>NZ_LILB01000005.1:1502685-1733574 GCF_001274945.1 Viridibacillus arvi | reverse complement strand
TAAGCCCGGTGGAATACCGAACTCAGGTCTTAGAAGCTGCTTAACTAAATATGTCTAACTTTCTTGGGTCAGTTCAGTTAAGCTGAAGGTGCTTTTTTCGTTTTCATACATCTATAAATCAAGAGATGTTGAAAAATATTTTAATATAAGGTTCACATCATAATTAAAATCATATAATAGTATGTATTAAGCCGTTTAGTTTCACATACTATTTCCCGGGAAATAGTTATATCAAACAAGAAATTGCAAAACGATCCCTTAACAGTGTAAAATATTGTGTGAATCGATATTGATTTATCGTATCGTCCAATTTATAAAAGGATGTGATTAGGGTGGGATATGAAAAGTATTTACCAGCTACTACAAGAACTCATGCAAAGCCTTTTAATAATAATTTGGCGATTCTTTGCATGGGGTGATTAAAGTATCATCGCCGTTGCATGTCATATTATTCATTGAAATGCTTTGCCCTTAACTTCAATTATGATAGTGGAGGAGCGAGTTCCAATGAGATATGTAAATGCACAAGATATTATTCCGCAAAAACTGTTAGCTGAACTTCAGCAGTATGTACAAGGAGATTTACTCTATATCCCCAAGCCAGAAAAAAACAGGGTCAAATGGGGAGTTCATTCTGGTGAGCGTAAACGGCTATCTATACGCAATGCACAGATACGAGATGCATTCCGAAGTGGATCATCTTTAACAAACTTAGCTGAGGAATATAATTTATCTGTGGAAACTATAAAAAAAATCATCTATACAAAATAAGTCGTAATAGCTGCTATGATAACTAGCAGCTATTTTTATGTAGAGTTTAATTATAAAAATAATCCCCAATTGTAAACCTGAAATATATATAGTAAGTTGAATAAAAAGGAAGTGATACGAATGGAACGCTTTATGAATGTAGAACAATACCAGTTCGTCAAGAAGCAGGCTAAGAAAATAGCTAATGCTTATGCGAACACTAATGATAAGAATGTCCTTCAGGCAGTACAGGCGCTAGTAATGGAGAGTATTAATGAGAAACTCATTGGATTAGATGAAGATAGCAGTAGCATTGTGAAGCAAATCATAACTATACAAACGAAGGAGCAGCTTGAAAATTTTATTGAAAAAATAAAAGGTTACGTTACTCCATTTGAAAAGTTAACTGAAAAGGAACTGAAAAAGCTCTTCCCAAAGGATAAAAAATTGAAAGTCCCAGATTTGAAAAATGTAGATTGGACTGAAGTTTCTTATTTAAGTTGGTTCGATTCAGGAACTAACCGTAAATATATTGTTTATAGAAATGATAACAACATTAAAAGTATCCGAGGAGTCTTTAGTCAATCTAGTAAAAAGGGAATATGTACTATTTGTAACCAGCATCAATCAGTTGGAATGTTCATGAGCTCTAAAAAGGGTAAAGCAGTAGGCACATATGTAAAAAGAGGAAACTATATTTGCGTAGATAGCACGGTTTGTAATGAAAATTTAACAGATTTTACGAGGCTAACTGATTTCATTGAAACGATTAATGACTAAATTTTAACTAAAGCAAATTATCTAATTTAGATGATTTGCTTTTTTTATACTTAAGAAGATATGTGTTAGGGTATAGGTATTTCTAAAAAACCTTAATTTAATAAGCTGTTATTTGAAGCGAGGCTATCTCGATACAGATACGAATATTAAACCGAGAGGCAAGAAAATAATTATGGTACAATCAAGTAAATCCATTATTAATATACCGTTGTAAGAAAAGAAGGTGACAATATGTCAAACCCGTCAGAAGAAGTAAAAATTACACATCGATCAACAAAGGAAAAAGATGATATTTTAAATCGACTTAAACGAATTGAAGGACAAGTTCGTGGTATTCAAAATATGGTTGAAAACGATCGTTACTGCGTAGATATCTTAATTCAAGTATCTGCTATCAATGCAGCATTGAAGAAAGTAAACATGAATTTATTAGAAAAGCATACTAGCCATTGTGTATCGGATGCGATTAAGAATGGTGAAGGGGAAGAAGCGATTAAAGAATTAATGGACGTTTTCAAACAATTTGCAAAGTCCTAATGAGTGATAGTCAGCTATGTATGCTGGCTTTTTATCTCCTTATTGACATACCTAACGGGGGTATGGTAAATTGTTTGTAGGGAGTACTTAAACTCCAACGAAGATTTGGAAGGAGAGATAAAAGAATTAGCCGAGTTATGAAAACTGATAGTAATTATGCTGGAATGCCAAGTTTTCAATATAGATGGATAAAAAAATGATTATAAGAAAAACTTAAAGTGAAACTCAGATTTAGAACACTTTAATTATTTGAACAGTAATAGTTTTTCATGTAGCTATTAGTACAGTAGAAGTATAGATAAGAGTACAAACAAGGTGAAAGAGTTTTGTAGTATTTTTAGTTAGATAAATAAAAGTTTTATTTTACCCTACGAGGGTATAGTAAATTTTTAAAGTAAATGAAAACACATTAGGAGGAATTATTTATGCAACAAGTAACTTTAAACGTACAAGGAATGTCTTGCGGACATTGTGTTAATTCAATTGAAGGAAATGTAGGTAAGTTAAATGGAGTTGAATTAGTAAAAGTACATCTTGATACAGCAAAAGTAGATATATCATTAGATCCAAATGTAATCAGTTTAAAGGAAATTAAAGGTGAAATTGAAGATCAAGGCTATGATGTAGAGTAATCTACATCAAGAAAAAGTGCCAATAAAAAATCGTGCTGGGTTCAGCACGATTTCTTTTAAAAACAAAGCATTTATAATTGCAGTGAAGTAAGGAGTGAGAAATGATGAGTCAAAAGAAAGCGACTCTACAAATAACAGGTATGACATGTTCTGCCTGTGCAAATAGGATTGAAAGAGGTTTGTCCAAAATAGAAGGTGTTGAAGAGGCGAATGTAAACTTTGCACTCGAAAAAACACAAATTGTCTACGATTCAGAAAAAACTGATGCTTCGAAATTTAAGGAGAAAGTAAAAGCGTTAGGATATGACGTAGTAAGTGAAAAAGTTGATTTTAATGTCACTGGGATGACTTGTGCAGCCTGTGCAAATAAAGTTGAAAAACGCTTAAACAAATTTGACGGAGTTGAACTAGCAACGGTTAACTTTGCTTTAGAATCAGTTCACGTGGAATATAACTCGGAACAAGTGAATATCTCCGAAATGCAAGAGGCGATAAAAAAACTTGGTTACTCTCTTGAAGAAAAACAAGAAAAAGCTGGTGATCATATTGACCATCGCCAAAGGGAAATTCAAAAACAACAAGGGAAATTTATTTTCTCGCTTATTTTGTCTATCCCTTTATTATGGGCAATGGTAAGTCACTTCGAATTTACAAGCTTCATCTGGTTACCGGATATGTTGATGAATCCGTGGGTTCAATTCGCTCTAGCAACACCCGTTCAATTTATTGTTGGTAAACAATTTTATGTTGGCGCTTATAAGTCATTAAGAAATAAGAGTGCAAACATGGATGTACTTGTGGCATTAGGGACATCCGCTGCTTATTTCTATAGTTTGTATTTAAGTATCAAGTCAATTGGATCAAATGCTCATATGGTGGAGTTATATTATGAAACAAGTGCGGTTCTTATCACCTTAATTATTTTAGGTAAGCTATTTGAAGCCAAAGCAAAAGGTCGTTCCTCTGAAGCTATTAAGAAATTAATGGGGCTACAAGCGAAAAACGCTACTGTTTTCCGTGACGGCAAAGAGATAATTATTCCTATTGAAGAAGTATTAAAAGGCGATATTGTCTACATTAAACCGGGCGAGAAAGTACCTGTTGACGGTGAAATTGTGGAAGGTCAATCAGCACTTGATGAAGCTATGTTAACAGGTGAAAGTATTCCTGTAGATAAAACAGTGGGCGATACAGTTATTGGTTCAACGATTAATAAAAATGGTTTCTTGAAAATTAAAGCAACCAACGTTGGGAAAGATACAGCTTTAGCGCAAATTATTAAAGTTGTTGAAGAGGCACAAGGCTCAAAAGCACCGATTCAACGTTTAGCTGATGTGATTTCAGGTATATTTGTTCCGATTGTAGTAGGTATAGCTATAATTACGTTCCTAGTTTGGTACTTCATGGTGAGTCCAGGAGATTTTGCAGAAGCGCTCGAAAAATTCATCGCAGTATTAGTTATTGCTTGCCCATGTGCACTTGGCTTAGCGACACCTACTTCAATCATGGCTGGGTCCGGGCGTGCAGCAGAATTTGGGATATTGTTTAAGGGTGGCGAACATCTTGAAACAACACACCGTTTAGATACGATTATCCTTGATAAAACAGGAACTGTTACAAATGGTAAACCATCATTAACAGATGTTTTGTTAGCACAAGGTGTTGATGAGGCAAACTTCCTTAAGCTTGTTGGTACGGCGGAGAAAAACTCTGAACACCCACTTGCAGAAGCAATTGTTTTAGGAATTAAAGAAAAAGGTATTGAACTTGGGTCTTCTGAGATATTTGAAGCAGTCCCTGGTTACGGTATTCAGTCTAAAGTGGATGGTAAACAATTATTGATTGGTACACGTAAACTAATGGCGAAACACAACATTCAAGTGCAAGATGTATTAGTACAAATGGAGAATTTAGAGAAGCAAGGTAAAACTGCTATGTTAGTTGCTATCGATGGTCAATACGCGGGTCTAGTAGCTGTAGCAGATACAATTAAAGAAACGTCAAGTGATGCTATTGCTCGTTTACACAAATTAGGGTTAGACGTAGTAATGATTACAGGAGATAACACTCAAACAGCAAAAACAATTGCGGCTCAAGTTGGTATTAAGCATGTCATTGCTGAAGTTTTACCAGAAGGAAAAGCAGATGAAGTAAAAAAACTTCAAGCTGCTGGGAAAATTGTTGCGATGGTAGGAGATGGTATCAATGATGCTCCAGCATTAGCGACAGCTAATATTGGGATGGCAATTGGTACAGGTACGGATGTAGCAATGGAAGCGGCAGATATCACGCTAATTCGAGGCGATTTAAACAGTATTGCCGACGCAATTTTCATGAGTAAGAAGACCATTTTGAATATTAAACAAAACCTTTTTTGGGCACTTGCATATAACAGCTTAGGTGTACCAATAGCCGCAGTCGGTTTATTAGCTCCGTGGTTAGCCGGAGCAGCAATGGCGTTTAGTTCTGTTTCTGTTGTTCTAAATGCTTTAAGACTACAACGTATTAAGCTAAAAGCTTAGAGGAGGCAATATATATGAAACGTAGTACTGCAACTTGGGCTATTTCTGCAATTGTCTACTTAGGAATTATCATAATAGGTTACAGTGTATATGCCAATATGAACCCAAAAACAGAAGTAACAGACGATCATAATAGCAAAAAGTCAGATCAACATAATAGTAAAAATGAACATACAGATCATGAGGAAAGTGACATGAGTGAAGTTATCCCTAAAGTAGCTTACGCTAATGGAATCACAACAGTAGAATTAAAAGACAAGAACAATAATGCACCAGAATTAGATGTTTCTCATGAAAAGCTAATGCATTTAATCGTTGTTAGTTCAGACTTAGAAGAATATCATCATTTTCATCCCGAGGAAGCGAATGAAGGAATCTATCAAAATAAGTTTGACTTAGTTGATAGTTCTTATAAAGCATTCGTAGATATAAAACCAAAAGGGCTTTCGTATTCAGTGCAACCAATTGAATTTCACGTTGGTAAAATACATCAAAAGAACAATGGAAATAATCTTGTTGTAGATAAAAATTTTACAAAAACGATTAACAATCAACCAGTGGAACTTAAGACTACAGAATTTGATGTAAATAAGGAAATAACTTTAGATTTCGATTTAAAAGGTGCTAAACCTGAACCATATTTAGGTGCTTTAGGTCATGTCGTCATTTTAGATGAAAACGCAGAGAACTTTATTCATGTACATCCTGTTTCGGATGACCAAACAGTTTTTAAAACAGAATTCACTAAGCCTGGTGTATATAAAATGTGGGCTGAATTTAAGTTTGGTGAACAAGTAAATGCGTATCCATTTGTAATCGAAGTAAAATAAGAGTTTGAAAAGGGGGTATTTCTAAGTCAGAAAAACGACTTACGAGAAACCCCTTTTGATCAGGAAGCGAAAGCATTCCTTGCAAACAATAACATTTCATATATAAATTATGATCTAACGCAACAACCGTCAAAGGAAAAAGAGTTAATCAAGCTAAGCGGCGCAAGAATGGTTCCTACCCTTGTGTTCAAAAATAAATCTTTGTTTGGCCTGGCTAGCAAACCAACAGTAATGATTGGCTTTGAACAAAATATTGATGAAGTAAAAAGATTATTAATGATTAATAACTAAAAATCGAGAACCTGTTGCAAAAGTAAGCAGGTTCTTTTTTACATCCAAATATAAAGGTTAATCTTTTCATATACAAAGATATTTAAATTCTACATCAATGATGGGGGAGGAAGAGTAAAGAACATAAATCATTGTATCAAGCAAAATGAGTATAGAATTTCTATATAGTTGAGATAGCTTAAATAGAAAAAATGCACACGCTTCATTCAGTGTGAAATGAAGCGTGTGCAAGTGGAATTACAGTGTAACTTATAAATATTGATATATTACTCTTGAATTTTAAGTTTCCTATATTTAATGAACAAGTTGCGATTTAAGATTGTCTAATCCAAAGCGTTTAATGAATTTAAATAGCGGTTCACGCTTTTTACCATTCTCAGCATAAATATCAACGATTTTCTCTACAACCTCATACAGTTTTTCAGGAGTAAGTTGCTCCATTAGTAAAGTACCAATTTGAGCATCAAAACCTTTTGCTTTTCCTCCTATATATAAATCATAGCCATTTTTGCTTTTCATGACGCCGATATCATTGACTAAAGGTTCACCACAGCCGATGGGGCAACCTGTATAGGCTGGGCGAAGCGTAAAGGGAACTGTTTTCCCTGCAATACGTTTATTTAGCTCAATGGCAACGGGCATACCTTCTTGTTCTGACCCTTTGCAGAAATTACAAGTTCTTAGGCTTTTGACGAAATTTCCTACAGGTTAGCAGGACAGGCCAACTTCTTTAAATTTCTCTTTTACGAATTCCACATTACTTTCAAGTACATCGATGTAAAGCTGCTGGAAAGTTGTCAATTCCAGTTCATCCCCGTCATTCATGTACTGAGCAATGACAGCCAACTGTTTGGCATTTAGTTTAGCACCAAATGAAATGCCCCCATTAACAGCTAATTTCACTGTACTTTCATTTTGAGTCATATCTATTTTCACAACCTTCTAATCTTTTATAATATGGATTATACATTTATATAATACCATACCACGGGAGGGTATAATAAAGTTAAATAAAATAATTCCTCGGATAATTTTTCACGAAATTATTTTCCATTAGGAAACAGGATAGAATTGATTCATTTTATAGAACCTCTCTAAAATGAACGAGTTCTTAATACCTTCTACATTTCTAGACTTTCATATTTCCATGTTGTAGCATGGATTTTTCAACTTGAATAGTAGTGTGTCCAATATGGAATTCTTTTTCGATTACATGAATAGCTTTTTGAAGAATCACTTGTTCATTCTCTTCATCTTTAATTAGTAAATGAGAACTTAAAGAATGTAATCCAGATGTTATTGTCCAGATATGGAGATCGTGTACATTGATAACACCATCTATACTCTCTAATGCTCTTTTTACCTCTTGTTGATCAATTGCAGCAGGTGTCCCCTCCATTAAAATATGAACGGTATGCTTAATAATTCCCCATGCACCTTTTAGGATTAATAATGCAACAACAACACTAATAATCGGATCAGCAATGTACCAGTCGAAGAAATACATGACAATACCAGCAATGATAGCTCCGACAGAACCTAATGCATCTCCAAGAACATGAAGATAAGCACTTCGAAGATTAACATTATCTTTTACGTCACCTTTACTCATTAAAGACCATGCGCTAATAAGGTTTGCTAATAATCCAACTAGAGCGATTAACATCATAGAACCACTAGCAACAGTTGGAGGTTCAAAGAATCTTCCATAAGCTTCATAGATGATGAAACCTGCAATTAAGAATAAAGTGATACCGTTAAAAAAGGCTGCTAAAATCTCAAATCGATGGTAACCAAATGTTCTCTTTGGAGAAGCGGCTTTAGCAGCAAATCCTATCGCGACTAAGCTTAGAATTAAAGAAGCTGTATCACTCAACATATGTCCAGAATCTGCGAGTAAAGCTAAGCTATTTGTAATTAAGCCTCCAAAAAACTCTAAAATCATTATTCCTGCTGTAATTGTCAGGGCCATAATGAGCCCTTTTTTATTGCCCTCTCTACCATGATCATGCCCGTGGTCGTGTCCGTGATGATGCATATAAATTCCTCCTAATCATGTAATGAGTGGTCAATTACTTGTTTGAGTACTCCAATAACATGCTCGTCATCATAGCTATAAAATAATGATTTACCCTGACGACGTGATTTCACTAAACGTAAATTTTTCAGAAAGGATAGTTGATGGGATACAGCAGATTGAGTCATGTTCAGAACATCTGCAATATGTCCAACTGAACATTCTTCCTGAGAGAGTAAATATAAAATTTTCACTCTTGTAGGATCTGCTAATGCTTTGAAAGTTCTTGCTACATCTTCAACTGTAGATTCATTTAAAAAGTGATGTTCACTTTGCTCCAATTAATTGACCTCCTAATATTATTATATGAACACATGCTCATATGTTGATATTACAATAGTATATGTGGTTTGTAAACTACGTGTTCATTATTTTGCATTAATTTATGAATTTAATTCGTCTAAATATAATAATCCATCATCCATCAATATTATAAGTGCAGAAGATGTTTAATTTAATATCACAGTAAATATATTCTCTTCACAATAAAGCTCTAGCCCTTTTCCAAAAAAGAGTCATATAATAATTACTTGTATAATTAGTTATTTAAAAGAATTTATTTCTTTAGCGTGCTAGTGGTTGTTAGGTGATGTTTTATGATTTCTAGAATCAAAATGGCTATCGGTTTGGATTTAAGGAAATTTTGTTATAATAAAAGATTAGAAAGAGTGGTGAATTTACAGAATGTCGAATTGGTATAGTATTTTTCCGAAAAATCCATTGCTTAGTATTTCGACTTGGGTTCTTTTCTGTTTAGTCCCTCTTTACTTCGTTTTTCGTACAAAATCTACACTAATTGTATCTATTGCAGTCGCTATTTTGATTGTATATATCATTTGTTTTCGTTTTTCTTATAGTACTAATAATGCTCTGGTTTATGTGTGCATTTCCTTAGAGATGGTTATAAATGCAGTGATGACAGTTCTTTTTGGCTACATTTATTTTGCCTTTTTCACTGCTTTCTTTATTGGCCGAATTCGCCATACTGTTGGGTTTTATATTATGTATGGACTCCATATTGCAATGACTGTTGGTTCAATTATAGGTGGTTTCTTTATCGAGACAGAGCTATTTATTAAAGAGATTCCTTTTATCGTTATTGTCGTATTTGGTGTGATTTTAGGGCCCTTTTATATTTATAGCACGAACAAACGTGATAAATTACAAGGACAATTAGCAACTGCTAATGAGCGTATTTCTGAACTTAGTGTTTATGAAGAACGCCAACGAATTGCTAGAGATTTACACGATACTCTAGGGCAAAAGCTTTCAATGGTTGGTTTGAAGAGTGATTTAGCTATTCGTTTAGTAAAAAAAGATCAAGATGCTGCAATAGAAGAGCTTCGCGATATTCGTCAAACAGCTAGCATTGCATTAAAAGAAGTGCGGGAAATGGTGTCGAATATGAAGGCTGTGAAATTACAGGATGAACTACAACATGTAGAAAAAATTTTAACAGCAGCAGATATAAAAATGATTATTGAAGGTAATTCGGAATTCGATCATATTCCTGCAATTACTGGAAATACATTAAGTATGTGTTTGAAAGAGGCTGTTAATAACGTTGTAAGACATAGCAAAGCGACTGAATGTAAAATTATCATTATACAAAAATCCGATGTCATCCAATTGACTGTATTAGATAATGGTATAGGTATTTCTAATATGAATAGGAAACCATCGAGTAACGGTTTGAATGGTATGAAGGAAAGAGTCGAGTTTGTAAATGGTGACCTAGAGATTTCTGGACAAAATGGTACGTTAGTGAAGGTTACTTTGCCAAATGTGATTATGTATCAAAAGGAAGTTTCTCAATACGAGTAGATTATATAAAAAAGCGCCATAGCAGCCAAGTGCTTTGCTTCAATTAATTAATCCATTTTAATTTTATTATTTGAGAGATTATTCATATATTGATTATACAATGTAATAATTTACTTATAGGTACAAATGATTAAAAAGTATAAATATTCTGAATTTATATTGGAAAATATTTAAATAAAAGTTATAATATATTAAATCAACTTGTAATATATGGAGTTGGTTTGGAAAGGGGAGGAAAAATATGAAGAATCAAATGTTTGATTTAGATTTAAAAGTATCTTTAGAAACTTCTAAACATCGCGAGGAAATGCATGTAAACGGGAAATCCCAACAAGGACAATACCAGCCACAAGCACTGCCTAGTACTAAACAGGCTGGTTGTTCATTTATTCCGCCTTGTCCTATATCTATTTAGAATAGGGTCCAAATTTGCGATGAAGGAAATGAAACTTTCCTTCATCGCATTTTAAGTATGAAAAGATGTAATAAATAAGAGAGATATAAAATGTATATTGAGAGGTTTATATATGAATAATAAATGGAATGTTTTAGATATTTCTGTATTAAGAAGCCCACTTTTACCCCTTTCCTTCTTTTTAGAAAATTTATTAGAAGAAACAAATCCAGAGGAAATTATTAGTTTCGTATTAGGGAATTCTGCCATCAAAGAAGCAATATATTTTGCTAATCCTCAATTTATTATTGAATTAGAACAGTATTCAAACAAAAATAACAAAAAAAAGAATAATATTATAGCCACTTTGTATAAATATTTATCTAGAATTTCTACACGGGCAACTCCTTTTGGATTATTTTCAGGAATACAAGAAGTGTATTTTGCGACGGATTCAAAAGAGATAGATAAACAATATAAAAAGGAATTTGAAAAAAGAATTAGAGTAGACTCTATGTGGTTATTAGGGGTAATAAAAAAAATCGAACAACAAGAAGAACTATGGGCGTATATTACGGTGAAATTTTCTAAATTAGTATTAGAAGAGGGTAATAGAATCGTTTTCCCATATAGAGCAATGTATGGGCAATTTAATACATATAAAGAGCAAAAGGGAGCTTTCGAGTTTTCTGTAAAAAACACAACAGTTCTGCAAGAGATAAGGGAATTTACTACAGAACATATATCTATTACAAAATTAGTATCAAAATTAGAGGAACTATATCCTGATATACAAAGAGAGGAGTTCTCTTCTTATATAAAAGAGATTATTTCTCTAGAAATTCTTCAAAGTAATCTTCGGCCACAACTAACTAGCATTAATCATTTAGATGATTTACTTGTTTTATTTCAAAATATGGATTTAATCGATCATCCGTTCTATATAAAACTTTTTGACATAAAAGAACTGATTAAATCCTATTCAGAAGTTCAGTTAGGAGAAGATATTGGAATTCTCTTATTAGATAAAATTAAAAGAAGTATGAATGAGATTTATGAATCTAAGGACTTTTTACATATTGATCTAAAATCTTCTGAAGAAGCGTACTTACCAAAAGAAATAAAGGCTAGTATTTACAAATCTATTGAAATTTTAAGATTGTTTTTAGTGAATTTTTTTGGTTCTACTAATTTAAAATCGTATAGAAAAGAGTTTATCGAAAAATATGGATATAATTCAGAGGTTAATGTAATTGAATTGTTGTATTCATTAGAATTTGGGTCGCCTAAAAATTATGAATTTCCTCAAGGGAGAGTGGGGGAAATTCACAATAACGAGCAAATTCATAATGAAGCACTAAAATATATAGAAGCGTTAATTTCTGAAGCTTTGTTTAATGGAAGCGAAGAAATTGTAATCACAGATGAACAACTAAATAAGTATAAGAAAAATCATACAATAAAAGATGAAAACTTAAATGAATCGTTTGATATGTTGTTTACTATTGTGCAAAATGAGACCGGTTTTTATTTGAATGTTAATAATGATATAATGACTGACTCTGCTGGACAATTAATCGGTAGATTTGCTTATACTTTAAATGATAGATATCAGGATGGTTATAAAGAAATCGGTATTTTTGAAAAAGAATTATACGGACCAGATTATTCTATAGCTGAATTGTCATGCCAAAGTGTTTATGGACGTGCATCAAATATTAGCACGACGATCAATATTAGAGATTACGAAATCCCCATAATGAGTAGTTCTTCAAATTGTAAAGAACAAATAGATATTAATGCAATTTTATGTGGCGTTAATAATAATGGGCATTTTTACTTGAAAAATAAAAATACGGGGAAATTAATAATTCCTAAAACGACAGATATGCTACACGGAAATAATTACTTTCCTAATATATATAGATTTTTATTAGATGTTGAAAAAGAAGGAAAATTTCCATTCCAAACCTTTTTTTATTTCTTTTATAATAAGAATCCATATACACCTAGAATAAGGTATAAAGATATCATTTTATCTAAGAGACATTGGAATATAGATAAATTTATTCTTAATTTAGAAGATACTTTCACATTAAAAGAATGGATTCTTTCCATTAAAACTTGGAGAAATACTTATAACGTGCCAAATATTATAGAGATGAAGCAGTTGGATTCTACAATAACTTTTAATCTAAACAATGATCTGCATTTAGAAATTCTAAAAAAAGAATTTTTGAAGAATAGAAAACTACAATTTATTGAATTGGACTATGGCATTAATCAAGAAATCATGAGTAATGGGATTTATAAAGAAGAGGTTACAGTTACCATTTTAAATAATAGCAGTATAAAAAAAGAATATATGGTTCCTAAGAATAATGAAATCGCAAAAAGAAAAATAGTTCCTGGTGATGGATGGATATATTATAAGTTGTATATAAAAAGTAACAATCAAGATAATTTTTTAACAGATATTATTGGAACATCTATGAGTGATTTGTTAAAAGAGAAAAAAATAAATTCCTTCTTCTACGTGAGGTATGAAGATGTATATCCCCATATTAGACTTAGAATAAAGGTGGATCAGTCTCAATTAGCTTTTGTATTTGATTATATGATTAATTTAACAAAGAAATTAACGGATTCAAATGTTCTATCAGATATAACAATAGATACCTATTATCCTGAATATAGCAGATACGGTGGACCAGAGTTAGGGGAGATTATTCATTCATATTTTTTCCTTGATAGTCAAGTTAGTATAGATTTATTGAATTATAAAGAAAAAACAAAAGAATCAATAGAAAAAATAATTTCACATTCTATTTATAGACTATTACGTGATATGGGTATTGATAAAAGTGAACAAATAAATCTTATAAATAAATATATAAAAAACCACGGTTTAAGTAAGAAAATTTTAAAAAGACTTACGCATGACATGGATAAAAATTTGATGAATGAGAGTGAAGGGGAACTAAAAGGGATTTTAGATGTACGAGTCACTATATTACGAGAATTATATACAGAAATAGAAACAAAAACAAATAAAGATAGATATGAGTATATGGATGACATTGTGTTATCTTTGGTTCACATGAATGTAAATAGATTAATGGTTATTGATAGAGAGAAAGAACATAAACTGATGTATTGTTTATTACAAGCTTTAGAAAAAAACTAATAAATTGCTTTTACTATTAACACTAAATATGATGTGCTTACATGAGAGATACTTTTCGAATAAATGTTTGTTCTCACTTTCATTTAACAAAAAGTATCTCTTTTATTAGTCTACGAATACCTTTAATCTATCAAGTGATATTCAATAGTTTTTTACTTTTTTATACAGAATAAAGGAGGGGACATTATTGATACAAATCTTAGAACTGAGAGAAAAATGTACAACGCTGTTTGAAAAGGATGTTATCAATTTTGCAAAACAACAATCAGATATCGAGTTTGATTCTAGTATTGAGCATACTTTAAGTTATGGAGTACCAGGTCTATGCGTGTTGTTTTCCAGTTTACATAAATTAGACCCTTCCGGCGAGTGGGATATATTAGCACATGGACATTTAGAGAAACTGAACAGTAAAATGGAACTTAATCATTTAGATATCTCTTTATTTCAAGGACTCTGTGGACTAGGAGCTTCTGTTTTAACTATGTCTAGTGAGGGCGGGTATAACAAATATTTAACATCATTAAATGATTTAATAGAATTTCGAAGTGTAGCGCTATTAAAGAATTTTGATGGTAATCAGCATCTTTCAAATGAATCTAAATACGATATTTTCTCGGGTATAGTGGGTATTATTAGGTACATGCTGCACTTTAAAAATCATAAAAATTTTGCAACACTGATCAATAAATTAATTGTTAAAGTAATTGCATATGCAAATTCGGAGATGAAAAAAGCATCTTGTTTACCATCAAAAAGTTCTGATTATGTAAATCTAGGAACTGCTCATGGTTTATCTGGAATACTTTCTATTTTGTCTATAGCAAAATTAGAGTTGATAGAGGTAGAGGATTTAGATCTTACAATATTAAAGTTAATTTCTTTTTTCGAAGATCATTCATTTGTCACAATGGGTGTTACGACGTTTCCCGAGCGTTTACCTTTCACCCACAATAATCAATATAATGTATCGATTAACTCATCTTGGTGTTATGGACTGACTGGTGTTAATAGATCATTAATTTTAGCAGCAGAAGCTACAGAAAATTTTGAGATGAAGAATTTTTATATAAATAATTATTTGGCATTTCTAAAGGCATTTAGAATCACAAGTAAAAGGACATCGACAATTTTTTGCCATGGAATTGCTGGGATTATGTATGAAGCGTTTTTACTATATAAAGATAGTAAAGAAGATGAATTTATAACTCATATTAACGTGCTATTAGATTGTCTCATTGATAATGTAAACTGGGATAATGCAAATCATTTTCCAGATTGTACTTCGGATTTAACATACTTAAAATATGAAACTGGTATAGTAGACGGAGCTATTAGCGTATATTTGGTTTTATTGAGTCTTATGAACAATAAACGATTTGATATAGATTGGATTTTTTTGAAACGTTAATATTTACCTGTAGAAATATACTAACTATGATTGATTATTAAATGATAGTGAAAATGAATATATTAGATAAATGTAAGGGTGTAAAAAAATCCCATGAGCCACATCTATCCATTGTAATTAACTCATGGGACTTGTACTTTTATTTCACTGTAAATGTTTTTTCTTCATGGAAATGAAGCTCTTTGCCTTTTTCAACATGCAGAGTCACTTTATAAGTACCTGCATCATTGAATGTATTTTTGACTTCGTAAGTACCGTCTGCTTTTTCCTTTAGAGTTAACCATCCTGCTTCTTCAGTAGCATTATTAGTAATTTGGAAACGAACTCTTGCATCTGTCAGTGCTTTACCGTCATGCTGTATAGTGACACTAAAATTAGTGTTCTCACCTTTTTTAGCAGTTGTTTGAGAGAAAGTAGCAGTAGTATCTCCATGTGCATGTTCATGTGCTTCTGTTGAATCGTGATCATTGTCTTTAGTTTTTGCAACTTCTCCTGCAACCTTCATATCTGCATCGACCATTTCATGACCCTCGCCATTTGTTACATGTGCTGTAATTTCATAATTACCAGCTTCTTTAACTGTCATTTCAGCTACATAGTCATTATCTTTGTTTACTTTAGTTTCTAACATTTTATCTGAATGGGTATCAGCATTTTCTACTTCGAACGTTACTTCTGAAGCATTTGTTATAACTTTTCCATCTTCTGTTACTTTTACTTTAAATTCAACTTTGTCACCGACTTCAGCTTTTTTAGGAACAGTTACATCAGCTTTAAGAACAGCAGCTTTAACCTCCTGTTTTTCGACTTTATCTGTATTTTTTTCTTCATTGTCATTACAAGCTACAAGTGCAACACTTGAAATTAATGCTAATGCTGTTAGTGCAATTTTGCGCATAAAAAAAGCTCCCTTCTATTCAATACGATTGATTGTACCAAAAAAGAAGAGAGAGTTTGCAAAATAAGTGTGAAGTTTTGTCTAAATTGCTTTATTTCTTGTCAATAGAGTAGGTAAAGTCATACCGATTAATACTAGAATAATCCCTATAATTTGTATCCAAGTTAAAGATTCATGTAGCACAACAACCGAAACGGTAATTGCTACAGGTAGTTCCATAGCACTTAGAATAGAAGCCATACCACCACCTACTTTAGGGACAGCGATTGTGAATAATAAAATCGGTAAAATTATACCAAATACCCCAAGTAGTAAGCCGAATTTCCAAAGTCCAGCACCAAATAATTGTCCATTCCAAACAATTTCAGGTGATAAGAAAATAGATATTAAAACAAGTGCAAAGAATGACATAATCAACATCCGTGCAATTGTTGAAATTTCTTCAGTTGGTCTTGAATTGATTTGGATGAAAATAGAGAAGCTGACTGCAGCAGCAAAACCAAATACCCAACCTTGCCAAGCAATACCGCTTAAATCAACGTCCAAAATCCCGGCTGCTAAAATTGTTCCCGCGAAGAGGAAAATAAGAGAAATGACTTCCTCACGCTTTGGTAAGCGACGATGTAGTAAACAATCGATCAGCATGCCAACCCAAGTGAATTGGAATAACATAACAACTGCTAAAGAAGCAGGTAAATAATTTAAAGATTTTCCGTAAACAATCCCTGTCGTACCAGTGAAAATTCCGGCTAAAAGTAATATAATCAGACTTTTTTTAGATAGTCTAGGTAACTTACGTTGTGTAAAAATAAAGAGCAGCAAGGCTAGTGAAAATCCAACAACATATTGGCTAGTAACTGCCTCAGCTGAATCAAATCCGTGTTGCATAGCTACCTTTATAATAGTGGACAATATTCCGTAACTACTAGCCGCAAGTACAACTAATAGTGAGTAAAATAAATTTTTATTCATATAAACAACTCCTATTATTGGCCAGATTAGAATCAACCAAGAGGATAGTATAACATTTTTTTTGAATTTGTGAAGAGGGAAGTTTACTATGTAGTATTAATTTTTACACAAAAAACATGAGCATCTTTTAAAGAAACTCATGTTTTTATTTTAGTTGTAGTGATAAGGAAATTTTAAGAATACAAATTGTATTTGTATGGCATCTTGAAAGACAATAGAAAGTCGATAATTTAGGCTATCCAGCTTCAGCAGCCAGCCCCTCGAGGTCACTTCAGTCTCTCGGTCAAAGTCAAAAAGCGACTTTGATTCGAGCCTTGCTTGTCGGGGTTAAGCTGACCGCTTCAGCATTAAGTGTATCCAGCTTCAGGCGCTAGACTCTTAGGTCGTTTCGGTCTCTCGGCACAAGACAAAAAGCGTCTTGTGTTCGAGCCCTCCAACGCCAGTCGAGTCTGGACGAGCGCCTTCAGCATTAAAGTGTTTTAACCATATGGTGGAATGGTTCGTCTATGATTGTCCATGGTTCTGTGACGACGTATCCCATACGTTCGTATAGTTTGCGCGCTTTTTCTTTTTGAGTTTCTACGTTTAATGATATTTTTTTATAACCTTTTTCACGTGCTAGTTGTTCGGAGAATTCTAGAAGAATTGTTCCAATTCCTTTACCACGGAAGTCAGGATTGATGCAAATTGTGTCGACGTAATATTCGTCTTCATGAGCTTCTTTATCCACTTTTGGTATTTCAGCACCTTTTTCTTGTAGCCATGTTTCTAAGTTGGCATCCATTTGCGGTGCGGCATCGCCTGAATAAATTACTAGAGTACCGACTACTTGACCATTATGTTCTGCAACATATGTATTGAGGTATGAGTGACGGTTATCTGTGCGCTCAAATAAGGTAATTAATTCGCTTTCGATAGCTTTAGGTTCTGTTTCCCCTGTCATACGATTTGCGATATCTCCTATTGCCTCAATAATAAGTGGTGCGACAAATTTGCCGTCAGCTAGTTCAGCATTTCTTACAGTAATCATCATTTTTTATCAAACTCCTTCGGCTTAAGTATAGCAAATAGAGGCGTTAATTTCCGATTATAAGTGTTTGTGCCTATGACGAATTAAAGGTTGAAAGGGAGCTTCTCCTTAATTTGACGAAAAATGTCGAAAAATACGGAAAGAAACTTTTTCGATGGGTGATTTCATGGTACGCTAGGGGTAAGATATTTTGTGGAGGAGTTTGTGAATGTTAGACTCAAAAAAAGAATTCGTTCTCGTATATGGAGATGCGTTTGTAGATTTTATTGCCAATGATATGACTAACACGTCGTTTACTAAGTTTTTAGGTGGTGCTACTGTAAATGTAGCTGCAGGAATTAGTCGCATCGGTGCGCCTTCTGCATTAATCACTATAACAGGGGATGATGAAACATCTGAATTCGTCCGTAATGAGTTAGACAAAGAGGGCGTAAACATGAATTATGCTAAAATTGTCCCTGAAAAACGTGTAAGTGGTGTACATGTCCATCTAACTGAAGGAAATGATCGCATTTTCACGAATTATATTGATGAAACACCTGATTTACAAGTAGAGCCTGAGCATTTACAAGAAGAAGCATTTAAACGTGCTTCTATATTTAATATCTGTTCAAATACTATGTTCCATCCGACTGCACTTGAAACAACTCGTGCAGCAGTAGCATTAGCTAAAAAACATAATGCATTACTTGCGATGGATGCCAATATTCGCCCATTACGTTGGGAAAGCCAAAAAGTTTGTTATGATACTATAAATACATTTTTACAAAGTGTGGATATGCTAAAGTTGGCTGATGAAGAATTGCTCTTCTTAACAGAAACCACAACACTAGAAGAGGGAATTGTAGCGTTAGCAAAATACAATATTTCTTTTATAATGATTACGGTTGGTGCGCAAGGCACATATGTCGTATTGAATGGTGAAGTGAAACATGTACCGTCAATCCCTATTACATGTGTGGATTCTACTGGTGCTGGTGATGCCTTTATGGCAGGTGTTTTACGACATGCACATTTATATGGAATACCGAAAACAATGGAAGATGCTTACAACTGTGTATTCTTTGCCAATCAATTAGGCGCAATGGCTGCTACAAAAGCAGGTGCGATTACAGCAATGCCACGTTTCGAGGAGATAAAATCACTTATTAAAGAAGGTGTTTAATGGTGGAGAAAAAATATCAGGCTTTATTAGGTGATCGAATTTTCTTCGGAGGAGCAGCAGATGCAGAAGAAGCTGTTATGAATGAAAAAATTGATGTTGTCATCGATTTACGTGTGAAAGAACCAGAAAAAGTTACTTATAATAGAGTACATGCCCCAATTGCAGAAGAAGCGGAGAGGATTGAAGCTTCAATTCAGCATGCAGTTGATGAAGTATTATCTGCTTATCAAGATGGCAAAAGGGTGTTTTTCCATTGTGGCGGTGGTGGGGGCCGTGCAGGTACCGTAGCGGTTGGTACGCTAATTGAACTAGGGCAAGCATCCACTATCGAAGCAGCTGAGCAAAAAGCAAAGGCTATTCGCGAAAAGGTAAATGTCCGAGAGCCGATGAGGAAAGCATTGCAAAATATATATGAAAAATAAACGACATTCAGATCCTTGTTGCATTAGCAGCAAGGTTTTTTATTTATTTTCTTGAATGAAAATATACATTTCGGTATATCAGATAAAAGGAGTTATATTTTTGATATGTGAGTTTGTTAAAACAAGATGAACTTCTACTTTGAAGATAATTTCTAAATGAATAAAAAGCTGCGTTTTTTTAGGAAGTAAAAGTCGCAGCTTCATATATATTGTAAATTAAGTATTTGAATTGAGAAAGAAATGTTCCTTTTACAAAAATGACGCAAAGAGCAATAGAAAGTAGACACTGAATTGAAGTACTTCCTATGACAGAGCATGGTAAACGAAAGCTACTAGGTATCGTCACGCCACTTGATTTTATGCAAATTGAATAACAGATTACTTCAATTTATTGAGTAAATTCGAGTTTTAGTTATAGTTTTAGCAAGGAGTTCAGTTTTCATGGATATGGCTTTTATAAATCCTTATCACGGACGCAAATATATAAAGAGCCATTGGGTTGTAGCTGAGCATAATAGACATCTTGAACAGCTTCAACTTCTTTTTTACGAAGCTTTTTCATAAGCCATTCCTCCGACAAGTTTAATTCCTCCATAGTGTTCCAAACGATCGCCCCATCTGCAATTACTTCCATTGGCATATGCGGGGGAATCGATACATCTGCTTTCACATCTTGCTTGGTCGACCCTTGCTCTGCAGGTTTCTTCAATACGCTCAACTGCCCGTTTGTCTCCAAAATAGCATATTGTACATCTTGAATTGAAAAGATGGATTGTTCTCGTAGCATCATGACTAAATCATCCATGTGTAAACGTGCTGATTTCAATGCCTGCACAGATAGTTCCCCGTTTTTTATAATGACAGTTGATGAGTCATTAATGAGTACACGCATTTTAGGAGATTTGAGTGCAATGTAACTCATAATCATCGTCAAGACTGCCCACCATATAAGCGAAATCAGACCGTCAATAAAGGGTGTTTCATGCTGTGCGGCAATCTCCGCTGCGGTTGATCCAATTGTAATGCCGGTAATGTAATGGAAAAACGTTAACTGGCCCAACTGTTTTTTTCCGAGCCAACGAGCTAATAAGAGCAATACAATAAATGATGTTGTAGTTCTTAGCATCATCTCCCAAAAATGAATTTCGATAACTTTATCCATTTAAATCAAGCTCCTTTTCAAATCATATCCGTTAGTGTTCCCTAGAAGATTAGAGATATTCTCGAAAATTTTGAAACCTATTGGATGATTATTGTTATAATGAATAAATTGATTATTTCGTAAACAGAAGGAGTTGTAATGAAAGAATATGACAGTAAATAAAACGCACTCATTAGGGAATCCAGTGTATCCGATAATGTTTGCAATAGGGCTTTGTCATTTGTTCAACGATACTTTACAAGCTGTTATTCCAGCTATGTTTCCAGTATTAGAAAGTGAGCGAGGTTTAACATTTACTCAACTTGGTTTTATAGCATTCGCATTAAATATGGTGGCTTCGGTTTTACAGCCGGTTGTTGGTTATTTTAGCGATAAAAAGCAAAAACCATATGCATTACCACTTGGTATGACTAGCTCATTTATTGGTATGGCAGGTTTAGCCTTTGCCGCAGATTACTGGATGATCTTAGTTTCAGTAATATTTTTAGGATTTGGTTCGGCTATTTTCCACCCAGAAGGCTCACGTGTTTCTTTTATGGCTGCAGGTTCAAAACGTGGTTTGTCCCAGTCTATATATCAAGTTGGCGGTAATTCAGGACAAGCGCTTGCGCCTTTAATTAGTGGCTTTATTTTAGTGCCATTTGGTCAAAAAGGAGCAGCCTGGTTTTTAATTGTTGCCGCTATAGGAATTATTGTTTTATCGAAAATTTCAGCATGGTATAAAAAACAGTTAGAGGAAGAGCGTTTATCTAAAAAGAAAAGAGGGATTGTTTCTTCTTTACCACAAATGACGAAAAAGCAAGTAGGAATAGCACTTGGCTTATTAATGATGGTCATATTTGTTCGCTCATTTTATGTGACGAATATAACAAGTTTTTATATCTTTCATTTGATGGATAAGTATGGTTTAACAATACAAAAAGGACAGCTAATTATTTTTGTATTCCTAGCAATAGGAGCAGTAGGGACTTTCTTTGGGGGACCGATGGCAGACAAGTTGGGGCGTAAAAATATCATCTTATTATCGGTGCTTGTACCGATGCCACTTGCCTTAATATTGCCTTATGTTCCGTTGTGGGGTGTTATTGTGCTACTTATTTTAATAGGGTTTTTCATTATGCTAAGTTTCTCTGTGACAGTAGTTTACGCCCAAGAGTTAGTGCCAAGTAAAATTGGCACTATGGCAGGATTAACGGTTGGATTAGCTTTTGGGATGGGAGCGATCGGAGCAGTAGTTATTGGTATTATGATGGACCATTATGGAATTTTTAAAACAATGGTTGTAATATCTGTATTGCCAATATTTGCTTTAGTTGCTTTTGCATTACCGACAGATCGTAAATGGAAATTGAAAAGTTAAAGGTGTTTATAAGTGAAAAAGCTGTCTAATGGGTCATTAAATAACCAGTTAGACAGCTTTTATTATTGGCGAGATTTACTTGGGATTTTCGTTGAATCTGTTACATGATTTTCAGAAATATGAACCTCATGCATTTTGTTGTCATGCATAAACTTGAATATACCATTGTCAAAATCAGTACCAACTTCTTTGAAGAAAATACCTTCGTAATAAATGTTTTTAGAGCATGTAAAGCTTACTTTATAATCGTTACCGTCTTCTAGTAAATATGCTCGAACACCTTTTTCGAACATCGCATCTTCTTCATTACGGACGTGACGTTCAACAGAAACGACATGTAAATCGACAAAGGAGATTGTTTTAAGAAGTAAGTTCATAAATGAACCTTTCGTAATTTCCTCCCAGCGACTTTGTGCAGTTTGTCCAATAACGACTTGTGTAATATTGTATTGGTGTGCAATCTCTGCAATAACATTTTGTATTGGCTTTTTTTCGTTGTCGCGAATGATAAATTCCTCTACCTCTAGCTCTTCCGCAAGTTGTTGCCAATTGTTAAGATATTCAACCTTCTCAGCATCGAAATTATCAAATGGCTGAGGATCAACCGTTAGAATATAGAGTGGACAATCTAGCATTTTAGCCATTTTATGCCCTCTGCGAATCAATCTTTCTCCATTTGCTCCGTAGTATGCACATACTAAAATACTCTCGTCCATACGTCCTCTTAAATGTTTCACGGCAGTTCACACCTCGTGTTTAGTATTTTGTTCCTTTATATGAAAGTGTTTAAATTTTATACGATTAGTTGAAGCATGAATATAAATGGCAGACTGTGTCAGTGCAATGATTTCACAAATAGTTTATACAGAAAATCTTTGTTTAACAGCATAGTTAATATAATCGTCTTATTACTTATCCTACGTTTCTTTACTCATATAGGAATAATCCGTTATTTATCACTTATAGAGTTGACTCTTTTTGTTCGAAAAAATCACGAATACCTAATATGCATCCATATGGCTTCTTATTATGATGCCACATACATTTATAGTCAAGTGCCCAAATATGTAAAAAATTATTATTGAATAAGAGGTTTTAAGGAATGGACCTCTCTTGATAAGAAACATAGACAATAAATTTAGTTGAAAATTATCTAGGCAATAAATCTTTATATTTTATGCAATATGGTTGTATCGTAAATGAGCTTGAACAAGAATGTTCAACAATCGATGAACTGAAAAAAGTAATCTTTGTAGGTAGATATTCGATTGAGGTATCTTCAGAACTATATGATAAGGTTAAAACAGCAAAAGAAATGAAAGAAATAGAGAAGAGAAAGATGGAAAAGTTAATCAGAAATTAAGATAAAGAGGATTTATTATTACGGCGGGTTTTTTATGACATGATGGAGGTTATGTCTATAGAAAATTCGTCTTTTTTTAATATTGATAAAGAAAAATTAACAATTTTATGACTATTTATCGTGTTAAGGTTGTCTATTATGATGATTCGAGTAGCATAAAAGTGAAATAACCGAGAAAATATTGTATAATTTACAGGTAATCTCGTTATATCCTTTTAAATATATTATCGCCATAATATGCGTTCATAGATATTAAATAGATGTAATATTAGTTTTTTACCACGTATTGTTTTACCTCTAATTCTGCATTCTTTCATTAATAAAGCACTATAAGAGCCTTAGTCGGCCTCTTAATATGGTGGTATGTATTTTGCCATCGATTAATCATTTCAAGTTAAAATTCACATGATTTTAGAATACTGCAACAAGGAGGTTTGGAATTTTGACAATAAATTTGGCAATTGTAATACCGTTTTTGATGGCAATACTTATTCCAATACTATATAGGCGTTTTACAAAACTACATATAGGCTGGCTTGTATTAGCTGTACCTGTCATTATTTTTATAATGCTAGTTCGATTAATCCCATTTGTGGCGGAAGGTCATACTTATTCTCATACGTATAACTGGATTCCTTCTTTAGATATAAACTTTACAACATATTTAGATGGATTAAGTATGATTTTTGGACTTCTTATTACTGGTGTAGGTAGCTTAGTTATTTTATATTCCATTTTCTATTTATCTGCTAAAGAATCCCTTCAACATTTTTACTGCTATTTACTCCTTTTTATGGGCGCTATGCTTGGCGTCGTATTTTCCGATAATTTAATGGTGTTGTATGCTTTTTGGGAGCTTACAAGTGTTTCTTCATTCCTGCTAATTGCGTTTTGGCATCATCGTAAAGCTTCGCGTGCTGGTGCACAAAAAGCGATGCTCATTACAGTTACTGGCGGCGTTTCAATGCTTGTTGGTTTTATTATGTTGCATATGATGACTGGTTCATATAGTGTGCATGAAATCATACGTAATGTAAGTCAATTCACGGACCATCAGCTGTTTGTTCCTGCAATGATATTAATATTATTTGGAGCATTTACAAAATCTGCACAGTTCCCATTCCATATATGGTTGCCAGATGCAATGGAAGCCCCAACGCCCGTTAGTGCATATTTACATTCAGCTACGATGGTGAAAGCTGGAATATACTTAGTTGCACGGTTAACTCCTATTTTCGGTGGAGATGCGATATGGTTTTGGCTTGTAACTGTAGCTGGGCTTGTGACGTTGTTCTGGGGTTCGTTTAATGCGGTGAAACAAACGGATTTAAAAGCATTACTCGCATTTTCAACCGTCAGTCAATTAGGACTTATTATGAGTTTGTTTGGTATGGGATCAGTCGCCTTTAAGCTGGGTTATTCGGACTCTACTATTATTTATACACAAGCAACTTTTGCTGCACTTTTCCATTTAGTAAACCACTCAACCTTTAAAGGTGCATTATTTATGATGGTAGGAATAGTGGATCACGAGTTAGGTACACGTGATGTGCGGAGGCTTGGAGGCTTGATGTCACTAATGCCTCTGACGTTTACGGTGGCTGTCATTGGTAGTCTGTCGATGGCTGGAATGCCACCATTTAATGGCTTCTTAAGTAAAGAGATGTTCTTTGCGGCAGCGATTCATATGCGAGATCTTGATATCTTTTCAATCAGTAGCATAGGGATTTTATTCCCTGTTGTAGCATGGGTAGCGAGTATTTTCACCTTTGTATATTGCATGATCATCATCTTCAAAACATTCTTCGGTAAACCTTATGAGAAAAGTGAGGGTAAACCTATTCACGAGGCACCAATAGGAATGCTTGTCTCTCCAATTATTTTATGTGTATTTGTTGTAGGAATTTTCATTTTCCCAAATGTTCTTGGTCAATATATTTTGAAACCTGCAATGGCAAGTATTTATCCAGGATTTGCTCCTGCTGAAGTACTGACACCTAAAATCCATGCTTGGCATGGTATTAATATGGAATTACTCATGACGATTGGAGTCGTTATTGTTGGGGTAATGTTGTACAGAAAATTAAAAACGTGGAAGCCTGTGTATCGTTTATTCCCATATCGTTTTTCGTTTAATGAGCTATTCAGGCATTTATTAGAGGGACTAGAAAGTGGTTCAAATAAGGTGACAACTAGTTATATGACGGGTTCATTAAGGAAATATGTCCTTTATATCTATTTATTTTTCATTGTAGCGGTTGGAGGTTATTTCTTATTTAGTGGTGGATTTGCGTATAGTAGTGCAAATGATGCACCAGTTGAGATTTATGAATTGATGTTAATCATTGTGATGTTGTTAGCTGGCATATCTATGCTTTTTGTGAAGTCACGATTAACGGCTACTTTATTAAACGGGGTTATTGGCTTCGGTGTATCCATTTTCTTCGTTATATTCAGAGCACCAGATCTTGCTTTGACACAGCTTATTGTGGAGTCCGTGACGACAGTGTTATTTTTACTTTGCTTTTCATTCTTACCTGAATGGAAACGAGAAGATTCTCCAAAATCAGTGAAGATAAGTAATGCAGTAATCGCTGGTGCAGTAGGCGCGCTTGTTGTGGTGATGTCATTTGCTGTAATGTACTATGATGAATTTGATTCAATTTCTTCATATTTTGAGAATGCATACGAGCTAGCCGGCGGCGCCAATATCGTTAATACGATCTTAGGTGATTTCCGTGGTTTTGATACGATGCTTGAAGTGGTTGTTCTCTTTATTGCCGGCTTAGGTGTTTATACACTGATTAAACTGAAGGCGAGAAAGGAGGATACAGACAATGAAAATTAATGACGTAATTTTGCGGACGGTAACAAAAATTGTCGTCTTTATCATTTTGACATTGTCCGTTTATCTATTCTTCTCAGGACATTATTCTCCAGGTGGAGGATTTATCGGGGGGCTAGTACTTGCATCTGCAATTGTATTAATGTACTTAACTTCAGATATTGAGACAGTCCATAAAGGCATGCCGTTTGATTTTAAATTAGTTGCGGCATTGGGCGTGTTGATAGCTACAGGGACGGGTTTTGCCTCAGTCATTTTCGGCAAAGATTTCATGACACAGGCTGCTATGAAATTGAATTTACCAATTTTTGGTGAAACAGAATTAGCCTCTGTTGTGTTATTTGAAGCAGGTGTGGCAATGACCGTTATTGGTGTCGTTGTTACCATAATTTTAAGCATAAGTGAGGATGAGTAGACGATGGAAACATTAATGATTTTATTAATCGGTGTGCTAATTGCAGTCGCTACGTATTTAATCCTCTCGAAAAATTTGATCCGAGTGATTTTAGGAACTGCTGTATTATCGCATGCAGTCCATTTATTAATATTAACAATTGCAGGTGTTAAAAAGGGTAATGTACCGCTGTTGAAAGAAGCTGAAGCTCCGTATACAGATGCTTTGCCACAGGCATTAATTTTAACAGCGATTGTTATTAGCTTTGCTGTAACAGCTTTTGTTTTGGTACTAGCTTATCGCACATATCAATCCAATGGAACAGATGACTTGGAAGGATTGCGAGGGCAAGAGAATGAATAACATTGTAGTAATTCCTTTAATTTTACCAATTATGCTTGGTATCGCACTCGTGTTTTTACGTCCATATGTGAAGACACAACGTGTGATTAGTCTGTTGACGATGGTAGCAATTGCTGTTGTAAGTGTGATAATGCTTGGAAGAATTCAAGAGACGGGTATTATGCGACTCGATTTTGGTGGTTGGAAGCCACCGTTCGGTATTTTGTTTGTTGCAGATTCATTTGCTGTGTTACTTGTATTAACAACGAGTATTGTAACAGCCATTTGTTTGCTTTATGCGTTTTCGTCTATTGGTGAGAAGCGAGAAAATATGTTTTTTTATCCATTCGTACTATTGCTAGTAGCGGGTGTAAATGGTTCGTTTTTAACAGGAGATATTTTTAACTTATTTGTTTGCTTTGAAGTGATGTTGTTAGCATCGTACGTGCTTATTACGCTTGGTGGGGAAAAGGCACAGCTACGTGAGTCATTGAAATATGTACTGATAAATGTATTGGCTTCTTGGTTTTTCTTAGTAGCACTTGCTTATTTATATGGCACATTAGGAACATTGAATATGGCACATTTGGCTGAACGAGTTGCTGAAGCTGGGCAAGATCCTATTTTGACGACAATCGCTTTACTGTTTCTAGTTGTCTTCGCATTAAAAGCTGGTCTACTTTTATTTTTCTGGTTGCCAGGTTCATATAGTGTGCCTCCTACTGCTGTAGCAGCTTTGTTTGGAGCTCTTCTAACGAAGGTTGGGATTTATGCATTGTTCCGTATGTTTACACTTATTTTCATACATCAGCCGGAAGTGACGCATATGCTCATAAAAGGTATGGCTGCAGTGACGATCATTGCTGGTTGTTTAGGTGCTTTAGCGTATAAAGATATACGTCAAATTGTTGCGTATAATGTTGTGATTGCTGTGGGCTTCGTATTAATTGGGCTTAGCGTTTCGACAGAAGCTGCTTTTGAAGGGGCTATTTATTATTTAATGCACGATATGATAGCGAAGGCTATGCTGTTCTTACTTGCTGGTACGATGATTTATTTAACTGGAGAGACGCGTTTTGACAAGATGAGTGGTTTGATAAGAAATTACCCCGTCTTTGGTTGGATGTTCTTTGTTGTAATGGTATCACTTGCTGGGATTCCGCCCCTTAGCGGCTTTGTAGGAAAGGTACTTATTGGACAAGGACTGATTGAGACAGGTTCTTACGTATTATTAGCACTGGCGTTTATATCGAGTGTCGTTGTGTTGTATTCTTTATTGCGTATTTTCTTAAATGCTATTTTTGGCGAAACAATTATAAGTATTGAAGATGAAACGCCTTTGCCGAAAAGAATGCTTACTCCAATTGTATTGTTTGCAATTTGTACGATCGCACTAGGCTTTGGAGCAGAGGGGTTGTCCAGTTATGTAAGTGATGCGGCAAATACTTTAGCTAACCCATCAATTTATATTGATGCAGTGCTCGGCGGAAAATAAGAAGGAAAGAGGTGAGACGTGATGCCCGCACAGTTTTTATTGAATATATTTATCGCGGTGCTATGGATGTTATTGAAAGATGAAGATGCCCCGTATTTCTCTACATTTATGACGGGATTTGTTGTTGGAATCGGAATATTGTATTTGATGCATCGCTTTTTTGGAACTCAATTTTACTTAAAAAGGCTATTTGCACTCATTAAATTACTGTTTCTTTTTATATGGGAACTGTTATTATCTAGCGAGCTTGTTTTGAAACAGATTTGTAGTCCGAAGTTGAAGATAAAGCCTGGGATTTTCACATATAAAACAGCCTTAAATGGTGATCTGGAAATTACAACTCTTTCAATTTTATTAACGCTGACACCTGGTTCGGTTGTGATGGAAATATCGCCAGAAGGGGACCTTTTCTACATTCATGCGATGGATTTGGAGAAGTCAAAGGCAGATGTATTACGCTCAATTGGTAACTTTGAGAAAGCAATTATGGAGGTGACACGCTAATGAAGGAGACAATATTACTCATTTCACTAACATTATTTGCATTGACGATTATGGTTGCGTTTTTCAGAGTTTTACGTGGTCCTTCAATGCCAGATCGCGTAGTAGGTCTTGATATGATTGGTGTTAATTTGCTTTCGATGATAGCGATTATTTCAATTGTATTGAAGACGAAGGCGTTTCTAGAGGTTATTTTGATTTTGGGGATTTTGTCGTTCATTGGGACGATTGCATTTTCAAAATATCTAGAGAGGGGCACTATAGTTGAACGTAAATCCGATCATTGAGTGGGCAGGTGTGTTATTGATCTTAGGTGGTAGTCTGATGAGTTTAATTAGCGCATTTGGTTTGCTTCGCTTGCCAGATGTGTATACTCGTTCACATGCCGCCACGAAGAGTTCAACATTAGCTGTACTACTATCGCTTCTTGGTGCGTTCTTATACTTTTGGGCGCATGAAGGCTATATAAGTGTTCGTTTAATACTTGGTATTGTATTTGTGTTTTTAACAGCTCCTGTAGCAGGGCATTTGATTACTCGTGCTGCGTATCGTTCCGGTGTTGAGTTATCGGAGTCTTCGGATGATGATGAACTTGAGGAGGTCTTGTTCCCTGAAGGGCGTAATAAGGGGAGTTAGGAATTGAGTTTTATAGGGAGCAAAAGGCTATCTGATTAAGTGGAATTACTTAATTAGATGGCCTTTTTAATGTATTAGATGCTAAAGCTCTACCTATAGATTAAATGTTTTCTCTACATTATTCTTCCTCATAACGAAGCATTCGGTATCCGACCCGTACATGAGTTTGAATATACTTTGGATTTGCAGGGTTCTCTTCAATTTTCTTACGTAAAGTTGCCATGAAAACCCGCAAACTGGGTACATCAGATGGTAATACTTGTTGCCAAACTTCTTTCAACAGAAAATTGTGCGTCAATACTTTTCCAACATGTTTGGCCAATACGACCAATAATTTATACTCAATCGGTGTAAGATGTACTTCTTCTCCACGAATAAATACGGTATTCGCTAAATAGTCAATTTTTAAATTACCATTAGTAAATATGGGAAGTTCCATATCTAGAAGACTGTCTTTTTTTACTCTCCTAAGAGCTACCCGAATTCGAGCAAGTAGTTCATCTACGCTAAATGGTTTCGTCACATAATCATCTGCCCCTGCATCGAGAGCGTGAATTTTATCATGCTCCTCGCCACGCGCGCTGACAATAATAATTGGAGTTTGGGACCATCCACGAATTTTATTAATCACTTCAATGCCATCCATATCTGGTAGGCCAAGATCAAGAATAATTACATCAGGTGGCATTGAAAGTACCTTTTGCAATGCTGATTTACCGTCAATAGCAATATCGTATTCATAGCCTTGCGTACTCAATGTCATTTTAATCAAATTTCCAATAGCTTTATCATCTTCTATAACAAGAATTCGGTTATTCATCGACATTGACAACTCCTTTTTGAAGTACAAAACTAAAAACGGTACCTTTTGGTTCATTGTCTGAAACAGTTAATTTACTATCGTGTACTCTTAGGATAGTTTGGCATAGTGCTAAGCCGAGCCCTAGACCTCGTCGGCTATCACTCCGATAATTTTTACCTATTGTAAAAGGTTCAAATAGTCGTGTTTTTAGAGCATCATTAATGCCAGGGCCATTATCGCTAATACTTATATGCACATAGTCTCCCTGTTCCTTTGCAGATAAGATAATCTCACTTCCTGCTGGAGTATATGTCAGTGCATTATCAATAATATTGATAATCACTTGAATGATAAGTCGTGCATCCATCACAGCGAATAACAAATCTGGCTCGACATGACAATGAATTTGATGTGTATGTTCATTACGAACTACATGCATTAGCGACTCTTGTATAATATCTTCAACAAGTTCTGGCCTCATCTCAATCGCAAGTTGCCCATCATCTAGCTTTGAAACGGCAAGCAGATTCTCCACCATTTGTACAAGCCATTTTGAGTTGCTATAAATATCTTGGTATAGTTGTTTTTTTTGCATATCGTCAATTTGGCCGCTTTTGGTCAATAGTATATCGGCATTGCCTGAAATACTCGTAAGTGGCGTCCTTAAATCGTGGGAGATGGCACGTAAAAAATTTGCTCGCATTTGCTCAAGTTCAGCTTCTCGTGAAACTTGCTCATTGGATTTCTGTAAATACCATTTATCAATAGCAAACGAAAAATCATTCATAATCGCATGCAGAATATGTCGTTCAAAGGCAGGGAGTGGTGTTTCTTTCGACAACATAATACCAATTACTCCTTTGACGTCATCACCAGAAAGAACTGGTAAATAATAAGAACTTGCTCCAGGAAACGTATCAGTAGATACACCAGCTACCTGCTTATTATTGGAGACCCATGCTACTACAGCACGCTCGTTTCGATTATTAAATAGATTTTCCAACTCTTTATTTTTTGAATTAGTCATCACATCAGTTGGGAAAAATGATGTTTTCATAATCTGTTGATTGTTTATCTCAAAAAACATCGCTGGCTTTTCGACAAGCTTTACAACTTGTGACATACCCTCTGTAACAATTTCTTGTAACGATTTTGCTTGTTGTAGCTTACGGTTAGTTTCAAGCAAAACCTCCATTCGGTAAGACTTCTGTACAGCACTTAGAGCTTGTTTTTTTACTTTCCTAGTCAAACTGCTTGTGATTATCCCAGAGATGAACATGATGAAAAATGTCATAGGATAATCTCTGTTGTACGCTTCAAATGAGAACCTTGGTTCAGTGAAAATAAAATTGAAAATAAGAACAGCCATCAATGAACTAATTATGCTAAATATCCAGCTTGTCGACCAAATGGCAAGTATTAACACGCCTAAAATGTATATTGTTATGATATTGGCTTCACTTACGCCTATTCTTGCAAAGAACAAACCAATTAAGGATGCCAAGCTAAAAACGAATAGCATTTTTAGTAAGTCATACCAATTAAATTTTAGTTGTGATCGTACATCTGGGAAACGTATTGATTCGTTTTCTTGGTCAGGTACGATATACATGGCTAAATTAGGCACAAATTCGTTGAGCCGATCTCCGATTTTAGAATTAGGTTTCCACCACTGTTTTTTTGTAGTTGTTCTACCGATAACGAGTTTTGTAACACCACTCATTTGAGCATAATTGGCTAGCGCTGCAGCAACGTCATCTTCTTGTACAGTCACTATATGACCTCCAAGTTGCTCCGTTAGTTTAATATGCTGCTGTAACCTTTCTAAATTAACCTCGTTTTCATCCTTCATATCTTTGTTATGTACATAAAGTGCAGTGAATTTCCCGTGTAAGGCTTGAGCAAGTCTCGCTGCAGTTCGGATTACTTTTGCATTTGTAGGTGAACTGCTGATACCTACTAAAATATGCTCCTCAATTTGAGAGGTATGGAATAGTGAACAGCTTTCTTGCGTTTTCTGATAATCAATTGTATCGGCTGTCCTACGCAAAGCTATTTCACGGAGTGCTATTAAGTTCGCTTTTTGAAAAAAATGTTGCATGGCTTTTTCGGCCTGTTGAGTGTAATAAATTTTGCCTTCTTTTAATCTTTGAATTAGATCATCAGGTTCAATATCTACGAGTTTAATTTGTGTAGCATTATCAATCAGATAATCTGGAATACGTTCATTTACTTTCACACCCGTAATTTCTTCAACCAAATCATGGAGACTCTCAATATGTTGGATATTAACAGTTGTATAAACATGAATTCCTTTTGCTAATAATTCTTGAACATCACCAAATCTTTTTAAATGGCGCATTGTTGGAACATTTGTATGCGCTAGTTCATCAATCAGTACAAGATCAGGTTTACGTTCAAGCACTGCATCTATATCCAATTCTTCAAATGACTTTCCTTTATAGTTAATTTTTTTAGTGGGAATCATCTCAAGTCCGTCGAGTAAAGCAGCTGTTTCTGGTCGGGGGTGTGGTTCAACATAGCCAACAACTACATCCAAACCTAGCTTTTTGACTTGATGGGCAGTATCGAGCATTGAATACGTTTTACCTACTCCAGCAGCATACCCAAGAAATATCTTTAGGCTTCCCGATGCTTCTTTTGATTCCAGTCTTTTTACCTTAGCTAAAATAGCATCAGGATTAGGTCGCATGTATTCCATCAATCTTCACCTCCTTCTTATTATAGCCTCAACTAGCATTAAGACAGTATTAAGATTGAATCTTAATACCATTTTAATACAATTAGCTCCTTTTCTAACACTACATTAATTTTAACTGCATTATGATTATCCATGAAATCAATAGAAGGAGTGATTGACTTGATGGATTTATATATGGTCATTGCATTAATCCTAAGTTTTGCTAGTCTCTATTGGCTAACGGCTTGGTGTTATAAGCAAGTAGATAATTAAGGGGGTCTTATTATGTGGGTTGTAATAGGTATCATTATTGTTTCATTGTTTGGTTATTTAGGTTATGCATTGCTCTATCCAGAAAACTATTAATAAACCTATAGGGGGAAATAAATATGTGGCAGATTGCCTTAGTGCTAGTCATTTATTTACCGCTTGTCATTGTAGCAGGTCATTATTTGTATCAAGTGACGATGCAGCAAAAGACATGGCTTGATCCGGTAATGAATCGGGTGGATAACATTATCTATAAATTTTGTGGAATCAAGCAAGTTGATATGACCGGTAAACAATATGTAATAGCGCTCATTCTATCAAACGCAATTATGATATTCATCGGCTATTTGATATTACGGATTCAGTCGACTTTATTTCTTAATCCAAATGATATCGATAACATGGAAGCCACGTTGTCATTCAATACGATTATTTCATTTATGACAAACACAAATTTGCAACACTATAGCGGAGAATCAGGGTTAAGCTATTTGGCTCAGATGCTTGTCATTACATTCATGATGTTCACATCGGCTGCGACAGGTTATGTTGCATGCATGGCATTCTGTCGTAGATTGGTAGCAAAATCGGATACAATCGGAAACTTCTTTGTGGATTTTGTACGTGTGATAACACGCTTATTAATACCTCTTTCATTTATAGTGGCGTTAATTTTAGTAGCCCAAGGTTCGCCACAAACTTTAAAGGGTAACGAAACAGTTCATACAATAGAAGGGAAAATGCAGGATATTGCACTAGGCCCTATTGCATCGCTTGAATCGATTAAGCACATCGGTACAAATGGTGGAGGTTTTAACGGAGCCAATTCAAGCACGCCATTTGAAAATCCAACAGTCATTTCAAACATTGTGGAGATGCTATCTATGATGTTATTGCCTGGTGCTTGTGTTGTGACATTCGGTTTAATGGTAGCAAAGCGACGTCAGAAAACGCTATTTGGCAAACAAGGCTTGGTTATTTTTGCAGCAATGAGCATTCTTCTCCTCATTGGTTTAGTTACTTGTTACATAGCAGAAAGTGCAGGTAACCCCATAATTAATAATCTAGGTATCTCTCAAGATATAGGTAGTATGGAAGGAAAGGAAATGCGCTTTGGTATCCCCCAATCTGTGTTGTTTACAGTGGTAACTACGGCCTTTACGACAGGTTCAATAAATAATATGCATGATTCTTTAACGCCGCTTGGTGGTATGGTGCCAATGTTTAATATGATGCTGAATGTCGTGTTTGGGGGTAAGGGTGTTGGATTAATGAACATGATGATGTATGTCATGTTAACTATTTTCATCGCGTGTTTAATGATCGGACGTACCCCACAATTTTTGGGCAAAAAAATCGAAGAGAAAGAAATGAAATTAATTGCACTATGCATTTTAATCCACCCGGCACTTATATTGTTATTCTCAGCTCTTGCTGTAGCGACGACTGCTGGTATCGCAGGAATTACAAATCCGGGAGCACATGGATTATCACAGGTTTTATATGAATATGCCTCATCCTCAGCAAATAATGGTTCAGGGTTTGAAGGTTTAGCTGATAACTCGCCATTTTGGAACATGACCACTGGCTTTGCTATGTTCTTTGGACGCTATCTATCTATCATTATTCAACTAGCCATTGCGTCGCTTCTAGCGAAAAAGTTATGGCACAGTGATTCGGTGGGGACATTGAAAACCGACAATCCGATGTTCACATTCTTGCTTATTGCTATTGTCTTGATGATTGGTGCATTGACCTTCCTGCCAGCCTTAGCATTAGGCCCGATTACAGAACATTTACAAATACGTTCTTAATGAGGAGAGACATAAATGGAAACCGTAACGAAAAAGAGTTTTATAAATCGTGATATTATGAAGAGTTCAATTTTAGGCGCATTTAAAAAATTAAATCCTTTATATATGATAAAAAATCCGGTTATGTTCGTAGTGGAAGTAGGTTTTGTTTTTGTCGTTTTGTTAACCATTTTCCCGAATATGATGGGTGATGTCACAGAAGAGTCGGCCCGACTTTATAATGCGATAGTAGCTTTCATCTTGTTCATTACAATCTTATTTGCGAATTTCGCTGAATCCATTGCAGAAGGGCGTGGAAAAGCGCAAGTTCAGTCACTTAAGAAAACAAAAACAGTGACAGAGGCTTGCGTTTTACTTGCTGATGGAACGCAGGTCAAAAAACAAGCCGATGAACTTAAGAAAGGTGATATTGTCTTAGTTCAGGCAGGAGAAGTTATCCCAAATGACGGGGAAGTAATTGATGGAATTGCAACAGTTGATGAATCTGCAATCACTGGCGAATCAGCGCCGGTTGTGAAAGAACGAGGAGGAGACTTTTCATCAGTTACAGGTGGAACAACGGTGACGAGTGATTGGCTGGAAATCGAAATCACCTCACTTCCTGGGGAATCATTCTTAGATAAAATGATTGCTCTTATTGAAGGGGCTAGTCGAAAAAAAACACCGAATGAAATTGCCCTAAATACGTTATTAGTCAGTTTAACGATCATCTTTTTACTTGTTGTTGTTACACTTTATCCTATGACTACTTATCTACAAGTGCATATTCCAATCGCCACACTTGTTGCTTTAATCGTCTGTTTAATCCCAACAACAATTGGAGGGTTGTTATCGGCAATTGGAATCGCAGGCATGGATCGTGTAACGCAGTTTAATGTGATTGCTATGTCAGGAAAAGCTGTGGAATCATGCGGTGACGTGGATACATTGATTTTAGATAAAACAGGTACTATCACTTATGGAAATCGTTTTGCTTCCGAATTTTTACCTATCCAAGGTGTTGGGAAGAAAGAATTAATACGTGCGGCATGGTTAAGTTCATTGACAGATGATACGCCTGAAGGGAAATCTATTTTAGCTCTTGCAAGTCAATTAGATGTGGATAGTACTGATGAAAAGAAGATCATTGATACGAGCGAACATATTGCATTTTCAGCATATACTCGCATGAGTGGTCTAGACATGAAGGATGGAACGAAAATACGTAAAGGTGCTTATGATTCGATAAAAAATAAGAGTGTAAATGCTGGTTATGAAGTACCGAAGGATCTAGAAAGTCTAGTTCATCAAGTATCATCTTTAGGTGGTACACCATTAGTAGTAATGAAGAATGAAAAGATTCTTGGCGTTATATATCTCAAAGATATCGTAAAGCCTGGTTTAAAAGAGCGTTTTGAAAAACTTCGTTCAATGGGGATTAAAACCATCATGTGTACAGGTGACAATCCACTCACTGCAGCTACAATAGCAAAAGAATCTGGAGTGGATAGCTTTATTGCTGAAAGCAAACCTGAAGATAAAATCAAGGTGATTAAGGATGAACAATCTCAAGGGAAGATTGTCGCTATGACAGGTGATGGCACGAACGATGCACCCGCTTTGGCACAAGCGAATGTGGGGTTAGCTATGAACTCGGGTACGAATGCTGCGAAAGAAGCAGCAAATATGGTTGATCTAGATTCTAATCCTACAAAAATTATTGAAGTTGTTGAAATAGGGAAGCAATTACTCATGACTAGAGGTGCATTAACGACGTTCAGTATTGCAAATGACGTAGCAAAATATTTCGCTATCATACCCGCTATGCTAATGGTTGCAGTTCCGGAAATGAGTGCTCTAAATATTATGCAGTTAAATTCACCAACAAGTGCAATCATTTCAGCACTAATCTTTAACGCTGTTATTATACCTCTCTTAATCCCAATAGCAATGAGGGGAGTGAAGTATGAGCCAATGAGTGCCTCGAAATTATTAAGAAGAAACTTGCTAGTTTATGGGCTAGGCGGTATTATCGCACCCTTTATAGGTATTAAACTAATCGATTTAATGAGCGGACCAATATTGAATTTAATGGGTTTATAGGAGGGATAACATGAAAGCATTTTTTAGCGATTCTAAACAAGCGCTGAAGGTTACATTATTAATGTTTGTATTGTGTGGCTTACTTTACCCATTTGCTGTCACTGGAATGGCACAAGTGTTATTCAATCATGAGGCGAACGGCAGTTTAATTGAGATGGATGGCAAAATGATAGGCTCGGATAAATTGGGGCAGGCTTTTACTTCACCTGAATTTTTCTGGGGGCGTGTTTCAGCTATCAATTACAACGTTTATACAAAAGAAGATCTTGTACCAAATGCTAAGGGGGAGACAAATTATAATGGCGTCAGTTCAGGTACCTTTAACTATGCACCGTCTAATCCTGAGCTGAAAAAACGAATGGAAGCAGATATTGAAACATTTCTAAAAGCGAACCCAGGGGTACAACGTGAACAAATTCCAGCTGATTTAGTTACGGCATCTGGATCGGGACTTGACCCACATATCAGTGTCGAGTCTGCAAAAATCCAAATAAAACGCATAGCACAAGCAAGCGGTCTCTCTGAAGACGAAGTGAATGACATTGTAAAAGCAAATACTGATAGTCGCACATTTAATGTTTTTGGAGAGGATAAAGTTAACGTCCTTAGCGCAAATTTAGATATTTATAAAAAAATGAAGGGAAAATAATTAGGAAATAATAATTGTGATAAATAGGATGAAATAGCCATTTAGTTAACGTGGTTTATCGGCGCTCGATGGCTAATTCTTTTGTAGTTGATTTGGCTTTTAAGAGTTTGCAATAAACCTTATACAAACAAAAGCTTAATAAAATGAAATTTTTATAAGCAAATTAAAGCAGGTATTTGCCGATCTATCAAGAACAAGTATATGAAACCGAAAAAGGAGGAATTGTATATGGAGATGCAAATTATTAAAGAAAAAAATAAAAGTAGTCACGATTATATAAATGACCAGCTATATAAATATAATTTGGCTCACTTCCCAGTAGATTTAAGAGGCAGGTATCAAGAGATTAGTATTTTTCTTAAAGATGAACACGGCAACGTTCGAGGTGGCATTATAGGTCAAGTGTGTTGGAATTGGTTAGAAATACATTCATTAATCGTTGATGAAGATTTACGTGAATATGGATATGGTACAAAACTTCTATTAGAAATAGAAAAGATTGCAATAGAAACAAAATGTGATTTTATCAAAGTAGATACACTAAGCTTTCAGGCATTAGGCTTTTATGAAAAGCATGGCTATGAGGTATTTGGTAGCATTGATAATGTTGGCAGAGACTATCAGCATTACTATTTGAAAAAGGAATTATAAAAAATACAAAAGAGCTGTCCCAAAGTAGGTTTTTATCGACTTTGGGACAGCTCTTTTATAGCTAAACATATTTTATCACGTTTGGTAAAACCATAAATTATAATATCATCTTCTCCACATAAACTTCCTCATATCTATTGATAGACTCCTAGATAACTTCATACTAGCTCCAGACAAGTGCTATATATTTTAGATATCAAGGAGGTTATGGAAATGAATTTTATTAAACGAGCATTTTTAAGTGTAAGAGCAAGAAAGGGGAAATCCCTTATCCTATTTACTGTATTTTTAGTCGTTGCTAATTTAACCTTAGCAGGTTTCGCCATGCAAAATGTCACAGAGACAGCGAGTGATCTTGCTAGAAAAAAGTTGGGCGTTGACGTAACGCTAGGATTAGATCAAGAAAAGGTTCAAAAACATATAGAAAAACAGTATGAAGAAAATCCAAATGAAAAAATAAATCTTCCAGAAATTTCTACAAAGGAAGCAGATAAGTTTGCTAAATCACCCTATGTAAAAAATTTCAACTATATAAAAGAAGCTTATGGTTTAGCGGATGGCTTTACTCCCATTGAGGTTGATGAAAATGAAAATGAAGGCTCGGTTAGTTTCGTTGGTGGAGGCCAAAATGATAGAGAAATGCCAAATATATCATTGGTCGGCGTGAGAAGCTCTGATTTATTGAAAGGATTTACAGAAGGAACGGAGAAAATCATTGAGGGACGTACCATAACAGCAGAAGATAAAGGTAAGAAAGTAGCCTTGATTGAAAAACAGTTAGCTGAACAAAACAAGCTAAAGGTTGGTGATAAGGTGAAGATCAAAACAGACGATGGAAAATCGAAAATAAAGGTAGAAATAATAGGGATTTATGAAGCATCCGATACAACTGGCCAAAACATGCCAATAGCGTTCTTGAAGCAATCTAACAAAATATATGTTTCGTGCGAATCGTTAAAAGAATTTTCTGGAAATAAGAATATGAAGGGCACACCTATTGATAAAGCCATTTATTACTTAAATGATCCAGATCATATCGATGCTTTTAAAGCACTGGGGAAGAAAACAAACATTGATTTTGACCTATTTAAACTAGATGCTCATGATGCCTTATATAAAAAAATGATCGGCCCTATTGAAAACATGGCAACCACTTCAAAATGGATTGAATATATGGTTTCAATCACTGGATCAATTATTCTTGGTCTTATCATAATGTTGACTATAAAAGAACGTCGGAAGGAGTTAGGTATCTTACTGGCGATTGGTGAGAAGAAAGGGAAATTAATAGGTCAACTCTTAGTAGAAGTATTATGTATAGCTGTTTTAGCATTTAGCCTTTCTATATTTACGGGTGGGGCAGTTTCTCAAAAAATGGGAGACAGTTTATTACAGAAAGAAATTACGGCTTCTGAAGAGCAAGAAAATAATCCAGAGGAACAAGGAAAAGCGGTGATGATTACGAGTGCGATGGATGGCGATCTAGGTAAAGATGTAGATCCTATTGATAATATTGATGTAAGTGTAACATCACAAGATATTTTGAATTTAGGTGGGTTCGGTCTATTAATTGCAATTTTAGCAACACTTCTTCCGGCATTATCGATTCTTCGATTGAATCCAAAAGACATTTTATTAAAAGACGAATAGAGGGATAGACATGGATACTATATTACAATTCAAAAATCTAAATTATTGCTATCACAGCAATAATAAAAAAATCAATATTTTAGATAATGTAAACTTCTCGTTTCAAACTGGCTGCTTATATACCATTTTAGGACCATCAGGATCCGGGAAAACAACTACCCTTAGTTTAGCAAGTGGATTAGATGTTCCAAAAGGTGGTTATGTATTATACAACGGAAGAGATATACGGAAGATAGGTCTAGATACTTATCGAAACAAACATGTTTCGATTATCTTTCAATCTTATAATCTTATAACGTATATGACTGCTCTTCAAAATGTAGTCACCGCGATGGAGATTACAGGGGTCGATGTAAAAGACAAAAAAGAAAGAGCACTTGAGTTATTAAGTAAGGTAGGATTAACAGAAGTAGAAGCAAAAAGAAAAGTATTACAGCTTAGCGGTGGTCAGCAACAGCGTGTAGCGATTGCTCGCGCACTATCTTGTAACGTAGATTTATTAATTGCTGATGAACCAACTGGAAATCTAGATCAAGAAACTTCTATGGAAATTATCGACCTATTTAAAGAACTTGCTCATAAAGAAAATAAATGTATCATTGTCGTTACTCATTCCCAAGAAGTGGCCAAGCAATCAGATAAAGCGTTGTATCTAGAAAAAAGAAATTTAGTACTTAAACAATTATAGGGAAAACGAGTATTAAAAGCTAAAAAATATGACGGTAACGCTATAAAAAAAGAAAAAAACCATGTAAACTAGTCAGCAATTTTACATAGAAAAATCCATTTTGAATTATCTCTTTCAAAATGGATTTTTTCTTCTTCTTAAAAATGATCTTTTGAAAAAAATTATAGAAATTTCTTTCAAAACTAAAATCTAAACTATTTTGTTGTTCACTTTGTGGATAAAGGAATGGTAACTAAAAATTGTACGCCATGTTCAGTGTTATTTAAAGAATAGGTAATAGAGAGGGTTTCAAAAACTTGTTTTACAATATATAACCCTAAGCCACTTCCACCAGTATTTCGATTTCGTGATTTTTCGATTCTATAAAACGGTTCGAAAATTTGCTGTAAATCCTCTTCTTTAATTTTAATACCTGTATTAATGACTTTAATTTGAATGTGTTGTTTTGAGTCCGCAGTTAAAGTTATATATACTTTCTCTCCATGAGGTGAGTACATAATTGCATTATGAACAATATTTTTGCAGGCTTTTTCTAAAAGAACCCGGTCTGTATAAATAAGATGGTGAGAACCAATTTGTTTTATCATTTGAATGTCTTTTTGAGAAGCAAAAAATTCAAGATCTTTTGTGATTGTATTAATTAATTCCGAAAGATTTACTTCTTCCAATTGTAGTTTAAAAGTATGTTGCTCTAATTTTGACATGCTTAAAATCTCGCGAACAAGTTGTTCCATACTTTCGATAATTTGGTGATTCTTCTTTAAGTATTGGTCACGATTTTGATACGGGCCAATATTATAAATCATTCCTTCTAAGTATCCTTTCATGACGGTGAGAGGAGTTTTTAATTCATGTGCTACTATTGAGAAAAATTCCCTGCGTTTTTGTTCTATTTTTCTTTCTTTTTCAATATCGCTTTTTAACTGTTGATTTGCTTTCTTTAAATCATGCATAGTATGTTGTAAATTAACTGACATATCATTTAAGCTATTGGATAATTCCGCTAGCTCATCATTGGATCGAACCTCGATCTTTTCAGAGAAATCCAAGTTCGCCATCTTTTGTGCTCCTTGATTAATATAAATGAGAGGTTTTGTGATGAATCGTGAATATAAATAAGCACTACCTAAACCAATAACAATCACAATAATACTAATATAAGGAAGGAAAAGGGCCAATACCTGTGAAGCTTCATTAATAGGTTGAAATGTTGCGAACACCACAAGTGTTAAGTTAACGTTTAGGAATTGAATAGGTATGGTAGCATTATACGAATTAGAAAGGTTGTCTGAATTCTCCAATGGACCTTTAGTAGTAGCTGGCGTTACTGCTACACCTTTACTATTACTACCGGTAAAGGAAAAAGTAGGAGAATAAATAATTCTTCCTTCTTGATCTTGAAGGTAGATTATTGCGTTATTTTTTTGTGCATATTTATCAAGAAGCGGTATTGCATTTTGAAAAGTAAGATCCTTGGATTTATCAATTATTTCTTCTATTCCTGTTTGAAGTTGATCTGTTTTATACTGTTCATAAAACGCAGGTAGAAAGAAGTATAAAGTTAGATACATAACTAATGCAAAGGCTAACAAAATAAGTGAAGTAATCCAAAAGAGTTTATAAGTAATTCGATTCATCTTTGTGATTTTTAATATTTTATTCATCTATTTTGTAACCAATGCCTTTTACTGTTTTAATATAAGGTATATCCAATTTTTTTCGTATGTTTTTAATATGTGTATCGATAATACGTGTTTCACTACAATATTCGTAGCCCCAAGCCTTTTCTATAATTCGCTCTCTTGTAAGTACTTTTTTTTCATTTTGAAGTAGTAGTTGCAGAATTTCGAATTCTTTTGTAGTTAATAGTATTTCAACCTCATTAACATATACTTTATATGCATCACAATCAACATGGACTTCTTTAAATACTAAATGATTATCCGTACTTTGATCATAGCTTCTTCTCAGTACTGCTTCGACTCGTCTAATCAGAACATGGAAAGAAAAAGGTTTAGTAATATAATCATCGATTCCAATATCAAAGCCTTTCATTTGATGTTGTTCTTCTTCTAATGCGGTTAGCATAATAATTGGTACATTAGACTGTTCTCGTATCATTTGTGCCATTTCAAATCCCCTAAGGTTTGGCATCATCACATCCAAAAGAATTAAATCATAGGATTGCTTATTAAATTTTCTCATTCCTTCTAATCCATCTGATGCAGTTTCAACAATATAGTTTTGTGTCATTAAAAATTGTTTTATTAACTCTTGAATTTCTTTGTCATCCTCTACTACAAGAATTTGATAGTTTCTCACTATATCACCTCTTAAAGCATTATAACCGTGTTATCTGGAGTTTATGTGAAGAAACATTGGTATGATACTTAGAGACAATATAGAAAATATAGAAAATTAATAGGGAAACTATGTTTATTTCTATACTAACTCTCCAAAACCCGTATACGAATGTATGGAAATCTTCGTATACGGGTTAATTTATGTTTCTTAGAAAGTATCTTATTGATCATTACTTTTAAGAGCTTAAATGCTCATGAACTAGAAGCCATTTATCCGCTTCTTTTACAAAAATATTAGTGGCTCTTCCTTTGCCACATAAATACTCATCATTAATATATCCCTCATAGAAATATGTATAAATACAAGTTGCAGAGCTTTCTTTTTGATCTAACCATACAACATCATGTGCTTCGTAATTTTCATTCTTTACTATTGACCAAGCATTTTCAAAGTATTGTTGGATTTCTTCGTGACATGTGCAAGTCTGGTCTGAGAAGAAATATACAGCATTAGGATGTAACAATTTTTTTACTTGTTTAAAATCGTGCGTATTTGTAGCTTGAATATAATTATCTAATATTTGCATGTAAGCCCTCCTATAGATTGTTAAAAATAGTATACTAACCCCTAAATCTCTTGTCTAATTTACACAAATAAAATTCCCCATCGTAGAGCATTCTATTATTTCGAACAAAACAAACAATGCTAAACTATAAAGAAGACGAAAAAATAATAAACCATCTCATAAATCACCAATTATCAAAAAGGGAGCCTTACCATATGAAAATCACAATCTTCGGTGCAACCGGACGCGTAGGAAATGAAGTATTACAACGTACCTTAGCTGAAGGGCATGAAGTTAAGGTACTCGTACGTTCACTAGAAAAATTGCCAGCACATCCAAATCTCCAAAAGATTAAAGGTGATGTTAAAAATTTTGAAGATACTGTCCAAGCTATGGAGCAGGCAGATGCAGTAATAAGTGCCATTGGTACGGACAAATCGACAACATTATCAGAAGGCGTCCCAAATATTATTAGGGCGATGGAGCAACTAAATGTAAAAAGAATCGTCACAATCGGTACAGCCGGCATTTTAGATAGCCGCGCTGAAAGAGGAAAACTACGCTTCCAATCATCTGAATCTAAACGAAAGCTTACTTTTGCGGCAGAGGAACATGCGAAAGCATTTCGTGCATTAGAAGCATCGGATTTAGATTGGACAATTGCTTGTCCAACCTATTTACCTGATGGATCAGCTATTGGTGTATATCGTACAGAAAGAAATATGCTACCACTAAACGGTGAGAAAATTACAGTTGGTGACACCGCTCACTTCGTTTATAAGGAATTATTCCAAAATGAATTTAAACACTCACGTGTCGGTTTGGCATACTAATTTGGAAAAATAGTTTCACAAAGAGGAATGGTGAAATCATATGGGAATGCGTAATAAAGCAATTTTTGCGGCTGTATCATTAGGGTTAGCGTTTGCAGGTTATGTGACAGTTAAGAAAGTAGGGGTACAGATGTCATTATTTGAAGCTGTTGAGAAACAAGATAGTAATGCTGTAAAAAAAGCGCTGAAATCTGAACAAGATATTAATACACAAGATAGTAAAGGACGCACAGCGCTAATGATTGCGACATATAATAACGACGTGAAATCGGCGAAATTTCTAATTGAAGCAGGAGCCGATGTAAATATTCAAGATGATATGCAAAACTCGCCATTTTTATATGCAGGAGCAGAAGGTTATTTGGATATTTTAAAGCTAACTACAAAAGCCGGTGCGGATCCTAAAATTACCAATCGCTATGGTGGTATTGCTTTAATTCCAGCTTCTGAGCACGGCTATGTTGATGTTGTGAAATTTTTATTAACAGAAACAAATAGTGATGTGAATCATATTAATAACCTTGGGTGGACGGCATTATTAGAAGCAATTATCTTAGGCGATGGCGGTAAAAAACAACAAGAAACTGTTCGTATTTTGTTAGAGCATGGAGCTAATCCAAACCTTGCTGATAGAGATGGTGTCACACCACTTGAGCATGCAGAAAAGCTGGGCTACAAAGAGATTGAAAAACTATTAAGAAAAGCTCGATATTAATATATTTATTTCGATTAAGTAAGACTCGTCATAATGACGGGTCTTTTTTTATTTTTACAAATACTTGTTTACTTTACCTAAATAATCCAGTATAGTACATTACAACAGTAATGTACTGATGAGCATTGAAGGAAGGAGGGCTTCGATTTGCAATTAAATAGTGATGGCACAAAGCCGATTTATGTACAAATAGCTGAGTGGCTTGAAAATGAAATCATTGCGGACCATTTAAAGACGGATGATAAAGTGTACTCTCAATACCAGTTGGCAGAACTATTCAACATCAATCCAGCAACGGCTGGTAAAGGCTTAACCTTACTTTTGGAAGAACAAATAGTGTACAAGAAGAGGGGGCTTGGCATGTTTGTAACAGCAGAAGCGAAGAAAATGATTTTAGAGAAACGACGTAATGAACGACTAACATTAATGATCCAAGAGATTGTGTTAGAAGCGAAGCGCCTCATGGTATCAGAGGATGAGTTAATCACTTTAATAAAACGAGCGAGTAGTAAAGAGGAGGGAAAATAATGTCGGTTATCCAATGCGAAAATATAGAAAAGAAATTCCGTAAAAAGAAGGCCTTACAAAATATTACTTTCCAAATTGAGGATGAGAAGATTACTGGACTAGTTGGCCGCAATGGGACGGGAAAAACAACATTGTTGCGTATTTTAGCTGGTTTTACGAAGCAAACTTCGGGCACAGTTACAGTCTTTGATAAAACACCGTTCAATAACCTCTTTGTTTCAGCAAATAGCATTCTCATCAATGATCAAATGCAATTCCCTGGTTCATTTAATCTACAAGACATTCTGAACTATGCAACCGAATTTTACGGGAAATGGGATGCAGAGCTAGCAGCTCGTTTACTACAATACTTCCGTTTAAACCCACAATCCTATCATTCGGATTTATCAAAAGGGATGAAAAATACCTTCAATTTTATATTTGGTTTAGCTACACGCTGTGATGTGACGTTATTCGATGAGCCGATCAATGGTATGGATGAAGCAGTTCGCAAGGACGTTTATCGTGCATTATTAAAAGATTATCTGGCTTATCCAAGAACGATAATTATTTCGAGTCACTTCCTTGATGAAATGGAGCATTTACTTGAAGATATTTTACTTCTTGATGAAGGAAAAGTGGCTTTGCATAAATCTTTAGATGAGCTGCGTGAGTATGCAGTAGGTTTGCTAGGACCAACAGAAGCAATAAAGAGGTGGACAGCTGGACTTGAAGTATTACATGAAAAGCAAGTAGTTAGTAATCAGATGTACACCGTTCTAAAAGCACAGGATTGCACGTTTAATGAACAGCAACTACTGCAAGAAGGAATTGCATTTATGCCTGTATCTGCAAATGACCTTTGCTTGTATTTAACGAACTCACGAACGGGGGATATTGACGATGTCTTTAACGAATAAAACCTTTGCAGAGACGCTACAGGTTCAAGTGAAATTTAAACTCCATGCTTATTTAGGGATGATCGTATACTTAATCATGGTGCAAATTGTTGGCATACTAATGTCACTTATGGGTCCAACAGGGATGTCGTCTGTCTCAAGTTTTATTGATATCAATGCTGAGATGTATACACCAACTGTTTTGATTTTTCTATCCAATTTATGGGCGTTTTATGTAGGGTTACTTATGACACGCCATGATCAACGTGCAGATATAATGCCATTTGTTTCGACACGTATTATGAGCAGTATAGGCGATGTAGTTGTATTGGTAGCGTTGGCAGTTTACGCGGGTATTACGGCAATGCTATCTAATTATGTTGTACGAATAGTAATCTTGTTGAAATCGAATAAGCATATGCTATCTGATGAAAATATGTTCAGTGCACCAGAAGTATTTATAGAAAATTTAGTGGCTTTTATATTCTTCATTTTATGTTTTGCTGCAGTCGGTTATTTTTTAGGTATGATAGCTCAGAAATCTAAAAAAGTGTTGTTTATAATCGTAGCTGTATTCTTTTCAATGTTGTTTACATCATTTGGTCAAGAGATTCTACTAGGTACTATTAAGATTGCCCAATTTGGTTTGTTCTCATTTATGGGTGTGATGATTATATTGAGTGCTTCTTGCTTTATAGTAGCAACATTTTTGGCGGGGAATTTGGAGGTGAAGGGATGACTAACTTTGGTATACTTTCAATCCTATTTCTACTTTTAATTATTTTTATAGTGGTGTTATTTATAAAATCAATGTCTAAACATATGAGATTAAATCAAAGGCCACTTAAAATTTTTATCGCGTTTTATACTACTGTTCTTATTATTGCACCAATCATTTATCTTGTTTTGCCAAAAACAGAGGTGACAATACTAACAGATAAAATGCAAAAAAAGTTAAGTTTAGAAAACCAAATGCTGTACAATGCACTATTCGAGAATAAAACTGCAGAATTTGATGAGAAATTTTTAGTTAATGAATGGTCTCGTGAGATTAAAGAAAAAGAAATATTTTTGAAGATGATGAATCCAGAAGAAGGCTCTCAAGTAGGTATCATAGTACAACAATCAGATGCATTAAGTAATCAAATAACCGGGAAATTATACCGGAAAAATTATTTTGTCGAAGAAATACATTTAAGAAATTTTGATTCAGTAAATATCAATATTGTAGATACATTAAACGAACCAATAATAACATGGGAAGATGCAACAACATTGGTTGTTAAAAATCCACCAAACAAAAAGTTATCTTTTGTCTCAGTGAGTGATGCGACTGATATAATCGCATTTAATAATGAGGATAGTAGGAAAAATGAGTCGACAGTAGTAAAGATAAAAGAGTGGGAATATGCAGGTCCGTATTATTTACTTATTACTGTCCCTAAAAATATAAAAGTGTGGTCGGACGAAGGACTACGCATCTATAAATAAGTTTGTAAGAAGGGGGAATCGTAATGACTTTGACGACGAAGGCTATCAAGAATCAAATAAAGTTGAAGCTTACTGTCCATGCTGACATGCTTGTCTATTTAATTGTATTACAAATAATAGGTATGATACTTTTCGCGTTTAGTGGTTCTGGCTCGATGGGGAGGGGATCAGTAAATTTCTCGTTAAAATTTATTATTTATTCACCTGCTGGACTTTTCATGCTTTCTGCACTCTGGATATTCTATGTAGCAATCACATTAACACGAAAGGAAACACGTCGTGAAATATTGCCTTATATACGAACTCCGAAGATCAATAGCATAACGGATATTATTATTTTAATATATATGAGCGCATTTTTAACTTTTACAATTATGTTATCAAATTATCTTTTATATGCCATATTAATTTTATTTACTAAGAAAGAATTTGTTGAAGGTATGACTATCTTTAATGAGCCGAAAGTGTTCTTTATCAATACAGTTGCTGTTTTTATAGTGAGTATGGTTATTGCAGCTATCGGATATTTAATCGGAACACTGATACAAATTTCGAAGCTTTTTATCTTAGTATTTATCGCGCTTTTTATTGGTTATAATAGTTCGAAACTTAGCATGTTCATCGTTAATTATTTTTACGAGCAAAATCCAACCTTTTTTCCATTTGCCATTTTTAATATTGTTATCATCACTTTTTGCTTATTCATAGCAAATGTCATCGGTTCTCGTATGGAGGTGAAGGGAACATGAGTTTATGGTTTATAACAATGATGCCGTTTATTATCTATTTGCTAATTACGATTATAGTAGTTCGTTTTATTTTCAAAAAAGCGAAACATTTCCAGTTAACCAAACGTCCTACGAAAATAATCATAGGTATATATATTGTATTACTCGTTGCATCCGTAGCTTTATATCCAGCTCTTACATCATCAAATTCTTTATATTTAACAGATGAAAAGGCGAAAAAACAGCTCAAGTTAAATAAAGTTTTCGAACAAAATGCTTTAGCAAATAAGCTAACCGAGGAAGACGAAAAATATTTAGTAGATAAGTGGACGTATATTTTAAAAGGGGGAGAATTGTACTTAAAACAAGTATCTCCTGACGAATATATTAATGAACAAGTAATTGTTCATTGGACTGATAATCGAAAACAGCAAATTGAAGGTAAGGTCTATAAAACACGGAATATCCTGAGCAATATGGATTTTTCAGAGAAAGTTAAACCAACTATGATTAGCTGGTCAGATGAGCATACATTAAATTTTGAAAATCCTGATTCATATACATTCGAAGGTAATCTTTTCACAGATGAAATTGGTCTTTTCCCATTTGCTAACAGAGGTTTTGACCCATTTGATTTTGATAAAAATATCGGTGCTGATGGTTCTACTTATGTTATTCTGAAAGTTCCGAAACATATTAATGTAATAGACGAAAATGGTTTGAGAATGTACCCACCAGTTGAATATTGATGCCAAGTGAATACAGTTGATAGTGTTGTGGTAATAATTGTAATGAAGAAACAAGAAATTAAAGAAACGAGCGATGACCATTGAAAAAGATTTTACGTATTATTATCGGATTAGTACTGGTTGTGATTTTTTGTATTATAAACAATAAATGGCTAGTCACAACAACGTATAAAATAGAGTCTAAGAAATTACCAAAATCTTTTGATGGTATGCGTATCGTTCAAGTTTCTGATTTACATGATGCTACATTTGGCAATAAGCAGGATCGCCTTATTAAAAAAGTTCAAAATGCAAAGCCTGATGCTATTTTCTTAACAGGAGATGTCATTGACCGCAATCGCTATGATTTAGAGGGCAGCATACATGCTGTCGCTGGTTTTGTGGAAATAGCGCCGGTTTATTATGTTACAGGTAATCATGAAATAGCTGTAAATAAAGTTTCTGAAATTAAAGGAGCTCTTACTGAACTGGGCGTTAATGTATTATCAAACGGTACCCTGCCATTTGAAAAAGATGGAGAAATAATTCAAATTGTAGGCATTGAAGACCCACTAGCTGGAACAGATACACAAGCAATGTTAGATACTGCACTTCTCCAACAATCAAAGGGTAGTTTTAAGCTTTTACTAGCTCATCGACCTGAATACATGAAAATCTATGCTGAAAATAATATTGATATAGCTTTTTCCGGCCATGCACATGGCGGACAATTCCGTTTGCCAGGTGTTGGTGGTCTTATCGCACCAGGGCAAGGATTCTTTCCGAAATATACAGCTGGTACAGTTGAGGTCGATCATATGACACAAGTTATTAGTCGGGGACTTGGTAATAGTCTAATGCCTGTTCGCTTACTAAATTTACCTGAGATTGTTGTGGTGGAATTACATTCGATATAATAAAAAAATTGCTAGGTACTGATAAGCATTTCAGCGCTTAGCGATTTTTTTATTTTAATTTCACATCAAATAGGAATTTTAATCTCCACAGTAAAGCCTTTGACGGTATAAATGGAAAGGCTATATCTCGTGCTTTAGCTAAAATCGGGGAAGAAAATTGAGCGCTCCAACCAATTTGACGCGAAAGTGAGATTACTTTTGCTGTACGAGCTACGCGTTCGTTTTCATAGTGTTGGAGAGCGTCTTTAAAATCAGTGAATTCAGCAAGAGCTGTCGATAAAACAAGTGCATCCTCAATCGATTGCCCAGCACCTTGGCCCATATTTGGCGTTGTAGCATGTGCAGCATCTCCCAACAAAACAATACGTCCATAAGCGAACTTCTTCAGAGGACGGATATCTTTTAAATCATGATGTAAAATAACATCTGGCTTTGTATCAAGTATAAGGTCAGCTACGTGAGCAGGAAATTTTTCAAACAAACGAGCGATTTCTTTCCGACCTAAGGTGTGATAAAAAGTATCATTTTCGTGTGCATTGACACAGGCAAACCAGTAAACTTGTCCATTTTTCAAGGGGGCATAGCCAAAACGTCCAGAAGTTGCCCATATTTCACAAGATGTATGTTCATCAACACCCCCATTGTTTTCAGCTACACCACGCCAGCACATATAACCGGCATAACGTGGAGCAGAGTCAGGTATAAGTTTTTGCCGAATAGGTGAGTGAATGCCATCTGCCGCAATGAGCAAATCAGCTGTCACATATGTTCCATCTTCAAAAAAAGCTGTTACTTGAGTATCTTCAGACACAACGTCTATACATTTCTTACTATATTGCACTGTTCCTTCAACTAAAGTTTCTAATAAAGTACTATGTAAATCAGACCGTTGAATCGTAATGTTTTCCTGTCCGTAAAGTCGTTTAATAGCACTAAAATCAATTGTGTTCAATATCTTTCCACTGCTGTTTTGAAACACTTGAGTTGTCAAAGTCGTCCCATTTGTATAAACCTTTTCTCCAACGCCCATTTTCATAAGTGCCTGCATGGCATTTGAACCAATGCCAATACCGGCACCAACGGGTAGGAAAGTAGGTGCGGCTTCGAAAACTTCAACTTCAATTTGTCTTTTTTGAAGACCAACTGCAGCACATAAACCTCCGATGCCGCCACCAATGATTGCAATTTTCAACTATACTCAGACCTTTCAGAAAAGAATTATGTACTATAATTATAGGTTATAACAGAGACAGTTGTACCTATTATGCTTTCGTTTCATAAATAGGACTAGTCGCAACTACATTAAATTGTTAAAATATTCATACAGATGGAGTCGGTAGTTATACGTTCACATAACCGATAATTACTACTAAAAGGAGGGCGACATGTAAAGTGAACAATTATTATGTACAAAATAGAGTGTCCCTACCTGAACAACACCCAAATCAAACTGGTGAAAATAACATATTAGAGCCTTTTTTAGATGTGGAAACGGTAAAACACTTAAAGAAAAAATATATTGCGGAAGTACAGGAGCGTTTACCAATGTATTTTTCTGCAGATAAGAGAATGAAAATGCAATCGCTTACAGAAGAGCAATTTCAACAACAGGGGCTGCCAAAAGAAATTTTTTGGAAGATGGTCGAATTTAATGTGAGTACAAAAGGTGGGATTTCTTTTGAGCGACTTCCTGCTATTGGCGAGCATCTCGATTATTTAGCTTCCGAATATATCACATATAAAATGCGCATCGAACGTGATTTTGAAAGCGAAGACCAAGTAGCACAGCTTGCTAAACTGGATGAAATTTTTGGCCGTGGGTTTACAAGAATGTCGAATGCTTTTATTGATTATGTCGGCGCTTTTTTTGAAAAAAATGAAGTAGTAGGAGAATCAGCTTTAATGGAGCAATCGATTAAAGGGATTTATCAATATAAACTTGCTAAATACGGAAATTTTGTCGTAGCAAATCCGGATTACGCATTTATTAAAGGTACACCAGATGCGTGGTTGGAAAGAGACTCATATTTTATGGGGGATATTCTACGATTAGTGATAGCTAAAATAGATGAGAATCGTATTAAAATTAAAGAAAACCCGTATACAACATTGGAATTAAATGCAGTAGCGACTTTTTATCAAGCAGTTCAACGCAGGTTAGCTAACCAAAAATCAACTTCCGTTAGCGAGGAGCAACTAGGAATAGAGCTTGGATTTTTAGGTATGAAATTAGAACTGCTGATTCAAAAAGACGGCGTATCTCCTGAGTTAGCAAGTAAAATGGAGACTGCGTATGTATCATTTTTCAACTACAAAATAGAAGACATAAATCAACGTCAAGAAGAGACGAAAAATAATCCGTATACTAGAAATCGAGAAGCATTTAGCGAGTTGAATTGTGAAATGGTTGAGAATTGGGCAAAACGTTTGCGTAATAGCTTACAAGAAGAAAGTCCTCAGCAAGTATTTGAAGCAACAGTTTTATCAGCCTACAATGTATTCCAAGAGAAAGTGCAACAAGTGAGTAAATTAGAACGCTACCAAGAGCAAAATGATTGGAATACGTTTTATGAGGAATCGCCAACGAATAATTACCAAGTTGCGCTACCAGATGTATTTTGTTATAACGCATTAATAGCCGATTGGAATAAATTCATATCTGAAATAATCGTCGATCAGAAGATGCTTTTCATTAAAGATAAAATTAAAAAATAGTCGTTTCTCTTTGTAGATTTTTTATTTGAAAAAAGTTTAGGAATTTGAACTAGAGGGTAGTTGTTAATTACCCATTTAAAAAATTCCTTTTGCCAATCGTTAAGTTTTAAGTAAATAGTTAGTTAAAATGCCCGCATGTGAAAATAGTCAACTCTATATCACAGCGGGCATTTTCTATAATTTTTATTTAGAAGTTTGTATTCCATTAAATGAGGAGGGAAAAAGATGAAGCTAGCTCGTAATATTATTATTGCTCTCATATTAGGTGCGTTAGTTGGTATAGGGATGAATATGTGGGCTGAGGATATCTTTCCTAAGGTCGATCAATACTTCTTTAGCCCATTAGGTACCATTTTCTTGAGTCTTATTAAAATGCTTGTAGTGCCACTTGTGTTTTTCTCCATTATTTTAGGAACTGCGAATATTGGTGATCCGAAGAAATTGGGTCGTATAGGTATTAAAACGATAGTCTTTTTCTTATTGACCACAGCAATAGCTATTATTTTAGCGATTGGCTTAGCATCGATAATTCAACCAGGGAATATCGGGCAGTTCGAAACAACAGGCTTAGAATATAAAGCAGACAAAGCCCCGCCTATATCAGAAACGTTTCTTTCTATTATTCCAACAAACCCTATACAAGCAATGGTAGAAGGAAATATGCTGCAAATTATTTTTTTCGCTGTCTTTGTAGGTATAGCTATTAGCTACCTTGGAAGCAAAGCAAATACTTTATTGAAAGTGATAAACCAGGGAAATGAAGTCATGATGACTTTAGTGAACATCGTGATGAAGTTTGCTCCATACGGTACATTTGGTTTACTTGCTTCTGCCATCGGTAAACAAGGGTTAGGTGCCATCAAAGCTATGGGACTTTATATGATTGTGGTTATACTCGCACTTATTTTGCATATGATCATTGTTTATGGTACAGCTATATCGTTATTAAGTCGTAGAAATCCGGTTCAATTTTTCAAAGACTTCTTCCCAGCTATGACCGTGGCCTTCAGTACATCAAGTAGTAGTGCAACATTGCCTGTATCAATGGAGATAGCTCAGAAGAAGATGGGGATTCCTAAGGCTATTAGTAGTTTTGTCCAACCTTTAGGTGCGACAGTGAATATGGATGGCACCGCTATAATGCAAGGGGTAGCAACGATCTTTATCGCTCAAGTATTCAACGTGGATTTAACTTTTGGTCAACTTGTGACGGTCGTTATTATTGCTGTACTAGCGAGTGTTGGAACCGCAGCTGTACCTGGAGCGGGACTGATTATGCTGGCAATGGTTTTACAATCTGTTGGGCTTCCAGTTGAAGGAATAGCTCTTATTATTGGTATCGACCGTTTGCTCGATATGGCACGAACCGCAGTTAATACAACAGGTGATATTACTTGTGCAGCTTATATAACAGAAAGTGAAAAGCGTAAAGGTGAAAATTTTGAAGACAGCAATTCAAATGAAGAGGATTCCTTTGAATTAGAGGGTAATAGCTCATATTAAAATGAATGGTCATCCTATGGGTGGCCATTTAATATTTACATTTATTGTTATGGCGACTTCGTATAAAATGGAAGTAGGTTGATAAGATGGAAGAAGGGGTCTTGTGTCATTTTTTATCTTCATTGTGATTGGCTTTGCTGGAAACTTTATTGGCACATTAAGCGGGGGAGGTGGATTGATTTCTTTACCTACGATGCTTCTTTATGGTTTACCCGTGCATTCTGCTATTGGAGCAAATAAAGTAGCGAATACAGTTAGTTCATTTACTAGCTTTCTAGTAATCTTTAAAGAAAAGGAAATTACATTAAAGGAAGCAGCCATCGTACTAGTCACTTGTTTATTAGGCGGAGCAACAGGAGGACTGGTTGCATCGTTGATGAGTGGAGATACATTGACCATAGTAGCCATTTTTTTATTAGGCTTTGCTTTTGTAACTTCATTATTAAAGAAAAGTAATTTTGAAGGGGAAGAACAATTTAAGCTGAATATTAAAACAGGTTCATCGTTATTTGGAATTGGTATGTATGATGGGATGTTTGGACCCGGCAGTGGTACGTTACAGATGTATTTATATGCAAGTCAGAAAATCGCTTATATCCGTGCAGTAGGCTTAAATAGGGTAGGTGTTTTTGCAGGGTGCTTTGGTAGTTCTATCACATACATTTCGACGGGGAAAATTGAATGGCCGCTGACAATTGCTTTAATGTTTGGTGGGATAATTGGTGCACAAGTTGGCATTAAAGTGGCACGTAAAATGAATGTGAAATATGTTAATCCGCTATTACGGGCTATTACGCTCTTATTAATCGTACAAATTGTTGTTAATTATTATAAGTAATTACTAAATTCATAAGTTATTTCTAATTTGCGCGGAGTGGCTATTAATCTATTAATTGGTTTAACCTATAATATAAATCCACCTCTTTATAGAAAGAGGTGGATTATTTTAATTGTAAAAAAGTGAGCTAACCGATTACCTGTTTATATAATATTGCTCATCTTCTCTAGTAATTCAGAACCCGTCATCGTATGATCGCCGCCGCCCTGTACGAAGGCATCGCTACCGCCACCTTTGCCATTTAATAGTGGTAGAACTGCTGAAGATATATCTTTCATACTCATATCAACTGCATTTGTACCACGAGCAGCGACAAACTGTAATTTCTCTCCTTGCTCAGCAACGAGAAGCACTACAGTATTTTCATTTTCAGCTATTACTAGTCGAGCTAATTTTTGCAATTCTTGAATGGAACGCTCTGCATAAACAGCACCAGTTACACCGTTGTTAGTAGCTGCTGCAAGTTCTAATGCTTCATAGGATAGTATTTGTTCTTTTGCTGCGGCTAAAGCTTTCTCTAACCCTTTTTGGACAGTTAATAGTTTAGAAACTGTATCAGCCGATTCATTTTCAGGCGTACTTGCAAGTTTAGCTACTTTGTTTAGTTCATTTTTGCGCCAGTGTAGTTCACTAAGTACGCGCCCTCCGCAAACGAAATGCACGCGTATTTTCCTTTTTTGTTTTTCAGTATGCATAATTTTAATGGCGCTAACTTGTCCAGTTGAAGTGGGATGAATACCGCCACAGCCATTATAATCGTAATTTGGAATGATAACTAGACGAATTTCCTCTGTCACACTAAGTTCTTTACGTAAGTTATATTGTTCTAATTCATCTTCTGTGACCCATTTTGTTTCAATTGGTCGATTTTCTAAAATAATTTTGTTGGCTAGAGCTTCTACTGCTACAAGTTCGTCTTCACTAATGTTTTCAATATCCAAATCAATTGTTACAGTTCCTCGCCCTAGATGGAAGCTAATGGTTTGGTAGCCGAATAGCTCAACAAATGCAGCAGTCAAAATATGCTGACCTGCATGTTGCTGCATATGATCGAATCGTCGTTCCCAATCGAGTACGCCCATTACCAATTCATCATCGTTAGGTAAAGACTCTGCAATATAATGACGAATTTCGTCGTCTACTTTCTCTACATCTACTACGGCGATACCATTTAAAGTACCTGTATCATGAGGTTGACCGCCACCAGTAGGATAGAATGCGGTATTATCAAGCACGATAAATTCGCGTCCGTCATCTTCAATCCCTTTTCTTATAATTTTTGCTGGAAACTCTTTCATCATCGCATTTTGATAGTAAAATAATGTCTGCAACGTCACCACTCCTAAATTTTTTATCGAAAAGTACAGGTAAATCAGCTAAAAACTTTACTAATCGCATTTTTGCTTTAATATTAATGATTGATACATGCAAAAGAGGAGCGATTCTTTATGGACATTTTAGCATATACAATGGATGAAATTTTAGATCCGACAAATATTATTGAAGGACAACGCTTTGAATTCTTATTAGATATCGAAGTAGATGAAGAAGACGAACTATTTGTAGAAGGTGGTCTTGAAATTCGCGCAATCGTAGGAAAAAAAGAGGACGACTATAAACTTGCGAATTACTTCATCATCGATAAAGGTACTGAAAAAATGCTTGAATTTGGATTAGAAGAAGATGAAGAAGAATTGATTTTGAGTTTTTGTAAAGAGCGTATTATAGCGGGCCAATAACAAATTGATTATGTAGCAGAAGGCATTCGATTATAGTTTAAATACTTTTAATCTGAGTGCCTTTTTTGATATGATGAGAATTATTTTAAGAATTAATGACGAAAGAGGTAGGAGCATGTCAGCATATACACAGCCAATTTACGTCGCAATGATAGTATTTCTCCTTTTGGCCGTTATTATTTTTGTACCATGGCTGATTTACACATATCGTAAATATGGATACTTGCCATTATCAACGACGCTAATTGCATTTTCATTTATTTTTTATTTTATTAGCGCATTATTTTTAGTTCTACTACCATTGCCAGAATCACGTAATACTTGTATTACACAACAACCAGGTACACAGCATTATTCATTGATGCCGTTTACCTTTATCTCAGACATGTTTAAAAATAGTGGTGTGGTTTTATCTCAGCCAAGTACATATGCATTATTGGTTAAACAGTCTGCCTTTTATCAAGCCTTTTTTAATTTCTTATTACTATTACCGTTTGGGGTATACTTACGTTATTTCTTTCAACAAAGAAAGTACTGGAAAAGGGCACTTGGTTTAACTTTTGCATTAACATTATTTTATGAAATCACACAAGTGACAGGGATTTACGGTATTTATAATTGTGCGTATCGTATTTTTGATGTGGATGATTTAATGCTTAATACATTAGGCGGCATACTTGGCTTCTTCATCGCACCTGCTATTTTGGCGATGTTCCCTTCAAAAGAGAGCATTAATGCAAAAGCGGAAAGATTGATTGCGCTTGATGATGTTCGTGCAATGTCTGTATTAATCGCATTACTTATTGATATTTTCATTATTAATCTGGTTGGGCAATTTAGCACCGCATTTACAGAATCAAATTTAATTGTGAATTTCTTAATTAATTCTATAATTATTTTTATCGCATTTTTTGCCATTCCGATTGTTTGGAATGGACATACAATAGGTTCAAAAATTATGCGCTTCCGCTATGATAGTAAAATAAGCACTATAGATACAAATAAACGTTTGTTCAAACGCTTTGGTGCTATTTATCTCACATACTTTTCTTTCTTTATACTAAGCATTTTCGCTCAAATGAACTTACAAATTGGTTCACCGTATTATAAATTAAAGGTATTTTTAGCACTGGGTACTAATTTACTTGAAATAGTATTAATAGTTGCTTTGTTCTTCCATGCATTACTAGTCGCATTTGGTAAAGGTAAAAGACGATTTTACTTTGATGAAGCATCAGACTTATACACAACGAGAAAATAAAGATAGAAAAAGACTTTCTGTAATTCGGGAAAGTCTTTTTTTATTTGAGAAAATAACAATTAATAATACCCGAAAAAGATTTAAGGTTCCTGTAAGGTTACGACAATTATGCTGTAAGGATGAGGAGATATAGTATGTATATCAACAAATGACAGCAGAGGTGACGCAAATGGAATCATTATTAAAAGTAGAAAACGTCAAAAAAATATATGGCAAAGCATCAAATGAATACACAGCGTTAGAAAATATATCATTTCAAATTGAGCATGGTGAATTCGTTGGGGTTATGGGCCCATCAGGAGCAGGGAAATCTACATTATTAAACCTTCTTGCAACAATAGATTCTCCAACAGAAGGCAAAATCTTTATGAATGATAAGGGTATTCATGATATGAAGGAAGCCGAGCTTTCAGATTTTAGACGCGATAATCTTGGTTTTATCTTTCAAGATTACAACTTGCTAGATTCACTAACTGTAAAAGAAAATATTTTATTACCGTTAGCAATTGCAAAAGTACCTGCAAAAGAAATTGAGCAACGCGTTCAAAAAATAGCTAAAGTTTTTGGAATTGAATTATTGCTTAGTCAATATCCATATCAAATTTCAGGTGGTCAAAAGCAACGTACAGCTGCAGCAAGAGCAATTGTGACAGAGCCGGCGCTCATTTTAGCTGACGAGCCAACAGGTGCATTAGATTCAAAATCCGCAACCGACTTACTAGAAAGCTTAAGTTCGCTTAATGAGAATAACGAATCAACGATTATGATGGTTACGCATGATGCATTCGCTGCAAGTTTTTGTCGCCGTATTATATTCATTAAGGATGGCCGACTTTCAAAGGAAATCTACCGTCGCAATCAAACGCGGAAAGAATTTTTCCAAGAAATTTTAGATACTTTATCTGCAATTGGGGGTAAGGTTGATGACATTATTTAGTTTAGCGAGAAAAAATATAGCACGAAATTTCTCGCAATACTTTTTGTATATAGCATCGATGGTATTCAGTATCGTCATTTACTTTACCTTCGTTACTTTAAAATATAGCGATATTGTCTCTGAGATGACGAAGTCTTCACAGAAGATGGGGTCTCTTATGAGTGGAGCGGCAGTAGTACTAATTTTCTTTGTCGCTATTTTCATCGCATATTCAAATTCATTTTTCATGAAAAAGAGAAAAAAGGAAGTAGCACTTTATGCATTATTAGGTGTTAGAAAACGTCAAATTGGTTTCATGTTATTCTTTGAAAATTTATTGCTTGGTGTATTTTCATTAGTGATAGGTGTTTTCCTAGGATTCCTTAGCTCGAAATTGTTCGTTACCGTTTTAATTCGTTTAATGGGTTATGATGTTGTCGCTCCATTTACGTTCTCAACGGAAGCAGTTATAAATACAGCATCTGTTTTCCTAATTATCTTCTTCATCACTTCATTCCAAGGATATCGTTTAATCTATCAATTTAAATTAATCGATTTATTCCATGCATCGAAAAAGGGTGAAGTAGCACCCAAACCTTCATGGGTTATAGCCATATTAGGAGTAATAAGCATTGGAACGGGTTATTGGTTAGCTTTACAGAATTTATTAACATCCGAGGCATGGCGTATTTTAGGAATGTTTACACCGCTTATTATATTAGCAACAGTTATTATAGGAACATTCCTTTTGTTCCATAGTGTTACAGGCTTTGTCTTAACTTTATTCAAACGTCGTGAAAAATGGCTTTGGAAAGGTCTACATTTAATGACCATTTCACAATTGCTTTACCGGGTTCGAGGTAACGCCCGTACATTAACTGTTATCGCTATTTTGAGTGCAACAACAGTAACTGCTGGAGGAGCGGTCTACAGTCTTTATTACAATATTAATGACAATGTAAAGCTTACTGATCCAAATACGTTTATGTACGAGCAAACAGCGAATGTCGATAACGACAAAGTAACATCTTTACTACCAACTACAAAATATGATGAAAATATCTCAGCATTATTTGTTACATTTGAAGCAAAGCAGCTAGAATCTGCAATGAGCATAGACGAAGATAAACGTATTTACACAGTAATCAATGAAACAACATACAACAAGTTAGCGAGACTTCAACAAAAAGAGGAGCTCAATTTAAAAGGCAATAAAGCGACTATTATTGATGTTCAATATCATGAAAGTCTATCGCCGAAATATGCGGGTAAGACGATTACATCGAAAAAAGGAACCGCAATTACATTAGAAGGATATCATGAAGTTCCAGTCTTAAATCTAATGGCAGGTATGACACTTGTAGTTACAGATGCGCAATATAAAGAACTTGAAAAACAAGGTGAGAGTGTGCAATTCCGTGCAATTGGAGTAGATAATGCAACAACTGATCTATCGAAGAAAATTGCTAGTGCATTACCTGAGAAAGCTCAGTTTTCAAGCGCACCAGAAGATTATCAAAGCGGTATTGAAGGAATGGGTTCACTATTATTCATTGGTAGTTTCCTTGGCCTTGTATTCTTAGCAGCTACAGGTAGTATTATCTATTTCAAAGTACTAACAGAAGCAGAGGAAGATAAGTCACAATACAATATGCTTTATAAAATGGGTGTTGGTGCTAGAGAAATGAGAAAAACAGTGGCATCTCAAGTATTTGTTATTTTCGCTGTGCCACTTGTCATCGGCCTTGCGCATAGTGCGGTAGCATTAACAGCATTTTCAAAGTTATTTTCAATGGATTTCACTAAGCCTGTCATCATATGGATGCTCGCTTATACAGCTATTTATGGAATCTATTATGTATTAACGGTTTATTCATATAATCGAATTATTACCCAAAATAATAAAAGAGAAGGATGATAATAATGAAGAAATTTTTAATTGCAATTGGCGCACTGATCCTAATTGGTGTTATAGGCATTGTAGTATTAGGGAAAATTGATTTTAATCGTATGAATGCAGATAACTATTATGTGCATATTACAGAAGATGGTTTGAAAAAAGAAGAGAAGCAATCTGATGGGAAAATATTTGTAACTTATATTTATAACTTAGAAGGTGTAAATGCAAAAGGTGAAGCAAAAACATTTGAATTTACAGCAAGTAAAAACTTACGTAAAGATGCATATTTAATGCTTTATGTAAAAGACAAAAAGGGCGTTTCTTCATATGATGAAGTTAAGCTTTCGGATATTCCAAAAGAAGCACAAGCGAAATTAAAATAACTATTTAAATAGGTTGCCACCAAATTCTAACTCACAGAATTGGTGGCAACCTTTTCATATGGTCAAAGAGAGGGGAATTAGATAAAACTTTAATATGAAATAGGTTTAAATAATTTATATGAAAATAATTTCCCGGGACATATTAATCCCTTTGTACAAATAGAATTCTTTATAAAGAAGGGGTACTCAGTTGTAGATTTATATTACTTAGAAAAAAACCTTTTATGTTTATAGGAAAATATTGTACATTTAATATGTGAAATAAGTTTCTTATCTATATAAATATCAGAATATTCTTACCTTTTTTCTTTCGAGAATATTTTCCTATATTGATTAAATGCTAGATAAAAAAATATAGGATATTATAATGGTGATGAGAATGGAGATAACAAATAGTAAAGATAAATGATATTAAAACAATAAAGTTCAACACACAAAATTCCAAGGAGTTTGCCAAATCCACCAATAGGCTGTTCATTCCATACAAGATATCCAGTATTAAAAGATATATGTACAACAGAAAAACCACAGTGGGAAGAATATACAAGCGGTCACTTCGTAGCATGTCATTATGCAGTGACTAGTATTGTGTCAGGGAGAGGTATATAAATGGATCATTTATTTCACCCGTTTACGGGAAAACGCCATACCGTATTTGGAAGAAAGGGTATGGTGGCAACTTCACAACCATTAGCTGCTCAAGCAGGACTAGAAATCTTACAAAAAGGCGGGAATGCGATTGATGCTGCCATTGCAACTGCGGCTGCATTAACAGTTGTAGAACCAACTTCAAATGGTATTGGAGGAGATGCCTTTGCATTAGTTTGGACTAAGGATCAATTACATGGTCTAAATGCATCGGGGGCAGCTCCAAAATCAATCTCAGTTGAGAAGTTACGAGAAAAAGGGTATAAAAAAATCCCTACATATGGGGTATTACCAGTTACAGTTCCAGGTGTACCAGCTGGTTGGGTAGAGCTATCTAAAAAATTTGGTAAGCTACCGTTTAAAGAAGTACTTGAACCTGCCATTCGATATGCTGAAGAGGGATATCCGGTTTCACCAGTATTAGGTAAGTTTTGGGATTCTGCGTATCGTAAATTCAAAGAAACATGTACATCAGAGGAGTTTACTAGTTGGTTTGATACATTTGCTCCGAATAATCGTGCACCGCATATCGGAGAGATGTGGTCATCTCCTGGACACGCTTCAACGTTAAGACAAATAGCAGAAACCGATGGACATGCATTTTACCATGGAGAATTAGCAGAGAAAATGGATGCATTTATGAAACAACATGGTGGCTATTTATCGAAAGAAGATTTAGCTGATTATAAAGTGGAATGGGTAGATCCAATTTCGACTACTTATAATGGTTATGATGTGTGGGAAATTCCTCCGAATGGTCAAGGGTTAATTGCGCTAATGGCTTTAAATATTTTCAAACAGACTGGAGATTCTAAGTGGCAAGATGCTGAAACAATTCATCGCCAAATTGAAGCTATGAAACTAGCATTTACTGATGGAAAGGCATTCGTGACAGAACTTGATGAAATGCCAATAGATGTACCGCATTTATTGGCAGATGAATATGCTACAAAACGAGCGGCGTTAATAGGTAAGCAGGCCATCAATCCAGAACCTTATGATTTACCTAAAGGTGGAACAGTCTATTTAGCTGCAGCTGATGAAGAGGGAAACATGATTTCATATATTCAAAGTAACTATATGGGTTTTGGCTCAGGAATTGTGATTCCCGATACGGGAATTGCATTACAAAATCGTGGGCACGATTTTTCATTGGATAAAGAACACCCCAATGTTCTTAAGCCAGAAAAACGTACATATCATACAATTATTCCGGGGTTTTTAACAAAAGAAGGACAAGCAATCGGACCATTTGGCGTGATGGGAGGATATATGCAACCACAAGGCCATTTCCAAGTGGTAACTAACACAGTTGATCATCAATTAAATCCACAAGCTACATTAGATATGCCGCGTTGGCAGTGGGTAGGAGGAAAAACTGTACATGTTGAACCAGAGTTCCCTAATTACATCGCTCAATCACTTATACGAAAAGGTCATAATGTGCAAGTGATGTCAGACGGAGGAAGTTTTGGGCGTGGACAAATTATTTGGCGAGATCCTGAAACGGGCGTATTGCAGGGTGGAACAGAATCACGTACAGATGGGGCTATTGCTACTTGGTGAAAAAAAATGAAGTGAAGTCTCAAAACAAGCGCCCTAATTTGCGACTTCATAGAGATATTGCATCCGCATTTTTTAGAGTAGGTATGCTAGGATTTGGTGGTGGACCTTCTGCTATCCCACTTGTTCATCAGGAAGTAGTGAAAAAGTATAAGTGGATGGAAGATGATGAGTTTAGTGATGTAGTAGCTCTTGCTAATACTATGCCGGGGCCAATTGGCACAAAGCTGGCGGGCTATATAGGATATAGAATAGCTGGAGTGGCAGGCGCAATAAATGCAATTTTAGTCAGCGTAGTTCCAACGATTATATTAATGATTGTATTGCTATTTTTATTGCAAACGAATAAAGATATACCTGCTGTTCAGGCAATGGCTTCAGCGGTTGTACCAGTCGTAGCTGTAATGCTTGGTATATTGGCTCTAGATTTCGTGAAAAAGTCTGGAGAATCTATGGGGTGGAAGAAAACACTCATTATTCTTTTGCTTTCATTAATTGCTATGTCTTTATTAAATATACACCCAGCTTTTGTCATCTTATCGGTCTTTATAATCGTTTTTGCTCCTCTAGTAAAAAGGAGGAATAATAAATGATTTATTGGCATATTTTTATGGCATTTTTTATTCCGGGTATTTTAGGTTATGGAGGGGGTCCATCTTCTATTCCGCTTGTACAGCAAGAGGTAGTTGAGCACTATGGATGGATGACCAATCAAGAGTTTTCAGAAATGGTCGCTGCAGGTAATGCATTACCAGGGCCTATTGCAACAAAAATGGCTGGTTTTGTTGGATATGACCAAGCCGGTATTTTAGGCATTATTGTTGCAGTTTTTGCTACAGTTGCGCCTTCTTTAATCCTAATGATAGCGTTGTTGAGCGTCTTAATGAAATACAAAGAATCACCATACGTTAAAAATTTAACGAAATATATTCGCCCAATCATAGCTGTATTATTATTAGTGATGACTTTCGATTTTGCCAAAGATGCTTGGCTAAGTATAGGTTGGATATCGACATTAATAATAATGATTGGCGCATACTTGTTATTAGAAAAGTTTAAAATACATCCAGCTTTTGTTATTTGTATTGCATTGATATATGGGATGGTATCTACACTTTTTTAAAAATTGATTCAACGAGTAATTGATTCACTATTGCTAGTTATTGTTATCGGCAAATCCAAACGAATGCAAATAATTATTATGTACTTAATACATTGGATGACGTGAAAGATAAAGAGAAGTTGTCTGATGGTAAAATATTTGTATCTTAAGTTTACAAGCAAGAAGAGAAAAATACCAAATTTGAATTAAAACGTTTGAATTCATTAAAATGCCTATAAAAAGGGTTATTCTCTAAGTCAAAATATTCGCTTGAGGAATAACTTTTTTTTAAGTTGTTTTTAATTCTAAACGTCTTGCAATTATAGACAAAGTATAGTTCACTATAAAATACATTAATGCTACTAGAATAAAGATCGGCATTACAAATTTATCACCACCTGGTTGGTTGTTAATTACGTTTGCATTATGCATAAGCTCTGGTAATGATATTACTACAGCAAGTGAAGTATCTTTTAGTAATGAAATAAACTGACTAACAATAGGAGGTACCATTCTCCGTAAAGCTTGAGGTAAAACGATATGCCACAAAGTTTGAATATAAGAAAGCCCTGAAGATCTTCCGGCTTCAATTTGCCCTTTATGAATCGAAGTTAATCCACTTCGAATCACTTCTGATAGCATCGCTGATTCAAAGATAGTTAAGGCTATAATAGCCGACATTATAATACTGAACTTTATTCCAACTTCAGGTAGGGCGAAGTGGATAAAGAAAATAATTAGTAGTAATGGTAAATTTCTAATAAGTTCAACTAACACACCAAGTATTTGCGCGAGCACTGGAATCTTTGCATAACGAATGATACCGATGACTGCAGCAATAATAAAACTGAATACAATTGCAATACTAGCAACTTGTAATGTTACTAAAAATCCTTCTAACAAAAATTTTAAATGATCTGGAGTAAATGCACCTGTAAAATTCATGTACCCAACCTCCTTTTAATTGCTCTTCGCTAGACGCTTTTCTAAATAGTTAACGCCATAACTAAGAGGCAGAGTAATAACTAAGTAAAATAAAGCAACGATAATGTAAACATCAAAAACAACATATGTACGAGCTGAAATTAAATCTGCTTGATACATTAGTTCACCAGCAGCAATAACACTTAAAATAGAAGAATTTTTGACGAGATTAATAAATTGATTACCTAGTGGTGGAATTACAATCTTTATTGCTTGAGGTAGTACAACGTAGCGCATTGTTTCGATATAAGTTAGACCTGATGAACGTGCTGCTTCTGTTTGCCCTTTATGTACCGATAAAATCCCAGCACGAACTGCTTCGGATATAAATGCAGAGGTATAAATAATCAGTGCAATTGTACCCGCTTGAAATCCATCTAACTCTATACCTAGAGTAGGGAAACCGGCATATAAAGTAAATGCAATGATTAATAGCGGAATGTTTCGGAAAAATTCAACATAAATAGTACCAATCCAATTCAAAGACTTAATTGGAGCAATTCGGAATACAGCTAGAAGAGTACCGAATAAAAAACTACCAATTAGCGCTAACAAACTAGTAAGTAGTGTGTTTTTAAATCCTTCAACATACATATCCCAGTTATTGGTCAATATCGTAAAATCCAGCATAATGAATCACTCCTTTTAATACTTGAGTGTATTATTTAAATTTTATGATCTTAATAATGAATAAAGAACGGACAGTATATACCAAATGTCTAAATAAAAGCCCAAAGGTTAACTGCCCGTTAAAAACTAATTACATTATTTTTAACAAGTAGTTATTAAAGAAATAATTGGTTAATTAGTTCAGTTTAATCCATTGCTTATAAATTTCATCGTAGCGGCCACTATCTTTCATTTCCGTTAGAGCTTTATTGATTGCCTCTACTAATTCAGTATTTCCTTTTTTTACTGCGATTCCATAAGGCTCGTCAGTGAATAAATCTCCTACAACATTATAGTTACTGTCTTCATCAGCCATACCGTAAAGAATCGAGTTATCAGTTGTTAAAGTATCACCTTTACCAGCTTTTAAAGCTGTAAATGCTTCGGCATAGTTTTCGAATTCTAAAACTTGAGCTTCTGGAGCCTTTTCACGAATATTTTGAGTTGAAGTAGAACCTTTTACTGCGATAACTTTTGTCTTTTTAGTAATATCATCGATTGATTTGATTGAGCTACCTTTTTTAACAAGTAGAGCTTGACCGGCTTTGAAGTATACATCAGAGAAATCTACTTCTTTTTTACGTTCGTCAGTGATTGTCATAGTCGCAACGATTGCATTAATATCACCATTTTGTAGCATCGGAATACGCGTTTTAGAAGTTACTTCTTTAAACTCAGCTTTAGATGCATCCCCTAAAATGCTTTTTGCAATTTCTTTTGCGATATCGATGTCGAAACCTTCAATATCACCAGTACTTGGATTTTTTAACCCAAATAAATTCGTATCATTTTTTACTCCAAAAACGATTTTGTCATTGTCCTTAATGGTTTGCAGTGCATCTTTACCTTTGCTGTCATTTCCAGTTGACTCTTCATCTTTTTTGTCCCCACATGCGGTTAACATGAATACAGCCGTGAAGGCTAAAAGTAAAATTGAAAGTATTCTTTTTTTTCGTTTGAACATATTGACGTCCCCCTAAATTGTATTAGTGATTTAAAATCCGACTGAGGAATAGTTTCGCTCGTTCTTCTTTAGGTGCTTTATAAAACTCAGCTGGATCTGCATCCTCAAGTATTTGACCTTTATCGATGAAAATAATTCGATCGGCTACTTCTCTAGCAAAACCCATCTCATGTGTTACGACAACCATTGTCATACCTTCTTTTGCTAATGATTTCATAACATCTAAAACTTCCCCAATCATTTCAGGGTCAAGTGCAGATGTAGGTTCATCAAATAACATAACTTCAGGATGCATTGCCAATCCTCTTGCAATGGCGACACGCTGTTGCTGCCCACCAGAAATCTGTGAAGGGAAAGAATTTGCTTTATCAGGGATACCTACTTTTTTTAGATACGCATGTGCGATCTTTTGTGCTTCTTCTTTAGATTTTCCCAATGCTTTTATAGGAGCTAACGTAATATTGTCTAAAACCGTTTTATGTGGGTATAGGTAAAAATGTTGGAAAACCATTCCAATTTCTCTGCGGAGCTTATTAACATCTGTATTTTTATTGTTTACTTCAATACCGTTAACAGTAAGAGAACCTTCTGAAATAGTCTCTAACCGATTGATACAGCGAAGTAAAGTACTTTTACCAGAGCCAGATGGACCGATAATCACAACTACTTCACCTTTGTTAATTGTCAAATTGATGTCTTTTAAAACCTGAAAATCACCGAAATACTTATTAGCATGTTTAAACTCTATCATTGGACTCCCCCAATCCTCGAAAATCATGAAGTTTTAATTCATATAAACATAGATTAATGCTGTATCCACTTTTTAGAATTAATGTAATTTTGTATATCATAACGCATTGTATATTTAATTAGCAATAAGTTGTCAGAAAATACAGTTTAATTAAGGCGCTAATTTGCTCTATAAATATATATTAAAATAATTAAATGGGTACTTAATAACTTAAAAATAGTTAAAATTTATAATATTTTATGTCTTTTAAATATATTGAAATAATTTAAAGTGGAAATAAAAAATTATTATTTAACTGGGATGTATTATTCAATAACTTAATACAATTGAAATATAAAACTTGAAGTGTATGAATATATAATCAAGCGAAGCGAGGTATATGAGGATAACGAAAAAACGGAGAGTAAAATTTCACTCTCCGCTTTTTTCGTTAATTTATTCAAAAATTATTTCATTTTTTCAAGTTGTGCATTTAACTCTTGAACACTTTTTACTTCATCTTGAACAGATGTTTTTAGTAATTTTTCCTGTCTTTCAAGAGCTGCATTTAGAGTTGATAATTCTTTAGAAACATCAGCATTCTTTTGATCACGCTTCTTTTTCAATGATGCTACTGTGTCATATAAGTCTTCGTGCCCCATAATACGACCCGCACCCCACATTAAACGATCTGCAGGTTGATCCAGTACATAATCTGTGAAGTAATCGAAAACTTCTTTGTCAAAATCATAAGTGTACCAGTTGTTATCAATTAACCATAAATAATCATCTAGTGCTTTACCCGCATTGCCTTTCTCAAGAGCTTTAATTGCGCCTTGTAAGTTAGGGATATTATTTTGTGCATGTTCGTGAGGGAAAATTGGTTCGTCTTCCCAAGTCAAACGTACAAATTGATCTTGAGCATATTTATAAGTAGCTAATAAACTACTATTTAAAGAGCGACTGTCATCATAAAGCTTTTTCACTTCTTTTTCATCACCAGCTACTAATGCTTTTGTATAGTCCGCATTAATTTTTTCAACTTGAGCATTAATCTCTTTAGCTGTTTTAGCCGTTTCTTCAATTGCTGCTGTTAATTCATTTGAAGAAACATTTGCAGATTTAAAGACATCAGACTTAACAGATTTAGCTAACGCATCTAATCTTGTTGTGAAATCAAGCGGTGTTACAGCTGTTTGATCATAGTGCATAGCTAGTAAACCATATAAATTCAAATGGAATTCTAAAGCTTGACCGTTATACGTATCTTCATTATCGTACTGTGTATGATAATGCGAATGCATGAATTCGCTATCTTGGAAATCATTTCGTAATGATGGAACACCTGCAATAGAGAATGAAAAATCATCCGACCAAGTACGTAATGGTGACACAACAGAAATACCGTCTTTATATACGCCATTAACTGATGGCACAGACTTCGTGAACTTAGTTAAGAAGTTTTTCAACTCATAATCTGCACGGATTTCATTTGTTGTAGTGTGCTCATAAGCTGGAAGCTCGAAGTTCATGTCTGCAAATGCTTTTCCAACCCATTCTGGATGGATGCGGAAAATCTGATTGTAAGCACCAGTAGACCAGTCGTAACGCGTATTTGAAACGCCCCATTCTTCGGCAGCTAATGCATTAAAGATAATTGTTTTCTCGGGTTTATAGCCACTATCTACTAAACCTTTCGCTACTCCCATCATTAAGGCAATCGCAGCATTATCATCTTGGAAACCATCAAAGTAAGAATCATAATGTGCTGAAAGGATAATATATGATTCTGGGTCCTTACCTTCGATTTTTCCATAGTAATTGTAAGTTGGTTGATCGAATTTAACTGTAGATTTGGCATCAAAGTTAACAGTCAGTTTATTATTATTTGCTTTTAGTGATTTTTTTAACTCTTTAGCATCATTTTGAGACATAGAAAATGCAGGCGCATCATCAGGTCCACAAATATCCTGTGCGTTTAAAGCGTCGCCATCTACTTCGCTATAACCTTCACTTTGCACGGCTATAACTGCAGCTGCCCCTTTTAAATGAGCTTGATAGGCAGGGTAGTTAACCCACCAGTCTTCTCGCTGGTTTACATCTATAAGTACGAGCTTGCCTTTAATATCAAGGTTTTTCAAATCATCTGATGTTCCGCGATTTGCATAAACAACATCAAATTCTTTTGTTCCCTTTGTATCAAAATTCGTTTGATATGCCCCTAAAACAGCTAATTTTTCTTTACCATCAACTGTATTAAATGTCATATCTGCTTTTTCGAATGTCCAGCTATCAACTGTAAATTCATCTTTTGATACGTCGGTAAGCCCAATTTTCTTCATTTCATCTGCAATTTTTTCGCCAGTTTTTAGTTCTGCTTCAGATCCTGCCGAACGATATCCTAGCTTTTCATTTGTTTTAAATTCTTCAAGACTTTTGGCGAAATCAAATGAATAATCAGCACTTACTTTTGATAAATAATTATCGGAGTATTGTTTTACTGCTGCTAAATCATCGCTTTCCTTTACCTCTGTCTTTTTGTCTGCTGGTGTACAAGCCGCAAGTGATGATGCAATTAGAACTGTTGCTATTGCACCACGAAAAAATCTGTTCAATTAACCAGATTCCTTTACAATAATTTTTTTCAAGCAGAACTAATTAAACGATAGTTTTAATAAAATAGCAATATTTTTTTGAATTCTTAGAAAGAATATTTTTCGACAAGTAGAGGGGACAAGTATCATTAACTTGTATATCGATTTATAAAATATTATTTAAAAATTAATGATCTAGATATATATAAAATAAAAAAATACAAAAAAACCAGCATACGCTGGTTCTAAAGTAATATTGTAATAGTTGTACCTTCATTTAATGCACTAGTTAATTGCAGATCACCGTTGTGAGCGAAAATAATATCCCGAGCAATTGCCATTCCAAGCCCGGTACCGTGTGTATTTTTTGTATTTGATCCACGATAATAACGATCAAATACTTGTTTAATATCTTCAGGTGAAATCCCTCTACCATTATCAATTATCATTATTTGTGTTTTATAAAGGTTAGGCTGTGAATCTTCCGCTTGTCCACATTGTGGATAAATATCATCAATTTTTATTGTTACACACACATTTTCATCGTTATGCACAAGTGCATTGTAGATAAAGTTCAAAATGGCCCTTTTTAATAATTTTTTATCCACTTTATGCACGATTTTATTCACATTACTAACAAACTCTACCTGACGTTCTCCAAATTGAGGGTCATTTAACAATTCAATCGTCAGCTCGCGTATAAAACTTACTATATTAATATCTTCAAAATGCAGAGGTAGCTGTTGATTACGTAAACGAGTCGTTAAATTTAAATCATCGAGTAAATCTTTCATATAAATAGATTTTTTTTCAATAATAGTTGAGAATTCTTGTACTTCGTCAGCAGTGAGATTATCAGCATCATCCTTCATCAGTTCAGCATATCCTTGAATTGATGCAAGGGGAGTTTTCATATCATGTGATACATTACTAATCCACTCTTCGCGCATTTGATCTAGGCGATTCCGTTCTTTCTCATGTTCACTTAATTTTATTGAAAGCTCATTTACATTGAGAAAAACGTCCTTATACACACCATTTGGTACGTTTATTTTCTTGAATTGGCGGTTACGTAATTGTCCGATGAAATCGATTAATATGTGAATTGGTTTCGTTAAATGTCGTGTAAACAACACCCCGATGACCAAAGCTATCAGCACATCTACTATTAAAAATGCTATCAGAAGTAGGTTAATAAATTTGAAAAATTGGTCATAATCATAGGTCAAAACATAACGTCCAACCCCGTAATTCTTAACACCGATAAAATAATCTAAATCGTCTATTGTACTAACATAAACCGTCGTATTGCCATCAACTTCTTTATATTTGTACATTTGCACTACTTCAGCAGGGGAGTAGCTCTTTGCAAGATTATCAGGTGTCTCATAAGCAGCAACTTGATTTCCTTTAGAATCTAAAAATTGAACCCAAGCATGCATATCTTGCAATGCCTTTACACCTTCATCATTTACAATAGGTAAGCCATTTTTAATTTCGACATATTTAGAGAAGGAACGTGTGAATTCTTCAGCAGATGTATCAGAAGTATTTAAAGCTGGAATAGTTGATCGGTAAAGGAGTAGTCCAACTAATAGCACAGTATTGATAATACCGACAATAATAACAATCATTACAACAGACCATAAAAAACGCCCAGTTATTCTCCACCGCATTCTATCATCACCCCATACTGTTCAATTTATAGCCTAGACCTTTAACGGTGATCAAAAATGTTGGATTAGATGGAGTATCCTCAATTTTTTCACGTAATCGACGTATATGCACCATGACTGTATTATCTGATCCAAAAAAGTCCTCTCCCCAAACCCTTTCGAAAAGTGTTTCTTTACTTAATATTTGATTGGGATGATGGATAAAACAATTCATCAAGCCAATTTCTTTAGCAGTAAGCTCGATTATGTTGCCATTTTTCTTCAATTCAGTACCGTCCATATTCATTTCAAAAGGGCCAACAGTAATATTGTTTATAGCTGTTTTTTCCTCTGAAAAACTTGCTCGTCTTAGTTGTGCTTTCACTCGATAAGCTACTTCCTTAGGGCTAAATGGTTTTGTAATATAATCATCCCCACCAATTGCTAGGCCTAAGAGCTTATCTATCTCTTCATCTTTTGCGGACATAAATAAGATAGGTACATTTGAGATTTCACGAATCTGTTTACACAAATCATACCCTTCACCGTCAGGAAGCATAACATCTAGTAGCACTAATTCGGGTTTTACTTCCTGAAATTTAGCCCAGCCATCCTGAATTGTGCCAGCCGTTATCACATTTGAAAAGCCTTCCTTATGTAATACTGTTTGTAGCAAATTTGCTAAATCTTCTTCATCATCTATTAATAAAATACATTGTGTGTTCATTAGAATGCCTCCTCCATATAAAATTTCCATATCGTAAGTATAGTATACGTATTCATTTTTCACTGTATATAACAATTTCAATCACTCACCTATTATGTTAAAATAGCCCACACTACACTGGCGGAAAAAATTACAAGGAGATGATTGATTTGATTGAAGTAAAGGGATTGCATACAAATGCCAAAATTTTCTCCCACATCCAGCAGGACAAAGCGGTAGAACAAGTCCAAGAGTTATGTGACCAACCATTTCTACACGATGCGAAAATCCGTATTATGCCGGATTATCATGCTGGTAAAGGTTGTGTCATAGGTACAACTATCGTATTAAAGGATAAAGTAGTACCAAATCTAGTAGGAGTGGATGTTGGCTGTGGAGTACACGTGACAAAGCTTGCACCAATTGATATCGATTTTCAAAAACTTGATGATACTATAAAAAAATACGTTCCATCAGGTACTAATTTACACGATTCCGACAGTATTCGATACGTCACAGACAATTTCCCTAAAGCACAGCAATTTATAGCTTCTCATATTTTAAATGATGAAAGAAGTAAGCTTAGTCTAGGTACATTAGGGGGCGGTAATCATTTCATCGAAATGTCTCAAGATGAGGATGGCTATTTGTATTTATGCATTCACACAGGGAGCCGCTCAGTAGGTGCTAAAATTGCTACTTATTATCAAAAGTTAGCATATGAAAAGATACAACGCCGTGATGTATCTGAAATAGTAGCTACTTTAAAAGTGCAGGGGCGCTTTCAAGAAATCCAACCTGCCCTTAAGCAATATCAAAAAGAAACACCACCTATTCCAAAGGATCTTGCTTATGTACAAGGTGAAGATTTTCAAAATTACATTCATGATATGAAGCTAGCACAGCAATTTGCAAAAGAAAACCGTCTCCAGATTGCTCGCTCTATTATTGAACATTTAGATTTTGAAAAATATATCATTGAAGAATTTGATTCTATTCACAACTATATCGATACTGACAATATGATTTTAAGAAAAGGTGCCATTTCTGCACAAAAAGGGGAACAGCTCATTATCCCAATTAATATGCGTGACGGCTCCATTATCGCTTATGGGCAGGGAAATGAAGATTGGAACTATTCAGCCCCACACGGTGCAGGGCGTATAATGAGCCGTACTCAAGCGAATAAAGTTTTAAATCTTGAGGAATATCAAAAAACAATGGCTGGTATTTGGACATCATCAGTTAATAAGGAAACGCTTGATGAAGCGCCAATGGCTTACAAATCAATGGAAGAAATTCTTGAAAATATCCGTAATACTGTAGATATAAAAACGATCATTAAGCCTGTTTATAACTTTAAAGCAAGTGAGAATGAGTGGCCATCTTATCGCCGAAAGAAAAGTTCTAAGTAATTTTTAATCAGAAATGGAACTTGTACTAATGTTACTTCGTATAAAGAGAAGATAGAATAAAATCTTACCATTAGTGGAGGAACAAAATATGCTTAAAAAATTTGCCTCAGATGCACTAGGTCTTTCTGATATTGGGATTGTCATACCAAAGGAAAATTTCGACAAAACAGAAGCCGACGATTTCGTTCTACACGAATCAGGTGAAGTTGTTTACTTTCTAATTAAAACGAAAGCAGACGAATATTGCTTCACAAATAAAGCACTGATTCACGTAGACGGCGAGAATGCGATTAGTAAAAAACGTCTATTAAAGCGCTATGACTATCAACACAGCACAATTACAGATGTTATGTTAGAAACTGCAGGCACAATCGATTTAGATATTGAAATTAAATTCACTATTAACAATATTCCTATGTCCATCGACATTCACAAAAAATTCGACACAGAAATTAAAGATTTATATAAAGCACTTCATGCAATTTCAGTAGAGATGAAAAACAACACACAATATTTTGAAATCGCTCAAAATAGTTTAACGTATGCAGCAGAGTCCATCGGCAAAGTAGAGAGTAATGCAGTAACACCAGCTCAATCATTTGAACAAATTGCTCGCTTCGCTAACGATTGGGTTCTTCAAAGCAAAAAGCAATATGTTAAAGAAGATTACAGAGAAGTATTTGAATTATATACTAATCACTAATAAAAAGAAGTTATCCACTTTAGTGGATAACTTCTTTTTATAGATAAGTAAAAGTCTTTCTAACAATATAATTTAAATATTATAACTCCTTAATTATTCACTTAGTTGTAGTAAAGTAAATAAATTAGGAGGGAAACAACGTGTCACAAATTGCATCACCAAAACAAAAATCAAAAACGCTATCTTACATCGCAAAAATGAGAGGTAAAGGCCAATCACCGCTGAAAACAAATTGGAAAGATATATTGACGGCTTTAATTGGTTGCTATATCACGATATTTGTTCTCCTTGAACTAACGAAAGTAACTAATACGATATGGTTTATGGCCCCATTTGGTTCCAGTTGCATACTAGCTTTTGCGCTTTGGAACGGACCACTATCACAGCCACGTAATATTATTGGAAGTCATGTATTAACAAGTGCAGTTGGTGTCATTATGCTAAAACTTTTTGGTAACGAACCTTGGGCAATTGCTCTAGCAGTAGCATTAGCTATAGCACTTATTATGATTACTAAGACAACACATCCACCAGCAGGAGCCAATCCTGTTATTATTATGCTGGGAAACTATAGCTGGCATTATATCATTACTCCTGTATTGATAGGTTCACTAATCATTGTTATTTTCGCACTCATAATAAATAACTTGAGAAGCACAAGAAAATATCCAACTTTTTGGTGGTGACAAAGTCTACCCAAAATTGGTTAATAATTTTTAGATTAAAACAGCTAACTTAGAAATATCTGTTTTAATTCATAAAATTATTGTTCAATAAAATCCGACATCGCTAAGTTATTGGCTGGTTGTCGGATTTTTAATTAAATGAATGCAAAAAAAGAGCACCTAACCGAGTGTTAGAAGCTCAAAAACAAGTTTATACTCACATGAAGTCCGAACTTTACCAAATAAAAAACGATAAAATTACCGAACGATTGAAATCTTATCAAATTTTAGTCATTGAGTCAACCTTTGGATATATTATATTTTCCAAAAATAAAAGAGCTTCTTTTAAAGAAGCTCTAATTACATTCACTCATTTTTAGCTTGCTCTGGTTTTTCATAACTAAAAACGGCCACAATAATATATAAAAGTACAAATATAATAATAGAACCCGTCCATGTTACATCAATGCGACTAAAGCTCATTACTATTAAACTTTTAAAAAGGATAGCACAAACAGCAGTTTGTATGGCATAACTAATTACTGCTACTGGTTTTGACCAAAGTAGGTTAAAACTCGCAACGACAAATAAATTTATGAAGTCCACTATGAACATCATTGCGGCAATCAATAATAAAAACCATCCGTAATATAATCCATTTCTATACCACTGTTCGAAAATTTGTATAGATGCTAAATCATACTTAGCTAATAAATTATACAAACCAAAAAATCCGAAGAGCGGTACAGTCACTACTAAAAAAAGTCCAAGAATTAATATCATTATCAAAATCAGAAGTGCTGACCATCCAGATACACGGATTTTTATTTTTCTATTTTTAAACATAAAACCCTTCTTCACCTACTCATGACGCAACTTATGCGCCTCTCTTTAACCCCAAATTAATACTCTCTATTCATGTCATACATTTCATTATAAATCAGGAATGCTCACAATGCACCTGAATGCTATATCAGAGTACTAGAAGACAATAGAAAGTGGCTAGTGAACAATGGAAGAGCAAAGAGGTAAAAGAATTATTAGCTGCTTATTTAAGAAAATCTTCATCCACGTATTCTTTTATACGTTTGAATAAAATGAGTAGGATCCACTTCGATTTCGAACATAAATACCCCTTGGTTTGTATGCAAATAAAATAATCCGGATCCACTAGAGAAAGGTTTATATGACATGTCATGAACATGTTCTAATTTAAAGACGTTTTTAGCAGTTGAAACTGAATCGGCATACAAGTGAATGTGGTGAGTAGTACGATTTGTTGTTTGTTCAAACCAACCAGTAATCCGTTCAACTAAATGATATTTAATTGCGCATATAGCTGTGTTATTTTGTTTAGTCATGACGATACCTCCAATCATAAGATGCCCATGATAGAAAATCTATACGCATATCTTAACAGTTTTCAAATAACATAGTGTTATTTGAACCCTCAAATTTTAATGAATTCATAATGTATTTTAATACCTCCGAGATTATATAACATATAAATAAATAGTATTTGGGGAACAATTCTTGACTGGAAATGGTCATAACACTACAATGAGTAATGTGAGGTGATCAAGTCATGAGAATTCGAAAATTCAAAATGAACGAAAGTGGGTTGAATCGCTTTTTTGGCCCTCTAGAAGCCAAGATTATGGACATTTTATGGAACGATGTAGAAATGACCATCAAAGATGTTCAACAAGTGCTTGATCAAGAAAAGTTGACAAATTTTAACACAGTCATGACAGTCATGAATCGATTAGTCGACAAGGGAATTCTTCAAAAGAGAACTGAAGGTAGATCATCTTTATATAAGCCAGTACTCTCGAGAGAAGACTTTTTGAATACACAATCTAAAGAAATGACTAATGAGTTAATGGACGAGTTTGGTAATGTTGTAGTTAGCCATATGCTTGATGCATTAGAAGATGTCGATGATGATCTCGTAGCTATGCTTGAGAAAAAAATTAAAGAACTAAAAAAGGATACGTAACGTATGTACAAACGTCACTCGTCTATCACCCTCATCGTATCGCTCATTATTTCGGGAATTATTTTTTTAGAAATGGGTTTATATTTTGTCGCAAAGATAGCTGGTTGGACTGTTCAATACAATCTTGTAGTCGTCTGTCATAGCTGGTTGAGAATAATAGGATTGTCTTCACTGGGCTATATACTTGATGTACTTGTCGGCTATACACTAATTTTGACTATATGGAAAATAGGATCTCAATTTTATCATGCTATTCGTATGAAAAAGAGATTTAAGCAATATAGAGAGAATGTGCTTACGCTCAATATGAATTGTGCATATAGCCAAGGTAAAGAGGTACTGCTAGTCATTTCGCATCCTACACCATTAGCACTTACGATGGGGTTTATAAAACCCAAGATCGTCTTATCAACAGGTTTGATAAATCTGATATCTGACGAAGAGTTAGAAGCTGTTATTTCTCATGAGATGTACCATAAGGAAAATCGAGATCCACTTAAGATATTTTTAATGGAACTCTGTTCATCTACAATGTGGTATATTCCGATTTTAGATTGGTGTAATCAGAAATATAAAATCATGAAAGAATTGCTAGCAGATGAATATGCCATTGGAAAACAGCAGACATCTGTACACTTAGGCAGTGCCTTGTTGAAAATGCTAAAAGTAAGTAAGTATGAAAAAATGCCTTTTTCTTATGCATCATTTGCAGATACATCTGTTAATTATCGAATTGGCTTTATTTTAGACCCGTTAAGAGAAATTCAATGGAATTTACCAGTGAAAATGTTATTAATCTCTTTAGCGATTTTTAGTTTTATTTGTTCTTTATTTATTTACGCCTTGGCGTAAATTTTTTACCCAATACACTACGCAATGTAGTCTCGATTAGGAGTGCTTATTAATGTCTAAGAAAATATTTTGGTTTGTAGGTGTCATAGCAATTTGTATCATAGGTATTATAGTTTTAACGAATTCCACAGAAAAGTCAGCTGAAAACGAAAATTCAGCTGAAATCGATTATAAGGGACAACCTTTTTTAGGTGAAGCATCAGCACCTGTAGAAATTGTTGAATTTGGTGATTATAAATGCCCAAGTTGTAAAGATTTCAATGATCGACTGTTTCCTATTATTAATAAAGATTTAGTAGAAACAGGGAAAGCGAAATTTTATTTTGTAAATTATTCTTTTATTAATGTTGACTCGAATCGCTCAGCTCAATTTGCTGAAACGGTTTATAAAGAACTAGGAAATGAAAAGTTTTGGGCGTTCCATGAATTAATGTTTAGTAAACAACCAGCGGATTTAAAGTATGAAAAAGTAGATTTATATACTGAGGACTTTTTAGAAGAAGCATTAGCGGAAATAGCTACTGAGAAAGAAACGCAGAAGGTAATGAAAGCTTTTGGTGAAAATGCAGGGCAAGAAGCATGGGATAAAGATATGCAAATGGCAAAAAATCTCGGTGTCCACTCAACACCAACTATCTATATTGATGGCAAGCAATTTACTGGAACCACATACGATGATTTTGTGAAAATGGTAGAAGAGGCGACTGCTAATGGTAAATAAAGCGCTCCTCTTTGGCTGGATAACGTCGATTATAGCCATGATGGGTAGTTTGTTTTTTAGTGAACAAATGGGTTTTATCCCATGTACACTTTGTTGGTATCAGCGCATATTAATGTACCCACTTGTCTTTTTGTTAGGGATGGCTTTTTACAGAAATGATAAAGAGATTTATAAATATGTGCTTCCGATGTCGGTTTTTGGGATGCTGCTCTCTGGCTATCATTATGCATTGCAAAAGATACCATCAATGCATGAGTTCAGTACGTGCACTAGTGGTGTACCTTGCTCGGGGCAGTATATAAATTGGCTTGGTTTCGTAACGATTCCATTTTTATCTTTTATCGGTTTTACAGTGATTACAATTTCGATGTTAGTACTATGGAAACGTAAATAAGTGAAATAGAAAGCGCCCACCTCTTATAAAAATTTAGAGGTGGGCGTTTATGAATTTAAATAAAGAATGAATAATCTTCTGGTAGCACACGTTTTAAAAATTTCTTCGTACGTTCTTCTTTAGGTTTGACAAAAATTTCATGAGGATTACCTTCCTCAACGACAACGCCACCATCCATAAAGATAACGCGGTTAGCTACATCTTTAGCAAAGGACATCTCATGGGTAACTACAAGCATTGTTGTGCCCTCATTGGCGATATTCTTCATAACAGCTAGTACTTCACCAACAAGCTCTGGATCTAGAGCAGATGTAGGTTCATCAAAAAGAATAATATCTGGATTCAAAGCAACTGCACGTGCAATACCGACTCGTTGTTGTTGTCCACCTGATAGTTGGCTTGGATAAGCATCATATTTGTCGGTAAGACCAACTTTACTTAAAGCTTTTTTTCCGATTTCAATAGCTTCATTTTTTGGTACTTTACGTCCAATAATAAGGCCTTCTATGACGTTTTCAAGTGCAGTTTTATTGTTAAATAGATTATAGTTTTGAAAGACAAATGCAATTTTCTGGCGTATAGCATGAATGTCTTTTTTCTTTGCATCATGTAAATTTACATCAATTTCTCCGAAAGTAGCATGACCTTGATCGGCCTTTTCTAAAAAGTTAAGGCAACGGAGTAAAGTTGTTTTACCGGAACCACTAGGACCTAAGATGACAACAACATCCCCCTTATCAATGGATAAGTCGACACCCTTTAATATTTCATTATTGCCAAATGATTTATGCACATTTTTTATACTTAACATTTCATCACACCCCAGTTTTAAGCATCTGCTAATTTATATTTGTGTAAGTGTTTCTCGTACAATTTGAAGCCGTATTCGACAACACTACATAAGATTAAGTACACGATGAATATATCTATATATGCTTCAACATAGTTGTAACCTACGTTTGCAGCAACCTTAGCTTTCAAGGTGATTTCCTGTAAAGACATTGCGTAACCAAGAGAAGTAGCTTTGATGAGGTTAACGGTTGCTGTACAAATATTCGGTAGTGCTACTACAAGTGCTTGTGGAATGATGATGCGTTGGTATGCTTGATAAGTCGTTAAACCAACCGAATGTGCAGCTTCTAACTGTCCTTTGTTGACTGTACTTAGCGCAGAACGGAAAACCTCGATTAAAATGGCAGTAGTGCTAAATGAAAAGACGATAAAGGCGTACCAAATTGGATGAATTTTATAGACATCCATAGCAATATCATATTTTTTTAATAGTGCTGTTAAAATTAATGGAACGCTACTATAGACGATGAAAATTTGAATAATAATAGGTGTACCTCGTACAAAAGATACGTAAACTTGAGCTAAGCGTTGTATAAAAGGTATTCGATAAATACGTGTTAAAGCGAGTAAAAACGCAAGCGGTATAGCAATCAGTAAAGAAACGATAGTCACAAGTAAGGCCACTGGTACGCCAGACAATGCAATGAAAAATGTATCAATCAAAAATTTATAATTTAATCCTTCAGACATGTGGGTACCTCCTTATGTTGTCTCCAACGTTTTTTTACCTTTACTAAAGAATTTTTCAAGAATTGAGAAGACTTTTTCGATGATCAATGACAATACCCAGTAGATGATCGCTAAAGCGATAAAAATTTCAAGAGCATGTGCATTGATATTGCTGGCGATAATGAGATTGGCTTTTCCAACGACATCAATAAGCCCAATAGTATAAGCAAGTGCACCTTCTTGTAATAAGGCAATCATACCGTTACCAAGGTTGGGTAAAGCTACAACTAAAGCTTGTGGAAAAATAATGCGGCGATAGGCTTGAAAAGGTGTTAGGCCGACACTAACAGCGGCTTCGTATTGGCCCTTGTCAATTGAACCATAAGAAGAACGAATTACTTCGGACATAATGGCTGCAAATTGTAGTGTGAAAGTTACGATAACGAATATGGCTGTATCAATATCGTGCAAATTGAGGCCAAAATTTTCAGCTAATGCGGGTACACCATAATAAACGAGAAATAGTAACACAATCGAAGGTGTACAACGCATGATAGTTGTATAACCGTTTGCAAGTTTTTGAGCAATTCTACTGCTGCTCAATTTGGCTATTGCAAGTAATAAACCCAAAAAGGAACCTAGTAAAATGGACAGTCCTGCTATCATAAATGTCACCTTTAGAAAGGGGAGTAAAATAGGAAGTGACTCCCAGATGTAAGATGCATCAAAATATTTTTCCATATGCTCACCATTTTCATTTTGTATTGGAAAGGCTGTTGAGTTTAATGACTCAACAGCCTAAGGACGTTACTTATGCATAAGCAATTAACGTTCCGCTTGCTCAAGTACTTCAAATAAATCACGATCGTAGAATTTTTTACTCAGTTCATTTGTTTTTTGTTGTTCTTTAATTTGTTTTATAGCTTTGTCATATGCGTCTGCAAATTTCTGTTCTTTTTTGTTGTATAGCGGCCATGTTTTAATTACAGCAAATTCGTTGTACACAATGTCATTTGCTAATTTGTGATAAGCGCCGTCTTTGGCTGTAACTTGTTGGTTAAAAGGACCTTCGATCATTACACCACCATCTACTCGGCCTTCATTGACCCATTGAACAATATCGATAGTGAAAGCATCTCCAGCTTTTAGTTTTACTTTGTTATTTGGATTTTTTTTGTTGTATTCATCGATGACTGTATATTGAGCATTATTTGCGGCAATTGGTGCTAAAGAGTAGCCGGCTGTTGCAAAGTCTTTTAGCGATTTAATATTTTCATCCTCTTTACGTAATACTAAACCTGCACTACTTAAGCCAAGGAATTCTTTAGGGTAGATGAATTTTTCTGTACGCTCTTCTGTGAAGAAGGCGTTTTTGACACCAACTTGGTATTTACCTTGTTCGACACCAATTAATAAGTCGTCACTAGTCGTGCCTACATATTCAAATTTATAGTCTGGTAATAATTCATCCACTAGTTTCATCACTTCTACATCGTATCCAGTTGGATTACCTTGGTCGTCAATATATGAAATCGGCTTACTCGCTTGGTCAAAGGCAACTTTCACGGTACGTACTTTTGAGGAATCTCCTTTACCTTTAGAATCAGAAGCCTCGCTAGTAGAGCAACCAGCTAAAATTGCGATTGAAGTAATACCGACTGCTGCAAATTTTAATAGTTTTTTACTGAACATATCTTAAAACCCCTTTTTAAGTTAAATTTTTATTATTAATTCACAATCGAATTCTTTTTCTTTTGTTCTTCAATAGCTGTTAATGCTAATTTTGTTATAGTCATATCATCCATTGGAGGATTGTGTAGACCCGCGCGTACATTGCGGTAATACCTTTGCAATGGATTAGCGTTTTGTAAACTTTTTGCGCCTACTACTCGCATTGCTTTGTCAACGATATCAATGGCTGTATTAGTCACTGTATGTTTGGCAACAGCGATTTCATTGCTCAAAGAATCTCTTCGTTTTGGGTCGTCATAAGCTTCAGCTGTTCCATATAAGACAAATCTAGATTGCTGAAGTTTTAATTCAATTTCACCTAATAGATTCTGCACATTTGGTAATGAACTGATCGGTGCATTTAAACTATTTGGTTGATGGTGATTTGCAAAGTGAACGGCATAATCACGAGCTGCTTGTGCTATGCCTAAATAAGTTGCAGGAATATGCAATAACCAGCCGTTGATTTTACCTCCGCTTGGATGATTTGGTAATTCGACTAAATCCGAGTCACTTACTTTAACGTTTTGTAATATTAAGTCGTGACTTGATGTGCCACGCATCGACATTACATCCCACGTTTCTTCGATAGATACTCCTGCTGTATCTTTATGAATTAAAAAGAACCCAACTTGTTGTTTTTCCTCAATCCAAGCAGAAGTTAAAAAATAATCCAAAACAGGGGAAGCAGTTGTAAAAATTTTACGTCCATTTATAAGCCACTCATTATTTGAGCGAATGGCATTTGTTCCAGGACGTCCACCGCGAGTGGGGCTTCCAGTACGCGCCTCACTTACAGAACGATTTACAATAGCGCCATTTTGTACTTCATTTGCAAAGAAATTAAGTTTGTCATCTGTCCACAATTTTTGCTCATACAATTCTCCAACAACACCTAAAGTCCAGCCCATAGAAAGGGAAGTATTTTCATCGTAACTAGCAAGTGTTTCTTGCAAGAGGACCATATCGTAAACTGAAAATCCTCCTCCACCGAATTCTGTTGGTAAAGTGATAGCTGGATAGCCAATTTCTCGGAGTAGGCTAAAACTCTCTTTTGGAAAAATCGATAATTCATCTACTATTGCAGCGCCCTCAGTGATTTTTACTTTTAGTAACGCTAATTTATCTAACCATTGACGTTGTAGTTCTGTTTTTATAAATATCTCTTTCACAAAAAATCCCCTCATATCCCTCTAAAATTATAATTCTTATAGAATTACTATGCATTAAAGTTATAAAAAATCCCTCATTAATAAAAGAGGGAGCTTAAAAGTTGAGTATGCAATCTTATCTGTCAAGATTTCTCTTGCTGGAAGTAGCACCATTCCGTCAGACAGTGGTTGCTGAAGCTTCATCGGACCAGTCCCTTAGCTTCTCATGATAAGTAATTTTCTAATGTTTCAATTATCTTACTTTTTCTAAAGGTGAAAGTCAATATGAAAAACAAAGTATTTTTGTAGGGATTAAAAGTTATAGAAAAGAACCTAAGATTAGAGATGGAATTTATTGTGAATAAATGAAGTGTTTTAATTATCAATGATCAGCAGAGTGCAAGGAATCAATGCATTTATCGTATTGAAGCTAGCACATACATATAGCTTGCAATTGCAACGATTTATACAATAAAGTAAATATTTTCAATATTTTAGTTTTTTGAGGTTTAATGTCTACCGATAGGGGGTAAAAGAACTTAGGTTATAAAATTTGAGGGGGAATACTTATGCTAAAGATAGAGAATTTATCGAAAGTATATAGGGGTGGAAAGAAAGCCGTTGATGATATGAATATTGAAATAGAACGCGGTGAATTTGTTGCCTTTATCGGTACTAGTGGAAGTGGGAAAACGACTGCCATGCGTATGATTAATAGAATGATAGAACCAACCAAAGGCACCATTTATTTAGAAGGGGAAGATTTAGCGAAAAAGAACCCCGTAGCACTTCGTAGGAGTATTGGATATGTTATTCAACAAATCGGTCTTATGCCACATATGACCATTCGTGAAAATATTACGCTTGTACCTAAATTGTTGAAATGGACAAAAGACAAGAAAGATCAAACAGCAGAACGCCTCATTGAACTTGTAAATTTACCTCAAAGCTATCTCGATCTATATCCCGCGCAATTATCTGGTGGTCAGCAACAGCGTATCGGCGTGCTCCGGGCATTAGCCGCAGACCAAGACATTATCTTAATGGATGAACCATTCGGCGCATTAGACCCTATTACTCGTGACACGTTACAAGACTTGATGAAAGATTTACAGCAACGTCTTGGTAAAACTGTTATTTTCGTCACGCACGATATGGATGAAGCGATTAAATTGGCAGATCGCATTTGTATAATGCATAGTGGCCAAGTTATCCAATTTGATACTCCTGACAATATCCTATCTAACCCTGCTAACGAATTTGTTCGTGAATTTATTGGCTCTCACCGTTTAATGCAAGAAAAGCCAAGTGCAAAAATTGTTGATGATGTAATGATTAAACCAATCTCTATTACGTTAGAAAAAAGTATTAATGATGCTTTTCGTTTGATGGTAACAAAGCGTGTCGACACATTATTTGTTGTTGACGGCCAAAATCATTTGAAAGGTTATATCGATGTAGAGGGATTAACTAAAGCACGACATACCACTTCTAGCATTTCTGAAGCAGTAGAAAAAGACGTCTTTTATGTTAGTAATGGTACAAAATTACAAGATTCAGTACGACGTATTTTAAAGCGGAATTTAAAACATATTCCTGTTGTAGATGAAGAGCATCGTTTAATTGGACTTGTTACTCGTGCAAATATTGTGGATATGGTATATGACACTATTTGGGGTGATGAGGAAATAAATGAGGATGCAAATGATATTAATCTAGAGCAACAAAGTGTATCTAATAAACAACTTAACTAAATACTAACTAAATAGAAAGGACGTGAGTAGATGATTGACTTTATAACACAAAACGGCGGAGATATTGTACAAAAAACATGGGAACATTTTTATATATCTGCCATAGCTTTAATTTTAGGCATTGTCGTTGCAGTTCCTTTGGGTATTTTATTATCAAAACTACAGAGAACCGCCAAAATCGTTTTAGGCATTACAAGTGTTCTGCAAACACTACCATCATTAGCTATTTTAGCAATTATGATTCCATTCTTAGGAGTCGGGAAAATCCCTGCAATTATTGCTCTATTTATCTACACACTATTACCTATTTTAAATAATACGTATATTGGTATGAATTCTGTTAATTCAGGTCTGAAATCAGCCGGAATTAGTATGGGAATGACAAAAATTCAATCCATCGGGATGGTCGAGCTGCCATTAGCTATCCCTGTCATTATGTCGGGGATTAGATTATCAGCAGTCTATGCCATCTCATGGGCAACTTTAGCATCTTACATAGGAGCAGGTGGCTTAGGTGATTTTATTTTTAATGGACTGAACCTTTATCAACCGGAATTTATTATTGGCGGCGCTGTGTTAGTAACTATTTTGGCATTAATTACTGACTTTATATTATCTAAAGTAGAAAAGTGGGCTACACCAAGAGGTTTAAAAATTGAACGATAGGAGGGGAACATGCTTATGAAATATAAACAAATAATTACGATTAGCTTGATTATGACAGTGTTATTTTTATCTGCTTGTTCGCTGACTGGTTCAAGTGATGATAATGATGTGAAAATTGCTTCAATGACAACAACAGAAAGTAAGATTATGGCTAATATGCTGAAATTAATGATTGAACATGAAACGGATGAAAAGGTAGAACTGATTAATAACCTAGGATCAAGTGTCGTCCTGCATCAAGCAATGATTAATGGCGATGCAAATATTTCTTCAACACGTTATACAGGAACAGACCTTACTGGGGCTTTAAAAGAAGATCCTGTTAAAGACCCGAAAAAAGCGATGGATAATGTACAAAAAATATTCCAAGAGCGCTACGACCAAACCTTCTTCGACACATATGGTTTTGCAAATACTTATGCATTTATGGTCACGCGTGAAATGGCTGAAAAATATCATTTGAAAAAAGTGAGTGACTTAAAAGATATCGCAAAAGATTTACAGGCAGGCGTCGACAACTCATGGGTCAATCGTGTCGGGGATGGCTATAAAGACTTTGTGAAAACGTATGGCTTTGATTTTAAAGACGTATACCCTATGCAGATTGGGCTTGTCTACGATGCTGTAGAAGCAGGCAAAATGGATGTGATTCTTGGTTATACAACAGATGGTCGTATTGCAAGTTATGATCTTGTTGTATTAGAGGATGACCGACAATTTTTCCCACCGTATGATGCAAGTACTCTTGCAGTAAATGAATTATTAGAAGCAAAACCAAAAGTAAAAGAAGCGATTGAAAAACTAATAGGTAAAATTTCAACAGAGCAAATGCAAAAGCTTAACTATGAAGCTGATAACAATCTAGTTGAACCAGCTATTGTAGCCGAAAAATTCTTAGAAGAACATAATTATTTTGAGGATGAAGAAGGAGGGAAAAAGGATGACTGATTTAAATACATTCCAACAATTCTTTTACTACTTCTCTGAAAATGGTTCTTATGTATTTGAGCAATTTATAACACATTTTCTTATCTCAATTTATGGTGTAATCTTAGCAGCCATAGTCGGTATTCCACTGGGCATACTTATTTCGAAATACGCTAAATTATCAGGGTTCATCATTACGATAGCGAATATTATACAGACTATACCGGCGCTTGCATTACTGGCGATTCTTATGCTAGGCATGGGGCTTGGCAAAACGACAGTAATTATTACTGTATTCTTATATTCACTACTTCCGATTATTAAAAACACATACACAGGCATTAATAATATTAACAAAGACCTTACTGATTCCGGTAGAGGAATGGGTATGACACGCATACAAGTGCTGTATATGATTGAGTTGCCACTCTCACTCTCTGTAATTATTGCAGGAATTCGTATAGCCCTTGTTGTTGCAATCGGTATTACAGCAATCGGTGCTTTCATTGGGGCAGGTGGACTCGGGGATATTATTATCCGTGGTACAAATGCTACAGATGGTACAGCGATTATTCTAGCAGGTGCCATTCCAACAGCACTGATGGCTGTTATAACAGATTTGATACTTGGTTTCATAGAGCGCAAGTTGGACCCAGTAAAACGTCATAAAAATTTAGCTACACCAACAGTACAAAGCTTGAATGAGTAATGGAAAAGCCTTGAAACCAAAACTATTTGGTATCAAGGCTTTTATTGTTACTCGTTAATCATTTTCATATAATCGAACATTAGAGATACATTCGAAAACCTTTCCAAAGAGGCAAGGTCAGCAGATATGCTTTGCCAACTTTCCATATATTTTTCTTCTAATGTCATACTAGTTGAAATGGGTAAAAAATTTGAAAGAAATTCTTCTATCGGCTTTTGTTCATTTTCTAAAAACTCCTCAACCTCACGCACTTTATAACGTGTTTCCGGATTGGCTTCGTTAAACAAAATATGTTCAAGTGCTCTAGAAAAATAATAAATTTGATAATTCACTTTGCCAGATAAAATTGAATTGAGCGTTCGCATAGTATGAATGTTTTTGCTTTTTAATTTGTTTCTTTCAATAATTTTGCTTTGTTGATTACTATTGGGAACACTGATGTTTTTAGCGTTATAGAGTGTTAATCTATCTTGATTTTCATCAATAATTACGGCGGATTCATCAATAAAGCAGCCGTCTGTATCGGCTATTTGGATAATTGCCAATAAATCTTTAGGGCCTAATTTCATTTTGTTAATATAGCTTTTAACGCGATCTCCAATTAGGTTTTTTATATTGGAGCTCTTTTGATTTAAATCCCCCATAATGTCCCCTTTAATAATATCGAATCTAATTTCATTATTATTAAATAATGTACGTATTCGATCGTATAATAAAGCTTCTTCACAGGCACCTTCTACTAGTAACAAGACGACTTTTTTCGCTTTATTACTCATTTATAATAGCCGCTTTTCTAAATGCTCGTTTCATATCATAAGCATTCGTTTCCTTGTAAATTGCTTCGTCTTGACCACCTAACTGAATTGCACGCAAATAGACATCTCTAGGATTATTAAGCTTTTTGACACCCTTTAATTGCATATAGCGATTCTCTTCATTCGTAGTAGTGAACCATAAATTATGGATTGGTAGTACTTCAAGTATACGTAAATTATGAGAAGTGAATATCAATTGGCCCGCTCCGTTTTCATGGATAATTTCAAGTAGTTCACCTAATAAGTACTCAAATACACCAGCATCTAATTCATCAATAATAACGCATGCATTGGGATTGTTATAAACAGCGATAAGTGTACTTAAGATAGAAATTATCTTCAATGTACCCTCGGATTCACATTTCAATGGTAGCTCAATGTCGCCTTTTCGGGAGAGAAACTCAACGAGCACACCATCAGATCCGTCATTCAATTTTTGGGTATGAAGAACATGAATTTTAATCTGTAAACCAGGAATAAGCATTTTAAGGACAATGTTTGTTTGTTCTATTAATTCTTTCATTGCATTGAACATGTCTTTTGGTAGTAAAGTAGTATCTTCTAATTTGGAAGGAATCACACCACGTTTATTTTCGAGATGTATATTAAAAGGCATCGTAATATTAGAGATTAAGTTACCAAATTGCGTATTATCAATGATATGCAAGTCTCTTTTGAAGTCAAAAATAATATTTTGAATGAGTGCCATTTCCACTTCATCTAAATAATTGGGAAGAATATTTCTAACTTCTTTTCTGAAAATAAAAGAAGAATGATTTTCTTTAGAAAGATGGTTTGCTACTAATACTTTAACTCGATCATTTTGGTTTAAAGAGGTGAGATTGGTTGTGCGGATAGTAACTTCCTCTCCGTTTTTTGAAAGTATATTTTTAAAGCGTTTACCCCGTTTATTTTCTCGATAATTTAAGCTTTCTGCTATAACATTTAACCTTTGTTCACCAACTACAAGTGAAACAGCGTATTTTAAGAAGTACTCGCCAAATTTATTTTTGATGATGAATTGGAAATTTAGTTGTAAAGATGATTCACCGTAGTATATATGTAGGTGATGAACATGGGGAAGTTTTTTATTTATCCCACCATCTAAGAGTGCCGATAAAATTTGAAATGCTTGTACAACAGCAGTCTTACCTGAACCATTTTGACCATAGAATCCAATAACATTAGCTTCTTCTAATTTGTTAAAGTTTGTATCGATATGAAATGTTCCGTATTTGACGTTTTTTAGGTTGTTTAATGTGACATCTAGAACTTTAATAATCGGTTTCATGTACTTCCTCCTAAAAACGAACTGTTTATATTATTTAGATAAAGGAAGAAAAATATACTAAATTTAATAATAAACTCGAAGTTGTTAGGCATTATTCATGACATTTACTTCACTAGTATTCTATCCATTTATTTACACTAATACTAAATTCATCTTATTAAAAACAGTGGAAATATAAATAATTGTCCAAATTAATAATTGATTTTGAAAAATCTATCCTTTATAATTTCACTAAACCGGTTTAGTAACTATATTACATTAATACTAAACCGATTTATTATCTATAAATACCTAAATTAGCTACATAGAACGACAAAATTCTACAAAGTAAAAAAATTGATTGATATAAGTAATGTGAATTCTAATTAGAATCTATGAATTTACATCTAAATTAGAAAAACTACTTAGAACTATTAGATTTTAAAGAAGGGGTGTTGAAAATGAAAGCGCTTCAAGTATTAGGGCCATATGAATTAGTGATGCAAGATATGGAAAAACCACAAGTAAAAGAAGGTACAGATGTACTTGTAAAAGTTAAGCGTGTTGGGATATGCGGGTCAGATATGCATATTTATCATGGGACAAATCCACTTGCTACATTACCTAGAGTTGTTGGTCATGAGGTAACAGGAGAAGTAGTAGAGATTGGTTCCGAAGTGACGAATTTAAAAGTAGGAGACCATGTCGTTGTAGAACCAATTAGTTACTGTGGAAAATGTTATGCGTGCCGTAAAGGTCAACCTAATGTATGTGAGCAATTGTCTGTTTTCGGTGTTCATGAAGATGGCGGTATGCGTGAGTGGATCGTACTGCCGGAGAAGCAACTTCATGCAGTAGATTCAGCACTACCATGGGAAGAAGTAGTGTTGGCGGAACCATATACAATTGGTGCGCAAGCTGTTTGGAGAGGCGGAGTAGAAAAAGGAGATACCGTTTTAATCCAAGGAGCAGGTCCGATTGGAATTTGTATTTTGAAACTAGCGAAAATTCAAGGGGCAAAAGTTTTTATTACCGATTTAAGTGAAGAACGTCTTGCCTATGCAAAACAATTAGGGGCAGATGAAATCATACAAGTAGGTTCAGAAGATGTGAAGGAACGTGTGATGGAAATAACAGACGGTGAAGGAGCCAATATTGTGATTGATGCAGTATGTTTACCTTCAACTTTCGAATTGTCATTTGAAGTAGTGTCTGCAGCAGGTAACATTGTCGTGTTAGGTTTTGACGAGCGTCCAGCGGCTATTTCACAATTACCAATTACAAAAAAACAAATTACAGTAACTGGATCACGTTTACAAACCTACCAGTTCCCTAAAATCGTTCAATTATTGAATGAAGGAAAGTTACGTCATGATGGTTTAATTACACATACATTTACAGTCGATCAAGTCCAAGAGGCTTTTGATTTTATCGAGAAACACCCAGATCAAGTTAGAAAAGCGATTATTACATTTGATTAATATAAAAATGTCGGAGGTGCTTTATGAATATTACATTTAGATGGTATGGACGAGGAAATGACACAGTTACTTTAGAACATGTAAAGCAAATCCCAGGTGTACAGGGAATTGTTTGGGCATTACATCAAAAACCGGTCGGTGAAGTTTGGGAAAAAGAAGAGATTCAGAGTGAAGTAGATTATATTCAAAGTTTTGGATTCCATACAGATGTAGTGGAAAGTGTGAATGTCCACGAATCGATTAAATTAGGTATTTCTGAACGCGATCAGTACATCGAAAATTATAAGCAAACAATACGTAATCTTGCAGCAGTCGGAGTTAATACAATCTGTTATAATTTCATGCCGATTTTCGACTGGACACGTACAGAAATGTTCCATCCTTTAGAAGATGGTTCAACAGCATTATTCTTCGAAAAAGCTAAAGTGGAAAATTTAGATCCAAAAGAACTTATTAACACTGTAGCTGCAGCGTCAGATTTAACACTTCCAGGTTGGGAACCAGAAAAAATGGCGAAGATTTCTGAACTATTCGAAGCATATAAAGAAATCGACGAACAACGTTTATGGGAAAACCTAGAGTATTTCCTTAAAGCTATTCTACCAGTAGCTGAAGAGTGCGATGTGAAAATGGCAATTCACCCGGATGATCCACCATATTCAATTTTTGGCTTACCGCGTATTATCACAGGTGACCAAAGCTATGAAAAATTAATCGAAATTTCCGATTCTCCTTCAAATGCATTTACATTCTGCTCGGGTTCTATGGGAGCAAGTCCTGAAAACGATATGGTGAAAATTGCAGAAAAATATGCATACCGCTCGCCATTTGCTCATATTCGCAACGTGAAAATCTATGACAATGGTGACTTTGTTGAAACATCCCACTATACACAAGATGGCTCAATCGATGTCAAAGGTATTGTAAACGTATTGTATAAACAAAATTATGCAGGTTATGTAAGACCAGACCATGGGCGTCATATTTGGGGAGAAAAATGTAGACCAGGTTACGGTTTATATGATCGTGCATTAGGAATTATGTATTTACTTGGCCTTTGGGATGCTTACAAAACAGCTGAGGAAGGTAATACGAAATGATACCAATTCACGAAAATTTAACTGATAGAGTGGCTGTAATTACTGGAGGGAGCGGTGTTTTATGCTCCCGTATGGCAATTGAGCTTGCTCGTCATGGGATGAAAATAGCTATCTTGAATAGAACAGCTGCAAAGGGACAAGTCATTGTTGATGAAATAGTATCAGCAGGTGGGACGGCTATTTCAGTTGTAACAGATGTCCTGAGTCGTGGTGAGTTAGTACAAGCGAAAGAACAAGTTTTGAAGCAATTTGGTCGTATCGATTTATTAATTAACGGAGCTGGCGGAAATGATGATGATGCTATAACATCAACTGAAATTTATGAAGAAGAAACAGAGTGGAAAAGTTTCTTTGATTTAAAAGAAGAAGGATTTTATAAAGTTTTTTCTAGCAATTTCACAGGAAGCTTTTTGGCTAGTCAAGTATTTGGGGAAGTACTTTTAAAAAGTGAATCACCTTCAATTATTAATATTTCTTCTATGAGCGCTTACTCTCCAATGACTAAAGTACCAGCGTATAGTGCTGCAAAAGCGTCTATTAATAATTTTACTCAATGGATGGCTGTTCATTTTGCTGAAGCGGGGTTACGTGTAAATGCAATCGCCCCAGGTTTTTTCTTAACAAAACAAAATCATAATTTATTGATCAACGAAGAGGGTGGCTATACACCACGTTCTAAAAAAATATTAACCGCGACTCCGATGAAACGTTTCGGTCAGCCAGAAGATTTACTTGGCACATTATTATGGCTTTCTGATGAAGCTTATTCAGGCTTTGTAACAGGAATAACAGTACCTGTAGATGGCGGTTTTATTGCTTACTCAGGAGTGTAAGAGAAATGTGAATTTTGTACGATTTTACTAAATCGGTTTATTAAAATGACAATTGGGGTGATTTTATGTTTTCACAAGGCAGAGGCGTTGTAATAGCATTTTTATTTTTAGCTGGTGTGATTAACTATCTTGACCGTTCTGCACTATCGATTGCAGCACCGTTCATTAAAGATGATTTATCGTTAACAGCAACGCAAATGGGGATTATTTTCAGTAGTTTCTCTGTTGGATATGCGTTATTCAACTTTTTCGGAGGTATGGCTTCAGATAAATTCGGCGCAAAAATGACGCTTTTTGTAGCGATGATTGTTTGGTCATTATTTAGCGGAGCATTAGTTTTAGCAGTTGGATTTGTTAGTATGATTGTTATCCGTGTGTTATTTGGTATGGGTGAAGGACCGTTATCAGCCACCATAAATAAGATGGTCAATAACTGGTTCCCGCCAAATCAACGTGCATCAGTTGTCGGATTAACCAATAGTGGTACACCACTTGGTGGAGCAATTTCAGGACCAATCGTTGGTTATATTGCTATAGCATATGGTTGGAGAATTTCATTTGTCGCAATTATGATTATTGGTTTAATCTGGGCTGCTTTCTGGTGGAAATTCGTGAAGGAAAAGCCTGAAAAAGCTGCAGACAATGTTCAAAAAGATGATATGGGTTTAATAAAAGAAAGCAAATTAAAATTTACCTTCTATATTAAACAAAAAACTGTTTTATTTACTGCATTTGCATTTTTTGCTTATAACTATATTTTATTTTTCTTCTTAACATGGTTCCCGAGTTATTTAGTAAGTGCACGAGGATTGAGTGTTAAGGATATGAGTATTATAACAGTTATTCCTTGGGTATTAGGTTTTATTGGTCTTGCAATGGGTGGTTTTGTTTCAGACTTTATTTATAAAAAGTTTTTACAAAAAGGTGTTTTGTTCTCTCGTAAATTAATACTTGTATCGTGTCTATTCCTTTCAGCATTATGTATTGGATTTGCGGGTTTAGTAACAACAACTGTAAGTGCAGTTGCTTTAGTAGCGGCATCTGTCTTCTTCTTATACTTAACTGGTGCAATTTACTGGGCAATTATTAATGATGTAGTAGATCAAAGTAATGTAGGTTCAGTAGGAGGTTTCATGCACTTCTTAGCAAATACTGCAGGGATTATTGGACCAACTTTAACAGGTTATCTTGTAGATACTACAGGAACATATACTGCAGCATTTTTATTAGCAGGGGGCTTAGCAATAGTTGCTTCACTAGCGGTAATTCGTTTCGTCAAACCTATTATTAAGCCAAATGAAGAGACATTAGCTTAAGTGGATTAAAATATCTTCATGCATAGGGAATCATTTTTCACTTTCGGTCTTCAATAAATTGTAAAAATTGTACTGGAAGTGATAATACCCTATAATTTTAATAAATAACTAAACCGATTTATTAAAAATGGAGAGATGACAAATGGAGCGAGTGACAATGGCTGATGTAGCCAACAAAGCAAATGTTTCGAAAAGTACGGTATCACAGTATATTAATAACCGTTTTGAATATATGAGTTTGGAAACTAAGAAGAGAATTGAATGTGCGATAGAAGAGTTGAATTATCAACCAAACATTATTGCACGTAGTTTAAAACAAAAAAAGACATATACAATCGGTGTTATAGTCGCGAATATCTTGCACACATTTTCAACACAAGTTATTCGAGCAATTGAAGATGAGTGCCAGCGCAAAAATGTAAATGTCATAGTTTGTAATGCAGATGATCAACCTTCTAAAGAAAGAAAGTATATAGAAACACTTAGAGCAAAACAGGTGGATGGATTAATAATTTTCCCGACAGGCGGCAATTTAGACTTATATAAAAAGTTAGAGAAAAGTGGGTATCCTCTCGTTTTTGTTGATAGAACTGTAGAAAACACTGACATAACTTCAGTGTTATTAGACAACGAGAAAGCCTCATCTCTTGCTGTTGATCATTTAGTGGGAAAAGGTTATCGAAATATCGCATTTTTAACAACCTCTATTGAGATGAATATTACCCCTCGTATAGAGCGGATGGACGGATTTAAAAAAGCATTACAAAAACACAACTTACCACTATTAGAACAGTTATTCGCAGGTGAGGAGATTCATAAAATGCAGGAAAAAATGCATTTTATGTTTTCACAAGACAAAGTACCTGATGCAATTATTTGTGGGAATGACCTGACATTACTTGAAGTTTTAAAGTTTTGTCGAAAAAAGGCGTTAACAATTCCTACAGATGTTGCTTTGGTCAGTATAGATGAAGTTAGCTTCTCAGAAATATATAATCCTCCAATCACAGTTGTAACACAGCCATCTTATGAAATTGGCACATATGCTGCACAGCAGTTATTACAAAAAGCAGATGAACATGAAAAAACAGAAGAAACTATTATCCGTTTTGAACCAAAATTAGTAGTACGTTCTTCAACGTAAAAACAAAAAGAATGGGAGCGAATATATTGGATGTACTAACAATAGGTGACGCACTCATCACGATGAATCCTATGTCTAATGGCCCTTTAAGATTTGTAAATTCCTTTGAAAGAAAAGTTGGAGGAGCAGAGCTTAATGTAGCTATCGGCTGTTCAAGATTAGGATTGAAAACAGGTTGGATTAGCCGTTTAGGACAGGATGAATTCGGCAGGCATATTTATTCATTTGCTCGAGGAGAAGGTATTGATGTTGAGCATGTGAAGCTAGTGGAAGGTTATCCAACGTCAGTGTATTTTAAAGAAATTTTAAATGGCAATCGTATCAACTCATATTACTATAGAGGGAATTCTCCTACAGAAACATTGAAAACTACTGATATAGATGAAGAATACGTAAAGCAATTCAAAGTCATTCACATAAGTGGCGTATTTTCAGCCATTCATAAAAACAACCGAGAAATTATTTTAGCATTATTAAAAATAGCTAAAAAAAATAATGTTTATGTTACTCTTGATCCTAATATTCGCCTGAAATTATGGAGCGCTGAAGAAGCACGCAATACATTATGTTCTTATTTACCATATGTAGACATGATAATGATGGGCGAAGAAGAAGCAGAAATATTATTTTCAACAAGTAAAATGGATGAACTAACTCAACTTTTAGAAGAAACTTATAGCATCAAGAATTTTGTTTTAAAGCGTGGAGCTAAAGGTGCAGTTGGTTACGAAGACGACCAAATCACTTCATCACCAGCCTTAGAAAATTTAGAAATTGTCGACGAAATTGGTGCAGGAGATGCCTTTGCATCTGGTTATATTTACGGCATTATTAACGGTTGGACGATGGAGAAACGTTTAAGCTTTGCAAACTCTGTGGCAGCATTCGTATTAACAGTACCAGGAGATAATGAAGGTTTACCTTATATGGAGGATCTAGAAAAATTCCTAGGTTTAAAGAAAGATATACAACGATAGTATAGACGCAAATCGAATAGGACAAAAAAATGCATGTAATATTTTTCATTAACTTAATTGTATATTGAAATAATACATGCATCTTTTATTTTAGTGGACTATTTAATCTTTCAAGAAGGGATTGTTACTAAGTGGAATCTCAAAAAACTACGCAAATCAATATAGCTGATAATGTTGCCATTGCATTGGAAGATTTAGAAAAGTGCTATGTAATTCGATTACAAGATAGGGAAATTGCTTTGAATGAAGATATAAAACGTGGACATAAAATCGCCATTCAACCAATTCAAAAAGGAAGCAATATTATAAAGTATGGCTATCCAATTGGTAGCGCAACAGTAGATATTGCTATCGGAGATTTTGTCCATAGTCATAATTTAAAAACCAATCTAGCAGGCGAATTGAGCTATACATACGAAGGCGAAAAAGTATTAGCACAAAAAGCAGAAGTCATTTCAGTTCCAACATTTAAAGGCTACCGTAGGGAAGATGGAAATGTTGGAATTCGAAATGAGATTTGGATTATCAACACTGTTGGCTGTATTAATAAAGTAGCTGAAAATCTTGCTAGATTATGTAATAACAGCTTAAAAGCAGCTAACTTTGATGGTGTTTATCACTTTGCACATCCATATGGTTGCTCTCAACTTGGTGATGATTTGAAATACACGCAGAAAATTCTTGCAGACTTAATCCACCATCCAAATGCAGGAGGCATCGTTGTACTTGGTCTAGGCTGTGAAAACAATTACATCGATTTATTCAAAGATGCTGTTGGAGATTACAATCCAAAACGAGTGAAATTTCTTAGCGTGCAACAAGTAGATGATGAAATGGAAAGTGGCATGGAATTAGTAGAAGAGGTATTTGAGTACGTTTCAACATTCCATCGTGAAGAAGTGCCTGTTTCAGAGCTAAAAATAGGGTTGAAATGTGGAGGTAGTGATGGGTTATCAGGCATTACTGCAAATCCACTTTTAGGTTCATTTTCAGATAAATTAATCCAGTTTGGGGGCTCAACACTCCTTACAGAAGTACCAGAAATGTTTGGTGCTGAAACGATTTTAATGGATCGTGCAAAAGATCGATCAACATTCGATGATATCGTCAATTTAATCAATGATTTTAAACACTATTTTATAAAATATGACCAACCTGTTTATGAGAATCCATCCCCTGGAAACAAAGAAGGCGGTATTACAACGTTAGAAGAAAAATCGTTAGGTTGTGTTCAAAAGGGTGGCTTTGCCACAGTTCAAGACGTATTAGAGTACGGCGATTTACTTCAATCTAAAGGATTATCCTTATTGCAAGGACCAGGAAATGATCTAGTTTCTGTAACCGCATTAGGTGCGAGTGGGTGTCAAATTGTTCTTTTTACAACAGGACGTGGTACACCATTTGGTGGTCCAACTCCAACAGTTAAAATCTCAACAAATACACCGCTTTTCAATCGCAAAAAGAATTGGATAGATTTTAATGCTGGAAAATTAGTTGAAAATACTGAAATGGAACAGCTCACAAATGAATTCTTCGATTACATTATTCAAGTAGCATCAGGAGAAGTGCATACAAAAAATGAAGTAAATGGCTTTAAAGAAATTGCGATCTTCAAAGATGGAGTAACAATGTAAGGAGGTGCAATATGCAAAGCACATATAAGCTTTTATGTAATGAAATAGTAGAAGCAGAGAGTAATAGAAAAGTTCTTCCTATTAAAGCGCTGCAAATAGGTGATGGAAATTTCATACGTGCTTTTCTCGATTGGATATTCTATGAATTAAACAATAAAGCAAATTTTGAAGGTGGTATTGTTTCTGTACAGTCAACATCAAGAGGCCAAGGTAATCGCAAATTACAACAACAAGACAATTTGTTTACCGTGCATAGTAGAGGGCTAGTCGATGGTAAAGCAAGTGAACAGACGACAGTAATTGACACCATTCAAGAAAGTATCAATCCATATGAGGACTGGACAGCTGTATTAAAACAAATGGAAAACCCCGAATTACAGTTTATTTTCTCGAATACAACTGAAGCTGGGTTGCAGTACACAATGGAAAAACGGTCAGCACATACTGCACAAAACTCTTTCCCTGGAAAGCTTGTTCAGTTATTATTCCATCGTTTCACCTTCTTTGACGGGGAAAAAGAGCGTGGTCTATATATTTTGCCATTAGAGTTAGTTGAAGAAAATGGACAAAAGCTGCAACAAATTTGTATGAAAGTATCCCAAGATTGGGAGCTGTCATCTGAATTCAAAAACTGGATGAAAGATTCGTGTTTCTTCTGTAATACGCTAGTGGATCGCATTGTACCGGGGTTTCCTGAGGAATCGGCAGATCTATTCCAACGCTATGGTTATAAAGATGAGTTGTTAACAATTTGCGAACCTTATCATTTATTTGTTATAGAAGGTCCAGAGAAATTACAGCAATTGCTACCTTATAAAGAAGCAAATTTAAATATTAAATTTGAAGATATTAAAAAGTATAGAGAGTTAAAAGTGAAAATTTTAAATGGTATACATACCATCTTAGCTTCCCAGGGTTTACTAATGGATTTGCATACAGTCAAAGAGGCTATAGAGCATCCAGTTATAAAGCCATTCATTATTCAAATTGTAGAAGGCGAATTGTGTGGGCATTTACATCGTGAAGAAAAAGAACAGACATTAGCGTATATGAATATTGTATTCGAACGTTTCCAAAATCCATTTATTCATCATAAGCTTGCAGATATTCGTTTGAACTCTTTCAGTAAGTTGAAAACGCGCATTTGGCCAAGCATTGAGCAGTATATAGAAATTAACAATAAGCTACCGAAGAACTTAATGTTTGCAATGACTATCGCTTTATTTGGCTTAAATCCACAACGTTTCACAGTGCGTGATTCAGAAGAAAATATCGCAACTTTAAGTGTATTTCAGCGTGAAATGTTAACAGAGAGAAAGCTAACTGTTATGGGCGATTTGCTTGATAAAGAATTTGGATGTCCGCCATTACAGCTAGCAGATATGGCTTTCCAAATGGTCTCTTATTGGAAGAATCTCGAACAAAATGATTTACAAACACTACTCTTGAAAACGAAAGGTGACGTTAAGTTATGAAGCAAATCGTCTGTCAACAACCATATGAAATGGCATTAGTTGATGTGCCAAAACCAACTATTCAGCAAGCAGATGATGTGTTGATTCACATAAAACGAATTGGAATTTGCGGTACAGATATTCATGCATATGGGGGTAATCAACCATTTTTCTCTTATCCACGTGTATTAGGTCATGAACTTGCTGGTGAAGTATCAGAGATTGGTCGCAATGTAGAGCATCTACAAGTAGGTGACCTAGTAACTATTATTCCATATGTTAATTGTGGACAATGTGCGCCATGTACAGCGGGTAAGACAAATTGCTGTACGAATATCCAAGTAATAGGAGTCCATGCAGATGGCGGTATGGGTGAATACTTAACAGTACCTTCAAAGTATGTCATTAAAACAAATGGTTTGTCTTTGGATGATGCAGCAATTGTAGAGCCACTGAGCATTGGTGCGCATGCAGTAAGACGTGCAAGTTTAACTGATGGAGAATCAGTTTTAGTCATTGGTGCTGGTCCAATTGGTATTGGCGTAGCCAGATTTGCAAAGCTGCAAGGTGCTACAACTTTCCTAATGGATTTAAGCGAAGAACGTCTTAACTTTAGTAAAGACTGGACAGATGCAGATGCTGTATTTCAACCAAGTGAGCAAGTATTAGATGAATTAAGAGAAAAAAATAATGGTCAATTGCCAACGATTGTTTTTGATGCTACTGGTAATAAGCATTCAATGATGAAAGCGTTCGAATATGCAGAGCATGGAGGAAAAGTAGTCTATGTTGGTTTAGTGAAAGATACAATTAGCTTCTTTGATCCAGATTTCCATGCTAAAGAGATGACATTACTAGGAAGTAGAAATGCTACTTTAGAAGATTTCCAATATGTTATTGATTCTATGCAAAACGGATCGGTAAAAGAGGGCTATGTTACAAAGAAAATCACATTCGAGCAAACACCTGAATACTTCCAACAAGGTGATTTCCGAACAAATAAAGCACAAATCACTTTAGAGAAGTAATGGAGGAATTCAAATGAATAAAGAACAAGCGCTTTTACGTATGAAAGAAGCCGGTGTCATCCCTGTTATGCGCGGTATGAAAACAGCTACAGTTATTGACCTACTACAAGCATTATATGAGGGTGGTTTAAAGGCAGTTGAAATTACAATCGAAGGCGATGAAGGCTTAGATTCTATTAAAGTTGCAAAAGAACATTTTAAGGAAAAATTACTTGTTGGTGCAGGCACAATTTTAAGTGGAGCAGATGCACAAGCTTCAATCGATGCAGGAGCAGATTTTATCGTTACACCAATCGTTGTGGAAGATGCCATTACAGTAGCAAAGGAAAATAACTGCTTTGTCGCAATTGGAGCATTCTCACCAACTGAAATTGCCACAGCATATTCATTAGGTGCAGATATCGTAAAAGTATTCCCGGCGAACACACTTGGGGCTGATTATTTAAAAAATGTTAAAGGTCCACTTCCACAAATTCCGTTAATGCCAACTGGTGGCATCGACTTAAGTAATATTCAGTCGTATTTCAACAATGGCGCAATTTGCGTAGGTGTAGGCAGTGCTATTTATAAATTCAACACAGCAGCTGAAATTACAGCTGCAGCTCGTGAATATGTTCAAGCATTTGAATCTGCTAAAAACTAATGAATTTTTTAAAAAAAGAGGTTGCTCATAGTCAATTATATTGGCTTATGAGCAACCTCTTTTTGCATAGTAATATTATTTTGAGTTTTTTCGTAATAAACTTTGCCATCTTCTGAAATCTCCCAATAACCATACTGAGAATCTTTGCGGATAAAGTTTTTAATATTCAGCTGTTGGCTAGCCCAACGAACATTGTTTTTCCATTGAGGTTCTTGACCATCACGCACAGTAATACGTGCTTCATCCTCAGTGATTTCGAATAGCTCACGCATTTCCTCGTATGCATCATTAATTGCTACGGGTTCATTGCGATTGTATAAATAAGCTAGTAAATTTGGCTCTATGTCTGTAGAGGTAGGAAGGATAGGACGTTTGTTTTTAATCTCCAAAGACAAATCCTTAAACCCGTTTCTCTGTATCTCTTGCTCGATTAGGAACCGTATAGAATCTCCGATTTCAGATTGAGCACCGGCCCATCTCATAATGCCCTCATCACTTTTTCGTAATCGTAAAGTTAATGAGTTTCCGGCATGATATTGCTCCTTTGACATATGTTATCCCCCTGGAAGCCGATTATATCGATTGATTAATTGAATTTTTTTAGACGAGAATGGAGATAAACTTTTTTTCCTTTTTCACTAATGCTCCAAAATCCTCGTTTTGCAGTACTCGTAGTATATTCCTTTTTCTTTAATTCAGTATGAGCATTTCTTACTTCATTTTCGAAAAGGCTTGCCCCGCTTTTTAGGGTTAGTTTTTGTTGTGCAGTAGTCAGTTGAAAAACATTGGCCATGGCTGTATATACATCTTGAATAGGTACCTGTCTTTCTTTTAAATAAAGAAATTCGAAAAGACGATTTGTGATAATTTTACGCTCCGGTAAGCCGACCTCTGGAGTTACAACGTTGACATTTGACATAATGTAAAGCCCCCTTAGTTAGTAGAAGCAATTGTAAGTAGCTGCTAATATATTCATTGTAACACAACGGAGTACATTAGTCGACAATGCAATGCATTGTATTATGTTTCCATGCGTTTGTGTTAACCTGTGTATTTTAATAGGTTGACACAAGGTGGTTTTTTTTTTACTATATTTATAAATACAAAAATATAAAGGGGTCTAGTATGACAACAAGTACAGTGAATTCTAAAAGTAAATTGAGAACAGTCGATTTAGTCTATTGTGCATTATTTGCAACACTTATGATGATTGGAGCGAATATTACTTCTTTTGCACCGTTTATGGTAGTCGGTGGCGTACCGATTACATTGCAGGCATTCTTCGCAATATTGGCTGGACTCGTTTTGGGAAGCCGACTAGGTGCCCTTTCAATTACGGTGTATATGTTAATCGGTTTAGCAGGTGCACCTGTTTTCGCACGTTTCGGAGGAGGCTTTTCCCAAATATTAAGTCCGACATTTGGTTTTGTTGTTGCATTTATACTAGTTGCATTTATTGTCGGTAAAATTGTAGAAAATAATCGTTCGAAAAAAATGTACATCACAGCAGCGATAATAGGGGTAATCGTGAGCTATTTGATTGGTACTAACTGGATGTATGCAGCATATATGTTATGGTTTAGCGCACCAGAAGCCTTCACTTATAAAATGGCGTGGCTTTGGATGATACCACCATTACCAAAAGATTTAATATTAGCTGTATTTGCAGGTGTATTTGGTCATCGAATACAAAAAGTGTTGAAGGTGAGGTAATCACGATGAATTATGAAGTTTTAGCACAGCAAGTTCTAGATGGATATCAACTGACAGATACCGAAGCATTAGCAATATTGAAAAGTCCAGATGAAGATTTATTACCTTTATTACACTCAGCTTATAAAATTCGAAATTATTATTATGGTAATAAAGTGAAATTAAATATGATTATTAACACGAAATCAGGTCTATGCCCAGAAAATTGTGGATACTGCTCACAGTCCATTATTTCAAAAGCACCAATTGAAAAATATGCGATGATGAAACAAGATGAAATTGTAGCAGGAGCGGACCGAGCTGCATCACTAAATGTAGGTACATATTGTATCGTAGCGAGCGGACGTGGTCCTGTTAATCGAGAAATTGATATTGTCGTAGATTCTGTAAAGGCTATAAAAGAAAAACATAGTGATATGACCATCTGTGCGTGCTTAGGTATTCTAAAGCCAGAACAAGCACAGAAGTTAAAGGAAGCGGGCGTTGATCGTTATAATCACAATATCAATACATCTGCTAATCATCACGAGAACATTACGACGTCACATACATATGATGATCGTGTAAGAACCGTTGAACTAGCTAAAGAAGCGGGTATTTCACCTTGCTCTGGTGTTATCGTCGGTATGAGAGAGACACAACAAGATGTGATTGCAATGGCGCGCAGCCTATATGCATTGGATGCAGATTCTATTCCAGTTAACTTTCTAAATGCAGTAGACGGTACACCATTGGAGGGTACACATGAACTTAACCCTCGTTATTGTCTAAAAGTATTATGCCTATTCCGTTTTATCAACCCATCTAAAGAAATTAGGGTATCAGGGGGTAGAGAAGTGAATCTTGGTACACTTCAACCACTCAGCTTATACCCAGCAAACTCTATTTTCCTAGGTGACTACTTAACAACGGAAGGACAAGCAGGAGAAAAAGATCGTCAAATGCTTGAAGATTTAGGGTTTGAAGTCGATTTGGAGCCCTTACAACATGAATTAAAAGTTAATTAAAAAATACCCTGTCGTAGATTATTACGGCAGGGTATTTGTGTGTACTGTATTTCTATAATATGAATTTATCTTAGAATACACATTCTTTAGGGATCCATCCAATCTCACCAATTGAATTTTTAATCAGGATATATCCATCTGTAGAATCATTTAAGAGCCATACTTTTTCTAATTCTTGAACTGAAAGAAATGTTGTACTAATTCCTCGGGTACATGTTGCTTTTCCATCAACAATTTGTAAATATTCGTTTTTGATCCATTGTTGTTGATGGAGATTTATATTTTCACAAAGCGTGAAATATTGATCTTGTTGAATGATTTGCATTTCATAATACGGATATGTAACAGTACCTATTCGATTTGTTGTATCGAAATGGTCTTTTTTTATAATGACTTCATTTGTTAAATCGTCAACATAATATGACGTATATTGATTATCCTGGATGATTAAAGCATTTATTTGACCGTCTTCTTTGATTCGATTTCCTCCATCTATTGCCGTTATTTTCTTATCCCAATCGATTAATGGGAGATGTGAAGTTTTTTTGTTAAATCTATAGTTTACAACCGGCCAATGTCCAACAATCACCATTTTGTCAGCTTGATGATTTTTTTCATAAAATGCACCTGCTTGTAAAGCGAATGCCTCCTCTGTTTGTTGCCAATCTTCTTTATTTTCAATTCCTGCATGAATCACTATGAATTCCTCTGTTTCGATTGCATGTGGTAGTTGTTCAAGCCAAGTTAATATTTCTCCAAAATGTAGACGATAATATTGGGTTAGTTGCTCTAAATTTTCAAAATCATTTAAGGGTTTATGATTGGTAGCTAGCATGTCATTTAAAATGGAATTTTTCCTTTTTTCAATATAGGGGAGAATACTTTGGTCACCATTTTCTACATAACGGAACAATACATCGCAATTACCTTTAGTGACATACACGTTACTAGAGTGATTACATAGTGTTCTAATGTATTCTACAACTTCTAAACTATTCTCACCTTTCTCACACATATCACCATTAATGATTAAATAATCATTTGTTGTGTAAGTAACTTTATGAAGCAATCTTTTAAATAAATCCAAGCTTGCATGAATATCTGAAACAATAATGACTCGCTTTTCTTTTTCTACATGAACTTTCTTCACTTTCATCGTGGTTGATCCCTCATTTATGTATAAGTAATAACAGTTCTTAATAATTCAATAAAATAAGTTGAAAATCCTGCTTGAATGGAAACAAATTTTTCCTTTACTATACGAAATAACGTAGAAATGTTGATTTGGCCTTTAGTATTTGTTATTGAAGAGTTCTATAATGTAGAGCATTTAAACATAACGATTTGCACTCATTTGAACATGTTAAACAAAATTATGCAGAACTTATAATAGGTGTTGACACTTTGTATATTAAGGGTTATATTGGTAAAAGTTATTGATATTGATAATCATTATCAATCGTTTAGCTGTAAATAAGTAGGCCTGCTTATATTAACTAATACATAAAGGAGATTTAATAAATGAAAATGAATAGATTTTGGATATTTGGATTAGCAGTATTTTTAGTAGCTTGTGGAGGGAATGAAACACCTCCAAAAAAAGAGGGAAATAAAGCTGTAGGAACGGAAGAAGCTGCTTCAAAAGAACAAACAATTACTTATTTGGATAAATCATATACTTTACCATCTAAAGTAAACAATATTATCGCTGCAAGTTTAGAATCTATGGAAGACGCAGCAATGCTTAATGTAAAACCACTCGGAGCGGTAACAACTGCTGGTAAACTACCAGAATACCTTGCTAGTGATTTGGAAGGTGCAACTTCTATCGGTGAAAAAATGCAACCGAACTATGAAACTATTTTAAAATTAAAGCCAGATGTTATTTTAGGTTCGTCAAAATATCCAGATGAAGTGGCTGAGCAGTTAAATAAAATTGGAACGATGATCCCTGTATCACATATTTCTACGGATTGGGAAGATAATCTACTTTTAATGGGTAAGTTGACAGGTAAAGAATCTGAAGCGGAAAAAATTATTAATGATTACAAAACAAAAGCAGAAGCTGCAAAAACTAAAGTAGCTGAAAAAGTGAAAGACAAAAATGTATTTGTAATCCGTATCCGTGCCAATAGCATGTTTGTGTATCCATCGGGTGTGTATTTAAATCCTGTTATATATGAAGATCTGGGAATAAAAGTTCCTGAATTAATTACTAAAACTGCTGCTCAAGAAGAGATATCAATTGAAACTTTGGCAGAAGTAAATCCAGATATTATTTTCTTACAATTCGAGGAAAGTGAGAATGATAAGAAAACTGCTGCATTAGATGACGTTTTGAAAAATCCTATCTTCAAAAGCATTAACGCTGCTAAAAACGACAAAGTATTTGTGAACGTAGTAGAACCTATGGCACAAGGTGGTACAGCTTGGAGTAAAGAAAAATTCTTAAATGCAGCTGTTGAAAATCTATCGAAATAATGTGTGAGTCTATGATAAATAAAATGAAGAAACCTAAATTTGTACCAATCCTAATTATGGGTACTGCGCCTCTCTTCATCGTATTTACAATTGCGTTATCGATCTTATACGGCACAAAGGATATTGATGTAACTACAATTTGGCTGGCGATTACACAATTCGATTCGGGTAATGTTGATCATAATATTATCATGCAATCTCGTTTGCCACGTGTTTTAGCTGCTCTTCTTGTAGGAGCATTTCTTGCAATATCAGGAGCTATAATGCAGGGGATGACAAGAAACTATCTTGCTTCCCCTTCTATTATGGGGGTAACCGATGGTTCAGCATTTGTAATCACGATTTGTATGATTTTTTACCCTGGCATGTCTAACTTTAATCTAATCATTTGCTCTATGATTGGTTCAGCTTTTGGGGCGGGGATTGTATTTGGTTTTGGTTCATTAATGAGAAATGGCCTATCTCCTGTAAGATTAGCCATTATTGGTACAGTTATTGGAACTTTTTTAAGTAGTATATCAGCAGCACTTTCTACATACTTTCAAATTTCACAAGATATGAGTTTTTGGTATAACGCTAAAATTCACAAAGTTGATCCCGAAGTTCTTTTACTTGCTTTACCATTTGGGTTAGTTGGTCTTTTTCTTGCTTTATACATTGCTAAATCAATTACTATTTTATCAATTGGCGAGGATATTTCGATTAGTCTTGGTCAGCGTACAAAATGGGTTAAGGCCATTAGTATATTAATAGTCGTTTGTTTAACCGGTACTGCTGTGGCTCTTGTTGGGAAAATTGGTTTCGTAGGATTAATTATTCCTCATATTACGAGATTTCTTGTTGGAGTTGATTACCGATTTGTCATCCCTTGTTCAGCGATTATTGGTGGGGTCTTTTTAGCACTTTGTGATGTTGGCAGTCGATTTATTAACTTTCCGTTTGAAACGCCAGTTGGTGTTGTTACATCGTTAATTGGTGTACCTTTCTTCCTCTATTTAATTCGTACGAGAGGGGGAGAACGACGTGCATAAACAACGTTTTATGATGAAAATTACAGCCGCTATTTTGCTTATTTTTATAGCTATGTACATTCATATCACCAATGGCACTTTCGATATGTCGATTAAAGATGTAATTACAACATTGTTACGAATTAATCCAAATGATGATTTTGATCTAGTTATTTTTCAATTCCGACTTCCTCGAATTGTTATTGCGGCTCTTGTAGGTCTAGGGCTAGGTATAGCGGGTACGGTTATTCAAGGAATAACAAGAAATGGTTTAGCCGATCCTGGAATATTAGGTATCAACGCTGGTGCGGGTACTTCTATCGTAGTATTTATGTTTCTTCTACAGATGCAGTTAGTTGCATCTGGTAGCTCTAACTGGGTATCGATATTAATCATGCCTTTATTTGGCTTTGTAGGTGGATTAGTTGCTGCGATTGTTATATATAGCTTTTCATGGCGTAATGGCAAATTAGATACGCAGCGTCTAATTTTAACGGGTATTGCCATTAGTTCAGGATTTGGTGCACTTTCAATGTTCATTTCTCTTAAAATGCGTGAAAGCGACTTTGAAATGGCGACTGTTTGGATGACTGGAAGTATCTATAATGCAAACTGGATTTTCATCGTTGCTATGTTACCTTGGCTTCTGATTTTGATACCTATAATCTACAGAAAAGCGTATTTACTAGATTATTTACAGCTTGAAGAAGCAAGCGTTAAAAGCCTTGGAATTGAAATTGAAAAAGAGAAATCGATACTGCTTTTATGTAGCATCGGTGTGATAAGTGCATGTGTAGCAGTATCAGGTAGTATATCCTTCATTGGATTAATGGCTCCTCATATCGCAAGACAACTTGTAGGTATACAACATCGGTATGTCATTCCTATGAGTGCTGCAGTAGGAATGCTACTAGTCATCTTCTCTGATTATATTGCAAAAACAGTATTTGCCCCTGCAGAAATTCCCGTAGGTATCATAGTAGCAATTTTAGGTGTACCTTATTTTCTATATTTATTAGTTAAATCAAAAGCGTAAAAGGAGAACCGATAAATGGTGACTAGTGTTATTAGAGCGAAACAATTGACGGCGGGATATGAAAAAGTTACGGTTTTCTCAGATTTGAATACGACAATTAAAGAAGGGAAAATAACAACAATTATCGGTCCAAATGGATGTGGTAAATCGACATTATTAAAAACAATTGGACGAATCCTAAAACAACAAAGTGGTAATGTATTTTTACAGGAACAAGACATGAAGACGATTTCGACGAAGGAGATTGCAAAGCAATTGGCACTCTTATCTCAAAACCCAGAAGCACCTTTACAATTAAAAGTAGAGGAGCTTATTTCTTACGGTCGCTTCCCACATCGAAAAAATGTAGGTACTTTATCAAATAAAGATATTGAAGTAATTGAATGGGCTATGGATATAACGAAAACGACTGCTTTTCGTGATCGAGAAATCGCTCAACTTTCAGGTGGTCAACGCCAAAAAGTGTGGCTAGCAATGGCTCTTGCACAAGAGACAAGTATTTTACTGTTGGATGAACCGACGACTTATTTAGATCTTGCTCACCAACTTGAAGTGCTGAAGATTGTAGAACGTCTAAACAAAGAACATCATTGCACAATAATAATGGTATTACATGATATCAACCATGCAGCCCGTTTTTCGCATGAAATTATCGCAATGAAAGATGGAGAAATTATTACCGTCGGCACACCTAAGGAAATTTTAGAAAAAGGTACTCTAAAGCAAGTGTTCAATATCGATGCACGCATAATGATTGATCCAGATAATGGGGCACCAGTGTGTTTTGGATATGATACTTTTCTAGAGCAGGAATTGGGGGAGAAGTAGTGAAAGTAATAAATAAAGTCACTCAAGACAATACAGAACAATGGCTATACTATTCTGATGAAATGGATTATTCATATGATATAAAAGTGTCATTACCTAGTTCACCCCCACCTGTAGATGGCTATCCCGTTATTTATATATTAGATGGGAACTCATACTTTCAATTTGCTCAAGGCATAGTAAGTTTGCAATCTAGAAATGCACCGAAAACATTGGTGAATGAGGCGATTATTGTAGGTATTGGGCATCAAGGTGAGGGGAAGGATGCATCCAAAAGAAGATTTTATGACTTTACTGCACCTGCAAATAAGTATGTTTATCCAGATCGGCTAAAGGGTTTTGATGTTGGTATCCACGGAGGAGCGCAGAAATTTCTTAATTTTATTGAGTTAGAGTTAAAACCAAAAATAGAAAGACGCTATTCTATTAATAAGGAAAAACAAGCTCTGTTCGGACATTCTCTCAGCGGTCTTTTTACATTATGGACACTTTTTACAAAACCAAAAGCTTTTCAAACTTATCTAGCTTTAAGTCCTTCAATCTGGTGGAATGATCATGAAATTTTAACATACATGGATGTATTTCTGAGACAATCTGAAGCGTATGAGAAGAAGAACCTTTACATTGCAGTAGGTGAGTGTGAGGGCTTTATGGTTGCCGATGCAAAACAAGTGTTCAGCCGATTAAGTACTGATCAACAAAAGTATGTGGAATGTGAATTTTACTGTGCTCCAGAAGAAAATCATGCGTCTGTCGTGCCTACAGTCATGAGTAGAGCAATTCGCTTTGCAAATAAGAAATAGAAAAGTTCTGATATAATGGATTATTACGAGGCTATGGCGCTTGGAGTAACATGCTGTTAGTTAGCCCAAATGATGAAGTTATTAAAGTACAAAGGAGTTAGAGTAAATGGCAGAACTAAAATACGAAATCGTAGAAAACATTGCGGTACTTTCTGAAGGTGCTAAAGGTTGGCAGAAAGAATTAAATTTAATCAGTTGGAATGATCGTGCACCTAAGTATGATCTACGAGATTGGTCTGAGGATCATACGAAGATGGGTAAGGGTGTAACGTTAAGTTCGGAAGAGGTTCAGAAATTGAAAAAGGCGTTGCAAGAATTGACATTATAATCAAGTGCAGTTTTTATGTAAAGATTGACTGTAAAGAGTTATCCGCTAATATGACGGATAGCTCTTTTTCTATTTGTATACTTTCTGTAAAAAAATTTCAGAAATTCGCTTATTATTTGTTATTTAATTTCATATCGTAATAATACGGAAAATCTAAAAAAATACAAGGGTGTTGTCATGATAGATGAGTATATCAAACAAATAATTCAACAAAAATTACTTCCGGGTGCAGTTATTAGTGTACAGCAGAATTCGAAGCATTTAATAACCAAGAGCTATGGACATTTCATAGGGAAGGATTTGCAATTGCATGCAATCACAGAGAATACCCTTTTTGATTTGGCTTCTTTAACGAAGGTCGTTGCTACATTACCAGCTACCTTATATTTATTAAGCAGAAATGAACTTCAACTTGATAGAAGTGTATCGGAAATTATACCAGCATTTCGTTTTCCAAAGGTAACGATTCGACATTTGTTACAACATAGTTCAGGATTGCCAGCAGGGTTAGTACCAAAAGTAGAAAGACATCATACCAGGGATGTAATGAGTGAAATATTAGCATGTGATTTAGTCTATATTCCAGGGCGATTTGTCGCTTATAGCGATCTAGGGATGATTTTATTAGGAAAAATAGTAGAAAAAGTGACAGGTGAATTGTTAAATCAATTTGTGAAACGACATTTTTTTAATCCGTGGAATATGCATAATACACAATTTTTATTGCCGGATAACCAAAAATATAACGCGGCTACTACTGAACTAGTTAGAGGGAAATATGTCCAAGGAGATGTACATGATGAGAAAGCGCTTTTACTAGGCGGTGTATCTGGTAGTGCGGGCTTATTTTCAAGTGCAAAGGATTTACTTTTGTTTTCAGAGTATTGGTTAGGTATTCGACATCAGTCGGTTATTCCATTCAATTGGATGGAGTCAGCATATAAGAATACGTTTTTAGGAAGGGGTTTTGGGTTTGAAGTGCGGACTGGTGAAGAACCATCAGTATCCTTTGGAAAGAGGGTGAGTGTAGGCGCTTTTGGACATACAGGATTTACAGGAACTAGTATTTGCATGGATCCTGTAAAAAAATCTTCTATCATATTATTAACGAATGCAGTGCATTATGGAAGAAATAGCTCGATTCGAGAAATAAGAAGGCAGATTCACGACCTGGTTTATGAGGAATTTCTTAACTAATATTGGGGTGGAGGAACAAACATGAAGGTATTGAATAGGTGGTTCTTTTTATTTGTACTTTTGTTGACAATCGTATTAGCTGGCTGTGGCTCAAAAGACAAATCTGATGACACTAGTAAGGGAGATAAAGAATCCGAATCTTCAAAGGAAGTGTCACTGACAATTGGTAGCTGGCGTACAGAAGATGTAGCAAAATATGAAAAAGTAATCGCATTATTCAACAAGGAACATCCAGATATTAAAGTCACTTTCAGTCCAACAAAAAACACAGAATATAACACAGTATTAAACACAGCGTTACAAGCGGGAGAAGGTCCGGATATTATTCATTTACGTCCATACGCTGCTGGTTTAAAACTAGCAGAATCAGGATTCATAGAAAAAATAAACGATCTGAATGGATTAAATGTATTCTCGGAAGAAGCACTACAAGCTTCTCGAGATGCAGAAGGTAATCAGTATGGAGTACCAATTAATTTGAGTTCTACTCAATTCTTCTATAATAAGAAGATTTTCAAAGAGCAAGGTTTAGATGTTCCGAATACTTGGGATGAATTCATTCAATTAAATGACAAACTTCTAGCAAAAGGTATTACACCTATCGCGATGGGAACAAAGGAAAGTTGGCTATTATCTCTACTTCACGGCATTGTAGGGCCAGGTGTCTATGAGAGGAATGATTTCTACAAGTCAGTTTTAGCTGGTGAAAAAGATTTCACAGATGCAAAGTTTAAAGAATCTATTCAAGTGATGAAAGATTTGAAGAAATACTTTCCTAAAAACTCAGAAGGTCTAGGAATGGATGATATTAGAACTGAGTTTGCATTAGAAAAAGCAGCCATGTTCCCATTAGGTAGTTGGGAAATCCCTGTTGTCTCGGAAATGAATCCAGATTTAGATTTTGGCTTTTTCCCCATGCCGTCTAAAGCAGGCAATAAGACTGTGACAACATGGGTTGATGGTTCATTTGCTATGAATGCCAACTCAAAAAATAAAGAGGCAGCTAAGGTGTTTTTAGAGTTTTTAACTACAAAAGAATTTGGTGAACTATTTGTAAAAGAGTTCTCAATGATTAGTGCAATGCCTGGCATTTCTTCGGATCATGCTCTATTAAGTGATCTTAGTAAAGCAGTAGAATCTAACGCAACACCTTATATGTGGGTTACAAATTTTACAGGTGGCGATCCAACAACGAAAACAGTACTTGAAACTGAACTTCAAGGAATGTATTTAGGTGATGTGAAGGTTGATGATGTAGCAAAAAAAGTGCAAGAAAATGCTAAAACATGGTTTAAGCCGTTTCAATAAATAATAATTGCCCTCACTGAAAAGAGGTGAGGGCTTATTGTTTCAATTTTACATAAAGGAGGCTTTGGTATATGACAAATGCGACAGCTCCATCGAAAAAAAAGAAACGGAGTTGGTCAAAATGGACAATTCACTTATTCCCTATACCGGCATTAATCATTTATGGAATGTTCGTGTTATATCCAATAATTGCTGCCCTTTCCTATAGTTTTTTTGAATTTAATGGGATGAACAGAGGCAATTTTGTAGGGCTTCAAAACTTCGTTACGCTTTTTACAAAAGAGCCTTATGGGTCTATGTTTTGGAATGCTTTTAAGCATAATGGAGTTTACTTTATTATACAGATGGTTGTGATGAATGGTCTGGCTTTCTTTTTAGCCTTTATCATCTATAAAAGAATCCGAGGTTCAGAGTTTTTCAAAGCTGCTTTCTTTTTACCAAGGGTACTCTCTGTTATTGTAGTCGGCTTTTTATGGAAACTTATCTTAAATCCAAACTATGGTACAGTGAATGTTTTACTTGAAAAGCTAGGCCTAGAAAGTTTGCAAAGAGCATGGTTAGGTGATCCGGATACAGCTCTTATTGTTATTATTCTAGTGAATTGTTGGTTTGGTATTGGATTTGGTGTTCTTATTTTCTTGGCCGGTTTTCAGGGGATTTCAAGTGAACTTATTGAAGCAGCCAGATTAGATGGAGCAAAGGGATTTAAAATGTTGTCTAGAATCTATTTACCATTAATGATTCCCTCCATTATGATCATGGGCGTACTCACGTTCATTCAATCGTTTGAAGCTTTTGAACTTATATATGCTATGCAGGGATCGATGGGTGAACCCTATTATTCTACAGATACATTAGCAGTGTTTTTTTATAGGTTAGCATTTGGCAGTTCGACTGCTTCAGGAAGTACCTCTATTGGATTAGGCTCGGCTTTAGCGACATGCTTATTCTGCTTTATTTTAATATGTACTTCGGTTTTCTTACGTATGATGAACAAAAAAGACGTTGAGATGTGAGAGGTGAAGATATGAAGCAAGGCACTATTTGGACTAAACCTTTCTATTATATTGTTGTTTTTGTAGTAGCGACAATTAGTTTGTATCCGATTTTGTTAATGATTCTTTCTTCATTCAAAACGAGTGCAGAAATTTTTAAAAATCCTTTAGGTCTGCCGACAAGTATTAGTTTAGATACTTATCGGACGTTATTATCAAAAGTTCCTTTTACTACCTACTTTATGAATAGTGTCATAGTAAGCGTTGTGTCAGTAGCTTTAATTATCATTGTGTGTTCATTAGCAGCTTTTTATATTGCACGTTTTAAATTTTCGTGGACTAATGCCATTTTCTTTATTTTCTTATTAGGGATGATGATACCGATTAAGTTAGGGATCGTACCATTATTTATTTTGATGAGAGATTTAGGATTAATTAATTCACTTTGGTCATTAATTTTTATGAATGTTGCAACAGGGATCCCGCTAACAATGCTTATTTTGACAGGCTTTTTCCGTACAATGCCTGTTGAATTGGAGGAAGCTGCTAGAATGGATGGTGCAGGAAATATACGCATACTCTGGCATGTGCTATTGCCAATTATGCGACCTGCTTTAGGAACTGTAATTATTATTAATTTTATATCTGCATGGAATGATTTTTTCTTCCCATTAATTTTCATTACTGAAAAGGCGAAAATGACAATCCCTATAGGAATGATGTCCTTATTTGGTGAACATTCAGCGGATTGGGGATCGCTATTTGCAGGGTTAACTTTAGCTTCATTACCGATGATTTTACTATTTTTCATTGCTTCAAAGCAGTTTATGGAAGGACTGACGGCAGGTGCAGTTAAATAAACGTTATTTTATTGGGATAGATGGCGGCGGTACTAAAACTCAAGCGGTGATTGGCAATAGCGATGGCGAGATTCTAGCTCTCGTAACTGGTAAAGGCTCGAATATAAAAGCTACTCCAAAAGAAAAGGTTAAAATCCAAATAGGCCTTCTATTAGATGCTTTGTTAGTAAAGTCCTCTATTCAAAAAGCGGAGGTCAAGGCTGTAATTGTATGTGCAGCCGGTGGTGATCGTGAGGAAGATTCAGTCTGCTGGAATGAATGGATACGAGAGTATTTTCAATCGTATCATTGTACAATTCGAGTTGCTAATGATGCCTTAGCTGCCTTAGTAAGTGGAACATTTAAATTGGATGGATTGGTTTTAATAGCGGGTACCGGTTCTATTGTTTATTTAGTACAAGAAGATGGTCGCAAAATTCGTCGAGCAGGGGGATGGGGCTATTTATTTGGCGATGAAGGTAGTGGTTATTATATTGGAACACAAGCATTAAGTCATATCTCAAAACTCTATGATTTAAATGAAGAGCTTGATGAATTTTCAGAAGAGGTTCTCAAATATCTTCAACTGAATAATACCGTGGACATCATCACGAAAATTTATGAACAGGAACAACCACGTTTGATAGTGTCATCTATTGCGAAGATTGTTTTGAAATTGGCAGAGCGAGGTAACGATGTAGCATGTCGAATTGTATTTGATGCTGTAGCTCAACTAGTGCACCTATTGGGAATTATATACTCAAGAGAGGAAAGTGCTAAGTCATTACCAATTGTTGTATGTGGTGGTTTATTTGAAAATGAGTATTTTTTAAATCAATTTGAGCAGTCTCTAAGCTTAGTCATGGGTGACAATGAATTAATTAAACCATTTGTATCACCAGTAGTTGGTGCATTTACTTTAGCACTTCTTGATATGGGCATTCCAATCACAAAGAAAATGCAAGTCGATCTGCTACAGACATGGATGAAAGTAGATCTTGAAAATAAGATTAGGAGGAATTGAAAATCTATGGAGCGAGAGGCTAAACTGCAAACAGAAGCGCATCATAGGGAAACGGGCAATTTAGATTTAATGTCTGTATCTGAAATTATAAAATTAATGAATCAGGATGACCTCAAAATTCCTCTAGCTATTGAAAAGGTACTACCAAAAATAGAAAAAACGATTAAGGTTGTATATCATTCTCTTGAAACAGGGGGGCGATTATTCTATGTGGGTGCTGGAACAAGTGGGAGAATTGGTTTGTTAGATGCAGTGGAATGTCCTCCTACATTTAGTACATCACCAGAAGTAGTACAGGCAATATTAGCAGGTGGAATCGATGCTGTTGTCTTAGCCGTAGAAGGAGCTGAAGACGATGAACAGTGGGGTCAATCAAGCCTAAAAGAACATGGTTTAACAGAACGTGATGTGGTGATTGGTATTGCGGCAAGCGGTAGTACTCCTTTCGTAAAAGGGGCTTTAGTTTATGCTCGTTCTGTCGGTGCTAAAACAATGAGTTTAACAAGTAATCTAAACTCAATTATTAGCGAGTGTGCTGATATTGCGATTGAGGTAGATACTGGTCCAGAAATCTTAACAGGATCTACACGATTAAAGGCGGCTTCAGCACATAAAATGGTATTAAACATGATCTCTACAGCTACTATGGTTCAATTAGGTAAAGTATATAAAAATTTAATGGTTGATGTACACGCGAGTAATAACAAATTAAAAGAACGTGCAAAAAGAATTGTTTGTGAGGCAACAGAAGTTACTTACGAACAAGCAGAGCAAGTGTTAGCTAAAACAGGTTACGAAGTGAAACCAGCGATAGTTATGCTTTTAACACAGTCAACTTTGGATGAATCAAAACAGCTTTTAGCAAATTCAAAAGGTCATGTTCGTGCAGCAATTCAACTTAAAAATATCTAGTTAAGGAAGAGAATATAGAAATCTTTCTTCAATATTAAACAAGGAAGCAGGGGGTTATGAGTATAGAAAAGATGAATTCGGGATTGCTTATACTTGCTGAAATGGAAGCTAGCTTGCCGCCTTCTGAGCGGAAAATTGCTCAATATATTTTAAAACACCCTGCTGAAGCAATTAAAATGACAGCAATCGACATTGGCAAACAAAGCCATACAAGCAGTGCGGCTGTCATTCGCCTTTGTAAATCATTGAATTTAAGTGGCATACAAGAATTGAAACTTAGAATAGCCGGAGATTTACAAAGTGAAAAGATTGATGTACGTGATATCGAACCGAATGAACCGTTAGAGTCAATTATTGATAAGATCACAAATCATAGTATGCAAATTTTACGTGAGACGGCAGATTTAATCGATCAAAAAGAACTAAAGCATGCTGTGGATGCAATCTTAAATGCTAAGAGAATCTTCTTTTTTGGTGTTGGTGCATCAGCAATAGCTGCAATGGATGCTTATCAAAAATTTGTACGCATTAATAAATACTGTATGTTTTTCACGGATACTCATTTAGGTGCCACCGCGGTTGTCAATGCTGAAGAAGGAGATGTAGTTGTTGGTATTTCCTTTTCAGGTGAAACACATGAGGTAGCAAAAGTTTTAGAGATAGCAAATGGCGTAAATGCTACAACGATTAGCCTTACAAGATACGGAAATTCGCTCATTGCCAGTTTGGCGGATATTTGTTTATATACTTCACCTAAAGTAGAGGCTACTTTTAGAAGTGGTGCTACTTCTTCGAGATTAGCACAGCTACATGTGCTAGATATACTATTTATGTGCGTAGCAACTAGTACATATGAAGAGACGATAGAGTATTTGGACAAAACGAGAACAGTAATTAAAACATTACATGAAAAAGTTGGAAAACGAAGAATCACCTATTCTTAAAAAGAAATATCAGCTCTTTATTTAGGGCAGATATTTTTTTTACTTTGTTCTCAGGAAAGTAAAGTAATCTAGAGAGAGAGGCGCAGTTGCGGCCTCTTTTTATTTAAGATAAAATGTATTTAATTATAAAAAAATATAAAATTTTACAAAGTGAGGGATTATTTGAGGGGATTTTTATTTTTAATAGTACTGACCATTGTATTAGCAGCCTGTGGACGGGAGATATCGGTTGAGCAAATACCAATTGATAAAGTGAAATCTGATATCAAAGAATATATCGAAATCAATGCAACTGAAAAGGGAATATATTTATTTCAGCATGAAAAGGATTTTCATATTTACGTGAATGGTGGAAGCGTTAATCCTAAACAGGTTGAAAATGTAGAAATTAAAACAGAAGATAATGTATTGAAGGTATATATTGATGATAAAGTAGCGAAAAAGAGTAATGAAGATAAGGGACTATATTTTATACAAACCGGAGATTTGGAGTATGATACGATGGTTGTCATTCAAAACGGTAAAGAAGTATCAATTAATATGATAGTAGGTATGTAATGAAAATAAAACGTAACCGACATGGCAACATTTTTAAGGTAAAAATATAAAAACCGCAACCATTTTTGGTTGCGGTTTAAACTATTACTTATTCAACTTTTTAATAAACACAACTTTTAAATAGTTGAACTCAGGGAAGTCACGGTTTGCGCGGAAATCCTTTGGTAGAGAAGATTGTTCAACAATTTTGTAGCGTGTGTTTGAATCTTTAAATGCTTTATCAATGAATGTCTTGAACTTTTTCATACCGAAGCTTGCATTGTTTGTAGAAGCAACAATAATACCGTTTTTCTCCGTAATAGCAATTGCGTCCATTAGCAATTTTGGATAATCTTTTGCAGTACTAAATGTCATTTTTTTCGAACGTGCAAAGCTAGGAGGATCAAGTACAACTAGATCATATTTCATGTTATGACGAACGGCATATTTGAAGTAATCAAATACATCCATTACTTTAATATTTTGCGCTTCATAATCGATACCATTGACACTAAATTGTTCAATCGTTTTCGCTAAGCTACGTTTTGCAAGATCTACACTCGTTGTTTCTTTAGCACCGCCAAGAGCAGCAGCAACTGAAAATGCACCAGTGTAAGAGAAAGTATTCAGCATATTCGTATCTTCTGCATAATAGTCACGGATTGTACGACGTACATCGCGTTGATCAAGGAAGATTCCAGTCATTGCACCATCATTTAAGTTAACAGCAAAATTCATACCATTTTCTTTAATAATGATAGGGAAATCACCAGGTTCACCCATTACGAAATCATCTTGCTCGATATATTGGCCTTTCGTATCAAAACGTTTTTTCTCATATATAGCTTTGAATTCAACTAATTCAGCAAGTGCATTATAGATATATTGTTTGAAGCTATATATTCCATCACTATACCAACTAACCATATAATAACCATCAAAATAGTCGATTGTTAGACCGCCAATGCCATCCCCTTCTCCGTTAAATACACGGAATGCCGTTGTCTGGCTATCTTCGAAAAAGTCAGCACGGTGATCTAGTGCATTTTTCAATTTAGTTTTGAAAAATGCCCCATCAATCTCTTCATGTTCTTTTGTCGTAAGGACCCAACCAATTCCTTTATTTTGATTACCATAATATCCAGTTGCTAAATAGCGATTAGCGCGGTCCACAAGACGAATAAGTTCGCCTTCTTCACGTAGCATATCTGTATTAACTACAGCCTCTTTTAAAATTAATGGATAGCCTCTTTTTAAATCTGCAAGAAAGCTTTGATCCACTCTAAGTGTTATCATTTTTGTCATCATGTCATCCTTAATATTCGTTTTCCTCATTATCGCATTTTTCGCCATAAATTGCGAAACTAATGGGGAAGTTTAATGTTGATTCAATAATAAAATAGTCGAATATATGAAACACAGCTATTAAAGGTATCTCTTCCAATATGTAAAGTCGAACAACAAACATGTACATTTCAGCAATATTCTCTATCACTCCCCAATATTCTAAAAATTCATAGTAATATATTTATAATGAGTATCAAGGGGGTAATGAAAATGCATTATGATGTGATAGTTATAGGAGCAGGTTCAATGGGAATGGCTGCAGGCTACTTCCTTTCACAAAGTGGAAAAAAGACTTTACTATTAGATGCCTTTAATCCGCCACATGATAAAGGAAGTCACCATGGTGAGACACGCATAATTCGTTATGCATATGGTGAAGGTGTAGAGTATGTTCCACTTGCATTACGTGCACGTAATTTATGGCAAGAGCTTGCACAACAAACAGGTAAGGAAATTTTCCTTCAAACAGGTGTCATAAATGTTGGGGATAAAAATATTCCATTTATCAAAAATGTGATTAAGAGTGCAGAGGAATTTGATCTACCTTTAGAAGTTATGACGGCATCTGAGGTGAACGAAAAATGGGATGGTATGCAGTTACCTGAAAATTTCCTTGGTTGTTTCGAACCTACTTCAGGCGTGTTAAAAGTAGAATCATGCGTTGAAGCTTATAGAGAATTAGCATTAAATACAGGAGCAACTATTCGTGCAAATAGCCGTGTTACTAAAGTCCATCCACAGTCTGGAAAAGTTACAATTTATACAGAAGATGGTGCAACATTTACAGCAGACTCGATAATTATTTCTGCAGGTGCTTGGTCTGGGGAATTATTAAAACAACTGGATTTAAAACTCCCACTAAATCCAATTCGAAAAACATTCGCTTGGTACGATGTAGACGAAAGATACTACAATCAAAACGATTTTCCGGCTTTCACATTCGAGCTTGCGGATAGTATATACTACGGTTTTCCAAGTATTGATGGCGCTGGATTAAAAGTTGGTCGGCATGATGGAGGAGATACCATTAATCCAGATGAAGTCAAACTTGCATTTGGTGATGTTGCCGGCGATGTAGAAAATCTAAATGGATTCCTAGATGAATTTATGCCACGTGAGCATGAGTTAAAATTGGGCAAAACATGTATGTACACAATGACGCCAGATGAAAATTTCGTAATAGATGTCCATCCAAAATACAATAATATTGCCATAGCTGCTGGTTTCTCAGGACATGGATTCAAGTTTGCTAGCGCTGTTGGAGAAGTACTAAGTGACCTGATTACAAAAGGATCTACTGATTTAGATATCAAACCGTTTTCTATTAAACGTTTTAGTACGGTAGGGGAAATATGATTACAGTAAGAAATGCAGAACAGTTTCTCAAAAACAAAATAGCAGAAAATGTAAGAAATGCTACAATTGTTTAGGAGATATTCAAGGAATCTTGTAGAAAACGGATTAGTTCTATCACTAAATAATAAAACTCCCTTAGCTTTCTTAGTTAAGGGGGTTTTTTACATTTAATATTCATGATTTTAATAAGTAGTTACTATTTTCAGTGAAAATTTCCTAATTAAAAAATGTAATAATGAAAGGTAATATTAAATGGAAAAATAATCGTTTTATATTTCCGTTGTATTAAAAATTGGATATAGTATAAGGATTTTGAGTTATTTGTAATAAAGTGTAATGACATTGTAAATGAAATGCCGTTGTTTCTCCAACTGACTTTCCTTAGTATTAATAGTGGAATTAATAAAAAAACGATATATACACCTATAAACATCGAAATATTATTATCTACTATAAAAGAAAAAATTGGAGGAACATTATTCATATGAACAAGCAAACAGTATTTAAAGCTATCACAGCAACTACTTTGACATTATCACTTGGACTTGGAGCATTAGTTAATAATCAACCTCAACAACCAACACAAACGAATGCAACAAATGTATTACAAGATTCTGCCAACAAAATTACAATGGTTTCAAGTTCAAAAGCAACTAAAATTTCAGGTAAATATAAAACAACAGCAGCATTGAATATGCGTAAAGGTGCATCTACAAGCAGCACGAAAATTACAACACTAAAAAAAGGTACGGTCGTAACAGCTACATATAAAAAGAAAGTAAGTGGTACAACATGGTACAAAGTAAAACACGGTGGAAAAACTGGTTGGGTATCTGGTTCATACTTAAAAAAATATAAATCAACAACATCTACTGCGAAAGCAACAAAAATTAGTGGTAAATATAAAACGAAATCAGTATTAAACATGCGTAAAAGTGCATCACTGAAAAGTGGGAAAATAACAACTCTAAAAAAGGGAGCTGTCGTGACAGCTTCATATAAAAAGACAGTAAGCGGAACAACTTGGTATAAAGTCAAACATAGTAGTAAGACAGGTTGGGTTTCAAGCTCATACTTAAAAAAATACAAAAAAACAACAACCGTTTCTAGCTCAAACTTAGCACTCCGTAACAAAGTAATAAGTGTTGGTAGTCAATATTTAGGTGTTCCTTATGTATGGGGTGGCATGTCGCCATCAGGTTTTGATTGCTCAGGTTTTACAGCTTATGCATATAAAAAAGCTGGATACGGAACATTACCACATAATAGTCGCTCTCAACGTGCTGTTACTAAAAAAGTAAGTAGTCCAGAAGTAGGCGATTTAATCTTCTTCACTGCAACGCCAGGCGGTAGCACGATTACACATGTTGGTTTATATGCAGGAAACAACAAAGTATTACATGCAGCAGGGGATAAAGTACAATATCAAAGTGTTGCAAAAGGAAGTTACTGGGAACCGCGTATCGTAAGCTACGGTTCATTAGATTAATGGTATAAATTTAAAAAGGCTCTAACTGGAGAATGACAACTTCAGTTTAGAGCCTTTCTTATTGAATAAAAGCTTAAGCTTGCGGTGCTTCAATGCGTGAAACAATTTCAGCTATAACGATTTGACTACCAAGCATTGGAGATTCTTTTGGAGCTTCACCTGGTTTTGCTTCTGGACGTTTGTGAGATGCTTTAAATGCATCACTTTCACGCCAAGCTTTGAAGCCATCAAGTGTTTCCCAGTACATATTAACGCTCATTTCATCGTATTCTTCAAAATCTTTGCATACAGCTACTTCAACTTTGACAAAGCCTTCAAATGATTGAAGTGCACCTGGACGAGTGAAATTAGGAGCCATTTTTTCAGCAAAGCCTTTTTTCGTTTTAATACGGTTAGTTACTACGAACATAAACAATCTCTCCTTTTTTTAAAACATTGGCATACTAGAAACTTATGCCTTTTAAGAAATCGTATACCATTTCGAAATGCCAATGCAAATAAGAACCTATATTTTATATGAAATAATTTTCAAAATGCCAATACCGAGCAAGCTAAGTAAAATTTTCTAATTTTACGAGATGTATTACATGTCCAAATGTTAATGTCCTATGGAGATTTTTGAGTAGTAGAGAATATGGATTTAATCTATTAACGTAATATTCACTATTTCAACGTTGATATTGGTAACTAATGGTATAATATAGTGTATATGTACTTATGTTAGGGGAATATTTTATTAATAGAGGTGAATAAAATGGCGAGAGAGAGAAAATTTACACATGATGAACTATTTACAACAACGCATTTACTTTTATTGAGGTATGGATATGAAGGTTTTACGTTTAGCTTACTAGCAGAGACTTTACAAGTTTCGAGGGCAGCAATTTATAAACAATATATGAACAAAGAAGAGCTTATTAGTAATTATATGGTATCGGCTTTGCAGAAGGTGCATGTTGAATTAAAGTCGATTGATCAACAGATACCTTTACTAGGGCAGTTAGATGAATTACTTACAAAAGTATATAAATACAAAAGTTTACAGCAATTTTTCGGGATTGGAAATCAAATTCAAGATAATGGGTCTGAATTGGTGATACTGAAAAAGAAAATTCTGATGCAATTGCAATTAGAGATGAGAGATATCATACAAGAGTTGATTGAACAAGGTAAAAATGAAAATATTTTAAATAAAGAAATACCTAGCGATTTAATACTTGGATTTATGCTTCAAAGTATAGCAACGCCAAATCGTGAGGGATTTGCACAGGAAGAATGGATTCGTTCTATTAAAGAACTAATTTTCTATGGAATTACTAAGGTAAAATAAGGGGATAGCTTGGCTAATATTTATATAACATATTCGACTTTTTATACATAAGTAGGCGCTTTAATGACAGGGGACAAGGAAATGGAATCAACCATACAATTTTATAAACGTAACGCTTTCCGATATAAATCAGTCTATTTCTTAATTGAAGTAGGCTATTTTTCTTTTTTATAGTAATCATTCGAGCAAAATTGAGCGTAGGAGCCTTACAAGGGGAGCCGTTGCTATAAGACTGGACGAAATCAGACAATGCTATTGAATAATTCTAATGCAGCTGAATCATGTTTTTCAGCAAGCTGAATTAGAAGTTCTAATGTAGGCTACACCAATGGAATACCCAGCATCTTTATTGAAAGTTAGCATAACGGGGCGTCTACCGCCACTTGATTCACCAGGACCTGTTTCGATTATAAATTCATAGTCAATTAGTTCGGCCATCAATGATGAAACGGTTGCTTTGATTAGACCGGAAGAGTGGGCAATATCTGCTCGTGAAATTGATGTTGAAAATCTAACTAAGTTTAGTACTAACTGCTTATTTTTCTGTTTCACTATTTGTTGATTCCAAGTATTAATGCGTATCTTAAATCCCTCCTCGTTATAAATCCATTATATAACAAAAACTTTGTTGAATAGACAAACTAAATTTCCTGTGTTAAGATAACATTTAATTTAGAATATTCTGGTAATTAAAAAAGAGGATAATGTACGAAGAAGTTCAGAGGATTACTGTTTTTTGTAGCTTATTTTTAGTAATCATATTTAACATTGGAGTGTGTTATAAATCTCTTAGTGAAAAAGATGGTCAAACAGTGAAATAGCTATGTTCAGAAAGTGAGTGGACCATATGAAACTTACCACAAAATACATAGGTGAAAAAAACGGCCAAATTATTTATGAATATAGTATTCAAAATAATCAAGGTCTAAAATTTTCTTGTACAAACTTTGGATGTATCATTACGAAATTAATTGTGCCAGACCGAGAAGGAAGATTAGAGAATATCGTATTAGGATTTGATACGGTTGAAGAATACGAGGACAATCCACATTTTATCGGTGCAGTTATTGGGCAACATGCTGGAAGAGTTGCAAAGGGGAAAATTTTAATCGATGGAAAAGTCATTCAATTACCATGTAATGAAGGAGGAAATCAATTACATGGTGGTAGAAATGGTTTTGACAAAAGCATTTGGAATACTACTATCATGGAGTCAAAAGATGAAATAGTATTACAATTTGAATATACCAGTGTTAATGGAGATAACGGATTTCCTGGCGCTGTAGCGGCAAAAGTGAAATACATTTTTAATAATGCTGATGAGTTGATTGTTGAATATCGTGGTACATGTGATCAAAAAACAGTATTGAATATGACAAATCATAGTTATTTTAATCTTAGTGGCAATTTAAGAAGAGATATTTCACAACATATTTTGAAAATTAATAGCAGCCACTTTTTGTCTTTAAATGATGAGTTATTGCCGACTGGTAGTTTAGAAGATGTAGAAGGAACAGTATTTGACTTTCGATCTGAACGAGTAATAGCAGATGGTATCCACTCTGCTAATGAACAAGTGATTATTGCTGGTCAAGGCTATGACCATCCTTTTAAATTATTAAAGAGTAGTGAATATGATGTTGTTTTGAAAGATGATAAAAGTGGTAGACAATTAAGCATAATAACTAATAATCCATATATCGTTTTATACACAGGTCAAAAACTAGGTGATGGTTATCTTTTTGGGGATATTGAATCTAAAAATTATTTAGGCCTATGTTTAGAAACGCAGTTACCACCGTATTCGATTGAATATGATGACTTAAGAGAATCTACTTTGGAAAAAGGTGATGAGTATTATAAGTATACAAAGTATATTTTTACGACTAATTAATAATGAAACTGCTTAGTGCCATCAAATACTAAGCGGTTTTTTGATTCCATTTTTTGTTTTAGTGTTTGCATGGAAATAAGTTGAAAAATCCCGAAAAAGGTATAGAAAATCCAAAAGTATTAATAAGAAAGGTAGATTATTGATTATATGTTTGGTGAATTGTGGGTCTTTAGGTACTAAAATAGAATTATATTTTGACGATACTATACAGTGTTATGATGGCGAAGATTCTGTTTTTCCCTATTCTAAAAAAGAGCTGAATAATGATTGAGACGTAGTATAATAGAGATTTTGAAACTTCCTAAAATTATTGATTTAATCGTCTTATATAGGCTGAACATATGTTAGAAATAACGTTTTTTTATATCCAATTATAAATTTAGCCATAAATAGTGTTCTATTTATGGCTGACTTTAAAGGATTATTTTTTTAGAATTAATAGTCTTAATGCGACAGTAATCGAGCATGGTTAGCGTCGTATTAGAATTTTTATCAATTTTAATGTATAATAGTAGTAGGAACGAAAGAAAATCATCGAAATAAGTATAGGAATTTCAAGAATGTCAGTACGAAGATTAAGGGGTTGATCGTATGTTGGACAGGTTATTGAGGTTTTTAGGTATTAAAATAGATGATGTAGATGAAGATTTTGACGATACTATACACTGTTTCGACAATGCAGATTCTATTTTCAACCACTCTAGAGATAAAGAATAGTAGGGTACTGCCTTACAAATAATTAACATTAATAACTAATAAATTTGGATAAATCGCTTTTAAGCTAAATGGCTTATTGGCGATTTTTTATTTTAAAAAGAGAATAAATTACTTAGAAAATAGTTAATTATTGTATTTTAAACAACTATGGTATGTTACTATTTTACTTGATGTATTATATCAAGTTATAGAAGGAAAATAGGTAGGGGTATATGAAGAAAATTAATCTAAAATTACACCATTTAATTATCAGTGTAGCTGTTTTGGCATTTCTTTTAACAATTGCTAGTAGTTTGTGGAGTAGTTATCATACGAATACGCAATCCTTACAAGAAAGTACGCTTGAAACGAATCATGCGTATGCTCAAAAACTAGCAATGACAGCAAATGATTATATGAAAGAGACATTACAAACCCTTAATATAAGTGCTGAAGAAATCACAGCTATTTTTGATGATGAAAATAAATTGTTACATGAAGCAGACCGGGTAAAGAATCAAACAAATACTTTTAATTCTGTGGCTATTGTAGACGCACAGGGAGAAGTACTTGCAACTTCCCCTCAATCTCTAGATTTAAAAGGAAAGACTCTTACTTCTAAAGCTATAAAAGAGGCGATAATACAAAAGAAACCATTAATATCAAAGCCTTATAAAGGAATTACAAATCGTTTGCTTATCTTCATTTCAGTTCCAATTTTTGCTGAAGAGGGCTCATATTTAGGGCTAATAGGTGGAACTATTTATTTGAAAGAAGATAATGTATTGAACGAGGTCCTCGGTGAGCATTTTTATAAAGACGGTTCTTACGTATATGTAGTGGATAACGATGGCCGCATAATTTATCATCAAGATAAATCACGCATTAATGATGTTGTATCTGACAATAAAGTTGTAAGTGAAATGCTTGAAAACCATAGTACAGGTGCAGCTCGTTTGATTAATTCTAAAGGTAAAGACATGCTTGCAGGATACTCGTATATTTCAATTGCCGATTGGGGAGTTGTGGCACAACGCTCAACTGAAATTGCTTTGGAACCTGCAACAAAAATGGTAAAGCAGATGCTGTATTTTGCATTACCACTATTGCTCGTTTCGCTAATTATCATCTTATGGGCTTCACTTAAAATTGCACGTCCATTACAGCAACTAGCGACACTAACGGAAAGTAGCATGAAAGCAAACGAAGAAAAGAATCTTGCTCAAGTACCCGGCTGGTATTATGAAGTTATACAACTAAAAAAAGCATTAATTCAGAGCCTAACTTTTCTCCATGGACAAGTAAGTTTCTTTATGGACCAATCAACGACAGATCCACTTACAGGATTGACGAATAGGCGAACATTAAATGAACGAATGCAAAAATGGACAAGTGGAAATACACCTTACTCAATTATTTTAATAGATATAGATCATTTCAAGTCGGTGAATGATACATACGGACACGGTGTTGGAGATGAAGTATTAAAATTCTTAGCTTTGAAAATGAAAAAAGCAACAAGAGTAAATGATTTATGTTGCCGTTATGGTGGAGAAGAATTTATCATCTTACTGCCAAATACATCTGCAACTGAGGCTAATTTAGTAGCAGAGCAGCTACGTACAGAAATAGAGCGAACTATAAGCCCAACTGGTAAAAACATTACAATTTCAGCGGGGATTGCAGAATATCCTTTAATGGCAAGTGAGCCTGAAACAATGATTAGATTAGCAGATCAATGCTTATATGAGGCGAAAGAACAAGGTAGAAATCGTGTTGTAATGGCAAAAGACATATCAATTGTTCTGTAATTCAACTTTTAATAGAAAATTCCCTTTTTGTATTCAATAGTATAAAATTACACTAAAAGAAACAAATAAGGGTGATAAATATGGATAAAGAAAAAATCATTAGTATCGTTACTGAGAAATTTAAGTTAGTACGTACGGAAAATAACTATACTCAAGATAAAATGGCTGAGGTACTAGGTATTTCAAAAAAAACACTTGTTCAAATCGAAAAACAACGAACACCATGTGGCTGGACAACAACAGTTGCACTATGTGCCCTATTTAGAGAAAGTTCAATTTTGCAAAATGCAATGGGCGGCGATCCAATGGAAGTAGTGGAACTAACAGCGCATGACGTGATTGCGCGTCCAAAAGAAAGAACTATGGGCGGACATGTTTGGTGGCGTACAATTCAAGAGGATAAAGGATATCGTTTGCAGCAAAATATTTTAAGTAACCATTATCGAATTTTAGACTCTGAATCATATCGTTGGTTTAGTACGTTGAATGAAGAAGCGGCATTGGAAGAATTTACTCGTATATTAGAAGAAAATCACTCTATTTAATTATCAGGCATCCATGCAATATGTGGATGTCTCTTTTTATTGATGAGCCACATAATACATATGTGAATATATGCAGTAATTCTTATACAGTTGCTATTAATTGTTAGTTTATTTCTAACATCTCTTAATAGTTCGACTTTAGCTTTAGAATATAATGTTGAACCTGAAGCAGCTGCTCAAACTGTCTTAGTAACAACACTAGCAAGTTGTATTACAGTGACTGTGGTAATATACATATCGGTCTTACTTTATATATAGGTACTACATATAAAATATGAAGTTAAATTATTTATTTGAGTATAAACAGCAACTCTTTTACATGAAGAGTTGTTTTTTTTGTGGATAACTTTTGGTAGGAAAATGATACTATCCACAGGTCAGACAAAGTTATACACTAATTCTGTTAATAAGTGCATAGAATATTCAAAATAATTAAGTAAATTGTGGATAAGTAGTTAAAAAATAAAAAAGCCTCGCTTAGCATGAGTAGCTAAACGAGGCTTCGTAATATTAGCGATATTGAATTTCTTTGTTAACATCAATGTCGTTGATATCGATACCCATTGCTTTGGCAACACCTGTACCATAAGCTGGATCTGCTTTGTAGCAGTGAATGATGTGACGTTCTTTAATGAAGAACTCAACACCTTCCATGTTACGAGCAGTATTTTCGAATAAACGTTGTTGCTCTTCTGGACTCATGATGTTGAACAATTTACCTGGTTGTTCGAAGTAATTGTCATCATCTTCGCGGAAGTCATAGATATCTGCTGGTCCATCAAGTGCTAATGCAGGGTCTTTATATGATGGTTGTTCTTGCCATTGACCATAGCTGTTTGGCTCATAGTGCAATGTACTTCCTAAGTTTCCATCTACACGCATTTGTCCATCGCGGTGGAAGTTGTGTACTGGGCATTTTGGTGCGTTAACAGGGATAGATGTATTGTTTACACCTAAACGGTAACGAGCAGCATCTGCATAAGCGAATAAACGAGCTTGTAACATACGGTCTGGTGAGAAGCTAATACCTGGAACTACGTTAGATGGTGCGAACGAAGCTTGTTCTACATCAGCGAAGTAGTTAGCTGGGTTACGGTTTAATTCGAATTCACCAACAGGAATTAAAGGGAATTCTGACTTGTACCATACTTTTGTTAAATCAAATGGATTGTAACGGTGGTTACGAGCTTGTTCTTCTGTCATCACTTGGATAGACATTTTCCATTTAGGGAAATCGCCTTTTTTGATTGATTCAAATAGGTCACGTTGTGAAGATTCACGGTCTTGTGCAACTACTTCAGCAGCTTCTTGGTCTGTGTAGTTTTTAATACCTTGTTGTGAAGTGAAGTGGAATTTCACATATACACGTTCGTTATCAGCGTTGATCATTGAATACGTATGTGAACCGAAACCGTGCATATGACGGTAATCAGTTGGGATACCACGGTCACCCATAACATAAGTTACTTGGTGTAAAGCTTCAGGTAAGTTTGTCCAAAAGTCCCAGTTGTTGTTAGCTGAGCGCATGTTAGTATGTGGGTCACGTTTAACAGCATGGTTCAAGTCAGGGAAGTGCATTGCATCACGGAAGAAGAATACTGGAGTGTTGTTACCAACTAAATCCCAGTTACCTTGTTCTGTGTAGAATTTTAATGCGAATCCGCGGATATCACGTTCAGCATCTGCAGCACCACGTTCACCAGCTACAGTAGAAAAACGAGCGAACATTTCTGTTTTTTTGCCTACTTCAGAGAAGATTGCGGCTTTTGTATATTTAGTAATATCGTGAGTTACTGTGAAAGTACCAAATGCACCTGAACCTTTAGCGTGCATACGACGTTCTGGAATAACTTCACGGTTAAAATTAGCTAATTTTTCGATCAACCATACATCTTGCAGTAAAAGGGGTCCACGTTTACCTGCAGACATAGAGTTAGTATTGCTAACGACTGGTGCGCCGGCAGCAGTTGTTAACTTTTTATTATTATCATTTGTCATAATGTTGTGCCTCCTATTTTTAACTCAATTGAACTCTTCAAAACTAATATAACAGATTGCTAGATGAAAGTAAATTATAATGATTCTCTTTAAGGAATCTGTATCTCTAAGTATGTTCTATAAATAATAGTGATTAAGTCAGTATATATAGTGTTTCAAAAAGTACAATTCACTTACTAAATAAATTATAAAAGGAACAAAAAGGGTAACGAAATAGCATGAATAGTGCTAAATGTATTAAAAAATCATTGAGAATATGAATTAGATAAAATAAAGATCTTTTAAACAACTTACTCATTAATTAAAGTCGATAATAAATTGTATATAAGAATAATTATTATTATCATTATGATAGTGTAAATAAGATTAATTGATAATATTTTAATGATATTTGAATCTTGTTTTCTACTTTAATGATCAGTAGATTGGCTTTAAGAAAGGCATGTCTGGAGTTTAAACTTTGCACAGCATTTTTACATTTAAATGTAATCTAAAGTGAATATTCTTTGAAATGATTTAACAATTTAAGCATCTTATGGATTATTCATTTACAATAGGTTTATACGAATTGAAAATAGAAATTGATTAATAAAAGAACTTTACATATTTGACCTAGCAAAGAGGTGTGTTATGAAGAGAAAGCTATTCATCGCTGTTTGTATCGGTATTTTTTTGTTCACAATTATAAGTAGTTTTAGCTACTTTAATATTTTCCAACCGAATGGGCCTGATGCAAAAAATGGTGTATTGGATTTGAGTAATTGGGATTTTGAAAGAGATGGAAATGTAAATTTAAATGGTGAATGGAAATTTTATGCGGGTGATTTGATAACGCCTGACAAAAAACCTCATACTTATGAAGAATATACTCAAAAGCTGACAACTATTAATGTTCCAGGAAATTGGAATAACCAATATACGGAACAATATGGTACATATCGGTTGCTTATCAAGTTACCAGATAACGAGAAGTACGGATTCAAAATTGATAAAATCCGATCTTCTAGCCGATTGTTTATAAATGGGGTAGAGGTTGGTGCAAAAGGCTACCCTTCAAAAAACATGGAAATAAATCAGTATAGTGATGAGAAGTATGTGGCGTATGGTACTGGTGAAGGCCTAGAAATAGAGGTCGTTATTCAAGTAGCCAATCTAAATTACCATGTTGCTGGCATTATTTCTCCACTGAAATTTGGGTCTGCAAAGGGCATTGAAATATCAAAAACAGTTGATGTGATGTTAGAAACGGCTCTTTTTGCAGGTTATTTCCTATTATTTATTATGTATTTAGTAACCTACTTGCAACGAAAAAGAAATTTATATGAATTGTACTTTAGCTTATTTTGCTTCTTTCAGGGATTTTATATTACTACGTTAAATGAGCAGTTATTTTTTATTAAATTGTCGAATTTATCTTGGCATGAAAGGTCGTATTTCCAATTTACATTTATTCATCTAGCTATTCTATTCTTTCTGTTATTTATATATGAATTTTTTAAACAATATACAAATAAAAAAGTTGTCATATTTTTATGTAGCTTATTAATTGTTGAGGTGTTTATAGAGGGAATACCAAATCCTATATTGTTGTTATTAGCTCCTCCTATTATTGTCGAGAAAATAGTAATGGTTTTCATTTTAGGGTTAAGCTATGGATACATCGTATATATATTACTGAAGGCTTTAATGAAAAAAGCAGAAGGTTCTGAGTATATATTAATGATAGTTACATCATTTGCGTGTTATGGAATTTTAATTGCATTAAACTTTTTATTTGAAATAAAAGTTAAATATGAGCCCGTTTTTCTGTTTTTAACAATGGTAATTGGCCTATCTTCTTTAATTGGATTCCGTCACCAGCGTGCTTTTATGGAAGTAGATCGTTTATCTAAGGAATTACTTCGTTTTGATGAATTTAAGGATGATTTTTTAGTGAAAAGCTCTCACGAATTACGGACACCATTACATGGTATTATTAATCTCTCTAAATCATTAATGGAAGGTAATAAAGGTGCACTAAAAAAAGAACAACAAGAAATCGCTGTTTTAATTCACACAGTTGGTAAACGGTTAGCGAAGTTAGTAGATGATTTATTATATGCTGGAAAGATTAAGCGTGGGGAAGTAAATATTTCACCAACTCCGGTCAATGTTCATATTGTTGAAGAGATTATAGCTGAGGTATTTTATCTAATACCGACTTCGAATAAGTTAAAATTAGTTAATATGTTTCCATCTAATCTACCATTAATCTATGTAGATGAATACAAGTTAAAACAGATTTTCTTTAATCTTATTTACAATGCTATTAAGTACACGAAATATGGCGAGATTACACTTTCTGCAAAAGTGCAGAATGGAGAAATGTTCATCTCAATTACAGATACAGGCATAGGCATTGAGGAAGATCATATTAATCAAATTTTCGACTCATTATATCAAGTAAAAGGAATTGAATCTGAAGGTCTTGGTCTAGGGTTAAGTATTACTAAGCAACTAGTGGAAGTGTCTGGTGGGCGCATTTGGGTTACTTCAGAAATCGGAAAAGGCTCGTGTTTTACTTTTACGATTCCTTTAGCGAACGAATCACAGCTTAAAGCGGTGGAGAACCCAGCATATTTTCCAGCTAAAAAAAATAGTATGCTTCTGGAAATAAAAGATAAAGAGGTTTCAAAAGCTTTCTTGGATGTACCGGTGAAAATTGAAGGGAAAAAGGGTTATACCATTTTAGTAGTAGATGATGATCATGATAATTTAAAGATATTGGTAAATTCTATACGATCTTTAGACTATACCGTGATTGCAGTTGAGAGCGGTGTAGATGCCCTTGAAATAATGAGGAATGAATCCGTGGATTTAATGTTATTAGATTTAATGATGCCAAATATGTCAGGTTTTGAAGTTTGTAAAATTGTGAGGGAAGAACATGGTTTACTCGAGCTTCCAATTGTCATCTTAACGGCAGCTGGTCAATTATCAGATTTGATAATTTCCTTGCAAGGAGGGGCGAATGACTTTTTACAAAAGCCAATTAATCTTGAAGAATTAAAAGTCCGTATAGAATCATTGTTATCAATGAAAGAATCTTCAAGGGAAGCAGTGAAAAATGAATTAGATTTCTTATCTGCACAAATTACACCACATTTTTTATACAATACATTTAATACGATTATTGGATTGAGTTATAAGGATGAAGAGAAAACGCGGGAGGCGCTACAATATTTGTCTACGTATTTCCGTGCAAAATTAGATTTTAATGGTCAAGATTGCTTAATCCCATTAGAAAATGAAATAGAATTAGTGAAAGCTTATCTATCCATTGAAAAGATGCGTTTTGGTAATAGATTAAATATTGAATATGAGATCGACGAAACGATAGAAGCACTTATCCCCTCAATGACCATTCAGCCACTTGTTGAAAATGCAGTTCAGCACGGCATCGCCAAAAAGTCTAATGGCGGGACAGTAAAAGTAACGATAGAAGAAACTACAGTAGGTGTCAAAATAGTGATTGAAGATGATGGAGTAGGAATCCCTATTCAAAAGCAAAATGAGTTAATGAATGAGCGGAGTACACGATTAGGCTTTTTAAACCCATATAGAAAGCTAAAACTTATCGAAAAATCATCATTCTTATTAGAAAGTAAAGAAAGTGAAGGAACGAAAATAACTATAATTGTACCTGGGGGTGAAAATGATGAGAGTTCTATTAATCGATGATGAAGAAATTGCTTTAGAAGTGCTTGAGATTATGACTAGTAATATAGAAGGAATTGAAATTGTTGGGAAATATACAAATCCGGTTCTTGCCTTGCAAGAATTAGCTAACATACAAGTGGATGTTATTTTTATAGATATGGAAATGCCGGGAATGCACGGAATTGAATTTGCTGAGATAGTAATGGAAAGGTACAGTAATATAGAGGTACTTTTTGTAACGGCGCACCCTCAATTTGCAATAGAGGCATTTGAAGTGAACGCGTCTGATTATTTGTTGAAACCTGTAAGTATGACGCGGTTAAGAAAGGCAATTAAAAAAGTTGAAGAAAGAATTACTTTATATAAATCTAGGGAAGGTCTTTCTGAGCAAACACACAAAGTTTTGTATGCTCGCTTCATGAGTAGCTTTGCACTACAAGATTATCAACAAAATGAAGTGAAATGGCGTACAAGAAAAGTAAAGGAATTATTCATTTTCTTATGGCACAATAGAGAAAATCCGATTCATAAGGCGAATGTTGTTGAGGCATTATGGCCAGAAATGGACGCTACAAAAGCTGTGACATTATTACATACAACTGTCTACCAATTGAGAAAAGCTATAAAAGATATTGGTGTGGAAAATTCCATTACATTAGTAAATGATCATTATAAACTGTCCGTGCCCCTCACAAGTGATGTCCTTGAACTAATGCAAATTGTACAAACAGAGGACATGCATCCTTTAAAAGTAGAAAGGTTACTCGAACTTTATAGTGGAGATTATTTGGAAGGAGACGTTTACCCATGGTCGATTCAATACCAACAATGGATAAAACAGGCCGTTCTACTATATCTCGAAAAATTTATAACGAGTACAGAAAGTAAAATAGATCAAAACGCATTAGTGGAAAAGTGTCTGGAAAAAATGCTGATTTTAGATATGTATAATGAAACGATTATGCACCAGTTGATGAAACATTATCAACAATTAAATAATACGCAAAAGATAAAAGTTCTTTATGAAACAATTACGAATAATCTTGTAGATGAATTAGGCATTAAAATACCTAGAGAAATTGTAGATTTATATAATGAATGTTTTTCTCATTAATAGGGGCTGTCTCACAAGTCATTTTTTGACTTTGAGGCAGCTCTTTTAATATTGCGAAGAATTAGTTGGACTTTATTTTCTGAGTTGTTAGAAATCTGTGGATTCATGATTTATAACTAAATAGATGCCTTTTTTTGCTTAGTTAAATTTGATAAAATATTAAAATTTTTTCGTTTAATCAATAATATATTATATTTAATATTAATTGTAGGATTTTAGTCCCGTTTATCTTTCAAGTTCAGAATTTGTTCAGAACAAGAGGTTATAATGGCATAGACCATTCCTAAATTAGAAAAATTTTACGAATTAGTCCCGAAAAGAAGTAGCTAATAATAAATAGAAAAGGAGAAAGGTGGATTAATCGGGAAATAGATAGTATAAATAGCTTGAAAAATAAGCTAAGTTAAATGCCATTGTATTATCAGGTGTACCCCTGACTCGTTCTTATTTAGTGAAAAAGGAATGTTAAACCCGAACAAAAAGTTAATTGAAACCTTAAGATTATAAGGTGATATCGGGAGAATTGAAATGGTGCAGAAAAATGATGAGGTTAAATAATAGGGAGGTAAGTATGAAAAAGATTGGTTTTATAACAATGATGATTCTATTACTCGTGAATAGTTTTTTAACTCCAATTGCTGCAAATGCAAATAGTAATAACGAGCAATTATTTATTTTAGGAACCCCAGAAATAATCAAAGGTTCGGAAGAAGAATCGACAGCGACGGTTAAGTATAATTGGCACTTTAATGCTGGTGATAAGAAAGAGGAAGCAGTATACGATTTCCAATTACCTGAAGGGGTTAAGATAGGTACATCTCAAACAAATAAATTACTAATTGATGGGACAGAAATCGGCTCGTATACAGTTTCGGGTAACCAAATTCAAGTGAAAATCTTACAGAATCAGACGAAAAGTGGTTCTGGTACGATAGAAATCGTTGGGGAACAGGAAATCACTGTTAACCAACCTGAAGCTGATTCAACAGTTACTGGCGATTCTACAGAAGAGGCAGTAGAGAATACAAAAGTTGAAAATGGAAAAAAGGTAGAATTACTTAAAGAAGTTGACGGAATCACTTCTGATGATGGAAAATCAACAACAGAAGAAAATGGTACAGATGATTCAAAAGGAAAAGAAGAAAATAATAAAACGACAAACAAAGATATAAAAGAGAATATCTTAACGAGTGCAAAATTAACCTTTGAAAATAAGGAAGGCCAGGAAATAGAAAGTGTCAATCGTGAATCCATTATTACGGTAGATTACGAATATGTACTTCCAAATAATCATGGCTACACAGATGGTGCGATATTCAAATTTAATTTGCCAGAAGAACTAATTGTTTATGAAGAAGTGAAAAATGCACCACTTAGGTTCGATGGAGAAGACATTGGGGTCTTTTCAGTTAGTATGGACGGGTTAGCTACTGTTACTTTTAATAAATTCATAGAAAACCATTCAGATATTAAAGGGACACTACAAGTTTTATCAAAAATAAGTGAAAAAGTAGTGATTACTGATGAAAAAATAGTTACAGTAACACCTATTACTGGTAAAGATTCTATTGATATTCCTATTAATTACAATCCAGATGGTACTTCAATTGATAAAAAAGGAACACCAGATAAAAACTACAATGCAAAAACTATTAATTGGACGATTGATTTTAATAAAAACCTTGATTCTATTGAAAATGCTGTGCTTAATGATCCTATTAAAGAAGGACAATTATTGCAAGCTGATTCTGTAAGGATATATAAACTAATAACGCATTTAGATGGAAGTGTTGAGCAAGGGGCAGAAGTTACCACTGAATATAACCTTGGAAAAACAGCGGAAGATAAAGATTTCCAAATAAATTTAGGGGACATCAAATCAGCTTATCGTGTAGTATACACAACGGATATCATAGATTCTGATGGAACGAAGTATCAAAACGAAGCAACATTATCAGGTGACAAGTTTAATGAATCGGCTAGTGCAACAGTAAGTGTTGGACGAGGGAAAACGTTAGAAAAAAAATCAAGAGGGTACGACCCAGCAACACAAACAATTACGTGGGAAATCAAGTACAACTACAATGAAAAAACAATTCCTGCAGAGAAAGCGATTCTAACAGACTTTTTTAACAATACACAGGGGTTTGTAGATGATTCTCTTAAAGTTGAAAAAGTGAAAATTGGTGAAGATGGTAATGAAAATGGATCAGAAGCAGTATCAACTGGTTATACATTCACACCAAAATCAACAGAAGGTAAAAATGGGTTTGAATTAAAGTTTAAACAAGAAATAAATGCTGCATATAAAATTGTCTATAAAACAAAAGCGAATAATCGTGTTTATGATGGCGAGGAAATCATAAATGAAGTGACATCTGGTAATGGTGGACAAGGAACAGGAAAAGAGACCATTTACCAACAAATACTAGAAAAATATTATGTAAGTTCAGATTATAAAAACAAAACAGCAACATGGATGATTTCCATAAACAAAGATAGTCATTCAATGAAAAACGTTAAACTTGTAGACTCATTTACAAATAAAGGGCTAACATTACTTCCGGACACACTTAAAATCACAACAGCTGGAAATGAACTTAAAAAAGGTGAAGATTACACATTAAAAGAAGATACAGATGGTAATGGCTTCACAATTGAATTTACAAAAGAAATTAATACACCACATGTAATTGAATATAAAACAAAATTTAATTATGAAAATCGTGAAAAAGAATCTTTAAATTATTTAGAAAACAACGTAAGTCTTACATGGACTGATAAAGATGGTAAAGATAAATCAAAAGAAGCAACGGCAAAATTTACGCCGGATGAATATACGCAATCTAACGGTTTTAAAAACGGCTCGTACAATGCTGTAGATAAAGAAATAACATGGAATATCGGTGTAAATTACAACCTTAAAACACTATCAAATGCATATGTAGAAGATTTCATTTTAGACAATCAAAAACTTGTTGAGGATTCATTAAAAGTATATAAAATGTCTTTAACGGGTGGAGCAAACGGCACAAATAAAGAAGCGTTAGTAGAAGGTCAGGATTATACAGTTGAGTGGAATCCTGGTGATAAACCAGGTTTTAAAGTGATTTTCAATAATGAAATTAATGAACCATATTTAATTTCATATAAAACAAGTTTGAAAGATTCACTTATTAAAAATAAATATAGTAACACTGCGACACTATATAATGACGGGAAAAAAGTAACTGATCTTTCTGCAAGTGTATCCGTGCAACATGGAGGCGAATATACTAAAAAATCAGGAGTACAGAAAGGTAAGATTATTAATTGGAAGGTTAATATTAACTTCGGGCAATCAAGCGTATCGAATGTGAAATTAACAGATAATCCAAGTGGTAACCAATCTATACTCGAAAACTCCTTCCATCTATACGCTACTACAGTTGATGAAAAAGGGAACGTTGCAAAAGGAAAAGAATTAGAACACGACCAATATAAAATTGAATTTAAAAAGGGAGAGGGCGATAAGGATTTCTTTGAGCTTACCTTTAAGAATTCAATTGACACTCCTTATATTCTAGAATATCAGTCACTTATTTTAGATAAAGTGGGAGCTAAGATTAATAACGATATTACATTGACAGGCGACCAAATTTTAGAGGAAACAACTGAATCTAAAGCCGTTGTTGAAGTTAAAAAAACAACAGGTTCAGGAACAGGGGAAGGTAAAGTTGGTAGTCTAGAAGTAAAGAAATTTGCTGCTGATGATAAAACAAAACCTCTTGAAGGAGCTGTATTCTCACTAATCGATGAGGACAGTGGTGTAGTCATCAAAACGTTGACTACAGGCGAAGATGGTACTGTGAAGTTTGAAAAATTGCTTTACGGAAACTATTTATTAAAAGAGGATCATGCCCCTAAAGGATATGTTGTAGGTATTAATGATACAAAAAAAATAGAGATTAGTGGCGCTAACGAAGAAATTATTTACAATAATAGAATCATTCAAGCTGTTGAGCTAATAAAAGTTGATAAGGAAAATTCCGCTACGACACTGCAAGGCGCGATATTTGACCTTCAACAAAAGCAAGATACTGAATATAAGACAATTAAAACAGCACTAACAACTGATGAAGATGGCAAAATTATTGTAAATAATCTTGAACCTGGTAAGTATCAGTTTGTTGAAACACAAGCACCTAAACATTATTTATTAGACGGAGAACCAGTTGGATTCACAATTGAGAAGGATCAAACTAAAGTAGAAGTAGTGAAAAAAGAAAATGTTAGAGGCAAAGGAAACCTATCAGTCATTAAAGTGGACGCGGCAGATGCTAGTAAAGTTTTAGAAGGTGCAATCTTTGAACTTTACGACAGTAAAAATTCTTTAGTCGATACAAAAATAACAAATGCAAAAGGTAAGATAGTATTTGAAAACTTACCTTATGATAATTACACATTAAAAGAAACCACTGCTCCAAATGGTTACGCAATTGATTCGAAGGATAGTAATGTGGTTGTTACTCTAGACAAATCAGATAAAGAAATAACAATTAAAAACAACAAAATTATCCGAGCATTTAAATTGAAAAAAGTAGATGCAAATAATTCTAAAATCGTATTAAAAGATGCAGAATTCAAATTGATGTATAAAAAGCTAGAGACAGATGAGTATACCGTTGTTAGTGGAAAAGAGAAACTAATAACAGATAAAAATGGTGAAATTTATGAAGAGAATCTTGATGAAGGATTCTATCAACTTATTGAAACAAAAGCTCCAGCTGGTTATATACTAGATAGCAAGCCGATAGAATTTGCTATCCAAAAAGAACAAATTGAAATACTGGACTTAACAAAAACAAATGAATACAAACATCCAGTTGATCCAGGCAAACCAGTTGATCCAGGCAAACCAGTTGATCCAGGCAAACCAGTTGATCCAGGCAAACCAGTTGATCCAGGCAAACCAGTTGATCCAGGCAAACCAGTTGACCCAGGTAAACCAGTTGATCCAGGCAAACCAGTTGACCCAGGTAAACCAGTTGACCCAGGCAAACCAGTTGACCCAGGTGAACCAGGAGAACCAGGCAAACCGAGCAAACCAGGAAATCCAAATAATCCTGGAGGGCCAAACAATTCGGGTAATCCTAACACACCAGGAAAACCGAGTGATACAGGTAAGCCGAATAATTCTGGGTATAATAAAAATGAGGATAAGCCAAATAATCTGGGAAGCGTAAAAGAAAGTAAATTACTTCCACAAACAGGTGTAGATTATCCAGCAGGTACCTTATTTATAGGGATTTTAGCTATCCTGTTTGGTTTATGGGTTTTATATAACAGAAGAAGTACAAAGGCATAGAAAAAGAGGACTATTTAGTGGGGATTTACCACTGATAGTCCTTTTTTTATTTTAGGAAACGAATAGATAATAAGGTAATTTTGTAGGTATTTAGTCTTAAAATTGAACATTTGTATTATCGTTATAGATACATATGTTCACTGCCGAATTACGTCAGATGGAGTCAATATAACTAATGTTGGATACTTATTTAGAACTATATTTAATATAATTAGAGAAAAGAAAAGGTTAGGAATGGTATAGATGAAACAGTTAATGAAGGTGATTCTAGGGATTATTTTAATAGCAAGCATCTTTCCTATGCAAACCTTTGCAAGGAGCACTATCTCAACAAAATCTTTGAGTAACGAAGAACAAAAGACATATAATAATATTCTCAAAAGCTTGCAAAATGTAGAAGCAAGTACATATTTTAATTCTAGCGAAGTAAGGCCTGAAGAAATTGGGTCAATCGTAAATAATGTAGTTGAGGATCATCCGGAAATTTTTTATTATAATGGAGCAACTACATTCTCAACTGGAACAATCAAATTTAAATATGATGGCAGTAAACAAAGTATTCTTAAAAAGAAGAACAAGATTGATGCCGAAGTAAAGCGTATAATAAATGTAAAAATAAAAAAAAATATGAGTGATATAGAAAAGATAAAAGCTATTCATGATTATCTAGTTTTATCGGTAAAATATGATTACAAAAACCATAGAAAAGATAAGGTTTCCAGAGATTCTTATGAAGTTTTTGGTGCTTTAGTGAATAAAGTTGCCGTTTGTGATGGGTATTCAAAGTCAATGCAACTACTTTTAAATAATGTAGGAGTGGAAACAATTGTTGTTACGGGAAGTAGTAAAGGCGAGAGCCACTCTTGGAACATGGTGAAGATTAATGGTGAGTACTATCATATCGATACGACTTGGGATGATCCAATTCCAAACAAAACTGGAGTTGTCAACTATCATTATTTTTTACTAAGTAATGCACAATTGAAAAAAGATCATAGCTGGAAAGAAAAAGAGTTTCCGAACGCAAATAGTGAAAAATACAGATATTTCCACAATATGGGGAACGTGATTGAAAAAAGTGGAACATATTATTTTTCAAATAACAAAAATGATCAATTATTTAAGATGGATAAAAAAAGTAATAAGCAATTAAAAGTTGTCAACGACAGAGTACCTTTCTTAGCCGTATATGGCCAATGGATTTACTATAGTAATTATTCTGATGGTGGTTATTTATATAAAGTGAAGTTAAATGGTCAAAATAAAACTAAAATAAAATCCACCCATGTCGTAGACTTGTATGTAAAAAGTAAAGTACTTTATTATAAAGAAAATGAATCAGGGGAAATTCACCAATTAGCTCTTAATGCTAAATGAAAATGTTAACTGTAAAATGCTGTTAAAAACCCTAACTTCTACAGAAGTTAGGGTTTTTAGTATTTCTGATTTAATATTTGGACAGTTGTTAATTACTAATAATGTAAATAATTGTACACACATCACATTTTGTTCAGAATTTGTTTAGAACTAATGGTTAGTATTACTAAATAAATGATCTAAATTAGTATTAAATCTAAGTAAAGAACTTATTATATAATTTATTAAAAAAAAACCGTTACCATTGACATAATTGTGTGCATCTATCTATGGTTATTTTAGGGGGATTAATACTATGAAACGTGTGTATTGTTAAGTTTAGGACTATGAATTAGGTTCGATCGAAGGTGAAATATTTTATAGCAGTGTTGGAATGTATTGAACAAAATAGGATTTCATAAGGGAATAATGCGAGCCGATTGATGGGAGTGGCCCCGATGAGGAAGGACCAAGACTCTAAACAAGAGCTTGTTTTTCGAAAAGAACGATTGTTGGATAATATGTCACGCATGTTGTTGATAACAAAAGTGTATGTGGTTGTTATTGTTTTGATTGGTATTGTTAATATTGGAATTACGTCTTTTTCAAGTTTTCATCCGAATTTTCCATTTCAATATATGGTGGTATATACGTCATTTTGTTTGTTTAATGTATATTGTTTTTACATTGTTAATAGACAAATGAAGGTATCCAATTGCTCTGTTAAACATATTGATAAATGGGAAAAAATTATTGTTGTCTATATTACCATTTCAATGACTTATGGAGCGATTATTTCTGTAATGGATCAAGTACAATATCAGGATTTTATGGTCTATACATTGTGTATGCTACTTTGTGCAGTACTATTTTATACATCAATAAACCAAATATTGTTGCCTATCATAATTGCAACTACAATTTTAGTGGTAGGAATTCCAATAGCTCATCATGATTTCTATCTATTCTATCTACAACTTTACTTTGTAGCGCTTATTGTTATCATAACTTTTATACTTTCAAGAGTAGTTTACAGAGATTATTTGAAGTCATATAAAACGAAGGAACAGTGGCTTGTAGAATTGAAACGAAATGCGATATTGACAGATCAGCTACAAAAAGCAAATAGGCAATTGTCATTAAAAGCCTATTATGATGAGTTGACGGGTATCTATAATCGACATGGCTTTCAACGAGATATACAAGATATATACAGAAATCGTGCTGGAAAATCTATAGATGTGACAATTATTTTAATTGATATCGATTACTTCAAAAATTATAATGACCATCATGGACACAATCGTGGCGATAATACACTGCGTTCTATCGCACAAGCAATTGCCGATACAGTACAAGAATACGATTGTATCCCAGTAAGGTGGGGTGGGGAAGAATTTGTCGTAGTTGGAAGGGATTTGACGGAAGAACAGGTCCACACACAATGCAAATTGATTGAAATGGCTATATCAAAATTGTTTATTCTTCACGAAAATTCACCTGTATCTAACATTGTGACGGTAAGTATTGGCGCTTGTACATTGCCTTGTTCTAACTCAACTGATGTAGAAACTGTAATCAAAAGCGCCGATAAAGCATTATATAAAGTAAAAAAAAGCGGTCGTAATAATTATTCGATTGTATGATTATTCGGTAATAAGTATATAATCTTGATTATAAGTAATGAATCGTGTTTACTCTCTGTGGAGAGTGGGATATCAATGTCAAAAAAATTTAATAAATAGACTTCTAATGGAATTAGAATATATTTTTCAACTAAATCCTTTCAGGGGCGTTTTTTATTTACACTTTAAGCTGAATTTTAAGAAGATGTTATTATATTGTTTATTCTAAAAATTCATTCAAATTAAATCGGTTTATGCCAAAATTAGAAGTTGCCACAAAATCACCACATTATTTAAGTCTTATGCCTTGTCTCATGGAAATCACTTCTTCTATGATGGTAGATAGGAAGTCGATTGGTGACAGGAGGAACTATGGCGATGTTGAATGAGGCTATTGATTTTATAAAGTTGTATTATTCGGAAACAGAGCGATCTGAAGAGGAATTAGTAAGACGCTTAGCTGAAGTAGAGCATGATATCCAAGAGAATGGATTTTATGAACATACAATAGATGAACTGAAATTTGGTGCACAAGTAGGTTGGCGTAATAGCAATAAATGTATTGGTCGTTTGTTTTGGCAAACGTTGCAAGTGCTTGATCGGCGCGAACTAACAAGTGAGCAAGACATTTTTCAAGGACTTCTAGAGCATATTGATTTTGCAACAAATGGTGGTCGAATCCGTCCGACGATTACAATTTTCTCTCAACGTAATGTACGTATTTGGAATCATCAATTAATCCGATATGCTGGTTATGAAACGGCAGATGGTATTGTGGGAGATCCGGATTCGGTAGAGTTTACGAAGAAATGTGAGCAACTTGGCTGGCAAGGACAAGGTGGGCGTTTCGATGTATTGCCACTTGTTATTCAAGTTCAAGAAAGAGAACCGCAATTATTCGATATTCCAGCAGAGTATATATTGGAAGTTCCAATCCGACACCCTGAGTTTGAGTGGTTTAAGGACCTTGGTCTGAAGTGGTATGCGGTACCGATGATTTCGAATATGAAATTAGAAGTTGGTGGTATTACATATGCAGCTGCTCCTTTTAATGGTTGGTATATGGGAACTGAAATTGGTGCACGTAATTTAGCGGATGACTATCGATATAATATGCTACCGACAATCGCAGAAAAGATGGGTTTAAATACAGTTTCAAATTCTTCTTTATGGAAAGACCGTGCGTTAGTTGAATTGAATGCGGCAGTTTTATATTCGTATAAAGAAGATGAAGTGAGCATTGTTGATCACCATACGGCAGCACAACAATTCAAACGCTTCGAATCTAATGAACAAAATGCAGGGCGTGACGTAACAGGGAATTGGACATGGCTTATTCCACCATTATCACCGGCTACAACGCATATATTCCATAAACCATATGACAATGAACGCAAAACACCAAATTATCTTTATCAGAAAGCGCCGTATTGATTTAGAAAAACGCAGGAAAATTATTGCAATTTTTAATAGATTAGCGTAACATGATTTTAATTACTACTAATTCAATAGGTTTTCTTATCAAGAGAGATGGAGGGACTGGCCCTGTGATATCTCAGCAACCGCTATTAAAGCAAGGTGCTACTTCCAGCAAGTTGATTAAAGACTTGATAGATGAGGATGGACTTACATACCAAGTCGATTTCTCTAAATGAAATAGAGAAATCGACTTTTTTATTATCATGAAATAAATTTGCAAAGCATATAATGAAAAGTTTCCTAAGAAAACAATTTAACTCTAATACAAAGTAAACCGATTTGAATTAAAAATATAAATCGAGGGAGGAATATTGAATGAGTGCGATAACGCAAAAAGAACTTTTAACTACAATTTATGAAGAAATAGATCAAGGTTTTGATGAAATTGTTGCGTGGAGGAGATATTTGCATGAGCATCCAGAGTTATCTTTTGAAGAATATGAAACTGCAAAATTTATTGCAGAAAAACTTGAGAGCTTCGGTTTAGAGGTAAAAAAAGGGATAGGTGGAAATGGTTTAATTGGTATTTTGAAAGGAGATCAAGCAGGTAAAACAATCGCTTTAAGAGCAGATTTTGATGCATTACCTATTACAGATTTAAAAGAAGTTGCATACAAATCTCAAAAAGATGGTGTCATGCATGCATGTGGTCATGATGGACATACGACCGCATTACTTGCGACAGCGAAAACGTTAAGCCATTACAGAGAGCATTTGCACGGTAATATCATTTTTATTTTCCAACATGCGGAGGAAAAACCTCCTGGTGGTGCGAAATTCATGATTGCAGAAGATGTATTAAAGGATGTCGATTATGTATTTGGTGCACATTTAGATTCAGGTTCACCCGTTGGAAAGGTATCTGTTGGGGATGGGTTTAAAATGGCTGCCGTTGATAAATTCGCGATTAAAATTCAAGGATTAGGAGGCCATGGTGCGAAACCACAGCAATCCATCGACTCAATTGTTGTAGGTAGTGAAATCGTTGGAGCGTTGCAGAAAATTGTCAGTCGTCGCTTAAATCCATTTGATGCAGCGGTAGTGACAGTTGGTGTATTCCACGCAGGAAGTGCCTTTAATATCATTGCAGATTCGGCAATAATTGAAGGAACAGTTCGCACAATGACGGATGAAGTTCGTAATAAGGTAAAAGAAGAAATCTACTCAATCGTCAAAGGAGTAACGGAATCAGCACATGCCACATATGAAATTGATTATTTACATGGCTACCCAGCCCTTTACAATCATCCAACTGAAACAGAGCTTGTGAAAGAATTATTTGAAGTGGAATTCGGTACAGAATCTGTAATTGAATTTGAACCGTCAATGGGTGGAGAGGATTTTGCGTATTTTTTAAATGAAAAACCAGGTACTTATTTTAAAGCAGGCTCACGCAATGACGACGAACGCACTCATTTTGCACATCATCATCCGAAATTCGATTTTGATGAAAGAGCGTTATTAACAATAGAGAAGGCATTTGTGAAAATCGTTTCACATTATTTATTTAAATAAGGGGATTTGAACATGACATTATCTTTTGATCACTTAGTACATTTTGTAGATGAACCAAAAGAAGTAATAATATTATTGGAAAATCAAGGAATTCACGCTGTTGAAGGTGGCGTTCATGAAGGGCGCGGAACGTACAATGTACTTAGCTACTTTGATCTAAGTTATATAGAGTACCTTGGTACATACGACAGAGAGCTAGTAACTGGAGTAGAGCATTTACATCACAGCCTTATTGAAACAGTAGTAAATAATGATTTCACAGAAGGTTTCGTAAGATTTGCAGTTCGCACAACGGACATTGAAGGTATAGCAGAGCGTTTGAAAGAGCAAGGTTTATCAGTAAATGGTCCAGTACCAATGAACAGAAAGCGCCCAGATGGCAGTATTATTAGCTGGCAATTACTTTACGCTGGAGAAGAAAATGACTCTCTTCAATTGCCATTTATTATTCAATGGGATGACAATGATGATAAGCGTAGACAGGAGCAAGTTGAAAAAGGAGTCATTGGAAAGCAACCAGAAAAGTTGGACTTTGCAGGAGTTACTTTTGCAGTAATAGATGCTGAAAAAACTGCTGAAAAATGGTCTCGATATTTAGGGTTAGAGGTTGCAGAAGCGTATGTCGATCCGGAGTTGAATTCTATTGTACAGGTTCTTACATTAGCTGGAGGAGACTTATACTTTGCTAGCCCTATTGGAGAGGGAGTTGTTGCAAAAGTATTAGCAGAACTAGGAGAATGTCCATTCCAAGTTAACTTCTCAGGAGCAAAAGAACCAGTTACATTTGAATTGTTTAACGGTCGCTATCATTTTGAAAAGTAATTTATAGAAATGATTGTATTTGTGTGGCTTAAATTGGAGAAAAAATATCAAGCTAGCAAGTATAACGACAATAAAAATTAAAAGCTATTATGTAGTGTTCGAAACTATCTAATAGCTTTTTTTCTATGGCTTGTTTTGTTGAGAGTGTTCAGTTGGGTATGCATAACTTGCTCCTAGTAATACAAAAAAATCCGAGCTATTATAAGCTCGGATTCAACTCTATTTTTCAGGTGTAACATAACCTTCTTTTGCAGCATGCATGCCAGCTGACACTAATAACACTACTGTAATAAGGAATAGGAAGTTAGCTGTTGTCCAACTATTTGAAATATCGTGAATATAACCGAATAGTACAGGGCCGACTGCCGCTAATAAATATCCGAATGATTGAGCAGTACCTGATAATTCGGCTGCTTCATCAGCTGTACGGGTACGAAGTGAGAAAAACATCATCGCTAAACTAAATGATGCACCACCTGCAAGTCCAAGCAAAATCATCCATAATACTGTCAATGAAGTCCATCCAGCTAAAATACCACCAAAACCTACTATATAAAGAGCGCCGTATACTGCAACAAGAGGACGTTGATCTTTTCTACGGCCTGCAATAATAGGAATGATAAATGTTGCAGGCAATTGTGAGAACTGCATAAAGGAGAACATCCATCCAGCTGTATTAGCACTCATACCTTGTGATTGCAACATTTCAGGAATCCAAGCAGCGGTTGTATAGAAGATAAGGGATTGGAGACCCATTGATAATGTTACGGTCCAAGTAAGAGGTGATTTCCAAAGTGGAACGTGTTCTTTCTTAGTTTGAGTGCCGCTGTTCAAATCTGATTTAGGTTTGCGGATTTGTGGTAGCCAAATAATAAAGGCGATAACCGCTAAAATGAACCAAATACCAAGTGCGATTTTCCAGCCAAACTCGCCACTAGCGAGCGGATAACTAATACCAGCAGCTATGCTAGCCGATATATTCATTGAGACTGTGAATAACCCTGTTAATAATCCAACTTGTAAAGGGAATTTCAGTTTAATCAAACTTGGTAATAGAACATTTCCAAAAGCAATTGCCACGCCGATAAGTGATGTACCTAATAATAGCATGGATGTCGTGCCTAATGACCGAGTGAGAATACCTACAGCTAGTAATGCTGTTGAGAATAGTAAAGTACGTTCTATGCCAAAGCGCTTTGAAAATTTTGGAGCTAAAGGTGATATAACAGCAAAAGCAAGTAAAGGAATCGTTGTGATAAATCCTGCTAATACATTTGAAATATGTAGACCATCACGAATAAATGAAATGATTGGACCTACAGATGTTAAAGGAGCACGTAATGTAGAAGAGATGAAAATAATCCCAATTACAAGCAACCAAACATTACGATTCCATTTTATCTTGTTGCCATTTTGAACAGCATGATTTGTTGCCAATTGTAACGCCTCCTATTATATATATTTATGAATCTTATAGTATTTTAAACCCACTAATTGACAAAGGTTAATTATATCAAAGAAAATGGATAATTATAATAAGATGGTTCAAAATAAAATTACCAATTTAATACGGGGGTATTTATGATGAGAACAGCGCAACAAATGATGGATTTAATCCTAGGTGTAGCGGGAAATGATGAACGCGTACGTGCAGTTTGTATGAATGGTTCAAGAACAAACATTAATGTGAAAAAGGATCCCTTTCAAGATTTTGATATCGTTTATATTGTGACGGATATTAAAGCATTTACTAATAATCCTCATTGGATAGATATTTTTGGAGAGAGAATCATTATGCAAACACCAGAAGATATGGTGTTGTTTCCGCCTGAACTTGGTGGGCGCTATACATATTTGATGCAATTTTCGGATGGGAACCGAATTGATTTAATGCTTATCCCGGTCGAAGAACAAGAAGCATATTGTAAAGAAGATAGTTTAACTACAATCTTGTTAGATAAAGATGATTCACTTCCTAAACTCCCTCCACCAACAGACGTCAATTATTGGGTACAATGTCCAACGGAAGAACATTATAAGGATTGTTGCAATGAATTTTGGTGGGTTTCTACATATATTGCGAAAGGTTTATGGAGAAAAGAAATGCTCTATGCACAAGCACATTTTAATAATACGCGTGAAATGCTGATTCAAATGCTTTCTTGGCAAGTCGGAGTGCAAACAGACTTTTCTAGAAGCGTTGGTAAAAATGGTAAGGACCTAGAGTACCTATTATCAAAAGAGGTGTGGGAGAAGTTACTCGCAACATACAACAATGCTAGTTATGATTCAGCATGGCAAGCACTATTTACTATGTGTGAATTATTCCAAAGTACAACAACAAATGTTGCTAGTATGCTTTCATTTCAAGGTTATGGAGAAAGTGCGAAAGTGCTCAATTACTTAAAACATATTCAAAAGCTACCGAGTGATGCAAAAATTATATTTTGAAGTCTTAACAAAAATCAACTTAAATTGTTCTAATATTCGAGAAAATTTACATCTTGAATATAGAACTCTCTTGTATTATAATGGGGACATATTAAATTAATATATTGCAATGCCTCATCCATTCGATGAGGTAGAGGTCGCGGTATTAAAAAGTAAAATGGATGAGACGAAAAGCGTCGGGGATTCTATTTGAAAGGGAATATCGCCGAAGTGATTATAAGCTTTTTCTTATAATCATTGGGGCTGTTGCCGAAAGGTGCAGAACTGTCACGTCTTAGCGGGCGTGTTGAGCTATCTTTATCAAGGTTGATGGGCATGTTTCGATACCATCGCATATTCCTTGTGATGGTATTTTTTATGACATCAAGTTAACCTTCTTGCAATGAAAAATGGAAAGAGGAGATTCTTAATGAGTAATAAAAATAATGGCCAAAGCGTAGAAACGCAAGGTCTTAATAGAGGATTGAAAAGTCGTCACGTGACGATGATTTCACTTGGAGGAACAATCGGTACAGGGCTGTTCTTAGCAAGTGGTGGAGCTATCCACGAAGCGGGTCCAGGTGGAGCGTTATTAGCATATTCTTTAATTGGTATTATGGTGTTCTTCTTAATGACAAGTTTAGGGGAAATGGCAGCATTTATGCCCGTCTCAGGTTCATTTAGTACTTACGCATCTAAATTCGTTGACCCAGCGCTTGGTTTTGCTCTTGGTTGGAACTACTGGTATAACTGGGCAATTACGATTGCAGCAGAAATTGCAGCGGTATCATTAATTATGAAATTTTGGTTCCCAGATGTATCATCATTTGTCTGGACAGCAGGATTTTTAGTAGTCATCTTCACTTTGAATGTCTTATCGATTAAAAGCTTTGGTGAAAGTGAATACTGGTTTTCACTAATTAAAGTCATTACAATTATTGTCTTTATCATCGTTAGTTTCTTGATGGTATTTGGTTTAATGGGTGGACAAGACCCAGTTGGATTCAAAAACTTCTTCATTGAAGATGGTCCATTCCATGGTGGTTTCTTCGCAATGTTCGGTATTTTCTTAGCAGCAGGTTTCTCATTCCAAGGAACAGAGCTACTTGGGATTACTGCGGGTGAAACAGATGATCCAGGAAAAAATATTCCGAAAGCTGTTCGTCAAGTTTTCTGGCGTATCCTTTTATTCTACATTTTAGCAATTTTAGCGATTGGCTTATTAATTCCATTTACTGATGAACGTTTAGCTAGTAGTGATATTACAGTTAGTCCGTTTACATTAGTATTTGAAAATGCAGGTATCGCATTTGCAGCTTCAGTTATGAATGCGATCATTTTAACGGCTATTTTATCTTCAGGTAACTCTGGTTTATACGCATCATCACGTATGCTTTGGGAGCTTGCTAAAGATGGTAAAGCACCAAAAATGTTTAGTAAACTAAACAAACGCGGAATTCCAATGGCTGCATTAGTAGCAACTTGTTTAGTTGCTTGTGTATCGTTTATCGCATCATTCTTTGGTGATGGTGTTGTCTACATTTGGTTGCTAAATGCTTCAGGTATGTGTGGATTTGTAGCTTGGCTAGGGATCGCGGTAAGTCATTACCGATTCCGTAAAGCATATATCATCCAAGGTCGCGATTTAAACGAATTACCTTATAAAGCAAAATGGTTCCCATTCGGTCCAATCTTTGCCTTTGTACTTTGTGCAATTGTTGTTGTTGGTCAAAACTATACGGCATTCACAGGTGACCATATCGATTGGTACGGTATCCTTGTTTCATATATCGGATTACCAATTTTCTTAGCCATTTGGTTTGGTTATAAAATTGTTCATAAAACGAAAATCGTCAAACTAGAAGATTGTGACTTTGATAGCCACCGTTAACTTAAAAAACTACGTAGCCTCTAGGCTGCGTAGTTTTTTTGTTTTATTTCTTCACACCCACCTAAGGGGAGTGAAGAAATAAATTATCTGAATGGCTTTTTATCAATAATAGAATAAGAAGAGTTATTGCAAATTCTTAGGCTCAGTGACGTACAGAGCTTCAATGTATCCACAATCGCTACAATACTCAGCAGATACAGGTGAAGATTTGCCTCTAGTATTGCTTGCTGGAACCATTTGAAGTATTAAAGCACCACTGTGAAGTACCCCTTTTTTCATTTCGTTTGCGTCACATTTAGGACATTTACTCATATCACATCTCCAACTCCTTGAAATTGTATTTTTTGTAAAATAACTTAAGGAGAATTATAGCATAAGTTCTAATTTGCATAGCTTAAATAAATGAGTTATTTAAATATATGGAACTAGTTAAATACCACATAGTTCCTTTTGTTTTAGTGCTTTAAAAACGTGAAAAAGATTGAATAGTCTTTCATTATTTGTAAGGATTGAAATTCAAAATTTCAGTGCTATAATAGGAACATTCTATAACGAAAATCTTAATAGCATTCACTCATATAAAAGCGAGAATAAGGCTCGCAAGTTTCTACCGGTTTGCCGTAAACAAACTGACTATGAGAGGCAATGATATAGAAAGTAAATGTCTAATGACATTATTTTTCTATACCCAACGAACTTTTAGCTCGGGGGACTTTGCTCCACTCATAGTATGAATGGATGCATGGTTTCTGAGTTTTTTTATTATATTCTAGTTAATATAGTACAAAATTTGGAGACTGCTAGGAAAAGAAGGGAGCGCCTAAACTTGAAGGCACTGCAGGACAAAATTGTACAAGATGGTAAAGTATTATCAGAAACAGTATTAAAAGTTGATTCTTTCTTGAATCACCAAATTGATCCGAAACTTATGCAAGAAATCGGTCAAGAGTTTGCGAATCGCTATAAAGATGCAGGTTTAACAAGAATTGTTACAATCGAATCTTCAGGTATTGCACCAGCTACTATGGCGGGTCTTATTTTAGGTATACCCGTAGTATTTGCTCGTAAACGTAAATCTTTAACTCTAGCAGGAAATTTATATTCTTCAAAAGTTCACTCGTTTACAAAGAATGAAACGAATGAAATTTCTGTATCAAAAGATTTCTTAAAATCAGATGATGTTGTACTAATTATTGATGATTTCTTAGCGAATGGAGAAGCTGTGAAAGGCTTACTTGATATCGTTGGACAAGCAGGCGCAACTGCTAGTGGCGTAGGTATTGTCATTGAAAAAGGTTTCCAAGATGGTGGTAAGCTACTTCGTGAAAAAGGTATTCGTATTGATTCTCTAGCAATCATTTCATCTTTGGAAGACGGTAAAGTAACATTTGCCGAAGGAGAATTGGCTCGATGAAAAACCTGAAATTAGTGACACTTGGGATTCAGCATTTATTAGCAATGTATGCAGGGGCTATTCTAGTTCCTTTAATCATTGGTAAATCTTTAGGTTTTGATTCAACGCAATTAACGTATTTAGTTTCCATTGATATTATGATGTGTGGTATTGCAACACTATTACAAGTGGTACGTGGTAAATTCTTTGGTATAGGTTTACCAATCGTTTTAGGCTGTACCTTTACGGCAGTAGCACCAATTATTGCAATTGGTAAAGGATATGGCTTATCCGCAATTTATGGCTCTGTCATTGCTTCAGGTCTAATTGTAGTATTGATTGCAAGCTTTTTTGGAAAGTTAGTACGTTTTTTCCCACCAGTTGTCACTGGTTCAGTTGTAACAATTATAGGAATCACTTTAATACCAGTTGCTATTAACAATATGGGTGGTGGCCAAGGAGCTAAGGATTTTGGTTCTGCTCCTAACATCGCGTTAGCATTTGGAACATTGATTACTATTGTTTTAATTTATCGATTCACCAAGGGATTTGCTCGTGCAATTTCTATTTTAATAGGATTAGTACTCGGAACAATTGCGGCAATCTTCATGGGTAAAGTTGACTTTACTCCAGTGATTGATGCTGACTTTTTGCAAATGGTTCAGCCATTCTATTTTGGTACACCAACATTCCATTGGGAACCAATTGTTACGATGACACTTGTAGCCTTAGTATCTTTAGTAGAGTCGACAGGTTCTTACTTTGCACTTAGTGATATATGCAAGCAACCTGTAACAGAAAAGGATTTAGCTCGTGGTTATCGTTCTGAAGGTTTAGCTTCTATTATCGGCGGTCTTTTCAACTCATTCCCATACACAGCATTTTCTCAAAATGTTGGGTTACTACAAATGACAGGCGTACGTACACGCAATGTTATTTTTGTCACAGGTGGGTTCCTAGTAACACTAGGTTTCTTGCCTAAAGTAGCAGCATTAACGACAATCATTCCAACGCCTGTACTAGGTGGGGCTATGATTGCAATGTTCGGGATGGTTATTGCTCAAGGTATTAAAATGTTAAGTACAACGATCAATCAATCTGAAGGTAATTCAATGATTATCGCTTGTGCAATCGGCATGGGCCTTGGTGTTACAGTTGTTCCAGATATCTTCAAAGTCTTACCTGATAGCGTTCAAATCCTAACAAGTAACGGTATCGTTGCAGGAAGTGTAACTGCTATCGTATTAAATATAATTTTTAATATGATCCCATGGAGAAGAGAAGAATCAAAGGAAGAATTAATAGATTAGAAAGTTTAATATTATTTTAAGGTACATCACTTCTTTATAGTGATGTATCTTTTTTTATTGCCGTAGATTACTAAAATACACCGTTTATAAACTAGACGATAAATTTAGTATGATAAATTAAAACCTCAAGCATATAATCTAATAATATTGTAAAGGAGGTAAGTAACATGCAGACGATTGAAAAGATCGGGAAATTTGTTGGCGATACTTTCGCCATATGGATCTTGGTAATTGCAGGTTTAGCATTATATGCACCAGAGCAATTTACGTGGATTGGGCCTCATATTTCATTATTATTAGGGATTGTTATGTTTGGTATGGGGATGACATTATCTATAGGAGATTTCAAATTGATATTGAAGCAGCCAAAAGGGGTTATAGTCGGTGTTTTATCGCAATTTATAGTCATGCCATTATTAGCATACATACTAGCTAAAGGTTTTAATTTATCCCCAGAAGTCGCAATAGGTGTCATCTTAGTTGGATCTTGCCCAGGTGGTACAGCTTCAAATGTTATGACGTTTTTAGCAAAAGGGAATACAGCATTATCTGTAACAGTCACTTCTATTACGACTTTACTTGCACCACTTTTGACACCAGCTATTGTGTATTTACTAGCAAGTGAGTGGTTAAAGGTATCCGCAAGTGATATGTTTATCTCTGTTGTTAAAATTGTGTTAATCCCGATTCTTTTAGGCATTGTTGTAAAATTAATATTCAAAAATAAAACGGATGCTGCAATTGGCGTTATGCCTTTGATTTCTGTTATTGCGATAGTGATGATTGTTGCTGCAGTTGTAGGTGGTAGCCGCGATAAAATTTTAGAAACAGGGCTATTAATATTCGCTGTTGTTATTTTACACAATGGTTTAGGGTTACTATTTGGATTCTTAATTGCAAAAGCACTGAAATTGAATTATGAAGATCAAAAAGCAATATCTATAGAAGTAGGAATGCAAAATTCCGGTCTAGGAGCAGCATTAGCAGTTGCCCATTTCAGTCCATTAGCTGCAGTTCCAAGTGCGATCTTCAGTGTATGGCACAATATTTCAGGGCCACTACTCGCAACTTATTGGAGCTGGAAGGCTAACAAAAAAACGTTAAAAGTATTAGATGGAAATAAAGAGTAGTAATTCAAGGCTATTCCACAGGTGTTAAACACTTCGTGGAATAGCTTTTTTATTTTGCTATCACTAATAGGAGTATCACGCTAGTTGTAGATTATAAAAACTTATACCTGATTTTTGGGATTAGGATAAGCTCTACGTTAATATCATATTGATTATGAAACTATTAATTACAGAAAATAGCGAATATATCGACAATGATATATGATTTACAAAATGAGCGAAATTTGCATGCAATTCGTTGCTCATTGTAGCCAATTTAGTTTTATTCATATAGGAGGTAGTAAGTAATGCAGAATCTATTGATAAAAAACGCTAAGTTAGAAACCGGTTTTAGCTATATAAATGGCCATATTGTCAATACACAAACTGAGATTTTTGATGTATTAATTATGAATGGACAAGTAACTGAAATCGGGAAAGATATACTGTCTTCAAATATTGAGGTTTTAGATGCTCAAGAATCTTTATTAATGCCTGCCTTTAGAGAAATGCATATTCACGTTGATAAAACATATTTTGGTGGTCCGTGGAAGGCTTGTAAGCCAGCTATGAAAGGTATTTTCACTAGAATAGAAGAGGAGGGGGAATTATTACCTGCTCAACTTCCTGTAGCACTTCAGCGTGCGGAAAATATGATCCAATTCTTACTTTCACAGGGTCATACACACATTAGATCACATTGTAATGTGGATCCACAAATCGGTACAAAGCATATAGAAATTACGAAAGAGGCATTTCAAAAATTTGAAGGACAAGTTACTTATGATATTGTAGCCTTTCCTCAGCACGGATTATTACGTTCGGGTGTTGAACCATTAATACGTGAAGCAATGAAAATGGGTGCCACATTAGTTGGTGGATTGGATCCTTCTGTCATAGATCGTGATATCGATAAATCATTGCATACAACTATGGATATAGCAGTGGAAGCAGGAACTGGTATTGATATGCATATTCATGACCCAAATACACTTGGTGCTTTTGAATTCTATCAATTGGCGAAATTAACGAAAGAAGCTAACAAAGTTGGACAAGTGACAATTAGTCATGCAATGGCTTTAGGTGATCTAGAAGGTAAAGAGTTAGAAGCATTAACGGCGACTTTAGCAGATGCTCAAATCGATGTCACTTCAACGGTACCAATTGGTCGAACAACTATTCCAATTCCATACTTATATGATAATGGGGTAAGAGTTTCGCTTGGACACGATAGTTTAACGGATCACTGGTCACCTTTTGGGACAGGGAATACTGTAGAAAAGCTAAATACATTTGTAGAAAGATTTAAATGCATTGATGAATACTCACTTAATCGTTGCTGGAAATATGCATCAGGTGGAATTACCCCACTAAATGATGTAGGTATGAGAGTTTGGCCTCAAGTGGGAGATTTAGCGAATATAGTATTACTTGATGCAGAGTGTTCAGCACATGCTGTAGCAAGAAGAAGACCAATTACACATGTTATTTCACAAGGTCAACTTATTTTCACAAATGAAGAACTAGTAGGACAGGAGGGGTAATAATGAGTAACGTACAGTGGCTTTCAAATGTGAAATTAGAAGTAGGAGAAAGAGTCTTACCAAATGGCACAGTTGAAACTGAAACAGCATTATTCCATATTCAAATAACTGAGGGTAAAATAACGAAATTAATTTCTACTTCTGAAAATATTCCTTTTAATGAAGATAGTATCGATATGAAAGAAAAACTTGCCGTTCCAACATTTAAAGAGATGCATAATCATCTTGATAAAACATATATGTCTTTAGGGTGGAGAGCTTGTACACCTGTGGCCAACTTAAAAGAACGATTGGCACATGAGGCAAGCGAACTACCTTTACTTGCTGATTCTACACAGCAAAGAGCGACAAAAATGATTGAAACAATTTTAGCAAATGGTGCGACGCATATTCGGACACACGTTAATATTGATCCTTATATCGGACTGAAAAATTTAGAGGGTGTTATTGCAGCACTTGATACATTTAAAGGTAAAGTAACTGCAGACATTATTGCTTTCCCACAACACGGTTTACTTCGAGATCATGTACCTGCTTTAATTAGAGAAGCGATGCGTAGTGGAGCAACAATGGTTGGGGGATTAGACCCAGCAGGAATTGATAATGCAATTGAAAAATCTTTATATGAAACTATGAATATAGCTACAGAATTTGATGCAGATGTTGATATTCACCTTCATGATGGCGGACATGTAGGCTATTATACAGTGGATAAATGGGTAGACATTATTGAGAATGCAAATTATTATGGACGTACAGCTTTAAGCCATTCTTTTTGTTTAGGTGATGTATCTATTCCTGAACAAGAGAAAATTGCAACACGTTTAGCAGAAAATAATGTTGCTATTATGTCCACAGTTCCTATTAACTTAAAGAGAGTTATTCCACCAATCGATTTACTAGATCGATACGGAGTAAAAGTGAATTTTGGTTGTGATGGATTCTTTGATTCTTGGAGTCCATATGGCTCTGGGGACGTTCTAGAAAAAGTTACTCGTTTTTGTGAGTTAACGCGTAAAATTGATGAGAAATCACTTAGAAATGCTTTGAAATGGATTACAGGAGGAATTACAGCTTTAGACCAGGGTGGTCGAAAAGTTTGGCCGAATGTTCAGGATGATGCAGACTTTGTATTCTTTGATGCCGCTTCTTCAGCAGAAGTAGTTGCTCGAAAGCCGCTTAAGCGAACTGTTATGGTGAATGGTCAATTTGTATAAATAATGAGAGGATAACCCGAAAGGAAACGGTGATTGTTGTATTTCCTAGAGGGTATCCTCTTAGCATTTTAGAAAAGCTGGAAAATTGAAGAAAGGTATTTTTATGAAAAATCAATTATTTACGTATTTCATTTTATTTTGTTGTGTTTTTGCTTGGGGTAGTAATTTTATTTTTGGTGCTATATTAGTAAATGTATTTGCTCCAAGTGTTATTGCGTTTATTCGATTAATTTTTATAGTGCTATTTTTATGGAGCATTACTTTTAGAGATGTAAGAAATTATAGGCTATCTAAAAAGGGTTTTCTAATATTAGTTATTGCGGGGCTTATTGGTATTACCCTCAATCAATGGAGTTTTTATGCCAGTTTACAATATTCAGAACCGGTTAAAGCTGCTCTTATTTTAGCGTTATCCCCTATAATGACGGCTATTTTATCTGTAGTCTTTTTTAAGGAGCGAAAGAAAAAAGTATTTTGGTTCGGCTCATTAGCTGCCTTACTTGGTGTTTGGCTAGTCATAACGAATGGTTCGTTTGTGACAATACACTTTGGTAAAGGCGAATTACTAATAACATTAACAATGCTATCCTTTTCTATTTTCCTCATTTTTGTTCAACAACTTTCAAAATCGATGCCACCCGGCGTTATAACTTTTTATAGTAATATTTTTGGTTTAATTGGGTTGCTACCATTTGTGCAGTGGAAGTATATGGAGCAAGCCCTTACAGTTCCATTATCATATTGGTTACTATTAATAGTTACAGCGATTATTATGCACGGTCTATGTACTTATCTTTGGAATAACTCGATTCAGAAAGTAGGAGCATCTAATGCCTCGTTGTTGATGAATTTGGAACCATTTATTGCGATGATTGTTGGTTTAATTGTACTGGGAACGCCAATTGACTTATTTCAATTATTAGGTGGAATTGTGATTGTGTGTGGAGTTACGATTTCATTGAGAACAAAAAAACTCTCCTCTAAAAACTAGTCCCATTCTTTCATCTGTTCTTCTTCAGCAACAACCTGTAAATCATAGGCGTTAATGTTGAGAGTCGTGTAATCATGCTTGTCGGCATACAGCTCGGCAAGCTTTTTTATATATTTAGGAGAGCCGTCGTTTTCTTCATCATAAATAATGAGAATACCATCTGAATTTTTTATGAGAAATTTATTTTTCTCGATAAATTGCCAAGGTGCTTCATATGGTCGCTTCGTTAAACTCGTCACAAAGTTTGCTTTTGCCGCAATCATATCGTATTTTTCTTGTTTTTGTTCATTCCAATTCTTTTGTTGATCCAGAAATGGCGTGATAATCGCATATTTTAACTCTGGATATTCAATTTGCAGTTCTTGTACAACTTCTGCTGCCCAAGTTTCTACACCAAGTTGACCACTTAAAATAACCCATTCTAATCCATCGTTAATTAAGGAAATCAATTGATTATGTAACGCCTTCTTTATAATCGGTATACCGGGGTGTTGATCATTAAAAATGCCTAGCTCATGTGCTTTGTAGCCAGTGATGACTAAACGTTTTAGCATAAAGTGCCTCCTCTGTAGATTTATAATGCTATAAAGTATTTTACATGCTTTGTGAAGGAATGGAAAAGTATATGCAAGTATTAAAATAGAGAAAAAAGAACCTATTTGAAAGTTAACCTCCCAAATAGGTTCCATAATTGTTTAATCGCTTCTAAATGGCATACTTAAATATTATTTAGTCCAAATCTACTGTATTTGTTAATACATTATTTCCAGAACCTAAACGAAGGCGAAGGTTTGCTATAAGCACCTCTACGCCAGCCATTCATGACTTCATTGGAGTCCCAACGATTTAAATTTCTGTCTGCATTGTAGTGGTCAGCGATAAAAAATACACCCCCACCTTGCTCTGCAAATGTAGCAATTGCTTCTTGCTCAGATTTCTTAAAAGGAATTTGAGCTTCTGGAATTACGAATACATCATAACCTTGTAAGTCTTGTAATGTTAAAGGGTTAGCACTACGATGTTCTTTAACATAATAATCTTCGGCAACTAGTGCATTAGCAAAATCTGAGAATGCTCCATTAATGACCCAATCTGCTTGACCGGCAGTTTGTCCATGACTATTATCAAACAATACTTTTTTTCAATTCGGTGTTGATGGAACTAATGCGGGTGCAGGATCAGAAGAATTCTCTGCAAAACTGATGTCCATATTGGCTACTAACGCAAGGAGAGCAATAAATGCAACAATACTTCGTAACAGGAATCTTTTCATTTCAGTTTCCGCCTAATGGTTGATTTTGAAAGAAGAGTTTAAACGATTCTTTTTCGAATCGAGCTAGAAATCATATCAATAATCGTGACCATCACAATAATGCCTAATAAAATAATACCAACTCTACTCCAGTTCCGTGATTGAATAGCGAATATTAACGGTGTTCCAATACCTCCTGCTCCAATAATACCTAACACACTGGCAGAGCGAAGGTTAATCTCAAAACGATACAATGTATAAGATATAAAGCCAGGAATGACTTGTGGTACAACGGCAAACCATAACATTTGGATTGGATTTGCTCCAGTAGCCTTTAATGCTTCAGTTGGTCCAAGGTCTATGTTTTCAATTTCTTCAGCAAATAATTTACCAAGCATCCCAATAGAGTGAAGCCCTAAAGCAAGTACACCTGCAAAAGAACCTGGTCCTACAACTTTGATGAATATTAATGCCATGACCAGCTCAGGAAATGTTCGGACGAAACTCAACATGAATTTTCCAGATTGAGTCAGTATTACGCCTTTGGATAAATTATTTGCAGCCCAAAATGCAAATGGGACACATAAGAATGCAGAGACGAAAGTTCCTAAAATCGCTATCGCTAATGTATCAAGTAACCCGCGTAGTAAATCTTCACCTTCAGGTAAATAAACATAATCCCAATCTGGAGAAAAAAGACCATTAATAATAGCTTTCGAAATTTGTCCAGCTGTTTCTTTAAATCCTTCTAAGGGAACGCCAGATAATGCCCACACATATATCAAGAACAACACAATATAGATTGACCAGAGTTTCCATCTCGAACGTTTTGGTTTTATAGGATAAGCGGCATTCTTCATAATAATTTCTCCCGTAGCTTCATACTTACGTAATCGATTGCCAAAACAACAAGTAATGTACAAATGATAATGGTACTTACTTTATCGTATTCTAAGAAACCGAGCGTTTTATCATAGTATTCTCCAATACCACCTGCACCTACTAGTCCTAAAATGGCTGCTGCTCTTACATTAATCTCAAGAGCATATAGTACAAAGGAAATGTAGTAGGGAGTTACTTGTGGTACTACTGAATAGGCAATCCACTGTATCTTATTCGCTCCAACAGCTGTCATGGCTTCTAGTGGACCGGGATCTATGCCTTCCGTAGCTTCATAAGTAAGTTTTGCAATAATGCCCATCGAGAAAATTCCTAGAGCAAATATTCCTGGTAATGGACCTAATCCAAGAATTGCGACAAAAATTGCTGCGAGTAAAAGTTCTGGGATGGTCCGGATAAGATTCAAGATGAAACGTATAGGATAATAGAGTGCTTTGTTTTTGAATACATTACTTGCTGAAAGCAGAGCGAATGGAATAGCTAGAATTGCCCCAATTGTAGTTCCTAATAAAGCCATGCGAATGGTATCTAGCATTGGTGGTACTACATTATCAAAATAAGCCCAATTCGGTGGTACCATTTGTATTAATAAATCAAACATATTCGAAAAACCATTAATGAAATCCAAAAGAGACGACTCAGTTTGCCATAAACTCCATGCAAATAGCAGTATTAGGAATAGAGCAGTCCATACATGTTTTTTCCTTCGCATACTCATACTTGAAAGTTCAGTGTGAGATGGGTAAGTTAACGCTTTCCTCATTATTCTTCACCTCAAACGGTTGGCCATAAATTTCTTTAAAGCGTTCATCTGTTGCCTGTTCTACAGGACCATCGAAAACTACACGCCCTTCTTGTAGCCCTATAATTCGTGTAGCATATTGTCTTGCTAATTCGATTGAATGTAAATTAACTACTAAAGTGATACCAAGCTCAACATTAATAGTTTTTAAATCTTCTAAAACTTGTACCGTAGTTAATGGATCTAATGAAGCGACAGGTTCGTCCGCTAGAATAATTTTTGCTTCTTGGGCTAGCGCGCGTGCAATAGAGACACGTTGTTGCTGACCTCCGGATAATTGGTCGGATCTTGAATACGCCTTATCGATAATATTGACCCGTTCTAGTGCACGCATTGCTAACTTTTTATCTTCTGGTGGGAATAGACCTAATAGGGTGCGCATTGTAGAATGATAACCGACACGCCCCGCGAGTACATTTCGGATGACAGTAGATCGTTTTACTAAATTGAAACTTTGAAAAATCATTCCTATATCCCGGCGAATTTTAAGGAGTTGTTTACCTTTTGCTTTTGTTATGGAAGTATTGTCTATGATAATCTCACCTGAAGTAATCTCGTGCAGGCGATTGATAGAACGAAGAAAAGTGGACTTACCAGCGCCGGATAAACCAACGATTACGACAAATTCACCCTTTTTAATCGTTAAATTAATATTATCAAGTCCGACAACGCCATTTGGATAAATTTTAGATACTTGTTTAAATTCAATCACGTAATTTCCACAACCTCCTTTATTCAATATCAATTGAATGATGAATAAGGGGGTATATTAAGTGGCTAAATACCATTAATACACCCCTATAATAATTACTCTGTTTTTACTTTCTCTGCATATTCACGAACAATATCAAACTTACTATCATCAGATTTTACATAACCTTCATGTGTGTAGATTTCTTTAATAATTTCATGACCTTTAGGATCTTTACCGATATTGATAAATGCATCGGTAATTTTTTCTGACCATTTTTCATTCATATCTGAACGAACAGCAATCGTATCATTTGGTATCATCTCAGTAAATTCGATTACTTTCGTATCCTTGAAAACAGTTGGATAATCTTTCATAACAGTATTACGTGCATCTTGGAATACAACGGCTGCATCTACATCCCCATTAAGAACAGAAATAATGCCTTGATCATGCCCTTTAACTGTAACGCCTGTAACATCTTTTAGTGGATCAATCCCATTTGCTAATAATGTTGCAGCTGGCCATACGTAACCAGCAGAAGAAGTAACATCTTGGAAGGCAATTTTTTTGCCTTTCAAATCTTTCACATTATTAATTTTAGAATCTGCTTTTACAACGAAAAGAGACTTATAGCCATCGACTAATTGGTCTGTTGGTTGACCTGTTGCATCATCAACTCCGTAACGTTGTGATTGTAAAATGACTTCTGCTGCTCCTTTTTCTTTTGCTAAAACATAAGCACTAGGAGGCAAAAATCCAACATCAACCTTTTTAGAGTCCATTGCTTCAATAATCGTGTTGTAGTTTGTTGAAACACTTACTTTAACTGGAATACCAAGTTCGTCACTTAGCAATTTTTCTAAAGGTTTTGCTTTTGCTTCAAGTGTATCTGCTGTTTGAGAAGGTACAAATTGAACCGATAATTCTTTTGGTACATAGCCGTCCTCTTTACTAGCACTATTTTCATCATCCTCGCTACACCCAACTAAAAGCCCTGTAATTATCGCTAACATAGCGGTAACTATACCTAATTTCTTAAACATAAAATGAAAACCTCCTAATGTAAGTTTATTGAATTAAATTACATTTGAAATATAACATTCTAATGTTAACTATATGTCAATATGATGTAAATATTACCAAAAGAAGACAGGGTAGTTTACAAGTTTTGTTAATATAAGAAGAGATGTAAAAATAGTAATGAAGATTTTTGGAGGAGGGCCCTTATGAAAGAAACAAAGATTCACCTGCTGATAACAAGTGATATTCACGGATATGTATACCCAACATTGTATCGAGATAAAACAGAAGCACCTATGGGATTAGCAAAAATAGCGACCATTATTCAACAAAGAAGAAGGATAGGACAAGTGTTATTGATAGATAATGGAGATTTAATACAAGGTAGTCCGCTAACATATTTCCATTCCAAATTTCACTCGGAAATGGATAATCCAATCATTCAAGTAGCAAATTATTTAAGCTATGATGCTGCTATTTTTGGCAATCACGAATTTAACTTTGGATTAAAAACATTATCAAATGTTGTTGAGAAATCTCAATTTCCGTGGTTAGGCGCGAATATTGTTCATCAAGATAGTGGAAATCCATATTTCGGGAAGCCATATATTATTAAAGAGATAGAAGGTATTAGACTCGCGATTCTCGGGGTTACGACACACTTTGTACCGTTATGGGAAGAGGCAGCTCATATAGAAGGTTTACGATTTGAAGATGCTTTGCAATCAACTGAATATTGGTGCAATCACATACATCAAGAAGAAAATGTAGATGTGTTAATCGTTGCGTATCATGGCGGATTCGAGCGCCATTTAGAAACAGGGGAATTTACAGAACAAGATACTGGGGAAAATCAAGGTTATGCTATTTGTGAAAAGATACCAAGCATTGACGTGCTTATTACAGGCCATCAACATCGCTTACTAGCTGATAAATTGAATGGAGTTTCTATCATACAACCAGGAACACAAGGACAGGCACTTGGAGAAATTATTCTTTCCATTTCTCACGATCTAAGCGGGAAGGTAGTAAGGGTAGAGCATGAATCAAAGCTCATTACAATTGATGAAAGTGTTCCAGCAAATGTGGCCACACTCGAGGCTATTGCGACAATTCAAGAGGAAACGGAGCAATGGCTGGATCAAAAAATTGGTGAGATTCAAGGGGATATGCAAATTGTTGATGCTTTTCAAACACGTTTGGCAGACCATCCTTATGTAGAGTTTATAAATAAACTTCAAATGAAAGTTACAGGAGCAATGATTTCGAATACAGCATTATTTAATAACGAGGCAAACGGATTTAGCAATTCTGTCACAATGCGTGATATTGTTTCAAATTATATTTATCCAAATACATTAAAAGTACTGCAATTGACAGGGCAAGATATAAAAGATGCACTAGAGCAATGTGGGACTTATTTTAGTGAGAATAATGGAGAACTCATTGTAAATCCAATGTTTGCTGAACCTAAAGCTCAGCATTTTAACTACGATATGTGGGAGGGAATTGAATACGAATTGAAGATTTCCAATCCTATTGGTGCACGAGTTACAAAACTTTTATACGAAGATTCACCAATAGATATGGATAGACAATTTACAGTGGTGATGAATAGCTATCGTGCAAGCGGGGCAGGTAATTTTGAAATGTTCAAAGGGAGACCTATTTTAAAAGAAATTCAAACAGATATGACCGAACTTATTGCAAATGAGTTACTAGAAATGAAGGAGATTACAGCGACATGTAATAATAATTGGCGGGTAGTTTTGTAACGTATATTCTCTATTTAATATATTTATAATTTAACAAACGCATGTATATTTACATGCGTTTTATTATTCCTTTTATTTCTTATTTATCTGCAGTTTCATAAAGAAAAATACTCATTATAGAAGTAGGAAATATATTTTAACTAAAAATTTACATTTATCGAAATGTAAAATAAAATAAATATATCGTATACGATATATTTTAATGGAGAGAGTAATGTGAATAAATCATTTAAATTAGACAATCAGCTTTGTTTTGAAGTTTATAAGGCAGCAAATCAATTTGCAAAATTATATCGCCGAATTTTAGAACCTTTTGATTTAACATATCCACAATATTTGGTGCTTTTAGCTCTTTGGGAGAAGGATCAATTATTGGTGAAACAGCTTAGTGAAAAGGTGTGTTTAGGCATAGGCACACTAAATCCCATAATAAATAAGTTGGTTGATAAAGGGTGGGTAACAAAGAAAGTTTCTACTCAAGATAAGCGAGCTATCATTGTGTCGCTTACAGAAAAAGCGCAGCTACAAGAAACTTTAATTACCAAAGAGATTCTCAATAAAGTATCGGAATGTGAAACATTAATAGTGCAAGACGGAGCATTGAAATCACGGTTAAATGAATTAAACGAGTTATTAACACAACTAAATGAAATGGAGGGGAAAGATGAGTATTTATGATATTGAAGTGAGATAGGCTGATAGGCACTATAGTTTTGAAGAGGAAATTCTAAAACGTTTATAGAATATAATATTTACACAATTGGACTATTTAGTAGGATACAGAATCATTACATAATTTTAGATATATAACAGCACTGTCATATTGGAACGAGAATAAAAATTAATTCAAACAAATTAGATACATTTTTATAGAAAAATTTAAGAGAAATACGTTGAGTAATAATGAAATGAATATTCAAATAAGAGGGGTTGGTTAATATGAATGTGTTAGAAAACCAGGTGACAGACGAGCTTGTAGTGAAAGCCATTGAAAAAAATTTAGCTATTATACGATTTGATTTAAATAGAAAAGTAGCATACGTAAATAATCTTTTTGCTCAAACTTTAGGGTATAGTGTGGAAGAAATGTACGGGAAGAATCATAAAGAATTTTGCTTGCCATCCTTCGTAAATAGTGTGTCCTATGACCGATTTTGGAGAAGTTTACTATCAGGGAAGAGCTTTCAAGATAAAATTGAACGAATGGATGCAACGGGAAATCGAATATGGCTAGAAGCCACCTATATGCCTATCTATGCTGAAAATAGTAATAAAATAGTAGGCGTTTCGAAAATAGCTACTAATATAACAGAGCGCCAGAATATGATTATGGAAGTAGCCGACGATTTAAAAGGCATGTCCAAACAGCTACATAATCGTTCCGAAGCCGGAATAATGAGAAGTCAAGAATTGCGTGAGACGATTAATCGTATTGCAAGAGAATCAGAGGAAAATACAGTTAATTTAGTAAGTTTACAAAGTCAAGCTGATTCTATTAAAGGGATCGTGAAAACCATTCGTGAAATTGCTTCCCAAACAAATTTATTAGCATTGAATGCGGCAATTGAAGCTGCTAGGGCAGGAGAGCATGGTCGAGGTTTTGATGTTGTTGCAAAGGAAGTAAGAAAACTGTCTGAAAAGGTAGCCCATTCAATTTCCGAAGTGAGAGATAATGTTGAAGGAATTACTTTGGAAATTGAAAAAGTAACAGGAAGTATAAACCGAGTATCCCAAAGCGTGGAGCAGACGCATGGCCAAATCAATGTAGCAATTCAAGACTTTGCAGAAATATCAACTTCTGCTGAAGCATTGGATGAAAAGGCGCAGAATTTTACGGAAGTTATTTGAAGATAAAGAAAAATGTTTATGAATGTATACACCGTAGACAAATATGATTTTTTGCTTTATAATGAATCTGCATTTTTTCTCTTGAAGAAAAATGATAATATTGAATACAATTAATGGAGGTCATTTAATGACACAAGGTACAGTAAAATGGTTTAATGCAGAAAAAGGTTTTGGTTTTATCGAAGTAGAAGGCGGAAACGATGTATTCGCTCACTTCTCAGCTATCCAAGGTGATGGTTTCAAATCACTTGAAGAAGGTCAAAAAGTTGAATTCTCAATAGAAGAAGGCCAACGTGGACCACAAGCTACAAACATCGTAAAACTTTAATTTTTAATGATGCAACCATAAAAAAAGAGGTATCCTTTCATTAGGATGCCTCTTTTTTATAAAAATTTTAGGCTGTTTTTTAAAAGATGGTTCTATTCAATTAACGGCGTAGCTTGAGTGAAGAAAAGTATTTATGGTTGGCTATCTCTTCGTTGAATTTGTTTAACAACTCTTAAAGTAGTTCCTAAAAAATATCTTCTTCTCTCGCATCTAGTTTTTTGCCAAATAACTGCATCATGCCATACCTCATTGTTCCAAAGTGCTAAATATCCCAGAGAATACGCATGTTCTCGGAAGTTACATCTACTTTACTAATTAAGGTGTTAACCACTCGTTTCTGGTCTTCATACCGCATTTTCGATACCAACTCCACAGATAAGACTTCTTTGAATCGATTTAGAGTTTTATGCCTATCTTATCTTTAAGTTTGAATTCTATAGCTTGTTTGTCTTTTTGCAACGCTTCAACTTTCGCTTTCATGTCCTCAATCGAAATCATGTCATTCATATACAAGTCGCTCAATTTTTCAATTTTCTTAGAGATTGATTGATGTTACTTTTCGAGTGCTGCGAGTGAGTTGCCAGAAGTACTCGAAGAATTAATTCTCGGAGAATAATAACCAAAAAGACGTCAACCAATTACTGGGCGACGTCAATTTTTTTGTTTCATTTAGAAGAATACATATAAGACAAAAATCAAACACCATATTGGCGCAAGCCAACGCAGCAATTCTCGTTATATTTACTTGCGTCATATTCCTACACAGTCGAATTGGTACGGCAAACTGTCTATTTACGCCTAACATTCATTTCACCACCTTAGAAAAGTTCATATTTTATAAGTTACAACCCCGAAAGATACACTTTGTTGTTTTATTCTCATGAAACTCTAATCTTTTTCACCTTACTTTCTAATTTTGGATTGTTAGTATAAAGCCATAAGCAAAACGAAAACAAAACATAATCAAAGCCGTTCAAGGAATATTAAAAATCCAACTAAAGAAGGAGATTTTCATTATGTTACAAAATTTTGAGGTAATTAAACCGTTGTGTGAAGGTCAAGTTAACGAACGTTTTCAATTTAAAATAAACATTGAGGGGAACGACTATCGAGGGATCTTTCATGATAGGGAAGTTCAATGGTTTCACCCACAACCACATAGTAAAATTGAAAAAGATGAGTTTAACTTCGTGGAAGCTAAAGTTCACAATTTGATGATTTACGGTTTACTACATTAACAATTGGATGTTTTGCGACAGGCAATTAATGACATCATACTAACTATACTAGGTGCATTTGGCTTCACAACTAATACTATATGAATTATAAAGAATAATGCCCACCAGATATTATAGGTGGGCATTATATGTTGTTTAATATTTATATTCATATGTAATTAATGATTTCACTTTTTCTTCTTTATTAGTTAGCTAACCAATCCATAATTACTGGGTGATAGAATAAAATGCGTCCTCGAACCCTTTTACAATTAAAAGATAAAGTTTAAACGTTTGTCCTTAGAGCGTTATAAAATAATAAATTTTATCATTGTTTCTTTTCCTTTATATTGTATTCTGCATTTTAGAAACTTCGCTAATCTAGGGATGCTTTGACTTTTTGGAACACTTTTCAAGTGATGGGAATTCATCAATAATGGGGTTATATTCTCCTTTCGTATATTACATAAAAGTAATTTAAAAATTTGCACCATCGGAGAAATATGCACAAAAAAGCACCTACCAAAAGGTAAGTGCTTAAACGTTAAAAAACGTTGATATAATGCAATTTAATAAGCCGCGTATGCCGTAATTTTTTAATATTGAAAGTTTTAAACCACCACTCCTCAAAGTGGGTGTTCGCAGAGGGTTTCATGTTTGTCCGCATTAACAATGGAATGCGGCATGCCAGTCCGTCCTCAATTAAAACTCCCTTTTACAGCTTAAAGGTTAAAACTTAATATGATTACGAACAATGCAGCTTGTATTCATATAATACTGCAAAATTGCTGCGACTGCAAGAACGATGATTGCATAGTATTTACTTTCTTTTTCAAGTACACTAAAGACTGAAAAATGGAATAATAAAGGGAGGTAAATAGATGAATATTGATCATTTAGAAGCCTTTATGTATGTCGTGCATTTGCAGAGCTTTCATAAAGCATCGAAGGCGTTATTCTTATCACAGCCTACAGTTACAGCGCGAATTAAAACATTGGAACGTGAATTGAATACGGAGTTATTTGAAAGGCAAGGAAGAGGAGTAATACTAACTCAGCAAGGGAAGGATTTTATTCCATATGCTCAGCAAATCATTCAAACATTTAATGATGGAAAACAGCAAATGAAACATCGAGAGAATCAGCATGAAATTGTAATTGGGGCAAATATAATAACTTCTCAATACTTTATTCCATTTGCTTTGCCTTTTTGGAAAACGCAAAATCCTGAGTTGCGGTTTAAATTTGTATCAGCTACAAATGATGTGCTATTAGAAAAGTTGTTGAATAAGCAAATTGATATGGCTTTTATGAAACAGTTAACAAGTGAAGGTATTCAACAAGATAGTATACTTGATAATTCCGTGAGATTAATTGTTAGTCCTGGACATTCTTTATTAGGTAAGCAAATGATTGACGCAAAAGTACTTGCAGAGGAACCAATGGTGTTTTTTGAGTGTGGAGCCTTTGATTGGAATTTGATTTATAAATTGTTTGAGGTAGAGAAGGTAGAACCTCGTATTGAATTTAAAGTAGATCATTTAGAAGTAGCAAAATCACTCATAAAAAATAAACACTGCATTGGATTCTTACCTTATTTAAGTGTGAAGGATGAGCTTGCAAGAGGTGAACTAGTAGAAATAGATACTTCTCATTTGTTGTTGATAAAGCAACATGTCTATTTAACATATTTTCAAAGTGAAGCGGTGGAACTACTTCGTAAAGATATAAATCGCTCTATAAATGCATTTCTACAATGAAAAATAGATTGATAGAAATTTTTAATCAATTATTAATTTTTCCTATCATTATTACTCTTGTCAGCCCTATAAGAAAAATGTTAGTATTATCCACAATTAGAAAACGTATAATTCTTATAAGTTAACTTGTAATTAAAAATTATACGGAATTGAAAATGGGAGGTATTAGTATGGCTGGAAAGCGACAAATCAAATTCGGTGCGATTATTCATGGTGTTGGTGGTAATATTTCAGGGTGGCGTCATCCAAAAGTGTTAACAAATTCAAGTGTAAATTTAAATTTTTATACGCAACAGGCACAAAAGGCAGAGGAAGGAAAATTTGATTTAGTATTTATAGCAGATGGTCTATTCATAAATGAGAAATCAATTCCACATTTCTTGAATCGTTTTGAGCCGATAACTATTTTGTCAGCGTTAGCTGCGCTTACTTCAAAAATAGGTCTTGTTGGAACAGTCTCTACTTCTTATAGCGAACCTTTTACAATTGCACGTCAATTTGCCTCACTTGATCATATTAGTAATGGTCGTGCAGGTTGGAATGTCGTAACAACCCCATTAGAAAATACAGCATTAAATTACAATAAAACTGTGGATGAACATCCTGATCATGCAAAACGTTATCGAATTGCGGAAGAGTATTTAGAGGTTGCAACAGGTCTTTGGGATTCTTGGGATGATGATGCATTTGTTGGGGATAAAGAAAATGACCAATTTTTTGACCCGTCTAAGTTACACCAACTTAATCATCAAGGAGAATTCTTCTCTGTGCAAGGACCGCTGAATATTGGTCGCACAAAGCAAGGGCAGCCAGTTATTTTCCAAGCAGGTTCTTCAGAAGCAGGAAAACGCTTAGCAGCTAAAGATGCCGATGCCATTTTCACAATGGCTAAAACTTTGCAGGAAGCACAAGGGTTTTACCAGGATGTTAAAGAACAAGTTAAAACTTTTGGTCGCAATCCTGATGAAGTTGTTATTTTGCCAGGAATATCTCCAATTATTGGTGATACTGAAGAGGAAGCAGAAAGAAAATATGAAGAATTAGCAAATTTAGTGTCTATTGAACGAGCGCTAGCATACTTGGGGCGCTACTTTGATCATCACGACTTTTCTCAATATCCACTAGATGAAGCATTCCCTGATTTAGGAGATATAGGAGCAAATAGCTTCCGTAGTCATACAGATCGTATAAAAAGAGAAGCAATTGAGCAGAAATTAACATTACGTCAAATTGCGTTACGAGAAGCAACACCACGTACACAATTTATCGGTACACCTGACAAAATTGCAGATTTAGTACAGCTATGGTTTGAGGAGCGTGGAGCAGATGGTTTTATTATAGCAGCTACATTGCCAGACGCATTGGATAATTTTGTTGATAAAGTTGTACCAATTTTACAACAGCGTGGTATTTATCGAGAGGACTATGAAGCTGATACTTTAAGAGGGAATTTAGGATTGCCATTCAAACAAAGCCGCTATATAAAGCAAACAGTTTAAATTTATAGATTAAAACCTAGTTATTCAATTTGAATAGTAATGATTTCTAAAAAAAGTATTGAGAGGAGGTATTAGATGATTGATATTAAAGAGTTACGTAAAAGTTTTGGACATAATGAAGTGCTAAAAGGAATTAATATCAAGGTTGATAAGGGCGAGATTATTTCAATTTTAGGACCAAGTGGATCTGGAAAGACAACACTTTTAAGGTGTCTAAATTATTTAGAAAGTCCAGATGGAGGCACTGTAACAATCGGTGATATTTCTATTAATTCCGGTAAGGTAAATAAAAAGGAAATTATAAGTTTGCGAAAAAAATCTGCAATGGTTTTTCAAAGCTATAACTTATTTCAGCATAAAACAGCACTGCAAAATGTAATGGAAGGTTTGCTTGTTGTACAAAAAAGAAATGCAAAGGAATCGAAAGAAATTGCATTAGAAGTGTTACAAAAAGTAGGGCTAAAAAATAAAATAGATTCCTATCCTAGTCAATTATCAGGAGGGCAGCAACAACGTGTAGGGATTGCTAGGGCACTTGCTTTAAATCCCGATGTTATTTTATTTGATGAGCCTACATCGGCCTTAGACCCAGAATTAGTCGGAGAGGTATTAGAAGTAATCGCTAAAATTGCTAAAGAAGGAAAAACGATGATTATCGTAACTCATGAAATGAACTTTGCTAGAGAAATATCTGACAGAATTATTTTTATGGATAACGGTGTTGTAGTAGAAGAAGGGACACCAAAAAATATATTCGTTGAACAGAAAGAAGAACGTACAAGACAATTCTTAAAAAGGATGACTCCTGAGTTGGATTATTCTATTTAAGGAGAAAAGAGGAGAGTTAAAACGATGGCGTATAAAATTGGAATTCTTGATCAAAGTCCAGTCATTGAAGGATCTTCTAATCATGATGTTTTACAACAGTCAGTAAAATTAGCACAGCTTGCAGAAGAGTGGGGATATGAGCGATTTTGGGTATCGGAACATCATAATTCAGTTGATGTTGCAGGTTCATCCCCTGAAGTATTGGTATCTTACTTATTAGCTAAAACAAAAAGAATTAGAATTGGTTCTGGAGGTGTGATGCTTCAACATTATAGTCCTTATAAAGTAGCGGAAAACTTTCATGTGTTGTCTACTCTAGAACCGGGGCGTGTAGACTTAGGGATTGGCAAAGCACCAGGTGGGTTACCATTATCTACGAAAGCTCTACAATATGGAACAGTTAATAATGGTGAAGATTTTGATGAACGTTTAATATTCTTACAGCAATTAATAGATAACAAAGTTCCCGAAACGCACCCTTTAGCAGGAATTCAGGCTACTCCCATACCACCTAGTAAACAGGAATTATATTTGTTAGGTGCTAGTCCAAACAGTGCAAAATTAGCCAGGGAATTAGGAATAACATTTGTATTTGCACGCTTTATCAATAGTGATGATAGCATTATTGCTGAGGCATCGAAAGTGTATAAAGAAAATAATAAGAATGGAAAGTTCATCGTAGCTGTAGCAACAATTGCAGCACCAACTTCACAAGAAGCAATAATTTTAGCTGAGAACCAAAAGATTGTAAAAGTACATTTAGCAAGTGGACGTAGTTTGACTTTAAATTCGCATGAAGCGGCGGACAAATTCGGCCAAGAGTCCGGTGAGGATTATGAGGTGAAGGAATATGCCGCGAATATAATTGCTGGTACAGCTACTGAAGTGAAGAGTACGCTAGACCAACTGCATCAGTTATACAGTATAGATGAGTTTATTTTACATACACCTATACCTAAAAGTGAAGAGCGTTTAAAGTCTTTTGAATTATTAAGTCCAAAATCTTTAGCAACAATGGTACGCAAAGAAGTATCAATATAATAGCTATTAAAAAAATATTATATTCCGGGGGTAGATAGCATGTCAGAAAATATATCTATTATAATTTGGTCAAAAGAAGGCTGTAGCTATTGTGATGATGTAAAAAAATATTTAGTTGAGAAAGAGTTAGCTTATAAAACAGTGGATGTCACTAATAATGATCATTTAAGAGATATTTTAGATGTAAAATACGGTGTACGTCACGTACCTGTTGTAGAAATTGGTCAAGGAAATGTATATCGTGGAGTAACGGAAGTAGGAATAGAGCATTTGCAAGAAGCATTAGATGAAGTATTAGTTTTGGATTAAAACCAAGTAAACAAATAAACATTTAGACATTTAGTTATTTAGGTGGGAGGGAAAATAATGAAGAAACTATGGTTTTGGGGTCTTTTATTTGTAATTGCTTTATTGAGTGCTTGCTCATCAGAGGCAGAGTCAGTGGATGATAAAGAAGGAAGTTCAACAAAGGTTCAGAAAATCATTGTTGGTACGGGAACTCAATTTCCAAATATTTGTTTTATAAATGATGAAGGAAAGTTGACGGGGTACGATATCGAGATTGTAAAAGCGATAGATGAAAAGCTACCGGAATATGAATTCGAATTTAAGACGATGGAGTTTTCAAATTTGTTATTAAGTTTAGAAACTAAAAAAATTGACCTTATTGCGCATCAAATGGAAGTGAATAAAGAAAGAGAAGAAAAGTTTTTATTTAATAAAGAACCGTATAATGTTTTTCCGTTAAAGGTGACCATTCATCAAGGCAATAAGGATATTAAATCGATTAATGATTTAGCAGGGAAAAAAATTAGTGTTACTCCAACTAGTAATTCAGCCGTTTTCATTGAAGAATACAATAAAAAACATAATTTAGGAGCGACGATTAATTACGGAACTAACACAACTGATATTATCAATCAACTTAAAACAAATCGTATAGATGCTATTATTTCAACACCATTTGCAGCTAAATTTTATAATGAGCAAGCAGATGCAGAGCAAGAGGTAGTTGGGGAAACATTACTAAATTCTAAAGTGTATTTCTTACTCAATAAGGATGAAACAACACTTTCAAATAGAGTGGATGAGGCACTTAGAGAGTTAAAGAAGGAGGGAGTTGTTAGCAAATTGAGCGAGAAATGGCTAGGAGCAGATTATTCTGTTGAGTTTTAAATAATAGTTTGGAAGGAAGCGAGTGGATGGGGAAAGTATTTGATCCGGCATTAATTATTGAATTTATTCCTACATTAACAAAATACTTGGGTATTACTCTAGAAATTTTAATTTATTCTACAATACTTGGAATTTTAATTGGTATAGTTGCGGCTATACCAAAGTTGTTTCATATTCCAATATTAAAGCAAATGATTACTTTATATATATCATTTATTAGAGGTACACCTATACTTATTCAGTTATTCCTTGTCTACTATGGGCTACCTGCAGTTTTGATGTTATGGAATATAGATATTACAAGAATGGATGCACTCTACTTCGTTATTATTACTTATTCACTTAGTAATGGAGCAATTTTTGCAGAGATATTTCGTAGTGCCATCTCAGCTATCAATTATGGTCAAACGGAAGCTGCATATTCAATTGGAATGACTCGTTTTCAAAATTTCTACAGAATAATATTTCCACAAGCAATTAGAATCGCATTTCCTAATATCTCAAATTCTATAATCGGTTCATTAAAAGATACTTCTTTAGCTTTCACAATTGGTGTAATGGACATGATGGGAAGGGGCGAGACATTAATTGCTTCAACAGCACATGCTTTAGAAGTGTATATTTCGTTAGCAATCGTTTACTACATTGTTGTAGTAATTTTAGAGAAAGTATTTAAAATTTCCGAGAGATATTTAAATCGTTATCAACCAAATGGAACAGCTACAATCTGAGAAAGGGTGCAAAGTAGTATGACAATTGACTTTCTTTTTATCTGGATTGCTTTCAAGGAACTATTAAAAGCTGCCCCGTTAACTCTAATACTCACATTTATACCAATTATTTTTGGGTTTCTTATCGGAGTCTCTGTTGCAATGATTAGAGCATATAATTTGAAATTGTTAAGCCCAATAGCTAATGCTTATGTTTCTTTTTTTAGGGGCACTCCTGCAATTATGCATATTATGTTAATTTATTTTGGGATACCGTTACTGCTAGATATATTAATTAAATATTTACATTTACCTATTCAATCTAACTCTATTCCTATTGTCTTGTTTGTCATAACCGCTTTATCTTTAACAGCGGGGTCCTACTTATCTGAGATTATTCGATCAGGGATATCTAGTGTATCACAGGGGCAAATAGAGGCAGCGTATGCAATAGGGATGAATACATTTCAAGTACTGGAAAGAATTATTTTACCTCAAGCATTAGCTCAGTCTATACCTAATTTTACAAACCTAATAATCGGCTTTTTACATACCACATCAATTGCTTTTCTAGTATCTCAAAAGGAAATTACAGGTGCTGCAAATATAATCGCTTCCAAAAATCTAAAGTTTTTGGAAGCTTTCATAGCAGCCGGTTTTTTATACTGGATTATTACAGCAATTATAGAATGGGTATCTTATGCCGTAGAGAAAAAGGCGAAATCCTATACAAATAGTGCAATTTAAATGTACCTAGAAAGGGGTCAGGTATGATGGGGAGTATTATCGCGATAGATGTCTTGTTAGAACAAGAAAAGGATGCAACACGTGAAGTTTTAGTGAAAAGCTATGAACAATATAAAGATAGTTATGAAAATGAGGAAGTTTGGAATACGTATATTGGGGAGATTAGAACTTCATTAGACAATCCTAATTTGGACCGCGTTTTAGTAGCGAAAAGCAACGATTCTATTCTGGGAACATTACAAATTTTTTCTTCATCAAAGGAGGCATATGGTTTGCCTGAGTTAGAAATCCATACTCCTATTGTACGTTTGTTGGCAGTACACCCTTCTGCTAGAGGGAAAGGCGTGGCTAAAGAACTGTTAAAAGTAAGTATAGAGTATGCTAAACAAAAAGGAGCAGAGTCTCTTTATTTGCATACTACAGATAAAATGTCAGATGCAATTAGATTGTATGAATGGCTTGGTTTTCAAAGAGATCAAACCAAAGAGTTTTATAAATTTGATACATTAGTGAAATGTTACAGATTTGATATAACAGAGTAGGAGGGAGACTCTTAAAATGTCAGGTGATTTTTATTCAGCGATAGAAGAAAGACGATCCTTTTATAGTATTACAGATGAATTTGTTATTTCTGACGAACGTATTGAGGAGGTTGTCCAATTAGCTGTAGCAAACACTCCAACAGCTTTTAATTCTCAAACAGGTCGACTCGTTGTCCTACTTGGAAATAGTAATAAAGATTTTTGGCAAGTTATATTTGAATCTATAAAAGAAGGATTAGCGGAAGAACACATAGAAAAAAACAAGAGAAAGTTTAATGCATTTGCAAGTGGCTATGGGACAGTATTGTTTTTTGAGGATTATGAAGTAGTTGCATCAATGCAGAATAAGTTCCCATTATTTCATGAACAATTTACTGAATGGTCGCATCAAGCGTCAGGAATATTGCAATACTTAGTATGGACTTCATTGGAGTACGAAGGATTTGGCGCTAGTTTGCAGCACTATACTCCAACGTTTTCATCTGCAATCTGCAAGCAGTGGGGAATTCAAAAAGGATGGAAACTGATTGCGCAATTACCATTTGGAAAGCCAACTGTTGCGCCAAAGGAGAAAGAAATACAATCGCTCGATCAAAGAGTTGTTATTGTAAAATAACTTATAATTAAAGAAATTCTACGTCATACTCTTGACCGAACCCTTTAGTTAAAAATAAACATATGATAGAGATATCATAATAAAAAGGAATTGAAAAATAGGAGTGAATAATATGTCAGAGCAACAGCAAGCGTTTAAAAAAGCTTTAGGTAACTACCCAACAGGAGTTACAGTGGTGACAACATTCAATGAAAACCATGAACCTCTTGGATTAACGGTCAATTCATTTGCATCGGTTTCTCTAGATCCTTTACTCATTTTATGGTCAATCGATAAAAAATCAAAATCATATAATGAATTTATGAAAACGAAAAAATTTGCCGTTAATATTTTAGCAAGCGAACAACAAGAACTGTGTAACCTATTTTCGAGTAAAATTGAAGATCGTTTCAGTCAATGTAAGTGGCAAGAGTCTGAACAAAGATTACCTATTTTGAATGATACATTATCGGTGCTAGAGTGTGAAACAATCCAGCAAATTGATGCAGGTGATCATACTATTTTAATCGGGCATGTCTTCAATATTGAAAATACTGAGAAAGAGCCATTGCTTTATCATCGACGTAATGTTGGGCCAATTCCTGAAGAGTTTTATAAAATAGAAGCAAAGTAAAGGGCAAACTGTGAATTCCTAAGGCGTCTTGGGATTTGCAGTTTTTTTATGAAATTAGGTAAAATAAAAAAGCTCTTCGCCTTTTTATTTCCAAGGCTTAGGCTTTATTGATAATTTCATGGGTTAATGAGTAAATATCGATTTGCGTTTCTTCTGCGATAACGTCTGCTAACATAACTTCTTTGAAGTATGCGACACTCGTTGGCAGTGGGATACGTAACAACTTTTCTAAAGCAGTTTGATACATATATACAAATTCTAAATCAGTATTCCCTCGTTTTAGCTCTGCAAATGCTTCGTAGAATTGGTCGAGTTTGTCTGCGAATTCGAGTAAACGGCCTTCTGTAGTGGCATCTTTACCTTCTTTCATACGGTCAAAGAAGATGCCTTGGAATTCTTCTGGAATTTCTGAGACGATGAATTTTTCCATCATTTTCTCTTCGACATGTGCCAGCATTTGTTTTAACTCGGGCGATGCATGTTTAACTGGTGTCTTGATATCACCAATGAAAACTTCTGCGAAATCATGGTTAATCGTTTTTTCATATAATGATTTCCAGTCAATCGTTGTGCCATTCATTTCCTCTAAGGTGCCGAAGAACATGGCGTATTGTGATACTTTCCAAGAGTGAGCTGCTACATTATGCTCTTCGAATTTGAAGCGTCCGGGACAGCGAATAATTCGCTCTAAGTCGTTTAAGCTTGTAAAAAATTTGTGAATACCTATAAAAATCCTCTCCTCTATCTTAAGTATATTCTAAAGTGCAACCTTTTATGTGATGGTTTCACCTATATCTGCATTGTACTACAGAAATTTAAAAAACCTGTCCAATTTACGATTTTTTAATAAGTAATTTACATTAGGTTAACACTAATTTAAGTGTATATGATTAAACCATGAAAATGCTACTTTTTTGCTTATGACTGTGGAATAAAACAACATAGTTTTTTGTTCATAATTCAGACATTGCACTCTATTACCTTTTCAATTATCGTGAATATAGAAGGAATATCAAAAAAATAAATACCACTTAAAGGGTTCGATCAAATGATATATTCGATAATCGTTTTTATACATGTAATAAGTGCCATTTTGTCGATTGGACCATTCTTTGTATTGCTACCGATGCTAAAGAAAATGCGTACAACGGAAAATCACCATGCATTAGAGGCGTATGTGGGGACATTTTCGACTGCCATTCGTATTGTGAAGCATGCGGGCCATGTTCTCGTCACTACTGGATTGCTTGCTATGTGGCTCGGTGGTTGGAACTTAATGACGTCATGGATTGTCATGACTTTTGCTGTAATGATTAGCTCAATTGTCTTTTTGGCAAGTGCTTTTAAACCAACGATTCGTACATTTAATACACCTGAATTCGATCAGCAGCAGTTTATCAATAAGTTAGTGAAATCTGTTTGGATTTATATTGTGTTGCTGTCAATTATGCTATGGTTTATGGTTGCAAAGCCGACATTATGGTAATAAAAATACGAAAGCTATCTATTCATCAAATTTGATGAGTAGATAGCTTTTTATTTTTTAGAATTTACGTTTAAACGTATTATTATAATAGAAGGAAATTATGAGATATGACAATGTTATTTATTTTAGTTTTATAAATTGATTGCTAACATAATTATTATTTGTATTATATTTGTAACAGTATATTAGGTTAAAAAAGCCATTTCATCGAGTAGCTGAAATGGCTTTTTTTGCGTTTAGATCTAAGCGGATTCACTAAGTAATCTAATTGTTATTCTAATAAACATAAAAATTTTCTCTTTAAAGCAGAAAAGTTGTTAAAAAGAAAAGGTTTAAGAAGGAGGGTGTCGAATTGTATAGTAGTTGGATTATTTTGCAATAAGGGGGATGAATGTGCATGAATAAGGTAGAAAAAATAGCTATTCAGGATGAATATCCGGATGAGTTTGCTTGGTGCTACGGTTGTGGAAGACTGAATACTGAAGGTCATCATATTCGCACGGTTTGGGAAGGTGAAGAAACCGTTACTTATTATGAATCAGGAGATAAATTCACTGCTATACCAGGATTCGTATATGGTGGCTTTATAGCTTCACTTGTTGATTGTCATGGTACGGGATCAGCAGCATTGGCACTCCATAGAAAAAATGGTCATGAGCCAGGTGATAGTGTGGAGCCGCCAAGATTCGTTACCGCGTCATTACATGTGGATTACTTGAAACCTACGCCACAAGGGGTACAGCTAAAAGCTGTTGGCAAAGTAGAAGAAATTCACCCAAAGAAATTCAAAGTTCACGTGAAATTATATGCTGGGGATGAGCATGTAGTTAATGGAGAAGTAGTAGCGGCTTTTATGCCAGCTAGTTTTGTTAAATAACAATTTTATATAGTTAAAAAATATTAGTTATCAAAGTTAGTTTTCAGCGCTAAATTTAAATAGTGTAAATATGAAAGCTTAATAATAGAAGTAACTTAAAGACCCACAAATGAAAATACATTAAAAGGAGTGAGAAAAATGTTTGACGCGCAAGCTTTTGGAATGAAGTTGAAGGAGTTACGAGAGTTAAATGATTATTCAATGTTGTCATTAGGAAGAAAAATTGGCACGTCCGCAAGCCGTATTAAAAGTTGGGAGATGGGAGAGAGTGTCCCATCAGCAAGCTGGATTGTAAAGTTAAGTGGAGTGCTACAAGTTTCGGCAGATGAATTACTATTGAATGTAATGGACGAATCAGCTGAGCAAAAAGAAGATAAAGACAAATTTAAAAAACGTAAAGTATTACTAAGAGATATTCATTTACTATTGCCTGAACTTAACAAACAGGACTTATTAGAACTTTATACTTTGGCCGAATTAAAGGCGATGCAAAAAGAAGTTATTTCTTAAATAATAAAATGTTTGTAATTATTCATGGTCAGATTAAATATACTCAACACCTTCCTAAATGATAAAGGAAGGTGTTTTTTTGTTAAGAAAATATCTGTTTTATAATGAATTTTTGTTTTATAAGTAAATATTGATTGAATATTTTACTGGAAAATAAAATGAAAAACATTCTTTTACTGTATATTTTACCTAAAAATAGGTATAAACTTTTGTAATATTTGACCGATAAAACCTCTATTTTAACCCTCAAATTTAGCGAAATAACATCTTTTTTTCAAGAAAACAAAAAAAATTAGACAATTTCTTAGTGTTTTTTTGTGTATAAAGTGCTTCAGAAATAAGTAATTGGAGGTATATTCCAATGTCCGTTTTAATAGTTATGACAACGATTTAGAACACTTTGAAAAAATTTTTTTACAGAAAAATGTATAAAATGACAGAATATTGATAACTATTGTAACAGGATTGATACCCCCCCTACATCATTTAGAAATATTCATGACATGTGGGGATGTTAGAGTTATCCGTGTTAGTGAAAAGGAGGTCGTTTTTAACGATGAGAAAACAATTGATTGCACTAGCGGCAGGTTTTTTGATATTAGGATCTGCAACAATGACAGCGCAAGCTGCATCTGTTAGTTATACTGTTGAAAAAGGTGATACACTTTGGGCTATTGCACAGGCCAATGACATTTCAGTCGAAGACTTGCAAGCATCTAATCTGCTAGATACTTCTTTAATCTTCCCAGAACAACAACTAGAATTAGAATCTAAATCTGATAAAAAATCAGATGACACATATACTATTAAAAAAGGTGATACACTTACAAAAATCGCCGATGAAAAGGAGGTTACTATAGCAGATTTGATGGATTGGAATAATTTATCAAGCGATTTAATCTTTGCAGGAGATACACTCGCATTATCGGCTAAGGCAACTTCAAATATTACAAAAGTTCAACAAACACAAGCACCACAAGCAAAACAAGCCCAATCAACATCTACACAAACAACAACATCAGCACCTCAACAAGGCGGCAAAACGATGACTGTACGTGCTACAGCATATACAGCCTATTGTACAGGGTGTTCAGGTATCACAGCTACTGGTTATGATTTACGTGCAAATCCAGGAGCAAAAGTTATTGCAGTCGACCCTTCTGTTATCCCATTAGGCTCAAGAGTATGGGTAGAAGGTTATGGGGAGGCAATCGCTTCTGATACGGGTGGAGCTATTAAAGGGAACCGTATTGATGTATTTATCCCAGATAATAACAAAGTTTATCAATGGGGCGTACGTAATGTCACAATCAAAGTATTAAACTAATATGCAATATAAAATGTTCCTCTCATGTCGAAAATATTTCGTTGTGAGGGGATTTTTTTTTATCGCTTTTTTAAAAGAGAGTGATTTAGCATTTCTCATACATAATTTTCAACATTTTAGCCATCCTTTTATAAAAGGAGTGGTGCTCAATGAGAGTAAAAAAATCACAATGGATGTTACTAAGTATGACATTATTGCTTGGTGCTTGTTCGTCTAATAAAGAAGCTTATAAGGAAGTAACAGCAATTCCAGCTGAATCTGCACATGCAATGTTTATTAATAGTGAAGGTAAATCTATTGGTGAAGCAGTTTTAACTGAAACAGAAGAAGGTGTTAACATCGGACTTGCTTTACAAGGGTTAGAACCTGGCGAAAGGGCGATTCATATTCATGCAGTCGGAAAATGTGAAGCACCTACATTCGAGTCGGCCGGTATGCACTTTAATCCAACAGAAAAGCAACATGGATATTTAAATCCGAAGGGATACCATTTAGGTGATTTGCCAAATTTACAAATAGATAAAGATGGTACAGTTGATTTGGAATTTTCAACTAAAGCATTTACTTTAAAACAAGGAGATAGTCGTTCTATTCTAGATGGAGATGGTAGTGCTTTTGTTATACATGAATCTTCAGACGATTATAAAACAGATCCATCAGGGAATTCTGGTAAGCGAATAGCGTGCGGAGTTATTAAAAAATAGTCGATTTGTGAAAAAATTAAGAATTTAAGCAACGAATTCAGCATTTTTCGCGTCACAACTGTATAGTAGTAGTATAAGAAGTTGACGTAAATGGGTGGTTGCGAATGAAACTAAACAGATCGACAATTTTTCAATGGCTGAAAATCATTGTTCCGGTATTATTAATGATTTTTGCTATCCATGAAATAGGTAAGATACTTGGGAATGTTAATGGGCAAGAAATTGTTCGAGAGCTAGAGAATTTAGATGTTCGTACTTTAGTATTAATGGCAGCTGTCCCTTTAGTACTTGTATTTCCAATGTTTTTTTATGACTATTTTATTGTGAAAAAATTAAAGCTTAAAAGACCTTTAAGACGGTTGATGAAAGAATCATTAATTATTAACTCTTTCTCTAATTTAATTGGTTTTGGCGGCTTAATTGGTGTGTTGTTACGAACACATTATTTTAAGAAAAAAGAAGTAGATAGTGGTGCATTTTTCAAAACAATTGCTTCAGTAACTTTATTTTATTTAGCTGGGCTTTCATTATTTGCATGGGTGTTACCAATCTTCTATTGGGATTTCCCATTATTTAATGAACGGAAAATTTTAGTTATCGCTGTATCAATTATTGGTTTATATGTGCCATTTTTAATTATCAAAGCTATTGTACAATTAGCTAAAAAAACAACAACACTCCGCCATGTATTAGGTGATGTGGGATTACTAGGTGTGTCAGTCTTAGAATGGTTAGGTGCATTTGCATTTATATACTTAATCAGTTATATGCTAGAAGTACCAATTGGATTTGAAAATTTGCTGCCAATTTTCATTGTTGCTTCATGTGCTGGTATTGTAAGTATGATTCCTGGTGGTCTCGGATCTTTTGATTTAGTGTTCATCTGGGGAACTCAAAGCTTAAATGTTCCTGAAGAGTCTGTATTATTAATGCTGTTATTTTACCGCGTTGGTTATTATATTATTCCTTTTTTTGCGGGGCTTGCTTTGTTCCTTCGAGAGCTATGGGGTAAATTAAATGCAGGTTTTAATAGTGTTCCGAATATTATTTTAGAACGCGCTAGTCATATCACCGCTACGGTTCTTGTGTTTTTATCAGGGCTCTTACTGTTGCTATCTTCCGCTGCTCCTGGAGCCATTGAAAGAATTAAGTATGCAAAAGATGTATTATCTTTGCCAATAGTCAATGTTTCTCATCAGGTAGCTGTAGCGACAGGATTTATATTGCTAGCGTTATCGAATGGTATTTCATACAAGGATCGACGTTCATACAAAATAACATTATTTGTATTATTGTTTGCTGCAGCATTATTTATTTTAAAAGGTATTCAATATGAACAGGCACTATTTATGATTTTTGTAGCTGGGCTATTATTTGTATCTAGAGACCGTTTCTATCGTGAAAGTTATATTGTTACGTGGGGTCGTTCAATTATAAATGTATCTATTATTTTGATTATTACAGCATTGTATGTTGGTATTGGTATTTGGGCGAAGCCATCTGCAAGATATCCAATTCCAGAAAGCATGAGACCATACTTTATTACGGATTCGAGCGATCTATTTCGGAGCGCTTTTATCGCGTTAATTGTTGTAACCATTGTTGTATTAATAGAAGTTTGGGTAAGGAAAGTGACACAATTTAAGAAAATATCTTCATTCCAGCATGAGAAAGAGATATTTTTACATCTCAATAAATATGGTGGTAAAGAGCTATCACACCTCATTTTTTTGCATGATAAATATATTTTTTGGAATAAGAAAAAAACTGTTTTATTCCCTTATCAGGAAAGTGCCGATAAGCTAGTTGTTCTTGGAGACTTGGTTGGAGAAAAGGCAGATTTTGCGGAAGCAATTGAGGAGTTTGTTGCGCATGCTGATTATTACGGTTATACGCCAGTCTTTTATGAAGTAAGCGATCAGTTTGTACCTTATCTACATGGTTATGGCTACAATTTCTTTAAATTAGGAGAAGAGGGCTATATAGATATAGAGAAACTTGTATATTCAAACGATGATGCAAAGTCCGTTAGTAAGTTAACAAATAGTTTAGAGCAGGAAGGTTATTCTTTTGAAATTATACAACCGCCATTTCAAAAGGATCTGATGAAAGAATTGCGCACCTTATCAGATGAATGGCTAGATAATCGAAAAGAAAAAGGATTCTCACTTGGCTATTTCAATGAAGATTATTTGCAATTTGCTCCACTCGCTGTTGTGAAAAATGGTGAAAATCAAGTTGTGGCATTCTCAAATATCATTCCATTATATGATGAAGAGCAGACTATCTCGATTGACTTAATGCGTTCGAAAAAAACGGATCTTCCAACAGGTATAATAGATTATTTATTCCTTAATATCTTCATCTGGGCTAAGAGTGAGAATTTCAAACTTTTAAATGTTGGTATGACACCACTTTCACATATTGGTGTTTCCAAGTATGCTACATTAACAGAGAAAATTGCTGCAGAAATTATATTTAATGGGCAAGAATATTATAATTTCCAAGATGTACAACACTTTAAAGAGAAATTCGCAAATACATGGAAGCCTAAGTATTTGGCTTATAGAAAACGAGCTTATTTACCTTTTACAATGTTACAAATTATGATATTAATAGGTGACAATAAATACGCTACTATGAGAGAGCAAGTATCTGAAATTAAAAACTCTCGTAAACGATAAAATAACCATAAAACCTTAGAGTCATTTATACGATTCTAAGGTTTTATTATAATTAAAGAAAAAAGAAAATTCTTATAAAGGAGTGTTTTTGTTGATAGGTGAACCCATTTTACGATTACAAAATATTGAGATGTCGTTTGGTAATAAACAAGTCTTAAATGGTATTAATCTAGAAGTAGGTAAGGGGCAAATTATTGGTTATATAGGGCCGAATGGAGCAGGTAAAAGTACAACGGTAAAATTGATGCTAGGGTTAATTGAGGGCTATTCAGGGAAAATTGAAATTTTCGGTAAGGATATTGCTGATGGGGATTATACATATAAAAAAAGGATTGGCTATGTGCCTGAAACAGCAGAGCTATATGATCATTTAACAGCCGCAGAGTATTTAACCTTTACCGGAGAAATGTATGGTTTAGAGCGCGAAGAAGCTGAGAAAAAAGCGTATCAATTAATGTTTCAGTTTGGGTTAGAGCATGCTTTTCATCAACGCTTAACCTCTTTTTCAAAGGGGATGCGTCAGAAGGTACTAATCATTTCTAGCGTATTACATAATCCAGATCTATTGTTTTTTGATGAACCTTTAAGTGGATTAGACGCAAATAGTGTACTCGTTGTGAAAGAGATTTTAGCAAAGCTTGCTGAAGAGGGAAAGACTGTTTTTTATTCTTCTCATATCATGGAAGTTGTTGAGAAGATTAGTGATAGAATTGTGCTTTTAGTTAATGGTTTAGTAGTAGCAGATGGTAGTTTCGAAGAGTTACAACAGCAAGGTAAGGAGGGGACACTAGAGGAAATATTCAATCAGATGACAGGATTTAATCAACAGGTGGAGATCGCCGAGCGTTTTGTTGAGATTGTGAAAGAAGGTCGAGTACATGAATGATTTTAAGTCGTTAAGAGTACTCGACGCGTTCCGATGGATTTTTGAGAAATTTGATATCGATTATCCAATTATGAGGAAACTTATTCAATTGAAACTAACCATGGATAGTCGTCGAATACCGGCTATTTTCAATGGACAAAAGCAGAAAAAAGAAGGCAATCAATTTATTAAATCCCTCTGGCTATATCTTTTTTACGGACTCTTATTGTTAACCCCTTTTCTGTTTTTGAGAAATCAATATATGTTCGCGTCGAGCATTTTATTTACTGTGTTAATGTTCATTACAATTACGACGATGGTGTCTGATTTCTCAGCAGTATTGTTAGATGTGCGTGACAAAAATATATTACAGCCAAAACCTGTCAGTAATCGTACACTGAATGCAGCTAAATTAATGCACATTGTAATTTATTTAGCATTGCTGGAAGGTTCATTTGTCATTATTCCACTTGCTGTTGGGATATATCGATTTGGCATTTTTTACGGGCTCATTTTCATCGTTAGTATTGTTTTTGTTAGTTGTTTTGTAGTTGTCATTACGGCCTTAACATATTTATTTATTCTACGTTTCTTTAGTGGTGAAAAATTGAAGGATATTATCAATTATGTGCAAATATTTTTAGCAGTTGCAGTTATGGTTAGCTATCAAGTAATGGCACATTCATTTGAGTTAACTCAAATGAATTTACAGTATACGTTTACGTGGTGGCACGTTTTTTTACCTCCTCTTTGGTATAGTGCCTTCTTTGAAGTATTGTTAAACCAAGATTATTCGATAAATATGCTTATATTAATGGCATGTGGTATTGTTATTCCCTTGCTGATGCTAAGGATATATATTAAGTTGATGCCAACATTTGAGAGAAGCTTATCAAAACTGATGAGTGATACGGTACGTACTAAAGGTAAGTCACATTTCTTTGAAGATTGGACTTCGAAAATCTTGTGTCGTAATGCTCAGGAGCGTACATTTTATCGATTTGCTTCACTAATGATTCGGCAGGAACGAGAATTTAAATTGAAGGCGTATCCACAAATAGGTTTTGCAATTGTTATTCCATTTGTCATGTTTTTTAATGAAGTACGAATCGATTCTTTAAAAGAAGCTATGGCAAATGAAAATGTGTATCCTTTGTATTTTAGTGCGCTCATGATTCCGACGGTTGTTCATTTATTGAAGTTTTCAGGGGCATATAAAGGTAACTGGATTTTTAGAGCAACACCGATTAGCAATTCTAAAATGTTTTATAGTAGTACACTCAAAGCAGCAATTGTGAAGTTGTTCCTCCCGACTTTTGCTCTGCTAAGTATTGTGTTCATTGCCATGTTCTCATGGGCAATAATTCCGGATTTACTTATTATTTTATTAGTTGCAATTATGATGACATTGCTTTCATATGTACTTTTGAATGGAGAAGTATATCCTTTTTCAAATTCTCATGAACTAACGCAAGATAATAATACGTTAAAGGTTTTAGTAGCAATGGTTGTCATTGGTGCATTTGCTTTAGTCCATTATCTAATCGCTATGATTCCATATGCTAAGTTGATATATATGCTGATATTAATAATTGCGGTTATTGTCGGATGGCGTCTTGTTTTTGGAGAAAAGAAAAATCACGGTCACTCTTAGAGCGACCGTGATTTTATTTTGTTTCTTTAAAAGAGATTGGAGTAGGTTCTATATTTAAGTCTGGTTGAATAGGCTTAAATTCTAACAATGTATCTTTGGATAGTGAAGATGATGAACGAACTTGTTCAATTTCTAAACGAAGCTTTTCTGTTTCAGCTATAAAACTTTGTTGTTTCAGTTTTTCGAGCTCAATTTCATCTTTTAGTATAGAATGTTTAATTTTCAAGCGATCATTGAAAGCTTTTGATGAGATGGCGACAATTGGAATTAATAATGCGAAAATTGGGATTAAAAAAGGGCTCATAAACAATCTCCTTTAGTTAAATTATATTGCCTTTATTATACTGTAAAATGTTGGATTTTGTTTAATTTTTATGAAATAACAGAAAATTTAAATTAATTAGGTTATAACTATTGATTTAACGTACGTAAAATTGTAATATTAAAAGCACTAAAATTATTTTTAAGGGGGAATGCTAATGAAAGCATCAAGATTTGAAACGTATTTAGTAGATCAGGATTTTGAAGTTCAAAAAGAAGAGGAAAAACGTGAGGAAATTTGCCATGAGAATAATGGTGAGCAATATCCTGAAGGTTTTTTTACCGAGTTATAGCTATTGAACAGCCGTATAAGGGCTGTTTTTTTTATGAAAAGGGATTATTTTTACATAATTTAGTGTATGTTCATCGGAACTTTAATTCGTTTTCTAGTAAAAATATCAACAAGAAATTAAAGTAGGACAGAAATGCTTAGATGGAAATCTATTTATTTTTGCAGTATGATGTGATTCAGATGGGGTGTTAAACATGACAATTGATGAACAAATAGTAAATTGGTTTGAGTATTTTCATGCGAATCCTGAAATTAGCTGGGAAGAACATGAAACAACAAAAAAAATTGCGTCTATATTAGATGAATTAAACATTTCTTATAGACTACTTGGTGATGTACCAGGTTTACTAGCAGAAATTGGTGAAGGTGAAGATGTAGTAGCAGTACGTGCCGATATAGATGCTTTGTGGCAAGAGGTTGATGGTGAATGGCGTGCAAACCATTCATGTGGTCATGATGCCAATATATCGATGGTGTTGGGCGCGCTATTACATTTAAAAGATCTAGAGTTAAATCATCGTATTCGTTTTATCTTCCAACCGGCTGAAGAAAAGGGGAATGGTGCTGTTGCTGCCTTTGAAAGAGGGGCAGTTAAGGATGTAACCCATTTATTTGGTGTGCATTTACGTCCTGTTGAGGAACTTAAATTAGGGCAAGTATCTCCAGCTATCCACCATGGAGCTGCAGTATTTTTAGAGGGCAGTATCCATGGAACAGATGCCCATGGCGCACGACCACATCAAGGGCAAAATGCTATTGATGTTGTAGTAGCTATACAACAAATGGCGAAGAATATTTATATATCTCCATTTGAACCACATTCAGTGAAATTAACGAAAATTGTAGCAGATGGCGGGAGTATCAATATTATTCCAGGTGGAGCAAGCTTTACTATGGATGTACGCGCGCAGAAAAACGTTATATTAAAAGAGATGCAATCTAAGGTTGAACATGGCTTAGAAGGAATCAAGCAACAATTTAAAATGGATATTCAATGGAGGTGGGTGGATTTAACACCAGGTGCAGAAGTATCTTCAGATGCTGCAAAAATGGCGGAAGAGGCGATTGTTGAAGTGTTAGGTAAAGAGCATTTAGCACCAGCAGTTGTAACACCAGGTAGTGATGATTTCCACTTCTACACAGTATTAAAACCAGAATTAAAAGCGACAATGATCGGTATTGGCGCCAATTTAGCACCAGGTTTACATCATCCAAAAATGACTTTTGAAAAAGAAGCTTTACTAGATGCTGCTAAAGTATTAGCGAAAGTACTTTCAAAAACTCTAGTGAAATAATATAAGAACCTATGCGAAGAAAATCTTTGCATAGGTTTTTTATTTTTTAGTAATATCAGTTTGTTGAATTTTGCTTGTTGACGCACCAAAATTGATAGCGTTTTCAAAAAAGGTTTGACTCAAAAAGAAGTGGCTATTACTATTATTATAATAGTGAGTATTTATAGACTATTCTAAAATATTTATATTTTCGCAAAGGGGTTGTGAGAAATGAAAAAGGAGATTAGTGCAGGATGGGCTGGTTTAACATTTTTGATTATGATTATCACAATGTTTGTATCAGTCGTGAAATTTGGTCAAAGTCCACATGTGCCATTAATTGTGGGGACAATTGTAGCAGCGATTGTTACTTGGAAGCATGGCTATAAATGGACAGAGATTGAAGGCATGATGTATAAGGGGATACGTCTTGCATTACCAGCAATTGTGATAATTATGTTAGTTGGGCTAACTATTGGCGCGTGGATTGGTGGCGGAGTTGTAGCGACAATGATTTTCTACGGTTTGAAAATTATTTCACCAGCATGGTTTTTAGTAACGATTTTGCTTATTTGTTCAATTGTGTCACTAGCTATCGGAAGTTCATGGTCTACAATGGCTACAATTGGCGTAGCTGGAATGGGGATTGGCTTAAGTATGGGTATTCCTGCTGCGATGATTGCAGGGGCTGTTATTTCTGGTTCTTATTTTGGTGACAAAATGTCGCCACTTTCTGATACTACGAATTTAGCTGCGGGTTTAACAGATACAAATTTGTTTGATCATATTAAGCATATGTTTTATACAACAATTCCTGCGTTACTTATTTCGTTAGTTGTATTTGGTATACTTGGTAGACAGTTTTCATCTTCTTCTATGGATATCGAAAAAATTGAAGGAACATTAAGTGTTTTACAAGAAAGCTTTGTTATTACTCCTTGGTTACTATTAGTACCGGTTATTGTAATAGTATTGGTAGCGAAAAAAGTTCCTGCTATCCCTGCTTTAATTGTTGGGATTTTACTAGGTTTTATGGCTCAAATTTTAGTGCAAGGCGGTGCACCAGCAAATGCATTGAATGCTTTGCAAGAAGGATTTAAACTAGAAACTGACAATGAAATGGTCTATGAATTGTTTAATCGTGGTGGGCTAGATTCGATGATGTTCACTGTATCAATGACTCTTGTTGCGATGACTTTCGGAGGTATATTGGAGTATTCTGGTATGCTTCAATCAATGATGAATATTATTGTGAAAGCAGCAAAATCAACAGGTAGCTTAGTTGCTGCAACAATTGCCTCTTGTATTACAACAAATGCAACTTGTTCTGAGCAATACATATCTATCGTTGTACCTTCACGTATGTTCGTTAATGTTTATAAAGATAGAGGACTGCACTCTAAAAACTTATCACGTACTTTAGAGGATGGCGGTACACTAACTTCTGTGTTTTTCCCATGGAATACGTGTGGTGTATTTATATTAGCGACATTAGGTGTAAGTGCTTTTGAATATGCGCCATATGCGATATTGAACTTTACTGTACCCATTCTTTCCATTATTTATGGATATATAGGTTTTTCTATCGTTAAATTAACGCCAGAAGAGCAGGCATTAATAAAGAGTAATGAAGCGAAGTTAAAAGAGAAAGAAGATTTAAATAGTGTACCTGCACTAGATTAATAGGCAAAAGCCTTCTAGAATTTATGTTTTCTAGAAGGCTCTTTTAATGATATGTGGAGAAATTCAGCTCATATAAACTGCGTGGTCGACCTTGTTGATATGTCATCTCTTCTCCAACAATTTTAGCGTAATTATGTTCAACAAGTTTTTTTAGAATACGCTCTGAAGTTCGCCGTGTTACTTGTAAATGCTCGGATAAATCATGAGCTGTAAATTGTAACGATTGTCTCGATTTACTAAAGGTCATAATTTTAGAGATGTTGAGTGGGCTAAGTTTTGTTTCCTTTGCCATAAGGACAATATAAGGGTCTTTAGCTTGTAATGATAATGTTGTGGTGGTATTTGGAAATGGTCCTTGTAATTCTTTATTTTCAGTTAAGATATAAATAGCATTAGGTAAAGCATATTTTAAAGCTTGTTGTGCATTGCTTTGAGCTTCTAGTATAGATTCACCATAACCAAAGACGAGCTTCGCAGACTTTTCTGAAACAGTAAAGAAAGACTCAAGTTTGTTTTGGGTAAGTGCATTTTGTAAATGTCCATATGTCGTAAATAATTCAAAACGGCATGTGTCTACTTGTTGATAAGAAGCATGGATGATAGTGGCTAATTGTTCTACCATTTGTAATGGATTATGTGTAGTTTTATGGAATTCTATAATTCCGGCAACTGCTTTTGCTGATTCAAACTTTGTTAATTGTGATAAAGATATAGATTCATTTAGACGACGTATAATTGAACTTTTTGGATCAAGCATACGTATGACAGGTATACCCAATGCCGTTAAGTCATCATAAATAGCATGGATACTCGTTATGACTAAGTCAATTTGCTTTGACTGCCAAAGTGCAATATGATTTGTAAGTAATTGCTTAGTTGGAGTCGATAATTCAATTTCTTGCATGTATGGTAATGGACCTTCAAACTGGATATCTTGTAAGACATTTTGTATAAAAGTAGAGCTCATTACATCAATAGATAGGCGGTCAATTGTGACATTATGTTTTGCTATTGCAGAAAGAATAGTTGCTGATATCATCGTTTCATCTTGTTTTATATATGTCCAAGGTATTGGCCATTGACGTAATAAGTGTTTAGCATACAAATAAGGCAATGTACCTGCCAACAGTAGAACATCACAAGGTTTTACTTGTTTCATTAAGTTAGGTGTTTCTTCTGGTGAATTGTAAATATAAAAATCTAATTGTATATGTGGTACTTCATGTGAGATAATATTGAGACGATTCATAAATGCTTTTGAACAAATGACTGCTATTTTTGTTGACATAGAATATGACTCCTTTGTTATATTTTTTTACTAATTAGCGACTATTTAACGACAACTATAACAGCTCGTATTTAAAAAGAAAAGAGTGAATATAAATGAAAATTACTGAAATTGAAATTTTTGCTATCGAACTACCTTTAATTGAACCATTCATTATTAGCTATGACACATATCCATCAATGCCCTCTATAATCGTGAAAATGACTACAGATGAAGGAATTGTAGGTTTCGGTGAGTCTGTCCCGGATGAACATGTAACAGGGGAGACTTGGGAAAGTACTTATGCTGTATTGAAAAACCAACTTGCTCCATTGATGATTGGTCAAGATCCAATGGCATTTGAAAAGATTCACGCATTAATGGATAAGGCAGTTTATCAAGTACCTGCAGCAAAAGCAGCTATTGATATTGCTTGTTTCGATATAGCAGGAAAAAAATTAGATGTACCAGTCTACCAACTAATTGGTGGTCGTTATCATGAGAAGTTTCCAATAACACATGTACTAAGCATTGGTACACCTGAAAAAATGGCAAATGAAGCAGAAGAGCGTGTGAGACAAGGCTACCGCTCATTCAAAATGAAAGTTGGAACAGAAGTCATGAAGGACGTAGAACGTATTCAAGCAGTACGTGAGCGTGTTGGCTTTGATATCGCAATCCGAGTAGATGTCAATCAAGGATGGGAAAATAGTTCCACAACTTTACGCGGATTAAGAGCGTTACGTGACGTTGATTTAGATTGGTTAGAGCAACCTGTTGTTGCAGACGACATTGATGCGATGGTAGAAATAAAATCTAAAACAGACATTCCTTTAATGATTGATGAAGGTTTACATGGCGTAAAAGAAATGCGTGAAATTATTGCTAAACGTGCTGCTGATAAGGTCAATATTAAACTGATGAAATGCGGTGGTATATACCCAGCGATGAAATTAGCAACAATGGCTGAAATGGCAGGGATTGAATGCCAAATCGGATCGATGGTAGAATCATCAGTCGGTTCTGCTGCTGGATTCCATGTTGCATTCTCAAAAAAAATTATGACAAGCGTCGAGTTAACAGGACCATTAAAATTCTCAAAAGATGTGGGTAACTTAAAATATGATGTACCATTTATTTGTTTAAATGAGCGTCCTGGATTAGGCATTGATGTAGATGAGGCTGTCCTACAAGAACTTTGCCACTACTCGCATGTAGTGAAATAACAGTTGGAGGAGGACTTGAATGAACAGTTTATATAAAGGTCATTTAGGTGAAACACCATTTGATATACGCTTATTAGCAATGGAACATTTACCTATCATACAACAGTTACAAACTATTGTTTATAATGCATTACCAGATCAATCCGTGTTACAGCCTCTATCACAAGAGGAATTTGAATATATTCTTCATGGCAACGGCTTAATGATTGGAGCATTTGTAGGGGAAGAGCTAATTGCATTCCGTGCACTTCTTGAGCCTGAAATTGATGATGAGCATCTTGGACGTGATTGTGGAGTAGAAGAATCTCAATTATCACGTGTCTTATACCAAGAAATTTCGAATGTTTCTCCTGATTATCGTGGCTTTGGTCTTCAAAAGACATTGGCTAAAGTTATTATGGAGCAAGTAGATGTGGAACGTTTTGATTATATTTGTGCTACAGTAAAGCCGTTCAATATCCCAAGCTTAAAAGATAAATTTTCTCAAGGTATGAAGGTTGCAGCTTTAAAATTAAAATATGATGGTAAGCTTCGTTATGTATTTTTCAAAAAAACAACTGAAGAAGTTTTATCTTTCAGTGAATCTTGTAAAGTATTAATGAGTGATACCACTATGCAGCAACGTCTATTAAAAGAAGGCTGGCTTGGTGTACAAATATTCCTGGAAAATGAGGAATGGTTTGTAGAGTATAAAAGAATGAAATGAGTATGAGCCACTTTCGATAAGGAAAGTGGCCTTTAATATAAATAAATAGATAATTAAAAATAAGAACATGAGATGTTGGTGATACAAGCTTCAAAAAAGGTTACAATACTTATTGAAGTAAATATAGTGCTACTAAAATAATAGTAGTAATTGTATTGAGGAGTGAATCTATTGAATAAGATCCCTGTAATATTAGACTGTGATCCTGGTATTGACGACACAATGATGCTAACACTTGCTTTTGCGAGACCTGAGTTAGATATCCGTTTAGTAACAACTGAAGCTGGAAACGTATCGCAAGATAAAACAACGTATAATGCACTTAGTTTCTTAACGTATATTAAACAAGATGTTGAAGTTGCTAGAGGTCTCGATGCTCCTATGTTCCGTACATTAGAAGTGGCTGAAGAGATTCATGGTGAAGGTGGATTAGGCAATGTGAAATGGGCGGAACCAACTTTACAAACGAGTGAACGCTCAGCTGTTAATGCAATGCGTGAAACGCTTTTAGCTAGTGATGAGCCTGTAATCATTGTAGCAACCGGCCCATTAACAAATGTAGCAGCGTTATTATTAGCACACCCGGAAGTAAAACCGAAAATTAAAATGATTTCATGGATGGGTGGATCAGCAGTAGGTGGTAATATGTCAACAACTGCTGAATTTAATGCTTATGTTGATCCACATGCGGTAGAATTAGTTTTCCGTTCAGGTTTACCGATTGTTATGAGTGGCTTAGATGTAACGCATAAAGCCTATATAACCCTTGATGAAATGGAACGATTAAGCAAGTCAGGAACCTCATTTGCTGAAAAAGTTGCTGAGATGATGAAATTTTATACATTTACACAATCACAAACGCCATTTCACGCTCCAAATTTCGAAAACCAAATTCGTGTACATGATGTTTGTGCAGTTGCTTATCTTGTTGCACCGGAGCTATTCCAAGGTGGAGACTACTTTGTAGAAGTAGAGTTAGAAGGCCGTTTAACAGCAGGTTCAACAATTGTTGATTATGTAGGTAAAACAGGTAAAGCTCATAATGTTAAAGTACTACATACAGTTAATCGTGAAGGATTTATTGAATTATTCTTTAATGCTGTGGATACGATTGGTAAACAACTAGCTTAAGGAAGAAGTATTTAAAAACTATTTGATATCTATTTAGATATCAAATAGTTTTTTTGTTTTTAATAGTAGTATTTATTAGCACTCATAAATATATTAAGTAAAACAGTGATTGAAAAATAGTATTGGACCCCATATTTAAGAATTTTGATTGAGTTTAATGTCACCAAAAACATGTTTCCATCATTAGATGAAATAGGAGGAGACAATGCAATTAATAATGGTTTCTATATGAAGAAAGGAAATAAAAAAATGTATTCGCTTACACAACTGTCGTGTGGGTTTATATGCATGATAATTAGAAACATCGAGGGAGTTGACTGCTATGTGAACAATATGATTGGTATATGAAGATTCACTTATTGAACGGTTACTTTGAGGATGAAAATAGTCGAAGGAGGATGACGAGATGAAACGTAGCTTTAAAGATGATTTTAATATGTTAGCAATGCTTTTAATTCCAATAGGTGTTGCGGTTAACTTAGTAGGGTTCCAGGTTGCCAATGTATTAAAATTACCTATCTTTTTAGATACTATTGGCACAATTTTAATTGGTGTAGTGGCAGGACCTTGGGTAGCTCTTTTAGCAGGACTTATTACAAATTTAATTAATGCTATTTTTAATCCTATTTATTTACCGTATGCATTAACATCAATAGCGATAGGGCTTGGTGCAGGTTATTTATCTAAGTTTGGTATGTTCAAACAAATTGGTAAAGTTATTATTTCAGGTATTATTATCACATTTATTGCTGTCATTGTATCTGCACCAATAACCGTTTTAGTTTTTGGTGGCGCTACTGGTAATACATCAGCAATTATTACAGCGACATTTTTAGCAGCTGGCCAAGAATTATGGACAGCAGTATTCTCTTCTTCATTTATTACTGAAGTAGCTGATAAAGTAGTCTCAGTATTAATTGTATACTTCATTGTTAAAAGTATGTCAGATCGTTATTTATCCAAAATGAATTATGGAGAACTTTATATGAAACGTAAACAACGTTAATACTATTAAGCTCTTTCTATTTTCGTTGTTAGTTTATCAATGGAAAGGAAAGGGCTTTTTTCTCTATGATTTAGATTTTAAGACATATTTTTAAGGAGATGCCAATAATGAAACTAAATCCAATTTTAAATTTACATCCATTGACGAAATTGTATTTTTCTTTATTTGTAACAATCTCAGTAATTATTATACCTAGTTATATATTTGCGTTTACATGGTTTCCTATATTACTCGTGATAGCTATCATTGCGGGAGTAGGCAAACAATATTTAGACATTGTTGTGAAAGCGTTAGTGTTGTTATTGGGGATCGTTTTTATAATGCAACTTTTTTTCTATCCAGGAGATCAAGTTATAGGTGAATGGTGGATCTTTGAGGCAACTAAAGAAGGATTGCAGTACGGACTTGTACTAACTTCACGTGTGTTAGCAATGGGTTCAGCTTTCATCCTTTTTTTCAGAATTACAGAAATACGTGATTTCGTAAAAGCGTTGGAAGATTTGGGTATGCCACCAATGGGTGCGTATATTGTATTATCAACGTTACAAATAATTCCTGAAATGCGACGTCAAGCACATACTATTATGGAAGCGCAAAAGACTCGAGGAGTGGAAACAGAAGGCTCACTTTTGATACGTGCGAAGGCATTTATACCAATATTAACGCCTCTGATTTTATCTTCTATTGCAAGTACAGAAGAACGTGCTATCACGCTTGAATCACGTGCATTTTCTGCCCCGACTAAAAAAACGAGCCTACATAAGTTAAAGAGAAGTAACTCTGATAGGACAATACCGATTGTATTACTTATTTTGATGATCAGTCTTATTATTTGGAGGTTTTTCTTATGAAAAATATCATTGAAATAAAAAACATGTCATATCGTTACCCTGTTAGCGATGATTTTTGTTTGAAAAATATTACATTCTCAATTCAAAAAGGGGCGTTTACAGCAATTGTCGGAAATAATGGAGCTGGAAAAACAACGCTGTGCAATGCGATACGTGGTTTTGTTCCACATTTTTATAAAGGTGAATTAGCAGGTGAAGTTATTGTAGATGGCAAGCAAATTGTAGATTATCAACTTGGACAACTAGGCGAGAAAATTGGCTATGTTTTTCAAAATCCTTTCAGTCAAATTTCTGGTGTGAAAGATTCTGTTTTTAATGAAGTTGCATATGGTTTAGAAAACTTAGGTGTACCAGTAGATGAGATAATACAAAAAGTTGAAGATGTATTAAAACTAGTGAACATTGAGCATTTAAGAGGAAAAAATCCATTTGAATTATCTGGTGGGCAAAGGCAACGTGTTGCGTTAGCCGCAATTATTGTAATGGATCCAGATATTTTAGTAATCGATGAACCGACATCTCAGTTAGATCCCATAGGAACTGAAGACATATTTGATGTTATTCGTCTAATGAAAGAACGAGGGAAAACGGTATTACTTGTAGAGCACAAAATGGATTTAATAGCAGAGTATGCCGATAATATTTTAGTACTCCATGAAGGTGCACTTGTTATGCAGGGCCCTGTAAGAGAGGTTTTTTCAGATCCCAAGTATGCAACATTTAATATTCAATATCCACATGTTACTGAAGTGGCTTTAAATCTTATAGATATAGGAGTTCCACTAAAATTTATTCCCATTCGAAATGAAGAACTACCAAAAGCTTTAAAGATGGAATGGGAGGAGAATAATGACTAATTTAAATATACGAAATGTAAGTTATTCTTATCCAGATGGAACACTAGCTTTAGAGGATTTCTGTTTGTCTATCTCAAGTGGAGAGCGTATTGCTATTATTGGACAAAATGGCGCAGGTAAAACGACAGCTGTTAAATTAATGAATGGATTATTAAAGCCAACTAAAGGAAATATATTAGTTGGTGATATGGACACAAAAGAATACACAACAGCGCAAATTTCTAGAAAAGTAGGTTATGTTTTTCAAAATCCTGATGATCAAATTTTTCATAATAATATAGAATCTGAAGTACGTTTTGGGCCTAAAAATATGGGGTTTAATGAAGAACAAGTAGACAAACTAACGAATTGGGCCATGGATTTATGCGGTGTAAAAAATTATAATGATGAGAATCCGTATAATTTACCTTATTCTATCCGCAAGTTTGTAACAATTGCATCTGTTTTAGCAATGGATTCAGATGTTATTATTTTAGATGAGCCCACTGCAGGTCAAGATAAGGTTGGTTTAGAACGTTTGGTACACATTTTAAAAGTACTTGAAGAAAAGCGGAAAACGGTTATTACAATTACACATGATATGGAGTTTGTAACTGAATATTTTGATAGAATTGTTGTTATGGCGAATCGTAAAATAGTTGTAGACGATAATGTAGATCAAATTTTTTATAACCATGAAGTTCTAGAAATGAGTATGTTAAAGCCTCCTGCCGTAACAAAAATGGCTAAATTATTATCCCTATCGGATGGTATAACTACGCAGGCCCAGCTTCTAGCTGCTATTTCTGAAAAAGTTAAGCAATAAAGGAGTAAGTTAAATGGAAACTAAAAATATTATAGTAGCAGGTAGTATTAATATTGACCTTGTATATGAAGTACCTCATATAGTTAAAGAAGGTGAAACTATACACAGTACGAAACATGATCTGTATTTTGGAGGAAAAGGAGCTAACCAGGCAGTCACTGCAGGACAGCTAGGTGCAGACGTTCAATTTATCGGGAGCGTTGGAGCCGATGACCATGGCATTCGTGCGAAAGAGAATATGGAGAGAAAAGGCGTTAAAACTGAAGCAATTTCTTCTAAAGGCGTAACTGGCCAAGCAATTATTCAGCTTTCTGATGTTGGCGAAAATTCGATTGTTCTATTCCCAGGAGCCAATTTTCTTGTAACACCTGAGCAAATCCAAGAATCGGAAGCTGCTTTTGAAACAAGTGATATATTGTTATTACAGTTGGAGATACCTATTGAAGCAGTAGAAAAGGCTGCAGAACTTGCATATGCAAATGGAGTGAAAATCATTTTAAATCCAGCACCTGCATGTGATATTCCAGACTCACTGTTACAGAAGGTATCAATATTAACACCTAATGAAACAGAACTTGAATTGTTAACAGGAATTTCAGCAGATTCAGAAGATAACTTGCAAAAGGCATGTTCGATTATGCTTGCAAAAGGTGTGCAAGCAGTAGTCGTAACGCTAGGGAGTAAGGGGGCATTTTATATGACTTCCGAAGAAAGTGGATTCGTAACAGCTGAAATGGCAAAAGCAGTTGATACAACAGGAGCAGGGGATTCTTTTAATGGAGCATTGGCCGTAGCATTATGCCATGGCGATTTACTTACAGACGCTATTACATACGCTTCAAAAGTAGCGGCATTTGTAGTAACTGAAATGGGTGCTCAACCAGATATCCCAGCAGAATTCATTAGATAATTTATCTTTTATAAATAAGGTTTATTTAAATGTCATTTCATCAGAATTTTAATTCTATGAAATGGCTTTTTTAATTACAATTAGTAAAAATGGTAATAGTTGACATTATGTTAACTATACATTACATTATGTATATAATAATTAACGTTTAGGAGTTTGTTATATGCTACGGAATCGAGTGAAAGAATTACGAGCACGACATGGATTTTCACAAACTGAGCTTGGATCTCGTACTGGAGTTACAAGACAAACAATTGGTTTTATTGAAAAAGGAGAGTTTTCTCCTTCAATAACACTTTCATTACGGTTGGCAAAACATTTACAAGTCTCTGTTGACGATTTATTTTGGTTAGAGGAGGATGAAATATGAAAAAAAGTGACCTACGCGTTCAATATCCACTTTGGAATATTACTCTAATAATTATTTTAATGATAATAAGTTATGGTGCTGTTCGTTGTTCTGATATTTTATTTCCAATGATACGATCATTAATTGATAATGATGGTGGTGTAGTAGTAGCTAAAATAGATATGACATCAATCTTTACGGTAATTGTGGGTTTAGTATTGTTAGTACCTTTTTATAGCGCCTATTTCCAAAAGTTGTCCAAACATAACAAACAGTATCCAAATGACAAAATATCTTTATTTTCATTTCATCCACCTGAATACATTGAAGAAGATGAAATGTTCCGACAAGTAACGCAAAAAGCAACGAAAAAAGTATATAGTTTTTACACAATGGCAATACCACTGACAATTGCAATTATGCTTTTTCCACTTAATCGTTATTTTTTCATTGTTATTCTTTGGTTAATTTTTATAATTCAAAATTTGTTGTACTACAAAGAAATCCGCAAATACATTGTAGAGATATAAAATATCATTATTTTAAATGCCGCTAAAACCTAAAGAAGCTGTGCATAAAAGTATTTATGAATACTTTATGCACAGCTTCTCTTATTTGCAATATAGCCATTTTAAGCTTCCATATCCTCTACGGACCGTGAGTATTTCCGTTTTGTAGAAGAGGTTGATTTTGTTCCATGATGATTGTCTTCATCTTTCACTTTATCATTTAGCTCTTCAACAGGAATGGCATCAACGGTTTGCATATCTTCATGCAAATCGAACAGGCTAATGGAATCGGTAGCAACAACATCAGGATTATCTAAATATGGCAAATCAGCGAAAATCTTTTTATCAGCTGGAATTTCAGGTCTCTCCATTTAATCACACTCCCTTGTAAATAGAAGTGTGCTCGAACTGGTTTATGATTATGCACCGAATGCCATTTGATAAAGTAAATATAAATTTAAGAAAATTACGATTGCAGCAACTATCCAGCCAACAATTGTAGTGATTTTATAATTTACGAGCTCGCCCATGATTGTTTTGTTACTTGTAAAGATGATTAGGGGAACGAGTGCAAATGCGATACCAAATGATAAAATGACTTGGCTTAATACCAATGCATAAGTTGCGTTAACACCAAATGCAATAATAGCAAGTGGAGGCAACATTGTAATAGCTCGTCGTAAATAAATTGGGATTTTTTTTCGAATAAACCCTTGCATTACGATATCACCAGCCATCGTACCTACTGAAGAACTCGCTAAACCAGCAATCAATAATCCGAGACCAAAAGAAATACCAGCCATCGGTCCGATATATTGTGTTAAACCTTCAAATGCAACGTCTAAATCTTCAACAGCAATACCTTTGTTAAAGAACACTGCAGCTGCAACAATTAACATACTCATATTAATTGCTCCTGCAATAATCATAGCAATGACAATATCAATTAACTCAAAATGGAAAATTTTTCTTTTTTCTTCATTGGTACGGCCAATAACACGACTTTGTGTTAGTGAAGAATGTAAATAAATTGCATGAGGCATAACAGTTGCTCCTAAAATACCTGTTGCAAGTAAGATGGAATCTATACCCTCAAATTGTGGTGTGAAAATACCTAAAATGACACCACCGACATCTGGTTTCGCCATAAATGTTTGAAAGGCAAATGCTGCAACGACGATTAAAACCATTCCAGAAATGCCTGCTTCAAATGCACGATATCCACGACGTTGTAATTCCAAAATAGCAAATGAACCAGCTGCTGTAATAAGTGCTGCAGGTAACATTGGAATACCGAATATTAAGTACAGTCCTAGAGCAGCACCTATAAATTCAGCTAAATCGGTTGCCATAATGACGAGTTCAGCTTGTATCCATAAAAATATTGATGTTTTTTTAGAAAAGTTTTCACGAGCAACTTCCGGTAAATTTTTTCCTGTAGCAATCCCTAACTTCGCAGAAAGAGATTGGATGAGAACAGCCATTAAGTTAGAAACTGCGATTACCCATAATAGTAAATAGCCATATTCAGAGCCTGCAGTAATATTCGTTGCAAAGTTTCCTGGGTCTATATAAGCGACTGCAGCGATAAAGGCTGGACCTAGAAAAGGTAAAATGCGTCTGAAACCCTTCACATCACCTCTCAATACATCCTCAGCGGTAGGGCCTCGGAAGCGTTTATAGACAGTCTTTTCTCTAGCTTGCGTCATAGTTTCCCTCACTCTCAAAAATGTTGTATACACAATAAAGTTTCCTTTAGGAAACTTTTGATGTTTACAGTATAATCCTCAATTTGGAAATTGTAAAGAAAAATTTATGATTATTCTAATCAAAACATCATTTAATTTCCGGGGTTCTTATAGATAGGAAAAAAACTCCTTATTTTAAAGGGCAGAAGCCACATTGTAACCATCCTGGTACGTCTTTTGAGAAACAACATGTTTTACGAACAGGTCTATTGATTAGTTTGGATGGATGTTGGCCACCAGTATATTTTGCAAACTGGGAGTGCTTTAAGAACTTAGACCATACGTTATCATCCTCTAAAATGTCTAAATCAATACGTGCCTGATCTTCAGTTCCAGGATTAGAAAGGAGGGTATGAAAATGCCAAAGCATATACCCGAAAATGTTTTCCCACAGCATTAATGGAGAAACAGATGTAATTTTGCGTAACTGTTGAATGATTTCATGACATTGTGTAAGCAAAATACGTGCAATTACTTCTTCACGTTCTGAATCATCAACAACACGCCAATCATCTTCTTTTATATATGTGCAAAGTGCTGTTCTACCAAATTCTTGACGTGCTCCGAAATGGATTGAGGAAACATCGCTATCCCAAACTTCGTCATATGTACTAAGCATGTAAAACTGCATAGCGATGAACATGCCATAACGTTTTGTGAAATATGAAATCGCAGTTGTTTCCGATGTTACACCACTTATTGCGTACATAACGTTCATAAAATCAGGAAGAAATGAATCATCATGCAATTGATCTAGTCGGAAGAGTATCGTTGACGGCTCGTCCGTATATACACTGTATGCGTTTAGTTGTTGTCTTTGATCTTTAGATAAAGTACCCATTTAATCACCTCTTATAAACTACTATACAATAAAATTTTAAAGACTTATTGGATAAATATTTATACTTTTATAGAAAAGAGAGAGTAACAATTTTCAAAGTATAAAATATAAGTGAATTTTCTATAAAATGCTTGACTATTTATATGATAATGATTATCATTATCATATAAAGAAAAAACCTCCTTTACAACATAGCAAGTAGAGCAGGATTTTTATTAGCTACTTTTCTCCAAAGAATAGCTAAACACTACAATGTGTTCTTAAACCCCCCTCAAAAGTTTAAGAATATATCGATAAAACTGGAACGGTAAGCCTTTAAAAGCTTACCGTTTTTTGTTGTTCTTAACATTTTCATTTAGTTAAAAGAATCGAAAATAAAAAAGCTTTAAAAGCCAGTATAGAGAATTTATTTGAATACATTATTAATAGCTTAAAATTAAAACATACGCTTACTGAGTTTCCTTAAACATCTTCTTTTTTTTTACATATTTAATATTTAACTAATTATTAAATATATGGTTTAAAATGTATATTGCAAGTGAGGTGAATTAATATTAGAGAATATTTATTACTATATTTAAGGAGGTAATGTCTATTAAAGTACAAAATGACATGATGGAAAAGTTATTTAAAATAGGAGGTCTTAATGGGGTACTCAGAGATTTTAGTAATGCTTTTAGTTTATAGTGGACTCATTGTATTTTTTTTAGTCCCTTTTCAAAGTGGATTGAATTTAATGAATCAGGAACAAAGGCAAATAAATTTCATAACAGTTTTTAAAGATAGTTTAATTAAAATAGTTTTTCATAAGAAATCTATATTTGCTCTTATCTTACTAATTTTCACCCTATTTACTATATATTTAGGATACGAAGGAGCAGAAGATCATTTTAATGCTCACAGTGGTTATCCCCCAATAAGTACAGATTTAAAAGCTATCTACTCTATGAGCGGTGTACTTGTATATACAGTTGTTCTTTATTTACTTATAGCATTTGTGAGAGCGTTAAAAATAGCAAAAAACACAAGTTAGATCATATAAGAAAATATATCTCTTCTTCGACTAACGGGGCAGGTTAGTTCAATAAGCAGGAATGAACTTTTGTTGTAAAGATCGAATTGAAGGGTGAGGTTCTATATAAGTGGTAATGAGAAGTATAGTAATGGACAATTACTAGATAGTTGGAGCTAAGGAGTTTTAGATAAGGGATTCTGTACACTAGAAACGAATTTTTTCTAAAAGGGGGAATTGTAGGGATGAAATCATTTAAAACGTTGGAATCAGCAAAAAGAGGGAGTGGAAGCTTATGATAATATGGTTTCGTCATTTACCGCAAATAAGTATGGATTTGGTAGAATGGATCCCTTTTATAAAGAATAATTGGTTTCGAAAGCACTTTATGAAGTTTGTTTATTTGCTCCAGATCACCATTTTTCTGATGTCCCTTTTCTTCGATGCATGGTCCGTTCCTATCAATACATTTGCTCTCATCTTAATAGGTATCTTTGTCTTCATCATTCACGAATCCCTTCACATTGTTGTGATAAACAAAAAAGGTGATATTAGCTTAACATTTCGCGGAACCTTTTTTTGGCTACATACAAATGCAGTCTTATCCAAAACGAGATTTTGGATCTTTATGAGCCTGCCCCTCATTGGATTATCCGTAGTGCCTGCCATTGTCTCATTCTATGTATCAGGGAATATTAAATCAATTTTATTATTTGTAAGTTGGATAAACTTATGGATTTCTTCCTCTGATATCATAAATTCATTTTTAATTGTCATTAAACCGAAGAACTCAGTATTTTGCAGAGGTTATTACCGAGTGGAAAAGAATTAATAGCATTTCTACGAGAAAGGTATACCGTATCAGAGATTATGTTATTAAATTACATATACTCCTCTAGAGGTTTGGGCAGATTAGTTGAATAATAAATGCTGTAATTTGGATATAGCCAAAAAGAAAGGAGGGAAAGATATGAAAGTTAGAAACTCAGTAAAGGCAATTATTTTAGATGGGGAAAAAATATTATTAACTAAAAATCAAGATGACGAGGGTTATTTTTTTCTTTGTCCTGGTGGAGGTCAAAATCATGGTGAAACATTCTATACCACTTTAAAAAGAGAGTGTATTGAAGAAATTGGACTTAATATAGATATCCAAGAATTATTACATATCAGGGAGTATATAGGGAAACATCATGAATATGCTGAAATTGATTTTGATGTTCATCAAATAGAATATTATTTTTTGTGTCAGCTAAGCAGAACTGAAAATCCAATAAAACCAACAAATCCTGATAATCATCAGGTAGGTATTGAGTGGGTTCGTATTGAGGATCTATTAAATTTCAGGCTATACCCTAAGGAGTTAAGAAAATATATAATTGGATATTTAAATGGTGAAAATTCTCCAGTTTATCTTGGAGATATAAATTAACTTTTACTAACAAGGGCTTTAGTAGAAGATCTTTGAGCTGTAGGTTTGAAATAGAGTTGCGACGTTTGTAAAAGTTGCGATACTTTTTCCCTTTGGATATGGTTATCTAAAGGGGCTTTTTTATAATGAAGGGAAAGAACATCTGAATAAAAGGTGGATTAATGAATTGTTAATTGAAAATAAATTGTTCCGTTAAGAGGAAAAGTTATTAAGCAATCGAGAAGAAATCTTTAGGAGACATATGTGATGAAATTAGGAAAAAGGTGGTATGAGATATGAAAATCCATAGAATAGATCATGTGGGTATAATAGTCAATGATCTTCCTGCCGCGAAAGCGTTTTTTCTTGACTTTGGCCTTGAAATGCTTGGGGAAGGAAAAGTGGAAGGCGAGTGGGTGGAGCGGATGGAGCGGTTAATGGGGCTTCAAGACGTTAAAGAGGAAGTTGAAATGTTACGAACGCCAGAAGATGACGCAAATATAGAATTAGTAGTGTTGCGAACGCCAGAAGGTGACGCAAATATAGAACTAGTAAAATTTCACACGCCATCAGATGAAAATAGCATACAGCGTCCTTTAGCAAATACTCTGGGTATCCGGCATATTGCCTTTGCTGTTGAAGATATTGAAGCCCTTGTTACCAAATTGACAAAGATAGGCGCAGAACTTATTGGTGAGATACAAAACTACGAAAACGCTTATAAATTATGCTACGTTCGTGGGCCAGAAGGAATTATTTTGGAGCTGGCTGAGGAAATCAAATAAAATATCCAATCTTAATTATCAAAACAGCAATTATACCGTTTTATAAAAGTTGAATGTTTATTCAGCCGACTATTCAAACCGTTTTTTGAAGGAATTCTATGAGTTTTACTCAAACTTTTTATAAAAACACAATCTGCATTCACAAATGAAGAATCCATTTTGATCAATCTTTTTTCAAAATGGATTCTTTGTATTTGCAGAAAATGTGGATTCACAGGATTTCTGTTTTCTTTGTTTATTGAAATGGTGCAGTTTTCTATGCCTATGGGGCGTTCCGTGGATGTAGATGATGTAATATTAAATACTATTGGAACATTTTTAGGGTTCATAACTTGGAAACTTCTCAATTCTAAATTGCGAGGTATTCCCTCTTCTAAGGAAGCGTCAAATGGACATATTTAATACCTATCTTATTGCACTAACGGGGTGCTTTACTTGAAGATCATTGAGTTGCGTTTGCAGCTCTTTTTTCTTTATTGAACTAACGGGGCAGTTTAGTTGAAGATGAGAATGGGAGTTTTTATGTCGCATTTGACACATAAAGCGAAACATAAGATTGAAAACATTTATATAACAGAAAAAACAACCAAAGATTGGCTGTTTTGTCGATGTTTTAAATAAGAAGAAGATTCCATATGTATTTAATTCCATCCCATAAAAACACCTCCATAAAAGTTGTTATCTATTTATTTACGAAAGAGAGTTATAAAAGTTTCATATCAAAAATTTATTTTGAACACAGTAAGTTCCTTCGCAGTTCGACCATAATGTGTTAAAAGGAAGGTGCTTATTCAACTAACGGGTGCTTTAGTTGAATAATATCAAGTAGTTTACTTTCTATTTAAAAAAACCACCAATGTAATTGATGGTTTTAGTTTATTTATAAGGATTGAAGTACTTATGATAACTATTTCCACCCATAAGTTCGACTTTCGTTTCGGCGTCTATAACAACAAATTTATGGAACTCTTCTGTTTCATTTTGGTGAAAAGATGCAAAAAAATACACTTGCCGATTAGGGTCTACATGAGTCTGTTTTTGCAGATTCATTTTTTTATATGCATTACGAGTTTTCTGATTAAATACTTCTTCAATATCTGGCAAATCCTTAAAAGTGATTTTTTGACGCATACTAAATGCTGCATTGATATACTCTTCATAAATATTTTTATCTAAGGTGCTATAAAATTCATCTTCACTAATAAAAGATTTACCATGATTATCAGGATAAATTAACTTTGGATTTACGTTTTCATAAATTGATGTCGAGCTGTTCGCTGCTTTAATTGATGAAGTTGGTAATAGTAGTAAGTTAGATAAGACAATGATTGTTAGTAGTAAAATCTTCATTATTTCACCTCCGATTTTTAAAGTTAACTAAAGATTCCCCTGATTTTTGTTATGTATACTTAGATGGTCAACAAATTTGATTGTTAAGCTAACGAGGTGCTTTAGTAGAAGACCTTTGAGCTGTTCAGAAGGCTCTTTTTTCTTTATTGAACTAACGGGGCAGGTTAGTTCAATAACAGAATGCTGTTGTAGTTAAAAGGAAAAAGGATGTCTTTAGGCGAAGTATTACAAAAGGACTTTGTATGAAGTGGGGAACTGACTATGTTAAATACATAATTGATTTACCTGAAGATAAAAGAATTGCAGGTGTACATTGTATTCCAATAACGGAAAACGGAACAATTGTTATGGCATGGGATAAAGAAGAAAAGCTCTTAACGACTATTGGTGGAAGAATTGAAGAGAACGAAAGCATTGATGAAGCACTTGAACGTGAAGCTATGGAGGAAGTAGGCATGATACTTAATTCTAAGAGGATTCCATTTGCATCGTGGTATTGGCAAGCATCTGATACATATACAGTGTGGTTTTTAGTAAAGGCTGTAAAATTTCTACCTTATACATTCGATTTTGAAAAATCAGGGTATGTAATCTCTAATTTTGAAACTGCTAAACAAATAATCTCTAAAGTAGAATTAGGAAATGAGTCTAGGATACAGATTCTAGATATTGCTAAAGAGCGAGCGATAGAATTGGATTGGTTAAGATAAAAATTGTATTCCTTGCTCAACTACCATGAAATAACTACTTAGGTGGCTTTTTTTCTTATTGAACTAAAGAGGCAGGTTAGTACAATAAGGGGTAATATTAAAGTGATACTAAAAAATAATTGAGGAGTCAAAAAACTTGAGAACAGATATAGATAATTGGTCACCATTATCCGTTATTGAAATTAAAGAAGTGTTCGCTCATATTCCATCTATGTGGGGCATTGCGGGAGGATGGGCATTGGATTTACATTTAGGTAAAAAGAGTAGAGAACACAGTGATATAGATGTAGTTATTTTTCGAGAAGAGCAACAAGTTGTGTACCAATCTCTAAAGGTAGATTGGATTTTATACAAAGCAGAGGCTGGCAAACTCAAACCTTGGAAAGATGGAGAGTATTTAGAGTCAACAAATGATATATGGGTTAGTAAAAATGAGGATTCACCCTGGACATTTCAAATTATGCTAATTGACAGTGAAAATAATGATTGGATATATAGAAGAGAAAAGTCTATTAAAAAAGGAAAGAACGAAATATTCCAATGGACAAATAATGGTACACCTTATATAAAACCAGAAGTCCAGCTTCTTTATAAGGCTGGCTCAAAACAAGTGAGGGAAAAGGATTTTAAGGACTTTCAAACTATCCTCCCATTGCTATTACCAAAAGAAATGGAATGGCTTAAACTATCTTTAAAAAAACAATTCCCAGAAGGACATAGTTGGATTGGCTTCCTTTAAATGATACATAGGATTTATTCACCTTCTTAAAATAAAGGGGTGCTTTAGTACAAGTTCGTCGGTTGTCCAGACAGCTCCTTTTTCTTCTTCAACTAAAGGGGCAGTATTATTAAAGAATCAAAATGTTTTTTTTGCTTGTATTAATGGTTTGATGAATAGTCTATAATTCTTTCTATATAAGAAGTAGTTAGAAAGAGGTTTATATGTTTCAAAATTTTTTTGAGAGAATGTTTATTGTAATATTACATATAATAAAATGGTTATTTATATTAGTATTGTGCTGTGCTGGTATTATTATTGGTGCTGCAATATTAGCTATTATGGGAATTGAAGTACCTAATGTGGAACTAATTGTAAATATAGCATCGGTACCTATTATGTTATTCGGTGTGCTATTCGACAATAAAATTGTCCAAGTAATAATACACATATTCGTCATTATTATTTTAGTTTTACTAATATTTTTAATTAAGAAAAATGAAAAAATAACACGAGGTTAAGCTAACAAGTTAAAAAATTATCTTGTTGAACTAACGGGGTGCTTTAGTTGAATAAGCAAGTTAGAAAAAACATCTTATCTAAGATGTTTTTTTATTTTTAAACATATGAAAATAGATAGAAACGAACATTTGAAGTAAAAGATCGATTCCTTAAAGGATTCGATCTTTTTTGTTTATGTAGGAGTGGGTTACTGTACAAAGCTAAACGAGTGCTTTGGTCTAAGTAAGATTAACGCTTTATTTTATTGGGGTGCCAGCCCATTAGGTATTCCGAAGGGATATTCGTAATGTAAAAGTTGATTAAAATCGTCATACTAATTAAATATAAAATCTTCATTTATTATAGAACGCAATAGGTTGTGTTCTTTTTTTTGTAAAGTGAATTAAAGTAGTTGCATCTGACGTAACGGTAGATATTATACTTAAGAAAAGGGAGATGAAAATATGTATTCAATTGGTCAATTTGCGAAAAAGACGGGGCTAACGGTACGAGCGTTACGATTTTATAGTGAAAAGGGATTGCTAGAACCGTGCTTTATTTCAGATGCGGGTCATCGTTATTACAATGACGCTAGCATTGAAACCATTCAAAAAATAGTGACATTAAAATATTTAGATTACTCGTTGGAGGAGATTGAGGAGGTTTTACGTAATGAGGAACAGCAGCTAATAGAATCATTAAGGTTTCAAAAACTACAACTAGAGAAGAAGCGTAACCAAATTGATCGTGTTATTGCTAGCTTGGATCAGGCGATTGAAATAGGAAAACGAAGTGAAGTAATCGATACAACCATTTTTTTATCGGTGATTTTTAACTTACTAAAAGAGGATGAACAAATGGACTATTTGAAAAGTATAGTACCTGATGAGTTAGTTGAGCGCATATATGACTTTTATGGAATGAATATTATTGAATCAAATCAAAAATACATAGATTTAGCAAATCGGTTGAAGCAAGCATACATTCAACCAATTCAAGATGAAAATTTGAAATCGTTAATCGAACAGTTATTCTCACTAATTCCACAAGATATGGTAGTAGAGTTGGCAGAAGTATTAAAGGATTATAATGATATTCAATTTGATGAATGGTTATTTCCTACACCCTTTACAAAGGAAGAGGAAGAGTGGTTGATGTCCCAGGTTGAAAGATTTGGGGTGTACGGAGGTGTGGATGATGAATAACTCTGTAAGAGGAATTTGGCAGCTTGTTAATAGTAATCGATTATCGAAGCAGCTCACGATAGGCACTCTTTTACTAAGTATCATTGAAACACTTATCGGATTGGCTGTTCCCTTAGTTACGATGAGAATGATTAATGATTTTTCAACGATTGGCTTTTCGTTGCAGTCGATATTATTAGTAGGTGCATTTCTAATTTCCCAAGCTGTACTGAGTGGAATAACGTTTTATATGATGAGTAAGCTTGGGGAAAGAATTGTGGCTAATTTGCGCAATACGGTATGGGCACATGTTTTAAGGCTACGTATTCCGTACTTTGATGCACATGAATCTGGTGAAACAATGAGCAGAATTACGCAAGATTCTAATGTTATTAAGGAGCTTATTACAGATCATTTGATTAGTTTTATTTCGGGCTTATTTGCTATTGTTGGAGCAGTAATAATATTAATCATTATTGATTGGAAAATGACACTACTAATGCTAATAGCAGTTCCAGTAGCGATTTTATTGACACTACCTCTTGGACAACGTATGCATAAAATCGCGAAAGCAAATCAAGACGAGCTTGCTAGTTTTACTGGACAGTTGGGGCGTGTATTAACGAATATTCGACTCGTGAAAACTTCGCAAACAGAAAATTTTGAGCAGCAAAATGGAGAAGAAAAAATTCATCATTTGTATCAATTTGGGTTGAAGGAAGCAAAAATTTTAGCGATTTTATCACCGATTATGACGTTCATTATGATGGTTGTGCTCATTTTATTATTTGGCTATGGTGGCGCAAAAGTAGCAACAGGTACGATTTCAGCAGGTGAACTTGTGGCGATTATGATTTACCTCGTGCAAATTATTATTCCATTTACGCAAATGGCAACATTTTTCACTGCACTTCAAAAAGCGATGGGGGCAACAGAACGATTACAAGAAATTTTGAACGAACCAATCGAAGGGAATAGGATGAATGCTATCTCGTCTTCCAATGAGTCGATTGCTTTTGACAATGTTGCGTTTCAATACAATGATACCCCTCTTTTAAAAGGCATTTCCTTTACGATTCCAGCAGGAAAAACAACCGCATTGGTTAGTTCCAGTGGGGGAGGAAAGACTACAATGTTTTCGTTAATAGAACGATTTTATGATGTAACAGATGGTACTATTCGCTTTGGAAAACGGCCTATTGAAAGTATCGATTTAAAGCAGTGGCGCAGTTTATTTGGGTATGTATCGCAAGAAGCACCACTCATGAATGGAACAATTCGAGATAATGTAACTTATGGCGAAAGTGACGTTTTAGAAGCAGATATTATAAGAGCATTAAAAAACGCTTATGCATGGGATTTTGTCCAACAATTTGAAAAAGGGTTAGATACTGAAGTAGGGGAGGGAGGAATTAAATTATCAGGTGGGCAAAGGCAGCGGATTGCGATAGCCCGTGCACTATTCCGAAATCCAGCGATACTATTATTAGATGAAGCAACATCTAACCTTGATAATGACTCAGAGAGAGAAGTACAGAAAGCATTTGAGCATGTAATGAAAGAACGTACAACGGTTATTATTGCACATCGCTTATCGACAATTACCCATGCGGATCAAATTCTAGTGTTTGAGGAAGGTCGGCTTACTGGTTCTGGAAAACATGAAGAACTTCAAGAAAACCATACTTACTATAAACAGCTAATTAAATTTATGACGATAGAAGCTATATAATGGATGATTATCGAGATTGAATAAAGTAGTAAAGTTGCTAGATTGGTCAGTAAATAGTGCGATTTTTCATTATGAGAGAACGCTTTTTCTATTGCAGCTAACGGGGCAGCATTCCTTTAATAATTGAACTAATCTGCTTAGTAAACCATTTAAGTTTGTGAATATATGTACTTAAACTAACGGGTGCTTTATTTGAAGATCATTGAGTTGCATATGCAACTCTTTTTTTCTTTATTGAACTAACGGGGCAGGTTAGTTGAAGAGCGTTATTTAACTTGTGTTCAACAATCGGGCTATTTAATTGAATAACACCTTTGATAAAATTAATGAATTTATGTTAAAATTTAGGTTAAATTATAAACTGATGTACATAAACTAATGACGCAATTTAGTGGAGGAGGGATTATATGTATGAGTGAAATATCTTTTAATGAGTTAGAGAAGAAAGTGAAGAAGATTAAAATTGAAGGTTTTGTCATTTATAAAGGAAATACACGGATCTTTGAATATTTAAAGAATAAAAAAGTCGTAGAAAATCCGACAAAGGTTTATTCCATTACAAAGAGTATTGTGTCTATATTAATTGGAATTATGGTCGATAAAGGGCTAATAAAAAACATTCATGAACCTATTTATAACTACTTTCCGGAAATATTAGAGTTCAATGACCCAATGAAGGAGGAAATCACATTATTTCATTTGCTGACTATGACTTCGGGGTTACAAGTAGGAAAATTCCAAAGTTCAAAAAACTGGGTTAAATTCATACTAGAACAACCAGTTATAGATAGACCAGGTTCAACCTTTGAATATAATAGTGGAAACTCTCATTTACTAAGCGCGATCATCCAAAAAGTTTCTGGAGGTTCTACCGCCTCATTTGCTGAAGAATTTCTATTCCATCCATTAGGGATAAAAAAATACATATGGGTAAAGGACCCGCAAGGAATTCACGAGGGTGGCTTTAGTATTTCATTAAATTTAGAGGACATGGTGAAGTTTGGATTTTTATTACTAAACGAAGGGCAATGTAAATCAAATCAAGTGGTTTCATCTAACTGGATCCACGAGGCAAAAAAACCATATAAACAATTTGAAGCAGAAGAAGACAGAACAGCTGGATATGGTTATCAGCTATGGACTTGTGAAATTACTAATAGTAACACCAAAATTGAATATTACTATGCGAATGGCTTATACGGACAATATATATTTATTGTTCCGAAGTTAAATATTATGGCTGTGGCAAAAAGTTATCTACAAGATGACCAGTCCTCTGCGCCGAAACTCTTTTTCGAAGAACTTTTACATAGTTGGAAGGATGAATGAGACATTTAAACAAATGAAAAGGGGTTTTTCTCCTCTTCCGAGATCATAAAAGTATCTTGTAAAAAGGAGAAATCACTATCTTGATATTCAACAATCGGGCGCGATTGTTGAATATGCGTCTCTTTTTTCTTCTTCAACTAATGGGTGCTATAGTAGAAGATCGTTGAGCTGTTCAGACATTTCTTTTTTTACTGAGCTAACGGGGCAGGTTAGTTGAAGAGTATTGTTGAATTGTTATAGGTAAACAGATAATTGTGTGCGTTATACAAGGGGGTTTTGAGGTGAATGTAATTGCGTGGCTGATCGTTGCTTGTGAAATAGGGTTTTGGGTTATTATCGCTTTAGGTCTATTCACACGATATATTCTAAAAAGAAATAAATTAGGATTATTTTTCCTAGCTTTAACACCTGTTATTGATTTAATTTTATTAGTTGCCACGGGTATTGACTTGTATCGTGGTGCGACTGCTACCCAAGTGCATGCAATTTCTGCTGTATATATTGGAATCTCAATCGCATTCGGTAGGAGTATGATTGAATGGGCTGATATACGTTTTCAATATTATGTGATGAAACAAGGAGCGAAACCATTTAAGAGATTTGGCATCGATTATGCGAAACACTATTTTAAAAGCTGGGGACAACATGTGCTTGCTTTTCTAATAGGTGCCGGGGTTTTATTCACCTTAATCTATTTAATTAACGATTCAGCTCGAACAGAAGTGTTGGCTGGATTTTTAAAAATATGGACACTTGTGTTAGGTATCGATTTTTTGATTGCCATAAGCAATTTTATTTGGCCGAAAAGGGCAAAGGGATAACAATATTATAATACCGCAATCGGGCGCGATTGTTTAATAAGCGTCGCTGTTCTAATTCAACTAACGGGGTGCTTTACTTCAATAAGGAGTAGAGCCTTTTTCTTAGTTTACTAACGGGGCAGGTTAGTTGAAGAGTGTTGTTTATCTTGTATTCAACAATCAGGCCATTTTGTTGAAGAATGTTCTCAAAGAAAAAGAACCCTTTTTACATAGGATTCCTGCATTTAGGTATAAAATGATTAGCTTTATTTTGGAGAAATATTCTTCACCTTTTATGTTTGCTGAAACCGATAAAGATGCGGTGGATTTTTATAAAAATTATGGATTTAAGATAGTGAGTTTGGGTGAAAAATATCTGGGTGTGGAACGATTTCAATGTATTTTAAAAAGTTAATAGGACTAAGTCTTGGAAAATGGTTGTCAGGTAATTGATGATAATCATGTTTTATCAAAAAACACCCCTATGGTTGGAAGAACGTAGGGGTGTTTTTTTGTTGATTTGAAGTAATTATTGATCTAAAAACTATAATATAGACGGATATTTATATTAATGCATTTTATGTAAGTAATTGTAGTAAAGAGTTGAATAAGCACTTACATATTTGAGCTAAATATTTACGTATATTAAGTGAAAATAGCATGATCTATTCTTAATAATTAATCAAATTTATTTTTACGATGCTGCTCCATCTTATCCAAAACCCTTTGACTATCTGTGTTAGCCATGTTGGTATATAGGGAAGTCGTTTTAATATCATTATGACCGAGTTAATCACGAAGAAGAATATTAACTTGATATTTTTAATTGAAGATAATGCGTCTAAACTCATGTATATCAAGGGTTTAGACGCTTTTTATTTTTTTGTAATGACACTGAACGTGTTATTAACAAAACTACAATCATAATTTCAGGTGTTGACCTTGGCAAAATTAGATATGTAAGTAAATCACGATAAAGATTGTGAAAAAATGTACTTAAACTAACGGGGCAGTTTAGTTGAAGAAGAAGGTTTTTTTGCGATTGTGTTGAATAAGTTAATATATGTAAATTAATCTGCAGAAGGGGTCCTTTACTACAAGTCTAGGGGGCACTTTTTTCTTGAACTAACGGGGCAGGATTATTAAAGAATCAAAATGTTTATTTTTCTTGTATTAATGGTTTGATGAATAGTCTATAATTCTTTCTATATAAGAAGTAGTTAGAAAGAGGTTTATATGTTTCAAAATTTTTTTGAGAGAATGTTTATTGTAATATTACATATAATAAAATGGTTATTTATATTAGTATTGTGCTGTGCTGGTATTATTATTGGTGCTGTAATATTAGCTATTATGGGAATTGAAGTACCTAATGTGGAACTAATTGTAAATATAGCATCGGTACCTATTATGTTATTCGGTGTGTTATTCGACAATAAAGTTGTCCAAGTAATAATACACATATTCATCATTATTATTTTAGTTTTACTAGCATTTTTAATTAAGAAAAATGAAAAAATAACACGAGGTTAAGCTAACAAGTTAAAAAATTATCTTGTTGAACTAATGGGGGCTTTACTTGAAGATCATTGAGTTGCATATGCAACTCTTTTTTTCTTTATTGAACTAACGGGGCAGTTTAGTTGAATAAGAAGGTTACTTTAAACAGATATACCAAAGTGGAATTTTATTTTCCATCACTATATTGAATGAATATCTGAAAGAAATTGCGAAACAAAGGAAGGGAAAAACGAACACCGTAAGATGCTCGTAAAAGAGTTATTGTTTTTCAGTTGCTGTATTCCCCATTGCAATTGAAATTCTATTCCAATTGTTGATTTGATTGATGATTAGAACAAGGTCAACATACTGTTTCTCGTCATAGTATTCACATACTCGCTTATATAGGTCATCTGGAACTCTTTTAGTAGGAATTAAGGTTATATGCTCAGATAATTCTAGAGCAACTTTCTCTTCAAGTGTATAAAAAGTACATTCATTCCAAGCATTTAAACAATAAATACGCTGTTCAGTTTCACCCATCTTACGAGCATCTGATGTATGCATGTCTATGCAGAACGCACACCCATTAATTTGAGAGACTCTAATTTTGATAAGTTCCCTTGTTGCTCGCTTAATTGTTGACTTCTTAGTGTATTTTTCCATATCCATCATAATTTTCATACCATCAGGTGCAACATCATAGTAGGCAACTCTTTGATTCATATGGCAAGACTCCTTTTGTATTTAAGATAAGATAATTATAATTATATACGAACATTTGTGCCAGTTTTTAGCACTATAATATTATAATTAAATGGAATTTAAGAAAGATTTTATACAGGGAGGAAGGGAATGACGATGGAAGTAATATCATTTGCTCAAATAGAGCGATCGCTTCTTGTGCTAGCGGAGGCTTTACTTGAAGATCATTGAGTTGCATAGGCAGCTCTTTTTTCTTTATTGACTAACGAAGCAGGTTAGTGAAGGAAGTTTGACGTACGGGAACGAGTGTTCTATGATGTGTATCCAGTAATAAAATAATAAATAATTCATTCATTCATTGAATGGATTTAGGAGGAATTATATATGTATGTAACGATTTCAGATTTTATCAAAGAATGGAATAAGGAATCTATGCTAACTCAAAAAGTTTTGGATGGTTTGACAGATGATTCATTAGATCAATTAGTTTATCCAGAAGGCCGTACTTTAGGAAGAATCGCTTGGCATTTAACAACAAATATTCCGGAATACTTAGCTAATTTTGGGTTACAAATCAATGTGGTAGAAAATGCAGATAACGTTCCAACATCAGCAAAAGAAATTGCGGAGACATTTAGAAATGTAAGTTCATATTCAGCAAAAATGATTGAAGAACAATGGACGGATGAAACTCTTAAGCAAGTGCAAAATGCATTTGGGAGAGAAGAAACAAATGCTATGATTATTATGGGACTAATTAAACACATCGTTCATCATCGCGGACAAGTTACAATTCTTATGCGTCAAGCGGGAATAAAACCATTTGGGGTTTATGGTCCTCCAAAAGAGGATTGGATTCGTTTAGGTGTGGAAAATCCGCCGCTATAATAACATTGTGCTAACGGGGGCTTTAGTAGAAAATCTTTGAGCTGTTCAGACAGCTCTTTTTTCTTTAATTAACGGAGCAGGTTAGTTGAACAATAAAGTGTTAAAGTTTATTTTGAAACAACTAATATTTGAAGCGGATTAAGGGATTGAATTCTTATGAATCAAAAATGGATATGGTATAATATGTATTAAGTGTAAAACGGAATTGTATTAAAAGAAAAAAGAAACAGAACAAATTTTTGAAATAAGCCAATGTGGTTTTATGCCGCACTGGCTTATTTTCTTTTATGAAATAAGTATGAGGTTTTTTCAAGTAATGTAAGTCAGATATAATCTAATCAACTCTTATAAAAGGTAAGAGGAACAAGTTAATTGTTTTTGGAGACCCAGACGTAATTTATCTAGATTAATGAACTGAAGTGGAAGTATGTATTGGGCGGACATTGATACTTAAGGAATTTTTTTGTGCAAAATGAATATTAGCAAAGGAATTGGGGGATAGATATGAACAATTTATTTACAATAGATTGTGGTGATATTTTACTGAGGGAATTTAGAATTGAAGACGCTGATGCTATTTATGAGCTTACTTCACAACCTGAAGTTTATTTTTTTTTGCCAGATTGGCGTTCAACAAAAGAACAACGATTAAACTGGGTTACGAATTATGAAATACCAGACAATAAAAAATTTTTGTTAGCTGTACCTAATATTAGTGGAGCTAATTATTTGAAGTTGGGAATTATATTGAAAGAAACTGGAGAATTTATTGGTTTCTGCAATACAGGTATTAAAGAAGAGCTAAGTGAACCAAACCGAGAAGTTGTTTATGCAATTTCAAAGCAATACAGCAGTCGTGGATACACAACAAAAGCAGTAAAAGGATTGATAAAATATTTGTTTGAGAATACAGAGGTAGAGCTGCTTAATACAGTTGTTCTACCTCACAATTTAGGCTCAAATAAAGTTATTCAAAAATGCGGATTTCGTATTAATGGAGAAATTGAAATTGAAGACCAAACCCATTATCATTACACTCTTAACAAAGAGGATTGGAAAGGGAAAAATAATCACTAAGGCTATTGAAATATTCAACTAGTGGGAGTGTTTCAACAATAATGTAGACGTTTTCTTACTAACCAAGCAGCGTTCCTGTAATAAGTGGACGGAATGTTCTTAGTAAAAAATTTGAGTTAGTGAATAAATGTACTTACGGGGGCTTTACTTCTATAAGGAGTGGAGCCTTTTTTCATTCAACTAAAGGGGCAGGTTATCCCACGGTAACCACACACAAACTTAACCTTGTAGCGCTATACAGTGTTGGCAGGTCACCTGGCAAGTTCTTCAACCTCTTTAGGTCTTCCCGTTTTCATAGTGTCCGCATTTGTCCGCACTTACAGTTGTTGGTACAGCATAATCAATATTTATTCAGGAGGAGGATATCGGATTGTTGCCGATGCTGTAACCTAATGCGCAACAAAGTTCTATTTAAGTGACTAATGTTTATAATCTAACGATTTTGAAACACATAAAGTAGATTAAATAGAAACTCTTCAGTGCTGCAAATGGGATATTTTATAAAATGTTGATGGCTATTACTAACATTCTTCACAAATAAGTTCCTGCTGACGATTCAAGTGTACAGTGTCGACGAAAGTTTTATTAATCACTGCAGTAATTATATTCATAGATATATTTTGGAAGTGTTTTTTTCATACATTTTTTTGTCCATTAAGTAGAAGTTTTGTCGAAAACATCCTGCTATTTATCAAATGTAGTATGATTTAAAAAATTAGAATAGTATATGTGTTTTCAGACTTTTTCGTTAAAAGGAGTTTCCTCATGCTAAAGAAAATGAGAATCTATATCTCATCAACATGCTTAATAGAAAAGTTAACGGATCAAGCGATATTTTCCTAATGGGCAAAGTAATACACAAAATTATATATAAATACGCAAAAAAACAAACAGTAAATGAGGTAGTGTATGGGCTTTTTCAAAAAGAAAAGTAACTCTAAAATACATTCCAATTCTATTTCAGCTAGTCAAATGATGACGACAAGTTCAACAAACGAATTAAAAGCAAATCTTCAAGAAAATATACAAATAATAAAAGATTCCATTGGAAAAAGCTCGGATATTATAATTCGAGAAATTCGAATTGGAAAAGAAGGAACTATTAAAGCCGGTATTATCTATACAGATGGATTAACCGATACAACCGCATTACAAAATTTCATTTTGGAAACGCTTATGCTAGATATCAAAGAGACCGAATTACAGGAAAAGCTATCTCCTGAACAAAATCTTATTACCGTATTAAAAGATTTTGCCATGACAGTAGGAGAAATTAAAGAACTAACTAATTTTGAAGTGCTTTTTACTGGACTTTTATCGGGGGATACAATTATTTTAATCGATGGATATGCCCAAGGTTTAATCATTTCCAATAGGCATTGGGTTGAGCGTGGAGTAACGGAAGCAGCAGCCCAGGTGATAGTAAGAGGACCCCGCGAAGGATTCTCCGAAAATTTGCGTGTAAATACCGCCTTAGTTCGTAGAAGACTGAAAGACCCAAATCTCTGGATGGAAACAAAAGTTATTGGAAAACGTACGAAAACGAATGTTGCCATGATGTATATTAACGGAATTGCAAATGACAAAATAGTGAAAGAAGTCCGTTTACGTTTGGATAAAATAGATATTGACGGAATTCTTGAAAGTGGAAATATCGAGGAATTAATTAAGGATGGACCATATTCACCTTTTCCAACCATACTTAATACGGAACGTTCGGATGTAGTAGCTGCAGAATTATTGGAAGGAAAAATAGCTATTTTTGTAGATGGAACACCATTTGTCCTAATTGTTCCAGCAATATTCGTTCAATTTTTTCAATCTTCAGAAGACTATTATCAAAGTGCGGATATTGCAAGTCTTATTCGGCTCCTTCGTTTTTTTGCATTTGCGATTGCAATGCTTGCACCTGCATTATTTATTGCGGTCACAACTTTTAATCATGTAATGCTACCTCCTTCACTTCTTATTAGTCTGGCAGCTCAACGAGAAGGTGCTCCATTTCCGGCATTTGTTGAAGCAATCATAATGGAAGTCACCTTTGAAATCTTGCGTGAAGCAGGCTTACGAATGCCACGAAGCATCGGTTCAGCCATGTCTATTGTAGGGGCATTTGTAATTGGAACAGCAGCGGTTGAAGCAGGCATAATCTCTGCTGCGATGGTAATCGTGGTTTCAATAACCGCCATTTCTAGTTTCGTTTCTCCAACTTACAACTTAGCTATCTCTGGAAGGATTCTACGCTTTGGGTTTATGGCAATAGCTGCTTCTTTTGGTTTATTAGGAATAACGATTGGTTTAATCGCTCTACTTCTGCATTTATGCAGTTTGCGTTCTTTTGGAGTGCCTTATATGTCTTCACTAGCTCCTTTTAATCTTTCCGACCAAAAGGATACGTTTATTCGCTTGCCTATTTGGGATTTTTTTACTCGACCTCGTCTAATCAATCAACAAAATATCTTTAGGCAACAAGATTCAGCCTCTGCAAAACCAGAACCACCAAAAAATAAGGAGTCTGAAGGGGGATAAACGATGAAAAAGTGCATGTTTGTTCTCCTGATTCTTAGCTCCATTCTTACGGGGTGTTGGGACAAGAGGGAATTAAATGAGCTTGGCATTATGTTGGCAATAGGAATCGATAAAGTAGAAGACGAATACAGAGTAACTGCTCAAGTGGTTGTACCTTCGGAAGTATCCACGAAAACAAGTACTGGGCGTTCACCAGTCATCCTGTATCAGGAGAACGGTGGAACGGTATATGAAGCCTTACAAAAAATTACAAAGGAATCGCCTCGGGAAATGTATACTGGACATCTTCGAATGCTTGTGCTTGGTGAGGATTTAGCTGAAGAAGGCATAGCCAAATCCATAGAGTTACTGTCAAGATATTGGGAAATTCGATCTGATTTCTATGTTGCTATTGCTAAGGATATGACCGCAGAGGAATTGCTGAATGTCAGAACAACGATTGAAAATTTACCCGCCAATGAAATGTTTAACACGCTTAAAACGCCAGAAGCTACCTCGACTTCAACAAACGGCTTTACATTAGATGAGTTGATAGCCAATCTTACAAGTGATGGAAAGGAAGCCGTATTAACAGGGATTCTAGTAAAAGGAGAACTAGAAATGGGATCAAACAAACAGAATGTGGAATCGATTACTCCTGCTGCGCAAATTAAATATGATGATTTAGCGGTGTTTAAAAAAGATAAACTGGTGGGCTGGTTAACTGAACGAGACAGCAGAGGGTATAAAGCCATCCTCAACAATGTGCATAATTCTGTAACTGCTATATCTTGTCCTAAAGGGGGGAAAGCCACTTTAGAGATTATTCAATCGGATTCTAAAATAAAAGGCAAAATAAACAAAGGTAAGCCTGAAGTGGATGTCAATATTAAAGTAAAAGGAAATGTTGAGGAAGTAGAGTGTCAAATTAATCTTAATGACCAAGAAACAATTGTTGAGCTAGAGAAGAATACTGAAAAACAGTTAGAAAAGACCATTAACCTGACCATTGAAACGGCACAAAAACAATATAAGTCAGACATATTTGGATTTGGTGAAGCCATTCATCGATCTAATCCGAAAGAATGGAAAAAGATCAAAGAGCAGTGGGATGAGGAATTCTCTGAGATGACAGCGAATGTTAAAGTAGACGTAAAACTTGTGCACACGGGTACAGAAGGTAATTCCTTCTTAAAAAAAATAGAGGTTAAATAATCATGATAAAAACTATAGGAATATTTCTGATTGCTGCAGTTATTCTGTGGATTGAAGTTCCACCTCTCTTGGAAAAAAAATATAAAAAAGAGTTACTTGTATTTTTAATTTTTCTTGCAATTGGGGTAGGTCTAAGTATTACACTTTTTGGATTTGAAAAATCTATTCCAAATCCATTTGATTTACTCACTTTTATTTTTAAACCGCTTAATGACTTTATTTCTCTTTTGTTGAAATAAAAGAACAGTGTAGAGGGAAAGGTATGATATGAAATGATGCAAGACGTTAAAATAAATTCGTACCAATTTCTGGTTTTAGTAATTTTATTTACAATTGGGACAAGTATCTTAACTGTACCATCAGCATTAGCAACCGACGCAAAGCAAGACGCATGGATTGCTACTATAATTGGTACGGGAATCGGTTTATTAGTCATATGGCTATTCATCACTATAGCAAATTGGTTCCCTCACCTCACCTATGTCCAAATCATTGAAAAACTATTTGGAAGATGGATAGGTAAAGCCCTTTCTGCTTTTTTTGTATTTATATCTCTTCTTTATGCTTCAGAACTTTTGTATTATTTTGGGATATTCCTGAATATCCATATGCTTCCAAATACTCCGATGGTAGTCCTTAATATTCTTATGGCGGGTATTGTGGTGATGGGAGTCCGTCTTGGATTGGAAACCTTCGCTCGTACTGCAGAAATCCTAGTTGTCGTGTTCTTCGTCTTTTTTTTCATTTTAGTTGTGTGTATTTCACCTGAAATAAAGTTTGAAAACATACAGCCTGTATATGAGATGGGGACAAAAAAGATCCTTCAATCATCTATTTTTTATGTTATAGTATCTTCAGTAAATGCCGTTGTTCTCTTAATGATTTTTCCTTCTTGTGTTAATAAAATGAAACAAGGTAAAAAAACTTTCTTAATTGGAAATTTAATAGGCGGCATCGTCATCATCGTTATTACATTTTTATGTCTTACAGTATTAGGTGTTGAGAAAACTGCAGGAGAGATTTATCCAAGCTATGAATTGACCAAAAAGATAAATATCGGGAATTTTATACAGCGTATTGAGGGATTAATGGCATCACTTTGGATTATCACTCTCTTTTTTAAGACGACCCTTTATTTTTACGTTTCCGTTTTAGGGATGGCACAAATTCTGAATTTGAAAGATTACCGCCCTTTAACATTACCGTTAGGCATGATTACTGTTGTCCTTTCTCTCGTGATTTATCCTAATATCATCTACCAAAAACATTTTGACGAAACAACGGGTAATTCTTTAACATTATCAATCGGACTTTTTTTACCTCTTTTGTTGGTATTCGTATATGCAATTCGAAAAAGAACGGAATAGAAATAAACAAATAGAAGATTATCTCATTGGAAATCATGAATACTAAGTAATACATTCATTTTTAAATGGATAAACAAAGAGCAGCCACTTCATTTTGAACTGCACCCCAATTGTTAGACACAGTCTAATAATCTGGAGGTGCAGTTTTTTATATGCCAAAATTCACGGTAGAAGATAAATTAGGAGCTGTAAATCGCTATCAGCTGGGTATAGAAAGTATTAACTCGATTGCAAAATCAGTCGGTACAGCACGATCAAACCTTTTAAACTGGATTAAGCAATACGAAACTAATGGAATTGAGGCGTTTGTAAAGTCCTATACAAGTTATTCTTTAGAGTTTAAACTAGACGTACTCAATTATATGAACGAAACAGGTACATCTTCGATTAACACAGCTGCACTATTTAACATTTCATCTCCTGGCATGATTCGAAATTGGAAAATGAAGTTTGAGGTTGGTGGTTATGATGCCCTTATTTCTAAGAAAAAGGGGCGTCCATCCATGGATAAATGAAACAAAAAGAACAACAATACCAACACCAACCGAAGGATCTGTCGAGGCATTGGAGGCACGTATCAAACAATTAGAAATGGAAAATGCGTACTTAAAAAAGTTGAATACTTTAGTTCAAATGCAAGAAAAATTACAAATATACCTCAATAGGTTATATAGTATATTATAGTTCGAGTGGCTTTTTTAGTGCAGCGCCTGGTGTACTTTTAATGGGGTTTGCTGTAACGTTTGCAAATACAGGGTATTTGACTTTCTACCAAAATCATGTTCCTGTGAGGATGATGGGAAGATTCGGAAGCATCTTTAGTGTCATTGATGCAGGTTTCATTGTTGCTTTAACGATTTTAATAGGTTTAGCTGCTGAATTAACTTCGATCCGTCCTGTGGGGTTAATAGGTTCATTTGCCTTCTTCTTATTAGGGGTATTGGCATTGAAAACTGTATCAGGTGAAAAACGGCAGGAATATTTTAAAAAAGGTGCTTCTTCTTTAAACAGTTAATTATAAAAAGGCTTGACCGATAAAACAATCGGCAAGCCTTTTACTGTTCCAGATTTATAGTTAGTGTACTAACCAGCTAATAGTTTGTGAAGAAATGTACTTAAACTAACGGGGGCTTTACTCGAAGATCATTGAGTTGCATATGCGATTACCAACTTTCAATGTAATGGAAATTAGCCAATTCCAGACTTCGATCTAAAATTACAATTTTAAAAAAATTGATAAAACAAAAACTTTTTTTCTTTTTAAAACGTTTTATAAATACTAACTATTAAATTTATTATGAAAGTAGTTGATATTTTATAGTGTTATAGATAATTGTTGAATAAAGATAGGTATAGAAGTATAATTGTATCCAATTTTTAACTTTATTGTATACAATATGAAACATCCGTAAAATAAGTAAGAGGACTCTTTATTAAACTTTAAAAGGTGGAATTTCAATGAATTATTTAAGTAAAACAAAAAATCTGTTAATCGCTACAACAGTTTCTGTAGCACTGTTAAATGGAGTAAGTGATGTAAGTTTTGCAGCTAATGTTGATAATAAAACTATTGATTCTAATCAACAGACTAAAGCAACTAAACAAGCAGCTAGTTTAAAACAAGTAATGAAACTTGCAAAAGAAGGCAAAAACAAAAACGATAAAGCTGTACATGCAATTCGTTTGAATACTGTAAAAGAGACTTTAGGAAAACCTGCAAAAGAAATTGAATATAAAGGATCACATCTTGTTATATATAAAGCTGGAAACTATGAATTGACGTTTGAATTCCTTAGTATATACAATGATGCAAATGATAAAAATCCAAAAGTAGTTAGTTACAATGTTTATCAGACTAAAGCAACTAAACAAGCACCTAGTTTAAAACAAGTAATGAAACTTGCGAAAGAAGGCGAAAACAAAAACGATAAAGCTGTACATGCAATTCGTTTGAATACTGTAAAAGAGACTTTAGGAAAACCTGCAAAAGAAATTGAATATAAAGGATCACATCTTGTTACATATAAAGCTGGAAACTATGAATTGACGTTTGAATTCCTGAGTATATACAATGATGCAAATGATAAAAATCCAAAAGTAGTTAGTTACAATGTTTATCAGACTAAAGCATCTAAACAAGCAGCTAGTTTAAAACAAGTAATGAAACTTGCAAAAGAAGGCGAAAACAAAAACGATAAAGCTGTACATGCAATTCGTTTGAATACTGTAAAAGAGACTTTAGGAAAACCTGCAAAAGAAATTGAATATAAAGGATCACATCTTGTTACATATAAAGCTGGAAACTATGAATTGACGTTTGAATTCCTGAGTATATACAATGATGCAAATGATAAAAATCCAAAAGTAGTTAGTTACAATGTTTATCAGACTAAAGCAACTAAACAAGCAGCTAGTTTAAAACAAGTAATGAAACTTGCGAAAGAAGGCGACAACAAAAACGATAAAGCTGTACATGCAATTCGTTTGAATACTGTAAAAGAGACTTTAGGAAAACCTGCAAAAGAAATTGAATATAAAGGATCACATCTTGTTATATATAAAGCTGGAAACTATGAATTGACGTTTGAATTCCTTAGTGTATACAATGATGCAAATGATAAAAATCCAAAAGTAGTTAGTTACAATGTTTATCAGACTAAAGCAACTAAACAAGCAGCTAGTTTAAAACAAGTAATGAAACTTGCGAAAGAAGGCGACAACAAAAACGATAAAGCTGTACATGCAATTCGTTTGAATACTGTAAAAGAGACTTTAGGAAAACCTGCAAAAGAAATTGAATATAAGGGATCACATCTTGTTACATATAAAGCTGGAAACTATGAATTAACGTTTGAATTCCTTAGTGTATACAATGATGCAAATGATAAAAACCCAAAAGTAGTTAATTACAATGTTTATAAGTATTAATTTTTAATGTCGCTGTGTAATAAAATTATGATGTTTATTCCCCCTTTAAATAATTTTATCTAAAGGGGCTTTTTATTTTTAATAGAAAAAGAATATCTGAAATCACTTTAAAAGAAAAATATAGGTATATATTATCTGGAAATGTGTAGCCTACTCTTTAACCCATCCATTACTATGAAAGTGGCTAAAGAGGGTGAACTGTTTAGTTGTCGTGATTAAATCCTCCCACGGGTGCTTCCAGTCTACCCGGTCACTATCAATCTATAAATTGAAAAAAAAATAGGCAAAGATTTCTCTGGCTGACCTTATGATACGAACAGGTGCTATAGTAGATGAGCTAAGAGCTGTTTAGACAGCTCTTTTTTTCTTCTTCAACTAAAGGGGCAGGTTAGTTGAACAAGGAATAATGATTGAATCAACAACAAACAAGATTTAAAATGGATTAAAACCGAAAATAAAGGCTGTGAAGATATGATTATTTCACTTATTGTAGCTATGGACAACAATAGGGTTATTGGTAAAGACAATAAGCTACCGTGGAAATTGCCAAAAGAATTGCAGTATGTAAAGAAAACTACTTTAGGACATTCGCTTATCATTGGAAGAAAAAACTTTGAATCTATTGGAAGAGCATTACCTAGAAGAAGAAACATTATTTTAACAAGAGATAAGAACTATTCGATTGAAGGCTGCGAAATTGCTCATTCTACTGATGATGTATTTAAAATGTGTGAAAATGAAGAAGAAATTTTCATTTTTGGTGGTGAACAGATTTATAAATTATTCTTGCCATATGCTAATAAACTGTACGTTACAAAAATTGATTTTGAATTTGAAGGGGATACATTCTTTCCTGAATTAGACTATGAAAAATGGAATGAAATTTATGTACAAAAAGGGATTACTGATGAAGAAAATCCATACCCTTATTATTTTCACATTTATGAAAAAGATGAGTAATTGTTATTGAACTAACGGGGCAGTTTAGTTGAAGAAGGAGATTTAAAATAATCATACTCTTCTTAAAAGAAGAACCAAAGAAGTATTTCATACATAAAAAT
>NZ_LILB01000005.1:1495378-1501055 GCF_001274945.1 Viridibacillus arvi | reverse complement strand
ATTAAAGGAGGTAATATGATGGTACTAATAATTTCAAAATGTATGGCTCTTTTTTCTTTATTGAACTAACGGGGCAGGTTAGTTTAACAAGATTTTAATACTTTGACAAATTTATGTAGGTAAATGTTAGAATTGTTCATATGATTTTGTGTAATTTAGAGAGAGGTTGGCTATGTCAAAAAATGTGAAATGGTTTTCCTTGGAGGTGTGATAGGGGTATATATTTATCTTTTGTTTAATCATTTTATAGGTAAGGGCAAATCTAAAAGGTTGCAAATTAGTAATTGATATTAATAAATTTTTTTAACTAACGAGGGCTTTGGTAGAAGATCTGAGCTGTTCAGACAGCTCTTTTTTTATTGAACTAAAGTGGCAGATGAGTTGAAGAAAAGTGTGAAAGGCGGGGCGAAAGTAAAAATCTAACAAAGGGGAGTATTGAAATGAAGAAAATAATTTTAATGTTAATTACTTTGATTTTAACAGGCTGTAATGGATTTCCGAACGGTACTATTAGTCAACCAGAAGGCAAAGTGATCGTGGGTGGGGAACAATATACAATGATGTCAGGTGGTTACGAGTGGAAAGAAGACAACATTGAAATTAGTACAAAAAGTATTCCCGATATAAATGAATTAGCTGAACTTTTCGAAACAATAGAAGTCGATAAAGGTGATACTTTAAAATTTGAAATTGATAAAAATCCTTCTTCCATTACGGTAACTAAACTGAATGAAGATGGTACAATTGACAGTGTTGAAATTGAAGATAATAAAATTACTTTACCATCAAAAGAGGGCTATTATATTTATGAACTTAATACAATATGGGATCAAGGAAAAGAAACTTTTATTTTTGATATTAATGTCAAATAAAAATGTAGCGACTTCGGAGTTTCAAAGGATTTTAAACGAGCGGAAGACATTAGAGCTGTGGTATACAACTACAGCTCTTTTTATACTTTATGAGATATTCTTATTGAACTAACGGGTGCTTTACTTGAAGATCATTGAGTTACATAGGCAGCTCTTTTTTCTTATTGAACTAACGGAGCAGTTTAGTTCAATAGAGATGGGAATTTTTTATGTCGCATTTGAAAGAAAATGTGCAGTAACTAAGTTAGATTAACTAAGATGAATTATAAATAAGTTGGTCAGAAGCTTTTAAATGGAACGAAATGGCCTGGTCTAGTGTTTTAAGAGCTTAAAATCAGCTCTTGAAATAGGTGAAGGAAATCTTTGTTGTAAACCTATTAATTAATTTACTTAACGTATTTCTCACAGAAATAGACGTTTTATACTAACTAGTATTATAACTGTAATTTGAATATTCTGGAAATTATTTAAATGGAATGATGGATATTCTATTTTAGAGGTTGCTAAAAATTACTGCATAATATGTAGAAAATGTGCAGTAAGAAATCACAACCGGCATAAAAGTTGCCGGTTGTGATTGGTAACTATTTATTTTTCGTTTTAGCTTGTCGGATTTTCTGATTAATTTCTTTAATATCAGTCTCATTTCCGAATTCCACATTAGAATTCGAACCAGATGCTTGTCGTTTTTCAGCTTCATTATGTTGGATTATTTGTTTAACTTGGTCACCATCAGTCCCAAATCTTTCATGTGATTTTTTGTTGTTTGGCATGGATTTCACCTCCTCAATTTAGTCTTTACAGAGGATGTTTAATTATGCGTTTTAAATAATTGATGAATGGGAGCATGTAGTTAAGAAGCAACGTGTCTATAATGTGTAATAAAAGAGATGGTGCTTCTTCTACTAACGGGGCAGGTTAGTTCAATAAGGTGTTTGTTTTATCATTTAACAATAGAGATACATGGACGAAGAAAAAGAAGTAATACAGTTTAATATTAGTTTCGGTGAACCGTATCATAAGTAAGTGCGGTTTATGAGAAGAACCACCTAGAACATTGATGTAATAATGTTTTAGGTGGTTCTTCTCTATAAAATGAATATGAGAGTTTTTAGTTTGATAACACTAAGCTCAATATAAATTAGATTAAATTTGGTATGAAAAGATAACTTGTTCTGGGTCGCTTTGTTTCATTTGTAGGCTTTTAAAAGTTATATATTCTCGGGGCTATTTTACTCCGCTTTATTTAAAGTTTACTGACGATAAGTTGTCCTGTCGTTGCATCTATACCAACAATCCGCTGTTTTGTTTCCGATTGTCCCAATCGATATTGTAATACTTCATCGTTTTTATTTTCATCATACTGTCTAGACCATTGTAAAAAGGCATCGGCCTCTTTTAAGACAGGTATTACGTTCTCTATAGGTTGAATAGTTGGAGAATCATAGGAGTAAAGAAGTTCTAGGTCAATACGAGGAGACCTAAATGTATCGATGAAACCCGTCGTTTTGTCTACGCCAACGTAAAAATGTTCACCCTCTATTTGAAAGCCATGAGCTACGTGCAGCGGAAAAGTGAAAAATGCACGGTTCACCTCATTAAAGGATGGTTTCTTGATTTGCAATTGTAAATAAGGAACATATTCTTTAAAATATGTCGCAATAAATGTACAAGCAATATCGCGACAAGCTGCGAACGAAAGATCCAGTTCACCTGTACGCTCTTTAAACCACATGAACTCCTTTAATTTCCTTGAATGCTTATCAACCTTCGCCTTCACCGTATCCTCCATACGTTCAAGCAGGAAATTTTCCATCGATTTATCTTTCGGAGCTTTCCAATCCTTTTTTCGCCATACAATGCAGAGTGTATTTTCATCCATTTCGACTTCCCGTAGCTTTTCCATACAATCTGTTACACCTATAATATTTTCAAGTGTCGTCTGCTTTTCGAGTGGTTGTACGTATGGAAACTTGGTGAAGGAGGCTACATCTTCCTCAACTTCCTCTTCAAATAATGCTTTTCCATCAATTGCATTAAATGACTGGTATACAATTGGACTCTCGTAAATCGAGTACAGACCAGACTGTGCAACAGAATAATTGTCACTAACTAAATACTTCATCGATAAAGTCCATGGGGCTTTAAATAACTGTTGTAAAATCCTGTCTTTGCTGGAAAGCTGCGTTGGGAATCTTGGTGGAGCTTTCGTGTAGCCATTGTACTTAAAATCAATGATTTCTCCGTACTTGGAAACGATTATTTTTGTGTAATAGCTTTCAAGAGGATAGCCTCCCACAAATTGTTCATATAAAAACTTTGTTTCATCCTCTTTTTCAATGATAGTAGACACAGTTAAATAATCTAATGCTTCAGTGTATTGCTCTGTTAAAAATTGTTCTGCAATGGCTTGCTGCTGCTGCGTTGTGACAAGTGTACCTGTTGTCGAAGGAGGTCTAGTTAAATCTAATAATTTTCCGTTCGGATTAAGTGACACTTCAATTCCTTCTTCTAAATCGTCTGTCGACCACATAAATGTAGCTTGTTCGATTGAATAATCCTCTACTAATAATTGATAGTTATCGGGAATTGACACAAAGTTTAACGCTAATTTCGCTAGTTGTTCCTTTAGCATATGTATCACTTCTTTCTGCTTAATTGGTTTGTTCATGCGTTGTTCTAGTTGCTTTTTTAATTGGATACGACCACGATGTAAATACATTTTGATTGTATTGATTGGCTTATCTAGGAGATAGGCGATTTCTTGTACTTTAAAATCATAAAAATAAAATAATATAAGTACTGTTTGATAATCTTTTCGAAGTAAAGACAATGCCTCATGGACAATTTCGTAGTTCATTGATTGTTCTTGTTCAATTAGCTGTTGCTGTATAAGCTCGGTTTCCACTACTAGTGTACGCTTTTTTTGTCGTAGAAAAGCAAAACATTGTCGTATTAATATTTTAAACAGCCATGTAGAGAAATATTTTGGTTCTTTTAATTGATGCATAGATTTGAAAGCTTGCAGCAATGTTTCTTGTACAATGTCTGATGCGTCTTCTCTGTTACCAACATAGGAGTAAGCTTTTGCGAGAAGCTTAGACTTTTCAGCTTCTACTAGCTGCTCAAATGCAGCTTGCTGACCGTCGATAGCTGCTCTTACTAATTGTTCCATTTAAATACCTCCTATTATTGTTAGAGTAACATTTTAGATGAAAAGGTTTCACTAAATATTGAATTTTTTTGTTTTTTCTTATATTTTGTAGAGAATTGCAATAATGGACGACTTAACGAGCACTTTATCAAGGTGAATGTATGTTGAAAAAATATTTTGGCAAATCAGCACTCTCGGTGGAAAAGTAAAAAATAAATACGAGCGATTTTTCATTATGAGAGATTGCTTTTTCTATTGCAGCTAACGGGGCAGCATTCTTTTAATAAGTGAACTAATCTGCTTAGTAAACCATTTAAGTTTGTGAAAAATGCACTTAAACTAACGGGTGCTTTACTTGAAGATCATTGAGTTGCATAGGCAGCACTTTTTTCTTATTGAACTAACGGGGCAGTTTAGTTGAAGAAGGAACTTTCCATTCATTAAAGAATTTTTTCTTGCTACCGATAATGATACGTTATGTAAACCTGACATTTATGGAATATACACCTATATTTATGACAAATCACTTCTTTCAAATGATAGGAATTTTATATATCTATTATTTATAATTTACGTTATGGTACAATATGTTAATTAATTACAATGCTTTCTAAAAGGAGGATATATAATGAAAGCAACGAAACTCGTATCATTAGCAATACCTATTCTATTATTAATAGGTTGTGCGGTAGAAAATAAAGAGTCTACTCCTAAGACTGAGCAGTTAAGCAAATCAACAATGAAAACAGTAATATCAGAGAAACAGTATCCCTATTATATTTGTGAACAATTAGTAGAGTTTCAATACATGAAGGATTTATTCATAGTAAACTCGATGAAAGCTATGGAAGACAAAGAAAAAGAAAAAGATATTTTAAAAACAGCAAACAAGATGGATAAGATTTTAGACAATATGGAATATATAAAAGTTCCTGATAAATACAAAGACATTCACAAAGACATACAAGTAGGGGTAACAGATGCAAGAAAAGCAACAAAGCTTATTAAAGACACTAGTAAAGAGGATAAACCGAATATGCAAGAAGCTGTACTAAAAAGTACTCCACATTTATCAGGTGTAGATGGAGAAAATTGGAAAAGTGCACTTTATGAGTTAAGTAAGGAAAACAAAGATGCTTATGGTAAAGCACTTGATAAATTAATGAAAGAACATGCGGAATAATATAGTACCATACAACAATTATAAGGGAGTTATGCGTAAAATTAGTTCTTCAACTAACGGGTGGTTTACTTGAAGATCATTGAGTTGCATATGCAGCTCTTTTTTCTTATTGAACTAACGAGGCAGTTTAGTTCAATAAGCCATATAGATTTTTACTTATTATAAATGGAAAATTTATATAAAATTGGAACATCTATTTGTTTCAAACGTATTAAAGTAAAGCAGCAGGTTAAATGAATAAAGAAGATTGAAAGGAAAGTAATTCATAAAAAAAGGAGGTATAGAAGGTGGACTTATTACTCTGGATAACTACTGGTTTCATGCTAATCGGATTAGTTGTTCTCGTTTCTATGAAAAAAGGTATGAAAAGTAAGGTCGCTTTTATAAAAGAAAATATGGAAGACGAGGAAAATTTATCAAAAGCTAAATCTGTAATTTGGTGGATATGGGGTACCACTGCTTGGGGAG
>NZ_LILB01000005.1:1484069-1494842 GCF_001274945.1 Viridibacillus arvi | reverse complement strand
ATTAGTTATTGTGGTGGCTCTATTTAGTTTCTAATTAAAGTATGTGAAGTATCTAACTTAAACTAACGGGTGCTTTAGTTTAATAAAAAGGAAAGAGCGTTACATATTAGTTATATAAAATATGTAACGCTCTTTTATTTATTTGTCTTTTTTTAATTTAGGTCTTGATAACCGAAAACAGTGGGCGTTTGTTTTTTCTTCATCAACATTGTGTAATAGCTATGTAAGAACATTCCAATGATGATAACAGTTAAGCCAAATAGGGCGAGTGGCTCCGGTAAAGGAATACCTAAGATAATCATCTCTCCTGCAATAACGAATAGAATTTCGGTCGATTGTGTTGCTTCAACGGCTGCAAGTTTTCCTTGGTTATTACGGACGCGATCTGTTGCGATAAAGAATAGGCTAGTTGCTATAACGCCTGAGCTAATCCCAACAAGAAGTGAATTAATTACTTGGCTAGCAGAAGGCAACCCAACTGTTATTAGAGCAATAATAGCTAATATAATCCAAGCAGGGAGCGAAGCGATGGTCATGCCAAGAACCCTTTGGAAGGTATCTAAGTTACCATCGCACACATCCATCATTTTACGGTTGCCAAGTGGATAAGCAAACGCTGCTACAATAACGGGTAAGATGCCTAGCACTAAGCTTTCAATAGAAACTGTTTTAGCACTAGGGATTTGAATTAATATAATCCCAACTAATATAATGCACGATATAAGCAAAGACACGATAGGAATCTTCTGTCGTATTGTTTTCTCACCAAGTCGTATGAAGAATAGAGGTGCTAATAATACTCCTGCAACAATTGTAAATTGCCATGTACCCGATACGAGCCAACCAGGTCCATAAGCAGCCGCGAATGTTAACGGTGCATAAAATAGAACGAACCCAACAAAGCTCCATAATAGCCAAGCTTTAGGTTGTTTTTTCATTTCCTTTGTCATTGATTGTATGCCTTTACGGTACATCACAATAACTAGTAAAAAAGGAATCATGAAAAAGTAACGTAATGATGAGCTCCATAACCAGCTACCACCATCTAACTCCATTACTCGATTTAATATAAAAGTTACAGCAAAAAATAATGACGCTAAAACACCTAAAGCAATTTCCTTCAAAATACCACCTACCTATAAATACGCTTTATGCTCGTTGCTCAAATAATTGGACAATTTCAATGATAACTTCAGTAGCTTTAACCATTGTCTCAGCAGAAACATACTCGAATCTACCATGCATATTTTCGCCGCCAGCGAAAATATTCGGGGTAGGCATTCCCATATACGATAGTTGGGACCCATCTGTACCACCACGAACTGGCAAAATTAAAGGTTTGATATTTAGGTTTTCCATTGCTGTATAGGCTACATCAACAATATCTTTTTGTGGTTCAATTTTTTCAGCCATATTATAGTATTGATCTGCTATTTCAACAGTAATGGCATCTTCACCGAATTCAGTTTTAATTTTGGCTTCGGCTTCTTTAAATAATTGTTTTCTTGATTCAAATTCTTCTCGGTCAAAGTATCGAATAATATAAGAAAGTCTCGCTTCTTCGATATGGGCGTTGAAGTTCATTAGGTGAATGAAACCTTCATGACCAGCTGTTTTCTCAGGTACTTCATCTGCAGGCATATAAGATTGGAATTTAATAGCCATTGTAATAGCATTGACCATTTTATCTTTAGCAGATCCTGGGTGTACACTCACGCCGAAAGTTTTTACTTTTACTCCAGCTGCGTTGAAGCTCTCGTATTGTAATTCACCTAAAGGACCACCATCCATTGTATAAGCGAAATCAGCATTAAATGCTTCAACATCAAATTTATGTGGTCCACGTCCGATTTCTTCATCAGGTGTGAAGGCAACTCGGATTTTACCATGTTTAATATCAGGATTAGCAATTAAATATTCCATAGCTGTCATGATTTCGGCAACACCCGCCTTATCATCAGCACCAAGTAATGTAGTACCATCCGTCGTGATCAATGTTTGACCTACATAATTAGCAAGTTCAGGCGAATTCTTTGGTGATAGAATTGTGTTTTCATTTAATTGAATATCTCCACCATCGTAATTGTCGTGGCGCTGTGGTTTAACATTTGTACCAGTATAATCAGTAGTAGTATCAACGTGTGCTAGGAAACCGATTGTTGGTAATTGTTTATCTGAATTAGCTGGAAGTGTAGCAAATAGGTATCCATTTTCATCAAGAGAGATTTCTGTCATACCGATTTCGGCTAATTCTTTCTCAAGTACATGTAGTAGATCCCATTGTTTCTCAGTTGAAGGAGTTGTTTCGCTTTCAGCATCAGATTGTGTGTCAATTTGTGCATAACGTACTAGTCTTTCAATCACTGTTTCTTTCATATTGGAATATCCCCCTTATTGTAAAAGCATTGTCACTATTCTAACACTTTCTTTCGGATGACGGAATAATAAGAAATACTAATAGCAAATAATAGCTGAGCACCATAATAGCTCACCATAATAAGTGCATGAGAAAAAGGTACATCAGTAATGAACATATTAATCGATAATATTGAATCAGAGAAAATAAATGATAGTGCTCCAAATGTAGCAAGCTTCGTGTTTGTCTGAATAGCTGTCCACCCCATTGTTAAAATAACGGCGATGTACGCAACAACTGCAACGGCTAAAATATGATCTCCAGTTTTAAAGACAGTACCAGCAATCCAAATGATCATGAATCCACCATAAAGTAATAAAAGCATAGCTGCAGGCTTAGCAATCACTTTTTCTTTAAGTTGTACAAATGCAACGATGTAGCAAATATGACCGATTAAAAAACTAGTTAAACCAAATAAAAACCATTGGAGTGTTGCGTCACCAATCATACAAAAGAGTAAACCAAGTAGTAACCAATTTTTATAACTTGTATTAGGCGGTGCTTTTTGAAGTGAAGCTAACCAAATAATGAGAAGCATAGGAATTACTTTAAAGCTAAGTTTTATATTGGCGGGTTCTGCAGGTATAAAGAAAATATAAATGATGCCTAATAAAATAATTAAGCTAATGAGAATTTTTTGTTTCATATTCTCACCTCCTTCATTAAAGAGTATTCTTGCTTAAAATAAATAAAACCTTTCTATTATTAAATATAACTGAAACTTTCTGAAGATTGTATCGTAAAATAGATATGTGAAAGGATGATCAAAATGATTGCTACATTAATAATGTCGGCGATAGTTGCAGCGGTAGCTGGACTATTAATCGTACCGATAACAAGTAAAACAAAAGATGGAGATTTAAAAGCTAAATTCAAGATCCAATTCTTTATTTTAGTGTTCATAGTTGCATTTATAGCTACAGCAACAATTTATTATGTTCTTATAATTGATCAAAATTGGACGCTTTTATGGCCAGTAATGATTGTTTTAACAGCGCTTGGAGCTTGGTCTGCAAGTGGAATGGAACGTAATTTAAAAGGTGTTCTGTTTTTAGGAAGCTTAGGATTGGGTGTATATATTTTGGCAGCGCCATTATTTAATGCGAACGAAAAATACACATCAGCTGAAATGACACAAAAGGTGGAACTGAAAGCATTCGATGAAACAAAAACGCCTGCAAGCGTACCTCCAAAATTTGCTCGAAATAAAATGAAAAAAGCATTTAGCCAAGTACCAAATACAAGCTACTATGAGTTAGGCAGTTTGCAAATTCAAAAGGTAAATGGTGAATTTGTGTATATTGCGCCTGTTGAATTCTCAAGCTTCTTTAAATGGACAAAGGGGAAAGTAACTCCAGGTTATTTTAAAATGAGTGCTACAGATTCTTCAGATAATCCAAAATTCATCAAATCAGAAATGAAATATACAACCTCTTCTTTTTTAAATAATAATGTTGAGCGTCATATTCGTTTAGAAAATCCGACGAAAATCTTCTACGGTGAGCCACAACTTGAAGTAGATGATAATGGTAAACCATATTACATTCGTTCATATGGGAAATTCATATCAGCGCGTAATGGCTTTGATGCAGAAGGTATTGTCATGGTCGAAGCTAAAACAGGTAAGTCTCAGACATTTGCTTTAAAAGATGTTCCAGAGTTTATCGATGGTGCCGTTTCACCAGAAGCAGTTAGCCTACAGAATAGCTATTTCGGTAACTATGTTCACGGTTTCTGGAATAGTAAATTTGGTAAAAAAGATGTGAAATTACCTTCAGATGAAGGAACGGAAGCTAATGTTAGCCCGATCTTTGATGAAAATGGTGATATGTACTACTTCACTGATTTTACAAGTCCTAAAGAAGGTGTCGATTCAATGCTCGGTTATTCATTAACAAATGGTCGCACTGGAGAGGCAACGTATTACACTGGAAACCAAGAGGAAGCTTACATGGATTCTCAAGGTGCACTACAAATAATAGAAAAGAAATTTATCGAGAAAAAATGGCATGGTCAAATGCCAATCATCTATAACTTCTATGGTGAAGCAAGCTGGTTAACACCAGTGCTCGATTCAAATGGTTTCTTACAAAATTATTTCATCGTCTCAGCTGCTAATCCTGAGCTTTCAGTTTCAGGAGCTACTCCAAATGAGGCATTAAGACAATATAAAGCTATCCTAAGTCGTGGTGGTAGTTCAGTAAACGGTAGCTCTAAGCAAGAGGAAGCTACTATTAAAGGGAAAATTGTCCGCGTTTATAAAGAGAAAAGTGGCGACTTCACAACAGTGTCGTTTATGTTAGATAACAAAGATAACTATAGTGTGAACTCAGAAGTTGTACCACTAGCAATTTATCTACAAGAAGGTGACACAGTCGAAGTGAAATATATCAACTCAGGCGAAGTCTTCCTACCTGTAAAAGAGCTAGTAATCGAAGGTTTAGTTAAAGAATAAAATGAAATGCCTGCCTGTCACTAAACAGTGGCAGGTTTTTTAGTGGGATTATGAATAGTGATCTAACGAAGTGAAAGAGATGATCCGTAGAAAAAAATATAATAGGTTGAACTCATGAAAAAGGCTCTAAAACTAGGTATCCCTAATTTCAGAGCTCGATTTATTACTTCCAATTAAATCCTTTTTGTGCTAAAAATTCGTTAATATGTGGTCGACGCTGTTCTATTAAGAAATCCGCCATTTGTTTTGTCCAGTTGGCCATTTTACGATTAGACCCGCGGCTTGCATAGTAGTCTTCCATTGTTGCATCATACTCATCTAACAATGTGTCATATTGATCTACATCATAATTGTTTTCATGTAGTACAGCTTGAACTGGTAAACGAGGTTTTGTTTCATTACGCTTCGTAGGTACACCAATCGTCATAGCAAACAATGGGAATACGTATTCAGGAAGACCAAATAATTCACTAATTTCTTTTGGATTATTACGCGCTCCACCAATATAACAAATACCATAACCTTGGTCTTCAGCAGCAATTACGAAGTTTTGAGCGAAAAGAGCAACATCCGCTACACCCACAAGTACGTTCTCTGCAGAATCAGCAATAATTTCAACACCATTTTTTTGCCCAGCAACTTGCAGTCGTTTAAAATCTACACAAAATAAAAACGAAGCACCCGCTGTTCCAAATTGAAATTCGTTATTAGAAAGTTCTCCAAGTTTTTTCTTTTTATCTTCATCTGTTACCCAAATGACGCTATAAGCTTGTACGAAATGCGAGCTCGCTGCCATTTGTGCTGTTTCAATTAAATCGACAACTACTTCTTTAGAAATAGATTCTCCTGTATATTTACGTACAGAAGCGTGACTACGTAGTAATTCTCTTGCCATTATCCGAAACCCCTTTGCCAAATAATATATATTTACTTTCTATCTTTAGGCTAACATATTTTAAAGTCTACTTAAAATAAATTCATCTATCTAAAAGTTGTATCTATTAAATTTAATGTTCAGAAAAAACAAATAAAAGTATTGACATTAGTTCGATTTATCTTCTATACTTGTCAACAAGATGGAACTGAATCAAATACTCTTATCAAGAGCGGCGGAGGGATAGGCCCTGCGATGCCCAGCAACCGGTGAGTGACGAACTCACAATGGTGCTAATTCCTACAGATTTTTAATCGGATCTGACAGATAAGGGGAGGAAAAATTGCTTATGCAACCCTCTTCTTAGCGAAGGGGGTTTTTATTTTTCCATAAAATCCTCCTCTCACCTCCGATTTGCCATCTCAAAAAACATTTAGGGGGAATGAATGATGACAAATTTACGTCCTGAAACTTTATTATTACACGGTGGTCAAGTGGCAGATCCAACAACAGGTGCACGTGCTGTACCAATTTATCGTACAACTGCTTACGCTTTTAATAGTACGCAGCATGCTCAAAAACTATTTGCACTTGAAGAACCCGGTAATATTTATTCTCGTATTATGAACCCAACTGTCGATGTATTCGAAAAACGCGTTGCTTTATTAGAAGGAGGAACTGCCGCAGTAGCATTATCTTCAGGAATGGCTGCTATTTCATTTTCAATTTTAAATATTGCGCGTGCTGGCGATCATATCGTTGCTTCAGGTAGTTTATATGGCGGTACATATAATTTGTTAGCCAATACTTTGCCTCGCTATGGCATTACAACTTCCTTTGTAGATGAAAGGGATCCAGAAAATTTCCGTACAGCGATTCAAGAAAATACAAAAGCGATTTATGTGGAAACAATCGGTAATCCAAGTTTAACTGTAGTGGATATTGAAGCTTTGGCAAATATCGCACATGAAAATGAGATACCATTAATTGTTGATAATACATTCCCATCACCATATGGTTCAAATCCAATAGAGTTCGGTGCTGACATTGTAGTGCACTCTGCAACAAAATGGATTGGTGGACACGGTACAGTAATCGGTGGTGTCGCTGTCGATGCTGGTAAATTTGATTGGACACAAGGAAAATTCCCTGACTATACAGAGCCAGATGCATCTTACCATGGTATTCGATACGGTGTTGATGCTGCTAGTGCTGCATTTGCAACTCGTTTACGCGTTCAATTATTACGTGATTTTGGTCCAACATTAAGTCCTGACAATGCATTCCAGTTAATTCAAGGTCTTGAAACATTACATTTACGTGTACCACGACATAATGAGAATGCACAAAAAGTAGCTGAATACCTACGTAGTCATGAAAATGTTGAGTGGGTTAGCTTCAATGGCTTTGAAGATAGTGCAACTCATGAAAATGCAAAAAAATATTTAAAAAATGGCTTCGGCTCAGTATTAACATTTGGTATTAAAGGTGGTCGTGAAGCTGGTCGCCAATTAATTGATAACATTGAGTTATTCTCGCATGTAGCAAATGTTGGTGATGCACGTTCGTTAATTATCCATCCGGCATCTACAACACATCAACAGTTAAGTGCAGAAGAATTAGTTTTAGCGGGTGTATCTGAAGAACTTGTACGTTTATCAATTGGTTTAGAAGCAATTGAGGATATTATTGAAGCACTAGATAATGCTTTTGCAAAAGTGGCTGAAGCAGTCGTAGCTAAATAAGATTTTTATATATAGTAAAGATCAAGACAAGGGATGACGATGGGCATTATGTCGTCCTTTTTTCTTTTTAAATCGTTATTTTTAAACTATAAAGGTTACGTCGCAAAACTTAAAATACAGTTGAAGTATTGTTAGTATCGGTTTTGGTGACCTTCTAGGAAAAACAATTGTCCTCTCCGGAAAGATTTTTCTTGTAATCTGTTCATTTATAGTCTAAAATCATCAATAAGTAAAAAAATTGAAACACAGTGTATTAGTAATTGATAAAATTGCTAAACGCTATTTGAAAAACTATTTGTAAGGGGATTATGGAGGAGATACGCTGTAAAGGGCTTCAATACAGTTGTACAGCAACATAATTAGTAAATAGCGTTATGTCTTTTTCTCTGAATTAATTGGAAGTCAATATCATATGGTATTGTGCTGAAAAACAGAATGAGTTTTAACATCTGTCTTTTATGTCATTAATGCTATATGAAGTTTGAATACAATTTGGAGATTTAGTGTAAGATTGCAATATTATTTTTGGAGGCGATCATATGGCAGCAGTAAAGGTAGCAATTCTAGGATTTGGTACTGTAGGGCAAGGCATTTATCATATCATTAATGAAAAGCGTGAACAATTTAAGGAAACATTAGGAGTAGATATTGAAATTGCTAAAATTTTAGTGCGTGATGTGACTAAGCCACGTTCAAATGCATCACAAGATTTAATTACAGATAACTTTGAAGAAATTTTAGCTATTCCAGATTTACAAGTTGTATTTGAAGCAATAGTTGGGGAAGAACCAGCATTTAAATATTCAGCACGTGCAATCGAAAATGGTTGTAACGTAATTACAGCTAACAAAGTAATGTTCTCTAAACATGGTTTAGTTTTACAAGAAAAAGCGAAGCAATATGGCGTACAAGTGGGTTACGAAGCAACAACTGCTGGTGGCGTTCCTGTTATTAAAACAATGCAAAATATCTTACGTGTAAATGATGTACACCACATCCAAGGAATCTTAAATGGTACATCAAACTACATCCTTACTCAGATGCGTAGTGAAGGATTAGCGTTTGATGATGTATTAAAAGATGCACAAAACCTTGGTTATGCTGAAGCGGATCCGTATAATGATATTTCTGGTCAAGATGCGTTCCGAAAACTTATGATTCTTAGTGCGTTAGCATTTGGTAAACAACCAAGATGGGAAGATGTTGATGTAATTGGCATTACTGAGATCACTTCTGAGCAAGTAGAAGAAGCTTCTGCGAAAGGTTTACGTTACCGTCATGTAGCAGATGTGCAGTTAGGTGAAGACGGAGAGTTAGTTGCAAAAGTAGGACCTGAACTAGTTGGTCCAGAACATCCACTTTACTCAATCGAGGGCGTTAATAATGCTGTTGCTCTTGATACAAACTACATTGGGACACTAACTCTTATAGGACCTGGAGCAGGAATGTTCCCAACTGCAAGTGTAATGGTTGAAGATTATGCAGATATGCTAGCTAAACAAACAGCACCTGTTACAATCTAATTATGAATCGGAGCTGCAATCAGTTGCTAGCTTCTACATATGTTAAACACCAGTGGCAATTGTAAAATGCCACTGGTGTTTTAATTTTCTCTCTATATAATCCAAATTAAAAAGACAGCTCTTGGCTGTCTTTTAGTCTTCATCTTTAATATCAATATCTTCTGGAATGGGCGTGTTCTTCCAAATTTCAATTTCTTCTTTGATACGTTCAAGTTGTTCATGGTAACGTTCAAATTGATCACTGCTGATTAAAAATTGTTCGCCATCGTGAACGGCATGAATGCGACCTTCAAGGATGTAACGCATCACTTGTTGCTCTGGCATTGAGATATCTTTCGCTGTATCTGCGACGGTTTTGTACATAATTCAATGCCTCCTTTTGCCTTCATTATAATAGAAGAAACTGTTTGCCTCAACTTTCAGAATTTATGGTATATTTATGAAAAGATACATAAGGAGTGAGCTGTTAAGTGAGTATATTACCGTATGCCTTTGTATTACTGGCAGCCGTTTTATGGGGAACAGTTGGTACTACACAGACATTTTTAACAGATGGTATTAATCCTCTTACTGTTGCCATGATGCGATCAGCAGTTGGTGGCGGCACTTTACTGTTCATTGCTATTTTAATGAGAAAGATAAAATTTCGCCATTGGGCTTGGAAGTATACATTTTTTGCGGCATTATCGATGGCCCTGTTCCAACCATTATTTTTTTCATCGGTACGTTTGACTGGCGTAGCAATTGGAACAGTCGTAACGATTGGGAGTTCTCCAGTATTTGCAGGTTTAATTGATTGGCTTTATTTCAAAAATAAACCGACACGCACATGGGGAGTAGCCACATTACTTGCGATAGTTGGTTGTGTATTATTGTTTGTGAATAAAGGAGAGGCAACTGTCAACCCGGTTGGTATTGCAATGGCTCTATGTGCGGGAACAGCTTTTGCAATCTATACACATGTGAGCAAAGCATTAATGGAAAAAGAAGAAGCATTGCCAGCAGTGGCGATGACATTCTCGATCAGTGCGTTATTATTGTGTCCAATCTCATTAGTGTATGGAATTGAATGGGTCGGGCAAAGTGCAAACTGGTTACCATTAGCATTCATGGGCGTATTCGGTACGAGTATCGCGTATTTGTTATTTTTAACGGGCTTGCAAAAAATTTCTTCATCTTCAGCAGTGACACTATCACTCGGAGAACCATTAACGGCCGCTATACTCGGTGTATTTCTAGTAGGTGAATACCTAAGTGTAACGGCATGGATTGGTGTTGCAATGCTACTTGGTGGTATTTTAGTTATTACATTTGGCGGCCATGTTAAAAAGGCTAATAAAATTTTAGCTACTTAGTTAAGGCTAAGTAGCTTTTTTGTGGAGAAAATGAAGTATAGATATGAGTAGCGTAAGCTAATTTCGGTATTATGGAAGCGGATTAAGACGTAAATATTCTGCTAAATAACAAAGGGCGAAGTTAGCGCAACAAACAGTCGAGTTAGTGCAACAATCAACCGAGATAGCGCAACAAACAGCTGAGTTAGTGCAACAAACACTCGAGTTAGTGCAATAAACAAAGTTTTTACCAAGATATCCAGTGCTCGTCGGGGCCAACAGGATGTTGGTCAGATAGCCGTTGCCACAGGACGTGGCGAACTTAGGCTAGCTTCCTTTATACGGACCGCTTCAGCATTAAAGTAGATATCCAGCTTCAGGCGCTAGCTGCTCGGGTCGTTTCAGTCGGGTGCTCAAAGTCAAAGA
>NZ_LILB01000005.1:1098311-1483421 GCF_001274945.1 Viridibacillus arvi | reverse complement strand
CTCAAAGTCAAAGAGCGACTTTGGCTTCCGCCTTCCAACGACCTCGCAGCTGAACGAGCGCCTTCAGCATTAAAGTAAGATATCCAGCTTCAGCGGCCAGCCCCTCGAGTCACTTCAGTCTCTCGGTCAAAGGCAAAAAGCGCCTTTGATTCGAGCCTTCCAGTGCTTGTCGGGGCTAAACGGGCCGCTTCAGCATTAAAGTAGATATCCAGCTTCAAGCGCTAGACTCTCGAGGTCACTTTCACCTTCTCGGTCGAAAACTGAAAAGATGTTTTCGATTCGAAGGTTGCAGTGCTTGTCGAGTCTAGACGAGCGCCTTCAGCATTTAATATAAACCTTAAGAATTTCTTCATTTTTGTGATAAGGTGGTCTTAAGATTTGATGTGTATTATAAATGTTATAGAAATACGAGATTAATGAATGAGTAAAATATATATTTGAATTTGTTGAGGGATGAGGTGCGAGAAATGGCAGAATATACGGTTCTTGTGACGGATGATGACCAGGATATTCGTGATGGGATTGAAATTTATTTAAAAAATGAGGGATACAACGTATTAAAGGCAGCAGATGGGCTTGAGGCGTTGGAGATACTTTCAGAAAATGAAGTACATTTAATTATTTTAGATATTATGATGCCTAAGATGGACGGGATTACGGCGACATTTAAAATTCGTGAGGAGCGCAACATTCCTATAATAATGTTGAGTGCGAAGGCGGAGGATTCAGATAAAATACATGGTTTGTCCGTCGGGGCAGATGATTATGTGACGAAGCCATTTCATCCTATGGAGCTTGTGGCGCGTGTGAAATCGCAAATGCGCCGTTATGTGAAACTTGGAACGTATAATGAGCAACAATCGAAAATTGCTGTGCAAGGATTAGTGCTGGATCAGGAATCCAAAGAAGTCACGCTTGATGGGGAGTCAGTAAAACTAACACCAATTGAGTTCAAGATAACTGAACTATTGATGGCGAATGCTGGCCGTGTATTTTCGATTCAGGAAATTTACGAGCGCGTTTGGAACGAGCCTGCGTACAATGCGGAAAACATAGTAGCCGTGCATATACGGAAGATAAGAGAAAAAATTGAAGTGGATCCAAAAAATCCGCGTTTTTTAAAGGTGGTGTGGGGCATTGGCTACAAAATCGAGAAATAATAATGCGTTTTTATGGTCAATCCTTGCAATATCTATAGCAGTCATCAGCTTGACGTATTGTTTATCATTTATTTTAGATTTAGTAGATTTAAGCTTTACAAGAACGACTAGAACATTTGCTCAACTAACAAGATGGATGGGGGGTGAGTAATAATGAAAAACAATCCTAAAAAGCTTTTTAGTTTGTTTTTACTAACAATTGTTATATTCAGTATTTTTTCATTGTTACAACAAGGTCAGAAATATATAGGAAAGGATTATTTTGATTCTGAAATTTTCCAATCTAAGTTATATGAGTTTACAAACAATATAGGGCCACTTCTGTTAAACCCTATTGATGCTGATGAGGCGAAAAAGGCAATTACTGTGACAGATAATGAAATCGAGGAACATCGTACAAGATATGGTAGTTTAAGCGAACAAATTGAGAATATTAATAGCCAATACGAAGACCGCATTTCTGCAGCAATCGATTCTAAGTCAACAAAAGTGAAAGCAGCTTTGATTAAAGAACGCGATGCTAAAATAGATGATATTACGAAAAATTTTGAAGACGACGAGTATATTAAAGCTAAAATTATTGACAGTAAGAAAAGAGCAATAGATGATTATGTCACAGATGTAAGTAGTGAAAAAAGGGATTTATTGAATAACTATCGCTTCTTTGCTTTTAAATTAACTGATGTGGATACACAGAAAACAACTACATTTGGTGATGTAGATAGTCCTGCTGCATTTAGTATTAAATTTGGAAAAGGGAAAGAATTACTTAAGTCGAATAGTATTAATAGCAATTATTCAAATAATTATGGAGATTCTTGGTATGATGATTCAAATGTATCGACAAGGCTAGAGCCAAGTGATATCGACGAAGCACTTATTGATAAAACGTACCAGTACGAAGGGCTAATCACAATTCCAAAGAATGCACTACAATATGCAGAATTTGCAACAGACTATAAAGGATTTAAAGCAAACCAAATTTGGTACTCTATTATTTGGGCGTTAGGTTTAGCAAGTTTAGTACTATTATTGGCCACTTGGAAATCAAATAAGAAAGCCATTTTAGAGAATAATAATGCACCTCACTGGATTCGACAATGGCCGATCGATGTACGAATTATTAGCTTATTTGTTACGATATGGGCTCTGTTTATCAGCTTATTATTGGTGGAAGATAGGGTGCAATATAGTTATTATCATTTTAGTGTGGATAAGTTATTCAGATTTGGCTTTGCTTTTGTAATATTATATTTCATTTTATGGGTATTCCTTGCCCAAATAGTATCTGTTTTAGAAGATTTAAATAGCGAAGAGAAACGTGTGAAAGCATATCAGAATAGTTTAGCAAGAAAAGCTTTTGAGAAGTTACAGGATTTATTTTTAAATCGTAGCATCGGTTTCCAATCAGTTATTCTATTCGGGATTATTTTCTTAGGGGGATTAGGCCTTGGTGGAGCATTAGTGGCGTGGCAACTATTCCTCATATACATTCCGCTGTTTCTATTCATCCTACTACCAGCGACGCTTCTATTCTTAACACGAATGAGCTATTTAAATCGTATTATGAAAGAAACAGAGCAAATGGCTGCAGGTCGCTTGAGCAATGAAATTAAAATACAAGGTAAGTCAGCACTTGCTTCACATGCCAAAAATTTGAATGATTTACGTGATGGTGTTCGCACGTCGATTACTGAGCAGGCAAAAAGTGAGCGTCTAAAAACAGAACTTATCACTAATGTGAGCCATGATTTGCGTACACCATTAACATCGATTATTACGTATACAGATTTATTGAAAAAACCAAATATTACTGAAGAAGAACGCAATTCTTATATTGCGATTTTAGATAAAAAATCACAGAGGTTAAAAACGCTTATCGAAGATTTATTTGAAGTTTCGAAAATGGCTTCAGGCAATATTGAGCTTCATAAACAACGGGTCGATTTGAATCAGTTGCTACAACAGGCTCTTGCAGAACATGCAGAGGATATAACAAAATCTGCGTTAGATTTCCGGGTGAATACACCGGATGGGCCGTTATTTGCATATGTTGATGGTCAAAAGTGGTGGAGAGTACTGGATAATTTAATCGTCAACACGTTGAAATATGCACTAGAAGGTACACGCGTCTATGTGACACTTTGTCATCACAATGGTGAAGCAGAATTTGTAATAAAAAATGTAACGAAATATGAGATTGGTGAAAATGTTGAGGAATTATATGAACGCTTCAAGCGAGCAGATGCTTCTCGTCATACAGATGGATCAGGTCTTGGCTTAGCCATTGCACAATCGATTGTTGATTTACACGGAGCTCGTATGAAAATTGAAGTAGACGGAGATTTGTTCAAAGTAACAGTAAATGTAGTATCCGTTTATTAATAAGAAAACCCAGATTGCTATGGCGCAATCTGGGTTTTTACTTTTATGTGAGGTCTTCCCACTTATTAATATACTTTAATTGATACATAGCTTCAGTTGACCTTTGGAAATAGGAAGCGGCTTTTTTATATTCATGATGCTCATAAAGTAAATTGCCTAAAAGAATAGCGTATTTTTGAACGTTTTTAATGTCATTGATTCGTTGGAAATGGTCGATAGCATTGGCGATTAGCTTTTCTTCAAAGGGAATTAACTGATGTTTCATTTTGAAAATTTCAAAGTGATACAAATAGGTTGTTGTAGTGTCGGTTAATTCATTTTCCTTAATAAGGTCTAGCCCTTTTTCGCACCATTTTCGTACATAATCTTCTTGATTTAATTTAGAGTATTCTTTAATGATTGAATGGATAGTTATGAGAATACTAAGAGGCTCTGTTTTAGCATTATAACTTTTCTTGTAAAAAGTAATAGCTTTTTTTGCATGCCCTTGGAGGGCAAAGATAAAACCCATGTTCTGCGACAGTAAACTTTCAAATTGTTGAAGCTGATGCTGATGACAGAAGAGTGAAGTATCTTCTAAAATTTGCTCTGCACTAGCGTAGTGACCATTTTGAATGTATGTTGCGGCAATTAAAGTTTTACAATCAACTGAGCGTGCGAAGTATCCCAGTGATTCGTAAATAGCACTAGATTTCTTTGCATAATTAAGCGCGTTTAAGTTTTGGTTTAAGGAATAATAATTTAAAGCTAATATATAATAATAATCGGCTCTTTCCCAGTCTTCTAATTGGATACTAGGTAATAAATTTATAGATGATTCTAGATAGGAGAGTGCTTTTATATAATTGCTTTTTCTAAAATGATAGATATTAGCATTGACGTTATAGATAAAACTTTGACGATTATCTAAATTTTCTTCCATGGCATAAAAGGCTGTTAAAAAGTGTTCTATTTCATCTAGAGGTTGTTTAGAGACTAAAAAAAGCCTGAACAAATACAGATTATAATAGTAAAAATTTTTTGGTTCATCAAACCTAATTTCAAAGTTCATATAATGGTTAACTTTATCCTTAGCAGCTTGCTCGTTACGAGTTAGCACAATAGATTTGTAATTTTCGTAAAGATTAGCCATAATCTGCTCTTCGTTTTCTTGTGAAAAGTAATTTAGATTTATTTGTAAACGCGCAATTAAGTCGTTCAGTACTTCGGGAGAGGGAGATTTGTTGCCATTTTCAATCTTACTTAAATAAGATGTAGAACAAATATCTTCAGCAAGTACTTTTTGTTTCATGTTTTGTTTTATACGTTCGGATTTAATAATTCGCCCAATATTTTGCATATATATACCTTCCATAAATTATACTATTTTGGATATTACACTATTGAAATAATTTTAGAATCGGTAAAAAGAGTTATTTTGTGTGACGAAAATTATAATTTGTAGAGACTAAACTCACAGATGTAAGAAAATTTAGATAATTTTATAAAAAATATAGTATTGAAACACCATAATCTTACTTATTATCGCAAAATAGGGTATTTATTGGAATTGATTGTTGTTTCCAACATCACTTACTTCACTAAATGATGTTGGAACGCGTATACGACTGCTTGAGTACGATCTTGTACTTCAAGTTTAGCTAATATATTACTGACATGTGTTTTGACCGTTTTTAAGGCAATGAAAAGTTCGTTAGCAATATCTTGATTGGCTTTTCCTTGAGCAATTAAAAGGAGGATTTCTCTCTCTCGTTCAGTTAAATCCTCATGAAGAGGGCGATCAGTTTGACGTAACCGCTTCATCATTTTACTCGTTACTTCAGGCTCTAAAACAGGGGTACCATTTGCAGTTTGACGAATAGCATCAGCGATTTGCTTAGCATTAGTTGTTTTGAGCAAGTAGCTAATAGCTCCAGCTTCTAAAGCTGGGTAAACTTTATCGTCATCTAAGAAGCTTGTCACTATCATGATTTTGGCTTGTGGCCACTCTTTAATAATTGCAGCAGTAGCTTCTGCACCTGTCATAATGGGCATTACCATATCCATTAAAATAATATCAGGGCGATGTTCTAACGATAGGTCAAACGCTTCTTGACCATTAGTAGCTTCTGCAACTACCTCCATATCAGGTTGTGCTTGAAGATAGGCTGATACACCGATCCGTACCATTTCATGGTCATCCGCTAATAATATTCGAATCATCTGGTTCATGCTCCTTCTCTATTGGAATCTTTACTTCTATAACTGTTCCTTGATTTGGAACGGAAACAATTTTACAAGTACCACCTATTTCGATAGCACGTTCTTCAATGTTTTTTAAACCATAGGAGCCGGCTTTTTCATCATACTCTTGGAAGCCAACCCCATTATCTTGTACACGGAAAATAGCAAGATTATCACGTTCTACCAGTAAGATGTCAACTTCAGTTGCTTTTGCATGGCGTAAAGTGTTGGATAAGGTTTCTTGAGCAATCCGAAATAAATGGTCTTCTGCACCTTTTTGCAAAGAAACTTCTTCTAAACGATGATGTATGTTGAAGAAAACTTTTTGCTTTAATTCAAATAATAAATCTTCAAGACCTTGAGCCAGTGATTTGTTGTGCAGGGCAGCAGGTCGCAAATGTAATAATAAAGCACGCATCTCAAGTTGAGCTTGTTGTACAATTGTCTCTGTTTGTTTTAATGGTTTTGTGAAATGTAATGGTAAATTTTCAGGTGCTGTTTCATTGACCGTTGATAATAACATAGAGGCTGCAAATAATTGTTGGGATACGGAATCATGCAATTCGCGAGCAAGGCGTTGTCTTTCTTGAATGATTCGCTCTTGAATTATTTTATCCTCAGCCTCAGCTCGTTCATTTGTAATTCGTTGAAGACTTTTTCGTTGGGTAATGATTAGGTCTTCAACAGACTCAATGGATTTACGAACATTTTTAGATAAATACTTTGTTGAGACTGGTGAATTTTTATCCGTTTGTATTAAGGATTGTAGTACATTTGCTAATTCTTTTTCTTTACTTTGTGTTAAAGAAATAGACCAAATAGCAATACTAATGCTGAAAATAGCTAATAATGTTGCAATCCACAAACCGAGTGGTAGTTCTAAATAATATAGCTTCCATAGAGGGGACCAAGTATCTAATTCTGGTAGCCCCCATAAAATGAAGAAAACGAATACAACAATCGCAATTTCGATAAGGAAAATGGATAGAAATCTTGGGATAAGTGATTTCATTTACGAATCACCTCAACATCCCCGAATAATGTTGATACGGTAATAATCAACTCAACAGTATGTTCAATTTCTGGATTATAGCCATCCTTCATCGAAATAGTTTTATTCCACAAACGTGGCATTTTGTTGCCGAAAAGCTGAACATCACCAACTAGAGTATTAAAATGAATTCGTACTGGAACTTCATAGGGTACGGCGATTCTCACTTTTCCAAAGCCTTGACGAACTGATATAAGGGAAGTGCCTTTCGGTAAAAGCGTTTGTGTTGTATCAATTGTTAGATCACCAACAATCCCTTGCACATGAATATCTTGCCATTCATAGGCATTTGTAGGAGTCCTTTGAAAAGAGAATGCCTTATTTTGAATAATCGATTGGGCGCCGATTTGATTGTGATCAAATTGCTCTGTTAGTGATATTGAGACAGGAGCTCCTTTTTTTAGTTGCCATAAAATATATAAAAGTGTTGCTACAACTAGAATGCGTAAACTCCACATTGAAAATAATGAAATGATACTGATGACAGCACCCATCCAAAATAACCATTTTCGGCGTTTACTAATGCTCATATAAATCATTACGATGCCAAGAAGGGCGAAAATAATACTGCCATTACCGAAAAACGTCACTTCGATAAAGACTAGCAATAACGAGATGAGAAGTAACATCGTCAGTTTATTTGTTGTAATTTGATTCATATTGTTCCTCCTTCTTCGCATCATAATATTTATTTAATAGAAAAACTCAAAGGAGAAGGGCATCTGCGCCTTTCTCCTTTTTAGTATAACTTGCCTTCCAAAGAAGTCTAGTATTAGCTTAATTTTTCTTCGATAATTGTAATCGGTTGAGGAGCATTTTTTTCTAACATTGCTAGGCGTTGCTCCATAGATGAAATTTCATGCTCTTGATCAATTTTTTGCCCTAGACGCTCAATATAAGCTTCCATAGATTCGAAAGTTTCTAAGCGTTTACCGACTTGCCCGTTTGTTTCTGGGTTTAAAACACGATCCATCTGATTATGGGCACGTGTGACATTTTCTTTCCCCATTAATTGAAGCTGGCGGACTTTCATATCTTTAATTTTATGTTTCATTTCTTCGTATTTGCGTTCCAAGCCAAATAATTCTTCAGTTGCTTTGTTAATGCTGTCTTTTAATACGATTTGTCGGTTTGCATAAGCAGTCATTTCTTGTTCTGCAAAGCCGATTAAATCTTCTTCGCCACTTAGCTTAGCAAGTTCAGCTTGCTTTTGGCGCTTATTGAACATTTCCATTGCTACTGCTAGCTCGTTTTCAAGTTCCTTTTTTAGAGATGCTTGGCGTTCTAACCATTTACCAGTCTGCTCAGTTTGCTTTTCTGCTTCACGGATATACTGATTTAGCATAGCAATAGGGTTTTTAGCTTCCTTTTTATCAAATACTGAATGTAAGTCGGCCTCAAGTGTATATTTTAAACGTTGTAGTAAGTTTGCCATTTTAAATTCCTCCTTATTTTGTTAATTCATCCCATTGGTTTTCGAAATTTGTAAATGGATCATCTGTTTTTGCAGTAATGATTTGTGTTTTTTCTTTACCGTCCCATTTACGAATAATATACCAAAGTACAACGATTGCGATTAAACCGATAAAGCTAGGGATATTCGCTACAGCTGTTAGTAAACCTGCGATTGCAACAAGAGCCCAGATGATTTTTGTAAATGTTGATTCACTCTTTAAGTAGAAGTGAATACCTGCATATAGAATGGCTGCTGAAATAGCCAAACCTGCCATAGCTCCAAGTGAACATAAAATTGTGATAGCGGCGATGACGCCGATGATAAATAATCCGACTTTTTTCATAAGTTAGTGCCTCCCTTCGTTTGTACCTTTATATTACGCTAGGAATGTTTTTGGACAAACGGCCCTGAAATGCATTTTCAACTAAGACCAGAGACGTAGAAATTACTAGGTATGCTTCTAACAAGTCGTCATTAACATGAAATGCTATACTAACAGGAAAAGGAACAAGGAGGAATTTTATGGGGAAAAGAATTGGGTTTGGATTAATCGCGTTTCTACTATATAATGCATTAGTTTTCTATTTAGGATGGAATGTCTATACATGGCTCCATGTTGCTTTTTCTTTTGAGGGAACAGTCGTTTTCGGAGTGATTTGGACTATTGCCGCTTATAGCATCCTGATTGAGCGCATTCATCATAAGCTACGTTTATTTAAAATTATTGGAAGCTATTGGATGATTGTCATTCAGTATGGCTTGTTGTTATTCCCACTAGCGAATTTACTTGTATGGCTCTTACCAGACTTACAAATAAAATGGGTTGGTTATGTTGTTGCCGTATTATTATTCATCATTGTAGCTTTCGGTAGCTATATGGCATACTCACCAGTTGTAAGAAATCTTACTATTAAAATTCAAAAAGCTAATCCTGTACAAAAGCCGTTAAGAATGGTTATAGGCTCGGACTTTCACTTAGGTATTTTATCGAATAAAGCTCATTTAGAACGTTTTGTGAAATTGTCTAATGAAGCAAAACCAGATGTTGTTTTTCTTGTTGGAGATTTAGTTGATGACGATCCTATTTGGTATGTGGAGTATGGAATGAGTGATGTAATGAAGCAATTGAAAAGTACATACGGTGTATATGGCGTTCTAGGTAATCATGAATATTATGGACGGAAAATTCCATTATTTGTTCATGAAATGGCTGAATCTGGCGTAAACATTTTACAAGATGAAACAATTCTAGTGGCAGATTCGTTTTATGTTACAGGAAGAGAAGACATAACTAATGGCGATCGAGCTTCGCTAGAAACGTTAGCAACAACCGTTGATCACAAGCTACCTTGGATTGTTATGGATCATACGCCTACGGATATTGAAACACCAAGCAAGCTTGGTGTAGATGTACATTTATCAGGACATACACATTTAGGACAAATGTGGCCCAATCAATACATTACACGAAAAACGTTCGAACACGATTATGGTTATAAACTAAAGGCAGCAACGCATACAATTGTGTCATCAGGGTTCGGGTTTTGGGGACCACCAATTCGGACGAATAGTCGTTCAGAAATGTGGGTTGTAGACGTAGAATTTTGTAAGTGATTTTTAACATAATGGTAAAAGTTAAACGAGGTATATTGTGGTATGATAGTTTAGCTAGAAATGGCGTGAGGATTCGGCATTTCAATTATTAAAAGAATAAGGAGATACTATGGACTTTATTGAATTATTAAAGGCTCTTATACTGGGCTTAGTAGAAGGTATGACGGAGTTTGCACCCGTGTCGTCTACAGGACATATGATCATTGTAGATGATATGTGGTTAAAAACGGAAGAATTTTTAGGAATGTATTCTGCTAATACATTTAAAATTGTCGTGCAGTTAGGCTCTATTTTAGCGGTTGTTGTAGTCATGTGGAAACGATTATTAAGTTTAGTGGGTCTTTATAAAATTAAAGGTCAACCAGCAAATCGTAAATTTAACTTAATACATGTTATTGTGGGAATGTTACCTGCAGTTATTTTAGGGTTTGCGTTCAAAGATTATATCGATGACTATTTATTTGGAGTAAAACCGGTTATTTTCAGCTTAGTAGCTGGCGCGATTTTAATGATTGTTGCAGATAAATTTGGGCCGAAAAGACCAACAGTTACTACTTTAGATAAAATTTCATACGGTCAAGCATTAAAGATTGGTTTAGTACAATGTTTATCATTATGGCCAGGATTTTCACGCTCAGGTGCAACCATTTCAGGCGGGGTATTACTAGGTTTAGATCATAAAACGGCAGCCGATTTTACATTTATCATGGCAGTGCCAATTATGGCAGGAGCTAGCTTAGTATCTGTTATGAAAAACTGGCAGTACATGTCTATGGACCACATTGGATTTTACGCAATAGGATTCGTTAGTGCATTTATCTTTGCGTTATTATCGATTAAATTCTTCTTAAAATTAATCGACAAAATTAAATTAACACCATTTGCCATCTATCGAATTATTTTAGCGATTGTATTGGCAATTATCGTATTTTAATAAAAATTGAGTCTACCTTTATAAAAAAGGGTAGGCTCTTTTTATATAAAAAAATTGTATATCATATAATCCTTCTCATGGAATTTTCATAATGACATGATACTATGGAAATAAAAAATGGTTGGTGAGAATAATGGCTGAGCGCATTTTAATCATAGAAGATGAGGAAAAAATTGCACGTGTATTACAACTGGAATTAGAATTTGAAGGTTATGAAACGGGAATTGCTCATACAGGAACAGATGGGCTTATATTATACCGCGAACAGCAGTGGGATCTTCTCCTACTTGATATTATGCTTCCAGGTTTGAATGGTCTGGATGTATTGAAGCGAATTCGTGCGACAGAATTTAATACACCTGTTATTATGCTCACTGCTAAAGATGATGTTGAGGATAAGGTGACGGGACTTGATCTGGGCGCTAATGATTACATGACAAAACCATTTGAAATAGATGAATTACTAGCGAGAATTCGGGCAGCACTTCGCTTTAAACCACAACAACAGGAATTCGCTAAAGAGCAGGATGAATTTTTCCACGAGTATAAAGACTTATCTATACATGAACAGACACGTGAAGTTAAAAGAAATGGTCGTTCTATTGATTTAACTCCGAGAGAATATGAATTGTTACTTTATTTAATCAAGAATCCCAAACAAGTCCTTTCACGTGAGCAAATCTTAGATGCTGTATGGGGTTATGACTATTATGGGGATACCAATGTCGTAGATGTTTATATTCGTTACATTCGTCAGAAAGTGGATAAAGGGAGTAAACAACCACTTATTCAAACAGTCCGAGGTGTCGGTTATGTATTAAAGGAGCAGGTGAATGAAGCTTAAGACGAAAATTCATGTTTTCTCGTCGCTTGTCATGTTGATTATTCTGGTGCTTACGATGATCGGAATTTATTTCTTATATGAAAAAATGGCCTATGATACAGAGTACAATCAACTTTTATCCGAGTCTAAAGAGCTTGTAACGTCTATTAGCCAGACGAGTAAAGTAAATGACCCAGCTACGATATTACGTGCCTATATTCCTCCAAGGGGGGCTATAAGAGCCGTTGACTTAAATGGAAAATCACTCATTACTGTACAATCTACTGAAGGTATTGAGGAGTATCATCCCGATATTGATGAGCATAAAAGATACTCAGTGAAAAAATACGAAGGTATACCAGTATTATCAATGAGTATGCCCGCAATTTGGGTTGACGGTTCAGTGGTGCATATTCAGATGCTACAGTCCATGAAGGATGTAGCACGAAATCTAGAATTGTTACGGCTTGTCTTACTTGGTGTAACAATTTTAGCGACAATTCCTATTGTACTATCAAGTATGACGCTAGGGCGTATCGTTACTAAACCAATACATCGGCTAATTGCTACGATGCAGGAAAGCCAAAAGTCAGGAACTTTTGAAAAAATAAATATAGAAGATGACGGCCGAGATGAAATGGCTGAAATGAGTCGTACCTTTAATGAGATGATGTTTCAGTTGGAGCAAAACTATCGTAAACAAGAGCATTTCGTATCGAACGCTTCTCATGAATTAAAAACACCTTTAACAGTAGTTGAAAGTTATGCTCGTCTATTAAAACGTCGTGGTTTTGATAATAAAGAAGTAGCAAATGAAGCTGTACAAGCAATTTTAAGTGAGTCCATTCGTATGAACGAAATGATAAAACAAATGCTGGAATTAGCTAAAAATAAGGAGAATATTCCACTAACAATTGCAGCCATCGATATTTATAAAGTATTAGAAGATACACTGCATCAAATGCATCAAGCATACGGGAGAGAATTTAACTTATTAGGAAATGGGCCAGTAATAATAAAAACTGATGAGCAAAAGCTAAAACAGTTATTCTTTATATTCTTAGAAAATGCCCGTCATTATAGTGAACGTGAAATCAATGTAAGCGTAGCAAAAGAAGGAGCGCAATTCGTCGTCCGTATTCAAGATTTCGGGCAAGGCATTGCTAAAGAGAATATTCCGCATTTATTTGATCGTTTTTATCGTGTTAGTGAGGATCGCAATCGCAAAACGGGTGGTACTGGTTTAGGATTAGCTATAGCGCATGAAATTGCTGAGCGTTTAGCTATCAATATCACCGTATTAAGTACTCTAGGTGAAGGAACTACAATCGTCTTACGATTTGAAAATAGTAATGAGGGGGAACAATGATATGCGTATCCGCGAAAAACTATCAATACTATTCATTGTGACACTCATCATTATTGCTACTATTCTTAGTATCATGATTTGGAATAAACTGACGAAAGAAACATCACTTACAACGGAAGAAATCTATAATGATATTGAAACGATGTATGGAGGAGAAATTATCTCTTTTCTTACTATAAACGATCAATATCGAGTACGGCTTCAAAGAAATAACAAGCTTTATCAACTCAATGTTGATGCAGAATCGGGTAAAATTCTACAGATGACTCAGGATAAATCGGATGTTAAAGAAGATATAAACTATTTACCAGAAACTGAAATACGAAAAATTATTAAAGAGCAATATAACGGGAAAATAAAAAAAATATCACTCAATACAAATAAGGAAGAACCCGTATACCAAATAGAAATAGTAAATGGAAAAGAGCATATTAACTTATTAATAGATGCTATTAATGGGGAAGTTTTATCAGAAATTCAAGCAGATGCAGAGCAAGATTCTTCACTATTATCTAAAGAACAAGTGATTACTATTGCAAAGAAAAAGCTAAATGGGACTGTTGATGAAATTTCTTTTTACGATACGAGTGATGGTGGATATTATTTAGTAGAGATTGAAGGAAACGACAAAGATGCAGTCTTTCAAATTCACGCTATTTCCGGCAAAGTGATTTCGACTACGTGGGATTAATAATTTCTCATCAAATTCTAATCTTGTTCTCCTTATTCTTTCATTTTCATTGTGTAAAGTATAAGTATCAACAAAGAGGAGGAATTTAATTATGAAAAAAATGATTACAGCTATAGCGCTTACAGGTTCACTTGCAGTTACAGGAGTAGTTGCAGCGGCCGGTATTCAAAATAACGCAGGTAAAATTTTATCTTCAGAAGAAATTTCGAAAAAAGCACTTAGCTATGTAAAAGGTACAGTATATAAAGTAGAGTTGGACAAAGAAAAAGGCGTTCAAGTATATGAAATTGATGTACGAGGCAAAAGTAAAGAATACGAATTAACATTAGATGCTAAAACGGGAAAGTTACTAGAAAAGAAAACAGAAACAACAAAAGTTTCTAATACAATAAATAATAAAAATGTAATTGGTTTAGCAAAAGCGAAAGAAATAGCATTAAAATCGGTTAAAGGTTCAGTCAAAAAAGCCAAATTAGATCGAGAAGATGGTATTTACGAAATTGAAATCATTAGAGCTGGGTATGAATACGATTTTGATATCAATGCGTACACAGGGAAAATTGTGAAAAAAGAAAAAGAGAAGATTTCGAAAAAAGTAGTAACTGGCAAATTAATTGGTTTAGAAAAAGCGAAACAAATAGCTTTAAATAATGTTGGCGGTACTGTACAAAAAGCCAAATTAGATAAAAGTGATGGCGTATACGAAATCGAAATTATTAATGGCACAACAGAATATGAATTTGAAATTCATGCAAAAACAGGGAAAATACTTAAAAAAGAATCAGAAGTAGCTGACGATGTAATCACAACTACTAAACCAAGTACTCCTAACTCTGGAAATACAGCAAATCCTTCAACACCTAATAAAGTAATAGGTATTGAAGAAGCAAAAGCAATTGCATTAAAAAGTGTTAATGGTACAGTGAAAAAAGCAGAGTATGACCGTGAAGATGGAGTATATGAATTTGAGATTTTAACTTCCGATTATGAATATGATATCGATGTTGATGCAATAACTGGGAAAGTTATGATTACTGATAAAGAAAGAATTACAAAAACACCAAATAATCCAGCAACACCTTTCATTGGTGAGCAAAAAGCTTCTCAAATTGCTTTAACAAAAGCAAAAGGAACAATTACTAAAATTGAATTAGATGAAGAAGACGGCGTTTATGAAATTGAAGTTAAAGATGGTATGTACGAATACGAATTAGAAATTGATGCTAAAACTGGTGCTATTCTAGACTTCGAAAAAGAGTATGAAGACGACTAATTGTTACTAAAATAGATTTTATGCTACCCAAAATACAATTTTGGGTAGTTTTTTATTATTTTTTACTTAAAAACAATCCTAACCTCCTGTTTATTAAAATTAAAATAGACATTATAGGAAATTATGAAACATTTTTCGTAGGTCTTTTGCTTTCATTTACTTTAATTTTACGATTCTACTTGTCTGAAAGGAACACAATATGTTAGATTAGATTAATTAATAGAACACAATATATAGTATGTGAGCGAAAAAAGGTACCATATACGGTTTAAAAGGGAATTCGGAAAAGAAACCGAAGCTGTCCCCGCAACTGTGAATGCGGACGACTGTCAATTAACCACTGAGCAATGCTTGGGAAGGATGACAGTTGGATGATGCATGAGCCAGTAGACCTGCCTTTTTTTGCATGACGACACTTTCTTCGGGGGTTGAGAAGTGGAAGCGAGAGACTTTACATTAAACAATTTACTTTTGATTTCAAAAGTAATTTTTGTTGTGATTTCACCAGTTTCCAATTTTAAAACCTAGAGCGATGGCTCTGCCGAAGAAGGCAGATTCATCGCTTTTTATATTTGTAAAAAAGGAGACGACGATATGGTCCAATTAATGACATATGAAAGAGCAATATTATTATCTCAATTAGAGAAAGAATTCGGTAGAGAAGAAATTAGTCAGCTTATTAGAAAGTCTGAACGCTGGGAAAATAAGAATTCCGAAGGCACTGATGCTGAATGGACAAAGGCGATGAGCCTAGAAGCGTTAAGTTTTTTAGATGAAGAGGACACATATTGGACATTCGTTGCAGCTCGCTTATTATTGGCGGGTGTTTATAGAGAAGCATCTACAGTACGCCAATTAGAAGTAGGAAAGGTCTACACAGCATTTGCTACACAAGTTGAGAAGCTTGTCGAGAAAGGTTTATATGATCCAACTTTAACAACATCGTATACAAAACAGGAACTTGAAGAAATAGGCTTAATGATTGAACCTAAACGTGATGAAATATTTACATATATTGGATTGAAAACACTGTTGGATCGTTATGTAACTCGAGATTTTGATAAAACACCAATAGAATTGCCCCAAGAGCGTTGGATGATTATAGCGATGACACTAATGCAAAATGAAAAAACAGATCGTCTTGCGAAAATTAAAGAATCTTACTGGGCAATGAGTAATTTATATATGACGACTGCTACTCCTACATTATCAAATGCAGGTAAAACGCATGGACAATTATCAAGTTGCTTTATCGATACAGTTGATGACAGCTTACAAAGTATTTATGATTCAAATACTGATGTTGCGACACTTTCGAAGTTTGGCGGTGGTATCGGCGTCTATATGGGGAAAGTACGTAGCCGTGGCTCATCTATTCGTGGTTTTAAAGGGGCCTCAAGCGGAGTTGTTCCTTGGATTAAACAATTAAATAACACAGCAGTATCAGTAGATCAATTAGGGCAACGCCAAGGCGCAATTGCTATATATCTTGATGTTTGGCATAAAGATATATTCCCATTCCTAGATTTAAAATTAAATAATGGTGATGAGCGTATGCGCGCGCATGATATCTTCACAGGCGTTAGCTTACCGGATATTTTCATGGAGGCTGTTGAAGCACGTGAAGATTGGCACCTATTTGACCCGCATGAAATTCGCGAAGTAATGGGCTTTAACCTAGAAGATTATTATGACGAAAAACGTGGACAAGGTTCATTCCGTGAAAAATATGAAGCTTGCTTAGCGAATCCGATACTAACACGTGAAGCTGTACCAGCAATTGATATTATGAAACGCATTATGCGTAGCCAATTAGAGACTGGTGTGCCTTTTATGTTCTATCGTGATGAGGTAAACCGAAAAAACCCAAATAAACATGAAGGTATGATTTACTCAAGTAATTTATGTACAGAAATTTTCCAAAACATGAGTGCTACTAAGTTCGAGTCAATTACATTAGAAGACGATGTTATTGTAACGCGTCGCAAACCTGGAGACTTCGTTGTCTGTAACTTATCATCTATCAATCTTGGACGAGCTGTACCTGCCGATGCTTTAGAAAGATTAATCCCAATTCAAGTGCGTATGTTAGATAATGTGATCGACTTAAATCGTATTCCTGTACCTCAAGCAGAACGTACAAATGCCCGTTATCGTGGTATTGGTCTGGGTACATTCGGTTGGCATCATTTATTGGCACTGAAGAGCATTGCATGGGAATCTGAGGAGTCTGTTGAATTTGCTGACAAGCTTTATGAGCAAATTGCTTATTTAACAATTCAAGCATCAATGGAATTAGCAAAAGAAAAAGGCCAATATCCATTATTTGAAGGTTCGGATTGGCAAACAGGAGAATACTTCACAAAGCGCCAATATAGTGGTGAAAAGTGGACCTCATTACAACAAGCAGTTGCTGAAAATGGTATGCGTAACGGTTATGTAATGGCTATTGCGCCGAACTCATCAACTTCAATTATTGCAGGTAGTACGGCGAGTATCGATCCAATCTTCCAAAAATCTTATTCTGAAGAGAAAAAGGATTATAAGATTCCGGTAACTGTTCCTGATTTGAACCAAGAAACAACTTGGTATTACAAATCTGCATACTTTATTGATCAAAATTGGACTTTAAAACAAAACGCAGCACGTGCCCGTCATATCGACCAAGGTATTTCGTTAAATATATATGTCCAAAACACTGTAAAGGCTAAAGAATTATTAGAATTGCACTTAAATGCTTGGAAATTAGGCATTAAAACGACATACTACGTTCGCTCAACGTCAGTTGAACTATTAGAATGTGAATCATGTGCAAGCTAGGAGGAACTAACGATGACAAAGCTAGAGAAACGCCAATTAATGGATAAAACAGCTCCAAACCGTTCAACAGGTATTGTAAACGGGAGCTCTTCAAATATATTAAACTGGGATGATGTTCGTTTTAGTTGGGCGTATCCAAAATACAAGAAGATGCTGGGTAACTTTTGGACTCCTTTCGAAATTAATATGGGGAATGATATTAAAGAATTCCCAACATTAACAGCGAATGAAAAAGAAGCATTTATGAAAACAATCGGATTACTTGCTATGCTAGACAGTGTTCAAACAGACTATGCAGGAAAAGTGGCTGATTATTTAACAGATTCTAGCTTAAATGCTTTAATGATTATCCTTGCACAGCAGGAGGTAATTCATAATCATTCTTACTCATATATACTTTCAAGTTTAGTATCAAAAGATGAGCAAGATAAAGTATTTGATTTCTGGCGTACTGAGCCTGTCCTTGAAAAACGAAATGACTTCATTATTAAAGGATATAAAACATTTTCTGAAGAGCCTAATATCGACCATATGTTAAATTCCATCGTCTATGACGTCATTTTAGAAGGTTTATTCTTCTATTCTGGTTTCGCATTTTTCTACCATTTAGCACGCAATCAAAAAATGGTAGCAACGAGTACGATGATTAACTATATAAACCGTGACGAACAGCTTCATGTTGATCTATTCGTTAAAATTTATAAAGAATTGTTAGAAGAGTATCCTGAATACGATACACCAGAGCGCGCTAAGCAAGTTGAAGATATTTTCCGTGAAGCAGCTGCACTTGAAATTGAATGGGCACATGAAGTCATTGGAGATAAAATTGACGGCTTAGATGTAGATGATGTAGAAGATTATATTTATTTCTATACGAATGTACGCTGCTCACAATTAGGCTATGAAAGACCTTTCGACGGCTACCGTAAAAATCCGATGAAATGGATCAAAGCTTATGAAGATGTTGACTTAGGGAAAACGGACTTCTTCGAACAACGTTCTCGTCAATATGTGAAGGTAAATGTTCAAGATAATGGTTTTGATGAACTATAAAAAATGAAATAATAATATGAAGATGGGCGCTGTAGAGAGCGCTCATTTTTTTGTGGTACAAATAGTCTTTAGACCTATTTGTGATTGTGTCAGAAAAAACTTATTTAAATAATATTGAAATAATGGATATAAAGACTTGTTTTTTGGTATAGTTTAGTAAAATGTATAGATAATTTAGGGGTGAAATAAGTTTATGTTATCATTCAAACGTAATAGGGTAAATAAGATGATTCTCCCGGAAGTAGACATAACTAAAACTGGGATTTTTATAAGTGATCAGGAACGTCTACACCAAATAGATTTATTAAACTTAAAAAATGAAGATTTACATATCGCGCGTCAATTGAAACCTACAGTTGAGAAACATATAGTCGAGATAGTAGAGCAATTTTATGCATCTATTGAAACCGTCGCTTCTCTAAAGGAACTGATCCAGCAACATAGCTCTGGTGAAAGGTTACGTCAAACATTACGACATCATGTAATTGAAATGTTCGATGGGATTATTGATGATACATTTATCGAAAAACGCGCTCGTGTGGCAAAAGTACATGTTCGAATTGGATTATATCCAAAATGGTATTTAGCCGCATTCCAAAAAATAGAACATAATTTAATCGAGAAAATATATGACTTAGAGTTAGAGACTACCTTAGAACGTACCGTGATTAATTCTGTGAAAAAAATAATTAGCTTTGAACAACAAATCGTTCTTGAAGAATATGATCAATTTTCAGATCAATTATTGGAACAACAACAAGAAAAAACGCGTATGCATGTGAAAAATGTTATTGGTAGTATTTCTAGTAACTTAGAATCGCATTCTTTCCATACTTCAGAGTCTGTTGACACATTAATTGCAAGTACTAGTGAAGTGAATAAACATTTGAAGAGCAGTATTCAAGATGCAAAAGGAACTCGAGAAGCATCGGAAAAAGGATATAAGCAAATGCTTCTACTAAAAAAACATACAAATAAAATTAATGAAAAAACAAATGAAATGTCAAAAATGATTCAGGAGCTAGATTCATCTTCATCTGAAATTCATGCAGTAATCGAGATTGTAAAAAATATTGCAGGTCAAACAAACCTACTTGCATTAAACTCAGCAATTGAAGCTGCTAGAGCTGGGGAGCATGGTAAAGGATTTGCTGTAGTGGCTGATGAAGTACGTAAACTTGCAGACCAAACGAAGAAATCTGTTGAACAAATTGCAAGTTTAATTGGTATGTCCAGTGGCGTAACCAGCGAAGTAGTAACAGCTATTCAAGATATTCAGAACCTTGTAACTAATGGTATTGAAGAAAATGAAAAATCAATGCAGGAATTTGAGAACATTGGTAAGGCTGTAAATTTAACTATCCAAGATTTTCAAGAGGTAGAGCAGCGAATGGATATATTATCAAATGTCGTAACAACTATTGGTGAAACTTCAGAACAATTAAAACAAGCAGCAACAGAATTAGAAACAACTGTTAGAAAGTTTTAATTCACTTTACTGTTTTAATAGACAAGTTGAATTTATCTATTAAGACAGTTTTTTTATGTATTTTAATCAGAATACTTTGATAATATGATAAGCTTTCACTATGTTCTTTAAAGGAGGCAGTTTAGATGAAACCTATAGTTTGGATTACTAGAAAATTACCAGAGGAGGGCATAGCGCCACTCCGTGAAATAGCTGAAGTGAAGATGTGGCCGTCAGAGGAACAACCGATGCCTGCTGAAGAATTAAAACAAGCAGCTGGCGAAGCGGATGCAATGTGGGTCATGATTTCTGATCAAATAACTCGTGAAGTTATTGCAGAGGCACCAAAGTTAAAAATAATCGCTAACCTTGCAGTTGGCTATAATAATATTGATATTAAAGCTACAAAGGAAAAAGGTATTATTGTAACGAATACACCAGATGTCTTAACAGGAACTACAGCAGATTTAGCATTTGCTCTAATGCTTGCAACAGCCCGTAGAATCCCAGAAGCCGAGCGTGAAGTACGAGAGGGTAAATGGACAGGCTGGTCTGTTAACCAATTAACAGGGATGGATATTCATGGTGCAACTTTAGGTGTCGTAGGAATGGGACGTATCGGAGAAGCGGTAGCAAGACGAGGAATAGGTTTTGATATGAGAGTTTTATATCACAATCGTACAAGAAAGCCTGAAACTGAAGAAAAATATGGCTTTGAGTATGCAGAGCTAGATATATTATTGAAAGAATCCGATTTTGTTGTGCTATTAACTCCGTTAACATCTGAAACAAAAGGATTAATCGGTAAACGTGAAATTGCATTGATGAAAAATAGCGCAATTCTTATTAATGTTGCACGCGGGGGAGTTGTAGATGAGCAAGCTTTATATGAAGCGTTATTAAATAAAGAAATTTGGGCAGCGGGACTTGATGTTTTTGAAACAGAGCCGGTCCCAACTGATCATCCTTTATTAACATTGCCAAATGTTGTAGCGCTTCCTCATATAGGTAGTGCCTCAATTCGTACTAGAAATAATATGATGGCAAAAAATGCAGAGTCAATTGCGGCCTGTTTACAGGGAAGAGAAGTAAAGAGTCAAGTGAAATAAAACAAAAATGTGCCGGAAGGATCTTGGAATCCACGGCACATTTTTGTTTATAAAATATCTAACGAGATTTGGCAAGCTTTCTTTGCATCAGTACCAAGAAGAATAAAATCGGTAAAATAAACACCACAGTAGAAGCGATACCACTAGCGATTGTTGTATAAAGTGCTAATAGTCCAATAATAGGCCCCCCAGCAATTTGCCCAATAGCATCAAGTTGTCCGAACATAGACAAAGCAGTTGCACGACCCTGTGCTTCTAATCTTTCATTCGTCATTACGCTTATTAACGGATAATTAACATCACGTAGCGCTCCGGCTATCCAGAAAGTTAGAAGGGCTAGCAAAAAGTTTGAACTAAAGGCAAATGCAAGCATTGCAATTATTAATAAACCATTGGCAGTCAAAAGAATTAAAGGATAATTTTTATTGAAACGACCCTCTACAAATTTTAAAACGACAATGTTTAATAAAAACGCTACTGCATAAAAAGCCCCAAACCAGTAGATAGATTCATCCTCAGGTAAATGAAAGTCTTCAATAAAATGAGCACCCCATAGTCGATCGAATCCTTCGCTCGCCAACCCCAAAAGTATAGTTATAATCGCGATACTCACGAGCATTGTATTTCCTTTAATTTGGCGAGCACCGTGTCGAATTGTTGTTATAAGGTGATGTATGGCAGAAATATCTTTTTTTCGAGAAATTTTGACGAACTTTGTCTCTGGCATTGTGGATAATGCACCAAAAGCTAGGAGTACTATTAAAATTCCAGCAATAATAATTGTTACTTGCACTGAAAATAAAGTAGCAATACAAACGCTAAGTAAAATACCGAAAAATCGACCTAAAGATCTAAATTGAGCACCTTTAAGAAATACTGAATCTAAATTTCTACCTTCTAATTCATCAGCGATCCAAGCTTCCTCAGCACCGCTAATAAATGTCCAGCCTAATCCCCACAAACCTGAGGCGATGGCAATTGACCAAAAGGCGGGGAATATTCCTTCAAGTAAGTGTGCTATGCCAATTATAAAAGTTCCGATGAATAGAGAACGTTTACGTCCATAATGATCTGCAACTAAACCTGTTGGCATTTCACATAGAAATACAGATACCTCCATAATCGTTCCAATAAGTACTAGCTGTAATGGATTTAATCCTGCATTTATAACGTAATAAATTGCGTTCAGTGTGAATACCATTTGTATAAGTAATGAGCGTGAACTAGTGATTGCATAATAAATATTTTGTGTTTTCAATTTTTTTCCTCCGTATTAGTAAAATACCGGAGGTCAAACTCTCATTATTAAGACAGCATGCCCTCCGAGTTGTCTTTGAAAGTCATTAAAGTGCTTTTCATATTCGTCCACTCCTTTTTTGAAATTATTGTAATTTTATCATAAGAGATAGAAGAGAAGAAAGAATTTTTAAATAGATTAATAATAGTGAAGGGTGACTAATAGAATGTTAGGTACAGTATTTATGAAGTGCTGTAATAAGATACAACGCTATGTTAAAGAAAAAACCCTACTCTTATTAAGGAGTAGGGTGAGTTATAAGCATTGGATATGAGTTATAAAGGATGGACGAGCGCTTAAAGTCAAAATTCGACTCTAACTTCTATATTCCTCCGTGTTTCACAGCTAAGTGGTTGCCTTGATCAAACAGGATATTGATCATGTAACCGCTGCGATAGGGTTTTGCGTAATTAGCTTGTCTTTCTTATTTGTTGAAAATATCAAATAGGCCGCCGATACCGCCTTCGCCAACGGATTTGTTACCCGGTAGTTGTGGGGTTGCGGCGAATACGCGGCTTGCTAGTCGGCTGAATGGAAGTGATTGAATCCATACAGTTCCTGGTCCTTTAAGTGTTGCGAAGAATAGGCCTTCTCCTCCAAATAGAGCAGTTTTTACACCTTTGACCATTTCGATATCGTAATCAACGTCTGCTGTCATTGCGACAAGGCAACCTGTATCTACACGTAATGTCTCACCAACTTGAAGGTTCTTTTGAATGATTGTACCACCTGCATGAACGAACGCCATGCCATCACCTTCTAGTTTTTGCATGATGAAACCTTCACCACCGAAAAATCCTGTTCCTAATTTGCGTTGGAATTCAATGCCAATTGAAACCCCTTTAGCAGCTGCTAAGAAAGCATCTTTTTGGCAAATGATTTTTCCATTATATTGACTTAAATCCATAGGAATGATTTTCCCAGGATAGGGAGAAGCAAAAGAAACATGTTTTTTTCCATAACCTTCATTTGTGAATGTTGTGATGAATAAACTTTCACCTGTTACAAGTCTTTTACCAGCGCCCATTAGTTTACCCATGAAACCGCCACCGCTTGAGGCATCACCAAAAACAGTTTCCATGCGAATGCCGTCTTCCATCATCATTAATGCACCAGCTTCAGCAATGACTGTTTCTTGTGGATCTAATTCTACCTCTACAAACTGCATGTCATCGCCGTATAATTTGTAATCAATTTCATGATTATTCATCTTTTTTCCTCCCAATTGTTAAAGTCTAGTATTTAATATTAATACGATTCGAGATTTTAAAAGGTTTCGTCAATTTTCAGGAAAAAATAAATTGACTGAAATTTTAAAGAAAATGAAGGATATTTAGGTATTTTGTAGAAAATATATACAGAGAAAGCGTTTTCATATAAAAGGAGGGATAGCAGTGAAGTTGCAAAATTTTATCGGAGGGCAATGGGGAACCTCTGAAGATTTGAAATTCGTACCCGTTATTAATCCTGCAAATGGTGAGGAATTAGCTCAAGTACCTATGTCTTCAACAGGAGCTGTGGAGCAAGCAGTAGCTGTTGCAAAAAAGGCACAAAAAAATTGGGCACTTGTACCAGCACCAAAACGCGCAGATTATTTGTATGCAATTGGTTTAAGAATGAAAGAAAAGAAAGAACATTTAGCTCAGGTACTTACAAAAGAGATGGGAAAAGTTATTGAAGAAGGTCGAGGCGAAGTACAAGAGGGCATTGATATGGCATTTTATATGGCTGGAGAAGGGCGACGTTTGTTTGGGGAAACAACTCCGTCAGAGTTAGCCAATAAATTTGCTATGAGTGTTCGTGCTCCAATTGGCGTCGTTGGCTTAATAACACCTTGGAATTTCCCTGTGGCAATTGCGACTTGGAAATCATTCCCTGCAATTGTTGCAGGGAATACATTTATCTGGAAACCTGCTACAGAAACACCAATGATGGCTTATGAAATGGCGAAAATCTTTGAAGAAGTAGGCTTGCCAGATGGCGTTGCTAATGTTGTTTTTGGATCAGGTTCAGAAGTAGGAACAGCGTTAATCGAGCATCCAGATGTCAAAGTCATTTCGTTCACAGGTTCAACTGCTACAGGTAGCAAGGTGGCAGAGTTGGGCGGCCGTCATTTAAAGAAAGTTTCTTTAGAAATGGGTGGCAAAAATGCAGTGATAGTCATGGATGATGCTGATTTAGAACTAGCTGTTGAAGGGATTTTGTGGAGTGCTTTTGGAACAGCGGGTCAACGTTGTACGGCATGTAGTCGAGTGATTGTGCATAAAGATGTAAAAGCAGAGCTGGAAGAACGCCTCCTAACAGCTATGCAACTATTAACAATTGGCGATGGTTTAGATGAGTCGGTGAAAATTGGTCCGGTTATTAATAAAACTGCATTACACAAGATTAATAGCTATGTAGAATTAGGCCGTCAGGAAGGTGCGAAGTTACTTGCAGGGGGCAATATATTGACTGGAACGCCTTTTGATCAAGGTTTTTATTACGCGCCAACTTTATTTACTGATGTGAAATGGGATGCTCGGATTGCACAAGAAGAGATTTTCGGCCCCGTTGTCTCATTGATAGAAGTAGAAAGTTTAGAAGAAGCTATTGAAGTCAATAACAGTGTGCAATTTGGACTTTCAAGTTCCATCTTTACACAAGATATTAATCGAGCATTCCAAGCGCAGCGTGATTTAGATACGGGTATTGTATACGTCAATGCTGGTACAACGGGTGCAGAAATTCATCTACCGTTTGGTGGCACAAAAGGAACAGGGAATGGTCATCGTGATTCTGGTGTTGCAGCATTGGATGTCTATACGGAATGGAAGAGTATCTACATCGATTACAGTGGCAAGTTGCAACGAGCACAAATTGATACGGAATAATAACAAAGAAAGGGGACAATCAGATGAAAGTAGCAGTATTAGGTGCAGGTTTAATGGGGAAAGAGGTTGCGCGTGATTTAGTTAAAAGTGACAAAGTTGAAAAAGTGTACTTAGCAGACTTAGATGTTGGCCAAACAACATTATTCGCTGAGTTATTGAAGTCAGATAAATTAGAAGTGCTACATCTAGATGCCAATGACGATACGGAGTTAAAATTTGTGATGGCAAAAGCAGATGTTGTGATAAACGCTCTATTTTATACATTTAACGAAAAAGTTGCACGTATGGCAATTGAAGTAGGGGTGCATTCAGTCGATCTAGGTGGTCACATTGGCGGTGCAACAAATGCTGTTTTAAAGTTATCTGACAATGCTAAAGAAAAAGGCATTACATTGATTCCAGACTTAGGTGTTGCACCAGGAATGATTAATATTTTAACAGGTTATGGTGCTTCAAAATTAGATAGTGTCAAATCGATAAAAATCTTTGTTGGAGGAATTCCGGTTGAAAAAGAACCACCACTGGATTATAACATTGTGTTTTCACTAGAAGGCGTATTCGATCACTATACTGACCCTTCGCATGTTATTCGTGGTGGAAAACTGCAGGAAATTACTTCATTGTCAGAGATTGAAAAGGTTTATTTTGATGGTTTTACCGGGCTGGAGGCATTCCATACTTCAGGCGGTTTATCTACTTTGGCACAGACCTTCCCAAATGTGAATACGTTGGAATATAAAACAATTCGCTATCAAGGTCATGCAGAAAAGTTCAAGTTACTTGTAGATTTAGGTTTAACAAATAAGGAGACAACAGTGAATCTAGAGGGTCAGGCCATCAAAGCACGTGATGTTTTACGTGAAGTGCTACAAAGTAAAATGTCTCTTGGAAATAAATCGGATGCGGTATTATTACGGGTGATTGTTTCAGGCGAAAAAGGTGAGGAGCTTGTTTCGTACGAATACGAATTAATTATTAAGAAAGACAAAGAAACCAATGAAACAGCAATGGCATTAGCAACTGCAAATACAATTTCAGTAGTTGCTCAGTTAGTAGGCGATGGTACGATTTCAAAACGTGGAGTATATCCACCAGAGAAAGTAGTTCCAGGTGAAAAATACATGGAAGAAATGAAAAAACGCGGAGTTTCTATTAAAGAAACTATGCATCGTTCAACCAATATTGTAAAAGGATAAAAGAGGACTACGGAGATGGTCTTTTTATCATAAACAAAATCTGACGAGTAATCTCGTAAAATATTTTATAAAACTGATGATAAATAGTTTGAATATTTGAAATCACTAGACAATAATATGTGTTATTAGTAAGTTTTGACGGTAGCCCTAAAATATATAGTAAAGTACTTGAGTTTACAAATATGACTGCCTAATCTGTTTAAAGCCAAAACCCGGTTTTTTGTCGCAGATATAAGCCAGTTCAATTTGACTCACAGATATCTATCTGTAGTCTTTTTGAATTGGTTTTTTTAATGCACTTAAGAGGGGAGGTTAACATTCTTTTAGCAAAAACAGACATCATGAGTAGTTTACGGTTATACCATCATTTCAATAAGAAATAATAAAAAACAGGAGGAATACAGATGACAACTTTAAATGAATGGGACAAAAAGCATTTTATTCATCCAACTTCATCAATTCAAGAGCAACAAGCGAATGGACCAAAAGTGATTTTCAATAAGAGTGAAGGAATATATCTCACAAGTAAAGATGGTACAAAGTATATAGATGCTATGTCGTCGCTTTGGAATGTTAACATTGGGCACGGTCGAAAAGAAATAGCAGAAGCAGCAAAAGAACAAATGGAACAATTAGCATACAGCTCATGTTTTTCAAATTTTAGTAATGAGCCGGCTATTCGTCTAGCAAAGAAAATTGCTTCTTTAGCTCCACCTAGTTTAAATGCGGTGTTCTTTACATCAGGTGGTTCAGAGTCAAATGACTCAGCAATAAAAATTGTACGTCATTATTGGCGTATTCAAGGTCAACCTGAGCGAAATAAAATCGTTGCATTACGACGAGGATATCATGGCGTCTCAGCAGGTGCTACAAGTGCAACTGGTATACCTGAGTTTTGGGACATGGCAGGGAATTTAATGCAAGGATTTGTGCATGCAAAATCTCCTTATGAAATTGGTACTGAGGCATCGATTCAATCCATTCGCGAAGTAATTGAAGCTGAAGGACCAGAAAAGATTGCGGCATTCATGGCAGAACCTGTCCAAGGAGCAGGTGGAGTATTAATCCCACCGAAGGATTATTACAAAGCAGTGCGTAAGATATGCAATGAATATGGCATTTTATATATAGCAGATGAGGTTATTACAGGCTTTGGACGTACAGGGAAAATGTTCGGTGTTGAAAATTATGGAGTAGAGCCGGATGTATTAACATTTGCAAAAGGTGTAACAAGTGGCTACTTTCCACTAGGTGGTGTCATTGTTTCCGATCACGTGCATAATGTGCTAAAGGAAAAATCAGAAGGAGTATTATTCCATGGTTTTACCTACAGTGGTCATCCGACAGGGGCGGCTGTAGCTCTAAAAAACCTTGAAATTTTAGAACGTGAAAATCTGGTAGATAACTCCTTTAAAATGGGTGAAGAATTACAAAAAGGTTTTAAATCCATTAAAGAGGAATCAACGATTGTAGGTGATATTCGTACGTTAGGTTTACTCGGAGCGATGGAGTTTGTACAAGATCCTTTAACGAATAAACGCTTTCCTGCCGAGTTAAAAGTGGCGCCAAGAATTATTGCGGCATTGCATGAACGTGGCGTTATATGTCGTGCAGTTACTTATGACAATACAGACATCGTATGTTTCTCACCACCATTGATTATTACAAAAGCGCAGATAGATGACCTAGTTGCTATATTACGTGAAGCTGTACTAATTGTTCAACAAGAGGTTGAAGAGCAGCTAGCAGCACTTTAAAAACTAATGAAAAATTATTCAATGCTAGATAGATCGAGAGTAATTCCATTAATAGAGTCTATTGTGTTTCAATAGACTCTTATCCGGGGGTGTAAGATGGAAGATCAAAAGCTATTGAAAATTTTAGGGAATAGAGACGTTATGGCGCTTGCATTTGGAGCAATGATTGGTTGGGGTTGGGTAGTAACAGCTGGTTTATGGATTACAGAAGCAGGTTCACTAGGAGCAATCATAGCATTTTTAATAGGTGGATTACTTGTTATATTTATTGGGTTAACGTACGCGGAATTGTCCTCAGCCATGCCGTTATCTGGTGGAGAACTATTCTTTACCTATAGGGCGACTGGACGGCTCACCTCGTTTATAGCAACATGGGCAATGATTCTTGGATATGTCTCAGTTGTAGCCTTTGAAGCTGTAGCATTACCAACTGTTTTTGAATATGTCGTTCCTGGCTATAGCGTCGGTTACATGTATACAATTGCAGGCTGGGATGTAAATTTTACTTGGGTAGCAGTAGGAATTCTTGGGTCGATTATTATTGCATGGATTAACTATAGGGGTATGAAAATTACAAGTGTTGTAATGTCAATTTTGACATTACTCATATTAATCTCAGGTGTATTGCTTGTTACGGGAAGTTCTATTGCAGGAAGCCCTGAGCATATGCAGCCCTTATTTGAAAAAGGCTGGGGTGGCATTATGGCTGTATTGATTATGACGCCATTCATGTTTGTAGGATTCGATGTGATACCTCAAGCTGCAGAAGAGATTAATCTGCCACGTAAACGAATTGGACAACTTTTAATCATTTCAGTGTTTTTAGCTATTACTTGGTATGTGGCAATTATCTTCGGCGTTTCATACGTGCTGACACCTACAGAAATTGCTAGTTCATCGCTTGTTACAGCAGATGCGATGGCAAAGGCATTTGGTGGTAGTAAGATGATGGGGAATGTTTTAGTGCTTGGTGGAATAGGTGGGATATTAACAAGCTGGATTGGCTTCTATGTAGGCGGTAGTCGTGCCATTTTTGCATTGGCGAGAGCAGGAATGTTACCAAAGGCATTAGGCGAACTACATCCTAAATATAGAACGCCACATAAAGCGATTTTACTCATTGCGGTTTTGACTACTTTAGCACCATTATTTGGTCGACCAGCACTTGTCTGGTTAGTAGATGCAGGTGGTTTTGCTCTTGTTATTGCATGGGTTTTAGTAGCAATTGCCTTTATTATTTTGCGCAAAAGAGAGCCTAATTTAAAAAGACCTTTTATATTGCCAGGAGGTACATTAATTGGTTGGTTAGCTGTCATAATGTCAATTGGTGTATGTATTTTATATCTACCAGGTATGCCTTCCGCGTTAGTTTGGCCGTATGAGTGGGTAATCATATTAGCATGGGCTGTTTTTGGGGCAGTGTTATATAAAATCTCTATGGTTAAATATGGCGCTAAAAATGCAAACAAACTAATGGACCAGGAAATAGAACGGGTGTTATCTGAAGAAGATATTGAAGAAACTTCAACAAAAAAAGATGTAAATAGAGTTTTGGAGAGAGTTTAATATTCACAAGAATGAAAATGAGATTTGAGCACAAAAAAAAGACCTCTTGTTATGATGAAAATGTCCCAAGCTGGCCAGCAAAAAGGATAAATACATCATAAACAGGAGGTCTATCATTTATTATAAGAAAAATGAGAATCGCTCAAATTTCTTGAAATACAGTACAACTAATGGGTCGTCCCACCTACTATATGAATATCCGTTTCATATTTAGCAGATGTGACAGCAGCTATTTTTAGGCCTTTAACAATTGTCTCAAGACTTAAACTAGGCGCTTCTTTATTAATGGTTTGTTCAGGAATGAAAGGAATATGGATAAATCCGCCTCGAATACTTGATGAAGTTCGAGCGATATAGTCCATTAATCCATAAAAGATATGGTTACATACAAATGTTCCAGCGGTATGGGATACCGATGCTGGAATATTGCTCTCTTTCATGTTTTCGACAATTCTCTTGATGGGGAACGTAGACCAATAGGCTACTGGCCCTTTGTCTGCAATCGGTAGATCAATGGGTTGGTTACCCTGATTGTCTGGAATTCTTGCATCATCCATATTGATTGCAACTCGTTCAGGTGTGATATGAAGTCGACCCCCAGCTTGTCCAACACAGATAACGATATCAGGATTATGTTGCTGGATAAGATGCTCCAATACTGCAACTGATTCCCCGAATACAGTTGGGATTTGTTCAGCAACTAGAGTTACATCATCAATAACTTCTCCATGTAACTGTTTTACTGCTTCCCAGGAAGGGTTTATTCTTTCTCCGCCAAAGGGCTCAAAGCCGGTTAACAACACTTTTTTCTTCATGTCGATCCCTCCTATATTCCTAATGAAACAAGGAAATACATAAGTATGATATTGAAAACTAATACTGCCAAAGCTGTTGGGATTTGAACTTTTATAACATGGTTTTTATCTTTCAAGTCCAACAAGGCTGCCGGTACAATATTAAAGTTAGCGGCCATTGGTGTCATCAATGTTCCACAATAACCCGCGAACATAGATATGGCAGCTATATGATTTGGATTTGCATCAAATTGTTTAATCAGAAAAGGAATGGCGATACCTGCAGCCATAATTGGGAAGGCAGCAAAGGCATTCCCCATAATCATAGTGAATATAGCCATGCCAAGACAGAAAATGACCACAATCCAAAATAGTGAACCTTCTGGGATAATTGCTGTTACAGCGTCAGAAACGACTGTACCAACCCCTGCAGTTGTGTAAATAGTTCCTAATGTTGCAAGTAATTGTGGTAGCAATACAGCCCAACCAATTGATTCTAGCAGACGACGTGATTCTTTCACAGCTCCTGTAGGTGTTCCGCGTGTCATCCACATGGCAACAATAATGGCAGTCAAACACGCCAGACCTAAAGCAACCATCGTTACATTAGATGGATCCAGTAAAGCCTTTCCTCCAATTTTAACACCGTCTAGCAACTTAGAACCAACTAAGGTTAAAATCGGAATTAAGATAGCAGGTAGGAAAAGACGGCCGCCAAGGCGTTTTCTTCGCTCTTCCTTAACAGCAAGGCTTTCTTCAACATGTTCACCTTTCTTTAACCCGCCACTAGCAATGATTAAAACCATTACAATAACCATAAGCCCAATGTAAAATGGCGGAATAATCTTGCCGAACATTAATGTAACTGAATAAATCAAGTAAAAGCTTCCCGATGCTAACCGCCGGCTGTTTGTCCGATCAGTGAAAATATATAGGGAGCAGCCTAGAACAATGATGCCCATTAATACGTAAATCATTTCAACTGAGAATATCATAATAGACTCTCACTTTCTCTTTAGATTTTTTTGCGTTATTTACCACGACTGCCCAAACGTTTATCCAGCTTTTTATCAAACATGCGGAGACGAATGGCGTGTACGATAAAAGCAAAGATGGCAGTAGGAATTCCCCATAATGCCATTGATATTGGATCGGCAGGTATATTATTCTGTTCAAAAAACCCGTTCATCAAAAGAATTGCACCAACCGCCACGAAAATATCTTCTCCGAAAAACAAACCGATATTATCTGTTGCAGCTGCGTGTGCACGGATTTCCTGTTGCTCTTTCTCAGGTAGTTTTCCATATTTCGATAAAGCAGCACCTTCTGCCATTGGAGCGATCAGCGGACGTACAGTCTGTGGATGACCCCCAAGGCTGTTTAAACCAAGAGCAGCTCCTGCTTCTCTGATCAATAAATACATGGTCAATACTCGGCCAACAGTGATGGCTTTAATTTTTGATACAATCTTTGCAGCTTGTTGCTGGAGACCATTTTTTTCAAGCAGCCCAATAACAGGAAGAGTGACTATCAAAATAGACATGTACCTGTTAGTTGTAAATGCTTCTCCAAATTGAGTAATAATACTGGTAATAGGAATACCGGCAATCATCCCTGTAACGAGTGCTGAAATAGTTACTACAACTGCTGAATTGATTCTAAGTACAAATCCAATCATGATTAAAAGAACACCAATTAGAACCATAAATATCCCCTTTCTTATTATTAAAACTATTTTTCAATAATATAAACTAAATATTATTGTATATCAAAGTGAGAATGTTTTAAATATTTTTTTATGATTTAAGTGTGTAATTATCTAAAAATTTAAGTCTTTAAAAAGATGCGAGTATGAAAGAAAGTGAAGATGTATGGGTGTTTTTAAAATGAACGCAACTAATCGGGAAATTAGATTACGGTAATAGGTTGGAATAATCTTCAGCAACCGCAGCACTATTTGGCGGTATGAAAGAAAGTGGTATAGGAAGTGAAGGTGGACAAGATAAGCTTGATAAGTTTATTAGTTTTACAATATGAATCAAAAGATATTGCTTAGATTTAGCACTGTTCTAAATAGTATAGTGTTTCATTTTCACTCTAAATAAATTACCATTCTCGTTGGTAATAGGGCATTTTCACTTATAAAAAAACTTTCAAATTAATGATAAGTGTTGTATGATTTTTATATAATTTCTAAATTTTAGATAAATAATGTGCTAAGGGAGTTGAACCATTATGAACACAATTTTTATAGCAGGGCATGCGAGGCTGCCATCTGGTATGGCCGCACAAAACATTTATGAGACACTTACAATCACTGCGGAAATTGATAAGAAATATGGGGTAATCGTTGCGGCAAGTTGTACGTTAGCAACGCAGCATGGGAAATCTTTTGTTGAACAATTACTAAGAGGCCATAGTTTGCAAGATGGTATTACACAACCGCTCGAAGCAGTGAAAATACATTATTTAGGCAAAGCAGGAAACGCGTTAATGTCGGCATTGAAAGATTTATATAAACAATATGAATCTCACAAATCGACAAAAATAATTCAGAATATTTAGTTAGTTATAAATTTACAAAAAAAGAATAGTATAGTAAAGTTAAAGATAATAAATCATGCAAAAACGTACAAGACGTTCATTTCGTATGATGAGGTAACAAGGGTAATAGTAAGCCAATACTGTCTAATCTGTTTGAAGCCTAGCCGGGTTTATGACACAGATAAGAGCCAGTTCAATTTGACACTCAGTATATTCACTGGAGTCTTTTTGAATTGGCTTTTTTATTGACCTATAAAGAGAGGTGACAGGATGTCTGGTGCTTTAGAAAATATTCGTATAATCGATTTATCACGAGTACTTGCGGGGCCATACTGCACAATGATTTTAGGTGATTTAGGGGCTGAGGTCATTAAAGTAGAGTCCCCTGATAGTGGTGATGAGACGCGAAAATGGGGGCCTCCATTCCAAGATGATGTAAGTGCGTATTACTTAACAGCAAATCGTAATAAAAAAGCGATTACACTTAATTTGAAGGAAGAAGAAGGACGCGAAGTTATTAAAAGGTTAGTACAAGATAGCGATGTCATCATTAATAACTTTAAAACAGGTACTATGGAGCGCTTTGGTTTAGGGTATGAAACATTAGCTGGGATCAACCCAGGTATTGTCTATTGCTCGATTACTGGCTTTGGTGAGACAGGACCAGATCGCTATTTACCGGGATATGATTTCATTATCCAGGGGATGAGTGGCCTTATGAGCATTACTGGGACAGCAGAATCTGGCCCACAAAAAACAGGCGTAGCAATCACTGATGTACTTACCGGAATGTACGCATGTATTGGTATTCAATCGGCATTACTAGAACGTAATCGCTCAGGAATCGGTCAAAAAGTCGATATCGCTTTATATGATGCCGCTGTGAGCGCATTAGTCAATGTGGGGAGCAGTTATTTAATGTCAGGCAATATTCCAACTGGACTTGGAAATGCACATGCCAATATCGTACCGTACCAGACATTTAAAACGGCCGATAGTGAAATGGTCATAGCAGTTGGAAACGATCATCAGTTTACAACACTTTGTGAAGTGCTGAAGATACCTCAATATGCACAGGATATACGTTTTCGTAATAATCCAGATCGCGTAAAGCAACGTGATGTGCTGATACCTTTATTGCAAACAGCTTTTTTACAAGAGTCTACAGAGTATTGGTATGAAGCATGCAGAAAAAAGAACATACCAGCTGGGCCGATTCAAAATATTCAAGAAGTTGAACAAGATAAGCAGTTACAGGCACGTAATATGTTCATCACTTATGATCACCCTACAATAGGTCAAATCAAAATGATCGGGAGCCCGTTGAAATTATCAAGAACACCTGTGACAATCAGACATCACCCGCCAAATCCAGGAGAGCACAACGATGAAATTTTACAGCCTTTGTATGAAAAAATGACACATAAGGGAGAGAATTAATATGAATTTTGAATTTACTGAAGAACAAAAAATGTTGAGAAATACAGTGCGTGCTTTTGTTGATAAAGAAATTATGCCTAATATCACTGAGTGGGATAGTCAAGGTAAGTTCGATCCGGAAATCTTTACTAAGTTATCAGCATTAGGTTTAATGGGTGTGTGTATTCCTGAAGCTTATGGTGGTAGTGGAATGGATTATAACTCTTTAGCTATTGTTTGTGAGGAATTAGAGCGTGGTGATACAGCGTTTCGTACAGCTGTTTCTGTCCATACAGGACTAAATAGTATGACTCTATTGCAATGGGGTAATGAAGAACAAAAGAAAAAGTATCTCATTCCTCAAGCTAAGGGAGCAAAGATTGGCGCTTTCGGTTTAACTGAACCAGGAGCGGGTTCTGATGTGGCCGCTATGTCTACACATGCAATACTTGATGGTGACCACTATATTTTAAATGGTCAAAAAACATGGATTTCTTTATGTGATGTGGCCGATTATTTCATCGTATTTGCTTATACAGGTGATCGTTCATTAAAACACAAAGGAATTTCTGCCTTCATAGTGGATCGTACGTGGGAAGGGTTCTCTTCGAAAGCGATAAAAGGGAAGTATGGCATCCGTGCTGGTAATACGGGTGAGCTTTTCTTCGAAGATGTCAAAGTCCCAAAAGAAAACTTATTAGGTGAAGAAGGCGAAGGCTTTAAAATTGCAATGGCCGCTTTAGATAATGGCCGTTTTACTGTAGCAGCAGGAGCAGTTGGTTTATCGATGGCATGTATAGAAGAAAGCGTAAAATATTGCCATCAACGTCACACATTTGGCAAACCAATAGGACAGCACCAGCTTGTAAAACAAATGATTGCGAAAATGGAAGCAGGCTATCAGATGAGTCGTTTATTAGTCTATCGAGTAGGAGAATTAAAAAATCAAGGTGTACGTAATACACGCGAAACATCTTTAGCAAAGTGGCAGGCATGTGATTTCGCCAACAAAGCAGCAGATGATGCGGTGCAAATCCATGGTGCATACGGATATTCAGATGAATACCCAGTAGCTCGTTTCCTTCGTAACTCAAAAGCACCTGTTATTTATGAAGGTACACGTGAAATCCATACGTTAATGCAAGCAGATTATGTATTAGGAGAACGTGAAGATAAACCATTGAACCATATGCTACCTAAATGGCCATTTGAAATTGACCATCAATTATGTTAGACTATTCATAATTATTTGAAACGGAGGTGAGGAAAGAATGAAAAACGTTGTGGATGCATATGTTTATACTTTGGAGTTTTTGCCAATTACATGTGCGATTTCTTTCGATTTTGCTGCTAACGGGATAAGTGCGCCCATTTTTCAACAAAATCAAATAATCCACAGCTGATTAGCCATTCTTTCCAAGCCGTATTTTAAGGCGTAAAAGACTGTCCGTTAATCAGGCAGTCTTTTTGTTTTGGCAAAAATAGAGTGCTTTCAGCTGTGTCATACGGAAGGAAGTAATCAATCATGATTTGTACAGTTCAACATATAAGTAAAATGCTCGGTGGGAATAGTATTTTTGAAGACTTAGTTTTAGATATTAAAACAGGTGATCGTTTAGGAATCGTTGGACGTAATGGTTCTGGGAAGACGACTTTATTTAAACTTATTGCAGGGGTAGAATCACCAGACCAAGGAGAAATTCATTTTAAAAAAGGAACTAAAATTGGCTATTTAGCGCAAATTCCAATATTTGCAGAAGAGATTACAGGTCAGGATATCTTAGCGCAGGCATTTAAGAATTTACTTGATTTACAGAGGCAAATGCAAGAACTTGAAAATAGTATGGTCACTGCAACGTCGGAGCAACTAGAGAGATATTTAGTTCGATATGGTGATGTGCAAGAGCGCTTCACATTAGCAGATGGTTATAGTATGCAAGCTCAAATTGAGATGATCATTAATGGACTTCAATTAAATGATTTTGTAGAACAGCCATTTAATAGTCTTAGTGGTGGAGAAAAGACGAAAATTATGCTCGGTCAATTACTTTTGACTAAGCCGGATTTACTACTATTAGATGAACCTACGAATCATTTGGATTTGTTTGCTGTAGAATGGTTAGAGCAATATTTAGTCGACTATACAGGAACAGTTGTGATAGTATCGCATGATCGCTATTTTTTAGATAAAGTTGTCACGAAAATTGTAGATTTAGAGCAAGGTGAGTTGCAAGTTTATCATTGTAGTTATTCAGACTTTTGTGTTGAAAAGGAAGCGCGTCTTATGCGGGAGTTCCAACAATACGAAGAACAACAAAAGAAGATGAAGAAGATGCGTGAAGCAATCAAACGCATGCGACAATGGGCGAATGAAGCCAATCCACCGAATGAGGCAATGCACCGACGTGCGCGTAATATGGAGCGAGCGCTAGAACGTATTGAAAAGTTGCGCAAGCCAATTATTGACCCTAAAAAAATGGATTTATCCTTTGAAGCAGCACCTCGAAGTGGAAAGGAAGTTGCAAAACTTGAAAATGTCACAAAAGCTTTTGGAGATAAGGTATTACTCAGAAATGTAAATTTACAACTTCTATGGCAAGAGCATATGGCAATCGTAGGTCGAAATGGTACTGGAAAATCTACTATCTTGAATATGTTACTGAATAAGACAACGGTAGATACAGGAACATGTAAGTTAGGGAGCCAAGTGAAGATTGGTTATCTATCACAGCATTTTCAAATTGATATGCCTAAAGCACGTCTCATTGATGTTTTTCGGGATGAAGTTTCTGTCACTGAAGGTGATGCTCGTCATATTTTAGCTAAATTCATGTTTTACGGAGCAGATGTTTTTAAGAGAATTGCAGATTTAAGTGGTGGTGAACGTATGCGACTTAGATTGGCGCAGCTCATGCATCAAGACGTCAATTTACTGATCTTAGATGAACCGACAAATCATTTAGATATAGAATCAAGGGAAGTGCTAGAAGACGCCTTAGAAGACTTTAGAGGTACTATTTTAGCTATTTCTCATGATCGCTTCTTTTTAAATAAATTATTTACAAGAACAGTGTGGCTAGAGAATCAACAATTAATAACATATGAGGGTCCGTACGACTGGGCACGACAAAAGTTTAATGAGAAACAAGCTCTTAACTCGCCACAGTCTATAAAACAAGAGAAAAAAACATCTCCAAAAGTAAAAGTAACAAAAAATGATACAAAAAAAGAGCAAGAAATTGCACTGATTGAAGCTACTATAAAACAACTGAATCAGAAAATTCATCAAGAGCAGGATTGGAACTTATATGAACAACTAATAGCCGAGAAAGAAAGAGCAGAGCAACAACTAGAAGTTTTATTAGAGGAATGGATGGAAGAATTAGAATGAGCTAAAAATAGCCCTCGATTACATTATGTAATCGAGGGCTAACATCACTAGTCTTGGGCTATACAATTATCTTCTTAACTCAGATATGGTTACAAATTCATAACCCTGCTTTTGTAAGTAAGCTAATACAGAATCTAAACCTTGAGCTGTTGTAGGTTGAATATCATGCATTAAAATAATCGCGCCATCATGACTATACTGTTTGACCATATTTAAAAGTGTTTTAGGATTACGATGTTTCCAGTCAAGTGTATCAACATCCCATAAGATAACTGGTAGTTTATTTTGCGAACGCACTCTCTCGTTGATTGAACCATAAGGTGGGCGGAATAACGTTGGATTTTCGCCCGTAGCTTTTTTAATTTCTTCATTGGTACGGTTGATTTCAGCTTTAATCTTCTTATTTGAAAGTGTGATTAAATTTGTATGTGAAAATGAGTGATTGCCAATTTCATGTCCAGCATCTGCAACTTTTTTTGCAAGCTTTTGATTGTACATTGCTTGGCTTCCAAGCATGAAGAACGTTGCCTTCGCATTATATTTCTTAAGTGATTTTAAGATTTTCGGTGTTACTTTTGCATTTGGACCATCATCAAATGTTAATGCAATTTGTTTCTTTTTTGTACCATCTGGATTTATTCCTGCTATTTGGAATGGTTTAGCCAGTATACTATTTACAGAAGAAAGTGGTATTTTAATCTTTGAGATAGCATTACTATTATCGGACAATTTAGCACCGTCAAAATAAATGTATAAAGAGCTATCAGTTAAAGAAAAGTTTTTATAATTTGAAAACGTAGGTGTTGTAGAATTTTTTAATTTTGTTGTATTGATATATGATTTAAACTGGTCATCGCTTTTTATTTGTTTTTGGACAAAAGGTATAAGTTTTGACAGATTATTTTCGTTTTTAATAACGTTGTTTAAAAACAACTGTTTATTATTTTTTTTATCATACATAAAGGTTTGGATAGTTTTTTCTTTACTTCCTGTGCCTTTATATGTATTTTGAGTTAAAACAAACGAGTAGTAATTCTTTTTATGATGCAAGGTTTTAAATGTTATTGTTAACTTGCCAACTTTATCTGCATCTTTTTGGAGTATTTCCTCCATGCTAGCTAAGTAGGTATCGCGCGTCTTGTAAACGGCATCCTTTATAACTTTATTGAATTCTTTATCTTCAGTTTGGGGATATTCAATTGAATAGGGCATACGTTCGTCTCCTGAAATTATAGAGGCGATTTTAATACCTGTAAATTTCGAATCCTTTGTTTGATGCTCAGGTGGTGCTGCTAAAGCTACCCCATTTGTTACTGAAGATTCTTTGTCGTTTTTTGGTGCTAAAAAAAAGAAAAGCAAAACAGCAGATAGTACAAAAATACTACTAATTAATATTGTGTCAATCCAAAGCCCTCTTTTTTTAGGGCGTGATGTGGTCATTTCCCCAAGACCTCCTTTAAAACTATTATGTGTTCTATTCTATACGATTAGACGGCAAAGTGGCGCGAAAAGTTTTGAATTTATGTTAAAAAATCATCTTTTGTTGAAAAATAAGTAAAAATGACGCGAAAGAGGCATTTTGTCACACAGGATATTACATTTTTTTACTAATGAATAGTCATACATAATGTTTTTTTACTAAATTTTGTTTATGAAGGGCAGGGAAAAACAGTGATTGAAATGGAAGAAGAGGAACTCGCAATAGATTGTTTTCTTCTAGCTGGAAGATTACTTATGCAAAGTGGAGCGGAAACGTATCGTGCTGAAGATACGATGTTACGTATGGCAAATTCACAAGGATTAACATCTGCACAGAGTTTTGTGACGCCTACAGGAATAATATTTTCAGCTGGTCATAAAAGACCAACAAGAATTGTTCAAATACCCAGACGCTCGACAGATTTAGAGAAAATTGCGCTTGTAAATGGTGTATCACGTCGATTAACCGCAGAGCAAATTACTTTGTCAGAAGCGTTTGAAGAATTACAACGTATAGACCGTTCAAATTTATATTTCCCAACTTGGCTACAAATAGTCGCTTCGGCAATAGCAAGTGGATGTTTTTTAATTTTATTTGAAGGTGTTTGGAGTGATGTTCCTGCAGCAATATTAGCTGGTGGAATTGGTTTTTTACTTTTTGTTTTAATGCATGAGTTAACAAAGGTAAAGTTCTTTGCAGAATTTACAGCTGCATTATTTGTAGGTATTACAGCGTTTTTAACAGTAAAATTGGGTATAGGTATCCAAATAGATAAAATTATTATTGCTTCTGTGATGCCGTTAGTACCAGGCTTACTTATTGCAAATGCAGTGAGGGACTTGATGGCCGGACACTTTGTATCAGGAGTAGCAAAAGGAACGGAAGCTTTTTTAACAGCATTTGCGATCGGTGCGGGTGTTGCACTAGTATTGTCATTTTAGGAGGAATACTATGTTTTGGGTCACCCAAGGAGTTCTTAGTTTTTTAGCAACAGCTAGTTTCGGAATTCTTTTTAATGCTCCGAAAAAAACTCTATTCCATTGTGGGTTAGTTGGAGCCATTGGATGGTTAATATACTATTCTCTATTGAAGCATGGTATGGATGCTGTATTAGCTTCATTTGCGGGTTCGTTTGTTATTGCGATTGTGGCACATATGTTGGCAAGACGTTTTAAAATGCCGATGATTATCTTTAGTGTTGCTGGTATCATTCCACTCGTACCTGGAGGAATGGCTTACAATGCAATGAGGCATGTCGTTGAAAATGAATATCTTGAAAGCATTCAATATGCTGCTAAGGCATTCATTATTACAGGTGCCATTGTTATGGGTCTTGTCTTCGCAGAGGTGTTTATGCAATTCATTTTCAATATAATACGCAAGCGTAAGGCAAAAGCGTTACAAAATGAAATATAAAGAGAAAAATGGCCATCGCTAATTTGAGCGAAGGCCATTTTTATTTAGGAACTGTATTTATTGGAAAATATATAAAGAATTATTTTAAAAGCTTTTCAACTTCTTTAGGTGTGATAGGGTGGCTAATATGGTAGCCTTGCGCTGCATCACATCCAAATGATGTAAGTAATTCTAATTGCTCTGCTGTTTCAACACCCTCAGCTAAAACACGCATATTAATAGATTTTCCAAATTGGATCATACCTTGTATTAATTTTTGCGCTTTCTTCTGATATTGAAGTGTTGAAATAAATGTTTGGTCAATTTTAATTTCAGCTAAAGGTAAGAGTTGCATGAAACGGAAAGATGCATACCCTGTACCAAAGTCATCAAGGACGAAGACAATACCGTCAGTTTCTAATTGCTTCATCTGTTGAATTATGGAAGTTTCTGCTTCAGCTTCTAAAGCAAATTTTTCTGTAATTTCAATTTGCAAAAGTTTAGCAGGACAATTTGTTTTCTCTAAAACTTTTCTAATATGTTGTACCATGTTTTTATCACGGAATTCTCGTACAGATGAATTAATACTTACTTTTAAATCTAAGCCTTTTTTATGCCAAGCTACTGCTTGTAAACAAGCTTGTTCAAGCATAAAGGCGCCAATATCATTAATCAAACCAGTTTCTTCGGCGATTGGAATTAAGACATCTGGTGTAACGATACCGATTTCCTCGTCTTCCCAGCGCACGAGGGCTTCTACACCTGTAATTTTACCTGTTTCTAAATTTAACTGGGGCTGATAAAGTACTTTTAAGTTCTTTTTATCCAACGCGATTAGCAGGCGCTTTTCAATAATGGCCTTTGTACTAAGTGCTTTATGATCAGCTTTTGTTAAACTAATAATATTACCACCACCATCAGAACGCACTTTAGAAATTGCCGCATGTGAGGCTTTCACTAAATGTGAGTATGATGACTGATCTTCAGGGTACTTTGTAATACCTCCGCTAATTGAAAGTGGTATTGCACGACTGTTTACATAAATAGGGTGTTGTTTTAGATAGGCAAGGAAACCTTGGATAAACCATTCACCAAGTGGAGTTAATACGACAAATTCATCTATACCGACTCGAGCCATTGTGCTATCTTGGAAATATATCTTCATACGGTTTGTGAATTCCTGTAAAAGGACAATTTCTGTTTGTTCATCATAAATTTCCTTCAAAGAGTAAAATTTATCAATGCTTAGGTAAACAAAAGTAAAATGATTCTTTTCTTGAATCATATCAGTGACGATTTGTTCTAAACGATAGCGATTCATTAAACCTGTTTCTTGATCAATATAAGCGATTTTTTCTAAGCGGTTTTGTAGCAGTTTTTTTTCTGTAATATCATTTTCGAGCAGTATAAAGTAGGAAGGGTTTTTACATGTCACGAAAATCGGGATAGCCGTTAAATCTACCCAATAGGATAAGCCGTCTTTCGACATCTTCTCAACTTCGCCTTTCCAAGTCTTACCGTTTTTAAGGGATGTCCAGATGTTATTTGCATCAGCAGTTCCGTTATCCGTTTGAGGGAACATTTGCCAAAATGTTTTGCCTATAATTCTTTTCGGCGTCCATTTGCTCCGTTTTAAGAAATTGTTGTTTGCAAAATTAATTAAACCTTCTTGATCCATTGTTAACATCATAAAGGAGGATTCTAATCCTGCTTTTAAACTAATTAATTCTTGATAGGGTGATGGGTCTTTTTGGATCTCATCTGTCATTTCAAAATGAAAAAATACATAACGCTCATTCTCGATAGTAAATGCTTTTGCTAAAGCAGACGAAAAGATAGCTTCTTTATTTTTCGCTATGAATGCCATTTTGTCGAAATGGAAAGGTTCAGGAGAACGTAATAGCTTTGTCCATCCATCTTTATGTAGGCCTGATTTCTCTGCTTCTATGAATGGGGTAAATTTCCCAAGAACTTCATCAGCAGAATAGCCGAAAGTTTTTTCGGCTTGGCGATTCCATGCTGCTACGATTCCTTCATGATTAACAATCATCATTGGGAATGGCATTTGGTTCAAAACTGAATTGGCTGTACTAAAAATTGTTTGAGTTTCATTCATGCATACGACGACTCCTTGAAGTTACTATATCTATTATTATAGTGAAAAGAATGTCATCCGTCATTAGTAATAGGTAATGTATATAAAAGAAATTCAGAATTATATATTAATATTGACAGTGCATAAAGGTTAAAATGGGGAGAAATATGCAAAAATATATCGAAAAAGCAGTAAAATATAATCATAAATGAGGGGTTTAGGAATGAATCATCAGTCACATAGATTAAGAGGGATAATACTGATTATTTCTGGAGCAATGCTTTGGGGTGCTACGGGGCCACTTATGGAGTGGGTATTATCTAATAGCGAGTTAACTGTACCGTTTATGCTAACAGTCCGTCTCATTTTGGCTGGTATAATACTATTATCCTTTTTATTTCTAACTAAAAAAGATGTAACAAGTATTTGGAAATATCCTGTTTGGTGGAGGAAATTAGTCACGTTTGGTGTTTTAGGAATGCTGGGAGTACAATATTCATTCGTAGCAGCTATTGATGCTAGTAATGCGGTTGTGGCAACATTACTACAATTTTTGGCACCTATTTTCATTATCATTTTTGTTTCAATTTCTTATCGCAAATGGCCACCAAAATATCAAGTATTAGGTATTCTAGGGACGCTTATTGGTTTGTTTTTATTACTAACTAATGCTTCTTTTGAGACATTACTCGTAAGTTCTGAAGCTCTTTTATGGGGAGTCGCGGTTGGTTTAACATTTGCTTTTTATACTTTATATCCTGCAGCTATTATGAAGGAATGGGGTGTCCTTATTGTAGTAGGATGGGGAATGCTAATCGGAGGTATTGTACTAGGTGTAATTTCGCAAGTCTGGAGTTCAGATGAATGGAGCCTATTATTAGACCCGAAAATCGCATTAATGTTAACTGCTATTATATTTTTTGGAACAGCTGCCTTTGTATTGTTTTTAAGTAGCATGAAATATATTACAGCTGTAGAAACAAGTGTGTTGTCGAGTATGGAACCATTAACAGCTATGATCATTTCTGTTATTTGGCTAGGAAGAACACTAGCGATATGGCAAATTGTGGGCATAATAATCATGCTTGTTTGTGTGACTTGGCTTTCCGTTGAAGGGGATAAGCAACAAGAAAACATTTAAATTTGGTTGAAAAATAAACTAAATGAATGGTCTCTTTCACTTTTTGAGTGAGGGGGCTTTTTTTAATATACATGAGAAAAACCATTAATAAAATTATCCTTCTAAATATTTTGAATTTTTATAGCACAAGGTATGGCTATTTTATGGCATAATAAGGAACAATTAAATAAATTTCGAGAGACGAAATGAATATAGGGGGTTATACCATGAAGACGATGTTTTCATACATAAAACCATACAAATGGTTCGCTGTTATTGCTATTTCGCTCATGCTTGTAGAGCTTGCTGTTGAGTTAATACAGCCATTAATTATTAAGAAAATTATTGATGATGGAATCGTTTTACAAGATTCTGCAACGGTTTGGTTATGGGGCGGAATAATGATGCTAATAGCATTCCTAGGTTTTATAGCAGGTGTTACAAATTCATTTTTTTCAGCACATGCTTCACAAAGCTTTGCCTTTGATTTGCGGAATGAATTGTTTAAAAAAGTACAATCATTTACAATGGCGACGTTTTTGAGGTTTCCAACGGCAGGACTTATTACGCGCTTAACAAGTGATGTATCTCAAGTGCAACAAGTCTTATTCATGAGTCTACGAGTCATGTTACGTACGCCTCTTGTTGTGATTGGTAGTTTAATAATGGCGTTTTATGTGAAGCCATCATTAGCTGTATATCTTGTAATAGGTGCTCCGTTTTTAGCTATTTTCTTATTTTTAATGGTTCGCAAAGGTATTACTTATTTCTCAGCCGTTCAAAGGCGTGTTGACCGAGTCAATCGTGTTATTCAAGAGAATTTACAGGCGATGCGGTTAGTAAAAGCCTATTTGCGTGGATTGTACGAAGCAAGTAGGTTTGAAAAAGTAGCAAAATCTTTGAAGGTAGATACCTCTAAAGCGTTACGAACGATGGAGTATATTCAGCCTTTATTGCTGTTTGTAATGAATGTTAGCTTGCTTGTGGTTCTTTGGTTTGGAGCGGGGAAAATTGAGCAAGGAGAAACACAAATCGGTGAACTTGTAGCGATAGTCAACTATGCACTACGTATGACAGGGGCATTTTCAATGTTTTCATTTATTATCGTATTTATTTCACGAGCGAAAGCATCAGCGGATCGTATGGAGGAAGTATTGTTAATTGAAAAAGGTTTAGAAGACGATGAGAAGTATGAAGGTTCATTGGAAGTTGGGCAACGTGGTACTTTACGTTTTGACAATGTTTCTTTTAAATATCCACAGACAGATGAATTCGTATTACGTAATATCTCTTTTGAATGTGATCAAGGTGAAAAATTAGCTATTATGGGTGCGACGGGCTCTGGTAAATCAACATTGTTACAGCTATTACCCCGTTTTTACGATACGACGTCTGGGAATATCTTTGTGGATGGAGTGAATGTGAAAAACTGGCCACTAGAAAAGTTGCGTGAGGCGATTGGTTATGTACCACAGCGTGCATTGTTATTCACAGGTTCTATCCACGATAACGTAACATGGGGCAAAATAGCTGCTTCAATTGAACAAGTACAAGAGGCAACAATACAGGCACAAATCCATGATTCAATTCAGCATTTCCCAAATGACTACGAAACAAGAGTTGGCCAAAAGGGAGTAAATTTATCGGGTGGTCAAAAACAACGATTATCAATTGCAAGGGCATTAATACGTAAGCCGGAGTTTTTGATCTTAGATGATAGTACTAGTGCATTAGATGTCAAAACGGAATCCGCATTATGGAGTGCGTTAGAGGGTGAAGAGGCAACAATGCTTGTTGTAACTCAGAAAATTCGAACAGCAAAGGGAGCTGACCGTATTTTACTGCTAGAAGACGGATTCGTGTCAGCATTTGGTACTCATGAAGAATTGATGGAAGGCTCTGTATTGTATCAAAAAATTGCGACCTCACAACAAGAGCAGGGGGTGGATGATAATGTTTAAAGCAATTCGAGAACCTTTTGGTTATAAAAATATTTTGACGAAAGAAGATATACAAAAGAAGCGTAGTAAGAAGGTGGATCGCGCAACAAATTGGGGTTCAACGCTAGGCCATATTTGGCGTATCGTGGATGAACAACGCGCGCTATTAATTGTTGTACTACTAATGGTAGTAGCGAGCTCGATATTTTCATTACTAGGTCCTTATTTAATTGGGAAAATTATTGATAACCACATTATGAAAACGCAGTTTGCAGGATTGTCTAAGCTGATATTTGGTTTGATTGCCATTTATATAGGTTTGTCATTATCATTGTTTCTCCAAAACTATTGGATGATTGGTATTGCTCAACAAACGATTTATCGAATGCGTACAGGTCTATTCACAAAATTGCAGAAGTTGCCAATTTCATTTTTTGATAAGCGTCAACATGGAGAGTTAATGAGTCGTATGACAAATGATATTGAGAATGTTAGTTCGACCTTGAATAGTACATTTATTCAAGTATTCTCAAGTGTTTTAACGTTAGTTGGGACGTTGGTTGTCATGTTGTCAATGAGTCCTCTATTAACACTATTGACGATGATCATCATCCCAATAATGTTCGTTGCTACAAGATGGATTACACGCCGTACAGGTAAGTTATTTAAAGAGCAGCAGCAAGCATTGGGAGCATTAAATGGGATGATTGAGGAGTCGATTTCAGGACAACGAATTGTTAAAGCTTTTTCTCAGGAGCAGCGTATGATTGAAGAGTTTGCAGAGAAAAGTAGTAAGTTACGAAACGTTGGCTTTTGGTCTAATGTTTACTCAGGTGGTATTCCAAAGGTCATGAACCTTTTAAATAATGCAAGCTTTGCCATTGTTGCGGGAGTTGGTGGTTTATTAGCTTTGAAGGGCCAAGTGACAATTGGAACGATTGTGATATTTTCAGAGTATGCTCGTCAGTTTACACGTCCACTAAATGATTTAGCGAATCAGTTTAATAATGTTTTGTCAGCTATTGCAGGAGCAGAACGTGTTTTTGGTATTATGAACGAAGAAGAAGAGAAGGATTTAGCTTCAAACAAAGTGATCCAACAACTACAAGGCGACGTAAAGTTCAATGATGTCTCGTTCAAATATGAACAAACAGATGAAGCACATACGATAAAAAATGTTAGTTTTCATGTAGAGGCAGGTCAAACAGCTGCTTTAGTAGGAGCCACGGGGGCAGGTAAAACAACTATTTTACAGTTACTCGCACGATTCTATGAAGTAAATAAAGGTGAAATTACTATTGATGGTACACCAATTCAAGAAATGTCACGTCAAAATTTGCGTAGTCAAATGGCATTTGTTTTACAAGATCCGTTTTTATTTGAAGAAACGGTTAGGGAAAACATTCGGTATGGTCAGTTAAATGCAACAGATGAGGAAGTAGAAGAAGCTGCACGTAAAGCTAATGCACATGATTTCATTATGAAATTGCAGAATGGTTATGATACATTTCTATCTGCTGATGGCGCTGAAATTAGCCAAGGTCAAAAGCAGCTATTATCTATAGCAAGAGCACTTGTTGCAGATCCTGTAATTCTGTTGTTAGACGAAGCAACGAGTAGCATTGATACTGTAACAGAGTTGAAGATTCAAGAAGCTCTAGAACGTTTAATGAAAGGGCGTACAAGCTTTGTAATCGCTCATCGTTTGAATACTGTACGACAAGCCGATATTGTCTTTGTCATGCAACAGGGTGAACTTGTTGAAGCAGGCAGCCAGCAGGAGTTAATTGAGAAACAGGGGATTTATTATAAAATGCTAGAAGAATCAAATGCATAACTCTTTATATAAATAGAAGAGGCATTCACCCATTCCATATGGATGAGTGCTTTAGAGTGTCGACCAAAGGCATCGAGAAGTCAAATCTCGATGCCTTTGGTCATTTTTACATTCTTTTTTAGGTTTAAATAGAACCACTGGATCAGGAAGGCCGTGGGTGAATACAAGCCTTCAAATAATGGATAGATAATTGTTTATAGTAGACTGTAATAGTTACGTATTCAGTTGATTGGAGCGGAGGGCGGCCCCGCCCGCGGAAAGAGTCCGCCCGCAGCGGGAATCAACGGCCTTATTCATACATATTTTTTTATGTGATAAATAGTTTACTATTAAAGAGAATCGGACGTTTAGCACGAATATCTCCGATGAAGAATAATCCGTATGGGATGAATTTTTTAATAACTAAAGATCCTATGATAGATATACCCAGACATAGAACTGTATAACCAACGAGTCCGTAGTCAAAGAAATTATTCATCTGTTTATCTACCGAAATATGCATATACATAATAGTGATTGACTGCATTTCGATAAACTTCAACGCTTTAAATGGTGTGAAGCGCGTAATAAATTGGAATATACCGAAAATGGTAATGATAAAAATAAAAGGGATGATAAGATCCATTAAGGCATCATTGTACCGAATAAACTTCAAGCTTAAGTGATAATCAAATTGATCTATCCATGCCAGATACATTGCTAAGAGTGAACTAACTGTACAAATTGTCCATAAGGGCAATCGTATGTGTAAAAATAAATCTTTTGCATAATAGCCAATGGCGAAGTAGACCAAAGCTATGAGCGTAACATCCAAATTCCATAGTATAGGTATAGTTTGTGAAGCTTCAGCAGACGAGCCACCAATAACATCTATTACATAGTAGCTTTGTATATGCGCGATAATGTAGCAAATTGCAAGTACAAAAAATTGATAGAAGCGGTTTAAATATTTTGTTAGTAATAAGAATAATATATAAGTAAAGAATAAGACCGTTGTAAACCAGAATACACCGTAAGATCCGCGTGCATAACGTCCACCAATAATGAGCGTACTTAAATCCTCCATATACCATGAAATATCGGTATTTCCATAAGCGAATGCCAATATATAACGAATACATGTAATAACTAATAGGAAGAAGAAATAGGGAATCGTCAATTGCATAAATCGTTTTTTTACAGCTTTACGAATAGGCTCGTCCTTTGCTAGCGGTTTGAAGAATAATCCACTCAGTACGAAGAAAGCTGGCATATGGAACCAATAGATATATTGTAAAAGAGGGTAATCCAAGTCTCCAGGAAAATGACCTATTACTACTAATATCATTAAAAATCCCTTAGTCACATCAACCCAAGTTAATCGTTGTTTTGTCATAGTAAAACCTCCATCTCGATATTCTATACCCCTAAAAAGCCAAATGATAGTCGCATTATTTGATAATTTGTTATCATTTAGATGACAAAACAATTACAACAAGGTGGTTTCAATTTGAATATTTTTATAATGAAAGCAACATACCCTATTGATGGTGAAACTTATCAGGAAGTTTTACAATTATTGGGTAAATCTGGACTAGAAGATAAACTAGATTACAAAGTAGTGATGAACGAAAATAGCTGGTGCAACCCGGAGGCATATGGTTTTTTAGTGCTGGCTTATGATGATGATAAGGATGAACTAGTTGGTGTAGCTAGTGCCGTTGATACGATGGGTTTCAATACATTTGAATGGTCAGCAGTTGTAGCTCCTATGTATCGTGGTATGGGGATTGGAAAACTACTAGTTGAGAGCATTGCAGCTGGGTTTAATGAACGCAATGCTGTTGGAGAATTAGCTCTTACATTAAACGGTGACAAAGGGCGTGAATTCATCGAAGCACAAGGTTATGAATATAGTTTTTCAGAAGCGACACTACGGGCAGATGCTGAATATACCGATGTTATCAGTGACTTAACAATTCGCTTATATAATGGTGAACGCGATGCACTTGTTACTGTTTTTGAGTTTGCATTTGAAGATACTCCAGAAGATACAGATCATCTAATCTCTACGAATACGTCAACAAAGGGGCGTGTATTATGGGTTGCTGAAAAAGATGGTGTAGTTGTAGGCACTGTGACTTCAGTTGAAGAGAATGACGTCCAGTGGGTAACTGCATTAGCAGTACATCCTGATTTCCAACGTCAAGGTATAGGAGCAGCACTTTTAGCGTGGGTTAAAAATATTGCTGCCCAAAAAGAACAATCTACAGTATTGCTTGATGTTGAGATTGAAAATGAACAAGCGCTATCTGTCTACGAACGAGCTGGATTTTCGAAAATACAGCAAGTAGATTATTTCGCAAAAAAATAATATCTAGAAAAGAAAAATAGCAAAAGGGGATTGTTAGATGAAAATCATTTGTTTTGGAGATAGTATTACAGCACGAAAAGAAAACTATCCAAAACCGGTTTTAACATCCATGCTAAAGTTGAAAATGAAACAGCATCAATTTATTAATGCAGGAGTATCTGGTAATACAACGGAGCAAGCTAGAGTTCGTTTTAAGAAGGATGTACTCTCAAAAAATCCTGATGTCGTAACAGTTTTATTTGGAGGAAACGATTCTGCAAAGCACAAATTAATACCGATAGGCACCTTTAAATCTAATATTCGCTACTTTGTTCAGCAAATTGGAGCTGATCGAACAATTCTAATTACATCTCCGCCGGTCGATGAAGCATTACAACCAAATCGTAAAAATCAGAGGTTGAAAGAATACGGCCAGGCGGCCAAAGATGTCGCAGAAGAAACAGGATGTCATATCATTGATTTTTTTGAAATTCTCTATAATAAGCCAAATTACAAAGAGCTTTTGGTGGGCATAAAAAACGATGGATTACACTTCGGAGAAGCAGGTTACGACCTGTTATCAGATGCGATAGTAGCAGAAATAAATAAAATGGATGATGTAAGTAAAAAGGGTTTTTTTAAAAGAATATGGAGTATATTCAAGTAATCCGAAGAATACCAAGCAAATTGTAGTTTGCTTGGTATTTTTAATTTACTAAGTTTAAAATAGGAGTTTAAAATCATAAGTCATTTAAGGGTAGTAGTAGTGGAATAGCGATCTATATTTAACGAAACATTTATTTTTTGAAATTCTAACTGAAAATTTGAAATTAATAATAATTTTTACTAAAAATATACATATTCTGTCGATAATATTCATAAACTAATGGTAATGTTAAGAAAGTACAAAAACCATCGCAAAGGGGAGATCTACAATGAGATTACCTGCATTAGGAAAAGTCGATGTAAAAAATGAAAAGCAATTAGTAAAAGAGAAAAAGGGTATCCGTAGAAAGATAATGAATATCTTTTCTAAAAAGCAAAATTATTATCCTCTCTCTGCGAGAAAATAAAAAAGAGGCTTCCAATTGTCGGTTTGCAAACGACTTTTGGAATGCCTCTTTATTTTTATTCTGCTAATAAAAACGCACTGCGCGAAGAGCCAACTAAATGTAGCTCATGCATGGCACGGGTGACAGCTACATATAGAAGCTTACGGTCAAGTGCTGTATCACGGAATGGCCTTTCGATGGCAGTTACAATAACTGCATCAAATTCAAGCCCCTTCGCTAAATGACTTGGTATGACAAGAAGTGCACCCTGGTCAATCTCGGATGATTCAGATAAAGTCTGAGCCATTACACCAGCATTTTGTAATATCTTCGTATAGTCCGTTGCTTCATCAGAAGTCTTACAAATGAGTGCGATGGAACGGTGCCCTTTTGCTCTAATTTGTTGATGAATATCTTCAATCGCTACGGGGTCAATTATTTTCATCTCATGGAAGGTTGGTTCATCTCCATGACGGACAACTGGCTCTACAAGCGGTAAATCTTCGCCCATTTTCGATAAAATCTCATTTGCAACAGCCATAATCTCTATTGTAGTACGATAGCTTTTTTGCAAAGTTTTATAAGTAGCGCGAGGGAATAACTCGCGTACAGGCGTCCAGTCCGTTAAGGAGCGGTAACTATGTATTCCTTGGGCCAAGTCGCCTACCATAGTGAACATATCAGTTTCTAGACCTTCTTTTAAAGCAGCTAACTGGAATAAGCTATAATCTTGCACCTCATCGATGAAAACAACGCGCATTTTCCATTTTTCGTTGACCCCTTTAATTTTGGCATGCAAATAGAAGATAGCAGCCAAATCTTCTAAGGCCCAAGTTTCTTTTATATGGGCGTTAAAAAATTGCTCATGTTCTGATTCAGACCATTCGGGAGATAGCTCTTTTTGTAAATCATAATTCGTCAAAAACTCACGATACAAGGTTTTAATTTTATGCTTTTTAAAGCGCTTCATATAATTTGAAGTGGTAGATTTAGCTGTTTTTTCAACAGCTGGAATACGAACATCACGTTCATCAATCCATTTTGTCACCGTCTGTTTACGTTTAGCAGCATCTTGAATACCAAACAATGCTTTATCCAAAATTTCATCATATCTTTTATTTAAAGAAAGTAGTATTTGCTTTTTCTTTTGTCGTACATAATTTTGTAGCACAGCTTTAATTCGTTCAATTCGCTTTTCGAAGGGCATATAGGCAAAATCTTTTAAGAAAAGTTTTCTTAAATGGGAGCCTGTTAAAATACGATATTTTTCGATATAAACATCTTCGAATTGATCAGCTATTTGGGATTCAATTTTTTTCAAATAACGATCCATAACATCTCGGTATTCAAGTGAACCTTTCATTCTGGTTAGCCAAAGCACTATTTCATCGATAACGTCTTCGCTCACAAGTTTTTCAAGTTGTTCATTTGGATTTTGGATTTTCAGCTTTATATCAGTTGCTTGTTGCACATAATCTGAGTATGTTGTTTGGCAAATTTGATCGACACCAAGCTCAGGTAAAACGTCGCCAATATAGTCTATGAACAGCTGATTAGGTGCTAAAATCATCAATTCTTTTGCGTTAAAATGCTCACCCATTGTATATAGGAAATAAGATATTCTATGAAGAGCAATAGTTGTCTTTCCTGATCCGGCCGCACCTTGTACGAGTATTGGTTGCTTTAAATGAGCACGAATAACATCGTTTTGTTCAGCTTGAATCGTTGAGACGATTTCAGTAAGCCGTACATCAGCTTTACCTGCCAGTGCATCTTGTAATAGTTCATCGTTTGTTGTTAGGTCAATATCTTGGACGTCTAAAAGTTTGCCTTCTTCAATTTTATATTGCCGTTTCGAAAAGAGGTGCCCATTGTATTCTTCGTCATGTACTTTATAAGTAAGATCACCAAGTCGCCCGTCGTAGTATACGTTCGCCACGGGAGAGCGCCAGTCAACGATTATAGGCTCTTGCGTTTCACGGTCAAAGAGAGATGTCTTACCAATATATAATTTTTCTGTTGGTTCGCCTTCTTTTTGGAAATGTATACGGGCAAAATAAGGTTTTTGTTGAACTGCTTCAAGGCCTTCTTTTTGATCGAGTGCCATTTCAAAAAATCGAGCATTCGTTAAAATATTGAGGTAGCTTAAACTTGAATCTAGGTATTCTAAATCAGACATAGATTTTCGAATACTGTCCTGTGCTGATTGAACGTCACGTTTGGATTCTTCTAAGAGTTTTCGCATATAATGTTTTGTGTAAGCCAGGCGCTGAGCTTCTTGTTCAAAATCGGGATGCTTCTGTGTCATTTACAGTCCTCCAATTTGGCAATTTTGCGTCCTGTTTAAGATGTTGGGGTTTTGATAGCAATGATAAATATTACTACATGAATTCAGTGAGTACAAGTAAAAGTTTTCAATTGTCTGGAAATTTTAGAAAGTGTAGCATAAAATTAATGATTATATCTATGGAGGAAATGATTTATGAAAATATTTGCACATCGTGGAGCTTCAGGTGATTTCCCTGAAAATACATTATGCTCTTTCCGTGAAGCCGCAAGATTACCCATTTATGGCATTGAATTAGATGTCCAGCGCACAAAAGATGGCATTCTCGTAATCAATCATGATGAACGTATCAATCGCACTTCAAACGGAGAAGGTTATATCCGTGATATGACCTTTGAAGAATTACGTTCATATGATTTTGGATCATGGAAGGGCGAGCAATTTGCAGGAGAGAAAATTCCAACTCTGCAAGAAGTATTGGATATTTTCAAAACGACTCATCATATGATTAATATTGAATTGAAAACAGATGTCTTTTTATATAAGGGGATAGAAGATGAAGTAATAACTTTGCTTGAAGAAAATGGCATGTTGGATAGAGTTGTCTTTTCATCATTCGATCATGAAATGGTAGAACGAGTATTAAAAAAGGCACCTCAGAATGAAGTAGGGGCCTTATTCATGAAGATTTTAGTGAATCTACATGAGTACGGTGTCATGATAGGTACGGATGCATTGCATGTTTCATTAGTAGCGGCTAAACGCGAAGCTGTTAAAACGGCAATTGAACGAGGTAATATAGTGCGCGTCTATACAGTGAATACAAAAGAAGATTATGATTTGATGAAAAAACTTGGAGTCGAAGCTGTTTTTACAGACTATCCGGAGAAACTCTATTTGCATGGGAATAGATGAGGGAATAGTGCTCGCTAACATTATTGGGATTGGTTAAGGGATATTTGGAGAGGATTGTCGCTACTCAGGGAGAGATTAGCGCTACTGGGGAGAGAATTGTCGCTACTCAGGGAGAGAATTGTCGCTACTCAGAGATTAGCGCTACTGGGGAGAGAATTGTCGCTACTCAGAGATTAGCGCTACTGGGGAGAGAATTGTCGCTACTCAGAGCGAGATTAGCGCTACTCGGGGGAGGATTGTCGCTACTCGAGAGGACTAACGCTACTCAGGAAGAAATTAGCGCTACTCAGAGAAAAATTAACGCTACTCAGGAAGAAATTATCCCTACTCAGAGAAGAACTATCACTTCTTGATGAGACCGTCGCTGCTCAAAAAATCTCAAGACCACATTTTAACAACGCCCCAAGATAAAAGGACAGCCTCTCAATCGAAACAGAGGCTGTCCTTTTTACCATTTAGCTAAATGTTCTTCGGCGGTGCCGATTAATTGTTGGATGGGTAAGTAACAACCACTGTCCAATCGAACGCGACCGTTAAAATAGCCAACCATTTGATGCACTTCGGATTTGATAACTTTGGCGTTTGTTGTAGCAATACGTTCAAAGAATGGGGTGAATGTAAGTTGAACATCATCCGTGAATTTAGATTTAATATGCCAAGGTTGCATAAAATCTTTTGCATTGTATTCGAAAATAACATCTTCATGGATTTTAGTCATTTTACCATCTAGGAATATTGCATTTTCCGTCATGCCGGTGCCATCTGTCCATTGGCCACCTAAGTTTAGGCCGATTCGGTGACCTCTACATTTTTGGGAAGCCATAGCCCAGTTCCAAGTTGCTTCACGTGGCCAAACGCCACGACCGTAATCGAGTACTGCGTAGCACTCTTCTTCTTGAAAATTATAACGTTTTTCACCTATTTTTACGTAACCGTTAGTTGGTAATGAATGATGTTTCCCAGTAAATTGGAAGGTTTGACGATTCCAAGGGATGACCACATTGAGAGAGTCGTCGTCTACAGGGTGTTTGATTGTTAAGTCAGCATGCAGTAAATCGCCATCAAAATCAGGGATAGTGACTGTCATTTGTGTTTCATTTTGCGCGTATAACAGTTGGATTTTCATATCATCGTGAATGAAATTTACAGTTTCTAATACGTTTGTAGGCATTTTTACTTTATTGCCCAAGGGAATGGTGATTGTCTTTTCAAAGTAACGTTGAGTTTCGTAATCTAAGAAGTAGACGAAACAAACAGCAGCATAATCTAAATGGCTAATAGTTGCAGAGAACATAATTTCATCTCCGAAAACACACCAATAATTCCATTTCTTTTTACGCATGAAATGGCCTTTCAAATTACTATTGATAATTGGTTTTCGAGCGAATCCTATGGCAGCGGGATTTAGATTACCCTTCTTGTCACATAATAATGTCGACTCAACAATTTCTTTTTCTGCGTGCTGTGTCAATTTCGAACACCCTTTCAAACGTAAAATAGGAGAAACAAATTAGTTGTTTTCATTGTACCAAATTTTTGACTTATATTGGGCGATTCAAATAAGGAATATTGAAATTGTTGTATAAATGTAAAGACACTGACAAATATCATAGAAATGTAATATTGTGAATAATAATTTGAGGTCCTTTATAAATGGGTGAATTTAGTTGAAACGACTTTTAATGACAAAATAACTACTTTATAAAATCTTTTGGGATGATGGAAATATTAAATCAGGGCAGTGCATATACTTGGGTAAGGAGGTGTGATGGAGCAGTTTACAATCGACAAGCAGCTGTCGCTTACGCCGATAAATGGTGGGACAGCTACAATCCATCATTTCCGCGATTTGATGTGGATTGTACTAATTATATATCGCAATGTCTTTTTGCAGGCGGTGGACCTATGTGGGGATCGCCAAACCGATCGGAGGGATGGTGGCTTAAAGGAGGGAATTGGAGTTTTAGTTGGAGTACACCGCATTCATTACGTTGGTATTTAGAAACTTCAAAGAAGGGACTGAGGGGAAAACAAGTATCATCTGCCTATGACTTAGAACTTGGAGATATTATTTTTTACGATTTCCAAAATGATGGACGAATAGATCATTCTGTCATTGTTACAAGTATTCAAGATGGTGAACCTCTAGTGAATGCCCACACATCCAATAGCTTTCATCGACCATGGGAATATTTAGACTCAAGTGCTTATACACCGAATATGAAATACTACTTTTTTCACATAGAAGATGTTATATTACCAATATAATAAAGTACCCGACCTATTCAATGGATAATAGGTCGGGTTTGCTGTGTTTTCAAAAAAAAGCGGAATATTATAATGTTGATTTTTTTGATTTCCAAGCTTTTTCTTGATAGGACTCGATAATGTCAAAGCGATGTTTGTAAACTATGATTAGAATAATAAGAACGATTGGCCAAGCAACTGGTAAACATCCGCTGTAAATAATTGATCCTATATAACATACATAACCCAAAAGCATACTTAGTGTTGCGCTTTTTAGGAAAGGAATTGGAATTAAAAATCCAACGACAAAAGCTAAAAATAATAGAGGATTAAAAGCAAGTGTAACTCCGACAAAAGTTGCAATACCTTTACCGCCTTTGCCTTTTAACCAAAATGGAAATAAATGCCCGATAATGACAAGGGCACCAGCAACTGCAATTGAAAATTCTGTTTCGTTCAGCAAGTAGCCCAGTAGAACAATGAGTAACCCTTTGCTACCATCACCAATTGAAGTTATTAAAAATGCAGATTTACCAATAACTGCACCAGCATTTCTAGCACCTAAATTCCCGCTACGATGCTCACGTAAATCGATATTTCGCCATTTGCCAACCCACCATGCAGTCATGAATGTACCAGCGAAGTAACTCATTAGCCAATAACAAATCGTCAAATAAGACATACAAAATCCTCCAGACTCTTTTTTACAGTATGTAGGAAAAATAACTATGAAAACAACCCTTTTTTTAACGATCATCAAATATTTGGAGGATTACAATTGAGAAAGATAAGTGCATTACTACTATTTGTAATCATCCTCAGTGGCTGTACATTAGTTGATTTTGAAACTAATTCCCAAATCAAATACGGTTTATTAGTACTCAATCACACAGATATAGCAGAGAATTCTGTCATTCCATTACGAGGTGAATGGTTATTTTTCACTCATGAATTACTATCTACTAAAGAAATAGAGAAGAGGGTGAAAACATCAAATGTAGATAAAGCATATTTGCCGAGCTCTTGGAATGACCTTTTAGGGAGTGTGAAAGGCTATGCAACATATGCTCTCTATTTGCAAATTCCTAAAGAGCAGATTGGTCACACATTTGCGCTTTCTACTCGTTTCCAATCAAGTGCCTATACATTGTTTGTAGATGGAATACCCATTTCATCGAGTGGTTCTGTTGGTACTTCGAAAGATACATCAGCTCCTTCAACGACACCTAGAATTGGCTATTTTGTTCCTAACGCTGAAAAGATTTTAGTCGTTTTGCACGTGTCTAATTTTGAAGACATTGTTGGTGAAGCAAGTGAAGAGATTTTATTTGGACAAGCAAATGCTATAGTCAATTATCATTCAGATCGACAAGCAGCTCTGTTATTTATGAATGGCAGTGTAATTATTATAGGGATATATCACATAATTATATTTTTATATAGGAAAACTGAACGGCTTTTCCTTTATTTTGGTTTGTTGAGTCTATTCATAGTGATGCGTTCACTTTTCGTAGGGCCAATGCTTTTGCAAATGCAGTTTTCACATTTGACTTGGTTTTTACTAAAGCGTATAGAGTACTCATTAATCTATGGATCAGTTCTTACTTATATAGCCTTTATTTCTCGACTATTTCCTAGAGAAGCTGGTAAAAAGACAGTTTATATAGTGATGGCAATAGTCATGCCACTATTATTTCTAACTTGGGTGACGCCACCGAGCTTCTTTAAACCTCTATTCTTTGATGTGTTTCCCCTTGCTTTTATACTTATGATTTGCATAACGATTATATTAGTAAAGGCTTGTGTAAATAAAAGACCTACTGCTCTAATGAATTTAATAGCAAATTTATTGTTTTTTACAACGATAGTGAACGATTATTTGTTTGCCAAGGGTTTAATAGATACACTCATGCTTTCAATTTACGGATTTTTCTTCTACGTCATTTTGCAGGCATTTAATTTAAGCCGTAATTACGCAAGAAATTTCTATGAATCTGAATTACTCAGTAAGAAATTAATGATATTAAATACATCACTTGATAAAAAGATTCATGAAAGAACATATGAACTACAGGTGAAAAATGAGCAATTGAAGGAACTGACTGAATTAGATGGCTTAACTGGTATTAATAATCGGCGCTATTTTGAAGACCGACTACCAATCTGTTTCCGTGAAAGTTACAAAGATAAGTGGCCGCTAACAATACTCATGATTGATATTGATGAATTTAAAAAATATAACGATACATATGGACATCTAAAAGGTGACGATCTTATTTGTCATACTGTGAATATAATGAAGGATATCGTACCTGACCGAGGCGTGATTTCTCGTTATGGTGGAGAAGAATTCGCAATCGTTATTCGAAAAATGGATGAAGTTGAAGCAAGGTTACTTGCTGAGAAAATACGCAGTTCAGTTGAAAATGCTAAATTTGAACATAAAGGTAGAAGTGATACACAATTTGCAACTATTAGCATCGGTGGTACTACGACATTTATGCATTCATTTGAATCAGTCAGTGATTTTGTCGAAGCAGCAGATCAAGCACTTTATCAATCAAAAAATAACGGTCGCAACCAAACGAACTTTTTATAAAAAAAGTGATAGGGATTTCTTTCGTCATTTTTTGTTTTTTTTTAGGAATATGGTATGGTGGATAGTGATGCATACATAAGTCGTATGATGAAACTTACTGCCAAATTGTAAAGATTTGCAGAGTAGGAGTGATAGAAATGAAGGAACAATCATTAACAGTAATAGAGGCAATTACACAACGTCGTTCCATTAAAATGTTCAATGGTCAGCCAATTGATCGTGAAGATTTAATGTCGATAATTGACGATGCGGTATGGGCACCTAATCATGGTAACCGTCAACCTTGGCGATTAGTAGTGGCATGTGGTCCTGAATTAGAACCATTAAAAGACCTTATTCGTGAATTTGCTGTCCCAAATTGGAAAGAGCTTTCGGAAGATGAGCTTCAAAGTAAGATGAGTAAATTCTCATTGCCAGGTGCATATGTATTTGTAGTCATTCCAGAAGATGCTCGACAAAAAGAACGTTTAGAAGACTTCGCTGCAGCAAGTAGCTTTATACAAAATATGCAACTACTTGCATGGGATAAAGGAATCGGTGCATGCTGGAAAACTCCTGCATGGCTAGATAATCCAAAATTCCGTGAACCAATGGGTGTAAAAACAGGTGAACGCATCATCAGCATGTTACAATTCGGCTACTACGACCTTGTACCAAAAGAAAAGCCACGTAAATCAGCAAGTGAAATTGTAACCATTTTTGGTGAATAGAATTATATACTAACAATAGTACTTCTATTAGAATTCCCGCATGCGTTAACTAAACGTATGCGGGATTTTTTTGATCGGGGAGTGGTGAGTAGGTTAAAAGAGAGCATGAGTGAATCAAAAGAGTGGACGCGTAGGTTAAATAGTTGCCTGAGTAGAGCAAAAGAAGAGGAGAGTATGTTAAATGTGAGCTCAAGCAATGCAAAATAGAAGTTTGAGTAATAGCAACTAAGCACTAAATCTTCTATTAGATCAGTTTTGTACATAAAAAAACGCTCCTCTTTTAAAAGGAGCGGATTAATATTTTTTTATTTATAGGGCATCCTTATCAACTGCTGCTACTTCGTAGTAGTAGTCACTGATAACACGAAGTCCTTTGTCATAATTTTCTAGATGGAAGTGTTCGTTTGGTGCATGGAAGTTTTCGCTTGAAAGTCCGAAGCCCATTAAGATTACTGGAGTTCCTAGAATTTCATCAAATGCTGCGACGATTGGAATTGAACCGCCACCACGAATATATGCTGTTGGTGTGTTATATACTTTTTCGTAAGAACGTCCAGCAGCTTGGATTAGTGGATGATTCATTGGTGTAATGAATGGTTTACCTTTATCGAACTCAGTAACTGTAATTTCAACACCAGTTGGCTTGTGCGCAGCGATATGTGCTCGTAGCTTTTCTACAATTTCTTCGGGATCTTGGTTAGGAACAAGGCGACAAGTTATTTTTGCACCAGCTTCTGCAGGTAAAACGGTTTTAATACCTTCGCCAGAGAAACCACCGAAAACTCCGTTTACTTCTAGTGTTGGGCGCGCCCATGTATGTTCAAGATAAGTGTAGCCCTTTTCACCGAATAATTCTTTCACACCAATTTCCTCTTTGATACCTTCTTCGTCAAAATCTAAGGCACGAAATGCTGCGCGTTCTTCGTCCGTAAGAGGAAGAACATTGTCATAAAAGCCATCTACTGTAATAGTGCCATGTTCGTCATGGAAGGATGCCAAAATATCAGCTAAGGAATGTATTGGATTTTGTACGCCACCTCCATAAAGTCCTGAATGAAGGTCACCTTTAGCTCCACGAATATCTATTTGTACCCCTGTTAAACCACGTAAAGCATAGCAAACAGCAGGTTTCCCAGGTGCGTAAAGACCTGTATCTGAAATTAAAACTAAATCTGCAGCTAGGTAGTCTTTATGTTCCTCGACGAATGAAGGTAAGTTTTTACTACCAATTTCTTCTTCACCTTCGATTAAAAATTTCACGTTCACAGGTAGCTCACCGTTTATTTGCATTAAAGCTTCTATGACTTTAATATGCATGAACACTTGACCTTTATCGTCACTTGAACCACGTGCATATAAAATATTGTCGCGAATTTCAGGTTTAAACGGTTCGCTATCCCATAAGTTTAAAGGATCAACAGGTTGTACATCATAGTGACCATATACTAAAATAGTTGGTTTACCTTCAGCGTGTAACCAATCTGCAGTAACAGCGGGGTGGCCACCAGTTTCATTGATTTTGATGTTTTCTAATCCGACTTTTTTCATAGCATCACCTAAAAAAGCAGCGGCCGTTTTCATATCTTCTTTATGTTCAGATAAAGAACTGATACTTGGAATAGATAAAAACTGCTTTAATTCTTCCAGATGTTCCTCGCGTTTGGTAGTGAAATATTGGTCTATACTATTCATAATTATCCCCCATTTCGAAATATTCGATAATATAATAATTATAGCATATCCCTTAAATTAATTAGAAAGGTACACATGAAAAGAGGGAGATTATCAATAATATGGTATATTATCTATATGAAAATGTACTGAATTCGTTTATTAACAGGAGGAAGTTTAGTTGGAGTTTATAGGTTTAATCATATGTTTGGTGGCGTCATTTTTCTTTTCAGGCAGTGAAACAGCGTTAACAGCTATTAATAGGATGAAGGTCCAGTTGCGTGCTGAGCAAGGAGATCGCATGTCTGAAAAATTGTTTTTGCTCATTTCGCATCCGGACCGCATGATTACAACAATTTTAATCGGGAATAATATAGCGAATATACTACTGCCAACATTCTTAACTATCATCGCACTTCGACATGGTTGGCAGCTTTCAGTAGCTACTACAATTTTGACAGTTATTATTATTATTTTTGGAGAAGTTCTTCCAAAAACAATCGCAGTAACATTTGCGGATAAAATTGCTTACATGGTCGCTCCGATAATTGCATTGCTAGTGAAAATTTTGCGCCCAATTACATGGATTATCCAAAAGTTTACGAATATTTTTATCCAAATTATTTCAAATGGGGCAGTGAAAGAAGCCATACTAACAAAAGAAGAGCTTCGATCGATGGTAGACATTGCTTCTACAGAAGGCACATTTGCTTTTGAAGAATCAGAACGACTTAAAGGTGTTATGGATTTTCCAGATAAAGATGTATCTGATGTTCTTGGTACACACAGAACAGAGGTTATTGGGCTTTCTATCCATTCAACATTTGAAGAGGTGCGCGATACAATTTTAGAATATTCGTTCACTCGTTATCCAGTTTACGATGAAAGCATGGATGATGTTGTCGGTATGTTCTATTCGAAGAAATTTATAGAATGGACATTAGACCCGTCTAAAACGCTTGATGATTTTATAGATCGTGAACCACTATTTGTCGTTTCAAATATCAATGTAGAGAAAGTATTTAAATTAATGCTGGCTAAGAAAAAGCATTTAGCTATAGTTCTTGATGAATACGGCGGGACACTTGGGATTATTTCACATGAAGATATAATAGAAGAAATGATTGGACAAGAAATCGAGGATGAATCAGATGAGGAAGAGGAGTCACTCATTTATGAAGTGACTGAAACTAAACTTGTTTGTCATGGTCGTCTTGAAATTGTCGAGGCGAATCGGGTTTTTGAAGTAGATATTCCACAACTTCACGATACATTAGGTGGTTTTGTTTTGGAACAATGCGTTCATGTTCCAGAAGAAAATGAATCATTCACTTATGAAAATTTGCATGTCGTTGTAAATGAGATGGATGATAATCGAATCGTCAAATTAACGATTACTAAGAAGCCAGTCGAACATGAAAAAGGGAAAGAATAATTGCAAATAAATAAAATCCTATCCAGGAAATTGGGTAGGATTTTTCTTTTGTAATGTAAAATGTCACTTAAGAGTGTTGATAAATCAACGTTTTAAAAACTAGATTACATGATTTATATGCTAACCTTACATGAATGTAATTAAATTGAAAGAGAATCCGATAGAGTGAAAGGTTTGTTTTTGCGACAATAGGTTTAACAAAGCAAGACGCGAATCGGAGGTAATGAAAATGAAAACAAATACAAAAACAAATACAAATACAACACTTGAAACAGTTTATGAGGAATATAATCGTTATATATATCATTTATGTCTAAAACTAACTCGCAATAAAGCAGAGGCAGAGGACTTAATGCAAGAAGTTTGGGTAAAAGTTGTACGTTATGAATCTTATGTAGCTGACGTAGATCACGTCAAAGCTTGGTTAACTACAATTTGTATGAACACTTTCCGCGACCGTTATCGCAAAAATGTTCGTCGTAGTAAATACATGATGAACCAACCTGATACTTTAGACGTTCCTGTGTTAGATTTGGTTCCCAATAATGAACTATCTACTGAGGAAGTTATTGAGCAAGATGCAATCGCTCAAATTGTGCAAGATAAAATCGGTAAACTAGATACTATATATCGTACGACATTAGTATATTTCTATGTAAATCAATACTCACTTGTTGAGATTGCAGAATTAATGAATGTTTCAATCGGTACAGTTAAATCTCGTTTATTCCGTGCGAAACAACGTCTAAAAGAAATGATGATGGCTGATCAATCTTCAGTTGAGGCAATTATGCCTGCTTAATCTATAGTTGTCCGTTAATCAAAAGTCGGGCAATCTATACAGAGATCGCCGCCTTGAAAAACGGTAAATATATAAGAAGATAGCTACTCAAGTGTGGGTAGCTATTTTTGTATGGTAGGGAAATATGATGGTTCAATTATATGATTTGGCCATTTTTGCCCAAAATAAAACCGCTAACATAAATATTTCATGTTAACGGTTGTTATGAACCAAATAAGCATTTAGAGAAAATCTTACTGAGCGTATGAATTTCTTCTTCGCTGAGCATGCCAAACATTTTTTCGATAATTTCATTTACATGGCGATGTGCCTTTGATAGGAGTTCTTTGCCAGTATCTGTAATTTCAAGTTGTGATGCACGACGATCTGTTTCATTTTGCGTCTTTTTAACAAGGCCAGTTTTTATTAGTTTGCTAGTTAGAACAGTTACTCCACCTGTTGTCACTTGAAGTTTTTCAGCGATAGCTGAAGGACGTTTTGGACCTTCGTTATTTAGAAGATCTAGTATTAAAATATGCGTTTTAGAAAAGCCTAGACTGTTCTGGCTATTCCACTCATTTGCCCATTTGCGCTCTAAAGTAGCAACTACTTCAAATAATGAAGAAATGCTTTCTCTTCTAGCATCATTCATATTACTCATCTCCAAAATGTTTCATTCAGCCTTCTAGTGAAAGGCGTTGCATTTCATAAAGCTCATAAGCACGCACCTTGCGTGGGATGAAACGACGAATATCCATATCATTATAGCCAACTTGTAGGCGTTTTTCATCGACCAAAATGGGGCTACGTAGCATTTTTGGATGATCCTTTACAATATCATATAGTTCTTGAATAGAAAGTTGATTAATATCGCAATTTAAGTTTTTGAAGTCTTTAGAGTTTGTAGAAATAATTTCGTCTGTACCATCTTCAGTCATGCTTAAAATCAATTTGAATTCAGGCAATGTTAACTGATCAGAAGTAATTCTTTTTTCAGTGAAAGAAATGTTATTTTCCTTTAGCCACTGTAAAGCCTTTTTTGATGATGTACAGCTCGTTTGAGTGAAAATTGTAACAGCCATCTTTTTATCCCGCTTTCTCTACTGATTATTATACTTATATCTTACAAGTAAGATATATATAAGTCAATGGTTTTTATATAAAAAACAAGTTAAATTAACGTCTAAAGCAGAAAATTTGAATTTCCGACAAATTTAGTAGCTGCTAAATAAAAAAATCCACTGTACTAATTATGCCCAGTGGATTTTGAAAGTATGAGTTATTTAGTGAACATCTTTTTTCTTAAAGTTTCCGCCTTGAATTTCAGTCATATTACTGAAAGCAAGGAATGCAGAAGGATCAACGTCTTCTACAATGTTTTTTAACTTAGATTCTTCTAAACGGCTGATGACACAGAAAATCACTTGTTTATCATCTTTTGAATAGCCGCCTTGTCCATTTAAATACGTGATACCGCGACCTAAACGAGACATAATTTGATCTCCAATTTCATCCGCTTCATCACTAATAATCCAGATAGATTTCGTTTGATTCAAGCCTTCGGAAACAAGGTCGATTGTTTTGAATGCAATGAAATATGAAATTAGCGAATACATAGCTCGGTCAAAACCGAATACGAAGCCTGCACTACCTAAAATAAATAAGTTCATGAATAAAATAATTTGTCCTACAGAGAAGGGCAACTTTTTATTAAATAAAATGGCTAATGTTTCACTACCATCCAAGCAACCTCCAGCTCTGATTGCAATCCCAACACCTATTCCTAGTAATATACCACCTAGAACTGTAGCTAGTAGAGTATCATTTGTGAATGCTGATGAATTATGCATAAATGAAGTCGCTATTGATAAAACGACAATCCCATAAGCGACTGAAAAGGCAAATGTACGGCCAATTTGTTTATAGCCTAAATATAGAAAAGGTAAGTTAAAGAGGAATAGGAATAACCCTAGTGGAAGATTTGTAAGGTGAGAGGCCATAATGGCAATACCAGTGACGCCACCATCAATCAAGTTGTTTGGGATGAGTACCATTTCCAGCCCAACAGCCATGATAAGTGCTCCTATTGTTAAAAAGAAAAGTTTAATTACATTTTTCTTAAGTTTATTTTTTTTCCTTTGTACTATTTTAGCTTTCTTGTCTGAATCCATAAAAAACACCATCCTTATAATAATTTTTACACGATATGTTGCTGATTTCAAGGGATATCTATGAAATCATGGTAAATGTATAGGATTTGAAAAAACTCCGCAAAAGCGGAGTTTTAGTTTTTAGAGAAATAATAAACTTCAGGCGCTCAAAGTCAAAGAGCGGCTTTGGCTTCCGCCTTCCAACGACCTCGCAGCTGAACGAGCGCCTTTAGCATTTAATTATTGATGTCCAGTTGAGAACCATTCTGCTACGTCCCATACTTTTGTTACTAGGCCATCGTAAAATTCAGGTTCGTGGCTGACTAGGATGATTGTGCCTTTGTATTCTTTCATAGCACGTTTTAGTTCTTCTTTAGCATGAACGTCTAAGTGGTTTGTCGGTTCATCGAAAAGCATCCAGTTACTTTCATCCATCATTAATTTACAAATACGAACTTTTGCCTGTTCTCCACCACTAAGTTGATTTAACGGGCGAGAAATATGCTCGTTTTTCAAACCTGTCGATGCTAGGACTGCACGTATTTGACTTTGTTCCATGCTAGGGTATGCATTCCAAACGTCTTCAATAGGTGTGATGTTACCCGCTTTAACTTCTTGTTCAAAATAAGAAGGGAAGAGGAAGTCACCGCGTGTTACTTTACCACCAAGAGGTTGGACTTTGCCAAGCATGGTTTTTAATAGTGTTGATTTACCAACACCATTCATACCAACAAGGGCAATTTTTTCACCACGTTCGATTTCGAAAGTAAGTGGTGGTAATAATGGCTTGTCCTTGTCGTAGCCAATTAATAGATTTTCAGCTTCTACGACATAACGGCCAGAACTACGAGATTCTTTAAAGTTGAATTTTGGTTTTGCTGCTGTTTCAGGACGGTCAATACGCTCCATGCGATCCAATTGTTTTTGGCGTGATTTTGCTCGGCCAGTTGTAGAATATCTCGCTTTGTTTTTTGCGATGAAACCCTCTTGTTTTTTAATAAATTCTTGTTGCTTTTCATAAGCATCGATATGTTGACGCTTGTTAATTTCAGCTAGTTCTAAGAATTTCTCGTAAGTAGCAGTGTAGCGAGTTAGTTTTGAAAATTCTAATTGGAAAATAACATCGACTACGCCATTCATAAATTCTGTATCATGTGAAATTAAGAAGAATGCGTGTGGGTAACCTTTTAAATAATTTGAAAGCCAAGTAACATGCTCTTCATCCAAGTAGTTTGTAGGCTCATCAAGTAATAAAACTTTTGGCTTTTCTAATAGAAGCTTCGCAAGTAATAATTTTGTACGTTGACCACCAGAAAGTGCTGTTACATCACGTTCAAGACCGATTGCATCTAAACCAAGTCCACGCGCAACTTCTTCAATTTTCATATCTAATGTATAAAAATCTCCTGCATCTAAAGCGTCTTGAATTTCTGCCATCTGTTCTAATAATTCTTCTAGCTCTTCAGGTGTTGCTTCAGCCATTTTGCCTGTAATTTCGTTCATCTCAGCTTCTTTTTGATAAAGCGGTAAAAAGGCATCGCGTAAAGTTTCACGCATCGTTTTACCTGGTGTTAACAAAGTATGCTGATCCAAATAACCGTAATGTGTGTTTGGCAACCATTCAACTTTGCCTTGGTCGTGGATTAGTTGTCCCGTGATAATACTCATTAATGTAGATTTTCCTACACCATTGGCTCCAACAAGACCAACATGTTCTCCCTCTACGATGCGGAACGATACATCTTTAAAAAGTGTACGGTCGCCGAATGTATGGCCAAGATTTTCAACTGTTAAAATACTCATTATTTTGTCCTCCATATAAAATACGACAGCTGCACTTTGTAAGTAAATATTCGTTTTCAAACGTATAATTTTAAACGTGGCGAGTCGTATTTCTTGTTATAGTTAGTAGTTTGATTTGGGTTTGGGCCAACAGGATGTTGGTCAGGTAGCCGTTGCCACAGGACGTGGCGAACTTAGGCTATCTTCCTTTAAATGGGCCCATCAGCATTTAGAAGAGATATCCGGCTTCAGGCGCTAGCGGCTCGGGTCGTTTCAGTCGGGTGCTCAAAGTCAAAGAGCGACTTTGGCTTCCGCCTTCCAACGACCTCGCAGCTAGACGAGCGTCATCAGCATTTACAGATATCCAGCTTCAGGCGCTAGACTCTCTGGACGTTTCGGTCTCTCGGCACAAGACAAAAAGCGTCTTGTGTTCGAGCCCTCCAACGCCTGTCGAGTCTGAACGAGCGCCATCAGCATTTAATTAGATATCCAGCTTCAGCGGCCAGCCCCTCGAGGTCACTTCAGTCTCTCGGTCAAAAGCTGAAGTGATGCTTTTGATTCGAGTCTTCCAGTGCTTGTCGGGGCTAAACGGGCCGCATCAGCATTTACAATAAAAAAACCCGCAGTTATGACAACGCTGCGAGTTGTTTGTTCAATTCGGCTAGTTGTTGCTCCATGTCTTTTAGGCGTTGTTCGGCCTGCTCGACAGCTGATCCGTTCCCGATTGAATCGAGTTTTTCGATGTCACCTTGATGACGGATGTAGTCACTTTTTAGTTCTAATATTTGGTATTCAATTTCGGCTTTAGTAGGCATGAAAATACTCCTTTAAGTAGATTTCGACTATTACCATGTCGAATTCTGGGAATGAGACAAATTTCAACACAGCTTTTCTGTTATTGTATCATACGTGGGGTTTTCTTGGTGTGATCTTGTACTAAAAAAGCCTGTGCTTTTGGTGTTCTATGCGCAAAATTAATGAGCATGGAATAGATGTAATGGTTGTTACTTTGTAAATCGAGCTTTTTTTGATTTCTTATGGCGCGGTCGCGACGTGCTTCATGCAAAAGAAGTTCCATAACAGCATTTTGCAAGTGAGATTGTTTTAATTTGCGACCACTTCCAAGTTGAATAAAACCATTTTGATCTCGAGGAAATGCATGCATAATTTCTGTTTCATTTTGAGAGATGACGATACAAGGGATACCTACAACTGCAACTTTATAAGGGGTATAACTTGCTGAACAAATGACGATTTGCGCTTGAGTAAGTAGAGATTCCAGCATATCAGCAGCTTGTATAATAGTAATATTCCTGCGACTTAAAGCCATCATCTTCAATTCATCTATATCATGGGCATACGAAGGATCTACTAATACAGAGATACGTACAGGAATTTGTAGTTGCATTAAGTGGCGCATAGTCCGATATGTTAAATTTTCCGGATCACTACCTTCATATACCACGACAATATGAGGTCTTTCTCCTTCATCTTCAATAGAAGTAATAGCTGCGATTTTTTCAGGTACAACGAATGAAGATGGTCCAGTTAAGTAATGAGGATCTACTTTTTCACGGATTTCTCTATAAAGTGTATGCAACACGCAATCCGCTGCTTTACCACCTTCACCAAAATCATCAAAATGAACGAGAGCAGGAACAATTTCTTTTAATTTCTCCGTATCTTCGAGTTCTGTATTTATGCCATCACGTACAAGTAAATCAGGCTTTAATTTAGATATATATTGAAGCAACTGTTTTTGATCGCGGTAAGAAATAGGCTCTATTCCTGTCGCAGCTAGCTTTTTCAACGCTAGCTCAGAAGGTTGCTTAATGAAAATAAGAATTTTTTCATCGCTGAACATCTTAACAAGTGTCGCGATTCTTTCAACGGGGTATAGGTCATTATGTGATGAAACTTCAACTGCAAATGCAATCGTTTTTTTAGAATGATTTTCTGTTTGGTTATTAGTCATTTAAATCCCATCCTTTCAACTTATCTATCTACTTTATGGTGGGAAATTAATGATTATGTCTGTAAAATCACTAGAATGTAAGATACACAGGCTAAACTATCCGTAACTTTGGACGGTATATAGATTAGGAAAGGACGTGAACAGTTATGTTGATGCGTTCAGCTATTGTTGTTGGAGCAACTGGTTTGACGGGAAAGGAGCTTGTCAAAGTCCTTTGTGAGAGTGAAAAGTACGCGGAGATTACAGTAATTGCTCGCCGTGCATTGAATTTTAAACATCCAAAACTTGTTGTGAAAATTCGTCAGTTTGATCAATTGGAAGAAGCAGATTTCAAATTTGCACATGAACTTTACTGCTGCCTAGGTACTACACGTAAAAAGGCAGGTTCAAAGGTTATGTTTGAAAAAGTTGACCTTGAATACCCAGTGAATATCGCATCGATAGCAAAAAAATGTGGTATCCCACATGTACTTGTTATTTCGGCTATGGGTGCAAATGAAAATTCTAAATTTTATTACAATCAAGTAAAGGGAAAAATGGAATATAATTTAATTGCACTGGAATTACCTCAATTATCGATTTTTAGACCATCATTATTGTTAGGAATTCGTGAGGAAGTACGGCCAACAGAGAAAATTAGTGGGGTAGCGATGAATATTTTGAATCCTATATTCATGGGTTCACTAAAAAAATACCGTGCTATTCCTGCTAATAATTTAGCAAAAGCTATGTATAGTGTAGCTATAAAAAATACAAAACATAAGGTTAGGGTATTTGAATCTGAAGAAATTTCAATGATTGGAAAAATTGATTCATTAGTTGATGATCATGAAGAAATAATCGACGAAGAACCTATTTTTAATTGGGAAAAACGCCAAGATATTTTCATTGAAAAGGAAATACTAGAAGAAGAAAAAATAGATAAGCCTTTAAATGATAGACAATAAAATTTATAAACTGTTGAAGAGATTATATGTTTTGTCAAAAATGAAATTTATAATAAACCACATTTCTAAATGCGTGGAGTTTTACTATGCTTCAGCGAAAAATGTAACTTTCTGTTCCGTCTAAAGACTGAAATTGTGTCGAAATTGTGCTTGTCACCTTATATAACGAATCTGCATTTGTTACAATAACGATAGGAATTTTGAATTGGAGGTAACATCTATGAAGATCTTACTAGTAGACGGTACAATTATCGGAAGAAAAACGGGTGCAATTTTAAAACAGATAGAGACATATATTAAAGAATTTGATGGTAGCCTAGAGCTAGAATTATTACATCTAGCAGACTTCGAACATCAATTTGTAGATGGCCGTCCATTTGATCAATATAATACTGATATGAAAACACTTGTGAAAAAATTCGAAGAAGCTGACGGTTATATTTTAGCTACACCTATTTTCCAAGGATCAATTCCAGGCGTATTAAAAAACGCATTTGATTTTCTACACCCTAAAGCTTTGCGCTACAAACCGGTTTCAATTGTAGCCAATGGTGGTACACAACAACATCACCTAGTTGTAGAAAACCAACTAAAACCAATCCTCGACTATTTCCGTGCACTCGTAACTCCAAACTACGTATACACACATGCTAGTCACTTTGATAAAGATAACAACATTATCGATGAAAATGTTCTTGAACGATTACAAGAATTAGTACGAGTATTCGGGAAATACTGCGAATTAAGTAATGATCTTCCTAAAGAACCTATCGACCAACATTAAAAGGAGTGGCTTTTGCCACTCCTTTTTAGTTTGTAGAAATTTTACTGATGTACTATATGCTCACACATTGACCGTTGCATCTTCAAGTGCTGTTTTTGTCATAACAGTATACGATTTAATTTCCCCACCCATAGTGCCTTTTAAAGAATCAAGAATATCACGACCAATATTTTGGGAATTACAATTACCCCCTCTATTGCAGTAATCACTTCAATTTTTTTCGGTAAATTGTTCAATTGTTGTAATAAGCAATTTAAATTCTTCTTTACATAAAAATAATACAGTTGTATTAATAAAATAATACAACTGTATTAAAAAGGTCGGATGTGTTATGATTGGGTTATGGAAAAGATAAATAAGTTTGAAGCACAAAGGGAAAAAATTGCTCAAGCAACATGGGCAGTTATTCTAAGAGATGGACTGGAAAATGCGAGTGTGCGTAATGTTGCACAAGAGGCAAATCTTTCTGTCGGCTCTTTAAGGCACTATTTTTCAACGCAAAGTGATCTTCTAATTTACTCGATGGAATTAATTCAAAAAAAAACGGATGAACGAATTGAAGCGATGCGTTTATTTGGTAACGGTCCTTCAACAGAAGATATACTAGAAGTCTTACGTCAATTTTTGCCGTTAGATGCAGAAAGAAAATTAGAAATGGAGGTTTGGCTATCGTTTTCATCTAAAGCATTAGCAGATGAAGCCATTCGGGCAAAATGTCAGGAGCTTTTAGAAAACTCCTATCAAAGGTTGAGAACGATGCTTGAATTACTAATATTCTTAAAAGAGGCAAGAGGAGATTTGGATATTGATGTAGAAGTTGTTCGATTATATGGTCTCCTTGAAGGGATGTCATATCATTGCATCATGCTACCAGATAAATTTACGCCTGAAATCATTAATCATGTATTACATGAACATTTACAAACGTTAAAATAAGGAGATAAGAATTTATATGGGAAAAAGCTTAGTCTTAGCAGAAAAACCATCTGTTGCACGTGATATAGCGCGTGTTTTAGGATGTACGAAAAAAGGTAATGGCTTTCTAGAGGGGCCTCAATATATTGTTACTTGGGCACTCGGCCATTTAGTAACTCATGCTGATCCAGAACAGTACGATCAGAAGTTCAAAGAGTGGAAGATGGAAGATTTACCGATATTACCGAATCCTTTCAAACTAGTACCAATTCGTCAAACAACAAAACAATACAATGCAGTGAAAGCACAATTAATGCGTCAAGACGTCAATCAGATTATTATTGCAACAGATGCGGGGCGTGAAGGGGAGCTAGTAGCTCGATGGATATTAGAAAAAGCGAAATGTCGTAAACCAGTTAAACGTTTATGGATTTCATCAGTGACGGATAAAGCTATTAAAGATGGCTTCAAAAACTTAAAAGACGGTCGTTCTTATGAACATTTATATGAAGCAGCTGTAGCACGTGCAGAAGCTGACTGGGTAGTTGGCATTAATGCGACACGTGCTTTAACAGTAAAATATAATGCTCAATTATCAACAGGTCGTGTACAAACACCTACTCTTGCAATGATTGCAGAACGTGAACAACAAATTAAAAACTTTAAGCCAAAAACGTATTATGGCTTACAAGCTCATACAAACGATACAAAATTTACTTGGTTTGACCGCCAAAATAATCAATCTCAATCTTTCCAAAAGGAAAAAATTGAACAGTTATTAAAAACATTAGATGCTGTAACTGAAGGGGTTATTCAAGATATCCAAACGTCTCCAAAACGTCAATCTGCCCCAGCGTTATTTGATTTGACTGAGCTACAAAAAGAGGCACATAAGCGTTGGAGTTGGTCTGCAAAAGAAACACTTTCAACACTTCAAAATCTTTATGAGCGCCATAAAATTGTTACTTATCCACGTACAGATTCTAAACATTTAACTGATGATATGAAGAGTACATTAAAAGATCGTATTAAAGCATCGGCTGTGGGGGATAATCGAGCTGCAGCAAACCTTTTACTACGTAACAATTCTGTGCAACCACAAAAAGGTGTTATTGATAATGCAAAAGTATCTGATCACCATGCCATTATTCCAACTGAGGAAGTGGCTATTTTACAAGATCTATCTGATAAAGAACGTCGTCTATATGATTTAATTGTCAAACGTTTCTTAGCTGTTTTCTTTGGACCATTCCAATATGATCAAACAACAGTTTCGCTAGCTGTTGGCAATGAAGTATTTAAAGTAAAAGGCCGTACAATTCGTGATGAAGGTTGGAAACGAGTTTACCAGCAAGATGATGATGACGACACAGATGAACGCTCACTACCAAGCTACAATAAAGGTGATAAAATCGCTATCCGTGCCATTGCAATGACACAAGGTGATACAAAACCACCAGCTTACTTCAATGAAGGTACTTTACTAGCGGCGATGGAGAATCCAGCACAATTTATGAGTGGTGAGTCGAAGGACTTAATTAAAACGTTAAATGAAACAGGCGGTATCGGCACTGTAGCAACGCGTGCAGATATCATTGAGAAGTTATTTAATTCATTTTTAATTGAGAAAAAAGGTAAGGACCTACATGCTACTTCTAAAGGTCGTCAGCTTTTAGAATTAGTACCGTCGGATTTAAAATCACCTGCTTTAACTGCAGAGTGGGAACAACAATTAACGAGAATTGCAAAAGGTTCAGCAAAAAAATCGGATTTCATTAACGATATGGTTAATTTCTCTAAAAAAGCTGTTAGTGATATTAAGAAGAGCGATCAAAAATTCAAGCATGATAATGTTACAGGGAAAAGATGTCCGGATTGCGGGAAATTATTGCTTGAGGTAAATGGTAAACGTGGTAAAATGCTTGTTTGCCAAGATCGAGCTTGTGGTCACAAGAAGAAAGTTTCAATGGTGACCAATGCACGTTGTCCAGTTTGTCATAAGAAATTGGAGCTTCGTGGTGAAGGAGAAGGACGCATTTTCGTTTGTTCATGTGGCCATCGTGAAAAATTATCTGTATTTGAGAAACGTAAGAAAGAAACTGGTAATACAAAAGTTTCCAAAAAAGAAGTTCAAAAATACATGAAAAAACAAGATGATCAACCACAAAACAATGCAATGGCAGAGGCTCTAAAGAAACTTTTAGGAACAAAAGATGAATAGATGGGTACTTTTTACCAATAAGATATTGTAAATATTTGAGAACAACGACCTTTTGAATTTTCTGATAACGGTGTTAAAATAGGTTTTAACTATAATGGTATTAGAAAAGAGGTGATTTGCATGAAATTAGCTGCTCTATTAAACAATCAGTATACAGACATTGAAAATCGTAAACGAGCTCTTAGGCAAAAGAATGCTGGTGATGCATATCGTAAAACAGCTCAGTATTTCCAACCAAAGTCGAATCCAGCTTTGGAAGAGCTAATGGACTTGCTAACGGGTAAAAAGGAAAAACAACGCCAGCCGCAAGTCCAAGCTGCTATTCGTGAGCTTCAACAAAAGGACCAGGAGTTCCGTGCTAAAGCAAAAGATAACATGGAACAGACATTGCCATTAGTTGAGACCTCAGAAGCAGTTAGTCAGGATAATGAGGATAAGCGTTCTTCTATTGGTACTATGCGCGAAAAAACAATTGAAGTATTGAGAGTTCACCACTCGGCATTAGAACCAATGAGACAAGATGTACGTGTTACTGAAGGCGAAAATGAGATAATCCAGCAAACTCGTGATCAAATCACCGAAGTAAAACAACAAGTTACAACAGAAGATTCTACTAATCAATTTGGGCAAGTAACAAATTCAACACAAACGTTAGAGCAAAAGCTTAAACAGCGTCTATTTGATCAAGCAATTTCTCGCTATTCATATCATGTACAGATGGCGAAATCAGGATTTAGAGTGACGCAGCCTAGCTTTTATCGTATTGCTTAGGAGAAGTGAATGTTTTGGCTAAAAATGCAAAAGTACAAAAAACAAATGCAGTGCGCTTATTGGACCAAAAAAAAGTCCCATACTCACTGACAGAATATGAAATCACAGACGGTCAAGTTGATGGTATTACAGTTGCAGGTAAAATTGGTCAACCTGTCGAGAGTGTGTATAAAACGCTCATGTCTACAGCTGGTAAAGGAAAGTTTTACGTTTTCGTCATTCCAGTAGCTGCAGAGCTTAATCTAAAGGCTGCTGCAAAAGCTGTTGGGGAAAAGAAGATAGAGATGCTACCTGTCAAAGATTTATTGCCAACTACAGGTTATATTAGAGGCGGCTGTTCGCCTCTTGGTATGAAAAAGTTATTTCCAACCTTCATAGATGAATCAGCAAAAACAATTGACCATATCTTTGTTAGTGCAGGGAAAATAGGCATGCAAATATGTATCCAACCGGCTGATTTAGCGAAAATCATAAATGCGAAATTTGCAGCTATTATATAAATCTAGGACAGTTTTATTTAAAATAGGAACGAATTTTGTTATAATAGTTTAGTTATCATTGAAAAGCCACTTTATGCTTCTTGCGTAGAGGGCTTTTCATTTTTCTGTAGAAAGAAGGATTCTTGTGAATAAAATAAATAGTTGGCGCTGGGGATTTTTCATGATGGGACTTATCGTCATTGCACTCGGTGTTTCGTTAACAATTAAAGGACAAACCTTTGGGGTAGGCTCATGGGATGTACTGCATATAGGTCTATTCAAAAATTTCGGTTTTTCCATTGGTAGTTGGTCAATCATTACTGGCCTTATTATTATTGGTGTTACAGCAATTGGAACTCGTCAATTACCGAAGATAGGAACCTTTATCAATATGGTGTGTATCGGTATTTTTATTGATTTTTTCAACTGGTTATTACCTGATGTCGATCATTTAGCCCTACAATTTTTTAGCTTCCTTATCGGTATTATTTTAATTGGTTTAGGTGGCGGAATGTACATTTCAGCAAATCTTGGAGCTGGTCCTCGTGATAGCTTGATGCTTTTAGCTGTAGACAAACTGGGTTTAAGCATTACTAAAGCCCGTACAATTATGGAAATTGCAGTTGCTGTAGCAGGGTGGTTACTTGGCGGTCCTGTTGGTCTTGGTACTGTACTTATGGCATTTGGTCTTGGTCCAATTGTTCAATTTTCGCTTGCATATAGCCGCAAATTATTGTTGAAATGTATTGGTGAAGAACAAGTAACATTTTCAGAGTTAACGAAATAAATAGAGAGTGAGTAGACAATTGTCTACTTACTTTTTTAGTACTATAGAATAAGAGAGTGAGTTATAACGAGGGAATTTTAATGGAAATCTATTTTTATTAATACAACTGATGTGTGGAGAAGAAGTTATGAATGCCGGTATTACTTATTAGAATGTACTATTTTCACTAAGAAAATATCGAAAATTAAGTATTCTAATTTTTCTGAGTGTACAACTGTGTTTCTTGTGAGGACAGTATGTCTAGTAATTTCAATGAATATCATCTTGTTGTTTGTTATAGTTCTTTTCAGATGTACAAATAACGGTGAAAGTATGCTACAATATTTTTATCGAAAATCGAAAGGATGATATTCTTGTCAAACGTACTGAACACATTCGTAGACGACAACTTGCAACAACTGCGCGACCAAGGCTTATACAATGAAATAGATCCAGTAGAAGGCCCGAACGGTTCAGTTATTCAAGTGCGTGGCAAAAATTTGGTCAACCTATCTTCAAATAACTATCTTGGCTTAGCAACAAATGATAAATTAAAGAAAATTGCTCAAGAAGCAATCGAAAAATACGGCGTAGGTGCTGGTGCAGTCCGTACGATCAATGGTACACTCGATCTTCATGTTAAATTAGAAGAAAAACTAGCAGAATTTAAAGGTACGGAAGCAGCCATTTCATATCAATCAGGATTCAACTGTAATATGGCAGCTATTTCTGCTGTTATGGACAAAAATGATGCTATCCTTTCTGATCAACTAAATCACGCATCAATTATAGATGGTTGTCGCTTATCAAAAGCAAAAATTATTGCTTTTAATCACTCTGACATGGATGATTTACGTGCTAAAGCAAAAGCAGCAACTGAATCAGGACTATACAATAAAGTAATGGTCATCACTGATGGCGTGTTTTCAATGGATGGAGACATCGCAAAACTTCCTGAAATCGTAGAAATTGCGAAAGAATTTGATCTTATTACATATGTGGATGATGCTCATGGATCAGGTGTAACAGGTAAAGGGAAAGGTACTGTGAAGCACTTCGGTTTAGAAAAAGAAATCGACTTCCAAATCGGTACACTGTCTAAAGCAATTGGTGTAGTAGGTGGTTACGTAGCGGGTAAGAAGAACTTAATTGATTGGTTAAAAGTACGTTCTCGCCCATTTTTATTCTCAACAGCGCTACCACCAGGTGATGTTGCTGCAATCACTGCAGCTGTCCAAATGTTAATTGATTCAACAGAACTTTGCGATAAACTGTGGGAAAATGGCGATTATTTAAAAGCGGGTCTGAAAAAACTTGGATTTAACATTGGTGCATCTGAAACACCGATTACACCGTGTATCATCGGTGACGAAAAACTAACTCAAGCCTTTTCTGCTCGTCTCTTTGAAGAAGGCGTATATGCTAAATCAATTGTCTTCCCAACTGTACCTAAAGGCACTGGACGTGTACGTAATATGCCAACTGCCGCACATACAAAAGAAATGTTAGACGAAGCTTTAGCGTCTTATGAAAAAGTAGGTAAAGAGCTAGGCGTAATTTCATAATATAAAAAATGCTCAGCGCTATGTGCTGGGCATTTTTATTAGGGAACCCATGCCACTGAAAATCCACTTATGGATAAGGTGGTTTTTTAATGTATAAACACTTAAAATAAATTTAGTTTTGAGATACGTGTTATTGCTTCATGAAGTCTGTCTTCATCAACAAGCAGGCCAACACGTACGTACCCTTCGCCGTATTCACCAAAACCATTACCCGCAGCAACTGCTACATCAGCCTGTTCTAGCAATAAATCAGCAAATGCTTCACTCGTATATCCTTCTGGTACAGGAAGCCATGCAAAGAATGAACCTTTTGGTGCTGTCACCGCCCAGCCAATACGATCGCAAGCGACTTTTAATGCGTTCCGGCGGCTTTCATACATAGCCACTAACTCAGTTACACATTCTTGTGAACTAGTAAGTGCTGCAATACCAGCCTCTTGTACAGCAGGGAATAGGCTGACAAATAAATGGTCTTGTACTAAATTTAATGCTTCAATTAGCTTCGCGTTACCAACTGCAAAGCCGACCCGCCAACCGGCCATATTATACGTTTTCGATAAAGTATACAACTCAACCCCAACATCTTTAGCACCTGCAGCTTGTAAAAAGCTCACTGGTTTTTCGCCATCGAATCCAATTGCTCCATATGCAAAGTCATGCATAACTGCAATATCGTGATCTTTCGCAAACTGCACAGTTTCATCGAAAAATGATAAATTAGCAACAGCACCAGTTGGGTTATTTGGATAATTTAAATACATTAATTTTGCACGAGCTTTTACCTCATCTGACACAGTTGTGTAATCGGGTAGGAAGTCGTTTTCCGCTAGTAATGGAATTGTATCGAACTTGACATCAGCTAGTGCTACGCCTGACCAATAGTCCGGATAACCAGGGTCTGGGAGTAGCATTGAATCACCAGGGTTCATAATAGCTATAGGTAATTCGACTACACCAATTTTTGTGCCAAAAAGTATGGCTACTTCCGTATTTGCATCGATTTCAACGCCGTATTCTCGCGCATAAAATTCAGCAATTGCTTCCTTGAATTCTGGCAAGCCACGAAATGGAGAGTATTTATGAGTTTGCGGATTAATAACAGCTTCCTGCATAGCTTTTATAATATGAGGTGGTGTTGGTTGGTCTGGGTTTCCTTGGCCTAAATTGATGACATCTCTACCTTCCGCGACTGCGGCACCTACTTTTTGTACTAAAGTTGCGAAAAACTGCTTTGGCAACTGTTGTAATCTCGTTGAAAATTCCATCTTCGAACAAACCCCCTTGAATTATTTTCTTTAATATCTTGTTATCCACAAAATCTTTCTTCTAAATACACTATACACAACAACTACTTTGTGGATAAAATAGACGTATGTATAAAATAGTCGCAATAATAAGAGAAATATTATAACCTTTTTAAGAAAATGTCTACAGGTGGTGGAGTTATGAAAATTGCATGTATACAGTTAAATGTTGCCTTCGGGGACATCGAAAAAAATTTTACAAACGTCGAAAAGTTTATCAGGGAGGCCGCTGATAAGGGGGCGGAACTCGCAATTCTTCCTGAAATGTGGAATTCTAGCTATGCTTTAGAGAAATTAGAAGACCTTGCAGATCCGAACGGGGAACGCACGAAGAATTTTCTACAAAATCTTTCAGAAGAATTACAAATTCATATTGTTGGTGGCTCGGTATCAACAAAAAAAGATGGAAAATTCTACAATACAATGTACGTATATAACAATAAAGGGAAGCTTGTCAGCGAATATGATAAAGCGCATCTTTTCCGTCTAATGGACGAGCATTTGTATTTATCAGCTGGCGATAAGCAAAATAACTTTGAACTGGGCGATATTCCAGCAGCTGGTGTTATTTGTTACGATATTCGTTTTCCGGAGTGGTTACGTCTTCATGCGTTGAACGGAGCGAAAGTAATTTTCGTTTCTGCACAATGGCCAACGCCACGTATTGATCATTGGAAAACGTTATTACAAGCACGCGCAATTGAAAGCCAGTGTTTTGTTATTGCAGTAAATAGAATTAGCCATAAAAAACAGAATTTCAACGGTCAATCGATGGTTATTGAACCTTGGGGTGAAGTGTTATGGACTGGTGGAGAAGATGAAGAAATGGCGATTATCGATGTCGATTTCTCTATAGTGGATGAAATTCGCCAACGAATCCCGGTATATGATGATCGTCGCCCTGAATTATATAAAGATATTTTGAAATAATACAAAATTTCAAAAAAGTGTTTGACATCTACATTATTTCACAGTAATATTTAGTTCATAACTTACAAACGAATATTGAACTTTATCTAGAGAGACCGAGGGATAGGCCCTATGACGTCCGGCAACCCCCTGAAAAGGGAAGGTGCCAATTCCTACAGAATGAGTACATTCTGGAAGATAAATCGCCAATTTACATTTACGATGCTTCTTTCAGATAACCGAAAGAAGCATTTTTTAATACAGTAAATTCCAAGTATTTCTATAGAAGTTACATAATTTAAACAGATTTGAGGGGATACAATATGCTCGAGATTCAGAATCTTACAAAAGTATATAAAACCAAAAAGGGTACGGTAACGGGCGTAGACAACGTATCGTTGACGATCGATAAAGGTGAAGTCTTCGGTATTGTTGGTTACTCTGGAGCAGGAAAAAGCTCACTGCTACGTTGTATCAATTTACTAGAGCGACCAACGAGTGGAAGTATCATCGTAAATGGCCAAGATTTAACGAGATTAAAAGGTGAACAACTTCGTAAAGCGCGTTTGAAAATCGGTATGATCTTCCAGCACTTTTACTTAATCAGTCAAAAAACGGTTGGCGAAAATATCGAATTTGCTTTAAAAGCAGCGGCTACACCACCAAAGCAGATTAAGGCCCGTGTAAAAGAACTGCTTGAAATGGTCGGTTTATCGGAGAAAATCGATGTTTATCCAGCGCAGTTAAGTGGTGGTCAAAAGCAACGTGTCGGTATTGCTCGTGCACTTGCAAACAATCCATCCGTACTACTTTGTGATGAAGCAACATCAGCACTTGACCCAAAAACAACGGTTTCCATTTTACGCTTACTAAAAAAGATCAATCGTGAGTTGAATATTACAATTATCCTTATCACACATGAAATGGATGTTGTGAAAGAAATTTGTGATCGTATGGTTATTATGCAAGATGGAAGAGTCATTGAAGAAGGAGAAGTTTACGATGTTTTTGCAAATCCGGTTGAGCCATTAACTCAAGAATTTATTAGTAGCGTTGTATCATTTGAATTACCGCCAACGATTCTTAAAGGTGTGACAGGGGAAATTGTGAAAGTACTATTCAAAGGGGATGTAGCTGGTGAGGGCGTCATTTCAGATATGATTCAAAACTTTGAAGTACGTGGTAATTTCTTGCACGGCACAATTGAATATATTCAGGAAAAACCGCTTGGTATTTTCCTAATGGAGCTACAAGGTCAACCAGATAATGTAGGGAGAGCTATTTCTTATATGGAGGGGCGCGGTGCGTTTGTGGAGGTGATTAACGATGCTATTTGATTTTGAACATTTTATTAGTATGCTTCCAGACATTTGGAAAGCATTTGGTGAAACGTTACTGATGATTGGTATTTCACTTAGTATTTCACTAATTATCGGTTTACCACTTGGTATTATTCTATTTGTTACAAGCAAAGGTTTATTTTTACGTAATCGTTTTTTTAATGGGGTTTTAGGGTTTATCGTCAATCTAGTTCGTTCCGTTCCGTATATCATTCTATTAGTAGCGTTGTTCCCGCTAACAAAAATACTGGTTGGAGATACAATTGGTCCCGTAGCGGCGAGTGTTTCATTATCTGTAGCAGCCATTCCATTCTTTGCGAGACTTGTAGAAACGTCTATGCGTGAAGTTGATAAAGGTGTCATCGAAGCATCAATAGCTGTCGGTGCAACACCGTGGATGATCATACGAGATGTACTATTACCTGAGGCGAAATCGGGTATTATTCAAGGGGTGACAATGACGATTATTAGTTTAGTAGCATATTCCGCAATGGCTGGTATTGTCGGCGGTGGCGGAATTGGTGACTTGGCTATCCGTTTTGGTTATTACCGCTATGACAACACAATTATGATTGCGACAGTTGTCATTTTAATTGTTATCGTCCAAATTATTCAACTTTCAGGCGATGCCATTTCAAAAGCAATTGATAAACGATAAAAGGGGAGAATTGAAAATGAAAAAGTTTTTACTAGCAGCGTTATTATTCGTATTAGCAACAGCTTTAGTTGCATGTGGTAACAAAGATGAAAGCAAACCAAAGGATTCAAAAGACATTAAAATTGGCGCAACTGCAGGACCATATAGTGACATGTTAAATAAAGCAATCATCCCGCAATTAGAGAAAAAAGGCTATAAAGTAAAAACGGTTGAATTCAGTGACTATGTACAACCAAACAAAGCATTAGATTCTGGTGATATCGATGCAAACCTTTTCCAACACTCAATTTATCTTCAAAACTTTAATGAACAGAACAAAATGAATTTAGCTGGTCTAATTAACGTGCCAACTGCACCAATGGGCTTCTTTGCAAAAGATTTTAAATCAATTGATGATATTAAAGACGGTGCAAAAGTAGCGATTGCTAACGATCCATCAAATGCGGCACGTACATTATTAGCATTACAAGAACAAGGTCTTATCAAAATTGACCCTAACATCGAAGAGCTAAAAGCGTCTGAAAAAGACGTTGTTGAAAATCCTAAAAACTTAGTGTTCCAACCAATCGAAGCAGCGGGTCTACCTCGTGCAATCGAAAGTGCTGACCTTGTTGGTGTCCCAGGAAACTTCGCGCTTGCAGCAGGACTTAAATTACAAGATGCACTATTCTTAGAAAACATGCCTGATAAATTCCGTAATGTTATTGCAGTTAAGGAAGAAAACAAAGATTCACAACTAGCAAAAGATATCTTAGAAATCGTTAAATCAGAAGAATTCGAAAAAACTATCGATGAAGAATTCAAAGGCTTCGGTAAACCTGACTGGATGAAATAAATGCTGAAGTGGCCCGTTTAGACTGGACAAGCACTGGAACCTTCGAATTGAAAACGTACTTTCAGTTTTCAACCGAGAAGGAGGAAGTGACCTCGAGAGTCTGGCCACTGAAGCTGGATATCTAAATAAATGCTGAAGGCGCTCGTTTAGCTGTGAGGTTGTTGGAAGGCGGAAGCCAAAGTCGCTTTTTGACTTTGAGTGCCCGACAGAAACAACCCGAACAGCTAGCGCCTGAAGCTGGATATCTAAGTAAATGCTGAAGGCGCTCGTTAAGTGGAAGATAGCCTAAGTTCGCCACGTCCTGTGCAACGGCTACCTGACCAACATCCTGTTGGCCCGACAGGCGTTGGAGGGCTCGAACACAAGACGCTTTTTGTCTTGTGTCGAGAGACCGAAACGACCCGAGAGTCTAGCGCCTGAAGCTGGATAACTGAGTACGATGGCATTTATCTAAAAGGACTACTGCACACTTAAAAGTGTGCAGTAGTCTTTTTTATTATGAAATCCTCCTAATTGAAAGTAAATCCTCAATTCCTTATATTCCCACTTGCCATCTCACTCATCTCAATTTAAAATAAGAACAAATGTTCTCTATTGGAGGATAGGTTATGTACGAAAACATGCCAAGGCGATCAATTATGTGTATTGATATGCGTTGCTTCTATGCAAGTTGTATTGCAACGTTAGAGCATTTAGATGTGATGAAGACGCCAATTGCGGTAGTTGGTAACTTCAATCAAAAGGGAAGTATCGTGCTAGCGGCATCGCCAATGATGAAAAAACGTTTCCAAGTAAAAACTGGCACACGCCTTTATGAAATTCCGAAGCATCCGGATATTCGGCTATTTGAACCTAAAATGGACTTCTTCATCCGCGTTTCAATGGAAATTACACGCCTACTCAACAGTTACGTCCCAAAGGAAGCTATCCATATTTATAGTGTTGATGAAAGCTTTATTGATTTAACGGGAACAGAAAAATTATGGGGACCAGTTGAACAAACTGCGCAGAAGATACAACGAGATATTTACAACCAGTTTGGAATTCCAAGTGCCGTCGGTATGGGGCCTAATATGTTGTTATCAAAGCTAGCGCTTGATTTAGAAGCGAAAAAAACAGGCTTTGCTAAATGGGGATATGAAGATGTGGAAGAAAAGTTATGGCCTACATCACCACTCTCTAAGATGTGGGGTATTGGGCGACAGACAGAACGCTCGCTTAATCATATGGGGATTTTTTCAGTAGGGGATTTAGCAAAAGCAGATTTAAAAACACTAGAGGCTCGTTTTGGTATTATGGGTAATCAGCTTTATCATCATGCGTGGGGAATTGATCTTTCTGAACTTGGCGAACCAATAATTGAAGGGCAAATCAGTTATGGTAAAGGCCAAATTTTAATGCGTGACTATAACAAAAAGGAAGAAGTGCTTGCAGTTATTTTGGAGATGTGTGAAGACATCGCAAGACGTGCGCGCGAAGCATTTAAGGTAGGGCGTACCATTTCACTTGGGCTCTCCTACAGCAAAAATGCATTTGGTGGAGGTTTTCATCGTTCGCGCACAATTGATGAACCAACAAATGAAACGATGAAAATTTATCAAATCTGCCAGCAGTTACTCGATGAACATTATATAGAAGATAGGCCCGTACGCCAGCTTACGATTAGTATTACAAAGCTTGAATCTGAACGTTCAATGCAACTTAGTTTGTTCGACACTGACCGCTTTCGCCGTCGTAAGCTCGGAGCTACCATGGATCAACTGCGCTCTCGCTATGGCCCGGCTGCACTTTTACGTGCGGTCTCTTATACAGAAGCTGGCACTGCTGTCTCACGTTCAAAATTATTAGGAGGTCACAAAAAATAAAGTGGTGTATATTTATTCAATATCCATTTTATTGCTATACACTATTTGAATAATTGTTGTATAACGATGCAGAGTGATAATGTTTTTTGAATATGTGGATAACTAAGTGTCATCTGCAAATAGGTCTAGTTATGCACAACTTATGCACTAAATACACAGGTTGAAGCAATTTGCATAAAAGACTGACGTAATATTGAATACGAAGAAAATAATTTAAAGTATGTTTTAGTGTGTTCTTTAATATCATGTCGCACAAAATATAATGGAAAAGCAGGTGTTTTAGATGATTCGTGACAGAGGCAGTGTTAAATGGGTTTCGATGATGCTACCAGAACATGTGCAACAAATTAGAGCGTGGAAACATGAATCAGAAGAAGAATTGCCAAATGAATTGACTGAATGGGAATTAGAAGAACTGCAACAGACTATCCAATTCGCGTATGACCAAAAATTAATTGTTACGCTTAAAACTATGGTTGAACATAATTTAAGTCACTATACAGGTATTATTACGGTTCTTAAGACATCCACTCGTGAGCTATCATTAGAAACAGATACAACCATTCGGCACATACCACTTGATGCTATTTACAGAGCGCAATTAGAAAATAATTATTGTGATTAATCTCTAAAAGGATCAATTACATTAGAAGGTCTCTATACCGATGTATAGAGGCTTTTATTGTTATATAAAAAACAATGATATCAGTCACGTTTTCCAGAAATTGCTTTTAATAATGGAGGTGTAATCAGTGTCGTGACAATTACGACAATAATCATTGCTGTGTAATATTAGATAGGGAATAAATTACTTTCAAGTCTCATGGCATTACAGGTGTTGGTCTTTAATTCATTGGGTGATTTCTTTTTAGAACTCATATAAACTCCCCTGAAACATAGGAATGTAATAAGGGTTTTGTGCGAAGAAAATGAATTTATTGTACTGGGATTTCACGTGTAATCTTCTAAGAAGCAAATGCTCAGCATGTGAAAATGATGTAATGATGGCGACATAAATTAATAAAAGAGAAAGGGGAAAGTGGAAGTGAATTATGGAGGATTTTGGATCCGTTTCTTAGCGACAATTATTGATAGCGCTGTCGTTATGGTGGCGACAGCGCTAATTGGAGTCGTTTTAAAAGTTCCAAAAGGTGTCATATCGGAAATGATATTTGGTGATGAACTATATCTATCGACTTACCCTTTATATAGCTGGATTCTCATTATCGTAGGCATATTATATTTCGTTGGACTACCAGCAACGACATGGAGAGGTACCGTCGGAAAAAAAGTACTAGGCATAGAAATTGTTGATGCGAATGGTGATACAATCTCTATTTTCCGTAGCATTATTCGAAATATTGCTCGAATCTTTAGTGGACTTCTACTCTGTCTTGGCTACATAATCGCCGCATTCCACCCGCAAAAACGAGCTCTGCATGATTTGGTTGCAAATACTTATGTAGTTAATGTTAAAAGAGTGAATGAATCGTAATACAGAGTCTTTAGTGTTATTTGGTAAATAGGTTTATACATGGAGTGGCTAAGTAAGGTTATTTGGCAGATATGAGGGGAAAGCTAAATGATTTAAATCTTAAAAGTCATGCGAAAAAAGTGGAGTTTACATTAATTAAAGAGATAGAGATGGTCTCAACAAAAACAAATAAATTTTAAAAAAATGTATAAAACCTTCTCGAAATGCCCAATACTATACCAACTCCCCATTGGAATGTAAAAATTCCATCCTTAAAAAACCACCCTCCCCCGGGTGGTTTTTTATTTTGCCTCTAATCTTTCCTTCATTTCTTTGAAAGAATAAAACAATAAATATTTTTGTAGCCCTCTTGATTTTGTGACAGCTGCATGTGCTTCTTTTTCGAATGTCTGGAAATCTTGCTGTTCATAGGCGATTAATCCATCAATAGCGTGTGGCATCCATTCCTTTTTAAGGTTTGGGATGAGTACTTTTGCTGCCTCAAAATTGCTGAGTAAAGTTTCGATATATGCGATAGTGTAGCTGCGAATAGGTTCTTTTTGAAGTTGTTTTGCTTCTACTAAAGCAATTTCGAAATCTTTGTCCAGAGTAGCTAGCAAAGAGCAATAATTGTGTTGTGCATCCTATTGTTTATAACTAGATAGTATTTTTTGTACGCTTAATTTTTGCTCTGTTACGGTTTCGTGTGCAACTGCGTATGGGTAAGCAAATACGGGTTTTGTTTTATGCTTTGTTATAAAGCGGTCCATTTTACTGATGTTGTTAGACCAAATTAAAGTGTTGCAGTATGGGAACATTGTGAGAGCGAAGACATACATAAATAGTAGGAGAAAGACTACGACTATGGGCAAGTCCATTAAAAGGAGAAATGTACAGCTGATGATGGCGACCAAATAAATCAAAATTAGTTTAAATAAATGCATCGATTCCACTCCTATTGTTTATTATAAAATAAACAATATATAATTGTATCTTAAACGAACTGTCCTTTGTGCAAAAACGATTATTGTGTTTTAGAAATATACATTGTATAATCGAATTATTAAAAACATTGATAAATCAACGTATTTTCGTTATTATTTGTGTTCTCTAGAAATACATTTGTAATCTCTAGGTGAATGTTCTTTCTGAAAATACAAATGTTTATTGGGTGAGGAGGATTTTAAAATGAAAAAAATTATGATAACCGGTGCGTGCGGTCAAATAGGGTCAGAGTTAGTATCTAAGCTGCGCGAAACATATGGAACGGAAAATGTTTTAGCAACAGATATTCGCAAACCAGCTACACAAAAGGGACCTTTTGAAACACTAGATGTTATGGATGCTGAGCGCATGAATGATATGGCGAAGGATTTTGGAGCAGACACTTTAATGCACATGGCTGCATTATTATCGGCAACTGCAGAAGCTAAACCGTTATTTGCTTGGAATTTGAATATGGGTGGACTTGTTAATGCTTTAGAAGTTGCACGTGAACAAAATCTGCAGTTTTTCACACCGAGTTCAATCGGTGCATTTGGACCTTCTACACCCAAAAACAATACGCCGCAAGATACGTTACAACGTCCTACTACAATGTATGGTGTAAACAAAGTAGCGGGTGAACTATTATGTGATTACTATTACCAACGCTTTGGTGTAGATACTCGCGGAGTACGTTTCCCAGGTTTAATTTCTTACGCAACTCCTCCTGGTGGCGGTACAACAGATTATGCAGTTGATATATACTATAAAGCCATTTCTGAAGGTAAGTATACTTCTTATATCGCACAGGGCTCATATATGGATATGATGTATATGCCAGACGCGTTGCAAGCTATTGTAGATTTGATGGAAGCAGATCCTGCGAAGTTGATACATCGCAATGCGTTCAATGTAACGGCTATGAGTTTTGAGCCTGAAGAAATTGCGGCTTCAATCCGCAAACATATCCCTAATTTTAAAATGGCTTATGAAGTGGACCCAGTACGTCAAGCCATTGCAGATAGTTGGCCAAATTCTATTGATGCAAGTGCTGCACAAGAGGAATGGGGCTTTAAAGCAAAATACGACTTAGATGCAATGACAGCAGATATGTTAAAAAAGTTACAAGAGAAAGAAACTAAAACTGCTTAATGAATATGCAATAAAAAAACCGTACCTTCTAATTGAAGGTACGGTTTTTTTATTGGTGAAGATAAGTATTTTAATAGATAGAACTGCATATTGTAATGAGATGATAGATTTAAGGATATTCTCTTTTAATTAATATTTTTTCTCGAAAATGATTCATTTTAATAGTTTTATAAGAGCGCTTACATGTATAATTGTGTAAAGTGTATTTATTTGAAAAGTTTGATTATTTATATTCTTGAAAAGATAATCTATGGATTTGACTACTCTATTAGTATTAAATAGCATCATGAAATTTTGGATGCTACAAAAATTGACTTGTCAGATGAAAAACGAGGGAATCGCCTTAGGTATTATCAAGTCAAAGGATAATCGAACTTTAAGTGAGCAATGTATTAAAGCTTCAATAGTAAGAAGGGTAGAGGTAAATAAGATTCCGAAGAAAGTTTTATACACACAAGTGTTACCCCACAATGCTTCTAGGAAAATACAGGGTGGTTATGTTTATATGGAGGTAAAAGGTTGATAAATGCTTCCGAGACAGCCCAGTAGCCTCTATTTACGCAGGTACAAATGAAGTCATGAAAATGATTATTGCAAAGCATATCGGTTATAAGCATTTGTTTTTAAATAAAATCATATTACTTAATTAAGGGGAGTTGGATGAGTATGATGCAAACGCCATTAGTACTAAATGATTTTGTGAAACGTGCAGAGAGATATTTCCCGAAGAAATTAATCATTTCAAGAACGAGTGAGACGATGATTCACCGTATTACTTATAAAGAGTTTGGACAGCGTACACGAAAATTATCTGAAGCATTAACGAAACTGGGGATGAAAAAAGGTACAAAAGTAGGCTCATTAGCTTGGAATCATCACCGCCATTTAGAAGCATATTTCGGTGTACCATGTGCAGGTGCAGTACTCCATATGATTAATATTCGTCTATCACCAGAGCATATAGTATATATTATTAACCATGCTGAAGATGAAATCTTACTTGTAGATAGCGATATTTTTCCGTTAATTGCTCAAGCTGCACCTTTACTAAAAACGGTGAAACATTTCGTTGTTATGCAAGACGGAACAGACTTACCTGAAACAAACTTGGAAAATGTTCATTCTTACGAAAAGCTGTTAGAAGAGGCATCAGATTCCTATGAATTCCCTGACGATTTAGATGAAAATATGCCTGCTGGAATGTGTTACACAAGTGCCACAACAGGCTTCCCAAAAGGTGTCGTTTATACGCACCGTAGCTTAGTACTACACAGCATAGCACTTGGTTTAGCAGATTCACTTGGTATTCGTGAGAACGATGTAGCTATGCCAGTCGTACCGATGTTCCATGTAAATGCATGGGGGATGCCATTTGCAGCAGTGAATTTTGGTACAACACAAGTATTGCCAGGACCAATGTTTAACCCGCAGCTCTTACTCGATTTAATCGAACAAGAAAAAGTGACGTTAACGGCAGGCGTACCGACAATTTGGCTTGGTGTGTTAAACGAACAAGAGAGAAATCCACGAGATTTATCGTCATTACGCGCCATAGTTTGTGGTGGATCAGCTTCACCAAAAGGTCTAATCCGTGCTTTTGAAGAAAAATATAAAGTACCATTTATCGTTGGTTATGGAATGACGGAAACAACGCCAATTGTCAGTCTTTCCACGTACACAACAGAAATGGAGAACTGGTCTGCAGAAGAGAAACTTAATATTCGTGCTACACAAGGCTTGACGACAACTCTCGTTGAAACACGTGTCGTCAATGAAAATGGGGAAGTTCCTTGGGACGGTAAGACTATGGGAGAGCTAACTGTTCGAGGCCCTTGGATTGCAGATGAATATTATAAGGATGATCGCACGGAAGAAGCGTTTAAAGACGGTTGGCTATACACAGGTGATATTGCTGTCATGACACCAGAGGGGTATCTCAAAATTACAGACCGAACAAAAGATTTAATTAAGAGCGGTGGAGAGTGGATTTCATCTGTAGATTTAGAAAATGCACTTATGACACATGAGGCTGTATTCGAAGCAGCTGTAATAGCAGTTCCAGACGAAAAGTGGCAAGAACGTCCACTAGCTTGTGTTGTTTTGAAAGAAGGTAGTAGTGCAACGAAGGAAGAACTTCTTTCGTATTTAGAAGGGCAATTTGCAAAGTGGTGGGTACCAGACCATGTTGTCTTCTTAACAGACATCCCAAAAACGTCCGTCGGCAAATTCTTAAAGGCAAAATTGCGTGATGAAGTGAAAGATTACCAGCTATAAAATAAGGAGAGAGTCTTGATTTGAGACTCTCTCTTTGTTTTTGGATGAGCGTAAAACAAAAAACCACCCATTCGCAAAAATGCGGTTAGGTGGCAATAATATTAATCTTCAATTAGCTTACTAAAGTTAATACGCTTGTTCAGTGCTAGCATAATCGGAATACCAATACCCATCACAACTAATTCACCGACAGCAACTGTTAGCCAAGTATATAGAAACGGTAGCTGGAATGCGAGATTCAATTCGATGGCAATTAAGAACATCGTAAATGTAAATACAAGTGTACCGAAAATCATTTGCTTAACATGTCCCTTAATAAAACGTTTCGCAAAGATTGTGATGCTTAAGGCTAAGACAGATTGACCAAGGCCAAAGATTAAATCATACATACCAAGTGGTGAAAATAGATTTGTAATCAATACACCAATCACGATACCTACAAAGAATTTCTTGTTGAAGACAACAAGATGATTGAACATTTCAGCAATACGGAACTGTAAAGCACCGAATGCGAGTGGGGCAATTAGCATAGACACAGCTATATAAAGCGCTGCGATAATTCCGCTAGTAGCCAAAGATTTTACTTTCATTATTCATTTCCCCCTAGTTTTTTTTCGTGGGATGGTTACGAACCACGTCATAAAAAGTCTACACTACACCCTATCATAGCGAAAATAAATTGTACATGTATAAATTAACCTTTCAATACAACTTTTATATTTAAATTTAATAAAGTAGAGACAATAAAAAAACAATAGGCTCCATATTTTGGATACCTAGTGTAGAATCTTTTTCCTGAATTAAGATGTAAATTGTTTGTAACCCTCTAAAAAACAATGAAAATTTTAAAGCGACATTCCCCATAATGACATGTTTAAATGACGAATTTAAAGTCGTTTAATATAAAGTTTACATTTCTTCCATAACCCATTATTTGATACTTCAACATCTACAATACTTCAAAATTATGATGAAAGAATGAAAAGGGTGGATGTATCTTCCTTTTATATCCTACTATACTATAGTATAGTATTAATGATATTGATAATCATTATCATTGTTGTTAATAAGTTGTTAATGAAGGAAATAGGTAAGTTTTCTTTTACTAGCAAAGCATAGGAGGGACATTTTGTTGATCAAAAGTGGAAAATACATAAAGTTAATCAATGTTCTAAAAGATATAAAAATAGTAGAAATAAAGCCTAAGGATGTATTGATATTTAATACTATTAAGTCACCTACTCTCATTTTAGTAGTAAAAGGAGAAGCTGAAGCGAACTTAAATGAGATACAGTCTTCAATGGTGGAGGGGAATCTTATTAGCATACATCCTGGATCTCTTCTACGTTTAAGAAATAGTCTATCTGATGATATTTTTGAATATTATCAAATGACAATAGAGCAATATGAATTGACCAGTATTTTGGACAATGAATTAAAATATCATCTTCAATATAATAATCTACCTCAAAATGGATTTCTAACAGAAAAACTCCCTCATAGAGCTTTTATGATTATGAAAGAATTAATGGATTGTTTTTCGTCAATGGAAGAAGAAGACCGAATTCATTATTTATTAAAAGAATTCTTTGAGCTTTACTTTTCTACAGATACTAGATATCCGAGTGCAGTATTTAGCTCTACATGTGCTTATATAGACGAGCATTTTCATGAAAAGATAACGCGTACTTTTATAGCTGAAATGATTGGATATAATCCACGCTATTTTTCGGCATTTTTCAAAAAACAAATGGGTTGGAATTTTTCTGATTATTTGGCATACGTAAGGGTAAATAAAGCAAAGGAATATTTACTTACAAGCGATTCGCCCTTAAATGATATTGCTTATAAAGTTGGATATGCTGATGGTAGTTCGCTTAGTAAAAAATTTAAAAGTTTGGTAGGCATGTCACCAAGTGATTTTCGATTAAAACGTAAGCCAGAGAGAATTATAGCATTACAATTTTTAGGCGATATGCTTGCCTTAGGAATTAAACCAATAGCATCTACAGATGAAGTCTTAAATGATTCGCAACTTCTACAAGCTGAGTTAAACGGTGTTGTTGATGTAGGAAAAGTCCCTTTAGATGAACTAGCTGCAGATTTAATCATTGTCCCAACTTATTACTATTATGCTAACCCGGAAAGGATAGGGCAAATGGAGAAAATTGCACCTGTTTTGATGGTTAATTGGGGAAACAGTGACTTACTAAAGGAGTTACGTTTTTTTGGAGAGCTTCTTGGGAGAGAGAAACAGGCAGAGGATTGGATAATAGCATTTAAAGAAAAGGTGCAGCAGTCTAAACGAAGGATTGAACAGGTGAAAAAGCAAAATGAAACAGTAGCATTATATGAATTTTGGGACGATCAATACATAAGAATATGGGATCGAACAGCTAGAGCAGCCTATAATTTGTACGACATGCTTGAATTGGCAGCGCCAGAGCGAATTCAGAGAGAAGTATTGGATGCTCAAAATCATTTAGTGATTCCAGAGGATCGTTTACCAGAGTATACAGCAGATCATATGTTTATCATTGCATGTGAAAGAAGTGGATATTTGCATAGAGTGAAAAAAACAATAGAAAATCACCCCATTTGGAGTTCAATCCCTGCTGTTCAAAAACAGCAGATTTATTTTTTGAAGCAAGAAGAATTTAGATTTTGTGAAGCATATGCATTGGAAAAACAATTAGAAATCCAAGTGAGACACTTGTTAAAAGAAAAAGAGGACTGACTATCCAACATATGAAAATACTGACTTATTGACATCGACTATAAATATGTAAACTGATATCCTAAATGAGAATGATAATCATTAACGGGAGGATAAAGATGTTAAAAAATAAATCACCGTTCTTGTTTTGTTTACTATTAATCATGTTTTCAATAGTTATGGTTGCGTGTAACAAAACCGAAGATAGTACAAGCGAACAGCAAAATAATGAGAATAAAGAGCAAAAGGTAACAAGGGTTGTAAAAACCATTCATGGAGATATTGAAATACCATCCAAACCAAAAAGAATCGTTGTAGATGGCTATTTACCTACCTTGCTTTTATTAGATGAAAAACCAGTAGGAGCAACTGATTCGGATCTTGAAAATATCCATATTCAAAATTTCATCACCGGAATTGACAGCATCGGGGAAAACTCTAAAGAAAAAATATTAGAGTTGAATCCAGATTTAATAATAAGTGCGAACTCTGAAAATAGCGCGTTTGAAGATTTTTCAAAGATAGCACCTACAATAATAATTCCTTATGAAACTTACAAAGGCACTCATGAGGAAGTAACAGCATTTGGAGAAATGCTTGGAAAGGAAAAGAAAGCACAAGAATGGCTTGCGTCATTTGATACAAAAATTGAAGAACAGCGAGAGAAAATTAAAAATGTAATAAGTGCCAATGAAACTGTTTCAATTTTTGGTGCTTATAATAAGGACTTCTACATATACGGGGAGGGTATTTATAGGGGTGGACAGGCAATATACAAGCAACTTCAACTCACACCACCTGAAAAAATAAAAAAAGAACTGATTGATACAGGCGATACATTTAAACAAATATCGTTTGAGGCTTTAAATGATTATGCAGGTGACTATATCTTTTTGGACCAATCATATGGTGGCAAATTGGACAAGAAAAATAGTATGTGGACTTCAATGGAAGCAGTAAAAAAAGACCAAGTTTTCGATCTTGATCCTAAGAGGTTTTGGCCATATGACCCTATCTCAGTATTAGCTCAGTCTGAAGAAATAGCAGATTTGCTAGTATCTAAAAATCAGGAAAAGTAAGATTATATTAATTTTATTACTATTGATGAAAGGCTATGCCTGAAGCAAGTTGGATCTAGTAAAGGCTCTCTTTTTATCTCAATAGCTAATAAGAGTTCGTTTAAATTTTCAATATCATATCCATTGAACAATATATGGATTTGGCATAAAGAAAAATATTGCTGAGTAGGGGTGTATTTAACAATGTTAAAGCGATTTTTTTCCTATTATAAACCGTATAAAGGGTTGTTTATATTGGATTTTTCTTGCGCAATCATTGCAGCGTTATTAGAGCTTGCTTTTCCATTAGCCGTAAATCGCGTAGTGGATGATTTATTGCCATCAGGAAATTTAGGCTTTATCTTATGGGCGTGTGTCGGATTATTTGCAATTTATATCATCAGTTCAGCCCTTCACTATGTAGTTACTTACTGGGGACATAAGCTTGGTGTGAATATTGAAACAGATATGCGTAAGGAGTTATTTACTCATATTCAAAAGCAACCATTTAGATTTTTTGATAACAATAAAACAGGTCATTTAGTTTCTCGGATGACAAACGATTTAATGGATATCGGAGAAATTGCCCATCATGGGCCAGAAGATTTGTTTATAGCATTGATGACATTAACGGGTGCATTTGGTTTAATGCTATCAATTAATTGGAAATTAGCTATTCTGACATTTATCATCATTCCACTGATTATCTATTTATCATTGTACTTTAGCCGGAAAATGTCTCGGGCATTCGATCGAATGTTTGCTGATATAGCTGACTTCAATGCAAGAGTAGAAAATAATGTGAGTGGTATGCGAGTGGTACAAGCTTTTACAAATGAAGATTATGAAATTGCTCAGTTCAATGAAAATAACAGCCGCTTTCGTAATACAAAATTGATTGCTTATAGAATAATGGCTTGGAATTCATCTATCAGTTACATTCTTATGAAAGTTGTTTCCATTTTCGTTCTATTGTGTGGAACTTGGTTTGTTATACAAGGGAATATGTCATATGGAGAGTTTATCGCCTTTGTACTTCTGTCAAATGTATTTCTTCAGCCGATTCAACAAATAAATTCAGTAATTGAAATGTATCCAAAGGGTATTGCTGGTTTTAGACGTTACTTAGACTTACTTGAAACCGAACCGGATATTGCGGATGCTTCAGAAGCAGAAGATGTCACACAACTACAAGGGAATATTAACTATCAAAATGTATCATTTGGCTATGAAAATAAAGAAAATGTGCTAGAGAAGATTAATTTATCAATCCGTGCAGGCGAAACGGTAGCACTTGTAGGTCCATCTGGTGCAGGTAAAACAACGATTTGTAGCTTACTACCTCGTTTTTACGATGTCAAAAACGGCCAAATTACGATTGATGACATTGATACGAAGAAAATGACTTTAGAATCTCTTCGTTCTCATATAGGGGTTGTTCAGCAAGATGTTTTCCTTTTTGATGGAACGATTCGTGAAAATATTGCCTATGGAAAATTAGACGCTTCAGAAGAGGAAATTTGGGAGGCAGCCAAAAAAGCACAGCTTGAAGATATTATCCTGTCTCAATCAAATGGATTAGACACAATGATTGGTGAAAGAGGGGCCAAGCTATCTGGAGGGCAAAAGCAACGTCTTTCAATTGCTCGTATGTTTCTGAAAAATCCATCTATTCTTATTTTGGATGAAGCCACTTCTGCACTTGATACAGAAACAGAAATTGCTATTCAGAAAGCTCTAGCCAATCTATCGAAAGGGCGTACAACGCTTGTTATTGCTCATCGTCTAGCAACGATAAAAAATGCTGATCGTATTATTGTTGTAACGGAAGAGGGTATCAAGGAACAAGGGAATCATAGTGAATTATTGGAGATGAAAGGTACATACAGCAGACTCCATGAAGCACAATTTGGATATTAAAATTGAAATAATATGTAAGCGAAATAGTAAATACAAACTTAGAATTACGCGGGTAGAGGGGAATATTATAATGTTCAATAAATTGAACTTGAAGGTAATTTTGCTGATGGTGCTTAGTTTGATGCTTATTTTAACAGGATGTGGAGCGACTAAGAGCAATAAAGCACAAGAAGAACAAAAAAATGAAAACGTACAAGCTGAAACGGGAACTCGTACGATTACTGACGATATCGGTCGTAAAGTTGAAGTGCCAGATAAGCCTGAACGAATAGTGACGGATTGGTATTTAGGACAATTGCTGGCACTTGATGTCACGCCAGTAGGAGCTGTTATGGCAAACCTGGATTATGCAGCATATTTGAAAGACTATTATAAAGAAGATGCAATTGAAAATATTGGTGATGGTGAAGCGTCTTTAGAAAAAGTTATGGAATTAAATCCTGATTTAATTATTACATGGGATAAAGAAGCAGTTGAAAAATACGAAAAAATAGCTCCAACGATTGTTTTTTCTGACACTAATTATAAATCTATTCACGAAGAAATCAAAGCGATGGGGGAATACCTTGGACGTACAGATAAAGCGGAGCAATTCCTTGAAGATTTTGATAAACGTATTGCAGTAGCGAAAAAAAAAATTAATAAAGTAGTCAGCAAAGATTCTACCTTTACTATTTTTGATTTAGGGAAAAAGAACCTTTCAGTTATTGCTCCGAACGGTGTTGTTGGAGGACGAGCATTATATGAAACATTAGGAATGACACCTCCACCAAAAGTAAAAGAGTTGTTTGATACGAAAGAAGCGGATGGTAGCCGTTACGAAATATCATATGAAGTTGTAAATGACTATGTAGGAGATTATGTAATAGAGATGAACTACTTTAATAAGGGCGGTTCATTACCAGCGACATGGACAAATCTTGATGCAGTTAAAAAGGGAGAAGTAATTAAATTAGCACCCGAATATTACTTTGCTTCTGATCCAGTTTCAGTACTGCACCAAGCAGAAGATTTAGCAACTAAAATTGAGGAACTAACTAAGGAAAAAAATAGTGTAGTAGTAAATAATCTAAATTATAAAAAGAAAATTAACTAACAGGATGTAATAGACAAGGGGATATTAATTTGTATATACAACAATATCGAAATTGGAAATTAGGAATAGTAGTAACGCTACTTGTATTCATGGTTTTAGCTCTATCTGCTTGTAGCAGTACAAATAATGATAAAACAGTAGAGGATACAACTAAGAGTTCAGATGTTAAAGAGAGTAAAAAAACAAAAACAATAAGTACAATAAATGGAGAAATAGAGATTCCTACACAACCCAAACGCATTGTAGCAGAAGAATATTTAGGTAGTCTAATCGCTCTAAATGTAATTCCAGTTGGAGCACCCGAATTGACACTTAAAAACTATTATTTCAAAGATAAATTAAAAGGTGTTTCTGATACAGGAGTTTATGGGAAACCGTCTGCAGAAAATATACTAGCAATGAATCCTGATCTAATTATTACGGGGAACAATGAAAGCTACAAGATTTTAAGCAAAATTGCCCCTACAATTGTTATTCCTTATGGTGATTTAAAAAATGCTCACGAGGAGTTAACTTATTTTGGGGAGCTATTAAATAAGGAAGATGAAGCAAAAGTTTGGTTAGAAAAATACGACCAACAGATTGCAGATGCTAAAGCCAAGGTAGACGCAGCTATTAAAGAAGAAAGCAGTTTCTCAATTATGGAAGACGCTGGAAAGGTGACATATGTATACGGTGACAATTTTGGTCGTGGCGGCCAGGCAGTCTATCAAGCTTTCGGAAGGAAACCTCCAAAGAGTATTGCTGAAGAAATTATGAAGAAGCAATGGGCAGAGCTTTCAGAGGAAATGATACCAGAATACGCTGGAGACTATATTATCATGACTTCCAACGGTCGAACAGTTGAAGATTTTAAGAAAGATCCAATTTGGGGCAGTTTGGAAGCGGTTAAGAACGACCGTCTATATATTTGGCCAGAAGAACGCTCTTGGTATTATGATCCCATTGCAACACTTGCACAAGTTGAAGAACTGACTACTTGGCTTACTAATCTTAAACAATAGAAAAGGGTGGTCCCTGCCTACTTAATGGTGAGGGAACATCTTTCTTTTTATAGAAAACTTTTAAAATGATCATTATTCAGTAGTAGTTCGACAGGAATGTTTAAGCTATCGGAAAAACGTTGTAAATATTTCCAATATACTTTATACTGAAATAAATGACAATGATAATCATTATCAATTGAATTGTCATAAGGCAAAGGAAGGATGATAAAAAAATATGTCAGTTCTTACTGTTGATCATGTGGCAGTTGGGTATACAAACACTGTAATTATAGAAGAGTTAAGTGCCGCAATTCCTGAAAAAAAAATTACGACCATTATTGGTCCAAATGGATGTGGTAAATCAACACTCTTAAAAGCAATTGCAAGGATTTTAAAGACACAAAATGGAGCAATTTTTCTTGACGGGCGTGCAATTCAACAAGTTTCCACAAAAGAAATTGCAAAGAAAATGGCAATCTTGCCACAAAGCGCTGAAGCACCATCAGGACTTACAATATTTGAATTAGTCTCATACGGCCGATTTCCACACCAAAGAGGCTTTGGTACATTGAAAAAAGAAGATTTACAACATATACATTGGGCAATTGAAGTCACTGGATTAGGTGAGCTAAGAGATCGCCCCGTAGAAGCGTTATCAGGTGGACAACGACAGCGCGTATGGATTGCAATGGCCCTTGCACAAGATACGGAAATTTTAATATTGGATGAACCAACAACGTATTTGGACTTAGCTCATCAACTTGATATTCTCTTATTGCTTAAAAAGTTAAACGAAGAGGAAGGGAAAACGATTGTAATGGTACTGCATGATTTGAATCATGCATCACGTTTCTCGCATTATATGATTGCGATGAAGGACGGTAAGATTATTACAGAAGGAAAACCAGAAAAAGTAATGAAAAGTGAAAATTTAAAAGCAGTTTTTGATATTAATGCAATATTAATGACATGTCCTTTTAGCCAGAATCCAATTTGCTTATCTTATCAATTGAATAAAGAAACGGAATGCTTATTGCAAACTTGTTGAATAAAAGTAAGGAGAAATAAGATGTCAGATTCAGTAGAAGAATCAATAGATTTAAAGAAAGTATATAAGGGCTCACGTCCAATTATTGCAACTGTCATATTACTGGGAGGAACGATAGGACTTTTATTCGCTATAGGATTATCAGTATCATTTGGTGCAGCAGATATTGATTTTGGAACTGTTTGGTCTGCTGTTTTTCAATTTAACCCCAATTTGACTACACACCAAATTATTCAAGATATAAGACTACCAAGAGTTCTTGGAGCAGGTTTAGTAGGAGCGTGTTTTGCTGTAGCAGGTTCTATTATGCAAGGAATGACACGAAACCCGTTAGCTGACTCAGGTCTATTGGGATTAAATGCAGGTGCTGCTTTCATGCTTGCTATCTGCTTTGCTTTCTTTCCTGGCTTACCTTATATGTATATAATTTTATTTTCATTTTTTGGAGCAGCTTTAGGTGCTGGCATTGTTTATGGAGTGGGTTCTTTAGCAAAGGGTGGTTTAACACCTATGCGTCTTGTATTAGCAGGAGCAGCAGTCAGTGCTTTACTCGGAGCGCTTAGTGAAGGAGTTGCAATTTATTTTCGCATTGGTCAAGATTTGGCGTTTTGGAATGCAGGTGGTGTTTCGGGTACAAAGTGGGAGCATCTTAAAGTTATGTCTCCTTGGATAATAGCAGCAATTATCGGTGCAATCATGCTATCAAAATCAATCACTTTGCTTAGTCTAGGAGACGAAGTGGCGATTGGACTGGGACAACGAACTGGGAGGATAAAATTCTTTGGATCAGTTGTCGTATTAGTGTTGGCGGGAGCAGCCGTTTCAGTTGTAGGTGCCGTTGGATTTGTTGGATTAATTGTTCCTCACTTAACGCGTTTTCTTGTAGGAAGCGATTATCGTTGGATTGTACCTTGTTCAGCAATTTTAGGGAGTCTATTAGTTATACTAGCTGATTTTGCTGCGAGAATGATAAATCCACCTTATGAAACACCTATAGGAGCATTGATTGCTTTGATTGGCGTTCCATTCTTTCTTTACCTTGCTCGTAAAGGAGGAAAAGAGTTGTGACTGAGGAAAATTACATATCTGCTTATCAACAAAAAAAACATCGGAAGAATATCTTTCTTATTCTCACTATTTGTCTACTCATCATTATTATGTTCATGATAAGTATGGGTACAGGTTTTATAAGGCTCACTCCAATTGAATTAGTTCGAACATTATTTGGAATGGGGACGGATAAACAGAATATAATCTTGTTTGATTTCAGATTACCACGAATTGTTATCTCCATTTTAGTAGGGATGGCATTAGCTGTATCGGGGAGCATATTACAAGGAGTTTCAAGGAACGCATTAGCTGATCCAGGAATTTTAGGTATAAATTCAGGAGCAGGTTTAGCAGTCATGTTATTTATTTCGTTCTTTCCAACTACAACAGCAGCGCCAGTTTTTTTTCTTCCTATATTAGCGTTTGTAGGTGCAGGAGCTACAGCTATTCTGATCTATGTACTTGCATATAAACGTGGTGAAGGAATTTCGCCTACAAGGCTATTGTTAACAGGTGTTGCAGTAGCGGCGGGTATTAGTGCGGCAATGATTGTATTGACATTAAGATTATCACCTGAAAACTACCAATTTGTTGCTATTTGGATGGCAGGTAGTATTTGGGGTTCTAACTGGAGCTTTGTATTGGCATTATTGCCTTGGATTCTAATTTTGTTACCAATCGCTTATTCGAAAGCACGTGTCTTAAATACATTTAATCTTGGAGAGATACCTGCTACGGGCCTTGGACTAGCTATAGAAAAAGAGCGATTAATTTTACTAGCAATTGCAGTTGGCTTAGCTGGTGCAAGCGTATCTGTTAGTGGAGGAATTGGCTTTATTGGTTTAATTGCACCACATTTAGCACGACAACTAGTGGGTGCAAAACATCAGTATCTCTTACCGACAGCTGCTTTAATAGGTAGCCTTTTGTTAATAACTGCGGACACGATAGGTAGATGGATATTACAACCATCTGAAATTCCAGCTGGTATTGTCGTTGCAGTTATTGGAGCGCCTTATTTCTTATATCTACTTGCAAGGTCAAAAACATAGAGTGTGAATTTTGAATATTAAAACAATAATTTAAATAGGAGGATACAAGATGAATTCAGAAGAATTATATGATGTAACAATTATTGGTGGTGGCCCAGCAGGACTTTTTTCAGCTTTCTATAGTGGTCTAAGAGAAATGAAAACAAAAATTATCGAATTCCAACCTTTTTTAGGAGGAAAAGTGCATGTGTATCCAGAGAAAATGATTTGGGATATTGGTGGACTGACACCTGTTACAGGTGAACGATTGATAGAACAATTGATTCAGCAGGGAATGACTTTCAATCCTAAGTTAGCATTAGGAGAAAAAGTTACGTCAATTAATAAAGGCGGAGATGGGAACTTTATTATTTCAACATCAGCGAACAATAAACACTTTTCAAAAACAGTTATTTTAGCTGTTGGGGGCGGTATTATAAATCCAACAAAACTGGATATCGAAGGCGCTGAACGATTTGAAATTTCAAATTTACATTATACTGTCAAATCTCTAGAACGCTTTAAAAACAAAACTGTATTGATTTCAGGTGGCGGAAATGCTGCAATAGACTGGGCAAATGAATTGGAGCCCATTGCCAAAAAAGTTTACTTAACCTACCGAAAAGATATGTTAAAAGGGCATGAGGCAGAGGTATCACGTCTATTCAATAGTTCTATTGAGTGTTTACTAAATACATCAATTGAAAAACTAATTGCCTCAAACGATCACGAACGTATTGAAAAAGTCGAGTTGTTGAGTATTGAAGATGGCAATATTATTCAACTACCTGTTGATGAAGTTATTATTAATCACGGTTATGATAGAGATAAAGAGCTGACAAGAAATAGTGGATTAAATATTGAAATGGCAAATGAATATAGTATTGCAGGAAGTCCTTTAAGTGAAACGTCTGTAGAAGGTCTATATGCTGCAGGTGATATTTTGAATCATGAAGGAAAATTACATTTAATTGCAGGTGCATTTCAAGATGCAGCAAATGCAGTAAATAAAGCAAAGCAATACGTAATACCAGATGCATATGAGTATGGAATGGTATCATCTCATAATGATATTTTCAAAGAAAAGAATAAGGAATTAGTAAAACATTTATACGTAGCGAAAAATTAGCTATAAATATAAGCGTTTATTACCAATGTATTTAAGTAACACTAGACTTTGAAACAATTTTTTGTTTTGGAGCCTAGTGCTTTTTTATTTTAATGTCGATTTTAAGATGAAATCCATCCCTATTTAAAGTTTTTTCTAGCCCTTTGAAAGTATATAAGGATATTTTTTTCTATTCTAATCTAATCCATTAATGAGCGGTTTAATTTTGAAATAGGATAAAATTAATTCTATTTCCTTTATTAATAAAAGTTCACAAAATGTTCACAATTTAGCGATTTACACTAAAACGTTGATGTTCAGCCGTTCAACGCGTTAAAGCGACAAAGGTACTATATTCATAATTGTCGAAAGATTCATAATGTTGTTGACGATTGACTTTTAGCCCTGTAATATAACACTAATTATAATCACACTAGTTCAATAGAAGTGATTACGATTCAAATAGGGGGGAATTCAAATGATGAAAGGTTACAAGAAGTTAGCATTTTTGTTATTTGCAGCAATGCTAGTATTAGCGGCGTGTGGAAGCAAAGATAAATCTGGCTCTGCGGGATCGAGTGATTCAGGATCTGAAAAATCAGATGAGAAAACATATAAAATTGGGATTTCTCAATATGTTGAACATCCATCTTTAAATGAAGCTACTGAAGGATTCAAAAAGGCAATTGAAGATAGCGGTCTTAAAGTAGATTTCAAAATTGAAAACGCACAAGGGGATCCAAGTATTAATACAACGGCAGCAAATAATTTAGTTGGTGAAGGTGTTGATTTAATATTCGCTAACGCAACGCCAAGTGCTCAAGCAGTTGCAGCTGCAACATCGGATATTCCGGTTCTCTTCACATCTGTAACAGATGCAGTAGGAGCAGAGCTTGTAAAATCAATGGAAGCTCCAGATGGAAATGTAACAGGTACTCTGGATACACATCCAGAAGCCATTCCAAGTACAGTGAAGTTTTTAGCTGAAGAACTAAAAGCTAAAAAAATAGGTATGGTTTTCAACTCAGGAGAGCAAAATTCGCGTGTACAAGTGGATATGGTAAAAGCAGAAGCTAAAAAATTAGGTGTGACAATTGTAGAAGCATCTGTTTCAACATCAGCAGAAGTAAAACAGGCAACTGAATCATTAGTAGGTAAAGTAGATTCAATCTATATCATTACGGATAACACAGTCGTAACAGCACTTGAATCAGTGTTGGATGTGGCAACTGATAAGAAAATTCCTGTGATGGTTGGAGAATTAGACTCTGTTAAACGAGGCGGTCTAGGTGCTTTCGGATTTGCATATTCAGATATAGGTTATGAAGCTGGAGAAATGGCAGTGAAAATTTTAAAAGATGGTGTAAAACCAGCAGATATTCCAGTGGCTTATCCTAAAAACTTAAAATTCGAGATTAACAAGAAAGCAGCTGAACAACTTGGTTTAGACATCAAAGACGAATGGAAAGCAGAAGTAGTCGAATAGATAGGAGATGATTCTACATGTTTACAGCAATCTTTGGCTCTGTTGAGCAAGGAATCATCTATGCAATTATGGCGCTCGGAGTGTATCTTACATTCCGAGTTTTAGATTTTCCTGATTTAACAGTGGATGGTAGTTTTGTGACAGGTGCTGCAACAGCAGCGACTTTAATTGTGCTTGGTTACCACCCAGCATTGGCAACAGCAGCGGCGACTGTCGCGGGGTTTTTAGCGGGATGTATGACAGGAATACTTCATACGAAGGCGAAAATCAATCCTTTGTTATCTGGGATATTAATGATGATTGCTCTTTATTCCATCAATTTACGTATTATGGGAGCAACGACAGAAACAGCAATTGGTCGTCCAAACGTACCGCTTTCGAACGTCGATTCGCTGTTCACCATCTTCTTTGGTTGGTGGGGTAATCTAGGTATTGATACAGCAATAAATAATGTTTTAATTAGCATAGGTATTGAAAATGTGCCAAAAACATGGGGTACATTCTTCATCATGATCATCGTAACTTTTGCGATTAAAATTATTTTCGATAGATTCTTAAAAACAGAAGTAGGTTTAGCTATTCGTGCAACGGGTGATAATGACAAAATGATTCGTAGTTTTTCTGCGAATACAGATACATTAATCATTTTAGGGCTGGGAATTTCAAATGCTTTAGTTGCACTATCAGGTGCCCTTATTGCACAGTATACGAAATTTGCAGATGTGAGTATGGGGATAGGGATGATTGTTATCGGCTTAGCTTCTGTTATTATCGGGGAAGCGATTTTAGGAACTAAAACAATTGTCCGTACAACTTTAGCTGTAATTGTCGGAGCGATTATCTACCGAATCGTCATTGCTATCGCACTTCGAGTTGAATTTTTAGATACAGGTGATATGAAGCTTATCACAGCATTAATTGTGGTCGTGGCGTTGATATTACCTAAATTCTTTGAAAAACGTAAAGAGCGTGCACGAAAAGCGAAACGTCGTGCAGAACGTACGCTTACTAGTGAACAGGAGGCGAAACAACTTGCTTAAACTAGAGGGAATTAACAGAATCTTCAACGAAACAACGCCTGATGAGAAAATTGCCTTAGATAATATTAATCTAGATTTAAAAACAGGTGATTTTGTCACTGTAATTGGTAGTAACGGTGCTGGAAAATCTACAATGATGAATATGATTTCGGGAGCTTTATCACCGGATTTTGGTACTGTTGAAATAGACAGAAAAAATGTAACCAAATATCCCGAATATAAACGCTCTCACTTAATTGGCCGTGTCTTCCAAGATCCAATGGCAGGTACAGCACCAACAATGACCGTAGAAGAGAACTTGGCAATTGCATATTCTCGCAATAAGCGTCGTGGCTTACGTATAGGAGTCGATAAAAAGAGACGTGAGTTTTTCCGTGAATCGTTGGAATCATTGCATCTCAATTTGGAGAACCGCTTAACAGCTAAAGTAGGCTTGCTATCTGGCGGAGAACGCCAAGCATTATCACTACTAATGGCAACATTTACAAAGCCATCAATTTTACTATTAGATGAACATACAGCTGCACTTGATCCTTCGCGTGCAGAGCTTATTACGAATTTAACAAAGCAGCTAGTTGAAAAGGATAATCTGACAACGTTAATGGTTACCCACAATATGCAACAAGCGCTTGATCTAGGTAACCGCCTCATAATGATGGATAAAGGCCAAATTATTTTGGAGGTTGACCCAGAAGCAAAGAAAGATTTAACAATCGCCGATTTAATGGATGCATTCCAACGTATTCGTGGAGAAAAGCTTGTATCAGATCGAACTTTACTAAGTGTTTAATAAGTAGAAACTTAAAGCAGGAGCCCTATTTATGGGTTCCTGTTTTTTGTTTACCTATATCAAAATCTGAAAGTAATATTAGATTAATTTTTTTGAAAAATCCCGTAAAACCGTTGCTTATCCAGTTGAAATATTGAAGGTATATTTACCAAATTTAAAAGTAATTTTAATCTTCAAAGGAGTGGTGATATTGCTTCTTTATAATGGGTTCGATCCCAGAAGTCATAAGAATTTCACCGTGGGATCAGACAAGATTGGAAAGCAGAGAAAGAAAAAAAGAACCTCCTGCAATCAGAAGATTCTGTTTATTAATATTAAACTAATAGAGCGAATAACGTACTATCATTGTTCACTTCTTTAAATGAGAAACCGTTAAGTTTCATACGGCCGAGCAAACCAGAATAATCTTCAGGGCGTTTTAATTCGATGCCTACAAGTGCTGGACCACTTTCTTTATTGTTTTTCTTCGTATATTCGAATGTTGTAATGTCATCATCTGGACCAAGTACTTCACCAAGGAACTGGCGAAGTGCACCTGCACGTTGAGGGAAATTGACGATGAAATAGTATAACAAACCCTCATGAATTAAGGATTTCTCTTTAATTTCTTGCATACGACCGATATCATTGTTACCGCCGCTAATAATACAGACTACGGATTTCCCCTTAATTTGGTTCTGATAAGCATCTAGTGCTGTAACTGGTAAAGCACCCGCTGGTTCAGCAATAATTGCATGCTTATTATACAAACTTAAAATGGTCGTACACACTTTACCTTCAGGAACGGCAATAATATCATCAACATACTTTTTGCAAAGTGCATATGTAGTGTCGCCAACACGTTGTACAGCAGCACCATCAACAAATTTATCGATATGATCTAAGGCAACAGGACCACCGTTAGCAAAAGCTGCTTTCATACTCGCAGCACCACCTGGCTCAACCCCGATAATTTTAGTCTGAGGGGAAAGGTTTTTAATATAGGCAGATACACCGGCAATTAAGCCACCCCCACCAATACTACCAAATACATAGTCAATTGGCTCTTCAATATCATTCATCACTTCAACGGCAACGGTGCCTTGTCCAGAGATTACATCTATATCATCGAATGGGTGAATGAAAATATGTTCCTCAGCCTTTGAAAATGCCTGTGCACTTCTAGCAGAATCATCAAAAGTATCCCCTGACAAAATAACTTCTACAAATTCACGTCCAAACATTTTCACTTGATCTATTTTTTGAGAAGGCGTAGTCGTTGGCATGAAGATATGTCCACGGATTCCTAAATTTGCACAAGCATATGCAACGCCTTGCGCATGGTTGCCTGCACTTGCACAAACAACACCTTTTTCACGTGCATCATTCTCGATACTTTTAATTTTATAATAGGCACCTCGTAGTTTAAAAGAACGTACATGTTGTAAATCTTCACGTTTTAAATAAACGGTACAACCATACTTTTCAGATAAATATTCATTTTTTTGTAATGGTGTGTGTGCAACAACATCTTTTAAAAATTGATAAGCAATTAGTACATTTTCCACCTGAACGGTCTTCACATCTGATACTGTCATAATTATTCGTCTAACCTCCGATTCCATAAAATGCATTTATTCATTTTAACATATTATTCAAGCTTACTGGACTAAATATTAAGTTAATTCTAAATGTTTCGTGACTTCTTGCTTAAGCGGGTAAAAAAGCGTTTCCAACTAGCTTTCAGTTATAATAGAAAGAACAGTATGAATGAATGGAAAGGATTACGAGTACAAATGAATTTCTTTGATAAAATGCAACAACATACGGGTGTTTCATTAAATGATGTACAAAAACAGGCAGTTCGATATTCCGATGGTCCATTGCTATTATTAGCATCACCCGGTTCAGGAAAAACGACGACTTTGAATATGAAAATTGGCTACCTATTATTAGTGAAGAAAATACCAGCACAAGCGATCTTAGCCATTACATTTAGTAAAGCATCTGCACAAGATATGGCACAGCGCTTCGACCAATTCTTTGGCAAACTTACGCATGAAAAGGTACATTTCTCTACAATTCATAGCTTTGCTTTTCAAGTAGTGCGAGAATACTTTGCAAAGCAACGCATAACTTTTCAACTAGTGGAAGGGGGTAACGACGTCCCACTTCATAAAAAAATAATTCTTCGAAATATATTTACGGAGATAAAGGATACAAATCCAACTGAAGATGAAATGGATGAGCTTCTTACCTATATCAGCTATGTAAAGAATCGTATGCTTTCAAATAAGCAGCTAAGTACCGTGAAATCCTCTATCTCAGGCATAGCCGATATGTATAAGGCGTATGAACAATTCAAAACGCAAAACCCGCAACATCCACTCCTAGATTTTGATGATATGCTCACGTACTGCTTACGCATTTTACAAGAGGATGAGCAAATTCGTACGAAATATCAGCGCCGCTTTGAATACATTTTAACGGATGAAAGTCAGGATAATTCCGTAATACAGCATGAAATTATCACAATATTAGCCAAACCACAAAACAATCTTTGTGTTGTAGCTGATGATGATCAATCTATTTTCATGTGGCGTGGATCGGATGTCCAAAAGTTATTAGAGTTTGAAAAGAATTATCCACAAGCTAAGATTTTAACAATGACTCAAAACTATCGCTCCACACCAGAAATTGTGAAAACAGCAAATGACTTCATTAAACGAAACCCAAAGCGCTATACGAAGGAAATGTTCACGGAAAATCCAACTGGTGAATCAATTGAAATCCACAATATGCAGCGCTATGAGTTACAACTGAACTATGTCATTCAAGAAATTGAGAAAAGTAATAATCCGCAAGATACGGCCATTTTATACCGTAATAATTCTTCAGCCATCCGATTAGTGGATAAGTTAAATAAAGCAGGTTTGCCATTCTATATGAAAGACGTAGATTTGAAATTTTTCCGACATTGGATTGTCGAAGATATTATCAATTTCATGCGCCTATCCTATAATGATTCACGTGTAGACATTCTTGAAAAAGTTCATACGAAAATGAATGCTTACATTACGAAAAAACAAATGATGTATTTAAAAAACAATAATGACAAAACTTCAGTTTTTGATCAGCTTCAAACGGTCCGACACGCAGATTATCAGGAGCAGGCATTGAATAAAACAAAGAAGTTAATTAAAAAGATAAATATATTAGATCCAGAAGAAGCGATTAAAATCATCCGTAAAAATCTAGGCTATGAAAAATCGATTCGTAGCACGGCTGAGCACCTTGGTTTCAATGAGGAAGGATTATTAGGTGTTCTAAATCAACTAGAGCATATTGCGATTGGTCTACCAAATCTTGAGGCATTTGCAAAACGCTTAAAAGAATTAGAAGAAATTATGAAAACGTCTTGGTCAAACAAAGGGCGTGACGTAGTTACTTTATCTACTTTGCATAGTGCAAAGGGGCTTGAGTATGATACCGTGTATATGATTGATCTAGTTGATGGCATTATTCCTTCAAAAGATGATTTAAAACGACAGGACGAGGGTAATAGCGAACCGATAGAAGAAGCAGTTCGTCTATTCTACGTAGGGATGACTCGTGCACGCAAGCATTTGGAGTTGCTTACTTACCATTTAAAAGATGATGAACATGTAGAGGAGTCTCAATTCTTAAAACAAGTACGCCGTTTAGTAAAAGGGAAGGAATTAGTGAAAAAGGAAGTTAGTTATCGAGAAAGTAAACCTGCTCGAGATATTCCCGTAAATGCCATTACTAAAAAGGACGATTTGCAGTTGAATAGTTATGTAGAGCATCATGTTTTTGGTAAAGGTGCAATAAAAGAGCTAAGTGGACAAGCAATTGGTGTTGAATTTGAATCAGTAGGTTATAAGAAATTTATGATTGATATATGTTTAAAACAAGGATTTCTTTGTAATATAGAGGAATAGGTATCTATTTGTGGTTACATTGTATTTTTAAAACAGCATGTGATATTAAAGATAAATTATCTATAAAATAAAGTGATGTACGAATTCGGAAATAATTACTTTAAAGTTACTTAATATATAAAATAGTAGTTGAATAAATAAAAAGCAGGACAGTCTTTTAAATAAGACTGTCCTGCTTTTGTTATTAAAAAATTAAATGACCGATACCTGCGATAATTGGTAAAGAAATCAAAGTACGTAATAAGAAAATAATCATTAACTCGAAAAAGTTAAGAGGAATCTTAGTACCAAGGATTAAGCCACCAACCTCTGACATGTAGATTAACTGTGAAACAGAAACACCGGCTATGACAAAACGTGTTAAGTCTGACTCAATACCAGAACCAAGAATAGTAGGTAAGAACATATCAGCAAAACCAACAACCATAGTTTGTGCAGCTTCAGCAGCTTCAGGTAAACCTAGAACTGTTAAAATCGGTTCGAATGGCTTCCCTAAGAAAGTAAATATGCCAGTGAACTCGGCAAGCATTAACGCTACAGTACCAAATGCCATAACGATCGGTGCAACACCGAACCACATATCTAAAACGTTTTTAAAACCATCGACGAAAAATTTACTAAAATTACGATTACGTTCAGCTGTATTTAATGCATTTTCTAAACCATGTGTAATCATATTATAACCTTCTGGCAATTTTTCGCGCTCAAGGTTAAGAGGTTGTCCATTAATATAAGTATTCTTTTTCTTAGAAAGGGGATAAATACGTGGCATGATTAATGCCAACACTAAACCACAAAGAACAACCGCACCGTAAAATGGAATGAAGTACTCACCTAAATGTACGGTATCAATTACAACGATACAAAATGTGATGGATACTATTGAAAACGAAGTCGCGATAATCGCTGATTCCTTTTGTGTATAGTTGCCCTCTTCATATTGACGACTAGTTAAAAGGACACCAATTGTACCATCGCCTATCCAAGAAGCTAATGCATCAATAGAAGAACGTCCAGGAATTTTGAATAATGGTCGCATAATTTTAACCATCATTGTACCGAAGAATTCAAGTAAACCGAATTCAGTTAAAAATGGAAGCAGTAGGCCTGCGAATAAGAAAATCGTGAATAGGAAAGTTACAAGACCACCGTCTGGATCCATTAACAGTCCACCTGTGTTTTCGTTACGGATTGCGCTCGGACCGAAATCTTGTACAACCATGAATGCAAAGACAAAACCAAGGACACGTGCGATTGTCCAAAACCAATTTACACGGAATATTCCATCAAACATTGTAGGTTTCTCAGGATTCTTTTGCGGAATAAAGTGATAAGCAACTGAACCTAATGCTGCGATGAAAAATACGATAACCGTGAACCAAGAGATGAATGAAACCAAAGATCCGGCAAGTAAATTCGCCAAAATCGCAATAGGAACCTTCCAGCCATCAGCTGTCTTAAGTGGCGTCATAAATAAGAATACGCCAATCAGTGACGGGATTATAAATAATAGCCAAGTAGATATAGGGAATTTTTTCATTTTATATTAAATACCTCGTTTTATAGTTGAATATTTATTCATCATAAAGAGTTTACATTCAGATGTAAATAGTTTGGGTAAAAGACGTACTTTTCAGACAATAACAAATGCGAATCCTTTTATTTACTTATGAAAAATAAAAAAAACCCTATCAATTTTTTACTAAAATTGATAGGGGAGGAGTAATTCATTTAAAATTGCTCTTCAAAATCTTCATGCCAGCGATAGCTGAAGAAACGTTCATAAGTTAACCAGTTCTCAGCCTCTGGTTCACCTGCTTCTAGACGCTTTTCATTTTCCTCAAGCATCCAAGCAGTTTGAGAAATATGAGCGCGCATTGAGCCAAGTTTTTGCTCGCGAACGTCACGAATATTATTTACAATATCTGGTTCTCCAAGACCTTCACCAGTATTATTCGCAAAAGCTACTGCATGTAACTTAGGACGTTGTTCAACAGGCATGCGACGTACAGCGCGTACCACAGCACGCGCAGTTGCTTCATGATCAGGGTGAACCGCGTAATTTGGATAGAATGTGATAATTAAAGATGGATTCAATTCATCGATTAAATCAGTCATCATCTGAACCATTTTCTCATCATCTTCAAATTCTACTGTTTTATCACGTAAGCCCATCATACGTAAATCTGTAACGCCCATTGCTTCGCATGAAGCGATTAATTCTTTTTTACGGACTAAAGGTAAAGTCTCACGTGTCGCGAATGGGGGATTTCCAAGATTACGTCCCATTTCGCCAAGTGTTAAGCATGCATATGTGACAGGTGTACCTTGATTGACATAAGTTGAGATGGTGCCAGAAACACCAAATGCTTCATCATCAGGATGCGGGAATACGACAAGTACGTGTCGTTCAGGTTGTAGTGCCATCTGAATCACTCCTTAGTTAATAAGTAAATGGTGTTTCGCTAATTTCAAGTGCAACTGCTAATTTGCCGTCATAGTCATGTCCAGCCATTAACAAACGATTTTGTTCATCTATTTCATAGTGAGTAATGCCTTGAGCATAAACCCAGCCATGAGCCATTTTCAAACCAACACGGTGAGGAACATCTGCTGTAACTTTACCCAATTCATATTGAAGTTTAACGTTACGGATAAATGCACCAGCGTTGAATACTTTTTCATTGAAATGAGAGGCATAAGCCCCGTTGGTTGTCTCTAAATGTATATAAACATCTTTATTCGCAAAGGAATTAAGAAGTTGTTGAAGCTTTTCTATTTGTACTATTTCCATTTAAATTCTCCTTCCAACAGCTAGCAATCTATTATCTAGTATAGAGAAAAATTCCTGCGAATGCGATTCGAAAGCTCAAAAAATATATTTTCTTTATATGCTTTGTAAGAATTAAGGTGAAAGTTGTTTTTATAGAAGCAGAGCGTGCAAAAATTAATTCTTTATTTAAAAGTGCATGATTTATTATTATGTTCATTTAAATAAGGACAACCTGTTTATATAAAAGAAATGCTTTTTTTGCATAAAGAACTGTTGTCCCATCATAAATTCTTAGACATCGTTTAAATTTGAAAAGATATACATAAAAAACCTCCGCAATAATTGAATTTGCGAAGGTTCCAATATTCGATATTAAACTTCAGTAGTAGTGATTTTCGGAGTACCGTAAACGCCTTTTGCACCGTGCATAACAGGTCCAACGAATTGATTTAATTTCCAGCCATGTTCAATAGCAGCAGCAACAAAAGCTTTTGATTCGAAAACAGCTTCTCTTACAGATAAACCGTTTGCTAGGTTAGCTGTAATAGCAGCTGCAAAAGTACAACCAGCACCATGGTTATATGTAGTATCTACTTTATCAGCTTCAAGCAGGATGAATTTTTCACCATCTGAGAATAGGTCGATAGCTTTTTCATGTTGCAACGCTTTACCGCCTTTGATAATAACATTTTTAGCGCCAAGTTCATGGATTTTTTGTGCTGCGACTTTCATTTCTTCAATAGTTTTTGGTGTACCTGTTCCAGCCAATTGTCCAGCTTCAAAAAGATTTGGTGTTGTAACAAGTGCTTGTGGTAGAAGGTATTTAATCATTGCTTCAACATTTCCTGGATTTAATACCTCATCTTCACCTTTACATACCATTACAGGATCAATAACAACGTTTGTTGTCCCAGAGTTTGCAATTGCTTCACCAGCTACTTGAATAGCTTCTTCAGTAGAAATCATCCCTGTTTTTACTGCATCAACGCCTGTAGAAAGAGTTGTTTTTAACTGAGCTTTAAGAACGTCGATTGGTAATGTATATACACCATGAGACCAGTTATTGTCTGGATCCATTGTTGCAACAACAGTCACTGCACACATACCGTATGTGCCATGCTCTTGGAAAGTTTTTAAATCAGCTTGTAAACCTGCACCACCAGAAGCATCTGTGCCGGCAATTGTTAGTGTTTTTTTTAGTGACATTGAAATAGACTCCTTTTATGAAAAACTTATTTTATTAAACTTTCCGAATATAAAAAATGTAATTGAATAGTCCTATTATAACGAAAAAACTGGCTAGAATGAAATGGTCAAAAACCAACTTTTTAATAAGGTCAGTTTGGATTTTTATTTAGGTAACTGATCTGCATTTATAATTCTTCGAATAATAATAATCCCACCTAAACAAAGTAAACCTACTATGCTAGCTGCTATGTAATGTCCTTTTTGTATAAATCCAATTAATAAAAATAGAAAAAGTAAAATAATTAAAACAAAAAATATATAGAAACAGCCCATGCCGAACGATTTTGCCTGCTCTGGCACGTGTTGGCCACTTTCAGCTACATTCGTAATTCTTTTCACCTTTTCTCGCCATTGTAAATCAGCCATTCCACCAACTCCTTTCCATTATATTACTCTAATACGGTTTTAAATAATATTGCCGTTAATCACCAAATTCAATCGATTGTATTAATAGAGCAGAAACTTTTATAATAGGAGTGAACATAGTAGAATAATGTCGAATTGAATATCGGGAATATTAATTTCCTTTTTAGATTAATAGAAGAGAGGGATTAAGGTGACTTCAAATAAGAAAATACGAGAGCTTGAGAAGATGTTAAAAGAATTAAAGTCAGAAGAACAATCTGCCACAGTTCTTGATTCTCCAGAGTCTCTTTACTATAGGAAAGATAGAAAAAAGGGCTTTATACGGAAATTTTTAATACCTAAGTTCTTTATGCAATGGTATGTATGGGCAACTATTATTGTCTTAGCGCTATTAATAATCATTCCGATTGCAACTATGAACCTTATTAAAGGTAGTACATTCACAGAAAATAAAGGTTCAATCATGGAACGTATTCAAAATTTAAATGAACTAACAACAGCTGAGGCATATACAAAAATCATGATTGAGCGCTCTGATAATAAACTTTTCGGTAAAGAGATTGGTGTAAACTTACCTGGAACTAAAAGAGAATTATTAGTTGTAATACCTGGTGGCGTTAAAGCAGGTGTAGACTTTTCAAAGATTACCGAAAAAGATATTGAATTAAATGAAGAGAAGAAAATAGCTACGATTACATTGCCAACTGCAAAGATCTTAGGGGAGCCGCAAATAGACTTTGATCATGTTCAAGTCTTTTCAAGTGAAGGCCTGTTCCGAGAAAAAGCAGATATTAGCGAAGCATATGAACTTGCTAAAGAAGCAAAAAAACTAATGATTGAAGAAGCAACCACTCAAGGGGTTATTGATACAGCAAAAAGTAACGCTCAAAGTTCTGTCGCTGATATGTTTGCACTTGTCGGATATGACGTGACAGTCGAATTTAAGGAGTAGAAAAGATGACAAAGCAAATTTTAGACAACGATTGGCAGCAAATACTCAGTACAGAATTTAATCAGCCGTATTTTTTTCATCTTCTAGATTTTTTGGAAAACGAATATGCCACGCAAACGATATATCCTCCCAAAGCGGAGGTGTGGAACGCTTTTCGATATACATCATACGATGATGTGAAGGTTGTCATTTTAGGGCAAGATCCATATCACGGAGAAGGTCAAGCACATGGCTTGAGCTTTTCTGTGAAACAAGGTGTGAAGCATCCACCAAGTTTACAAAATATGCTGAAGGAATTGGAGTCAGATTTAGGCCTTCCGATTCCAATAGACGGGACATTAACGAAATGGGCAGAGCAAGGCGTACTCATGTTAAACACCGTCTTAACGGTGCGTGAAGGACAAGCTCATTCACATAAAAAACAAGGCTGGGAGCAGTTTACAGACACAGTTATTCAAAAGCTATCTGACCGTGAACAACCTATCATATTCGTCCTATGGGGTAAACCAGCACAACAAAAAAAACGACTGATTGATACAAGTCGCCATGCTATTATCGAAGCACCTCATCCAAGTCCGCTTAGTTCATACAGAGGCTTTTTTGGTAGTAAACCATACTCTAAAATTAATGCACAGCTCCAAGAGTGGGGAGTATCGCCAATAGATTTTGATTTAACAAAATAACCATTCGGAAAACCGTTCTTCTAGTGGAGAACGGTTTTTATTTTTGAGTAAATGATTTGAGCGTACTCGGATTGTTATAAATATTGGAGAATCGCAGTTTTTAGGACATGAATATTCTGCTAAATAACAAAGAGACCAGTTAGCGCAACAAAGCCCCAAGTTAGCGCAACAAAGCCCCAAGATAGCGCAACAAACAACGCAGTTGGCGCAACAATCCAATCTCCATCAAAGGAGCTCCCCTAATGCTAGCCCGCTTCAGCATTAAATAAGCTATTGATAGGGGATAAGGTGAAACAATTATGTTGGAATGGATCTAATTGTGGGTAAAAAGAGGTTTTAGGACATGAATATTCTGCTAAATAACAAAGAGACCAGTTAGCGCAACAAAGAGCGGAGATAGTGCAACAAAGAGCGAAGTTAGCGCAACAAAGCCCCAAGATAGCGCAACAAACAACGCAGTTGGCGCAACAATCCAATCTCCATCAAAGGAGCTCCCCTAATGCTAGCCCGCTTCAGCATTAAATAAGCTATTGATAGGGGATAAGGTGAAACAATTATGTTGAAATGGATCTAATTGTGGGTAAAAAGAGGTTTTAGGACATGAATATTCTGCTAAATAACAAAGAGACCAGTTAGCGCAACAAAGAGCGGAGATAGTGCAACAAAGAGCGAAGTTAGCGCAACAAAGCCCCAAGATAGCGCAACAAACAACGCAGTTGGCGCAACAATCCAATCTCCATCAAAGGAGCTCCCCTAATGCTAGCCCGCTTCAGCATTAAATAAGCTATTGATAGGGGATAAGGTGAAACAATTATGTTGAAATGGATCTAATTGTGGGTAAAAAGAGGTTTTAGGACATGAATATTCTGCTAAATAACAAAGAGGCCAGTTAGCGCAACAAAGACCCAAGTTAGCGCAACAAAGCCCCAAGATACCGCAACAAACAACGCAGTTAGCGCAACAATCGAATTTCCATCAAAGGAGCTCCCCTAATGCTAGCCCGCTTCAGCATTAAATAAGCTATTGATAGGGGATAAGGTGAATCAATTATGTTGGAATGGATCTAATTGTCGGTGAAAAGAGGTTTTAGGACGTGAATATTCTGCTAAATAACAAAGAGGCCAGTTAGCGCAACAAAGAGCGAAGATAGCGCAACAAAGATCCAAGATAGCGCAACAAAGACCCAAGATACCGCAACAAACAACGCAGTTACCGCAACAATCACCCCACCAACTACTTTCCGCCTCTAAATAAACGTCTTCAACATTAAAGTCAAAAACCCGTCACTTTATGGTTTGATATAATCATGGTAAAGTGAAGTATGAAGAGGGGGAGCGTCATGCAAGAGAGTTGTTTTAAATGTAGGCATTTCTATGTGACTTGGGATCAAAGGAGTCCTAGAGGGTGTCGGGCATACCAATTCAAAAGTAGGGAGCTGCCTTCTGTAATCGTAAAAAAGTCCTCGGGTCTTGAGTGTTTAAAATTTGAGCCGAAGCAGGGAGGAAACGTCTAATGATTTCTCATGAATTAATTGTTACTGAAATTGACAAACATTTATTGCAGGCAAAAAAGGCAAAAAATGAGCAAGAAATTCGTGAAGCACTTTCTGCGGTTCGGGCATTATGCGATGTTGTGCTAGCTAAATCTTCAGAAACTATAGCGAGACCATCAAGACCACTTGACATGCAAATGCAAAATAGCCAAGTCGTTCAAGCACAAAATATACAACCATCACAACAGATGATGCAGACGCAGATACCGGCTTCTATTACTACAAACAAGCTTCACGAAGAGGATGCAAATGGTGACTCGATTTTTGATTTTTAGAAAAGGAAGTGTCTAAAGAAGATGAGGTTTTTTATTATTTCAGGAGCTGTGAACGCATTCATCGCAGTGGCACTGGGTGCTTTTGGAGCACATGCACTTGAAGGGAAATTATCCGATCACTATGCAGCCGTATGGGATACAGCAGTACAATATCAAATGTTCCATGCATTAGGATTAATCGCGATCGGTATATTAATGAGTTCTTCATTAATTGGGCCAGTTACTCAGCTTTCACGTGCTGGATATTTAATGCTAGCAGGAATCGTATTTTTTGCAGGTAGCTTATATGTTCTATGCTTAACAGGTGTAGGCGTTTTAGGGGCAATTACACCAATTGGTGGAGTTCTATTCTTAGCTGCTTGGGTAATGGTTATTCTAGCAACTCTTAAACATGTATAATTTTGAAAGAAATCCTACTTGCTAATTTATCAGGTAGGATTTTTTAGTAAAGGTCGGTACTTTATTAAAAATACGTATTACTTTTTTAATAAAATATAGAAGATGAGGTGATGAGATGGTAGTAAGCCAAAGAGATTTGAAAAGCTATATTTGGATGGCGTTACTTTTACTTGTTCTTGCGACGAACTTTGCATTATATCGGACGCCATTGACGGAAGTTTTTTTATCAGAGGAAACAAAAGGTGTTATACTAGGTAGTCTTTTTGATTTAGCAATTGTCACGCCATTATTAATCATCGCAATCGATCGAAAAAATAAATTTACTATAAAACGTTTCATAATGTTAATGGCGGGCGGATTAATTTTCGCAAAGCTTTTAATTCCAGCCCAGCATCTAGCGCCGTTCGTCGGGTTTTCCTATGTAGGTTTTGCCATAGAGGGCTCTATAATTTTATTTGAGCTCAGTTTGATTGGATTTCTATTTTTCCTCATGCCTGCGGTCATACGTGATGTACGTACGTATGATGAAGGTTTATTATTTGCCTTTCCAAAGGCCGTGCAGAAAAGGGTATCTAAGCACCGAATTGTACAAATGATTATCTCAGATTTACTTATGTTTTATTATGCTTTTGCTTCATGGAAAAGGCCAATTCCAGTAGTAACTAACACCTTCACTTTACACAAAAAATCTAGTCTACTTGCCTTTCAAATTATGCTAATACATGCGATAGTAATCGAAACATTAGGCATCCATTGGTGGCTTCACGAAAAATCAATGGTTATTTCCATTATCCTACTCATATTGAATGTATATAGCGTTGTTTTCTTTCTTGGGGATATACAAGCAGTACGTTTGAATCCAGTACGTCTGAAAGAGCAGAAATTATATTTATCATTAGGTCTTGTAAAACAGATGGAACTTTCATTAGACGACATTAAGTCGATTACAACTGATCAAGAAGAACTCAAGAAGAAGCTTAATGCTAAAACAACAATTGAATTTGTTGCAAGAGACTTTGAAGAAGTCCATCCACATATGATTTTAGAATTAAAAAAACCATGTACAGCATCTTTGTTGATAGGTTTTAAAAAGCAATATTCACGTGTCGCTATTCGTCTTGATGACCCAATAGCCTTCAAACAAGCATTACAACAGCATTTAAGTAATGAATAAAAAGACAAAAACCCTTCCTTTTATATGGAAGGGTTTTGCTATTTACTGAGATTGATTAAAATAAGCTAATTCCTCGTCAAATTCTGCATAATCGAAGTAAATCATAGGGAAGAGATATCGGTGATTCGTTCTGAGATCACGTAAAATGACATGATCGCGACCAGCCGCCTCCACGACACCGCGTACATTAATCGTATTTTTTCCAGCTTCTACTGCATGCTCAAACGAAAAGTGAAAATTCCCTGGCTTCCCACGATTTAGTCGTAAAATATTTTCAATATAAGATTCCTCACGTAATGGAAAACCTGATGGTCTACCAGTACTCGGAATTGTCACTTGGGGAGGAATCATCTGTTGTTGATAGTTAGGTGGCCAATAATATTGGACCATTCATTCATCCTTTCTAACTGTTAAATTTGCGGACAATCACTTTCACTTGGAGAGAAGAAGCAATGCGACTTAAAACGCCCAGAATTCCATTGGCCATACCATTGATCAGGGCAGCCACCCTCAGGTCTGAAAAACCATAGCGAGCGCGTCGCTGGGTGAAATCTTTCACCGTTAATTACTCTGCGCGCCAAACGTTTATCTAGTTCACGTGCCCGTTGATAAAAGTACCCTTTCTGCGTTGCTTCAAATCCACCTGGACTTTGAAAAACCATTTGTTCAATTGTTCGAATATCAGTAAAATCGAGACAGCTAGCAATTACCCTGTTCACACCAACATTGCCAACCATCAGCATACCAAGCTCTCCTTCGCCCTCTGCCTCGGCTCGCATCAATCTTGCTAGTAACTCTAGTTGTTTTTCCGTCGATTGTATGACAGGCATCGCAAGACCTCCTCATTAAAATATATGCAATATTATGAAAATAAGACCGCCTATTCGTGTATAATGAAAAAAATATCTATTTAGGGAGATGTATTTCATGAAGGAAAGTGCACTTGTCATTCAGACAAAATTACAATCGTTAGGTTTCGATAATCAAGTAGTAGAGTTACCTGACAGCGCACGTACAGCACAAGAAGCTGCAGATGCCATTGGATGTACGGTTGCACAAATTGCTAAATCAATCATTTTTCGACTGAAAAATACTAATACTCCACTTTTAGTTGTTGCAAGTGGTATTAATCGTATAAATGAGAAGCATATTGCCAAAGTTGTAGAAGACAAGCTTGGTAAAGCTGATGCAGAATTTGTTCGTGAACATACAGGATTTGTAATCGGGGGAGTAGCTCCCATCGGACATGTATCAGAAATTCAAACTTTAATTGATGAAGACCTTTTTCAATATGATACAATTTGGGCAGCAGCGGGTCATCCAAAAGCTGTGTTCCAGCTAACTGCAGATGAACTCTTACAGCTCACCGGCGGCAAAATTGTCGCAGTTAAATAATTAAGAGGACAAAACTCACGAAACCTCAGAGAAAGAAGTGTCATACATGCATTTTGTTTTCGATTTGGATGGTACGATTTGTTTTAAAGGCCAGCCAGTCACAGAACCTATACTACAAAGCTTAGAGCAACTTACAGCAAGTGGACATGAAGTCGTTTTTGCATCCGCACGTCCGATAAGAGATTTATTGCCTGTACTTCATAAAAGGTTTCACGGATATAAAATGATAGGTGGGAATGGCTCACTTTTATGTCAAAATGGAAACATTAAACAAGTAGCTCGATTTAGCCCAACAATATTAGTGAAGTTAAAGGCATTATTAGAAAAGTATCAAGCTACGTATTTAATTGATGGCGATTGGGATTATGCTTATACGGGACCTGCAGATCACCCTATTTTAAATAATCTTAATCCTCATAATTTAGCAGAAAAGAAACCGCTTGAAAAACTAAATTCGATTATTAAGATTCTTATTTTGACCTCTTGTAATATGGATGCCCTTCATGAAGATTTGAAACAACTAGATGTTATCATTCACTTACATAGAGATGAGGGAATATTGGATATTAGTCCAACAGGTATTCATAAATGGAGTGCATTGAAGCAACTTCATATTTCTTCAGGTAGCTATATTGCATTTGGGAATGATACCAATGATATCTCAATGTTCGAACATGCCCATCATGCAGTTATGATAGGCCATCACGAGATACTTGCACCATATTCTGATGAATCTATTACAAATGATATTAATGTTGAACAGCAGATTATTGAGAAATTAGCTGAATTTAATGTTCGATATGCATAAAACGCTTTCTGAAAAAATAATATCTATTAAGTAAAAATATACACAAAAACAGCAAACTCTTTGGATTTACTTTAAGAGTTTGCTGTTTTTATTTATTCTGTGGAAGCCTTTTGCTTTTTCGCATTTTAATCCAGTTAAAATAAAAGACACATATGAACATAAAAAAGAAAGCTCAATAAAATAAAGAGCTTTCATTTAAAGATGAAAAATTAAACAGTTAGAAGTTTCACTAATTTTTCGTTGTCTAAAATATTACCAACGAAGAATGCGCCGAACTCAGCATAACGAGCACTTACTTCATCAAAACGCATCTCATAAATTAGTTTTTTGAATTGCAATACGTCTTCAGCAAATAGAGTAACGCCCCATTCATGATCGTCAAAACCGACAGAACCTGAGATGATTTGTTTAACTTTACCTGCATAGCTACGGCCGATTAAACCGTGACTGCGCATTAATTCTTTACGCTCATCCATTGGTAGCATATACCAGTTGGCGCCTTCTTGACGACGTTTATCCATTGGATAGAAACAAATATGATTCCAACGAGGTAATTCAGGATATAAACGAGAGCGTACATGTGGATTTTGGTACGGATCTTCGTCAGAGTCTTTTCCAGCAAGGTAGTTTGAAAGCTCGACCACTGAAACGTAAGAGAAAGAAGGAATTGTGAAATCAGCAATTGCTAACTTGTTGAATTCGGTTTCAATCTCTTGTAATTCTTCCATTGTTTCACGTAATGTCATAAGTACGAAATCTGCTTTTTGACCTACGATTGAGTAGAAAGCATGGCTTCCTGTTTTCGCAATGTCAGCTTCGTTAATTTTTTCTAGATATTTAATAAACTCTTCAACTGCTGCTTGACGCTCTTCTTCAGAAACTAGTTTCCAAGAAGCCCAGTCAATTGAACGGAAATCATGTAGTACGTACCAACCATCTAGTGTTTGTGCTGCTTCGATCATTGTTTATGGACACTCCTTTTAGTGAGAATCATTCTGCATTAGTTTAGCATAAAACAGGAAAATAAGTCTCCCTATTGCTTGAAAGTCACGAATTTGACATGAGAAAATTGACTTATTCGTGTATGCTAGTGAAGAAAACATTATAGTCCAGGAGAATGAAAATGTTAACATACCTACAGCAAAAAACATGGCGTTTTTGGGATCAATCCGTGAGTGGTATTGGACACTCACCATTAGAATCATTTGCTGCTGATGATACATTGTGCCATTTAGTTGGCCAAGACATGTCACCAGCAACAGTCCGCACCTGGGTACATAACAATTCAGTTGTACTTGGTATTCAGGACCATCGCTTGCCACATATTGCAGATGGTATGAATTTTTTGGCGGTAAAAGGTTTCACACCAATTGTTCGTAACTCAGGTGGGCTTGCAGTTGTATTAGATTCAGGTGTTTTGAATATTTCCATTGTACTGTCTGAACATCATTCAAAAATCGATATTAATACAGGCTATGAAGTAATGTTAGAAATCATCAAAGCATTATTTCCAAAAGCTGCAGAACATATTGAAGCGTATGAAATCGTCGGTTCATACTGCCCAGGTTCTTATGATTTAAGTATAGGTGGCAAGAAGTTCGCAGGCATCTCACAACGTAGATTGCGTCAAGGTATCGCCGTGCAAATCTATCTATGCATAGAAGGCAGTGGAGCAGAGCGTGCAAGTTTAATAAGAGATTTTTATAAAATAGGTTTGCAGGGTGAGGAAACAAAATTTGAATATCCACAAGTACGTCCAGAAGTTATGGCTTCCTTATCTGAACTCTTAAATGAAAAATTGACAGTTCAACAAACCGTTATAGATTTACAAAAATTATTAATGGAACTAAGTGATGAACTAAAAATTGGTTCATTACAACAAGAAGAAATGGAACTTTATAGTTTCTATTTGAATCGCGTGTTTGAACGTAATAAAAAGATGTTAAGTAAATAACAGAGAAAAAAATAACCCGACGCGCAAGCGGGTCGGGTTTTAGTATTGGATTAAAAAATGAAATCAAGTGGCGGAAGAGGGAGGCAAAGTCTATTGAAGAAATGCTATCCTCTCTTAACCCTATTAATTCGTAGGCGGTTCTTTAACAACTAAATTCCCGTTGCGTTCCATAGTGAAAACGGGAGCGATATGCTCTTCCTCTTCATCTAGTGTTATCATTCGGCGTGCGCGATTCATAATTTGAGCAAATTGCTCGTAATCTTTGCGCATGTGGCGATTCTCCTTCTCTAGCTTGTTAAGTTCAGCTTCTAAGCGGGATACTTTATCATTAGCCACATTAGCCAAATGACGCCATCTTGAAGTCTCAGAATCATTGCCACTACCCATATGTTGTAGTCGCATTAAATAAGCTATGACAACATCAAGTGATAGCGATGATAGTGGAATAGAACGCTGTTGCTCAGGGGCACCATTACTCTCATTACTTCCATTAGTAGGTAGTACGTAGATTCCTGTATTTCGGCGACGCACGGTTTGTCCGAATACACGCATACGTTCCTTACGTTCTTTTTTAGCGCCCGCTAATTCATTTTCATAGATTTTACGAACGACAGCATTCCAACGAAAGCCACATGCAGCTGCGGTCCTATTCAGGGCATCTCCCGCTTCTTCAAAAGCATTTAATTGTGTACTTCCTTCTTTAACATGTCGAATAACAGCTTCTGCTAATAATTCATCGTTTTCTTTTAACCAAGCATCTTGTCTGACTTTTACCATTTTATAACCTCCTATAATGTTGATAGTCTCAGCGTGGTCACTTTCTCTATTTTTTATTCACAAACTTGCAAAATATTATGCTAGGTGTTGTTGTGGAGGCTTTTGTAGTGAAAAGAAAAGAGAATGCTATGAGAGAACGACCCATTATAAGCTTGAAGGAACGGCTATAAATACGATACAATGACTGTTAGACTTCAGATTCAAATATAGAAAGGGTTGTAGACAGATGGCAAACGAATTCAGAGTTTGCGATGAATGTCAGGCCGTTAATTTAAAAACATTAATCCCGAAATTAAAAGAAATCGATGCTGATGCTTCAGTCGATATCGCATGTCAGTCATATTGTGGTCCTGGACGAAAGAAAACATTCGCATTCGTAAATAATCGTCCTTGTGCTGCTTTAACAGAAGAGGAATTAATGGAAAAAGTACGTGCCAAATTAAAATCACAAAATCGTCTATAACAGACGATTAGTATGTTGATATGACAATCATTATAGTAATTAGAGCAACAAACTGTAGACTTCTTAGCGTAGGAGTTAGTTCATAAACTTACTAAGTTCCTAGCTTGAAGTCAGACTTTAGCCGCCTTTCCGAAAGGTGGTTTTTTCATTTATACTTGTAATTAAAGTTGTAGTAGAATGAGTAATTCGATAAGGAGTTGAGTGTAATTTACTACAATTATTTTTTTATTTAGTAAATAAACAATTTTCTTATCCCGAATCAAAGATGTCAATATCATTTAATAGATATAGTTAGTGTAATTTGTCCATTAGTTTAGTTGCCTCGTTAATAGGATATATATTCAACAAATCAATACAAACAGTGGAAGTGGGGTGCCTTATGAGTTATGCGACAGCAAAGTTAGAAGAAGAAAAAGTGTTTAAGGACCCAGTCCATCGCTATATACATGTGCGAGATCAGGTGATTTGGGATTTAATTGGAACAAGAGAATTTCAAAGATTACGCCGTATTAAGCAACTCGGTACGACTTATTTAGTGTTCCATGGTGCAGAGCATAGTCGATTTAATCATTCACTTGGTGTTTATGAAATTGTCCGTCGAATGGTCGATGATGTGTTCAAGGGTAGACCAGAATGGGATGAAAGTGAACGGCTTGTCGTACTTTGTGCTGCATTATTGCATGATTTGGGACATGGACCTTTTTCACATGCTTTTGAACATGTTTTTGACTTAGATCATGAGGAATTCACACGCCATATTATTATGGGAGATACAGAAGTCAATCAAGTACTCAGTCGTGTTGCGGCTAATTTCCCTTTAAAAGTATCGAATGTCATTGCAAAAACGTATGAAAATAAACAAGTTGTCAGTATGATTTCAAGTCAAATCGACGCTGATCGTATGGATTACTTACAACGGGATGCTTATTATACTGGTGTCAGTTATGGTCATTTTGATATGGAACGTATATTGCGCGTGATGCGTCCGCGAGAGGATCAAGTGGTCATCAAATCGAGTGGTATGCATGCAGTAGAAGATTATATTATGAGTCGTTATCAAATGTATTGGCAGGTTTATTTTCATCCTGTATCACGGAGTGCGGAAGTAATTTTGACAAAAATTTTACATCGTGCGAAAGCGTTAAGTGAAACAGGTTATAAATTCTTACACGAGCCTACGCATTTTCAAGCATTTTTTGATAAAAATATTGAACTTGAAGATTATTTAGCTTTGGACGAAAGTATTTTGCTGACATATTTCCAACTATGGATGCGTGAGGCGGATCCTATTTTGAGCGATTTAAGCAGACGTTTTGTGAACCGGAAATTGTTTAATTACGTGGAAATTGACCCTGCCAAAGATTATCAAAAGCTACGTGAACTTGAGAATCTATTCCGAAAAGCTGGTATTGACCCGCAGTACTATTTAGTTTTAGATTCGTCTTCAGATTTACCATACGATTTCTATCGTCCGGGTGAGGAAGAGGAGAGGTTACCGATTCATCTATTAATGCCGAATGACGAAATCCGTGAATTATCGAGATCATCTGATATCGTCGATTCCATATCCGGAAAACGCCGAACGGATCATAAATTATATTTTCCAGAAGATATTTTACTAGAGAACGGTAAGAAAAAAACACTTAGAAAACAAATATTAGAAATATTAAAAGGTTAATAACCTCCCGGAAGGAGATTTAAAAGTGCTAGAAGAACACGCAAAAGTCGTACAATTTGTGTCATTAGCAGGTCAAGTCACTGGTCGTAAAAAACTACAAAAGATGGTCTATATAGCAAAGAAAATGCGATTTCCATTCCAGGAAAAATACCAATTTCATATATATGGCCCTTACTCAGAAGAGTTGACGTTACGCGTAGAAGAGCTTTGTAATATGGGCTTTTTAACGGAAGAAAAAGAGGATAAGGGATCATATGTACAATACCGCTATGCAGTTACTGCTGAAGGGACAAGTTTCTCTACTATGCTAGGTAAGCAACATGACAAGCTACCAGAAGTGATCAATATGATGAATGATAGAAGTGCACGTTTTCTAGAGCTTGTTTCAACGCTACTATATTTTGATGAACTCACAAAAGAAGAGCAAATTGAAAAGGTACATGTGGTAAAAGGAAAACTGAACTTTACAGAAGATGAGCTGACAGATGCTTTTGAATTTATAGCACAACTTGCAACAGTATCGATTCAGTAAGAAAATCCCCAAAAGTGGGGGTTTTTTTATACAAAAAAAGCCATCCCTAAAAAGGGACAGCCCTACTTACGATAACTATATTATTAAAGGTCGCTCTTACGTACGCCACCAATAGCGTAGTGTGATTTTTGCATTTCTTCGATGATAATTGAGATGTTTTCTTTTGGTGCATCTACAGACTCGGAAATTGCAGCTGTTACCTTTTCAACCAAATCACGTTTTTGATCGTCTGTGCGACCTTCAAGCATTTTTATTGTTACTATAGGCATAAAGAGTCCTCCTCATTTAAAATATAGTGTATATTCGTTATAATAACAGAACGGAGGGATTTTGAGAAATGACTAATGAAGAAAAACCAAAACAAAAATTAGGATTTACGATTATTAAAAACGATCCAACAGACGGACATAAAGGATTTGGCGTAGGTTCTTTAACTCTTGAGAACGTATCACCGGTCATTATTGATATTGAAGAAAAAAAAGCCACTGTAGAAGTAGGGGCTATGCATGCACGTAGTGATGTTGAAAGAGGTATTAAATTTACAACGAATCGAGAAGATTCAGCAGGTGGTAAACCATATTGGCTAGTATGGGTGACAATCGATCATAAAGAAGGTGGAGCTTATTTTGCTGGTGTAACAGCTTGTGAAATGGTTGTCAATAGGGAAAAACGTCGTGGTTATAAAATTTTAGCAGACCATGTCAATAAAATGGATAAATCGATGAAACGTCATATCATTGTAGAGCATATGGACGAAGAGTCAAAACGAGTGCTAGGCGAGTTTTTACACGGCTTTAACGAGAAAATGTGGTCTTTAAGTTCAGAAGAATTACGTGAACAATTAGCCTTCTAAAATTTTGAAAATAATTGAACAAAGTGTGACAATTATAAACCGGTTTCAATACATGGTTGAAACTGTCATTGAAAGGCAGTACACTTTAACTACAACTTAAGAAAGTAAGCTAGGACATCTGGTAACCGATTTGATATGAGAGACATGCGACATTTTGACAAACCCAAGCCGGATGCCCCATGTAACTCATATTTTCGAGAACCAAAAAGCTGCATCTTCCTAAGGATAACGGACTCCTTAGGAGATGCAGCTTTTTTTATTCAAATAGTGAAAAAGGAAATAGATGCCAAGATGTTTCGTCTTTCTTCGTTAAATCACTAACAATACTTGGATCTGTACATAGCTTTTTCGGGATATCTTTCTTTTTCATATATACAAGTCGTTGTTGATCACAACTTGAAGTCGCGAGACCACCTGTTTTTACATCGACAATTACGCCTTCAATATTATCGGGTGCCAAAAATGGCTCACTAGGTAATCCTTCATGTGCCTTTTCCATAAAATCAATCCAAATTTGTTTTGTAGCTCGTGAATCTTCTGCACTGGTCATTTGTTTGCCTTTATCGTAACCATTCCAAACACCAGCAGTTAAAGAAGGGGTAAAACCAACCATCATTTGATCGGTTAAAGTTGTACCGGATTTTGCTGCATAAGGTCTAGTTTGTTTGTTACGAATTGAAATCCCAGTTGCCGGTGCGTAATCATTAAAGACTGGATCGAACATACCAGTCATCAACTGTGTGATTAAAAACGCATCATCTGAACTAATCACTTGTTTCTGTTTCTGTTTCTTTTCTGCTTTATAAATAACTTTGCCATTTGCATCTGTAATTGAAATAATTGTTGTTGGTTTCTTTTGAACACCTTTTGCCGCTAATGTGTTATAAGCGGAAGTTAAATTCATTAAGCTTACTTCAGAAGTACCAAGAGCTACCGCTGGTGAATTTTGTAATTTACTTTGGATGTTAAATCGATCCAGTACATTACTGAATGCTTTATAGCCGATTGTTTCAAACGTCTTCACTGCGTAGATATTATCCGATATAGCAATTGCTTGTGCCAAAGACATTGGATGATCCGCAAATTCGCCATTTACATTTTTGGGTTCGTACTTAGAGCGTCCATCATCATAAGTGAAAATGGTAGGGCTAGTATCCATAAACGTTAAAGGAGTATAACCTTTCTCCAGTGCAGCACTATACAAAAATGGCTTAATAGCAGATCCAGGTTGCCTTTTAGCTTGTGTCACCCTATTGAATGTACTTGTTAAATAATGTCGTCCTCCGACTAGAGCAGTAATATAACCTGTAGATGGATCCATACTAACGAAGCCAACTTCTAGTTCATCGTTTGGTAATGATTTCTCAACAGCTTCTTCAGCAGCTTTTTGATGGTAAGTATTCAATGTTGTTTTGATTACCCAACCACCTTCTTCAAAGCGACGGCCCTTTTCAGTCAGTATATCTTTTGCTTCCTGCCAAGCTGTATCTAAAAAGTATGGTGCTAGTGATTTCGAATTTTCCCATTCCTCATATTTAAAATCAAGAGTTTCGTTCTTAGCTCTCTCTGCTTGTTCTTCAGAAATAACATTTTGGTTAGACATTAAACTTAATATTAATTGTTGACGACCTATTGATTTTTCTTTATTAACTGCAGGGGAATAAATACCTGGTCCTTTTGGAATCCCAACTAGTAAAGCAGCTTCAGAAAGAGTTAAATCTTTTGCTGATTTCCCAAAATAAAATCTACTTGCAGCTTCTATACCATACATACCATGTCCAAAGTAAACAGTATTTAAGTAGCCTTCCAAAATCTTATCCTTATCATAAAAGATTTCTAAACGGTATGCATAGAGTGCTTCATTTGCTTTCCTTAACCACGATTTCTCATGCGATAAATATAAATTGCGAGCATATTGCTGCGTAATTGTACTCGCACCTTCAACTTTGCGCATTGCCTTAACATCTTTCAATAATGCGCCTGCAATACGGGTGTAATCAAAACCGTTATGCGAATAGAAATTTTTATCTTCCGTTGCAATAAGTGCTTGTGCAACAAAAGGAGAAATTTCATCTAGGTTTACCCAGTAGCGACGTTCCATAGAAAATTTATCGCCAGCTCGATGCCCATCCGCATCTAAAAAAACGGTTGCCTTCGGAACAGCGAGAGAAGGCGCACCCGCAATTTGTGCGTATATTCTGAGTGACAGCAATACTGTTAAAAAAGCTGAAATACCTACGACACTCCACATAAGAGTGCGTTTCCAGCGCTTATTCACCCTTCTTTTTCGCCAATAGTCTGCTCGATTCATAAGAACAGCTCCGTTCCACCAATTTAGCGATAGTATGTGATGATTCTATGTAAAATAAACGGACGAAAAAAATTTAAAAGGATTAATTTGGTAATTATTGGCGACAACAAAAAACGCTAAGGGTGAATTCTCTTAGCGTTTTAATATAATAATATTAATTATTCAATTGGTTAAAGTGAACGAGTTGGTTTGAACCTCTTGCTATTGCTTGCATGATGGCCTTATCCGCCGAAAATGCGAGTTCTTTTGAAGTATTGCCATTGTCAGGATATGAACAAATACCAATGGAAACAGTAATTGGAATTACATAGCCAGTAGACACAACAAGTGGTGTTTTGGCAATTTGTGATTGAATTAAATTTGCATAATGTATGCCATAGGCAGGCGCAGCCTCTTTACAAACAATATAAAATTCTTCGCCACTAATCCTAGCAGCTTCTGCATTAATCGTTTTCACATAGTTTTTTAACTGTGTACCAATTTGTTGTAAAATTTCATCACCAACAGGATGACCATACGTTTTATTAACTTTTTTAAAAGAGTCGATATCAATTAATATCAATGAAAAAGGGACGTTATTAGAGAGTAAATCATCTATTATTTGCTGGAAGCGTCGATTATTCGGCAGTCCAGTTAAGTAATCTGTTTCTGCCATTTTTTCGGTTTCTCGCATACGAATAAATTGATTTCGAATTGATTTTAATACAAGTAAAGTTATGTAAAATGACACGATATAAAAAAGTGCTGTTTGAATAACATTTTGTAAGCCATTTATCTTGGTATCTGAAAGAATATAGAAAACAATGCAAACTTGGAAAACGATATAAGTGAAATAGAAATAGATATTGCGGAAAGTAATTGGTCTTTTAATTGAAATTAATGCGATAACACCACCAATTACTAAAATATTTAATCCTCCAAAAATAGACGTTTCTGATAAGCCAAACACATAAATTCGAAAAACCCCAATGATGAGCGAGGACAAAGCAATAGCAATTGGGCCACCGAGCAATCCACTGAGTAAGATACTAATAAAACGACCATCACTAATAATATCATTTTGGTAATGTACAGCCGTGCCCATCAAAAGTAAACCAGTAAGTCCAGCTACAAGACCGACGATCCAAGGTTGCAGCTCAATAAAACTATCTTGATAAGGTTCTAAAGACTCGTATAACCAATATGAAAATATAACAAAAGTAAATAAAATCGAAAAATTAATGACTAATTCGAGCAACATATAGATTCTCTCCTACCATTTTATCCCTCCATTATAACATTCAATTTTACAAGGGAAATTAAAATAATTATGTTTTCCCTATAAAACGACATAAGGTAGTGAGAGGTAGTGATTATAAAGAACCCACTGTTTGTCCTAAATTTACTTGCACCTTGAAAAAACAAGCGAATCTAACCTATAATAAGAAGGTTATATAAAGAATGGAACGGAGGCCCATAAGTATGGCTAGTGAACTTAAAGCACCCGTAAAATTAAAGTTAAAAACGACAATTCGACAATCTGAAACAGAAGCTGAAACTTATGAGCTTTGGTCAGAAGGTACGATAGTTCAAAAAAGGGACCAAACGTACTTACAATATGAAGAAGTTCAAGAAGATAAACATATTCGTTCAACTTTAAAATTCGGTAATAATGAGGCAGTTATTCTTCGGAATGGTGATGTGAAAATGCGTATGCCATTTTTACTTAATCATGAACAAAACGGCCATTATGATAGTGAATTCGGTGCATTACCAATCGTGACGTATACGAAGGACATGCTATTCGAACCGCATGACAGTAAAACGAGCGGAAGATTTTATTTAAACTATGATCTAATCATTGGTGGACAATCAGTAGGCGATTATACTTTAGAAATTAATTACTCGGAGGGAAAATAATGAACGCAGTAGAACAAGTGCAACATGCGATTAAAGAAGCGCTTCTTGCAGCAGTATCAAAAGCAGGTCTTTTAGAAGATACATCAACATTGAATATACACTTAGAAACACCAAAGGATAAGACGAATGGCGACTATGCAACTAATATAGCTATGCAACTTACAAAATTAGCGAAGAAGCCACCACGTGCAATCGCGGAAGCTATTATAGAAAACCTTGATACTACAGGTACTGCTATTGAGAAGATCGATATCGCAGGTCCTGGTTTTATGAATATTGTGTTACGTAAAGACTATTTAGCGGAAGTAATCACAACTGTTTTAGCGCAAGGCGCTGAATATGGACGTTCACTAGCTGGCGCTAATGAAAAGGTGCAAGTTGAATTTGTATCAGCTAACCCAACTGGTGACCTTCATTTAGGACATGCTCGAGGAGCATCTGTAGGGGATTCATTATGTAACGTTTTAGACTTTGCAGGATATGATGTCTCACGTGAATACTACATCAATGATGCAGGTAATCAAATCAATAATTTAGCAGCATCTTTAGAAGCTCGCTACAAACAAGCGTTAGGTCTAGAAGCTACTATGCCTGAAGATGGTTATCATGGTCAAGATATCATCGACATCGCAGGTAAACTAGCTGCTGAGTTTGGTGATTCGATTTTAAGTAAGTCAGATGAAGAGCGCTTTGAATTTTTCCGTGAACATGGCTTGAAATTAGAGCTTGGTAAATTACAAAAAGACTTAGCAAACTTCCGTGTAGACTTTGATGTTTGGTATTCTGAGACATCACTATATAAATCGGGTAAAGTTGAAATGGCTCTAGAAAAACTTCGTGCGAATGGTCATGTATTTGAAGAAGAAGGCGCTACTTGGTTCCGCTCGACAACATTTGGCGACGACAAAGATCGCGTACTTATTAAAAATGACGGCTCTTACACATATTTAACACCAGATATTTCATACCATGAAGATAAAATTCAACGTGGTTTCACTAAACTTATCAACATTTGGGGAGCAGACCATCATGGCTATATCCCACGTATGAAAGCAGCAATCGAAGCACTTGGATACGATCGTGACACATTAGAAGTTGAAATCATTCAAATGGTGAACTTAATGAAAGACGGCGAAAAAGTGAAAATGAGTAAACGTACAGGTAACGCGGTTACTTTACGTGAACTTGTAGAAGAAGTCGGCTTAGATGCAGTACGTTACAACTTTGCAATGCGTGCTGGTGATTCACATATGGACTTTGACCTTGACTTAGCTGTTAAGCAATCAAATGAAAACCCTGTATACTATGCACAATATGCACATGCTCGTATTTCTTCAATCTTGCGCCAAGCAAAAGAACAAGGCTTTGCAGCATCTGAAGAACATTTAGATCTTCTTAATGCAGAGAAAGAAATTGATGTCTTGAAAAAAGTAGGGGACTTCCCACAAGTTGTTGCGGATGCTGCGAAGAATCGCACACCACACCGTATTACTAACTACATTCAAGAACTAGCAGCAACTTTCCACAGCTTCTACAATGCTGAAAAAGTATTAGATGCTGACAACAAAGATCGCTCAGAAGCACGTTTATCTCTAATTACAGCAGTTCGCACAACAATCGCCAACGCACTAAAACTAATTGGCGTATCAGCACCTGAGAAAATGTAATTATAAAAGGAACCTTTTTGTACTGATGCCGAATAGCTGATGAACCCAAGAGGTACCTACAAAAAAAAGACTATTTCGCACTGAATAAGTGTGGAGTAGTCTTTTTGTTTAGATAAAGAACAGATGAAATATAAATTTCGAGTATAGTTAAAGATAAAATGGCTAGTCTTTATCGATTTATATCACAAGGTGTTAGTATTAATAGTTTCACCAACCCTAGTAACAACTTGGACAAGTATTTAATTTTCTGTATAATTGTACAGGATGTAATAAAAAATTGCATATTGTGAGACATGTTGGTTCTTTACTTTGATTTGGTAAAGAGAAAAGGGAAGTCGGTGTAAATCCGACGCGGTCCCGCCACTGTATGTGTGAGTAAGTCGTAATTTGTCACTAAAGCTTAACGTTTTGGGAAGGCACGGCAAGCTGTGATCACGAGCCAGGATACCTACCAACATGGAGACCACCAATTAGAACTACGCGGATAGAGATGGTGTCAGTAAAAGTGCATTTTAAGTACTACTATGTATAAATTCACTGTCATCGTATCTCTCGTCGCAAAACGAGAGATTTTTTTATGAACAAGGAGGAAATGCAAATGAAGAAAATATGGCAATTTTGTTTAGTGATCGTTTTAGCACTAGGCGTATTAGTAGGCTGTGGCCAAACGGAAGATACAAAGAAAAAGGAAAGTAGTGAGCCAGCAACAGAGCAACAGGTAGCAGGATATCCATTAACAGAGACTGATGCACTTGGTAATGATGTAAAATTTACAGAAGCACCAAAGAGCATCATTACTTTAGTGCCAAGTAATACAGAGATTCTTTTCGCGTTAGGTTTAGAAAAAGATATTACTGCTGTATCGGATAATGATGATTATCCTGAAGCGGCAACGAAAAAAGAAAAAATCGGTGGCATGGAATTTGACGCCGAGAAAATTATTAGCTTAAATCCAGACGTTGTTTTCGCACACGAAACACTTCTAGGTACTTCAGAAGCAGGTCTCCAACAATTACGTGACGCAGGATTAAAAGTTTTCGTTGTAAAAAATGCTGGTAATTTTGAGGAAACGTATAAAACAATAGAACAAATAGGCCACATTACTGGTAAAGCGGATGAGGCTAAAAAGATTACTGCTGATATGAAAGCAAAAGTAAAAGAAGTACAAGCTAAAGTGAAAGATGTAAAACAAAAATCAGCATTCGTGGAAACATCAGACGAACCTGATATTTACACAGCAGGTAAAGATACATTTATGCAAGAAATGTTTGACCTAGCTAATATTAAAAACGTCACAGCAGATCAAACAGGTTGGTTCAAAATTGACGCTGAAGAAATTGTGAAACGAAATCCAGATACAATTATTGTGAAATATGACTATGTAAAAGATATTGTCGAGAAGGTGAAAAAACGCCAAGGATTCGATAGTATTACAGCTGTTAAAAATGATGCAGTTATTCAAGTTGATGCGAACTTAACAAGCCGTACAGGTCCTCGTCTTGCTGAAGGATTAGAGGTCATTGCAAAAGCAGTATATCCAGAGGCTTTTGAGTGAAGAAAACTATTTTAGGGTACATCATAGCCTTTGTGATTTTAATTGTTAGCATTTGGCTAGGTGTATCAATTGGTTCTGTAAAAGTACCAATTAGTACGTTATGGAATACGGCAGCGGATCCAACAGCGACGAATATATTGTGGAAAATACGCATGCCACGTGTTGTGCTTGCAGGGTTAGTAGGAGCCTCACTGGCAATTGCGGGTGCTGCTTTCCAAGGATTGCTGAAGAATCCTCTCGCCGATCCGTATACGTTAGGAGTGTCATCCGGTGCCTCGGTAGGTGCTGTGGTGACGCTCTTTTTCGGCATTTCGACCCCTATTTTTGGTATATACACATTACCAGCCTTCAGCATGCTAGGGGCCTTACTGGCGATGATGGGTGTAATGGCTTTTGCACGATTAGTTGATCGTACTATGAAAATGGAAACGCTAATTTTAACAGGGATTATCGTGAGTTCATTTTTAGGTGCATTAATTTCATTGTTAATTGCCTTAACAGGTGATGAGTTACGGCAAATCATTGGATGGCTTATGGGAAGTGTTTCAATGCGTGGATGGCCATATGTCAAGATGGTGTGGCCTTTTGTACTCATCGGATCATTTTTACTATGGTTAAACCGTCGTGAATTAAATGCGATGTTATTTGGAGAAGAACGTGCCAAGTATCTTGGTGTTGACGTAAAGAAAAGTAAAATTCTGATATTAATAGGTGGATCTATGTTAACAGGTGCTGCAGTTGCAGTCTCTGGAACAATTGGCTTTGTTGGACTCGTTGTACCCCATATGACACGACTTTTATTTGGGGCAGATCACCGTCATTTGTTGCCTTTATCGTTTTTAAATGGGGCATCATTATTAATTGTTTGTGATTTATTTGCTCGTACGATTATTTCGCCAACAGAGTTACCAATAGGTGTCATTACTGCACTTATTGGGGCACCAGTATTTTCATATATCTTTTTCCGACAAAGAAGAACGAAAGGTGCGTAAGTATGCTTACTGTAGAAAATATTACTGGAGGCTATGACGCCACCAGACCAATAATTCAAGAGGTTTCGTTTACCGTGAAAAAGGGCGAAATTCTTGGTGTATTAGGACCAAATGGTAGCGGCAAATCCACATTATTAAAAGTGATAAGTGGTATCTTGCCATCAACAAATGGTCAAGTACTTATCGAAGAACAAAATATTAAACATTTCTCACCGAAGGAATTCGCGCGTAAAATGGCAGTTTTACCACAGCTTCATGCTCATGCCTTTTCGCATACAGTACGTGAGACGGTAGCCTTAGGACGATATCCACATCAAAATAGTTGGTTTTCAACATGGTCAGAACAAGATGAAAATGCAGTGAAAACAGCTATGAAGCAAACTGGTGTGGATAGCTATGAACATACAAACCTCGAATTTTTATCAGGTGGGGAGCAACAACGTACATTTGTAGCACAAGCACTTGCTCAGCAAGCCGATATCTTACTTTTAGATGAACCTACGAATCATTTAGATATTGCACATCAACGACAACTACTAGATATGATTCGTCTCGAAGCAGTGCAAAATGGTTTAACTGTTATTTCTGTTTTCCATGATATGAATTTAGCTTCACTCTATTGCGATCGGCTATTGTTAATGGATAAGGGACATGTAAAAGCTATTGGGGAACCACATGAAGTGTTGAAAGAGAAGCAAATTTTAGAAGTATATAATACGCGTGTTTCAAGTTATCCGCATCCAGAATTGCCAAAGCCACAAGTAACACTAATGCCAACAGCTACGGATGAACGTGAATCCTATGTAGTGACAAAAGAACAATTCAAAATAAGAGATGAATTTGTTGAGCTTCGTACGGAATTTCCTTTAAAGACCGTTTCCTCAGCTGTTCACAATGCCGGTTTTGGATGGTTCCAATCATTTGTCAATCGTGCAGTTGATTTGAGTTATATGTGTTCGGATGCACATGAAGAATTAAAAAGTTATCTTGAACAACATGATTTTATGCCATCGAATACGGTGGCAATGATGACTGCAGTTGCAGCCAAGCATGTTGTTATTCGTGAATTTTCAAACACTACAGGAAGTATTATTGTTGCAGTTACAGCTGGCGTAGGTAATGCGGTAGATGTTTCAAGGGCACATGAGAGAGTGAGTAAACCGTATATTGGAACGATTAATACTTGGGTCATAATTAACGGGAAACTAACAGAAGAATCCTTTATGCAAGCAATGATAACGGCAACTGAAGCGAAGGTAAAAGCAATGCAACAAGAAGAAATCATGGATCCAATATCCAATACGATTGCAACAGGTACATCAACAGATAGTCTATTAATTGCTGCGACACAAAATGGAACGTTTATGGAATATGCCGGGCCTATCACAGATATAGGAAAGTTGATTGGTCAAGGGGTTTATGAAACGACAGTTACAGCACTACAAGATTACAAACGTGCCAAGGGAAGGTTATAAAATGTTAGCACATATAATTGCCTGTACCATTGGGGTAGCTTTAGATTGGTTAATAGGTGACCCGCCGAAAATGCCACATCCCGTACGTTGGATTGGCACATTAATTGCTAAACTAACAGAGCGTTTAAATAAAGGTAAGCATCGCAAATTAAAAGGGCTCTTACTTGTCCTAATTGTAGTTGGTTTAACAACTGTAATTACCTTTGCTGTAATTTATTTTGCATATTCTATCAATGTAATTCTAGGTATTTTTGTAGAATCAATATTAATAGCTATAGGTTTAGCAGGGAAAAGTCTCAAACAAGCAGCACTTGAAGTATACAATCCACTTGTATCAGAAGATTTGCAGGAAGCTCGTGTGAAGTTATCTTGGATTGTAGGGCGTGATACAGAGCATTTATGTGTACCTGAAGTAACGCGAGGTGTAGTAGAAACCGTGTCTGAAAATACGAGTGATGGTGTAACAGCACCACTCTTTTGGGCGTTTTTATTTGGCGGTGCTGGACTATGGATGTATAAGGCAGTTAATACGCTTGATTCAATGGTCGGTTACAAAAATGAACGTTTCGCAGATTTTGGATACGTAGCAGCACATGTGGATGATGTACTAAATTATGTACCAAGTAGAATGACAGGTTTATTACTTATGCTAGGTACAAAAAATGAAAGTGAAAAACCATTTGCATATCGCATGAAAGGATGGCTACGTGATGCAAAAAAACATCCAAGTCCAAATAGTGGTTGGCTCGAAGCGGCTACAGCATATCAATTAGGCATTCAGCTTGGTGGTGTGAATAGCTATAAGGGGATAACCTCAAATCGTGCGAAAATGGGTGAGTGCCATTTCGAACTAGGGCCTCAGCATATTATACGTTCTATTAAACAGATGCAAATTGTAACCATATTATTTTGGCTACTAATGGTCATTTTAGGAGGGGTTTTCGTTGTCATTACCTAATCATGGGGCAAATCCATATCGTTTATATACACAGCTCGGCATCAAACCGCCAACTGATATATTAGACTTTAGCGAAAATGTAAATCCAGCAGGAGCACCAGATTTTATCAAAAATGATTGGGCCGATTATTTGCAATTATTGCAACGTTATCCGGATCCAGAAGGTGAGCCATTTCTATCTGCTGTCGCTAAATATCACGACATTTCTACAGAAAACATCGTATTAGGCAATGGTGCGGCGGAAATCTTCTCATTACTTGCGACATATTTCCGGGGAAATAATGCAATTATTTTACATCCGACTTTTTCGGAGTATGAAGCGACATTAAAAGAAAATGATGTAGAAATACAGCGTGTAGTTTGTGAAGATATCGTTAATTGGAAGTTACCATTAGACGAACTTCAACAAGCAATGCAAAATGCAGATGTCCTATACCTATGTACCCCTAATAATCCAACAGGTGTATTACCTTCGAAAGAAGAACTTCAACAGCTTATTGAATCTGCAAAGGAATCGAATTGTAGTATTGTATTAGACGAAGCTTTTATAGATTTTGTTGATGAAAATGCATCATTTATACAATCAGTAAAAGAAAATCATCAGGTGATTATTGTACGTTCAATGACGAAAATGTACGCAATTGCAGGTATAAGGCTCGGTTATATGGTAGCCGCACCTGAGGTGGCAAGTGCAATACGGAAGCTCGCACCTCATTGGCATATTAATGGTATAGCAGCAGTAATTGGAGCACGATGTTTAAATAAGGAAGAAGATGCTTTTCGTCAGAAAGCTTGTGATTATGCTCTGCAAATGCGTACGAGTTTTCAAACGTTTTTACGACAAAATCATTGTCTTGTTACGAACAGTGTCACTAATTATATGAGCTTTCAATTGCCCGATCCTGTACAGTCACAAAGTTTCTTTACTTATATGCTTGAGCGGGGCATAGTACTTCGACATACCGAAAATTTCATTGGAATGGAAGGTGCATGGTTCCGCGTAGGTATGAAAGCACCGGAAGCAATGAATCGTTTAGAAGAGGAGATGATGCATTGGTTTCGAACGAACTCGTCTTTATAACAGGTGGGGTGCGAAGTGGAAAAAGCGCATATGCAGAAAAGTGTCTTATAAATTTAGTAGCTACATCGCCTAAGAAGCGACTTGTTTATGTTGCAACAGGTGTACCGTTTGATGAAGAAATGAAACAAAGAATCATCCGACACCAAAATGATCGAGCAGGGCAACGGTGGACGACAATTGAACAACCAACCGACTTTTCCAAGCTCCTCTCTAAAATAAAAGAAGGTGACGCGATATTATGGGATTGCGTGACCACTTGGCTAACGAATGAATTTTATGATGGTTATGAAACTGGTGTGAGCTGTTTTCAAAAAGAAGGTTGTATTGAGCGGAAATTTATAGAGATGCAAAATACGATTTATGCATTACGTGAAAGAAATATACCGATTGTTGTCGTTTCGAACGAAGTGCTAGATGAGCCCCTTTCTACTAGTTATGAAGTGAAACTTTATCAAAAATGGCTAGGTCGTATTCATCAATGGTTTGTAGCGGAAGCAACTACTGCAATCGAAATGGAATATGGACAAATGCATCAATGGAAATAATACAGATTTAAAAGAGGGGGATTCTTTTGCGTACGATTTTCCATAGTATTTTACTTGCTTTTCAATTTTTTACCGTCGTGCCAGTTCAAAAAGAATTACCACTTACAAAGCCGACGATAACGGGGATGTTCTCGCTCCTACCTTGGTTAGGTGCATGTATGGGCATAGTCATGGCTTCTGTTTTTTATAGTTTGCAACACTGGACGGATATCAGCCCGTTATTAACAGCCTTTTTACTTGTTGTTGGATTTATCATTTGTACAGGTGGATTGCATTTAGATGGCTGGGTTGATATGGGAGATGCGTTTTTTTCCTACCGTGATACTGAGAAGCGACTAGAGATTTTAGATGATCCCCGTATTGGCGCTTTTGGTGCAATGTCCTTATTGTTCTTAGTACTAACGAAGATTTTCTTTCTAGCTGAATTGATTGAAAAAGGCGAACTATCGATTATGTGGATTGTCGCGGTACCATTTTTAGCTCGGCTGGGAATGTCCTTATATTTTATCCAGACAAAATGTTCAAAGCAAAAAGGGTTAGCCTACTTTTTTAAAGAAAAACTATATGTACCTCAATTTCTTATTATGACGTGTGTATCAATGCTTATTGGCTTGTTTTTTATAATTTGGTGGAGTGGGGATTTCATCTTACCTCTTATATTACTTGTGGTTGTAGTCGTTGCATCAGGTCTGTATAAAATTTGGACTGTGCGTAATTTTCGCGGTAGCTCAGGTGATTTACTTGGTGCTTTTATTGAAGGAATGGAGGCCATTTTATGGATTACGCTATTACTATTGAGTTAATGCGCCATGCTAAAACTAAAAGTAATGTTGAAAGGAAGTACCTTGGCTGGACTGATGAGTCGATTATTCCTAATCAAAATTTGCCGATAATCGATGAGTTAGCTCCTGTAGTTTTCGGAAGTGATTTAGTACGTTGTAAGGAAACTGCTGCTTATTATTTTCCGAATGCTACTTACGTGAGTAATAAAGGATTTCGTGAAAGTCATTTTGGTGATTTTGAATGCAAAACTTATGACCAGTTAAAAGATATACAGGCGTATCGTAATTGGATAGACAATCCATATGAAATAGCACCACCAAATGGCGAGACATTACAGCAAGTCATGTTTCGCGTTACAGATACCGTCAAATCGTTGCCAAAAGATATGGTGAATTACAAAATAGTCGCTCATGGAGGTTCAATTAGAGTGTTGTTAATGCAATTCGCACCAGAGGAAAAAAACTTTTGGGAGTGGCAAGTTCCTCATAACGAAAGATATCTATTACACTGGTCTACGAAAAAACAATTCGAGGAGGGACAACGATGCACGTTTTTATCGGTGGAGCCTATAATGGTAAAAGGGACTATGTAAGAAACTGGCTAGAAGAACAAGGAAAAAAAGATGTTGCTTGGCTAGAAAGTGAGTTACCAATGGCTGTTCCTGAAGCTTCGACAATTGTTGTCTCAGGTCTTGAAAATTTCGTGGCAAAAAATTTGAATATCGATGAGGATACATTAGCTTCTCAACTATTGCAGCAACTGCAAGCATTAGGAACAGAGAAGGAACTTATCGTTATTGTGACAGAGATGGGCAGAGGTATTGTCCCAATTGATGCTAATACGCGTAAGCTCCGTGACATTTGTGGAAGATTTTATCAGAAATTATTTAAAATTAGCCCACAAATAACTCGTATTTGGTATGGTATAGCTGAAACAATAAAATAAATCAGGAAAGAAGGAAGAGAGATGAACCTATATACACGTACAGGTGATAAAGGGAAAACAAGTATTATCGGAGCGCGAGTTGATAAAGATAGTCAACGCGTTGAAACTTACGGCACAATTGATGAATTAAATTCATTTATCGGTAAAGCAATGACGGAATTAGATCCTGCTATTTTCAAAGATATATTAGAAGACTTAGAAGCAATGCAAAATGAATTATTCGATTGTGGTGGAGATCTTGCTAACGTCATGAAAGAACGCCATTATAAAATGACAGATGGACCGATAGAAATTATGGAAAAACGAATTGATGTACTAATGGATGAACCACCATTACTTGAAAGATTCATCTTACCTGGGGGCTCACCTGCAGCGGCTACTTTACACATTGCACGAACAATTACACGTCGAGCAGAGCGCCAAATGGTCACTCTACTAAAAGAGTCCGAAGAGGGCGACGTGCCATTAGTTGTACAACGTTATTTAAACCGTTTATCTGATTATTTATTTGCAGCTGCACGCGTAGTAAACGCTCGCTTAAATGTGCCAGATACTGAATACGTTCGAAGTGCCAAAGTATTTAAAGATGGTGGACGTTCAAAGAAAGCAAAGGAATGAATGATTAATTATGAAACTTAAAACCTTAACTTTAACAGCTATGATTGCAGCTCTATGTGCAGTAGGAGCAATGATTAAAGTGCCGGGTGGGCTCGGTTCTATGGCACTTGATTCGGCTCCTGCTTATCTAGGTGCAGTCTTTTTACCACCAGTAGCGGCAGGTGCAGCGGCAGCGATTGGTCATCTTATATCGGCAATGACAGGTGGTTCTTTCCTAGGTCCATTGCATATCTTGATTGCTGTAGAAATGTTCATCATATTATGGGGCTTTGCTAAGCTTCATAATGCGGGTAGAAAATATTTGAAATGGGTTTTTGCTATAATCGCTAACGGAATTTTAGCGCCGTTACCATTTTATTGGTTGAATTCACCGGAGTTTTTCTTTTCGATGGTACCAGTACTATTAATGACAACGCTTTTAAACGTCGTAATTGCAGCAGTTGTAATGCCCGTATTTTCTCGTGCCTTTCAACGAAAAGAGGCACATTAAAAAATGAGAAATGCTATGCAATTATCGAATGGCTTTATCGTTACTACAGATAATTCCGGAGCAATTGGAGAAAAAGAGCAAGATGTAGTTCAAGTGCCAGATGATGTAACAAGTTATTATTCTGCTAGAGTAACATTACTAGAACAATGGGCGGCTGGTGCAGAACCTGAAGCTATAGTTATGCATAATTTCAGTAGTGAATCGAGCTGGGGACGTTATGTGAAAGGTATTACGCAATTATTTGATGAATTAAGTCTGCCAGTACCACCGATCAAAGGCAGTTCTGAAACGAATATGCCTACTTTACAATCAGGTATTGCCATCACAATGATAGGGGCCCCAGTTCGAACTTTAACGGATGTCAAAAAGCTTCATTGGTTTACATATGGTAAACCGTTAGTAGGTAATGAATTACTGGAGCATCCAGAATATATTGCGAATTTATTATTCGTAAAAAAAGCGCTCGATTCAAATATTATAGGGCGTATTTGGCCTGTCGGGTCAAAGGGAATCCACTCTGAAGTTAGAAGTTTACTTGGAGACGTTTCTTTTTTAAGTTCATTAGACTGTAAAAAAACGGCTGGTCCTGCGACTGTAATTTTACTAGGTATTTCTGAAGAACAGGTAAAGTCGGCAGAACAACATTTTGGCCAATTATTAGAACCTATAGTTTTTTTATAAATTGAAGACTAACGAATTACTAAATAAGTAATTCGTTAGTCTTTTTTTAGAGCGTTTTTAATGAAATAGGTTGCAAGTTTATCTATAAAATTATGAGTTAATTATATTATTAAATATTCATATTAAGGAAAATTCAGAATTCACATGTAATTCAATCGAAATTATGCTAGAATTTTTAATAAACTTTGAGAAACATGTATAAGCAACAAGACAACGGAAATTTTGTATGAAATCATTGATAAACTTAAAATTATGAATTCTACAAATATTATTGACTGAATGCTCATTCATATTTTACAATGGTTACAACATATACATTTCATGGTAAATCACTTAGCGTGCGTTTTAACGAAATGTAACAATCGTATATCGAGCATCACAGAGGGGGAAATGTTATGAATCCATTGTTAATTGCAAACTGGATACTATTTTTAGTAGTAGTAGCTTATGGTTTATTTTTATTCGGTTACTTGTTAAAGACGCGTTATGAATTCGTCAAAATGGGGAAACAAGTAGAATTTGACAATGATGTTAAAGCACGTTTACACAAAATTTGGGTGTATGTATTTGGACAGAAGAAGTTATTAAAAGATAAAAAAAGTGGAATTATCCATGTTATGTTTTTCTATGGCTTCATACTAGTTCAACTGGGCGCAATTGATTTCATTTGGAAAGGATTAAAACCGGGCTCTCATTTACCTTTAGGACCCGTATATCCATATTTCACATTCATGCAGGAAATTGTGTCGTTAGTAATTTTAGTCGCTGTTGTTTGGGCGTTTTACCGCCGCTATATTGAGAAGCTTGTCCGCTTAAAGCGTGGCTTTAAATCAGGATTAGTATTAATTTTTATCGGTGGATTGATGGTTACAGTTCTAGCAGGTAATGGTATGGGTATGATTTGGCATGATCATGCTGCTACTTGGTCAGAGCCAATTGCATCATCTATAGCTACGGTATTTGGATTTTTACCACCTACAGCGGCAACTGTTGTGTTCTTTGTTATGTGGTGGATTCATTTATTAATTCTATTAACTTTTTTAGTATATGTACCACAATCAAAACACGCGCATCTAATAGCGGGTCCAGTGAATGTTTACTTCAACCGTTTAGATCATGTTGGTAAGCTAACGCCTATTAACTTTGAAGAGATGGAAGAAGAAGGGGAAGATGGAGAAGAAGAAATTCCATCGTTTGGTGTTGGGAAAATTACAGATTTCACACAACTACAACTAATTGATTTGTATGCTTGTGTAGAATGTGGCCGTTGTACGAATATGTGTCCAGCAAGTGGAACAGGAAAAATGTTGTCACCAATGGACTTAATTACAAAATTACGTGATCACTTAACATTTACAGGTGCCGTTGCAACACGTCAACAACCATGGGTACCATCATTCATGTTCAATAAAGCACAAGGAAATCAGTTAGCCCTTGCAGCTGGAGCAGAAGGTGCTGTTATAGAAGACATCTATAGTCCATCATTAATCGGGGATGTCATCACAGAAGAGGAAATTTGGGCTTGTACAACTTGCCGTAACTGTGAAGATCAATGTCCAGTAATGAATGAGCACGTTGATAAAATTATTGACCTTCGTCGATATTTAACAATGACAGAAGGACGTGTGAACCCAGACGCACAACGCGCAATGACTAACATTGAAAGACAAGGTAATCCATGGGGGATTAACCGTAAAGAAAAAGAAAACTGGCGCGATGTTCGACCGGATGTTCATATTCCAACGGTGAAAGAAGTATCAAAAGTTGGTGAAGAGTTCGAGTACCTATTCTGGGTTGGTTCAATGGGATCATTTGATAACCGCTCACAAAAAATTGCATTATCTTTTGCGAAGTTGATGAATGAAGCTGGAGTGAAATTTGCGATTTTAGGTAACAAAGAAAAGAATTCAGGAGACACACCACGTCGTCTTGGTAATGAATTCTTATTCCAAGAGTTAGCAACAGCTAATATTAGTGAATTTGAAAAAACAGGCATTACAAAATTAGTAACGATTGATCCACATGCATATAATATTTTTAAAAATGAATATAGTGATTTTGGCTGGACAGGTGAAGTATATCACCATACAGAATTACTTTATGACTTAGTAAAACAAGGTCGTCTAAAACCGCAATTTGCAATTGAAGAAACTATTACGTTCCATGATTCATGTTACTTAGGCCGATACAATGATGTTTATGATCCACCGCGTGAAATCTTAAAAGCCATTCCAGGTGTGAAGTTAGTTGAGATGGAACGTAATCGTGAAACCGGTATGTGTTGTGGAGCTGGTGGAGGCTTAATGTGGATGGAAGAACATGTTGGTAACCGAGTGAATGTAGCTAGAACTGAGCAAGCACTTGCAGTGAATCCAACTATGATTTCATCAGGTTGTCCGTATTGCTTAACGATGCTTTCGGATGGTACGAAAGCGAAAGAAGTGGAAGAACAGGTAGGCACATATGACATTGCTGAATTACTAGAAAAATCTGTATGTGGAGAATATAAACCACCTGTTGAAGAAGTTGTTGAAGAACCAATTACTCAGTAATTAATTGCGTTGGAATTGGTAATTATGTACAATATTACTAAGTAGAATAAGAGAGTGCTAGGCGCTCTCTTTTTTTCTAAAATTTTGTTGAGCGAGCGTTCAGTCGAGAGAATAAATGAATTCTCGTTTTCTTTAAAAAGAATAATGTAAGCGTATGCATAATAAAGACAAGGGGTGTCTGATTTGGCAAAAACAGTGATTTTAGATGGTGCGCGAACAGCATTTGGGAAATTTGGAGGAGCATTAAGTTCTCTTACTGCCAGCGATTTAGGAGGAGTTGCTATTCAAGCAGCTTTGCAAAGAGCAAACGTCCTACCACATCAAGTAGATGAAGTTATTATGGGGAGTGTATTACAAGCAGGGCAAGGGCAAATACCGTCTCGCCAAGCTGCTTCAAAAGCGGGAATTCCGTGGTCAGTGAAAACAGAAACAGTGAATAAGGTTTGCGCTTCGGGATTACGAAGTGTGACATTAGCCGATCAACTGATTCGTTTAGGGGACGAGGAAGTTATCGTAGCAGGTGGCATGGAGTCAATGTCAAATGCGCCTTACTATTTACCAAAAGGAAGGTTTGGCTTACGCATGGGAGATGCAACTATGGTAGACGGCATGGTCTATGACGGCTTATCTTGTGCATTCGATCCACAACATGTACATATGGGAACATACGGAGACAGCACAGCAGAAGAATTTTCACTCTCAAGAGAAGTGCAAGACGAATGGGCGTATCGTAGTCATAAAAGAGCATTAGATGCAATAGACACTGGTAAATTCGCAGAAGAAATAGTGTCAGTGACGATTCCACAGCGTAAAGGAGATCCGTTAGAAATAGATACAGATGAAGCGCCAAGAAGAGATACGTCACTTCAATCTTTAGCAAAGCTTAGAGCAGCGTTTACAACTGAGGGAACGATTACAGCTGGAAATGCACCGGGTATTAATGATGGAGCTTGTGCAGTAGTTCTTATGAATGAAGAACGTGCTAAAGCAGAAAACCATACACCACTTGCATACATTTTAGGGCATGCAGAAGTTGGGGTAGAACCACAGCACTTCCCACAAACGCCAGGTCTAGTCATCAACAAAATTTTAGAAAAGACAGGGAAAGCATTACAAGAAATTGATTTATTTGAAATTAACGAAGCGTTTGCAGCTGTTGCGCTAGCAAGTAATCAAATTGCAGCTTTAGATGAAGAAAAAGTTAATGTCAATGGTGGGGCAGTAGCATTAGGACATCCAATTGGGGCATCAGGTGCACGAATTATTCTGACGCTAGCATATGAATTAAAACGTCGTGGCGGAGGTATTGGTATTGCGGCTATTTGTTCTGGCGGAGGCCAAGGAGATGCCATCATGATTGAAGTACCAAAAACGGGGGGATTCGAGTAATGAGTATTCAAAAAATAATGGTAATTGGAGCCGGTCAAATGGGCTCTGGTATCGCACAAGTATGCGCACAAGCAGGATTTGACGTCAAACTAAATGATATGAAGGAAGAGTTTTTTGCAAGAGGTTTAGGAACGATTACAAAAAATCTTTCTCGTAATGTTGATAAAGGGCGTATGACGGAGAGTGAAAAAGAAGCCATTCTAGGTCGTCTAACAAAATCTCTCGATATTAATGATGCAAATGATGTTGATTTAGTTATCGAAGCAGCTGTTGAAAATATGGGAATTAAACAATCTATTTTCAAACAGCTGGATACTATCGCACCAGCACACGCTATTTTAGCTTCTAACACTTCATCATTACCGATTACAGAGTTGGCAGCTGTGACTAATCGTCCAGAGCAAGTTATTGGGATGCATTTTATGAATCCTGTACCAGTGATGAAGCTAGTTGAAATTATTCGTGGCTTAGCTACTACAGATGATGTCTACCAAACAATCGAAGACATGACTAAAAAGCTAGAAAAAGTGCCAGTGGAAGTAAATGATTTTCCGGGGTTTGTTGCAAACCGCATATTAATGCCGATGATCAACGAAGCTATCTATACACTTTACGAAGGTGTAGCGACGAAGGAAGCCATTGATGATGTTATGAAACTTGGTATGAACCATCCAATGGGACCATTAACATTAGCAGATTTCATTGGTTTAGATACGTGTCTCTATATTATGGAAACATTATATGAAGGCTTTGGTGATAGCAAATACCGACCATGCCCACTGCTACGTAAATACGTGAAAGCAGGCTGGTTAGGTAAGAAATCGGGACGCGGCTTCTACATCTACGAATCTTAAAAGGGGTGTTCCACTATGGAATTGATGTTCACAGAAGAACAACTAATGATGCGCAAGATGGTACGAGATTTTGCGCAAACAGAAATTGCACCAAAAGTTGAGAGCATGGAAAATGGGGAATTTCCGCGCGACATACTAGCTAAAATGGGAGAGCTAGGACTAATGGGCATTACAACACCAGAACAGTACGGTGGAGCAAATATGGATTTTACATCCTATATCATAGCTATAAATGAGTTATCAAGAGTAAGTGCGACAATCGGCGTGATTTTATCAGTCCATACATCGGTTGTGACAAATCTTATTCTTTATTTTGGTAATGAAGAACAAAAACAAAAGTATGTGCCAAAGCTCGCATCGGGACAATATTTAGGTGCTTTTTGTTTAACAGAACCATCTGCAGGATCTGACGCAGGTTCATTAAAATCTAAAGCAGTGAAAGACGGCAATAATTACATTATCAATGGTTCAAAAGTATTTATCACTAATGGTGGAGAGGCAGATGTATATATCGTTTTTGCTTCAACTGATCCAACCCTCGGTTCAAAAGGGATTTCCGCCTTTCTTGTCGAAAAAGAAACTGAAGGCTTAGTGATTGGTAAGGATGAACATAAAATGGGTTTACATGGCTCACGTACAGTTCAACTAAATTTCGATAACATGATTGTCCCTGCTGAAAATCTACTTGGCCAAATGGGGGACGGCTTTAAAATAGCCATGGCGAACTTAGACGTTGGTCGAATAGGTATAGCTTCACAGGCGCTTGGTATTGCTGAAGCTGCTTTAGAAGAAGCGATTACCTACGCACAACACCGTTACCAATTCGGGAAGCCAATCTCCAATAATCAGGGTGTAGGTTTTAAATTAGCGGATATGGCAACAGCAGTCGAGGCGTCCAGATTACTCGTGTACCGTGCAGCAGATTTACGTACCAAAGGATTAACCTGTGGCAAGGAAGCATCTATGGCAAAACTTTTCGCTTCTAAAACTGCTGTAGAAGTAACAACAGAGGCAATTCAGGTATTTGGAGGATATGGCTATACGATGGACTATCCGGTTGAACGTTTTTTCCGAGATGCCAAAGTAACGGAAATTTACGAAGGTACTAGCGAAATACAACGACTTGTTATAAGCAAACACTTAAACAAATAGGGGTAAAAAAACTAAAACAAAGGTGGAAAAAGAGATGAACTTTCAATTATCAGAAGAACATGAAATGATTCGTAAAATGGTACGTGATTTCGCTGAAAACGAAGTAGCACCAACAGCAGCAGAACGCGACGAAACAGAAACTTTTGATCGTGCAATATTCGATAAAATGGCAGAGTTAGGATTAACAGGTATTCCATGGCCAGAAGAATATGGTGGTATCGGTTCTGACTTTTTAGCCTATTGTATTGCAGTTGAAGAATTATCTCGTGTTTGTGCTTCGACTGGAGTAACGCTTTCTGCACATACATCTTTAGCGGGATGGCCGATTTATAAATTTGGTAATGAAGAACAAAAACAAAAATACTTACGACCAATGGCTGAAGGTACTAAAATTGGCGGATATGGCTTAACGGAGCCGAGCTCAGGCTCAGATGCAGGTGGTATGAAAACTACAGCAAAATTAGATGGTGATGATTACATTTTAAACGGCTCAAAAATCTTCATCACAAACGGTGGTATTGCTGAAATTTATGTTGTATTTGCTGTTACAGACCCAACAGTTAAGAACGGTACCAGTGCATTCATAGTAGAATCTGATTTTGAAGGTTTCTCTGTTGGTAAAAAAGAAAAGAAACTAGGAATTCGTTCATCACCTACAACTGAAATTATTTTCGATAATTGCCGTGTTCCAAAAGAAAACTTGTTAGGTGTGGAAGGCGATGGTTTTAAAATTGCCATGAAAACGTTAGATGGTGGTCGTAATGGTATTGCTGCTCAAGCAGTCGGTATTGCACAAGGGGCATTAGATGCATCTGTTGCATATGCAAAAGAACGCGTTCAATTTGGCAAACCAATTACAGCAAATCAAGGTGTATCTTTTAAACTAGCAGATATGGCTACATCAATTGAAGCTTCAAGATTATTAACATACCAAGCTGCATGGTTAGAATCGAACAATCTTCCTTATGGTAAAGCATCAGCTATGGCGAAATTAATGGCTGGAGATACAGCGATGAATGTAACAACTGAGGCTGTGCAAGTATTTGGTGGCTACGGCTATACAAAAGATTATCCAGTAGAACGATATATGCGTGATGCGAAAATCACACAAATTTACGAAGGAACTCAAGAGATTCAACGTCTAGTGATTTCTCGTATGTTAACGAAATAATATATGGTGAAAAGACAAAATAAGAGACAAGTAGAATCGTCGGTTAAAGATGAAAGCCTGATAGAGAAGCGCCGGAATGAGATGATTCATGGCGCGGTTAAATTGTTTAAGCTAAAAGGGTTTCACCGTACGACGACTCGAGAAATTGCTAAAGAAGCTGGCTTTAGTATAGGAACGCTTTATGAATATATTCGAACAAAAGAAGATGTACTATATCTAGTTTGTGACAATATTTATCGTGAAGTAAGTTTAAGGTTAGCAAGTTTACCGACGGAAGAAGGTACAATAGCAGGGTTAAAAGCATCTATACGCCAATACTTTTTACTTATAGATTCCATGTCAGATGAAATTCTTGTCATGTACCAGGAGTCTAAATCTTTACCAAAAGATGCTTTGCGTTACGTTTTAACAAAGGAACTTGAGATGGTGGGGTTATTTGAGAATCTATTAGCTGGTTGCGTACAGTCTGGGGAACTGTCTCTATCAGAAAAAGAAATCAACCTTTTAGCAAATGATATCGTTGTGCAAGGCCAAACGTGGGCATTTAGACGATGGGCTTTCAGAAGAAATTATACAATTGATGATTATATCGATATGCAAACGACTATTTTCTTAAATGGTATTTTGAAGAAGTAACTCTACGCTGAGTGCAAGGTGCGAAAACTCAAACTTTTCAAATAGTTTTAGTTTCTAGAGCCTTGCATATTTTTTGTTTCAATCATTTCAGGGAAATGGTAAGAAAAACAACTTAGTTTTTCGTTCATAACAAGGGGGAGCTTATATATGGTTCAAGCAACAGTGTATCGTCCAAAAAATCACGTAAGATTTGTCACGGCATCTAGTCTTTTTGACGGCCATGATGCATCGGTTAATATTATGCGTCGTATTTTACAATCAAGTGGCGTCGAAGTTATTCATCTCGGACATAACCGCTCAGTTGAAGAGGTAGTCAACGCAGCAATCCAAGAAGATGCGCAAGGGGTAGCGATTTCTTCTTATCAAGGGGGGCACGTTGAATATTTTAAATACATGCAAGATCTGTTTAGAGAAAAAGGTGCTCCACATATCGGTATTTTCGGCGGTGGTGGAGGAGTAATCTTACCGCGTGAAATTAAGGAACTACATGAGTATGGTATTGCAGGGCTATTTTCACCTGAAGATGGTCGTGAACTGGGATTACAAGGCATGATTAATAAAATGATTGAAAAAAGTGACTTTACTACGATTAAAGAGGACTTAATTAGTAAATTAGATACATTATCGACGGAACAACCTGAAGTAATAGCACAACTTATCACTGCAGCTGAAGAAGCAAAAGATGGTGAGCTGACAGACTTCCTAGAAAAAGCACGGAGTTTATCAAAAAATACACCTGTACTCGGTATTACTGGTACAGGTGGGGCCGGGAAAAGTTCATTAACTGATGAATTGATTCGTCGATTTTTGCAGGAATTCCCGGATAAAAAAGTTGCTATTCTATCAATTGATCCAACGAAGCAGAAAACGGGTGGGGCACTACTTGGAGACCGTATTCGTATGAATGCAATATTTAATAATCGCGTTTATATGCGTAGTCTTGCAACACGAGGATCCCACTCGGAGCTTTCAGATGCAATTGCTGACGTATTAGATGTTGTGAAGGTAGCGGGATATGATCTAATCGTTGTTGAAACAAGTGGTATCGGTCAAGGGGATGCTGCTATTACAAAAATTTCTGATTTGTCCATGTATGTTATGACAAGTGAATTTGGTGCACCGACGCAGCTTGAGAAAATTGATATGATTGACTTTGCTGATCTAATTGTCATTAACAAGTTCGAACGAAAAGGGTCAGAAGATGCGCTTCGACAAGTACAGAAACAATACCAACGTAGCCATGAACTATGGACAAAAAACCTAGAAGAAATGCCTGTATTTGGTACAATTGCTAGCCAGTTTAATGACAAAGGGACAAATTCTTTATTCGCAGAGCTAGTTCAAGTTATTAACGAAAAATGTGGTCTTGATTGGGTAACATCTTACGAACATTTTGTGAAAACTCAAAAGCAAGATGTCATCATTCCAAATGATCGACGTTACTACTTACGTGAAATTACAGATGCTATTCGTAATTACCATAAAAAGTCTGAACAGCAAGTTGAATTTGCCCGTATGCTATTCCAATTAGAAGGGGCAATTACAACTGTTCAGGAGAAAGCACCAGACGATGCATTAATTGCATCACTCACTTCATTAGTTGAGGATATTAAAAATCAATTAACAGCAGAATCAAAGAACATTCTAGCGAATTGGAAAATGCTTAAGGAAGCATACTCAGGAGATGAATTTGTTACAAAAGTACGTGATAAAGAAATCCGTACAATTTTGACAACTACTAGCCTAGCTGGTTTAAAAATTCCAAAAGTAGTGTTGCCGAAATTTGTAGATTACGGAGAGATATTACGTTGGGTATATAAAGAAAATGTACCTGGTTCATTCCCATATACGGCAGGAGTTTTCCCTTTCAAACGCGAAGGTGAAGATCCGAAACGCCAATTTGCTGGCGAAGGGACACCAGAACGTACAAATAGACGCTTCCATTACTTATCTAAAGATGATGATGCAAAACGCCTATCAACTGCATTTGACTCTGTAACGTTGTACGGTGAAGATCCAGATTACCGTCCAGATATTTACGGTAAAGTCGGCGAATCAGGAGTTAGTATTTGTACACTAGAAGATATGAAGAAGCTTTATGATGGCTTTGATCTATGTGCACCTTCTACATCTGTGTCGATGACAATTAATGGACCAGCTCCGATTATTTTAGCAATGTTCATGAACACAGCTGTTGATCAACAAGTGAAAATACAAGAAGGTAAATTAGGACGCTGTTTAACTGTAGAAGAATTCACTGATGTTCGTGAAAAAACCCTTCAAGTTGTGCGCGGTACAGTGCAGGCTGACATTTTAAAAGAAGATCAGGGACAAAATACTTGTATTTTCTCTACAGAATTCGCATTACGTATGATGGGGGATATTCAACAATATTTCATCGACCAAAAAGTACGTAACTATTATTCTGTATCGATTTCTGGATATCATATTGCAGAAGCAGGTGCGAACCCAATTTCACAACTAGCATTTACTTTGGCTAATGGTTTCACTTATGTGGAATACTATTTAAGTCGAGGAATGAATATTGATGATTTCGCACCGAATCTATCGTTCTTCTTCTCCAATGGTTTAGACCCAGAATATACAGTAATCGGTCGAGTAGCCCGTCGTATTTGGTCGATTGTTATGCGTGATAAATACGGCGCAAATGAACGTAGTCAGAAGCTAAAATACCATATCCAAACTTCTGGTCGTAGCTTACACGCTCAAGAAATCGACTTTAACGATATTCGTACAACATTACAAGCATTGATGGCATTGCATGATAACTGTAATTCATTACACACGAATGCATATGATGAAGCGATTACAACACCAACAGAAGAATCTGTTCGTCGAGCAATGGCTATTCAAATGATCATTACAAAAGAACACGGGCTAACAAAAAATGAAAACCCACTACAAGGTGCATTCATAATCGAAGAACTAACTGATCTTGTTGAAAATGCAGTATTGGAAGAATTCGATCGAATTAATGATAGAGGCGGAGTTCTTGGAGCGATGGAAACCCAATATCAACGTGGTAAGATTCAAGAAGAATCCATGTACTATGAAATGCTAAAACACTCAGGTGAATTACCAATCATTGGTGTTAACACATACTTGAACCCAAATCCACCTTCATCAGAAGCAATCGATAGTATGGAAATTGCCAGAGCATCACAAGAAGAAAAAGAAACACAAATTCAAAATCTACAAAAATTCCAAGCAAAACATGCAGATGAAGCTGAAGGCGCTATTCAAAAACTAAAAGAAGTAGCAGTAACAGGAGGCAACATATTTGCAGAACTAATGGAAACAGTAAAATACGCAAGTCTAGGCCAAATCACCAACGCCCTATACCAAGTAGGCGGACAATACAGAAGGAATATGTGATTAAATGCTGAAGCGGCCCGCTCAGCCCTGACAAGCACTGGAAGGCTCGAATCAAAAGCATCACTTCAGCTTTTGACCGAGAGACTGAAGTGACCTCGAGGGGCTGGCCGCTGAAGCTGGATACTTCACTTTAGGAAGGCAACCTAAGTACGCGACGTCCTGTCGCAAAGGTTGCCTGACTAACATCCTGTTAGCCCATGGCGCTCGTAAAGCTGTGAGGTCGTTGGAGGGCGGAAGCCAAAGTCGCTTTTTGACTTTGAGCGCCCGACCGAAACGACCCGAACAGCTATCGCCAGAAGCTGGATACAATTAAATGCTGAAGCGGCCCGCTCAGCCCTGACAAGCACTGGAAGGCTCGAATCAAAAGCATCACTTCAGCTTTTGACCGAGAGACTGAAGTGACCTCGAGGGGCTGGCCGCTGAAGCTGGATACTTCACTTTAGGAAGGCAACCTAAGTACGCGACGTCCTGTCGCAACGGTTGCCTGACTAACATCCTGTTAGCCCAAACTTCTAAGTGATAAAAATTAGTGGAAAATAAAAAATGAAGGAACTAATCATTTCATTAGCCCCTTCATTTTTATTTTTTGTATAATAAGTAGTAAAACAAATTTTAAGGAGTTCTTGTTTATATGAAAAGCCTACTACATTATCTATTTATTATAATTTGCCTGGTACTTATATTCTTTTTGTATAACAAGCAATTAGGGGCCATCCCCATCCTTATTTTTTCCATATATCTTTTTGCTATTGGGTATCGACAATTGAGAAATCAAAAAAAGAATAATTGATTGTGGCGTAATCAAAGAAAGATTGTATATAATGGATATTATGTTTATGTATTAAGAAGGGACGTGCACGATTTGAACTTTCGTGAAATGACAAAAGAACAACTATCAGAAGAATCGTTTATCGATTTAGCATACGGAATTTTAGATTCAAAAAAACAACCATTAACTTTCCCAGAACTGATGAAAGAAATCCAAACAATAAAAGGTTGTACTGATGCAGAAGTAAAAGAGCGCTTGCAACAATTTTATACAGACCTTAACATTGAAGGTCGCTTTATTGTACTAGGTGAAAACCGTTGGGGACTTCGCGAGTGGTATGCTATCGAACAAATCGAAGAAGAAACAGCACCAACAGTAAAAGTCCGCAAGAAAAAAGCTAAAGCTGTAGTTGACGATGAAGATGAACTTGAACTTGAAGAAGAAGAATTAGACTTCGATGAAAACTTCGATGAATTCGTTGAAGATCCAACAGAAGAAGATGAAGAAGAGGAAGAATTCGAAGATGTTGCAATCGATGATATCGATGAAGACCTTGATGAAGACTTGCTTGAAGAAGAAGATGAATTCGAAATTGACGAAGAAGATGATGAGTTAGAAGAAGAGGAAGAAGAATAATTTCTTGACTTCTAGCTGAGTTCCATATAATCTTTTACTTGGGCTCCTTAAAAGGAGAATGACCGTATAATTTATACGCTCCCCCTGCATATTATGCGGGAGGAGCGTTTTTTATTTTTTTTATAAGTGTTTAATTTAAAGGAGGAATTGGCTTTGACCAAATATATTTTCGTAACAGGTGGGGTTGTATCATCACTTGGTAAAGGTATTACAGCTGCATCACTTGGACGTTTATTGAAGAACCGTGGATTAGAAGTAACAATCCAAAAATTTGACCCATACATCAATCTTGACCCGGGTACAATGAGCCCGTATCAACACGGGGAAGTTTTCGTAACAGATGATGGCGCAGAGGCAGATTTAGATTTAGGTCACTATGAACGTTTCATCGATATTAACTTAGGAAAACACAGTACAGTAACTTCTGGACGTGTTTACTCTTCTGTTTTGAGAAAAGAACGTCGTGGAGATTATAACGGTGGAACTGTACAAGTTATTCCACATATTACAAACGAAATTAAAGAGCGTATCCAACGTGCAGGTCGTGAAACAAGCGCGGATGTGGTTATTACAGAAGTAGGCGGAACAGTAGGTGATATCGAATCACTACCATTCCTAGAAGCTATTCGACAAATGAAATCAGATCTTGGTGGGGAAAACGTAATGTACATTCACTGTACTTTAATTCCTTACATCAAAGCAGCTGGTGAATTAAAAACAAAACCAACACAACACTCTGTAAAAGAATTGCGTTCTCTAGGTATTCAACCAACTCTTCTTGTAGTACGTACAGAACAAGAAGTGCCACAAGAAATGAAAGAGAAATTAGCTCTATTCTGTGACGTAAAAGCAAGTAACGTTATTGAATGTCAAGATGCAAAACATTTATATGAAGTACCATTAAACCTACAAGCACAAGGTATGGATGATATCGTTCTTGAACACTTTGGTATCACTGCACCTCAAGCTGATATGGCTGAATGGACTGAGTTAGTAGATCGTGTATTAAACTTATCTAAAACAGTGAAAATTGCACTTGTTGGTAAATATGTTGAATTACAAGATGCTTATCTATCAGTAGTTGAAGCATTAAAACATGCTGGATACCCAGTAGATGCAGATATTGATGTAGACTGGATCAATTCTGAAGATGTTACAGCTGAAAATGTTGAAGAATTATTGAAAAATGCAGATGGTATCCTTGTACCAGGTGGCTTTGGTGACCGTGGTGTTGAAGGTAAAATCATTGCAACTCAATATGCACGTGAAAATGATGTACCGTTCTTAGGTATTTGCTTAGGTATGCAATTAGCAACTGTTGAATTTGCACGTAATGTTCTAAACTTAGAAGGCGCGCACTCATCAGAACTTGATGCAGATACTAAATACCCTATTATCGATCTTTTACCAGAACAAAAAGACGTGGAGGATTTAGGTGGAACACTTCGTTTAGGCCTTTTCCCATGTAAATTAAAATCAGATTCTAAAGCTATGGAAGCATATGGTGAAGAAATAGTTTATGAACGTCATCGTCATCGTTATGAGTTTAATAACGAATACCGTGAAGCATTCGAAGCAGCAGGATTCGTCTTCTCAGGTACAAGCCCAGATGGCCGTTTAGTTGAAATCGTTGAATTTCCAGAGAACAAATTCTTCGTGGCATCTCAATTCCACCCAGAATTTATCTCACGTCCGAACCGTCCACAACCACTATTTAGAGAATTCATCGCAGCAGCAGTAAAATAAATACTGATTTTGCGTAACCAGACTTGAATATCGTTGTAAGGATCGTATGAAACGGATTTTACAGATATAATTGAGTTACTAACATACAAAGTTCGCTAGCTCAAAATAAAAAGGTTTATACAAAGAGACTACTCCGCATGATTAAATGAAGAGTAGTCTCTTTTTTTGTAGAAAATAAATAAAATAGACCATACTATAATAGTAATGAAAAATCTATTCAGCTAACTAAAAAACATCAAAAAACCACTCCAAGAACCTATAGAGTGGTCTAAAAAAAGAGTTGGATTATTACTAATCATTTGATAGCATTTCGTCATAAGACATTTTCACAGCTTCATATACAAACATAGCGGCGAAACTATATGGCAGCACAATACGTTCACCCGCATCATTTGGCAGTAACCCTTTTTTGATGCCCAGAGATACATAGGTATAAGCTAAATCAGCCATCTCGCCAATATCTTCAGCTTTTTCACTTGCAACTACAGCAAATGGAATAAATAAATCGTATAATGAATGTGCCAATTCGAGAGCCTGTGGATCGTTTGCGTGACGAGTGAAAATACATACACGGTCTGTTGATACTAATTTTGTATCTTTAGACCAAGGTTTTAATTTTGTAAAAGGTTCTGCACTGTGCAAAGCATTATTTTCAATTGCTTGCATTTCATCAAAACAAGCAAAATATACCGTTCCTTCGGCGATACCTGCTTGCGCTAATAATCGAGCAGTTTCCTCTATTGCTTCTTCTTGACTAGTGGAAATTCTTTGTAAGAGACCGCCGAGCTGTGTCGATAACATTTTCAACATAATATTCACCTCACGGCTTTTATTATAATAATTGTTCATTTTAAATGCAAAATGAATTATTTTAATGTAATAAAAGGGAAAATGAGGTATATTATCGAATAATACGTACGGGGGAATAAAAAAAGGGAGTATGGTAAAGGTGAAAAAAATACTTATAGTAGACGACCAACAAGGAATTCGCTTGCTACTCAATGAAGTGTTCAAGAAAGAGGGCTATGAAACATATCTAGCGGCTAACGGTCTTGAAGCATTGCAATATATAGATAAAATAATGATGGATTGTGTCTTATTAGATATGAAAATTCCTGGTATGGATGGGATTGAAATACTAAAACGTATAAATAAGCAATTACCTGACCTACCTGTACTTATGATGACAGCATATGGAGAATTGGATTTGATTAAAGAAGCTGAGGCTCTTGGTGCTAAGCATTACTTTACAAAACCATTCGACATCTACGAAGTGCGAGACGTGGTCAATAAAATATTAAAAGATTGATGGTGAGCAGTGGTCAACGACGTATGTTTTTGATATTATGAGTTATGATATTAAGTAACCTTAATACCACGATTCATACTAGAGGAGGAATTTGTAATGGCTTTGGTTTCCATGAAAGAAATGTTGATTAAAGGTAAAAAAGAAGGTTATGCAGTTGGTCAATTCAACATCAATAACCTTGAATTCACTCAAGCTATTTTACTTGCTGCAGAAGAAGAAAAATCACCAGTAATTTTAGGTGTTTCTGAAGGTGCAGGGAAATACATGGGAGGATTTATTGCCGTAGTCCACATGGTAAAAGGCCTGATCGAAAGCTACAAGATCACAGTTCCAGTAGCAATTCACTTAGACCACGGTTCAAGCTTTGAAAAATGTAAGGAAGCAATTGATGCTGGTTTCACATCAGTTATGATTGATGCTTCACACCATTCGTTCGAAGAGAATGTTGAAATCACTTCTAAAGTGGTTGAATATGCACACGCTAGAGGTGTTTCTGTGGAAGCAGAACTCGGCACAGTTGGTGGCGATGAAGATGGAGTAATTGGTGGCATCATGTATGCAGATCCGCAAGAATGTAAAAAACTTGTAGAAGCAACAAACATTGATTGCCTAGCACCTGCATTAGGTTCAGTTCATGGTCCTTATCAAGGTGAGCCAAACTTAGGTTTTAAAGAAATGGAAGAAATCTCAAACTTAGCTGACTTACCATTAGTATTACATGGTGGTACGGGTATTCCTTTAAAAGATATTCAACGTTCAATCTCTTTAGGAACAGCTAAAATTAACGTTAATACTGAAAACCAAATCGCTGCTACAAAAGCGGTTCGTGAAGTATTAGCAAATGACACTAAAGTATATGATCCACGTAAATATTTAATTCCAGCTCGTGATGCTATTAAAGCGACAGTTATTGGCAAAATACGCGAATTCGGAAGTGCTCAAAAAGCATAATTAATCAGGTGAAATGAGGAGAAGTGTTCGGTTAAATTAATCGGCCCTTCTCCTATTTTCCATCATCCAGGGGGATATTATAATGAAATTTTTTATCGATACAGCTAACTTTGAAGAAATCAAAGAAGCGCATTCTTGGGGTATTATCTCAGGTGTAACAACAAATCCGTCACTAGTAGCAAAAGAACAAAATATCTCATTCCACGATCGTCTACGTGAAATTGCGGAATTAGTAGATGGTTCTATTAGTGGAGAAGTAATTTCATTAGATGCAGAAGGTATGATTAAAGAAGGTCTTGAACTTGCTGCAATTGCACCTAATATTACTGTGAAACTACCAATGACACCAGCTGGTTTAACAGCTTGTTCTACACTATCAAAACAAGGTATTAAAACAAACGTAACATTAATCTTTAGTGCGAACCAAGCACTATTAGCAGCTCGTGCAGGAGCAACTTACGTATCTCCATTCTTAGGGCGTTTAGATGATCTTGGTCAAGATGGTATTGAGTTAGTACGCCAGATCGCTGAAATCTTCGCTATTCATGAAATCCCTACGCAAATTATTGCGGCTTCAATTCGTCACCCACAACATATTACAGAAGCGGCTCTTGCTGGTGCACATATTTCTACAACTCCATTTAAAGTTTTAGCTCAATTATTCAAACATCCTTTAACTGATAAAGGAATTGAAGGTTTCTTAGCGGATTGGAATAAGAAAAACGGTTAATAATAATAGAAATATCCGAAGATGAAGGAGATTCACATGGACGTTTATAAAATTAACGGCGACAAGCGTTTGCAAGGGACGATCAAAGTAAACGGCGCTAAAAATAGTGCTGTAGCCTTAATTCCAGCATCCATATTGGCTAATTCACCCGTCACAATCGAAGGCTTACCAGAAATTCTAGACGTTACAACATTAAAAGCCTTACTTGAAGAAATTGGTGGAGAAGTACAATTTTCTGACGGTCATATGGTTATTGATCCTCGAGGAATGGTTGATATGCCTTTACCAAATGGCAATGTCAAAAAACTTCGCGCTTCGTACTATATGATGGGAGCGATGTTAGGACGGTTTAAAAAGGCTGTTATTGGATTACCAGGTGGTTGTCATTTAGGACCACGCCCAATTGATCAACATATTAAAGGCTTTGAAGCATTAGGCGCTAAAGTAACAAATGAGCATGGTGCAATCTATTTGCGAGCTGATGAATTAGTAGGTGCTAAAATCTATTTAGATGTTAGCAGTGTAGGGGCCACTATTAATATCATGCTTGCAGCAGTTAAAGCAAAAGGACGTACAGTCATTGAAAATGCTGCAAAAGAACCTGAGATTATTGATGTTGCCACGTTACTAACGAATATGGGAGCTAAAATTAAAGGTGCAGGTACGAACGTTATTCGTATTGATGGCGTTGAAGAGCTACACGGTACAAATCATACAATTATTCCAGACAGAATAGAAGCTGGTACATTTATGATAATGGCCGCAGCAATTGGTGATGGTATTATAATCGATAATGTAATTCCTTTACACGTAGAAGCTGTTACAGCGAAACTACGAGAAATGGGTGTTAAAATTATTGAGGAAGAAGAGAGAATCATTATTCCTAAAGTTGAAAAACTTCAGGCAGTTGATGTGAAAACTCTTGTATATCCAGGATTCCCAACAGATTTACAACAACCCTTTACTGTATTATTAACACAATCTCAAGGTTCATCAGTCGTGACAGATACAATTTATTCTGCCCGTTTTAAACATATTGATGAAATAGCTCGCATGGGAGCAAATGGTAAAGTAGAAGGACGAACAGCCATTATTAATGGTTCGACTAAACTAGAAGCTGCTACAGTTACTGCTACAGATTTAAGAGCAGGTGCAGCACTGGTCATTGCAGGCTTATTAGCTAAGGGCGAAACAGAAATCCATGACATTTACCACATAGAAAGAGGCTATAGTTCATTGGTTTCTAAGCTACGTGCTCTTGGTGCAGATATTCGCCGTGAGTCGCTACCCTCAGAACAAGAAAACATAGCCACAAATAGATAAAACTGAAAAAAAGTCGCACAGAATTATCTGTGTGCTACAATAGATTTAGTTTTAAAGGATTCCAACCATTTAATGTGTTGGAAAGCGGGAGGATAAGTTAAAAATGAAACGCAGTTTATCAATGGAAGTAGTACGTGTTACGGAAGCAGCAGCAATTGCCTCAGCAAGATGGATGGGCCGAGGATTGAAAATGGAAGCAGATGACGCAGCAACAACAGCCATGCGTCAAGTATTTGATTCCATTCCTATGCAAGGAACAGTCGTAATCGGTGAAGGTGAAATGGACGAAGCACCAATGTTATATATTGGTGAACAATTAGGTCATGATGAAAATGGACCTCATGTCGATATCGCCGTAGATCCTCTAGAAGGGACGAATATCGTAGCAGCTGGTAGTGGTAACGCACTAACTGTATTAGCAATAGCTGATCGCGGAAACTTACTTCATGCACCTGATATGTACATGGAAAAGATTGCAGTAGGTCCAGAAGCAGCAGGGAAAATTGATATTAATGCACCAGTAATTGATAACTTACGTGCAGTAGCTAAAGCAAAAAACAAAGATATTGAAGACGTAGTAGCGACTCTATTAAATCGTGATCGTCACCAACATATTGTTGATCAAATTCGTGATGCTGGTGCTCGTATTAAATTTATCTCTGATGGAGATGTAGCAGCAGCAATTAACACAGCATTTGATGAAACAGGCGTAGATATTCTATTCGGAATGGGTGGAGCTCCTGAAGGTGTAATTGCCGCAGTAGCATTAAAATGTCTTGGTGGAGAGTTCCAAGGTAAATTAATTCCATCAAATGATGAAGAGATTGAACGTTGCAAAAAGATGGGTATCGAAGTTAATAAAGTATTATATATGGATGACCTTGTTAAAGGTGACGATGCAATCTTCGCCGCAACAGGTGTTACAGATGGAGAGTTACTAAAAGGTGTTCAATTTAAAGGTGGGCACTGTACAACTGAATCAGTTGTTATGCGTGCTAAATCTGGTACTGTTCGTTTCATCGAAGGACGCCATAGCTTAACTAAAAAACCAAATCTATTTATGGAATATTAAACTTCAATATTAATTGCCCGGCAGATGCCGGGCATCTTCTTAAAGGACATTTCATTCATTTACTCGCAATTCTCACACATCTATGTTGACCAAATTCATCTATACAAAAAAACTTATATAAGAGTGGTGCTATGTCTATGACGACAATGACAATTTCTCAGCTTGAAGATATGAAACTAAAAGATTTGTATGCGCTTGCGAGAGATTATAAAATTTCATACTATAGTAAGCTGACAAAAAAAGAATTAATTTTTGCTATTTTAAAATCAAGAGCCGAACAAGAAGGCTACTTCTTCATGGAAGGTGTCCTTGAAATTATTCAACAAGAGGGCTTTGGCTTCTTAAGACCTATAAATTATTCACCAAGTTCTGAAGATATTTATATCTCAGCATCACAAATCCGTCGATTTAGTCTACGTAATGGTGATAAAGTAACGGGGAAAGTGCGCCCGCCAAAAGAAAATGAACGCTATTATGGTTTGTTACATGTTGAGGCAGTCAATGGGGAAGACCCTGAAACTGCAAAAGAACGTGTACATTTCCCAGCATTGACACCACTATACCCGGATCGTCATATTAAACTGGAAACAACTACAACAAAATTATCTACACGTATTATGGATTTAGTGGCACCAGTAGGCTTTGGTCAACGTGGACTTATTGTGGCTCCTCCAAAAGCGGGTAAAACATTACTTTTAAAAGAAGTTGCAAATGCAATTACGGAGAAATATCCTGAATCTGAACTTATTGTACTTTTAATAGATGAACGACCTGAGGAAGTAACGGATATTGAACGCTCAGTAGCAGCAGACGTTGTTAGCTCAACATTCGATGAATTACCAGAAAATCATGTTAAAGTGGCAGAGTTAGTGTTAGAACGTGCTATGCGATTAGTAGAGCATAAGCGTGATGTTATTATCTTAATGGACTCTATTACTCGACTTGCGCGTGCGTATAACCTTGTTATTCCTCCAAGTGGACGAACTTTATCAGGTGGTATTGATCCTGCTGCATTCCACCGTCCAAAACGCTTCTTTGGTGCGGCGCGTAATATTGAAGAAGGTGGTAGTTTAACAATATTAGCTACTGCATTAATCGATACAGGCTCTCGTATGGATGAAGTAATTTATGAAGAATTCAAAGGGACAGGTAACTTAGAGCTTCATTTAGACCGTAGTCTAGCAGAACGTCGTATCTTCCCAGCTATCGACATTCGTCGTTCAGGAACTCGTAAAGAAGAACTACTAATTCCAAAAGACCAACTTGATAAACTGTGGGCGATTCGTAAAACATTCTCAGATTCATCAGATTTTGCAGAACGATTCCTTAAAAAATTACGTCAAACAAAAACGAATGATGAGTTTTTTGAACAGCTAAATTCAGATATGAAAGCTGCTCGAAACGGTAAAGGATTACTGTAAAAGCAAAGTGATTTTCTACTAAAAATTAAATTCATATAATTTATTTACTTGCAACACTGTATAGTTTTTGATATACTTCATAAAGTATTGCAATAAACGTGTTGCATATGCGGCAAACTAATCTGGGTCGTGTAAGGCAACAGTTCGAAATACTCTGTTCCAGATGGTTCAGGGCGAAAGGAGATCATACACATGAAACAAGGTATTCATCCAGATCACAAAGAAGCAACAGTAAGCTGCTCTTGTGGTAACACTTTCACAACTGGTTCAGTAAAAGAAAAAATCGTAGTAGAATTCTGCAACGAATGTCACCCATTCTATACTGGCCGTCAAAAATTCGCGTCTGCTGACGGACGTGTTGATCGTTTCAACAAAAAATACGGTATTAAATAATTTAACCCGTATATACAAAATACCTGCCCGGCAAGTAATTGCTAGGCAGGTATTTTTCTTGCGCCAAAATGCTTTTTCGTGTAGTATAAAGCTCGTTCGTTTAAAATAAAAAGCTGTGTAAATGGATTACATAACATAGTTTTTATATAAAAAAAAGGGAAGTATTCTCTTTATTTTTTCGTTATGATGATGGATATAAGTGTTGAAAGGAGTCTAATTCATGTACGTAATGACTCAAAATGGTTGGATTGAAGTAATATGCGGAAGTATGTTTTCGGGAAAATCTGAAGAACTAATTCGCCGTGTTCGTAGATCTCAATTTGCAAAGCAGAAAATTGCAGTTTTTAAGCCTGAAATTGATAATCGTTATAGTGAAGAAGCAGTTGTAAGTCATAATGGCACAACGGTAATAGCAAGACCTATCAAATCACCTAAAGAAATATGGGATCATATTTCAGATGATTTCGATGTAATTGCGATCGATGAAGCACAATTTTTTGAAGATGATATTGTAGAAATCGTTCAGCAATTAGCTAATCACGGATTCCGCGTAATATTAGCGGGACTTGATCAGGATTTCAAAGGAGTTCCATTCGGTCCGATGCCGAAGTTAATGGCAATCGCAGAGCTTGTAACAAAATTACAAGCAGTATGTAGTGTATGTGGATCGCCATCGAGTCGTACACAGCGCTTAATTAATGGACAACCTGCAGGAATCGATGACCCGGTAATATTAGTAGGTGCATCTGAAGCGTATGAACCTCGCTGTAGACATCACCATGTAGTACCAGTAGGGAAATCAATTTCTCAGTAAGAGTAGCTTGAAGGCTGCTCTTTTTTTTATGTTTTAAATGGGATTTAATTAAATTTAATAATCATTTCACCTAAAATTGGATTCGATAATATTGAGGTATGCTAGTATTAAATCTAGTGAATCTATTATAGGGAAGGGGAACATATGAAAAAGATAATACTAATGTTGTTTTCGTTTTTCGCCTTAATTACTATTTTTTCAACAGTTTCAGTAACAGCAAAACCAGCATTAAAGAAATCTAGCAAGAAAATAATAGTCATCGATCCTGGCCATCAGCAATATGCAAATATTGATGTTGAACCAATTGGACCGGGTGCAATTAAAACAAAGTATAAAGTGACGGATGGTACGCACAGTCCCTATACAAACAAAAAAGAATCTATTCTTACTTTAGAAGCGTCTAAAATGCTTGGCAATACATTAAAAAAACGTGGTTACAAAGTAATTTATACACGTACAAAACAAAATGTGAATATAAGTAATCGTGAACGTGCCAATATTGCTAATAAAAGCAATGCGGACCTCTTTTTACGTATACACGCAGACGGGTCTATCAATAAAAAGGAAAAAGGATTTTCGATTTTAACTCCATCAACTAAAAATCCATACATATCAAAGAGTGTCAATAAAGCGAGTCTAGTAATCTCTAATGAAATTATACAAAAGATAGAAAAGAATAAAAAAGTAAATGATATAAAAGGAATTATTTATCGAGATGACTTATCAGGAGCGAATTGGTCAAAGGTACCTGGTGCGTTGATAGAATTGGGTTACATGACAAATAAAGAAGAGGACAAAAAATTAGCGGATCCATTATATTTAAAAAGTCTTACAAATAGTATAGCGGATGGCGTTGACCAATATATGAAGAAAAAATAACGTTCAATTCTCAAAAGAGTAGCGATAGCTGCTCTTTTTCATTATACTATTGAAGGAGCATATTTCGACATATAGCTAATCACAAGTTGATTTAAATAAATTTCCAAAAGAAAGGTCAAGGTGAAAAAAATGTTTGATCGCCTACAAGCCGTTGAAGATCGTTACGATCGATTAAATGAATTACTTAGCGACCCTGAGATAGTCAACGACTCAAAAAAACTAGCGAAGTTTTCAAAAGAGCAGTCTGATATTAGTGAAACAGTAGAAGTTTATAGAGAATATAAAGAAGTGAAACAACAGTATCAAGATGCAAAAGAAATGTTTGAGGATAAACTAGATCCTGAAATGCGTGAGTTAGTAAAAGAAGAAGTAAATGAATTAGAAGAACAAATTACAAAATTAGAAGACCATCTACGTCTTTTGTTAATTCCGAAAGATCCTAATGACAGTAAAAACGTTATTATGGAAATCCGCGGTGCTGCTGGCGGTGATGAAGCTGCTCTATTCGCAAATACATTATTCCGTATGTATAGTCGATATGCTGAAGCACAAGGCTGGAAAATTGAAGTTATGAATGCCAACCCGACAGAACTTGGTGGCTATAAAGAAATTGTCTTCATGATTAACGGACAAGGCGCATACTCAAAATTCAAATTCGAAAGTGGCGCACACCGTGTACAACGTGTACCAGAAACAGAATCACAAGGACGTGTGCATACGTCAACATCTACTGTAGTTGTAATGCCTGAAGCCGAAGAAGTAGAGTTAGATATAGCTGATAAAGATATCCGAGTTGATATTTATCACGCAAGTGGAGCAGGTGGACAGCACGTCAACAAAACGGCATCAGCTGTTCGTATGACACATATTCCAACAGGCGTAGTTGTTGCAATGCAAGATGAGCGTTCTCAATTAAAAAACCGTGATAAAGCAATGAAAGTATTACGTGCTCGTGTATATGATAAATTACAGCAAGAAGCGCAAGATGAATATAATGCGGAACGTAAATCTGCAGTTGGTACAGGTGACCGTTCAGAGCGTATCCGTACTTATAATTTCCCACAAAACCGAGTAACTGATCACCGTATCGGTTTAACAATTCAAAAGCTTGATCAAATCATTGAAGGTAAGATAGATGAAATCTTCGATGCACTAATCTTAGAAGAACAAGCAAACAAACTTGAAAGCCTAAACGATTAATATGACGAGACAAGTATATGAGGCCCTCAACCGGGCTTCTTCTTTTTTACAAGAAAATGGTCGAGAAGAAGGAGCTGCACGATTACTTTTACAGCATGCATTAAATACATCCTACACAGGATTAATGATCATCATGCGAGATGAAATGACGGATGCGCAGTGGGAAAACTATTTTGACATGATTGAGGAACATAAGAATGGCCGTCCTGTTCAGTATATTACAGGCTCAGAAGAGTTTTACGGTCGTACATTTAAAGTTGATGAATCAGTCCTTATTCCTCGTCCAGAAACAGAAGAATTAATCGTAGAAGCACTAAAACGCATAAAGAAACTATTTTCATCTACAGCTTCCATTCAAATAGCTGATATAGGAACAGGTAGTGGCGCGATTGCTATAACGATGAAAAAAGAAGTACCTCAAGCGACTGTAATCGCAACGGATATTTCTCCTGCAGCAATTGCGACAGCCAAGAATAACGCTAAGCAATTAGATGCCGAAATAATTTTCAGAGAGGGAGATTTAACAGCACCTCTAGTACAAGAACAATGGGATGTTGTGTTATCTAATCCTCCTTATATAGCATTTGATGAAGCGAAGGAAATGTCGGATATCGTTTTAGAACATGAGCCTCATAGTGCATTATTTGCAGAAGAAAGTGGACTAGTTCTGTACCGGAAGCTTGCTGAAAACTTACCACCTCTTATGAAAACACCAAGTTTTATTGGAGTAGAGATTGGTTATAAACAAGGGGAGGCAGTAGCGAAATTTTTCAAAGAAAAATTTCCACAAGCCAAAGTAGAAGTAGTAAAAGATATTAATCAAAAAGATAGAATGATTTTTTGCGAGATTAGTGAATAAAACATCTGAACCCTGTCTATCCTTGTGACAGGGAGGGATTAAGATGATACCAGATTACAAGAATATTAAAATGCCAAAACAAGAAACAAAAACAAAAATGATTCCAGTGCTACAATTTATTGCAGCTCTGCTTTTTATACAAACACTTTTATTTTTACTACCACAGTGGTTTACGCAGGGTACTTCACCAATTGCAGATGCCGATCAAATGCGATTCCGTATTGTTGCAAATAGCAACTCAACACAAGATCAGCTTATTAAACACGATATGTTAAAAGAAATAGAACCTATTATTAAACAGCTAGTTGTCCAAACAAATGGAACGGAAATGGAACAGAATCTAGCAGTAGTGGAGCAGGAAATTCAAAATAAATTATCAGCAAAATTCGGTCAGCAATCGATACAGGTTTCTAGAAAACAAGAATTATTCCCAGCTAAACGCTATGAAGGATTTTTATATCCACAAAACTACTATGATGCACTTGTCGTGACAATTGGTAGTGGTAAGGGGGATAATTGGTGGTGCGCGTTATTCCCAAAAGTATGCTATCGCGAAGAAGAACCAAAAAAACCAGAAGAAACAAAAGAGGAAACACAGAAGTTTTTCATATGGGAATGGTTAAAAGATATCTTCTCATAATAGGTTATGCACAATATTTGTAAAATTGTCCACAATATACACAAAGTTATCAACAAATTGTGTATAACTTTCTGAAAACTCTTGGTTGAAGGGAGATACAGAGATGGAAACTAAACGTCTAAATGTGGACATAAATGTGGATAATGGAAAAAGTTATGCACAAGCTGTGGATTTGTTAAATAATGGAGAGGTAGTCGCTTTTCCCACGGAAACTGTATATGGTTTAGGTGCAGTTGCTACGGATGAAGAAGCCGTAAAGAAAATTTTTGCGGCAAAAGGTCGGCCTTCCGATAATCCACTTATCGTTCATATTGGTACTTTCGAAGAACTAGAAAATTACGTCGACCATATTTCGCAAAAAGCAAAACTTTGTATGGAAGCGTTTTGGCCAGGTCCTCTAACGATGATTTTCAAAGCGAAACCAAATGTACTTGCTACTAGTGTTACAGCTAACTTGGATACAGTGGGGATTCGTATGCCTGATCATGCAGTTGCATTACAATTACTCCGACAATTAAGGAAGCCAGTAGCTGCTCCAAGCGCGAATAGGAGTGGTAAGCCTAGTCCGACAGAAGGTATCCATGTTGAAGAAGACTTAAATGGAAGTATCCCTCTGATTTTGGATGGAGGCATTACAGGAATTGGTGTTGAGTCAACTGTACTAGATCTTACATTAGACATGCCTGTTATTTTACGTCCAGGTGGCGTCACGAAAGAAATGTTAGAAGCTGTTGTTGGTCCGGTTTCCCAACCGTCGCATACAGAACAAAATAGTGGCAAAGCACCAAAAGCACCGGGCATGAAGTATACTCACTACGCTCCAAATGCTCCCGTCTATTTGATCGATAAGGAAGAAAAAACAATTGCTATGGCTCTTGAGACTCTACATCAAAAAGGACTTAAGGTGGCGTTACTAGCCCCAGAAAATTTAAGCCACCTAGCAGCTGATTGGTTTTTTACACTTGGTCAAAAGGATACAAATGAAGAGATGGCAGTTAATCTATATCATGCTTTACGCTCTTGCGATGCAACAACAGCGGATCTTGTTCTTGCTACAACTACTTCAACAGAAGGTGTCGGTGCAGCAATTATGAATCGCCTCGAGAAGTCAGCAGGAGGTAAATGGTATTCAGCAGATATTCAGATTTAACTGAGGGCGAATTTATCTAGTGGAAACTATTAAATAATTTCTGATATTAAGCTGTTCTTTCTATATAAAAGGGAGAACAGCTTTTTGTATATTGATGAACGAGAAAAAAGAGATATAAGTAATATTGGTATGGGACAGAATTACACTTTAAAAGTGAAGCAACACATCTGAAAGCTAGCATAAAGCTGAACATCCCTTGCATATCGTAAAGAGATATCCAAAAGCAAGGGGGAACAGCGTGCAGGAAATAATAGCAGGCGTAATTACAGCGTTAGATGTACTCGCCCTATTTCTTATTTTACCGAAGGTTCGTTTTCGATTTGCCCTTTCCTGTTGGACAGCCGGTCTCCATGTTTTATTTCCACTAATCGGTTTTTATGTAGGGGAATGGGCTGCCCAATATTTAATTACAATTGCCAAGATGCTCTCCGGTGCATTACTCAGTTTGATAGGTCTACAACTCCTATTATCAGCTAGAGTTAAAGAGCCACCCAATCTCTCTCCTATATTATTAGCGGTTACTGCAAGTCTTGATACCTTTTCAGTTAGCGTATCTTTTGGTATGCTTCAACTACAGAAGAGTTTATTTATTATGAGTACAGGTATAACAACTTTTATCTTTTCTTACATCGCTTTATCAATAAAAAGAAAAACACCAGCGAATTTAGGTATAATGTTACAGATAATAGCGGGCGTTGCATTACTTTTAATGGGGATATTATCTATATTTTAAGAATTATATGGAACATTATTACTACTATGATATATAATGAGGAATGAGGGTGCGTAATGAATATTTATTTTATATGTACTGGAAACACTTGTAGAAGTCCAATGGCAGAAGCAATTTTAAAAGCAAAGAAATTAGATAATTTTGAGGTTCGTTCAGCGGGTATTTTCGCAATGCCTGGTGGTGAAATTTCAGAGAATGCTAAAGTGGTGTTATCAGAGGCAAATATATTTACAGAACATGTTTCAAAACAAATTGAAGCAGAGGATTTAGAGTGGGCTAATCTAATTTTGACGATGACATCAGCTCATAAAGAAATGATTTTGCAGGCTTTTCCATCCATCTCTGATAAAACATTTACATTGAAAGAATACATTGTGCCATATGGCTCTTATGATGTTTCGGATCCATTTGGAGGAGATGTCCATTTGTATCGACAAACTTTCCAGGAGTTAAATAAATTAATTGATGCACTCGAAACGAAATTATCGGAGGGCTAACGATGAATAAACGAAGTGTGAAGCATTCTTTTGGATTGAGAAAGCAACTCGTATTATTTGTATCAATTTTAGCAATCATCACGTATTCAACTAGTTTAATTTTTATCGAATATATTCAACCACAATTTTTCCCAAATATTAATCGGTTAATATTTGAAATTATTACGTATGCATTAGGTATTTTATGGTCTGGTATTTTAGCGGCAGCGTTTAGTTCATTTATTATTAAGCCATTGCAAAATTTAGAGGCTGCTACAAACCGCGCAGCAGAAGGCTACATAGGAGAAGATGTAGATTTACCAAGATCAAATGACGAGATAAGAGCGCTGGCAGTAGCGTTTCAGTCTATGCTCGAAAATCTGCGTAAAATGGTAGATAGTATTGATCAAAATTTCCAATCGACTAACGAAACAGTTCTAAGTTTATCGAAGGAAACTGAAAATGCAGCAAGTCAAGCAGAGGCAGTTTCTCTTACAATTGCACAAATTTCTGAAGGTGCAGAAAACTCAGCGGTATCTATTCAGCAAACAGCAGAGGCGCTTGAAGATGTTCGGGTTATAGCTAAGGAAGTTAATGGCCGTGCAGAATTATCCTCGAAACATTCTGAGCGTATGATGAAAGAATTAACATTTACAACGAAGAAAATTGAAGAACTTGTTTCAGGTATAAAAAAAATTGTTTCAGGCAACAAAGACGCACTAGGAAATATCCATCAACTCGAAAGTAATGCAAAACAAGTTGAACGCATTATCCAATTGGTTGGAGATATTGCCGCACAAACAAATTTATTGGCATTAAATGCGTCAATTGAAGCTGCGCGTGCTGGCGAGCATGGTAAAGGCTTTGCGGTTGTTGCTGAAGAAGTACGTCAACTGGCAGACCAAAGTGCAGAAGCTGTACAAGGTATTACGGGATTAATCCAAACGATGCAATCAGATGTACATAATGTTGTGGAACAAATGACTTCTCAAGTAGCTTTTGCAGTAAAAGAAGTAGAGAGAGTGTCAGAAACAACAAATGCTGTAGAAGGAATGACATCAATCGTTCATGAAATGGCAGACTCGGTCGTTGAGATTTCTCGATTTGTGGAAAAACAATTGCATAATATTGAAACGACTGCTCATCAATCTCAAGAAGTAGCTGCTATAGCTCAACAAACATCTGCTGGTGCACAAGAAGTTCGAAGTGTAACTGAGGAGCAAGCTAGGTCAATTGAAGAAATTGATCAACTATCTAAGCATTTGAAAATGCAGTCAGAAGAGTTGTATAAAATGATACTGCAATTTGACCGCTCGTAATCATTGATTTGTACATAATGACTATCACGAAAGCCTTAATGGGGTTATTGTGATAGTTTTTTACTTTTAAAGAATGTATATTTTAGTTTAAAATAACACTTACTATGTTATAGCTCAATAATAGGTTGAACGAATTTTCAGATTTTGTATATCAAAAGAAATTTCAATGAGAAATCCATTGAAATCCGAATTTAATTCATGATAACAATGTTTTATATTCGGTAATTGGTGTATAAAGTCTGTGAAAAGAACTATAGAAAGAAGAATATTCGTGTTTATATTTAGTACTTTTATTTAAATACTGTGAAAAATATGTCTTTCTATAGCTAGAAGTGGTAAACTATTGTTGAATAAAATTATCGAAAAGAGGGAACCCATTGAAAATTGCGATTTCATCAGACCATGGTGGCAACAATTTACGAAAAGAGATTATGACACTGCTAGAAGAGCTAGGCATAAACTACGACGATTTTGGACCACAAACCTCTGATTCAGTTGATTATCCTGACTATGCACTACCAGTTGCAGAAGGCGTAGCAAGTGGAAAGTATGATCGAGGTATTTTAATTTGTGGAACAGGCATAGGTATGTCTATCGCAGCTAACAAAGTGAAAGGTATTCGATGTGCATTAGTTCATGATTTATTCAGTGCAAAAGCAACTAGATGCCATAACAATTCAAACGTGTTAGCAATGGGAGAACGTGTAATTGGCCCAGGACTTGCACTTGAAATTGTGCGAACTTGGTTATCTACAGAATTTGAAGGTGGTCGTCACGAACGCCGCGTTGAAAAACTTGCAGAGATTGAAAACGACTAAGAAGGTCATAAAGTGAACTTACAACAAATAACAGATCAACTACAACAGCTTCTAACTGAGTTAGAGCAACAAGTAACATTCCGTAAGGGACAACTCTTTGTTGTTGGTTGCTCAACTTCAGAAGTCAAAGGACAAAAAATCGGTACAGCTGGTGGTTTAGAAATAGCAGAAGCATTGTACAAACCATTACATGCATTTGCTGAAAATCACGGATTATCTTTAGTATTCCAAGGTTGCGAGCATCTCAACCGTGCTTTAACTTTAGAACGTAAAGTAGCAGAAGACTACCGACTTGAGCCGGTTTCAGTTATTCCTGCCCAAACAGCAGGGGGCTCTATGTCGACTTACGTATATAATCAGCTTGTAGATCCGGTCGTTGTGGAAGAAATACAAGCACATGCTGGTATAGATATTGGTCAAACATTAATTGGCATGCACTTAAAAAGAGTGGCAGTTCCTGTTCGTACTTCCGTAACCCATATAGGTGAGGCAGTTGTGACAGTTGCGATAACACGCCCCAAATTAATTGGTGGCGAAAGAGCAGTTTATAAAAAGGACTAGATTACAGGGGGAATATGTATAATGATCAAACTTGCAGCACTAGACACAGCAGTATTTGAAGCAATGGAAGCAGAAAAAGCACGTCAGCAAGCTAATATTGAATTGATTGCATCTGAAAATATCGTTTCAGAAGCTGTAATGGAAGCACAAGGTTCAGTATTAACAAACAAATATGCTGAAGGTTATCCTGGCAAACGTTATTACGGTGGATGTGAACACGTGGATGTTGTTGAAAACATCGCACGTGACCGTCTAAAAGAAATTTTCGGTGCAGAATATGCTAATGTTCAACCACACTCAGGTGCACAAGCGAACATGGCTGTATACTTCACAATCCTTGAGCAAGGCGACACGGTATTAGGTATGAACTTATCTCATGGTGGTCACTTAACTCACGGTAGCCCTGTAAACTTCTCAGGCGTACAATATAATTTCGTAGAGTATGGCGTTACAGAAGATACAAATGTAATTGACTATGAAGACGTTCGTCAAAAAGCGCTTGAGCATAAACCAAAATTAATCGTTGCAGGTGCATCTGCATACCCTCGCCAAATTGACTTTGCTAAATTCCGTGAAATTGCTGATGAAGTAGGCGCGTATTTCATGGTAGACATGGCGCACATCGCAGGTTTAGTTGCTGCTGGTGAACATCCAAACCCAGTACCATATGCTGATTTCGTAACGTCTACAACACACAAAACTTTACGTGGACCTCGTGGGGGACTTATTCTTTGTAAAGAAGAATTTGGCAAAAAAATCGATAAATCGATCTTCCCAGGAATCCAAGGTGGTCCTTTAATGCATGTCATCGCAGGTAAAGCAGTAGCCTTCGGTGAGGCACAACAACCAGAATTCAAAGAATACATTGGACAAGTTGTGAAAAACGCAAAAGTATTCGGTGAAGCACTTCAAGCAGAAGGCATTAAATTAGTATCAGGTGGAACAGATAACCACTTACTATTATTAGATGTTCGTTCTATGGGGTTAACTGGTAAAGTTGCAGAAGCATTGCTTGATGAAGTACAAATTACGGCAAACAAAAACACAATTCCTTACGAAACTGAAAGTCCATTCGTAACTTCAGGAGTTCGTGTTGGTACAGCTGCAGTTACTTCTCGTGGTTTCAAAGAAGATGATATGAAAGAAGTTGCTTCAATTATTGCATCTGTTCTTAAAAACCCAGAAGATGAAGTGATTAAAGCTGAAGCACAAAAACGTGTTGCAGCATTAACTACTAAACATCCACTTTACGTATAATTAAATAGATTACCAAATTATAATAATAGTCGAAGCTACTTTTGTTCATTCAAAAGTAGCTTTTTTAATACTTGATTTCTAAAACAGAATTCACCTTGTGAAGGTGAAGCATAATTGATAATATTAGTACCTTTTTCAATTGTCCGTTCGAATATTCTATTAGATGATGATTTCCCATGATATCGATCTAGGGAGATGTTGAAACATTCCCAAAAAGTGATTATAAAGCGGTTAAGTTATGTAATTGGACAAGGTTACTATTTTAATAAGCCATTAACACTAGAACGAGCAGATGAATCACACAACAAAATGTTACAAATTAAAAAAACGCAATGGACTCATAGTCAAACTGCGTTTTTCTGTTATAATAATCAAGATAAATAAAAGTAGGGAGAGGAACACATTGGGTAAAGTATACGTATTTGACCATCCACTAATTCAACATAAGCTAACATACATTCGTGACAAAAATACAGGAACGAAAGAATTCCGCGAGCTTGTAGACGAAGTAGCAACACTTATGGCATTTGAAATCACTCGTGATTTACCATTAGAAGAAATTGAAATTGATACACCAGTAACAACAGCTAAAACAAAAGTATTATCAGGTAAGAAGATGGCTATTGTTCCAATTCTACGCGCTGGTATCGGTATGGTAGATGGAGTATTAAAACTAATCCCTGCTGCAAAAGTAGGTCATATCGGATTATATCGTGATCCACAAACCTTAAAACCAATCGAGTATTATGCAAAACTTCCTGCTGATGTAGAAGAACGTGATTTCATCATCGTTGATCCAATGTTAGCAACTGGTGGTTCTGCAATTGAAGCAATTAACTCATTGAAAAAACGTGGCGCTAAAAGCATTAAATTCATGTGCTTGATCGCAGCTCCTGAAGGTGTACAAGCTATTCATGATGAGCATCCAGAAATCGATATTTATATCGCAGCACTTGACGAAAAATTAAACGACCATGGTTATATTATTCCTGGTTTAGGTGATGCTGGAGACCGTTTATTCGGTACAAAATAATGTGAAGGTGGTGCAAGGTCATTGCGTAAAAAATGGAAAGTGATGACTATTTTTGGAACAAGACCAGAGGCCATTAAAATGGCTCCCCTCGTTTTAGAATTACAAAAACATTCAGATCAAATCGAAACAATTGTGACAGTGACAGCTCAACATCGACAAATGCTCGACCAAGTGCTGGATACATTCAAAATTACGCCAGATTATGATTTGAACATCATGAAGGATCGCCAAACACTTGTTGATGTCACAACTAGAGGGCTAGAAGGTTTAGACCGAGTGATGAAAGAAGCTAAACCGGACATCGTATTAGTTCATGGGGATACGACCACAACATTTATCGCAAGCCTCGCAGCCTTTTATAACCAAATTGCAATAGGTCACGTTGAAGCTGGACTTCGAACAGGTGACAAATACTCCCCATATCCAGAAGAGATGAATCGTCAGCTTACGGGTATTATGGCAGATATTCATTTTGCACCAACTGAGCAGTCTAAACAAAACCTATTGAAAGAAAATAAAGCAAATAGCACGATTGTAGTTACAGGTAATACTGCAATTGATGCATTAAAAACAACTGTTAACACAACCTACAGTCATCCAGTGCTTGAACAAATTGGACAAGATCGTATGATTTTACTAACTGCACATCGCAGAGAGAATCTAGGCGAACCGATGCGCCATATGTTTAAAGCTATAAAAAGACTATTAGTAGAGCATAGTGATATACAAGTTGTTTATCCCGTTCATATGAACCCAGCTGTCCGCGAAATTGCCAATGAAATACTTGGAGACGAAGCGAAAGTTCATTTGATTGAACCACTTGAGGTTTTTGATTTTCATAATTTCGCTGCTAAATCATACATGATTTTAACAGACTCAGGTGGCGTGCAAGAAGAAGCGCCTTCCTTAGGGAAGCCGGTTCTTGTTCTTCGTAATACGACAGAACGTCCCGAAGGAATTGAAGCAGGTACTTTGAAATTAGCAGGTACGGAAGAAGAAACTATTTATAGCTTAGCAAAAGAGCTTTTAATAGAAGAAAATACGTATAATGCTATGGCACAAGCTTCAAATCCATATGGTGACGGATTTGCCTCAAAAAGAATTGTCGAAGCATTACTGACCTATTTGGAAAAGTGAAGTCAATAATTTATTGAAACTACCTTATAATTTGTTATAAGCAATTTGTAAGGTAGTTCTATTTCTGTCTATAAATAGATGATAATTTAATTTAAGTCAATATTGTTGTAAATTTGTCGACAATTTGACAAGGTTACTACCTTTGTGAAGTTTTTCACTCTAACCAATTGACATGAAATATTCACTATTGTATGCTAACTAAGGGTAAGAATGATAAGGGTTCCTTAACTGTAAAGAATCTACAATTACTTGAAATATCAAGTTTCTACTAGACTTACAGTTTGGGCATAATTTGTAAATTCGTACGGTATTGTGCATCATTTTTGGTGTCCTTATATGCGGTGGTTCTCCATTAAAAGCTTATCTCTCACATTTAATATGGATTCCGATTCATCTCTTTATGAGAGTAGATTACGGCTTCCGCCTCCGCTAGTAGTTTTAAATGACTACTTATCCGGCATCCAACCGGTGGTCAGCTATTACTTCCGTCATTCGAAAATAAGATTCAGGAGATCAAAGACCAATGCTAGAATTACATCAGATTTTTGCTAAGCAGAAAAGAATGCTATTTTTTTTGCTCGCATTTTGTGCGTTAGGATGGGCTTTTACGCCATATCAAACAGTATTCGCTGGTCTCGCATTAGGTGCGCTTTTTGGTCATTATAACTTTTGGATTCTAGTCCGAAGAATGGAACGATTTGATCGCTCTATTAACGAAGGAAAGAAAGTGGCATCACTAGGTTCGGCTTTTCGCTTTGCATCAGGTATTGCTGCAGTAGCGGTTGCTACCATGTTGCCAAAGTATTTTCATTTAATTAGCACGGTCATTGGGCTAATGATTCCGTACGTTCTGCTTTTAGTAGACAGGATCGTATTTCATGTAAAATACCAATAAACGCATTTGAAAGAGAGGTGAATGCAAAGTGCAACATGAAAATCCACATTTTGAATTGTGGGGACTAGGATTTAACCCAGGTAATGTTTTAATGTTAGTCGTAGCGGCGTTAATAGTTTTCTTAATTGCTTTTATTTCGACACGAAACTTAAAATTGAAACCAACAGGCATGCAAAACTTTATGGAGTGGGTTATGGACTTCGTAAAGAATATTATTGGCAGCAACATGGACTGGAAAACAGGTGGTAAGTTCCATATACTTGGAATCACGCTGATTATGTTCATCTTCGTTGCGAATATGCTTGGTCTTCCGTTCTCAGTCGTAATTCATGGAGAATTATGGTGGAAATCACCAACAGCAGATCCAATCGTTACTATGACACTTGCGGTTATGATAATTGTATTATCTAACTACTATGGTGTTAAAGCGAAAGGATTCAAAGGGTATCTTGGAAGTTTCGCTCAACCGATGGCTTTCTTATTCCCATTGAAAATTATTGAAGAGTTCGCAAATACGTTAACTCTTGGTCTACGTCTTTACGGTAACATCTATGCAGGTGAGATTCTTTTAGGATTACTTGCAAGTATGGGGACGCTTTGGGGAGGATTAGGTTTCTTCGCAGCAGTAGTTCCAACAATGATTTGGCAAGGTTTCTCGATCTTTATCGGTGCAATCCAATCATTTATTTTCGTTATGTTAACAATGGTTTACATGTCTCACAAAGTGAGCGAAGACCATTAAGTATAAAATGCTTAACTTAATAAGTTAAGTAGCTGACACACAAAAAACTTTATATTTCCAAGGAGGAAAAATTTCAATGGTAGGTTCAGTTGGTTTATTAGCAGCAGCAATCGCAATCGGTTTAGGTGCACTTGGTGCAGGTATTGGTAATGGTATGATCGTTTCAAAAACAGTAGAAGGTATCGCTCGCCAACCAGAAGCACGTGGCGTTCTTCAAACAGTAATGTTCATCGGGGTAGCATTAGTTGAGGCCCTTCCGATCATCGCTGTAGTAGTAGCTTTCATCGTAATGAACAAATAATCGTCTTTAATTGTTTTATAAAAAAATGGCGAAGAGACTTTTCGATAAAGGAAAACTTCGCCATTCCTTTATGTCTTTAAGGCATAATATTCCTTTAGACAATACATCTTACTAAGATTCAATCATATAAGATTTGAACTCTAAGCTCTTGAAGGGAGTGAAACAATCGTGTTTTTAGACTATCTAGTACTAGGAAATTCTTCTGAATTTATTAATGGTGGAGATATCCTTGTAACGTTAGCAGTTTTCATTATCCTAATGTTCGCTTTGAAAAAAGTGGCGTGGGGTCCATTGATGGGAATCATGCAACAACGTGAAGAATTAGTTGCTAGTGAAATCGAGTCAGCTGAAAAGAGCCGTCAAGAATCACAACAACTTTTAGAAGATCAACGCAGCCTTCTTAAAGAAGCGCGTGTAGAAGCACAAACGATTGTTGAAAACGCGAAGAAACAAGGCGACTTGCAAAAAGAAGAAATTATTTCTGCTGCTCGCGCTGAAGCATTGCGTTTGAAAGAATCAGCTGTGCGTGATATCGAGACTGAAAAAGAGAAAGCTATTGCTGCTGTTCGTGGAGAAGTGGTTTCACTATCTGTACTTGCTGCATCTAAAGTTCTTGAAAAACAAGTCTCAGTAGAAGAGAATCGTGCTCTAATTGAAGAAACGATTGCGAAGGCAGGGGAAACTCTATGAGTCAATCGACTGCAGCGAGTCGCTATGCCAAAGCATTGTTCCAATTGGCACAAGAAAAACAATTACTAACTGAAGTAAGTTCTGACTTACGTGAAGTGAAAGTTGTTTTCGAGGAGAACAAAGGGGTATTCCAACTTTTAGATTCTCCAAAATTAGAAGACAAAGAAAAGAAAGAACTTGTTTCTAAAGTATTTGCTTCTGTCCAACCAATCATTGTGAATGCAATTAAAGTCTTAATTGATAAAAAACGTATTCATGAAGTAGTAAGTGTGATTGAAGAGTTTATCCGTTTTGCTAATGATACGCAAGGTGTAGCAGATGCAATCGTATACACTACTCAACCTCTTACAGAAGATGAAACACAACGCATTTCTACGGCATTCGCTCGTAAAGTGGGTAAAAATACACTTAATATTACAAACGAAATCGATCCATCTTTAATTGGTGGAGTTCGACTTCAGATCGGTAACCAAATTTTTGACAGCAGTATTTCACACAAACTAGCTGGCTTAAAACGCACGTTAATCGGTTAATTATAAAGAATTTGAGAGGTGAGAAACATGGGCATCAAAGCTGAAGAAATCAGTGGACTTATTAAGCAGCAGATGGAGAATTACCAATCTGCAATGGAAGTTAGCGAGGTAGGTACAGTTATCACAGTTGGTGACGGTATCGCTCGTGCTCATGGCCTCGACAACGTCATGGCTGGAGAATTGCTTGAGTTCTCTACTGGTGTACTTGGTATGGCACAAAACTTGGAAGCGAACAACGTAGGTATCGTTATCCTTGGACCAACTAAAGGCATCAATGAAGGCGATGAAGTGCGTCGTACTGGCCGTATTATGGAAGTACCAGTTGGTGAAGAATTGATCGGTCGTGTTGTCAATTCACTAGGTCTTCCTGTTGATGGTTTAGGACCAATCAACACTACAAAATCTCGTCCAATCGAAAGCCCTGCTTTCGGAGTAATGGATCGTAAATCAGTACACGAACCATTACAAACAGGTATTAAAGCGATTGACGCATTAGTTCCAATCGGTCGTGGCCAACGTGAGTTAATCATCGGTGACCGTCAAACTGGTAAAACTGCTGTTGCAATCGATACAATTTTAAACCAAGCAGACCAAGATATGATTTGTATCTATGTTGCTATCGGTCAAAAAGAATCTACTGTTCGTGGCGTAGTTGAAACACTTCGTCAACACGGTGCACTAGATTACTCAATCGTTGTAACTGCATCTGCATCTCAACCATCTCCATTATTATACCTAGCTCCTTATGCTGGTATCTCAATGGCAGAAGAGTTCATGTTACAAGGTAAACATGTATTAATCGTATATGATGATTTATCTAAACAAGCATCTGCTTACCGTGAACTTTCATTACTTCTTCGCCGTCCGCCAGGTCGTGAAGCATATCCTGGGGATGTATTCTACTTACACAGCCGCTTATTAGAACGTGCTGCTAAGTTGAATGAAAAATATGACTGTGGTTCAATCACAGCACTTCCATTCGTTGAAACACAAGCAGGGGATATCTCAGCTTACATTCCAACAAACGTAATTTCTATTACGGATGGACAAATTTTCTTACAATCTGATCTATTCCACTCAGGTGTACGTCCAGCGATCAACGCAGGTCTTTCTGTATCACGTGTAGGTGGTTCAGCTCAAATTAAAGCAATGAAAAAAGTTGCGGGTACACTACGTCTTGACTTAGCTGCATTCCGTGAGCTTGAATCATTCGCTCAATTTGGTTCTGACCTAGATAAAGCTACTTCAGCTAAATTAGAACGTGGTAAACGTACTGTAGAAGTTCTAAAACAAGAACTTCACAAACCTATTAAAGTTGAAAAACAAGTTACAATTCTATATGCACTAACAAAAGGATACTTAGATGATATTCCTGTACAAGATATCGTTCGTTTCGAAAACGAATTATACGCTTGGTTAGATGCAAATGACGAAAGCCACAAAAACGTTTTAAATCATATCCGTACTACTCAAGGACTTCCATCTGATGAAGACATGGCAGAAACTTTAAATGCTTTCAAAAAAACTTTTGCTAAATCAGAATAAGATCTGATAGTTTTACGTCAATATAAAATAAACGGTAAGGTGGTGAAATACCAGTGGCATCATTACGCGACATAAAAAAACGTATCACATCGACTAAAAGCACAAGTCAAATCACGAAAGCGATGCAGATGGTTTCTTCTTCTAAAATGACACGTGCTGAAGCAAATGCTAAAGCTTACGTTCCATATATGGAGAAAATTCAGGATGTTGTAGCTGCAATTGCAGCAGGTACTCCAGACGGTTCACACCCGATGTTAGTATCTCGTCCAGTTAAGAAAACGGCTTATTTAGTTATTACTTCTGACCGTGGTCTTGCAGGTGGTTATAACAGTAACGTAATTCGTACTGCTAAAAACGCTATGGATGAACGACACAACTCTAAAGATGAGTTTGTTATCATCGCTATCGGCCGTATGGCAAGTGAATTCTTTGCGAAACGTGGATATAACGTAGTAGATGAAGAAATTGGTCTACCTGACCAACCTTTATTTGCTGACATTAAACAAATCGCTCGTAAGGCTGTTGGTATGTTCACTGATGGTACATATGATGAACTTTATATGTACTACAGCCACTTTGTCAGTGCCATTCAACATGAACCAACTGAGAAAAAGGTACTGCCAATTACAGACATCGCAGCATCAAGCACAACTGCATCTTATGAATTCGATCCATCTGGTGAAGCAATTCTTGAAGTATTGTTACCACAATACGCAGAGAGCTTAATTTATGGTGCGTTGCTCGACGGTAAAGCTAGTGAACATGCTTCACGTATGACAGCAATGAAGAGCGCAACCGATAATGCAAACGAACTTATTAGTTCATTAACACTTGTATATAACCGTGCACGACAAGCGGCTATTACACAAGAAATTACAGAAATCGTTGGTGGAGCTGCAGCCTTAGAATAGGTGCTCACCAGCTTCTGTAATGCAAGTACGATAGGAGGGGAAAAGTATGAAAACAGGACACGTTCTTCAAGTAATGGGTGCCGTTGTTGACGTTCAATTCGACAACTCATCATTACCGGAAATTTACAACGCGCTTACTGTAGAAATTAAACGCCCTGGTGAAGAGCCTCAAACACTTACTCTTGAAGTAGCACTTCACCTAGGAGACAATGCTGTCCGCACGATTGCTATGTCATCTTCAGATGGCTTACAACGTGGCGCAGTAGTAACAGACCTTGGTTCTCCAATCTCAGTTCCAGTTGGTGACATCACTCTTGGACGTGTATTCAACGTACTTGGTGAAACAATCGATTTAGCGGAAGAAATTCCAACAACTGAGCGCCGTGATCCAATTCACCGCGAAGCACCAACATTTGAAAACCTTTCAACTCAAGTTGAAATCCTTGAAACAGGTATCAAAGTAGTAGACTTATTAGCACCATATATTAAAGGTGGTAAAATTGGTCTATTCGGTGGTGCCGGTGTAGGTAAAACTGTATTAATCCAAGAACTTATTAACAACATCGCTCAAGGACACGGTGGTATCTCCGTATTCGCAGGTGTAGGTGAACGTACTCGTGAGGGTAACGATTTATTCTTCGAAATGAGCGACTCAGGCGTTATTAAGAAAACAGCAATGGTATTCGGTCAAATGAACGAGCCACCAGGCGCACGTATGCGTGTAGCTTTATCTGGTCTTACTATGGCTGAATATTTCCGTGATGAACAAGGTCAAGACGTACTTCTATTCATCGATAACATTTTCCGTTTCACTCAAGCAGGTTCTGAGGTTTCTGCGTTATTAGGTCGTATGCCTTCTGCCGTAGGTTATCAACCAACTCTTGCTACTGAAATGGGTCGTTTACAAGAACGTATTACGTCAACAAACAAAGGTTCTGTAACTTCTATCCAAGCGATCTATGTACCAGCCGATGACTATACTGACCCGGCTCCGGCTACAACTTTCGCCCACTTAGATGCAACTACTAACCTTGAGCGTAAACTTTCTGAAATGGGTATCTACCCAGCGGTTGATCCATTGGCTTCAACTTCTCGTGCACTATCACCAGATATCGTTGGTGTTGAACACTATGAAGTTGCTCGTCAAGTTCAACAAACTTTACAACGTTACAACGAATTACAAGATATCATCGCTATCTTAGGTATGGATGAATTATCTGATGAAGATAAATTAACAGTTGACCGCGCTCGTCGTATTCAATTCTTCTTATCTCAAAACTTCCACGTAGCGGAACAATTCACTGGTCAAAAAGGTTCTTATGTACCTGTTAAAGAAACTGTTAAAGGTTTCCGTGAAATTCTTGAAGGTAAATATGACAAATTACCAGAAGATGCATTCCGTCTAGTTGGTCGTATTGAAGAAGTTATCGAAAAAGCGAAAAGTATGGGTATTGAACTTTAATACTAGGGACGAGGAGGAAAAAATATGAAGACCATAAAAGTCAACATTGTCACTCCCGACGGCCCAGTATACGATTCAGAAGTCAACATGGTGATTGCTAAAACTGTAACGGGTGAGATGGGTATTTTACCTGGTCACATCCCTACAGTTGCGCCACTAGTAGTAGGTGCTGTACGTCTGGATTCAGACAAGCAAACTGAATTAGTAGCAGTTAGCGGCGGTTTTGTTGAAATTCGTCCTGATAAAGTAACGATTTTAACTCCTTCAGCTGAAACAGCAAGCTCAATCGATCTTGCTCGTGCAAAAGAAGCGTTAAATCGCGCTGAACAGCGACTACAAAGTAAACAAAGCGGCATTGATTTCAAGCGCGCTGAACTTGCACTTAAACGCGCTATGAACCGTATCAACGTTAAAGAGGGTAACATCTAATCTTTATAAATTAGAAATGCGGGCAGAATTTTTCTGCCCGCTTTTTTAAGATTTATTAAAAAGGAGATGAGAAGTGTGGATATAACAGCATCAATTGGTCAAAATGCACTAATTAGCATTATTTCACATATATTTTTTATAGGGATCTCATTCTATGCATTACAAGCAATTATGTTTGAAAAAGTATTTAAAAAGAACCACGTGTTTCAAATACAGTTGCTATTTATTTTATTAAGTATCGCAATTGGATCATCTGTTTCGAATTTTTTCTTAACATTTTCTGGATGGTCAAGTCAGCTTCCATATCTCTTTGAGTAACTTGTTGTATATGGAAAACCAATCATAATATAATATTTCTAGATTATCGGTCATTTTGACAAGATACGCTAAAAATTTTGAACTCTTACAGAGGGAACGCTTTCATTATTGCTGGTAATTTGTTATGGTTGACTTTGTGAGTGTATATTATTATTTTTCCATATAGAATAATCATTACCCAGGAAATATTTTGTGGAAATTTGTTTTATTTAGATAATAAATGGGTAAATAAAATGGGCGTCCAGTTTTCTAAAATCAGACACCATTTGCGCTAACTTTGCGTAAAGTATAATGTCTATAGTTAATTGTTATCACTTAATTAAATAGTTTGTTGGATACTTGCCATTAGGCAAAAAAACAGGTAACATGTTATATGCTTTGCTTACTAATTATTGACATCAAACAATAGAAATTTATCGACTGAAATATATAATAAATGGATACATGGGTTCGGAGGGACAAATGGTGGAGAAAATCATTGTTAAAGGCGGTAATACCTTAACTGGTAACGTTCGAGTTGAAGGGGCAAAAAATGCCGTATTACCTATATTGGCGGCTACATTACTTGCGTCAAAAGGAAAAAATATTATTAAAAATGTGCCAAATTTGGCCGATGTGTATACAATCGATGAAGTATTAAAAAGTTTAAATGTGGAATTATCATTTTCACCTGAAACAAACACAGTAGAAATTGATGCAACTAAACAATTATCATCTGAAGCACAATTTGAATATGTACGTAAAATGAGAGCTTCAATATTAGTAATGGGACCTCTATTAGCACGTAATGGCTTTGCCCGCGTAGCTATGCCGGGTGGTTGTGCAATCGGATCACGTCCAATTGATCAACATCTAAAAGGCTTTGAACTAATGGGTGCGAAAATCTCAATGGGACACGGCTATGTCGAAGCAACAACTGAAGGACGCTTACACGGAGCTAAAATTTATTTAGACTTCCCAAGCGTAGGTGCTACGGAGAATATCTTAACTGCTGCAGCTTTAGCAGATGGTACAACATTTATCGAAAATGCTGCTAAAGAGCCAGAAATAGTGGATTTAGCTAACTTTATTAATGAGATGGGTGGTAAAGTTGTTGGCGCTGGTACTGACACAATCCGTGTAGAGGGCGTTAAAGAACTATATGGTACAACTCATTATATTATTCCTGATCGTATTGAAGCTGGTACATTTATGGTAGCAGCGGCGATTACAGGTGGAGATGTACTAATTGAAAATGCCATTGCTGAACATATGACAGCACTTGTCGCGAAAATGCGTGAAATGGGTGTTGAAATTACTGAAGAAGGCGAAGGTTTACGTATTCGTTCAAACGGAACTTTAAAAGCTGTAGATATTAAAACAATGCCACATCCAGGTTTCCCAACAGATATGCAATCTCAATTAATGGCTTTAATGTTGAAAACAACTGGTACGGGTGTTATTACTGAAACAGTATTTGAAAATCGTTTTATGCACGTTGAAGAGTTCAGACGCATGAATGCTTCTGCAAAAATTGATGGTCGTTCTGTTATTATTGATGGCCCATGTGAGTTACAAGGTGCAGAAGTTGCTGCGACAGATTTACGAGCTGCAGCAGCACTTATTCTTGCAGGATTAGTAGCTGAAGGAATTACGCGTGTTTCTGAACTGCATCACTTAGATCGTGGATATGTTAATTTCCATAAAAAGCTTGCCGCTTTAGGCGCTGATATTGAAAGAGTATCGACGATTGAAAAAGCATCTGTAGAATTTCAAACAAATTAAACTAGCATAATACTAAACGTTTAAGAGCTTAATTGCTCTTGAACGTTTTTTTCGTATAACGACGAATGCCTCAGCATAGAATGGCATATGAAAAAAATCCTTCTAATACCCATCAGCCTTTTTATCGTCATCCTTTTGTTTGTGCTACCGATTGTTAGTATGCATTTTTATCCTAAAAATTTCACAAACGTATCTACTACGCAACAGACTCAGAAAAAACAACAAGAAAACGAGCCGCCTTGTGAAGTTTACATTACTGTGGAAGGAATTAAAGACCCCCTACCCCTGGAACAATATATCGCTGGAGTTATATCAGCTGAAATGCCCTCTAGCTTCCACTTAGAGGCGCTTGAGGCACAAGCTATAGCTTCACGCACATTTGTCCTTAAAGTCACGGAGAATGGCCAGAAAGCGATAAAACCGAGTGTTCTCCATCAAGTCTTTGAGTCAAAACAGCAAAGAAAGAAAAAATGGGGAGTAAATTTCAATAAGAACGAGAAAAAAATACAACAAGCTGTAGCTACTACAGCAGGTGAAATTCTCACTTATAATGGTGAATTAATCACGGCTATGTTCTTTTCAACAAGCAATGGTAAAACAGAAAGTGCAGAAGAATACAGTGGACAAGATATTCCGTATTTACAAACAGTTACTGTAGAAGGCGAAAAAGAATTGTCTCCAAATTACATTCAAAACACAGACTTTTCTCTACCACAGTGGAATACTGCCTTCAATTTTCAATGGTCAGCTGAACAACTAAACGCTATTAAACTAACGAGAAACAGTTCTAATCGTGTTCAAACGATGCAAGTAGGAAGTTACAGTTGGACAGGCCGGGAAATCCGAGAAAAGCTTAATATACCTTCTACGGACTTCACAATTTATTGGAAACCAGCTCAAAATAAAATAACTGTTACAACAGTAGGGTACGGCCACGGAGTAGGCATGAGCCAATACGGTGCGGAGGCTTTGGCGCGGGAGGGGGTCCAAGCAAAGGACATCTTAAAGCACTTTTATAAGAAAGCTTCTATTACTTCCATAAAAAATAATAAAAACATATGTTTAAACTGAAGCGTTATTGTCTAGAATGACGTTGAGGTGATGACAATGAGGGAAGAAAACAGACCAAACCCTTCTCCGAAAAAAGGTAGTGTCACAACAAAGCGTTGGTTTTGGCCTACTATTTATGCAAGTTTTTCAATTCTGTTAGTAGGGCTTGTTTGGGGATATAGTGCTTATACAAACTCAGACACTAACAACGCTACGAATTTAGCAAGTAAAGGCGAGACAGGTACATCAGTTGAAACAAATGCTAAGGCAGAGTCTATGAAATACCCATTCCAACAGGATCTTTTAGATGAAGTAGCAATCGTACAAGACTTTTACGATGTCGAAGCAGATGAAAAAACGAGAGAAGGCGCATTGCTTGTGTTCAATCAAACGTTCACAACAAGCAACGGTATCTCACTTTCAGTTGATGGGAAACCATTTGAAGTATTATCAGTTATGAGCGGTAATGTTGAGGAAGTGAAGATGGATCCATTCATCGGCAACGAAATCGTTATTGCACATCCAAATGGTACAACGACGAAATATAGCTCTTTAGGCGATATCAAAGTTAAAAAGGGCGACAAAGTTTCACAAGGACAAGTACTTGGTAAAACAATCGAAAATGAGTGGAATCCAACAGCGGGTAATCACTTATACTTCGAAGTTTTGGAAGAAGGGGTTAATGTTAACCCTAAAAAACTCTTAGCTTTTTAAATTTAGCTGAATAATGTCATTTATCAACGAAATAAGGAATGCTTAGTTCTTAAAAGCTCCAAGCAAACATAAGTTTAAGAAACGTTCGTACATTGTGGAAAGGAAGAGAATGTGCACGAACATATTCGCAACCGCTGTTTGAAACTTGGGTTTATGTTGAAAGAAACGAGGCAAACCGTAAGAGCGATGGCACAAATTACAGGCTATTCAAAAAGCACTATTCATAAAGACTTAACAGAACGTCTCAATGAAGTAAATGAAGAGTTGGCCAAGGAAGTTAGTGAAATTCTGGCGTACCATAAATCGGTACGTCACATACGAGGTGGAGAGGCTACAAGGAAAAAATGGTTAGCCCGACAATCGACTATGGAGAAGGCATCGAAGTAGGCAATATGCTTCGATGTCTTTTTACGTTATTAGGGAATGAAAAAGCGAATCTAGATTGAAAGAAATCCTTTAAAAAGCCGTTCAAATAAGCTATCCCCATAAAATATGTAGATGTAATTTCCCCCTTGATATGATAAAATATTCTAGATAATTACATATATAAATCGTACGATAAATGCTGTTATGTGAAGGAAGGGGAAAGTTCCATGTTTTCTAAGGATATTGGGATTGATTTAGGAACTGCTAATGTATTAATCCATGTTAAAGGTAAAGGGATCGTTTTAAATGAACCATCGGTTGTAGCGATAGATAAAAATACAAACAGAGTACTTGCTGTTGGGGAAGAAGCACGTAAGATGGTAGGGAGAACACCAGGCAATATTATTGCGATCCGACCATTAAAAGACGGTGTAATTGCTGATTTTGATATTACCGAAGCGATGTTAAGACATTTTATAAGTAAATTAGATGTTAAAGGATTTCTCTCAAAGCCTCGTATTTTAGTTTGTTGTCCAACTAATATTACAAGTGTAGAACAAAAGGCTATTCGTGAAGCAGCAGAGAAATCTGGTGGTCGTAATGTCTTCTTAGAAGAAGAGCCAAAAGTAGCTGCTATCGGAGCTGGGATGGATATTTTCCAACCAAGTGGGAATATGGTTGTTGATATTGGTGGAGGCACTACAGATGTTGCTGTGCTATCAATGGGGGATATCGTTACTTCTGAATCCATTAAGGTTGCAGGAGATGTATTCGATAATGATATCTTACAATATATTAAAAAAGAGTATAAGTTACTAATTGGGGAACGTACAGCCGAATCAATCAAAATGACGATCGGTACAGTTTATGCTGGTAGTCGAGAAGATGAGATGGACATTCGAGGACGAGACATGGTAACAGGTTTACCAAGAACAATTACAATTGGTTCTGCTGAAATTGAAAAGTCTTTACGTGAATCGATTTCAATGATTGTACAAGCAGCTAAAAATGTATTAGAAAAAACACCCCCTGAACTATCAGCAGATATTATTGACCGCGGTATTATGATTACTGGTGGTGGAGCATTATTGCACGGTCTTGACCAATTATTAACGGACGAATTGAAAGTACCAGTACTCTCTGCAGAGAATCCTATGAACTGTGTTGCTGAAGGAACAGGCATTATGCTCGACAATATGGACAAAGTATCAAAACATATTTGATTTGTAGCCGAAATAAAGAAAGTATAGAAATCGCATATACTTTAATTTATTGATGAAAGGGTGATTGCAATGTTTCGTGGGTTTTATACAGTAGCTACAGGAATGATTGCGCAACAGCGACGTACTGAATTACTGTCAAATAATATTACCAATGCCAACACACCAGGTTATAAAGCAGACCAATCTACAATTCGTTCTTTCCCAGATATGCTTATGTCGCGTATGACGAAGTCAGGTACGAATTTAGAGAGTGGACTAAATACAACAGCCAATAATCAGATTGGTGCATTAAATGCAGGCGTATATATGCAAGAAACATTACCAGACTATTCACAAGGTCAAATAACAGCCACTGATTTAACTACTGATGTTGCTTTAGTTGATAACCAATTACCGACAGATGCAGAAACAGGCGCTAAAGGTGCAATATTCTTCCGGTTAGAGCATCCTACAGAAGGCGAAACGTATACACGTAACGGTAATTTCACTTTAGATCCACAAGGCTACTTAACAAACGCACAAGGTCTTTATGTTTTATCGGATAGAGGTCAGCGTATACAGTTGCAAAATGATGATTATCAAATTATGGATGACGGTCGTATTATCGGCGCTGGAGAGCAAGAAGTAGCACGTATCGGCGTATCATACGCAGCACAGCCAGATACACTTCAAAAGCAAGATAACGGACTATATCGTACATACAACGGTGAAGATTTACCATCTGCATACACAGTAAATGGCGTTAGCTTTAATTTAAAACAAGGTTATATTGAACGCTCAAATGTTGATGCTAGTAAAACGATGACAGAAATGCTGACAGCTTACCGTGCATTCGAAGCAAATCAAAAGGTATTACAGGCCTATGATCGTAGTATGGACAAAGCCGTTAACGAAATTGGAAAAGTGTAACAGAAACAGTATTTTTGAAATACATAGGAGGGCTATGATATGCTACGTACAATGATTTCCGCTTCCAACACGATGACTCAATTGCAACAACAGCTTGATACAATTGGCAATAACCTAGCGAATAGTAATACGCATGGTTTCAAAGCTAAGGAAGCTAAGTTTGGCGAACTATTATATCAACAATTTAACAATGACAAGTCTGACAAGACAGAGCGCCAATCTCCAATAGGCATTCGCATTGGTGTTGGGGCACAACTGGCCCAAGCACAAACCGTTTGGAAGCAGGGGAGTATTCAATCGACAGAACGTTCTCTCGACTTTTCATTCACGAAGCCGAAGCAATACTTGAACATCATCATGCCAGATGGTGAAAATGGTGACCGTACAGTCTATACTCGTCAAGGGGATTTATATATATCAACCGATGATTATAACAATGCCATGCTAGTAAATGCAGATGGCTACCCAGTCGCTGGGGCTGATGGGAATCCAATTATTTTCCCTGAAAACGTAAAGGGATTTGGTATGAAAGACAATGGTGAGCTGAATATTACTTTTGATGACGGTTCACAACGTACAGTAGAACTTGCTGTTACAGAGCTTCAACGTCCCCAACTAATGGAACATATTTCGGGTACATACATCGGTCTTCCTACAAACTTAAATGAATTAGGTGTGACAGAAGCTGAAGTCCTACGAAATTTACAAGGTGCAGACCGAGCTGAGATTGGTTTACAAAATGGTTCTTTAGAAATGTCGAACGTTGATACGTCTAAAGAAATGACTGAGCTTATTAATACGCAAAGATCTTATCAATTTAATGCTAGAACGATTACTTTATCAGATCAAATGTTAGGTCTTGTTAACGGCATTCGATAAAGCAATCTGAACAGAGGAGAAAAACAAGTTATGACAAACAATTTGAAAAAAAACGTGACTGAGCCTAATACTTCAAAGCCAATGACTCGTAAAGAAGCAAAAATCGAGAGAGAGGTTAAAGAAGAAGTTAATATGAAATGGTGGTCAAATTTACGACTGTTCCCAATCGGGATGCGCATCCTTGTCGTACTCATTTTGCTTGTCATAGCAGCTGTGTCAGGTGCTATGATTGGTTATAGTGTTATTGGTGAAGGCGATGCATTAGATACACTGAAAGTCTCTACGTGGCGCCATATATTTGATATTATGAACGGCGTAGTGGACAAATAATCATTATTTCTACAGAACCTTTCATATTAGGAGGACTAAAATGTTAACTGCAGATCAAATTCAAGCGATTTTACCTCATCGTTATCCCTTTTTACTTGTAGACCGTATTCTTGAACTAGAAGAAGGAAAAAGAGCAGTAGGTTTAAAAAACGTTTCAATTAATGAGCAATTTTTCAATGGACATTTCCCAGGGTATCCTGTGATGCCAGGTGTTTTGATTATCGAAGCACTTGCACAAGTTGGTGGAGTCGCGCTATTGAAGTCTGAAGAGTTCAAAGGGCGATTAGCTTTCTTAACAGGAATTGATAATGCGCGTTTTAAACGTCAAGTAATTCCTGGTGATCAACTTCGTTTAGAAGTAGAATTTACTAAATTACGTGGTGTGATGGGTAAGGGACATGCTAAAGCAACAGTTGACGGTGAGCTAGTTTGCGAAGCAGACATTTTATTTGCAATTGGACCAGTTCAAAAAGTATAAAATAAAATTCAAATCATTTTTTTTAGGATAGTTTCCTTCTTTCGGGGCAAGATATGTTATATCGCACGTATAGTGTGTGATGGATATGACAATGCAGAAAGGAGGGAACTTTTTTATGTGGATTAAACCTGCAGCAGTACTATTGCTTGGTTCACTTTTACTCGTTGGTTGTAATAATAATAAAGCAAACGAGCCTCTAAAAAACGAAACGCCAATGGAGCGTGTCGAGGATGATGTTAATAGAGGAGTGGAAAACGTTACGCCAGATGTTCATGATGAACGTGTGAATGAAACGGTACCAGGTGAAAATAAAGTCATAGACGAGAAGACAACAGATGAGAAAATCATAGACGAAAACGTAACACCAAATGATGAAATCGTCGAGGATGATCTTAATAGAGATCATAGAGACAATAAATAATACAGATTAGCAAAAAACTCGGCATAGTATAAATATGCCGAGTTTTTATCGTTTCTTATGGTTTTATTCGTGGTCTTTTTTTCATATCTGTTTTAAATTGGCTTAAAAGTGCATCACCTTCAAGACCTTCATCAATTAGCTTATCCAGTAGTAGCTCCGCATATTGACGACGTACCGTTTTAAGTGTTCCTTTCAGTAATACGGAAACTTGATTGTCTATTTCCTTCACGGCATTTACAACAACCCTAAAGGCCGCTGGTTCATTGTCTGGATAAGAAATAACTGCGCGCACTTCTAATATTTCATCGGTCCCTAAATAAGGCTCAAAAAAAGCTTTATATTGACGATCCATATACATTTCCAAAACCCATGATTTATGGCTATTCTCTTGATTGATAATGATGCCATCTGTTAAAGGAAATGACTTCAACTGATCATCCTGTAACAATTCCAAAGAGAGCATTTTAAACGTTTTCACCTAAACCAACCACCATCCTTTATGTAATGTATTATGTCTATTATAACATATCCCTAAATGTTCCAAATTTAACTTTTGTACAGTCATTCTAAAATTGAGAACCTATATAAGACAATAGTTTACAGGAAAGAACTTAAATTGACACGTCTAAAAAGCTAATTATACATATCAAAAATAGCCCGAAATCTAATTTTAAGACTTTGCGTAAATACTCTTTCCAGAATAAGATGAACTTATATTCAAGCAAAAGGAGGTGAGACATTGAATCAAGTTTCGTTAGTAGGAAGGATTACAAAGGATCCTGAACTACGAAAGTTACATGAAGGGAAAGTTCAAACTAACTTTATTCTTGCTGTAAATCGAAACTACAGAAATCAAAACGGAGAAATAGAAGCTGATTTCGTCTTCTGTACAGCATGGGGAAGGCTGGCAGATAATGTTGTGAAGTATTGTGGCAAAGGATCACTAATAGGGGTTAGTGGCCGCGTACAATCACGCTCTTATCAAAAGGAGGATGGCAAAAGAACCTATATAACGGAAGTCGTTGGAGAGGACGTCCGTTTTCTCGTTTTGAAAGAAAGGGAAGGTAGACATGAACAAGTCGCTACAGAAGCTGGTCTAACGACACAACAAGCATCTGTAGCTGCAGAATTCACAAAAGAATTCCATCTACCTAATACTGAAAAAGAAAAATTACCGATTGTTTAATCCATATCCCTATTGGAAGACCGCACCAATAGGCTCATAATTTCTTCATTGAACTACCAAATAATCTACCACCTTAAAAGGAAAATGTTTCATAGATTATGGCATTAACATCGGATTAAGCAATTGGACTCGACCACAGATGAAGTAGTAAAAGTAATGATCTATCATTTCATTGAAATTTCATCTATCTAAAAAGGGGAAGCAAGAAGTAGAAATAACAATAGTATGTGAATACGATCTAACGGGAAAGATCAAAAAAATCCGGCTATGATCATAGCCGGATTTTATCGATAATAATTTAGTTAAAATTGAATGATAATAGATCAAGGATTTCTTCGTCTTTTAGTTCCGTAATCCACTGACTTGATTGGATGAGATCCTCTGATAATGCTTGTTTTTCAGTTAATAGTGTATCGATTTTCTCTTCAATAGTTCCTGTCGTGATGAATTTATGGACATGTACAAATTGAGTTTGCCCGATACGGTATGCACGGTCTGTAGCTTGGTTTTCAACTGCAGGATTCCACCAGCGGTCAGCATGTAGAACGTGATTGGCTGCCGTTAAATTTAGACCGGTTCCACCTGCTTTTAAAGACAAGATGAAAATAGGGAATTCACCTTTTTGGAATGATTCAACGAAATGATCGCGCTGTTGCTTAGGCATACTACCTGTTAAAAACGGCACGTCTATATCATAAAGTTCAGAGAAACAATGTTGTAGTAAGTGACCCATACCAATATACTGAGTGAAAATTAAGCATTGCTCATTATTACTGGCAATTTCAGAGCCAAGTGTTACAAGGCGGTCTAACTTTTCTGAACGCGGTAGCATATCCGCTGCATTATCAAACGGTTCTTTTAAATACAGAGCGGGGTGATTACATAACTGCTTTAACTTACTAAGCATTTTCAAAATCAAACCTTTACGTTCAAAGCCAGTTAATGTTTCAAGCTTATGCATTGTTTCTTGAATAAAGCTTTCGTAAAGCACAGCTTGCTCTTGTGTTAATGGACAGTATTCAAGCTGTTCAAGCTTATCAGGTAAGTTCAGCATAAGTGCAGGATCCTGCTTCGTTCTACGTAATAGGAATGGTTGGATTTTTTTACGTAATTTTTGCTTATGAGCTTCAGAATCATCACGCTCAATTGGAGCGATATAATCTTCTTGGAAGCGACGAATGCTTCCTAAGTAACCTTTGTATATAAAATCAAAAATAGCCCATAGCTCGGACAAGCGGTTTTCAACAGGTGTCCCTGTTAATGCAATATGATGCTCACCATGCAGCTTACGAATCGCTCTAGATTGCTTTGTTTGCATATTTTTTATATTTTGAGCTTCATCAAGTGCAATACAAGCCCAGTTCAATTTTTCAAGGCTATCGGCATCTTGTGTAACAGTTCCATATGTTGTCAACACAACTTGAGGGGATTGCTCTTTTAAATAACTAACTAGTGAGTCTTCCTTCAAACGACCTGCGCCATAATGTAAGTAAACCTCTAAAGAAGGAGCAAAACGTTCAAGTTCTTTTTGCCAGTTGCCTAATACAGAAGTTGGGCAAATGATTAGAGTCGGTGGCTTTTCTTCTTCATAGACATGACATAAATATGAGATAAGCTGAACCGTTTTGCCAAGTCCCATATCATCAGCCAAACAAGCTCCAAATTGCTGCTCACGCATGAATGTCAGCCAATCATAACCTTCCTGCTGATAAGGACGTAAAGAAGCATGTAGCTTGTCTGATACAGGCACAGATGGCAAACCTTTTTTATCTTGTAGCTTTTTCACATAGTCCTTCAATGATTTCTGAATTTCAAATTGGAAGAATGGATCATCCGCAGAATCATCCTCATCCTCTTCCACTGGTACAACAAGTTCTTCAGGCAACTCCTGGAATAGCAGATCACGAACGGTCCAATTTTCATTTTCAGCTTTATCCATTAGTTTACGGATCTCTTGCATCCAAGCCGCATCCACACGTACCCATTCTGTACCAGCACGTATAAATTCACGATTATCATTGACCATTTGTTGAAATTGCTCCATGGTTAGTTCTTGCCCGTTCAAGGACAATTTCCAATTAAAGGTCAGAATCTCTTGTAAACCAGCTGCTGATTTATAATTTGAAGCAGTGCTAGCACTAGCTCGTACTTTCACACGAGAATCTTTTATATCTTTTAACCAAGCCGGTAAAATGATTTCAAAACCAAGTGCTTGTAGGCGAATAAAATCTGCACGTAAAAACTGTCTAACATCAGCATCCGATAAAGTTAAGGATAAGAATAAACTGGTATCTGCATTATCCATATAGTCATGCATATGCAATAAACTAGACATTTGACCTTGTAGCTTTTCTATTCCGTCAGCATGTTGCTTCCACTTATCAGGCAGCGCGTTTTCGATTTTCAAAGCGCGCTTGCGCATAGGTGGTGCCCAATAAGTTGCACTTTTTTTCCCACGAATAACGGTCTCTAAAACCCAATCCTCAGATAATTCCTCTGGTTCACGTAATCGTAAAGCCACGAAAATTTCATCATGCACATTTTTGGTTGTAATTGGCCATCCACCATTTCGGAAGAACGGTAACAATGGTGGTAAATCTGTAAAACGTAAACCAGCCTCCACCATTTTTTGCATCAATGCATTTTCTAGTAAATTTGTAGCTGTTTCATCTAATGGAACCTTTAGCTCCAACTTTTCTTCTTCTTCGTCAAGTGAAATTGAATCCCATAGGCGAGGAGAGTACCAAAAACTAGATGCTTCATTTGCTGCAGCCAGCCACTTCGCTGATGCCATGTCGATTCCTTCATATTGAACAAATGGATGTTGCTCTTTTTCAGAAAATAATTCAACCATTTCAAGGGGTGTTAACGTAACATATTCCTCCGAATGATTAGCCGTTAAACCATAAAAAGTAGCTTCGTAGTGGAAAAAGAGAAAAGGAAGCCATTCATGTGTATACATTGGTTGTCCATCGGATTTAAAAGCTTGCAACGTGAACGACTGATTGGACTCGGTTTGAATGCCAAGCGTGATGGATTTCATGAAAGTAGATGGCACGTTTGAAATAGTTGTCATAGCTTCAGATTTCCTTTCTCGATTTCTTCTTGTAAAGCTCGTAATCGTTTATATTGTTGTCGAAGTGTTTCGACATATTGATTCCAATATTCATTTTTTGCGCTTTTCTTCGCCGCAGACTTCATTTTCTTCCAAACCCGGACGGCTTGTTTATAATGCTGTCTCGATTTTTGAGAAACTTCTTCTAATGCAAGGGCATGATAAAGAGGAAGAAGAACTTCAGGTTTATACTCCAATACATCCTTTACACCACATAATTCTAAATAAGCTAGTGAAGAAGGGAAGCGATGATGCAGAGCAGCCCATTCTAAATAACGTTCCTTTTCAATCAAATAATGTGAAAAAGGTTGCATGCCATACATACCAGAAGCTGTAAAGAGTACCTCTGCCTCTTCATCAGTTAAATTTATTTTCGAACAAAGACGATTGAAAGTATTGACGAAATTAGAACGATACCTCGTTGCGAGCCAATTATTGATGAATTCATCTAACATAGGAAGCATCGAACGTAAAATCATTTGTAACGCTTCTGAATCCTCATTGCGGTCTGCAAAATGAGCTAGATCAAGCCATACTAATAACTCATCGACTTTAATCTGAGTCAATGATTGTTGTAAATCATCATACTTTTTCAACATAAGGAAGAACATAGCTCGGATGCTTTCTACATTTACATCACTTGAAAAGTCTTTTTCTGCTCGGAGCATATCAAGTTCAAGCTCACGTCGCTTTTTCTCATTAAACATAGACTCCCAAAATAATGTGTAAATGTACAAACGCTCTTCAAAATAACCTTCCTGTTTTACAAGGAAATAATGTGTCATTTGTTGCAATGTATCATAAAATGGATCCGTTGCAAAAAGACGAGATTTACTAGCAGTTAAGCGTATATAATCTTTTAATGCTTGGCTCTCTTGCTCGATAAAATTGATCATATAGGAGCGCGCTGACTCATTAGCTGGATGTAGGTGCTTCCAAGTATGAGATAGAAGAGCCATATGTGTAAATAATTGATATAAACTGCGCCATTCACGTTCTAATGGCGTATGTTTTGCAATCTGAGACTGCATATCAGCGAAAATGCTCTCTATTAAATAAGGGTTTAATGATTGTTGATTATATAAATTTACTTTGTAAATATTCTCCACAAGCTTAAGCCAACTTTCAGGCGTACGCTCATCTTTAAATAAAGAAAGCTGATTTAACTTCTGAGAACGGAAATTCTCGAGCCAACCAGACAGTGAATCAACATATTGATATAACACGAACATCGCCGCTAATTTATGGCGACACCATTTCTTGTTACGACAATCACATGTAAATAGATCATCGTTTATATAAAACGTTGCAGTAGCAGGCGTAGCATCCTGCACAACAAAATGAAGTATATTAAGTACTTCACTATAAGAAGAAATTTTCACATAGTTATGGCGCGCTAAAAAAGCTGCTCTTCTGACAAGCTCTTCATCCTCGGGAACTGATGAATTCAGCTCTAGTTCAATTGCAGCCATATTATTGCGAATAGCATCTTCGTATTTTTTGGCAATTTCTGAAATATTTGTATTCATACATTCCGCTCCTGAAAAAAATCGTTCCTTTCATTATACGGCTATTTCAGGTCATCCGTAAATGCATAAGGACAGTCTTTATTTTTTTATATAATTAATCAAACAAGAATAATATTATTTTTACTGAAAATAAGCGGCTATAAGCATACAAAATGAATTGATAAATAGTGAAGAAAGTCTGATTTTATTGCAAAAATACATAAAAAGCATGTAGGAAATCGATAAAACAGGGTACTTTTTCATTAAGTTATTGAAATATTCAGAGAAAAATGTGAGAATGTATATAACTAAATATTGGAATAAATAATAATATTAGGGTGGTGATTAATTGGCACGCTATATGATTCGAATTCCTGATTTAAGATCATCCATACATTCAGTTAAATCTTTTAAATGGTATTTAGTATATGCACCTAAAAATCGATCTAAAAAGGTCATCATTTCTTCTGAGGGAAGTTATGAAGAACGTCATGACGTTTACATTGATAATCACTTTTTTGATACAGTTAGTGTAGACTTAACCCGGAACCATATTTTACTACATCAACGAAGTATGCCATACGAGCAAAGCGAGGAGAATTTAAAAGCTTTATTAACAACTATTTATGTAATCGCTGAGCCGAATACTTTTTACTTTTTTACATATGGAAGGAAGAAAAAAAGATGAATTCTAGAAAGCAAAAGAAATTTGTTCTTTTGCTTTTTATCTGCACTATATGAGCATATAATGATACCATATAAATAATCTGAAAATTCTATAAAAAGGAGTGGCTTACATGTTACATGTACGAAGAATGGAACCTTTTTATACTAAGAAAGAGGGGAATCGACTAAAACTAGTATTTGCGTATCAATATTTCTCCATTACAAAAGAAGATGAGCTATATCATTTTGTCCCAGTAGAGGGCAAGGAAATCATTATCAATCTAAATAATTTACAAATTGAAAACTTATCTGAAGTATTTGTTTTCCAGAAAGGTAGTCGTTTCATACGCTTACCGTTGTATCAATTGCTAACCATATCTAACATCCATGATCATCTGGAACTCATTTATGACTCCCTTGAGTTGAGTAAGGAAAAGGGCAAAACAGAGCAATTCACTAGTACTAATAAGGAAGTAGTAGACCTAATCACTCAACTTGAAAAGGACAACAAACTTCGCCTTATCGATCAAGCACTCGCTGTTCGAGATGAAAATTTATTTATCACACTAACACACAAACTATAGCATCGTACTAACGGAGGATTTTCAATTGAATAACAAAACCACATAGAAAGCACCTATCATTAGTAAAACGATAGGTGCTTTTAACATGCCCTCAATGTGTTAACACATATACAAAAATTATTAATAGTGCTATAAAAACCCCAAATGCATTAATTACAAAATCATAGAAATCCAATTTCACATTTTTTTTTGGTTCCAATTCACTACAGCTCCTTTCGATGAAAACCAATGATATTTATATAAAGCTTCTCCAAATCACTTAAACTTTAAACACATAAACTAGAATTCGAATTTCCTAATAAAGGAATTAATGTAAAAGCCGATATAAATGAAAAACACAAAAGGACTGAGGGGTATGAGAATAGGAGATTGGTATTCACAAGGACTATCTATATTAAAAAGTATGAATAACAACTGGAATATGGCGAGTAAAGCGCTCGAACGTCTTTCAACAGGCTACCGTATTAATCGAGCTGGTGATGATCCAGCAGGTCTAGCCATTTCAGAAAAAATGCGCGCCCAAATTCGTGGACTCAATATGGCCAGTAAGAATATTCAAGATGGTATTGGGATGGTCCAAACAGCCGAAGGAGCACTCAACGAAACACACGCTATGCTTCAACGTATGCGGGAACTCTCAACTCAAGCATCAAATGATACATTAACAGACGAAGATCGTCGTCAACTGGACCTGGAATTCCAAGAATTAAAAAAAGAGATTACAAGAACATCCACAGACACCGAATTCAACACAAAAAAGCTTCTCAACGGCAGTGTATCAAAAGATCCTTTGAAAATTCAAGCAGGTGCAAATTCAGGTCAGACTATCGACATGTACATTAACGATATGAGTGGCGGAAGCCTCGACATCGACGGACTATCTATCGATACCAGAGAGAATGCCGAATCTGCCCTCTCAAAACTCGACGCAGCTATCAACAAAGTCTCCAGCGAACGCTCACGCCTTGGAGCTTACCAAAATCGTCTCGAACATGCCTACAACAACTCAGTCAACATGGCAGAAAACTTAACCGCTGCCGAATCCCGCATCCGTGATGCAGACATGGCTCAAGAAATGATGAACTTCGTCAAAGCCAACATACTTCAACAAGCAGCCCAATACGCCTTAAGCCTACACATGCAACGAGCCCAATCCATCCTAGAACTACTACGCCCACCAAATTCAAAACGCTAAAGGGAGCCTGAGTAGAGCTAAAGGGAGTTTGAGTAGAGCTAAAGGGAGCTCGAGTAGAGCCAAAGGGAGCGAGTAGAGCTAAAGGGGTCTCGAGTAGAGCCAAAGGGGTCTCGAGTAGAGCTAAAGGGAGTCCGAGTAGAGCTAAAGGGAGCTCGAGTAGAGCCAAAGGGAGTTTGAGTAGAGCTAAAGGGAGCCCGAGTAGAGCCAAAGGGAGCGAGTAGGGCCAAAGGGAGCTCGAGTAGAGCTAAAGGGAGCTCGAGTAGAGCTAAAGGGAGCTCGAGTAGCGCTAAAGGGAGCGAGTAGAGCTAAAAGGGTCTCGAGTAGCGCTAAAGAGAGCTTGAGTAGGGCCAAAGGGAGTTTGAGTAGAGCTAAAGGGAGCCCGAGTAGAGCCAAAGGGAGCAAGTAGAGCTAAAGGGGTCACGAGTAGAGCCAAAGGGAGCTCGAGTAGAGCCAAAGGAAGTTCGAGTAGAGCCATAGGGAGCTCGAGTAGAGCCAAAGGGAGCTCGAGTAGAGCTAAAGAGAGCTCGAGTAGAGCCAAAGGAAGTTCGAGTAGAGCTAAAGGGGTCACGAGTAGCGCTAAAGGGAGCCCGAGTAGAGCCAAAGGGAGCAAGTAGAGCTAAAGGGGTCACGAGTAGAGCCAAAGGGAGCTCGAGTAGAGCCAAAGGAAGTTCGAGTAGAGCTAAAGGGAGCGAGTAGCGCTAAAGAGAGCTTGAGTAGAGCCAAAGGAAGTTCGAGTAGAACTAAAGGGGTCACGAGTAGCGCTAAAGAGAGCCCGAGTAAGGCCAAAGGGGTCTCCAGTAGCGCCAAAGAACCCACGATCAGTGCCTAATCCATCACAATCACTGCATAAAGAAATATACATAAACATTGAGTAAAAATGAATAAAAATACGATAAGGTTATTAAAATATGAATATAATCTCTATAAAACTAATATTATATTAATTTTTATGTAGACATATGCATAAAAATAAACTATACTTCAATTTATCAACTTATTCTAAAAATTAAATGAAATGAGGTATATATTATGAAGAAATGGTTAGCGGCATTATTAATGATTACCATGCTAGTAGTTGCAGGTTGTGGCAATGGTGGAGATTCAAATTCATCTGCAGGAAAGAGCAATAACAACTCAACTATCCAAAAAGTAATCAAAGCAAAAAAACTAGTAATTGGTACAAACCCTGGTTACTTCCCATTTGAAATGGTCGACTCAAAAGGAAAATTCATCGGTTATGATATAGACGTTGCTCAAGCAATTGCAGATAACTTAGGTGTTAAATTAGAAGTAAAACAATACGGATTTGACGGACTAGTTCCGGCTCTACAGACGGGTGAAATTGACATGATCTTCGCAGGTATGTCTATCACAGGTGAACGTGCACTAGCAGTCAGCTTTGCAAATCCTTACTACAAAACAGGACAAGCCATCATGCTTCAATCAAAAAATAACACTATAAAATCATATGAAGACCTAGATAAAAAAGGCACTAAAATTGCAGCTCAAATTGCAACAACAGGTTCATTAATTTCAAAAGACATGTTCAAAAATGCAGAAATTAAAGATTATGAAGACTTCCCAGCAGCAGCACTAGCACTACAATCTGGACAAGTTGATGCAGTAATCTATGACGAACCAGCTATCCAAGTTTACAACCTACAACAAGTAGGAAAAGTGAAGAAACTTGAAGGTGTCATCTCTGCAGACAACTTAGGTCTTGCAGTACAGAAAAATGATTTCGAATCAGTACAATGGTTAAATTCATTCTTACACTCATACATCGATAGCCCGGCTGAATTACAATCACGTGCAAAATGGTTCGAAAATAGCGATTGGTTAAAAACAGTTAAAGAATAATAGAACAAGCTGTACTTTGAAACATTACAAACGGCGTAGCTAAACATAAGGGGACTACTCCACTATGTTTGCTGACGTCGTTGTAGTCTTTCATCGAATAAAAACCGATCACAGAAATGATCGAGGAGGACATTTACATGGACATTCAACTAGACTGGAGCGTCATTCCAAATAATATGGACGTCTTTATCCAAGGCGCCTTACTAACATTAGAAATTTCAGCTATCTCACTATTATTAAGTATTCCATTGGGAGTTATTTTTGGAATCGGACGTATTTCACGTAACCCTGTTATTCGCTTTATATCAAGTGCTTACGTAGAAATCATGCGTGGCGTACCATTACTAGTATTGTTAATGTGGATTTACTTCGGGTTAGGTCAATTTTTCTCATTAGGATCTTATTGGGGTTCAATCGTTGGTTTAGCAACATTCTCAGGGGCATTCCTTGCTGAAATCGTTCGTTCGGGTATTCAAGCTGTTCCAAAAGGTCAAATGGAAGCGGCACGTTCAGCGGGTATGTCAAATTTCCAAGCAATGCGTTACATCATATTACCTCAAGCATTTAGAAGAATCTTACCACCAATGGCATCACAATTTATCATTCTTATCAAAGACTCATCGTTAATTTCTGTCATCGCAGGTGTAGATTTAACGTTAAAAGCAAAAAATTTAGCAGCAACATCATTCCGTTATATAGAAATTTGGACATTCGTTGCGCTCGTTTATTTCATCATGACATTCAGCTTATCTTTAATCATTCGTCAAATCGAAAAACGTATGCTGAAAAATGAACAATAAGAAGGGGAATACGAATTATGATTTCTATCAAAAATGTTAATAAAAGTTTCGGTAATCATCATGTATTAACCGACATCAACCTAGAAGTACCAAAATCAAATGTTGTCGCACTAATCGGACCAAGTGGAGCAGGTAAATCAACTCTGATCCGTACCATAAATGCACTAGAAGAAATCGACACGGGTGAAATAATCGTAGACGGTATTTCTATCCATGACAAAAAAACGGATATTAACAAGGCCCGCACGAACATCGGTTTCGTATTCCAAAGCTTTAACCTATATCCATTTCTATCAGCACTCGAAAATGTCACAATCGCCCCAATGAAAGTAAAAGGACTATCAAAAGCTGAAGCAGAAAAACGTGGTAAAGAACTACTGACATCTCTAGGTTTAGGTGACAAATTCGATGCCTACCCAGGACGCCTATCTGGAGGTCAACAACAACGTGTAGCGATTGCACGCGCACTTGCAATGGATCCACAAGTCATGCTTTTTGACGAACCAACATCAGCTCTTGACCCAGAAATGGTTAAAGAAGTACTCGATGCCATCCGTCAGCTTGCGAACGACGGCATGACAATGGTAGTCGTTACTCACGAAATGGGCTTCGCAAAAGAAATCTGCGACCAAATCGTTTTCATGGCGGAAGGTAAAATTGTCGAAGTCGCACCACCAGAAAAATTCTTCACAAACCCAGACTCAAAACGTGCACAAGACTTCCTATCAGTTGTCTTAAATCACTAATAACGAGCCAGCCGCATAAGCAGCTGGCTTTTTTGTTTAAAATAATAAATTGTAATATATTCCATATAAAGATATAATAGTATGTAAAATTAAGTTGGAAAGGAGCGATAATAATTTTCGAACCAAGACCAAAACCAGTAATATTGTCAGCATATCCAAGACTACTGATGAGACTCTCCCCAACATTCTCAAAATCCATTGATTTGCAAAAAGAATTGGAAAACATCCAAGCAGGATACAATGGAGAATGTAGAGTCGATCAATTGATCCAAGAAACGCATTTTACTCTGCCATTTCAAACTCTCCCAAATGTTGAAATTCAAGCATCCCCAAATAGACTCATTCAAATAGATGCATTAATAATCACACCAAGCTATATTTGCATCCTTGAAGTAAAGCATCTAAGAGGAACATTAAAATTCTTAGAAAACCCCTACCAACTAATCCAAACAATCGATGGCAACAACACAACATACGTATGTCCTCAACAACAAATTTTACGAACCGTAGACAGCTTAGAATACTGGTTGCAACACGAAGTCGGTATCCAATTACCAATTTTCAAAGCAATCGTATTGCCAAACAAACGCACACACATCGAGATCCCACCAACACAAATTAAATTACTAGGACCAAAAGAAGTACCACTCTACCTACAAAAATTAAATAAACACCGAGCCATTATCTCAACAAGTCAATTGCAACATATAATTTATAAAATAAAGAACAGCAACAAACCATACAACGCCTTCCCATTAACAAAAAAACATAGCATTCCTTTAGACCAACTTAAAACTGGCATCATCTGTTGCTGTGGGGGACAAGGCAGACGTTATTCCCAGCGTACATGGACATGCCAAACCTGCGGAAAAAATATCGATAACGCAATCAAAATAGCAATGCAAGACTGGTTCTGGCTCTTCAAATCAACCATAACCCATAAAGAATGTAGTCAATACCTACAAATCAATAACAAAAACCGAATAACAAAACTACTAAAACAAATGAACCTAACCCCCACCGGTCACACTAGATCAAGAACATATCACTATAACTATAAAAAGCCATTGTTTAAAGAGACTCAATCTAATTAACAAACAAGAATAGCTAAAGCCAGAGTGAGAAGCGCCAAAGCCGGCGAGTAGCACCAAAACCAGAGCGAGTAGCGCCAAAGCCAGGCCGAGAAGCGCTAAAGCCAGAGTGAGAAGCGCTAAAGCTAGAGTGAGTAGCGCCAAAGCCCGAGCGAGAAGCGCTAAAGCCAGTGAGTAGAGCTAAAACCAGGTCGAGCAGCGCCAAAGCCAGGTCGAGTAGCGCTAAAGCTAGAGTGAGTAGCGCCAAAGCCCGAGCGAGAAGCGCTAAAGCCAGTGAGTAGAGCTAAAACCAGGTCGAGCAGCGCCAAAGCCAGGTCGAGTAGCGCTAAAGCTAGAGTGAGTAGCGCCAAAGCCCGCTCGAGAAGCGCTAAAGCCGGCGAGTAGCGCCAAAGCTCGGCCGAGCAGAGCCAAAGCCCACTCGAGTAGCGCCAAAGCCAAAGTGAGTAGCACCCCAACCCAAAACCAAAAAATCTCTTAAATATGAAATAAAATATTTAAGTTTTCAGAATATGGGAGTATAATAAAGAGCAAGAAATAATAATGCTAATCATACGAAAGAAGGAACACCAAATGTCTTTATCCCTTAACCCGAAAGCTCTAAAGGGTGGTTTACCCGGTATACGCCAATTCGCAAATCAACTAATCAATTACCCTGATGCCATCAACTTAACGATTGGCCAACCAGACTTCCCAACTCCTGAATCAATCAAACAAGCAGGTATCTGTTCAATCGAACAAAACCTTACAACATACTCACATAACGCTGGTGTCATCGAACTTCGCGAAGCGGCTGTAGCGTTCTTTAAAGAAAAATACGATTGCCATTATAATGCTGTAGACGAAATTATCGTCACGAACGGAGCAAGTCAGGCCATTGATTCTGTATTCCGTACAATCTTTGAAGAAGGGGATGAAATCATCCTCCCAGCACCAATTTACTCAGGATACGAACCAATTATCCAATTCTGCGGTGCAAAAGTAGTTTATTTAGACACGACAGACACTAACTTCCAACCGTCTGCGGAACGTCTAGAAAAACTGATCACACCTAAAACGAAAGCCGTACTATTTAACTTCCCATCTAATCCAACTGGAGCTACGATCTCCCATGAACAAATGGATGAGTTAGCAAAAGTACTAGCAAACCAAGATGTCTATATCATTTCAGACGAAATTTATAGTGAAAACACATTCGAAGGAGAACACCGCTCATTCGGTGCATATCCTGAGCTAAAAGATAAATTATTCTTAATTCACGGTTTATCAAAATCACACTCAATGACTGGATGGCGTATTGGATTCCTTATGACATCTGCTAAGCTTTTGGCAGAAGTCGTGAAAATCCATGCATACAATGCAATCTGTGCAGCGCTTCCTAGCCAATATGCTGCTATCGAAGCACTTACAAACTGCAAAGACATTCCATCGGAGATGAACAAACAATATATTGACCGTCGTGATTATGTTTACGATCGCCTAATTGCAATGGGAATTGAAGTTCAAAAACCAACAGGTGCATTTTACATTTTCCCATCGATCAAAAAGTTTGGATTATCATCTCAAGAATTTGCAATCCGTCTTATGAAAGAGGGGGGCGTTGGTGCCATCCCGGGATCTGTATTCACTCCATATGGTGAAGGCTACCTTCGCATCACTTACGCATATGCACCATCAAAATTAAAAGAAGGCCTTGATCGTCTAGAAGCCTTCATTCAAACACTATAAAATTAAAAATATACCCAAAATGCCAAGTGAAACTATCTCACTTGGCATTTATCATGAATAATGCAAAACATACGGCTAACTTGAAAATAATTGAATTCAGGGCTAAAAACAGAGTATAGTAGACCTTAACAAACACACCCAAAAAGAAAGTAGTGAAATAATGAAAAAAATATTCATGGTCATTTGGGACATTGACGTAGATAAATATGGCGTTAATAGTGTCATGTACAAACGAGCAGGCCTATTAAATAACGCTGACTATTGCTCTGAACTAATCACACTAGACTATAAAAATAATTATTCTGAAATAGAATTACGATTAAAAAAAGAAGGCAGACTTGCCGAAAACGTCAAAATCACGAACATTTATGACTATTATAAAAAAAGCTATACAACAAGTGAACAAACAGTCGAAAGTATTGAAAACTACCGCTTAGCTAGCGAAAAATTCGAACCTGGATATCAAGTAGAAGATAGCGGAGAACAGACGCATTACTTCCAAAATGGTACATATGTAAAATGCAAAACTTGGGACAAGCATCAAAAACTGAGATACATCGACTATTACACACCCGAACAAATTCACATTAAACGCGATGAATTCCATAACGATGGTTATATTAATCGTACGCTCAACTATCATTTGTCTAACAATGAGCTAATTCAAGAACTATACTATACACCAGACAGCTTTTGTTATCTTTCGAAATGGTACAACCATAAAACGGGTAAGCAACAGAAAATTTTCCTATTTCATCCAGAGTCAAAGGAAGTCGTAAGTTTTGCCAATAACAGAGAGTTCCATGTTAATTGGTTTAATGAATTATGCAAAAACGAACCTGAAAAGCCAATTGTCATCTGCGACGGAGCAGGCACAGCAAGCAAAATCCGCAATATGGAATCCGGCTTGGCACACCGTATCTATACTATTCATACAAACCATTTTGAAGCACCTTACACATACGGTAGCGAGCTCAAAGAATATCACAAAGGCATGCTAGAAAACTTGGAGAATGGCGATCCTATTGTTGTCCTAACGGAAAAGCAAAAAGAAGATATCATTAAGCAATTTGGTGAACACGACAACATTTATGTCATTCCAAATGCAATCGAAGTGAAAAATGTGGATATCACTCAAAAAGATCCACTTCTAGTAACAGTCGTAGCAAGGTTAGATGAGGGGAAAGCTGTTGGTGAAGCAGTTCGTGCATTTGCTAAAGTTATTCAAGACGTTCCTGACGCTAAACTTCATATTTACGGTGAAGGACCTAGAAAACGTGCATTAACTTCGCTTATTCGAAAATTAAAACTGAGAAAAAATGTTGAATTAAAAGGCTACACAAACAAAGTAGATGAAGTATTAGCAAAAGCTACCGTAACAGTCCTAACATCAAAATACGAAGGCTTTAGCTTGGTAGCATTAGAATCATTTGCAAATAAAACGCCAGTCATTATATACGACAACAACTACTATATAGACGAATTTGAACCAGCTGGACAGAATGGCTATGCTATTCCAAATAGGGATCGTGAGCAATTAGCAGAAAAGATCATCTACCTGCTAGAAAATGAAGACGAGGCAAAAAGAATGGGCGAAAATGCATACCGTACCGTTCAAACGAAATACTCTCCTGAACTTCAATACAAATTATGGACTAGCCTTTTTAATAAAATCACAACACAAGATTAACAGGTCGCCTAGGCGACCTTTTTTTCGTTTCTTTACACAACAAAAAACCACCTCTCCAATATAGGAGCAGGTGGTTAGTTAAAGCGAAATACTTATTTAGTTACTTGAGTATTTAAATCTTTTTTAATCTTAGTTGTAGAAATACCTTCAGTACGAGGTAAGTAAATTACTTCGCAATGATCTTTTAGGAAATCGAATTTACCTTCCCAGTCGTGACCCATAACAAATGTGTCGATATTATGTTCTTTCACGTCTAGAACTTTTTGTTCCCAATTATCTTCCGGAATTACTTCATCTACATACTTGATTGCCTCAAGTATTGTCTTACGGTCCTCAAAACTATAGTAAGCTTTTTTCCCTTTTAAAGCATTAAATTCATCAGAAGAAATAGCAACAACAAGGTAATCGCCTAAAGCTTTTGCACGTCGAAGAATATTAACATGTCCCACATGAAGTAAATCAAATGTACCATACGTAATTACTTTTTTCATAGTGTGCCTCCATACATAATACTAAATGGTATTATATTATATTTAACTAGAAATGCCAAATTCATTTCTGTAGAAAATCTCCATAAAAAGTCTTAATAGAATTAGAAACGACTAGAACTGATATAAGGTTCCCAAGAATAAGTTCAGAACCATTTACCTAATCCATCAAATACGCTGCCAATCTTTCACTAGCATGCCCATCAGAATAGGTATTCCAATCATTTGAAAAAGCCTCTACTTGCTCCTGGTTAAATTCATGATGCAATAGAACATAAACTAATTCTTCATCATTTGAAACAACCGGACCGGGTACTAGCTGTTCATAATCCGTCCAAAAACCACGCTCCATCTCATATGCTTCTAGATCATAAGGATAGAAAATCTGAGGTTTCCCGAGTAAAGCAAATTCAAATGGGATTGAAGAGTAATCACTGATTAAATAATCCGTTACAAACAGCAATTTGGAAACAGGCACATCATTAGCAACGGAAACAATGGCAGGATGAGCAATAGACTCAACATTATGAGCTACAGCAGGGTGTAACTTAATCACCATTGCAAAATCTTCTCCAAGTGAATCCATGATTTCTACAAAATTCAAAGGAATCTTCTGTTCTAACAATTGTTGATCACGGAAAGTTGGTGCATATAAAATTACCTTTTTCCCCTCTAGTTGAGGATACAACTCGAGAATTTCGCTTCGAGCATTATTCTCTTCCTCTTGTTTAAAGTAAAAGTCAGTCCGTGGAACACCAAAACGCAAAAATTGATCTTGGCGCATGCCAAACGCTGACCTGAAAATCGGTACCATCTTATCCGAACCAATAATTACTTTCGTCATCCGACCATAAACCTTCTCAAATCGCTTTACAGCAGAAGGCGAACGGAACATGATACTCGGATCTTGTAACGCAAATTTTTTAATTGCGCCAGCCGCATGCCATAACTGAATACACTCAACACCCTCACGAAACGGCGTTGCACTTAAAATGGCAAAATAATTGTCGATTAATACCTTACTACCCGTTGCCAAATGATATAAACCTTTCAAATAGCCACCAATATTGGATGTGTGGAAATCCACTACATGCCCAGCAGCTAAGCCTAAATCTGAAAAGTCATCCTTGCATTTGCTAGTTTTCAGAACATAAATCTCTTCAAAACCACGTGATTGCAACTCTCGTATAACAAACCGCGCATTATCACCAAAGTCACATAAAAAAACAACTTTATTCTTTTGCGGCAAAAACTTAAAAAGCCCAAAGACAATCCTATTTAACAACAAATAAATATATATTATAAATTCCTTTAACATTCATTCACCTATTTTTCTACATTTCATTGGATAATCATTAAAAAATAGAAATATTCAAAAACATGCATTTTTATGTTTGATTACCATACTGTTAGAGGTATTGTAACTTAAGAATTATCTACAATTACTGCTATTAGTATAACTGAAATAATAGATATAAAACAAAGAATTTTTAAGAATAAATATACTGTTTAATATTGTCATATGGTATTATCGATGAAGTGTACATATCAAAAAAATAATAAGTATGATGGAATATTATTTGATCAGTTAATAAGAGGGATATAGATATATATAACGATTATTGATAGAAAACTAGTAAGTGAAGATTTTAAAGAGGTGTAAGAATGGAAAAATTAGTATCAATTATCGTAACCGTGTATAATACGGCGGAATTTTTAGAAGAATGTTTAACATCTGTAACGAACCAAGTATACAAAAACATAGAAATAATTATTGTTAACGATGGCTCTACAGATAATTCAGCAGAAATTATTGAGCAATATACAAATGCAGATTCTCGTTGCCGTAGCATCAATTTAACTGAAAACAAAGGTGTAGGTTTTGCAAGAAATCTTGGAATCGAACAAGCAACTGGAGATTTTGTATACTTTGTAGATAGTGACGATTTTATCAACGAGCATGCGGTTAAAAAATTAGTAGAAGGTCTTGGTAACAAAACTTATATTATAGGTCGCACTAAAAAACTAACGAATAAAGAAGATAGCAATATCGAAATTGATGAACTTGCAGTGACAGTAAGAAAACGTAAAAAGGTATTTAAAGTGCTACAAAATTTAAATGTACTTAATAGCTTATTTTCTATAGAAATCATCCGTAAATACAATCTCCGTTTTTCAGAGGATACAGATTGTTATACTGAAATAGCGTTCCTAGTACCTCTATTTAAAAATCGCACAGTAATTTATCAAGTGAAAGAAAGTGTATATTTCCGTCGCCTTCGAAATGATCCTATTACTAATCCATCGCTTATGCAGCAAGATAGAGAAAAGGTCTTAAAAGATTTCTTAACAGTTTATAATTACCTTAAAGAAGAACAAAAAGGGAAAAACAAAGAACAAAAACTCCTAGATAAATTACTTATTCATTTTTATCGCTCTAAATTTATCCTAATAATGAGAGATGCAACTCAAATCGAACGTAACTTCGAACAACTTGCAAATGCAATGGAAAAGGTTTCTCCAGCGCAATTTAAAAATCAAAACTTATTAGTTCGTGGTGAACTGAAAGCACTACGTAATCACAAATTGAAAAATTACAAAAGAGCAGTTAGCATTCACCATTTCGGAAGAGATTCAAAACAAACATTTACGAGCAAAACAAAATTGACTCGACAAATTTATAAAGATATATTCCAAAAACGACCTCTTAATGAGAAGAAAATAGTTTTCGAAAGTTTCCTTGGAAAAAACTACGCGGATAGTCCGAAGTATATTTATGAATATATGGTCAAACACTACCCAGAGTACGAATTCATTTGGTCATTTAATGAAATAAACCATGATATTCCAGGAAATGCGAAGCAAGTGAAGCGCCTAAGTCTTGCTTATTACTATCACATGGCAACTGCAAAATATTGGGTAAACAATATGCGTCAGCCACTTCACCTTCAAAAACGTGAAGGAAATGTATTTTTACAAACTTGGCATGGTACACCGTTGAAAAAACTAGTATTCGATATGAATGAAGTTTATTCAGCCAATCCTAAGTACAAACAACAATTTTATGAGCAATCACGATTATGGGATTATTTAATTGCAGCAAATTCGTACTCATCGGACATTTTCAAAAGCGCATTTAAATTTGATAAAGTCATGCTGGAGGATGGCTACCCACGTAATGACACTTTGTACATTAACAACAATTCAGATTACATTACGAAGATGAAAACTAAATTAAACATCCCGTTAGATAAAAAAGTCATTCTTTATGCTCCTACATGGCGTGATGATGAATTTTATGAACCTGGAAAATACAAGTTTAATCTAAAATTCGATTTGCAAAAACTTCAAGAAAAATTAGGTAACGAATATGTCATCTTACTAAGAATGCACTACTTCATAGCAGATGACCTCAACATTGATGGTTACGAAGGTTTTGTCTATAATATGTCCAAATATGACGATATCGCGGAACTATATTTGATCTCAGACATTCTTATTACAGATTATTCATCTGTATTCTTTGATTATTCAAACTTACGAAGACCGATTCTGTTCTACACTTATGATCTTGAAAAGTATCGTGATCAACTGAGAGGCTTCTATATCGATATCGAAAACGAAGTACCTGGGCCACTAGTCAAAACTACTGATGAAATCATTGATGCCGTGCTTAATATCGATAAAGTAACAATCGAATATAAAGAAAAATACGACATTTTTTATGACAAAATTTGTGGCTGGGAATCCGGAAAAGCAACAGAGAAAATCGTAGAAAAAGTATTTAAGAACAATTAAATTGATGAAAAGCGTTCCAACCCGTTGTATAATCAGCGGGACGAACGCTTTTTTTGAATAGCAAAAAATAAAAATTTTAATGTTTTTTTCTTGTAATGCTTAATGATAAAATATAGCTTAGGTCAAATATACTTAAAAAACAAACGAATATAAATATGAATAGAAAGAGTGGATTCAGTTGTTAAAGAAGATAAAGAAAAGTAAATTCACTAAAAAGCTCATTACAAAAGCATTTAGGGTTCTATCTAGAACGCCTCGAAAGAAAAATTTAGTCGTATTTGAAAGTTTCCACGGAAAACGTTATAGCGATAATCCGCGTGCCATTTATGAATACATGAAAGAAAACAACCCAGAATACACACTGATTTGGAGTGTAACAAAAGACAGTATACCTCTATTTGAAGAAATGGGCGTTCCATACATGAGACGCTTTTCATTAAAATGGTTACTGAATTTCCCGCGTGCAGAATACTGGGTCAACAACGTACGCTTACCAAAATGGATGCCAAGACCGAAACAAACAACGTATCTTCAAACATGGCATGGTACACCGCTGAAAAAATTAGGTACTGACATTGAAGAAGTATATATGCCAGGTACAAAAACAAATAAATATCGTAAAAACATTATTGCTGAATCAAAAAACTGGAACTACTTAATAGCGCCAAATGCGTATTCAGGAGAAATTCTAGCTCGTGCATTCCACTTTAAAGGCAAAGTGATTGAGTCAGGATATCCACGAAATGATGCATTGCAAAACACAGATCCAAGCAAAATCGAAAAAATCCGTAAGTCATTGAACATCCCTGAGGGCAAGAAAATCGTTCTTTACGCACCCACATGGCGTGATGATCAATTCTTCAAAAAAGGGAAATACAAATTCGAATTCCAATTCGACATTCAAAAACTTAAAGAACAATACGGAGACGATTTCGTCTTACTTGCTCGCATGCACTACTTAGTATCAGAAAGCTTTGATTTCGCACAATACGGCGACTTCATCAAAGACGTTTCCAACTACTATGACATTGCAGACCTTTACTTAGTCAGCGACCTTTTAATCACTGACTACTCATCTGTATTCTTTGACTATGCAATCCTAGATCGCCCAATTATCTTCTATATGTATGACCTTGAAGATTACCGCGACCGCCTACGTGGCTTCTACATCGACATCGAAACAGACGCACCAGGACTAATCGTCAAAGAACAGGACGAGCTATTTACTGAAATCGGTCGTGCCCTAACTGAAGGCCACCACTCAAAAGAACAATTCGACCGCTTCGCAGAACGCTTCTGCGAATGGGAAGACGGCAAAGCCTCAGAACGCGTAGTCAACGAAGTATTCAAAAAATAACACCAAACAAATAAAAAGCGAGGAGAAAATACAATATTTTCTCCTCGCATTTTTTATTTGGCAAAGATAATCTTGAGCAGAGCTAAATTACTAGTGAGCAGCGCCAAAGCTGCCACGAGTAACGCCAAACCCGTCGCAAGTAGCGCCAAAGCCTGCGCGAGTAACACTAAAGTCTGAGTAAGTAGCGCTAAAGCCTGAGTGAGCAGCGCCAAAGCCCGAGCGAGTAGCGCTAAAGCCTGCGCGAGTAGCGCTAAAACCTCAGTGAGTAACGCCAAAGCCTGCGCGAGTAGCGCTAAACCTCGCGAGTAGCGCCAAACCCCGAGTGAGTAGCGCTAAAGCCGCCGCGAGTAGCGCCAAACCCCGAGTGAGTAGCGCGAAAGCCCGAGCGAGTAGCGCCAAAGCCTTCGAGTAGCGCCAAACCCCGAGTGAGTAGCGCCAAAGCCCGAGTGAGTAGCGCCAAACCCCGCGAGTAGCGCTAAAGCCTGAGTGAGTAGCGCCAAAGCCCGCGAGTAGCGCCAAACCATGCGCGAGTAGCGCTAAAGCCTGAGTGAGTAGCGCCAAAGCCCGCGAGTAGCGCCAAAGCCTGCGCGAGTAGCGCTAAAACCTGCGCGAGTAGCGCTAAACCCGTCGCAAGTAGCGCCAAACCCTGCGCGAGTAGCGCGAAAGCCCGAGTGAGCAGCGCCAAAGCCCGCGAGTAGCGCCAAACCCCGAATGAGTAGCGCCAAACCCCGAGCGAGTAACGCCAAAGCCGTCGCGAGTAACGCCAAAGCCGTCGCGAGTAACGCCAAAGCCGTCGCGAGTAGCGCCAAACCCCGCGAGTAGCGCCAAACCCCGCGAGTAGCGCCAAAGCCCGAGTGAGTAGCGCTAAAGCCTGAGCGAGTAGCGCCAAACCCCACGCGAGCAGCGCCAAACCCCGACCCAAGCACCCCAAATTAGCCTCAACCCACACCCCATCAACAAAACTGTTAAATCCTCTCAAATCTTTACGTTTTGAAAACAGAATTAAAGGATATTATATGATATACTATGTTGTATGTTTTTATGGTAATATATATAATATTTGGCGTGATAAAATGCCGTCATCATACACTTTCAAGACTTTTAACAGAGCTACAAAATGATGGAAGATAGTATCGCCAAAAATGCGAAAATGCATCTTTTCGAAAACAATAGCGTCATGATAATCAATCATTCTACAATTAAGCTATCATTTATACGAAATAATGCGACAAAATCATCCCTTAATGAAATTCGAGGAATTGAGGAAAAAACAATATGAAAGCATTTATTAATATCATTAAAGAACAAATTTCGTCTTTTTATATGGTACAAAGACTAGCAAAGTTCCAACTAAAAATTGATAATCAGAACAACTATCTAGGCTTCATCTGGGAAGTACTTAACCCAGCGATTCAAATGGCTATGTACTGGGTTGTCTTCGGCGTTGGTTTGCGTGGTAAATCAGAATTGGACGGAGTACCCTATGTCTACTGGATGCTTGCAGGGATTTCAATGTGGTTCTTTATCAACAAAGCAATATTAAATGGTTCTAAAGCGATTTATCAAAAGTATTCCATGGTCGCCAAGATGAACTTCCCGTTATCCGTGTTACCAAGCTACATCATTACTGGGAAGTTTTACGGACACTTAGCATTAGTGGGCGGTATTATGGTCGTCTTTTGGATAAAGGGTTACGCCCCGAGCATATATTATATCCAGCTTATTTACTTCCTAGCGATGAGCTATATTTTTGCGTTTAGTATTACACTATTAACCTCAACATTAACAGTCGTAGTTCGTGACGTACAAATGCTAATCCAATCCGTATTACAAGGGATGTTCTTCTTATCACCAATCTTATGGGATCGTAGTGGAAACTTCCCTGAATGGCTACAAAGTTTATTGGCACTAAATCCATTCTATTATTTAGCAAATGGATATCGCGCATCACTACTTTATAACAATTGGTATGCCATTGAAAATTGGCAATTAACGTTATATAACTGGGGACTTATTCTCGTCATATTGATAATTGGTTCATCAGCACACTATAAATTCAGAAACCGTTTCTCTGACTTTATCTAAAAGTAACATGGAGGACATAAAACATGGCAGAATCAGTCATTATAAAAAATGTATCTAAAAAATATCGTATGTATAGATCAAAAAAAGAACAAATCGGTGACCTACTTTTCCCTGGTAAAATGGGCTCTGACTTCAACGCTATCGATGGCATATCATTCGCCGTTGAAGAAGGAGATGTAGTTGGGTTAGTAGGGATAAATGGCTCTGGTAAATCTACCCTTAGCAACATGATTGGCGGAATTATTCCTCCTTCTTCAGGTGAAATCATTGCTAAAGGTGAGGTCAATGTTATCGCCATTAATGCAGGTTTAAACAACCAACTAACGGGAATCGAAAATATCGAATTTAAATGTCTATTAATGGGCTATAGCAAAGAAAAGATTGATGAAGTGACACCGCAAATTGTCGAATTCTCAGAACTAGGTGACTTCATCTATCAACCTGTAAAGAAATACTCTAGTGGTATGAAGTCCAAACTAGGCTTCGCCATCAGCGTTACAGCAGACCCTGATATTATTGTTATCGATGAAGCGTTATCTGTAGGTGATCAGACCTTCGCAGACAAATCACTTGCCAAGATGAATGAATACAAAAAACGCGGTAAAACGATCTTCTTCGTCAGCCATAACTTAAGACAAGTAACAAGCTTTTGTAACAAAATTGCTTGGATTGAAGGCGGTCAACTTAGAGAGTTTGGCCCGACAAATGTCGTTATGAAAAACTATAATGATTTCATCAAACAATACAACAAACTTTCATATGAAGATCAAAAAGCTTTCCAAAAGAAACTTGCAGATCGTCGTAAATATGGATCTAAAAAGAAGAAATAAATAACTGCACTAGAAAGGATGTGAACCCCTAATGAAAAGAAAAATCTTCATGACAGCATGGGATATGGACATCGAAAAAGGCGGCATCAACAAAGTCATGCTCAAGCGCGCCAGCCTTTTTGCTAATGATGAATATGATATTGAACTCCTAACAATGGATTTCAAATTTAACTATGACATCATTGAAAAAGAACTGAAGCTATCAGGGCAACTTCCGAAAAGCGCAAAAATAACAAACGTTTATGATTACTATAGAAGAAAATTCACAAAGAATACGATATCATCTGTAGCTCAAGCTAAATTCGAACAGCAACTAAAGAAATTCGAAGAAGGCTACTGGGTTGAAGATGGTGGTGACTTCGCTCGCTACTTCCAAAATGGTACTTATATAAAGTATAAAAAGTGGAATGAAGATGGCACGATTAACTTTATCGATTACTTCGATGACAACCGAGTACGTACACGTCGTGAAGAATTCCATAACACTGGATTCCTTCAACGCGAAGTACTTTATCATCCAAGTAACAACAAAAAGAACCAAGAGCGTTTCTATACGGAAGATGGTTTTTGCTTCTTATCACTTTGGTATAACAACAAGAGTGGGAAGCTTCAAAAAGTATACTTATTCAGTCCAGATTATGATAAGGTCGAATACTTCCCATCTAGCAAAGAATTCCATGATTTCTGGCTAAACGAAATGTGTCGTGTAGAAGTCGTTAAGCCTGTCATCATTTGTGATGGCTCTGCACCAACTACACGAGTGACATCAATTGATGATGAACTTGTCTACAAAATTTATATGTTACACTCAAATCATTTCGCGGCTCCATACGAATTGGGTAGTCCATATAGAACCGTGTATCAAGCGAAACTCGATATCATTCCAAAGGGGTATCCGGTCGTAGTGCTAACAGAACAACAACGACTTGATCTACACAAAGAAATTGGTAACCGTGGCAATATCCATGTCATCCCAAACTGTGTAGAAGTGAATGATTTTAACGTCGAAAAGAATCCGAAGCTTGTGTCGATGATTGCCCGTTATAGTCCAGAAAAACGATTAGACGAAGCAATCAAAGCCTTCTCACTAGTTGTAGAACAAGTACCGGAAGCGAAGTTGCACATTTACGGTAATGGCAATGAAGAAGAGGCGCTAAATAAGCTGATTCAAGAGCTTAAGCTAGAAAATAGTGTTGAGCTTAAAGGCTACACAAACAAAGTGCATGAAGTACTTGCTGCATCATCTGTCTCGCTCGTTACGTCAGCGTACGAAGGTTTCAGCCTAGCGATGCTCGAGTCACTAGCAAATAAGACACCAGTAATTAGCTACGATATCAACTATGGTCCATCTCAAGTAATCGAAGACGGTATAAATGGCTATCTTGTCCCAAATGGTGACCGTGAACAACTAGCGGAGAAAATCATTCATCTATTAAATAACCATGATTTAGTAGTGAAGATGGGGAACGAAGCACGTAACACTGTGCTAAAAGATTACACACCGGATCGATATTATGAAAAGTGGTCAAAATTACTTCAAGACGTCGTAAACGAAAATCACAATCTATATACGCAAGAAATCTAAGAGTTGCCCGAGGCAGCTCTTTTTTTATGCCTCAAAACGCCATTAACCTCAAAAATAATAAAAAACAACGAACTACAAATGCTACTCCACAATTTTGTAACATAATCGTAACGACAAACTCTACTATTAATAAGCTATACTTAACGAGAATGGTGATAGGTCGATATACACATCAGATTGAATAGCGCATTTTATTACAAATTCTCTGCTTTTTTAAAATATATCGACAACTACATAAGTCATAAGATGTGATGATAAAGAACTAATTTAAGTATTACAACACAAAATTAATATAATTTACTATATAATGGAATGTGTGTAATCTAGTAATCTCGTTTTTATAAGGCAAAAGTCTATAGTTCTGTATCAATTTAACCACCCTACGCGTTATCCGCTTTATTATTGCCAATATCTAATGACCACCTATTTTGTCGCCGCAACTTAAAAAAGCTCAAACGATCGCCAGCTGTATCCAACGTATCTGACGCGTATATGAACCTATTAAAGTGAAAAAGAAAGGAAGTAGAAAATGATAAAAAAACAAGCATGGACAATCATCTGCACATTACTACTAGCAATTTTTGTCATTGGAGCTAACGGCACCCAAGCCGCGGAAAGCTACAAAACAACAGCAATCAGCAAAATCACAGTCATCAAATCTACAAAAGCGAAAATCTATCAACAACCAGATGCAAAGTCTACTAGTAAAGTCGCAACAGCAGCTCAAACAAAACAAGTAATGATGAGCGATAAAAAAGCCACAACAGCCGGTGTGACATACTATGCCATCTACAAATTTGGAGATACGAAAAAAACACAAGTAGGCTGGGTAAAGTCCACAGACCTTAAAATTCGAAACTATAGCGTAACTTCGACAAAAGCCCAAACGTTCTATCTAAAGGGCTCGGGTAGAGGATATGTTAGTCCGTGGGGAAGTACCGATGCTATCTACACGTCATTAAAAACATATAAAAACGTTAAATTCTCAGCTACAACAACTATTACATCAACAAGTAAATGGTACCAAGGCAAGCTAAATGGCAAAACAGTTTGGATTCACGAAAGCCATCTATCAACAAAGCCAACTGTTGATACTTCAGCAGTCCCAACAGAAAAACCAGTAGAAACAAGCGTTAGTTTCGTAGCTAAAGTTAATAGCAGTTCAGCTAAAATCTTCAAAGATATCACTAAATCAACATATACAAAAGCAGGAACTAGCAACATCAACACCGTTTTATATGTTAAAAAGAAAGCTACATATAAAGGGAGTAAATACTACCTACTAAGCACAAAAGAAAGTGCAACAACAGGAGTCATCGGCTGGGTCAAATCAACAGATGCAAAAGCCTATAATCATAAAGCGATCAGCACAAAATCTAAAACCCTTTCGTTAACAGGAACAGGATCAGCCTATACGAAAATTTGGGGCGGTACAAATGATGTTGCCATCAAATCTCTAACAAAATATAAAAACGCAAAATTTGTCGTAACAAAAACAGAAAGAATTGGTAACACAGATTGGTACCAAGGTAAAATCGGTACAAAAACAATTTGGATTTCATCAAAATATACAAAGGCCTATGTGGAAGTAGCAGCAGAACCAGAAGAAACTGACGCGAACTACCTTGGTCGCCTTTCTAGTAAAACAGTGAAAATCTACAAAGATATCACAAAACTAGAAGACTACATCTTAGCTAGTAGCACATACACAAACGAAACCTTCTATATTAAAAAAGAAGCTTCATACGAAGATGAAGAATACTACCAAATTAGCCGCACAAATGGCACATCAACAACTGTAGTCGGATGGGTAGAAGCAAGTGATGTAACTACTTACAATAACTCACTTGTAGATACAACTAAATTTACAACTTACATTGCAGGAACAAGCAGTGCTTATAACATCCCTTATGGTACAACAAACAACGTTGTCTTCGACTTAAGTAAATACCGTGCAAAAACCTTCAAAGTTACTCGCACAGAAAAAGTCGGCTCAAGTATTTGGTATCAAGGTACATTATCAAGCAAAACAGTATGGATCAATTCAGCTTACGTAGAAACAAATCCATATATTGCACTTAACTTAAGAAAATCAACAGACCTAACAGCGGCACAAATGCGATCGTTCCTTATTAGTAAAGGAAAAACGACAGACAATGTACTATATAAGTTAGTACCATCATTTTTAGAAGTTCAAAACGAAGCAGGCATTAACGCACAGTTCATGCTAGCTCATGCAATTTTAGAAACAGGTTGGGGTGGCTCAGCTATTTCGCAATATAAAAACAACTACTTTGGCTTCCAAGCATATGACTCATGTGCTTTCACATGCGCGAAGTACTTCCCAACAGGAAAAGATGGATTGAATGCCTACGCATTTAAAATCTACCGTGATTACCTAACGACTACAGGTGCTTATTACAACGGTCCGACATTATTAGGTATGAATGTAAAATATGCGACAGACAAAGAATGGAGTCGTAAAATTGCCAACCTAATGGCACAGATGAAAGCCTATAGTTCATCTGACTACAGTAGTAAAACAGCGAGCACAAAAGTAATGACAGCTCCAAAAGAATATGATCATATTCTGCCAGAGTCTAAAGCACAACCAGCTCAATTCGTAAAATTACCAACAGACGTAACAGCAACAGTCTCAGCGAGTAGCTTGAGCATTTACTTTATGCCATACGCATATTCGAAAAAGATTGGAACATATGGCAAAGAAAAAGTAATCACATTAAAGGCTTACCATACAGATGTACGTGACTTTAAAAACACGAGTGGCAAAAACACACGCTGGTTACGTATTGCTTACAATGGCACACAAGGCTGGGTACGCACGGACGAGATTACACTAGATAACCTATCATTCACAAAAGATGAATCGAACCTACGTTCAAGTGCAGGAGCAACAGCAAGTAATACAATCCAAGAAGTAGTGCCAAACAACGCACCACTTAAACACGTTTACACTATTTTCGGTAACAAGAAAAAAGAAAAAGTAGGAAAAGATACATGGTACCAAGTATACGCCCCTAAATCAGGCAAAAAACTATGGATCAGTGGCAGCCTATTAACAACATTCTAATAAAAGTGCCCCTTGCAAACGCAGGGGGTCTTTTTTTGTCTAAAGAGAAACATCCTATCACCCACCAAAACTCCACAAATTACACCGAATAACGCGCATTTTCTCGGATCACACAAAAATACATAAAACGCCTCTAAAAGAGATTCCCCCAATACATATGGCTCACACAACTAAAAAATCTTTATCTATTAGGACGTGAATATTCTGCTAAATAACAAACAATCAAGTTAGCGCAACAAACAACGGACTTAGCGCAATAAACATCCAAGTTAGCGCAACAATCCCCCGACTTAGTGCAACAAACACCCCAGATAACGCAACAATCCATCCCCATCACGAAAAAATTAATATGGATAATATTGGTTTAAAGCCAAATTACTAGTATACTAAAAAGGAACAAAATAGATTGGAGATGAAAGAAATGAAAATGATGAAGTACATAGTAATGATGGCGGTGATGGCCATGATATCCGTATGTCTAAACAGCACCATAAGCCATGCTGAGGAAGTTTATGAAACGATTCCACTAAACAAAACGCTATCCAAAACATTGTTCATGGATGAAAACGAAGAATCAGGGAATATGTACCAAGTGAAAATACCAAAAGACGGGGTTGCAAAACTTCAAATCGAGTCCCCAAAAAACAAAGAATTCACGCTGTTCCTTATGAGTAGTTTAGAAAACGTAGGCATACTTGATCCGAAAGTGAATTCACCAATCATTAGTTATGCTATCAGTTCAAAGGAAGCCAATTACAACAAATCAATCATGACCGATTCGGTCGGTGTCAAAAAGGGAACTTACTATGTATTCGCCTACACAGAAGGCAATGTTGAGAAGGTAAAGTTCAAAGTATCGTTCAAAGCAGCATCCAACTATGAAAAAGAGAACAACAACACGATAAAAACGGCTACACCGATCAAGCTTGGCAGCACATATAAAGCAGACATTAAGATGTATGATAGGAAAGATTATTACAAAGTCACAGTGCCTAAAAAGACGAAGCTTCAAATTACAGTAAAGAAACAACTAAAAGCGCCATTTAAAATTGCACTACAAAATAGTAAGAAGCAAACTATCAAACAGCTGAAGATGAAAACATTAAACAATACATTAACACACACAGGTACGGTAACAGTAGATAAAGGAACGTACTATGTCAATGTATCAAGTGGAGTATATTTCGGAACCTCATCTGATTATGACAAAGCACCTTATACGATTAAAGTGAATACTACTAAGTAGATAACAGCGTCAATAGTGGCGTAAAAGAAATATTACAGCCTGTAACATTTAACACGTAGGCTGTAATATTTGTAATGGAAGAGTAGGCATGCTATTAAAAGTAGAATCATATAAATCACTAACAACAAAATGATAGCGCTTTCAATAATGTGAATGAATAGTGAAAATATTGCTATATAATAGGAAGAAACTCTATGTAAATATGAGCAGTGAGGTCGTTAAAGTAGAAGAGTAGGGCAAACATCTACTATTTGAGTATGTGTCTTATGTTACAAAAAAGTAACTATCAGTATAGGTTATGATATAATTTTAAGTATTTTATTAAAAATATACCTCAATTGGTATTATATTACTAACTTTACAGTCAATATCGTAATAATCTCATAGGTTTTGTAATAAATTGCTAATATCTCTCAGTTTTACTAAAAATTTTGATAAACATAGCATTATAGTATTAAAGTAATGAATAACTACAAATCTATGGAAGAAAAAAGGGTGGAAATTCTCCTGTTTATAAACGATAATTAGGCTTAAGCATGATTAGCTGATGAAAAACAAAAACAGCGAAATGCTAATCATATCCAATAAGGGAGGATTTTTTAAAAATGGGTAAATTCAATCTAAAATTTGTAAAACCTGTCGCATCACTAGCAATCGGTGCAGCAGTATTAACAGGATCATTCGCAGTATCTGGTGCTGCTGATACAGCTTTCGCAAAAGCAGCAACTGTAAAAGTTTCTAAAGGTAAATTGGTATCTGCAAAATCAGGTAAAGCGGTGAAAGGTTACAAATCTTACAAAGGTGTTCTTTACAAGAACGGTAAGAAATTCACTGGTCTTTACAAAAATACTTATTACAAATCAGGTAAAAAAGGCACTGGCCTTTACAAAAACGTATACTACAAAGCTGGTAAAAAAGGTAGCGGCTGGGTAGGAAGCGGTTCTTCTAAAAAATGGTACCAAGATGGTAAATTACTAACAGGTCTTGGCAAAAACTCTGGTAAACTATTTATCAAAGGTAAATACGCTAACGGGATCCAAACATACAAAGGCGTAGAAAAACTATACAAAGACGGTGTTGTAGTTAAAACTGTAGTTGATGCAGCTAAAGCTATTAACAACACAACTGTTGAAGTAACATTCGCAGAAGCTCAAAAAGCTAGCGATATCTCAGCTGGACGTTTCAAAATCGAAGGCTTAGATATTACTAACGCTGCAGTTAAACAAACTGACGATAAAGTTATCGTTTTAACAACTGCTGCTCAAACTGGTGGTAAAACTTACACTGTAGCTCTTGATGGCGTGAAATCACGTACATTCAAAGGTGTATCTAATGTACAAGCAACTGCTATTTCTCACGTAGCTCCTTCATTACAAGGTGTTATCGGTAAAGAAGTAACTGTTAAAACTCAAGTTGAAGTTCCAGCTGGATCTTCTAAAGAGGGTATTGCTGTAACGTTCAATATCACTAACTCTGCTGATACTTCTAACAGTAACTTCGGTAAGAAAATTACTGCTGAAGTATTCACTGATGCAAACGGTGTAGCTTCTTATTCTTACACTCAATATGTAGCTGGTACAGATGATGTTGTTGAAGCATATCCAACTGGTAATGCTTCAGTAAAAACTACTCAAGCTAAAGTTTACTGGGGTAATACTGCACGTTTAACTCTTTCAGAAGTAACTGAAGGAAACTCATTAGCTAACGGTGCTAAAAAAGTTTACAAAATCGTTTCTGCTGAAAATGCAAATGGATATATCAACATTGCATACAAAGAAAACGTTAATGTAGCTCCAGATAAATTAGTTCGTACAGTAGATGTTACTGACGCTAATATCCGTAACAATGGTGCTAAGTATCCATCTCAAGTAACAACTGGTGGCGTACAATTCGTAAAAGTAAAACTTGATTCTAAAGGTGAAGCAACATTTACTTTAACAGGTACAAGTGGTACTGTTACTCCTATCGCATTTGCAGATGGCAAATTTAAAGATAATGTTACTACTAATGAAGCTGACTGGTCAGGCGATAACAAATTAGGTGCTACAGAATTACAAGCAGCTGCAGCTCCTGTAACATTCGCTCTTAATCATACTCAAGCACTTGATGTAGTAGGTGTTGAATCAGCTAATGCTGCTGGAATCAATGCAAACGGTACAGGTCAAGGTGGACGCAATTATACTGTAACTGTTACTGGTAAAGACGGTAAATTAGCTCCAGCAGGTACTACAGCTTACGTAACATTCTCTAAAGGAAGCTTCAGCTCAGATAAAAATGTTTATATTTCAACTGTAAAAGGTGAAAATACAACAAAAGTAACAGAAGGCTATTCATTCCCAATTAAAGTAACTGGTGATAAAGGTCAAGCTACATTCAAACTTACAGGTGATCGTGATGGATATGCAACACCAACTGTATATGTTGATAATGGCGAGAAAGCTGGAGTATTAGATCCATCTGATCTACAAAAAGTTGGCGAAACTACTTACTTCGTAGATGCAACTGTATCAAAAGCTACACTTAAAGTTGATGATACTGATAAAAAAGTAGCTGCAAACAAAGCTGCAGAATTTACTTTCCAATCAGTTGATCAAAATGGTTTCCCATTTGCAGTTAAATATAACAATTTAATTGGTCAATTCGACGTAACATTTGAAGTTTCAGCAAGATATGCTGATGTAGTAGTTGCTTATAATGGAACTACAAAAACTGTATTACAAGGTAATACTGAATCAGTTACAGTGAAAGCAAATGCAACTGGAGCAGCTAAAATTAGTGTAACATCTAAAAATCAATTATCAGCAGACGTAACAGTTAATGCATCTGCTTCACAAGTAAGTATCTTTAACGCTTCAGAATCTATCCAATTCATCAAAGGCTTAGATGATGGTGCTTATGTAAGTGCAGAAGTATTAGCTAAAATCAATGCTGCAACTGATAAAGATGGAATCGAAGCAGCACTTGAGGAAGTAGATAACTACAGAACTTTATCAGATAGTGAACAAGCATATGTTGTAAACACTATCTTTGATAAACGTAAAGGTAATGCTACTGTAAGTTCTATCTTTGTATCCGATACAATTAATACAGCTAAAACAGAAACAGCGAAAATAATTGCAGCTTCACTTGCTGATATAAAAGCTGGTGCTACATTAGCTCATCTACAAGCAGTACCATCTTTAAAAACAAAGGGTATTGAAGCATTAGAAAAAACACCAGTAGATTACCAAGGTAATGCTATAACTGCAGTTATCGCAGCTGGTCCTTACACAACAGTATCAGGTCTACAAACTGCTTTAGATAAAGCTGTTAAAGATCAAGAAGATGCTAAAGCGGGAGCAGGAGTAGCAGCAGAAAAAGCAAAAGCGCTTAATGCAATCAATGCTGCATTAACAGGAACAGCACCAACAGCAACACAAAAAACTGCGGCAGTTACTGCATTAACTGAAAATGCAAAAGTATTAAATATTAGCTTAACTGCATTTAACGGTTTAACTCAAGCTGAGAAAGAAACTGCTGTAACAGGTTTATTCAAAGCAGCACCAACTTACTCACCAGCTCAATTAGAAGCAGCATTAGATGCAGAAATCAAATTGATTAATGTGGGTAAAGTAGCACCGACTATTACTGCTACAGAATGGGATGCTTCAGCTAAAACTTTGAAATTAACATTTAGCGAAGTTGTAGATGCTGATACAACAGCAGCTGTAATTGCATTCACAACTCCAGGTGGAACAGTTGGTTCAACAACTGCTACTGCATTAGGTTCAGCAGCAGCTGCAGTTAATACTATCACTTTAACATTACCGACTGCTACAGCTGATGCTTTCGTTGCAGGTTCTAAAATCACAGGTATTACAGGTATTGCTATCAAAGATAAAGATGCAACTCCAAAAACTTTAACAGTTGATAACGTACTTGTAGTAGAAAAAAAATAATAATCAATCGGTACCATTCAAATCGTGAAATTCACGTTAGTTTGAACAATTGATACAGAATAAGTCCTAGTGACTACCCCTAATCTCTTCGGAGGTTAGGGGTTTTTGTTTGCCGTAATAAGTGAGATTTTAAATATATATCATAATCATGATTGAATCAGAAGTCTTAATACCATTGGTATTAGGGCTATTTTTATTGGAGGAGGAATGAAATATGATTGAAGGTAAAAGAGCTACTAAAACAAATTGTGTTTGAAAGGAAAGGTGAACAAGATGACGACTCTAAGATAAAAAAGGTGATGAGTATTTAATGGTCGATATTACATTGTATGAAAATTCAGAATAATTAAGTACTGTTAGTATGAAAAATGGAGAAGTAATTGAAGAACCTACTCAATGATTTAGGTAAGGACAACAATTTTAATTTACAAATTCTTTGAGAGAAAAAAGACATATGTAAAAGTAATATACAACGGTAGAAAACGACTAATGGATGAATGTTTTAGGTTTCGTAGCTTAGTTCCCAGTGGACGTTTTTTAGGGGTATTTCACGTTTTTGGCCATAAAAGGAGGATATAATGAACGATTAATGTAGATTAGTTTGCCTATAAAATGAAAAGTATTTCGTATCGATGTAGAGAAAAAGGATGTAAGTTTCGAAGCTTATGAGTTTGAGCACGAGGATATAGATGACTTAATCGTCCCATCGGAACTTCTAGTAAAACTACCTAACCCAATGTTATTAGGACGTTCATAGTAATAACAAAATTTTTGACTTTAAGAATATAGTATAGATTAAAATGACTAATTATTAGATAATTAAGAATGGTTAAACTATTTTGTTTATTGGTAAATAGTTAATCCTATAAAATATAGGAAAGGAGTGGGATAATGCAAAAATACAATTTAAAGCAGGTTAAAGCGCTAGCATCAGTAGCGTTAGGGGCAGTTTTATTAACAAGTACGATTGCATTGCCGGTAAATAGTGTGGAAGCAGCAAGTTCTTCAAACTACAAAGTTTCAAAAGGAAGGTTAATCTCAAAACTAACCGGTAAAGTAGTAAAGGGTACAAAAACATTCAAAGGTAAAGTTTATAAAGATGGTAAAACTCTAACAGGCCTAAAAGTCGGTGTTTTCTACAAAAGCGGTAAAAAAGCGACAGGTACATACAAAGGAAAATACTATGCAAATGGTATAGTGTATACTGGCGTGAAAAATAACATCTACTTCAAAGCAGGAGCAAAAGCAACGGGTATTTACAAAGGAATGTACTATTCAAAAGGTAAAGTATTTACAGGTCTAAAAGCCGGTGTTTACTATAAGCGTGGTAAAAAGGGGACTGGCACATATGGAGGGAAATATTATGAAGCGGGTAAAGTGTTTACAGGCATCCAGTCAACTTCAAATAATCTTTACATCGATGGATTATTAAACACAGACCTAATTGTATTTAAAGGCCAACTTTATAATGGAAGCAAGTTAAATGAAGGCGTTGTCCAAGTAGAAGGTAAATGGTACAAAGATGCTAGCATTGCAAACGGTACTATTACATTACCAAATGGAAAAACAATCACAGTTACTAATGGTATTGATACTACACCAGGTTCTGGTTCTACAGGTGGTGGATCATCTTCAGGTGGTACTGGAGAAATAACATTTACATCTACGATAAATAGTGACATTGCTAATAATGTAGATAAATTAGGATTGGTAGGAACTTCAGTTTCTTCAAGTAATGAAAAAGTAGCAACAGTAAAAATTACAGATGGTAAAATTGCCATGACATCTATTTCAGTTGGGACTTCAATCATCACAATTGCAACTGACGATAAGAAAGCAACTATTGAAATTACAGTAAATGCAAATGGTTCAATTACTATTGGTACAATTATAAAATATACGACTCCTCAAAAAAATTAAACGAAACGTTACTTTATAAGCTATTAAACTAGTGAAAAAAGTGGAAATGATTGATGATTTCTAACTGTTACTTTCCAATTGATAGGTGGAATCCCTATCCTTGCGAAACAGTCTTTTATGCAAGTGCCTAATCCTCCTGGATCCAGTGATGCGCTGATAAGCAAAAGGGGTTAAGTCAGGTGAAGTCGTACTAGAAGAATTGAGGCGGGGCTCTTTAAAAGACAGCTATGGTTAGGCGGACGAATCCATGTAGGCAGGGTGAGGTAGTGAATAGCGCGAAATGCTAGGAGTTCGATATTCATCCTTATATAAGAAATGATGTATTGGTGGTTAGCATAATTGACTGTTAAACTAACCATTCTCACACCTGAATAGTGGAAACCTAAGGCTGTCAAAATCAGGGATGGAAATAACGGAACGTTTGAAGTTCTCTTTGAAGAGGTGAATCAGCACCGACGAAGCAAAGAGAATGGCTGCGGGTTCATAGTAGTGTCGATCACATGCCGCTAGTACTTGTATGGCAACATATGAGGAGGATAAAACATGTAGGAGCGAAGGAACCCAGTCTATGGTAGTTTTCAATCACATCTATATTTTTCATGAATGAAAATGACCATTGATAGATCGCCATGTGCGGTGAAAGCCGCCTGCATGGTGAAGGCTCGATTCGAAAACCATAAATGTGGTATAAGACGGGAATAGTACAAATACAACTGCTCTGAATGAAAAAATAAGTAGGGCAACTGCAGTTTTAAAAGGAACGACTGTAGGAATAGAAGTAGGTCAGGTAGCCCAAGTAGATAAAGATACTTTAGTTACAGCTATAACGATAGCTCAAAGTGTCTATGATGACAGAGCTAATAAAACTCAAGTGCAATTAGATGTAGCGGCCGCAGAATTAGATAGTGCCTTAACAAATTTTGAGGGCAAAATCATTAAAGCAGGAGATACAATTGCACTAACTACAGCCATTACAGAAGCAACAAATCTTTACAAGAATACGGAAGAAGGAGTAGAAATCGGTCAAAATGTAAAAGGCTCAAAAGCGACATTAAAAGAAGCCATTGATGTTGCACAATTAGTTGTAACAAATTCTGCAAACAAAACAACCCAACAATTAGCTGATGCAAAAGCTGCATTAGATATAGCGGTAGTTGCCTTTGAAAATAGTAAAGTGACAGCATTAACAGGATTGCTAAATGTAACAGTAACTAGCGCTGGGGTTGATAGAAGTAATCATATCAACCTTGAAAATGATGAAACGCTCGTCCTCACATCTAGTGATTCAACGAAAGTTGCAGCTACTGTATCTAATGACTCTAGTGGAACCGCTATAGTAACAGGTGTTGCGTTGGGGGGGCCAATTACAATTACTGTTCAAGTGAAAAAAGATGGACAAGTAATTAAAGCAGGTACATTCACCGTAACTGTAGTTCCAATGGCTATCACAAGTAAAATGATCACGAATTTTGACTATTCAACTGTAAAAGGAACTCAAGCAAAACTCGTTAGTAAACCTGTTACATTAAGTGATTTTACTGGTAATAGAAAAGACTTTTCTATTGTCATTGGATCAGATCGTATACCAATTTATGTTTCATGGGCACTTTCGACAGATTTTTCTAAAGGAGTATCCATGGGCAGTGTTGTAGAGAGTCACATTCAAGATTTCTATTATAAAAAAGACGGAGCAAATGGTATATTGAATCGTCCAATTGCTGCCTTTGGATTTGAAGATACTTTCCAAATTAGCGCATTCCAACCGGGTTCTGCTTCATCATTTACATTAGTAGGTGCAGATTGGTCGTACTTCTTTGAGCAATCCTCTGGGCTAGGAACAGATACGGATATCTCAAAAAATCGAACATTTACAATTAGTGACGGCACAACTATGGAAAATATTCAACTAACATCCAATTTTGTGACAATCGATGATCTGGTGAATCATATAAATAATCGTTTAATGAACACTGGAGTAAAAGCTCAAGCTGAAAAAGTAAGTGCAGCACAATTTAAAATCACCTCAACATCAAGTACAGGGAATATTATTATTGATGGTGTAAATAAAGCCGATTTCTTTGAATAGATAGTTATACTTGAACAATTGGTAAAAATTATCCCTAATCTCTTCGGAGGTTAGGGGTTTTTGTTTGCCGTAATAAGTGAGATTTCAAATATAATTATAATCACTCCTCACGACATATCGATCAGTCACAAGAGGATATAGAAGTACCAAAAATATTAACTTTAGCAAACTAACCTTCAAATAATTAATCTTATAGCAATAAATCAAGAGCCTTTATTCCTTCCAACAGGAGTAAAGGCTTTTTCTATTTGAGAAAGCAAATATGAAAAAAAAGCGTAATGTATCTCACAAAACATATAGATTATGGCCACTTGTTATAACTATAGGTGACATGCGGTGATAGTAGTTATTTATGTAACAGAAATCAAAAAGAGGAAGCGTTTAAGTCGATCAAATAGTTATTAAGAAACAATAGCCATGTCGAATAATACAGGAGCATTTATTATGTTGAAAAACAGCGATGATGGGAGAAAACCCTCTAATAATTGTGAATTCTCTGTGGCAATTTTCTGATATTTTCTTTATAAAGTATTTAATCTAGAGCATTACTTAACGATATGAATTTATACAGAAAATAAGTAAAAAAGAGATATTTTAATGCATTAAAATATATTTTAGAATATTCAAAATACTACAGACTTCGCTATTTACTAGCTAAATTTCGAATGATACATTTTGAATACCTAGTAAAATAGTTTAAATTACTAGGTTTTATTTTAAGTAGGGAGGAGCGGGGGTTTATTATTTCACTAATTGAAAAAGGGGAGAAACGAGTGAAGAAAATTCAAAAACTGAGAAAGAGTGCGATTATTGGTTTAGTTTCTTTATTAACTGTTTCAAATGCTGCGTTTAGCACATCTTTTGCAAAAGCTGAAACAAGTGATCTCGACAAACTTGTGAAGATTGAAAAATCGAACAAAAAAATTAAAGAAGCCACGAATGAGTATAAGGATAGTGACACTGTTAGGGTAATAGTTGAGTTGGAAGGAGCCCCAGCAATCTCTTACTCTACTAAAAGAGGTATAAGATATAAAGATTTAGCAAAAGAAAAGAAAACAGAATTACAAAACATTGTGAAAGAAGAACAATCAGAATTCATGACAGATGTGGAAACAAAAAAGATTGATTTTGATGTGGAAAATACCTTCACTACTGTTGTCAATGGAGTCAGTGGAGAAATAGAATTTGGTCAAATAGAGAATCTTGAAAAATTGCCGAATGTTGAATCGGTGAGCATTGTTAATGAGTATGAAAGACCAACTGTAAAACCTACAATGCTATCAAGTAAAGACATGGTCGAAGCAATTCAAACATGGAATGCTGGCTATGATGGGAAGGGCATGGTTGTAGGAATCATTGATACAGGAATTGATAATACCCATGATGATATGGTTTTAAAAGAAGATGCCAAACATAAATTGACATCAGGAAAAGTAGCTGATTTTGTAAAAAATAATAATCTTCCTGGTGAATATTACTCTTTGAAGGTTCCTTATGGTTACAACTACGCTGATAAAAACAAAGAAATTCGTGATCTTGGCCCTGACGCTACAATGCATGGGATGCACGTAGCAGGCACAGTAGGTGCAAATGGTGACGAAACAGGTAACGGAATAAAAGGTGTAGCTCCACAGGCTCAATTACTAGCACTCAAAGTGTTTGGTAATGACCAAGCAATGCCATCGACTTTTGGAGATATTTATATTAAAGCAATTGATGACGGAATTATTCTTGGTGCAGATGTATTGAACATGAGTTTAGGCTCAACGGCAGGCTTTGTTGATTCAAATAGTTTAGAGCAAAAAGCCGTAGAAAGAGCTGTTGAAAATGGAGTATTAATGTCTATTTCGGCTGGTAACTCTAGTCAGTTTAGCTATAATTACGGGGAAAATCCGTTAGCTTCAAATCCTGATATTGGTTTAGTCGGTGCTCCTGGGCTTACCGCCAATTCAATATCTGTCGCTTCCATTGAGAATGATAAAATCACATTAGATCAAATGACATTGAAAATAGGAAAAGAAACGTTGCCAATAGCTTATAAAACGCAGGCTTCTCCAATACCTCTAGAAGTATTTGGGAAATCGTCTGAAAAAGATGTAGTCTATGTTGGCGATGGAAGTGAAGCACAATATAAAGGTAAAGAAGTAAAAGGGAAAGTAGTATTCGCAGTCAGAACAGCAGCGAATCCAAACTATGGAGAAATTCAAGCTCAAGCTGAAAAAGCAGGAGCAATAGGAGTCATAATTAGAGGAACTGCAGCACATGGCGATTACGTAAACATGGCACTAAATAGCCCAACAATTCCCCTTGTTTCTTTAAGTGTAGCAGATGGTACCACTTTAGAAACAAAAATCAAAGCAGCAGGCGGCACAGGTAAAGTAGACTTTAATGGGAAAATGACTACAGTTGTTAATGGTTCTAAGGGGCAAATGGCAGCTACTAGTTCTTGGGGTGTCACTCCGAGCCTTGAAATGAAACCAGAGATTACTGCTCCAGGCGGACAAATCTATTCGACTTTTAATGATGATAAGTATGGTGTCATGAGTGGGACATCAATGGCAGCCCCTCATGTATCAGGTGGTGCAGCACTTGTCTTGGAAAAAGTTCAAGAATTATTCCCAGGTTTAAAAGGTGTAGAAAAAGTGAAACGCGCGAAAACATTGCTTATGAATACAGCGAAAATTGTAACGGATGCATCAAATGACAATATCGCATACTCACCACGTTTACAAGGTGCAGGATTAATGCAATTGAATGCTGCAGTCACAACGCCAGTATTTGTAGAAGCAAAGGGTACAAGTGAAGGTAAAGTTGAGTTGAAGGAAATCGGTACTGACAAGTTCAAAATGACTGTTACAGCTACCAACTTCAGTAAAGAAGATGCAACTTATAATGTAGGCGCATCTGTTTTAACTGATGCAACGAAAGGTTCAGGAACTTCAGCAACTAATGCTCTGAAGGAACAAGTTATTAAAGGCGCGGTAGTAAAAGTAGGTACGCCAAAGATTACCTTGTTTGCAGGAGAATCTAAAGATATTACTGTTGAAATAGACCTTTCAAAAGTAAAAACGGAATTAGAAAGCATTCAAAAGAATGGCTACTTTGTTGAAGGGTTTATCACGCTTACAAATGAATCTCAAGATGTCGTCTTTCCAGATTTATCAATTCCATACCTAGGTTTTAAAGGGGATTGGAATAAGCCACCAGTTTTAGATCAAATGATTTATGATGCAAGCTCTTACTATGGTGTTTCAGGAACGGTAGATGATCAAGGGAGTTATCTTGGATACAATCCATTTACTAAAAAATACAGTAAAAATTTGATTGCTATTTCTCCAAATGGAGATGGTGAAAATGAAGCAGTAGCACCTGTACTTTCATTCTTGCGAAACAGTAAAACAGTGGAATATACGATTACCGATACAAGTGGCAAAGTATTACGTAAGCTACGTACGGATAAAGAACAACGCAAAAATTATCATAATGGAAAAAGCAACAATTCTATTTATTCATATAAACCTTCTTATACACAATGGGATGGGAAACTGAATAATAAAATAGCAGCAGACGGAACATATTATTATCAAGTAAAAACACAAGTTGATTTTGCAGGTAAAGAACAACAAGTAACTAAAATCCCTGTTATTGTTGATAACACAGCACCGGTTGTATCAAACATTGCCTTCAGTAAAAATACGGGCATCCTTTCATTCAATGCTACTGATAATAAAGGAAGTGGATTACAATATCTTGAGATTTATTTAGATAATAAACTTTTAGGTTCAGTAAATCCTGGTACAAGCAATGCATTTAAATTAGACTTACAGAAATATAATGTTGAAGATAACATTAAGGTTGTTGCATATGATTATGCATTTAATAATAGTGGACAAGAGACTTCAAGCCCTGGAGATAATACAATTCCGTATATCGTATCTGATACACCGGAAGCACTGGGCGTTTATGATACACGCGAAGTACCTTTTACTGGTTATGTAACAGATGCATCACAAGTAGAGTATTTGAAAATCAAGGGCGATAAATTAAACCCTACAGAACAAGATGTAGTTTTAAAATACAATGAAGTCACAAAAAAATATGAATTTGCAACACATATTACATTCACAGAAGATGGTGTGCATGACATTTTCATTGCAGGTGCCGATAAAGTTGGTAATAAAATTGAATTTAGAAGACAAGTAATTATCGATACGCAGGCTCCAACACTTTCTGTAAGTAATCTACCAGCTAATAATTTCGTACCAACTGGTGGTAAAGATTCTACTGAAGAGTCAGAAAATAAAGAATCTAATGACAACAAAGTGCCGAATGAAGGAACTGAAAGTAAAGATCCTATTACCGCTTCAGAAGGTGAAATTACTAATGAAGGAACTGAAAATAAAGATCCGAATGATACTACTGAAAGTGAAAAACCTACTGAAACAACAAAAGATGGAGACCCTATTGTTACAGTAAAAGTTGCAGATAACTTTGATGAGTTACGCTTATTAGTAAATGGCAGTGAAGAATTTGCACATGATTTCGATGAGCCATATGAAATGCGATCTTTAACTCAAGAGCAACAAGTTCAGTTAGTATTAGACGAAGGTAGAAATGATATTGACTTCGAAGTGACAGATCTAGCTGGTCATGTGACTAAGAAAACGATAGCTATTTATAAAGGGGCAGCTCTAAATACTCCATTTGTTAAATCATTAGAGATTTCAAATGGCGGTGGCGATGTAACAGTTGAAAATCCTGCGAATATCGTGGCTGAGGCGACTGAATCGATTAACTGGGAAGCTAAAGTAATTGATCCAGAAGGAAACGTGATTGACCTTGAACCAGGTCAAGGAGAAACGTATACAGGCACATTTACGCCAGATCTTTTAGCGAAAAGCGGTAATTACAAATTATTAATAGGTGCAGCTGGAAGTGATGAAAGCGAGAAACTTGCAACTGAGTTCACCGTTTCCAATTATTTTGTAAGTGTTGAATCCGTTTCAACACGTGATTCAAAAGGTGAAAAGGCTACATCCTTCACAACAGATAGCAGTGTAAGTATCAAAACAAACATTAAAAACCAAGGGAAAAACAAATTGAATCCTACAGTAGCCTTCCAAGTCAAAGATGAAGATGGTGCAGTTGTTTACTTTAAAGAAGTTAAATCGAAAGAGATTAATAGCAAATCAAGAAATAGTTTTGGAGTAGATATCCCGTTAGAATCATTTGATAAAGGTAAATACACAGTCGAAGTGTTTGTATGGGATAACGATGACAATCCTATTCCACTAGCCGATTCAAGCAATCTTGAATCATTTACAGTCAACTAGTAAAAAGAATGAGAGGGAGGCAGAAATTGCTTCCCATCTTCTTATCTACCAATATGGGAGTGAATGTTTTGAAAAAAAGTCTAATCACAAGCTTAATTGCTACTTTCTTATTTTTAAATGCAGTTTTTCCCGCCTTAGCAGCTAGTAGTGTATCGATTACTGTAAATACTGATGCTTCACAATATACTTCGGGAGATAAGATAAATATATCGGGAGTGGTATTAAAGGACGGAAAAGCAGGAACGGGAACAGCTCCCCTTATGCAAGTAAAGAAAGGGAACACAGTTGTTGAAACCTACCAATGGAAAGATTCTGAAATGGATGGAAACGGCAACATATATAAAACTATATCTCCTAAGAAATACGAGAGTGGATCTTATACGATTCAAATTACTGCAAAGAATGCAACGCCTGCTTATTCTACCTTTGAATTAACAAATACAAATCCAGTTTCAAAAAAGAGCATAAGTGTGCAAAGTGATAAACTTAAATATGAAATTGGCGATAAAGTTCAACTAACTGGAAAAGTAACGCTTGATAATAAACCTGTCAGTAATGAGATTGTTGATATTATTATTGAAAGAGAAGGCGTAAAAGTAAATACGGAAAGTGCGGTCAAAACAACTAAAGATGGGACATATAGCTTTAGTTTTGACTCTTCAAAATCTAAAGTAGGCATGTACACAGCATCAGTTAGCCTGGCAGATAAAAGTATTACTGCAAAAACGAATGCTTTTGAACTGGTTGCTTCAAAAACTACACCAGATCCAAAACCAGATCCAGATCCAACAACACCTGTAGTACCAACACCAAAACCAGATCCAGTTCCAACAATTCCATTGGATCCAACACCAGTCCCTGACCCAACAGTGACTCCACACGCCCCAGAAGTCAATGTAGTAACATCTGAAAGTATGGAAATTAGGGGTACAGCGGATGCAGGTACGAAGGTAACCGTAACGGATAAAAATAATTTCTTTGCGCAAGCCGTTACTAAAGCCGATGGTACTTTTTCTATTCCATTGAATGTGAAGATTAAAGCAGGAACAATTCTTTATGTAACAGCAAGCGCTTCTGATAAATTGAGTTCGGAAACAATGATTATAGTCGAGGATAAAACACCCCCAACGAAACCAATTGTCAAAACAGTCACAGACAAAGACCGTAAAGTAAAAGGAACAACAGAAGCTGAAGTAAAAGTATCTATTAAAGCTGGAGGGAAATATATCGGTACAGGCTATTCAGATAAAAATGGTGTATTTTCTATCAATATCAATGCCCAAAAAGCAGGTACTATCCTAACATTGACTGCAACAGATGATGTAGGAAATACAAGTGCTTCTCAGAAAATGACAGTAATAGACAAGACTGCACCAAAAACACCTTCAGTAAATTCAGTGAGAACAACATCTACTAAGGTAACTGGGAAAGCTGAAGCTGGTTCAAAAGTCTATGTGAAAGCGGGAAGTAAGATTATTGGATTAGCTACAGCATCTAAGAAAGGCACTTTCTCAGTCACTATAAAAAAACAGAAAGTGAATACGAAGTTATCAATTTATTCAAAAGACAAGTCAGGTAATGTAGGCAAAGCAAAAGTGATTACTGTTAAGAAATAAAAAGAAAGAAAATTAGCGTTTGATAAGAAATTTGCAGTGAATCTATGAGGAGCTACGGGGTGTGAACGGCACCCCATCTTTTTGTTTCCTATACATAAATCCAAATATGAGAGATCTTTTAAGTCGAAAAAGGCAGCACAAGAGTTGCTGATTCTTTTTCGGCTCTTTTTTTGAGAAGAAAGTAATACTTAATGATTTTGAAAATATGGAATATAAAGTTTTTTAGGTTTTTTAACCTATTTTTAATATTCGAATCATAACATGTGTATGTAATTGTATTTATATTTATTCAGGAATTGTTAGACCTTTTTATTTAGACATATTGGAAGGGACATTGATAAAGGAGAGATTCATATTCAGTTTATTGTATTTAATTAGCTATGTTTGTTATTAACAAGAAATCAAAGGCCTTTATATGTATTTTTATAATAATTAATTTAATAAATGTTAAAATTGGATATTTTTATATTATTCATGGGAATAAATGAGTTGCAATTAAAAATGGAGGTTGAATGAATGGGTAAATATAGTCTTAAATTTATTAAACCATTAGTTACATTAACATTAGGTGCAGCAATTATTACTGGAGCAGTAGTTGGTGTATCTGAGGATGCTTCAGCAGAAGCAAAATATAAAATTTCTAATGGATTATTAGTTTCCAAAGCTACCGGCAAGGTAGTAGATGGAACAGTAACCTACAAAGGAAAGGTATATAAAAAAGGTAAGTTGCTAACGGGCACGAAAGGAAACGTGTATTACAAAAGTGGAAAACGTGCAACGGGCTCGTATAAAGGGAAATATTACTTGAAAGGCAAACTCTTCACTGGTATAGCTAATGGTTCTTACTATAAAAATGGTAGTAAAGCGACTGGTGTATATAAAGGAATTTACTACAATAAAGGAAAAGCTTATACAGGTTTAGCAAATGATATCTATTATAAAAATGGTAAGAAGGCAACGGGTACTTTTGAAGGGAAATACTATTTAAAAGGTATAGTATTTACGGGCCTACATCCAAAAACAGGAGATTTATACATTGATGGTGTTTTAAATTTAGGTTATAGAATCTATAACGGTGATTTATACAATGGGGCTAGGTTAAATGTAGGCATCATCCAATATAATGGTCTTTGGTACGATGGAAAAACAGTAGCAAATGGAACAATTAAAACACCAGGTGGCCAAATAATTACCGTCATTAACGGTATACAAACCAGTGGAGGTTCAACAAATCAAGGTGGATCAGGATCATCTGGTGGATATTATCAATCAGAGCTTTCAAAAGCAATCGCAGTAGCAAAAGAGAAGTTGGCTGCTCTACAATTCTTTAAAGTTAATGATATTGATAATGCGATAAAGTTAACTTCAGCTAAATTGCAATACAATGAGGCGAAAATAGCCGTAGATGCAGCAGTAGCAAAAGGTGCAGTAGCAACAGATTTCGGAAATGATTATCCAAAATTAGCATCGCAAAAAACGGAAGTTGATCGCTATGAATCAGCATTCAAAGCTAAATTAGACGCAATAGCTGCAGCAGAGAATAAATTAAAAGAATTAAACTACACAGAACTTGGATCAATAAAAACGAAGAGCAATTGGACAGAAGCAAATAAACAAATTGTAGAAGTTCAAAAACTAATAGATGATGCAAAGAAAAAAGGCGCAGTAGCTACAGACATAAAAGGAATAGATGCATTATTAAAGCAACAACAAGAAATTCAGCGATATGAAAAAGCAGAAAAAGCAAAAGCAGACGCAATAGCTGCAGCAGAGTCTAAATTAGCAGTATTAAAATATACAGGTACTGGTTCAATTAAAACCAAGGGCAATTGGAAAGAAGCAACAACCCAAATTACTGAAGTTCAAAAACTAATAGATGAAGCAAAGAAAAAAGGAGCAGTATCTACAGATATAAAAGGAATAGATGGATTTGAAGCACAACAACAAGAAATTAATCGTTATGAAACAGCAGAAAAAGCAAAAGCAGATGCTATAGATGCAGCGAAGTCTAAATTAGCAGCCTTAGATTTCTTCAAGTTGAATTCAATAAAAAATCAAAAAAACTTGGATGATGCTCAATCACAATACAAAGGTGCAAAAGAGGCAGTAGAAGCAGCAAAGGCTAAAGGAGCTTTAGTACTAGACTTAGGTTTAAATTATTTAAGATTAGACGCTCAAGGCTTAGAAATAAAACGTTATGAAACTGTAAAATCAATAGCAATCCAAAGCGCAAAAACGGCATTAAAACAACTTGGGTTTGCAGGGGAAAATTCAATCAAGAACGATAACCATTTGAAAATTGCCAAAGCTCAATATTATGTAGCACAAAAAGCAGTGGAAGCAGCAGAAGCAAAAGGTGCAGTGGCATTAGACTTCGGAACGAATTATTCAAATTTAGAAGCACAACAAAATGAAATTAGTCGCTATGAAGCAGCGGTCAAAGCTAAATTAGATGCGATCAATGCAGCAGAGAAAAAATTGTCAGATTTAGATTTCTATAAAGAAAATTCGATCGACAATAAAACAAAATTAGGGACAGCAAAAAATCAATATGATGAAGCAAAAGCAGCAGTAGACGAAGCGAAGAAAAAAGGTGCAGTAGAGACAGAAATAAAAGGAATTGAAAAATTGGTAGGTCAACAAAATGAAATAACTCGATTTGAAATGGCGCTGACAGAAGCAATTGATGCGGCCAAAGCTAAAATTGCTGCCTTGATCTATAGTGAATCTCAATCAATTAATAATAATGATCAATTAATGGAGGCTCAAGGACAATACAATGCAGCAAAAGTAGCAGTAGACTTTGCATTTACTAAAGGTGCTGTTGCTACAGATTTCGAAGAGATAGGAAAATTAGAGAAACAACAAAATGAAATTGCCCGCTATGAAACAGCAATAAAAGAGAAGGCTACAGCAATCAGTGAAGCAAATAAAAGATTAAAAGAACTTAATTTCTTTACAAAAGGTTCAATCAAATTTGATGCTAATTTAAATAAAGCAAAAGAACAATTTGATGCAGCAAAAACAGCAGTAGATGCAGCGGTGGCTAAAGGAGCAGTGGCAACAGACTTCGGAACGAATTATTCAAATTTGGAAGGACAACAAAATGAAATAAACCGTTACGAAGCAGAGGTGGCAAAAAATGCTGCAATTACTGAAGCAAAAGATAAATTACTTGCCCTGCAATTTGTTATGTTATTTTCAATCAATAGTGATGCAAAGTTAAAGCAAGCGCAAGAACAATATGATGCAGCAAAGACAGCAGTAGATGCAGCGTTGGCTAAGGGCGCAAAAGACCAAGACTTTATACTAAATTATTGGAGAATGGAATCCCAACAAAAAGAAATCAAACGCTATGAAGCAAAAGTGGCAAAAGATGCAGCCATCACTAATGCAAAAGATAAATTGGCAGACCTTAAATTTACAACTATTAGATCAATTAAAAATAGTGAACAATTAAATCAAGCAAGAGAACAATACAATGCCGCAAAAGAAGCAGTAGATGATGCAATTTTAAAAGGAGCAAATTTATTTGATTTCAATTATGCATCTTTAGTGGCGCAAAAAGCCGAGATTGATCGTTATTCAAAAAGTGGTAGATCATCGGAGATGAATAATCTAAATGAAGATGGATCAGACATTGAAAGCGACGTAGAAAAAGATATTAAGGATTCTGAAGAAGAGAATAAAGAAATAACAGAAGAAGGCAAAGGAACGACGGAAGAGGATAAAGAGGTAACAGAAGATCAAGACAAAGAAACAACAGATGAAGATAAAGAAGTAGCAGAAGGTCAAGACAAAGGAACAACAGAAAACCAAGATAAAGAAACGACTGAAGACAAAAACAAAGAATTAACAGGAGTACAATCGTAATAATTTTACTTGATAAGGGTAACACCTCAATTAAGTTTGTAATGTATTTTTAGTTTTTGGGATATTTGCCAAATGAAGATTTGCAAAATTAAATCCTTCATTTTCAATAATCAAAAATAATTGAGTTTTTGTTTAGTATTCAGTATCTTTTATATAAGTAGCTATAAAGACAAATGGTGTAGTTATCCAGTCTTTTATAGCTGCTTTTTTTTATTAAAACCTCTGCTCTTTATTGAAGTTTTGCACGGCTATTTTAATTGATATAGAAGCATCACCATATAAAAGTTTAATTAATAAATAATTAGGAGATATTTTATTCAGGTCACTATGTGTGAGGATTTTACTAATTCGGTTGATATGGAGTTAGTCGGAATCGGTGTGACGATTGAAGAAAATGCTAATGGATTGAAAAATATCTCTACTATTACGAAAATGTTAATCCGTAAAGTCATCAACATACCTAATGTTGAAAGAGAAAACTAGCGGGTAACATTGGTTACATATATCTTAATAGTTTAAAGTTAATTTGGTTAACTAATGCAGTGATCAATCTCGCATATTTTGTAGAGGTTGCAAAAAAACTTACGTTATATAGTAAATCTAAAGAGCCAGTGATCTATGTGCAAATCGCTGGCTCTTTAAGTATTCTTTCACTTTTTTTAAAACTCACTTAATATTCAACTGTTTTTATTTGATACTAGTAGCCATTAAAAAATGCAGCTAAATCCATCATATCGCGTGTACCAATCGCGATATCCGTTATATAACCTTTACCCCTTTTATAGCTACGGAAGCCAATATAGTAAACATCTGATTTATAAAGCTTGTTTTTGGTACCATATGTACGATTTCCAACAGGATGACCAAAATATTTTTTCATTTGTTTGTGTGTTAATTTACCAGAATAAGTGTTAGAAATGTACTCGACATCATCAGTACTTTTAATTTTATACGAGATTGAACCAGTATGTGGATTATATTGTTCAAATCCATACATAGTACCGCCTCTTTTAGCATAATAGACATTTACAGCTTCGGCAATAAGAGCCTTACCAGGTACCGATTTCTTCAATTCTTTATAAGTCATACCGACATAGCCTTTATTACCAAGAAGTTGGCCTTTTTTTGCAGCACTTTTAAACGATTTGTTTACTTTAATGCTCTGCGCATGTGAAGTAATTGGAACTACAACTGCAATTATTGAAAAGAGCAGTACAAAAGCACATAGAAAACGCGTAAGAAATTTCATAATCATCGCCCCCTTTATTGTAAAATATATGCATTTATTTATTTTATAATATTGGACAAATAACGTCAAAAAGGTATTTATAGGTTTTCCTAGTAGCAAACTATTAATCTCTTGATTTCTTCTCTAATTCTTATCCAATTTTGATTCCATTTTTTAAAATTTTGGCATTCGGCATCACCTCATTACTCAAGCAAAATCACATTAGAATAGTGTATTGTGAAAAGTCGTAGAATATAAATATTACATAACTATCATCAATTTCAATATAATGGTAAAATGAATAATGAACAATAAACTTACTAGTATAAGAGGGATACCATGAAAAAACTACGGATTTATGTATTGAGCCTTATTGCCTTATGTGTTTTCTTTACGACATCGGTTGCTTATGCAGCAGAGCCACTGGATGAAGTGAAGCAGTTAGTGAAAAAATACTATTATCCAAATGTATCGGAATCAGTATTAAATAGTACTTCAATCAGGGATTTAACAAAACAGCTTGATCCGTATTCCGTTTATATGACCAAAGAGGAATATAAAGATTTTACGAATTCGATTGATATGAAGTTAGTCGGAATCGGTGTGACGATTGAAGAACATGCTAATGGATTGAAAATTATCTCTACTATTAAAGGTGGGCCAGCAGCTAACGGAGGCATACTTGCAGGAGATATTATTAAGGAAGTCGATGGTAAGAATTTGGTGGGAGAAGCAGTTCAAACAACGATTGGGCTCATTACGGGAAAAGAAAACACTAAAGTAACTTTGACCATATATCGCTCAAAAACAAACAGTACATTTACGAAAACGTTATTCCGTAAAGTCATTAACATACCTAATGTTGAGACCGAAAAACTAGCGGGTAACATTGGGTACATACGCCTTAATAGTTATGCGGATAATAGTAGCAAAGAGATCCAAAAGGCTATTAAATCAATGCCTGGTATGAAAGGGTGGATTTTTGACTTAAGAAGTAATGGCGGTGGTTACATTACTGCAGCTGAAGAAGTAATTGGCTTGTTTCCAAAAGCGCAAGTAGCTTATTTGTTTAAATATAAGGATAGTGAAACCTACTACACAGAGCCAATAAAGCAAAAGATTAGATGGAATGCACCCGTTTCTATCACTATGGATGGCAATTCAGCGAGCGCTTCTGAAATGACTGTAGCATCATTAAAGGATCAAAAAGCAGCCAAATTATATGGGCAAACAACATATGGTAAAGGTGTTATGCAGCAAGTATTTTCTTTAAAAGATGGTAGCCAGTTGAAACTGACTACCGGTGAATTTATGGGACCAAAAAACACTAAAATACAGAAAAAAGGTATCACACCAAATGTTAAAACACCTGTCGGTAAAGAAATCGAATATAGCCATCGAGATTTCTTAAAGCAACAACTAAAAGGGTATAACAAACTCTCGAACATTAATCAAAAAACAGCACAAAAAACGATCACTATTAAAAACAGTACGAAGATGAACTGGAGCACTATGAAAAACGCTAAAGTATCCCTACTACAAATTGGTGGTAAACAACAATCAATTAAAGTTCAAAAAACATCAAAACTACAATTGAAACTAACACCAAACAAACAGCTAAAACCTGGAACTAAATATTATGTTGTACTAACGAGCAAAACGAAAAAGTCCAAAAGTGCATATGCAGAGCTTAATATCACTAAATAACCAAATTATTTCAATGAAATGAAAATATCAATACCGATACTATTAACAAGAATCCCTCAATGCTGAATTGGGGGATTTTAATATTTAGAAGGAATAATCTTGGTCTGTAGTTTGTGCATTGAACTATTTTACTTGGCTAATAAAAAAATCAATTAAAGCTAATAGCAAATTTGGATGCAATAAAGCCATTCTACACATCATAAAGAATATCGAAACCCATTAACAAAAGAATAAACTTGAGGTGATTTTTAATCATGAAAGAATTCAAAATAACATACTTCTTTGATGAAGAGCATTATATTAGAAGGTTTATCCATATCGAGTCTCAAGAAAAAGCGGAAGAGCTCATTCAAAGTGAAAGGGAGCAATATATAACGTTTACGGATAGTAGAGGGATCTATCATGAACTCCATACAAGTAATGTTCGCGTAATTCAAATATCTGAATACCACAGAGTCGACAAGAGTAAAAAAACGGTCAATTGATTTAAGTGTGCCATACATTTCACTTATAAAAACCTGAGCTTGAGGGAACATAATGGCATACCGAAATGGAGGTGTCTTTATGAACAATAATGGCGAGGGCAATTTTACGTCTTCTGGAACAGATATTGATGAGGTAAAAAGAAAAAATGCTGAGTCTGGCATGTCTTATAATGAAATAAAAGCAATGATTGCTAAAACGGATGGAAAAGGTACGGCAATGTATAGTGATACGAATAGTGAGGAAGTAAAAAATAACATTCAAAACAAATACCCAAATTAATAATGAAACCATGTTAGTTTAAACAATAGGCACAAATTAATTCCTAATCTCTTAGAGGTTAGGTTTTTTTGTATAGAGAAATGAGTAACATGAAAAACATTCCATTAGCAGAAGTACTTGGCGAGTAGACGGTATCGGACGCAGATTTGATGAAGATGAATAATTTCAGGCTATTATTACTTCAATATACTAATAAGAATAAGGTTTTTGCATAATTTCTTTTTATTCAACTTTTAATATAGGAAGGAAATCATAGTTGAACTATTATTCCAAAATTATTTAAATACTACTAATGGGAGGATGCACTTTTTTAATATTGATTGCCTCTTTAGTAAAAAAGCACAATAAAATACGTAGCCACACCTATATGTGACTACGCATTCTATACACTATTTAGCTACTCGCAAGTACCCAATGACCAGGCTTCACTTCTTGCAAAGTATTTTGGCTGAAATCATAATTTTGTACTTCTACCGCTTCTTTTTTTAATTTCTTCGATTCAATAGAAGGGTCAGGAACGGGTACAGCAGCTAATAATGATTTTGTATACGGATGAATTGGGTTGCTATAGAGTTCTTCACTGTCTGCGAGTTCAATAATTTTCCCTGCATTCATCACTGCGACACGGTCACTAATATGCTTCACCATCGACAAATCATGTGCGATAAACAAATACGTTAAGCCGAGTTTCGCTTGCAAATCCTTAAGCAAATCGACAACCTGAGCTTGAATGGAAACATCGAGTGCAGATAGTGGCTCATCACAAACGATAAATTTTGGATTAACAGCAAGAGCTCTCGCAATGCCAATTCTTTGACGTTGACCACCAGAGAATTCATGTGGATAGCGCATCGCATGTTCTTTTTGTAAGCCAACTAGTTCTAACAATTCTTCTACACGTGCAAGTCGTTCGGCTTTCGTTTTACATAATCGATGAATATCCAAAGACTGACCTATAATATCCAACACCTTCATGCGTGGGTTCAAAGAGGCATAAGGGTCTTGGAAAATAATTTGAATCTCTTTGCGCAGCTGTTTCATTTCCTTCTTGTTCAATCGATTAATAGCCATACCTTTGTATAAAATTTCCCCGTGCGTAGCCTTCTGTAGTTGTAATAGCAATCGCCCAGTAGTTGATTTTCCTGAACCGGATTCACCAACAAGACCTAATGTTTCGCCAGGTTGGATTGAAAAGCTAATAGAATCGACAGCTTTTAAAGTACGGCCACTTCCAAGTGGAAACACCTGATTTAAATCTTGTACTTCTATGAGTGGTTTATCAGGGTTAATATCTGCAGGTAAATGTAGTTTCCCTTTAGGTTTTTTCTTTTCATCCATACGGGGTAGAGCGTTCAATAATTTCTTTGTATATGGATGTTGAGGAGAAGCGAAAAGCTCCTCAGTCGTATTTGTCTCAACAATTTGACCTTCTTTCATAACGACAACACGGTCACACATACCGGCAACGACACCTAAATCATGCGTGATTAAAATAATCGAAGTACCAAATTGCTGTTGCATTTTTTTCATTAAGCGCAATATTTGAGCTTGTATAGTTACATCTAGCGCAGTAGTTGGCTCATCAGCAATGAGTAGTTTAGGTTGGCAAGCGAGAGCCATAGCGATCATGGCACGTTGACGCATCCCCCCAGAAAATTCATGTGGATATTGATTGTAACGTTCTTCGGCATTTTTAATCCCTACAAGTTGCAGCATTTCAATAGATCTATTTTTTGCTTCTTTAGAAGTAAGACGCTGATGTTTTGTAAGGATTTCATCGATTTGCTTGCCAACTTTAATCGTTGGATTCAGAGATGTCATTGGATCTTGGAAGATCATACTAATCTCTTTTCCGCGAACTGCTTCCATTTCGTGATCAGTAAAATTAGAAATCGTTTCTCCTGAGAATTCAATAGAGCCATCAGTCATTAAAGCGGGTGGAGATGGAAGTAAACGCATAATGGAACGTGCAGTAACACTTTTTCCGGAACCAGATTCACCAACAATTCCTAAAGTTTCTCCTTTATGTAATTCAAAAGAAACTCCTTTAACCGCTTCAAAAACTTCGTGATTTGAAACAAATGAAATATGTAAGTTATCAACCTTTAAAATACTATCCATATAATAATTCCTCACTTACTGAAAATTTAAAATAATTATGTTGACTTCTAATACGATAAAATTTATACTTTGTTTCTAATAGTATACTAAATTACTAGGAATAATCAAGATTAAAGGAGTGATTTTTCTGAAAATAAAAAATGGACGGATAAAAGGCAGTTTAGAGAATGTTTATAGCAATCTAAGCTCTCTCCTTTTTTATAAGTACATAATATTCTTGTTAGGTTTACCAGTTCATATCGTCATGTGGTGCATTTATAAAACAAAATATAAGAGCACGCAATATCAGCAAATGCTACATGAACATATGGAAAAGATAAAGAAATCTTCTACATATAGTGAACTGATTCATCGGTATGAGGAACAATATCGGAGTAAAAAGCTATATTTCAATGAATCCATTAGTGAACAAGAAATGCAGGGGGAAGCGACTAAGCTTGCAAATGAAAGAGTATTGAAAATGGCGCAAGCTGAATTGGAAACAACTGATCAAAGCAACACCAACTATCAGCACTTCTTTGCGAAATGCTTACAAAATAGAAACTTTGTTATTGTCAGTTTTATACCAGGTATTCTTATGTATTTGTTCTTAATGATTTATGCTAGACCACTCGTTCGCTATATTTTTGAACGATTAGTGATGACGGTTTTTGTAATAATTTCGGTTACTATCTTTGTATTCTCTATATTGCATTTTTCTCCTGCTGATCCAGCAGCAAATATTTTAGGAGAATCAGCAACAGCTGAACAGCGTGCGGAGTTTGATCATCGGTATGGCTTAGATCAATCGTACTGGGTACAGTTATGGGATGCGACAAAAGGGATTCTGACATTAGATTTAGGTTATTCCTATACAGGTAATGAAGATGTAATGGCAAGCATTGCAAACAAATTCCCTGTCACACTAACAATTGCGTTCTGGTCATTATTAATGGCTATTGTAATAGCGATTCCAGTTGGGATGATATCAGCAGCGAAGACCAATTCATTTTGGGATTATAGCTTTATGTTTATCGCCTTAATAGGTTTATCAATCCCTAACTTTTGGCAAGGACTTGTGTTCATTTTGAACTTCTCTATTAAGTGGCACATACTACCAGCTACGTATTCTCCAGGTGATTGGTTATCAATCATAATGCCTGTAATTGTATTAGGGACAGGGTTAACAGCGTCTATTGCGCGAATGACTAGATCCTCCATTTTAGAAGTAGTGAACGAAGAGTATATTGTGACTGCGAAGGCGAAGGGTTTAAAGCCAAGTCGAGTATTTATCAACCATGCTTTACGTAATGCAATCATTCCTATTATTACAATTATCGGATTGCAGTTTGGTGGCATGCTAGGCGGGGCAGCAGTAACAGAGAAAGTATTTAATATTAGCGGTTTAGGAAGTTATATCGTAGATAAACAATTCGTACCAGATATTCCTTCTATATTAGGGGGAGTTGTCTACATTGCTATCACGATTTCGATCGTAAACTTAGCAGTTGATATTCTATATGCTTTCTTAAATCCAAGAATTCGATCGCAAATGAAAAATACTTAACGAGGTGTATGAAATGACAGCACAACAGGATTTTGCTTTAAAACGATCGCAAGAGTATAAACATGCACTCTTTGTTTTAGTTATTTCAATTGCACTAGTACTTGTTTTTCTAGTGAATGCCTTTGACGTTACAGAGGGAACATGGAACAAAGTTTGGGGCTCTTTGACAATTGCTTATTTAGTAATAGCATGCTGGCAAGCTATTATTTTGTTTTGTATGAAAAGAGATTTACTAAATACGGGGGATATTCAAAAAAGAACAAGGTTAATGAGTGCAGTAAACTTACTAACTATATTAGTGGGGAACGTTTTTACGACAACCTTCGCCTTCCGAATGTTGCGTCGCAAAGCTTCTATTGAATATACGATTTCTTACTATATGTTGCTGACTCAATTGTTAATTGTTTCAGTATCATTGTTAAATCTATTTAAACCCTATGTATCAGACATGTTTTTACTAACAATGGCTGTATTCATTTTATTAATCATCTTTGATGTCGTAGCTGTAGTTATCTTCGGCAAGGTGGATACGGATCGTCAAATTAAACCTGCATTTAAATGGTTAGGTATTGCTTTAATCATTACAGGGTTTTCCGGAAATATATTTGGTTGTATTTTAGGGTATAGCGTGTTATTAAAAAGTACAAATAGAGATATGTCCACAATTGAAAAGTGGAATAAGATTTGGTCTAAAATCACAAAGAATTTCACAGCGATGCTAGGCTTACTATTTGTAATTTTTACATTCGCTATTTCAATCGCTAGTTATGGCACATTTGTTTATGAGTTTGCTGTAGAAAACAATTATGAATCCATGTTGTTAGAGCCAAGTTTAGCTAATCCATTTGGCACGGATAACTTCGGAAGAGATGTATTTTCACGCATTATATATGGCGCACGTATTTCATTAATTGTTGGTGTAGTATCAACACTTATTCCATTAGTTATTGGTGGATTCCTAGGTGCTATTGCTGGGTATTACAACAAGTCAATTGATAACGTCATCATGCGTATTTTAGACGTTCTTTATGCGGTTCCTGGTATCTTACTTGCGATTGCAATTATTGCCGCATTTGGTGCAAATACAGTCAATTTAATCATCGCATTAAGTGTAGGTTCCATTCCTACTTATGCAAGAACAATGCGTGCAAATGTCATGATGGTATCCAATTTAGAGTTTGTAGAGGCTGCAAAGGCATTAGGGGAAGCAGATTGGAAAATCATCTTCAAGCAAGTAGTACCCAATTCATTTGCTCCGATGATTGTCAAAGCAACCCTAACTATTGGGGGAGCAGTTATTGCGACAAGCAGTCTAAGTTTTTTAGGATTAGGCGTGGAACCACATATTCCAGAGTGGGGCAATATTTTAAAAGTAGGAAGCATGTATCTTGAAACCAACCCTTATTTAGCGATTTTCCCGGGGATAGCCATTATTTTATTAGTACTTTCCTTTAACTTCTTAGGGGACGGGTTAAGAGATGCTTTAGATCCAAAATTGGATTGATAAATATTATGTATGGAGGAATTCAAATGAAAAAGAGATTAGTACTTTTTTTAGCAGCAGTAGTACTCGTTTTAGCTGGATGCGTTAATACAAAATCCGATGTTAAAAAAGATGAATCAAAACCATCTTCCGAAACAAAAAACACGTCTATTGAAATTTTAGGCATGAGCACTGGTGAAGATGATTTAAATATTCTACGTGACCAACTTACGAAAAATGGATTCAATGTAAAGTTAAACATCCAACCTGATTACGGTAGTTTCACTGCGCAAAAAGATGCAGGTAACTATGATTTAGCTTTAACTGGTTGGACAACAGTAACAGGTAACCCTGATTACGCTGTTCGTTCGTTATTTACATCTGACGGTGACAATACTTTATTTGCCGATGAAGAAGCAGATAAATTAGTGGAAAAAGCAAGTACACAATTAAAAGAAGAATATACTCAAACGTATAAAGATTTAGAGCAGTTAGTAGTGTTCGATAAAGCGTATATTGTTCCACTATATACTTCTTATAAAGCGCAAGGCGTAAACAACCAAGTAATCGATGAAAAAACTTTACGCTTACCAAAATCAAGAGCAGCAGTTTGGGAAGCAATCTCATTCAAAGATAAGGCTAAAAACGCAACACAACCTTTACTTGCTCAACAAGGAATCAGTGCTTTAACTTCTTTAGATCCGATTAAAGGAAATGACGGTTCTATCAATACATTAAATACAAATATGTATGTGCGTTTAGTGAATTTAACGGATGATGATGAAGTTGTATCAGACGGCTCATTGTCGTTAAATCACGCGATTGCAGATGGTAGTAAAGATTATTACTTCTTATTACGTGATGACATTCATTTTGCATCAGTTAAAGACAAAAAAGCAGCTGACTCAGGTGAGCGTGTAGGAGCAGAGGATGTAAAATTCTCACTTGATCGTGCAAAAGACAAAAATTCTGTACCTGATCACCGTACGTATAGTCTTCATGAAAGCATGAAAGACATTTCAATCGTTAGTGACTTAAAAGAATTAGATGTAAAAACAACAGATGGTCAATCGACTGTTCGTGAACAGCTAGAAAAAGGTTTAGATAAAAAGATTTCTACATTAGTAACAGATAAAACAAAAGCAAATAATGGCTCTGGTGCATATCAGATTGTTAAAGTAACGACTGAAAAGCCATTCCCACAAGTTCTAAATTATTTAGCACACCAATCTGCTGGTATCGTTTCTAAAAAACAAGTTGAAAGCATTAACACATATGATGTAGCTAAATACGACGTCAACAAAGATATCGCGTATGGTGATCAAAAAACAATCACTGAAGGCAAAGATTACAATAATGCACTTTATGCAAGTGGACCTTACATCCTAGTTTCTAAAAATGATTACGAAGCGAAGTTTGTGAAAAATCCTGCTTACATGAAAGGCACAGAATATGAACCGAAAATTTCAGCAATAACAGTGAAATTTATTCAAGATCCTGAAAGTGCATTATCTGCATTACGTAACGGTGAAATTCATATTTTAAATGGCGTTCCAGAAAGTAAATACGATATCGTGAAGAAAGACGACAAGCTTACATTGCAACAAAATAAGAGTAATGGTGTTGCATATCTTGCCTTTAATATGAAAGACCGTGATGTGTCTAAGAGTGTAGCATTACGCCAATCAATCTTGTATTCAATCAATCAGGAAGAAATTAAAAACTTCTACCAAGGTAACAAAATGAACGCTGTTTCAACGTTAAGCCCTCTTGTAGAAACTGGTTTAAAACTAGAAGCAGATAACAACAAAGCAAAAGAATTATTAAAAGAATACCAAAGTGAAAAGTAACGATTTCACATAACAAATTTAAAATCCCCTAATCTTTTTGGTTAGGGGATTTTTAATTTGTCTTTAATAGTATATTGAGGTGCATAACAGTAAGGTGCTTAGAAGGTGAAATCTACATCATATTTATATTACTTTTATGCAATCCAACATCAATTCTAATTGTAAGACCCATGAATTTTAAAAAATACCTTTATTATACTATTATTGGGTATTTTGATATACTATTCTTAATGGAAAGTAGAGTGTGATATCTATTAAGGAGGATTTTGAAATGGGGAAATTTAGATTAAAATTTGTTAAGCCTGTAACTTCTTTTGCAATCGGAGCCGCGATCTTAACAGGATCATTTGCAGTAACGGAAGCTACAAATACTGCGTTCGCTAAATCTGAAACTGTCACAATTACAAAAGGTAAATTAGTTTCAGTAAACACAGGTAAAGCTGTTAAAGGCTATAAATCTTTCAAAAGTGTATTATACAAAGACGGTAAAAAATTTACAGGACTTTATAAAAAAACGTATTACAAAGCTGGTATAAAAGGAACAGGTCTCTATAAAAAAGTCTATTACAATGCAGGGAAAATAGGGAATGGATTATTCGGAAAGAAATTGTATCAAAACGGTAAAGAATTTACAGGTATTGAAAGCGCTTCTGGAAAACTGTATGTAAAAGGTACTGTGGCAAATGGTGTAGTGCTTTATCAGGGAACTAAAAAACTATATAAAAACGGATTTGTTGTTTCAACTACAGTTAATGAAGTGAAAGTAATCAATAACACAACAATTGAAGTCACATTTGAGAATGCACAAAAGGTTAACGAAATTAATGCTGGACGTTTTATCATCGACGGTTTAACAGTGACGAATGCTTCGATTAAAGCAACGGATGACAAAGTGGTGGTATTAAAAACTTCTCCACAACAAGGTGGCAGAAAGTATACAGTAGCACTTGATGGCGTTAAACAACCAGAATTTTTAGGAGTCTCTGCTGTGATGCCAACAAAGGTCTCATTAAAAAATGCTTCCCTTCAAGGAATTTTAGGTTCTCAAGTAACGGTTGAGGCGCAAGTAGAAGTAGAGAATGGTCAGCCAAAATCTTATATTCCAGTAACATTTACAATAGGTAATGCTACGGATACAAGTAAGAAAACAACTGTCGAAGTTCTAACAGACGAAAATGGTATTGCCAAATATAGTTACATACAGCATGCTTTCACTCAAGATTCTGTCTATGCATATTCATCGGTAAATTCTGGCGTGAAATCATCTGAAACAAAAGTCTATTGGGGTGACTCAGAACGCCTAAGAATTACGGATGTGACAAAGGAATCTACAGTAGCCAACAATTCTAAAAAAGTATATAAAGTAAACGTTAATCCAATAGATGCATCAAGTGATACAAAAGGTAAATACGTCAATGTTACATTTGCTGAAAACTTGAATGTCACATCAGATAAGATTAATCGCAAAGCACAGATTGTAGAGAGTAATAAAACAACACCGTATCAAACTGCAACGACTCAAGCAGGAGCAAAAGTGTATGTTAATGCTAAAGGTGAAGGAACTTTTACAATTACGGGTGCTAGTACATCTATAACACCGATAGTATTTGCGAATAGTAATGATTCGTTAGAAAGATTAGATACGACAGAACTACAAGCGAAGGGATCAACAGTTAAGTTTGATATTAAGCATTCGATGATCTTAAATGTTGAAGCGCTAGGAACAGAGAATGCTTCAAACGTTTCGACTGCAAAAAATGTCGTAGTAGGTAATACATATGCAGCGAACTTCGGTGGTCGTCAATATGTAGCAACGGTAACAGACTTAGCGGGCAATAAAGCACCCGCTAAAATTCTTGTTAAAGTAGCGTTAAAAGGTGACACAGAAACAGCGTATATCTTCCAAGATAATAAATTAATAACGCCAGATAGATACGGTAATTACACATTAGTAACGGATAAAAAAGGTACTGTAGCATTTACAGTTATTAATCGAAAAGTAGATTCTTATATCATTCCAACAGTATTTATCGATAATGCTGCTAATGCGGGAACTGGTCAACTAGATGAAGGCGATTTGCAACAAACAGCACCACTTACTTACTTTAACGAAGCAATCGTAAGCATAGCTAGTATGAAATTCGTCAATTCAAATGGTGAGGATGTAACTTCAATTTCAGCAGAAATGCCAGTGACACTAAACTATCAAACTGTAGATCAGAACGGCCTACCATATGCACCAAAAGTCGGCAGTACAGTTACGTTTGAATTTAGTACAACATTCGCTACGGTGATGTTATCAAACGGTATAAATAAAGTAATTACGCCTGGAAGTATAGATAACAGTCAAGTAGTAACAATGGGGAACAACGGAAGTATTACATTTACGCTTAGATCAAATCTTGCAGATAGAGTGAATATCGAAGCAACTTCTTCAGATAGTCTCATCGTACCTGCGACAGCTACTTTAAATGTTCTAGATCTAGCTACTCCTTTTGAGAGAGCTAATAGTGTAACAGATATTGAAGGGATGCTTTCGGCACTTTATGAAATGGATACTTTAAAAGATAAATTAAGTAGAATAGATGTTGTGAAAAGTAGAGAAATTGCAAAATACGTTCTAGAAAAACGTCCTGCAGGAGCAGGTTACGCTAAACAATCAGATTTAGAAAAAGAATTCAATGTAAAGTTCAATGGATTATAAATAATCGATTACTCACAAAGCCCTTCAAACACTTAGGTTTGGGGGGCTTTGTTTTCAAGAAGTTTAAAAATAGCATCATTATGCCTACTGAAAAAGGTGAATTTAAAAATATTACACATAATTAATGGTTAATTTTTCCTATTTATGATAAATTAAGAGAGGGGATAAAATTTCTAAAAGGAGATGGGAGAAGTGAAGTACTATTATCAAGGGGAAGAAATAATCGATTTTAGTGAAATAACAGTGCATATAATTGAGGCAGATCGAAATGAGCAGAGAATGATATATTTAGTTCGCAAATTATTTCAATTCCCGGTAATATTTATTGTTGATGACACTATGAAGACCAATTCTACTTTTGATATGAAAACAACTGAAACGAGACTTCAACGAAAAGACTTACATATGCATATGAAAGAATGGAAAGGATTTAAAACCCACCATCATTTTATTACAAGACGAAGAAAAAACGAAAAGTAGCACAACCATGCAATCTAAGTAGGTGGAAAATAATAAGTTTCCATTATTAAAATTGTGCGATTACTAATACATAAAATGACTGGAAGAATCCTAATACTATGTAATTAGTGAAAAAGAATGTAAAAACAATAAAATTATTAAAAAGTAAACCCCCGCATGCTCTATTAGGGGGTTTTTTGCTTTTAAAATGAATGTTTATCGAAGATGGAAAGTGGTATATAAAAGTTGATTATACAGTATTTGAGAGCTATATAGTCATTGGTAAATGTGTCTGTTTTTCATTCGTAATAAATTATGATGACAAAAAAGTATCATGAAAAAGCAGATTCTAAAGTTATTGCTAACTTCTCAGGCAATAATACTTTCGGTGAAGATGTAGCGGTTTATTCAGAAAAAGGTACTAAATATGCAGGAACTTATGAAGTGAAAGGTTTAGAAAACTTTGTACAGACAGAGATTGCTTCACAAGATAAATGGATCTATGAAACAAAAGCGCTTGTATCAAATGCAGATGAACTTTCAAAAGCATTAGCAAATGAAAAAGTAAAAACAAATAAACTTACAGCAAACATTACGTCAACAACACCAGTAGCACCAAAAGTTGGCGTGACAATTGACGGAGCAGGAAAAACTCTAGCTGTTCATACAGTATCACCAGAAGGAAACAACACAGCTGATGGCGTATTCATCCAAGAAAAAGATGTCACGTTAATAAACATCACAATTACAGGAACTCATGATGACAACCTAGTTGAAATTTACGGTGACAATGCAACACTTGATAACGTAACAGTAACAGGTAGTAAAAAAGCTGGTATTTATGTGAATCATAATGGAGTAGGCGACATCACTGTCAACTTCAAAGACGTACACACAGATGCTAATGTTTGGGCAGGTATTGGCTTAATAGCACAAAAAGAGGAAGCGACAATCATCGCTAATTTCTCTGGAGAAAACAAACTGGATGAAGAAGTAGCACTTTACACTGATGATAAAATGCTTTACCTTGGCGATTATAAGGTAAACGGATTAAAAGGTTATGAAGTGAAGCGTGTTGGACAACAATATCATTGGAAAAAAACAAAATAAAGCACTAATTTGAACAGATCCCCTTAACTTTGGTTGAGGGGACTTTTTTGTTGTGAATGATTTCCCTTTGATTGATTTTCTTTCTTATTAAATCTAATGCAATTTGGAGTGCCTTAATCGGACAGTAACAATAGTTAGGTCATACTCATAAAATATGACTAAAGAAATAGTTGAATCATACAGCTATTTCACCTTTAGTGAGTATAATTTAGGAGTGTGCGTATGACAGCAATAACCGGCAAACAATATATTGACCGAATTAACAAGTTGAAAACGAATGTTTGGGTTGATGGTAAGCAAGTGACAGGTAATATTTCCGAGCACCCTGCTTTCAATGGAATCATGAAAAGTCAGGCGGCATTATATGAGATGCAGCATGATAATTCATTAAAAAGTATCCTCACATATCCATCACCATCTACTGGAAATCCAGTAGGTCTGTCTTATCTACAACCTAAAACGAAAGCGGATTTAGCTAAAAGAAGAGAAATGATTCAGCAATGGGCGAAATCAAATAATGGAATGATGGGCAGAAGTCCAGATTATATGAATACATCGTTAATGGCGTTTGCATCGTCTGCTCAATTTTTAGAAGGGAAAGAAAACTGCTTTCCTGAAAATTTACGAGCGTTCTATGAGTATGCACGAGAGAATGATATATCGATGACACACACATTTGTGGATCCCCAGGTTAATAGAGGGCAATATTATGTGGAGACTACAAAAGAGCCTATTGCTGCAAGAGTAATAGACAGTAACGATGAAGGTATTATTGTAAAAGGTGCACGGTTACTCGCAACTCAGGGTGGCATAACTGACGAATTATTAGTGATGTCAGCTGCAGGAATGTTGGAGGAGGAAAAGGGATTTGCCTTTTCGATACCAAGTAACACTGAAGGGTTGAAATTCCTATGTAGAGAGTCTTTTGTTGGGGGAGATTCAACATTTAATTACCCATTAAGCTCTCGTTATGATGAAATGGATACGATTGTAGTATTTGATAATGTATTAGTTCCTTGGGAGCGCGTTTTTTATTATAACAATTTAGGTGTAGCTAATAATTTTATGATGGCAAGTTCTTTTCAACCTTTTGCGTTGCATCAAGTAGCTTGTAGACAAATTGTAAAAACTGAATTTGTTTTGGGCGTAGTACAGTCAATTATCAATACGATTAATATCGGTGAATACTTACATGTTCAAGAAAAGGCTACTGAAATTATTGTTGCGTTAGAAACAATGAAAGCACTGGTCATGAAATCAGAAGCAGAAGCCAAGTTGGATGAATCAGGCGTTATGAGACCAGATCGTACAACGTTACAAATATCTATAAATGTATTTCCTAAGGTCTATCCGAGATTTGCTGAAATCATTCAAATCTTGGGAGCAAGTGGGTTAATGTCAATCCCAACTGAAAATTCATTCCAATCAAGTATAAGAAAAGACCTAGATCAATATTTGCAATCGAAAGCCGACACAGCAGAAGATCGAGTGAAAATATTCCGTCTAGCTTGGGATATGACTATGAGCTCTTTCGGCACACGTCAAACATTGTATGAGAGACTGTTCTTTGGTGATCCCGTAAGGCTCTCTAGTCAGCTTTATTTTACGTATGATAAAGAGCCATACGTGCAAAGAGTGAAGGATGTACTGAATTTTAATACCAATTCGCTAAAAAAACTTTAATGTACTAATAGTCCCAATAGCAATAGCGAAAATCTCCTCATCATTAGATAAGGGGATTTTTTTACGTCATAATTCAACTCATTTAGAGGATACTACACGTACATTAATTCGCAGAAAAAAGGGGAGTGGTTGTATGAATCAGCATTTGTCCAAAGGCAAAAGATTGATGTTCCAGTACATAGTTATGCTCATCATTCTGACTTTAATAAGTTGCTCCTCTTACCAAACAAAAACTGCTGCAAGTAGTGAGACAACATTATTAGATATGACGATTTTTCAAATTGGCAAAGCTGACAGCATGCTTTTAATGTCCGGTGGCAAAACGATATTGATTGATACTGGAGAGGACAAGCATGGCAAAAAAATTGTCAATTATTTAGAAGAGCATAATATAGAAAAGATTGACTACCTGATCTTGACTCATTTTGATAAAGATCATGTTGGTGGAGCAGATACAATCATCAATAGTGTAGACGTCCAAGAAATTATTACGCCTAATTATAAGCGTAGCAGTATACAGTATCTAGAGTACAAAAATGCCATTGCAGCAAATCACATCGCGCCCATGGCTTTAACGGCTACGTACTCCTTTACTGCAGGTACCGCAGAATTCACAGTATACCCACCTCAAAAAAGTAAATACAAAATAGAAAATGATTATTCACTTATAGTAAGCGTTCAACATGGAAGCAACAGCTTTTTACTAACAGCAGATGCAGAAGAAGAGCGCATGGATGAAATAATGAAGCATAGCGTAGTTGAACATACATTTTTAAAAGTACCACATCATGGGAAGTTTGAAGATAATACATTGGAATTTTATAGCATGGTGAAACCAAAATTCGCTGTCATAACGAGTGCAAGGAAAAGAGCAAAAACAGTCAGTGCCTTGGAGAAATTAGGAACAAAAGTTTTTGTCACAAGAGACGGAACTGTATATGTTAAAAGTGATGGTACTTCGATTAGTATGCAACAATAACTACAGTTTAAAACTTGGTCTGTATGTTAGATGTATTGAAACCCTAACCTTTTTGGAGTTTAGGGTTTATTTTTTAATCGTTTGAATATATTCATCAAAGGGAATAATAAACATTGTGAAGTCATTGAAAGGAGTTATGAAATGAATAACAGACCTTGGATCATAACGCAGGAATGGCACGATATATTATTTCTACATTGGCCGGTTTCTGCTGAAGATATACGTCAATACATCCCATCAGAACTCGAACTCGAGCTCTTTGACAATAAAGCATGGATCAGTTTAGTGTTTTTTCAAGTAAAAGAAAATCGCCCAAGATTTATACCAGCAATGCCTGGCATCAGTTCATTTTTAGAATTAAATGTCCGCACATACGTTACTTATAAAGAAAAGGCAGGCGTATATTTCTTAAGCATAGATGCCAATAATCAACTAATCACAAAACTAGTGAATTATAAAAACTTTATGCCTTTCAGACATGCCAATATTACTTTGAAAAAGTACGAAAATGCTATTACTTTTTATAGTAGAAGCAAACAAATAGAAACAAATTACGAAACACTAATAGCTTCATATGAACCAATCTCTGGACCCATTGAACGTAGTCAACTCGAGTGCTGGCTAAGCGAACGTTATCATTGCTGGACAAAAATAGACGACCATTTACTTAGAGTAGACAACTCACACACACCATGGAAGCTGCAAAATACCGCATATACCATCCATGAAAATTCAATCGCTTCTTATTTAAACTATAATGACAAAGAAAACTACCCAATCGCTCACTACTCCAAAATGAAAAAAGTCCACCTTTACCCTCCAGTTAAAGAAACGTAAAATCATTGATGTCTTTAGGGGAGAAGGAAGCCTCTAAGGACGTGAGTTAGAGCAACAAACGATTGAGATAAAGCAACAAATCCCTAATTTCGAGAGGCAATCAAAATCTGCTGTCATCTAATCCTGAAATAATAGCTAATATTGGTGGATAGCCAAAATATGATCAAAATAGAGATTCTCTCAACCTCGAGGTACCTAAAAACGGAGAAAAGGGAGCCAAATAGGACGTGAATATTCTGCTAAATAACTAAGATAGCGCAACAAACAGATGAGTTAGTGCAACAAACGGCCGAGTTAGCGCAACAAACAACGCACTTAGCACAACAAACAGTCGTATTAGCGCAACAATCCTCAAATTTGAAAGACAATCAAAATCTGCTGCTATCTAATCCTGAAATAATAGCTAATATCGGTGAATAGCCAAAATATGATCAAAATAGAGATTCTCTCAACCTCGAGGTACCTAAAAACGGAAAAAGGAACAAAATAGGACGTGAATATTCTGCTAAATAACAATGAAGTGAGATAGCGCAACAAACAGATGAGTTAGTGCAACAAACGGCCGAGTTAGCACAACAAACAACACACTTAACACAACAAACAACCGAAATAGCGCAACAATCCACAACTCAACCTAATCCTCTATTGAAATATTTTCCATATTATGATAGATTCTATCTAACTATAGTTGAGAGGGAGTGAATCTTCATCATTATTACAAGACCCGTTCCGCTACAAATTCAAGCACTCAATCGGCTCCTTTATCGAGTCCCGAACACGCATCATCAAACCATCAACAGTATACGGCAAGACACCGAGCGGATTTTAGCAGGCTATAAAGGTGAATTGCGCGTCGACCATTTCGTCCAAGAAACTCATTTCAAACTGCCATATTTCTATATTCCTAATGTTGAATTACAAGTTTCAAAATTTCGCTTTGTTCAAATAGACTCTCTCATTATCACTCCTAGCTACATTTGCTTGTTTGAAGTGAAAAATATGCGAGGAGTATTACGATTCCACGAAAATCCTTATCAACTAGTCCAAATAGTAAATGGTGAAAAGCGAATATACGAGTGTCCCCAAACTCAAATTATCCGTGCAGTAAGTAGCCTGAAATATTGGCTCCAAAATAACAAATATGAAATCCCGATATACTATAAAATTGTCATGCCAAACACCAACACATTTATAAAAAAACGCCCCAAGAAAGTGCAATTACTGTTCAATAAAGAAATCTCCATCTTTCTAGAACAGCTTAATTCTCTCCCACACAAACTCAACGTTGAAGAATTCCATTTACTTTGCAATCAACTAAAGTCACAAATCAAGCCCTATAATCCCTTCCCCTTATGTCAAAAATACAACCTACAACCCGAAAATCTAATCCCAGGTATGATTTGCACATGTGGTGCATCGATAGAGTATTCATCTAGAAGAAGCCAATGTTGCTCAAATTGTAAAGCACCGAAGCAAATCATCCTCGAGCAAACTATGCTCGATTGGTTTCAACTATTTAAACCTACCATTACAAACAAAGTGTGCAGAGGCTTTCTACAAATAGAAGATAAATTTACAATATCAAGACTCTTCAAAAAGATGAATTTAACTCCGATAGGAAACACAAAATCTCGTGTGTATCACTATGATTATAATCAACCGTTATTCAAAAAATAAAACCAGCAAAAGCTGGTTTTTTTATGCTCAAAATCAATAAAAGCACTGAGTGTAAGGACGTGAATATTCTGCTAAATAACAAACGGCCGAGTTAGTGCAACAAACTACTTAGTTAGTGCAACAAACAGCGCACATAGCGCAACAAACATCTGAGTTAGCGCAACAATCCCCAAAGTTAGCGCAATAATCAATTATCCAAAGTCCATTTATTCTACAAATAAAAAGACTACCCAACTAACTGCGGGTAGTCCCTACTATAAAAAATCACTTCTCAACAGGCTTCGAAACAATCACCGAAGAATCGCCTTTAATAAGATAAATACAAAAACCAATAGCAGTCCCGACAATTGCAGGAATAATCCATCCCAATCCAAGATCAGCAAATGGAAGATAGCTCATATATTTATCTACTACACCAAACGTGAAGCCAAATGCTTTTAGTCCGTCATATAATGCAACGATTCCAGTAAGTGTCATTGCTGAAACATAAACATACGAAGATCCTTTGAATAACGGATGGAAAAGAGAAATTACGATCAAGACAATTGTTAATGAGTAAGCAGCAACTAAAAAAGGAACGCTTACCAATAAAATTGTACTAAGTCCGAAGTTTGCTAACCCGAAACCAATCAATGAAAAGAATAAAGAGATTTTCTTATAACTAAATTTAGGAACTAATGAATTGAAATAGTTTGAACAAGCAGACACCAATCCAACACACGTAGTAAAGCAAGCGAGAACGAAAATAATACCTAATAATAAGTTGCCCCATTGTCCGAACAATAAATACGAAGCAGAAGATAGAATGTCACTACCGTTTTCAAATGTACTTGTTCCTGCCATTTTCACACCAATATAGCCTAGTGAGCAATATACAACAGCAAGTAAAGATCCTGCTAAAAGACCCGCTTTCAGCATTTCTCTTCGAAGCATTTTACCTTCAGTAGCTCCTTGTTGCTTTAGCGTTGTCAGTATAACAATACCGAATGCAAGTGCAGCTAGCGCATCCATTGTGTTATATCCTTCTAAAAAACCTTTTAGGAAAGGATATTGAGCATACTCTGTTGTTGCAGGGGCTAATGCGCCATTTTGTAAACGAACAAAACCTACTACAACTAAAATTACCATGCTAAGTAATAGAAGTGGTGTAATGATCTTGCCCATAAGATCCATCATTTTACTTTGATTTAAGCTAACTAAAAATACTAAAAGGAAAAATAATGCCGTAAAACCGATTAGAGCAAAAGGTGAATCAGAAATAAAAGGCTTTAACCCCATTTCGTATGCAAGTGTTGCATTACGTGGGATAGCAAGAAATGGTCCGATTGATAAATATACGATGATAGTAAATACGATTCCGAAAATAGGATGAACGCGACTTGCTAGTGAACGTACTCCTCCTTGAACAAAAGATAGAGCTGTTAATACGAGTAGAGGAAGACCGACAGCAGTTACGATAAAACCAGTAATTGCGAGTGGAAAGTTTGTTCCTGCATTAGCGCCTAAAAACGGTGGGAAAATAAGATTACCAGCTCCGAAGAACATTGAGAATAACATTAATCCAATAAATAAAGTTGTTGATTTTTTCATTTCATTCACTCCTTCAAAATAGTAATCCATATTCAGTGAAAATAGGCACAAAAAAAACTCGCCCCTATAAAAGGGACGAGATTACTCGCGATACCACCCTAATTCTGGAATTTTGTGTTCACAAAAAATCCAGCACTCAGCCACCGTACTATCATACGTGATCCCAAGGTAACGGAGGATTTGCCGGCAAAATTTACATCAGGTTCAATTTTGCTTCTCGGAGATGATTTCAGAAAAGGACTTAAACATCGACTTTCAGCAAGCGTCGACTCTCTATAGATTAAGTATCCATTCGTACTTATTCTCTTCATCGAATTTGGATATGTTTTATAGCTTATCAGCTTGAAAAAAAATTGTCAATATAAAATGAAGAATTAGATATTTCAGAGATTAGTTGAGGTACTATTACACATAAATGTATCTAATTTATAAGCTAGTAGAATAATCGGTAGTCAAAAAGTAACTATTAAATATAATAAAATTACATTTTAAGGTATAATAGTTATATTAGAATGGGTTGTTAATAGATTTAATGGGAGGGGTTTTATTGCGGAATCGTACGAAAAAGGAACAAAAAATGATTGATGAATTAATAGGACTCTTAGTACTTATAGCGGCGATAATCGGCTGGTTTACTACTAACACTTTGACGGGAGTTTTTGTTGCAGTTGGATTATGTATTATTGTTATTATAATATTCTCGATTTGGAGGTCTATTAGGTTTAACAAGAAGATGAAGGAATCTGGGATACAAGAAATCGATAAGATGACTGGAAGGCAATTTGAGGAATATGTTGGTACAATATTTAAGAGCCAAGGCTACAAAGTGTCCTATACATCTACAACTGGAGACTATGGAGCAGATCTAATATTGAAAAAAGAACAGCAAGTTATTGTTGTACAAGCAAAGCGATATAAGCAAACAGTCGGTGTTAAAGCAGTTCAGGAGATAATCCCGGCTATTAAAATGTACAATGCAACAGTCGCTTGGGTAATTACGAATAGTACATATACAAAACAAGCCTTAATACTCGCAAAAAAGAATCATGTCCGGATGATTGAAAGAGATGAACTAATCAAGATGAGTTTAGATATGAAAAATAGGAATGTGAAACTGGAGCTCAAGACTGATTGATCCAATCTAAGCGATAAAATATGTTAGTAAAAAATTAGATTTTTTTATGAGTTTAAAATGATAATATGTTGAAATCTCAGTATTTTTAACACTAAATAATGGATAATTCTAAAATAACTTGAACGATAGTACAAATGTTACTATTACTCAAGTTATTTTTATTTTTAAATACAAATTACAACGGAAATATCATAATAATATTTCCGCTTCACAAAAATTTCGTGCAATTCTAATCGGTAATAATTTTTATAAAACAAAAACCCGACGCATGAAATATCACACGTCGAGCGTAAAAATAGTCTAGTTTCTTCTATTATAATGTAGAAAAAAATTATAGTGTTTCTGAAGTTGTTTTTGCTTGCATATGAAGCTGTAAATAATCAGGACCGCCAGCTTTTGAATCTGTACCTGACATATTGAAACCACCGAATGGTTGGTATCCTACGATAGCACCAGTACAGCCACGGTTGAAGTACAAGTTACCAACGTGGAAGCGTTGACGTGCATATTCGATGTTAGTACGATTTTTTGAAATGACAGCTCCAGTTAAACCATATTCAGTGTCATTAGCAATTGCGATTGCTTCTTCGAAATTAGAAGCTTTAGAAATAGCTACAACTGGTCCGAAGATTTCTTCTTTCATAATACGTGCTTCAGGAGATACATCTGCAAATACTGTTGGTTGAACGAAATAGCCTTCTGATTGGTCAGCAGTACCGCCAGCGATTAAGCGACCTTCTTCTTTACCAATCTCGATGTAGCTAGTAATTTTATTAAATGCTGCTTCATCAATAACTGGTCCAGTATAGTTAGTAGGATCTTCTGGATTACCTACTTGTAATGCTTTTGTTAATTCCTCTACACGTGCAACTACTTCATCATAAACTTCATCTACAATTACAACACGTGAACATGCTGAACATTTTTGACCACTAAAGCCGAATGCAGATTTAACGATAGATTGAGCAGCTAATTCTAAATCAGCCTCTTTATCTACTACAATCGTATCTTTACCGCCCATTTCAGCGATAACACGTTTAATCCAAATTTGACCTTCGTTTACAACAGAAGCACGTTGATTGATACGAAGACCAACATCACGAGAACCAGTGAAGCTGATGAAACGAGTATGCTTGTGATCTACTAAATAGTCGCCAACTTCAGCGCCTGAACCTGGAATGTAGTTAACAACACCTGCTGGAAGTCCAGCTTCTTCTAATACTTCAATGAATTTGTAAGCAACAACTGGTGTAGTTGAAGCAGGTTTTAAAAGTACAGTGTTACCAGTTACAACTGCTGCTACAGTAGTACCAGCCATGATTGCAAATGGGAAGTTCCAAGGAGAGATGATGACACCAACACCTAAAGGAATGTAGTCATAGCGGTTAAATTCGCCAACGCGACTTTCAACTGGTTGACCATCTTTAATCGCTAACATTTGGCGACCATAATACTCAAGGAAATCGATTGCTTCTGCAGTATCAGCATCAGCTTCGTTCCATGGTTTACCAGCTTCGAATGTTAACCAAGCAGAGAATTCGTGTTTACGACGGCGGATGATTGCAGCTGCTTTAAATAAAATATCAGCTCTTACTTCAGCCGGTGTATATTGCCATTCCCCAAAGGCAGTATGTGCAGCTTGCATTGCTTTTTCAGCTAATTCTTGGTCAGCTTTTGATACAACACCAACTAATTCTGATTTCTTAGCAGGATTGTAAGATGAGATTTTTTGCTCAGTTGTTACTTTTTCACCGTTTATGATTAAAGGATATTCTTGTCCCAATTGCTCTTTAACTTGTTTTAATGCAGTTTGATATGCATCTGCATGCTCGTTCGAAGTGAAATCTGTAAATGGTTCATGTTTGTATGGAATCATTATTTTTTTCTCCCCCTAAGTTGTAAAGTGCAAAATGAGTTTGCACTTTTCTGAAAAGTATATATATAATAATGCAACATCATTTGGCATATTACAATAAAAATATTCAAAAAATTATAAAAAACTTAAAGGGGTAAAAAAATTGGAATTAAATGGTCTTCTGCAATTGTATGAATTTATTACGGAAATGAGTGATATCGGCATTAGTGCAATCGATGTTAACGGAATGCCGGTAATTTATAATAAAAAAATGAAAGAGCTTGAGGGCATAACAGATGAGGAGGTTAAAAAACGCTCCGCAAGGGAAATTATTAATTTTGAAGCTGAAGAGAGTTTATTGCTACAAGTGTTACATAAAGGTCAACCGATTCGAAATCATAAAAAAACTTTTTGGAATCGAAAAGGGCAGGAGATTACGACCATCAATAATATTTTGCCGATTGAAAAAGAAGGGCGAATTCTTGGAGCAGTAGAGTTTGCGAGAGATATTTCTACACAAGAATTCATGATGTATCAGCCACTCCGACGTTATGGTCAACCTTTAACGTTTGAAACAATTACAGCTGTTTCAGCAGCGATGAAGAATGTAATTTCAACTGCAAAAATTGCTGCGACTAGTCGTATTTCTGTAATGCTTATCGGGGAATCAGGAACTGGGAAAGATATGATCGCTGAAGGAATTCACCACTCACTTTCTGTACCCAACGAACAATTTATAACGCTCATATGTAGAAGAGACGAAGAAGCAGTAATTGCACAGCTAGAAAAATATATAACTGAGCATCATAACATTACTTTTTTCGGTGAACGCATTGAATATTTATCGATGTCAGCACAGGAAAGAATCGTAGAATTATTGAAAATCCATGAAACAAAAAATCACGTCTTTATCGCTAGTATTGGTGGCGACCCAATTGAACTAATAAGTGATGGTAAGCTATCGAAAAGCCTATACTTTTTCTTCTCATCACTTACAATCCGTGTTCCATCAATCAGAGAACGAAAAGAAGATATTATGCCCTTCGTGAATGATTACTTTTCGAGACATCGACAAGACTACGGGTCCTTTGTAAAAGGTCTTGTACTAGAAGTCGAAGAAATATTTTTGTCTTATGATTGGCCAGGAAACTTGAAGGAATTAGAAGTGTTATTAGACGAAATAGCATCTCTTATCACTACAGAAGAGAGTATTACTTATGAGATGTTACCAGCTTATTTCCGATGGAAGGTGCAAGACATTCATCGTCAGGAAAATACTGTGCAAAGTGAATTATTTATCGTGCAGACAGTAAAAGATCTCCGTCCACTCGATCAATATATCCGTGAAGTGGAAGACTATTATGTAGTCAAAGCCCTTGAATTCTTTGGTGGTAATGTCTCAAAAACTGCAAAAGAGCTAGGGTTAAAAAGACAAAGCTTACAATATCGCATGAAACGAATGAAAGATGCTGAAGAGAAAAAATAAAAAATCCCGCCTTTTGAGCGGGATTTTTTTTATTTGCGTTTTGATAGTCGACCAACGATGAATGCTGATGCAGCTAAGCCAATCGCAGTGTTTGTTTTTTTATTGAAAACTTGTTTTGTAACAAGCGTTAAGTTTTGAGGACGCTCCGCTAAACGGCGCATGAAGTATCCATACCAATCACGACCAAATGGCACGTAAGTACAGAAGTTATAGCCTTCTTTTGCTAATTGAAGTTGCATATCTTTACGGAAACCATAAAGCATTTGGAATTCAAATTTGTCATTTGGAATATTATTTGTTTTAACAAATTGTTTTACATGGTTAATGACACGGTGATCATGTGTTGCGATTGAAGTAAATTTACCATTCAGTAAGTGATATTCAATTAATTTAATATATTTTGCATCGATTTCAGCTTTATCTTGGTAAGCAATATTTGCTGGTTCTTTATAAGCACCTTTTACGATACGCAAACGGTAGTTTTTATATTTTTCGATATTTTCATCAGATTCATGGAAATAGGCTTGAATAACTGTACCGATATTTTGGTGCTCAGCATTTAGTTGCTCCATCAACTCAAAAGAAGGGTGTAAACGATCATAATTCTCCATGTCAAAGTTCACGAAAATATTGTATTGATCAGCTAGAGCAACAATTTCTTTTAAATTTTCATAACAGAAGTCAATATCAATGTCTAAACCTAATTGTGAAGGTTTTAAAGAGATATGAGCATCTACCCCATGATCGTGAATTGCTTGAATTAATTCTAAAATTTGATTTTTAGCAGCAGTAGCTTCTGATTTTTCAAAAACAAATTCTCCTAAGTTATCAACTGTACATGCGATACCATGCTTATTTAATTCTTTAATACTATCAATCGTTTCTTGAATATTAGTACCGGCTACTACACTTTGTGCCCCCATCTTTAAACCGTATCTTTGAGCAGCTGCATTTAGTGTGCGATTCTCGGATAAATACATAAAAAAGTCTCTTAATATCATAAAAAATCTCTCCCCATCATTTGTGAACTAAATTCCAAGCGATTATATCACAAAATTTCAAATTGCAAGAGTTTTCTTTTAAAATAAATTTTGACAAAAGAGATAATTCAGATAAAATTTTCGGTCAAAAAAAGCTATAAAATCAGAGTAAGATATATATAAATTAAGGCTCAATTAGATATTTGAAAAAACTTTTATAAAGCAGATTAGTTCATAAAAATAGAAGCTAGGAATTTTCCAATAAATCATAGAAAGTAGTTTAATCATTAAAGAAAATACAAACTCAAAATGTAATACTAATATAATAACTAGAGCGGTTAAATTATTGCCATATGTTTAGTCATGAATCAATTGCGATAGTTGTAACAAGTAAGGCACTATCAGAAAAATAAACATAACTATATTGATTTTTTTGATTACTGTTGAATTAAGGATGTTTTTATAATAAAGAGGTCAGAATTCATTTTTAGATATTTAGAAGAGTTGTTGAAGAAATTGCATTTTTGTTTAAATTATTTAAAAATAATTAATGCTAGAGGATTTATAAGTAGATCTTGGTAGTTTACAGATGAAATCATTAGAGAAGAGTAGAGTGAATTTAGCTGCATTTATATATGTTTTTTGGTATTCGAAACGATTCAGCGTTGAGGTATTAAAATGAGTAGCCAATATTATTGAAGAATTGACAGGGTAATAGGACAAGATTACTCTGTCAACATTGTATACATAATTGTTAAATCTAATATTGTCTAGATCTCTTTATCAAGTTCATACATTCATTGTATTTGGCTTTTTTTGTACGAAGTTTATTACTTGGAAACGTTATCATCAACTAATAATAATTTGTTTAAATCGTGCAATGGCAATAGTGCCTTCTGAAATGAGTTTCCAAGTAATTAGCATATAAACTATCAATAATAGGACACAGGCTAATATGACGCTTTAAAAGTTGAAATACATGACGATCATCAAATGGATCTCTAATTTATATTGGTGTTCAAACGAAGAATTAAATAGCTACTTATATTGAGATGACTATCAAGAACAAGAAAAGCTAACGTCACATTATTATAAATGCTGTATCAGTTTAACACGGGACTTTTTTAATTAGAGAGCGACGCATAATTTCAATTTTTAATAGGTAAATGAAATCTGGATTTAACATGCTAGTAGTGGCAGTAACATAAGCTTTAATCAGTAAATCGTCTGATAATTTACTCACGAATTAGTTCACCTCCATATTTTTGTGAGTCGAGTTCTAAATCGAAACAAGATGGAATATATTGATAGTTAACTTTGCTATAAATAATGTAGCAAATTGCTTTGTACAAGACAACCACCCCTTTATCCACAGACTTTCGTGGATAATTTGTGATTAACTTATGGATATAATGGTTAAATATAGAAGGGGCGGTATGTATAATGTGCATAAAGTTATCCACAGTTGTATGTACCACTAAAATTTGTCGAAAGATTTTTCTGAATTGTCAGCTTTTCGTTGGTATTTCGAGTTGAATTGACATCATAAATGGGATTTTAATTCAGAAAAATAGAGATATAAAGCGCTCCCAAATCAGCGTGAGAACTAGAATTCACTTATAATAAGACGTGAATATTCTGGTAATAAAAAATTTGGATAGTTATCACGGTTAATAGTCACAATATTACAAATATTTATAGTTGTATCATAATAATTTTTATATTTCCCTCAAAAATCATCGTTTTTAGGCAATAAAACTACACAATCCCCTTATGGTTAACGCTCAAATAATATAAAAAACATTAATTAACATAATATTCTGTCGATTTTGAATTTAAATATAGTTACAGTCGAAAGAGGCCCTGTTGTTTTTCATGAAAACAACAATTTAATGAATATAGAAAAGATGGTTATTAATGGATAAAATTTCAATTATCTTTAAATGGATCTCCTAATTTAAAATTTAGGAGATTTTTTTGCATTAACATCACTTATTTCATAAATCTTAAATGAGCTCTTATATCTTTTTTTAGCATTCCTGGATAGAAAAATAGGATTGTTTGTTTTAGAGGTTATCCTCTCATTTTATTAGGGTTAGGATATTAGTCCTTTGAAAACGCAATGCTAAATTTGATATTTCAAATTTTAATAAATAGAAAAATAAGTAAAAAAATTCTTTGTGTATTAGGATGAAAAACACATGAAAACTCTTTGTTTTCAATTGATTATATAAAATATAGATACGGTGAAAAGACAATGAAATCAAAAATAGAAACAATCCTTTAGTACTATTCGTTTACTTTGAAAATTAATAGTCATATTACCCTCTTTTTAATTTTATAGGTGTATTTAGGCATTTTACAATAAAATTGAAAATCTAATAAATTTAACAAAAACGAACTTTAACCTTATAAATATTGTTATAGCAACATTCCTACGTATTTTTTATGAATAGCTTCAATGTACTAAAATGAACTTTTAGAGACTTAAGACCTGTAATCTAATAGTAAATTACTATTATTTATAAAAATGGAGAAAAAAATCGCCAAAAACTGACAAAAAAATGAATTGTAATCTTATATAGTTGTAGTTACAACTAGAGATTGATATTTGGCACCATTGATTCTGTTTACCTAAATGTCTGTTTGGGAAAGGAGGCAAAGGTGTTTTTCTTTGGTCTTTTTAGGGTGACTTAAAAGGCTATCAGCTTCTATTAAAGAACAAATTTCTTTATAAAATTAGAGGGGGAATGAAGATGAGGAAAACAAGTAGTCCTGTCAAAGCATTTAGCATCGCTGCATCTGTACTCATGGCATTTTCTTTAGTCGCTCCAAATGTTGCTAGTGCGAAAACGACTGATAAGCTGCATCAATCTTTCAGAGATTCAAGTTCTAACACTTCTCTCGTGAAAGACAAGCTAAGCGATCGATTACTCAATAATTTTAAAGATGATGAAAAGGTAACATTCCTTATCAAATTTAAGGAAAAATCTGCTGCACATAAGGTAGCTACTGAAGCGAAGAAAAATGCAAAGGCAGATAAAATGACAGCCCATCAAGCTAAGCTCGCTCAACGATCTGCAGTTGTATCTGATTTGAAGGCAACTTCACTTGAATCACAAGAAACAGTCAAAGACTTCCTTGAACAAGAAGAGAAAAAAGGGAATGCAAAAGATATCACATCCTACTACATCGTTAATGGGATGGCTGTTACCGCAACAAAAGAGATTGCTGAAAAAGTGGCGACATTTGCAGAAGTAGAAAAAGTATTACCAAATGAAAAACGTCAATTATTTACGACAAAAACAAAAGAGACACCTGCACCTAAATCAAAAACTGCAAATGTTGAGTGGAACGTTGAACGAGTTAAAGCTCCTCAAGTTTGGGCAAAAGGAATTGATGGAACAGGAACAGTGGTGGCAAGTATTGATACGGGTGTGCAATGGGATCATCCAGCATTAAAGCAAAAGTATCGTGGTTTCAATGCATCTACTGGACAAGTTTCACATGACTTCAACTGGTTTGATGCAACTGTTGGACGTAACACTCCGTATGATGATATTGGACATGGTACACACGTAACAGGAACAATGGTTGGAAGTGAACCAAATGGGTCTAACCAAGTTGGGGTTGCACCTGGTGCGAAATATATTTCTGTCAAAGCATTTACAGCAGAAGGTGGTACAGATGCGGATCTATTAGCAGCTGCACAATGGATTTTAGCGCCAACTGATGCTAATGGAAATGCACGTGTTGATATGGCTCCAGATATTGTGAATAACTCTTGGGGTGGCGGTCCAGGTCTTGATGAATGGTACCGAGATGTAGTACTCAATTGGCGCGCTGCAGAAATTTTCCCTGAATTCTCGGCTGGTAACACTACGAGAACGAATCCAGGTGGACCGGGTTCTGTTGCTGCACCAGCTAATTACCCAGAGGCATTTGCAACTGGTGCGACTGATATTAACAACAAAGTAGGAAGTTTCTCACTACGTGGACCATCGCCATATGATCAAATCAAGCCAGACATTTCAGCGCCTGGTGTGAACATTCGATCAACTGTTCCAGGTAGCGGCTATGAAGGTGGCTGGAATGGAACATCGATGGCTGGCCCAGCAGTATCGGGGGTATTAGCTCTTCTTCGTCAAGTAAATGCGAACTTAACAGTTGATGAAATGGAACAAATTCTACTTGATACAGCAATTCCATTAACTGACTCTGAATATCCACAAACACCAAATCATGGATATGGTTATGGATTAGTAGATGCTCAAGCAGCAGTTTCTTCAATAGTTACGGGCCTAGGTACGCTAAAAGGTCAAGTGACAAAACAAGGTGATGACAATGAAGCGCCAGTACTAAAACATAAAAGTCCTGTAGAAGCATTTGCAGGGATGGATTTAGATTTGACAGCTTCAGTAACAGATAACATTAGTGTTTCATCTGTTATCTTAAATTACAAAGACGCAAATGGCGCTTGGAAAGCAATTACTGCAACTCATAAATCAGGCGATTATAAATCAGGGGAGTTCGGTGTAACGATTCCTGGTGAAGCGATTAAAGTAGATTCATTCAAGTACAAATGGACAGTCAATGACTTCGGTAATAACGAAGTGAATAGTGAAGAATATGTAGTACAAGTAAAACCTGGCATCACAGTAGGATACTTTGAAAACCTAGAAAAACAACCTACTGGCTGGACTTCGTTTGGCAATAAAAACAGCTGGGAGTGGGGAACACCAACGTCTGGTCCAGGAAAAGCTGCTTCTGGTGAAAAAGTGTATGCAACAAATTTAGCTGGTAACTATGACAGCCAAATGAACGCAACACTCGTGATGCCTCCAGTTGATTTACCACAAGGCCATTCTTATTTACAGTTCAAACAATGGCATAACTTCGAGGAATCTACATCGGGAAGAGCTTGGGATTATGGACATGTCTTTGTCTCAACAGATAGAGAAGAGTGGACACAAGTAATGATGGTTCAAGGTGCTTCAAACGGTTGGAAAAATGCAGAAGTTGACTTATCAGCTTATGCAGGTCAACGCATCTATATTGGTTTTAATGCTTTCTCTGATGGAAGTGTTAATAAAGAAGGTTGGTATATTGATGATATCGGGTTAGTGGATGTCTCACAAACAGGCAAAGTGTCTAAAGATAAGGACAAAAACAAAAATGTAAATGGCAATAAATCTAATAACGCTAGCGATAAAAATAGCAGTAACAAAGGAAATGTAGGAAAGGATAAAGATAAAGAAGCTATGAAAGAGTGGGTTGATCCTAAGACTATTCGTCCGGTATTGCCTACAAAAGAAAAACCATCGGTAGAAGAAGCTATTGTGAATCCAACGCTTTTACCTTTAGGTGCTCAAGTAAGTATTCTTGAATCTGGCCGTTCAGTGTATTCAAATCCTGCTGATGGTTCATATTCATTAACACATGGTGCCGGAACATTCACTGCGAAAGCAGAAGCTTATGGGTTCACATCTAAACAGCAATCTGTTTCGATTGAAGCAGATGGCATGGCAACTGCAAACTTCACATTGAATGAAGTTGCACAAAATACAGTGAGTGGTAAAATCTCTGACAAATCAACAGGCGAAGGCATAGCAGGAGCAACTATCTTACTAGTTGAAGATGCTAATATTACGCCGGTTACTACAGATGCAAAAGGTAACTATTCATTGACTGCATACGAAGGAGACTACACATTAAAAGTTGTTGCTCGTGGCTTCTATAGCCAAGAAACAACTATTAAAATTGGCCAACAAGCTACGACTCAAGATATTGAGTTAAAACCTTTCTACACTTATCCGGGTGGCGAAATTGGCTATGATGACGGTACTCCTGAAAATGCACGTGCATTTAATGCAGCAGGAAACGCTTGGGCAGTGAAAATGTCTCTTCCTGAAGGAAAAGAAAATGGCATTGTAACTGATGGTGTATTCCGATTCTGGGACACTGAATGGCCAGTTCCAGGTGGTACTGCATTCGCAGTTGAAGTTTGGGACACGACTGGGGCAGATGGATCGCCTGGTAAGAAACTTGCGGGTCCAATTGATGCAACAGCTCTACGTAATGGTGAATGGACAGTTGTTGATTTAAGTGATCACAATATTATTGTAAATGGCGACTTCTACATGGTATATCGTCAAACGCATGCTAGTCCGAACACACCAGGTCTTGCAACAGATGAAAGTGGAGAAAATGCAGGACGAAGCTACCAAGGTGTTTCCGATGCTTGGTCACCATCACCTGCTGAAGAAGGAAACTACATGATTCGTGCCCGTGTAAGTTATGAAGTACAGGGCCCAGTAATTACTTCACCAGCAACAAAATCTGTGACAAATGAAGCATCAACAAAAATCGAAGGAACAGCTTCACCAACAACGACGATTAAATTAAAACAAAATGATCAAGAAGTTGGATCTGCCGTCGTTGGAGCAGATGGTAAATTCTCAATCGATGTTAAATTATCAGAGGGTTCAAATGAATTCGTAGCAGTAGCAACTCTTGATAATCGAGTAATAGGAGAATCTAAAGCTGTTAATGTTGTATTAGACACGATGAAACCGGAACTGAAAATCGAAAGTCCGCTCGATGGGGATAAAACAAACCGTGAGTCAGTAACAGTTGAAGGTACTGTTGAAGATGCGAATCTAGATTGGGTACGTGTAAATGGAAAAGACGCACCTGTGGTCAATGGAAAATATTCGAAACGTATTCTTCTCGACAACGGTGTAAATGAAATCAAAGTAGTAGCTAGCGATAAAGCAAACAACAAAGTAACAAAGAAAATTAGTATCACAGCAAATTACGATGCACCTGTCATTGAAAACTTAACACCAGTAGAAGACCTTAATCTGGAAACAGGCAAAAGTGTTAAAATTGAATTTGATAGTGCAGCTGGATTGAAAGCTACTTTCGTCATCCACATGCCTCTAACAAACGTTAATGGACAAGATCAAAATGCGACTGAGCTACCTATGTCAGAACAAGCGGACGGTCATTACGTAGGCTATTGGACAGTACCATCAGGAACAGTAGCTAAGGGAGCGGTAATCGAAGTAAAAGCTGTTGATAATTTCAAAAACGAAACGCGTCAAGAAGCGAAAGGTAAGCTGTATATCAATGTTGAGAAATAAACGCTATTAAGTAATGAACCCCCTATCTCTTTTGAGAAGGGGGTTTCTAACATCTAAACGGAAAATGCATATGCTTTAGCAAAGGAATTTATGAGAAACACTGTTTTTTAATCACTATTTTGGACCATTTTATAGTCTCATACATATCCTACAAAGAATGAAAAGAAAAAGGAGTGAAATTGAATGGTTCAACCTTTTCATGGAGGACAGTGGCAACGCGAAAGTTCTAATTTTTGGCGGGGACAGCATTGGAATCAAGGCAACAATTGGCACCAAGGTAACGACTGGCACCACGGCCAAAACTGGTTTCCAGGTCAGCAATGGAATCAATGGAATCAATGGCAACCATGGCAACAACCATGGCAACAACCGTGGAATCAATGGAATCAATGGGGTACATGGCATCCATGGCACCGTTGGTAATAAATTAGAACGAGTATAGTCACACATAGATTTCACATATATTTAATACGACTATCAAGCATCCCCTGATTCGATTGAGTCAGGGGATATTATTATGCCTCAGAGGTAAAAACACTTTAGAAGTGCTCAGGAGATGCAAATTATCTAACAGAAGCATGCATATAATTGATTGAAGGGTGGGGAGATATTGAAAGAATATGCAGATGTACTGATGAGATTTTTACCTTCAACGGCAACCATTTTACAATTACAACAACCGGAAAAAAAGCCGGCAATACTGCTAGCAGATATAGATGGAGATCATAAAGAAGAGATAATCGGAGCCTACAACTATCAAGGTCAAAATTATATTAAAATATTAAAAAATAACCATAATGAATGGGTTCCAATAGCAGACATCAAAGGAAGCGGATATGGAATAACGAACTTAGAAGTTGTGCCATTAGTTAACAAAAATATAAATACTTTAATTGTAGGTTGGCAAATAGGGAGTATATGGTCGAAGTTAGACCTACTGCAATGGACAAACAAAGGTTTTATTCATATACCAACGAATAATATGGTCTATAGTAAATTGCAAGTAGAGGATATGCCGAGTACCCAAAATTCGGACGGAAAATACGAGCTAGCTATTTGGATTCACGATACGGGTGATGCCTATAAAATAACTGTCTATCGTATAAATGACATGAGACTTGTAAAGGCAAAAGATGTGTACCCATATTATTTCAAAAAAGTAGAAGCATACTATAAGAATCTATTGAAGAATAATGATTATCCTTTTTATTGGTACTATTTATCGGATGCTCAGATGAAGGCGGGAGATTTAGAACAGGCACTTATTTCAATAGATAAAACGTTGTCGTTTAATTCACCATATCCATCTAAAGAAACTCTACTAGAAAAAAGAAGGCAAATTTTAAATAAGTTGAAGCAGCATCAAGAGGTCGCTCAAATCGTCATCGATAAAAAAAGAGGTGATGTTACAGGAGATGGCTTAATTGATACAGTTCTTCTAACTGCTGAGAAAACAGAAGGAAGTCCATATTTAAAAAATATTACCTTAGTTGTTTTTAATGAAAAAACAAATTTTTATGAACAAATCCCGTTAAAAGAAAATGCAGGATATAACCCCACCATATCGCTCGGGGATTATACAGGAAATGGTGTAGAAGATATTTTGGTTGTCATAGATTCAGGTGGAAGTGGCGGCATCATATTCGCATATATATTTACATATATGAACGGGGAAATGCGCCAAGTATTTGACTCAGATGCCTATAATGAACTTTCAAAATATGAAGTTAATTATTTGGATAATTATAAAGTTAGTGTTACTAGCTCCTATCCAGCGAAAAAATATATCTTAGATCTAACATATAAAGGAAAAGAATATTTATCTGAAATTTATAATATAGACGGCACACTTAAAGCACCAATTCAAGGGTGGGTGGATCCAATTAGCGGATTCTATCCTATTGATTACGCAAGGGACGGCAACTACGAATTTTTGGCGTACCAAGAAATCGCCGGTAGATATCATGCAGATGGATTAGGTTATGTAGAAACAATATTGAAATGGAATGGACAAAAATTTGTTCCAGACCGCCAAACCGTATCAATTTTCGGTGAAGATTTACCAGTGAAATAATCTATGAGTTAGTAATTAGAGGGTGTTTAGGACGTGAATATTCTGCTAAATAACAAACAGTGGAATTAGCGCAACAAACACCAGATTTAGCGCAACAAACGCCGGAGTTAGAGCAACAAACACCAGAGTTAGCACAATAAACTCCCAAGACAGAGCAATAAAACACCAACTCATAAAAACCCAAAAACAATCATTTCCAAATAAATATTGGAATCTTTTGTTTTTTTGATATAATAGATGAGAAAAGTTCATATGTGCAAGAATGTGGGGGGGCTGGTGTTGCCAGCTGAGAATGTATCCGATAGATGCTGACCCTTAGAACCTGATCTGGTTAACACCAGCGGAGGGAACATCAGCTAAAATCTCGAGTATCATTGAATTTTAGAGTGTATGTTAACGTCCGGAATAGTTCCGGGCGTTTTTCTTTTTGCATGGAACTTGTCAAAATAATATAGATGGAGGCAAGGGAAATGAAAAAATGTATGCTGCTGCTTGTAGCATTATTCGCTTTAGTAGGTTGCCAATCAAATGAGTCAAAAGGAAATGACAATGACTCAAAAAACGGATTAAAAAAAGTAACCGTCGTTTTAGATTGGACGCCAAATACAAATCATACTGGTTTATATGTAGCGAAAGAACAAGGTTTTTTTAAAGAGCAAGGCTTGGATGTAGAAATCATTCAACCAGGTGAAACAGGAGCAGATCAACTAGTAGCTTCAGGAAAAGCCGAATTTGGTATTACAGCGCAAGAATCGATTACACAAGCAAGAGTTCAAGGAGTTCCACTTGTGTCAATCGCAGCGATTATTCAACACAATACATCGGGCTTTGCATCCCCAATAGACAAAAATATTAAATCACCAAAAGATTTCGAAGGTAAGACTTATGGTGGTTGGGGTTCTCCAATCGAAAAAGCTGTGCTGGATTCTCTTATGAAAATTGAAAATGCCGATAATAAGAAGCTAGACATTATCAATGCCGGAGATGCAGACTTCTTTACAATGGTCAAAAAAGATGTAGATTTTGCATGGATTTACTATGCATGGACAGGTGTCGAAGCGGAACTGCGTGGAGAAAAAATAAATATGCTCTATTTAACAGACTATAGTGACAAACTAGATTACTATACACCAGTTCTTACAACTAACGAAAAAATGATCCAAAGTAATCCAGATACAGTGAAAGCATTCACTAAAGCAACTTCACAAGGATATGAATTTGCTATAAAAGATCCAGAAGCTGCTGCAGATATTTTACTAAAAGCTGCTCCAGAATTAGATGCAGAGTTAGTTAAGAAAAGCCAACAATGGCTAGCTGACAAATATCAAGATGATGCAAAGCAATGGGGAGAGCAGAAACTTGAAGTTTGGGAAAACTATGCAAATTGGATGAGTGACAATAACGTATTAGAAGGTAAATTCGATCCTGAAAATGCGTTCACAAACGAATTTTTACCACAATAAGGAGGAGAAAGAAATGGCTAATTCATTAATCAGTGTACAAATTATTCCGAAAACAAAAACTTACGAGGATGTTATTCCTTTTGTAGATGCAGCTATCAAAATTATCGACGATGCTGGTGTGAAGTATGAAGTCCATCCACTTGAAACAACAATGGAAGGTGAACTTTCTGAACTGCTTGACATCATCCGTGTGATGAATGAAAAGATGATTGAACTAGGTAGCGTAAACGTCATTACTCAGGTGAAAATACTTTACCAACCATCTGGTATAGAACTAAGTACATTAACGGAGAAATACAGATAATGAAATGGATACGTGAAAAAGGAGGAGCGATTTTTCTGCTCCTTTTCATTTTATGTTGTTGGGAATTGATTGTTCGTTTAAAAGAAGTTCCGGGTTGGTTACTACCGGCTCCTACAGTTATCTTTTCTGAAGCTATCAAAGCAATTCCTACTTTTTCAACAGATATTTTATCAACAACTCAGTTGGCAATATTAGGACTGACAATTGGAAGTCTCGTAGGATTTATCATAGCGGTCTCCCTCCATATGATGCCGAAAGTGCAGAAACTTGTTTATCCGTTACTTATTCTATCGCAAAATATTCCAATCATTGTTTTAGCGCCGCTTCTAATTATTTGGTTCGGTTTTGGCTTATTACCAAAACTGATCATTATCGGTTTAGTCTGCTTTTTCCCAATTGTTGTAGCAGCATTAGATGGTTTTAAAAATACCGCACCTGAGCTCAAATACTATATGGAAATGGCGGGGGCATCAAAAAGCCAATTATTTTGGAAACTAGAATTGCCGCATTCACTTCCATCCTTATTTTCGGGCTTGAAAATCTCTGCGACTTATAGTGTCATGGGGGCAGTCATTTCTGAATGGCTAGGTGCGAAAAAAGGCATTGGTGTATACATGACATTATCTCAATCCTCGTTCCGTACAGATCGTGTGTTTGTTGCTATTTTCACCATCATGCTATTAAGTGTCATCGTATTTGGTTTGCTACGTTTGGTCGAAAGAATAGTAATTAAAGGCAAACTGGAGAGGTGAATACAATGTTGCTTAAAATGAATCATATAGAAAAATCCTTTGGTACAACACAGGTTTTACATGATATTTCGATACATGTAGAAGATGGAGAATTTGTTGCATTACTCGGACCTTCAGGGAGTGGCAAGAGCACCATTTTTAATTTAATAGGCGGAATGGCTACGCCAGATGAAGGTACTATTTCTTTGAATGACAAAATCATTCACGGACAAAAAGGGTTAATCGGCTATATGCCTCAGCAACCATCTCTTTTCCCGTGGAGAACCGTCATTGAAAATGTCGTACTGATGCAAGAATTATCAGGTAAACCAAATTATGAAGAAGCAAGTGAATGGCTAGAAAAAGTAGGGTTACGAGACTTTGAAAAATCCTACCCAATTGAATTATCAGGTGGCATGAAGCAACGCGTAGCCTTTATAAGAGCGTTACTCAGTAAACAAAATTTATTATGCCTTGATGAGCCATTTTCAGCGTTAGACGAATTTACAAGAATTGAAATGCAAAAATGGCTTCTATCTGTATGGGAAGAAAATCGAAAATCAATACTATTCGTCACGCATAGTATTGAAGAGGCAATCTTTTTAGCAGATCGAATCTATATACTAACGAAGCGCCCTGCTACTATAAAAGAAGAGATAAAAGTACCCTTTGCAAGACCGAGAGAGGAAAGTCTCTTAAATACAAATGAATTCTTCCAGCTCAAACAAAAACTATTCAATCTGTTGAAGGATGAAATTGAGGTAGGTGAGTGAAGTTGATGATTGATGCTCATATCCATTTCGATCAATACAATGATGAACAACAAAAGATGATTTTAAAAGAAATGGCTCAATTTAATGTGACCCATTTAATCGCAGTTTCTACTCACTTAGCATCAAGTAAGGTCAATTTAAAATTAGCTCAAAATGATAAGCGCATCCTACCTGCATTTGGCTTTCATCCAGAACAAGTACTGTTGGGGGAAAGTGAGCAAGCTCAATTGTTTGAATGGATAAGAGCACATAGAGATGAGATGGTTGCAATAGGAGAAGTGGGGCTCCCTTATTATTTGAAACAAGAAAAAGCGCCCCTATACCAACCCTATATCGACTTACTTGAAAAGTTCATCGCACTTGCAGCAGAAATGGATAAGCCAATTATTTTGCATGCAGTATATGAAGATGCTCACATTGTTTGTGATTTATTAGAAAAATATAATGTGACAGCTGCACATTTTCATTGGTTTAAAGGCGATACACAAGTAGTTAAAAGAATGATTGCAAATGGATATTTCATCTCCGTAACTCCTGATGTATTGTATGAAAAAGAAATTCAGCAGCTCGTAAAGCAATATCCATTAGAGCAAATGATGGTAGAAACAGATGGACCATGGCCGTTTAAAGGGACTTTCTCTGGTAAGATGACGCATCCAATCATGATCAGAGCATCTATTGAGAAGATCGCAGCTATTAAGCAGTTATTATATGAAGAAGTTTCTACTAAGCTATATGAAAATACACAGAAATTTTACCGGTTGAAGTGTTAAAGTCCATCTTTTTGACTTAATCAAGATGAAATCCCCTTTGTCTTTCGGCAAAGGGGATTTTCTGATATTGAGATTAATAAGAAATTCAGCAACAACTTCCACAAAAAAAGCCAGAGATATTTAAATCTCTGGCTGAACTTTAAGATGTGACTGTTTTTCTATTTATTAATGTTATACAAGCAAAGCATAGTAGCAATATTCCAGTAAAGATAAATCCTCCTGTGATGCCAAGTGACAACCAACCTAAAATTGAAGACCCAGCAACTACGCCTAATGAGAAGAATGCGTAGAAGTAACCATAAGCCTTGCCTCGTACCTCAACAGTTGTTGAATCAATCAGTAACGAATTTAAAGAAGGGAATAAGAAAGCGAATCCAAATCCATAGCAAGACATTGCCATATAAAGTAATGTACTTGAATCTGCCTGGCTAATTAATAGTTGACTTAACCCCATCAATCCAATACCAAGTGCTAATGTTTTGATAGGCTTGACTCTATCGAAAATTCTATTAGTCGGTAGTAAGAATACAAGAACAGCAACAATGCCAAATGTACTCATTAAAGTTCCGCTCAAACGTGAATCAAAACCTAATTCTTGTACCTTTAAAGGTAATAAATAAGCGATAGCTCCTTGAGAAAACATAAGGAAAAATGCGCCTATAAAGGCTTTAAGTGTGCCTGCATTTTTGAAGAACGTCCGAATAGGAACGTGTACACTAGTAGATGAATCTTTTTTTATTTGAGTTGATTTTAAGATAAAGATGGATAAAAAAGCGAGCACTAGCATGAAGGCAGCCGTAATGTTAAAAACAAATGGTACGCTTGTCCGACTAGCTAAAATACCACTAAATGCAGGGCCAGTAATAGCAGCAATTCCTACAAATGCGCCTGATATAGCACTACTCTTACCACGTTTTTCTTGTTCAGTTTCATTTGCTAAAAAAGTAAATGCTGCTGGAACGATTAAACCCGCTACTAAACCGTGGATAAAGCGAACAACTAAGAGCATAATCGGTGCATCGGCGAACGTATAAAGCAACAAAGCTAGACCAGTAGTGAATAATCCCGCTATCAAGATTTTATATGGGCCTCTGCGATCCGTTAAAAACCCTGAAATGATGTTACCAAATGTATTAGACAATGAATACATACCAACCGCCAAGCCTGTTATAAAGGCCGATGCTCCAAGCGATTCAGCAAATGTACTCATGACAGGTAGTTGTGTAAACAAATCGAAGAACGAAAAGAACACAATGACATATATAAATTTTTTCATGTAAAACCTCTCCAACAATTAAATTATTTATATATTATAGCCTATCAAAGCTAATCACCCAAATTTTCTTGAGTTTTAAAAAAATATAAAAGGGAAAATAAGTAATTAAATTATCCTTGTACATGCTATAATAGATTGTAAAAAAGAACCATTTTGAATAATCAAAAGAGATTCAAACTAACTATCAAGATAAACTAGAGGTGTTACTATGGAATTAATGCGCTCCAATTCTACAAAGCAAAAAAATACCGTAGAGGCAGTTAAAGAAGTTACAAGTAAACTACATACCGAACCTTCATTACTATTATTTTCCACAAGCACGACACATTCATTTCAAGAAGTAACAGCACTATTTAATGCACAATATCCAAATAGTGAAGTTGTTGGCTTAACGACGACAGGCGAAATTGGGCCATCTGGCTTCTTAGAAAATGGTCTAGTAGCAATGAGCTTTGCAAAAAGTATTGGACAAATAAGTACGGTTTTGATGAATGATATTTCGAAATACCCTGTATTCTCTCGTAATGATTTAATTTCCGCAGCAAAACACATAGGTATTAATCTTAACAGCCAAACACTTGAAAAAGAAGGGCTAGTATTAGTATTTCCGAATGGATTAATTGCTGCAGAAGAAAAGATGCTATCAATCGTCAATTCAATCTTCCCACATGAGGGGTTCCCTGTATTTGGCGCAACTGCTGGAGATGATGCAAAATTCATTGAAACCTTCGTTAGCTTAAACGGAGAAGTATCAAGTAAAGGTGGCGTAGTCATCTTTATGAAACCAACTGTAGATTTTGTCATGCTAAAAGAGAACATTTTCACTAGTACAGGTAAATCGATGAAAATTACTAAAGCTGATACTGAGCAACGTATTGTCTATGAGTTAGATGGAAAAAAGGCAACGACAATTTACGCAAATCGATTAGGCGTAAAAGAAAACGAATTAGATCAATATTTTATGACAAACCCACTTGGCAGGAGATTTAACAATGAAATTTTTATTGCATCACCATTCCAAATACTACCGAATGGAACGATCCAATTTTATTGCCAAGTTTTCCAAGATTCGATTGTTGAGATTTTAGAACCAAAAAACCCAGTTGAAACTTTACAACAAACATTACATACTTTCAAGTCCGAGTTTACTGAATTAGAGGGCGTATTAGCCTTTAACTGCATTCTAAGAAAACTACAATTTCAAAGTCACGGTATATTCCCAGAATTAAATCGAGAACTTGAGAAATTGCCTAACTTAGGTGGATTTTGCAGTTACGGAGAACAATTTAATAAATCGCTTGTTAATCAAACACTAGTACTTTTAGGTTTAGGGAAGAAAAGATAGGAGCGGTGAGCATGCTTAAAAGCTTTTTCAAACAAAAAGAAAATCATTCTGACATTCTAATAGAAGAAATCTACTCATTAACACCCAAAGAAAAGGAATCAATGATTGATGGCTTACTAGATTTAGTCGCATTATTAAAATCATCTAATGAAAAGAACGCGAAAGGCGACAGCGTATTTATCGAGCGTATTACAGAGGTGAAAAATACTGTGGAAGAGGGCAGGACATCTTTAATTACCTCGAGTGATAATATCCAAAGAATTCTTGATGAAGCGCAAAACATACATAGTATTACAGCTTCAGTGGAAGCACAAGGTGAGCAAAATATTCGCTTAGTAAATGAAGGCAATGAAAATATGAACAAGCTCGACTCGCAAATGGATTATGTCAAAGACGTATTTACTAATTTTGAAAAATCCATCACCGAAGTTCAGCGCGAAACAAATGACATTATAGCTATTACCAATATAATAGCGGGGATAGCAGATCAAACAAATTTATTGGCGTTAAACGCCTCAATTGAAGCTGCAAGAGCTGGGGAACATGGGAAAGGTTTTGCAGTAGTGGCTGCAGAAGTGCGTAAATTAGCCGAACAAAGTAAAGATGCATTAGTGAATGTGAATAAAAAAGTAAATGAAATTGTCGATCAAGTTTCGGTACTATCAGCAAATATCGTTGAAAAATCAAAAGAATTCGATCATACGCAAGAAATGACTCGTTTGACAAGTGAATTCTTCGGGAAAATAGCAACATCAGAAAAAGAGCTATTTACAAATATGTCAGGTATTAAGCACGCAACAGATCAAACAATGGCTGAAATAAGCACATTCCGTCAAGAACTTGAAGCGATTGTCCAATTATCCGAACAATCAACCAAAAGCATTGATGAACTGTACATATTCTCACAAGATAAATTTTTTATTTCAACAGATATGACATCCTATATTTCTCAAGTAAAATACTTAGTTGAAGCATTAAAGAATGACCAGCTTTAATATAAATTCAAAAACCCCCAATCACTATTAGCGTGATTGGGGGTTCTCTACATATTCATTAGTTAGCTATAATGATTAATTTACCTTGATCTAGTTCCTCTTCCGCATTTGCAGCTTCTTCTTTTGTTAAGCCAGCAGCTTCCATCTTATTGCGTAGTTCATCACCACGAGAAGTGAACATATTCTTCATACTATTTAAGATACCTTGTTCTTTGATTCCAACTTCCGCAGTATCTAGAGCCTTATTGATATCATCAGATCTTTCTTTAAAGTGTGCGAATACATAAATGTCATCTCTTGTATGACCTTGCAGTTCTAACTTTTTGATTTCTTCCAATGCTTGTACGGCGTTTTCTACTGTTAATTTTAATGTCATTTGAATCCCTCCGATTTTGTTTTACATATAATCTTTACCCTGAAGGACTAGCATCTAAACATAAGTTGAGAAAGACCAAGAGTTCAAACAATAAAAGTAGTAAAATCTTATACTTGAAATAAGTTCCTATATATAGGAAGTAAAGTACTTTGAGAGAAAGAAATGAATTACTTTTTTTTTTTGAAACCTTTTGTACTTTCGAACGTATATAAAGTAAATCATGATAATTATCTGTGATGAGATGGGCTAACGTCGTATATCAGTGTAAATATCCAGTAGTGCATGATACACTGTTCAGTGGGGTTAGCACCAAAGAAAAACTACCAAAATTGATGGAGGGTCATACATTGAAAAAATTAGTAGCAGCTTTATTTGCAGCCACTCTTGTATTCTCAAGTGTCGGAAGCTTTGTGTTCAACGACCAAGCAACAACAGTTGAAGCAAAAGGGTATAAATCAGGTAAAAAAGGCTTCAATACAAACAAGAACTATAACAACAACCAACCAACAAATTCAAATATTCAAAAAGATAAACAAGATACAAAAACAAATAACGGAACATCGGCTACAAAATCAGGCGGTGGCTTCATGAAGGGCGGCCTTATGAAAGGTCTTATGCTTGGTGGACTAGCAGGATTATTATTCGGCGGTCTATTTGGTAACATGGGAGCACTTGGTTCTATTTTAGGATTCGCAATCAATATCCTTGCGATTATCGTATTAATTGCATTAGTTCGTAAAGTATTTACTATGATAAAAGCAAAAAAACGTAAAGAGGAAGCAAACCCATGGAACAGATAATTATTCCAGAACAAGATATCATCAATGCAATCTGTCTTTTCCAAGCTCGTAACAAAAACGTCATGCCAGAAGATGTTGAAGTTGAATTGGCATACGATGATGATGAAGGCTTTTCAGCAGAATCATTCATTAGAGGCCAAGTTGAAGTAATTAGTGAAGCGGGTCTAATAGCGGCAGTTCGTCTATGGATTTCCGAATTCCTAAACCGCGATCCATTCGCTTCAGGAATTGAACTTGTACTAGATGATGAAGAAGGCATTATTGCCGTAGTAAACTAATAAAACACAAAGCAAAGCATCACTGATCTATAAAATCAGTGATGCTTTTTTGTGTTATTTTAATAATAAAACATAAATACCAGCATTTCTCAAAAAAATAGGTTTAAATGTGGTAAAATAAGTATGTTACATGAAGTGGAAGAACTAAATACATATAAGTGAAGGAGCTTTAAAATCGATGCAGAAGACTAACAATACCCGTATCAAACTTCTTAGACGGCTTATGCTTTGTTCCGTACTATTAATCCCTTCGATAATAACGTTAACGAAAACAGACATCGCACAAGCTGCTAATTCAAAAACAAAGGTCGGTTTTCAAACAACGACAAAAAAACCGACAACAACAAAAAAGCCAACAACAACTAAGAAAAAAGTTTCTCAAAGCTATAATGTGAAAAATGGCAAACTGTATAAAGGAAGCAAGCTCTATAAAAAGCAAAAGCTTTATCAAGGAATCCTCTATGTAGATGCAAAAAAAGCAACCGGTCAATACACTGTTTCTGGCAATAAACGATATTATAAATCCGGTATACTTTTTACGGGAATATTAGAAGGTTATTATTATGAATCTGGTAAAGAGCCAGGAAGATATGTTGTATATAATAACAAACTTTATGCCCCAGATGGCTGGCCAAATGAAGGCTATAGAATTTATAATGGTTTACTTTACGATGGGGAAGATTTAAACAAAGGTGCGCTTATTTATCAAAGCAAATTATATTACGGAGCAAAAATAAATAGTGGCTATAGAATCTTTGAAGGCGAACTATACTACGGAGCTAATTTAAAAAACAGCAAGACAGTATATAAAGATAGATTGTATATTAACGCAAAGCCGAATGTCGGTTATACAACCTATAATAAGAAACTGTACGATGGATCATATTTAAATGAAGGGTACTTCTTATATAACGATATCTTATATAATGATGCAGATTATAATAAAGGATATACTTTATTTGAGGATCGACTTTATAATGGCGAAGATGAAAACTATGGAATTGCAGAATTTGATGGTCAATATTATTATCATACAGATATCGCAAATGGCAAATACGGCGGAAATCTATACGAAGATGGAGAATTAGTTAGAAAAGCGACGACTATTAAATCTATTCGTATTGTTGATACAAAAACGCTAGAAGTGACATATAGCCAAGCGGTTAATAATAAGAAGCCTTTAATTAACGTAGAAAAAAATGGCGTTCTATATACAATCTCAGCATTTAAATGGAACAAAGCCAAAACAGTATCAACCTTTGATATCTCAGGATCTATCACTGCAGGAAAATATAACATTACTATTTTCGGCATTGATAATATTAAACTGTTTGGTTCTATTGCAGTAGAAGGTGAATCAGCTCTCCATATTGCAAATGCCAATTATGGGTATGAAATGGTAGAAGATTAAAGTATAAGAAACGTAGCCAGTAAACTTCTGGTTACGTTTTTACTTTTTTATGGGTAAATATATTGAAATAATAAAATATCAATCTATATGTTAGTATGCTAAAAAACCATTTAAAGTTGTATTTGTAATAATTATGATAAAAATAAACGTAAGGAAATATTTATATCTAATCCTTTTTATTAACATAATAAGCAAAAACGTTATAAAAAATAACCTTAAAATACAAATAAAGGTAATAATTTAAGTCTAATAAAACTGAATATTTAAATTATTTAAACATTCAATCAAAATGAAATTATAGTATAATTTAATTATAAAAAAACCACTTTTAGTAATTTTTCGATAACATTTTATGAAAATGAGCTTGTTTTAATAAATTTTTAACAGGAAATTATCTTGAAATAACATAAATATATTGTATCACTAGGTGGAAATTTATATAAATTTAATAGGAATATAATATCAAAAACGAACAAATTGGTAAAAAACCCAAAAAAATATTAAGTATACCTTTGGATGTGTGTTAATATAGTCAATAAGGATTACATAAAGTAAATTTAAAGGATATTTAACGGTATTAACTACATGACTTTAAAACTTTTAGATAGTCCGCAAGTAAAGGAGAATGAATAAAATGGTAAACAACAAACTTAAACTAGTAAAATCGGCTACTGCCTTTGTCATTGGTGCTGCAGTATTAACAGGATCATTCGCAGCTGCTGGATCAGATACAGCATTCGCAAAAAGCTCAACTTCAGTAAAGGTGAGCAATGGTAAACTTGTATATAAGAGCACTGGTAAAGTTGTAAAAGGTTACAAAACTTACAACAAAGCGCTATATAAAGACGGTAAAAAATTAACTGGTCTTTACAAAAAAACTTATTACAAAGCTGGTAAAAAAGCGACAGGTACTTACAAATCTGTATACTACAAAGCTGGTAAAGCATTCACTGGCGTAACTAACAAAACTTATTACAAAGCTGGTAAAAAAGCGACAGGTACTTACAAAAACGTATACTACAAATCAGGTAAAGCTTACACTGGCGTAGTTAACAAAACTTACTACAAAGCTGGTAAAAAAGCGACAGGTCTTTACAAAGGCGTTTACTACAAAACTGGTAAAGCAGCAACAGGAATCTTCGAAGGTCAACTTTATGTATCTGGTAACCTAAACAAAGGTTTGACAGTTTACAAAGACCAACTTTATAAAGATGCAGTATTAAACAAAGGTTTAGCTTTATTCAAAGACCAACTTTATAAAGATGCAGTATTAAACAAAGGTTTAGAAAAATTCGAAGATAAATTCTACTTCGATGCAGCAATTGCTGACGGTACTTACCTTGATGCTAACAACGTAGAACGCGCATTTGAAAAAGGTGTTGAAGTTGGAGCTAAAGTTAAAGCTGTAGAGGCGATTAACGCTAAAGAAATTAAAGTTACTTTTAACAGATCTATTGATGCTTCAACTGTAATTGGTGCTTCTGAAGCTCTTGCAAACATTTCAATTGCTAAAGTTGGAACAGCAGATGAAACTGGATTAAAAGCTAAGCTATCAGAAGATAAAAAAACAGTAACTATTACTTCAGAGACAACTTTCAATGGTGAATACACTGTTAAAGTTACTGATGCAGTAAAAACAACGACTGGAGATAAAGTAGAAACTTCTACAAAAATTATCAAAGCTGAAGATAAAGTAGCACCAACTTATGTAAACTATACAAAAGAAAATGCATCAACATTTGTATTTAACTTCTCTGAGCCAATCAATGATAAAGGTTCAATTGTATTTAAAAATGCAGATGGTACTATTCTTTCAGTTCCTGCATCTGACGTAACTGTAAAAGGATCTTCTATCAAAGTTGTGTTACCTTCAAATGTAGAGGCTAACAAAAACATTACTGTATCATTCACTGGTTTAACAGATTTCGCAACTAATATTCTTGAAACACCATTCTCAGTTACAATTCAAAAGGGTGCTAAAGATGGTGTAGCACCAGAAATAACAAGCGTAACTCCAGTTAATGCTAAAAAATTCACAATTAAATTCTCTGAAGAAGTTCAAGGATTTACTGAACCAGATTTAACTGTAGCTGGTTCATCAGTGAAATCAGTAACTCAAGATAAAGCTGATAAAACAAAATACATCGTTGAATTAAATTCAGCTGTATCTGGTTTAACAAGTGTATCAGTATCAGACAAATCATACACTGATTTATCTGGTGAAGATGGTAAAGCATTCAGCCAAATCGTAAACTTTGTTGCTGACACAGTGAAACCAACTGCAACAGCTGCTATTTCTGTAAACAAAGATGGTAACCAAGTATTAACATTTACTACAAGTGAAGATACTACTTTAGCTGCTTCAGGTACAATTACATTACCAGCAAAAGCGGTTAAAAACTATGTAACAACATCTGGTGACATTACTTTTGCTGCTACAGATGTAAAACCAGTAACTGATTCTTCAACTCAATATACAGTTGAATTATCTAAAATTAAATTTGCTAGTTCAGCATTAGTTAAAGATACTGTTTACACAGTAGACTTAGCAGCTAACGTATTTGCAGATGTAGCTGGAAACAAAAACGAAGCTAAAACTTCTTCATTCTCATTCACTCGTGGTGCAGATAAAGATTCTGCTAAACCTGTATTGATTGATGCTAAAGTTGAGGTTAAAGACAATGATACATTTACAATAGACTTTGGAGCAGCTGTTGAATTAGATAATGCAACTGTTGTAAACAAAGCTAATTATTATGTAGCTGGAGCTACTATTGACTCAGTTACTTTGGGAGCAAATGGAGTTGCTACAGTTAAACTTGTATCTGGTTCAAACAATTACACTGGTAAACGTACAGTTAAAATAACTGGTGTTAAAGCTGCAAATGGTAACGTTATGGACGACTTTACTACTCAAAAAGTCTTCAATGAAAACGTAAAACCAGCTGTACAATCTGCAAAAGTTGATACTATTGAAAAAGGTTCTAAAGAAACAACTACAACAATACCAGCAACAGCAGTTGCTTCAGATTCTGCTGCGAAAGTAGAAGGTACTTATACTGGTACAACTGACGAAGTAGCAACTTATACTTACAGTACTACTACTTCTAAATGGACTGCTGATAAAACTTTAGAAGGTTTAACTGTAACTGAACCAACAGGAACAACTGATGGTCAAACTTTCACTGTAACTGCAAAAGCAGCAAAAACTACAACTACACCTGCAACTTCAGGTAAAACAACTATTAAAGTAACTTTAAGCGAAGAAGTAAAAGCTGAAGCTACTGATTATGTTGTAAATGTTGCTGGTAAAAAACTAGATGGCGTTAAAGCTACTGTAACAGCAACTCCTAAATCTAAAGAAGTAACAATTGTTATTGATAAAGAGTTAACTGCTGATGATTTTGCTAAAGAGGTTACTCTAACTTCTGATGATTACAAATTAACTGATGAAGCTGGCAACAAAGCTGATATCTCAGCTGCAGGCATCAAAGTTTCACTTTAATAAATCCCTCCTCTTACCTTATTGGGCGAACGGATTCAAAGACTCCTATCTTCTTCGGAAGATAGGAGCTTTTTTTTTGTTTCATAGCGTTTGGATTCTCTTTTTAAATATATATTATTATTTTGAATTCTAGCTCTCATGTATTTGTGCATGAGAGCTTTTTAGTTAGGAGGGAGATTCATGAGTGTTCTAAAAACAACATAGACTACCTAGAAAGCGATTACATTTGAACAAGCCTAAGAAAAGGCGAGGTTCTGGAAGTAATCGTTTTACAGTTCTATTTCAAGGTTTTAAGAGAAAAGGAGAATCCAAATGGAAGAGATTTTTGTCATGGAATGGTTTACGAAACAACTAAGAAAGGTATTTCATGTGTACCTACAAGCATCAAATGTAAAAATTGAGGTCATTGACTTAAAGCATCCAGTCCTAGAACAGTACATGCAAGTGATTCAAAATGAATGGAATTTAATATTAGCTAATGCTTATTCCTGTACACATGATGATTTAAGAGGTAGTCATTGGGGAGCATTTTTCATCTGTAAAGAAGATGGAGTTCTGTTTGAACTGTGGAAGAAGAACGAAGAAGTAATTGCCTACGAGGTCTACAAGTAAAGGAGTGTTAGCACATGACTTACAGCTACGAACGATTTTTAAATGAGAGGGCATTAAGAACATCTGAAAAAGTAACATTAAACAACATTGGCTACGAAACAATTGAACTCCGCAAAGAGGAAATGGATGAACGTTTCTTTACAGAACAGGAGTTCAAAGCATTACCAAAGGTTTGTATGGTAACAGCCATTAGTTACCTTATGAAGAGCAATGAAGTTTACTTAATGATGGATGTTTACGATGAAAACAATCAACACCATGTGAAAACTGTTTGGTTAAAGAATGGAGAAATTCAGTCAGCGAAAGATTAAACTCACGACAAAACTAAATCAAAAGAATAGTAAAAAGGACAGGTTCATGCGACACAAGGCATGAACTATTTTTGTATGCAAAAAAACTCAAACATTATTATATAACTGTCGTGAGTTTCGTTTTTAGGAGGGAAATCTCATGAAGTACAAATTGATCGTAACAGTAGTAGTTGCAGTTTTAGCAGAAGCATTACGACAATTACAAGCTGAAGAGTCCTAAACCAACACAAAGGTTTAGGATTTTCTTTTTTTGAAAGGAAGGATAACAGTGAAAGCACCAATGGAAGCATTTCAACAATGGTTAGTAGAAGAAGGCAAAACAGTTAAAACGATTGAATCCTACATGAAGGTTTAAAGAAGTTTGAAGTGTACAGACAGGAACATCTTCAATTTGAGGAGTTTCTTACGCAATTTTTGTTTTACTTAGAGGATAAAGCGAATGTAAGTGAACGGAATCGTGAATCGTTTAATAGGATACCTATTATTGTACATAGGTGTTCGAGTGAGTGAATTGGTGAGTGTCCGTTTAGAAGATATTAGTCTAATGCCATCTGCTTTAACGGTTAAGGGGAAAGGCGGAAAAATAAGAGAAATTAGCTTACGACAAGATGTGTTAGCCTACATGAAAGATTACATGCAAGGTGAAAGAGAGGAAAGTCCATTTCATAGTAGTTCTTACTTGTTGGTTAGTCAACGAGTAGAAAAATTACATCGTGATGCAGTTCGGAACTGGTTGAGCCATGCGTCAAAGGAGTTACAAATTCATCTACATCCACATTTGTTTCGACATACGTTTGCGACAAGATTACTTCGTATGGTGGGCTGGATTAAAGAGAATAACTGTACGCATGTTGCCCTGGAAATCACTAGTGTTTACAGGAAACATATTGTGAATTTATTAGAAGCTTAAGAAATTGAGTTTCTAGTTGTGGATGAACAACATACGAAGGTAGTACCTGGAAGTAAAACAGATGTGAAAGACGCCAGAATAGATTGCTAAACTCTTTTGTCATGGGCTTTTAAAAGCTAGTTATAACCTGAGCGAAGAGGATCCTGAAATTCTATCGAACTTCGCTCGGCTTATTATGAAAAAGAAAAAAGAAGAACTGGAAATAGCCCTAGGAGGATATATTAAATCTCATCAACGCTTAATGTTTAAGACTTATCAGCAACACGAAAAGGAAAGAAATGAGCAGGAATTGTAGTAGCACATAGCATCGTAATCCAGTTCAACTAACTACATAGTTCATTGAATTAGACACACTCTTCTTTTTTAGACGAATGAGCTGTATCTCTTTAAGTATTGCATTTATTAAAATTACAGAATTTACTTTTTGTGATAGTTTTATACTTAGATGGTGTTCGGTAACAAACAAAGCACTTTGAGCAAAAATCTTCCAAATATTCTAATCAATCGGTACGTTCTCTTAACCTAATTATTAGTCTTCACTTAAAATTTCTTGAGAATTACTTAAGTAATTCTCTGCTATCGTATTTATGATTGTATTTTCATTAAAATCATAATCAAGATTTGCTTGTTGTAAATCTTCAGTTGGTTCAAATAAAGGATTTTTATAGTCATTTTGATTTTCTACTATATCACTTTTTATATCATTTTTTTCTTTATTCAGTAAGTTTCCGATCTTTTCATCAACGAAGTCGATTGAATCGGATATGAAGATTTTTATATCATCAAATACGACCTCTAGGTTTTGAGGCAGAATTGAAATTAATTCAACGCCATCTTGGAAAATCGATTCCTTATTCCAATCAAGGAACTTAGAGGGTGAATTGTTCATTGTATAATACGACCCTGCGAAAAAAGAAATTGAACATATTATTAAAATGGCGAAAAACTTCTTAATCATAATTTATCATCCTTCTTTCAGTGATAAATACATGCTTTCCAAAAAAGGATGAAATTATAACTATAAGTTAATAATTAGAAAATGTTTATTGGAAATAAAATCTTCTAATTAATGAACGCATTCGACTCTTTTAGGAGAACTACCTTGATTAATAACTATTAAACAACCTCGACGAAGAATTTGTTATGTAAGTTAATTCTATAGTTAAAAACGGTAAAAATAAAAGCATGAGCAATAATCTAAATCGATCATTTAACTGAATAATCGTAGATAGATACATTATTACTCTTAATTTCAGAACAAGTGATTTTTGTCTGAATGTTATTGGTTTTTAAGCATATATATGAATACAGTATCAGTCATTGAAATTATTTTTTCCTCAAAATCCCTTCTTGGAAATTTCACCAACTCAAAAGTATATTTCACCATCAGTTATCCCAGAATAGTACAAGCATACTATTGAATAAAAAAGGGGTTACATTGTTTGAAAATGAAACTTTTATTTTTTCCTCGTAGCAAATTGTTTTTTGCGGGATTACTTCTATTATTTTTATCCATTATAGATTCCATCTTCACCGATTTCGGTATTCGACATAACCACATTACTGAAGCAAACCCACTTATGCGTATAGTATATGAAAATAGTGTTTTTGCTTTTTATTCGTTGAAAATTATGTTTCCATTATTGTTATTGTATATCCTTAGTAAGGTTCAGCTGAAAAGATCATTACAGCTCTTAATGGGAGCGGCTATTGTCCTTTACTCCGCTGTATTCATTCAGCATGTTTGGTGGATTTCATTAGTCATATAATTATTAGATTCCAAATTCCGGGAGTACTTTAATGCAATTAGTCCTTAATCTTTTCGGAGGTTAGGGGCTTTCTTTTGCTGAAAAGTGGAATAATGATATTTCAATTTAGTTAGAAAATTACCCTTTATTCAAACAAAAACCTAGCTTCTAAGGACGTGAATATTCTGCTAAATAACAAACACCGGAGTTAGCGCAACAAACAGACGAGTTAGTGCAACAAACAGAGCAGTTACCGCAACAAACACCCCAGTTACCACAACAATCCCAAAACCACCCCCAAAAACAACACAAAAAAGCCGCCCATCCAGGCGGCTTTCCAAATCATTCAATCCAATTAACCATCCAACTACTCAACAACCAATCATTTCCGTCCATCCTTCTTCACCGCAAGCAAAAACTGTGGAATCTTCAACATCCTCTTCCAGCGTGTAGGTTGTGTAATCAAACGGTGGAACCATTCCAAATTCAGCTTAAGGAAGATGTCTGGTGCGCGATCAATGTTCCCGGATAGTATATCCAAGCTTCCGCCAACACCCATCAAGATAGAATTAGGGAATTTTTCGAGATGTGTAGCAATCCATTCTTCTTGCTTTGGAGCGCCTAACGCTACAAATACGTAGTCAGGAGATATAGCGGCCGCTTTTGATGCCACTTCATCACCGTTACCGTCTCTGCCATAGCCATCAGCGACGCCGACGATTTCAATATTAGGGTACTGTGCTTTTGCCATCTCAGCTGCTTTTGCTGCTATTCCAGGCTTGCCTCCATACATGAAAATTCTATTGCGCGTTCCCGTAGCATTCGCAACCGCCATAAACTCATGTACTAATTCAAATCCTGGAATGCGCTCTTTTAATGGTTGTCCTAGCATTTTAGAACCAATGACAACGCCTATGCCATCTGCCACTACATAATCAGCAGTGTGTAGTAGTTTTTCATAACTAGGGAGCTCTTTGGCAAGCATAATGATTTCAGGATTCGCGGTTACGATCCATACTTGTCCATTTTGTTTTGTGACTGTATTTACAAATTCTTTTTTTGTTGTATCCGCAATCGGAATCGATAAAATATCTATTTTTTTCATTTAAAAACCTTCTTTATAAAAGCATTTCTTTCTATTATATAGTAAACCATCTGAAAGGGGCGTAGTTAACGTGTAAACGTCCAATATGTTTACTTCTTACTATCAACGCCTACAGTCTTTTTTACCCAATCAACGGATCTTACAGCCTGTTTTTCGACATCCTTCAAAAGCTCTACTGAATAGAAACCGTCTTTATTCATAATAGCAGTTGGGGTGAAGCGGGGTGAAGTGATTCGAATAGCCCCTTCAGCATTTTTTACAACATTTAACGAGGCGATGCCACCCACATAAGTAGATAGATCTTGCATAGTCGAGAAGAAATTACCTAAAGAGTAAAATACATGCGTCTCGTGTCCATCTTTTGCGGTTATTTTCTCGTAAGGCTGTAAGACATGAGGATGATGCCCGAAAATTATATCTGCACCTGCTTCAGAAATGACTTTAGCCATTTGTTTTTGCGTCTTATTTGGTGTAGATTGGTATTCGGTGCCCCAGTGCATATTGACGATGATGACGTCGCTATTAGGGCGCATTTTTTTGATGTCCTTTTGAATAGTGTCAAGATCGATTCGATTAACTAGATAGTCTTTACCAGCAGGAGTTTCATTATCATTTGTTCCATAAGTGTAAGATAAAGTTCCAACTTTAATACCTTTGACATCGATAATACGCATTTTTTCGCGATCTTTCGCAGATTTATATGCACCAACATAAGGAAGCCCATAAGATTTGATATTCTTAAGAGCAGCTAGAACGCCTGCTTCACCACGGTCTAATGTGTGATTATTAGCTACTGACAAGAGATCAACACCAGCTTCTTTTAAATCACGAACGATATAATCAGGGCTTGCAAATTTAGGGTAGCCGGATAAGCCAAATTCTTTTCCTATGGGTAAGGATTCCTGATTCGCTAGCAGAAAGTCGTAGCTCTTTAATGTATCTTCTACCCCAGCAAAAGAAGGGGAGTAATCTTGGTAATATAATAATTGTTCATGCAATAGGATATCGCCAATCATAGCGATGGAAATCTTCTTATCCTTTATGACAGGCACCTTTTGCTCAACTTGCTCAACTTTTTCTTGTTGTTTATCTGTAGTAGTTTCATTGGATGGTATTTTTTGATATTTTTCTGAAATGGTGCATGCACTAAGTAAAAAGAGGGTACAACATATTAATAGAATTTTTTTCAAAGAAAATCATCCTTTCTAAGTCCATTTTCTATAGATTGTGCTATGATAAACTTTGTGAAAAATGATTACTACATTTTTTGAAACTTTAGATGTAGTTAATCCGTCTATTATAGTAATGAATTTTATGCAGACAGGAAGTGGATGTGAAAGTGACTAATAATAGGAGATATAATCCCAAAAATACATCCTTTAAACGTGTAGTAGCTTCCGTTATTTTAATCATAGCAGTTATTGCAGGATTATACACACTCCTTACCAAAAATGATGAAGCGACAAATGAACCCAATGTGAAAGTGGCTGATGTCCAAAAGCCAACTTCGGAAGAACCAAAAGAAGATTTAGATGAGGGCACTTCTGATAAGAAAGAAGGATCTGTCACTTCAGCTGTTAAAGATGGCATCACGAATGAAGATGTCACCGATGTGATAATGCCTAAAAACGATACTTCTGCTATTATTGCGAATGCAAAAACGCAAGTGTACACTGTCTACACAGACTTACAACAAGGATCGGGCTTTCTTTTCAATAGAAAAGGGGACATTATTACAAATGCCCATGTTGTAAAAGATGCATCCTATGTATTTGTGACAAATGAGCATGGTCAAGAATTCCAAGGACAAGTAATCGGTATTTCCAAAAAAACAGATATCGCACTGATTCGTGTTCCCGGTTTAGAAGGGAAAGACCCACTTGTACTGGATACTACAAAAGCAAAAGTAAATACGCCAGTCATCGCCATTGGAAGTCCTAATAACAAGGGTGGTACATCAACAGAAGGTGATATTACAAGATTAGATGCCAGTTTCACAGAAGAATATAATTATTTAAATCTATATGAAATCACAGCTAGATTAGAGCCGGGTTCTAGTGGTGGACCTCTAGTTAATGCGCAAACTGGTAATGTTATCGGTATTAACTCCATCATTTTAACGGATAAACCTGAAATTGGTTACGCAATCCCGGTCTATTCAATAATGTCACTTATCACTAAATGGGCAGACCAAGACGTCGATATTAAACTAGATGACGAAGAAGATTACGATCACAAGCAGGATGCTTATTTAGATAAAAAATTAATTAAAGACTATATTGATGGCTACTATGAGTTATTCCCGTACGCTATCAAAGATAAAAATAAAAACTACTATGAAACTTATTTGTTACCAAACAGTAGTGCAGCAACAACAGCTAAAGAGATGATTGCAAACTATTCATCAAAAGATAAAGAGTATCAAGATTTGAAATTCACTTTTGGTGCAGTTCATATTTATGATGATTCACCGAACATCTCGGATCACTATGCGACAGCGATTATTAACTCGACATACACTTATAAAGACGTTAAAACAGGTACAAAAGGAACGATAAAACAATCTATTCAATACACAATAATTATTGATGAATATGGTGATTATCAGTTCTCTAAAATTGACATCTTATCAACGAATACAGATTTACCTACATCAGGCTCTGGTGATAAAAAAGAAGACGATAAAGAAAATGTAACTACTCCACCAGTTGATAATAATGAAAAGTCAGATGAAGAAGAGAAAGAATCTGTAGAAACACAAGGTACAGAAACACCAGCTGATAAATCAACAGATGAAAAAATAGAAGAATAAGTACACAAACCTCGAGCCAGCAAAGCTCGAGGTTTGTGTTTGTAATATAGACTTAAAAGTTTAGAAGAGAAGTAAGGATACTTATTTTGAACATAAAAACCTCTAAGTAAAGGGCTTTTTTCTAAAAGTCCAATACTTAGAGGTTCTAAAGTGAATGATTAAATTAAATTAGTTTAAAGTACCATAGCTGTGTAAATAGCGATTCCAGTATCCATTATTGATAGATTGTACTTGAACTTGGCTTCCAGCAGCATGTACGATTTTACCATCGCCCATATAAATCGCTACGTGATCGATTGAGCCTCCACCTTGTGTGAAGAATACTAAATCACCTGCTTGTGGGTTACTTGTATATCTTGTCTCACTACGTTGTGAACGACTTGTCCGTGTGATTGATTTACCTTGTTCTTTGAAAACATATTGTGTAAATCCGCTGCAATCAAATCCAGAAGTAGTTGTACCACCATAACGGTATGGGATACCAATATATTTAAGAGCTTGATCGACAATGTCGCTTCCAGAATCATTACTTGCAGATGCTTTTGTTATGCTCTTTGATGTTTTTGATAGGTAATCACCAGACATCCAGCCAGCTTTGCCGTTTACTGAAACTTTATACCATGTTTTGTTATTAATAGTTTTTTTAGCAGACGCCTTTACAACAGTACCTGAAGAAACCGTTGTTTTTACTCTTGAGTTAGTTGAAGCATCAGAACGTAGGTTCAAGCTTGCTGTTGTTTTAAAGCGACTATTAACTTTAGTAGCAGTCGGGTTTGAAACTTGAGTTACTTCTACTGTTTCAACTTTTGTATTTTCTTTAGTGTTGTTGTCGTTTTCAGCAGCTTTGGCACTTCCAAAGGCAAGTGTTAAAGCAAGTGTGCTTGATGCGATTGCTGTAAATAATGCTTTCATATTCATCAATTCGTCCTCCAACTTTTCAACAATTATTTTTGTATATAATGTTCAACGATTATTTTGAATTTTAGTTTGTTTGACTAAGTAATACTTTAAAGAATTCAGAAAAGAAACACAATGCTATTTCGTTTACAGTTATATTACAGTTGTGTAACAAAAATGAGGATAAAGTTCTAATGACTCATGGTAATTAAGTCTTTATCGTTTGAATATTAGTGGGAAATCACTAATTTGTATTACTTAAAAGTTAAGTAATTTATGTAAAAGTTAAATAAGAGTAATAAGTCAGGTAATTTGAGTTTTTAGCGAAGCGTTTTGTAACATAATGTTACAAAAACTAGCTGTTATTGAAATATTTCATTGTAAGTAGCTTTCAAGTATTTCTAAAAAGGGATTTCGGTAATGAGTTCTACTGTTATTATTTTCTGGCTAGCCTAACTACACAAAAAAAGCATTTCCAAGGCAATTTGGATCGCCGTGGAAACGCTTTTTTGACTGTGCTTTAAAACATTAGTACTGGATAGTAGAATACATTCTTTCGCTTATAAGTTTAATCAAGTGAATAGAAACGTTTATAACTATCAAAATGCTGAGCCCAATAAGGTTCATTTACTGAAGAGACTTGAACATGTGTACCACCAGCATGTACGAATTGACCATTACCAATATAAATGCCTAAATGCGAAATACCAGTTTGATATGTATCACGGAAAAATACTAGGTCACCTACTTGAGGTGTATTAATATAGTAAGATCTAGCTTCATAACCGATAGCGTTTGTACGAGTCATGGAAAGGCCTGCATTATTAAATACATAGTGAATGAAGCCGCTACAATCAAAACCTGCTGGTGTTTGTCCACCCCAAACATAAGGTGTATTTTGTAAGGATAGACCTAAGTTAACAGCCTTTTGTTTAATGTCATTTGTTGAAACTGTTGGTGGTGTTGGTGTTGAAACATTTGTTGTATTTTCCTTGTCTTGTTGGATAGTAGAGTTTGAGCTGTTTTTGACTTTTAATGTTTGTCCAACACGTATTAGATCAGAAGTTAAACCGTTCCAAGATTTCAACTGTGTTATCGTAATGCCGAATTTATAAGCAATACCAGATAACGTATCACCAGCTACAACTTTATAGGAAGTGGCATTAACATTTGTTGTAGTTGGTGGTTTTGTTGTTGTATCTGGCTTAGGCTTAGGTGTTGGTGTTGTATTACCAGTTGGTTTACCGGCATTACCAGCATTTGTCGTTGTTGTAGGGATTTTAATCTTTTGTCCTACATATATTAGGTGATCTTTAATATTATTCGTTTTTTGAAGTGCACTGACAGATACTTTATATTTTGTTGAAATTTTTGAAAGTGTGTCGCCTTGTTTCACTTTATAAGTAGCTGTATTACTAGATGGAGAAACTGCATTTGTATTCACTGTATTAGATGGTGTTTTTGATGTTTGGGTAGATACTTTGCCGGAAAGTATCAATTTTTGTTTTGGATAAATTATATCTGATTTCAAGTTATTCGACTTTTTTAGTTTAGTGACTGTAGTACCATGTTTAAGTGCGATTGTGTATAAAGAATCACCACTTTTTACCGTATAAGTGTTTGAACTTGCTTCTGTCGATTGACTATTTATACAAAGTGCGAGTGCACCTGTAGCCAGAATGGAATAGGCAGCTTTTTTCACAAAAATCACTCCTCTTTATATTTCAAATTGTCATCCCTGTTCTTTGTACCCTCATTCTATTGAAAAAAAACAGAGAAAACAATGAAATTAGTAAAAAGGGGTAATAAGATAGTGATTAATTTTTTAAAATGCGCAAGATTCGAAAGTAATGGTCATTTTAAACCATAAAAACCCTTGTTATAAAAATAACAAGGGTTTTTATGACTAATTTAAAATAATAAAATTATATCAATAGTAATAAAAATAAACTATTTAACTATTTCAATCCTAAATGATCTTTTAATTCAGTAGATACATCCTTAAGTTCTTTCTTATTCATCATGTAATACCAAATACCATTCTTCGTCTGACCTTGCCCCTTATTAAAATAGAGTTGTTCAATCGAATTAAGAGCTTCTTTGTGCTTTTTTTGTAGCTCCATCATTTGTCCAAATGTTAAATTAGTTGAAATATTGTCACCAAGTGCATTAAAAATATCTTTATACTTCCATAGACTACTAACAGAAGCTCCTTCTTTTAAAATTCCTTGAATAAGTTGTTTTTGTCGTTCTTGTCGACCAAAGTCCCCGTTTGGATCTTCCTTCCTCATTCGTACAAATGCGAGTGCATGTTCACCGTCTAATTTTATTTTCCCTTTTGGGAAACTATAACCGTCTTCCTTAAATGCGAGCATATTAATCACTGTAATGCCTCCAACAGCATCTACTATATCTTTGAAACCTTCCATGTTCACTTCCGTTACATAATCAATTGGAATATCAAGTAAATTTTCAACTGAAGCCATTGCCATTTCAGTGCCTCCAAAAGCATAAGCATGATTCAATTTATCACTCGTTCCATACCCAACAATTTTAGTATAGGTATCTCTTGGAATACTGAGCATTTTCGTACTTCTTTCATTAGCATTAATCGTTAGTACAATAATCGTATCAGATCGTCCTTTATCATTTTCCCGTTGATCTACCCCTAATAGTAAAATGGAGAACGGCTCTTTTTTCTCTAAATTGACTTTTTCTACCCTCAATTCGGATTTATCTCGATTAATTTCTACGTGCACACTCTTTATATTTGAAGATAAATTAGCATATACGTTCCAAACATACATCCCAATTCCTAATATAATTAGGCCAATAATACACGGCCATTTTCTTTTCTTCTTCTTCTTTTCGACCGGTACATCCATTGGTATGACACCTCCAAAAGTGGGATTCGACTATTCTATGTATAATCGCGAACTGATTCGACAATTTCATCAATTATCTCGTTTTTTAGAAACTACGAAATTATACAAAATATCACAAAGTATAAAAGTAATCGACAAAAGTTATTTTTATGATCGACTTGTTGGAGATTATGTCGTAAAAGGTAGTATGGGTACATGGCAGTTTAAAGTGATTTCAATAAAATTTTTATTTTTTCTTTGTTAAATGTCGTCGTTAAAGTTGTATCAAAACAACATGGAAAGAGCTTTTAACAATATATTTAAATAATAAAAAAGCTCGCATTTCTCATGAAAAGGAGCTTTTTTGATATCACTTTCGACGAATTAATGTTTGCTGCTTATTAAAACGTAAAGATAAAATAATTGAGGCTAATCGTTGCTGTTGTTCTTTAACAGTATGTAGTGAAATGTCCAGTATGACTATTTCACCGTGATCAAAATAAAGAATTGTTTGTCCTTTACTATATGCCTCATAACGATAACTATGATAAAACACCCATACACACTCAGGGTGATAAGGTGATCGTGTCGGGTATGCGTAAATACCTTCGCCGATATAAAGTGGGAGCTTTTTTGAATAACCGAGAAGCTCCTTCACAGCATCTATCCGACCTTGAAAAGTAGAACCATGGCGAATACAGATTTTTTCGAGTAGTTGAATAGGCGTTAAAGTCGAGTATAAATATCCATCTCTAGTCATTACCTTCGACTTCATTTCTCCTTCAAATAAGGGGGATAAAACGAATGAATTGGTAGTGATTAAATCTAAATCCTTATCAAACATCATCAAACACCTCACATTTTCATCCATCATACGAAAATAACCAACTGAAATCAACATAATATTGTATAATTTCCAAATATTATAAATTATTAATGAATTTATAGTAAGGTATACGTTAAATTTGGTGTAGTAAACTTTAACTATAGTCATTCGTCCTGAACGATAATTCCATATACGATAAGTAGTACCCGGGAATACAAAGCGTTGTGCACAACTAGAAAGGCCATCTAATGGACCAATTTGAAATTGTTTTAGCACAATTTGAACCAATGATTACAAGTATTATGAACCGCTGTCGTATTTATCGAGATCACGAGCTATATAGACAAGCAGCACGTATCGGACTGTGGAAAGCGTGGACAAAATATGAAGACAGTCGAGGTGACTTTGCTCCGTATGCCTACCGATGTATTCAAGGTGCAGTTTTAGATGAATTGAAGAAAGAATCGCGCAATGAAGATCGAAATATACCTGCCGAATCAGATACGTTAGAAGTACTAATAAAAAACAATCATGTAGAGAAGTCAGACACCCACATACTAGATACTATATTAGAATCACTACCTACTAAGGATTTACAGTTACTCATCCTATTGTATATAAAAGGATACAGCTATGACGAATTAGCGGTTATGGAAGGACTAACAATAGGCGGTATAAAAAAAAGGAGAGATCGGATTATGAAGCAAATACGTGAAGAAAAAATGAAGAGTCGTAAAAAAGGTTGATCGTTCATAGAAATGGAAGGTAGAAAGTTTATATAAAGTGGGGTGAAATTATTAAGGAATCTATCAGTTTACCGTAGTAAATGTCGAAATCAGTAGCTTTCTTGGAAGAACTTCAAGAGTTGCTGCAGAAAATGTCATAGATAATAGAGAGTAAAAGGACGATTGTAGAAGAGATTATAGATAGAAGTGGGAGTTGGTTGTCGAATGGACTAAATTTCAGTGATTTGCATTGTTTGGATATGAAGAGACTATAAACTTTTGATATCTTCGCGAAAACGCATGAATTTAAATTCATGCGTTTTTCTGCATTGAGGAGTAAAAAATGAAAGTAACTGTAATGTAACTTAAAGATATAATGCATTTGTAAAAGACTTGAAAGTAGAAAAAAATAGTAAAAACAACCTCAATTTGCGAATAAGTTAGTTTTTTTATGATTTTTTATAGGTAAACGTATTTACGTGTAGCATATAGAGTAGTATCATAAACTCCATAAACATAAAAGCGTTTTCAAATTTGGGAGGAAAGAAATTGAACGTTCAAAGCATTATTCGTAATTTAATAGTAGAAACACCATCTGTACCTGGTAATTTGGCAAAGGTTGCTACAGCAATTGGCTCAATTGGCGGTGATATTGGTGATATCAAAACAATGAAAATCGGAACATTATCTACAATTCGTGATATTTCATGTACTTGTGCAGATATAGCTCAGCTTAATCAGATTGTAGAAGCGATTAATAATATAGATGATAATATTCACGTCCGTTCAGTTTCGGATGACGTTATGAAAGCACATGAGGGCGGAAAAATACATATGACGAGTCGCGTAGACGTGCGCTCATTAAGTGATTTACGTCGAATTTATACACCGGGTGTGGCGAACGTTTGCCAAGAAATTCAAAGAGAACCTGAAAAAGCACATTATTACACGAGCATTGGTAATACTGTTGCCATCGTTACCGATGGTACAGCCATTTTAGGTTTGGGGAATATTGGACCAGTTGCAGGTATGCCAGTAATGGAAGGGAAGGCAGTATTATTTGATCAATTTGCCGGTATTAGTGGTATTCCAATCTTACTCGATACAAGCAATCCTGATGAAGTAGTTGAAACCGTCAAACATATAGCAAAAGGTTTTGGGGGTATTTTATTAGAGGATATTGGTTCACCACATTGTTTCGAAATTGAAGAGCGTTTAAAAGCTGATCTATCAATCCCTGTTATGCATGATGATCAGCATGGAACAGCTGTTGTTACTTTAGCTGCAGTAATATCGGCTTGTCGTTATGCAGGAGTTGAATTGAAAGATGCTGTTGTTGGTCAAATTGGTCTCGGTGCAGCAGGATTGGCAATTTGTCGTATGCTAATGGCTTATGGTGTGAAGGAAGTATGTGGCACTGATCGACAAGAGAGTGCATTATTACGCTTGCGTAGTTTTGGCGGAACGGTAGTGGATTCAGTTGAAGAAACGATGGCAAAATGTGATATCGTCATTGCAACGACAGGGGTATCAGGTCTGATTCAACCGACAATGGTACGTGAAGGACAAATCATTTTAGCTCTTTCAAATCCATATCCAGAAATCACTCCTGAAGATGCAATTGCTGCTGGAGCTTCATACGCTGCTGATGGACGCCTTGTTAATAATGTATTAGGCTTCCCTGGGATTTTCAGAGGGGCATTAAATGCTAATGTTAAAAGTATTACGTACCCAATGTTATTAGCTGCCGCTAATGCCATTGTAGACGCAACGCGAAACGGTGACCTTGTACCACACCCGCTAGACCCAAACGTCCACAAATCGGTAGCAGAAGCTGTTGAAAGAGTAGCTTTAATAGAGATGGCAAATATAGATTAATAACAATAGACCGCTTTTTAAGCGGTTTTTTTGTATAAAAAAAGCATTCCGCAAATGCGAAATGCTTTCTCTCAAAGCCATTTTATTTTTTCTCTATATCCTCAACGGAGAATACGCGACCATATGCATCTTTATAAACAATATGTTCACTATTTAATTTTGTTGGAGAATCAAGTCCTGCAGCAGCTGCTACACGGAAAAGACCTTCACGCATTGAAACAATATAGTTTGTTACACGGTATTTTTTTTCATCAACGATTAATCCATTTTGTAACTTAGGATTCGTTGTTGCCACACCTGCTGGACAATCATTTGAATGACATCGCTGTGCCATAATACAGCCAACTGATATCATAAAGCCTCGTGCTATATTGATTAAATCTGCACCTAAAGCAAGCATGACAGCTGCACGGTCAGGTGTAATTATTTTTCCGGATGCGATGATCTTCACACGATCACGTACACCGTGGCGAACCAATGCATCTTGTAATAACACTAGGCCAGAATGGATAGGTAGGCCTACACCATCAGCTAAATCTTGGAATGTAGCACCAGTACCACCTTCAGCACCATCAATTGAAATGAAATCAGGACCTTTTCCAGATTCCTTTATATAAGCAGCTAATTCATCCGCATCTTGCGGGCTACCCACTACAATTTTAATACCTACTGGCAGTCCACCATGTTCTCTAATCTTTTCGATGAAGTCAAATAGAGTAGGGAAGTCATCAAATTGACGGAAGCGGTTTGGGCTATTAATCGTGACAAATGGTTCAATATTACGGATATTAGCAATTTCTTCTGTTACTTTTTCCGCTTCAACGTGACCACCACGTGTTTTAGCACCTTGCGCCAATTTTAGTTCAAATGCTTTTACATGAGGCATAGCTGCTTTTTCAGCGAGCTTATCCCAACTGAATTCGCCATCTTTTGTACGATAACCAAAGAGACCTGAGCCAATTTGAGCAATTAAATCCGTTTTACCTGCTAAATGGTGCTCTGAAATACCACCTTCACCAGTATTCATCCAAGACCCTTTTGCCATACCAATTCCTTTTGATAACGCAGTGATGGCATTTTTGCCAAGTGCACCATAACTCATAGCAGATTGACCAACTAAACTACGAACGTGAAAAGGCTCACGGCAATTAGCACCGATTACAACAGCATCATCTTCTGACAATAACCATGGATTGATATCAACTTCTTCAGTATGTTCTTTACGTGAAAATAAATTGTCCGCATCCATTACATATTTCTTTGTATGAATACGTTCTTCTGAATCCACATGTAATTCATCCACTTGTTTCGTAAACATTGCATTACGAATATAAAACCCTGCTTCATTAAAATCACGTTTTGAGCCGAATCCAATCACGTTTCCTAAGTATTTCCCAGGTAATACAATATGTAAAAAATCTTCGCGATTAAACGGTTTCCCGTCGTGATCATCGTCAAATAAGTATTGACGGAACTCAGGACCAACCTTTTCAAGGATATATCTCATTCTTCCTAAAATAGGAAAGTTTCTTAGAATAGCGTGTTGCTTTTGATGACGGTCAAGGAAATATAAAAATACTACTGAAATTAATGGAATAACAACTAATACGACTAGCAATATGAGTAATATAGAAGAAATACCTTCAAACCACCCCATATGCGTCACACCCCTTTTTTATATAAAAATCTTAATCTATATCAATAACTTATATAACATATCACAATTTGAGATAGATTCAAGGGTTGAATAATAGATAAAAAATATAGAAAATACTATATTTTTAGAATAACCAGAGTATTTAAGTCGCATAAACACAAAAATACCCAGAGCACGAAGCTCTGGGTAAGTTGATATAAAATAGCTTATTTTCTTATAAATAATGAAATAATCCAACCAATGATTGTTCCAACTATTGCAGGTACTAACCAACCAATACCTTCTGCATAAAGAGGTAAGTGACTTAATAGGTCTGCATATGCTGGGATATCTAATTTTGCTGCATGTAAACCGTCATATACACTAACTAGTGCGGTAGCGATTAATGCAACAGTGTAAACAATTGATGCACCATTAAAGAATTTATCGATTAAAGCTAAGCTCATTAACACGATGGCAATTGGATAGATAGCCAATAGTACTGGTAAAGAGATCGAAATTAGTTGCTCTAAACCAAAGTTCGAAATAGCCGTACTGAAAATCGCGAAAATGAAAACAAAAACTGGATACGAAACTTTAGGGAAAAGTTTTGTAAAGAATTGAGATGATGCTGTTAATAAACCAATTGAAGTAGTTAAACAAGCAAGTAAGATAACTGCTGACAATAGAATATTACCAAAATCACCGTAAAGAACGTTTGCAGATTTTGCAATAATTTCAGCACCACTACCTTGAGCGCCAATTGTTTGGAAGCTTGATGCTCCAATATAACCTAAAGAAATATAAACTAAAGCTAAACCAGCTGCGGCAATACATGCAGCGAAAATAGTTGTTTTAACAATCTTTTTATTATCTGTTACACCTTTGGAATGTAAGGCTTGTATAATTACAATTCCGAATATTAAAGCTGCTAAGAAGTCCATTGTTAAGTATCCTTGTAGGAAACCTTCTGTAAATGGCTGCGTAGTATATTTACCAACTGCTTCACCGGGACCGTCCATAGGTGTAATAATACTTTTTGCTGCTAAAAGAGCAATTACTAATAGAAGTATTGGAGTAAGGATTTTACCAACACGGTCAACTAATTTAGTTGGATTTAGTGCAAAGAATGTTGTTATTCCGAAGAAAACGATTGTAGAAATCAATAACGGAATAGAAGATTCACGCATCGCATCTGATAAAAATGGTGAGACACCAATTTCATAAGATACTGTACCAGTACGTGGAATTGCGAAGAATGGTCCAATTGCTAAATAGACGATTGAAGTAAATACGATTCCAAATATAGGGTGAACTTTACCGGCCATATCTTGTAATTGTCCGCCAGCTTTAGCAACAGTGATAACACCAATCAGTGGTAAACCAACACCGGTGATTAAAAAACCAAGCATTGCTAAACTAAATGATTCACCAGCTTGTTGTCCTAATTGCGGAGGGAAGATAATATTTCCTGCACCTAAGAATAATGCAAATAGCATTAAACCTACTGCAACTTGCTCCCCAAGTGATAAAGATTTGTTCTTCATAAATAAGGCTCCTTTAAAAATTTCTTGCGTAATGATTTCATCTATGAAAACACAACACTGATTTTCCGTCTGATAAATAATCTTTGTAATCTGAAAATTCTAATTACAAAAGTTATAAAAGTTACTAAACAACTTTAACATGAATATGTTAAGAATGGAACCTTAAAAAAAGACAAGCTAGTAGGTTTTTTCTTAATCGAGCTCTTTATAGTAATAAAGCGCTTTCATTTAACGGAAAACGTTTATGGAGATAGTGTAAAGGAACTGTTAAGTTTTTGTATAATGAAACTTTTAGTCTATTTTCTATGCTAGATTGTCCTTAAGGGGGAATATATATGTTTATATGGAATAAAATGGACCTAAGAAAGAAGTATTTTCTTTCACTTAGTATTACTTTGCTGTTATTTGCCATTATGACAATCACACTTACTTTTCAAGTAAACGAGAATAGAAAATGGTCTCAAGAATTAGATAGTTTATCGAAAAGTATTAATGACATAGATATGTTATCAAAGGAATTCAGTACATTATATATTGCAATTATCCATTATGCAGGGGATCCGCTAGCTAAGCATGATGCTTCGTATGGGGCTTCGATGTCTACTCTTGAAAGTTTACTGAAGAAATCAGGGAATGTAGTGCAACAACGAGACTCGGAAGCAATCGAAGTGGAACTAAATAGGATTCATGAATTATACATAAAGCGCTTGAAAGTATCAGTTGCGAAAAAAGACAATATCGCAAAACGACGTCAACTTAACTCGGTATATCAATCGTATGACAATATAGAAAAAAAATTAAACACAATTCGGGCAGGAGCGTCAACGGAACGTGAACAGATTTTGCAAAATATGAATGAAAGCCAGCGAAGAACATTAATCGTATTATGTGTGTCATTCCTACTGGCGGTAGCTATATCGACCATATTAATGGTGATCACAAATCGCCAAATTCGCCAACAACTTGAATTAGTTGCACAAACAGCAGAAAGTATTTCAAAAGGAAATTTGAACGTTGTAGATTTACCTATACATACGAATGACGAGATAGGACAAGTATCGACAGCGATGAATCATATGAAACATCAACTTGTAGAGATGCTTCAAATAATAAAATCGTCAGCACATGAAATATCAAATGACAGTCATGTACTACAAAATTATTCAGTACAATCTTTAGAGGGATCCAAAATAGTTTCAGTCTCACTTAAGGAGTCTTTACAAAATGCAAAAGCACAGCAATATTCATCTGATGGTATTGTCGCTTTTATGGAACGCTTCTCAGATAATTTGCAACAAATGGTTGGTCAAGTAGAGCAACTGTCAGTAAAGGGGCTACAAGCGGAACAATATTTAGAAGATAGTAGTGTTTCGATGACTGAAGCTGTAAGTAAAATGACTGGATTACAGCAACTTCTAATAGAAGCAGAGCAGGAAAGAATACTTTTGCAAAAGCGTACTGATGAAATTGTCCGTGTCTCTCTTTCAGTAAAACAAATTGCCAAACAAACGCATTTGTTAGCGTTGAATGCCGAAATTGAAGCGGCGCGCTCTGGTGAAGCAGGGAAGGGGTTCGCTGTTGTAGCAGAGGAAGTTCGTAAATTAGCAGAGGAAGTTTCGAATGCTGCTCACAATATTCATAATTTGTCCGATGATATAACTGTGCAAGGCGCAACAATGGCGAATACTTTTAACGCAGGTCTCATAACATCAGAAGAAAGTGCAACAGCAATTCAAAATGCGGCACAGCAAATGACGATTATCATACAATATATAGGCGATACACTGGGACAATTTAAAGCGATGTCCAGACAAATACAAACTGTAGAAAAAGAAAAGGAAAGTACTAAAACCTTGATTCACCAGTTAAATGACGCTATTTTTCAAAATACTGAGCATATTGAAGAGACAACCTTGTTTTTAAGCGATAATTTATCAACTATTGAATTGTTGTCGGCACGTATTCATGACGTCTCTGATCAAGCGATGACTATGCGTCAATCAACAACGAAGTTTGAAATGTCCAGTTAAATGTAATATGTGGAAAAATGTTTAGCCTTCCTAGGAGGGGGGTACAATATTAACAAAATGCCGTAATGCTTCTCCTAACTGCATTGTTGGGAGATTTTTTCTGTGAAAGTGGGAACTATTTAAAGGGAATCGTCGTCCTATAAAAGAATTGACTAGAGTATAAGAAAGTAATAATTTCGGTTAAACGAAGTGTGTTTTCTAGTAATTCATGCTATAATACATTGTAAATAAATTGTAAATATATTGGATGCATATTTTCTGCATCTATAAAATATAAATGATAAGAGTTATTAAGGAGGAAGGGTATGACATACCTTGCATGGATTGTAGCATTCATAGCTTCAATTTTACTGACTCCACTTGTGAAGCGACTAGCATTTCGTGTTGGTGCGGTCGATCGTCCAAATTATCGAAAAGTGCATGCTGATATTATGCCGAGACTTGGTGGCTTAGCCATCTATCTAGCATTCCTCATAGGGATATTGATTTTACGACCTATGCATGAAGCAATGCTTCCTCTATTAATTGGGAGCTTTGTCATTATTGTGACAGGCGTCCTTGATGATATGTTTGAGATTTCAGCGAAGGCTAAATTATTTGGTCAGCTAATTGCTGCTACAATCGTAATATTTTTTGGTGGAATTCAAATTGATACCATCAACCTTCCATTCAGTAATGGTGAACTTGATTTTGGTTTCTTAAGTATACCAGTGACGATTATTTGGATTGTAGGTATTACGAATGCGATTAATCTAATTGATGGACTAGACGGTCTTGCTGCTGGTGTTTCAACCATTGCGTTGATCACACTTGCTGGAATGGCTTTTATCATGGGAGATACATTTGTTATTATCATGGCTACATTGTTAGCTGTGAGTACTATTGGGTTTTTATTTTACAATTTCCATCCTGCGAAAATTTTCATGGGGGATACTGGGGCGCTGTTCCTGGGCTTCATGATTTCCGTTTTAGCATTACTTGGGTTCAAAAACGTTACATTTGTTTCACTTGTTATTCCAATTATCATGCTAGGTGTTCCAATCTCAGATACATTCTTTGCGATTTTACGACGCCTATTAAATAAACAACCACCATTTTCGCCAGATAAATCACATTTACATCATTGCTTATTAAATGTTGGTTTCACACATCGTCAAACTGTTATAATTATTTACGGTATTGCATCGATGTTTGGTTTAGCAGCGATCGTCTTCTCTATGGCTAAGCTATGGGGAGGTATTCTACTTATAACCGTATTGCTTATTGCAATTGAATTATTTGTAGAAATTATCGGACTAGCAGGGTCAAATTATAGACCGCTATTAAACTTAGTACGTAATAAAAGTAAATAATAAAAGACGATATTGCAGGGATGACTGCGATATCGTCTTTTTTTTAGAGATAGATATCATTCTAGAGTAATTATGGATTAAAGTGGGGCCGTATCATTGTTCACATTAAAGTACATACAGGTTAGTTATGTTTGGTTGAGGTGATACTAATTCATTTACTTAACAAATTCTCCTTGAAGAATATAAAAAAATCCCTTAGTCGAATATGACTAAGGGATTTTCGTGATTATTGATTATTATTGTTGTCTGATTGATAGTTCGATTTGTAATCTGAATTATAGCCAGAGCCTTCAGCATTATTTGAGTCTGCTGCATTATCTGTCTCACCTGAATTATCAACTAGGTTACTATCTGTTAGGCCAAGTTGAGCACGTAAGATGTTTTGTGTTTCTGTTAATGCAGGCTCGTCTAATTGGTAGTAGTAAATACCAGTAGAAGTATCATCATTACCTTTAAGGGACAATGATTCTACATTTGGCATACCACCTTTAATGTATTCAAAGAATGATTTCATTTCATTGAAAGTCATATTTGTTTTCATGTTGTTACCAACGGCTTCAAGAATGTTATCGTATTTAGTAAATGATGTAACGGAAGATGCTTTTTTCAGGATAGCAGCTAAAATCATTTGTTGGCGTTCACCACGTTGAATATCGCTATCTTGTTTACGCGTTCTTGCAAGGGCTAAAGCTTCACGACCATTTACCGTTTGTAACCCCGGTTTTAGGTTTACTGTACGCTTATCATTTTCATCAAGTTCATGAAGTTCATATGGAACATCTACTTCAACACCACCAAGAGCATCAACGATTTCGATAAATGCATCGAAGTTTAAGCGGTAATAATAATCAACCGGAACGTTTAATAAATTCTCAACAGTGTCAATTGTTGCGTTCGTACCCCCAAGATGTGCGTGCGTAATTTTATCTTTTCTGTCTACATAAGGAATATAAACATATGAGTCGCGAGGAATACTTAGTAACTTTACGGATTTCGATTTATTATTTAACGTTGCTAGTAATAATGCATCAGAACGGGAATGTTCTGAACCTTGACCGCGTTTTTCACTATCGTCGATTCCGACAAATAGAATAGAAACATTATCTGTCATTGGCTTTACGACCGATTCACGTAAATCCGACTTTAAACGTGTATTATCTTTGTCATATGCATTATTTGCAGCTTCTTCTGCTTTTTTTGTTAACCAATATGCGTACGTGCCAGTTGAGACAACCATAAGGCCAATCAGAATTAAAAAAGTGCGTAATATCAGTTTTTTCTTTGAGGGCTTCTTTTTTCTTTGGCCCATTCTTAAATTAGTCATACACGATCTCCTCTAAATTAGGAATAAATGCTATATATAAATATTGGACGTATGGCGTATCCAAAAAGTTTCGAATGTAAATGTATAGCGAATTATATTATACTATGCAGTTTTGTAACAGTAAAATTAAATTTATATTACTGCTTGTCGAATTCTAAAAATTCTTGCTTATTACAATTTACTTTACATTGCCCATTAGTCATTTCAATTATCCAATTCGTAAAGTCTTCTACTTCCTCTTTTGGTACAAAGGTATAAAAATCGACATCATCGGTATATTCAATGTTATCTAATATATAAGAAGAATTGCGAATAGCATTTTCTACTTTTCCTAACCATGTATAGCTAACGGAAACTTTCATCAAACTATGAAGGCGACGTTCAACAACTGTTGCAGCTTCAATTCCAACGGTAGTTGATTTGCCGTAAGCACGGACCAAACCACCAGCTCCCAATTTAATGCCTCCAAAGTAACGAGTCACTACAACAACAGTATCTTTCAAATTTTGTTTTTTCAATACTTCAAGCATAGGTACTCCGGCCGTACCACTAGGTTCACCATCATCATTCGCTTTTTGAATTTGATTGTGTTCGCCAATTAGATAAGCTGAACAATTATGTGTTGCGGAATGATGCTCTTTTTTTATCTTATTTATAAATGCAATGGCTTCTTCTTCAGTCTCTGCTCGCTCGCAATGCGCGATAAATCTCGATTTTGAGATGATTATTTCATCTGTTCCGAAGCTTTTTAGTGTATAATAGTTTTCTCTCATGGTAAACTCCTTAAATAAATCAATTTATTTTTGACATCTAGTTGACACGAAATTTTAATAAAAAAAAATCATAAAAATGCTATAATTAACTTTGTGATGCAGGAAAATAGGTTCATATATATAATTATAATATATGCTCATTACTTCTTCAAAATGTAGCACAATTTGTAAGGGGTTTGGTATGGTGGGAGACAAAATTGATATAAAATCATTAGATTTAATTTTTAATCGAATGGTAAAAACAATAGACGAATCTAAAAGTGATATTTTTACGATCAGTGAACAGAGTAGACAAACATTTGAAGAAATGAAAATCGAACTGGAAGAAGTTCGTGAAAAAATCGCTGATGTAATCACTGAAAATGACATTTTAGAGACCAAAACGAAATTTGCTAGAGGAAGATTAGCGGAAGTATCAAAAAACTTCCAAACTTATTCTGAAGCAGAAATCCATAAAGCATACGATCAAGCAAATCAACTTCAAATACGTCATTCTGTTGTCCAAGCTGAAGAAAAGCAGCTACGTGAGAAAAGAGATGACCTTGAAAGAAGGATGCGCAATTTACTTGATACGATTGAAAAAGCAAATCATCTCGTAAACCAAGTAAATGTCGTATTAAATTATTTGACCTTTGATTTGAAGCATGTCGGTCCAGCACTCGAAAATGCGAAGATGAAAGAAGACTTTACGATTAAGATCATCGAAGCAACAGAAGATGAACGTAAACGTATTTCTCGAGAGATTCACGATGGACCTGCACAAATGTTAGCCAATGTATTACTTCGCACAGATTTAATCAATCGCACGTACCAAGAACGAGGGGTAGAAAAAGCATTACAAGAGATACTACAATTAAAAGATATGGTGCGCGATGCATTACATGAAGTAAGACGCATTATTTACGATTTACGTCCAATGGCTTTAGATGACCTAGGTATAATTCCAACACTAAAGAAATACCTTTCTTCAGTTGAAGAGTATAATAAAGGTACTACAATCCATTTTCAGTCAATGGGTGAGCAAAGAAGAATGGGGACAAATTATGAGGTAGCCATTTTTCGACTTGTACAAGAATGCGTAAATAACGCTATAAAACATGGTAAAGCACTTGAAGTATGGGTTAAATTCGAATGGTTGGAAGAACATGCCAATATAACTATAAAGGATAATGGTGTAGGATTCGATACTAATATTGTGAAAAAAAATTCATTCGGTTTAATTGGTATGCGCGAACGCGTAGAATTACTTAGCGGAGAAATGGAAATGATTTCTGAGATTAATCATGGAACTCGAATCATATTCAAAATTCCACTAAATCATGAACAAAAGAATTAAAGTAGTATTAAATAGGAGGATTTTATATGACAAAAATAATAATAGTAGATGATCACCAATTATTCCGCGAAGGAGTAAAACGCATTTTAGATTTTGAAGATACATTCGACGTAGTAGCAGAAGGCGATGACGGTACTGATGTTGTCCAACTTTATGAAGAGTATAATCCAGATGTTGTATTAATGGATATTAATATGCCTCAAAAAAATGGTGTTGAAGCAACAGCAGAACTTTTAGAGAAATATGCAGATGCGAAAGTTATCATGCTTTCTATCCATGATGATGAATCATATGTATCTCACGCATTAAAATCAGGCGCTCTTGGTTATATGTTAAAAGAAATGGATGCTGACGAAATCGTTGAAGCTATCAAAATCGTAGCTTCTGGTGGTTCTTACTTACATCCGAAAGTAACTAAAAACTTAGTTGCTGAGTACCGTCGTTTAAGCGAACGCGAAAACAAAGGTTCATTCCATCAAACTGAAATTCGTCGTCCATTCCATTTATTAACTAAACGTGAATGTGAAGTATTGCAATTATTAACTGATGGTCAAAGTAATCGTGCAATTGGTGAAACTTTATACATCTCAGAAAAAACAGTTAAAAACCACGTATCAAGCATTTTACAAAAAATGAACGTAAATGACCGTACTCAAGCTGTAGTGACAGCAATTAAAAACGGTTGGGTTGAAGTACGCTAATTGTTTAACACAATCAAGATGATGACAAGCTAATTGACGCAAGTGAACATAGCATCGCATTACTTGTGATAAATTATGAATTAGCCTATTATTAAAAGTGCAGTTTAACTTTGAATATGACGCAATGTCAGAGCCTGCATTTAAAACTTGAATAGTATTGGTTACTTTCTACATTCTTATAGTTTGCGATTAGCACTGCAAATTTATTTGCACGCATTCTATCATTTTGTATTTGATGGTACCAAACAAAACCCTGTTTCTCCTTGTCGAGAAGCGGGGTTTTGTGTTTTTTCTGCAACTTTCAACGTGCTACAAACGTCATCTATTTGTAAATAATTTTTTAAAAAAATGGTGTATTAATCGATAAAAAAGTTTAAGCTATAAGTTGGAACTTTGCATAAAGCTATTAATTTTTAGGTAATCTACAATTATGCTACAATATCCGCGGGAGGTTTTGGAATTGATTATAAAAAAATGGTTGCTTGTCCCAGTGTGTGCCTTGTTATTAGTGGCATGTGGCAATGATGACAGCACTACAAAAGATAATACTGGTTCAGTCAATGATGGTGAGAACGCAGCAACATCTAATGCGGTTGACCATAGTATTAAAGATAAAACTGAAGCAGAAACAAATAACGAAACCAAATCAGAAAAATCAGCAACAAAAGAAACAAAAGAAACAAAAGAAACAAAAGAAGACGATCAAGCGGTAGGATTTGCTATGCAAGATGGCAAAGTAGAGGCGGCGAAAAATGTTCCTGTTGAAGAAGAAAAAGCTCTCCTTCAAGCATTTGATGAATACATTGCTGCTTTAAATGCAGAAGACCTAGAACGCTATAGCAAAACACTTTCAAAAAATCCTAGAGGCTTCGATTTAGAAGAAGATGTGGAATATCAAAAGCTTAACTTTGAAAATTTCGATTTAAAACATACAGCAAAAGATATCCATGTAGTTCAATATGATGAAAATGAAGCGCAGCTTTTGTCTCAAGTTACTGTTGAAGTAGAATTAGAAAATGGCGAACCGTTTAAACAGGCAGCCAGAACAAACACTGTCTTTGTTAAAGAAGATGGCAAATGGCTAGTAACAAGTGTAGCTGCTATTGGTGAAAAAATGGAATAAGAAGAGTGAGGCTGGGACAAAACAACTAACCTCAACAATGAAAAGCCTCGAAAATTTTACGATTAGTAAAATCTTCGAGGCTTTGTTTTTTAGTCTACTTCGTAGCCGTTGTTCTCCGCTACGGCGGACGCTTTCCGCGGGCACGGCTCCAGCCTTCTCCCTCGCTTCGCTCAGTCCGGGTGCTTTCGCTCGTGCTGTTCCCGTAGGAGTCGCCGCCTTCGCTCCGAACAACAAATGAACACTTCTATTTTAATTAAATCTATTCATAATTTCAGGCATGAAAAAAGACATCTTCTGATAAAATTTAAGTACCCGTACAAAAATTAACACAGAAAGAAGTGTCCTTATTTTAAAGATTATTACATGAATCAACTCATTTTACCGCTAGATATAGAAGTGAAATTACAAATCGAGATTGCATCATGCAATCTCGTTTTTTTACGTGAACTGAAACTACTTATGTCCCAGCCTCTTTCTATTTTTCCGTAAATAAAAACGAATAGTAGCGAAAAGTAACATTCTTTGTAAACACATTATTTATTATTTCACTTTCTTACGATATTAATATACTATTGAAGTAGGAGCGTGAACGATTAATGACAACTGCCATCGTAACAGACAGTACAGCTTACTTAACTAAAGCCGAGCGTGAACAATATAATATTCGCATGGTTCCATTAAGTGTTGTAATTAAACATGAAACATTTGAAGAAGAAGTAAACATAACAACTACTAACTTTTATGATAAAGTACGAAATGAAAATGAGCTTCCAAAGACGTCCCAACCAGCAATTGGTACTTTTGTGACATTATTTGACGAGCTTTCAAAAGAATATGATGAAATTGTGGCTATACACTTATCAAGTGGTATTAGCGGTACATATCAAGGCGCTTTACAAGCAGGAGAAATGGTTCAAGGCATTGATGTCTATGGATTTGACAGTGAAATTTCTTGTGCTGTCCAAGGGTTCTATGTATTGAAAGCTGGAGAAATGGCCAAAGACGGTGCATCAGCGAAAGAAATTTTAGAAGCTCTTGAAGAAATGCGTGAAACAATGCGCGCTTATTTCATGGTGGACGATCTGGCTCATTTACAAAGAGGCGGTCGCTTATCAGCAGCTCAAGCTCTAATCGGTGGACTTTTACAAGTTAAGCCAATACTACATTTTGAAAACAAAGTCATCGTACCCTTCGAAAAAATTCGTACACGTAAGCGTGCCCTTAAACGAGTAGAGGATATGCTAGGTGAAGACGCAGCGAAATACGATCGACTTGATGCAGTAGTAATACACGGTAACTGTGAAGATGAAGCGAAAGAATGGATGGCAACTTTGCAAGATAAATTCCCAAATGTTAACGTCAAATTAAGCTATTTTGGACCCGTTATTGGAACGCATCTTGGTGAAGGCTCTATGGGTCTTGGTTGGGTAAAAAAATAAAGTAAATGACGAACCTCCTTACAAATGTAGGGTGGTTTTTTTGTGGAGTTGTAACTCTAAATTTTGTACTTGCCAACACATATAAATAATTGTAAAATAAATCCAAATCTAACCCCTAGTAAGGAGGCAATATTTGCGAAAACGACTATTCAAGCAACGAACCAAAACTTACCGCTATATAGGTAACTTAGAAAACCCATCCCTGCGTGATTTCCTAGCAGGACGCATTTGGCTACGTGAACATTCCCCTTTCTCAGAAGAACTTATCACCCAACACATCCAACTTGGCTATATCGCCACTCTCCCAGGTGTAAAGAAAATTTCCAAAATGAACTCTCGATTTAAGCGTATGAACTATATATGTAATCGATGTGCTAACAACAATCCAAACCTATTTGTAACTTATTATTGTGCAGCTTGTGAGCAAACTTGTGTCTATTGTAGACATTGTATCAGCATGGGGCGTGTCAGCAGTTGCTCGGATCTCATAAAATGGGTTGGACCAACACCTAGAAAAGCAGCTAATCACCTATTCTCATGGACAGGCACTTTCACACCCTATCAGCAAAAGGCTTCGAAAGAACTTATTGAAAGTATAAATGCAAATCGAGCCCATTTAATCCATGCGGTTTGCGGTGCTGGAAAGACAGAAATATTATTTCCAGCTATTTACGAATGCTTAAAAGAAGGAAAACGAATTGCGGTCGCAACGCCTCGAACCGATGTCGTATTAGAGCTAGCACCGCGTATTCAACAAGTTTTCCCCAAGACAAAAACACAAGCACTCTACGGTGGTGCAGATGTCGAAAAGAATTATGCTCCGATTATTATTGCAACGACACACCAGCTTTACCGTTTTGAGGATGCTTTTGATACGATCATTGTCGATGAAGCCGACGCATTCCCATACACGCATGATGAAACTTTACAACAAGCGGTCACCAAAGCTAAAAAAAGTGATGTGCCCATTATGTACGTGACTGCAACGCCATCTGAAAAACTAATCTATCAAATAAAAAAACTGCAAGGTGGCTATTCATTTATTCCTAGAAGATATCATGGGCATCCACTACCAGTGCCACGCTATGAATCATTGTGGCGATATACAAAACAGATTGAATCAACTAGGTTACCCAAAAAACTTGTTCAATGGACAAAAAAACAGCTCCAAGAAAATAAACCTTTTCTCATTTTCTTTCCAACTATCGCTCTAATGGAAAAGGCCATCCCGTTATTTCATCAATTGGAACCAAACATTCAAGCCGTTCATGCAGAAGATCCAAATCGCAAAGAAAAAGTATTAGAACTCCGTGCAAAAAAGGTGAGGGGACTATTAACAACAACCATTTTAGAACGAGGTATCACAATACCTAACGTACAAGTGGCGGTAGTAGGAGCAGAAAGTGGTATTTTCACTTCAAGTGCTCTCATTCAAATAGGAGGAAGAGTTGGACGTTCTTTCGACTGTCCGACAGGTGACCTGGTCTTCTTTCACCACGGTATTTCTGTGGAAATGGACCGAGCGACAAAAGAAATTAAACGTCTCAATAATACGGAGCTAACAACAATATGAATACGATTTGTTATCTATGTTCAAAACCTCTAAAAAGCCGATTAACATGGAAGCAATTAATTATGTATGAACAGCAAGCGGTCATCTGTTCTACTTGCGATAGTAAATTTGAGCTTGTTAAACCTGAGGAACAAAAGTCTCCAGATATCCAAGCATTATTTCATTACAATGAAGCAATGAAAGATTTCCTGCATCAATACAAGTTCTTTAAAGATATTGTGTTAAAAGATGTATTTAGATCCGAGATTGCCAAAGCACTAAAAAATGCTGACGCTGTTATTGTGCCAATTCCAATGCATCCAGAAAAAATAAAAACACGCACATTTGCCCATATTGATGAATTATTGAAAGCAGTTGGTATACCCTATACACATTTACTAGAGAAAATTACAATTGAATCCCAATCATCTAAATCAAAAATGGAACGTGAACAAAGCGCGCAACTATTTCAATTAAAACCGAATAGTATAATTGAAAATAGACCACATATTTTAATAGATGATATCGTGACAACTGGAACCACTTTAAAACATGCCAAAGCGATACTCATTGCGGCTGGAGCACCTTCCGTAAAAGCATTCACCTTAATTCAAGGTTAGTCATAAAGATACAAAAAATCGTACGATTCTTTACAAACTCCCTGTATTTTATAAATTTTATGTTGATTTTACCGACAATATAACTAGTATATTAAGTAGTAGAATTTAAATTCCAGGGGGTAAGAACATGGGTGAATTGCGAAGCTGTCCAAAATGTGGGGACTTTTATAACTATACTGGCATTAGAGAAGTTTGCGGAAAATGTGCGCAAGAAGAAGAGAAAATGTACGAGGATGTATACCGTTTCTTACGCAAACGCGATAATCGATCAGCTACAATCGAGCAAATTGTCGATGCTACAGGTGTAGAAGAGGACTTACTACATAAATGGGTAAGGAAAGGTCGCTTGCAACCAGCTATGTTCCCAAACCTAGGCTATCCTTGTGACAGCTGCGGAGCTCTAACGACAAAAGGCAAGCTCTGCATTAATTGCCAAACCGAACTAAAATCCGAACTCAATAAATTCGAAGCAGCACGCGAATTCAGAGAAAGCGTAGAAGAATCAGAACGAACAACATACTATGCCGACTCTAATAAGAAAAAGCAATAAAGTATAAATCTTCGCATACTTAGTATGTGGGGATTTTTTGTTTGGGGGGTTATTTTGTTTTTGGGTGAGGGAGCTTGTGAGTAGTGCTAAAGCGAGTGAGTAGCGCCAAAGCGGGGGAGAGTAGAGAGCGAGTAGTGCTAAAGGGGGGCGAGTAGCGCCAAAGCAGGAGTGAGTAGCGCCAAAGTGGGGTCGAGTAGCGCTAAAGAGAGTGAGAAGCGGCAAAGCGAGGGCGAGAAGCGCTAAAGCAGGAGTGAGTAACTCTAAAGTGAGAATGAGAAGCGCCAAAGCAGGAGAGAGAAGCGCCAAAGCAGCGGTAAGTAGCGCTAAACCCAAAGCCACCACCCTCATACAAACACCACCGAAAACTCCCGTCAACTACCCGCCCACAAATAAGGCATATAGCACTAGCAATTAAAAAACGGATTAGGATGTCTTTCGCTTTTATTACAAAATACTTAACATCGAAATAAACCAACCGAAATAATGAATATATAAAAGGAACGATTGAGAGGAGGCCATTCTATATGAAAATTACTAACTATGGCGTAAACGCTGTAAACCCATATAAAAACCAGCCTGTAAAATCTGATTTTGCTAATAAATCGGTAGCAAATAAGGCAGATCAGCTAGAGATTTCATCAGCTGCAAAAGATCTTCAAGGAATCGTCAGTTATGCAGATGAAAGAGCTGAACGCGTACAAGCGTTAAAAGCACAAATTCAAGAGGGCAATTATAAAGTAGACGCAAAACAAGTCGCTTCAGATTTATTGAAATATTACCGCCTATAAGCAAAAGGAGTATGAGAAATGTCCATTGAAATGATTTTATCTATTTTAGATAAATTAGAAAAAATGCATAAGAGCCTGTTAGAACTTGCATATCACAAAACGGAGTTCATCAAAACAGGAGACATGGACGGACTCGATCAATTGCTCAAGGACGAGCAATCGCACGTAGCTGCCATCACACAACTTGAGCAACAACGTCAGCAAGTGGTAACGGATTACCTTAAGGCAAAAGGAATTGCCTCTGCTGAACATGCAACTGTCGCTCAAGTAATGGAAGTAGCTGAAACGCCAATTGAACAACTTAAATTAGACGAAGCACGCAAAAAGCTACTACTCGTCATCGAAACTCTCAAGCACCAAAATGACTTAAACCAAAAAATGATTTTCCAATCACTACAATTCGTCAATATGACACTCGATATGCTGCGTCCGCAACCAGACCAAATCAACTACTCACAAACCGAAGTTCGTGGTAGCACTATAAAAACAAGCTTTGACTCACAAGCATAATAAACTAGAGGAGGAAATTTAAATGCGCTCCACATTTATGGGATTAGAAACAAGTAAACGAGGCCTATACACACAACAAAGTGGCCTATATACAACAGGTCACAATATCTCGAACGCTAATACAATTGGCTACTCGCGCCAACGCGTTAATATGCAAGCAACACTTGGTTATCCTGGTGCTGGTCTTAACGCCCCTATGACTCAAGGTCATATTGGTACGGGGGTAGAAGCTGGGTCGATTCAGCGTGTTCGTGATCAATTTGTTGATAGACAGTTTAGACAAGAGGCGACTAAATTAGGTTATTGGTCTGCAAAAACAGAAGCCATGGGTCAAATGGAAGATGTTTTAAATGAGCCTTCTGAATATGGTTTAAAGCAAGCATTTAATGACTTTTACAAGTCTATGCAAGACATTAGTACAGGATCCGAAAATGCATCAGCTCGAAAGGTTGCCCTAGAGCGTGCAGCACATTTAGCAGATTCATTTAATTACATAAATTCGCAACTAAAAGAAGTTCAAGGAAATTTAAAAAATGAATTACGCGTTGAAACGGATGCAATTAATTCAATATTACGTCAAATAGCTGAAATAAATGAGCAAATCCAAAAAGTTGAACCTAACGGATACTTACCTAATGATTTGTATGATGCACGTGATAATTTAATTGATCAGCTATCAGAATATGTTCCTATTGAAATTAGTTATACAAAATCAGGCGGTAACGCTTTAGGAATTGCTGAAGGATCAGTAGTAATAAAATTGAAAGGTACGGATTCAACACTTGTTGAAGGAAATAAAGTTGCACAATTACAAGCTCAAGGAAAAAAAGTAGATGCCGATGGTAACATAATCGGTGGTGCTAGTGCATTAACAGACGATTTAACGGAATTCCAAGCATTTACTGGTTTTGGTGTTTCAGATTTAGTTAATGTTAAAGATGCGAAAAATTTACAGCCAAATCAATTTGGTGCAAAAGCAATTGATGTAGCTCAGTTGAAAAGTGCTGGCGGGAAGATGATTTCTCTTGCCCATTCATATGGCTATCAAGATGGTACAAATACTGTACCAAAAGGTGAATATCCAAGCACTTTACAAGACATAAGTAAACTCGCTAAAGCGTTTGTAAGTGCGTTTAATCAGATTCATAAAGAAGGATATCAATTGAATAGCAATACAAAAGGTGAAGACTTCTTTGCAATTGATGCTGAAGGTAAAGTAACAGTTAAAATCACAGATCCATCACAAATTGCTGCATCTACTGCACCTGGTGAAGAGGGGAACGGTAAATTAGCTATTATTTTATCAAATTTGCAAACAACTTCTTTATCAAACGGTAAAGAAATTGACTTAGGTAATGGAACAAAAGTTACATTGACCTTCACAAAAGATTTAGATGACTTAGAAGGTGCTACAACTCAATCATTCTACCAGGGCCTAATAGGTAAAATAGGAGTAAATGCTAGAGAAGCAGAGAATTCGACAGTTAGCTCAGCAACAAATCAACTAAGCATTAGCAATCGTCGTGCTTCAGTAAGTTCAGTATCTTTGGATGAAGAAATGACAAATATGATCATGTTCCAACAAGCGTACAATGCTTCGGCACGTATGGTAACAGTAGTAGACGAAACATTAGATAAAATAATTAACGGTATGGGCCGTGTAGGGATATAGGAGGCTAATTAAATGCGTATAACACAATCAATGATGTCAAGCAATATGTTACGTAATTTGAGTAACAGTTATAATAAGATGGGCAAATTACAACAACAAATTTCTTCTGGTTCTAAGCTTACACGACCATCTGATGATCCAGTAGCAGCTATTAAAGGGATGGGTTATAGAACAGACTTATCAAAAGTATCTCAATTTACTCGTAATATGAATGAAGTTAACAGCTGGTTGGACTCGACAGATGAATCACTTAGTCAAGTGGGTGAAGCTTTAAAACGTGTACAAGAGCTAGTAACTCAAGCTGCCACTGATACACATACGGATGAGGATCGTCAAAAGATTAAAACTGAAATTGATCAAATACGTCAACAAATCCGTGATGTAGCGAACACACAAAGTGGAGAAAAATATATCTTTAGTGGTACAAAAACTTTAGAGCCTTTATTTTCAGATGCATCTGCGAATGCTGGTGCAACCGATCCACTTCCAACTCTTAATGGGAATAATGAGTCCGTTGATATTGAAGTGTACAACGGTGTGAAATTGGGAGTTAATATAAATGGTAAAGAACTTTTTGCAAATATTGATAAATTAATGCAAGACGTTCAAGTTGCATTAAACGACACAGATGCACTTAATGCTGGTACTACATCTGGTACAGCTATTGGGAACTTATTAGGTGATATTAGTAAGGGTCAAAATTCAATATTGGAATCCCTTGCTCAAGTTGGTGCAAAACAGAACCGTGTAGACATGATGACAGATCGCCTTTCTGCACAAGAATTAAATGTTACAAAACAATTATCTAAAAACGAAGATGTGGATTATGAAAAAGCTATTACACAATTAATAACAGAAGAGTCTATTCACCGCGCATCATTATCAGTAGGTGGTCGTATCATTCAGCCAACTTTAGTAGATTTTCTATAATTAATACTTAGCCAAAAGGCTCTCGCTACTTAGAGCGGGAGCCTTTTTCAAAGGAGTGAGATTACTATGAAACTGGATCAAATTCAAATTCGTACAATAGATGCTAAAGTAGGACTTAACATTATTGATTCTAATCAAATTATTAGGCAACCACGAGCGCAACAACAAATCGAACAGCCTGCAGCTATTTTACAAATAGATTCAGAACCAGCTAAACTACTTGTCGATTCATCTAGAGCATATCGTGATTTGGGGTTATATACAAATCGTGAATCTATTGAAAAATTTGCAAGTGATGGAAGACAAAAGGGCTTAGAAGGTATTGGCAGAAGAGCGAGTCAAGGACGCCAAATGATGAATATAGGTAAAGGAAAAAGTAGTGTTATACCTGATATTGCTAAAAATATAGCAAATCCTCCAGCTAAGGACATCGGAATCACATGGAAACCATCAGTAGGATCTGTGAAAATAAAATACGTTCCTGATCACCTTAATATCAACATTACTCGTCAAGACCCAAGAATAGATGTCCAGATAGGCAAAGTAGTTCATGATTACACACCAGGTGATGTAACTGGCACTATGCTACAATACCCATCAGTAGAAACTACAGTTATTAAAGGAGAATAAAGATGAAAATCGAAACAAAATTTTTAGGCTCTGTTGAAATTGAAGAAGAAAGTATACTTACATTTGAAGAGGGGATTCCTGGGTTTGAGAAATCTACAAAATTTGTCTTATTACCATTAGAAAAAGAATCGCCGTTCGTTATATTACAATCAATCCAACAAGTTGAAGTTGGATTCGTGGTTGCTTTCCCCTTCTTATTTAAAAAAGATTATGCATTTGATATATCAAAATCAGATAAAAAAGCAATACAAGTTAAATCAGAAACTGATATTATTACATACTCGATTGTGACATTAAAAGATCCATTTGAGGATTCAACATTAAATCTATTAGCACCAGTCCTTATTAACATCAAGGAGAAACTAGGAAAACAAATTGTCCTCAATGACAACGAGAAATACGCGCTACGCTATCCAATTGGCGAATTGGAAGGAAGTGTGAAATAATGCTAGTCCTAACTCGTAAAAAGGGAGAATCTATTATGATTGGTGACCAGATTGAGCTAAAGGTACTTTCAGTAGATGGTGATCAAGTCAAGCTAGGAATCGTTGCCCCGAAATCGGTGAAAGTGCACCGCTCAGAGGTTTATCAAGCCATTCAAGAGCAAAATAAAGAAGCGCTGAATATTCCACAATCATTATTAGAACAGCTCTCAAAAAAAACTTTTTAAAAAATCTAAAAAACTATTAAACATTTCTATAAAGGTACGATATAAGTATTGTAAGGCAGAAGGTAAGTGGAAACGAACCATCAGTCGAACACAGTCCACATGGATGTGGAACTAAAAAACAATTTCAAGGAGGAATCTCACAATGAGAATTCAACACAACATTTCAGCTTTAAACACACATCGTAACTTAGGTTTCAACAACGCACAATCATCTAAAAACTTAGAAAAATTATCTTCAGGTTTCAAAATCAACCGCGCTGGTGACGATGCTGCTGGTCTTGCTATCTCTGAAAAAATGCGTGGACAAATCCGCGGTCTTGATATGGCAACTAAAAATGCTCAAGATTCAATCTCTCTAATCCAAACTGCTGAGGGTGCTCTTAATGAAACTCACGCTATCCTACAACGTATGCGCGAATTATCAGTACAATCTGCGAACGATACTAACGTAGGTACAGACCGTGATGCTCTTCAACAAGAAATTACTGCTCTTCAATCAGAAATTACACGTATCTCAACTGATACTGAATTCAATACTCAAAAATTATTAAATGGTACATTCGGAACAGCTGGAACACCTGCAGCATCTGGTGTATCAGCAGTTGCAGCGCAAGGTAAAGTATTCCATATCGGTGCTAACCAAGGTCAAAATATTGAGTTAAGCATCGGTGATATGGGAGCTTCAGCAATTGGCATTAAAAATGTAAATATTAATACACAATCTGGTGCTGATAAAGCAATTACTACTATTGAATCTGCTCTAACTCAAGTTTCTAAACAACGTTCTGCACTAGGTGCTGTTCAAAACCGTCTAGAGCACACTATCAACAACTTAGGTGCAACTTCTGAAAACTTATCTGCTGCTGAATCTCGTATTCGTGATACAGATATGGCGAAAGAAATGATGGAATTCACTAAAAACAACATCTTAACTCAAGCTGCACAATCTATGTTAGCTCAAGCTAACCAACAACCACAAGGCGTTCTTCAATTATTACAATAATTGAGTAACATCTGAAATTAAAACCTCGTTTCTCTTTTACAGAGAACGGGGTTCTTTTGTTTATTCAAAAAATAAATAAATTACAGCCATATTTACATCTTAAAATTAGTTAGAAATTGACGATATGATTGTTGAGGTGGAGAATATGGAACGGACATATAAAATTGAAGAAATAGAAGCAAAAACAGGTCATGCTGTTATAAAAATAGACGGTTATCTTTTACATAGTAAATACAATCCCATTATTGAAGCGCAGAAATATGCTAAAGAACATTATACAATGCACCATTCGCATATAGTATTCGGATATGGTAGTGGTTATTTAATAGATGCACTTTTTGAACAATTAAAATACGGAGAAAAAATATTAATTATAGATCCATTAATCGAGCAAGGAATTATTAAAATCCATGAACGACACAACAAAGAACCTTTCTATTACTGGAATTCAACTAAAGTTGATCCACTTGGTATGTATATATCAGGGATAGCTACTTCTAAAGAATCAAAATTAAAAGTAATTTGTTCATATAATTACGATAAATTATTTCCTAATAACCTAAAATTAACTTTACAATTAATAAAGGACTATCAAGAAAAGAGCATTATTAATGAAAATACAATATTACTATTCGCTAAAAAATGGCAGAAAAATTTAGCGGAAAATACTATTTCCTTGGTGAATGATTATAGTTTAGAAATGATTAAAGGAAAATATAGTAAACCAGTTATAATAGCTTCAGGAGGGCCTTCACTAACCAAACAACTCCCGCTATTAAAAAAAATAAGAAAAAATGCCATCGTTATAGCTGCTGGTTCAACCATTAACTCTTTAATGGCAGCAAATATTGAACCTGATTTTGTTGTTTCCATTGATGGAGGAGAACCAAACTATCGTCATTTTAAGGACTTGGAGTTTAGACATGCAAGATTAATCTATTGTCCATTTAACCATCCAAAAATTCGATATTCCTTTAAGAAAAAAGCTTTCGCATTTATAACAAATCAAGAAGATGAAACTATAGCCTATTTTAATCGTAAGTTTAATTGTCATTTCCCGAAGATAGTTGGTGGTGGTTCAGTAGCCCATTATTCATTAAGTATCGCACAATATATTTCATCAGGTCCAATAGCAATGATTGGACAAGATTTAGCTTATACAGATAATAAGACACATGCATCCAATAATAAACACGAGAAAAAAATTACTGAGCAAGATATTGAAGAGCGTTCAATAATTAAAGCAGATGGATACTTTGGTGATAAAGTATCTACATCAAAAGTTTTATACTCTATGAAAACTACTTTTGAAGAAATGGAAAAGTTATATCCTGCAAAGAACCCAGTGTATAATTGTACAGAAGGTGGGTTGAAAATTAATGGGTATGAACAATTATCATTCCAAGAATTTTATGAAAAATATGCGAATGTGCAAAATGTTCAAGAAAAATTTGGTGTAGAAACCCTAAAAAAGGAAGAAATAGATACTCATATTTTTAATGAAATATTTGAAGATGAACTGACTATTTATAACAAAATTATAAGTAATCTATCAGAAGCTTTATTAATTTTAAAAAAGAATAAGCTAAAAATAGGGTTTGATAAAAAAGTATCTAAAAAACTAGATGTGATTGATGGAAAATTAGCGGAGTTATACCCAGATATACAAATGCAATTTATTGTTGGACCTATTGTATTAGAATCTAGACAATCTTTTTTGGAAAAAGAAAACGAGACAGCTGTAGAAACTTATCAACGTGTATATAGTCAAACTAAAACATTGTATGAAAACCTTTTAGAAGTAACGATAGAGTCAAGAGAAAATATAAATGCGACATTGAAAAAACTAAAAAGCGAGGAGAATTATTCAAAATGACAGAATACGTAGAAGATGTAATAGAAAGTTATAATAGTTATATAGAGGGGATTGGCAAAGGGAGTTTGTTAGTAGCTAAAATGCTAAAAGAAGATCGTACTTTAGAAGCATTTCAAATGATTACCGATTTTTCTGAAGGAGTTACTTGGTTAATCCAAGCTGCAAATTTACTTCGAAAAAACAATGTGCGTGTTGAGCTAGAGATTGCCAAAATGAATGAATTTTTATCAGAAATTAATAGTGGATTAGAAATTCAAGATTATGTATTAGTGGCTGATTTGTTTGAATATGAAATTACTCCATTTTTCGAAGAGTATAGACCAATAGAGAAATCAAAAGCTTAATGAATTGGGTCGTAGAACGAGCGAAGAATAATGTAAATACTATGCAACTGAATGGCATTTACTTGTATAGTAAATATAGACCTAAACAAGAGGTAGACAACTATATAAGAAAGGAAGTAAATGCTCAAACGTGAAATTTTATATTAGTTGGATTAGGGCTAGGTTATCATGCAGAAGCACTATTAATCCAAAGTAAAGAAACTACTATTTATATTGTGATAGCCGATGAAAAAGAATTAGACTTTTGTCATCAATATGGATCATCACATATATTAAAAAATGAGCGTATTCATATTGTTACAAGTAATAAGGGTTTGAAAAGTTTACAGATAGACCAGTTGCAAGTAATTATTCCATTACAATGGTTAAAGGCAATAGGAACCAAACATCCACTGTCGGCTCTGTTAGAAGATATTAAAATTAGGCAAATGTCCTATCGATCCTTTAGTGAAATAATGCAGGAGAATTTTATCGAAAATATTTCTAAAAATCATGCGGATATTGGATTACTTAAAGGAATTGCAAAGGGTTATAAAGGGGCTTTGGTCTCTTCGGGCCCTTCATTAAATGAAACCATTCATTCGTTAAAAAAGGTTAAAGATAACTTTTTTATATTAGCAGTAGTCTCTACTTTGAAAAACCTTATGTGAGAGGGTATTATAAATTATACCTGATGCGGTAATTATTAGTGATCCGTAAGATGCTGTTATTGAACAGATAGAGGGATCTAGCTTTAATGGTATTCTATTCTATTTTATTTAAGTACTGCAAATAAAAAATCAGTCGATATTCACAAGGGTCAAAAGGTAGTTTTGTATCAAGATGGATACCCATTAGCTATTAAAGAAGCAAAAAATAGAAGATTACCATTACTTGATACGGGTGGATCAGTAGCAACTCTAGGGCTTTCTTTGATGGTGTATTTTAATTTTGATTCGTATTATTTATTTGGTCAGGATTTGGGGTTCAGTGGTGAGCATACTCATGCTGAATATTCTACTTCAGGAATAGACGTGAAAAATAATCAGATCCTTAATAAAATTCTTGCAAATAATGGTGAATATATTTATTCGACGCCTAATCTACTAACATACCATAGATGGTTTGAGAGGAAAATTTCTTCTTACAATATAGAAATATATAATACAGCGTATTCGGGGGCTAGAATAATAGGAGTCTCATATATAGGTGAAAATGAATTATTCGAAAAATTCGATAATTTAAAAGTATGTAATTTGAGAAATCAACTGAAAAAATATATGACTCCCGTTTCTAAATAGAAGCGGGTTTTTCTTTATAATTTTTTGATATTGCCGATATAAAGTGTAGTATATATTGTTTTTTAAAAGTGATATAGTAAATAGTAACTATACATATAAAATGAAACGGGATAGGTGACACAACATGAATCAAAACCCACTACAAGGTAAAACTGTACTCGTGACAGGTGGAACAGGCTCTTTTGGTAAGAAATTTATTAAAAGTGCTTTAGCACTAGATGTCAAAAAAATAATAGTTTTCAGCCGTGACGAGTTGAAACAATATGAAATGGCACAAGAATTTACAGATTCACGTATTCGCTTCTTTATCGGTGATGTACGAGATAAAGATCGTTTGTATCGTGCTTTTGACGGTGTTGATATCGTTATTCATGCAGCGGCATTAAAACATGTAGGTGCATGTGAATATAATCCATTTGAAGCAATTAAAACAAATATCCATGGTGCACAAAATATTATCGAAGCAGCTATTGATAAAGGTGTTGATAAAGTAATCGCATTATCGACAGATAAAGCATGTAGTCCTGTTAATTTATATGGTGCGACAAAATTAGCTTCCGATAAATTATTTATTGCAGCTAACGCTTATGTGGGTGAAAAACATACAAAATTCTCTGTAGTTCGTTATGGTAACGTAGTAGGGAGTCGAGGAAGTGTTGTACCTTTCTTCAAAAAAATCCGTGAAACAGGTGTATTACCAGTTACAGATGAACGTATGACACGTTTCTGGATTACATTGGATAAAGGTGTTCAATTTGTTATTGATAATTTAACACGTATGCATGGTGGAGAATTATTTATTCCTAAAATTCCAAGTATGAAAGTAACTGATTTAGCGAAGGCAATTGGACCAGAATGTGAGATTAAATACATAGGTATTCGTCCAGGTGAAAAACTACATGAAGCGATGATTACAGAAGATGATGCTAGACATACAATAGAGTTTGATGACTATTATGTCATCCAACCCGAGTTTTCTTGGTGGTCAAAAGAGTTTTCTGAAGGAAGAAAAACTTTAGATGAAAGCTTCAGTTATACTAGTGATAATAATACAGAATGGCTATCTGTTGAACAATTGAGAGATTTAGTGGAGGTAATGTAGTCATTGATTACATTTTTTCTTTAAGGAGATATATAAGATGAGAGATACATATTTACCATACGGTAAGCAGATGTTAGATGATGCAGATATTGAAGCTGTGGTTAAAGTACTAAAAGGTGATTACTTAACAACTGGTCCAATGATTAATAAATTTGAGGAACGAATTGCTGAATATGTTGGAGCTAAATATGCTGTAGCTTTTACAAATGGAACTGCTGCATTACATGGTGCTTGTTTTGCTGCTGGAATTGGTGAAGGTGATGAAGTTATTACAAGTCCTATTACCTTTGCTGCGAGTGCTAACTGTGTCCTATATCAAGGTGGTACAGTTGTGTTTGCAGATATAGATCAACAATCATATAATATCGATCCACTAGAGATTCAGAAAAAAATTACGCCTAACACGAAAGCAATTATTCCTGTTCATTTCACAGGTCAACCGGTTTATCTTGATGCAATTCATAAATTAGCCAAAGAACATAATCTTGTCATCATTGAAGATGCAGCACATGCTCTGGGTGCTACTTATAAAGGTAAGAAAATTGGGGCTTTAAGCGATATGACGATGTTCAGCTTCCATCCTGTTAAGCATATTACGACAGGTGAAGGCGGAATAATTACGACGAATAGCAAAGAATATTATGAAAAGCTTATGCAATTTCGCTCACACGGGATTACGCGTAATCCGGAGCTATTAACTGAAAATCATGGCCCTTGGTACTATGAAATGCAATTTCTGGGCTATAACTACCGCATGACAGATATACAAGCAGCATTAGGCTACAGTCAATTAGAGAAATTAGATGGCTTTGTTCAAAGACGTAAAGAAATAGTTGCGAATTATAATGAAGTATTTAGAGATATATTAGAGGTGCAGACTCCGTATCAACACCCAGATACAGACTCTAGCTGGCATTTGTATATTTTAAAATTGAATCTGGATACTTTAGCTGTCTCTCGAAAAGTAGTTTTTGAAGAGTTACACAAGCTGAATATTGGTGTTAATGTACATTATATACCTGTTCATACGCTGTCATATTATCAAGAATTAGATTATAAGAAGGGCTCTTTACCAAAATCGGAGCAACTGTATGAAGAAATTATTTCATTACCTTTATTTCCATTAATGCAAGAACAGGATATACAGGATGTAATTGATGCAGTGAAATCCGTAATAAAGAAGGTAAGAAAATGACTGTAACAGCTATAATTCAAGCTAGAATGGGCTCAACACGTTTACCGGGTAAAATTCTAAAAGAGGTAAATGGCAAGCCGTTGTTAGCCTACCAATTAGAAAGAATAGCTCGTGCCAAGTATGTTGATAAGGTTGTGATTGCCACAACAGTAAATCAAAAAGATGATGTGATTGTGGAATTCTGTGATAACAATGATGTGGAGTATTATCGAGGATCGGAGAATGATGTACTGTCACGATATTATGAAGCAGCTGAACTTTATGAAGGTGATAGTATTGTTCGTTTAACTTCTGATTGTCCCATAATTGATCCTGTTATCTTAGATAAGACAATAAAATATTATGACGATAATGATTATGACTATGTATCCAATACAATTGAGAGAACATATCCTAGAGGTTTGGATACCGAGGTTTTTTCTAGAGCAGCTTTGGAGAAGGCCTACAAAGAGGCAACTTTATTAAGAGATAAAGAACATGTCACAGCTTATATGTATTCAAATCCTAAAAACTTCAAGTTAGGGTATATTACGAATGAGCAAGATTATAGTGAATATAGATGGACTGTTGATACAACAGAAGATTTTGAATTGATAGAGCTTATATTAAAAAAATTATATCAAGAAAATAACATGTTTTATATGAACGATGTAATCGAATTATTAAAACAAAATCCAGAATGGGTTGCAATAAATGCCCATATTGAACAAAAGAAATTGTAAGGTGGTCATATGCAAGTATTTATTAGAACAGACGCATCTATTCAAATTGGCTCTGGGCATGTTATGAGATGTTTAACATTGGCGAATCAGTTAAAGCAAAAAAATGTTTCGATAAAATTTATTTGTCGTGAGTTAAAAGGCAATATGATTGAATATATCCGTCAACAAGGTTTTGAAGTCTATACACTTAAAGGAATTGATGTAGTATCTCACTGGGATTGGACAACAGAGCATTGGCTAGAAGATGCCCAAGGCACAAATGATTTTTTGCAAAATGAAAATCAGCTTATAAATTTACTTATTGTTGATCACTATTCACTTGATATGAAATGGGAGGAAAAGATTCGACCATTTGTAAGGGAAATAATGGTCATTGATGATTTGGCTGATAGAAATCATGATTGTGATTTATTGTTGGATCAAAATTATTACGTAAATATGGAAAGTCGCTATAAGGATTTAGTTTCTGAAAAATGTATGCAATTTTTAGGTCCTAACTTTGCATTACTTCGTGATGAGTTTTTAGTTATTGATCCGACTACCATTTTGAGAGACGGCGAGATACATAATATATTTATTTTCTTTGGTGGAACCGACTCCTCGGGTGAAACATTAAAAGCACTTTATGCTATTGAGAGACTATTACATGATGATTTAAAAGTAAATGTAGTTGTAGGGGCATCTAATCCATATAAATCAAAAATTAAAGAATTCTGTGATGGTTACAAGAATATTCAGTTACATTGTCAAATTGATTATATGGCAAATTTAATGTTAGAGGCAGATATTGCAATTGGTGCTGGAGGATCAGCTTCATGGGAAAGAATCTACGTGAAATTACCATCTATTGTTGAAATTGTCGCAGATAATCAAAAAGAATTAACTGAAGCTTTGGAAACTACTAATGCGATTTATTCATTGGGAAAGTATTCAGATGTTAAGGAACATGATATTTATCACCAGTTAAAATTATTACTGATCAATCCTAAGAAAGTTAAAAAAATGGTTGAACAATGTAATTATGTAATGGATTCATCTGTATTACGTGAGAAGAAGTTAGCATCTCAAATACTGAAGGCAATATTTTGAACTCAAAAAATAATGCTTATATAAAAGATATATAGCAGTTGACGTGCTATTAATATTAAATGTGAAATCAGGAATAGATAGGAATTGTTGAAAGCCGGAAATATCAAAAGTTGCATTTGAAAATGCGATTATCAAGATCTAGAGGTGTCATGGTGAAAATTTTATATTTAGGACCTGAATGTATACGCATATTAGAGCATTTGCAAAGTTTTGGGGATGGAGTGTATAGAACTGAAGGGAAATTGACCATTCCCGAATTTATAGAATCTAACTATGATTTTATTATTAGCTATGGTTATAGATATATAATCCCGAGCTCTGTTACAGATCACTACGATAAAAGAATCTTAAATTTACATATATCTTATCTTCCGTGGAATAGAGGTGCAGATCCGAATTTTTGGAGTATTATTGAAGATACTCCAAAGGGGGTTACCATTCACTTTGTAGATGAAGGGTTAGATACTGGAGATATAATAATTCAAAAAAAGATTGAATTAGAGGAAACAGATACTCTACGTACTTCCTATAAAAAATTATCCGATGCTATTGAAAATTTATTTTTAAGCAATTGGAATAAAATAAGAACTGGGGAAGTTATTCCTAAAAAACAAATAGGTGAAGGATCTTTTCATTATTCGAAAAATAAAGAGACCTATGAATATCTTTTGAGTAATGGATGGGATACTTTAATTAGTGAGTTGGAGAGAAGACGATGAAGGACATTAAAATTTTAAATAAAAGTATAGGTTTCAGCAATAAGCCTTTTATTATTGCTGAAATGTCGGGAAATCATAACCAATCGTTAGAAAGAGCTTTAGAAATTGTTGAAGCAGCCGCTAGAGCGGGTGCAGATGCTTTGAAAATACAAACATATACAGCAGATACATTGACATTAAATCTAGATACCCCCGATTTCGTTATCTCTGATCCAGAGAGTTTATGGGGAAATCGAAGTTTATATGATTTATATAATGAAGCTTATACACCTTGGGAATGGCACAAACCCATCTTTGATCGTGCAAAAGAACTAGGAATGATTGCATTTAGTACCCCTTTCGATGATACAGCTGTAGATTTTTTAGAAGAGCTAGATGTCCCACTTTATAAAATTGCATCTTTTGAAAATACGGATTTACCATTAATTAAAAAGGTTGCGTCTACTGGTAAACCAATGATTGTATCTACTGGAATGGCGACGGTAGCTGAATTAGATGACCTAGTACGTACTGCAAAAGAAGCGGGCTGTAATGATTTAATCTTATTAAAATGTACAAGTACATATCCAGCAACTCCTGAAAATACGAATATCTCGACAATCCCTCATATGCGAGAGTTATTTAATGTGCAGGTAGGGTTATCCGACCATACAATGGGGACAGGTGTAGCAGTTGCAAGCGTTGCCTTTGGCGCAACAGTAATTGAAAAGCACTTCACATTATCTCGAGAAGATGGTGGAGTCGATTCAGTATTTTCAATGGAACCAGAGGAAATGAGAGCACTTGTCGTTGAGACAGAACGTGCATGGCAAGCAGTAGGTAACATAACTTATGGTCCCACACAAAAGGAAAAAGCATCTCTCAAATTCCGTCGTTCTATTTATGTTTCTAAAGATATTAAAGCTGGGGAGAAGTTCACAACTAAGAATATTAAAATTGTTCGCCCGGGATATGGTTTAGAACCGAAGTATTTTGATAGAATTTTAGGCAAAGTAGCTACAAAGGAATTTAAAAAGGGTACGCCGGTTACCTTTGAACATATATTTAATGATAGATAATAGCATATTTCAAAAAAATTCATGTCAATGGTAATTAAAAAATAAAAAATTAATTTCTGAATTTTAGAAAGTACTAACCTTCAAGGTGTCATAGATTTATATGGAAAAATCGTATTGATTCTCTAAATAGATAAGAAGTTAGTTATAAAATACTCGAATTATAGCAAATAATAAAGTATTAAATGAATACGTTTAAAGAGTTGGCTATTCGTAAAGCTCAGGCTATAGTACACGAAGCAATGAAGTTATAAATTTGTATGTAATGAATAATTGTTATCTTTTTTAGCAATAATTTTATTTGAATAATGATAGTGGCCTATGTTTACAGAACTATATTTTCTAGCTGAAAATTTTAAAAATTGTAAGTGAGGGCTGATATTAAAATAGTAGTGTAAAGGAAGATAAATAATGATTAAAGAAAAATTAAATAGAATAGAGGGCTTATATGAGAAATATAAATCGGCTCTTGAAAATAATTTAGACTTGGCTATGAATATAACTAGGATCTATGGTGAAAATGTTAAAGATGCAAGATATTTTAGTATGTTGGCAACAATATATTATATGAAGGGAAGTGTCGATAAAGGAATCTCCACAATTAAGGAAGGTTTAGGAACTAACCCTTTTAATGTTGACTTACATATGAATATTGCTTTTTTATATGAAATGGCCCAAAACTATACAAGTGCATTGGAACATTATATGATTTCATCTGAATATTCAGGAAATAAAAATGATAATGAGATTAATGAAAATATCTATAGATTATTAAGAGAAGTATCTATAATTTTGAATGAAAATGAACTATATAATAAACTCCAATTTAAAGTAAAAAAAGCCGACGGTAGGAATTATCCACTAGACGAAAATGGAGAAAGTTTAATAAGGAAAGCATCAGAGAATAACCCTTTTTTAGTTAATTTAACTAGCCAATTTACGAATGTAAATATAGACAATGCTTCTAGATTATTTTTTAAAACGGAATTAGTATCAGGTGAAAAAATTACTTCCGAATTTAAATATACCAATAATAAGCCGTGTATAATACCGATATCATTAATTGAACTCAATACTGAAATTACTGTTATTCAAAATTCCAATACATATGAATTTAATTCTCAAACTTTAAGTATTAATAAATATGAATATTTAAAGTTTAGCCAAACAGGGACAATTATCATTAAAACGAATAACCCGATTTTTGTTGGCAAACCAATTACAGATAGTTTTAAAAATGAAAAACCAAAACTTGTAATGAAACTTTTTATTGATGGTTTATCGTATAAGTTTATTGAAAGTAAGGGCTTTAAAGAACTAATGCCAAATGCATATCAATTCTTTTCAAAAGGATTTATCTCAAAAAATTGTTTTATAAATAGTGAGTGGACTTTACCGAGCAAGGCATCTATTAATACAGGGAATTACGCATCAAGACATAAATTATTGCATCCCGAATTGGTTTATAATTTCGAAAAAAGTAATAAATTATTAGCAGAATACTTTTCTGAAGAAGGTTACTACACGGCAAGATTCGATTCGAATTGGAGAACAACTCCAAGGTTTGGGTATTATAAAGGTGTAGATAAGATAATATATCAAAATTATCTTGGAGGAATGGATTGTAAAGCAGTAATTATGGAGGCTATAGAACATATATCATCTTTCAAAAATACAAATAATTTTATTGCATTATCATTTATGGATTTACATGATGTCGCTGATGAATTCGATCAGCATCTGCATTCTTCTTTGAATACGGATATTTCAATGAAAAAGTCCAAAATTAATAAGGGTGTAACATCAGTATTAACAAATTACGATCCTGTTAAAGTATATAAATACGAAAATGAAATTAAGAGGCTAGATGTTTTTTTAGGTATCCTCCTAGATTATATTCAAAAAAATTATCATGAGGATGAGTATATAGTAATATTACATTCTGATCATGGTCAAACTTTTTTGAGTCCAGAAAATAGTCTGTATCAAGAAGAAAGAATAAAAATTCCATTTATGATGAGGGGGAAAGGTGTACCAAACATAGAAAGTGATGAATTAATTGAAAGTGTAGATATTTTGCCTGCTATTCTTACTCTAACAGGTTTTAATACACCCCAAAATATTGATGGTAAATTACCTAAGTGTTTAGGGGGGAATACAGCTAAAAAACATACATTCATGCAAATAATCCATCCTAATCAACCTTATAGAGCCATAATAACAGATCAACATCACACTTTTATATTGGAATCAATAAATAATGTTAGTAGAGATTTATCTATATTTTTGAATGATTTCACAATTTCATTAGTTAATAAAATTACTAAAAATGAAGAAAAGCAATATTTCGAAGAAAAAATAGAAGAATATGAAAATCTGATATTTGATAATATTTCTACGTTTTTGAAATGGAATTAAAGAATTTAGCATGAGATGGGGACGTAATGAATGGGAAAAATTATAGAATTTACAGGAGAAAAAGAGAATCAAACATATTGGAATCAATTTTATAAAACTGTAAAAATAGATGGAGAGTCTACTTTTTGTTCATTCGTTAAAACATATATTAATAATGAATATATAGTAGTAGATATTGGGTGTGGATCAGGAAGAGATACCAAAGCCTTTGCTATGAATGGAATTGAAGTTTTTGGAATAGACCAATCTGAAGAGGCAATAGAAACTAACACCTTACTTTCCGAAAGTGAAGAGTTAATAAACTTTATAAAAGTAGATGTCTCAAACTTTGCTGAATTAAATAGCTTCTTTGAAGGTATAAAAGAAAAGCGTAGTAATAAAAAATTATTAATATATAGTCGCTTTTTTGTACATTCTATTGAAGAATCTACACAAAAAAATTTAATGAAAGTTCTAGAATCGAGTCTATTAGGCGGAGATTATGTAGCATTAGAATTTAGAACAAAAGAAGATGAAGAACTACATAAAATATTTGATAACCATTATAGAAGATATATCGATTCTGAAAAGTTTGTTGAAGAAATTACTAATGAATACACTTTTATGGAAATTTATTATTATAAAGGGAGGGGATTATCTGTTTTCAAAGATGAAGACCCATATTTAGCAAGAATTATATTTGAAAAAAAGTGATTTAGAATTCCTCTATTTATAGATATTTTTACAACCATGGTCTATTTGCTAAATAAATGTTAATTTTAGAGGGCAAAGTTGTGGTTAGTGGTCATAGATGAATTAATAAAACATAAAATATTTAGTACCAAAGTTAGGCAAAGAATAAAAAATCCTTTAGCAAATTTTGCTAAAGGATTTTTCTTTATTTAAACAAATCCAATACTGCTTGTACATTACGATTCGTATTTTGAATCAGCAATTCGTCGCCTTTTTGAACAATGTTTTGTTTCACTAAATCCATCATCTCAAGCGCTAAGTCTGGATCGCGAATAAGTGATTCAGATTTTTGTAAGCTTTCCTCAGCACGACCAACATTTTCATGATGTGAAGATAATGCATTATAATCCGAGCCAACATTAGCTAAATCTCTTGAAATTCGTTCGAGTGCTTTGTCTATTTTTCCTATTAAAGCATCTGCGTTTTCACGGGTTTCCAAGTTTACATTTTCAAGCCCTAACGCTTTTGTACTCACATCAACTGTATCAATTGCTAATTTTTGCCCGGAATTTGAACCGACCTGGATAAATAATGGGCGAATTTCTCCTAGAATACGTTGTGTGTTGAATTCTAAGTCATCAGCTGTGTCATTGATTGATTCCATTAGTTGGTTAAGCTCTTTTTGAGCTGCACTTCTATCGTCTTCTGTAAGTGTAGCATTTGCGGCCTGAACCGCTAATTCACGGCTACGATGTAAAGCTGTATCAACACCTTGTAAACCAGAATCCGTTACTTCCAAAACAGATAGTCCATCCTGCATATTATGTTGTGCACGAGATAAGCCTTTAATCTGTGAACGCATCGTTTCTGAGATACTGAGTCCAGAAGCATTTAATGCTGCCCTAACAATTTTATCTCCACCTGATAACTTTTCAAGTGTTTTCGTGATTGAAGATTGATTCTTTTGAACACGGTTATTTGCAAAGGTCGTCCATGCCTTATCTTGTATCCTCAATCTATTCACCTCCATGTGAAATATTTGATTCAAATGTAATATCGGCAGAAACTTGTGAAATTTTTAGATTTGCTGAAAGTTTCCTAGATGTCTCCGATAATAACAGTAAGAAATATTGTGCACGTAGGAGGATTGAGTTAAATGCGAATATCGTCACAAACAGCCATGGAGAATTCAACTACTACTGTTGTACCACAAGCTAAGGCATCCGCTGTCGAAGGAAAAGACATGGAGAAAATGATAAAAGTACAACAGCATTCACAACAAGAAGAACAACCAACTAAAGAAACGTTAGAAAGAGCAGTAAATGCCCTTAATGAATTTATGGAGTTTCACAACAAAAGTTCTAAATTTGTGTTACATGATGGGCTAAATCGCTATTTTGTCCAAGTAGTAGACGCTAAAACAGATGAGGTGGTACGTGAAATCCCACCGAAAAAATTGTTAGATGCCTATTACACAATGCAAAAATATTTAGGAATGGTAGTAGATGAAACAATATAAAAAAGATTACTAGGAGGAAATATAAATGGTAAATCGTGTAGGTGGATTAGCATCAGGAATGAATATTGATGCATTAGTAGAAAAGTTAATGACAGCAGAACGTGTACCACTAGACAAATTAAATCAAAAGAAAACAACATATGAGTGGCAACGTGATGCTTATCGCGGTATAAATACAAAAATGAAAACATTTAGTGATTATTTATTTGATAATTTTTTATTATCAAGCAATTTTGTGAAAAACAAAGTTAATGTATCAAATAGTAAGGCTATTTCTGTATCTGCAGGTTCAGGTGCTAGTGGTACTTTAAATATTCAAGGGATAGGGAAATTGGCAACTGCAGCAACTTCGAAAGTTACAACTACTGCTACTCTATCTAAAAATGCGCTCAGTAGTGAAGATAAATTGTCGGATTTTGGTGTGGCAACTTCTGGAGAATTGAAAATTAAGGTTAATGGTGAAGAAAAAACACTAGTATTAAATGAAGGCACAACACTTTCAGATTTGCAAACTACATTAGGATCCGGGGTTTTAAAGGTATCAGGCGGTAAATTAACGTTTGGAAATTCAAACGTAGTAGTGGATGATGCAAATACAAAAAATCAATTAAAGAATTTAGGCGTATCATTTAGCGATACTTTTGATGTTGGTGGTTCAAAAAAAATAGATATAGCTAATACTGCAGACCTTGCTTCTTTAGGGATTAATGGAACTTTGACTTTTAAAGTAGGAGATACTACTAAGTCATTAACTGTTGGTCCTGATAATTCAGATCCAGATACAATTACAACAGTTCAAGATTTAATGAATAAATTAGGCAGTGATTTTAAATTATCCCTGAAGGATGGAAAGTTTTCTTTTGGCAAAAGTGAGATTAGTGTTACAGATGACAATACTAAGGAAGCATTAGAAAAACTTGGTTTTGATGTAGGGAATAAAGTTGCTTCAACAGAGTTAAAGTATGCTACTGGTGGTAGTAAAGGAACTTTAACAGATAAATCTCTTCTAGGAGAGTTAGGGATAACTAACGGTAAATTAGAATTAGAAGTAATTGGTAGTAATGGGAAAATGACTTCTTCAACTGTTTCATATAACGAATCAGATACAATTGAATCATTTATGAAAAAGTTAAATGGTGCAGGATTAACAGCTCTTGTAACAGAGGACGGGAAAATGTCCATCACAGCTAACTCTACTGGACAGGGAATAGATGGGGCAGCAATCCGTATAAAATCTGAAAAAACTGATGAAGAAATTCCGACTGAAAAAGATGCTAACGAGGGGGTACTTAAAAAGTTAGGATTTAGTACAGGTAACGATGGTAAAACGATTGCAGACGGAACTGATTCTGAATATATGGTAAATGGTTTAAAGATGACAAGTAAATCAAATACAGTTACAATTTCTGGTTATTCAGTGACCTTAAACGAAACTTATAATGCTACAGTTGATGGTACGGGTAATATACTATACGGTAGTGAATCTGCAATTTCTGTTTCAGCAGACAAAGACATCGATTCAATGGTAGACAAAATAAAAGAGTTCGTCTCTAAATACAACGAGTTAATCTCAGGAATAAATGATCAATTAAAAGAAACAAAATATCGTGCTTATGCACCATTAACTACTGAACAAAGGAAAGACATGACCGAAAGTGAACAAAAGCTTTGGGATGAAAAGGCTATGAGTGGACTTTTACGAGGCGATTCAATTTTACGTAGTGGTTTAGGTGACATGCGTAATGCTATTTATAGCCAAGTTAATGGTCTTGGCGATAAAGTTATCGACACAATGTTTGAAATGGGGATTACGACTTCAAGTACAATAAGTGACGGAGGAAAGCTAGTAATTAACGAAACAAAATTACGTAAGGCATTAGAGGAAGACCCGGATCGCGTTGTTAAAACATTAACACAAACTGGTAGTAAAACAGATGCTGACGGAGATACACGTGGTATTGTAAAACGCTTACGTGACTCAATGGAGGATTTCACGAAAAACATTGAGAAAAAAGCGGGACGTGCTACAATGACTGACAGCCAATACACAATTGGTAAAAGCTTAATCAGTTTTGAAGACCGTATCACTGCTCTTACAGCGCGCCTAAAAGACGTAGAAACACGCTATTGGAAGCAATTCTCTGCAATGGAGACAGCAATCAACAAAGCAAATTCACAATCGTCAATTTTCGCCCAATTTGGCGGACAATAACTGGTATAATAGTAGTAAACATTTTGAAGGAGTTGTATGATTTTGGCAGCACAATCAGCGCATCAAGCCTATAAACAAAATAGTGTGACGACGGCATCCCCTGGTGAGCTTACATTAATGCTTTATAATGGATGTATTAAGTTTTTACATAAAGGTAAACTTGCAATTGAGACTAAAGATGTAGAATTGAAGAATACGAATCTATTAAAAGCACAAGCAATTATCTCTGAATTAATGTCGACGTTGAACATGGATATTGAGATTTCAAAACAAATGTTGAATTTATATGAATATATGAATCGTCGTTTAGTAGAAGCGAATATCAAAAATGATGTAGCAATCATTGATGAGGTTGAGGGCTATGTTGTAGAATTCCGTGATACATGGAAAGAAGTTATACGTTTAAATCGTCAACAACAATTCACAGGTGATCAGATTTGATGGGTAACGTACAGCAATTATTGATTGCCTCTGAACAGCTTTATTCACACTTAACTAATTTACCAGATGATAAAGACCGTGATGCTTTTATCGAGAAGATAGATACCCTATTGGATGCTCGTGGAGCCATCATAGATGATTTGCAGGTTAACGAACCGGATGCATTGAATAATCATCCACTTTTAAAGAACCTTATTGAATTGGATAAAGGAATTCAAGAACGTCTTTTGAAAGTTAAAAACTTGATTAAAGCTGATATGCAGCAACTCCAAACAACTAAAACTTCGGAGCAAAAGTACACAAATCCATATGCATCTGTACGTACGATGGATGGCATGTATTATGACCGTAAAAAATAACTTCAACCCTCCTCACCAAATGAGGAGGGTTTTATAATCACTTATACCTATGCATTACTAATATAAATAATTTATTTATAATGAAATTACATAAAAAGAGAAGGTGAGTTCTGATGAAATATAATCGCTTGGAGTCGTTTCGCCATATTCTTCAAGAGCCTGTGAAAGCTGAATTTCGTTTGTGTATGGATGGCAAAGAACAGGGTAAATTATCGAGTAAAGTTGACTGTTTGATTTTAGAAATGAGCCCAAGTGGCTTGAGGTTATCAACACCTTTAAATTTGCCTGCGGAGAATTATTTAATTCGAATGGAGTTAATATTTGTTCTTTTTTCGAAGCCTATACGTACAATAGGTGAAGTGAAATGGAAAAAATCAGGTAATGGCTCGTATGTATATGGCATTGATTTAGAAGAAGATGAAGCGGTTGAAGAGATGATTATTTCAGAACTCAAAGCGAGACGACGCACTGAAGTACTTACTAATAAAACGTCTTCTGATAATTGAGTGTTCAATATTTCGACAAAATTCTGCAGAATCCCTAAATTTTTTAAAAGTTTTTTACGGTTTAAGAAGGAGTTTTTAGGGAAATGTAGAATTAGTAAGACATGGTTGAAATAAAGGAGGAGTTTACATGCTAACATTTAACATTCGTGGTGAAAACATTGAGGTGACTCCAGCAATTCGAGAGTACGTTGAAAACAAGATTCAAAAAATGGAGCGTTATTTCAACGAAGATTTCGAAGCAACAGCTAACGTTAACTTGAAGCTTTACAATGATAAGCAAACTAAAGTTGAAGTAACTATTCCTATGAAAAACCTAACATTACGTGCTGAAGAGCGCAATGCAGATTTGTATGCAGGGATTGATTTAATTATAAACAAACTTGAGCGACAAATTCGTAAGCACAAAACAAAAGTGAACCGAAAATTCCGTGAGCGTGAAGGTGTAGGTTATTACTTTGCTACTCAGTCACCTACTGCAGCAGCTGTCACTGAAGAAGAGGACGAATTAACAATTGTGCGTACTAAACAATTCTCGTTAAAACCAATGGATCATGAGGAAGCTGTTCTTCAAATGAACCTACTTGGTCATGACTTCTTCATCTTTACAGATGCAGAAACAGATGGTACGAACATAGTCTATAAACGTAGCGACGGGAAATACGGCTTAATTGAAACTAACTAACCAATAAACATTACACCCTTCCTTTATCAGGAGGGGTGTTTTTTTACGTCAAAAAATGAATTTAGTAAAACTGTATAAATTGAAAATTACTTTAATTTTCCAATTAGATATTTGTATTGCAATATTTTTTCCATGTAATAAAATAGTTATAGATTAGTTCTTATGTATTATTAGGAGAGGTGTGTTAGTGGTTAAAAAGTTTTGGTTGAATGAAATAAGCTTTACTTGGAAAGTTTTGGTACCTATGTTAATCGTCGTACTTTCTTTTTTTATACTTACTGCAACTTATACATATTCGAATACAAAGAAAATACAATTACAACAATTGGAAAAGGAGCTTTCACTGGAAATACAAAGTATTGAGAAGCAATTTTCAAATGAGTTATTTCAGAAAAGGTTGATTGCCGAGCGTATTGGTGAAAAGGATGAAGTAGTAACGTACTTACAAAAAGCGTATACACGTGACAATGTGAATTTTAATGACTCAAATAATTCTGTACAGAAATTATTAGATGACGCTAAAAGTAAGAGTAGTTATATTGATCTAATGTGGATTACTGATGCTGATGGAGAATTTATGATAGGAAATTCAGGATTATTGGCTGAGGATATGATTGGTATAAAAAATCGTCCTTGGTTAACAATAGCTAAAAAAAATGAAGGAGTTATTAATTCAAAACCCTATCAAGATGAACATACGAAAACGCGTACAATCAGCGTAATTTATCCAGTTACCACAAATGGTAAGAGATTAGGCTATATAGCCATTGATATGGCTCTAAATAATATTTTACCTACCGCTAAAGCAGGTGGTATTACGGGTCAAAATATCCTTCTCTTCTCTTCAGATTGGCAAGTATTATTCGACGAGAATCAAATGTGGCCATTATTAAAAAAAGAGCATATTTCATTGAACATAAGCACACCGGTCTCTATTGATAAAGGGAAGTATTATGTCGAATTACGTAAAGTGAGTAATAGTGATTGGAAGATGGGTGTTTATGTTCCTGAAGAGAAAGTTTTAGCCCCTTTAAAAGATTTCCAAAAGAGAATTGTTTTTTTCTGGTTGGTCGCTATTCTTTTTTTACTTTTTGTCATTAAGACCGTGATGACTTATTCAATGAAAGATTTTAATTCCGTAGTTGACCAGTTAAAGCAAATTGAAAAAGGAGACTATACAAAAAAATTCAAAATTCAACGCCGAGATGAAGTAGGAAGAATAGCGGATGCAGCGGAACATTTGGGTAAACAAATACATAAGCAGATGGAAATTTTGAATTTTCAAGCAAGCTTTGATATGCTAACTAAACTACCAAATCGCTCTTCCATTGAGCGTCGAATAGATGTCGGAATTCGTCATTGTCGCTTGCAAAATGAAGAAATGACTGTCGCTTTTATTGATGTTGATAATTTCAAAGATGTAAATGATACGCATGGTCATGCTTATGGTGATGAGTTATTAATTCAAGTTGGGAAACGAGTTCAAACGAGGCTAAGTAAAAGTAGTTATCTAGGTCGCTTCGGCGGTGACGAATTTATTTTATTACTTAAAGCAAATTGTGAAGCTAGTCAACAAAATCTAAATGAAATACTGCTACTATTCAATGAACCATTCCATTTGAATGGTCATGATATATACGTTACTGCATCTATAGGTGTTGCCATATATCCGAGAGATAGCAAATCAAGAGCAGGGTTATTAGCGAAGGCAGATACAGCTCTCTATGAAGCGAAGAAACAAGGTCGGAACCGGATTGAATTTTTCCAAGGTGAGATGCAGGAAAGTTTTGAAAAAAAGATGCGTTTAGAGGCGGGGTTACGGACCGCACTTGAAAATAATGAATTTGAGTTATTTTTTCAACCGCAGTTAAATGTTTCTTTAGGGTATATGGCGAGCGCTGAGGCCTTAATACGCTGGAATCATCCAGAATGGGGAATAGTGCCACCTGATGAATTCATCCCTTTAGCGGAGAGTTCTGGCCATATACGTTCAATTGGTGCGTGGGTCATTGATGAAGGTATTAAGATGGCGAAGACGTTAAAACAGCATTATCCAAGATTACATCGTATTGGTTTAAATGTTAGTTCGGTGCAACTAAGAGAACGGAATTTTGTAGAGCAAGTAAAAACTGCAATTGCAAAATACAATATTGATCCTTCTTTAATTGAGCTAGAAATTACAGAATCGGTTGTCATCGATCGTTTAGAGGAAACTATTGAAAAACTTACAGCGTTAAAAAAATTAGGAATTGCTCTTGCTTTAGATGATTTTGGGACAGGTTATTCGTCACTAAATTATTTACGTCGTTTGCCAATTGACAGAGTAAAGCTAGATCGATCATTTATTCAAGAAATGGATGAAGATCCTAAAATGGCAACAATGGTGCATTATATTATTGAAATGGCGCATAGTTTAGGACTGAAAGTTGTGGCGGAAGGTGTCGAAACAGAGAAACAAATGCAGATGTTAAATATGCTACAAGTGGACAAGATACAAGGCTATTTTTATAGTAGACCTATAACACAAGAAGGACTTTTCACATTTGTAGATGAAAAATATGGAGAAATTCAATTGTAAAATAACTAGGGTTCATTTGCACTAAGTATCAAATCAGTGTTAAAATGAGCTTTGAGACTATATGGGATGTGAAGATAAATGCTTGGCATATTAAATAAAGTTTTCGATTTTAATAAACGTGAAATTAAACACTTATCAAAAGTTGCAGATGCTGTTGAAGCGTTTGCTGGACAAATAGAGAAATTATCTGATGAAGAACTGAAAGCAAAAACAGAAGAATTTAAAGAACGCTATGCAAATGGTGAAGATTTAGATTCGCTTCGTCCTGAGGCATTTGCTGTTGTTCGTGAAGGAGCTCGCCGTGTTTTAGGTATGTTCCCATTCCGCGTACAGCTTATGGGGGGCGCTACTCTTCATGAAGGTAATATCGCCGAGATGAAAACGGGTGAAGGTAAAACGTTAACTTCTACTTTACCTGTGTATTTAAATGCAATCACTGGTAAAGGTGTTCATGTAATTACAGTCAACGAATACCTGGCAAGTCGTGATGCTGCAGAAATGGGTAAATTATATGAATTCCTTGGTTTAACTGTAGGTTTGAACTTAAACAGTTTGTCTAAAGATGAAAAACGAGAAGCATATAATTGTGATATTACTTATAGTACAAACAATGAGTTAGGGTTCGATTACTTACGCGACAACATGGTTCTTTATAAAGAAGAGCGCGTGCAACGTCCACTTTACTATGCTGTAATTGATGAAATTGACTCCATCTTAATTGATGAAGCGCGTACGCCTTTGATCATTTCTGGACAAGCTGGAAAATCAGCTCAACTATATAAACAATCAAATGCATTTGTACGTACTTTAAAAATTGAAGAAGATTATACGTATGAAGAACAAACAAAAGGTGTTACGTTAACCGAGAAAGGTATTGAAAAAGCTGAAAGTGCATTCAATATCGACAACCTTTTTGATTTAACACATGTAGGTTTAAACCATGCTATTAACCAATCGTTAAAAGCACACGCTTCAATGCATCTTGATGTAGACTATGTCGTTCAAGATGGGGAAATTGTGATCGTTGATTCGTTCACTGGTCGTTTAATGGATGGCCGCCGTTATAGCGATGGTCTTCACCAAGCGATTGAGGCGAAGGAAGGTCTTGAGATTCAAAATGAATCCATGACAATGGCAACAATTACGTTCCAAAACTACTTCCGTATGTATGAAAAGTTATCTGGTATGACAGGTACAGCGAAAACAGAGGAAGAGGAATTCCGCAACATTTACAATATGCAAGTTGTGACAATTCCAACAAATAAACCGATTGCTCGTGATGACCGTCCAGATTTAATTTATGCTTCTATGAAAGGCAAGTTTGAAGCTGTAGCAGATGATATTGCTGAACGCCATAGAAATAAACAACCAGTTCTAGTAGGTACAGTTGCTATTGAAACATCTGAATTGATTTCGAATTTACTAACAAAACGTGGCATTCCTCATGAAGTATTAAATGCAAAAAACCATGAACGTGAAGCTGAAATTATTGCTGAAGCAGGTTCAAAAGGATCAGTTACAATTGCAACAAACATGGCTGGTCGTGGTACAGATATTAAATTAGCAGATGGCGTATTAGATATCGGTGGTTTAGCAGTAATTGGTACTGAACGTCATGAGTCTCGTCGTATTGATAATCAATTACGTGGTCGTGCTGGTCGTCAAGGTGACCCTGGTGTGACTCAGTTCTATCTTTCTCTTGAAGATGAATTAATGCGTCGTTTCGGTTCTGATAATATGAAGAATATGATGACTAAATTAGGCATGGATGATTCTCAACCAATTCAATCTAGTATGGTATCTCGTGCTGTAGAATCAGCGCAAAAACGTGTTGAAGGTAACAACTTCGACTCTCGTAAGCGTTTATTACAATATGATGATGTTATGCGTCAACAACGTGAAATTATCTACAAAGAACGTTACGAAGTACTTGAAACAGATAATATGCGTGATTTAGTTGAAACGATGATTGATGAAGTGTTAGTGAACACAGTAAATGCTTATACTGCATCAGATTCGGCAACTGATTGGAACTTAAAAGCAATTGAAGACTTCGTTGCAGCGAATTTATTACCTGAAGGGGTTATTACTGTTGAAGATTTACAAGGTAAATCTGTTGATGATATCCTAGATGAAATTCGCAAAGAAATTAAAGCGCATTATGATGAAAAAGAAGCAGAACTTTCACCAGAGCGTATGCGTGAGTTTGAGAAAGTAATTTTACTTCGTGCAATTGACTCTAAATGGATCGATCATATCGATGCTATGGACCAATTACGTCAAGGTATCCATTTACGTGCATACGGTCAAACTGATCCACTTCGCGAATACCAACAAGAAGGTTTCGAAATGTTCGATGCTATGGTTGAAGCAATCCGCGTAGATGTTGCAAAATATGCGATGAAAGCCGAAATCCGCAGCAATCTAGAACGTGAAGAAGTGGCGAAAGGCCAAGCTGTTAACCCTAAAGAAGACGGCGAAAAAGTGAAGAAAAAACCAGTCCGCAGCAAAGATGCAAACATTGGTCGTAATGATTTATGTCCATGTGGTAGCGGTAAAAAATATAAAAACTGCCATGGTGCAGTATAATAAAGCCTAATTGTATGATTAAATGAATAGGTGGCAATTAATAAAACATGGGGGGATTTTATCCTCTCATGTTTTATGCCGTCCTAAGGGGTAATCATTTAGGCAAAGATTATTGTGAAATAATCAAACCAAATTTGGAGGAATACAAAAAATGTTTGAATTAGCAGACGTGCGTAACGAGTTAGACAATTCAGCTAAGAAATTAGCGGACTTCAGGGGGTCTCTTTGACTTAGAAAACAAAGAGGCACGAATACAAGAATTTGACGAATTAATGCTTGAACCAGAATTCTGGAACAATCAACAACAAGCACAAAATGTTATTAACGAGTCAAAAGGCTTAAAAGAAGTTGTGAATGAATATAAAGAATTAGAAGATACACAAGAAAACTTAGAAATGACATTAGAATTATTACGTGAAGAACCTGATGAAGAATTACAAGAAGATTTAGCTGGGGAGTTAAAAGAATTCGTAGCACGTTTAAAAGAATTCGAACTACAGTTATTATTAAGTGAACCGTATGATAAGAACAACGCAATCTTGGAACTTCACCCGGGCGCTGGTGGTACCGAGTCACAAGATTGGGGTTCGATGTTATTACGTATGTATACACGTTGGGCTGAAAAACGAGGCTTTAAAGTTGAAACAATGGATTATTTACCAGGCGATGAGGCCGGCATTAAGTCGGTTACATTGGCTATCAAAGGGCATAATGCATATGGCTATTTAAAAGCTGAAAAAGGTGTTCACCGACTTGTACGTATTTCACCTTTCGATTCATCAGGTCGTCGTCATACTTCATTCGTATCATGTGACGTGATGCCAGAATTCAACGACGAAATTGAAATTGATATTCGCACAGAAGACTTGAAAATTGATACGTATCGTGCAACTGGTGCAGGTGGTCAGCATATTAACACTACTGACTCCGCTGTTCGTATTACACACACACCAACAGGTACGGTTGTTCAATGTCAGGCTGAACGTTCACAAATTAAAAACCGTGAAAAAGCAATGGGTATGTTAAAAGCGAAGTTGTATCAATTGAAAATTGATGAACAACAAGCGGAATTGGATGAAATTCGTGGAGAACAAAAAGAAATTGGCTGGGGTAGTCAAATTCGTTCATACGTATTCCACCCATACTCAATGGTAAAAGACCACCGCACAAGTGCTGAAACAGGAAACGTGCAAAATGTTATGGATGGTGACATTGATCAATTTATCAATGCTTACTTACGATCTAAACTTTAATTTAACTATGAAAAGCCATTCGACGGAGTAATTCGTTGAATGGCTTTTTTGCATGTAAAAAGGGTATACTTCCTACTTGCAATTTCTTATAAACGTAGTAAAATACAAAGTAAGAACAAATGTTCCTATTTTGGAGGTGGAAGCATGTCGCGTATCCCAAATGAAGCTCTTGTAGTGCTTGAAACAGTTATTTACTTACCAATGGTACTATCCATTTTCGAAAGAGACTGTAAAGCATTTGAACAAGGAACATTCAAATTGAAGCGGCCATATATCGATTTAGTGCATGAAGCGATGAAACAGGTGCAAAGTGAATTACATGCAGCTCATCAATATTTGCAAAAAAACCGGCTTAAAATTATGCGAGGAAATCGTGATGAGTTATTTTCGGAATACATTTTTATTTACAATGATAATGAAGAACATCGTCGGTATTCTAATATTCGATTACGTAACCGAGTAGAAGAATTGTTGTCAATTTATTTAACACGAGTTCAATTTAAAAAAGAGAAGGACGTTTAATCTCAAAACGTTGTTGTAAAAAGTATGCCATTGCTAGTTGAGTTCTCATTGTGATAACTGATACGTCTACTTCGACATCCTGTCCATTTTTAAAAGACACAAGACTTTTTGATGGACCAGCATCTTCAAAAAACTCAATTGCATGCATAGCAAACCACACATTATAATGCGAACTAGGCGATAAAGTGGGCATGAAAATACAAGGTGTACCATAATCATATGCAACAACAATCGGTAGTTTATGGCGTGCGCCAAGATATTCTTTTGACTTGTTAGTAGCAAGCTTAAAAGAAGTACCATAGTCAGAGCAAGATTTATGTATTACTCGAGATGGCCTTGCATCTACAAGAAATTCTCTCTCCTTTTCAACTACTCTTGTGTAAATATGATTACCCTCAAAAACTGGCATAAGGGCAAATGTACTAAAAGACAATGTAAAATTAGATAATTTTGTCAGTTTTTCATCCAATACTTGTTCCTCCCTTCGAAAATAATCGAAATTAGTATAATTTCACTATCATTTTAACTATAATTGGTATAAAGTGCAATGATAAAATGGAATATATAATTAAAATTCCCTATATATTACCTTTGCTATAAATTAAGATTGCTTATTTTTCTGAAATTTCTTATAATAGAAAAAAGGCATTCGAGGTGAGATCGTTGGATAAATATTATTCCTATACCGATTTTCTAAAAGCTCTTGGACGAACTGACAACACGAATAATGCTGAAAAATTATTAGATACGATCTATTTAGATTTGTTCTTAAACCATGTACATCGTGCACAAACGGAAGAGTATCTATTAGCTTGCATTGACTCAGCCCTAGATGAAAGAAATGAAGCCGCCTTTAATAAATACGTAAAAGAATTAGAGAAATTGCAAACGACTGCCGGATAAGCATTGTTAAACGATTAATGATAATAGAAATACTCGTATAAGTTTCGAACTTATACATAGAGAATTTACAGTATAAAAAAATCGTTCCTAAATGGGAACGGTTTTTTTTTGATAAAAATATTGGGAAAATAAAAAGTAACATGAGCACAGATAGAATCTTGTTTTTAATTTGAAATTAATGATAGTAAAAGAAGTGAATAAATTCTAAATAACAAATGCCTTGGGAGTACAATAATTGGCAAAACAACGAAACTAGTTTAAAAAACATATGTTCGCTTATCGCTCGATAATTCCAATTTGCTATGGTAAAATATATGTAATTAGTAACAAGGAGGACGTGGCTATGGTTCAGGCATTTGATTTACATTCACCATACAAGCCAAATGGCGATCAGCCAGCTGCAATAGTAGAGCTTGTAGAAGGTGTTCGTCAAGGTAAACAACACCAAACCTTACTAGGAGCAACTGGTACAGGTAAAACATTTACAATTTCCAATGTAATAAAAGAAGTCAAAAAGCCGACTCTTGTTATTGCGCATAATAAGACACTCGCGGGTCAATTATATAGTGAATTTAAAGAATTCTTTCCAAATAATGCAGTAGAATATTTCGTCAGTTATTATGACTACTATCAGCCAGAAGCTTATGTACCACAAACCGATACATATATCGAGAAGGACTCTAGTATTAATGATGAAATTGATAAGCTACGACATTCGGCAACATCTTCATTATTTGAAAGAGAAGATGTCATCGTCATAGCATCTGTTTCTTGCATTTATGGTCTTGGTTCACCAGAAGAATATCGAGAAATGGTGTTATCCATCCGAACAGGGATGGAAATCGAAAGGAATCAATTGTTACGTAAACTTGTAGATATTCAGTATGAACGTAATGATATTAATTTCACCCGCGGAACATTTAGAGTACGCGGTGATGTTGTCGAAATTTTCCCAGTATCTCGAGATGAGAGATGCTTACGTGTAGAATTTTTCGGTGATGAAGTAGAGCGTATTCGGGAAGTAGATGCGTTAACAGGAGAAATTATCGGCGAACGTGAACATGTCGCTATCTTCCCAGCATCCCACTTCGTTACGCGAGAAGAAAAAATGGTCAAAGCCATTGAGAATATTAAAGATGAATTGAAGGAACAACTAGAGAAACTTCGTGAGGAAGATAAATTACTAGAGGCACAACGCTTAGAACAAAGAACAAATTATGATTTAGAAATGATGAGCGAAGTGGGCTTCTGTTCAGGCGTAGAGAACTATTCTCGCCATTTAACGCTAAGACCAGCAGGTGCAACACCTTACACATTATTAGATTACTTCCCAGAAGACTTTTTGCTAGTGGTAGATGAAAGCCATGTTACATTACCACAAATACGTGGAATGTATAACGGTGACCAAGCGCGCAAAGGTGTTTTAGTTGATCATGGATTCCGTTTACCATCAGCACTTGATAATAGACCGTTAAAATTTGAAGAATTTGAGAAACATGTTCATAACGCGATTTTTGTTTCTGCTACACCAGGTCCTTATGAATTGGAACATACACCTGATATGGTAGAGCAAATTATTCGTCCAACTGGTCTTCTTGATCCTGAGATTGAAGTACGACCAATTGAAGGTCAAATCGATGACTTAATCCATGAAATCAATTTACGGACTGAAAAAAATGAGCGTGTATTAATTACAACATTAACAAAAAAAATGTCAGAAGATTTAACGGATTATTTAAAAGAAATTGGGATTAAAGTACAGTACTTACACTCAGAAGTGAAAACATTAGAGCGAATAGAAATCATTCGTGAATTACGGATGGGAGTATACGACGTATTAATCGGTATTAACTTACTACGTGAAGGTATCGATATTCCAGAAGTATCTTTAGTTGCCATACTGGATGCAGATAAGGAAGGATTCCTACGTTCAGAGCGTTCGCTCATCCAAACAATTGGACGTGCAGCGCGTAATTCGAACGGTCACGTTATTATGTATGCAGATCGTATGACGGATTCGATGACAAAAGCAATCGACGAAACAAATCGTCGTCGTACAATTCAAGCTGCCTACAATGAAGAGCATGGGATTACGCCAAGAACCATTCAGAAGGAAATTCGCGATGTAATTCGGGCAACACAGGCAGCGGAAGAACCAGAAACATATGTAACGAAAGTATTGAAGGGTAAAAAGCTAACAAAGCAAGAAAGAGAAACACTTTTACTTTCATTAGAAAAAGAAATGAAGGATGCAGCAAAAGCGCTCGACTTCGAACGTGCTGCAGAGCTTCGTGATACAATCCTGGAACTGAAAGCGGAAGGATGAAGGAATTGAAAAACCAAGAAATTATCGTTCAAGGTGCACGTGCAAATAATTTAAAAAATGTAGATGTTAAAATTCCGCGAGATCAGCTAGTTGTTATAACTGGATTATCGGGTTCTGGAAAATCATCTCTAGCATTCGATACAATCTATGCAGAAGGTCAAAGACGTTATGTGGAGTCCTTATCTGCATATGCTCGCCAATTTCTAGGGCAAATGGACAAACCAGATGTAGATGCTATCGAAGGTCTCTCACCAGCTATTTCTATTGACCAAAAAACAACAAGTCGCAATCCACGTTCAACGGTTGGAACAGTCACAGAAATATATGACTATTTACGCTTGTTATATGCGCGTGTGGGCAAACCAATTTGTCCAAATCACGGCATAGAAATTACGTCACAGACTGTGGAACAAATGGTTGATCGTCTTGTGCAATATCCTGAACGTACGAAAATGCAATTGTTGGCTCCAATGGTTTCAGGGCGTAAAGGGACACATGTGAAACTTCTTGAAGACTTGAAAAAGCAAGGATATGTCCGCGTTCGAGTTGACGGAGAGTTGCGTGATTTAGATGATAATATTGAATTAGACAAAAATAAAAAGCATAGTATTGAAGTGGTCATTGACCGTGTTGTGTTAAAAGAAGGCGTGGAAGCTCGTTTAAGTGATTCTCTTGAGACAGCACTTAGATTGGCAGAAGGCCGTGTAATGGTTGATGTAATGGAACATGAGGAGCTACTATTCAGTGAACATCACGCTTGTCCAATCTGTGGTTTTTCAATTGGTGAGTTGGAACCGAGAATGTTCTCCTTCAACAGTCCTTTTGGTGCTTGTACAAAATGTGATGGCTTAGGAACAAAATTAGAAGTTGATCCAACGCTTGTAATACCTGAGTGGAGTCGCACATTAAATGATGGTGCAATTGCACCTTGGGAACCAACGAGCTCGCAATATTATCCTCAACTATTAAAAGCAGTTTGTGATCATTACGACATCGATATGGATATGCCAGTTGAAGACATACCGAAAGATAAAATGGATAAAATTTTAAACGGTTCAGGTACGGACAAAATCCATTTCCATTATGAGAATGACTTCGGAAATGTTCGTGACCAAGATATTGTTTTTGAAGGTGTTCTACGTAATATTGAAAGACGCTTTCGTGAAACAACTTCTGATTATATCCGCGAGCAAATGGAAAAGTATATGGCACAGCAACATTGCCCATCTTGTAAAGGGTACCGCTTAAAACCTGAGACATTGGCGGTTAAAATTGATAGCAAACATATTGGAGAAGTGACGGATTATTCTATTAAGGTTGCATACGACTTCTTCTCGACGCTATCGCTTTCAGAGAAAGATATGCAAATTGCCCGATTGATTTTACGCGAAATACTTGAACGTCTAGGATTCCTCATTAATGTTGGACTTGATTATTTAACATTAAATCGAGCTGCGGGAACATTATCAGGTGGGGAAGCGCAGCGTATTCGCTTAGCAACTCAAATTGGCTCTCGTTTAACCGGTGTTCTGTATATTCTTGATGAGCCATCCATTGGCTTGCATCAACGGGATAATGACCGTTTGATTGATACACTAAAAAACATGCGTGATATCGGTAACACATTGATTGTAGTCGAGCATGATGAGGACACAATGCTTGCGGCTGATTATTTAATTGATGTTGGTCCAGGAGCTGGTGTACATGGTGGAGAAATCGTCGCTGCTGGAACACCTGCTCAAGTTATGAAAAACAAAAATTCATTGACAGGGCAATATTTAAGTGGCAAAAAATTCATTCCACTCCCATCAGAACGTCGTAAGCCAGATGGACGTTTCATTACGATTAAAGGTGCTAAAGAAAATAATTTAAAAAATGTTAAAGCAGATATTCCACTTGGTTTATTTATAGCTGTAACTGGAGTTTCAGGATCAGGGAAAAGTACGTTAATTAATGAAATTCTATATAAATCGTTAGCGCAAAAACTGAACCGTTCAAAGGTGAAACCAGGTGAAGTGAAAGAAATTACAGGTATCGAACAGCTTGAGAAGGTAATTGATATCGACCAATCGCCAATCGGCCGTACACCGCGTTCAAACCCTGCGACATATACAGGTGTCTTTGATGACATTCGTGATGTATTTGCAACAACGAATGAGGCAAAAGTACGTGGCTATAAAAAGGGTCGCTTTAGTTTTAATGTTAAAGGTGGACGTTGTGAGGCTTGTCGTGGTGATGGAATTATTAAAATTGAAATGCATTTCTTGCCTGATGTTTATGTGCCATGTGAAGTATGTCATGGAAAGCGTTATAATCGTGAAACATTAGAAGTAAAATATAAAGATAAGAGTATCGCCGATGTTTTGAAAATGACCGTAGAAGATGCAGTGGAATTTTTCACAAACATTCCTAAAATATCACGCAAGTTACAAACGATAGTTGATGTCGGTTTAGGATATATGGAACTTGGCCAGCCTGCTACAACATTATCAGGTGGGGAAGCGCAGCGAGTAAAATTAGCGTCTGAGTTGCATAAACGCTCAAATGGTAAGTCCATTTATATATTGGACGAACCGACAACTGGTTTGCATGCAGAAGATATCGCTCGATTATTAAAAGTATTACAACGCCTAGTTGAAAGTGGTGATACTGTGTTGGTAATTGAACATAATCTAGATGTCATTAAAACAGCGGATCATATAATTGATTTAGGTCCAGAAGGTGGCGATAAAGGCGGTATGATTATTGCAACTGGAACACCTGAAGAGGTAATTAAAGTGAAGGAATCTTACACAGGACATTATTTGAAGCCGATTATAGAACGCGATCGAGCACGTATGGATAAAGTATTGACAACAGCTACAAATAAGTAGAGTCAAATTTTCTGTGTATGTGAAACTTTTTCCATGAACTTTCGTAAATATTAGTAATAAGTAGAAGGAGGCCGAAAAATGCAAAGTGAGCGCAAACGCATTTTAACATTGCTTGAAAATGGCACCATTACAGCACAAGAGGCAATATTACTACTAGAAGCATTGGAAAAAAAATCAGCTACAAACACATCAACTGGAGCGAATTCTACAAGTTCCAGCCAAACTGAAATGAATCAAGAAGTAGGGCAATCACAACCTGAAAGAGAACAGAAACAAACAAATTATGATGACTTCTTTGAGAAAAAAGAAGAACCAAAACAACAGTCTTCTAAACAAAAAACTAGTTCAGAGCAAGAATTCTTTGAAGAAATTAAACAAGATTTCTCGCAATTTAGTACAAAGTTTATGGACTTTATGAATTCTGCTGTTTCAAAAGTGAAAGACATGGATTTTGACTTTTCATTTGGTGAAAAAAACGCATTCGAACAACGTTTTGATCTAGATAATGCGGACTTTTCTCATATTAGTGTTGATATTCCGAATGGTCAATTGCATATTAAACCTTCTGTTGATGCAACTGTACATGCTGAATGTCGCGTACGCCCTACAATGGTTCGTTCGGGTGAAGATATACAGAAAGAATTTCTCAATAAATTTATCTTCACGAACGATCAAGGGAAACTACGCATTATTAGTGATTTGAAATCAATACGTGTTGATATTGTTCTATATGTACCGATAAGAAAATACGAAGCAATTTCAGCGAACTTGTTTAATGGTAGTTTTGTATTAACTGATTTGGATGTCAGTAAACTGAAGGTTAAGACAAAAAATGGTCTGATCGATTGTGAAAGATTCGCATTTAAGAGTGCTGAGTTAGAAACAGCTAACGGTGCTATTAAAGTGAAGGATGTAGCAGGAGAAGACCTTGAAGCTGAGACGTTAAATGGCCAAGTGTATATTGACGGTGCAATTCGAGATATAGAAGCAAAATCTGTCAGTGGTCATGTTGTAGTGACTACTCGTGCAATTGATGCGACAAGAATGAAGGCACAAACCGTTGCAGGTGCTGTGGAACTTTATATTCCAAGTACATTGTCACTAGAAGGAGAAGTTTCTTCTAACCTAGGTAAGATGGATGTTCAATTGTCAGACGTTCAATATCGCAATGAGCATGATCAGTTTTTACAAAAATCGGTGCGCTTCTCTAAAAAGTTACTAGATGTTTCAACATTAACGATTGATGGTGAAACTAAAACAGGATCTGTCGTTGTTCGATATAATCTGTAATATAAAATAATTTTTAGCGAAGGAGATTCTATCTCCTTCGCTTTTTTAATACAAATTTTTGATTAATTCGCTATGACAGCAAATTTTTTTTGTAATAAGCTAGAATTGAAATTTCAATTTAATTGAAATGAAATTGTAATAGTAGACTGGCTATTCAATGATATAATAGCTTTATAATAGAGTTGGGTTTATAGAAAATAGGTGGTAAAAAAATGATCGAAATGAAGAATGTTTACAAGAAATATCCGAATGGAATAGTAGCAGCAAATGGATTAAGTATTAAGTTTAATCAAGGCGAATTTGCTTACATTGTAGGACCTAGTGGTGCTGGAAAGTCGACATTTATCAAAATGATGTATCGAGAAGAACGAGCTACATCTGGAGATGTTATCGTAAACGGTATGAATTTGACGACATTAAAAAACAAAGAAATACCTTATCTCCGTCGACAAATTGGCGTGGTTTTCCAAGATTTTAAATTATTACCGATGCTAAATGTCTATGAAAATGTTGCATTTGCTTTGGAAGTTATTGAAGAACAACCAGCTACGATACGTAAACGTGTCATGGAAGTGTTAGATTTAGTTGGATTAAAACATAAAGCTCGAATGTTTCCGAATGAATTATCGGGCGGAGAGCAACAACGTGTGTCAATTGCGCGCTCGATTGTAAACGTGCCGAAAGTTGTTATTGCTGATGAGCCTACTGGAAACTTGGATCCTGAGACATCTTGGGATATTATGAATCTTTTTGAGGAAATAAATGCACGTGGAACAACAATTATTATGGCAACACATAACAAAGAAATTGTTAATACAATAAGACGTCGTGTTATCGCTATTGAGGGCGGATTGATTGTTCGTGATGAAAATGGAGGTAGTTACGGCTATGAAATCTAGAACTATAAGTCGCCATTTCCGTGAAAGTATAAAATCGATTGGTCGTAATAGTTGGATGACAGTTGCTTCTGTCTCAGCAGTAACGGTCACTCTATTAATAGTTGGCGTATTTATCATGATAATGATGAACTTGAATAAAATTGCAACAGATTTAGAAAATGATGTCGAAATTAAGGTGCTTATTGATTTAGAAGCGGATCAAAAAGCTGAAGATGCTTTACAGAAACAAATTAAAGAATTATCGGGTGTAGATTCCTTCAAGTATTCAACAAAAGAGGAAGAACTTAATCATCTTGTGAAAGATTTTGGAGAAGACTTAAGTCTATTTAAACAGAGTAATCCGTTACGAAACGTTATCTATGTAAAGGCTAGTGACCCGCAGAAAACTGCAACAGTAGCTGAGGCGATAGACAAGCTCGATAATACATATGAGGTATTATACGGTAAAGGTAAGATTGAAAAGCTATTTAACTTTTTAAATATTAGTCGAAACGTAGGTATTGGTTTAATCGTAGCGTTGCTATTTACAGCAATGTTCCTAATCTCAAATACAATTAAAATCACAATTGTAGCAAGAAGAAAAGAAATAGAGATTATGAAATTAGTAGGTGCAACAAACTGGTTTGTACGTATTCCGTTTATTCTGGAAGGTATGTGGTTAGGCCTATTAGGTTCTATCATTCCTATTACGGTTGTAACAATTTCATATGTGAAATTACATAGTGTATTGCAACCAAAATTACAAGGTGAAATGTTCCAGCTATTAGATGTAACACCATTTATTATCCAAGTTGATTTATTAATTTTAATAATGGGTGTATTTATCGGTGTTTGGGGAAGTTTCATGTCCGTACGCAAATTCTTAAAAGTATAAGTAATCGAGATATATTAATAGGAAAGAGGGGGTTATTAGTTGAAAAAGCAGTTTAAAAATATTTTATATGTCATTACAGCTACGGTATCTTTATCATTGGTTGTTCAACCAATAGCGAATGCTGAATCACTAAGCGATTTAAAGTCTAAACAGCAAGAATTAGATCAAAAGAAATCGAAACTGAATTCTAATATAAATGAAAAATCAAGTAAGATTAAGTACAACAAATCAAAGCAAGAGAAAATCAACAAACAAATCCAAAAGCTTGATAAGAAGATTATCAAAACAGATGAGAAAATTAGTATTGTAAAATCAACAATTGCTCAAACAACTAGTGAAATTGAGGACTTACAAACTTCTATCAAAGATTTAGAAAAGAAAATTGCAGAACGTGATGCATTATTGCAAGAACGTGCGCGCGCCATTCAAGAAGGTGGCGGTTCAATTAATTATGTTGACGTTCTATTTGGTGCTAGTAGTTTTGGAGATTTAATTGACCGTTTTTCTGCAGTAAACACTTTGTTAGATGCGGATCGTAAAATTTTGCAAGAACAAGCAGATGATAAAAAAAGCTTAGAAGAGCAACAGAAGAAACTTGAAGAAAAACGTAAAAAACAAATTGAAAATCGTGATCGATTAGAAGACCTTAAGAAATCTTTGGACTCACAAAAGTCAAGTAAAAATAAGTTAATAGATGCTTTAGAGCGTGAGCAATCAAAACTGAAATCTCAAAAGAAATCACTTCAAAAAGAGTATTCAGAAGCGATTAAAGTAAGTAAAAAAGTGCAGAAAGAAATTCAAAATGAGCAAGCGCGCCTAGCTGAACGAGCACGTAAAGAAGCTGCAGCGAAAGCAAAAGCGAAATCTAAATCAGCATATGTTTCAAATGTTGGAGAATCAGGTGATATTCCAACTGTTTCAAGTGGTACTTGGACAAGACCTACAACTGGTAGGGTTACATCAAATTTCGGCTGGCGTGATATAGGTTCAGGTCCAGAAATTGATTACGGTATCGATATTGCAAACAGTGTAGGTACGCCAATCGTAGCCGCAGCTGATGGAGTAGTTTTCCGTGCAAGCCCTCTATCTACATACGGTAATGTAATTATGATCACTCACTCAATTGAGGGTAAAACATTTACAACTGTTTATGCTCACTTAAGTGGTTATAAAGCAAGTGCTGGACAATCTGTTTCTAAAGGTGAAGTAATCGGTTATATGGGGCAAACGGGTCGAGCATTCGGAAGTCACTTACACTTCGAACTTCATACAACAGCTTGGCAAGGACAAAAGGTTGGGGCAGTTGACCCACGTCGTTATATTTCATTCTAATCAGGTTAAATAGAAGTCGTCTGGAAATCGGTAAATTCACCGACTACAGGCGACTTTTTTTAGGGATAAAAATGATTTTAATTAGAGCTTTAAGCTGTAAAAATCAATCGAGACATCAATTAGTAAAACAAAAATCTTGTATTCTACAATGACACCCTTTAACATACGGTGTAGGGTATATTAGTGGGAGAAGGTGTGAACTTTGCCAGTAACAGAATGGTATACTATACGCGGAGTGACATTACCGACATCATGGGTTTCAGTTCTTATCGCGTTTACTTTGGTAGGAATTATTCTATGGTGGCGTTATGGAAAAAAAGAAGCAAGTGTATATGCGGATCATGCTATATTTTTCATTTTAGTTTGGAAATTTAGTGTGATTGTCACAGATTTGTCGTTGGTAATAAAACAGCCTTTAATTATACTATTCTTTAACGGTGGGACGGTGGGCTTTTACATAGCGATAGTTGCAACTTGCATTTCTATATTCCGTCAATTTAAAAAGAATGCATTTGCAGCTTCTCAATTACGTACATTAACAATGGCTATTATTATAATGCAAAGCTTGTATCAAATTGCAATGGCCTTGCAAAATGAAGGTCTAGCTTGGCAAAGGTGGCTGACGGTTGTAGCCTTTTTCATTTGGCTACTCATAGCGATAAAAAATGGTCTCAATCAGGATATTTGGCGGAAGCAACTCATCATTTTATTTAGCTTATCGCATATTTTTATCGCATTATTACAGCCCGGTGGTTTTTGGCAAAAATCACTAATGGCAACTTTCATATTTAGTTTGTTTGTGTTATTTGTCCATTTCTCAAAAGATAACAGTCGTAAACAGATGGAGGCTACCTCATGAAGAAAAAAATATTTGCGTTGCTAATAATTGCAGCGATGATTGGAATTGCTGTTACAAATTTTGTGAAAACAAAAGTTGCTGAAGAGCAAAAAGTGGATACGAGAGCAACAATTGTTGAGGACACATTAGGTGTTAAAAGTGGCTTAGCTATTGGTGAGTTGGCACCAGATTTTGAATTAGAAACATTAGATGGAAAAAAAGTAAAGCTATCTGATTTTCGAGGGAAAAAGGTTATTTTAAATTTCTGGGCAACTTGGTGTCCACCTTGTAAGGCAGAAATTCCTCATATGCAAAAGTATTACGAGAAATTTGCAAAAGAAGATAATTTTGAAATCGTGGCAGTGAACTTAACGAGTCAACAAGAGAAAGTAAAGTATGTGAAAAAATTTGTGAAAACATATGAGATGACTTTCCCGGTGTTATTAGATACTGAGGGAGAACAAATGAGAACATATGAAATTTACACGATTCCAACAACTTACTTCCTTGATACGAAAGGAATCATTCAGAAGAAAGTAATTGGTCCTGTCGATCAAGATAGTATGCGCGAAAGTGTAAAAGCATTAAATTAATAAAGAAAAATCCACTTTTTAATAGTGTTAATCCTAAGAAATCATTCATAAACTGAATGGATATGAAAGGGGTAGACATTATGCGGAAACGTTGGATTTTTCTTTTTTTTATAGTATTGCTAGGCGCTACAGGATTGTATGCAGTATCAAAAATGCAAGGAACGGAGCCTTCAAGTGCAAAAGTGAGTAAACTAGAAAAAATTGATGAAGCTTTTAAACTAATAAGAAAAGAATCAGTGCATGAGACTTCTGAGGAACAGTTAGTCGAAGGAGCAATTAAAGGAATGGCGAGTTCATTGGGTGACCCATATAGCACTTATTACACAAAAGAAGAAGCTAGAATGCATAAGGAGTCGTTGTCTGATTCCCGTGTAGGTATTGGGGCAGAAATTACAGCAAGTGATGGCAAATTTATTATTGTTTCACCTGTAAAGGCATCTCCAGCAGAAAAAGCAGGATTAAAACCCTATGATGAAATTGTACAAGTAAATAAAGAACGATTAGAAGGTAAATCGATGGCACAGCTCTTAGCTCTTATTCAAGGAGAAGAGGGTACAACAGTAAAAATGACTATATTTAGACCATCAGAAGACCGTCATATTGAGGTTTCAATGACAAGATCAGCGATTTCCATGGAAACGGTGCATAGTGAAATTTTACAAGCTGATGATCAGCTAATCGGATATGTATCTATTTCACTATTTGGTGAAAAAACTGCTGAAGAATGGCAAAAACATACGTCTTCATTAATGAAACAAAAAATCTCTGGTCTTATTATTGATGTGCGTAGTAATCCAGGTGGCTATTTACGAAGTGTTGAACAAGTTATAGCAAGTATTGTAAAACCAGGCTCTACATATGCTTTTATGCAAAATGCCAAGGGGGAGCTTGAGCCGTTAGTAACCGATGAAAAGAAAAACAAATTAAATTTTGAGGCACAATTAAAATCGTTACCGATTGTATTACTTCAAGATGAAGGAAGTGCTTCTGCAAGTGAAGTTTTAAGTGGGGCATTAAAAGAATTAGATCGAGCTACTATAGCAGGTGTAAAAAGTTTTGGAAAAGGCACAGTACAAGAAACCTGGCCATTGCTAAATGGTGGAGAATTAAAGTTATCAACGCATAAATGGCTTACACCAGATAAGAAATGGATTCACGGTAAAGGAATAGAAGCAACTTTACATGTAGAACAGGATGATTTATATCATATGGAATTGCCACCATTAACGGGAAGCTTTGAAGAAGGGGATTTCAATGAGCAGGTAAGATATGTACAAGAATTATTATCGAAAATGGACTATAAATTAGAACGAACAGATGGCTATTTTGATCGCCAAACAGCTGAAGCAGTACTGTTATATAGAAAGACAAAGAAATTAGCACAAGAACCTATTATTAATGAAGCATTCTTTTCAGCAATACATAAAGAAATGGTAGAATATAAGGATAGCAATGAAAATGACCATCAATTACAAATGGCTATCGGGTATATGCTGAAAAATTTAAAATGATGAATTAACAAACAATTTGTTTTTTGAAAGTACTTAAAAAGAGTTGTAGTCTTATAATTTTGAGAAATGGTCACGCCTTTACAAGCTTTTTTCTAATATTCCAACCAAAATATGCTCTAATGGCTCTAATTTTGAAATTTAATCCAAATACTACTACGTTTTCAAACAGTCGTTTGATACAATTAATAAATAGACAAACTACTAGATACACTACGGAAGGTGATACGGAAAATGTACTTAGATATAATAGTTGAGCTGGTTAAAGGCATTGGCCGTTTCTTTTTAAATCCAATTCTATACATTGCCATTATTTTTGCTGTTTTACTAGGCTATCGACGCGTAATTACAGAACGCAGATCCTTCAACACTAGGATTCGATGGGGCTGGACAGAAACGCTTTTCTTATTAAAAGACGGATGGCTATTAGCACTCGGCATATCGATAGTAAGCATTGCAATTGGATTAGTTGTACCATTTGAATACTTAGTGTTATTCAGTTGCGCAAGTATCATATGTATTTTAACTTTTTATTATTATACAGCTTCAGCGGTTTATCCTTTAGCCATAGCTTTCGGTGTTATTTGGTATTTATATACGAATGACAAGTCTTTTGATTTTTTAGGGTGGACGTTTTCTGGAGGATCGATAGACGAAGGGTTATATGTAGTGATACCAGCATTTATCGGTTTACTCTTATTAGCAGAAGGTATACTTATTTATAAGCATGCATCGAATTTTGCTTCACCAAGATTAGAAAAGTCTGATCGAGGTATGCAGGCAACTACATATTTAGTGAAACGATTGTGGTTATTGCCGATTTTCTTCGTTATTCCTGGTGGATTAATTCAAGAATATATTCCATATTGGCCACGATTTACGATGTTCAATACTACGTTTTCAATAATATTAGTACCAGTTGTGATTGGATTTCAGCAGCGCACACGTAAAACATTGCCCGTTCACTTTTATCCTCGAATGGGGAAAACAATTATCTTACTAGCTCTAATTGTGTTAATAGGAGCAGGTATTGCTTACAATGTAACTGTTCTTGGTTATATTGCTGTTTGTATCGCTGTATGTGGGCGTATATTAATTTCTATTACGTATGTTTGGACTGAGCGAAATGCAGGCTATGCGGTAACGCCAAACAATTCTGGGGTGGTCATAGCTGCTGTTTTACCAGGATCTCCTGCACAGGCGATGGGATTACAGGTGGGGGAATGTATCCGTAAGGTGAATGGTATTGAAGTGCAAACAGAAGAAGAATTATATGAAGCTTTGCAAATAAATGCCGCACATTGTCGTATTGAAGTATTAAATCATGAAGGCGAAGTTCGTCTGCGACAACATGTTATTCATCGACATGATCATTACAAAATCGGCCTACTCGTTGTAAGATAAAGGAGAAAAAATAGAATCTATGGTTACTAAAGTAATTTTAGCGCTGTTCATTCCAGGATTACTCGTTGTATTATTTACACGCATCACATTTAGTCATTATGTAGCTTTAGTGTTATCTGTAGCGCTTATTGCAGCTTCAGTTTATGCTGGCTTTACACATACAACTTTTTTATATGTTATTGATGCGTTATCATTAACAGTTGGATTCTGGTATGCCACACGTATGATGAATCGCAATAAAGAACAATAAAAATACAAAAGAAAGCCCGATTCGTCGAATGAGACAATCGGGCTTTTGCTTTTCCAGGAAATGACCTGAATGGATGTGACCTACGAATGAGTAGTATTCATAAAAATATTGCTCGAATGAGAGCGGAAACAATAGTTGTTACAAATGAGTAACAAATGATATGACTGTACTCGAATGAGAGTGAATGATTAGATTATCTCGCAAATGGGCGATACTCAAATGAGAGTTTCTTAGCAGACAATTGATATCATCAACTTTCTTTATTGAACGAAAAGAGCCTATTGCTCCTTTACCAGAAAGAAAACAATAGGCTCTCAAATATATACGAACCATCTCGTTCTCATCTTTCAAGCAAATGATGCTTGTAGGAATTGGCACAGTGTTCATACGTGAATCTGTTGCCGAGACTTCATAGGGCCTGTCCCTCAGTCTCTCTGGATAAGAAAGTGATATTACTATGTAATTGTTGTAAGAATTATATATTACTATATACTTCATTGGGAGAAAAGTCAAATAATTTTAAAAAAATCAAAAAAACAAACTGTAAATTGATAAAATAGCAATAGAACCAATTACAACAATAATCACATTAGCGCCTGCAAGTGCGATGGCAAAAGCAGTTACAGTTCCTACTAAGCCGAATAAAATATCGCCTTCTTTAATCAGCAATATTGCTGGGAAGATCATTGCACCTAAGATTGCGTAAGGAATATTTTGTAAAACTCCTGAAATAATAGGGGGTAATTCTTTGCCCTCTAAAAAAGTTAACGGAATTGCGCGTGGAATATAAGTCACAAGTGCCATACCAATAAGCATCCACCAGTACCAAGAACCCATTACACAAAGCCCCCTTTACGTTTTGCACGATTTGCGTAAACAATTTCAACTGTTATTGAAGAAACCAGAGCAGCAACTAATAATGCCCAGCCAGTTGATAAAATTTGTGTCCAGTAGAAAAAGCAATTAATAACTGCAGCGAGTAAAGCGAGCATAACTACTTTGCGATTACCCTTCATAGAAGGAACTAACAGGCCGACGAACATAGCATATAGAGCAATCCCCATAGCTACTTGCAAAAATGCTGGTAAATTTGCACCTATTAAATGACCGACTGCTGTGAAAACAACCCAACTCCCATATGCAATGAGCATTACACCGACACCAAATGAAGTAGGTAGCTTTTCTTCTTTTCGTGTTGCAAGTACAGAAAAAGATTCATCAGTTACCCAAAAAGCATAGATGGATTTTTTCCATTTTTTTTCGGATTGCATCTTTTCATTAAGTGATGCCGTCATTAAAAAGTGACGGATATTGACGACAAAAGTATTAAGGACAATCAGTAAAGGATCTGTCCCTGTTGTCAATAAATTTAAAGCTATATACTGTGAAGCCCCAGCATAAACGAGTATACTCATAGCCGTTGCTTCAAGCATTGACAGACCAGTTGTTTTTGCGAGCAAACCAAATGTCAGTGCAATTGGAAAGTAGCCGATCGCAATACTAGAACCTGCCTTCATACCAGCTGAAAAGCCAAGTTTTTTCATGTGTAGGTCCTCCATTGAAATGTTTAATAAAGTATACAACTGTATGATAAAATATACAAGAGGTGAAATTTATGGAAGAAATAAGCCGTAATTTAGGGAAACAATTGAAGAAAATCCGTCATCAACGCTTGCTTAGCTTAGATGATATGGCTAAATTAACTGATGTTAGTAAAGGTCAGTTAGCACAAATGGAAAAAGGAGAATCCAATCCAACTGTGTCGACGATGTGGAAAATTGCTACCGGTTTACGAATTTCATTTTCAACGTTATTACAACCACCGAAGGAGCAATTTTTAAAAATAAATAGTGCAGAAATGCCATTTGTCACTGAGAACGAAGGAAAATATCGAGTATATTCAATTATTCCTTATGACCCTGAACGGGGTTGGGAACTCTTTAAAGTAGAAATGGATCCTGGATGTAGTCATAAGAGTGATGCACATACTGATGGTGTAGAAGAAACTATAACGGCTATAAAAGGACAAGTAGTTGTCGAAACTGGTGATATGAGTGAAACCTTAAATGTTGGTGAAACGCTCGTATTTAAAGGACATCAAATTCATCAATATACGAATACAGCAGATGAAATGACTGTCCTGCACTTTATTTTACAATATAAACAGTAACTTTTAAGTAGCGCTCATTTCTCAATTGGGATGCCGACAAGACGCTATTTTTTAGAGAGGGAGAAACATATGCCTGACTGGTTAACGTTAGAAAATTTTCATGCATTAGCAAAAGAATATCGATTATTTGGCACGCTTTTAGGTATATTCCTACCATTTGTTGAAGCTTTCCTACCATTTCTCCCACTAGCCGCATTTGTCGTCGCAAATGCCAGTGCATATGGACTCTGGATTGGTTTTCTACTTTCTTGGAGCGGAGCTGTGTTAGGTTCTTATTGTGTATTTTTGATCGTACGAAAATATGGGCAAAGTCGATTATTGAACTACGTGACAAATCGTGCTACGGTGAAAAGATTAATACATTGGGTTGAAATGAAAGGGTTTACTCCATTATTTCTATTACTATGTTTTCCTTTTACACCATCAGCGCTCGTTAATATTGTTGCAGGCTTATCTAATTTAAAGCGCCATCATTACTTATTTACAGTAATGGCTTCAAAACTTGTTATGATATTCGTTATTAGCTGGATTGGCTCAGATTTAAGAGCCTTGATAACAGATCCTATTCGTACTGGTATAATCATAATATTGATAGGAATTATGTGGTGGGGCGGAAAAATGGTTGAAGGACACTTAAATGCAAAAGTAGAAGAAGATATGAGAAAAGCTTCCCGAATGAATAAAAAGTGAAGTAATTTGCCACTGTTCTATTTTTAATATAAAATAGGAACAAATGTTCTTTCGGTAAGGGTCTACATATTTTTGAACATAAAAAGTAAAAGTGGTTAGAATTTTTATCGTGATTAAAAGAGGGGGAGTTAGAATGTCGCTGCGTATCGTTTCTGGAAGGTCAGGATCTGGAAAATCGACGCTTATTCATCATGAAATAGTTGATATTATAAAGGAACAGCCGATAGGAGCACCAATATTCCTGCTTGTTCCAGACCAAATGTCATTTTCTTCTGAATATGATTTAACACATCGCTATGGTGTATCAGGGCTTATTCGAGCGCAGGTTACGACGTTTAAGCGTTTAGCATGGCGCGTTTTGCAAGAAACTGGTGGCATTAGCCGACAAGAGATTAATGGCTTTGGCTATCGAATGCTAATCAAACGTTTGTTAGAGGATAATAAAGAACAGTTTTCATTGTTCCGTCAAGCAGCTGGAAAACGAGGTTTTACAGATGAGATGGAAACTTTGTTAAAGGAATTTAATCGCTATAGTTTAGATAGCAAAACATTAGAACTGCTTCTATCAGATTTTGAAGGTATGAATGCGCCGCAAACATTGCGTGATAAGGCACATGATCTTCAGTTACTATTGTCAGCTTTAGAAGAGCGATTAGGTACTACATATATTGATAGTGAAGGTTATTTTCCCTTGCTAACAGCACAGCTAAAGGATTCGGATATTATTCAATCTGCGGATATTTATATTGATGGATTTACAGCATTCACAACACGAGAATTTGAACTAGTGCAAGAATTATTAAAAGTAGCGCGTCGAGTAACGATTGTTTTACCTATGGAGTCAGATGCTGATGCAGACGATGAACAAGCGTTATTTTATCAATCCGCTCGGACAAGTGTACGCTTAAAAGAATTAGCATTTGAAGAAGGTATTGAAGTAGAGCCAACAGTACATTGTCAAACAACATTCCGTTTTCAAAATAATGATTTGAAATGTATCGAAGAAAAGTTTGATTCACGTTCACATGAAGAAGCAACGTGCAACTCATCGGATGATTTTGAGGTTATTGAAGCAGTCAATCGTCGTGCAGAAGTACATGCGATTGCAAGGAAAATAAGAGAGTTTATGCAAAATGACGCAATTCGCTATCGTGAAATGGCTATTTTGTATCGCCAGGCAGATGTTTATGATCCACTGTTTGCGACAATTTTCCCTCAATACGATATTCCTGTTTTCGTAAGTCAAAAAAAACCAATGCTTCATCATCCGTTAATTGAACTAAGTCGCTCGGCTCTGGAGGCTATCCAATCTGATTGGAAGTACGAGCCTATTTTCCGTGCAGTTAAAACGGATCTGTTTTTCCCGGTAGATGCAGATTTACAAGTTTGGCGGGAGCGCGCAGACCGTCTAGAAAACTTTGTTATATCACAAGGGATCTATAGTGAGCGCTGGTTTGATGAGAATCGTTGGCTATATAAAAAATATCGTGGACTGGAATTTTTAACAAAAAATCAAACAGATGAAGAGCGCGCCTTCCAACAAGAAATTGAAGCAGCGCGTAGTAAAGTAAGAGAACCTTTAAAAGAGTTAGAAAATCAATTAGCTAGCTGTAAAACGGGGCGTGACATCGCAACAGCGCTGTTTAAATTTATTGAAAATCTAGAAGTTTATGAAAAACTACAAGCTTTAAAAGATAAAGAAATAGACAAAGGCCAACTGTTAGCTGCAAGTGAACATGAACAAGCGTGGAATCAATGGGTAGACGTACTTGATCAGTTCGTCATGATGTTTGGTGAACAAGAAATGACGCTAGAAGAAGCGCTGCACACGTTAGAAGAAGGGTTCGATACATTAGAATTTTCACGTATCCCACCGTCATTAGATCAAGTAACCATTGCAACAGCAGATTTGTCTCGTTTAACGAATATGAAAGCAGTTTTTGTAATCGGTATGAATGAAGGTGTATATCCGCAAAGAATGGACCATGAAGGATTACTTTCGGATGCAGAACGTGAATGGTTTATGCAACTTGGGATGGAGCTGGCACCAACTTCTAAAACGAGATTGTTAGAAGAATCATTCATTACTTATAGAGCCTTAACCATGGCTTCTGAAAAGCTCGTTGTTAGTTATGCCATTGCGGATGAGGAAAGTAAGGCATTATTACCATCTCTATATGTGAAGAAGTTACAGCAACTTATTCCCAATGCACCATTTACAAGAGCGTTAATAGATCCAACAGAGGCTTTATCAGAGCTCTCGAATCTCCCTTATATTAACCACCCTAATACGTCTTTAGCTTATTTAATGATGCAACTTAGACAAGTAGAGCATGGAAAAGAGCTGACACCCGAATGGCGTGCTTTACAGGCGTATTATGAAGAGGATCCTTATTGGTCGGATATTCTAGAGCGTTTAATGCGCCCATTAAAAGTGCTGAATAAAGCAGAACAACTTACACCTGATATTACTGATGCATTGTATGGTTCAACTCTTACCTCAAGTGTTTCACGTATTGAGAAGTTCTATGGTTGTCCATTTTCGCATTTTTCAACTTATGGTTTACGTCTTGAGGAGCGTCCGGAATATCGACTTGAAACACCGACAATCGGAGACTTATTCCATGCAGCGCTAAAATGGATTTCAGAGGAAACTCATGAGAAGAATCTAAAATGGGGTCAGTTGACGCATGAGCAATGTGCTGATTTAGCAAAACGAGCAGTAGATAAGATTTCTCCACTGTTGTATCACCAAATACTAATGAGTACATCTCGTTATCGTTACATTCAACGAAAACTGACATTGATCGTACAAAGAACGATGCTTTCTTTAAGTCAACATGCACGTGTATCAAACTTCAAACCGATTGCTTTAGAAGCTGCATTTGGACCGGGGGAACCCTTACCACCATTAATGATCAAATTAGATGGAGGTAAGAAAATGCAAATGCGCGGTCGAATTGACCGAGTAGATGCAACTACAATCAATGATAAACCATATATTCGCGTTGTAGATTATAAATCTTCTGCGAAAAAGCTAGATTTAAATGATGTGTATTATGGTCTATCTTTACAAATGTTAACTTATTTAGATGTTGCTGTTGAGAATTCGGAAGCCTGGTTACCGTTGCATTCAGAAGCTGGTGGTGTGTTATATATACATGTCCACAATCCAATGTTAAAGCCACATGATAATTTGGATGGCCAACAAGCGGAGATGGAGCGATTAAAAGAATTTAAGATGAAGGGTCTTTTATTAGATGATCGAGAGACCTTGATTGATATGGATGAGGCACTTGAAGAAGGGGGCCATTCACAAGTAGTACCAGTTTATGTAGGTAAGAAGGATGGTACCGTTTCACCGAAAATGTCTTCTGTTATCTCGACACAGGATATGGGGCATCTCCGAAATTTTGTACGACACAAGCATCAACAGGCTGGTGAGGGCATTTTAGCAGGTCATACCGATATAAGTCCATACCGTATGAAAACACGTACAGCTTGCGAGTATTGTTCATTTAAGAGCGTATGTCAGTTTGATACAACAGATGCCAATCAACATTATCGATACTTACAACCAATCGGTAAAAAAGAAGATGTTATTGAGCAAATTCGAAAGGAGACTAAAGCAGATGAAGGAAATTCCTTTGAAGCCGGCGACAGCAACTTGGACTGATGAGCAGTGGAAAGCAATTTGGACTACTGGACAAGATACTTTAGTTTCGGCAGCAGCGGGCTCAGGGAAAACAGCCGTATTGATCAATCGTATGATTGAAAAGGTTATCTCATCGGATAATCCAATAGATGTTGATGAGTTGTTAGTCGTAACATTTACCAATGCGTCTGCAGCTGAAATGCGTCATCGTATGGCAGAAGCACTTGAAAAAGCGATTACCAATCAGCCAGAATCAAAACATCTTAGAAGACAATTAAGTTTATTAAATAAAGCACAAATTTCTACATTACACTCATTTTGTTTAAATATTGTTCGACAATATGCTTATCTATTAGACATTGATCCAGGCTTCCGTATTGCAAATGATACTGAAGCAGCACTTTTAAAAGATGATACGTTAGCAGAAGTACTAGAAGAAGCTTATAACAGTGACCAAGTTGACGATGTATATCGATTAGTTGATAGTTTTACATCTGACCGTGATGACCAAGCAATTGAGACATTAATTGAAAAATTATACGAAATGTCACGTGTTAATCCAGAGCCGATGAAATGGCTAGAATCACTACCAGATCAATATGACCTTGAAGGTATTACATCAATTGATGAGTTGCCAATTAGTAAAATAATTAAGCGTTCGGTTAGTCATGCTATTGAAGCTGCCTACGCGCTTATTAAAGATATGCGAGAGTTAAGCCTAGAACCAAACGGCCCGTCAGCTTATGGTGAAACAGCTGAGAAGGATTTTATTTTATTAACTGAAGCACGTGCATTTCTACACGAACGTTCATGGGAAGAGGCATATGAATATTTTAATGCAGTTAGCTGGGCTAGAATTTCTACGAAGAAGATGGATTGTGATTTAGAATTAAAAGCTTTAGCTCAAAACAAACGTAAGCAAGCAAAGGAATTATTTGATACGGCTAAAAAACAATATTTCACAAGAAGACCAGAACGATTGCTAGAAGAGATTCGTTTAATGAAGCCAATACTTTTAACACTAGTGAAAATTGCTGCAAGTTTCAGTGAAAAATATGCAGCTGCAAAAAATGAAAAAGGTCTTGTAGATTTCTCTGACTTAGAGCATTTTGCTCTGCAAATTCTAACGGATGAAAAAGACGGAGAACTTGTTCCATCAGCTGTAGCACTTAGCTATAGAGAAAAGTTCAATGAAGTACTTGTTGATGAATATCAAGATACTAATAGGCTTCAAGAAACCATTTTACAGCTAGTGAAAAGTGGTGGGGAAGCAGATGGCAATATGTTTATGGTTGGTGATGTGAAACAATCTATTTACCGATTCAGATTGGCAGAGCCGACACTGTTTTTAAACAAATATTTGGCGTTTGAAGAAGAACCAACAAATACAGGTATGAAAATTGACTTAAATGCAAACTTCCGAAGTCGTCAAGAAGTATTGCACGGTACAAACTATATTTTCTCACAGATAATGGGCGAAGAAGTCGGAGAAATCAAATACGATGAAGCAGCAGCATTAAAACCACAAGCTCCTTATAATGAAAAAGATGCCCCTATTGAATTGACAGTTTTATATACAGATCAAACTGAAGAGGAAGAGTCTAAAGAAACTGATGATGGTGAAGCGGGTGTCAGTTCTGAACTACAAGCTGAAGAAGAATTAAAAAAATCTCAGCAAGAGGCACGCTATATAATTGAGAAAATAAAGCAATTAATGGATTCTGGACAAATGGTTTATGATACAAAAAAAGGCACCGAACGACCTTTAGAATATCGTGATATTGTCATTTTAATGCGCTCGATGACTTGGTCAGGTGATTTAGCAGAAGAGTTTAAGCTAGCAGGGATTCCGTTATATGCAGAGTTGTCTAAAGGATATTTTGAAGCCCTTGAAGTAATGATAATGATAAATACGTTGAGAATTATTGATAACCCATATCAAGATATTCCATTAGCTTCTGTATTAAGAGCGCCATTTGTTGGATTAACGGAGAATGAGCTAGCGAAAATTCGTTTAGCTGACCCGAAAGCACCCTTTTATGATGCTTTGAAACAATTTGTACGCATCGAAGGTACGGGTCTAAAATCTAGTACTGCTGAAAAGTTACAACGTTTCTTACTGCACTTTGAAGATTGGCGTGATTTAGCTCGTAGGGGTTCCCTAGCAGACTTAATTTGGCGAGTATATATTGATACGAATTATTATGAAATGGTTGGTGCAATGCCTAACGGCAAACAGCGTCAAGCAAATTTACGTGCACTTCATGATCGTGCGTTATCGTATGAAAAAACATCATTCCGAGGGCTTTTCAGATTTTTGAGATTCGTAGATCGTATGAGATTACGTGGAGATGATTTAGGAACTGCACGCGCTATTAGCGAAACGGAAAATGTTGTACGTTTAATGACAATACATTCATCTAAAGGATTAGAGTTCCCTTATGTTTTTGTAGCTGGATTAGGCCGAGAGTTCAACAAAATGGATTTTAATTTGCCGTATTTATTCGACCAACAATTTGGTTTGGCGGTGAAAATGATTGATCCTGAGAAACGTATTCAATATACCTCTTTGCCATTCCTTGCGATGCAGGAGAAAAAGAAGCTTGAGTTAAAGGCAGAAGAGATGCGTGTTCTTTATGTTGCGATGACACGTGCAAAAGAACATCTTTATCTAGTTGGTACAGTGAAAAACTGGGATAAGACAAAAGCTGTTTGGGAAGATGCAAAACTATTACCTGCAGGTGAAATGCTACCTGATCATGTTCGAGCTTTAGCAAAAAGCTATTTAGATTGGATTGGTCCAGCTCTAGCTAGACACCCAGACTATGACCGATGTCTAAATGATGAAACTCAGTTCGCTACTAACGAATTATCAAGATGGAAAGTTCAAGTGATAGGTGCAGAACATTTTAAAGCTCCATTAGAAGTGGCGGAAATAGAGGAAGAGGTTATTGAGGATACGAAAAAATCTACTCTTGTTGATGAGGGTTTATTAACAACTATCAAAAAGCGTTTTGATACAGCATATGTGTACGATAGAGCGATAGCAAAACGCTCTAAAACATCTGTTAGTGAACTAAAACGTCTGCAAACTTTAGAACAATCCGAGCAACCTGAATTTTTTTGGAATGCGCCTAAAAAACAACAGCAAGTGGCAAAAAGACCTAGCTTTTTACAACAACGTTCGTTAACTGCAGCTGAAATTGGAACAGCAATGCATACGGTAATGCAACATATACCGCAGTCAGGCTTGCATTCAATTGAAGAGGTTGATGTGTTTGTGCAAGGACTTGTTGACCGTCAACTTTTGACGAAGGAAGAGGGAGCAGCTGTGCATGCACCTAAAATTGTAGGCTTCTTTGCAACACCTGCGGGTCAGCGCTTTATGAATGCAGTGGAACTTTATCGAGAAACGCCATTTACTTTTAGTATTATTGATGACGACGGTGACTCCCAAATCGTACAAGGGATTGTCGATTGTCTATTTAAAGACGCAGATGGTAATTGGATTCTACTGGACTATAAAACCGACCGAATTAAAGAAACGATGAAAACAGATGAAGGCTTACAAAAGGAAATGAAAGAACGTTACGATGTACAGTTGACGCTATATAAAAAGGCGATAGAAGAGACTTTAAAAATCAACGTTGCAGAAAAATTAATATATGCATTTGACGCACAGCGCTCAATTGAATTATAGGAGGAAAAGCTTTTGAATTTAACACCAACACCTATGCAAAAAAGGATTGAAACGCTTGATATTATACGGGGTTTTAGTTTGCTAGGTATTTTTTTAGTAAATATGTTTGCATTTAGTACACCTTCGCCACATATTGATTTAAAAACTTGGTTCGAGTCGCCACTAGATAAACAATATCATCAGTGGCTAGATATTTTTGTGCAAGGAAGCTTTTATCCACTATTTTCAATGTTATTTGGATACGGTTTAGCGATGCAATTTACGAAAGCAACCCAGTTAGGTGATAACTTCTATAAGATTGGATCGAAGCGTTTAGGTGTGTTATTTGGCATTGGTGTGTTACATGCCTTTCTCATTTGGTGGGGAGACATTCTAATGACGTATGCATTTTGTGGTTTCTTTTTATTAATACTGTTACGTTTGAAACCAGTTTGGTTAATAACAATTGGTGGCGTATTATATGGAATTGTCCATGGCTTTTTAGTGGTATTAATGGGATTAGTGTCCTTAGTGGAAGAGTCCACTGATTATTCAGAGTTTGTTGATATAGCAGCTATCGAAAGTGCAATCGCTGCATACGGTTCCGGTTCGTGGACAGAGGCTTTCATGCAGCGTCTAGCAGATTTACAAGTACAGGCATCCCCGAGTATGTGGATTGTGGCGTTGTTTACGATTTTACCTTATATGTTATTAGGGGCTGCTGCATCAAAATGGCAACTAGTTGAACGTGCAAAGGAAAAACGAGTATTTTGGATTACTTTAACTGTTATTACTATACCGGTTGGAGTTGCACTTAAAATGTTGCCATATAATTTAGAACGAAATTATTTCCTTGATTATGTACAAGTTTCTTTCGGTGGTCCAATACTAGCGATAGGGTATGCGGGTCTAATCGTCCTATTATGTCAAATTCCTAAATTCACAAAAATATTGTCGCCTGTTGCAAAGGCAGGACGCATGTCGATGACAATATATTTAATGCAGTCTATTATTGGAACATTCATTTTCTATCACTATGGATTAGGATTATATGGTAAAATCGGTGTCGATACCGTTACGTGGTTAGCTGTCGGGATTTTTGTTCTGCAGATAGTATTTGCTGAGCTTTGGTTCCTGAAATTTAAGCAAGGACCGGTTGAAGCAGTGTGGAAACGACTAACTTACGGAAAAATGTTACAGAAAAAAGAGGAAATTACTCGATAATTAATGTATCATTGAAAAAAAAGAAGGAGTGCCAATATTCATGAAAATTTTATCATTTCGTTATAACGATGTAGTAAGTTTTGGTCCGAAAGTAAAAAAAGAAGAAGCTGTATGGGATGTTTTAGCAATCCAAGAAGCTCTTCAAGTACTACCTTCTTTCGCTACAACAATTGTAGAGGGGATGACAGCTGGTTTCGAATTTGTAGAACAATCTCGTAAACTTGTAGAAGCTGCACAGAATTCAGAAAACCCAGAGCAATTTAAATATGCATTTACGGATATTGAGTGGTTAGCACCAATTCCACGTACAACGAAAAATATTATTTGTGTTGGTAAAAACTATCAAGATCACGCCAAAGAAATGGGCGCTGAATCTGCTCCAGAAAATTTAATGATCTTTACAAAAGCACCAACTTCAATTGCTGCAGATGGGCAAACAATCTCTGCACATGCAGACGTCACTTCAGCACTTGATTATGAAGGTGAATTAGCAGTTGTTATTGGTAAAAAGGGTAAGAACATCCCTACAAAACTAGCGTATGATTATGTATTTGGTTATACAATTGCCAATGACATTACTGCACGTGATTTACAAGCAAAACATAAGCAATTCTTCTTAGGAAAGAGCCTAGATGGCGCTTGTCCAATGGGGCCATACTTAGTAACAAAAGATGAAATTCCAAATCCACATTCTTTATCTATCGTTACAAAAGTGAATGATGAAATTCGTCAAAATGGTTCAACAAAAGATATGATCTTCACGATTGAAGAAATCATTTCTGAGATTTCTAGATTAGTAACTTTAGAGCCTGGTGACGTGATTTTAACGGGTACTCCAGCTGGCGTTGGTAAAGGTATGAACCCACCAACATACTTAGCATCTGGTGATGTAGTAAAAGTTTCAATAGAGGGTATTGGAACTCTAGTAAACCGCTTCGAATAAGCTTTTTAGCATTTTATAGATAATACTACAGACCGATGGATGATTTTCCATCGGTCTGTTATATTTGTATAGTTTTCCACCTCGTGATAGGATATTAATGATTATTAAAACTATATAAGGTGGGATAATTAATGGATTTTTTAGCTAGCACCCATTTACACATTACAACTTGGGTAATCGCAATTATCTTGTTCCTAGTTTCTGCTGCTATGCAAAGTGGTACTAAAGGACAAAAAGTAACGCATATGATTTTACGAGTATTCTATATTTTAATCATCATTACTGGTGGCGCATTATTCGCGGATGGTATGCATTTTAATATGGGTATGCTTTATGGCTTTAAACTTATTGGTGGTATTTTAGTTATCGGTATGATGGAAATGGTTTTAGTGAGAAAAGCAAAAGGCAAACCAACAACTATGTTCTGGATTCTATTTGCAGTATTCTTATTAATCACTATGTTCCTAGGATTTAAATTACCAATGGGTATGCATTTCTTAGCTTAATAACTGGCATGAGAAACAGCCACATGACGATTTTCGTTGTGTGGTTTTTTTTTGTTAGATAAAGATGGTGTTTTATTAGAGTAATTCGTACTTTTAGGACGTGAATATTCTGCTAAATAACAATGAAGGCAGTTAGCGCAACAAACATCGGCTTTAGCGCAATAATCAAAGGAGATAGCGCAACAAACAGGGATTTGCGCTTTCGGTATGTCATACTGGGAAAAATATAGGTAATTACTGGGTGGTTAATGCTTTTAGGACGTGAATATTCTGCTAAATAACAAAGAGGGCAGTTAGCGCAACAAAGGAGCCGTTTAGCGCAACAAACGATGAAGTTAGTGCAACAAAGGAGCCACTTAGCGCAACAATCAAAGGAGTTAGTGCAACAAACAGGAAATCCCACCTTCAGCATCTAAGATATCCAGCTTCAAGCGCTAGACTCTCGGGTCGTTTCGGTCTCTCGGCATAAGACAAAAAGCGTCTTGTGTTC
>NZ_LILB01000005.1:624958-1097682 GCF_001274945.1 Viridibacillus arvi | reverse complement strand
CTCGAGTCACTTCAGTCTCTCACTCAAAGGCGGAAAGCGCCTTTGATTCGAGCCTTCCAGTACTTGTCGGGCCTAAACAGCCCGCTTCAGCATTTAAGATATCCAGCTTCAAGCGCTAGACTCTCGGGTCGTTTCGGTCTCTCGGCACAAGACAAAAAGCGTCTTGTGTTCGAGCCCTCCAGCGCCTGTCGAGTCTGAACGAGCGCTTTCAGCATTTAAGATATCCAGCTTCAAGCGCTAGACTCTCGGGTCGTTTCGGTCTCTCGGCACAAGACAAAAAGCGTCTTGTGTTCGAGCCCTCCAACGCCTGTCGAGTCTGAACGAGCGCTTTCAGCATTTAAGTATATCCAGCTTCAGCGGCCAGGCCCTCGAGTCACTTCAGTCTCTCGCTCAAAGGCGGAAAGCGCCTTTGATTCGAGCCTTCTAGTGCTTGTCGGGCCTAAACAGCCCGCTTCAGCATTTAAGATATCCAGCTTCAAGCGCTAGACTCTCGTGTCGTTTCGGTCTCTCGGCACAAGACAAAAAGCGTCTTGTGTTCGAGCCCTCCAACGCCTGTCGAGTCTGAACGAGCGCTTTCAGCATTTAAGTAAATTCACATTTTTGTCGAATTTGTTTCGGTTTCGTTTGTTTTTAGTGTTAAAGCATAGCGGGGATGGTGGGGGTTTGGTAAAATTACGATGGACAGTTCTGCAGAGGAGGACTATAAGTGAACGTTGCAAAGTGGATTAGTACGGTAGTTGCGTCAGCGCTTTTGGCTACGACAATGGGGTTTGCACCTATTGCGAAGGCAGAGACTGAAGTGACGCATAATATTAAAGATGAAAGTATCTATGATCTTTTAGTGGATCGTTATTTTAATTCATCGGTCGAAAATGACTATAATGTAGATGCTCGAGATCAAAATGCTTTTGCTGGTGGTGATCTTACAGGGATTGCTACTAAATTAACACATATTCAAGATATGGGATTCACTATTCTATCAATTGGTTCGATTTTTTCGACTGAATCATATGATGGAAGTGCGGTAGTGGATTACGAAAGTATTGAGCGTCAATTTGGCACAGCAAAAGAATTTAAATCTTTGCTTGCTGATGTTCATAAAGGCAAGATGAAGCTGATGGTTGATTTTCCGCTAAATAATGTTAGCAAAAATCACGTCTGGGCTAAAGATAATGCCAATTCAGATTGGTACGAAAGCGCTGATAACGGTCGTATTAATTGGAATACAGAGAATCCTGAAGTACAAAAAGCATTAATCAATGCGGCAACTGATTTTGCTAAGAAATACGATATTGATGGTATTCGCATAACTAATTTAGGTAATAGTAATACAGCATTTTTAAATGAAATGATTCAGTCATTAAAAGATACAAATAAAGATATCTATGTTCTATCTTCCGAAGATAGCGATGCAAATTTTGATATGTCTATTAATAAAGAGACAATAGATATTTATCAATCGATTTTCAAAAATGTCGATATGGATTCATCAAAAGTGGAACAACCACTCGGCACAGTGAATAAAGATGATGCAAAAAAACCTTCAGCTATTATGTTAGATAGTTTAAATAGTTCTCGTTTTACATTTGCTTCAGCAAATGAAAATATGTATCCACCGACACGTATTAAAGTGGCGATGGCTGCGATGTTTACGTTACCTGGTGTACCAGTAATGACATATGGTACTGAAATTGCACAAAATGGTGTACAAGCCCCTGAATCACATGCAATATTTGATTTCAAAACGAAAGATGATATCGTTTCATACATAGGCGACGTTCAATCTGTTCGTAATAAATCAGAGACTCTACGTACTGGGGATTTTAAACTATTACAGAATAAAGATGGTTTCATTGTATTTGAACGTTCTTCTGATGATGAACAGTGGATTGTCGTTGTGAACAACACAAAAAATACACAGCATATCGATTTAGGTAAAGATATTATTGGAGAAAACAAAGAGCTTCATGGCTTATTAGAAAGTGATATCGTACGTCCGAATGATAAGGGCGTGTACCGACTAGTGGTTGATCGTGAAATTGTCGAACTATATCAAGTAAAAGAACATGCTGGATTAAATATTTCATATATGATTTCATTAGGTTTTGTCTATGTACTATTCGTAACATTTATAGTATTAGTATTACGTAAAAGTAAAAAAAATCGAAAAGCAAAAAATAACTAAAATAAAATCCCTTAGAGAAAGTAAGTTATCTCTAAGGGATTTTGTATTTTAAGCGGTAGGGTGTTGATTTAAGAAGAAGATAGCTAAAGTACCAGGACCCGCATGCGATGCAACTGCAGAGCCAATCAAATGGATTTCGACAGCTTTAGGCTGGAATTTTTCCATAATCATAGCTTTCATCTCTTCAGCAGTGGCTAAATCATCCCCATGACTAATGGCAATAACTTGATCACTTAGACGGTCACCTGTTTCTTCCATCTTGTCTAAGATACGTTTCATCACTTTCTTACGTCCTCGATGTTTTTCTATAGGTACCAGTTTACCGTCTTCCACATGAAGTAACGGTTTAATACTAAGTAAGCCACCAATAAATGCGCTTGCTTTTGAAACACGTCCACCACGTGCTAAATAATCTAAGTCTTCTACAGTAAAGAAATGCTCCATATGCTGTGCATTTAAACGAACTTTCTCTGAGATCTCATCTAGGCTTAAACCTGCTTCGCGGAGGCGAACAGCTTCTTTAACAACTAGACCATAGCCAAGTGAAGCACATTTAGAATCTACAATTGTTAATTTTAAATCAGGGTACTGTTCTTTTACTTGTTTGTAGATCATTACAGCAGTGCTGTATGTACCAGATAATTCAGATGAAAAGGCTATATAAAGACCTTCCTCACCTGATTTTGCTAGCTCTTCGAAAAGTTCTAAAAACAATTCAGGAGATGCTTGAGAAGTTTTTGGCTGTCCGCCTTGACGGATAAATTCGTATACTTTCAAGACGTCGATACCAACGACATCTGCATATTCTTCGTTGTTCATATGAACTCGTAAAGGGATTAGTGTGACATTATTTTCTTCATAAAAAGATTTAGGTAAATCAGAAGCGCTATCTGCATAGATTCTCATTTATTTACCTCCTACTGTAATTTATTTTAAGTTTAGTCGGTCGATCAAGAGGTTAGCTATACCATCTTCATTGTTAGTTTGTGTTATTTCATCTGCAATGTTTTTGAGCTGTCCAATACCATTACCCATTGCAACTCCAAGGCCTGCGTATTCTATCATTTCTAAGTCATTATCTTCATCGCCAAATGCAATAATGCGTTCGCGCGGGATTTGTAGATCTTTTGCAACATGAGATAACCCAACTGCTTTATGCATGCCTCGACGAACGATTTCAATAACTTCCCAAGGGTCACCCCAGCGTCGATGATCGATAAGCTCGGCTTTAGTGTCTGCTAAATGTTGACGAATTAAGGGTACATTCGAAGAGCTAGCCTGAATTAAAAGGCTTGTAGGATTATCTTTTAAATAATCACGTAATATACCTGTCGTTACTTTTGGTTCGCCCATCGTTAAAATATCTAAGATTTTTTGGTCATGGTATTGAACATACACATCGTCCATAACCTCAGCGATTAAATTTTCAATTTCATAATGGTTGATGGATTCGACAACATCTTTTACAACTGATAAATCTATTGGGCTATGAATTGTTTGCCAAGAAGTGTTAGTTGGGTGATGTACGAAGGCTCCATTAAAATTGACGATTGGTGTATGTAAACCTAGTTCTTGATAGTATATTTTACTCGCACGATACGGTCTACCAGTAGCAATCATAACTTGATGACCTGCTTCTTTCGCTTGTAGTAAAGTGCGTTTTGTTTTTTCAGAAATAACTTTCTCGTCGGTTAAAAGTGTACCGTCTAAATCTAAAACAATCAAATGTGGTTGTACCATATGAAAAAACTCCTTTCCTACTATAATAGAGTGTATCGTTAATCTTACTTGTTCGTCAAAACTTTGTCACCGTCAATTATTTTTGTTACGATATTACAATAAACTATCAAGGAGTGAATGCAGTGAAGGTTCAACAAGAACAGTGGGGTAAAATTCCGTTACTTCACATATATGATGAAGAGACAGTAACATCAGCATCACCAGTTGTCATTTTTCTCCATGGCTTTATGAGTGCGAGTGAGCATAATTTGCATTATGCGTATAAACTAGTTGAAAGAGGAGTTCGAGTACTATTACCAGATGCTTACCTTCATGGTGAACGTGATGAAGGGCTGGATGAAGTTCAACTTAGTTTGCGTTTTTGGGAAGTAATCTTAACTTCAATTGAAGAAGTTGATTTTTTACATAAGCAACTAATAGAAAAAGGTTTACTGCCAGAAGGTAAAATAGGTTTGGCAGGAACTTCTATGGGTGGAATTGTTACATTAGGTTGCTTACGTGTATACCCTTGGATTCAAACTGCATCAGTTATGATGGGTTCACCTTGTTATGTGGAGCTATCAAAAGCACAGATGGCCCAATTTGAAGAACGAGGTTTTAAAATTCCGATATCTGATGAAGAGCTTCAGAAAATGGAACAAACACTGAGCTACTTTGATATGTCAAAACATCCTGAATCAATGGCAAACCGTCCAGTGTTATTCTGGCATGGTAAGAAAGATCATATGGTTCCATTTGCGCCTACATATCAATTTTATGAGAGTATACAAGCAGATTATGCAGATAATCCGGAAGATCTTGTCTTTATCGTCGATAAACAAGCCGGGCATAAAGTATCTCGTCCAGGAATGATTGCGGCAACAAAATGGCTTGCAGACCATTTGGCATAAGTCGTTTCATTTGTTATGATGGGATAAACACTATGCAGAAAGGGGAAACACTATGGATGCAGATATGAAAGAAAGTATATATGGTGCTTTAGAAAACGTAATTGATCCTGAGTTAGGTATTGATATTGTCAACTTAGGTTTAGTATATGAAGTAGATTTATCTGAAGAAGGATTATGTGTAGTAACTATGACTTTAACATCAATGGGATGCCCACTTGGTCCAGTTATTGTTGACCAAATCCGTACAGCACTATTTGAATTACCAGAAATTAAAGAGGTAACTGTAGATATTGTATGGAATCCACCATGGAATAAAGACAATATGTCACGTTATGCGAAAATAGCTTTAGGCATTCGCTAATACTGTAAAGAAAACCCGCTCTGACTTAAAAGTCGAGCGGGTTTTTTTAATTTATAAATGGGTATAATATATGAGGTTAGTCAATTCTACAAATAGTAAGAGGGCAGTTTTCGCATTCACATTCATCTTTTAGAAATTGTAAATTAAGAACTGTGATTGTACTCTTGTCAAATGTAATAATATTATTCTTCTTCAGGTCATTTAACATGCGGTTAATGACTTCTCGGCTAGTAGCACAGAGATTAGCTAGCTCATTATTGGTCAATTTATAGTTAATATGTATTGATCCATCATCCAACTCTTCACCATAAGTGTTCGCTAATCGTATTAGGGTAGAAAAGAGTGCACCCTTTTTTCCATGTAGTAATAAATCACGAAGCCTAGATTGACTTTTCATATTTTGCAACTGTATCCAACGCAAACATGCAATCATCAATGACGGTTCTTGACTGAGATAGAGTTCAAGCATGTTGTTATCGATCGTTAAAATAGTAGTCGGTTCCATAGCTGTAGCTGTTGTTGAATTATAATCTAGAGAACTAAAAATAGTACTTTCACCAATTAAATTATTACTACCACAGATACGAATAGTTAATTCCTTCCCACTTGCAGTTTCTTTTGAAATTCTCACTTGTCCTGACACAACAAAAAAAACATCTTGAGTACGGTCACCTTCTAAAAATATAGGTGTGTCTTTGGCGAATTTGACAACTGTACCATGCTCTTTGAAAAGTGAATGGATCTTAGGTGGGATAGTTTCAATTGCCTCCAAAATATTCACAACCTCTGCTGTTTTTCACAATTATAACATACTGATTTCTTGCAATTGGGGAATATTTGGAATTCTCGATTTTGCCTTATTTGATGACATGGATTTTTGATTAAAAACATATTGGAAATGGGAAATTATTTTAGTCAAAAAAGGTCAAACAAATCACTTTACATTCATGAGAATACGGTAATATAATGTAGTTAATCAAAAGGTCAAAAAAGGTCAAATGAGGAGTGAACTATAATGCAAATGAATATGAATAATGAAGAGCAAAAAAGTCCACTTGAACAATTTGGACGTAATTTAGTAGAAGAAGTGAAAAACGGTAAAATGGATCCGGTTATTGGTCGCGATCAAGAAATCCGTAATGTCATTCGAATATTATCACGTAAAACAAAAAACAACCCTGTATTAATAGGTGAACCAGGTGTTGGTAAAACTGCGATTGTTGAAGGTTTAGCGCAACGTATCGTCAAAAAAGATGTACCAGAAGGATTAAAAGACCGTAAAATTTATGAGTTGGATATGAGTGCATTAATTGCTGGTGCTAAATATCGTGGGGAATTTGAAGAGCGTTTAAAAGGTGTCTTGAAAGAAGTAAAAGAAAGTGAAGGTCAAATCATCCTATTCATCGATGAGATTCATACAATTGTTGGTGCAGGTAAAACGGATGGTGCGATGGATGCAGGTAATATGCTCAAACCAATGTTAGCTAGAGGTGAGCTACATTGTATCGGTGCAACTACATTAGATGAGTACCGCATGTATATCGAAAAGGACCCAGCACTTGAACGTCGTTTCCAACAAGTTTTAGTTCGTGAACCATCTGTAGAGGATACGATTTCAATTTTACGTGGTTTAAAAGAACGCTTTGAACTACATCATGCTGTCAAAATTCATGACCGAGCAATTGTAGCTGCTGCAGAATTATCAAATCGTTATTTAACTGAGCGTTTTATGCCAGATAAAGCGATTGATTTAATCGATGAAGCTTGTGCGATGATTCGTACAGAAATAGATTCGATGCCTCAGGAATTGGATGAAGTAACACGTCGGACAATGCAACTTGAAATCGAAGAGCAAGCTTTGATGAAAGAAAAGGATGACGCAAGTAAGAAACGACTTGTAGCACTTCGTGAGGAATTATCGGAGCTAAAAGATTCTACTTCTAATATGCGTGAGCAATGGGAAGCAGAAAAATCATCTCTTCATGTTATCCAAGAAAAACGTGAAACACTTGATCGTTATCGCAGGGATTTAGAAGAAGCTGAAAATAATTATGATCTAAATAAAGCAGCAGTTCTAAGACACGGTAAAATTCCTGAATTAGAAAAAGAATTAGTAGAACTAGAGCAGACTTTGCAACAGGGTAATGATCGTCTATTACGTGAAGATGTTACAGCTGAAGAAATAGCTTCAATCGTTTCAAGATGGACAGGTATTCCTGTAACAAAATTAGTTGAAGGCGAACGCGAGAAATTACTCAACTTAAAAGCTACATTACAAGAGCGCGTTGTCGGTCAAGACGAAGCTGTTCAGCTCGTAACTGAAGCGGTTTGGAGAGCACGAGCAGGTATTCAAGATCCACAAAAGCCAATCGGATCTTTCTTATTCTTAGGACCAACCGGTGTAGGGAAAACAGAATTAGCAAAAGCATTAGCTGCTCAATTATTCGATTCAGAGGACCATTTCATTCGAATCGATATGTCTGAGTATATGGAAAAACATAGTGTATCTCGCTTAGTAGGAGCACCTCCTGGCTATATAGGTTATGAAGAGGGCGGTCAATTGACAGAAGCTGTCCGTAGAAACCCATATGCAGTAGTATTATTAGATGAAATTGAAAAGGCACATCCAGATGTGGCGAATATTTTGCTGCAAATTTTAGATGATGGCCGTATTACAGATAGCCAAGGTCATATGGTTAATTTCACAAACACAGTAATCATATTGACATCTAATATCGGTTCAAGTTATTTACTCGATATGCCTGAAAATAGTGAACATGCTGTTGAGGACTTAGTAATGGCTTCATTAAGAGAGCATTTCAAACCAGAGTTGTTGAATCGACTAGATGATATTATAATGTTCCATTCATTAACAAACGAACATTTTTATCAAATTACTTGGAAGTATATTCAGTTATTACAAAAACGGGTGGCTGAACAAGAAATTGAACTAGAAGTAAATGAGGATGTCATCCAGTGGGTAGTAGCGGAAGGAATAGATCCAACTTTCGGTGCAAGACCTTTAAGAAGATTTGTACAGCGACATATTGAAACGCTTGTTGCAAGAGAATTGTTAAAAGGGGAAACTGTACCAGGGGATCGACTAGTCATTTCAATGGAAAACGGTAAAGTAACAATTCATAAAGACCCAGCGTAAAGATAAAAAGTCTGAACATCCTTGATAATAGGTTGCTCAGACTTTTTTTTAGAAAAAAACCCCGTCCAATCTTTGGACAGGATTTTCATTATTGTTGGTGACCTACTTGTTTAGGTGATTCGTTTGGAATAACATTGCTAATAATAATTAAGAATACAGAGAAAACTACTGATAGCCCTAATCCAAGATTTAAGTTAAATCCAACATTCTGAATTGAACTTACTACGTAGTTCAGTACAGAAACTAATAATGCTGACCAGAAAAATAGCATAATATATCTCATTAATTTCACCTCTAACTAACTTTTTTACCTGTTCTATCATATCATATAGCCACATTTAAATAAAAGAATCTTTTCATTATTATGCCCCGTAATTTGGACAAAAATTGACGAAGTGTTGAAAAAATATAAATCTTTCGTTATAATTATTACCAGGTACTAATAATTGATAATAAAAGAAAAGAGGCGCTACTTCATGAACGCTGGAATAATAGGCTTAGGAAGATGTATCCCTAATCGCGTAGTCACTAATGCTGACTTAGAAAAAATGATGGATACATCAGATGAATGGATACGCACTAGAACAGGAATTGAAGAACGAAGAATCGCATCAGATGAACATAACTCTTCTCATTTAGCTTTTGAAGCGGCAAAAAATGCAATAGCTAATGCTGGAATTTCGGCTGATCAAATCGGGCTTATTTTAGTTGCAACCGTAACACCTGACCGACCATTTCCAAGTATAGCGTGTATGATACAAGACCAACTCGGTGCACACAATGCAGCTGCAATGGACTTGTCCGCTGCATGTGCTGGATTTATGTATGGATTGGTAACGGCTAAGCAATTCATTGAATCTAATACGTATGATTATGTATTAGTAGTTGGTGTTGAAAAACTTTCGAAAATTACAAACTGGGAAGATCGTAATACTGCAGTCCTATTCGGAGATGGTGCATGTGCAGCTGTGATGGGTAAAGTATCTGAAAATCGAGGCATTTTATCATTCGAGTTAGGCGCAGACGGCTCAGGCGGAAAACATTTATTCCAAAATGACGCAGGCCATATTGAGATGAATGGCCGTGAAGTTTTCAAATTCGCAGTACGTCAAATGGGTGAATCAGCTTTAAATGTCATAGAGAAAGCTGGATACAATAAGGAAGACGTTGATTTCCTTATTCCGCATCAAGCGAATATTCGAATTATGGAATCTGCAAGACAAAGACTTGGTTTGCCAGAGGAGAAGATGTCCACTGCTATTAAAAAATATGGCAATACATCGTCTGCTTCAATTGGCAATGCATTAATAGAAGAACTAGAAGCCGGCAAAATTCATGATGGCGATTTACTCGTACTCGTTGGATTTGGTGGTGGCCTTACATGGGGCGCCGTTGCAATGCGCTGGGGAAAATAACAATACAAAGAAAAGAGGGAGTTATAATAACATGACAAAACGTCGAGTAGTTGTTACAGGTTTAGGTGCTGTAACACCTTTAGGAAATGATGTAGAAACAACATGGAAAGCGATTAAAGAAGGGAAAAGTGGTGTAGGTCCATTAACGCGTATAGATGCTGAACAATTTCCTGCAAAAGTTGCTGCAGAAGTAAAAGATTTTGATATAGAAGCATATATTCCTCGTAAAGAAGCTCGTAAAATGGATCGTTTTACACATTACGCATTAGCGGCATCTATTATGGCTGTAAAAGATGCAGGATTAGAAATAACTCCTGAAATTGGCCTGCGTACAGGTGTTTGGATTGGTTCTGGTATTGGTGGAATGGAGACGTATGAGCAACAATTCCGCAATTTCCTTGAAAAAGGACAACGACGTGTTAGTCCATTTTTCGTACCAATGATGATTCCAGATATGGCTGCAGGGCAAGTATCTATCCACTTTGGTGCAAAAGCAATTAACTCGTGTTCAGTAACAGCTTGTGCATCTGGTACAAACTCAATTGGTGATGCGTTCAAAGTTATTGAACGTGGCGATGCAGATGTCATGATTACTGGTGGAGCAGAAGCACCAATTACGAATATGGCGGTTGCAGGATTTTGCTCAAATACTGCACTTACATTAAACCAAGATCCGCAAACTGCATCTCGTCCATTCGATGCAAATCGCGATGGTTTTGTTATCGGTGAAGGATCAGGTATTGTTATTTTAGAAGAATACGAACATGCAGTAAAACGTGGCGCGAAAATCTACGGTGAAGTTGTAGGGTACGGTTCAACTGGAGATGCGCACCACATTACAGCACCTGCTCCAGAGGGTGAAGGTGCAGCACGTGCAATGAAGCAAGCGATTGATGATGCTGGAATTAATGCAACAGAAATTGGCTATATTAATGCCCATGGTACGAGTACACCTTATAATGATTTATTTGAAACGAAAGCTGTAAAGACTGTATTTGGAGAACATGCATATAATTTAGCAATGAGTTCTACGAAGTCGATGACAGGTCATTTACTAGGAGCAGCTGGTGGGATTGAAGCAATCTTTTCAGTACTTGCATTAAAAGAAGGTATTCTACCACCAACGATGAATCTAGAAACTGCAGATCCTGAATGTGACTTAGATTATGTTGCCAACGGTGCTAGAGAAAAAGAAATTACTTATGCTTTAAGTAATTCACTAGGTTTTGGTGGGCATAATGCTTCACTACTATTTAAAAAGTTTTAATAAGTTATAAATGACCACAGGGTGAATGCCCTGCGGTTTTTTATCTATGCAATATTATTGTAATAGTGTTGTATTTCATTATAGTAAGTGAAAGATTATTAATTAGTTACAACATCATATTTTCGCATAAAAAATGACCTCGTTAGTTATAACGAAGTCATTTTTTCATATAGTAGTAAAAACTAGAAAAGGAAATATGCATATGCGCTTACTATTTTTCTTAACTTTTTATGGTCTAATGGTAATAAGTTCAACACATATGATTCTATATTTGAACTATCGAGGACTAGGATATACTTGGACAGCCGTTTTTATGTTCATTTTGCATACAGTTGATTTCAAAATTTTCATCGGCTCAAGTATTGGACTAGTTATCGTCTATTTCTCCCAAGGCCCATCGCGTCTTCCATTTTCTTGATTGTTGCACTTGCAATAGCATTCGCTTTTTCAGCACCAGCGTCTAAAATATCATCTAATTGTGGTGAATCTATTAACTCGTTAAAACGTTCTTGGATAGGTGCTAGATGATTAATAACACTTTCAGCAACGCCTGCTTTAAAAGCACCATAACCTAGCCCAGCGTATTTTGCTACAAGATTATCAATGGATTCATTTGTTAATGATGCTTCAATTGTTAGTAAATTAGAGACACCAGGTTTAGATTCAGTATTGAAAGCAACAACGCCTTCAGAATCTGTCACAGCAGATTTGATTTTCTTCTCGATCTCTTTTGGGGTATCTAGAAGGCGGATTGTTGCTTTTTTGTTTTCATCCGATTTACTCATTTTTTTCGTTGGTTCTTGAAGTGACTTAATGCGAGCTCCGTTTTTTGGTAATTGAATAGTAGGAATCGTGAATACTTTACCGTAACGTTTATTGAAACGTTCAGCTAAGTCACGTGTAAGTTCTAAATGTTGTTTTTGGTCGTCACCAACTGGCACGATATCTGTGTTGTATAGAAGAATATCTCCAGCCATAAGTGGTGGGTAAGTAAGTAAGCCTGCAGAAACTGCCTCTTTACCAGTAGATTTATCTTTGAATTGTGTCATACGCTCAAGTTCACCAGTGTAAGAAATACATTGTAACATCCATCCAGCTTGTGCGTGTGCAGGTACTTCTGATTGAATAAATAGTGTTGATTTTTCTGGATCAATACCTGTTGCTAAATATGTTGCAGCAAGCGTGCGAATGCTGTTACGAAGTTCTTTACTATCTTGAGGCATTGTAATTGCGTGTTGGTCTACAATACAAAAAATACAATCGTACTCATCTTGCAAAGTTGTAAACTGTCTGAATGCACCAATGTAGTTACCTAACGTAATGACACCTGTTGGTTGTACACCTGAAAAAATACGTTTCATAATTAAATTCCTCCTTGGATATAAAAAAACATCATGCGTCTCCTAAATAGGGACGAATGATGTTGAATCCGCGGTACCACCCAAGCTTGTCGATAAATCGACCACTCATCCTCGTAACGTGAGGTTAACGAACTGAGCTACTACATAAAGGTTCGCAAAGTTAACTCGGAAGTCCATTCCATTTAGCGTATCATCTGTTTGCACCAACCACAGACTCTCTTTACATACGACATAAATGTACTACTCTTCGTCTTCGTTTTTCTATATTACTTTGTGTGATTATAATATAGTACAAAGCCAAAAATCAAGCAATCATCTACAGATTATAAATAATAAAAAATAAGGGCAATGAACATCATCATAATGGTAGCTCCACCGATTTGTAAAATACCCAAATATGGCATTGAAACAATTTCAGATGGGGCTCTCATACTTTTAACATCCTCTAATCTAGATGACTTCACAAAAACCTTACGCATACTAACTGTAAAAATATCAAAAAAGCCCGAAGATAGAATATATGAGGCAAGTCCAATAAAAAGCACAATACCTCCAATGATAAATGAAACATTAATGTAATCGATTAATCTTAGCATTTTATATTGGAAGAGCATGATGATCACGATTAAAAATTGTAGTGCTAAGAAGAGAATACCTTTCTTTTTCAAGCAAAAACCCCCAATTCTGTATTCATTTTAGTTGAAAAAAGTTGAAAAATCAAAGAAATTTCACATCATTATATATTCAGAATATTAGAACTTTGTGCTGATAAATGTTGATGTTATCGCATTTGATAATCAAGTATACGTCAAAAAAAGACATTTTTATCAAAAGGTTACTGTACAACTTTTTTTGAATATGTATAATTAGCAATGTAATGATTTTTCAGAAAATTCAAGGGGGTTAGTTATACATGAAGAAAAGTAAACTAGTATGGCTATCAAGTCTTATCCTTGTACTAAGTGTTTTCTTAGCTGCTTGCGGCACTGGAAATGACAAAGATACAAGCAAAGAATCTGGTAGTGGTAGCAAAGAAAATTCAGGTAGTGTTGATGCTACTCAAGAACTAAATGTAATGGAAAGTGCTGAAATTCCAACAATGGACTCAGTATTAGTAACAGATACAGTAGGATCTAACGTTTTAAACAACGTTAATGAAGGATTATATCGTTTAAATCAAGAAAACTTACCAATTCCAGCGATGGCTGCTGAAGAACCAAAAGTAAACAAAGAAGGTACAGTTTACACATTTAAGATTCGTGATGCTAAATGGTCAGATGGCTCTGCAGTAACTGCCAATGACTTCGAATATGCATGGAAGCGTGCAATTGATCCTAAAACTGGATCGGAGTATGGTCCATATATGATGGACGGAGTAGTTAAAAACGCAAGTGAAATTGGTAAAGGTAAAGCAAAAGTTGCTGACCTTGGTGTAAAAGCTCTAGATGAAAAAACACTAGAAGTTACACTTGAAAAACCAGTTCCTTATTTCTTGTCTTTAATTTCACTAAGCACATTCTTACCACAAAAAGAAGAATTCGTAGTAGCGCAAGGTAAAAAATACGCTTCAAACTCAGATACAACTTTATACAATGGTCCATTCGTTCTTGAAGGCTGGGATGGAACAGGATTAACTTGGAAATATACTAAAAACGATAACTACTGGGACAAAGATAATGTAAAACTTGACACAATCAATGTTGACGTAGTGAAGGAAGTTCAGACTCAATTAAATCTTTACACTTCTGGTAAAAAAGACCGTGCAGGATTATCAGGTGAATTTGCAATGCAATATGCTGACAATCCAGATGTAGTGAAAGACGTTGAATCTTCACCTTTCTACTTGAAATTAAACCAAAAACGTGATGGTAAAACAGATACAGCTCTTGCAAATGTAAACATTCGTAAAGCAATTGCTATGGCTTTCAACAAAGAAGATTTAACTAAAGCAGTATTAGCTAATGGTTCATTCGAAGCTAACTACCTAATTCCAGCTGAATTCACATTTGATGAAGAGGGTAAAGACTTCCGTGAAGTAAACGGAGATATGAACAAATACAACCTTGAAGAAGCTAAATCATATTGGGAAAAAGGTCTTAAAGAACTTGGAACCGACAAACTTGAATTAGACTTCTTAGGCGATGATAGTGACTTAGCTAAAAAAATGGACGAGTACTTGAAAAACCAATTAGAAAAAAATCTACCTGGTTTAAGTATTAAACTGAAAGAAGTTCCTTTCTTAGTACGTGTTGATTTGAATTCTAAACAAGATTACGATATCCAAGTTGCAGGTTGGGCTCCAGACTTCCAAGATCCATACACATTCTTAAATTTATGGTTATCAGATAGTCAACAAAACAATATGAGCTATGCATCTGAAAAGTACGATAAATTAGTAACAGATGCTCAAACAATTTATGCAACTGAGCCAGCAAAACGTTGGAAAGCAATGGCAGATGCAGAAAAAACATTGATTGAAGAAGATGCAGCACTTGCACCTATTTATCAACGTGGTACTATGGCACTTCAAAAACCTTATGTTAAAGGTTTAGTGAAACATAACTTTGGTGCTCAATATAGTTATAAATGGACATATATCTCAGGTAAATAATAGTATTCTATTTTTTGAGATTATGTTAAAACCCTGAATAGGGAGAGTATGTGGTTGATTTTAAGCCATATACTCTCTTTTTAATCAAATATTAATTAATTGGAAAATCATGCTACTAAGGGTTTTGTTAATAACAACATTTACAAAGGAAAGAATTTTCTAATTGAGATATTTCTATTAGTTCCATAGTTACGACCACTATTTTAGGAGGTGCAAGAATGGCAAAGTACATTTTAAAACGAGTATTGTATATGATACTAACATTATTCCTGATTGCAACATTTACGTTCTTCTTGATGAAGATGTTGCCGGGTTCCCCTATAGCTAGCTCACCTAAACTAACCCACGAACAGTTAGCTGCGGTGGAAGCAAAATATGGATTAGATAAACCGCTTCCAGTTCAGTATGGTATATATATGAAAAAGATGGTACAACTTGATTTTGGCGTTTCTTATCAATTTAAAGGTGCAAACGTTACAGAATTAATTATTAACCGTGCTGGTCCTTCATTCCTTTTAGGTATTCAAGCGCTTATACTCGGTACTATAGGCGGTATTATTTTAGGGATGATTGCAGCTTTAAGGCAAAATACTGTATGGGATTATGGCAGTACCTTAATCGCAATATTCGGTATCTCCATTCCTTCATTCGTATTTGCTTCATTACTTCAATATTGGATTGGTGTTAAGGGAGGATTCCTTCCTGTTGGATTATGGGAGAATGGCTGGCAATCTAGTATTTTGCCGACAATTGCATTAGCAATGGGTCCTCTAGCGACATCAGCTCGTTTCATTCGAACAGAAATGATAGAGGTATTGGGAACTGACTATATTACTCTAGCAAAAGCTAAAGGTGCTAGCGGCCTTGAAATTGCATTTAAGCATGCATTTCGTAATGCATTAATTCCATTAATAACAGTAATGGGTCCTTTAGCAGCAGGTTTAGTAACAGGTTCTCTTGTAGTTGAACAAATCTTTGCTATTCCTGGTATTGGTGAACAATTCGTTAAAGCGATTAATTCTAGTGATTATTCCTTAATAATGGGAACAACAATGTTCTTTTCAGTACTATTGATTTTAGTTATTTTCATTGTTGATATTTTATATGGCATTGTAGATCCACGTATCCGTTTAACAGGAGGTAATAAATAATGACAAATGAATATCGTAAATTACCACCTGAAGCTTTTAAACACGTGCATATGGATGGCAGTCACTCTGAGAAAATTTCTAAACCATCCTTAAATTTCTGGCAGGATGCTTGGTTGCGTATACGAAAAAATAAAGCAGCTGTAGTGAGTATATTTGTACTATTATTCATTATTCTGATGTCATTTATCGGACCGATGATTAGCCCGCATGACTTTGAAACGCAAGAAATAACTCATGCAAATTTACCTCCAAAAGTACCTGGTTTAGAAAAGTTGGGAATCTTTGATGGTACAGGTAATATGGGTGGTCAAAAAGTCAATTTGTATGAAATGAAAAACGTTGATACTTACTACTGGTTTGGTACAGACGGACTTGGCCGTGATATGTTCTCACGTGTTTGGAAAGGTACTCAAATTTCATTACTAATTGCACTTGTAGCAGCTGTAATTGATATGGTTATTGGTGTAGCTTACGGTGGTATTTCGGCATTTTATGGTGGTCGTGTTGATGATGCGATGCAACGTATTGTTGAAATTTTATATGGAATACCGACATTGATTGTTGTTATTTTAATGATTCTTGTAATGGATCCGGGTATTGTGGCCATTATTATTGCCATTTCAATTACTGGATGGATTGGTATGTCTCGTATTGTTCGAGGACAAGTATTGAAATTTAAAAACCAAGAGTTCGTACTTGCAGCTAGAACTTTAGGGGCAAGTAATGGGCGTATAATTAAAAAACATTTATTGCCAAATGTTATGGCGGTTATCATTATTAACACAATGTTTACAATTCCTAGTGCGATATTCTTTGAAGCATTTTTAAGCTTTATCGGGTTAGGGTTACAATCACCAGACGCATCATTGGGTACTTTAATTAATGATGGTTACAAGCTAATACAGTTCCAACCTCATATTTTAGCTATTCCAGCAGCAATTATAAGTCTATTAATGATTGCATTTAACTTAATTGGTGATGGTCTACGTGATGCACTTGATCCAAAAATGAAAGATTAATAGGAGGAAAGCAGTTATGGAGAAAATACTTGAAGTAAAAAATCTTGAGCTTTCCTTCCACACGTTTGCTGGTGAAGTGAAAGCGATTCGTGGTGTGAACTTCGATTTGAAAAAAGGAGAAACACTAGCAATCGTTGGGGAATCAGGTTCAGGTAAATCGGTTACGACTAAAGCTATTATGCGCCTTCTACCTGAATCTAGTTCGGAATTTAAAAATGGTCAGATTTTATTTAATGGAAAAGATTTGACGAAATTAACTGATAAAGAAATGCAGAAAATTCGCGGGAAAGATATCTCGATGATTTTCCAAGATCCTATGACATCTTTGAATCCTACGATGACAATTGGTAAACAAATAATGGAGCCGATTTTAAAACATCAAAATGTAGCGAAATCAGAAGCTCAAAAAATGGCCATTGATCTATTAAAACTAGTAGGGATGCCGCAACCAGAGCAACGTATGAAACAATATCCACATCAATTTTCAGGTGGTCAACGTCAACGTATCGTAATTGCAATTGCATTAGCATGTAACCCAAAAATTTTAATTGCTGATGAACCGACAACTGCACTAGACGTTACAATACAAGCTCAAATTCTTGAACTGATGAAAGATCTACAAAAGAAAATTGATACATCTATTATTTTTATCACTCATGACCTTGGTGTTGTAGCAAATGTGGCTGATCGTGTAGCTGTTATGTACAGTGGTAAAATTGTTGAAATTGGTACAGTAGATGAAATATTCTACAATCCACAGCACCCATATACTTGGGGACTTCTAAGTTCTATGCCTTCTTTAGATGTACAGGAAGAGAAACTATATGCAATTCCAGGCACACCACCAGATCTATTGAATCCTCCAAAAGGGGATGCCTTTGCGCTTCGTAGTGAATATGCTATGCAGATCGATATGGAAGAAACGCCGCCATTCTTTAAAGTAAGTGATACACATTATGCGGCAACTTGGTTATTACATCCAGATGCTCCAGAAGTGACACCACCTGCAACAATTATTGAAAGAATGAAACGATTCCCTAATAGTCGCTATTACGAAAGTGCTAATGGAGGTATTTTAAAATGAAAATACAAAAAAAACTATTAGAAATCAAAAATTTAAAACAATACTTCAATTCTGGAAAACCAAATGAAGTTAAAGCCATCGACGATATTACATTTGATATTTATAAAGGAGAAACTTTAGGGTTAGTAGGGGAATCAGGTTGTGGTAAATCTACGACAGGGCGTACGATTATTCGCCTATATGATGCCACTGACGGTGAAGTTCTTTATGATGGTGTAAATGTCCATGGTCGTAAATCTAAAACGGAACTAAAGTCGTTTAACCGTAAAATGCAGATGATTTTCCAAGATCCGTATGCATCATTAAATCCTCGTATGAAAGTAATGGATATAATAGCGGAAGGTTTAGATATTCACGGCCTTGTGAAAAATGCAAAAGAACGTCAAGAACGTGTCTATCAATTATTAGAAACAGTTGGATTAAATAAAGAACATGCTAACCGTTATCCACATGAATTCTCAGGTGGTCAACGCCAGCGATTAGGAATTGCTCGTGCACTTGCAGTAGAACCAGAATTCATCATTGCAGATGAACCAATATCTGCACTAGATGTGTCAATTCAAGCACAAGTTGTTAACCTATTAAAAGAGTTACAAGAAGAAAAAGGATTAACCTACTTATTTATCGCCCATGATTTATCAATGGTTAAATATATTTCAGACCGAATCGGTGTAATGTATTTTGGTAAATTAGTAGAACTTGCACCTGCAGAGGATCTTTATAAATATCCAATGCATCCTTATACACAATCACTACTATCAGCTATTCCACTTCCAGACCCTGATTATGAGCGTAATCGTGTTCGTAAAACATACGATCCAAAGTCTCATAATTATAAAGATGGAGAGGACGTAACAATGCGTGAAGTACGTCCCGGACATTTTGTCTATTGCTCTCAAGCTGAATTTAAAGTATTACAAGCTCAACATGCAAATAATTAAGCATCATGATTAATTAAAGGCTGCCTCTTTAGTCAATGAAATCGGTTGACTAAGGGGGCAGTTTTGTTTTTTGTCAAATTTGATTTATGAAATTTATTTAAAATTGAAACTTTTTTGAGGATTGAACGTATAATTAGTGTAAATATAATAGACATTTTTTCAATATAGAGATTCTAAATGAGAATATTTTTTTGAAATAATAGGTTTACCGCAATGCTTTATTGGGGATACTACATATATACGCGTAATAAAGAGGTCTAACCTGTATGGAAAAACTTGAAATGATAGAAAAAACGGTCATAACTTACAATGGAAATTTTTCTTAATAGCATATATTCAAATTGGACAAAATGTTGTATAATATGCTTACAGTTCTTTTTTTAAAGTCATTCTAATTTAGGAATGTTATTATATTCGCTACACATTTTGAAAGGATGTGTTTTATATGATGGTGACATTATTTACTTCACCCAGTTGTACATCTTGTAGAAAAGCAAAAGCATGGTTAGAAGAACATGATATTCCATATACAGAAAGAAATATTTTCGCGGAGCCTTTAAGCATAAGTGAAATAAAAGAAATTTTACGCATGACTGAGGATGGGACAGACGAAATCATCTCAACTCGTTCTAAAATTTTCCAAAAACTAAAAGTGGATGTAGAAACTTTACCTTTACAACGTCTTTATGAGTTAATTCAAGAACATCCAGGACTTTTACGTCGTCCGATTATTTTAGACGAAAAACGTTTACAAGTTGGGTATAACGAAGATGAAATTCGTCGATTCTTACCTCGTAAAGTTCGTGCTTATCAATTACAAGAAGCACAGAAGATGGTTAACTAAAAATAAGAGCCATTTACATGTTGCATGCTTGCTCGGAATAGTCAGCAGTATGCAATATGTTTTTAGAGCCAGTTGTTGTTAAGTGTTACACAACTGGCTTTTTTTTATGCATTAAAAAAGTTCATTATTTACGATATAAAAGAGGCAAGTACACTTATACATAGTAGCGTTATGACTTGATTTACTAAACCTTGTCTACTACAATTCATATACTGTTGTAATTTTCCGAGTTATTTCCTTTCCATTTTCAACAAACTCATCATACAATAGTATTAGACACTGTATTATCAAGAAATTTTAAAGACTTGTTCATAAGTGGACTCGATGCATCTATTAGTATTGACCGAAGGGAGTTGTGTAATATGGACATCGAACGCATAAATGAGAATACACTTAAACTCTTCATTTCTTATCATGACATTGAAGAACGTGGATTCACGAAAGATGAAGTATGGTATAACCGGGAAAAAAGTGAAGAACTCTTCTGGTCTATGATGGATGAAATAAATGACGAAGAATATTTTGAAGTTGAAGGACCATTATGGATCCAAGTGATAGTTCAAGAGAATGGCCTTGAACTAACTATCACACATGCTAAAATTTATAAGGACGGTCAGCATATCGAACCGCCCTTCGATATAGAAGATAAACAAAGAATGATGTCATCCGCATTTGGTGGCGATGAGCCAAAAGCGCATGAATTTGATGATTTTGAAGATCTTGTAAATAGTACAATTGATGAGGACTCCGATTTTATCTTTAAATTACAGGAATTTGATGATATTATTCCTCTTGCACAAAAAATACAAGAGACATCACTATTCCATAATGCGTTGTATCAGTGGGAAGGTAACTATTATTTACACATCCGTTTTAATGAAGAGGTTTTACATGATGAAGCTGAGGACATTTTCAGTGTTATTACTGAATTTTCCACAGACGCAGAAGTAACAATCCACATTCTTCAAGAATACGGTAAAGCATTAATGGAAAAAGACTGCTTTGATACAGTCATAAAATATTTTGTTAAATGACAGTGGAAATCCTCCGAAAACCGGAGGATTTTTTTCTTGCAATTTATCCCATTAATTAATAGAATGGATAAAAATAGGAGGTGTTTGTATTTTAACTGCATTAACAATAAAAAATGAACTCTTTATATTGTCTATTTCACATTCTAAAGAAAAGCTAAAACAGTTAAGGCGGACCCATAAGTTTTTTTGTCCACAATGTAAAGAAGAGTTACGACTTCGAATAGGAGATATTGTTGTTCCTCATTTTGCTCACAATAAGAATTCGAATTGTCCTCAATTATTTTCGGATGGAGAGTCAAAAGAGCATTTAATAGGTAAGCAACAACTGTATCATTTTTTTGAAAACAAAGGAATAACTGTTCAACTGGAGCCATTTTTAAAGAACTTGTCTCAACGGCCGGATTTATTGGTAACAACTCAAAATGAGCAATTTGCGATTGAATTTCAGTGTAGTAATATTCCTATTGAAGTTATACAAGCTCGGACTAAAGGTTATATAAATGCAAGTATAGTTCCTCTTTGGCTTCTTAAAACCCCTAATTTTAAGCAGCTAACATCTACACGTATTCAACTTATTCAGCTCTCTCCATTTCGTCAGCAATTTATTACTTGTCATCCCCAACATGGATCAACCCTTCTTACTTACAATCCAACTACAGCAACGTTTATTTATTATTCTCATCTATTGTTCATACAAGGGTATCGCTTTATTGCCAAGGTACAGCAGTTACCTATTTCACATCAACATTTTCCGTTTTTGCATTTAAAAGAGCCTACAAAGGAGGAATTCGCTCAATATTGGCAATTCCATTTACATATCCGCCAGCGCTTTTTAAGGCAACGTTTCTACTTAAGTAGAAAGGGAGTTCAGGATAGGCTCTTAAAAACCTGTTACAGTGCGCGTATGAGACTTGACCAATTACCTCTTTTCATTGGCTTACCTGTTCGAAATGCCCAGTATATTGATGTTTACATTGTAGAATGGCAAGCTAAATTATTATTCTTTTTACAAGATTGTCAAATTAGTATATTACAAGTGGATGATGAGGTTATTTCAATATTTATCTTAAATAATCCGAATTATTTCCAAGATGAGCGAGGTAAAGAAGCGATTCTTCATTATATTTTGTTGTTGAAAGAACTAGGTATTCACTCTATTCATTGTTCAACAAAAGAAGCTAATATCTTACAATTATTGCATAGTGAATTCCTTGCAAAGTGTTATGAAAATTGAGAAAATAATAAAGTATTTGTTTCTCAACGTATTTACTATAGGAGGTCATAATTATGACAACGAAATCAGAACAAAAAGTATTAACAAGACAAGAAGTACCTGTTGAACTTACTTGGCGTCTTGAAGATATCTTTGAGACAGACGAAGCTTGGGAAGCAGAGTTTAAGAAAATTAGTGCTTTGAGTGAAAATGCTGCATCTTTTCAAGGAACAATTGAAAACGGTGCACAGGCACTTTTAGCGGTTCTACAATACCGAGATGAATTGTATTCAAAATTAATGCGTCTTTACACATATTCACATATGCGTTTAGATCAAGACACAGCGAACAGTTTCTATCAAGCAATGGATAGTCGTTGTAAATCACTTTATGCAAAGGTTTCAACTGGTCTGTCATTTTTAACACCTGAAATTTTAGCATTGGATGAAAAAATAATTGAACAATATCTTGCTGAAAATGAGGAACTTCAATTATACAGACAAGAATTGCTTGAAATTAACATTGGGCGTCCACATATTTTACCAGCAGAGCAAGAAGCAATCCTTGCACAGTTGTCAGAAGTAACAAGTGCATCGTCTGAAACATTTAGCACATTAAATAACGCTGATTTACAGTTCCCTACGATTGAAGACGAAAATGGTCATCAAGTTCAGCTAACACATGGGAATTATACACATTTCTTAGAAAGTGGCGATCGCAAAGTACGTGAAGCAGCATTCCGTGCAATGTATAAAACGTACGGAGAATTCCGTAACACATTTGCAACGACCCTTGCTGGTAATGTTAAAGGTGATAATGTAAATGCGCGTATTCGCAAATATGAATCAGCTCGTCAGTCAGCCATGGCTGCCAATCATATCCCAGAAAAAGTGTATGATCAACTTATCACGACAATTCATAAGTATTTACCGTTAATGCATCGTTATATTGCGCTACGAAAAAAAGTATTAGGTGTTGAGGAACTTCATATGTGGGATATATATACACCACTTGTACAAGAGTCAAAGGTGGATATGCCATATGAAGAAGCAAAAAACCACATGTTAAAAAGCTTTGAAGTACTTGGTGAAGAGTATGTAAGTATTGTCAAGCAAGGTTTAGAGGATCGTTGGGTAGATGTACTTGAAAACAAAGGGAAGCGAAGCGGCGCATATTCTTCTGGTGCATATGGTACGAATCCTTATATCCTAATGAACTGGCAAAATAATTTAGATAATCTATTTACTCTTGTTCATGAATTTGGACATAGTGTCCATAGTTACTTTACTCGTAACAACCAACCGTTCGTATACGGTAACTATTCTATTTTCGTTGCAGAAGTTGCATCAACTTGTAATGAAGAGTTATTAAACCATCATTTATTAAATACGATTGAAGATCCACAACAACGTATTTATATATTAAATCACTGGTTAGAAGGATTCCGTGGTACAATTTTCCGCCAAACAATGTTTGCTGAATTTGAACATATTATTCATCAGCTTGACCAAGACGGGGAAGCGCTAACAGCAGAAAAAATGACAGAAGTCTACTATAATCTAAATAAACAATATTATGGTGACGATATTGTTGTGGATGAAGAGATCGGTCTAGAGTGGGCACGTATCCCTCACTTCTACTACAACTACTATGTATACCAATATGCTACAGGTAAGAGTGCGGCAACGGCTCTAAGTGCTCAAATCCTTGAAGAAGGACAACCTGCAGTAGATCGTTATATTAATAATTTCCTTAAAGCCGGATGTTCTGACTTCCCGATTGAAGTATTAAAAGCAGCGGGCGTTAATATGGAATCTGCTGAGCCTATCGAAGAAGCTTGCAAAGTATTCGAGAAAAACTTAGAGGAACTAGAAAAACTTCTAGATGTATAATAATTTATGATTAAAAGTCAAGGTGGTAATATTGCATTGCGACCGTTATTGAGACAATATTTATTTATTAATTCTTCATACACAAAGGAGAAATCAACAAGGTCATTGATTTGACTGAGCTGATTATCTTTTGGCACAACGATATCGTAAATTGCCATAAATGGAGCGTTTCTTGATTAGCAATCATCGGGGACACCATCTACATTTGATAATACGATTATCTAATAAAATAGCGATTCATTCCTCTAATTAAATTTGGAATGAATCGCTTATTTTTTTATGTTTTATTTTATCTTTGTATGGAATATATTCCGTTGATTGAAGTGTAGAGCGGCGACTCCTGTGGGATTAGCGGGACAGGTGAGACCCCGCAGAAGTGAAGCGACGAGGAGGCTCACCGCCCGCCCGGAACGTAAATCAACAGTTTTAAACGTAATCCTATTTAAAAGGACTTTTTCAGTAGCCTCGTAATATTCCCCCTCGGCTTTTTAATTTGAAATCATTCTGTATAGAAAAATATTAAACAGGTAATATTTAATTAAAAACCCACAAATAATACTAATATGACTCGACAAAACCATGTCAATTTGAAGTTTAAATGGCTGTTTACTACTTGCAAACGCTTTCCTTATGACAACTTTGTGAAATCAGTTCTGAAACATTGCTATATCATTTTTTCCATGCTAAAGTGTTAGATGTGAAATAAATCACAAACAAACATACACCCCTTTGTTTGAACGTGAACATTTCTCCCATCCCCTTTGTGAAAAGAAGGCGTCTCTCGTAGAGGCGCCTCTTTTATTTTGTTTAATTTTATTAATTGGTAACTGTCATGGACATGTTAACTAGTACCTTACATATAATCAAGAAGATTTATAATTAAAAAAAAGACTAGCAACGACATAATAGATCGTTACTAGCCTATATATAATTTATTTTAAACGCCACAGCGATGATTCTTCATAATTGATGCGGTCGACTTTTTGTTGTAGCATTTTCTTTTTTAACTCTCGGTCAGCAGTTTGTTCAGTAATGTTATAAATTGATGCTACTTCTTTAGTTGATAATGTATGATACCGTTTAAATAATTCTTCTACTGATGGTGGCTGTTGACAAATAAGTTCACCGTCTAATAATTCTTCTAATATTTGTTCATAAACTTCATATGAATAATTTCCGCTTACTTTTAAACCTTCATCTTCAATATTTTCATTAAAGAATACGAAGCTTGGTACTTCTTCTACATCCATCTCACGTGTTATACATAAGTCACTTTGAAATGCACGAGAAGCTTCCAATGACTGGAAATCTGTTTGGAACTCTTGAATATCTAAATTTGCCTCTTTGGCAATTTCGAGTAAGGTCGAGCATGAACGAACGTTTTTCATATTCAATAATACATATTCTTGCAATTTCATTAGGTAGCGGTAGCCAGCTTTTTTCCCTTGTAATTCAGCAGCCTTCACTGCGATTGAAGGAAGAACCGGATGAGAGACATCGATTTCTTCATATTCACTATTACAGCTATTTACACGTTGGCAAGCGACATTAAGCGAAGCTAATTCTGTACTAAGAACAAATCGTAAAGTAAAGTATTGATTATAGTTTACTTGAAGCTTACGGATAATTGCTTGTAAATCCCAACTGTTTGGAGCAAGTGGATCAATGAATACATAAAGTTCAATCGGTCTACTAAGAGTAGTAGTAGGCGAAGGCGGTGCCGGCATGATCTGAATAGTATTCACTCTAATACCTCCTCGTCGTTATCAGGTGAATTAATCATGTGGTGCGCTGTAAGGACGAGGCGTTTATAGTATATTTCTCGAATCTTTCCATCTAATCCAACCTCATCCATTGCTTCAGCCATACATTCTAACCATGCTTGTGCACGTTCAGGTGTAATTTTGAAGGGCATATGGCGGGCTCTCATCATTGGATGCCCATGCTCTTCTGTAAAAAGATTTGGACCACCTAAATATTGAGTTTGAAATTGAATTTGCTTGCGTGCTGTTTCAGTTAAATCATCAGGAAATATCGGCTTTAGCTTCGGATTTTTAGCGACTTTGGAGTAGAAAATCTTAATCATTTTTGATAGTGTTTCTTCGCCAATTTCCTCATAAGGAATAATAGGTTTTTGCGTCATTGATGATGCTCCTTTGCTTTAGCTGTAATTCTATTCTATCAACCTAAACGTTTTTTCTCAAACAAATCGATTAAATTACATTACTTTTTTCATATAGTTTAATAAAAAAGTCCGTAAAAGTGTATGATTACTATGAAAAATCGTGTCTTCTATTCAATTTATTCATAAAAAAAATCGACATAATAATAAGTTATATGTCGATTCTAAGAGTGAATTGATATGTAATTATTCGACAACTACGGCAGTTGACTAATTAGGCTTGATAGCTATTCATGATTTTAGAAACATAGTTTGTCGTCTCTTTAAATGGTGGAATACCATTATATTTAGAAACATTCCCTGGCCCTGCATTATATGCAGCTAACATTAGATTCATATCTCCACCGAATTTATCATACATTTGTTTCAAATATTTCGTACCGCCCATAATGTTTTGTTCTGGGTCAAAGACATTGGAAACACCAAGGAATTTGGCTGTACCTGGCATTAATTGCATTAGACCAGCAGCCCCAGCATGGCTAACGACAGAGTTATTAAAATTAGATTCTTGTTTAATTACGGATTTAATCATCTTTTCGGGAATACCATAAGTTTCGGACGCTTTTTTTATAATGGTATCGTATTGCGTATTTGATGTGACATTAGTAGGTCCCGCAGTATAACCTGTTAATACTGGATTCAAAGGTGTTGTACTATATGTATTATTAGACACCGAAGTTGGTCTATAAATAGGTGAAGTACCATTATAGTACAAGCCCGACACTGCATTAATTGAGTTCGTTATTGATGACCCCATTAAACCACTACCTAATAACGAAGAATAATCCGAAGCAGGTAAAACGTTTGAGCCCGACATTGAGTTTGTTAAGCCTAGTAATTGTGAAGGGTTGTTCTGAGATGTTGATGAAGTCATCATTTCATTCATTAGTTGGGTAAACATATTAGATGAAGAAGATGATGAATCCGTAGCAGATAAGCTAGTCGATCCCATGGATTGAAGCCCTTGAATTTCAAGGAGCGTTTTCAATGCTGATATATCCATTTGTTAACCTCTTTTCTTGTTGACGGCGGCCATGAAGCGAGCAATTTTTTTATCAGCTACTCTAATAGGTATTGAATGTTTTGCTAAAAATTCCTCGAATATTAATCTACCTGTTTCCTCATTTGTCACTTCAAATTCTAGTTCATAATCGTCAGTGTCCAAATATCGAGAATGGTCGAAAACGAGAAGACCGCCATTATATTTTATTTCGGCACGCTTTGTAAAAAGTGTACCTAATAGTTGTAAATCAGCTGGATTAATCTGAAGTTTTTTCAATCGAATATCTACTTCATCTGCTTTTAGGGTAGCTCCATTTAACACGGCATTTACGTGTTCCTCAGTTAATAAATCCGTTGTTTCTAATAATCCAATACCAGCCGCAGGTTCTTTAAGTGTACATTCAAAGCGATTTTGAACTTCGCGTATTCTTAAGCCAGAGCGTACTTTCTTCAATCTGAAATCAGCTGTATCGAAATAATGATTTGCCTGTTCGTGAAAATTTTCATTTGGAATTGCAAAAGTAGTACAAAGCGCTTCATATTCCTCTTTCGAAAGTAGGTTTTTAAACTCAATTTCAAGTTGTTGTGCCATACCAATCACCCTTTCTTTTTTTGAAATCATATTAATTAATTATAGGTGAAGTATAGATGGCATTGCAATGATTGTCGAAATGGGGAAAAGCATAACAATTCACCGAAAAAGTGGGTAGTAATGAGGCTTACTATGATAAAATGATAGGAGATTCACGGAAAGGAAGATAGGCTTTGCGTAAAACATATATAGTAGAAAATGGATCACAACAAGAAAAACAAGTGCATTTACAAATATGCGGAGAAATATCTGATTGTGAATGGCGAGCTGCAGGTCAGGTTATTACTGATTCAGACGCCATGGCTTTTATCTATTTAATGGATGCAGGGGAAGACTACCATTACATAAAATTCCCTCAAGCTATTTGGCCACTATTAGTCAAAACATTACAATCTGATTTAGAGCCAATATTAACTTGGGGGAATGGACAGACTGAATTAGTGAACTTTCAGGATGAATTAAACGCACTTATATTTAATATTGAAGGAAATCATAATTATGGAGCAGACTTTTCAACAGCTGTTGAAGAAGCTTTTGCGGAAATATTGAACGAATCCCGAGAAGATTAGGGGGACTTATCATGGGACAATGGGATCGCTTTTTACAGCCCTATAAGCAAGCAGTAGATGAATTGAAAATTAAGCTAAAAGGAATGCGCGCACAATTCGAAAAATCAAATGAAACGTCACCAATAGAATTTGTAACAGGTCGGGTGAAGCCACTTGCGAGTATTTATGACAAGACGTTAGAAAAAGGCCTAGTCTTTGAACCTTCAGATATGCTAGCTCATGAGTTACAAGACATTGCAGGGGTACGTATCATGTGTCAATTCGTGGATGAAATTCCTACTGTTATTGAATTATTACGCCAGCGCAATGATTTAACAGTTGTAGAAGAAAGAGATTATATCACCAATGTTAAAGTTAGCGGATATCGTTCTTATCATATGATAATCGAATATCCTGTCGGAACAATTCAAGGTGAGAAAAAGATTTTAGCTGAAATTCAAATTAGAACACTTGCAATGAACTTCTGGGCATCTATTGAGCATTCATTGAACTATAAGTATAAAGGGATTTTTCCAGAGGAAATAAAAAATCGTCTGCAAAGTGCAGCAGAGGCAGCGTTCCGCTTAGATGAGGAAATGTCTTTAATCCGCGAGGAGATACAGGAAGCTCAAAAATATTTTACCGAATACAAAGAGGCTTCAAATCCAAAAGTTAGAGAGGATAATTCGAAGGGAGCTCATGAAAATCTATGAAATTTGCTGTTCAATCACGTAACGATCCACAATCAAATGAATTAATGGAAAGAGCTATCTCGTACTTAACTGATTTTGGATTAGAAATAGATGAAGAAAAACCAGATATCGTGTTGTCGATTGGTGGAGATGGTACACTGCTACATGCATTCCATCGATATAGTCATATCTTGTCAGATGTTGCGTTTGTTGGTATTCATACGGGGCATCTAGGTTTTTATGCTGACTGGAAGCCAATTGAAATCGAGAAATTGGTTATCTCCATAGCAAAGAGTGACTATAAAGTAATCGATTATCCTCTGTTAGAAGTTGTGATTAATTATCAAAACTCAGATGAAAATTACACTTATTTAGCTTTGAATGAATCTACAGTTAAATCCCCAGAAGTAACATTAGTAATGGACGTTGAATTAAATGGGAGACCGTTTGAACGCTTCCGTGGAGATGGGCTATGTGTTTCTACACCTTCAGGAAGTACAGCTTACAATAAGGCTCTTGGGGGTGCCATTTTACATCCATCAATAGAAGCTATTCAAGTGACTGAAATGGCGTCTATTAATAATCGCGTTTTCCGTACAGTCGGATCTTCACTAGTATTACCAGCACATCATAGTTGCGTGCTAAAGCCAGTGAAGGCTAAAGATTTTATGGTCACAGTCGATCATGTGCAGTTATTGCATAAAAATGTAAAATCAATCCAGTACAAAGTTGCGAAGGAAAAGGTGCGGTTTGCACGCTTTAGAGCATTTCCGTTTTGGCAACGTGTACATGATTCTTTTATTGATAGTGATTTGAAATAATGAAAGATTTACGATATCGCTTAACGTTTAAAGTAGAGCAAGACCAACTTTTTAGAGATGCACTTGCTATGTGGGGAATTTCTAAGAGAGCTTTAACTGCAATAAAATTTCAAGGTGGACAACTTTTAGTAAATAATATAGAGCAAAATGTCCGTCATATTCTAAAGAAGAACGATTTAGTCACAATCATCTTTCCTCCGGAAGAAATTAGTCAGGGACTAGTTCCTGAAGATGGGGAGCTCGAGGTCATTTTCGAGGATCATGAACTGCTAGTTATTGCTAAACAACCTTATCAAAATACGATTCCTTCCCATGATCATCCTAGAGGTAGTGTTGCTAATTTTGTAGCTGCTCATTTACAACAGCAGGAATTAGCTTCAACTGTGCATATTGTAACACGTCTAGATCGGGATACTTCAGGCCTTATGTGTATAGCAAAGCATCGTCACGTTCATCATCTTATGAGTGAAGCTCAAAAGAGACATGCTATACATCGAACGTATGAAGCAATCGTACATGGCCATATGGAGCAAGACCAGCAAGACATTATTGCTCCAATTGGGCGCAAAGATGGAAGTATTATTGAACGTGAAGTACGAAGTGATGGACAGTTTGCACATACCGATGTTGTCGTATTAAAACGAACAATGTTAGATGGAGAAGCAATTACTCATATCCGTTTAAAACTGCACACAGGACGTACGCATCAAATTCGTGTACATATGGCATCTATTGGGCATCCACTTATTGGAGATACATTGTATGGAGGGCGTAGAAATTTAATAGATCGCCAAGCTTTACATTGTGTAGAGCTACAGTTACACCATCCAGTGACGAAACAATATTATAGCTGGCAAATAAATTTACCAAAAGATATGCAATCACTACTAATAGAATAATTAATGTAAGGTGCTTTTATACAAAAAGCACCTTATTTTTGATTTCCCGGGAAATTTAAAGATGCCATTTGTAAAAGTGCATTAACGAATGTTAGTATTAGGGGTGTTCAAAGAGCTGTAATTAAAAAGTTTTAAAAAAATAATTGCACTTTTGAAGGTCTACACACTATTATAGTAAGGTGTTATTTTAACTGACTTAATGAGTCGAGAGGAGGGGACATGCATGATAGAAGAAACAAAGGAAAAAGATGAAGTACAATTCGATGAGCAACACCTACGTCAATTACTGGAGAATCTAGAAACAGATAATTTTCGCGAGGAGTATCTAGCACTTCATCCGTATGATCAGGCACAGTTTTATGAGAAGGTGGGGCCAGATATACGACAGATTATCTATCAGTATCTCTCCCCTAAAGAGATGGCTGACATTTTTGAAGCTATTGAACTCGATGATGATGAATATAAAGGTATTTTAGAGGAAATGGATACGACATATGCAGCGCAAATGATAGCTGCTATGTATACAGACGATGCGGTTGACGTTTTAAATGAATTAGATAAAGATCAAATCACTCATTTCCTTAAAATAATGGATAAAGATTCAGCACAAGATATTAAAGAGCTTCTGTACTATGCGGAGTATACAGCCGGTTCTATAATGACGACAGAATATGTCGCTATTCCTGAGAATTCAACCGTACGTTCAGCGATGACAATTTTACGCAACGCAGCGCCGGATGCAGAAACGATTTACTATATATTTGTAGTGGATGATACAAATCATTTAACGGGTGTTATTTCTTTACGTGACTTAATCATTGCAGAAGAAGACACATTAATACGTCAAATAATGAATGATCGTGTGGTAAGTATTAATGTAACTGATGATCAAGAGGCAGTCGCTCAAATTATGAAGGACTATAACTTTTTAGCTGTACCTGTTATTAATTCAAAAAACGAAATGCTGGGTATTATTACAGTCGATGATATTATTGATGTCATTGATGAAGAAGCGTCAGATGACTACTCCAAATTAGCCGGGGTTTCAGACATGGTAACATTCGACAAAAGCCCGTTTGCTGCAGCGAAAAAACGCTTGCCGTGGCTTGTTGTATTATTGTTTTTAGGCATGTTAACCGCTAATTTAGTAGACTTATTTACTGGAACATTAGAAAAAGTGGCGATACTTGCTGCTTTTATTCCTTTAATAGGTGGTACTTCTGGGAATAGTGGAACGCAAGCATTAGCCGTTGCTGTTCGAGGGATTGCAACTGGTGATGTTGAAGAAGAAAGTAAGATGAAGTTATTAATACGAGAAGCAATTACAGGCATAATTACAGGTGTTGTTTGTGGTGTTATTGCGTTTGGTATTGTGTTCTTTTGGAAACACATGTGGCTTTTAGGGTTATTAGTAGGAACCGCTATTTGTTGTTCAATTATTGTGGCAACAATTGCAGGATCTTTTATACCGTTATTAATGCATCGATTGAAAATTGACCCTGCGGTAGCATCTGGTCCGTTTATTACAACATTAAATGATATAACAAGTATTTTAATTTATCTTGGGATTGCAACGATGTTCATTAGTAAATTAATGTGAACTTATTTTCCGGAGGAGCATACAATATGAAAAAAAGGATGTGTTAACTTGGGGAATCGCCCACTCCTTTTTATCAAAGCTCCCCCGGCTTTTTTTATTGATATTAATAGTGATAGTACTCCTGTTTTGGTGGATGTTATTGAAGAGATAGTTGTAGAAGAGGAAACTGAGCAAGTAGAATCCATTGAACCAGTAGAATCTTTAGAACCAGTTATAGAAGATGCTGAAGTACGTCGTAAAAAAGAGCGTTTAAAATTCTTATCTGCACCGTTTCAACAGAAAGCTTATCAACCATTGCAATTTAGTTTATCGGATGGCCGTATTATAGAAGGAATCGTCGATCGCGTAATGCAAGATGAAGTGATTTTGAAAAGTTACACAGGTGTTGTATATCCAACGAAAATTAATGAACTCGTGGAAATTAAATGGCGAGGAAAAGTATTTTAATAGCTATCCCTTAAAAGGGATGGCTTTTTTTATGCAAAAATAAATATTAACTGCATAAGCTAAAAATACAATATCACAAAAAGCCCCAAAAGTTAGAAAACTAACTTCGGAGCTCATTGCCTGACACTGCTATTATCCATTTTAAAACAAAGACACTACTGCAAAGTCCTTTGACTTGATATTAGTCGCAAACACCTAAAAAGACGTCTTTTATACATTGAACTGCACAGAAGCAATTCAAGTCAACAGTAATACAGCTAGTTGATGCTTCCCAGTTTACAACTTTACAGATAGTTGATAAATCTACATCAGTACCACATTCTGTTAACAAATCGGCTACATGATCACCGTGTTTTAATGGAATTAATACACGTAATGTAGCGCAGCAACCATCGAAAATATCTTCTACTCGGAAAAAGACTGAGTAGCAGTGATGATCGCCTGATTCTCTAGTTCTGAAAAACGCTTTGAAAGGAGTGCCGTCTTTGTCTAATAGCATAAATACACGTGTGTCGGCTTGCATACGTGCGGGGCTTACTAATCCACCAAGAGGTTCTAGGAAACAGTTAGTTGGGCATGGGCCGCAACCCTCATCAACGTTTTGGTCTTGAATGTCTTTAATAGCGCGAACTACGTCGCAAACACATCCTTTTGAAACTTTGTGACCTACTGCATCATCATTTCTTCCGCATCCCATATTTAATTTCACCTCCTTTTCAATCTCTTTATACAATATGTCATATTAGAAAATGAACTAGGGCAACTGCCTCAGTTATGCATAATTTTTCAAAAGAAACGCATACTGTTTTTAAAAAAAGGTGACGTATATGAAGAGAAACGTTTTTAGGATTTTGATTTTAGCATGTAGCATCCAGTTATTAGTCGCTTGCGCTGGGGAACAGAAGGAAAAATTTGCTACCTATCATGCAGCGGGTGATAACGGATCGCAATCGGCAATTGAAAAGCTTCTGAAAGAAGAAAAATCGATTAAAAAAGGTACTGCTGTCTTTGTGGATGATGTTGTATTAGTGGGGGTACAGATAAAACCTTTTTCAAAATTGAAGAGAACCAAAATAGAAGAGAATCTACAGAAGAAATTTGAAAAGGAATTCCCTGGTAAAGACGTACTCGTAAGTACTGACTTCAAAATATCTTGGGAAGCTCAAAAACTGATGAAAAAAGAATTAACAGAAGAAGAGTTAAAAAAGAAAATTAAGAAATTACAAGATCTTGCAAAGGAAGAAACCTAATGAACCAAAAAGATTACGAGCAATTACAAACAAAACTATCACCTAAAACGCCAATTGGATTAAATGTATTAAAAGCTTTTTTAGTTGGAGGCATTATTTGTACAGTCGGTCAAGCTATTTCATTTTTTTATATTATGAATTTTGATTTTACAGAGCGTACAGCTGGTAATCCAACCGTAGCAACAATGATTTTCATTTCTTTATTACTAACGGGATTTGGACTTTATAAAAAGCTTGGGCAATTCGCAGGAGCTGGTTCAGCCGTACCAGTTACTGGATTTGGGAATGCGGTTATTTCAGCGGCTATTGAACATAAGACAGAAGGTATAGTACTTGGGGTGGGTGGCAATATCTTTAAACTAGCAGGATCTGTTATTTTATTTGGTGTTGTTTCAGCCTTTTTTGTAGCACTTGTCAAATTAATTTTAGTAACGATTGGGGTGACTCACTGGTGATGGATAAAGGTGTAATTTATTTTCCTTCTAAGCCGTCCATTTTAGCAGCCGGGGTAGTAGTTGGTCCATTGGAAAAGAGAAGTGTTTTTGCGCAAAACTTCGATTTAGTGCTTGATGATGAAAGGGCAGATCAAAAAACAAACGAGCAGGGACATCAACATTTAATTGAAGAAGCCGCACAAATTGCATTACAAAAAAAGAAATTGACAATGGATGCGGTAGATTTCTTTATCGGAGGAGATTTAGTCAATCAAATGACGCCGACGAATTTTGCCGCTAGTACTATAGGAAGTCCTTTTATCGGTATGTACTCAGCGTGTGCTACGTCCACAGCAGCCGTCATCATCGCCAGTTTATTAACGGAGCTAGGTGGTAGCCATTATGCTATTGCAGGTGCTGCGAGTCAGCATAACGCCATAGAAAGGCAATTCCGATATCCTGTCGATTATGGAGGACAAAAACCAGCAACTGCACAATGGACAGTAACTGCTGCGGGTTATGCACTTATTGGTAAGCACCAAGAAGGTGAACCTTGTATTGAGGCCGCTACTTTTGGAAAAGTTGCGGATTATCAACAATCTGACCCATTTCATATGGGTGCAGCAATGGCACCTGCAGCATTTTCAACTATTAATCAACATTTAAAGGGTAGAGGACAAACAGTTCAGGATTACGATGTTATTATGACAGGTGATTTAGGAAAAGTTGGCTTGCCCATTTTAAAAGAAATGCTAAGACAATCTGGATTTACGACAAAACAGTTAGAAACGATTCGTGATGGCGGTGCGGAATATTACGGAGATGATCCATTGTTTTTAGCTGGTGCAAGTGGAGCAGGTTGCTCCGCATCTGTTTTTTTTAGCGAAATATTAGCAGAGCTAAAAAGCGGACGGATGAAACGAGTGCTATTAGTAGCAACAGGAGCTCTCTTGTCGCAGTTATCTGTGCAACAAAATCAATCGATTCCAACTGTTGCACACGCAATCGAAGTAACGATGAAATGAGGGAATAAAATGTTTACTTCTTTTATAATCGCATTTATTGTTGGCGGATTGATTTGTGTAATTGGTCAGCTGCTGATGGATGTAGGTAAATTAACACCTGCACATACATTAGCCATCTTAGTTGTCACTGGTGCAATTTTAGATGGCTTTGGTTTATATGAACCGCTTATTGATTTTGCTGGTGCAGGCGCAACAATTCCTATTACGTCTTTCGGTAACTCTTTGACACATGGTGCTTTAGCGGAAGCTGAAAAACATGGTTGGATAGGAGTTTTAACAGGTATGTTTGAAGTGACGAGTTCGGGTATTAGTGCAGCCATCATATTTGGATTTATAGGAGCTTTAATTTTTCGGTCAAAAGGAAATATCGACTAGTTCAAACGCCCTCTTCTTTCTGTAAACCGTTGCATACAATACGGTGAGAGAGAGGAGGGATTTCTTATGTCTGGATTCTCAGGTTATGGTTACGGCTACGGCGGTGGCTACGGCGGCGGAAACGAATGCTACTATGGCGGCCATAGCGGCAATGGTTCAACGTTCATCTTAATCGTTGTTCTATTCATCTTGTTGATTATTGTTGGCGCAAGCTTTATCTAGTTTTATCGGTTAAAAAGGGGGAACTTAAATGCAAAGCTCATTCTTTCGAAAAATTGAAGGAAAAACGGGTGTACCAATGGAAGATGTACTTGCATTAGCAAATGCTATTCAATATGCAGATTTTCAAGACGAAACCCAAATTCGAAAAATTATTCGTAAAGTATCTCAACTAGCAAATAAACCAGTAACAAAAGAGCTAGAAGAAAAAATCGTCGCATCTATCTTAAAAGATGGTAATTCTTTAGATTTGAATAAAATTCAAAAAATGTTATAGCATAAAATAATATTCTCAGTAATATACTAACTTTAATCGAAAATATGTCTTTGCAGGAAAAGTTATAGTATAGGAGGGGATTGTGATGGGCTACATTCTACCAGTTCAGCCGTTACAAGCAACGCAATATGCAGAACGTATGAACACGAAAGCATTTAATTATGCTCACGTTCATACAATTGCAAAGGTAAAAAAGCAATCTCATTTTGAACGAGTGCTTGATATGCGTGCTGAACTTACTGAAATGCAATTGAACAAGGAAAAAAACAAAAATCGTGGGAACTCCCTTCAAGTCCATCAACAATTCATCCATCCTAACCCAGCAGAGTTACCAAAATTTGATCTAAAAGTTACTGATAGAGGTAAATATTATAGTAAATATGTTAAAAAAATACTATAGACGATTATTATACGGTACTTCGAATAATAAAAAGGAGCCAATCCATGGTTGAGTTTACAATCAACTGTGGTTGGCTCTTTTTGTTATAGAACTTAGGAAGTTAGATGATTGATTATAATATTTACAACTAGAAAGTCGAAAAAAACAATAAAAAAGAGATTCAAGTACCAAACAGCAAATAAAAAAGCTACTAAAACGTTGATTATTCAGCGTTTTAGCAACTTATTATTAGAATTCCTTTTCCATTGCGCGATATGGAATGCCAGAATCCAAAAATTCAGGTGATGTAATTATATAATTTTGTTTTTCGTAGAAAGGAATAGCGTGTGTTTGAGCATTTAACTTCACTTTTGCTAATTGATGACCTTTAGCGTATTTTTCTAAATGTGCCATCATTAAAACACCGATTTGTTTTCTTCGAAAATCTGGTAATACACAAACACGGTCTACTTTAGCGATATTACCGTCGACTATACGGACTCTGCCTGCTGCAATCGGTTCTTCGCCATTGTATGCTACGAAATGTGTTGCGTCTTTGTCGTATTCATCTTTTTCTAAAGGCAGAGGAACACCCTGCTCTTTAACGAAGACTTCCTCCCGAACAAAGAAAGCGTCTCGTAACTCTTTCTCTGTCTCAACTATTTTAGCAAAAACCAAAAATTACTCAGCTCCAGACAGTCTGAAAGTTTCGTAAACCGTCCAAGAACCGTCTTCTAATTGATAAAGTAAATGAATACGATCAATAACTTCTTCGGAATGAACATCAGTCATGCGTAGCTGACCATAAATATCATCATGTTCACCTGAGGACATATCTTGTGCAATAGTAATATGCGGCACAAATTTATATTCTGGTTCTAGTCCGAATGATTTAGCATGCAATGCATCATATAATTTTTGAAGTTGTTCTGTTGGTTCCACTTTAAGATAGATAGCGTTGTTCACTGGCGCAAATGAACTGACTTTTGATACGTGAATTGAAAGCGGTTTAAATTGTTTACTAATTTCTTGGAGCATACTAGTAACTTCGTTCACTTTTGAATCATCTACTTCAAAAACACTTTTTAAAGTAATATGAGGTGTGATTTTAGAGAAATGCGTGTCATATCTTTTTCTATATGAATTCGCAAAATCTTGTAGTTTCTTAGATGGAAATGCAACGATACCGTATTTCATTATTCCGTACCTCCTAAGTAGTTTTATATAGCTTTTCTTAATTTTCAGTATAACAGAAAAAAGATAATATTCATTGTGAAATACATGTTAAAGACTAAAGTTTTGTTTTATGACACGTTTTAAGTCAGGTTGCCAAAACTTCCATGAGTGATTTCCTTCGAATTCATCATAAAAAGTAGAAAAGCCTTTGTTGACTATCAACTCATGTAATGCACGATTAGGTGTAAGGAAATCTTTAATACTCTTATCCATAGTTACTACTTCATGTTCTTTTGTACCAATAACGTGATAGATTGAAAAAGCATGAACATCTTGTACCTGTTGCACTTTTTCTAAAACATTATCATTTACTAGAGGTGACTGCATTAATACCTTACCAAAAATATTGGGATATTGGATGGCTGCTAGTAAAGAAACTGTCGCAGCCTGCGAATCTCCAATCAATGCTCGACCCATCCCCATTTGATATGTAGAGTAATGCTCGTCAATATAAGGAACAAGTTCATGTGCTAAAAAGCGCAAGTATGCTTCATGTTTTTCTCCATTTGGCAAATACTTTTGTCGTCGATCCTCTACACTTTTATAAGGTACACCTACAATTATTAAATTTTCGATATCACCTTGCTCCAAATACTCATCTACTACTCGAGAGATTCGACCGAGTTGGAAATAATCTTTACCATCAGATGCGATTAACACTGAGTATTTATAAAGTGGTGAATAGTTTGCTGGTAAGTAAACTAATAGATGGATGTCCTCTTGTAAGGATTCACTGAAAAAATCTATGTCTGTGATTGTGCCACGATTCAAAGCTGTCACTCCTTCAGTTTTCTGTACGAAAATTGTAACATATAAGGAAGTAAAGGTATAATAGTAATGATAAAGGACTATAAATATGGAAATGAGGATGAGTCATGTATAACAAAAAACTTCAAGTTTCATCAGAAGTAGTCGCTAAAGCGGCGCGTGATGCATTAGAACGCCGTGGTGTTACATTAAAGGATATCGCGGAAATTGTGTATGAAATGCAATTTGCATATAATGAAGGACTATCTCTAGATCATTGTATTGAATCGGTTGATAAAGTACTTAATAAACGTGAAATTCAACATGCAATTTTAGTAGGGATTGAGTTAGATGAATTAGCAGAGAAAAAGTTACTGTCAGCGCCACTACAACAATTAGTTGAATCCGATGAGGGATTATTTGGAGTGGATGAGACAATCGCTTTAGGAGCAGTATTTACTTATGGTAGTATTGCTGTAACAACTTTTGGGCATTTAGATAAACAGAAAATCGGAATAATACAGCAACTTGATACAAAAGCGGGTGAAGGTGTTCACACATTCCTAGATGATTTAGTTGGAAGCATTGCTGCATCTGCTGCGTCACGTCTTGCACATCGTATTCGTGATTTAGAAGAGCAAGGTAAATTAATCAAAGACATTAAACCATACGGTACTACAACAGATTAATATCCATCTAGTCAATACCCAGTCCTCTGCCAAAGACTGGGTATTTTTATGCTCTAAATGCTGAAAGTAAGCCGATAACTAATAGTTTATGTTAAGATTACGATGGTGATGACAATGAAAAAATGGGGACTCCTTCTGATAGGCTTTCTAGTATTTATACTACAAGCATGTACAGAAGCTACAGTGACAAAAAAAGATGAATCAGAAAATCGAATTGATGTCGAAGTAGTAAGTATCATGGACGGTGATACGATTAAAGTAAAATACGACGGAGAAACAAAAAAAGTACGCTATTTATTAGTAGATGCGCCTGAAATGTACCATAAACAATTAGGTGAACAACCTTTTGGACGAGAAGCGCAGGCTCGTAATCGTGAAATATTGAACAACGCAAAGCAAGTTTCTATTGAATTTGATGTTGGTGAACATGAAGATAAATATGGTCGCCTTCTTGCTTATATATATGCAGATGGGAAAAGTGTTCAAGAGCAACTTATCCGTGAAGGTCTTGTACGTGTTGGATATATATATGAACCGAATACTACAAATGTGAAAGCTTTTGAGAAAATTCAAGATGAAGCTAAAGCATTGAGAAAAGGAATTTGGCAATACGACGGTTATGTAACAAATCGAGGTTTTGATAAATCGGCTGTGAGAAGCAGGGCGTCTACTGAAGGGCAAACAAAAAACTCAAATAAATCCGACAGCTCAAATCAATCAAATAAAACAAGTTGCACTATTAAGGGAAATATAAACAGCAAGGGTAATAAGCTTTATCATATGCCAGGCTCCAACAATTATGATGCAGTAAAAGAGGAAAAAATGTTCTGTACTGAAAAAGAAGCGGAGCAAGCTGGGTTTAAAAAAGCTAGCTAATATATAAAAAAAGACTTCTCGCAATTGCGAAAAGTCTTTTTTTAATTTATCTATTACCTTGTCATTATTTAATAAAATACAATACATTATCGGTCGGTTCATACTTCGCACCATAAAGAAGTTCATCTTCGTACGCATGAATATTTTCATATATCCATTTCATATGTCGAAGTATTTCTTCTTCAGCAACACCCGTTAGAGCCCAGTAATGAATATCCATTTTCAGTGGCTTTCCTGTCTTTACATGATGCCTACAATAACAAATATGTGATGCCTACAATAACAAATATGTGATGCTAAATTGAAATCGTGACGTTTATAGAAGCGTAATCGCTTGTCAGTGTCTTCTTCAGCTTGTTCAAGTGATTCTACCTCCAATAAAATTGGTTTGCCATTGCCTTTTAAATGCTCTAAAATTTCCCCACCCAATCCTTCACCACGTGCAGACGAAGAAACAAATAAATAATCGACAAATATAAAACTAGGGTGATCTACATATGTTAATACGTATTTTTCGTCTTCTAACTTTTTATAAATACCTACCTTGTCTTTCAATAAAAGTTCTATATGTTGACGTGATTTCATTTCCTCAACGGGAAAATATTCATTTAGTTTTTCAAACCAATCCATATGTATAACCCCTTTCAATTTAACTTTATTATGCAGTGTTGTACTGAAAAAATAAAACCGAAATACATCAAAAGAGTGATATGTTGTTCAATCTTCTGGCGGAACAAATAAGTTTAATTAAATGGTAATATCCTTTCAAAGGGGTGGTAAGAATGAATAACGATTGGTCAGAAAATATGCATGTTACACAGGTTAGGGTTGCTAGACCTACAGATCAGTTACGACAAGTTGAGCGTTTTTATTGTGAAGGTTTAGGATTGACTAAAATTGGGTCATTTACAGGGCGAGGTTATGAAGGTTTGTTGATTGGGCTTCCAACTGCAACATATCATTTGGAATTTACCCAACACAAAGATGGGAGCCCTTGCCCAGCACCAACTGAAGACAATTTAATTGTATTTTATATACCCAATCAACAACAGATTGATACGATTATCAAGAGATTAGGTGAATTAGGCTATAATACAGTTCCACCAGAAAATCCTTATTGGGAGAAGGAAGGTAAGACAATCGAAGACCCCGATGGCTGGAGAGTAGTGTTAATGCATACAGCTGGAATATAATATGATACTCTAAAGTAAAGATAGTTTAGGAGGTACTAACATGACAGAAATTTGTGTGGTAAGACATGGAGAAACGGAATGGAATGCACTAGGGAGATTACAAGGTGTAACAGATGTACCTCTTAATGATAAAGGAATCCAACAAGCAAAAGAATGTGGTGTGTTTTTCAAAAATACTAACTGGGCTGCAATTTATACAAGTCCATTATCAAGAGCAAAACATACAGCAGAAATAATTAACGAACAATTACACATACCTCTAATTGAAATTGAGGAATTTAAGGAACGTTCTTTCGGAGAAGCAGAAGGTATGGATATGGAAGAACGTATAAAAGCTTTTCCAGATAAACAATATCCAAATCAAGAACCCTTGGACTCAGTGCTTGCAAGGTTACGAAACGGACTTGTTGAAATACACGAGCAGCATCCAAATGAACGAGTCATTCTAGTCGCCCATGGAGCGGTTATTCATGCACTTTTTACACTACTCGAGAATGGTGGAACTTTTCCGCAGGAAGTACGATTAGCAAATGCAGGAATCAGTTATATTTCAATTCAAGATGATAGATGGATACTTGGCGATTTCAACCAATCAGCGCATTTATCGCAAGTCAGTGAAATAGGAAAGATTTAAGATGTGTATGATATTATGCACATCTTTTTTTAATTCACTTAGAAAGGGATATTCTAAAAAATCAATATTTGAGATTTACACGATTGCTTTTTTTAATGTTGGACATACTACTCTGAAATGAATTTGTTATAATTCATTTTCAATTTTCCCCACATTCATTAGTTTTATTACCGTATTCTTTTTTTGTATTCTGTGATTTCCATGGTTGAGAGAAGCGTTTATGGTGTATGTATCTTTGAAGGTATACGAGAATTTCTTTTATTGTTTAACGATTCTATAGTTTTTGAAGTTGAACTCATATTTGTCGTGTCGTCAACGACAAAAGGCTTTCCCTTTGCCGAAATCGTTAGTTTTGTAAATTGTAAAACCTACATTCTATATTAAAGTGGTAGGTATTTTGTCGAAAAATAAAGCGTTTACAAATAAATTCGATATTGACAAGGGAATGTTATATTTATCAAGGGGTTAAGCCTAGTATTTAAGGTCTTTTTATTCAACAGGATGTATATTTTTCGGTAATTTTCGACAAATGAAACTATGTGATTTTCCACATTGGAACAATTTTTTTTCGAAATTGTGAACGCTAATGTTACAGGATTGTAAAAGTTGTCATAGAATATGTAAAAATTGCAGATATTCTATTAAATTATTGTTAAGCTAATTTAGCGTTCAGGACAAATATATGTTTTGACACTAACTTTTTCAGGAGGAATTTATGTTTAATCGAAAAAAGCCAGATCCATTCTTTGAGGTTTTAGCAAAAATTGCAGTTAATGTACAAGAGGCAATGCATTATGCCAACGATTTCCGCATTCAGAGTTTGGAAGACTTAGAAGAAATTAGCAAACGAATGAAAAAATATGAAACGGATGGGGATTCTCTCATTCATGAATTAATCGTGATGCTGAATAAATCATTTATGACCCCAATTGAAAGAGAAGATATTCTTGCGCTTGCAAACAGTATGGATGACGTTCTTGATGGAATGGAAGAATGTATTGCACACTTCGACATGTTCGCGTTAATCGATATCGATGATTCAATGAATACATTTATCGGCTATATCGTGAAAAGTGCTGATGAAATTGTAAAAGCAATGGAATTATTAAAAACGAAAAACTTAATTGGTATGCGTGATCATGCCATTTTAATAAAAGATTATGAAAGCAAATGTGATGAAGTGCTTCGTACATCCATTAAGCAACTATTCTTGCATGAAAAAGATCCAATCCAACTTATTAAGTTCAAGGATATTTATGAACAATTAGAGGATATTGCAGATGATTGCCAAAATGTAGCGAATACTATGGAAACTATTATTATGCGTAATGCATAGGAGCAGGAGTCACGAATGGATACAATACTCTTATTAACAGTCTTAGTTGTTATTTTTGCACTGACATTTGACTTTATCAATGGTTTCCATGATACAGCAAATGCCATTGCTACTTCAGTATCGACACGAGCTTTGCCACCTAAAGTGGCAGTAATAATGGCTGCAGTTATGAACTTTATCGGGGCAATCACATTTACAGGTGTTGCCAAGGCAATTACGAAAGACATCGTAGATCCTTTCGCATTATCAAATGGTTCTGTGATTATTTTAGCTGCATTACTTGCAGCAATTATTTGGAACTTAATTACTTGGTATTATGGAATTCCGTCTAGTTCATCTCATGCGATTATTGGGGCTATCGCTGGTTCTGCTATAGCAGCAGCCGGTTTTGGTGTCTTGAACTACACAGGTTTCGTGAAAATATTACAAGCTTTATTATTATCACCTTTTATTGCTATAGCAGCGGGTTTCTTGATGATGTCTTTATTCAAAGTCATTTTCAAAAATGCAAATTTGTATCGTACAAATAAAGGAATCCGATATTTACAAATTTGTACGGCTGCACTTCAATCGTTTACACATGGTACGAATGATGCGCAAAAAGCAATGGGTATTATGACAATGGCTTTAATCGCTGGAGGATTACAATCTGGCGATGATATTCAAGGATGGGTTCGAGTTTCCGCAGCAGTAGCAATGGGACTTGGAACATCAATCGGTGGTTATAAAATCATCAAAACAGTTGGTGGTAAAATTATGAAATTGCGCCCTGTTAACGGTGCAGCAGCCGACCTAGCTTCTGCTTCAGTTATCTTTAGTGCAACATTAATTCACTTGCCAGTTAGTACTACACATGTTATTTCTTCCGCTATTATGGGGGTTGGAGCTGCACAACGTGTGAAAGGTGTTAAATGGGGAGTAGCTCGTAAAATTATTATGACTTGGATTATTACAATGCCATCAGCTGCAGCAATGGCTGCATTGATTTTCTACATTTTAGATATCTTTTTCTAAAACTTAACTAATAACTGAAATGCCTGACAACGGATCACAAATCTGTTGCAGGCATTTTTTTACGAATAATATTATTTGAAAATTATGAAAATATATTTATAATTGGTAGAAGTAAGAAAATAGGATGAGGGGGAGTTTTATGAAGAATAAGAGATTAGGATTCAGCGTTGTCGTAATGGCTATGTTTTTCCTATTGGTGGCATGTTCATCTGATGATACAAAAGGTGAAAAATCATCTGGTGATAAAGTAAATAACAAGGACAAACAAACTATTGTTTATGGCCGAGGAGCGGATTCAGTTTCGTTAGATCCAAGTACAGTAACGGACGGTGAATCGTTCAAAGTAGCACGCAATATTTTTGAAACATTATTAGTATTCGGCGAACAAGATACATCAACACAACCTGGATTAGCTAAAGATACGAAAATCTCTGATGATGGTAAGACGTATACTTTTACGCTTGCGGAAAATGTTAAATTTCATGATGGTACAGACTTTAATGCGGAAGCCGTTGTTAAAAACTTCGAACGCTGGATGAATGGTAGTGCAGATAAATTTCCGTATTATGCAGACATGTTCGGCGGTTTTAAAGGCGACAAAAATCATATTATTGAAAGCGTAAAAGCTGATGGAGATTATACATTCATCATCCAATTAAAGAAACCTATGATGCCACTTTTAAATAATTTGGCAATGGTGGCTTTTTCAATTGCCAGTCCAACCGCTTTTGAAAAAGACGGAGAAAAATTTGGAGAAAACCCTGTAGGGACAGGTCCATTCAAATTCTCAGAATGGAAAAGAAATGATTCAGTCATTTTGACAAAAAACGAAGGTTACTGGCAAGATGGATTACCAAAGCTTGATAGTGTTATATTCAAAGCTATGCCAGATAATGCAGCAAGGTTAAATGCATTGTTGAGTGGAGAAATCGATATTGCAGATGGAGTAGCGCCTGCATCTATTTCGACTGTAGAACAAAATGATCAAATTATTTTAATTGAACGCCCTTCATTTAATGTCGGCTATTTAGGGATGACAACAAATAAAGCACCATTTACAGACATAAAGTTACGTCAGGCGATTAGCCATGCAGTAGATCGTCAAGTAATAGCGGACACATTCTTTGAAGGCAAAGCATTAGCAGCAAAAAATCCGGTGCAACCTACGGCTTTGGGTTATAACGAAGATACGCCTTTATATGATTATGATCCAGAAAAAGCGAAAGCATTATTGAAGGAGTCTAGTTATGATGGCAAAGAATTAGAGTTATGGGCAATGCCTGTACCGCGCCCATATATGCCAGATGGCCAAAAGGTTGCTGAGGCGATTCAGAAGAATTTAGCAGATGTGGGGATTAAAACAAAAATTGTGTCATTCGAATGGGCGACATATTTAGAGAAAACAAAAGCAGGGGAAGCAGATTTATTTTTACTTGGTGGTACAAGTGATAATGGTGATCCTGACAATTTATTATCGTTGTTCTTTGATCGAGATGGATCATTAAACAACTCCCAATTTTCAAATGATGAAGTTCAAAAGCTTCTACAAGCTGGTCGTTCTGAACAAGATGTAGAAAAACGTAAAGAGATATACAAACAAATTCAGCTTATTTTGCATAAAGAAGCTCCAGTATTACCTTTAGTACATTCCACACCACTATTAGCAGCATCTAAATCAGTAAAAGACTTTAAAGCACATCCAACAGAAGCTGATGATTTAAAGAATGTCACTGTAGAATAAAAAAGCAACACGTTCGTTTTATAGACCATAGACAAACTCGAATAAATTTGAGTTTGTCTATGGTCTTTTTAAAAAAATAAATAGATAAGATCGTTGATTTCCGCTACGGTGGTCGCATTCCGCGGGCGGCGCCAAGTCGCTTTTTCCGCAGGAGTCGCCACCTCCGCTCCAATCAACTACGTATATAATATAAACAAATTTTTTGAGATGATAGAAAAGAATGACATAAAAAACTTGAAAGAGATCAAATTGAAATTGATTGCTTTGGGTCCATGAGTATCTCAAGAAAATCTTAGGAGGAAAATTGGGGAAGTGGTGACTAAACTTAAAAGGTTTTAAAAAAACCCTGTAGGAGATGCTTACTTTTGCCGCTGTGATTTAAAAAAATTCGCAAATTGAACTTGGCAAAGTTCAAAATGGGAATACAAGGTAACACTCAAAGAGTATTTTATATATAAAAGAGGATCTTAATTAACCAAAATTAATAAAAATAACAAAGGACATTCAGGGTGTAAGAATTCTGAGTACCTTTTGTCGAAGTACTGAAACAACACGCACTTTATATAGAGCGTGTTATTTTAGTATTTAGCGATATTAAATAGCGCGGTATTTTTTTAAAGCGACGAAATTTAAGGTTATGAATAGAATTGAGAATAATAGTAATGCACCGAGATCAACAAGGATATCTGTAAATGCAAACCCTTTATACATAACACCCGTAAGCGCATCTGCGGCGTAGTATAGTGGCATGATTTTACCGATTGAAAGCAACCAATCCGCCATGCCATCCAGTGGAAATAATCCTGTAAAGAAAATTTGCGGAATAATCACTAGTGGAATGAATTGAACCATTTGAAATTCCGAAGATGCAAAGCTAGATAATAGAATGCCTAATGACAGGGCAACTAATGCGAGCAATAAATTAATCAGTAGAACATACCAAATAGATCCGACTAGAACAATATCAAGTATTTTCACAGCATATAAAACGACGATTGATGTCTGAATGACAGCAAATAGTCCGTAGCCTATTAAATAGCCAAGTACAACTTCATGACGACGAATGGGTGTAGCTAATAACCTTTCTAATGTGCCTGTAGTACGTTCCTTTAATAATGCAATTCCGGCAATGAGGAAGACGAAAAAGAAAACAAAGAAGCCGACTAAAATAGGGCTAATGATGTCAAATAACTGGGTATTTTCATCACCATATACATAATTTATAGTCACTCCAAGATCCGGAATTTTACTAGAAATACTATTCATTTGGAAGGTTGTTAGTGCTTGTTTCACCTGCATTTGTAATGCTTTTGCTTTACTAGGTGAGTCATTCTGTAAGGTCAAAGAGAGTTGCTTATTTTCAATTGTTAGCCAACCGTCTAAACCTTCAGCAAGTGCCTCTTTTTGAGAAAGCTGGTTAAACTTTTCTACTTCAATATTAGCATTTTCTAATGTTTTAACTATTTTCGTATCTCCACCAATCACCCCAAGCTTCGGAGAACTATCTTCTGTATGAAAGATAAAGTACATCAAACTCAAGATGAGTAGCGGTGCAAGAAATAGTAGTGCAAGTGTCCGTTTATCTCTTAGCATTTGCTGAATTATTCTGTTTACTAAAGCAATAATTCTCATATTTTAGCACCCCCAGCTCGTAAAAACACTTCATCAAATGTGTCTGCGCTATATAGTGCTTTTAATGTAGTAGGTGTTCCAGTTGCGATTATTTTACCTACTCGCATTAAAGCGAGCTCATCGCATTTTTCGGCTTCATCCATTACATGTGTAGTTAGAAGGATGGTTTTCTTCTCTATTTTTTTCAGACGTTCAAGCTCTTGCCAGATTGTGAGTTTTAGAGCAGGGTCAATACCTACAGTTGGTTCATCTAAAATAAGAATATCTGGGTTTTGAAGCAGTGCTATGGCTAAAGAGAGTCTTCGTTTCATACCGCCAGAGTAGTTTTGTACTTTTTGAGAAAGCTCATTTGTTAGTTGGACAATATCCGCAGCATAAGCAATACGTTTGTCTCTTTCTGCTTTATTTAAAGAATATAACTTCGCAAAAAATTGCATATTCTCCATTCCAGTTAAATCACTATATAAAGCATCGGATTGTGCCATATAGCCAATTCTTTTAAGTAAATTGTAATTTGGTACAGTTTGCTGAAAAACTTCTATTTGACCTGCATCCGCTTTTAACATACCTACTATTAGTTTGATTAATGTTGTTTTACCACAACCAGAAGGACCGATTAGTCCAAAAATTTTTCCTGAGTCAATAGACAGACTGACATTTTGAATAATGGATCTTTTTTGAAAGTGCTTTTGTACATCTGTTAATTGGATTGAAGACATAAAATTCACTCCTTTTTTATACATTATTAAATTAAGTTGATTGTACACATAGTCTAATTTAGTATGGAAGATATTACAATATGAATTTAAGTGTTGGAGGTAACTAGATGGATGAAAAGATAATAGAAGAAATTGTAGACTGTATGGCCATTTATGGTAACGATAGTACAATTCAAAAAATCCAGACAGCACATCGTTTGAAGTTAGCGCAGTTTTGTTCAATCAAAAAAGGGATGAGAGTATTGGAAATAGGTTGTGGACAAGGGGATACTACAGCAGTATTAGCACATCTAGTAGGTGAAGAAGGCTTTGTTCATGGTATTGATGTCGCGGCTGCAGATTATGGTAGCCCCATCACATTAGGAGAAGCAACCAGGCATTTAAAAGCCTCAAAATTAGGTGCACAAATACAAATAAATTTAGCTACAGATGTGATTGGGGACGAAATTGATTTTCCGGAACCATCATTTGATATAGTTGTGTTATCGCACTGTTCTTGGTATTTCCAGTCAGCCGAGCAGCTAGCAGCAGTATTAAAGAAGGCTAGAAAATGGGGTAAAACATTATGCTTTGCAGAATGGGATGCAAGGGTAACAAATATTGAACAGTATCCTCATTTTCTGGCTGTATTAATTCAAGCTCAATATGAAGTATATAAAGAAACAAGTATCTCTAATATCCGTACATTATTCACGGCAGAGGATATTAAGAAAATAATTCAGCAAACTGGCTGGGAAATCCAAAAAGAGAATATAATTTTCTCTCCGGAATTACAGGATGGAGAATGGGAAGTGGACTTTACTATCCAAGATTATGCCAGTGAGCTGATGGCTGTAGATTATATTCCAGAAAAGTTGGTCCTATTACTGCATAGTGAAATATTGATACTGAAAGAAGCAATACAAAAAAATGCTATTAAACCGATGTCTACGTATGTACTAATATGTAATTAGAAGAATTTACTGATTCATTAATGTTGATATGCGTTTAATATTAGTGAGAAATGAGTTAAAGAGGATTGTGCATAACTTCATCAAAAGATCATTTTAGCGAGATACTCTTCAACTGTACATGACATAATCTACATAACCAAAAATAATTGAGTATTCAGTTATTTAAAATTCTGTAGAATAACAAAAAACCTTATGGGCCCTTCAATTGATAGAAGGCAGCATAAGGTTTCTTGTTTGAGATTATTGAGTCTTTTGTAAGAATCACTATTCATCATAGTTGTCGAGAGGATAAAAGTCAATATGACGGAAGGTTTTTAGTGAATCTTGATAATTAAATTAATCGAATAAAGGCTGACATGTCATGAAGACAGTGTCAGCCTTTTATTTTTAATTTTTATAATAACTCTTTACGCAGTTCAGCTGCTGATTTTGGTGACAACAAGCCAAAAGGTACATCGAAAACTGTTTTAGCTCCATTGTTGCCAGATTTGTTAAGTTTGAAAGCAGCACGTGCAAAGGCAACTAGGACGCTTGATGTGAAGTATGGATTGCTTTCTAAGTTTAAAGAGAACTCCATAATTTGCTTATGTTCTGCTTTAGATTCACCACTTCGAATAACAAACCCACCATGTGGCATACCGCTATGATTTGTAGCAAGTTCATCTTCAGAAATAAAATTAACAGTTGTATCATAATCAGAGAAATAGTTTGGCATTGTTTTAATTTGTTCTTCGATTTTCACTGCATCTGCGCCATTTTCTAAAACAACAAAACATTCACGGGCATGTTTTTCACGAGTAGTTAATTCTGGGTTTTCTCCATTGCGTACGCGATTTACTGCCTCTTCAATCGGTAATGTATATTGCACTGCATTTTTAACGCCTTCAATACGTCGAACTGCATCAGAGTGGCCTTGACTTAAGCCATCACCCCAAAAAGTATAAGTATTGCCAACAGGTAACACTGCTTCTCCTAAAAGGCGGTTTAATGAAAATAGACCTGGATCCCAACCAACTGAAATGATACTCACTTTATTTGCAGGTTCTGCAACCGCATTTACTGCATCAAAGAAAGTCGGAATGTTGGCATGTGTATCAAAGCTATCAATAGTATTAAACCATTGTGCGAAATGAGGTACTTGCTCCGGTAAGTCCGTAGCAGACCCCCCACACAAAATCATGACATCAATGGCTTCTTTAAATTGTTCAGCATCATTTACCGCATATACGGGCACATTAGCGCTCGCGATTTTTAATGAAGAAGGATCGCGACGAGTAAATACTGCCACTAATTCCATATCAGGGTTTTGCGCAATTGCCCCTTCAACGCCACGTCCTAAATTACCATAACCTACAATACCAATTCGAATTTTACTCAAAGTCTTTCCTCCTAAAAATATGTATAGTACCAACAAATATAATTCCAATTGTACTTTTAATTTAGAAAATTCACAATGCTATTCAGTTGATCAATAGTGAGAGGGATGGGTTTGTTTGAGCTTGTAAGTTGTGTAGATAGTACTTCGCTGAGGAGATGACTACTCATTATTTCACTAATTTTACTGAGAGAAAAGACTATTCTTTAATGAATGATATTATCTCTTATAAGGAATAAACTTACTATTTCAATAAAGAAGTTTTATCTATATTTAAATATCGAAATATGTTTTATGTTATTAATTAGCTAGATAAAGTTAATATTTTCTCGAAATATATTAATTATATACATATTCAGAAAATTTAGTGTTATTGTAATATTACAAATTTTATTACTTGGAGGTTATGTTATGGCTCAAATGCTTGCCCTTGTAATTTTATTAGGGATTTTATATATTGGCGATGTTGTGGCAACTAAAACGAAAGCATGGATTCCATCTGTATTTGTTTGCGCGGTACTGTTTTTATTGGGGTATTGGACTTTTTTCCCGAAGAATATTGTAGAGATTGCAGGTATTCCAGCAATCGTAGCAACAATGATGATGTACTTATTAATTACGAATATGGGAACTTTACTTTCATTGAAAGAATTAAGAAATCAGTGGAAAACAATAGTTATTGCACTATCAGGGATTTTAGGGATCATCGTTATTTTATTTACAATAGGTGCTTTGATTTTCGATATGCAAACGATGATCGTAGCGATTCCACCACTTGTTGGTGGATTAGTTTCAGCTCTTATTATGTCTGAGGGAGCCGCAAATGCAGGGTACGATGATCTAGCTGTTTTCGCAATTGTTATATATGTTATTCAAGGTTTTGCTGGTTATCCGCTAACTTCAATTTTCTTAAAAAAAGAAGGAAATCGTTTATTAAAGCTATATCGTTCTGGTGAGATGAAAGCACAGGAGATAACAGTTGAAGAAGAAGAAGAACTAGAAAAACCAAGATTATTTAAGAAATTACCTGATCGCTACAATACGGATTATTTCAAATTTTTCCGTTTAGCTATTGTAGGCTGTTTAGCGTATTTTACATCAACTGCATTAGCACCAATTATTACAGTAAATGCATTGGTACTATGTTTACTGTTTGGTGTTATTGCTACTTCACTAGGTTTCTTAGAAAAGCAGCCATTGCAAAAAGCAAATGGTTTCGGTTTCGCTATTATGGCATTAATGTTATTTATTTTTGATGGTTTAAAAAATGCTACACCAGAAATGATGCTACGAATAATTACACCTTTAATTGTGAGTATCGGTCTTGCCGTAATTGGCATGTACATCTTTTCATTTATCGTAGGGAAAATTTTAAAAGTAAATCCAAATATGGCGTTCGCTGTATCATTAACAGCCTTATATGGATTCCCAGCAGATTATATTATTACAAATGAAGTTGTGAACGCTGTAACTACAGATAAAAAAGAACGTGAATTCTTAAGCAGTCATATGCTTCCACCGATGCTTGTTGGTGGTTTCATCACAGTTACGATAGTTTCTGTTGTGTTAGCAGGTTTGTTTGTAACCTGGATTAAATAATAAAGGGGTCCTTCAAATGGGAAAAAATATAAAAGAAATCATTGCAAGTTATAATGATGAGTTAGTTGCCATTCGTCGTAAATTACATAAAGAGCCAGAGTTATCATGGCAGGAGTTTAAGACAACTCAGTTTGTATGCGATTATTTAAAACAACTGAATATTCCATATAGAACAACTGAACCAACAGGTGTAATTGCGGATATTACAGGAGGGAAGCCAGGTAAAACGGTTGCTCTTCGTGCAGATATGGATGCGTTATCTGTTTATGAATTAAATCGTGAGCTTGAATATCGCTCACAAGAAGATGGCAAAATGCATGCATGTGGACATGATGCTCATACAGCAATGCTATTAATTGCTGCAAAAGCATTAAATGAAATTAAAGATGAACTAGAGGGAAATATTCGTTTAATATTTCAACCTGCTGAAGAAGTAGCATTAGGTGCAAAGGAAATGGTTCGCCAAGGTGCAGTGGATGGGGTGGATAATGTGTTTGGTATCCATATTTGGTCTCAAACACCTTCATATAAAATCCAATGTGCACCAGGACCAGCTTTTGCATCGGCGGATCTCTTCAAAGTAACATTCAAAGGTCGCGGTGGTCATGCAGCAATGCCACATGATACGGTAGATGCTGTAATGATAGCATCATCATTTGCATTAAATGTACAAACAGTTGTATCTAGGACAGTTAATCCGTTACGACCAGCAGTACTAACAATAGGTAAAATGGAGGTTGGCACTCGTTTTAATGTTATTGCTGAAAATGCAGTTCTTGAAGGGACGGTTCGTTGTTTTGATGTAGAGACTCGTCAACATATAGAAACGCAAATTCATCAATATGCAGAGCAAGTTGCCGCAATTTATGGTGGTACTGCCGAAGTTGAGTATGACTACGGTACACAAGCTGTCATCAATGACAAAGATAGTGTGGAGTTAGCACGTCAAGTTATTGAACAATCATTCGGAGAAGATTCATATTACCTTGATGATCCTACAATGGGCGGAGAAGATTTCAGTTTCTATCTTGATAAAGTACCTGGTTGTTTTGCTTTAGTTGGCTGTGGTAATGCCGAAAAAGATTCACAATGGGCACACCATCATGGACGCTTCAATGTAGATGAGGATACATTGAAAGTTGGTTCTGAGTTATATGTACAATACGCAGTGAACTACTTAAAGAAAAATTAATAATCTTATTTTAAGCAAAATAAATGTCTAATCAATACGATAGTTCCTTTATGTTTATAACTATAAATTTATTCTTAAAAGAAAATTTAAATTTTTCTGATAATTATATTGACTATTAAGAATTCAAAGGTTAGAATCATAACTAATCAAATAACGAATGAGCAATGATTGGAAATAGTAAAGGGATAAATAAGCTATTCAGAGAGCCGGTGGTTGGTGGAAACCGGTAGTTATTTGCCTTTGAACTCGTCCAAGAGCTACTCCGTGAATGAATAGTAACGGATGTCGGGATTCTGCCGTTAAAAGAATAGATGGTGATAGCCATCGAACTGAGTGGGTTCATGTAGTAGACATGGATCAATTAGAGTGGTACCGCGAGCACAGCCTCGTCTCTATAGTTTCTATAGAGGCGGGGCTTTTTATTATTTTATAAAAGAAAAGGAGTGTATGTGAAATGTCGAGAAAAATATGGGTGTTTGATACGACTTTACGTGATGGGGAACAAGTTCCGGGGGCCAAACTAAATTTATACGAAAAGCTAGAAGTAGCTCATCAATTAAAGAAATTACAAGTAGATATTATTGAAGCGGGTTTCCCAGCATCATCGGCCGGAGATTTTAATGCGGTAAAAGAAATTGCGATGAAGGTCGGGAATACGGATAACATAATGATTACGGCTCTAGCACGTGCTGTTAAAGCAGATATTGATGCGGTTTATAATAGCGTGAAGTATGCTGAAAAGCCGTTAATCCATATGGTTCTTGGTACTTCAGACATTCATGTTGAAAAGAAATTTGGTAAATCAAAAAATCAAATTTTAGATATAGGAGTAGAGGCTGTCAAATATGCTAAAACGCTTTTGCCGGAAGTGCAGTATTCTACAGAAGATGCATCACGCTCTGATTTTGAATACTTATGGTCAACAATTAAAGCGGTTGTAAAAGCTGGTGCTACAATGATTAATGTTCCTGATACAGTCGGTTTTGCCGTGCCAGAAGAATTCGGTGAACTTATATTTAAATTGAATGACCGCCTAAAAAATCTGAATGATAAAGTACTTTTAAGTGTACATTGTCATAATGATTTAGGAATGGCTACAGCAAATACATTGGCTGCTATAAAAAATGGAGCGGATAAAGTTGAATGTACAATCAACGGAATCGGCGAGCGCGCTGGAAATGCAGCATTAGAAGAAGTAGTGATGGCTTTAAATACACGCTCACCATTTTTCAATGCAAATACAAATATTAAAACAAAAGAAATTATGAATACATCTAAGCTAGTGAGTAGCTTAATGGGGCTTGATGTACAGGTGAATAAAGCTATTACAGGAGATAATGCATTTGCCCATTCATCAGGTATTCACCAAGATGGTTTACTAAAATCACGTGATGCTTACGAAATTATTAGTCCTACTGAAGTTGGTTTAGATGATATGGAACTGGTCTTAACAGCCCGCTCTGGACGCCATGCAGTGAAAAATGCACTTGGAAAATTAGCCTTTAACCAACTAACAGACGAACAATTCGAAGAAATCTTTGCTGACTTTTTAGTATTAGCTGATGCGAAAAAAGAAGTATATAACCATGATCTATATATTATTGTAGAAAAATACTTCAAAAGACATGATATGAATGAAGAAATTCAACACCATAGTGACAATTTTTATGAACTGTTGGATCTTCAAGTCATTAGTAATACGATTTTCCCTTCAGCAAGTGTCAAGATTAAAAAGGGTGATCAAATTTTCAAAAGTAGCGCTGAAGCATCAGGTCCAATTGATGCACTTTACTCTTCAATCAAAGAAATCATTGATATCGATATAAATTTATTGGAGTACAAAATTAGCAGTGTATCAAGAGGGAAAGAAGCATTAGGTAAAGTAAAGTTACAGGTAGAATATAAGGGTGAAAAGTATGTTGCAAAGGCAACTGATACAGATGTCATCAAAGCAAGTGCATTAGCTTATATAAATGCAGTGAACAGTATAATTGTGGATAATTTACTGCCTGAAATAAACAAAGAACCTGTTGCACAATCACTTTAAATGCCAAAAACAACTTCTGCTTATAAGAGAAGTTGTTTTTGTTGTTGATAGAATTTTTCTATTTATGAAAGGGGAGTAATGAAATGAATGTTTTTCAAGCAGATTTAGCTGATACGGTCGGTGTAGCGGGGTTGTTCGATATGTATCGCCAATTTTATGAGCAAAAAACAAATATAGAAGGGGCTTATAAATTCATCCACAGTCGTCTAACTAATAAGGATTCGGTCATATTTGTAGTGAAAAAGGGAGAGGAGTATGTAGGATTTACACAACTTTATCCAACCTTCTCATCCATATCAATGAAAAAAGCTTGGATAATAAATGACTTGTTCGTAACAAAAGATAATCGGAAATCGGGCGTTGCGCAGCAATTATTACAATCAGCAATGGAACTAGGTAGACAAACAGATGCTAGTTATTTAACGTTAGAAACGGCTCTCACGAATATTAATGCAAAAAAGTTATATGAAAAGAATGGATTTGTTCACGACACGGAATTTGAACATTATACATTGAATTTAATTACTGTAGATAATAACGGATAATAATTCATTTTTTGCCTCTATGAAAATGATGATTTAACAAATAGATTATTTACATATAAAAAGATGTCTTTTATAAAATACTAATTTCATCTATCTCTGAATTGTATATAGCTGCACTTAAACTTACACTTTTAGAAGCAGTTGTTGCATAGTTAATAGTGTAATATTTGTGAAAGTTAGATAGAGAAAATACGAATTAAGGCAACTTTTCGTTTTATTTTATACGAAAAGTTGCCTTTGTCAGTCTAGTAATATTATGTGGTATTAATTAAGTAAGATTCTAATAATTTTAATTATTTCAAAAATTAATTTATCAAATAATGATGTATTTTATGGATGTTTTTTTCATCAACTATTAGGTAAGAATTGCAGTTTTTAAGATAGCTAACCTTAAGGAATTAACTAATTGAAAGACCTGCGCTAGCATACCCAGCTACCATATTATCAAGTGAATGACCAGTGGCTGCTGCAGAAAATACCATTAATAGTCGTGTTTGTGCTGTTACCTTTATATTTAATCCTGTAGTGATTCCGTGACTTACATAACCTAGAGGAAGATTGTCAGAGAGTTTAGGAGATAATATTACAATAGCATCTGGAACAGGAGTGAATAGATTATTTGGTGTAGTTGATTGATATAATTGAGCTGTAATTGTGATAGTGGAATTAACTAGAGATAGAGCCTCTGAAGTACTGAAGAAAGCATCCATCGAAGTGATTTTTCCATCACGAGGAATAGAAAATGCAAAATTCAGAAGTGCTCCAGCAGAACCTGTAAGATTTATTTTTGTCCCATCTAGCATAACGTTTGATGCAGAGTTCCCAAAGCCGATTAAACAAGTTGTTCCAACGTCCCCATCAACAGTTGTAAGTTTAACAGGAATACCTGATGCGAAAGGAATTATTGAGCCAGGACCAGTAGATCCGGCAGGTCCTGGTGGTCCACTCACTCCAGGGAAACCTCTTAGCCCCCTAAGACCTTGTTCACCATCAGCGCCTGCAGGACCACGTTCACCATCAGCGCCTGCAGGACCACGTTCACCGTCAGCGCCTGCAGGACCACGTTCACCATCAGCGCCTCTAGGACCACGTTCACCATCAGCTCCGGGAAGACCCATGAATCCTCTAGGCCCACGTTCACCTTTAGGTCCAGGAGGTCCAGGAGGTCCAACAGGGCCTATAGTACCTTTATACCCTCTTGGACCTCGAGCAGGGTCATTATTACAAGTACAGATATATTTACTGCACTTACTACATCTTTTCATCTCATAATTCATTATTTCACCTCCTATCATTATCATGCTATTCACTTCAAAATAATTGGTAAGGGCATCACTTTATAAAATAAATATTTTTAGAACTAAGTAAAACCTAATAGGTATTAATTTATTGAAAATCCTTCTTGGATTGTGTAATTAGTAAAAAATACGTTCCGCCATTAATAACTAAAGCAATTGTGTTTTGTTGGGATAAAAATAATTTTGCTATGACACTGTGGATTAACATTGTTTAAATCTGAAAATTTATTAATACAATTCTTAAAATACAAAGAAGGGCAGTTGAAAAATCAACACTTGATATTAGTCAGAATAATCTTTATCATTACAACTATTATTTAAAAGATTGAAGCTTTTTACTTTAAGTTATGGACGTTTCAAAATATTGTACTAGTAAACTTAATAAGAAGGAGTTGGCTTTAGAATGATTGCACCAAAGTTAAAAAAAGGTGATGAAATACGTATTATTGCACCTAGTCGTAGTATGCAAATTTTATCTAAAGAGGGTATTCAAGAAGCAATTGAGCAGTTGGAGGAACTGGGTTTAATAGTGACTTTTGGAGAGCATGTATATGATAGCGATTTACATTTCTCTTCTTCAATTCAAGCGAGAGTGAAAGATTTACATGCTGCTTTCGCAGACTCAAATGTAAAAGGAATCTTGACAGTCATTGGTGGATTTAATGTCAATGAGATCTTGCCCTATATCAACTATGAACTAATAAAGACGAATCCGAAAATTCTATGTGGCTATAGCGATATTACAGCGCTTGCATGGGCAATAACAGCTAAAACAGGTTTAGTCACATATTCTGGACCTCACTTTTCAAGTTTTGGAATGCGGAAGGAACAGGATTATCAAAGGACTTTTTTCAAAAAATGCCTCATGCAAGACGAAGCCTATGAGATTGAGCAGTCGGTTGTTTGGAGTGATGATGCGTGGTTTAGAGATCAAGATAATCGTAACTTAATTCCAAATGAGGGTTTGAAAATTTATAATGGTGGGTTAACGAACGGTACATTATATGGTGGTAATCTATGTACTCTCAATTTACTACAAGGAACGGAATTTATGCCAGATTTAAAAGATGTCATTTTGTTTATTGAAGATGATGAATTAACAGATCCACTAACATTTGCACGTGATTTTACTTCCTTGTTACAGCAGGGGAAATTAGTCAATTTAAAGGGACTGGTGATTGGTAAATTCCAAAATAAATCTCAAGTGACTGACGAGCATTTGCATTTTATTTTTGATAAACATCCAATTTTGAAGAGCATACCTGTGATGTATAATGCAAGCTTTGGTCATATTCAGCCTATGTTTACTTTTCCTATAGGAGGGATTGTAGAGATAGACACAAACAACAAGTCGATAAAAATTATTGAACACTAACATTCAATACATATAATAAGTCTATGTATCTAGGTGGAAAAAGGCTACTGATTTTAGTAGCCTTTTTAAATTCATATCAACCTATCCATGCATTGGCTAAAAGATTAATGCCATCAGTGATTTGTTCTTCATTTAGTCCACCATAGCCTAATAAAAGAAGGGTATTCTTTGGTGAAGTATGATAATAATGCGATACAGAATAAATCTTCACCCCACATTCCATACCTCTTTGGATAGCAGAGGCTTCTGAAATGTTTAGCTTTAGGTGAATAATTAAATGAAGGCCTGCGTTCTCACCTATAATCTGAACATTTTCTCCGAGTTTCAATTTTAATTGTGTAACGAGAATATCACGTTTTTTTCGATATAATGTACGCATTTTCCCCAGATGTTTATCCCAATGTCCTTGCTTCATAAACTCAGCAATAGATAGTTGCTCTATGCGCGATACAGTGGATTTTTGTTCAGTATAAAAGTCGTTAAAGTCATTTACTAGTTCATTAGGTAAAATCATATAACTTATGCGTAAGGAAGGAAGTAACGCTTTTGAAAATGTGCCAAAATAGATGACACGATCTTGGTAATCTAAACTGTGAAGTGAAGGGATTGGCTTGCCACTGTAACGAAATTCACTGTCATAGTCATCTTCAATAATATACGCATCTGTTTGTAATGCCCATTGAAGAAGTGCGTATCTTCTTTGGATGGGCATAATCATACCAAGCGGAAATTGATGTGCAGGTGTCGTGTATAACAGGCTAAGTGGCTCTTCTGGAATGGACATTCCTAGTGCATCTACAGGAATAGAAACAATATTCATTCTATACTGGTTGAAAATGGAGTAGGCGCGCGAAAACCCAGGTTCTTCAAATCCGACCGATGCTGTTGGACCGAAATATCTACACAGTAAGGAGAGCTGAGATTGAGTACCATTACATATGTATATTTGTTCTACTGTACAGGATACACCTCGCGATAAATAAACGTATTGACATATTTGCTCGCGAAGAGACCTTTCCCCTTGCCATGGACTATGATAAGTCATATCTGCTCGCATAAGATTAGTTGTTATTTTCTGCCAAGTTTTAAAGGGGAAATGATTATACGCAATCTGGCCAGAATTAAAGTCTATGTCTATAGAATCTGAAACATCATTAATAATTACTTCTTCTTGTTTAGGAAATATTTTTATTCGCCATTCATCTAGAAATGGTGCTACGTAATAGCCAGAACGCTCACGACTTGAAATAAAACCTTCAGCAGTTAACTGTTCATAGGCAATTTGTACAGTATGAATGCTCACTTGTAACTGATTTGCCAGTAGGCGCTTTGAAGGGAGTTTCGAACCTTCTACTAGCTGTTGCGACTGTATTAATTGTTTTATTTGCTCATAAATTTGTATATATAAAGCCTTCGAAGATTGGTCAAAATAAATAGTCAATGTCATAGCTTCACCTCATTTGGTATGGTTAAAACATTTACTTTTGGTGCTATTCATTAAATCAAAATCTGTTTTAATAATAGCAAAGGAGTGAAGTGTAATGGAAGATATTCAGTTATTAGGTGAACATGTATTGCTAGTACCCTTAAAGGATAGTCATCTAGAAGGTCTTTATTTGGCAGGGCAGTTCCAAGAAATTTGGACATATACATCGGCGAAAATAAGATCGATTGAGGATATGAAACAATATATAAAACAAGCTTTATATGAAAAAATCAATGGCACCCAATATCCATTCGTTATTATAGAAAAAAAGACAAATCAAATAATTGGATCCACAAGATTTTTGGACATTGATTGCCAACAAAAGCGATTAGAGATTGGATTTACATGGCTTACTCCAACAAAATGGCGAACGCCTATTAATACAGAATGTAAGTATTTATTGTTGAAGTTCGCGTTCGAGCAATTGAGTGTCAATCGAGTACAAATAAAAACTGATCACGAGAATAAACGCTCACAGGCAGCAATTGAAAGATTGGGAGCAAAAAAGGAAGGTATTTTGCGCAATCATATGATTCGACCAAATGGTACAATCCGAAATACGGTAATATATAGCATTATAGATTCAGAATGGTCAGATGTGAAACTTCGTTTAGAAGGATTGCTAATACGCCAAATGTAATAAAACAAATAATATAAAAATAGTGATAGGCTAATTGTAAATATACATTATGGATAAAGGGGTGTTCTTATTAAGAGAATAGTTGTTAAACAATATGATGCATTTTCAACTAAACCTGGTAAGGGTAATCCAGCTGGAATCGTGTTAGATGCTGATAATTTAATCGATGAAGAAATGCAAGAAATCGCATCGAAGGTTGGTTTTAATGAATGTGCTTTTCCTATGAAATCCAATGTTGCGGATCTTCGTATTCGGTATTTCACTCCAGGGCATGAAATGGATTTATGTGGCCATGCCACAATGACTACTATTTTTTCTCTTGTTACAGAGAAACATATCGAACCTAAACGTAATTTAACTATTGAAACAAAAGCAGGCATACTATCAATTCAGTTAACTGAAGAACAAAATACATATCATTTGAGAATGGAGCATGCAAAACCGCAATTTAAATCCTTTGATGGATCTGTCAATGATTTAGCCACTTCCATTGGTATTACTATAGAGGATATCCATGCTGAATTTCCAATTGTTTATGGTAATACGGGCATTTGGACGCTATGTATTCCAATTAAAAACATGAATGCCTTTGCAAAAATGAAACCAAAAAATGCAACATTTCCTGCTATATTAAAGGAAATGCCGAATGCATCTTTGCACCCTTTCTCAATGAATGCTTTTTCTGAGGATGCGGATATGCATGCTAGACATTTCTCAGCTCCTATTTCAGGTACTATTCAAGATGCAGTGACAGGGACAGCATCAGGCGTTATGGGTGCTTATGTTGCAAAGTACGTACTTCCTGAGAGAAAAGGGCAGTATGATTTGGTTGTTGAGCAAGGTCAAGAGTTAGGTAAAGACGGTAGAGTAATTGTCCATGTGGATAATAGTGAGGCTATTACAATAGCGATTACAGGAACCGCTGTTTTTGTGAAAGATATTGCAGTATATATTTGAATGTAATTTATGACTTTCGATAACATGGTTGAGTATGATGTCATATATAGCTACTCAGTTTTTGATAACTGAGTAGCCTTATTTAATAGCAAGCGCTAATAATTTTATTGTTTTGTTAGAGTTGTATAATGAAGTTAAAAAGTATTTATAAAAATTTTAAATGCTTTTATTGAATGTGCGTATAATAGCTATGCTGAGCACGATAGGAGAGAAAAGATGGCGGAAGTAAAAACTGTAGTTGAAAAGTTAAAGTTGCAAAAATACGAGAGAAAAGTAGTACTGAATATGCCGGATCATGTAACAGAATTAGATGAGCTAGAGTTTGATAAGAATTTTGAGGCAGAAAATTATGATTTAGTTTTTGCATTTGTTTTTTCTCTAAATGAGTTTACTGCACTGCTTAAGGAGATCGTGGAACAGAATAGAGTTAAGGACAACGGGTATCTTTTTGTAGCTTATCCAAAGAAAAATAATAAAGAATATACAGAATATATTGAGCGAGACACGCTGTTTCCAGCAATTTCTCCAGATGATGACGGCTATGTATTAAATAGTACAATGAAGTTTGCTCGCATGGTTAGCTTTAATGATACATTTACAGTTGTAGGGATAAAAAATGAAGTAAAGAAAGTAAAAAAATCTACTACTAGTAAAGCGAGTCAACGTGTCAGTGATTATGTTAATCGTATTCCAGATATCCAACAGTATTTAAGTAACCAAAAAGAAATACTTGATTTTTATAATGCACTAACACCAGGCTATCAGCGAGATTGGGCACGATTTGTGTATAGTGCAAAACGTATTGAGACACAGGAAAAACGTCTATCAGAAATGGCGGAGATTCTCAGTGAGGGATTCAAAACCATGAATTTATATCGAGCTAATAAGAAATAATAAACCTGCAGTTATTTTTATATATTACTTGCAACACCTTAAAACCATGAAAATAAAACCCTGCCAAATGGTAGGGTTTTTATTGTTCATAATGCTTTTTTGATATTGTGCAGTAAATTGGATGAAGGGTTTTAGCATAAGGGACTGAATTCTTTTTTTGTTCCATACTAGTCCAACTGTTTTTGTTGTTATGCTATTTTTATATGTCGAATATATTTTGTAGATAAGAAATTCGTGTAAAAAGAAATACCTAATCCACTTAGTATTAAACTGGAATTTTTTAGTTGGTTATATCTTGGGTTCAACTCAATATGTGATTGTTTTTTTCTTTTGCTACCATAATAAGACCTTTAAAACTACTTTTTATAAAAGATAATTATTTTAGATTTGGTCGTATACACATTTATGAAGTTGTCAGTGTAAAGATTATTTTAAAAGCTTAAGTTTCTCAAAAAAATAGGAGCTATTTTTTAAAAAATATACATAAGTTATAAGTGTAGATTTCTTTTGTATTAGGGATAGGAAAAGTGGAGGGATATTATGCAGAAGGTTATTCAATTTTTAGCCATTTCAGCAGTCATAATAGGCATCGGATATATATTTTCTATTTGGAATATGAAAATTGCTTACGTAGTTGGCATATTTATTGAGTTATTTGGACTAGCAATTGTCATTAAGCTAATTTTCTTTGATATACGTAATACCTTGTCAAAAGTCGCTTGGATTTCAGTTATATTAGGTCTCCCAGTCATAGGAACAGGTTATTATTTATATTTTGGAAGAGATCCAATAACACGTAAATTTTCGATTTCACAAATAAAAGAAACAGCTAAATTAGTTGAAGTAACACATGCGATACAAAAAAAATATCATTCATCAGATCTGCCCCGTTTATCAAAACGTATTTCAAATTTATCAAAGATTAACCCACTAAAAGGGAATAAGATTGATATTTTAACAAATGGAACTGCAACGTTTTCAGCTATTATGGAGGCTATAAAAAATGCCAAGTGTCATATCCATATGCAGTTCTATATTTATAAAAAAGATGATATTGGTACTGAAATTAGAGATTTATTAGTCCAAAAGGCAAAGGCAGGTGTAGAAGTACGCTTTATGTATGATGCAATAGGTGCGAAATGTTTAAATTCGTCTTTTCTTAAACCATTGTCTGATGCAGGAGCTGAGGTCATAGCATTCGATCCAATATTATCTCTGTGGTTATTACATAAGGCAAATTTTCGAAATCACAGAAAGGTAATAGTTATAGATAGTCAAATCGGTTTCACTGGCGGTTTGAATGTAGGTGATGAATATTTATCTAAGACCAATGCCTTTAAAATTTGGCGTGATACGCATCTTCGTATTGAAGGGTTATCAGTTAGTGAATTACAAGAATCTTTTCTAAATGATTGGATATTTATGAAAAATGAAAAGGGTGCAGCGACTCCTTTTATAAATGAAAAGGGAATAAAAAAATACTTTTCCCCGATTGAAAAAAGAGATGATTGGGCTCAGGTGATATATGGCGGGCCATATGATAAAGAAAATATAATTCGTGATGCCATGCTGAATTTAATCGAATCAGCGCATGAAAATGTATGGATTGCAACTCCTTATTTTATCCCAGATGCTGAAGCTTTAGCAGTGGTAAGGAGGGCAGCAATGAGTGGTATAGATGTACGAATTATTCTTCCAGGAAAAGGCGATATGGGAATTTCTTATCATGGTAGTAATGCCAATATTAAAACTTTACTTGAAGCGGGAGTACGCGTATTTGCTTATGATGAAGAATCATTTTTACATTGTAAAATTATTATTGTAGACGGTGAGAATGCTGCTATTGGAACCGCTAACTTCGACATTCGTAGCTTCCGCCTTAATCATGAACTCATGGTCTTTCTATATGAGGCTAGTGCTGCAATTCATCACTTATTGCATGATTTTAAAATAGATTTTCAAGCGAGCAGAGAACTGACAATGGCAGATATGAAAAATAAAAGCTTCGGGAAACAAATAAAAGAGTCAATAAGTAGTTTATTTTCACCGATTTTATAGATGGAATATATTACCGTATGTTAAGGTTTGTGTAAAGGGGGATTTGAAATGAACATAGGTGAGAATTATTTAAACATAGTAACTAACAGATTTATGGAAATGAAAAAGCTTGGAGATCAAACCTTCCATCAACTGGATGATGAACAACTGTATTGGTCCAAACACGAGGAATCAAATAGTATTGCGGTTATTGTAAAACATGTAGGGGGTAACATGGTTTCTCGGTGGAGTGATTTTTTAAGTACAGATGGCGAAAAACCAACGAGAAATAGAGATTTAGAATTTGATGATTCGTATTTACCTAGGGAAGAGTTAATCCGGATTTGGGAACATGGCTGGCAAATTCTATTTACGACACTCGCCGATTTAACAGAGCAAGATTTACTGAAAAAAGTTAAGATACGCGGGGAAGATCATCTGGTGATGGCAGCTATTGAGCGTCAAATTTCTCATTATTCTTATCATGTTGGGCAAATAGTGTATATCGGTAAGCTTTTAAAAACTTCTGAATGGCAATCGTTAAGTATTCCAAAAGGACAATCAGATCAGTTTAATGAAACAATGTTAGAGAAGCATAAAAAGTGTTGAAGTAAAATGCTAAATTATCATGATATATATGTTAATGCTGAATATATAAATGGGGCTGATTTAGGAGGGTTAGGGGGTTGTCCCTATGCCCCGGGAGCGAGTGGAAATGTAGCAACAGATGATTTGAATCACTTTTTAAATGAGCTGGGTATTTCTACAAATATTGACCAATTAAAATTATTCGAAGCAACGCAATTTATACAAAAGAAATTAAATAAACCAATATCAAGTCATGTCTTTAAAGTAATGGAAAAGGCATAACGACGTCTAAGTTAATTATTCGAGATCAACCATAAAACACCTTTAAGTTGAAAAGGGATTTTATAAATTTAAACTCGAAGTTGTTTTTTTCTGAATAACTTAGCATATTTTAAGCTTAAATCGTTTGGGGATAATTCAAAATGAAAATTCCTCAAACATGCTAACTAAATATATATATATGCTGTTAAGAGTCTTATTGGTAGGAGCAGTTATAGCAATATGTTAATAATTTGCCGTATTGAAGCTAACAAATAGGTAAGAAATTAATTGAGTCAATGTAAATAACTTCGGCATATTGCCGAAGTTATTAAATAGTTACGTACAGTAAGTTCTATTATGCGTGTTTTAATTAATATGACTTTTCATTGTGGCTGTTGGAGTCATTACTGCTCCGAGAGCTCTATCTAAAGCGATTACGTTTACAACCACAAGAACCTCAGCTGCCTTGAGAACCTTTACTACCGCGAGACCCCCTGCTACCGTGAGACCCTCTGCTACCGCGAGACCCCCTGCTACCGTGAGACCCTCTGCTACCGTGAGAACCACTACTACCGCGAGAGCCTCTGCTGCCGCGAGAGCCTCTGTTGCCGCGAGACCCCCTGCTACCGTGAGACCCTCTGCTGCCGCGAGAGCCTCTGTTGCCGCGCGAGCCTCTGCTGCCTTGAGAACCTTTACTACCGCGCGAGCCTCTGCTGCCGCGCGAGCCTCTACTACCGCGAGACCCCCTACTACCGCGAGACCCTCTGCTGCCGCGCGAGCCCCTACTACCGCGAGAGCCTCTGCTGCCGCGAGAGCCTCTACTACCGCGAGAGCCTCTGCTGCCGCGCGAGCCCCTACTACCGCGAGACCCTCTACTACCACGAGAGCCTCTGCTACCGCGAGACCCTTTACTACCACGAGAGCCTCTGCTACCGCGAGACCCTTTACTACCACGAGAGCCTCTGCTACCGCGCGAGCCTCTACTGCCGCGCGAGCCTCTACTACCACGAGAGCCTCTACTACCACGAGAGCCTCTACTGCTGCGCGAGCCTCTACTACCACGAGAGCCTCTGCTACCGCGAGACCCTCTACTACCACGAGAGCCTCTACTACCACGAGAGCCTCTACTGCTGCGCGAGCCTCTACTACCACGAGAGCCTCTACTACCACGAGAGCCTATGCTGCCGCGAGAGCCCCTACTACCGCGAGAGCCTCTGCTACCGCGAGACCCTTTACTACCACGAGAGCCTCTGCTACCGCGAGACCCTTTATGACATTTAGATTTAAGGTTTATGATTGAATCAAATTCTTCAGGTTCATCTGTTGGGTTATTCGACATATAGTGTAATACACCATTTGATTCTGCAATTAATGCAAGTGCTTTTACATCAAGTCCGAGTGTTTTCACCTTTATCCCTCCTTTGATTTGACATCCCTACATTTTATGCAAAGGAGAGTTAGAAGGAATAGGGAAAATGATTGCTGAAAAATAAAATACTTTCTTATTTTAATACTACAAATCAAGATTTGTATAAATGGAGGAGGTTAATAAAATGGAAAAATATTATATTGAAATGCCCGAAAATGAACTTTTAAGAATACAAAATAATATTTGGGAACATGATTATGTCGATGCAAAACTAAAAACAGCCAAACAGAAACTCTCAATAAAAATAGCTTTACGAGGGAATCAATTACGAAAACATAAAAAAAAATCCTATCATATTATTTTTGATAAACCTTATTTTATGGATGGACAGCATGAAATTCATTTAAATGCTGAATATAACGATCCTTCTTTAATGAGAAATAAGCTATCATTTGATTTTTTTGAAAGTATTGGTGTTCTTGCACCTCAATCTGTTCATATTCTCCTTTATATTAATGATGTTTGCCATGGGGTTTATTTACAGCTGGAGTCATTTGACCAGTATTTTTTGGGGAATAGAAAATTACCGGATGGAACCATTTATTATGCAACGAATGACGATGCTAATTTTTCATTGTATACACCTGACCATAAGTTAAAATTAACATTAGAAGATGGCTATACAAAGAAGTACGACTACCAGAATGATAGCTCACTTAAAAGACTACTTATTGCAATTAATACTTTTCCAAAAGAAAAATTCGATGAAGAAATAAGTACCATTTTAGATGTTCCAAAGTATTTAAAGTGGCTTATAGGTGTCGTTTGTACTCAAAATTTTGATGGATTTATTCACAATTATGCACTTTATCATAATAGTAAAAGCGAGTTAATTGAGATAACACCATGGGATTATGATGGAACGTGGGGGAGAGACTTGCATGGTAGACCTCTTGAACATAATTACATTCCAATAGAGGGGTATAATACATTGACAGCCAGATTACTAGATTGCGGTAAATTTAGACTTATGTACGGAGAGTTTCTCCAAGAGGTTTTGCAAACACAATTCACCGAGCAATATCAGAAACCACTTATTGAAAAGCTATATAATTCTATACGACCATATATCCATAAGGATCCTAATATGAAAGATAATGCAGCAACCTTTGATGATGAACCACAGTATATATTGCGGTTTATTCAAGCGAGAAATATGTATATGGAAAGTAAGCTAAACGGTCTAATAAATAAGTAAGAGGTATTTCTATTTTTACTTAATTTGATGGTCTATAGATTTCTTAGATAAAGTTACATTATTAATATAAGTACCCTATAAAACATAGAATCAATTTTGTAGATATTCTATGTTTTATAGGGTATATTTAAAATTTGGAATGATTTCTATATTGTAGAAATCAAATGACATGCAGTAAAAAATTTCCTCTTTGAATTCGAATGATTTAAACTCTGTGTATAGTTTTAATATGAAGAAGGTTAAGGAAAGTAGAAACATTTCTTGCTGTTTCAATCTCAACGATTAACCCATTAATATTTTTTATTTTTCCTGTATGGTGGAGTTTTTCACTAAGATTAAACACCACAAGTTCATTTTGCATTTTCTCAACTTGCTCTTTTAGTGAATTTAATAAAGGTTCATTATATGGCTGAATTGCAAATTCATGCTCGGATAATCCGTAAGGTCTTTTATTATTATTGTAGGGGATTAGCCATTTCAAATGTTTTGTTGCGATATTCAGTGTTTTATAGACTGGAGAATGGAAAATAAAATAATCATTCATGATATGTGAGATATACCCAGTAAGTGGTTGGTTATTTGTTACATAAATTTCGACAAACATTCCTCGTGCTTGTGTAAGAACATTTGTTAGAGTCAAATCATTTTTGTTTTCATTTGATATTATTCTAGATGATTCTAAAGGTTCTGAAATCTCATCTTTATTATCTTTATCAATAGCTAAATTTAAAATATGATCAAAGGGAATATAAATATAATCAGTTCCATTAAATAGAACAATCAAGTCATTACCTAATTCAACGATATTACCGATATGATGCTTTTTCCCTGATAAATCCAATCTCACAATTTCGTTATCAAAGTTTTGAACTGTATTATTCAAGTTTACCCTCCTATTTAATTAAATAGCAGTTTAGTTCAATACCTTTATTAAATGATAGAAATGATTAATAAAATTTTGTTTTAATCAATAAAAAAGGAAAGAAACATTCTCATTATTTTTAATATCTCAATCGTTCATCTCTTAATTGGCGATACATTTTTTCAGCATGCTTCATTAAAGCAAAGTATTGCTTTTTTAACATGATTTTTTCTTCTTTTAAACTCAGTTGTCTAATAAGTGAATGAGCAAGTTTTGTATTACCTGAACTTAGTTTAAAAATCGTACCATCTAAATTCTCGTTAATCGCTATTTTTCTAGCATATTTCATTAAAGCAAAGTACTGTTTTTCTAGTATTATCTTTTCTTCTTTGGAATTAATTTTTTTTGAAGTTAGTTGAGTAAGTTTTTCATTAGCGGAATCAAGCTTTTCGACTAAGTTTTCTAAATCACTTTTAATTGGAGGTAGCTCATTACTAATTGATTTTTCTTCATTCAAAGGAATGTGTTCCGTCTCTTTTGAATGTTGATTACTAAAAATGGTATTGAAAGTAATGGGTACTCTTTTTTTGTTCGTTTGTAAAACTTTCTGATTGCTTCCTTCATCATCAGAATACAACAAAGGAGTTTGATCTAAATCGAAAGAGGAATCACCCTCGGACTGCAATAAAGGAGTTTGATTTAAATCGAAAGAAGAATCACCCTCGGACTGCAATAAAGAAGTTTGATCTAAAACGATAGAGGAATCACCCTCGGACTGCAACAAACGTGTTTGACCTAAATCGAAAGAAGAATCAGCCTCAGAATGCAACAAAGCAGTTTGATCTAAATCGAAAGAAGAATCAGCCTCAGAATGCAACAAAGCAGTTTGATCTAAATCGAAAGAGGAATTAACCTCAGAATGCAATAAAGGGAGTTGATCTAAATCGAAAGAAGAATCAACCTCAGAGTGCAGTAAAGGAGGTTGATCTAAATCGATAGATAATGCTGAATCTAGTTTTAATAAAAAATGTTTGTTCGGGAATATAGACTTAGGCTCATCTATAAAATCAACCTTTGTACTCGACTGTGGATTATCCATTTGAAAATTATCCACATCTGTCTTTTTACTGAGTGACTGTACGATAGCTTCGTCTTCAAGAGCATATTCTTGTACTTCTTCTATAGTGGATACCGATGTTTCATCTTTGGATTGAATAGGGGGGATTTGAGCAACTTCTTCAATTTTATAATTACCTTTATAAATATTTGATATAAATGAATTCTGAATATATAATTGTTCGCCATTGCGTATTAAAATGATGTGGTCATCGGCAATTTTACTTAGTAATCCGACAAATAATTGGTTACTCAAACTATTGATAGTTACCCAGCTGTATTTTAAATCTTTTAATACATCAGTCAAATGATCCCTGTCAAGATAAGGGAGTTTTTGAGAAGATATACGAATGTCTGTAGCGTTTTTTGAAAGTGCATGGATTTGGTGAAGTGAAAAATAATGTACAATGTCATTCACATCAACAACAAGGTGGTCTTGTTTAACTTCAAGTAAGGTACCTTTTACAAATTGGTTGCAGTTTAGATAAAAACCAATCTTTGCACCTTTAAGCCCCCCTATTGATTGCCCAAAGCTCTTCTCTTTCAAATAGGGGTCTCCTTTCATGAATTATTTTTTCTACCGAATAAAAAAGGTAAACCGCTTATGCTATTATTCATTTTCTTTGGAAGAACTTTCTGAACGAGCCTCTTTTTTCTTTGCCGAAGAATCGCCTTCTTTTTCTTCTCCTTTTACTTTTTCAACTTTAGCGCCATAGCTTAAACTGCGAATATGGAACATTGAAAGTCTGATGACTTCTTCGTTTGCAATGATGATTACATAATCTGTGCCCACTTCATCAAGCACACCCTCAAGCATTTCCGGTCCTCCACGATTAACTTTGATCCAGGAATATTTTAAGCTATTTAGAATACTTGAAAAGTCCCCTCCTGTTATATACTCAAAGTTTTCCGGAATCTCGAGTGCGAACTTTAAGCCCTCTTTTGCATCAATTGTTATGCTTTTAACGTGCTGTGTTCTGTAATAGGTAACGCCGTCTGCTTCAGTAAGTAATGCAAAATAATCATCTTCTGCAGCTAGTAAAAAACCAATACGAGATTCAGGACCCCCACGATCGACCTTAATGACCTTATGCAATAAAGAAAGCATAATCTCTTTATTCATCCACTTTTGCCCCCTGTTTTCATTGTCTTGCTATCTATATGTACCACTAAGTAACGAAGTACAGTCATAAGCCCAATCTTTAGAAAAATGTCTTAATTTTTTATATCTATAATTCCTTTCTCTAAAATTTGTTAAATCCAGTTTCTTTTATATCTATATATAATGATTTGCCAGAAAAAGTGTTAAAACTATAATGGTAATTTGTTTACGGTTGTTAAATAGAAGACTTAATAAAGGAATGAAATTAAGTACAAATAAGAGGAGTAGTAGGTAGAAAATAAAAAAAGCCCCCCAGCAATACGGAGACTGACCCCTGTATTTCTTGACGTATGAGTGCAGTAATTTTTCGAAACCATATCGAAATTTATGTACTCGACAGAGCTCACCAATACGTCGCTCGATTGCTTGGCAAGATCCTGCATCAGTAGATGGTTGTTTACAACAATAATAGGTAGATCGTGTAACCCCTAAGTGTGTACATATATCTTTCACACTCATTATTTCTTTTAATGTCTCCACTAACTGTACAACTACTTCTCCAACCACTTCCTCTCCAATTCCTAATACTTTTTTAAGACCTCAATCTGTTGTTATAAATAACGGTTTTCCACTTCTAATTTTGCTTGTTCATTCTCATATTCAGGATCTTTATCAAAGGTATATTCTTTAACTACAGGTTGTTCAAATCGATGTATTTCTCCGTTTTTATACCAACGCATCCATGTTTCCACTTGTGTTTTATGACGTATATTTAATTCAATTAAGATTTGTTTTACTGGTATACCAGTAAAACAAATCTTAACTTGTTCCCCCCAAAAAACACCTCCTAATTGAATTTTAGGTAAACCGTTGTTCCGACGGTATTCACACTAGATTTGGCACCTGGAGAAATTGAGATGAAACGTTGCTACATCATATTTATAATGGTAGCTTAGTATCAAAATGTGGTGTTGACTACACCCATGAAAGCTCCACCCAGTAAGTACCTATAGATTTTTTATCTGAGAAAAGTAAGAGGGTACAATTATTAATTAATAAGCTTATTAATTGAAGTTGGATGAATAACAAAAATGAAGATTCCACTTTAAAAGAGTGAGGATGTTATATAAATCCTTTTTCTTATTTACGCCTGAAAAAGTATTTAGTTATTAGAGTAGATTTAGATAGTTTCTTGCCCATTTAGCTCTGTAAAAGTAGAGCTTCAATTATATATTATTTATTCATAGTTGATTTGACCTAAAAAATCAAGTTGCCTTTGAATAAACTAATTTACAGACTAAAATGCCAATAAAGACACTAGAAAGGTTGTTAAGCAAATTTATGAAAACGATTATTTTTATAGGCAGTAATAAATCCGGTTCAAGTAGAGAGGCAATAAAGGCTGCTGAAAGGCTAGGATTTTTTACTATATTATTAACCGATAGGAAAAAGTTTCTTGAAAACAGACTTGATTTCCCCGAAGTTCACCAAATGGTTCTGACTGAATTGAGTAATCATATTTTGTTAAAAGAAGATATAAGAGCAATACAAGCACAAGGAAAAAAAATAGAAGCTATATTGAGTTTTATTGATCCTTATGTCCATGTAGCTGCAAAGTTGTCAAAAGAATTTGATTTAACTGCAGTGACCCCTGAACCTTTTGAGAAAATGGAAGATAAGCTTTCAACACGTGAACTTTTAAAAGATCTTCCGGTATCCCCCTATTTTGCGAAGTTTGAAAAAGATGATTCCTTAGAAGATTTTATTGATAATCAAAAAGGCTTATTTCCTCTCATTGTAAAAACCCCCGTTTCAACTGGTTCTAAAGATGTGTTATTTGCCAAAGATGACAAGCAATTAGAACAATCCATTAATGCTTTATTAAAGAAAGGGAACAGAGAGTTATTAATTGAGGAATATTTAGAGGGTCCTCAATATTTGATTGAAGCTTGTGTGTACAAAGGAAAAGTTCATATTATTGCAGTCCTTGAACAAGAAATAACATTTTTCGACCGTTTTATTGTTACTGGTTATTGTTTGTTGGGAGATATGGACATATCCCTTTACAATAAAATCTATGAAACCGTTTGTATGGTACTGGAACGGTTTAATTTGAATAATGGATCTTGCCATTTAGAAATGCGATTAATTGGTAATGAATGGAAACTGATTGAAATAAACCCTCGGATATCAGGGGGAGCAATGAATCGAATAATTGAAACGGCCTATGGAATTAATTTAGTTGAAGAAACCATAAAGATTTTTTTAGGACAAGAGCCTAATTTAGAAAAAAAATACAAAAGATTTGTATTTGCACAATATTTAACAAGTGAATCTACAGGTACTTTAATAAAGGTGACAGGAAAAAATCGCTGTTCTCGGAAAGACGGGGTGGAGGAAGTATTTATTAAGCCTAAAAAAGGAAAGGTATTACATCCACCTTTATCTATGGGCGATCGCTATGGATATGTGTTGGCTTCTTCAGAAAATAAAGAAGAAGCAATCAGGATTGCTAAGGAAGCTGCAAAGGAAATCCGTTTTTATATTGAACCTATCTAATTGGAGTGGATAAAAAATGATAGATGGCCGACATGAAAAAAAAGAAGAAGAAGAGTCCGTTTGTAATCTGAAACCTACTTTGGAAAAGATTTATGAAGCTCAGAACAAAGCAAAATTACCAATCTTTCGAGGTATACTTCAGGAAACCATCCCATTTATTCTATATTCCGCAGCAACTGCTGAACCTTATTTTACCTTTGGTACTACCACAACCTCACAATCCCTATTTAGAACTTGTTTTTTCCGTATTGAGGATTTAATTGACTCGAATGTCTCCCTATCATTATTACGTCCATTTGATATAGAAGGAAATTGTTTAGACACCATACACATTCCTTATCGATTAGAAAAAACGAATATTAAAGTGATTGTATCCATACATGAATTTTCCGGTATTCAGTGTATCAGCCCTAAATTAATAGATCGTCAAAGTATAATTGTTGAACAAAAGTGCTAGGAACAAAAGACGAAATAGCATTTTCGAATCTTTGATCCATCGGTCTTACTAAGCATCTTTAGATATTTAACAAACTTGATTGGAATTTGGAATGCATGCTGTTGGGTTTATTTTGTATGTATCTTTGTAATTGTACAGAAAAATCATAAATTAATAATATAGGATATAGGTGTTCATAAAAAGAGGAATACTGGATAATCTTTTCTAATAATTTTCTTAGAATGGTATCTTTTATTAAGGAGAGATGGAGAAATATGATCTTAATTGGAATGCTGCATCATAGAGCAGAACCTGAGAAAGTAAAGAAGGCCTATGCCTATTCTGTTGTGGCTAAAGCTGAAGGTGTGGAATTTTTTTACTTCACACCTGGTAAAGTTGATATTGAAAACCAAAAAATTATCGGTAAGTATTATGAAAATGGTGTGTGGATTGACAAGGAATATCCGTTTCCAGATGTCATTTATAATGCAAGTTATCCCGTAGGTGAAAAAGCAGAGCGAACCTTCGACTATTTATCTGAGAGGATTCCATTTACTAGTCATTCAATCGGAGATAAATTGAGTGTCCATAAAAGGATTAAGGAAGGTGAGGATTTTAAACAATACCTGATTCCAACACTCGAACTAACTAATGTCAAAGATTTACTGGACATGATTATTCTATATCCAAAAGTCATTATGAAACCCATTTCTGGCCACCAAGGTGAGAGCATCTTTTTCATTGAAAAAGAAGATGATAAATTCAAAATTAATGACTCAGGCAAAATCTCAATTTATACGAAAGAAGAGTTATTAGACTTTGCGTTACTTAAAATTCAGGAACAAGAATATATAGTTCAAAGGTTTATTTCATGTCAGATAAAATCAGGCCATGTATTCGATTTCCGTTTGCATGTACAAAAAAATGGAGAAGGAAAATGGGTCATAACATCAATATATCCCCGTATAGGACCTTTGGGCAGTATTACATCTAATTTAGGTAGTGGGGGTTATACTGCTTATCTTGATCATTTTTTACAAAAAGAGTTTAATGATGACTGGTTTAATGTCAAAAGATCACTTGAGCATTTTTCATTAAGCTTTTCTAACCATTTTGATTCATTATACGATGATTTCCCACTCGATGAATTAGGAATCGACGTTGGAATCGATGAAAACCAAAGATTGTGGTTATTTGAAGTAAATTGGCGGCCTGGAATCCCAATAATATTTAATGGTGAATTTGACGTAGCAAGAAACACGATTCATTACGCCAAATATTTAGCCCTTAATAACAAGAACTTGCCTTCGAATTGAGGGTTTAGAGAACTGTGACTGCCTTTACTATTTGAGAAGGCAGTTTTTTTTTAAGAAATTTTGTCTGGACTCATACAACATTGAGTTAATAAATTTGTTATTGAACTAGAGGAGGCTTTACTGGAAGATCAAGGAGCTACGACTTAATCGTTTTTAGGAAATGGTGGATGTTTTTAGACTAACCTGTTTAACTAACCTGGTTTTAATGTTCTTAAATTGAATATGTTCAAATTGCATGTACATGATCCATTCACGTATAGTTTCAGTCTAAAATTAAAGAAAACCCTGTCACAATCAACATTAATAAACGTTGATGTAACAAGGTTTTATCTACACCTATGATTCCTACTGGGCTCGAACCAGCGACCTCCACCTTATGGATTGGACTCGTTATAAGTCAATTAAGTAGGAAAATAAAAGAAACAGATAATTCATTTATTTGTAGCTTTTATAAAGAGTGTTAGGAATATCAAAATACTTCATAAAGTATCCTTCTAATCTTTTTTTTGCAAAATCTCCTTCAACATTAAAAATATCTTGAATAAGAAGAACCGCTTTGTGAAAGTCATTTGGTAATTTAATTTGTTGAAGCATAAAAGTAGGAATAGCAGTATGTAAAGAAAAGTTGTTTGCTTTGTATTCTTGATATTCACGAAATAAAGGTGGGAGATTCATTTGATCACCGTTATGAAAAAGCACATGGCATAATTCATGACAAAAGTCCTGCCAATGTCGCTGAGTTGATAATTGATTATTTAAAAATATATATCCTGTTTGACTAAAGAACAGTGATTGACTAGGATTCGGCCAATAAAAAACTTTGATATGCAATTCTCTGGAAATTTGTAGCATGTTTAGGTCAATTGGTTGTAGAATATTTAATTTTTCATAGAAAATTCTAACATATTCTTCAAGATGACTGTAGTAATATGTGTTCATAACTCTCTCCTTTTTCAAAAACAGAACATGTGTTCTTTTTAGTATAAAATAAAATGTAACAGATTGGAAGTGGTTTTTTTAAAATCTGCTCCAGAAGGCAAATCAATTTATGGATGAGGGGATATTTATATTTAAAGGGTGTAAAAATTTCGATGTTGAATGCTGCATAAGTACCTGTTGAGATTGAATAAGAATTGCTTAGATGGTTTGCAAATGATATATAGAAGAAAAAGGCTCCAGATTTTACTGAAGCCTAAGTGAATAATTTATAGTTTATTTATTTCTTTTTATTGTTTCCCACATTTCTCTCAAAAGTCGTAAATCTTCTTCTTTAGACTTTGGAAGTTCTTTGTACCATTTTTGTAAGTCTGGACTATTTGCAAATGCTTGAAACTCTTCATCATTCTTATCATAAGGCATTAAAGTCTGAATATTAGACTTACCAAGAAGGTAATCAGAACTACATTCTAGAACATTTGACAATTTTAATAGTTCATCATCTTTTATAGGGCGATTTTCAGATTCAATCCGATTCATCACACTTGCATTTATCCCTATCCTGTTAGCCAAATCTCGTTGATTCCACCCTTTTTTTTCACGCAATACGATAATTCTTTTTCCTATACTCATAAAATCCCCCCTTCAAAATATATTATTTTAAATTCTATATATCTGGATTCTAACATGTGTCTACTTTAACAAATAATAATACTATAAATAAAATTAATCCTTGTATTTCTAAAATAGCAATGATATAGTCTTTTTAATTGCTAAAACAGAAATTATGTGTGGGTAGAATTAAAGTAGTTTTGAGTTTTCCCTTTTCTAATAATAAATTGAATTATATTTATAATTTTATCTACATTATTGCTAAAATAGCAATAATTTTTAAATGGGAAAAGGAGGGGTTTTATATAAAATTGTCTTATCTATAGTCTAAGGAGCCATATCGGTAGCAAATGTTATTTTTTTATTATTGTCTAAGAATTTTTTTGTCATAACCACAAATCTTATTATTGAAAGGAAATAATAAATGATATCTGCTTTAGTGAGAGATGAAGATTTTAGAAATGCATGTAATGAACAAAAGAATATAGACGAAATACTTTTAGAATTAATTAATCATACTAAGCAGGGTAATTATGCAGCTGCTGAGCTTTGCGCAGAAGAAATAATTGAATCTATAAGAGTGATTCGTGAAATGCAAAGTATAAAACGAGAACATGACAAGTTGGTTAAGTTAGTTGAGAACTTGACCAAACAGGGTATTGAAATAGAATTAATTAAAAAATATGGATAAAGTATCATAAGCAAAATAATAATTGTATTAGTAAATATCTTTAGAAATGGAGAGGTTACAAAATGATTAAAACACAATCAATTTACTCAACTATTGATACAAAATTAAGTGAAAAAATTAATGAATGGCTAACTATGAATTTAAATATTGAAGTTATTGATATTAAGTATTCTGCAGTAATGGATGAAAAATATGATTTATATGAATCAGCACTAATTATTTACAATATGCTTGAGTAATGAATATATGGGTATAACTATTTTATGAGACATGTTAAGTACCTACATAATTATCGTAATATTGATACTGAATAATGTTAAATTTATAAACTCTTAGGGGATAGAATGTTGAATATAGAAACGAAGAAAATAGAAGTAGATACAAAGACTTTAACTGCTAAAATAGATGCAAGGGAAAATAAACTGATATATATTGTAGAGGACGGTAAAGTTGAAGCAATGCCTTTACCAGAATATGGTGTTTTAGAGATTCCGTGCCAAAATTATAAAATTGGAAACCCAGCATATAAAATTACATTAAAAAGAAAATAATTGCTTAGTCGAAAAAATCGAGAGCATCAGATAAACGTGTAAAAGCGTTTGTTTGGTGCTCTTTTACATTTAAATTGAGGTGGTTATTAAATGAATTGGGCTCATGATTTGTTGATTGAATATTCAAAAGGTAAAAAAGAATTACAACGTATGAAAGTTCAACTAAAGAAAGATGACCGTGAAGTTGAAAAACAAATAAATAGCATGATTGATAGTATGACTTTTGCAATAAATTGGATGGAAACAGGTAGGGACCCTGATTCACATCGTGGTATTGATAAAAAATCCATTTATCATAAGCAATTTTTTGAGAGCATCGATGTTATTCCAGATATCACAGATCAGCTATATGATATAGATTCAAAACAGTTGTATATGACTAGTGAAGAAAAAAGCATACTTGCGGATATATTTACTTCTTGGTCATTAAAAGAACGTCATTGTTATATTGAGCATGTTGTTAATAATAAAAGTTTACAAACTATCGCTAATGATTTGAATATAGGGAAAAGTACAGTTCAAAAGTATATTGAGCGGGCCAAGAATAAAGTGAATAATAAGGTTTTATAAACAGATATTGTCGTACATTGTCGTACGTAGTTCATATATGTGAGGAGGTATTTTTAAGGAAGCTAAGTTTTCGTTTCAAGAATCTCTTTATTAGCTAAACATTTTCAAATTAGTAATAAGTAATATTTCAGCATTTAAAAAGGTAAATGTTGAAAACTGTAAGGTGAAAAAATGAGATTTTTGAATTTAGTATTGATCCTGAGAAAAGCTTAGAGATAGGAAGTAAGTTTGTATTGCAAATTTACGCAAGTAAAAAAGTAGCAGAGTTTGAATTAAAGAAATAGGGAGGAAAACAATTTATGGCATATGAAATGTTGAATGGAGCACGTCCAGGCTCTTCACGAAATCTAGTAATTGGACCGGGACTTATTACGAGAGGATTTAATCCAATTACATTTGACCCAAAAGACCGTTCTACTTGGGGTGAATACATCGGAGCAACAAAAGGTGGAAATGAGATTAGTGTTGAAACAGAGTGGCATTCTGTTGAAGTAGATGGTGCACTGGGGACTATTGAAAATATGGAGTGGTTAGTAAAAGCAAATGCAAAACTATCTACTAATATTCTAGAAATGACAAAGGAGAATCTTCAATTAAAGCTACCTGTATTCAATGTAAAGTCTCATGATAATAACTACGATATGATTCGTCATGATGGTTCAATTGCACCGAGTAGCTCTGATACATTAGCAATTTTTGGTTCAATTACAGGTAAATCCATACCTGTTGTATTTGTATTAGAACGTGCCCGTTGTATTGATTCATTCAATTTGCCTCTAGGTACAGGTAAGGATGATATTGTATTAAAGGCCGAGTTTGTAGCTCGTTATGCTGAGGATAATTTTACGCGGATTCCGTTCTATATACTTTATCCAAAAGGTGGCTCTAATGTTGTTGCACCTGTTGCAACACCAGCTCCTGGAACATATTCGGAAGAACAATTAGTCAGCTTAAATGCAGATGTAAATCACGAAATCTACTATACGTTAGATGGCTCATATCCTACTCCGAATAATGGGATTAAGTATAAAGGGCCAATTACAATTTCAACGACTACAACGATTACTGCAGTTGCTTCAAAAGGTCATGATACATCTACACCTGTATCATTTGCATATTCAATTAATCAATAAAAAAACCCCCTTTAAGGGGGTTTTTATTATTAGGGGGGAATCACAGTGGAGACACTAATCGGTATCGAAAAAATGGTCATTATTAACGGTGAGGAGATAAAAATTAAGCAACTTGGTTTAAAACACCTATTTAAATTTGTATCAATTCTCAAAAAAGCAAAGATTGTTGGTTATTTCATGCAACTGATGACGGACTTAAATTCCGTTGAAGAGGAAACAGAAGAAGAAAAGAGAGTGAAATATTTACAAGTCGTATTTAATTTAATCTTCGAGTTGGTTGAAGCCGAAGGTGAAATTTATGAATTTATAGGCTCAATTGTAGGTAAGAAAAAAGAAGATGTTGAGAACTTGCCATTAGATACATTTGTTGAAGTAATTGAAGCCGTCTTTACATCCAAGGATTTAACGGATTTTTTCTCGGCGGTCCAGAGAATTCTAAGCAAACAAACGGACCAGAAAACAGTTTAAAAAAAAGCACCAATATAAACGAAATAAATCCCCTGGACGATTCTGATACACTATATCGAGCAATTGATCGTGTACAAAAGCGTTATAAGTGGACTGATGAATACATTGTTGAAATGCCTTATTCTCGTCTATTCCAACTTATGGTGGATACTGCTTTATGGGAAACTGAAAAAAGCCGTGAAGAATATCGTAAACAAGCGTTTTTAACATGGCGAATTGAGGGAATGTTTGCAACAGAGAACATTCCAACATTTGAAGAATACTGTAATGAATTTGGGTTTGGTGATGTACAAGGAGAAAATAATACTGAAATTACATCATCACAAGAAGCATTAGATTATATTGATGAGCTATTCAATTGTGCGCCACTAAAAGATAGAGAGGAGGATATAGTTGTCAAATAATACTGGTTTTATAGGCTTAGTTGAAATGGTTGGAACGACTATTATTGAAACGGCCAAACATTTAAAGAAAATGGATAATCTAGAGAATAGATCTTTACTATTGGCAAATAAGCTAGAAGAAAAATTAAAAGAGATTTCAGATATTATTACACAGATAGAGTCTAAACCTCATATTACTGTAAATATGAAAGATGCAAAAGAAAATATAAATGCATTAAAAAAAGCTCTAGATGTGTTGTTTGATGAAGTGCAAACTAATAGACATTTACAAATCGATACAACCTACGCAATTACTAAAATAAACGCATTAAATACTAAAATAGCAACTCTTGAATTTGCTATTAAAATTAATACTTCACAATTAAAAACGCAGATAAATCAAATCAAGGACCAAGCTAATGCGTTAAACGTTATTTTAGAAGATAAAACAATTAATATAAAAATATTAAGCGATAAAGGTTTTAGTAATTTAATTAAAAGTTTTGATTCGTTTAGTGCCAAATTAGATGGATTGTATTCGAAATTAAATATTCTTAGTAAAAAAATAGCAGCAATTGATCTTCAAGCGGCTAATAAATCTTCTCCAAGTAATGGATCAATAGATCAGCAAACTACGCCGAATGGTACTCCACCAGCGAATAGTCCTCCAAGGAGTACCAGTTCAAGTTCATCCTTAGCATCAAATATTAATTTGGATGAACTATCGAAGTTAGAGCAATTAAAAATACTCGGACAACAATTGAACGAAATCGTAACACCTGTACTTGTAGATATTTCAAATAAGTTTGGAACAGTAGTTAAAGATGCTGAAAAAGGTTGGGGCAAATTTGCGTCACAGACACTCATGAATACTAAATTAATGAGTGAATATAAGAACCAAATATCGGATGTTTCAGCTGAAACTAGACAATCACAAGAAAAAGTTGGTGGATTATTCGCAGTTTTACATAACAAAATGGGTAAAACGAAGAGTAATATTGCCAACTCTGCAAAGATTGGCTTAAACTTTGCAAAAGTTTGGGGCGTTGATGCTGTAAGTGCTATCTCATCTGTAGATAGAATTTCAAAGAAACTAGGCGTTTCACAAGGTCAAGCTGCGGATATCATGGCTGTTGCAATGAAAAAGTATCAAGGGGATATGAATAAGGCTACCGAAAGCGTAATGGAGAATCAAAACGCATGGAAGAAGACCGGTAAGGTATTAATTGATGGTCAAACCGCATATCAAAAAATGGTTAATAGTATAGATGGTGGTGGTCTTGCTCATTTAGAAATAACAGTTGGTAAACTTGGTAACCTGTTATTAGAGTTATGGAAAGCTCTAGAACCAACTGTTATCAAAGTTGCTGATGAACTGTCCGAACTTTTTGATAATCTAACAGCCTTCTTACGAGCTCATCCAGGCATAGCTAAAATAGTTGCTCATTTCGGAGCGTTAGCTATAAGTGTAGCTTTAACTGCTTCTAAATTATTGCCACTAATAGACATATTACGTAATGTTTCTGGATTATTTGGAAGTACTGGGAGGAATTCTGGATTAAAGACCATGTTCTCTAGTTTAAGAAAAATTTTAGGAGGGGTCTTGCCATTAATAAAGAAATCTTTTGGAGGTATTAAAGGCGCCCTTACCCGCTTCTTGCCAATGCTCTTACCGTTACTAACGAATCCCGTTACTTTGTTAGGTGTAGCCATTATAGCTGCTTTTGCTATTGTTGCTCGTTATATATACAAAAACCGGAAAGTACTAGGTCAACAAGCAGTGAAGGCTGGTAAGGCTGTTGTTGATGGTCTTATTAAAGGCATAAATTTAATGAAAAAATGGAACCCTATTTCGCTGTTTAATAAATATATAATTAAACCGATAAAAAGTTTTTTTGAAAGAAATTCTCTATCGAAAGTATTCTTTAAATTTGGGCGTTCGATTGTGAAAAGTATTGTAAAAAGTGTAAAAGGTTCTGTAAAGTCATTAGTAAATATATTTGCACCATTAGTCAAAGTAATAAAAAATTCTTTTAATAGTATTCTTCGCGTTTTAAGTCGATTTGTTCGCTCTATAACTAATTCTTTAGGGCGTGTTAGAAAAGCATTTTCTCGGATGGCTACTTCTATTTTTAACTCGATAAAATGGGCTTTTAATGGGATTTATAATTTTATTGTTAAAGTTATGCCAAAAGTTTGGGGTTTCTTATCTAGGATATTAAGACGTATTCGAAACTTCTTTTCAACAATTCTTGGAAGCATATTAAATAATGTTGTGACTGTATTCAACACTATGTATAGCAAAATACGTACAACACTAACTAACACCTATAAGTATATCAAAAAAATATTTGGTCAAATCGGTTCATTCTTTATTGGGCTGGCCAAAAAGGCATGGGACTGGGGTGCCAACATCGTTGAAGGTATCATAGGCGGTATAAAAGATAAGGTTTCTGATGCAGTAAGTGCTATTAGGGACTTGGGTGGGAAAATCATAGATGGCTTTACAGGGAAAATGGTCATTCGTTCACCTTCTCGTATAATGTACAAGCTTGCTTCATTTATTCCTGATGGCGTACGCAACGCTATTCTTGATGGTCGAAAACGTGTTGGTAAAGCTACAAGAGACCTTGGCAATTCAATTAAAGATAATTTTATTCCGGATGTTGAAGGTGTTAGTTTCGACACTGGTAATATATCAACGGCAGCAATCATACAATCATCGATTTCTCCGAGAATACGAAATGCTAGTAAGACAGTAGATTTCAAAAATAGATTGAATGGCAAGAAACCTACGTCAATTAAAAATTCAGGAAAACAAATAAATGTCGGGGATGTACATGTACATGTCAAGAAAGCTTCGACTAATGCAGATATCGACTTCCTAAATACAGCGTTAACCGATAGGATTAATAAGGAGGTTCGACGTAAAGAACGATGAAAACAATATTATATACGAGAGACCAAGAAGTAATAATGTATGATCCACAACAGACTGTTTGTGAGGGGCCCTCTGCAACTTGGTTTTCAAGGACTATCTCAGTGGCTAGAGATAAACTAGTCATGATTGCGCTCGACTTCGCTTGTTCGGTTGCGTTAACAGCGACTGGTGAAGTAAGAAAATCACAAATGATAATTGTTGTTAAAAATGTAGATACAGGAAAAATTGTAGAACGTATGAAGGTACGAGGTTCAAGAACATGGACACGTGCCTTTTTTCCATTAGATCATGGCAATTATCAAATCGGTTTTATAACAGATGAAAATTACCGTAATGCCGACAAAGTGTACATGAAAGACTTCTATTACCATGACTATATAGCGTCACCAAACATTGATGCAATTGGTTCTTTAAAGCCGCCAAAGCAACTTGCGGGTATTCAAACTTTCGATACTTTAGAAGGTACAATGAGGTTGCAACGTATTGGGAATAAGGGTTGTGAAATCGAAATGACTTTATACTTTAAAACCGAGACACAATATAGAAATTTTGTACGTTCAAGACACGACAGTTACATGGTTCTTGAATGTAACTATGGCGTTTATGGAGGGTATTTGGCTGGAACAGAGAGTGACCCGAGCACCGATGGACCGTTACGATTATTACGAGTCAAATTACTATCTCCACAACGAGCTGGTGTGGGGGTCGATGGCATGTGAGAGAAACCAATCAAGCACTAATAAGGGCACTCACAACACAATTCCAGAGCGGTAATAACAATTTTCGAAGTCCTGCTGAATATGTAAATATTAAACGGCCGATAACAGCTGAAAACTTTTTTGTCAGTCAAGGAAAACTGCCAAATATCATAAGTATTGAAATCGATGAAGATATAGAAACCACAGCTAAAAGCTTTACAATCGTTTGTTCGAATGAAGATGGGCAGCTATCGCCGGATTACAAAGAGGGGAAGTTTGGTGAACGGAGATTAAATTATCAAATCCCACTTAGTTCATCTTGGCGTAATGTACTAGTACCAGATACTGAACTTGAAATTAGTCTTGGTTATGGCGACAACCTTCTAAAAATGTTGATTGGTTCTATCGATGAAGTTAGTATTAGCGCGGATGGTCGAACAATTACAATCAATGGCCGTTCAAATTATAAAAAAGCGCAAGTAAATACATGTATGCCAAAATCAAAAAAATATCTCATCGATGATGTAGATATGAATGTTGGTGTAGCTATAAAGAAATTCTTAGATCATGTTAATATTCCGAATGATATTGAACCAAATATTAAAGAGCCATTCACCGGTATGAGCTATAAAGTTGGTGAGAAAATGGGGATTAGGGGAGAATATCCGCATGATCACATCGGTAATATGGCTTTTACAACATATTACGCACTAATCGAAAGTTCAAACGGTAAAGTAAAAACAAAAAAATTACCGGATTTTAAAAAGTTAGGTAAAGCAGTAGTTACTTTTGATGATTATATTGATTTAACAGAAGCAGATTACTCAATGGATAACAATGAGGTTTTTGATACGATTACCGTCGTTTCAAAAGCCAAAGAATTTGAAATTGTGAATGGTAAACGTAAAAAAGTTACCCGTACCATAAAGAATCGATTTACTTCAGCTAAAATTCGATCGGATATATTGCAAGGCAAACGACGTGAATTAATCATTGAAAGCAGCTGGGCAAATACGCCAAAGAAACAATTTAATACAGCAAAAGCGCTATTTACAAAAATGGTCATGGGTTGGAAGCGTCTCAGTATTGGCGTACCAGCCTATTTGCCGTTGGAATTATTAGATGTCGTATCTGTCCGTGAACGCATTACACAAGTGACTAAGTGCATGTATGTACGCGGTATTCGTACCTCTTATTCAGGTACAGGGTTAACACAAGTAATTGAACTAGCTGATAACACACGATTCGATTTAGACATTGTATTGCCACCAACACCACCTAGTGATATGCCGGAATTTAGCACTACTGAAAGCCGTTTAATAATCAATATATTCGACTTCAAAATTGAAGATGGTGATCGAATGAATATTTATCTAAACGGGCGTAAGATTGTAAACAACTTATTTGTTCGAAACAAGGGAACTGATATTAAGATTGACCTTGAAAAAGGAGCAAATGTAATTAAATTTGTCGGCATATCTGCTGGAAAGCTTCAGAAATTAACAGCAAGTTTCAAAGTGGCAGGTGGATCAGGAAATATTATTTATCCGGCTGGCAAGTTACCAAGTTTAAATATGCCACGGGAAAATATAGCCTCTGAAAGTACCGGACGTTATATCACAAGTAAAAGACCTGTTCGAAACTGGGTCATTCATAGAGTGTAAGAGGTGAGGGAATGACATCAAGACGCGATAATACGTACACGCCAGTCAAACGGATGATTGAAAATAGTATCCGAAAACGGTTATTAACAGGCGGTTTGGATACAGATACAATCAGTAAAATAAAAGATGATGACACGATTGAAGGTGTAACTCTTCACTACGATGAAAACGGCCGGTTAGCGATGGTGGAAGGTGATGAACGACAGCTTGCTACGCTTACATTTGATAATGAAGGAGTATTAGTATCAGCCCAAGATGAGGATATGATAACCGGAGAAGTCATCGATTGGAATCTATATTACACAGAAAATCGGTTAGTCCAAGTTGTCCCTGATATTATTTCGGAAGGCGATGAGGAAGAAGATGATTTCGAAGAAGAAGTATTTAACGATACGAGTGGCGGTGAAGATATAGATGAACCAGACATCGATTTAAATCCAATATCAGATAATGAGAGCGAACATGACTTCTCAGATGATGAAAGGGAGGATATTTGATGGCAAAACAAGGATTTATAACCACTTATACAGCAGGTGGTCGATTTGATGCACCTTTCTTTCCAACATTGACCGAGCCGTTTATTAAAGGCATCAGAATTGTAGTAAATAAAAACGATGCATTTGTTACTAACACATATACAATTACGAAGAAATCTGAATTAATCAGCATCGCAATAGCTTGTGATCGTTACGATGATTCTGATAACTGGGATTTAATTGTAAAAGGCAAGGCGATCGTCGAATCCGTATATACAAAAGAGCTCCCGGAGGGGCTTTTTTTAATGGTTGCCCATCCTCTTAAATCGGGGGATATAGTCGAATTACGTTATAAAAATAATTCAGGTAGATCAAAAAATGTTTATATTAACTATCAATTTTTAATAGGAAAAGAGTGATAATATGCCATACATTAAACCCGTATTTTTTCAAGAACAAAGCCTTGCAAATGATCTAGTCTCGTTAGCCACTAAAAATGGATGGGTAAAAGTAAAGACATTCCATAAAGCTTCATATACATTTACAAGCTTTTTTTATGGTACAAGAAGTTTTACAGAACCTGATGAAGTTGTATTTCCAATCAAAATTACTGAACATAACATTATTAGAAATAGTGTAGGTGATTTGTTCGGTATCGCACGAGTTTGCGATAGATCATATAAATACAGAGACTTACCTGTAAAATTTAAAAGTGGATCTGTTCCTAACCAAGCTAAACTAAATTCTGATGCTACTTTACGCCAAGAATTACATGAATGGATACATGACCAATGGGATACAAAGTTCATTGATACATCCAAAATTTATGTATATATGCTAGATGAAGTGCCTGATGTAAAGGAGAATGCAGAAATCACATATCCTTCATCTTCTGTAAAAGCTGTCGACGTATTAGATATTGAATTGCAAGATTATACTCCTTACGAGCTAAAATCAGGATCCGGATACTCGTACGATGAAACTGCAAATCAATCACAAATGATGCAATCACCAATAACGCCTATTTCAACACGTGAAACAGGTACAAATGATAATGGCTGGTTAACCAACTGGTGGCCTGACTCAAATGTGAAAGTGGAAGGATTTATTGATGATGAAGTATTAGCATTAATGATACGTGCAGATAGTGCACCAGCACCATTTGATAATCAAGTGCCATTGATTCCTTTGTATTTTGGCTCTGTTGTTTCTTTGAGTGTAAGGGATACAGAGACTGCAGCATTATTTGCAGGTACAGCTACTAGTTTGCCAAATTACAAGTATGATTCAACAACACCACATATTGCAACGAGTAACATTCTAATGCCATTAAATAAAAAATACCCTCAATACCCAGGTAATGGGATTGATAATATCATTGTAAAACGCGGAATTCAAGGTGCTTACTATCAGGGTTATTATTTCAAAATATATAATGGTCCAGAGCTAATGCCACCAGATAGAAAAGATAATGCGGGTCGACAATTTGTAAGTGCATGGAAAAACGAACAGAACGACGAGTACACATACCCCCCGAAATCATCGTATACGGACAATGCAGCAGTAACAAGAGCACATATTACGCATCCGGATGAACGTGACCGAGGTTATTTAAAAAAGTTAATAATTGCATCATCTGTCGGAATCCGTAACGGTACAAAATTAAAACTAAAAAAAATTGCTTGTCCAGATGTATTCGAATACTACAAATATTTTGTAGCCGATGCAGTATCACCCATAACAAAACGCCCTGGTGTTGTATCGCGTCCAATGGGATTAGCTATTTACGAAAAGGAGACAAACTAATATGACATTACGATGGATAAATGAAAAATTCATGCTTCAACGTTTTCCTAATACTATTGCTGGAATTTTGGAATCTGTTGGTTGGGAAGAATTTGCACAGTACAGATCGAAGAATGCCTCGAAATATGCGGAAGTTCGATTGTTTAAAGCTATCGGATCTGATAAGGTATTGCGTCAATTCGGAATAATCAATGCATACGATCTAGATAAACAGACCTTCCCGGATAATCGTTTAATTCCTTTAACATCAAATCTTGCAAATATCGGTGTGGGTGACGGTGTAAAAAAAACTTTTAATATTCTTTCCGAATACATTCTACCTGGATCTGAACGAATTCAGATCAATGATGCAGATATCGCTGATACAGAATACAAAATAGACCGTTTGGGACGAACTATCACGTTTAATACGCCTCCAACGGGAATTATTAAGGCGACATATAGCTTATCAACTAAAGCATTTGAACCAACAAATACATTTGGTATTTTCCTGTTCGATGATGTATCGTTTGATATTACAACTTTAAAAAAGGGGATTGGTACAGCAAACGGGACGCTAAAGGTATTTAACTTAGGTGTGACAAATGTAAAACCTGGTAGCGTAAAGGTTTATGTAAATAACGTACTTGCTGATGACTTGTCTTATACTGTTAAAAATAGTACTGGTGAAGTGACCTTCTACGATGCACCTACAACAGGTGAAGTTAGTGCATCATATACAGAAATTCGCCAACCAATTGAAGGTAATGACTACGGTGATTTAATCGCAACGGGAAGTGGCGATCTTAGTACTTCAGATGGATTAGGAAATTTAGCTTTTAGCGCTGCGTCATTTATAAAGCCTTCTGTACCAACAGTTATGACGTTTACGAACGAAGATAACTTTAATCCAGCGTTTGGGCGTGACTCATTATTACATGCTTGGGGATCTGTTAGCAAGGATCGGTTAATTTTATTTTTACGCATGGATGCTGCTAGTAATCCAGATAATATTTGGCATGTACCTTTATACCTAGGACGCTTAAATAACGCAGGCAAAAAACCACGTCAAAACACTGTGTTAATTGGTGGTTGCCGAGCAGGAAAAGCCGGTGTATGGACGAAGGACAAGAAATTAGGCAATCATTTAGTTGATTATGGAATGGATACAGCAAATGGAAATAACTTTGCAATGTTACAGCAATCAATCGGGGGCTCTTACTATCAAAAACATTATCTAGCATTTATTACTCATGATAAGGCGATTGAACGACCTGAATCAGGTCGAGGTCCATCTGTATATGATGATATGTACCACGATTCTTTAATGGGAATCGTTCATCCATATGACAAAGAAGTTGGAGTTTTGGATGATGTATATGCAGTGCATCCAAGTGGTTTGGAACACGATGCGGAGCTCGAAGTCGAAAAAACAGTTGTGCATGAACGAATTGGTATAGGTGATGGTATAACTAAAGTATTTCATCTATTTCAACGCACGGCAGATACTAAACCCTCAATTTATTTCGATTGCAAAGAACAAACTAATTTTACTTATTCAAATGATTATAAAGCAGTGGAATTTTCAACAGCACCGCCAGTTGGTACTGAAATAACTTCTTCTTATATTGCTGCAAATATGTATCAGTATAATTTAGCTGAATCACCCATTACTCCAATGCGGTTAGAAAGCACATCACCTTATGCACCAATCGGCTGGGGAATCTTTAAAGAAAAAATATGATTGAGGTGGAGTGAATGAAAAGTGCATATCCGTTCATCGCACAATCAAGTCGAACGCATAGTCAATATGGGTTCGTCGCTCCACTTAATCATAAAACTCAGAAATACTTAGTTGAAGTAGAGCTGGAAGAGATTCTTAATGTGATACTTGTAGAGATGGATTATGAAAAGTTTACAACGGTGTTAAATGTTGTTGAGATACCCTTTATTGAGACATTTAAAAAACAAGTAATTGAAGTGAATCTAATTAATATAGAAGATAACATTGTCCAGGATAATATCATAACTACAAAGTTATTAGATTTACAGAGTGTTTTTTTAGTTACTGAACAAGAAGTTGCTTCAATTCGACATGAAAATCTCGACTATAAAATTCCATCCATTGTCGCTACTGAGTATATGTTGCAAAGATTTAAGTATCAAGTACCGGTAATTGAAGTTACTGGACAAGATAAAAGAAATTTGTCACATAGACAAATTATATTAGAAAAAACCCTTATAATAACTGATGATTTTAACTCCGAGAATATTAACAAAAGTGTTTTGAATATTTATAACAGCTACAAACAACAGCATTTCCCTCTACAAATAAATGTTGTCGATCTAGATAAATTGTTAGAAGCTACTCTCGATGTGCAAATACTTGGATTAGACCATTATTCTACAGAAAATAAAATTGATGTATATAAACAACAAGAAATTAAATCAATGTCACGAAAATTGATAAATATTATTGTAAAAAGAAATAATAATTATACAAAAAAGATTGTACTCGATGGGGTTAGTTATCAAGAAGAGAAAACGGCTCAAAGAGAAGTGGTAATGAATGGTAACCGAATATATGTAGACGTTGCAACTACAGAAAAAGTTATTAAAATAATTGAAGAAAAAGAAGCGTTATCTTCAAGTGAATTATTTGTGAATGCGAATCCACAAGAAAATGAAAAAACATCATCACAAAAAATGATCAATACGGTTTTAAACGACTATGAAGGTCAAACATCTCAAATGAAGATAGATGTAATGAATTGTAACGTAGATGACTATACAAGCGAAACATTGTTTGACTTAGCAGTTATTTCGAACGACACAAAAAATGCAAATCCGAGAGAAATAGAAGCGAAAGAATTTAAAATTGTGTCATATTCAAATGACGGTAATTTAATTAATCTAGGTATTTTAGACTTATCACCTGTACTCCATTCGGAAAATGAGTATGAAGTAAACAAGATAGATTGCGAATTAGAAAATGCCATTAATAATCTTAAAGTTGATATAGTCAATCTGGATGATCAACAAGAAGCTGCCCTTGATACTCAGCTGATTAAATTAGATCAGTATTCAGTGAACATGGTTCTAAATACAAAACTAGAAGAAAAAATAAAGAATACAGTACGTCAATTTTTTGAAGTCAATTTAAATGATATAGATAATTATACAAAAAGCGAAGTAATTTTAAGAGCTTATTCATTCTATTTAGAATGTAAAATAGCAGCGGATAAGATTTTTGAATGTATTAAAAAAACAGAAGATAATTCCATACTTTTTGAATTAATTATAGAAGGCGATAGAAATTCAAAAGATAAAGCGATTCAAGAAGAATTAGTTATTATGAGTAATGAAATAATTTCAGATAGTTCGATTGTGGGAAAAACTATTAGTATCGAAAGGATAGAAGTAGGTTTCTTTACCATTGAATCATATTTAAACGCGGTTCAACAAAAAAACGAGAATACTTCATCAGAATCTACAGCTAATGTTGTTGTAAGTAATTATGACGGTCAAATAACAGAAACAGCCATGGGTACATCCGTACACATTACAGATGCATATCAAAATGATACAACGTTTAATTCAGTAGTCTCATCAATAGATACACAAACCACAAATCAAAGTGTATTAGAAACGAGTGAGATGAATGTTAATGTTTATTCAAATGATAGTGATGTTATTGAATCAGATGTTGTTAAACTTGTCTTATCTAGTAATTCGATTAACGTTTATCAAGGAATTGAAATCGATGGTATGTTCGGAAAAGCTGTTAACGAAATTCTTTCAGACATCGTTGAGCTCCAAGGTCAACAAGAAGCTACCCTTGATACACAAATCATCGGCTTAGATGTAATCAACGCGACAGAACAGCCGATTGAAGCAATCGATGAGAATTTGGGTGTTATGAAATCAGACAAGAAGATAGTTGATATCGATGTCGCATTAAAAGATACACAAATTAAAAATCAAAGTATTTTAGAATCAAATGATAGTGATGTTATTGAATCAGATGTTGTTAAGCTTGTCTCATCTTGTAATTCGATAAACGTTTATCAAGGTGTTGAAATTGATGGGAAGTTTGGAGAAACTTCCAACGGAATTCTTTCGGATATCGTTGAGCTCCAAGGTCAAGAAGGAGCCGCACTTGATACACAAATCATCGGTTTAGATGAAATCAACACAACAGAACAGCCGATTGAAGCAATCGATGAGAATTTAAATGTTATGAAATCAGACAAGGTGATAGTTGATATCAATGTCGCATTAAAAGATATAAAAATAAAAAATCAAAGTATTTTAGAATCAAATGAAATGAACATCGAAATTTATTCAAATGAAAGTGATGTTATTGAATCAAAAATTGTTAAACTTGCCTCATCTAGTAAGTCGATTAACGTTTATCAAGGTGTTGAAATTGAAGGTGCGTTTGGAAATGCTGCTAGCGAAATTTTTTCAGATATCATTGAACTCCAAGGTCAACAAGAAGCTGCCCTTGATACACAAATCATCGGTTTAGATGTAATCAATGCGACAGAACAGTCGATTGAAGCAATAGATAATAATATGGGTGTCATAAGATCGGACAAGGTGATAGTTGATATCGATCTGTTAGAATCTAATTCCAGTAGTATTATTTTGCAGAATATCTTGGGAGAACTTATAAAGGAGCAGTTAGTCGTTCCAAAAAATTTATACATCATTGCAAATTTAAAAGAGTCTGATATAGCATACTATGTTACGGAATTATTAGCATCAAAAAATAAAGTAGATTCATTTGGATCTATTGCAACTTTTGCTGTTATTGAAGAAACACAAGGAACTTATACGCCACTTAATATATTAACAGCTGAGGGGTATTTAAAAGACACTTATGTTGCCCCAAGAATTATTGATGTTCTAAATCAATTAGACGAAAATATTAATTCAGTTACAATGATTGATTCAATAGAAAATTTATTAGAAAAAGTTCGTAGTGAAAAGACACTCAATACATCTTTATTTATTACTGAATCATTAGAAGTCAAAAATGATATTTTTGCACTTATTATGGAAAGTGATTATATTGTACTTCGAGAATCTGAAATTGATGTGGATGCTGTTGATTCAGTTAATTTTGAACTGACTGAAGCTAAAAAGAAAAAGAAAATATGGTTGATACCAGCACGCGCGAATTGGTATAGCAAATGGTTTACTAAAAAAACGCGCTAGGAGGTGGGTTCTTGTTAATAAAAAAGAGTAGTGGTCTTGTTTTTGATGAGGAATTTAATTTACAAACTTGGGATATTACTAATCCTATTAAAACCAGTTCCAAGGGCGGTATATTATCGCTTTCACACGACACTACAAAAGATACGAAAGTATTTAGGGATATACCAAACGATGTAACAGTTTTTGAAGCAATAGTTGAATATACCCCAACCGTCAGTAGAGATGCTGGCGGTTTAATTTTGTATAAAAGCAAAGAAGAATACATTGAATTGTTAGAAGTAAAGGATCTTGCACAAACCAATCTTGAAAATATTAAAGTTATTCGCAATGGTAATCAATATGATTTATATATGTATCGTAATGGAGCGTTTGAATTCATTGATTCAATTGAATTCGAGTTTTTAAAGATAGGCTTTGTAGCTAAACAAGGTGATGTTAACTTTGAACAATTTATCGTTAATCGATTCATAGCTGCTTCTTCAAGCAATCTAAAGATTACTGGATTACAAGCAGATACAATTATTGAATTAGTAACTGCCGGCGGAACATATAACGCTACCCCAAATAGCGAAGGTATCGCTTTTATCGAATTACCACATATCGAAATGATAGGAACTCTATTTTATCTAAATAGTAATGGAGATGCCATTGATGAACTGACAGATACCTTTATTACAGGTGATGAATATTATATTGGCTCGCAGTTAATCGTCTGTAAAACGGGTATTGAATTAAGTACATGGCATCCTAATAATATTGGAACAATTCAAAACGACAAGTTAGAAATGCAATTGGAACTATATAATCCAACAACTATTCAAATTAGAAATGCTAAATTAGAAATAGAGCAGTATAGTACTGATCTTGGATATACATGGACAGAAATCGCGCTAGATGATGACGGTTCCCCAACTACATATAAGGATGAACTTGTTATCAGAACAATAGCATCTAAAGAAACAATTAAATTTTGGGTAAAGTTGGTTAAAACCATACCATTTACAAAAAAAGAATCATTCATGTTCTATATTGATATAACACACGATTAGAGGTGTAAAAGTGACAAAAGTTCAAGTAATAAAAAATATATCAAACAGTAGTGGGGAATTAAAAGAAGTTACATTTGTTGATAATCGCGATTCCTTACCTGATATAGGAACTCTTCACATGCTATATGTCATTAGAGTAGATATAACAAATAGCAACAGGCAAACTTTATGTATTTGGAATGGTACTGAATATACTCCATTCGTTGGAGGGAATAGCAGTAATAGTGGAGTGGAACAGGGATATCAACAAATTACGAAATTAGGAATAACAGCTTCGACATCTACACCTCGTCAGTACCAAATCCCAATTGACTACACAACTTCGTTTAAACGTGCTCCTTTGGAGATTCTGAAATTTACATCAGGTAAGAAAGGTGTAGTAGCAACTCAAATTGATTTCAATAATACAGATTCGGTCAATTTTATCGAGAATAATAATGTTATTTTTGACGGGAAATTGAAATTAAAAACTGAATATGAATTTCGCATGCACCGTGAAGAAACGTGGACTGAAGAAGGTTCGGTCTTCAGTGTGAATATTGATAGTAGTAAATTTTCGGGAATTAACAAATTAAATGTTTATTAGAAAAGAATACAGGAGGAGGGTTGAATATGCCTGCACCATTAACAACCGGAGTATTAAGAGAAAGAATCAGTGATATGGAAATAGGAGATTATATTGCTACATGCGGTATTCCTACAAAAGGGTACTTCGCGGGTACAGGAGGGAAGTCGGAGCTTGCATTGACAGGCAGTACAGGTGAAGATTATACGAATTATTTTTGGTATATGATAAAAGTTAGTAGAGGTTTATTGATTGCGGATAGAGTAGTTATGCACACGCATTCATGGGATTCTTTGAATTTAAACAAAAATATTCAAGGTTATTTGCAAGAAAATGAATTCGAAGAAGGATTAACAATATTTAGACGATCACTTAGAGGAGGGGTAGCATTTGCTGATGAATATGGTAATTTATCATTAATAGATAAAGGTTATGGTGCTTGGCCTAAAAATAATGAATGGGATAAGCATATAGTTAACTTTCCAAAAAGTAAGATACAACTAGGACGAACATTAGATGATGTATTTCACTATACTAATGCTTATACATGGTGCCAAGAGACACCTGTCAACGGCCAAGTGAACTCAGGTGGAACAACATCCACAGGTATAAATACAAACAGAATAAGTAGGGGGAAACAGTATGAAAATGCAAATTCACTGTTTGCCGCCCCTTCAAAATTATTAGATCCATTATGGGGGTTCAGACCTGTATTCGAATATAGAGAGTAGGAGAGTGTAATCATGGCAACGATTGGAAAGGTTATAGCGACACCAGAAGTTGGTTGGAAGCGATATGATTATGCACACAAAATGATTCAGTATGAAGGTATAGGTTGGAGTTTAAATACTGGTTCTGGTGGAACAAGCTATCAAACAAATAAGCCGTTAACAGATACTATTAAATTTACTTTTGTAGGGAATCAATTACGTATCATGTCAAAAACGTCAACGAATTATTCTAATCAAATAGAAATCAAAATCGATGATAATATTGATATATTTTCCGAAAACATTGGATCTAGTGCTTATAGTACAAATTTGGTTTATGAAAAAACAGGGCTTGCAAATAAAAAACATATAGTTGAAATCAAAAGTGTGTCCGATAATTCGTCATTTAACTTAGGCAATATTGATATCAATGATACTGGCCGTTTATTTCATCCCGACGAAATTACTGATATCAAAGATTTAAAAATTGGTAAGCGGATTCGTTGTAATTATCAAGTTACAACAGCAAGAACAATAGGGGTATTTGGTGGACTTGGAGGAGAAACATCTAACTTTATTCCCGCAATAAGTACGGACATACCTAATGGCGATTTTTACTTTGTCTGTGTAGACAAAGACTATTTAGGAAGATGGAAGCTAATTGCTGATAGAAATATACAACATAATGTCAGCTGGGATGATCTAAATACTGCTGGTATTGCTAATGGCGTAGACATTGTTATGTCTGGTAAAGTAATATATGAAACGCCGATTGAAACAAAAGCCGTTCCATATATTACGGCAGAAGTTATCTATAATGGCGGGATTTGGCATCCATTTGACGGGAATATGGTAACGTATTGGTATACTTCTATTCCTGGCTATAACGGAAAATACCCAGAAAGTAGCGATGGTTACTGGATACAATATGATTTCGGTGAAAATAATAAACAAGCGATTAACTTTTTAAGATTAAAACCTTTTAAATATAGTAGTAGTGGTTTATATACAGTTGCTACATTTGTGTTTAAAGGGTCAAATGATGGTGTGTATTTTGATACCATCTTTAGAGGAACTCATATAAATAATGACACACAAATGGATTATATATTTAATAATAAAACGCCTTATCGTTATTACCGGATATACTCAAGAGGATATGGGAATAATGGGGATGTTACAGGATTCACCAATATAAAAATGATATCATATCAGATTTTTAATGATATGTTCACTATCCGCCTATTAACAGGTGGTACATCTGCTAATGATAAAGATAATGAGTGGGATAAATACATTATTAATTCAAATCTAAATGGGATGATTTCAGCTGGAGACAATAACGTTTGGAATGTGAATTTAAATAGCTGGACTTCATCAACACCATCAACAAATCCGGGAAAAGTGGTAAGAGGTTCAAGCACAGATATTTCAAGTTGGAGTTATAGTCCAAATAATACATCTACAAATGCAAAAGCTTTTCGTCCAGTCTTAGAAATAGAATCACTCATTACGATTCAAAAGAAATCTCTTATCTATCTTGATGGAGCATATAAGAAATATGTAACAGCTGCATCTGAAACAGCTTCATCTGAAATAATAAGTAGTGAAAATGCTATTCCTGTCATGACAAGTAATACGGAACCTAACGGCATTGTTGAAGCTAGTAGTATTTGGGGAGCAAATTATGCGGCGTTTAAAGCATTTGATAAACAGAATGTGCATGTAAATGGTTCTTGGCATTCTGGAGGTGTAGTCCCCCAATGGATATCATATACTTTTACCGAGCCCAAGTTAATTAGGAAGGTTTCAATTACTGCAAGACTAGATAGTTTAGTTGGTACACAGTCCTTGAAAACATTTATAATCCAAGGATTTAGAGAATTTGATGACATTTGGGTTAATTTAAAAATATTTGAAAATGAGTCTGTGTGGGCTATTGGAGAAAAAAGAAGCTATATAATTCCAAACAAAGGAAAATTCAAAACATATAGAATCTATGTGCAAGAAACATCTGCACATTCAGCATTTGCTATTACCGAAATAGAAATGTTCGAAGGAACTCCTTCTGCAGAAGTACTTGGTTGGAATACGGTTTCAACTACAACACCAACTTTAGAGCAATTTTTAGAACATGGCATGGATTCGATTCCAACTACTAAATTACCATTGTTAGGTGAGGTAAATAATATTGGCATCGTAACATGGGTAAGCGATGAAAATCATGTCCCGATTGTAAAAGTAACAGCAATTCCACATAATCAACTAGTATTACCAACAAAAGATATCAACATCCGGTCGATTGAAAACATTGATTATATAAAGTTAACCGTAAACGAATTAGGACAAGGTAGAATACGTGTTATCACATCGTTTGACGGAGGCCTTAGATGGTATACACACAACGGTATGAATTGGGTTGAGGTAATTCCGATAGTGGAGGAAGCCATTTTGCATGGTATGTCTGCGGCAACATTGGCGGCTGTTACATCAACACAATGGACAGAACTACGAGGTAACAGTAATACAATGCGCTTTGCATACGCATTATCCATAGAAGACACAACAGACGTTGCTGAAATTGATACCCTAACGACCCAAATGGAAATGAAAGGTACATGGAAAAAGGCAGTGCATGACAAAGACTACTCCTACGAATATCCAAACAACGACGAATTGCTAGTAACAATCTACGCTGATGGAGATTACAAAATTAATTATTAATAAGATAGAAACAGTAGGCGCACATGAGGCCTTTTTATTTTGCCTGAAAGGAGGGATATCAGGTGTATAGAGCTACAATAATATACCAACACCTTTAGCAATCGGATGATTTTGAAGTTGCACTAAAAAATTGAGTAAATCTTGTGCGATTTACATTCGTAAATTCCAGCATTGCTACTGGTGGAATGGTTTAATTCATATTTTATGATAGTACTATAATAGAAGGGAAAATAAATATTTACTACGATAATTGGTGTGACAGAAGACATAAAGATTGCCCATTTAAAAATCGTACTTTGTGATAATGGTTCATCAGCTACATATAAGGTTGAATTTGTTATCAAAGTAATAGCATCTAAAGAAACAATTAAATTTTGGGTAAAGTTGGTTAAAACCATACCATTTACAAAAAAAGAATCAATCATGTTCTACATTGTTATAACACACGATTAGAGGTGTAAAAGTGACAAAAGTTCAAGTAATAAAAAATATACCAAATAGCAGTGGGGAATTAAAAGAAGTTACATTTGTTGATAATCGCGATGCCTTACCTGATATAGGAACTCTTCACATGCTATATGTCATTAGAGTAGATATAACAAATAGCAACAGGCAAACTTTATGTATTTGGAATGGTACTGAATATATTCCATTCTCCAGTGGGAGTAGCAATAATAATGGGGGGGAACAGGGGTATCAACAAATTACGAAATTAGGAGTAACAGCATCAACATCTGCGCCCCGACAGTATCAAATCCCAATTGACTATACAACTTCATTTTTGAGAGCTCCTATAGAAATACTTAAATTTACTGTGGGTCAACAAAATACAGTTTTTATACAGAATAGATTTGAAAACACTGATTCTATCAATTTTATTGATAACAATAATATTATCTTTGATGGTAGGTTGCAATTAAAACAGAATTTTGAAAAACAATTACTTACTGATGATATGTGGTCAGGTGCTGGAACGATTCTTGAAGTGAATTTTGAAAAAAGTGACTTCAAGAAAATTAATAGTTTAAAAATTGACTAGTTTTAATTTATAAAAGGAGTGTTGAATATGCCGGAACCTACAACAATTGGACAATTAAGGCGGAGGGTGGCGGATATGGATATAGGTGATTACATTCCTTGTAAATATGTTGCGTTAAATGGAGTAGTAGGAACACTTAGCGAATTAGGTACAGTTGTAGGGGAGGAGATATTAGTTGAAGGGAGCAAAACTCCAAATGGCATATTTTATTTTATAAAAGTGGCAACTGGAATATTGGTTAGTGATAGAGTAGTACAGCATACTATTAGTTGGGATACACTAAATTCTGGAAATTTTATACAAGGGAAGAGAATTAATTTTAATGAAAATTTAGCTATCACTGCCAGCGCAACAGCGTCTAGCAACTACAGTGACTCAGCGGGAAATAGTAGCGCCTCGGCAATAAACAATGGAAGTTTGAATACAGGAGGATATAAAGGTCGATGGAACCCCGTGAACGGTGACAAAACACCTTGGGTTAAACTGAATTTAGGAAGTCTTAAGGTAGTAAAAGTACTGAGAATTTTTGCTGATAGTCGTTCAAATACTTTTGATATTTCTTTTTCGGATGATGATGTGGAATATCAAATACTTAGTAATATCACTGCACCAGTAGGTAGTGGCTGGATAGAAGTAGAAGTGGAACCGACTGTATGCAGATATTTGAAAATTCATGGATTTCCTTACGACAGCAGTTATGGATATAATGTAGCTGGAATTTACCAGTTTGAGGTGTATGAAGAGTATAAGAACTTCATCATGCGTTCTCTAACTGGAGGTGTTGCCTATGTAGATGAAGATAACAACAAGACACTTATCCAGTCTACACATGTAAGAGGTGCATGGCCTATTAATAATGAATGGGATAAGCATATTAATAACAGTGAGATTGGTAGGGAAGTCAAAAGTTTAGATAAAAGCATATGGAATTGTGGAAACTCCTATACCTGGACTCAAGATTCTCCTATAAACGGCACATTTACAGAAAATACTGGGTTAACACAAATGGCCAGTAGTTCGTCGAGAGTAGCAAGAGGAAATAAGAGTGGTACAGTTCAAACTGAATATAAAGATTATAATGTATTAGCATCAAATTACGTATCTGAGAGGATTGGTTTTAGACCTGTAATTGAATATAGAGAGTAAGGAGGTTTATTAAATATGGCTAATGTAGGAGATAAATTAACTGTCCCTGAAAGTGGTTGGAAAAGGTACGACGACCAAGATAGCTCCATTAAGAAAATAGGCGTAACCTCTGCACCAAACACTGCATATTACAATGGTACAAGAACAGTCATTAATGTTGGAGGCAATATTGAGTTCGACTTTATAGGGACAAGACTAATATTATTATCTAGTGTCTTTAATGGATATAGTGAATGTTTAAAAATATCAATAGACAATAATTTAGTAGAGGTTAGATCACAAACTTCTATAGCTGTAAGTATACCTGACTCTAACTATAATAATATGATCGTTTGGTATAAAAAGGAAGGAATGGATAATAAAAGACATAAAGTTATTGTGGAGAATATAGGAAACTCAATAGCTACCCTAGATGCTGTAGATATAGATTCTAGTGGTAGATTACTCCATCCAGAAGAAGTTACAAAAATAGAAGAATTAGAAATAGGAAAGAGAATAAGGTGTAATTATAGAGCACCTTTTGCAGAGGTCGGAACATTCTCAGCTTTAGGCAAAGAATCATTGGATTTTATACCTACAACAATTTCATCAACAAACTCTTCTGGGGATTTCTACTTTATCATGATTGAGGATTGGAATGGAAAGAAAAGACTAATGGCCGATAGGTATATACAGAATTCAATTAGTTGGAATTCCTTGAATTTAGCAGGTGTTGCAAGTGGCTCAGGGATTACTATAAATATGGGCTCTCGACCTACAGTGCCAATTATGAACTCTTCCATAACGCCTGGAGGAATAACAGTGACTGCTGACAGTAACTATTCTTCCGACTACGCCTATAAAGCATTTGATAGCAATGTTGGCTCCAGACCATTCTGGTACACTCTTACAACTTCACCAAATGAAGGGCATTGGTTAAAGTTAAGCTATCCTACATCTAAAATAATAACTGAAATAGAGTTGCAAGCATTTCTTGTATCAGGCACATCGTATTCAATAAAAGATTTCACACTATTCGGATCGACAGATGATGTGAACTACGAAAAAATATTTTCAGCTATTCACCCGAACGACGCCTTAACCCATAAGTACCAATTAAATGATAGAAAAAAAATATTTAAACATTTCAGAATAAACATTTTATCAAGTTACTATAGTCAACATAATGTAGGAATAAATGATATGCAATTATTTGAAGATCCTACTATACAAAATGATTACGAACTAACAGTTAGATTACCAACAGGTGGGATATATGATTTAGATAAAGATAACGAATGGGATAGGAATATTGTAAATTCTACATTAAACGGTACCATAACAGCTGGGGATGATTCTATTTGGCACTGGGCTGGTCAACAGCAGTGTTGGACTTCGACGACGGGCTCTATTTCTAGTACCTTTGGCTCGGCATATAGGATTATAAGGGGGCACAATCTAATTGATACATTCTCACAATTAGGTACAAGTGGTACTACAGGTAGATTTAGACCCATTTTAGAAATAGAAAGATTAAAAATAAATAAAATGCTTATTTTATTTGAAGAAGATAATTACTGGTATTACAATGGTTCCTTATGGGAGAATACTGGTGCTATACCTAATGATATTGAAGATAAAAAGATATTTTATGAAAAATATGGAATGGATAGAATACCATTTGAAGCAATCGACTCACTCCCTGACAATTTCAGAATAAGTGTATGGACAGATGAGAAAAATGCAAGGAGAACGCTGAAAACTAATGCAATTCCATTAGATCAGCTAGTCCTACCAACCAAAGGCATTAATATCCGTTTTATAGAGAATATAGATTTTGTAAAGCTTACTTCAAAAGAAGTAAATAAAGGAAAAGTACGTGTTATCACTTCATTTGACGAGGGAATTACATGGTATGCACATAACGGAATGGAATGGATTAATATTAATCCGAAAACGGATGAGGTTATCTTACTTGGTATGTCCCCAGAAACACTAGCAAATATTACATCAGCACAATGGACTGATATACGGGGAGATAGTAAGACTATGCGATTCGCATATGCTATATCTATGGAAGATATTACAGATTCAGCAGAAATCGATGCACTCATTACACAAATGGATATGAAAGGTACTTGGAAGAAAGCTGTTCATGGGACTCACTATGATTATGAATATCCAAATAATGATGATTTACTTGTCACTATTTATGCTGATGGTGATTATAAGATAAATTATTAAGCATTACAAATATTACCTTTTAATTCATGGGTATTAAATGGTTATTTGTTATATTATTTAATTAATACAAAAATTTACTAATGAAGCAACTGAAAAGGCTCTATAGTATTCAACAGATATTCTCTTGGGATATCTTTTTTATTTTGTCTAAAATGGGAGAGTGTCGATGGAAAATCTATTTGATGACCGCTTAGGAAATCACGAAGAGCGGATTGTTGCGCTCGAAGAAAGTGATTTGAAACAAGAACTACGATTAAAGCAAATCGAACAAAATTATGTAAAGTTAGAGAATATCATTTTACAAGAAAATCGTGAAACCCGTTCTTTTTTGCAATCTACTATGGATAAACAATGGGATCTTATAAAGTCTAGAGATACGGCATTAGAGAGTGAAAAGGTTCGTACTTATGATTTACGTAAAACTAAAATGGAACGCAATGCCGACCTACTATTAAAATACGGTGGGGCTGGAAGCGTTCTTTATTTATTTTTACAATCATTATTCAATATATTAGCGCAATAGGAGGTCATTTAATGACAATGGAAAAATTAACACAATATATTGCACTATTTGGGGGCCTGCTATCAGCGGTCCTTTTATTTTTGCAGACGTTAGGAATCAGAGTCACCTGGTTTACCAATGAAACAATAGACGCTTTTGTAAATTCATTGTTAGCAGCAGTACCTTTCCTATTGGTTGTTTATGGAATTTATAAAAACACTTATTTATTAACGAAAAAAGCAAGTGAACAAGAAAAAACATTAAAATCTGAAGGATTGAAATAATATGGTGAAAAAATTTGTAATTTCAAGTGGACATGCATTAAAAGTTTGTGGTGCAAAAGGGATTCTTGATGAAGTGAATGAGGCACGTAAAGTGGCCAATCGTGTATATGAAATATTAACAACAGGATATGATGGTAGTGGGTATAATTTCCACGATGATACATCTATCACACAAAATCAAAATTTAAATACTATTGTCAATTACCATAATGGTAAAACACGAGATTTAGATATTAGCATTCATTTTAACGCAGCATCTAAAACTAGCGAACCACGAGGTACTGAATGTTTGTATTACGATGCAATAGCATTATCTAAAAAAGTTAGTGCCAAAATTGCAAGTATAAGTGGTTTAAAAGATCGTGGAGCCAAAGAGAGAAAGGAATTATATTTTTTAAATAGTACCAATAGTACAGCTATTTTAATCGAAGTTTGTTTCGTAGATAGTGTAGCTGATGCGAAAATTTACAATGATAAATTTGAATATATTTGTCAAGGTATTGCTTCAGTTATTGCGGATTATCTTGACTATACTAAGCAGGTATCAACCGTTGACAAATCAGTAAATTCTATTAGTTATTATAAAACTGGTACAGGTAAATACAAAGTCATCAAAGATTGCCATGCATACCAACGAGTGAAATTTGATAAAGCAGAACGAGTAGAAAAATGTAATAAGAATACCATATATACTATAGTGGACATTGTAAGATATGGAAACGTTTATCGACTAAAAACCAAAAGTGGATTGTACATCACTGCTAAAAAAGAATATGTTAGAAAAGTGTAAGCTCTGATTTAAGCAAGAGTTTTTACAAAAACATATTTAGTAAAAAGAATCAAGAAATCAAATAAGAATACCAAATTTGCCGCTAGAAAAAAAGACCCCCAGCAATACGTGCTGTTAAGGGGTCTTTTTTGTGAAAACCGTTGTTCCGACGGTCTTCACATTAGGTTTGGCACCTATGATTCCTACTGGGCTCGAACCAGCGACCTCCACCCTGTCAAGGTGGCGCTCTCCCAGCTGAGCTAAGGAATCGGGAGAAATTCTAATTCTTAAATTTATGTAAGAATTACTTAATATCATAAGATGGCAAACAGTAAAAGTCAAACATTGTTTTCATCAATAAAATAGAAGGGGCTAGTTTGGTCAATATAACCAAACTAGTCCCTTTTTAGTGAAATAACCCTGATTTTCTTGATTTAAGTAGCATACGTGAAGTAATAACATTTAAACGTTTTTTGAGGATGGCGCCAAATAACAGAGCAACTATGAGAACTATGCCAAGTACGATGACATCCACTAATATTTTATTCCATATGATTCCACCAATTGCTTCTCGAGCCATTCCTATAGCGTATGTGAAAGGTAAGTAAGGGTTAATGACCTGGAAGAACTTTGGTAGCAAAACAACGGGATAAGTACCGCCTGAGCCTGCTAGCTGAAGTACAAGCAGCACGATTGCAAGTGCTTTTCCGACATCTCCGAAAACAGACACTAAAGTGTAGACCACACTCATAAATACGAGACTGATGAATAGGCAAAATAGGACGAACCATACTGGGTTATGGGCTGACACTTTAAGAATGAAAAGGTCACCCATAGTAATGATTAGTGTTTGGAGTATGCCTATGGTCCAAAATGTGAATAGCTTTCCGAAATATATTTGGCGAGTGGTATAATCTTCTTCATTTTTCGCTCCTACAGAAAGTAGTGAAATTAAAAGTAGACAACCAACCCAAATGGATAAAACAGTGTAGAAAGGCGTCATACCTGTTCCGTAATTTTTGATTGGGAAGATGGCATTTTCATTTAGCTTAATAGGTTGCTCAAAAAATGATTTCTCCGCATTCGGATCGTTGATAAGTAATTGAATGACGCTATTTAAATCCGTTTCTTTTTCGAAGTCACGGATTTTGTTAGCAAGTTCTCTAACCTTGGTATTCACATAAGGATATTGACCGAGCGCTGTATTGAGACCAGATTTTGCTTCTGAGATGTAACCATCAGTATTATTAATGATACGTACAACTTCAGGCAATTGGGTTTGTATTAAAGTCAGCTTATCCTTTGAAGTAGATAACGTGTTTTGAGCATCATTAATAGCTTTAAAAACAGTTGGTTCAATAGATTGTGCATATTCTTTGATAAAGCTGTCGAGCCCGACAGAAGTTTTTTGAGCGATAGTTTGCAATGAGTTGATGGCATCAATAATCTCTTGTTCTTTACCAGCAAGTACTTCATTAACATTGCGTGCATTTGTTTGTGCTTCTACTAATAAAGCTTCTAAATTTTTTGTACTCTCAATTGCCGATGAGAGTAGTTGTGATTGATCTTTAATGTTATTTTTATCGTTGAATTCCTTTAAATCTGCCAATGTTTGTTCAACGTTATTTACTTTATCAATAGAAGATGTAACCTGATTATCTAACGTTTCTTTTGCTTTATTTACCTCGGTAAAATCAATCTTTGTATTTTGTAGTTGTTTTAACAAACTATTTGCATCAGCTGAAATTTTTTGGACTGTTTGTAGATCTTCTTTAATTTTCGGACTCATATCATTGAGGCGACCTTCAGCTTGTGTCAAGAAGGTCAATGTGTTTTCAATTGTATTAAGTCCATCTTCTGTTAGTTTCTTTACTTGTGGAATTTCATTTTGAGCATCACCAATCAAAGTACTTGCAGAATTGGCATCTTTTTGTGCTTTCTTCAGCTCGGTATGAATGCCTGGTAAATCTTTCTCTAATGTAAAAACATAATTTTTGAATTTTTCGATATCAGGTAAGTTGTTTTGCATTTCTATCCCAATTCGATTGAACATCTCAAAGATCGTTCCGTTTACTGTACCAATAAATTTACTACTCATTTCTTCAGCGAGTACACTAGCACCTTTACTTGTAATTTTGGGAGCGATGGAGTTGATTTTTTCGTTAACATAATATTCTATTTTAGCTTTTCGGGGCTTACCTGAAACAACTGTAGCGAGCTCTTTAGAGAAATTTTCTGGAATAATGATTACCGCAAAAAAATCACCGTTTCGAACTTTCTCCATTGCCGTATTACGATTAGTAAATTGCCAGTTCATATCATGATTTTTATGTAACGTTGCAACTAGCTCTTCTCCAGCATCTATATGTTGGTTTTGTAATTTTGCACCACTGTCTTCATTTACAATACCGACGGGGATTTGAGAGGTTTTCGCATAAGGATCCCATGAAGCTGCAATATTCAACCATGCATATAATGAAGGCAAAATAATAAGCCCGCCTAATATTACCGCAGCTACCCAGTTAGAGAAAATACTTTTAATATCCCGTTTATAAATTTCCCAAATATTTTTCATGTCAGTCCTCCAGTGTTAAAAAAAGAGTGAGAATAATAATCTCTATATAATTGCATACCCCTTTTAAAAAGGTTCTAGCGATAAATTTGAAAATATCTATAGGTTTTTGGTGTTAATAGGGAATTAAAGAACTTGGGGTTTAGCGTAATAGGATTAAAATGAAATATTGTGGAGTTATAAGTAGTATTAGAAGGGTAAATTAGAAAGATATTTTTGGGGATGAACCAAAGTAATTGTGGGTGATTGATTATGGGAAATGTACAAAAATTAATGGAATATTGTCAAATGATTTACTGATTTATGAAGGATATGCCGGGGTAGTAAATAAATTTGTAAATTTGATTTGAATTAAATGGAAAAATGTGATATATAGATGTCTATACCAATTACAGTTTGGGTAGGCTAGTATTATCCATACGTTATTAATGCTTATATCCAACGGTTAAAGTAATATATATAAAAGTAGGAGCTGTCCTTTTTTAAGCGGACAGCTCACTTTGCTACACTTCATTCAAGATGGCTGATCATTTTCTTCCGATGCTGTATCATTGTACTGAAAGAATAAAAAAGATTCGTCCTCTAATTCCTCTTGTTTTTGCGGATGTAAGCCATGTGCTAATGGCCCTGTGAAAATTGATTCCCACCATGTTTCTGTTTTCAACATGTAACATTCCCCCTTTTAGAAGTCTTCAACATTTGACAGCAACCTTCTTGAAAATGGTACAATTTGAGTCAGATAAGGCTCTTTTTCTTATGAAATTATGTAACACTTTTATTATGGATAAATCACGATGTATTTATGCAAGCTTATGAACAAAATTAGATAAATATTTCGATAAATTGGAGGTTTTTTAAATGGCAAATTTTAATGCCCACGATGTAGAAGCAATGATTGCAGCACAACGAAAATTTTACTTTTCAGGTGCAACAAAAAGCTTGTCATTCCGTAAAGAACAATTAAAAAAATTAAAAGTTGCAATCATCAGTCATGAGAAAGAAATTTTACAAGCTCTGCACAAAGATTTAAGAAAAAATGAATTCGAAGCGTACTCCACTGAAGTAGGGATTGTACTAGATAGTATTAGCTATATGCAGAAGTATTTAGAAGAATGGTTACAACCAGTTTCTGTGCCAACTCCACTACATTTTCAACCAGGGAAAAGTTTCATTGTCCGAGAGCCATATGGGACTGTACTTATTATTGGTCCATTCAATTATCCATTCCAGTTAGTAATGGAACCTTTAATTGGGGCAATTATCGGTGGCAATACTGCGATTGTAAAACCTTCTGAAGCATCTGTACATACTGCTGAAATTATAAAAAAAATAATACAAGAAACGTTCCAGGAAGATTACGTGCGTATAGTGGAAGGAGAAAAGGAAGAAACAACTGCTTTGATACATGCTTCGTTTGATTATATTTTCTTTACTGGAAGTGTAGCTGTTGGTAAAATCATTGCGAAAGCAGCAGCAGAACGCTTAACACCACATACGCTTGAACTAGGAGGGAAAAGCCCTGCAATTGTTGACCAAACAGCAAATTTAGAAGTTGCTGTGAAGCGTATTGCATGGGGGAAATTTACGAATGCGGGTCAAACATGTGTCGCTCCGGATTATGTATTAGTACATGAGTCCGTGAAAGTACCTTTTATCCGAATTCTGAAAAAGACTCTCCAAAAGTTTTACGGCAAAGACGCACAAGACAGCCCGGATTATGGTCGCATTATTAATGAGCGTCAATTTGATCGCTTGCAGAATATATTAGATAGAGAGCAGAGCCATGTGTTATTTGGTGGTAACTATGATCGTGACGATTTATATATAGAGCCGACTGTCTTACAAAATATTTCGTGGAATAGCCCTTCAATGGAAGATGAACTATTTGGCCCCATTTTACCGATTATCGTTTACGATGATTTGAGGGTAGCTATTCATCAAATTCGACAATATCCGAAACCATTAGCAGCGTACTTTTTCTCTGAGACAGAAAAAGCCATTCAATATTTCCTTGAGGAATTACCGTTTGGTGGTGGTTGTGTAAATGATACAGTAACTCATGTAGCTAGTGTCTATTTACCATTTGGAGGTGTCGGTAATTCTGGCGTTAATGCTTATCATGGGAAGGCAAGCTTCGAATGCTTTACACATCCAAAATCTATTTTGAAAAAGTCAACGAAGCTGGCAAATAATTTGTTATTCCCACCGTATAAACAGAAAGTGAAATTAGTAAAAACCATTTTAAGATAAGAGTGGCAAAGAACGTCTTTTAGTTGATTGTATTGACTGATAGGCGTTCATATCTTTTTTATGAAAATTGTGTTTATTAGAACTCTGCGTGAGAGTGGGAACTAATTGATAAAAGAAAAGCATTTCTAAGGTCTTATAACCACTAGAAATGCTTTTTATGTACATTAATTGTCAACGTAAGGAAGCTTAATTGTAATACTAGTGCCCTTACCGTATTCACTATCAATTGTAATTTGACCTTCGTGTTCTTGAATAATCTTTTCTGAAATCATCATCCCAAGACCAGTGCCCTCTGTTTTTGTCGTATAAAAGGGTTTGAAAATATGTTCTATAACTTCTTTTTCCATACCGCCCCCATCGTCCGAAAAACAGATACTACAGAATTGATTGGCCGTTTTTTCAACAGTAACGCTAATATTACCGTCTTTTTCAATCGCTTCTACTGCATTTTTTATAATATTAATAATAACTTGTTTAATTTGGTTGGCGTCACCTTTGATCATCATATTATTCGTGTTCCAATTTTGTATGAGTTCAATGTTTTTTAATTGCAACTCAGGTTGATATAAAGTCAGGATATCTGAGATGACTTTATCAATTTTGAATACTTTTGGTTGCATAGCATGTGGTTTTGAGAGAACTAAAAACTCACTAATAATTAAGTTAATGCGATCAATTTCAGCCTCAATTAAATTTGTATAAAATGCATATGGTGAGCTTTTATCGTTATTCATCATTTGGACGAAACCAGAAATAACAGTTAGCGGATTACGTACTTCGTGTGCGACACCGGCAGCTATTTCTCCTATCGCCTTTAACTTTTCCGACTGAATGATTAGTTTTTCAGCTTCTTTTTTATATGAAATATCACGAGTGATTACGGATGTAGCTATAATTTTGCCGTTATAATCAAAAATAGGGGATAACGTCATTTGTGCGTCAAAATAAGTGCCGTCTTTTCTCATATCTTTTGATTCAAGCATATCGAAGCTCCCACTATTCAATAAGTGATTGCATCGTTCTTTTGCTAAGTTTATATACTCTGGAGATACTAACGGAACAGCTTTTCCAATACATTCTCTCTTTTTCCATCCATAAAGTTTCTCAAATGCTGGATTAACGGTAATGATTTTATTTTCTAAATCAAAAACGGCAATACTGTCTTTCGCATTTTCAAAAAATAAATTTAAGTAAGCTTCCTTTGATAAGAAAGCCTTCTCTAAAGAGTCTGAATGGGACTCCATTTTCTTCCATGAATTATTGATATAAACTGTTTGCATAAAGCCGATTATAGCGACAATAAATAAGATTATAGTAAAAAGGGCAATATCTGTATCAGTTATAGAATTACGGAATATTGTATAGCGATATTCTATAAGTAAAATAATCTGAATGATAGTAACAATAAACATCGATAAATTAATCCAAAGTGATTGATATATTGCTAGTAAAAAAAGTAGTAGAATAAGAAATACTAACTGATAAATATAATTAGTTTGCATTATCAATAATATAATGGAACCATTCAATCCGATAATTAATAATATCCTCATTACATATTCATTTATATGTAGTGCCGAACAAACAAGTAAAAGTACACAATAAATGCTTGCGGTGAAGGGGAAAGGTACATCATAATTTATCAAATGGATGCTACTTAGAATGGCGTGAATGATGAGCCCAGTTGCAAATAAAAACAGTACAAATTGATTTCTTTTACGTAAAATAGTAGAGTGCTTCATAAAGACACCTCGAATTTGGTTATAATACCATCATACATGATTTAACGTTGTCGTAAAATGTCATATTTTGATATGATGAAAAGAATAAGGGAGGCTTTTAATTTGACAAGCGATTTTAAAGAACGAGAAACGGTTGAATTACTGAAGGAATTAGTGAATATTGCTAGTCCATCTGGCTTTACAGAGGACATTATGAATTATATGTCTAGCCTACTAGAAAAGATGGACGTATCTTATAAAAAAACAAATAAAGGTGCAATAATCGCAACTATTTTAGGTAAAGATGATTCTAGACATCGCCTCTTAACAGCGCATACAGATACTTTAGGTGCAATGGTAAAAGAAGTGAAAGAAAATGGACGTTTGAAATTGTCTATGGTAGGAGGATTCAACTGGAATGCTGTAGAAGGTGAATATTGTACAATTCATACAGCTAAAGGTGATAAAATTAGAGGTACGATTCTAATGCATGAAACGACAGTACATGTTTATCGTGAAGCAGGGAAACTTCCTCGTAACGAAGATCACATCGAAGTTCGCCTAGATGAAAAAGTATTTAGTTCAAGCGATATTCGTACTAAAGGTATTGAAGTAGGGGATTTCGTATCTTTTGATCCACGTTTTGAATTTACTGAAAGTGGTTTTATAAAATCACGTCATTTAGATGATAAAGCGAGCACAACTTTATTATTAAAATTACTTGAAAAATTAACTATAGAAAAAATTGAATTACCATATACAACACATTTCTATATTTCTAATAATGAAGAAATAGGTTATGGAGGAAACTCTAACATTCCACCTGAAACGGTAGAATATATTGCTGTAGATATGGGAGCAATCGGTGATGGACAAGCATCTGATGAATATACTGTTTCAATCTGTGCAAAAGATTCAAGTGGTCCATATCATTACGCATTAACTAGACAGCTTGTAGCACTTGCTAAAGACAATAACATAGATTATAAATTAGATATTTATCCATACTACGGCTCAGATGCTTCAGCTGCGATTAGAGCGGGTGCTGATGTACGACATGCATTATTTGGACCAGGAATTGAAGCGTCTCATGCTTATGAACGTACACATATCGATTCACTTAGACATACAGCAAATTTATTATTAGCATACATCAAATCTCCAATGATTGATGAACAGGAGGCAGAATAATGCAAGCCACCGAATTACTACAATGTTTACCAATAAAAAAAGTAATAGGTCAATTACCAGAAAATATTAAAGATATTGCGATTGATTCTCGAGGTGTACAACCGAAAAGTGTGTTCGTTTGTATTAAGGGTTACACAGTAGATGGTCATGACTATGCACAAAAAGCTGTTGAAAATGGTGCTATTATTATTGTAGCAGACCACGAGTTAGACCTTGAAGGAGATGTAGCACAAGTAATCGTAAATAATACTAGTCGTGCGCTAGGTTTACTTGCAGCGAAGTTCTTCGATTATCCATCTAAAGACATGACAATGTTTGGGGTAACAGGAACAAATGGCAAAACAAGTGTTACATCTATAATTCGAGATATTCTCCATGGATTAGGTATTAAAACAGCTTTATCAGGTACAATCGGATTTAATCTAAATGGTGTCATGTACGAGTCTGCAAACACTACTAGTGACGCACTTAGTACTCAGCAAATGATTTTCCGTGCAGCAGCTGAAGGATGTCAAGGGATGATTATGGAAGTTTCTTCACACGGATTAGTAGAGGGCCGTTTAGCTGGTGTGGATTTTGATGTCGCTATTTTCACAAATCTAACGCATGATCACTTAGATTTCCACGGTACGATGGAGAACTACGGAAACGCAAAAGGTATGCTTTTCTCCCAACTTGGACAAGACCTTGAAAAAGATAAAGACGCCGTCTTAAATGCAGATGATCCATGGTCAGAAAGATATCAAGAATTAACGCCATACCCAATCTGGACTTACGGTATAAAAAATGACGCCATTTTTAAAGGTGTTAACTGTCAATATCATAATCATATGACTTACTTCGATATGGAAACACCAGAAGGAACTTTCCCTATTAAAATGCATTTACTTGGAGAATTTAATATATATAATGTGCTAGCAGCTACTGCCGCTTTATATGCTAGAGGCTATGCTCTTGAAGATATTATTGAACAAGTTGAAGCAATTGAATCTGTTAAAGGTCGTATGCAAGGGATTCCTACAGGTGATTTACCAATCTCAATTTTCGTTGATTATGCACATACACCTGATGCAATTGAAAAAGCAATTAGTGCAGCAATGCCTTACAAAAAAAATAAAATGATTTTCGTTATTGGTACAGGTGGTAATCGTGATAAATCTAAACGACCTGATATGGCGAAAATGGCTTCTCTTTCGGATTATGTGATTTTAACGACAGATGATCCACGGTATGAAGAATATGACAGTATTTTAGCAGACCTTGAAAAGGGTATGACACATGATCACTACGCTTGTATCGGTGATCGTGCAGAAGCGGTGAAAAAAGCTGTAGAAGTTGCTGAAGCAGGAGATTTAATTATTTTCGCTGGTAAAGGTCACGAAGATTATCAGATTATTGAGAATACAAAATATCCTCATAGTGACGCAGAGATTGCACTAGAAGCTGCTCGTGAAAAATTCCAGTCATCAACTAAATAATGCTTGCCATAAAATGAAAACACTACAAATGTATTTATTTATTACATTTGTAGTGTTTTTTTAATCTCCCTGTAATCAAAAATAGGTATAATGGTGTGTAATTAAATAGTTTTTTTGTAACGATTAAAAGAGTGGTAGTTAGATATAAAAGATTTATATTTATGTTTAATTTTTAGGTATAAACGATTATTTATTGAATGGAGGAGAGATAGGTGCTAATGAAGAAGATATCTAATAGCACCGTTAAGTATGGATACTAAAATTGGCGCGAAAAGTATATTAGTTGTTGGAATGACTACAGTAATTGGAACATCAGCCTTGCCTGGAGTTGCAAAGGCAGATTTAAATAATGATGAAGACTTAATAGTGCAAACAAATACAGAAATTGAGAAAATGGAAAAGAATGATCAGGCATTAACTCCTGTTATTGAAGAATCTGATTTGTCGGTAATTGAAAGTGCAAAAGATATAAGCATCACAGAACAAGTTATGGATACATCAAATACCTTAGATAAAACAATTGATAAAGAACAAGAAGAGCTAACAAATAATACAAAACAAAAGGCTGTTTCAACTACAAATGAAGTAGAAGAAATTGTACCACCACAAACTATTGTAAAAACAGTTGCACCATATAGTAGTGGTAATATTTCAACATTTATACAAAAGATTGCACCGATAGCTAGGACTTTAGCAAAGACAAATGACTTATATGCTTCAGTTATGCTTGCACAAGCTGTTCTTGAAAGTTCATATGGGACAAGTGCTTTAGGTGCAGCGCCGAATTACAATTTATTTGGAATGAAAGGTAATTATCAAGGAGCTTTTGTAGAGATGCTAACTTTAGAAGATGATGGTAAGGGGAATTACTATCAAATTTCTGCTCACTTTAAAAAATATCCATCTCACACACAGTCGTTGCAAGATTATGTTAATTTAATTAGAAACGGAGTATCTTGGGATGCCTTTCGTTACATGAAAGTATGGAAAAGTCATACGAATTCTTATCAAGATGCGACTCGTGCTTTAACTGGTACATATGCTACGGATACGCTTTATGCTAGTAAACTAAATAATTTAATTGCAACATATAATTTAACAACTTATGATTCTAAGGCATCTGTAGGAGATTCTTCAGGAGATGAGCCAATAGATAACAATGATTCTAATAGTTCACTAGGAAACGAGGTCTTATATACAGTACAAAAAGGCAACACGCTATCGGCTATTGCACAAAAATATAGAACAACAGTAGCAATCTTGAAAAAGTGGAATAATTTGGAATCCGACGTGATTTATGTAGGACAAAAATTAATAATTAGCAAGGGTGAAACACTAGAAAATGCTGGTTTAGGAGAAAGTACAAACTCAAATAATCAATCTACAACAACGAATAAATATTACACAGTACAAAAAGGCAATACTTTATCTGCTATCGCGATCAAATACAATACAACAGTAGCAAAATTGAAGAGTTGGAATAATTTAAAATCCGATACAATTTATATAGGACAAAAGTTGATAGTAAACAAAAGTGGAAAAGTTGAGAATATAGTTCAAGGGGGAAATACAAACTCAAGTAATCAATCAGCTACAACAAAATATTATACAATACAAAAAGGCAATACCTTATCTGCTATTGCGATTAAATACAATACAACAGTAGCAAAGTTGAAAAGTTGGAATAATTTAAAATCTGACACGATTTATATAGGACAGAAAATAATCGTTACCAAAAAAACAAATACTACTAATAACAAAACTAATAGTGACAATACGTCAACAAATAACAAAGTATCCTCTACCAACATGTATTATACAGTGCAGAGGGGTAATACTTTATCTGCTATAAGCAGAGTGTATAATGTATCTATCGCGGATATAAAAAACTGGAATAATTTAAAATCCGACACAATTCTAATTGGGCAAGAACTAATTATTAAACAAAAAGTAACAAATACACAGCCTACTAATAAAGTCTCTAAATATATCGTCCAATATGGAGATTCATTATCTGTAATTGGAAAAGTATACGGAGTATCAGTAGTGAATTTAAAAAACTGGAACAATTTAAAGTCGGATTTGATTTATGTAGGACAATCACTAATTATCAAAAAATAACACATTCTAGATAAGAGCATGCTAACTATGTATGCTCTTTTTTGTTATAATAATAGGGTTAAGAATGTATAACAGGATAAGCGCATGGAGAATGGACTACAATAATAGAAAAAAATAAATTGTACGTCACGCTCACCGAATAGAGTCCGTCAATGAAAAACTTATATTGACAGCTGTATTCGGTTCAGTATGGCTTAACATTTTTAGTTTTAAGATGAAACATAATGGATAGAAGGAGACTGAAAAATGAGTTCTAATCTTGAACAAGATATATTATCTCGTCGTACGTTTGCCATCATCTCTCACCCGGATGCTGGTAAAACAACGATAACAGAAAAGCTTTTGTACTTCGGTGGCGCAATTCGCGATGCAGGTACGGTTAAAGCGAAAAAAACAGGTAAATTTGCTACTTCTGACTGGATGGAAATTGAAAAGCAACGTGGGATTTCAGTAACATCTTCAGTGATGCAATTTGATTATAATGGTCGCCGTGTTAACATTTTAGATACACCTGGGCACTCGGATTTCTCGGAAGATACGTACCGTACGTTAATGGCAGTAGATAGTGCTGTAATGGTTGTGGATGCAGCAAAAGGTATTGAGGCACAAACGCTAAAACTATTCAAAGTTTGTCGTATGCGCGGTATTCCTATCTTCACATTTATCAATAAATTAGATCGTCAAGGTAAAGAACCACTTGAGTTGATGGAAGAACTTGAAGAGGTTCTTGGTATTGAGTCTTATGCTATGAACTGGCCGATTGGTATGGGTAAAGAGTTCTTAGGAATCTACGATCGCTACAACAAACGAATTGAGCAATTCCGTACAGAAGAAGAGGAGCGATTCTTACCAATTGATGAAAATGGTGAGTTAGCCGTTGAACATGAGATGAAAAAAACATCATATTACACACAGGCTATGGAAGACATTATGCTTCTAAATGAAGCTGGTAATGATTTCTCAGCAGAACGTGTAACAAGAGGAGAGTTAACACCTGTATTCTTTGGATCAGCTTTAACAAACTTCGGTGTACAAACATTCTTAGAAACATATTTGAACTTTGCACCAACACCACAACCTCGTCTAACTGAAGATGAGCAAATCGTAGATCCTTTAGACAAAGATTTCTCAGGCTTTGTATTTAAAATTCAAGCAAATATGAACCCAGCTCACCGTGACCGTATTGCTTTTGTGCGTATTGTATCGGGAGAATTTGAACGTGGTATGAACATGACTTTATCACGTACAAATAAATCATTCAAGGTTACACAATCGACTCAGTTCTTAGCGGATGACCGTGAAACAGTTGACAAAGCTGTGGCTGGAGATATAATTGGTCTTTATGATACAGGTAACTATCAAATAGGTGATACAGTCGTTGGTGGTAAAAAAACATTCCAATTTGAAAGATTACCACAATTCACACCTGAATTATTTATGAAAGTAACAGCGAAAAACGTTATGAAATCAAAACACTTCCATAAAGGTATCTTGCAACTTGTACAAGAAGGTGCTATCCAATACTACAAAACTTTGCATACAGAGGAAGTAATACTTGGAGCAGTTGGTCAACTACAATTTGAAGTATTTGAACACCGTATGAAAGCAGAATATAACGTAGATGTTCGAATGGAACCAATGGGCTCGAAAATAGCACGCTGGATTCAAAACGAAGGTGACGTTAAAGAATCTATGACAGGTCCTCGTAGCATGCTCGTACACGATCGTTATGAAAATCTTGTCTTCTTATTTGAAAACGAGTTCGCAATGCGCTGGTTCCAAGATAAAAACGAAAATATTGAGCTTTATAGCTTATTATAAGTTTCGCAATCGGTCGTCCTACTTAGTTGGGACGACTTTTTTGTTTTGTTTGAGAAATAGTAATGGCTTTATTGAAATGCTACATAATCTATTTTGCTTTAAATTTTAAATGTTTCACAATTAGATTTAACTCACACTAAACTTGTCAATAGTATGTATGACGCGAGGCTTATAAAAGTTCAGAAAAATCATTATTATCAAAAAACATTTGAAGTTAAAGTAGTAATTCACTATGATTAAAAGAATGAGTAAAAGGAGCGAGCGCAATGAAGATTAGTGATTTTTCCATCAAGAGGCCAGTTTTTACGATAGTGACGATGTTGCTCGTGATTATTCTAGGCGCAGTATCTTTCTTCAAAATTCCAGTGACTTTAATTCCTGAGTTAAATCCGCCAATTGGTGTTGTCGTTACAAATTATTCAGGAGCTAGTCCAGCTGAAGTAAATGAAAAGGTTACAAAACCTTTAGAAAGTACCTTATCAACCTTGCCAGGAATTAAATCGATTCAATCGACTTCTCAAGAGGGCGCAAACTTTATGATGCTTGAATTCAATTGGTCGACAGATATAAATAAGATACAAACGGATATTTTACAGCGTATAGATCAAACTCCTATCCCATCAGAAGCTAATCGTCCGCAATTTTTAAAGTTTGATCCAGCTCAATTTCCAGTTATTCAACTGACATTGCAAGCAACTGGTGACAATCAAGATGTCCGCATTTTAGCAGAAAAACTAGAGAAAGATTTACTACGTACGGAAGGTGTTGCTAGTGTAAATATTTCAGGGACTCTTATAGAAGAAATGCGTATAACATTAGATAAGGACAAGCTTGTAAAAAATGGTTTAACCCAGGCAGATATTGTCCAAACAATTCAAGGTAACAATGTTTCGCTACCTGGAGATCCGATTGAAACGGGTCAAGGACAGCAACTGACAGTAAGAGTATTAAGTACGTTAAGTTCAGTAAAAGATTTAAAAACACTTATTGTAAAAACAAACCCTTTAAATGGGAATGAAATAAAATTACAAGACATTGCAAATGTAAAAGTGGCCGAGCAACCAACTGCAACGATTACTAGAGCAAATGAGCATCCAGCTGTCTTAATGTCTGTCTTACAAGAATCGGGAGCTAATACAGCAGAAGTTTCGAAGAATTTCCAAAACTCTTTAAATACTTTATTAGCCCAAAAGCAGTATGAAGGAGTTAAGGCTGATATTTTATTTGATCAGGGGGATTATGTAAAGTTAGCAATTGATAATATTGGTTCATCGCTCATTTATGGTGGGATTTTTGCTATGTTAGTTTTATTTGTTTTTTTAAGAGGTATTCGTAGCCCTATTATCATATCTGTTGCAATCCCGTATTCTGTCATTGTGACGTTCGTTCTTATGTATTTCGCCAATTTTTCGTTAAATATATTAACGCTTGGAGCATTAGCTTTAGGGATCGGTATGCTTGTTGATAACGCTATTGTCGTAATTGAGAATATTGAGCGTCATCTAGGAATGGGGAAAACACCAAAACAAGCAGCTTCTGAAGGAACGAAAGAAGTGGCTATAGCAATTATTGCATCTACCTTAACGACAGTAGCAGTATTTGTACCAGTTATTTTTATAACGGGATTAATTGGTCAGATTTTCACTGAATTTGCATTGACTATTTCTTTTAGTTTATTTGCATCTTTAGTCGTTGCACTTACTGTTGTGCCGATGATGGCTGGGCATATGTTGAAGCGAAAGCCAGGAGATATAGAAGAAAAGCGTAGCAATTCCAAACGGTATACTGCATTTAAAAATTCAGTTGAGTGGGCAATCAAACATAGATTCTTAGTGCTTGCTGTAACACTATTTTTACTTGTTCTTTCGGTTTTTGGATTAACCCGTACGGGCATGGAGTTTTTGCCATCGACTGATGAAGGGTTCTTTTCAATTTCTGTGAAACTTAAAAATGGCTCCGCGCTTTCTAAAACAGAAGAAGTGGTTAAGTTAATTGAGGATCGATTGAAAAAAGAACAAGACGTTGCAGTTTACGTTAGCTTCATTGGAGGAAATCAACAAACACAATCGAGGGGGAATTCTAAAGCAAATGAAGCTGAACTTTCTGTCAAACTAGTAGCCCTTGATAAACGAAAGCGCTCTGTATTTGAGTTCGTAGATGCTATCCAAAAAGATGTGCAACAGGACGTAGGAAATAGGGCAGATGTTAGTTTTAATATGCAAACAGCATCTGGCTCTGCTCCGAATACATTAACATTTAGAGTATCTGACACGAATCATAAGCGCCTTAATCAGGTAGTGGAGGATATTCAGAAGAAAATAGAGGCAATTTCAGATATTACTGAAGTTGAAAATGACCTCAATAATACAGTTGAAGAAATACAAGTAAATGTGAAGCAACAGATGGCCTCACAATTAGGTTTTGTGCCTGCCCAAATTGCACAAACCGTACAACAAATGACAAAAGGCGTCACAGCAACGCAAATTTTGACAAATCAAGATGAAGTACAATCGGTTGTTGTGAATTACGGTGATGCATATAAAAAAAGTATTGAGCAACTAAAAAAGTTGCAACTGCGAAGTGCTACAGGAGAATTTGTTGAATTACAGGATGTAGCAGAAGTGAAAGTGAAAGAGGGGCCAGTATCCATTAGACGTACTGACCAACTGCCATCTGTTGCATTTATTTTGAAGTATAAGTCAACACAAACGTTAACTGGAGCAGGAGACAAAGTTGATAAAGTAATTAAAGAGCTCAATCTTCCAGAAAGTACATCGATTAAATTTAGTGGGGATCGTGAATTGTTTGATGAATCGATTAACGATATGCTGTTAGCCATTGTATTAGCAGTAATACTTGTCTATATCGTAATGGCAGCTCAGTTTGAATCGTTTAAATATCCTTTTGTCATTATGTTCACTGTACCATTAATGATTATTGGTGTTGCACTTGCTTTAGTGTTAACGAATACTCCGATTGGGGTAACTGCCATTATTGGTATTCTGGTTCTAGTTGGTATAGTTGTTAATAATGGTATTGTACTTGTTGATTACATTAATCAGCGAAAGGCTGCTGGAGTACCATCTTTTGAAGCGATTGTCACTTCTGCAAGAGATCGTTTAAGACCAATATTAATGACAGCTTCAACGACTGTTCTAGGATTAATACCTTTAGCTATTGGTTTAGGTGAAGGAACCGAAATGAATCAACCAATGGGGATTGCTGTAATAGGTGGATTAATAAGTTCTACATTTTTAACTCTTTATATTGTACCGATTGTTTATAGTTTGTTTGATCGTGAAACACGTTTTTTGCATAAAAAGAGAAAAGCATAGTAATTAAGGGGTGGATGGGATGGCTACCGGTTTTTTTACAGGATTTCCTGGTTTTATTGCTAGTCAAATTGTTCGTACAGCCTTTAAACAAGAATTGTACGATAAAGTGTATGCGGTGGTATTAATAACGGAGAAGCAACGTGCTGAAGCTGAAGCTGAGCGCATATTAAAAGATTATCCGGGAAAAAAAATAGTTATTATTGAAGGAGATATTACATTACCAAACTTAGATATTAACAGTAATCAACTTGAGGAATTAATGAATGAGGTGGATGTCGTTTGGCATTTAGCTGCTATCTATGATTTGGCTGTACCAAAAGAGGCTGCCTGGAAAGTAAATGTTCAAGGCACGTCAATAGTAAATGAATTTGTTAGCCGAATGGAAAATATAAAACGTTATATGTATTTTAGTACGGCTTATGTAGCAGGAACCCGTGAAGGCATTTTAAAGGAATCTGAATTAATCCGTCCAATAAGTTTTAAAAATTTCTATGAAGAAACGAAATTCGAAGCAGAAACATTAGTAGAACAATTAAAGGCGACGATGCCAGTAACGATAATTCGTCCTGGTATCGTGAGAGGTCATTCACAAACAGGAGAAACAGTTAAATTTGATGGACCGTATTTCTTTTTGAATATGATTGATCGATTAAAATGTCTCCCAATTATTCCATACATCGGTCAATCGAATGCCAGATTAAATGTGGTACCTATAGATTATATAACGAACGGTGTTGTTTACTTGAGTACTCTTTACGAGGCTATAGGAAAGACCGTTCATATGACTGATCCAAATCCGCATCCTGTTCAAGAAATATATAGAGCCATGGTACTTACTGTGACTGGTCAAAAACCAAAGGGGCGTATTCCGCTAAGTCTTGCTAGAAAATCAATGAGTATACTATCTGTCCGTAAAGCACTTGGTGTTGAGTATGAGACTCTTGACTATTTAACGTGGAATGCATCATTTGACACTAGGACAGCTGAGCAACTTTTATCTGGCTCTTCTATTCAATGTAAAGACTTTATTCAATCTCTACCTACGATGATAGAGTTCTATAATAAGCATAAAAATAACGAAGCCTATCAGATTCAAATTAAATAATACTAATAATAGTTACTTTGTAAAAAATGAATTTTTTCCCTAGAAAAAAGTTTACTTACCCATATATTTTAGTTATAATAGAGTCACAAACAAACTTAATTACTTTTGACATTTTGTCAAAGGGGAGTAGCTATAGGGAAACCTACCTCATAGTCGTCATTACATGGTTTAACCACCATCGGTTATGAGAGCAAATGAATTTTTAAAATTGCTAAGCGAGACCTTTGCCTTTTATTAGGCATGGGTCTTTTATTTTTGTTTGAAAAAGGAGGAAATTGGATGGACGCGATATTATTGGAATATGCATGGGTGCTATTAGTACTAATAGTATTAGAAGGTTTACTAGCCGCAGATAATGCGGTTGTTATGGCTGTTATGGTCAAGCACTTACCACCTGTACAACAGAAAAGAGCGTTATTTTACGGCTTGCTAGGTGCGTTTGTATTACGATTTGCTGCGCTATTTATGATTACATTCCTAGTGAACTTTTGGCAAATTCAAGCGTTAGGAGCAGCTTATTTACTATTTATCTGTTTCAAACATTTATATGATCATTGGAAGAAAAAGAATCAGGAGGAAAAAGTCGAAGAAAAACAGGGTTCTGGCTTCTGGATGACAGTATTTAAAGTAGAATTAGCAGATTTGGCTTTTGCTATTGATTCAATGCTTGCTGCAGTAGCTTTAGCTGTAACTCTACCTGAAATTGGAAATTTCCACGTTGGTGGTATTAATGGTGGTCAGTTCGCCGTTATGTTCTTAGGCGGTATTATTGGCTTAGTCATTATGCGTTTTGCAGCACAATGGTTTGTTAAGTTACTACAATCTTATCCATCTTTAGAAACGGCGGCGTTTTTAATCGTTGGATGGGTCGGAGTGAAATTATTAGTTTTGACATTAGCACATCCAAAGGTAGCGATTTTAGAAGAGTCTTTCCCTCATTCAACTGGTTGGAAAATGACATTCTGGATTGTACTTGTTGTACTAGCAGTAGGTGGCTACCTTGTAGGAGTCCGCAATAAGAAAAAGTCAGATGCAACTGAATAATTTAGTTGGGACCCTATTTTCCATATTTATGGTGAGTAGGGTTTTTTATTTGGAGAAAAAGGGCAGAATAGGGTAGATTGAAAAGTTATAGAGAGAATATTTTTAGGTACTTTCCTTTTCTCTTACTTTTTCATACAATAGGGAGTATCTTGTTTTCAAGATTGAAAGGATTCGATTTATTTGGGGTTTACTAAAGATATCAATCGGCGTGCAACACCATTCCAAGCTATTGTTTCATATTATTTTATAGCCATTGCTATTTCTTTTGTACTTTTAAGGTTACCAGGTGTACATAAACCAGGTGTAGAAGTTTCGTTACTTGATTCGTTATTTACTGCAGTTAGTGCAGTTAGTGTGACCGGTTTAACAGTTACGAATATATCTGAAACGTATTCAGTTTTTGGTATTGTTATGTTACTGCTAATTTTACAATTAGGTGCAATTGGGATTATGTCTTTAGGCACCTTTGTTTGGTTACTTGTCGGGAAGAAGATTGGGATGCGTGAACGTCAACTAATCATGGTCGATCATAACCAAACGAAAATATCAGGTGTCGTGTATCTAATAAAAGAAATCGTGAAAATATTAATAACGATTGAACTTATAGGTGCTACCGTATTAACGCTTTATTTCGTACAATATTTCGACAACTTCAAAGAAGCATTATTACATGGTGTTTTCGGGGCTATTTCTGCGACGACAAATGGTGGTTTTGATATAACCGGTATGTCATTATTACCTTTCCATGGTGATTATTTTGTACAAGCAATTAATATGTTATTAATTACTTTAGGGGCAATTGGTTTCCCTGTATTGATTGAAATTAAAGCCTTTTTAGAAAATAAAAATAGAAATTTTCGTTTCTCGTTGTTTACAAAAATTACGACAGCTACTTATGCGATGTTATTTCTCTTCGGTACTTTCGTAATACTTATTATTGAATCATTCCATGCATTTAAAGGGATGAGCTGGCATGAGGCATTTTTCTCAGCGATGTTCCATTCTATTTCAGCACGTTCAGCTGGATTAACGACAATAGATGTCACGAAATTCAGTGAAGCGACAGATGTTTTTTTAAGTTTCCTAATGTTTATAGGGGCTTCGCCAAGTTCGGTTGGTGGTGGTATTCGGACAACTACTTTTGCGATAGCAATTTTATTTTTAATTAATTTTGCAAGGGGTAAGGAAGAAATCCAGATTTTTAATCGTGAGATTCATATTGTTGATGTGTACCGTTCATATGTTGTTATCATTTTAGCTGTAGCGATGGTACTTGTTGCAACGATGATTTTATTAATCACTGAGCCGGAAGCTACATTAACTCAAATTGTATTTGAAATTACATCCGCATTCGGAACTTGTGGTATGTCACTTGGTTTGACAGAACATTTATCATCAATTGGGAAAGTAATCATGATGTTACTAATGTTCATCGGTCGAGTTGGTCTTATATCCTTCTTATATTCTCTTGGAGGGAAGGCAAAGAAATCGAAATACCACTATCCAAAAGAGCGCGTAATTATTGGATAATCTTCAGAAAGTCGTCTACGTTCTAACATTAAGTTAAAAACGTAGACGATTTTTTTGATTCATAACATTTTCATTTTTAGCGATAGAAAAAAGCAGAGCAAAGCCAATTTTAATGGTATTTGCTCTACTTTGTTATTAAGAAATGAGTGTACCTGAAATAGTTGTGAAGTAAGGTTTATTATCTTTTCTGAAGTAGGTTAATAAATAACCATTTTGTGTAGCAAGGTGTCCATTTTCTAAAGCTTCATAATCAAGTGAGAAAGGAACGAGTAAAGTATGTTTATATAATTCCTTTTCATTTAATTGGAATGAAGCAAATTCCTCACCAGCGATCTCAGGATTTTCACGCAACTGTTGGAAAAGCTTTTTGGATTCTTCACTTGAAACGCGTTTATCCCACCAAATTTTGCGAGGTTGGAACTGTTGGACTGCTAAGTAATCAAGTTGCATTAAGTTTGTTACTATTTCTAAATTTACGCCACCACGGTCATGTAAAAATTGAAGTAAACGGTTAAATAAATCTTCAAGCTGATGGCCTATTCTTGACCATGCCCGCTCTTCCCAATATGTACCGAATTCTTGGAAGAATTCGAATGGAGATTCAAATACTTCTGTTACTAGATATTCTACCGTACGATCCATGCGATGATCATTCCAATATTTTTCTAATACATCTTCTGCTTGTTTAATACGTAAAATATCATCAAATGTTAATAAGTTGTTAGCGAAAATTTCATAAGGTGCCATATCGACATATTCATAACCATATTCCTTCGCTTGCAATCGTAAACCTGTACCGCGTAGTAGTTTTAAGAAACCTAGTTGTAACTCCTCCGGACGCATTGCAAATACATCATTAAAAGTTTGACGGAAACTAGCATAATCTTCTTCAGGTAACCCAGCTATTAAGTCCAAATGTTGATCTATCTTGCCCCCATCTTTAACCATAGTAACTGTACGAGATAGTTTTTCGAAATTTTGTCGTCGTTTGACAAGTTCATTCGTTAAGTCATTTGTTGATTGAACACCTATCTCAAAGCGGAATAGCCCCTTAGGTGCGTTATCATTCAAAAATTGAATGACTTCAGGTCGCATAATATCAGCTGTAATTTCAAATTGAAAGACTACACCTGGTTTATGCTCATCGATTAAAAATTGGAACATTTCCATTGCATAGCTACGGCTAATATTAAATGTACGGTCGACGAATTTAATCGTTCTAGCACCATGTTCCATTAAGTAACGAATATCTTCTTTTATCTTTTCACGGTTAAAGTAACGGACTCCAACTTCAATGGATGATAGGCAGAATTGACAGCTAAATGGACATCCACGGCTGGTTTCAATATATGAAATTCGTTTTGGAATATCAGGAATGTCCTCTTCAAAGCGATAAGGACTTGGCATTTCGCGTAAATCGACTTTTTTAGGTTGAGGGTGAATAATGACTTTACCATCTTTTAAATAACAAATTCCTGGGACTTCTTCAAGGGGTAGTTCGCCATTTAAGTGGAAAAGGAGTTGTTTAAAAGAATATTCTCCTTCACCCATAATGATATAATCCACGTCATTAAGTCTACGAAGCCAATCATGCACATCATAAGATACTTCAGGACCACCAAGAATGATTTTTGTATTAGGACTAACTTTCTTTAACATTCTAATGACGCGAATCGTTTCTTCGATATTCCAGATGTAGCAGCTAAAGCCCACGATATCAGGTTTTTTTTGATAAATATCAGAAACAATATTAAAAGAAGGGTCTTTAATAGTGTATTCAGAGATAATTGGGTCGAATTCGGGTATAGCAAATGATTTTAAATAGCGCAATGCGATATTAGTATGGATATATTTTGCATTTAAAGTAGCTAGTACTATGTTCATATTTGTGAACTCCTTTGGAAAACAGCGTAATGTAGGCTGTTATTAATGAGAAAGTAACATATGTGTAACCGATATTGATTGTAACAATATTGCGAAACTTCTGCAATATAAGTATAAAGACCTATTCCTATATATTATTTTTTATGGAATAATCTGAATATTATATATAAACGTTTGTGTCTCAATTGTGACCTTTTTATTTTCGATTATATTTGCATACTTTTTTAATAGGATGCATAGGGTTATAGAAGTAAACGAAAGGTGCGGTGAAACAGCGTATGACGAGTAGTACTAATCCAACGTTCGACTATTTATTTAAGGAAATAAAAGACCCGCTTACAATTTTAGATACTAATTGCAAAATGGTTAGGATTAATGATTCTGCAAAGGAAATGTTAGCAATAGATCTAAGCATGGATTTAGAAACTATTGTGGAAGAGTCTTTTAAAGCAGATTGGCAACATTTTATTCATGAATTAATCAATGAAAAGCATGCGGCATGCGTACTTAATTTAAATATAAATCAAAGTATAATTGAAGGAGTTAGAATTACAGGATTCCATTATACTAAATTTAATGTCATGATTGTGCGATTCGAACGATCTACTGTAGAATTGCCAACTTTCAGTTTATTAAATGACAGTGAGAAGAAATTCAATCATGTGTTTAATTATTCTACAAATGGCATTATATTAACGGATAAGAACGGTACCATTGTAGAAGTTAATAATCTGGCCGAAGAATTATTACAAGTGTCAAGAAAGGTCCTTCTTGGCAATAAAATACCTGTTTTAATGGAGATATTCCACGGGGAAACAAATGAGATTCGTCATTTCTTTAAACAGCTATTGACGGCAGGCAAAGCTGAACATACTTTTAATATTCAGTTTGCAAATGAATATACTAGGTATCTTAATATTGTGAGCACCTACGATTCGACATCAGAACTTCACATGACTGTTATTCGTGATGACACAGAAATGATGAACTTAAAACAACAAGTGGAACATCAAGATTCACTAAACATTCTAGGAGAGCTTGCTGCTAGTATCGCACATGAAATACGTAATCCGATGACATCCTTAAAAGGTTTTACCGAATTATTGAAAATAAGTGCGACTGAAGAAAATCGCCGTTATTTATCAGTAATTGATAGTGAACTTGAGAGAATGGAAGCAATTCTCAATGAATTTTTAGTATTGTCTAAACCGAAAGAATGGACAAAAAGTATGCTATCTTTAAGTGAAATTGTAACTAAAGTTCTTGAGTTAATGCTACCAAATGCTTTAATGAAAAACGTTAACATTGTGTATAATAAACCGGATTTTGAACCGGGTTATATATATGCGGATGATTTTAAAATCAAACAAGTACTAATAAATCTCATTAAAAATGCTATAGAAGTAATGCCAGATGGTGGCGATATAACGATTACCCAAACTTTTGACTTTATGGGGCAAATGAAGTTAACAATTAAAGACTGTGGTTCAGGTATAAGCGATCTAGAAATCCAAAAGATTTTCATGCCATTCTATTCTACGAAAAGAAGTGGGACAGGTCTAGGTCTGCCATTCGTATTGAAAACAATTGAAGAGCACGGTGGTAAAATTGAAGTGTCTAGTGAATTACAAAAAGGGACAAGCTTTGAAATTACATTGCCATTAGGAGTAGACCCTTCAATTCCTCAGTATGAACCAAAGCCAGAAAGCCTATACACAAGCTAAAAGGGTGTATGGGTTTTTCATTAGTCTATTTTGACAAAGCTTCAACATTATCGATATAATAGCTTTAAATTAAGATAATGGATATGAAGGATGAATTTAAATGACATCAGAAGAAATAAAACAATCGTTAAAACTATTTATCGTTTTATCGAGAGCAAATAAAGCAATAAATGAATGCACAAATCAATTTTTTCAAGATAATGGACTTAACCCTACAGAATTTGCGGTTTTGGAGCTACTTTTCCACAAAGGACGACAACCATTACAGAAAATAGGGAATAAAATCCTTTTAGCAAGTGGATCAATTACTTATGTAATTGATAAATTGGAAAAAAGAGGTTTCCTAAATCGTATATCTTGTCCTTCAGATCGTCGTATCACTTATGCTGAAATTACTCCTGAAGGTGAAGCTTTTATGGAGGAATTGTTCCCTAGACATGAAGAACAATTATACGAGCTTACAAATGCCCTTTCGCCTGAAGAAAAAGATCAGGCAATTACATTATTAAAAAAAATGGGTCTATCTATAAAAGATTTATCTTATTAAAAGAAAAAAACCAATCGATTTTTGATCGATTGGTTTTTTGATAGTTTAAAAATCAATATAGTGGTAATAATAGGAATAATAGTGTTATCATGACAAGGTGAGCGACAATGATAATTGGCATGCTTTTTTTCCATTCATAAAGGAAACCAAAAATAATGCCAGTTATGAAAGCAGCTAATACGCCTAACCAGAAACCACTTACTGCAAGCGACATTGCAAATAAAATCGCTGCTAGAATAACAGCATAAGGCATCTTCATATACTGTTTTAGTTGTTGTTGTACATAACCACGCCAGAATAATTCTTCCGCGGTAGCAATGATCAAAATCAGTAGTATATAGTGCCACAAAGTACTAGGACCGAATGTTTTGATAAATTGATGTACTGTTTTCAGAAGCTCTTCTGATAAGAAAGGTAGTAAACGATAACCTAATGCAATTAGACCATATAAAATCGTTCCAAAACCTATCCCAAATAGTAAGTATTCCCACGTTTTGATTTTGTCTTCAATTTTTCCGAATGCAAATGCAAAAGCCATACCAACCAGCATTGTAAATGTATAGAGATACCAGAATACAGCTTTTTGATCGAAACTAAAGTATAGCAGAACGTATATGAATACCAATGAAAGAATAAGCACTAAAATATTCGTGTGCTTCTTCATATTAATAATCACCTCCAACTGGATATTTAAAGAAGGTCTTTAACTCTTTTTTTTACATTTTGTAGCATTTGTACAAAAGAGACGCCGCCCTTCAAATTCTGAGGGACGGCGCAGACTCAAATACAATCATTGTAGTGTTTTAAATGCCCAATGTCTAGTAATGTATACTGTTAACGAATAGGAATTGCTATAAGTATGTCGCATATGTTACATATGTAATCATAATGGGCGTGGAACATTTTTTTTAAACTTCGTTACTGTATAATATTTTATAACGTTTGTGATTGACCACTGTTTTTTCTTCAACTTCAAGGCTGTTGAAATTTTCCATATAAGTAAGGTTGACGATTACAGAGTTTTCATTTACTTTCTCAACAATGCCTTGTAGACCGTCGTTAAATTCAATGATATTTCCGATTTCAGCGATTTTCATAGAAATTCAGCTCCTTCACCTACTAATACTTTACAGTTTGCACGAAAATACGTCTGAGGTAAAGTATTTTCTATTATTATTTTTTAAAAAAAGAAAATTTCAAACAAAAAGGAAGTTTTAATAGTGAATTCATATAATGATATGTTAGACGAATTGAAAAATGGTACGCGAAAAGATATCACGATTGATAAAAATGAATTTTATGCCTTTAGAGAAGTACTAGTGAAGAGAGAAGACTTCAAACATTTCCGAGGTGTGGCAAAACAAGGTGGTCAAGTTATTTATCAGTACATGGAAGTTGCGAGGAGTTAGTTTGTCGAAAAGTGTCGAAAGTTTCTTCTCCGAAAAAGTGGGAATAATAGTATAATAATGAACAGAATTTAGCTTGAGAGGAGGATGGTAAATGTCTGATTCCATCTTGAAAAAATTAGAATCTACAAGAGAAATGATGATCCGTTCTGGAATTGAACATGGTTTTTCAAATATTGAAACCATCCGCTTAAGTAAAAAGCTAGATCATTTATTAAATATTTATCAACTTCAGAATGTCGACAAGATGAATGATTATAATTTTACAATGGAAAATGTTAAGCATTAGGAGAAGTTCCTAGTGCTCTTTTTTATTTTCTTAATAAATTTTCTAATTTTTCGAAATAAAAGGTTTAAAATTATGCTGGAAGGAAACAATAATTATGAACACAGCAACAATCTCATTTCCCCCTTTCTTTGGCAGATGCAAAAGCATCTGTCTTTTTTTATGTGAGAATATAGAGAAGACATACAATTCGGAAAATTTTCTGATACAATTAAGAGCATATATATAAATATGGAGGAAATTACGATGGCTGAACAATGGAATATTGGGTTTGTAGGTACTGGGGTAATGGGTTCTAGCATTATTAAGCATTTTTTGCATGCAGGTCATATTGTAAATGTTTATACTAGAACAAAAGAAAAAGCTTTACCACTTGTTGAATTAGGTGCAAATTGGTTTCAGACAGCTGGTGGTGTAGCCAGTAACTCAAATATTGTTTTTACGATGGTAGGTTACCCACAAGATGTCGAAGAAGTATATTTCGATGAAAGTGGAATTTTTAAAAATGGACAAGCAGGTTTAATCGTTGTTGATATGACGACTTCCCAGCCCACTCTAGCAAAAAAAATTGCAGATCATGCAAAATCATTACAAATGGATGCTTTAGACGCTCCTGTTTCAGGCGGTGATATCGGTGCACAAAATGGGACGCTATCGATTATGGTGGGTGGAGAACGTGAAGTATTTAATAAAATTACACCTCTATTTAATCTAATTGGAACGAATATTGTTTATCAAGGAGAAGCTGGTGCAGGTCAGCATACGAAAATGTGCAACCAAATCGCGATCGCAACAAATATGATTGGCGTATGTGAAGCAATTGCTTATGGGAAAAAGGCAGGTCTTGATATAGAAGATGTCCTAGTTTCAATTTCTTCAGGAGCAGCTGGTTCCTGGTCATTAAGTAATTTAGCACCACGTATAGTGAACGAAGATTTAGCCCCTGGATTCTATGTAAAGCATTTTATAAAAGATATGAAAATTGCTTTACAAGAAGCAGAACTCATGCAATTAGATTTACCTGGTCTCTCACTTGCAAAGAAAATGTATGATGAATTAGCTAGTAAAGGTTATGAAGATAATGGTACACAAGCACTGATTCGCTATTATAAATAACACTATTCTAAAACCGCTCTGTGGATTTTTCACAGTAGCGGTTTTTAATTATTAATATCAACAATTCTATCAACATATATATGAAGAAATAATTAGTATATGACATTGTTCGATAATTTGGGTAGTTACTCGACTATTGATTGTAAGGTTTTTGTAAATTTACTTTGAAATACAGGACATTCTTCTTGCGATATGGAATAGTTATAAAGATGGGAGTTGAAATGATGAATGTAGGGTCTCAGAAGTCGATATTAAGAAGTCCATGGGGATTATATTTATCGTTACCTATATTGTCATGGGCATTTTATGATTTTGCGAATACTATTTTTTCATCCAATATTAATACGGTATTTTTTCCGTTTTATATGGATGAAATACTTGGAACGAATGAAGTAAAGCAACAAGTTGCCAGTACATTTATTTCCTATGCAAATGCCATAGCGAGCCTTTTTCTAGTTATATTCTCACCGCTTTTTGGTGTATGGATTGATAATACTGGGCTGAAAAAGAGGTTTATCGTATGGTTCGCATCCATTTCCATCATCTTCACTTTTATGATGGGGGTATTTAGTTACTGGCAAACAGATATTACATTTGGTGGAGTACCCATGAGTTTGTTTTTAGTTGTTGTAAGTTTTGTTATAGCAAAGTTCTTTTTTAATTCAAGCTTAGTATTCTATGATGCAATGATGCCAGATTTAGGAACGAAAGAAGAGATGCCCCTTATATCAGGGTATGGGGTAGCGATTGGTTATTTAGGTACGATTATTGGTTTGCTAGTCTATCCATTTGTTAGTGATGGAAATTTCCATCGAGCTTTTATTCCTACGGCGGCATTATACTTGATTTTTTCATTACCATTATTTTTTATTAATAAAGATAAACCAATTCCAAAGGAACAAAGGAAAGTTAATTCTTTCTTATCGGGCTATAAAGAAATTATAAAAACATTTAAAGAGATGCGTGCTTATAAACCTATATTCACCTTTATGATAGCCTACTTCTTTTTAAATGATGCAATTGCAACAACCATTGCTATGATGGCTGTCTATGCAACTGCAATTGTAGGCTTTTCCTCCGGGCAATTTATTATTCTTTACTTAGTATCTACTGTATCTACTATTATTGGCTCACTTGCGTTTGGATACATTACTAAAAGTGTTGGAGCTAAGAAAGCGATAATTTATGTCGCACTGTTAATGATTGTATCCCTTGTCATTGCAGTATTTGCATTAAAGCAATGGATGTTCTGGATTGCGGGTAGTATGTTTGGCGTTTCCTTAGGGTCTATGTGGGTAACATCTCGAACATATATTATCGAACTTAGCCCAATAGAAAAGCAAGGGCAGTTCTTTGGATTATTCGCTTTTTCTGGGAAAGTATCATCAATTATTGGTCCTGCTATTTACGGAACAGTGACTTTGTTACTAAAGGACTATGGTGCGCTTGCTAGCCGTATAGCTTTGTCAACTTTAATTGTATTAACTATAATTGGTCTGATCATCCATATAAGAGTTCGCCCGAATGTCACTAAATCCACATAGGAGTAATGTCCCCTTTATGTTACAATTGGAATAGAGAAAAGTGTGACTCAAGGAGGCAAATCTAATGGTAAAAAGTCAGGGTATTTTGCTAGAGAGCGGGACAAACGAACTTGAAATTGTTGAGTTTGAAGTTGGTTCCAATAAATTTGGTATTAATGTTATTAAAGTAAAAGAAATTATACAACCAATTCCGGTTACATTTATACCTCATGCTCATCCGCATGTTGAAGGAATAATTCAATTACGTGGAGAAGTATTACCAGTTGTAGATATGAAAAAAGTTTTAGGTTTGTCTGGTACTTTTAATGAGCAACAAAAATATATTGTTGCAGAATTTAATCGACAACGCGTCGTTTTCCATGTTGATAATGTGACGATGATTCATCGTATTTCATGGAATCAAATCGAAAAGCCTACTGACATGTATCAGGGTGGTGGTTCGCAAGTTATCGGAGTAATTAAACAAGATGATTTAATGCTGCTACTATTGGACTTTGAAAAGATTATGGTAGATATTAACCCTGATTCGGGTATTAGTGTAGAGTCTGTAAAAAAACTAGGTGATCGTAATCGTTCAGAGAAGAAAATTGTTATCGCGGAGGATTCACCATTACTTCGCAAATTACTGCATGACACGATGCATGAAGCAGGTTATATGAATATAGAATTCTTCGAGAATGGGAAAGACGCCTTAGATTATTTACTTGCTTTAGCAGACAGAGAAAATGATGTTTCGAAGGTTGTGCAATTAGTCGTAACAGACATTGAGATGCCACAAATGGATGGTCATCATTTAACAAAACAAATTAAAACCCATCCCGAATTGTCGAAATTACCTGTTATTATCTTCTCTAGTCTAATAACAGATGATTTAAGACATAAAGGAGATCAAGTTGGGGCTGAAGATCAAATAAGCAAACCAGAGATTGCCGAGCTCATCTTAAAAATAGATCAGTATATCTTATAAGTATATGAATGCAAAAAACCGGATACCTTAATAAATGAGGAATCCGGTTTTATCATTATAATAGCGTCTAGTGTCCGTAAAAATAACTTGTATTATTAACTAAAGGCTTCTTTTTAGGATTAGAAGTACTAACCGTTTCTTTTTTTACTATTTGTTGGGTTTTTATTCCTAAATAGTCTTTTAATACATTTCTAGCTGTGTTTAAGCTCATTTTACGTTGAGGGTTACGATAGCTGTCATCAAGATGTCCTAAATGGGGTAATGTAGCAAAGTCATCTTTTTTGGGTAGAGTATGAAAATAGTAATCTGCGCATTGAATGAGTACTGATGATTGTTGCTTACTAAAACGAGGGTTTTTCACAAAATGTAAACCAATTTTTTTCGCTCTGCTGTCAAGAATCATTTTCTCAAGTGCAAGGCGTTTCAGCTCGTAAAGAGGTTTGTTGTCTGGTGCAGTTTTTGCGTGTCTATTAACAGTATAGATAGCAGTAGCTAGTTGTTCATCACAATATTCTCTTTGCATAAAATACCGCCTTTCTACTTAAGTTAATGTCTGTAATTGATTGTGTTTAGAAGAAAATTCAGAGCATTCAATTTATAATATACATTATAATACCAATATTACTCTCGGTTGTATAGAGAGACAAGAAAAATTCTAAGGATGTGCCCCAAATGACTTATTTTAAAACAGCTATTATCGATATCGGCTCTAATACAATCCGACTTGTACTTTATACGTATGATCCGCTAAGAGGCTTAAAGGAAGTAGAAAATATTAAATCGGTAACCCGTTTGAGAAATTATTTACAAGTTGATAACGTAATGTCTGAAGAAGGCGTGCAGGAACTTGAAGAAGTATTACTTTTTTTTAGAGACATTTTAAATGATTATCACATAGTAGATCTAAGAGCCATAGCTACTGCTGCAATTCGTCAAGCACAAAATAGTTCTGAAATTATTGAGCATATGTGGAAAAATACAGGGATAAAGATTGAGTTATTATCAGGCGAGCAGGAGGCGTATTTCGGTTATTTTGCTGTGGCTCATACATTAAAAACACCATCAGCTATAACAATCGATATTGGAGGTGGTAGTACTGAATTAACCTATTTTAAAGATAAAGAACTACAGTGTTCTCATAGCTTTCCGTTTGGATCGGTGTCCTTAAAGCAACAATTTATCCAAGGTGACACAATGACAAATGAGGCTGGAGAAAAAATATATGAGTTTGCAAAAAGTAACTTTGAGACATTGCTATGGCTAAAAGGTGCTCAGTTGCCTGTTATAGGTATAGGAGGAAGTGCTCGTAACATGGCAAAGCTAGATCAACGTAAAAAGGATTATCCTATTTCAGGTATCCACCAATATGAGATGACGAAAGAGGACTTCACAATTATTAGCAACGAAGTAACATCTTTGACATTCGAAGAATTAAAGCAACTTGATGGGCTTTCAAGTGATCGTGCAGATATTATTGCACCCGTGATCATAGTATTTCAAGCGTTGATGGATGTTGTGGGTAGTGAGACATTTCAATTTAGTAGAAAAGGATTACGTGAAGGTCTTGTCATTGATCGCATACTAAAAGACAATCCAACTGCTTTTAACAAATACAATGTTTTTGAGAGGAGTACAAAATTTTTAGCTGCAGAATTTGATAAACCTTTAGAAAAGACAGCTCATTTTGTACAACTAACGGAAATGGCCTATTTTGAAGTTTGTAAAATAGGGGCATTTTCGTATAATGCAGAAGATTTACATATGTTGAAGCAAGCCGCTAGATTATTTCATATAGGCGAGTACATTGAAGTTGATGCTGCTAGTCAACATACATTTTACTTGCTGTCGAATCGCTCAATTGATGGGATAAGTCATGGTCAGCGTGTTCGTTTAGCGTTAATTGCTTCATACAAGAATAAAGATGATTTTAGCCGTTATTCGGAACCATTTATGGAGTGGTTTTCGAAGGACGAGTTTAAAAAAATGCGTGACATAGGTGCATTACTTAAATTTGTGTATGCATTAGATGCCTCGAAACGAAATATTGTCGAATCGATTGCAATGGAACAATCGGGTGATAATGTAAAACTGAAGATTTACACAAAAGGAAATGCTATGGCTGAAATGTATCAAGCTAACCGCCAAAAAAAGCATTTAAATCGAATTTTTAAAGGGGAAGTATCCATACACTTTATAGAAAAGGAAGGATAGATAATGGAATTAGTCCAAGTTAAGCATACAGAAATTACAAAACCAGAATACTACAACAACCGAGAGTTAAGTTGGCTAGCATTCAATGAACGCGTGTTACAGGAAGCGGAGGATGCACAAAACCCATTACTTGAGAGATTGAAATTTTTGGCGATATTCAGTTCCAATTTGGACGAATTTTTCATGGTACGTGTAGCAGGATTACAAGATCAGGTGAAAGCTGGATTTCATAAACCGGAGAATAAATCAGGATTAACACCAAAGGAACAATTAGCTCGAATTTCTGAGAAAACCCAAGCACTTGTTTCAAGACAAACAGCGATTTACAAAAAATTAATGAAACAACTATTACCGAAAGAGCATGTTTATACGCGCAAAATAGCAGAGCTAAATGAAGAACAAACTAATTTTATCAATGAATATTTCGAAGAAACGATTTTTCCAGTGTTAACACCTGTAGCAGTTGATGCGTATCGCCCTTTTCCAACATTAATCAGTAAAACTTTAAATATGATAATACTTTTGGAACAAGACAATGTAGAACCAGAGTTCTGCGAAAAAGTAGCGGTTGTTCAAGTTCCATCTGTCTTAGAACGTTTTATTCAAGTACCATCCAAAGGGAATGAGATCTCAGTGGTACTTCTTGAAGATATAATTAGTGCAAACATAAATAAATTGTTTTATGGGTATCATGTTAAATCTGTACAATCTTTCCGTCTAACACGTAATGCAGATTTAACTATTCATGAAGAAGGTGCACGTGATTTACTTTTAGAGATTGAAAAAGAATTGAAAAAGCGTAAATGGGGTGCTCTTACTCGTCTAGAAGTTCGTACAGGAGAAATGGATAAAGGTGTACTACAATTTCTGCTGAACGAATTAGAAGACTGGGAAGCGGAAGTGTATAGCGTAGATTGCCCGCTAGATTTAACTTTTCTGTTTTCATTTGTAAAATTTGTAGGTGAAGGCAGAAAGCATTTAGAATATGAAAGTTTCATCCCTCAACCACCACAAGATTTAGGGTCGGATGAAAATATTTTTGAGAAGGCGTTAACTCAAGATATATTCTTTAATCATCCATATGAATCTTTTACACCTATCGTGGAATTTGTCACAGAAGCTGCGAACGATCCTAGTGTTTTAGCCATTAAACAAACATTATACCGTGTCAGCGGGAATTCACCAGTAATTCATGCATTAAAGCTGGCTGCTGAAAATGGAAAGCAAGTAACGGTTCTAGTAGAGTTAAAAGCACGATTTGATGAAGAAAATAATGTGCACTGGGCAAAAGAACTAGAACAATCAGGTTGTCTAGTTATTTATGGCATGCATAATTTAAAAACACATTCTAAAATCACGCTAGTTGTTAGAAGAAGACAAAGTAAAATAGAGCGTTTTGTACATTTAGGTACAGGGAATTATAACGATGCAACTGCGAAAATTTATACGGATATGGGTATTATCACGACGAAAAAGAAATTTGGAATTGATGCGACGAACTTTTTTAATTTCCTAAGTGGATATACGGAAAAGCCAAACTTCCATCACATTGTCGTGTCACCTAATGATATAAGAGTTGAATTTATTAAACTAATTGATGACGAAATCAATTATCATTTGAAGTACGGTAAAGGACATTTCCGTGCGAAAATGAATTCATTAACTGATAAAGAATTGATTATGAAAATGTATGAAGCTTCAATCGCCGGAGTGAAAGTAGATTTAATTATTCGCGGGATATGTTGTTTGCGCCCAGGTATTAAAGGGATTAGTCAAAATATTACAGTTATAAGTATTGTAGGTCGCTTTCTTGAACACTCACGTATTTATTGGTTCCATCATAATGGAGAAAACAAATTATTTTTATCTTCAGCAGATATGATGACAAGAAATATGATCAAACGTGTAGAGATTCTATTCCCAATTTTTGATACTGAAATAAAAAAACGTATTATGAAATCTATGAAGACTCAGTTCCGTGATAATGAGAAGGCACGCATTCAAGATGAGAATGGTGTTTACTATTATAGCGAGAAAAAAGATGGAGATAAATGTATAAACAGTCAAGAAATCTTCTTGAAAGAAGCCTACCGTGTCCTAATAGATGAAGAGTAAAGCATAATATTATTTAAACTAAGACTTTTGTTAATATGGCGAAAGTCTTTTTATCTTAGTCGAATAATCCCGCGTGAAATATACTTTTTTAAAATTATATATAAATAATATGCCAAAAGATATAAAAGAATAAATAAAATTGTATTCAATCGAATAAAAATCAATTATGATAATAAATAGTAGACTACTTCTGTTAATGGAGGCATTATATGTATAATTCATCTTTGAGTCCTCAACAATATCTAGATTTTATACAAAAATTTTCAAGATTGTATCCTGAATCCATGACAATGTTAATAGAACAAGATTCAAACAATCATTATTGGATTACATATGTTAATGAATCGTTTAAAACTTTTTTTGAATATACATTTGAACATAAAATGCTGGCATCATCATTTTTTACACTTCAAATGGGAACTAATCTAGAAGATTTCCTATTACAAGTAGGTGAAGTGGTGGAACCATATACTAAACAGATAACAATAAGAAAGAAAACAATACAACATACCTTTAATGTTCGTATGATTGCAGATACAACAACACAACACAAAGTAATTTGTTTGACATTATCTAAAGTAGTTAGTAATGAATCGCCTTATCACGACCAATTAACAGGCATTTGGAATAAACGCGCACTTCAGGAGCATTTTAAAGAAGAAGAGAGAATTGCCAAGTGTCGGGGTCATCAGATGGCGATATTACTATTAGATTTGGATCGGTTTAAAAAAATCAACGACTCTATAGGCTTCAATAAAGGTGATGAGTTGTTAAAGAAAGTGGTGCAAAGACTTTCTACTCTTTCTGATGCTAATAGCCAAATCTATAGGCAAAATGGTGATGATTTTATCTTTCTTTTACAACAATCGGATGTTAAAAAAACAGAATATTTTGCAGATAAAGTATTAGCATTATTTAAAAAGCCTTTTTGTATAGATGAGCTAGAATTGAATATATCAGGTTCTATAGGCGGTGTTATGTACCCAGCTGATGGAGCGGAATTAGATGAATTACTAAAAAAAGCTGGCCAAGCACTAAGATACGTAAAAGAGAGAGTACCTTCAACATTTCGTTTTTATCATAGTAAAATGCTTGATACCTCTAATAATGGAGCTGTGATGGAATCTCATCTTAGACGTGCAATCGAAAAAAACGAATTATCGATTCATTATCAACCTCAAGTGGATCTAGATACTGGCAAAATAAACAGTTTTGAAGCATTACTGAGATGGAATAATCCAAAGTTTGGTTCAGTTCCCCCAAGTGTATTCATTCCTATTGCAGAAGATTCTGGTCTCATTTTAGAAATAGGTGATTGGGTTCTAAATCAAGTATGTATCCAGTTAAAAGAATGGCAAATTAACGGATTTATAGATGTGCGAATTGCAGTTAATATTTCATCCAAGCAATTTAAGCAAGAAGCTTTCGCTAATGCAATAAAAAAATATATTTACAAATATGAATTGAACCCGCAATCTTTAGAACTTGAAATTACTGAAAGTTCAATGACAAATATCCATGAAACCCTTGCAATTTTACAAGAATTAAAGAAAATGGGTGTTATTATTTCTATTGATGATTTTGGGACAGGATATTCTTCTCTTAGCTATTTGAAAAGATATCCAATTGATATTATTAAAATCGATCAATCTTTCATTAAGGAAATTGAACAAGATGAAAAGGATGAAGCGATAGCGAAAACAATTATTCATCTTGCACATAGTTTAGGTATGAAAGTAATTGCTGAAGGTGTCGAGAAAAAAGATCATGTAGAAATTTTAAAAAAAGTAAATTGTGAAAAGGCACAAGGTTACTATTTTAGCCGACCAGTTCCGATTGAAAGTATCATCGAAATGTATTTTTGTTAGGGATAATAAATACAAACCTTAATGGCTACCATTGGGGTTTTTATTTTTATCCCGAAATAAAGACAGTAATTCCGAAGTATGGTAAAATTATGAATGAATATTCATTCAAAGGGGGAATCGTAATTGTTAAAGGGGAAAACAATTATTATCACAGGCGGTTCAAATGGAATGGGGAAATATATGGCGAAAACGTTTGTAAAAGAAGGTGCAAACGTTGTCATTACAGGTCGTGATTTAGAGCGTCTAAAAAACGCAAAGGATGAAATTTCAAGCGACGGGAACAATATTGCCATCTTCCAAATGGATGTAAGGCAACCTGAACATGTTACTGGAATGTTAAATTTTGCAGTTGATACCTTTGGGCAAGTAGATGGTCTAGTAAATAATGCTGCAGGAAATTTTATCGTTCGTGCAGAGGATTTATCGCCTAATGGATGGAAATCTGTTATTGATATCGTGCTCAACGGCACATTTTATTGTTCAAAAGAAGTAGGAAAGTACTGGATAGATAACAAAATCAACGGTTCCATTCTTAATATGGTCGCAACCTATGCGTGGGATGCTGGTCCAGGAGTTGCCCATTCAGCAGCAGCAAAAGCTGGAGTATTATCTTTAACTCGAACACTTGCGGTGGAATGGGGAAGACAATATGGTATCAGAGTTAATGCGATTGCTCCAGGGCCGATTGAAAGAACTGGTGGTGCTGATAAGTTATGGCAATCCGAAGAAGCTGCGAAACGCACATTACAGTCTGTGCCACTTGGTCGATTAGGAAAACCGGAAGAAATTGCTGATTTAGCAACGTTTATGATGTCAGACAAGGCAGCTTACATGAATGGGGAAGTTGTCACACTTGATGGTGGACAACACTTAAATCAGTACCCATTCTAAAGACTAAAATAGCCAAGTAATGCACATACTTAGCGAAACAATTAAGAAGGAAGTGACGCTATGGATACGTGGACTTGGCCGTTAATGGCAGTAATATTACTTATTTGCGGTATCGGGTATGCTTATACTAGACGTATTGCGAAAATGGAGCAACAGGCTGTTCATAATAATGATCAACCGATTAGTCAGGCTGTTAAAGATAATCCAACGATGCTTAATCCAATTATTTGGGTATATGGCTTAGCATTTGTTTTTGTATTTATTTTAATTTTTTACAATGTCGTGAAATACAAATGGATATAAAGATGTGATGAGGGATTGTTAGTTCCCTCTTCACATTTTTTATTGTTGTATTTACATAAAAATTCATTTTTATGAATTAATATTATATATCTTTAAAAATTTATTTGTAGAAATGGAAATTTTATGAGGGACTGTGATATGATTAATAAGTATTTTGCTGTTCTAAAACGAGGAACAGAAAAAGGAGTAGAATACTATGATGTCCTTAAGTAGCAGAGAGTTCCTTGAAATGCCAATTACTGATTTTATCATTTCTTCAGAGAAAGTTGCACATGTTCAAATGGGGAATAATGCAGAGCACGCCTTGCTAGTCCTAACGAAAACTGGCTATTCGTCTATACCTGTACTTGATGCAAAATACCGTCTGCATGGCATGTTAAGCATGCGTATGATCACAGAACCGATTTTGGGGATGGATCATATAGAGTATGAGAGATTAACAGATATTAAAGTAGATGAAATAATGGATAAGAAAGTAGCTACATTAAACATTGGCGATAATTTCCAACGAGCACTAGACCTTGTAATTAATCATGCATTTTTATGCGTAATTGATGATGAAGGTACCTTCATGGGGATTATGACACGTCGTGTAATTTTAAAACAACTAAAAAAACACATCTATCAATTCAATTCTTAATATGACAAAATGAAAGAAGGTCGCCATTAATGGGGCCTTCTTTATTTATAATAAATGATTTAAGCCCTATAAGGTCGAACAGGAGGTTACTTTTCAATGACTACAACAGAAGCTCAAATTGTAAAAGTATTGTCTGAGGAAGGCAATATGAGAAAAGCAGCTGAACGTTTATTTTTATCCCAACCTGCCCTTTCTCAACGTTTACAATCCATTGAAAAAGATTGGGGAGCACAGTTGTTTTTACGCTCACAAAAGGGATTAACACCTACACCAGCAGGAGAATTGGTCATACAATATGCGATTGATACAATTGCAAAAAAAGAAGAAATTTATGAAATGATTCAGTCGTTGAATTCGAAAGTACACGGTACTTTGAAAATAGCATGTGCTTCGATTGTCGGACATACATGGTTACCTAAAGTATTGAAAGATTTTATGACACAATATCCTGAAGCTAAAATTTCACTAATCACAGGTTGGAGCTCAGAAATTGTTAAATCTCTCTATGAGGGGGAGGCGCATGTAGGTATAGTGCGTGGACATACAGATTGGAAAGGCTCGAAGATTCATTTATTCCGTGATACGTTGTATTTAGTAGATAAAGAAATTAAAGAGATTGATGAAGTTTTCGAAACAGATCGTCCATTTATTCAATTCAAAAGTGATTCTAATTATTATCAAGAAATACAACAATGGTGGCAACGTCATTTTAAGTCAAATCCTCGTCGACAAATTACAGTAGATCAAATTGAGACATGCAAACAGATGGCATTGAATGGAATTGGATACGCCATTTTACCTTCTATCACATTAAGTGGACATGAGGATGTTAATACCATCCCCCTGACGAATAATGAAGAGGAATTTGAGTTAACACGAGATACATGGCTTATTGGTTATGAATCTTCTTTTGAATTGCGCCAAGTGGCAGCTTTTGTAGATCTTGTGAAAAAACACGCTGAATGTCTTTATGATTATTCGAATAGTACGGAAGAAAAGAAATGACAACACTATTATTTTTCGTGTACAATTAGTCCATATTTTCAGAATAGTAGGAGGACGTAACCAATGCAGAAATTAGACGCACAAGAAATTATTGCTTATTTAGCTAATGCCAAAAAAGCAACACCAGTGAAAGTTTATGTAAAAGGTGAAAAAGTAGCAGATCTTTCATTTGGTGAGGGAAGTAAAGTTTTTGGTGAAGGAAGCTCAGCTGTTGTATTTGGCGAATGGGCAGAAATTGAAAAAGCTTTAGTAGCTAACGAAGCACAAATTGCCGATTATGTTGTTGAACATGATCGGAGAAATTCTGCGGTACCAACTCTTGACTTAAAAGGTATCAACTCTCGTATTGAGCCTGGTGCTATTATCCGTGACCAAGTTACTATAGGAGATAATTGTGTCATTATGATGGGTAGTGTCATTAATATTGGAGCTGAAATTGGCGATCGTACAATGATTGATATGAATGTTGTATTAGGTGGGCGTGCAATGGTAGGAAAAGATTGTCACATTGGAGCAGGAGCTGTGCTAGCCGGTGTAATTGAGCCACCTTCCGCATCTCCAGTTATTATTGAAGATAAAGTAATGATTGGTGCTAATGCAGTTGTTTTAGAAGGCTGTAGAGTAGGAGAAGGTGCAGTAGTTGCAGCGGGAGCAGTAGTTACTAAAGATGTGCCACCGTATACAGTAGTAGCAGGGATGCCAGCAAAAGTCATCAAAGATATTGATGAGAAAACAAAATCAAAAACTGAAATTATGCAAGATCTTCGTAAATTATAAGCAGGTGTATAAGATGAAAAGTTTACTGGAAATTAGACGAGAGTTACATAAAATTCCGGAAGTTGGTTTCAAGGAAGAGAAAACCCAAAAGTATTTACTCACGATCATTGAAAAGTTGTGGAAGCCGTACATTCAAATTGACGTTTGGCGAACGGGCATTATTGTGACGATTAATGGCTCTAATCCACAGTTGAAAATTGGTTGGCGATCTGATATTGACGGTCTACCGGTTTCAGAAAATACAGGATTGGCTTATTCTTCAGAGCATCCAGGTTTTATGCATGCATGTGGCCATGACTTCCATATGACTATTGCATTAGGTTTAGTGCAGGCCTTTTCAGAAAATCAACCAGAAAACACCGTAATTATATACTTCCAACCAGCTGAAGAAGGTCCCGGTGGTGCAAAGCCTATGCTTGAATGGCTACAAAGTGAAAGACCTGATTTAGTACCTGACACTATTTTTGCCTTACATATCGCTCCTGAATATCCTGTTGGGACTATCGCTACTAGACCAGGTATGCTATTCGCGAATACCTCTGAGCTTTTTATCGATTTAAAAGGGGTAGGTGGACATGCGGCATACCCTCATAATACGAGAGATATGACAGTTGCAGCTGCTAATCTAATGATTCAACTCCAAACAATTGTCAGTCGGAATATAAATCCCTTAGATAGTGCTGTAGTAACGATAGGTAAGATGACTTCGGGTACTGTTCAGAATATAATTGCTGAAGATGCACGACTAGAGGGTACAATTCGAACGATGTCGGCAGAATCGATGAAATTGATTAAAAAGCGCATAGAAGCACTTTGTAGAGCTACTGAAATAGCCTATGAATGTCAGGTAAGTATTGATTATGGTTCATCTTATTATCAAGTGGAAAATGATGTGCATTGTGCGTATGAGTTATTACGCTTTGCGGAGCAGTTTCCTGGTGTTGTAGCTTATGAATGCCCACCAGCAATGACTGGAGAAGATTTTGGATTCTTTTTAAAAGACTTACCAGGTGCTATGTTCTGGACAGGGGCAAATACGTCATATGGTCTTCATCATTCTGCTATGCAACCAGATGAAGAACTAATTAATGTTAATATACAATTTGTAGAACAATTCTTACGTTCATTTACTTTTTATAAATAATAAAAACCTATAGTGTAATTCTGCACTATAGGTTTTTTGCGTATAAACAGACCATTTTAAATAATAACAAGAAATATTTCCCTTTTTTTATAAAAATATATATTTTTGTTATTTATGCAACCAAATTATTTTAAAAAACGTACTAGTTAAAAAGAAGAAAGAGGGGGGATCTCCATTGCGAAGTAGGTTAATATTACTGGTCTCATGTTTTTTATTAATATTTAGCTTTTTACCAGGTATTCAAATGGAGGCATTTGCGGCACCGAAGCTTGATGTGAAGACATCAGTTGGATTTGCAAATAAAGGTAAATATAATAGAGGATTGCCTCTTACAATAACGGTCAAGAACACAGGAACAGCATTTTCTGGCGACATCGTTATTGACTCAATGCAGGACTATAATACTGGAAGCGGTATCGCCATCCCTGTAGAGATTGGAGAAAATGAAACGAAGTCGATAGAAGTAGCATTTGAACAGTTTTCAGATGCGTATTTTGGTAGTGGATCAAATCAACAAATGATTCACTTTTACGAAGGTGGTTGGAAAAAGGGGAAATCGATTGAGTACATCGGTAATGCAAATGTCAATCCACAACTACTTGAAGCTGATATTCCAATTGTTTTCACATTAACTAGTAATGCTGATCGGTTATTAGGCTTCACTAAACTTGGCAAAAACAATGCAACTAGAATGGAAGTAATTGATGTTGCACAGTTAACAGACTTTACAATACCTTCAAAAGCAGCGTCTTGGTCAGCGGGGGATGTACTTGTTATTGATGAATATAAATTAGCTGACCTAACAGAAGAACAACAACTAGCCATTATTGAATGGGTGAAAAATGGTGGTAAAGCAATTATCGGGGCTTCTATTAACGTAGATGCCGAAGTTGGTTTATTGAAAGAATATTTGCCGTTGACTTTAGGCGAAGAGCGAACAGTATCTAAAGAGACACTCAAAAAGTTAACAAAAGGCGGCAATTTTAAAGAAAACGTAACAGCTTACGAAGCCAAATTAAATAATAATGCAGAAGTGATATTAGAAGCAAATCAATCTCCGCTTGTTGCTACACTTGCTGTAGGTAAGGGGGAGGTTATTCAAACTGCCTTCTCTCTAGGAAATGCTCCTTTGGCAAAAGAAGATGATTACACAAAACTTCTTGAGAAAATAGTACCTTTGAAAGTTAATAACCAATCATTACAATCAACATTAAGTCAAATGAATTGGGAATTAGTCAGTCAAAATGAGATTTTTCCATCATTCCAAGTTTCCGCTATTTTATTACTTGTGATTGTTATCATATATATCTTCATTTTAGGACCAGTACTCTATTTCTTACTAAAAAATAAAGATAAACGAGAACATGCATGGTGGATTATTCCCGTATTAGCAATTGTGACTTCTTTGTTCATCTTTTGGTACGGGGCAAAAGATCGTCTATTAAATCCACAAATTCAGCAAACAACTGTTTTAAAGGTTAATGATGATAATAGCTTATCAGGTATCTATGCATCAGCATTATTATCAAATCGCAGTGGTGATTTTGAAATTACGGCACCAAAAGATACTTCAATGACTATGTCTACTACATATTCAGGTTTCAGAAACTTAAATGATATACATCAAAAAGCGGTATTAGAACAATATGCCGACCATCAATCATTGACGATTCGAAATAGCCGTTATTGGGCTGTAAGTAACTTGGTTGGCCATACGCAAATTAAAGATGTTGGTCGTTTAGATATTCAGTTAGACGTAGAAAATGGGGCTGTGAAAGGTACAGTTAAAAATAACTTCCCATTTAAAGTGAAGGATGTATCAATTTGGTCAGGTGTTAAGTGGTTGGAACTTGGTGATATTGAACCAAATGAGACTATAAAAGTAACTCAAACAATTAATGGTTCAATATTATTGCCTCCAATGCAAATGGGCATGGTAGGAGTAGAACCAGCAAAAAATAAAAAAGAGCTTCTAAAAAATCGCCAGCAGAGTGCTAGAAACTTAGCTTATCAAATGTTAGGTGATAATGATCAACCAGCTATAGTGGCGTGGGTAGATGAAGCGTTATTACCAATTGAATTAAAAACGCAAAAAGCTGAGCAATCTTCTATGAATTTAATTGTCCAAAATTTTAATCCGAAAACTAATTTATCAGGTGAATTCGTATTACCTGCAAATGCAATGACTAAAGAGATTAATTCAACGATGGGTGGCTACGTTGAACAAACCTTTGAGGATAATAATTCTTGGTATTTAGATGATGGCGAATATGATGTGAATTGGACAATACCAGATTCTATATTAGATAAAAAAGTAAAGTGGACAGAATTACAACTAGCCAATACGGATATGCAAACTTTAACAATCAATTTATATAATGTGAAAAAAGATAAGTTTGAAGAAGTAACCGATGCCAGATTTATAGTTGATAAAGATGTTTCGCAATATATTTCAAAAGATGGTCAAGTTATTTATAAATTAATAAAGAATATTGGGAAATATAATGATTCAAGGACCGTGTTACCAGAATTGCAATTGAAAGGAGAGGTCCAAAAATGATAGAAATTAAAGGGCTAACAAAAAAATACGGTTCCTTTTATGCTTTACAAGGACTGGATCTCTCAATTGGTGAAGGAACAGTATTTGGTTTTGTAGGAGCAAATGGAGCGGGTAAGTCAACGACATTCTCTATTTTGTCAACACTACTGCAACCAACAGCTGGTGATGCATGGATTGATGGGAAAAGTGTAACGAAACACGCTGAGGAAATCCGAAAACTAATTGGATATATGCCTGACTTCTTTGGTGTCTATGATCAATTGAAAGCAGATGAATATTTAGATTTCTTTGGTTCAAGTTATGGTATTCCAGCAGCTGAAAGAAAGAAGTTAATTCCACAACTTTTAGAACTAGTCAATTTAACACATAAGCGCTATGAATATGTTGATGTATTATCACGCGGTATGAAGCAGCGTCTTTGTTTAGCTAGAACGCTTATTCATGATCCTAAAGTTCTCATTTTGGATGAACCGGCATCGGGTCTAGACCCCCGTGCTCGAATAGAAATGCGGGATATTTTGAAACAGCTAAAATCAATGGGTAAGACGATATTAATTTCTTCGCATATCCTCCCTGAGCTTGCGGAGATGTGTGATGAAATTGGTGTTATTGATAATGGAAAATTAATAGCTCATGGATCGGTCTCAACTATTCAAACACAATTACAAGGTGAAAAAGTATTGACTGTGAAGCTGCAAGATGATCTTGAAAAAGCTATAAGTTTCTTTGAGGAAAATCCGTTTATAACAGGAATTGAAACAGGTGAACATCAATTAAGTTTCCGTTATCGAGGATCAGATGAAGAACAGATGGAACTATTGAAAAAAGCAGTATTAGCAAATATTCCTATATTATCATTTGCAGAAGAAGAAAAAGACTTAGAAGATGTCTTTATGGCTATTACGAAGGGAGTAGATGAAGCATGAGGTCGATGTTTACTAATCCAGTGCTTATAAAAGAACTTAAGCTAAGATTTCGTGCCTTTAAAAGCTTTTCAGGCATCATGTTTTATTTACTAGCACTCAGCATATTTGTCTTTGGTTTCATTTTTGTATCTATGGAGTTTAATTTAAGTGGTTTCATAAATTCACAAGAAAGCGTATTGTTATTTAGTTTACTGACTTTTGTTCAACTAGCTTTAACATTGTTTATTACACCAGGTATGACAGCCGGTTCAATTAGTTCAGAACGCGAAAAACAAACGTTAAATATTCTCTTAACTACGGCGCAATCTTCTTTCCAAATCATTTTTGGGAAAATGAGCTCATCTATCGTTTTTTTATTACTGTTATTAATTGCAGGTTTGCCAATTTATAGTTTAGTGTTTTTATTTGGTGGTGTTTCACCAACGCAATTACTTGTTATCTTTGCATTTTTGATTTTGACAATGCTTGCTATAGGAAGTATCGGAGTCATGTTTTCGACAATACTTAGGAAGACTATTCTTTCTATGATTGTGACGTATGGATCGATGCTATTTTTAACAGGTGTTACGGCGTTTTTCTTTTTGATCTCAATGAGGATGAATGTATCAAGCACAACGGGTGTGACAAGCCCATCAATTTTTGCTTATTTTTGGGGTACCATTAATCCAATTGCTTTAATGATGACACTCATTAGCCCTGAAATGTTGGAGGAATTCTATGAAGTAACGAAAATTCATTTTCCAATTTGGGCAGGATATTTAATATTCTATTCAATTGTGACCGTTGTCTGCTTGTTTATTGCTATAAAGAGACTACGTGTTAACATGAAAAAAGCGAGATGAGGAGGGTAATCGATGAACGATCAAAGTCGTTTAGCACACGCAGTGAAAAAGGCAAAAACGAGTCTTGTTCTTGAGCATCTATTTACTAAAATTCAGTTGGGACTACTAGTCGCATTGAGTGTTAGTTTTATATTAATGATCGTTTCTCGGTTCTTTGTTTTTCCTTACTATTCTCAAATTGCACTCATAGTATCTATCATGATTTTTGTTTCTTGGGTACTTTATATTTTGTGGACGAAGCCATCAAAAGAGCATTCAATATATGCACTTGATGGCTATTTTCCACATAATCAATTACGTACAGTTTTTTCGATAGACGATACTTCGACGCCATTGTATCAACATTTACTGAAGCAGACAGATGATCATGCTGAAATAGCGTTGCTTAAGTTTAAAGCAAGAGAGAAGAAAATCGTGCATGTACCCTACATATTAGGTAGTTTTTTTATTGCCGTTGCAATTTTCGCTCTTACTTTATTTCCTGCAACAACACAATTAGCTGCAAAAGATGCCGAGCAAGAAAATAAGATCATTACAGACATGAAAAAAGAAGTGAAAAAGCTTGAGAAAAAGGCAAAGTCAAAAGAAGTGAAAAAGGAATTAGCGAAGCTACAGGAAAAGCTAAAAGAAACTAAGACATCTGAAGAAGCGTTACGTGAGTTCGTGAAAAAGCAAAAGGAATTACAATTAAAAGAGCAGCAATTATTAGAAAAAAAGGAACTAGCTAAAAGTGATGAAAAGGGCGAAGTGAAAGGATTATCAAAGGCGGAAGTGAAAGAATTAACCGATTTGCAAAAAGCGAATGACTTATTGATGAATAAGGCGAAAGATGCACAAACTGCGATGAGTCAACAGGGAAAGCCACTATCGCAATCGCTTCAATCCGCGTTACAAAATCAGCAAGCAAATGGTCAAAATCAAAATCAATCGGCTACTTCAAATAGCAATGCTAGTCAGAGTTTTAATCAAAATGGAAGTAGTTCACAAAATAGTAGTACTTCTCAATCAAATACGCAAAGTAGTCCTAATCAGAACGGAAAGAATCAAAGCCAAGGCCAAGGACAGGGTCAAGGACAGGGTCAAGGACAGGGTCAAGGACAGGGTCAAGGACAGGGTCAAGGCCAAGGTCAAGGCCAAGGTCAAGGTCAAGGTCAAGGCCAAGGTAATGGTTCAGGCTCAGGCACTGGTCAGGGGGCAGGACTCGGTCAAGGCAATCGCAATTTGCTAGCGATCCCAGAACGTATTGGCAGTAAAGGGGAAACATCAGTAGACTCCGGTAAAATGGGTGAGGGTAGTGCTGCAGAAATTCATGAAACAGAAAATGGTCCAGTTCACAAAGGATCAATAAGACCTTATGAAGAAGTTGTTGGAAGTTATAAAGATTCGTATTTCCAAACAACAGATCGACTGCAATTACCAAAAGAATTACAGAATATAGTTCAAAATTATTTTTCTACGATTGAAAACAAATAGAGGAGGAAATCCATGTCATACACACCGGAGCAATATGTAGCGATGAGTGAAAAATTACAAGTTGTTCGAGACGAAATTGGCAGCTTTATCGTTGGGCAGGAAGAGGCAATCGATTATACAATGTTTGCTGTTCTTGCTGATGGTCATGCTTTACTAGAAGGGCTTCCAGGATTAGGGAAAACGATGTTGATCCGAACAATTTCTGAAGTTCTTGACTTATCGTTTTCACGTATTCAATTTACGCCAGACTTAATGCCAACGGATATAACAGGTACGAGTGTTATTGAACGTTCAGCAGATGGAAATCAACGCTTTTCTTTCCAAAAAGGGCCTATATTCAGTCAAATGGTTTTAGCCGATGAAATTAATCGTGCAACGCCAAAAACTCAAAGTGCACTACTAGAGGCAATGGGTGAAAAAACAGTAACTGTTCTTGGTGATACAAAGAAAATGGCCAAACCATTCTTTGTATTAGCTACACAAAATCCAATAGAAATGGAAGGAACCTATCCTTTACCGGAAGCGCAAATGGACCGTTTCCTTTGTAAAATACTAGTCCCGACTCCATCAAAAATAGAATTGATGGAAATCATGAAAAGAACGACAGGCTCAATTTCAATTGAATTAAAAAAAATAATGAACGATACAGAAATTGTTGAATTGCAAGAAATGGTGAAAGAAGTAATGATAGCTGATGATATGCTTTCTTATGCGGTGGATTTAGTTGTCGCTACGCATCCAGATAGTCCTGATACGATTGATGAAGTAAAACAGTTTATCGAGTATGGTAGTGGTCCTCGTGGATTGCAAAGTATAGTAAAACTTGCAAAAGCACGTGCACTAATTAATGGCCGCTATCATGTGTCTATTGCAGATATAAAAACTGTAGCAAAACCAGCTCTCCGACATCGATTAATGCTTAATTATGAAGGAGAGGCTGCGGGCTTACAAGTTGACGATGTACTAAATACTTTACTTGAAAAAATGAAACAAGGGCAAGTTGTATGATGCAATCAAATTTTTTGCTGCCAAATGAATGGGCTAGTAAAATTCGCCGGTTGTCTTTAAGTACAGCAACGAAAATACGTGGACATCATAAAGGAACGCATCGGTCACAGCGCTTTGGTGCATCACTAGATTTCTCTGATTTTAGAGAATATCATCCAGGTGACGATGTTCGACAATTGGATTGGAATGTCTTTGCGAGAACTGAGAAATTCTTTATTAAACGCTTTTTAGATGAGCAAGAGATGCGTGTTCATATAGTACTTGATACAACGAAATCGATGGGGGGGGAAGCAAAATGGCTATTCGCAAGACAGCTAACTACCGCGTTTGGCCTTATGGTGTTAAATAAGGATGATCGATTATCATTTTCATATGTATCAGACAAGCCGACACCACCATTTCGTCGCAAGGGGGCAACTTATCAAAAGGCATATGAAAAGACTGTATCAGATTTATCGGAACCAAAGTTCACTAAATCTTTTGCTGAACATGCTTTACAAACTTTGCCTAAGGATGCAACGATATTGATCATCATTTCAGATGTGCTTGAACCACTTGAAAAGTGGAGTGCTTTTTTAAGTAAAACGCCGAGATTTGCAAAGGATGTTCGACTTCTCCAAATACAGTCTGCTGATGAAAAATTACCAACTTACTCTGGGGATGTACGATTAGTTGATGTTGAGACTTCATCGAGTGTTAATGTATCAATGTCACAAAATGTACTTCGATCATATGAAGAGAAACAACAGAGACATCAATTAGAGCTTGAGACAATATGTAGAAAATATGGTGTACAGCAATTAACTGTGCAAGTGATAGATGGGCTCCAACACGTTCTATTTAATCAACTAGTCAAAGCAAAATGGTTACAGTGAGGTGAAGTAAATGGGATTTAATCAACTACCGTTTCTATTAACAGCAATCTTTCCTCTAACGGTATTAATTTATTATTTTTTCCGTAAAAAATATGTGGTGAAACAAATTTCTTCCACGCTTTTTTGGGACGAAGTAATGAAAGAAACAAAAGCTTCACCTTATTTACAGCATTTACAAAGAAATGCCTTATTTTATTTGCAAATGCTTGGCCTTATTTTACTTGTTATCGCATTATTACAACCGTATTGGAAAACAAAATCTATTGCTGGTAATCAAATTATTTGGGTAGTAGATACATCCGCTACAATGCTATCAGAAAATGAAGGGCAAACGATATTTGAGGCACATCAAAAAGAGATGCTAGATTTAACAAATAAGCTCGGTGGGAAGGCTGTTACAATTATTACAACTGGATTAGAACCACAAGTAGTATTGCGTAATGAAACAAATACTAAGACGATTCAAAATGCCGTAAAATCTTTAGAAGTTACATATGCTAATGAACAGTTTCCAACAATGTTAGATTTTTTACAAACATTCATTAGCAAGAAATCAACAGTTATTTATTTGTTCACGGATGCAATAGAACGTGACCAATTACCATTGGAATTACCAGACGTTAAATGGATTGTTAAAGGGGCACCAGATGACCTACAGAACATTTCATTGCAGCGCTTTGGTGCAACAAAAGTAGAAGGTCAGCTAAAGGCAATTACTCAAGTGAAAAATGATACGAGTAAAGAACAACAAGTAACAATTTTAATTACTAATGATACAGGTAAAGAGTTAACAAAAAAGAAAATTACTATCCCTGCAAATAAAGAAGAACGTGTTCTCTTCGATAATCTCCCTAATCAAACAGCTCTAACAGCTAAGTTAAAGGTCAAGGATGACTACAAAGTAGATAACGAAATGACCATTTTGATACAGCAGAATATATCTAAAATTTTAGTCGATCAAGGGTTACAGCAATTAGTACAAAAAGCCTTTCAGGCGATGGATTTCCCAGTAAGCATAGTACCATCATTACAATTAGGTGATTCGAAGGATGATGCAATCATCGTTACAAACCAAACGAGGTTATTAGAACAACAAAAGCAACCAGTTCTTTTAATTGGGCGTGATGATAAAAAAGCAAAAGAAGTAAAGGGAGAACTGAAAACGAAGGATTCTAACCTCTTTGCTTATGCTCCAATAAAGGATGTATACGTCAATGAGTTGTATCCTGCGTTTACAGATTATAAAACAATTGCAACAATTGGAGATGCGCCATTTATTCAAATTTCACCTATAGGACATATTGCCGTCTTAGCGGATATACAAATGACAGATTGGCCGCTTCACCCTTCATTCCCTTTATTCTTATGGAGTGCAAAAGAAAGCCTTGCTAGTAGTGGTAGTGATATTGGCACGTTTTCACCGAATGAAAGACGTATTATTTCTTTGGCAGGAATAGACGGTGGAGAAAAAGGGTATGAAATATATACTCAAGACGGGGAATACATTCGTAGCTTTGAAGATGGTAACAGTTTTATCGCACCTACTAAACCAGGATTCTATATGATGAAATCGGGTAATGAGGAAAAACGCTTCGTAGTTACATTACAGCAGCAAGAAAAAGTAATTGCTAAAGGGACTTCATTTGAATATGGAGAGACTATGGATAAAAAAGCAACAAATTTTATACAGCAACCCCTAGTGCCATTATTATTATTGTTGATTATCACATTATTACTAGTTGAATGGGAGGTGCAACGTCGATATGGATTTACGCATTGATCACCCTCTCTATCTTTTGTTATTCATACCAGTTCTAATGTATTTTGGATGGGCATGGCTACAAAGTAGCAAGCGTTATAATAAAGAACATAAAATTATTTTCTACATGCGTGTAGTAGCAATCAGTTTACTTATTTTTGCATTAAGTGCCCCTTATATTTTATTGCCTGTAAAGGAAGAACAAGTAGTCTTTTTAGTAGATCGGTCTGCCTCAATGAAAGGAACTGAAAAAGATATTGCAAGTTGGATTCAAGAAAGTATTGAAAGTAGTAAGGATTACCAATCTAAAGGGGTTTATAGCTTTGCTTCAGGAGTACAGACTGATCTTGGCTTAACCGCTGATAACATCAATTTGCCAGTATGGTCAGCTTTAAAAGATAGTGGACAAACCAATTTAGCAAATGCCTTACAGCTAGTATCGAATGTAGTAGATCGCAATAAGGCTACTCGTATTGTATTATTTTCAGATGGAGTAGAAACAGCGGGTTCAACAATGGATCAACTTAGTAGGCTACAAAATAGTAATATTCAAATTGATACAGTAAAAGTAGATAAACCAGTAAAACAAGATGTTGCCATTACATCTTTTGAAACGCCACCAGTAGCATATAAAGGTGAACGGCAACAGTTAACGGTACAAATAGAAGCATCGACAAATACGACTGGTGAGTTACTTTTATCGGCGAATGATAAAGTAATTGAAAAACAAAAAGTCCAGTTAGATAGTGGTTCAAATACAGTTACGTTCCGGCATACGGCAAAAGGTGACGGTCTCATTAAATATGATGTACAACTTAAAATGGCAGAAGATGCCTTACTTGAAAATAATGAATTAACGAGTGTAACCACTGTACAAGGAACCCCACGTATATTATTAGTACACGGAGATGATGTGAAATCGAGTAGTCTATCAAATATCATTGACCAGAGTACGATGAAGGTAGATGACATCTCGGCGATAGAATTACCGTCAATGCAGTCATCTTATATTGGCTATGATGCTATTATTTTTGACAATGTCTCAGGGCATTTAGTCGGGGAAAAGAAAATGACTATGATTGAACAGGCAGTGAAAAACTTTGGAATGGGATTTATGATGATTGGTGGGGAAAATAGTTTTGGTCTCGGTGGTTATTTCAAAACGCCGATTGAGACCATTTTACCTGTTGAAATGGAAGTAAAGGGTAAAGAACAGATTCCTTCTCTTGGTTTAACAATTGTCTTAGACCGTTCAGGGAGTATGAGTGGCAACAAAATTAATTTAGCAAAAGAAGCAGCTGCACGATCAGTTGAATTATTACGTGAGGAGGATACGTTTGGATTTATCGCGTTTGACGATAGGCCATGGGAAATTATTCCCCCAACCCCGTTAAAAGATAAAAAGCAAGCTATTGAGCAAATTTTATCTGTCGCACCAAATGGGGGAACTGAAATTTATACATCATTAAGCTTAGCTTATGAACGTATGCAAGATATAAAATTACAGCGCAAGCATATTATATTATTAACAGATGGTCAGGCAGCAACAAATAATTCTTATGAGCAGCTAATTGCGGAAGGTAAAAAAGCGAATATTACACTTTCTACAGTTGCGATTGGACAAGATTCTGATCGGAGTTTACTTCAATATTTAGCAGAAGCAGGTGCAGGTCGATTCTATGATGTAGCAGATGAAGAAACAATTCCATCTATACTTTCTCGTGAAACGTCGATGTTGACTCGCACATATATTGAAGACAATCCGTTTTATCCCATCATTGGTGGAGGGACAAAATGGCAAAGTCTATTTAAAGATGGCGTGCCGAAAATGAATGCTTACATCGCTACTACAGCAAAGCAAACGGCTAATGTCATTGCTGAAAGTGAAAAGGATGATCCAGTCTTTGCTGAATGGAAATACGGTTTAGGAAAGACAATGGCCTTCACATCGGATACAACAGGCAAGTGGAGTGGAGATTGGGCTCGCTTTCAAGGGTGGTCGGATTTTTGGAACACGACTGTGTCGGAGCTACTCCCTGCTTACAATGAGGTACCCTATAATATCCAACAGCAAAGCGATGGTTCTTTTATCGTTTCAGACCCGACAGCACAATCGGCCTTTATGGACATAGTGGTTGTAGATGAAAAAGGTGAAGAGTTATCAATCAATGAAGAACCTTTAGCGCCTGGTAAAACACGTGTGAATTTTGAACATGGACCTGGATTAGTATTCTTCAGAGTTTCAAATGATGAAAAAGGTATGTATCAAGCGGGATTGACTATTCCTTATAGTACAGAATATAAAATACAGCCTGACAATACAAAGTTATTAAAAGAGCTTTCAACAAAAACTGATGGTAAGGAACTAACAGATCCAGCAGAAGCCTTTCGTAAGCTTCCTACATCAAGTTCAAACGAGCAGAGCATTGCACAATGGTTGGTGTTTACTGCGATGTTATTGTTCTTTATTGATATCACATTAAGACGTTTCGGTTTGACTTCATTACTGAATATTCCAAAGGGACTTCGTAGAACAAAAAAAGAAACTAAACATGAAGACCACCTCAATGTTAGTGAACTATTAAAAAATAAAAAAACACGTTAAAAAGGCGGCTCGAGTATGAGCCGCCTTTAAATATATTTAATTAAGCAAGTGTTGCTTTTTTCTTTGACCAAATCGCAGTTAAGGAGAAGCAACTAACAAGAATAATTGTCCCGAAAACATATGGACTATTCATATTCCAATCGAATAATATTCCTGCAAGTGCAGGACCAATCATATTACCTAAACTCATGTATGCATTATTCATACCAGCAGCAAAACCTTGTTCATTACCAGCAGTTTTTGAAATTAGTGTATTAACAGCTGGGCGAATTAAAGTTGTAGCTGTTGAGAATATAGTTGCTACAAGTAACATGATAAAGAATCCACTAACGAATAATATTCCTAGCATACTTATAGATGCAACTGCAAGACCAAATAATATAATCTTCATTTCGCCGAATTTTTTAAATAACGTATTTAATGCAAAGCCTTGGACAATGACACCAACAAAACCACCAACAGTCATTAATATGGCGATATCAGTTGCAGTGTATGCAAACTTATATGTTAAGAACATCGATAATGTCGCTTGGAAATTTGAAATTCCAAATGAGAATACAAAGACAACAATAAGTAGTACAAAGTATGAGGCATGGAATGAACGGGTTAATTGCTTGAATATGTTATCACCTTTTACAGCATTCTGTATTATAGGTTTTGTCGCTGGTAGTAAGATGAGAGATAGCACTCCTGCGAGTATAGAAGCAGACCCTGCAAAATAGAATGGGAAGTGTAAACTAACATTAGACAAAAAGCCTCCAATTCCAGGCCCAATCATAAAGCCTAGTGAAATCGCTGCACCGATTTGACCCATCGCTTTTCCGCGTTCATCAATGGTTGTAATATCTGCTACATAGGCCATAATTGGGGGTACGATAAAGGCAGATCCGACTCCTGTTAAGAATCGACAAACGAATAGCATCCAAAGTTCTGTAGATAAGCCAAAAGAGATTTGTGCAATTCCGTTTAAAATTAAGCCAAAAACTATTAATCTTTTCCGGCCTATTTTGTCAGATAGATTACCTGCGATAGGAGAGAACAGAAACTGTGCAAAAGCTATAATAGCTATTAAAAAGCCGAGTACTTGTCCTGCTGCACCAAACAGTTTTAAATATGTGGGCATAACAGGAATAATAAGACCAACGGCACTCATCGTGATGAACATATTAAACATTAATAAAATCAATGCCAATTTATTAGAGGATTTCATATATTTCACTCTTTCTCGAAGAAGTATTTCGTGTTGCTAATTAATGTCGCTGTTAGAATTATACAGCTTGTTCAGATGTTAAGCAACAAAAGAAGCTCAGTAAGGTTTACACCTACCGAGCTTCTTTATTTTATCGTATGGACATTTTAAATTTCAAGAAAAACTCATTGTACTCACCGATTTTTTCTTTACCTAAATTTTTATACACATGCAAATTATTTCGAACTTCTTTTGATGGATAGTAGCGTTCGTCGTTTACTACTTCCGGATCCATTAATTTTAATGCAGCTTTATTCGGTGTAGAGTATCCTACATAATCTGCATTTTGAGCAGCCACTTCAGGATCTAACATAAAGTTAATGAATTTATGAGCACCTGTGATGTTTTTAGACGTTTTAGGAATAACCATGTTATCAAACCATAAATTCGAACCTTCTGATGGTACATTGTATGTTAAGTCTTCATTCTCATACATCATATCAGCGGCTTGACCTGACCAAGTTAAAGCTACAGAGGCATCACCATTGACCATTAATTGAGTTACTTCATCTCCGATAATAGCTTTGACATTCGGAGCCATTTTTATTAATTTGTCAGTTGCTGCCTTTAATTCATCAGTATCAGTAGAATTAAGTGATTTTCCCATACTGTTTAAGCTAACACCTAAAACTTCACGAGCACTATCAACTAATATCACTTTGCCTTTTAGAGAAGGATCCCAAAGATCATCCCAACTATCAAAATTTTGTCCTTTTAACATTTTTGTATTATAAACAATCCCTACAGTCCCCCAAAAATAAGGGACAGAGTATTTATTCTTCGGATCAAAATCCAAATCCAAGAAATCTTCATCGATATTCTTGATATTCGGAATTTGTTTGTAATCGATAGGAAGTAGTAATTCACGTTCTTTCATTTGCTCGATTGTGTATTCAGATGGCATCGAAATATCATAAGATGTACCACCTTGCTCAATTTTCGTCATCATCGCTTCGTTTGAATCAAATGTTTCATAAATAACGTGAATACCAGTTTCTTTTTCAAATTGTTTCAGTAAGTCAGGGTCAATATATTCGCCCCAGTTGTATATGGTTAAAATATCTTTCCCTGATTTCCCGGAAGTTTGGTCCATTACACTTGCAGCATACATCAGTACTGCGCAAACAAGAATTATGCCAACTGTATAGCGTACTAATGACTTCATTTAGGAACCTCCGATCCACGAGCGCCTTTACTACGGTTTGTGATGAAGTAATAACCGAGCACAAGTAACATCGTAACAAAGAATACTAAGCCTGAGATAGCATTAACAGTTAAAGACACACCAGCGCGTGCCATAGAATAGATTTCAACGGATAAAGTACTAAAGCCATTTCCGGTAACGAAAAACGTCACTGCGAAATCATCAAGGGAATAAGTTAAAGCTAAAAAGAATCCAGCGAAAATACCTGGTTTGATATAAGGTAAAATAACACGAGTTAAAATATCGCGACGTGATGCACCTAAATCAAGTGCGGCATCGATTAGAGAAGAATTCATTTCTTGTAACTTAGGTAAAACCATAATGACAACAATTGGGATACTAAAAGCAACGTGAGCTAATAATACAGAACTAAAGCCTAAATTAACTCCAACCATTGTGAATAAGATCAAGAAAGATGCCCCAATAATAACGTCTGGACTTACAATTAAAATATTATTAAGCGAAAGAACAGTGTTACGTAGTTTGTGATTGCGTATCGAAACAATTCCAATCGCACCAAGAGTCCCAATCATAGTGGAAATGAGTGCGGACAATAATGCTACTACAACTGTATTAATTAAAATGTTGATCAAACGTGTATCATCAAATACAGCTTTATAATGTTCCAACGTAAATGATTCAAAATTTGTCATCGTTCCGCCACTGTTAAAAGAGTAAAATACTAAAAACAGAATAGGCGCATACAAAACGACAAATACCAAAGCTAAATACAGCTTTGAACCTTTACTTAGCTTTTCCATTTTGTGATGCCCCTTTCTCTTTTTGACCAGTGAGTAGCATGATGATGAACATAAATAGTATTAAGAAAACTGCGATTGTCGAACCCATTCCCCAGTTCTGAGTAACCAAAAACTGTTGTTCAATTGCAGTCCCAAGTGTAATAACTCGGTTACCTGCAATAAGTCGAGTTATCATAAATAGAGATAATGAAGGGATAAATACTGCTTGAATTCCTGATTTAACACCGTTCATTGTCAGTGGTAGTATAACTCGACGGAATGTAGTCAGTTTTGAAGCACCTAAATCACGAGAAGCATAAATAAGTGCTGGATTTAATTTATCCAATGCATTGAAAATCGGCAAAATCATAAACGGAATGAAAATATAAACAGCCACAAAAACAAAACTAGCATCAGTAAATAAGATTTGTTGCTCTGGAATGCCAATTGTTTTCAAAACTGCATTAATCGGTCCACTCATACCGAAAATCCCAATAAATGCGTACGTTTTTAAAAGTAAGTTAATCCATGATGGAATAATAATTAATATAAGCCAAAGTTGTTTTTGCTTTGTTTTAGTAATTAAATATGCCGTAGGATAAGAAACTAATAAAGAAAATACGGTAATCAGAAATGCGTACCAAAATGAACTTAGTGTCATTTTTAAATAAACGCCTGTAAAGAAATTCTGATAGTTAGCGAATGTAAAATTACCATTTAAATCAAGAAGTGAGTAATACACAACTAATATAATAGGGGCAATTACAAAGAGAGCAATCCATAAATAATATGGAACGAGTGTAAATGGGCTGTTTTTGTTATTTCTCATCTTCTTCATCTCCATATGATTCTAAACGTTTGTCAAAGTCTTCCTCTGTCTCGTTTAGACGCATAACGTGAATGGCTTCAGGATCAAAATCTAGGCCGATTTTCGTACCAACTGTTGCTTTTTTTAATGAGTGTACAAGCCATTCATTTCCATCTTTATCATAGGTAGATAATTCATAATGTACACCGCGGAATAATTGTGTATCTACAGTTACTTCTAGCTTACCATTTTCAAGTGACGTAATTTCTAAATCTTCAGGTCGAATTACGATGTCTATTTTTTCATTAGGATTTAAACCTTGGTCAACACATTCGAATGTTTTGCCAGCGAATTTCACGACAAAGTCTTCAATCATCGTACCAGGTACTATATTTGATTCGCCAATGAAATCAGCAACGAATCGGTTAATTGGTTCGTCATAAATATCAACTGGCGTACCACTTTGTTGAATAGTACCCTCGTTTAAAACGAAAATTTCATCCGACATTGCTAATGCTTCTTCTTGATCATGTGTGACAAATACAAATGTTTTACCTAGTCGTTGTTGTAATTCTCGCAGTTCATATTGCATCTCTGTACGAAGCTTTAAATCTAATGCTGATAATGGTTCATCTAATAAGATGATTTCAGGATCATTCACGATTGCTCGAGCGATAGCAACGCGTTGGCGTTGACCACCGGACATTTCAGAAATTTCACGATTGCCATAGCCTTCTAAGTTAACGAATTTTAACGCTTCATTTACACGAGTTGTTATTTCAGCATTTTTTAGTTTTTTAATACGCAATCCAAATGCTACATTTTCAAACACATCTAAATGTGGGAATAGGGCATAGTCTTGGAATACAGTATTTACTTGTCTTTCATTTGCAGGAACATTATTGATTTTCTTCCCATTGAAATAAATCGAGCCACTCGTTGGCTCCATGAAACCAGCGATTAGGCGGAGAATTGTTGTTTTACCACAACCAGATGGACCTAGTAGCGTGTAAAACTCACCTCTTTCTAATTCAAAACTGATGTCTTTTAATACGACAGTGCCATCAGAATAAGACTTCGACACGTTTTCAAAGCGGATAATTGAGTTTTCAGTCATGTGGGGCCTCCTAAACTATAAATAAGATTCGGTTGCGACGAGTAAAAGCTCGGTTTTTCCTGCGTGAGCATTAAACAGTTGATGAGTATCTGAAGCATCGAAATAGACCGCATTTCCTGCAGTTGCGATATATTCTTCTTTACCTAATACAAGTCGAACACGCCCAGTTAAAACATAGATAAATGTTTCAGAGAGAGAAGGCTCAAATTGTTTGAATTCACCGTTTTGTTCAAATGTTAAAATGACAGGTTCAATTTCTTTTTCATTAGAAGTTGGAATAAGCCATTGAATACGATATTTTTTATCTTCGTCTGTAAAGATTGTTTGGTCATCATCTGTGTAAACGACCTTTTGTTCTTCTTGTTCATCATCAAAAAAGTCTTTCGGTGTTGAGCCAAGAACTTCTAGTAATGTGAAGAGAGTTTCAATAGAAGGGGAGTTTAAATCTCTTTCTAATTGTGAGATGTAACCTTTGCTCAAATCTGTTCTTTCACCTAACTCTTCTTGGGTAAGACCCTTTTTTAGGCGAAGTCGTTTAATCTTTTTGCCGATTTGCATCTACCTTGCTCCTCGATTGTTTACTATTCGTAAACTTAAAGAATCGAAAGTTTACTTTAACGAAACTTTTAGTTTACTCAAACGATATCTATTATACAAAATTGACAGCATTTTTCAACCGTTTTTAGAAAAAATAATAGCAGTATTGAAAGTTTATGAGAAAATATATGAAGTTTTAAGATGAAAATGGTTATTCTCTATATTTTCATACCCTTAATGGGAAGAAAGTATTCTATTTATATAGGAGATGATTTCTTCAAATTGTTCTAGTAATAAAAAAACCAAGCATATCTAACAAGAGGTTCTCAATTAACCTAATTCATTAAATTTAAAAAACCGAATGCATCTTCGCATTCGGTAGACATTACTAATATTAATCTCAAAACTCCAGAGCTCTCTTCACATCATTAATATAGGTACTACTGACAGGAAGTTCAGTATTATCTTTCAAAACAATCATTAAATTTGATGAGAAATCTCTAGTTATTTTTTGAATAGAGTGGATATTCACTATATAAGAACGGTGAATTCTTAAAAAACAGTCAGGTAAGCGTCTATGTAACTCTTTTAATGTTAAGTTCGTTTTGTATTGTTCACTTTTAGCATAAAACCAGCTTTTCTTATTTAAGCTTTCAAAATGTGAAACTTTTTCAATTGCGATTGGCGCCCATTCATCATGTTGTTTACCAGTTATAAAGCGAAAAGGTTCTTTTACAGCTAAATGATAATTGGGTGGTAATATGACTAATAGTGCTGCATGTTGCCCTTGTAAGTCGATCGGATAACCAATGCAGTAATAGGGTGTACCCAATATCTCTTCTTCTACAACAGCTTCGATCTTTCTTCTTTCTTGAATAACTCGTTCAGCAATGCTCCCTTTTTTTATCCCTTGGCCATTGTTTAAATGTACATCATAATCGCCCGCCACATAATAGATGTAAGAGTCTCCGATAGCAATCGCCAGCGTTGCCTCCTGTGGAACCCAATCCGCTAACAAATTCTTGTATTGATCAACTAAACCTTTTGCAAAACCAACTTTATCCTCAACCATTTGAAGTGCCCCCTCAATTCATCTTGGAAAAACATTCTTTCATCGTAAAAAAATGGGTTTTTGTCGAAAAACAATAACAAAAATTAGAAACTGTTATATATTAATTTATAACAACGTTGTCTGTTATGCAACACTTAATTCAAGCAGATTTTAACGTAAATTAATTGGAAGGTGTGGATTGTTATGGTATCGAGACAACAACAAGTGGAGCTATTAGAAAAGAATTGGTCTGAAGAAGGGCGATGGTTAGGAATTGAACGTCCATATAGTGCAGAAGAGGTAGTTAAATTACGTGGTTCTGTAATTATTGAACATACATTGGCAAAAAAAGGTGCAACACGTCTATGGAAATCTTTACATGAAGAAAATTTTATCAATGCTTTAGGTGCATTGACAGGGAATCAAGCTGTACAACAAGTTAAAGCGGGGTTACAAGCAATTTATCTAAGTGGTTGGCAGGTAGCAGCAGATGCAAACCTTTCAGGTCAAATGTATCCTGATCAAAGCTTATACCCAGCTAATAGCGTTCCTGCGGTTGTTAAGCGTATTAACCAAGCATTACAACGAGCAGATCAAATTGATCATGGAGAAGGGCGCGAAGATGGCTTTGATTGGTTCGCACCGATCGTAGCAGATGCTGAAGCTGGTTTTGGCGGACCTTTAAATGTTTTTGAATTAGTTAAAGGTATGATTGAATCAGGAGCTTCAGGAGTTCACTTAGAAGACCAATTAGCTTCGGAGAAGAAATGTGGTCATTTAGGTGGTAAAGTTTTACTTCCAACACAAAATGCAATTCGCAATCTAATCTCTGCAAGGCTTGCAGCTGATGTTTTAGATGTACCTACAATTTTAATTGCACGTACTGATGCAGATGCAGCAGATATGGTTACAAGTGATATCGATCCAAGAGATGCAGAGTTTATCACAGGGGAACGTACTCCCGAAGGATTCTTCCGTACAAAAGCGGGTATTGATCAAGCGATTGCACGCGGCCTAGCTTATGCACCGTATGCAGACTTAATTTGGTGCGAAACATCAACACCAGACTTAGAAGAGGCAAAGAAATTTGCTGATGCAATTCGTGCAAAATATCCAAATAAAATGCTTGCGTATAATTGCTCACCATCATTCAATTGGAAAGCAAACTTAGATGATGAAACAATCGCTAAATATCAAGTTGAACTAGGTAAGATGGGTTACAAATTCCAATTCGTAACGTTAGCTGGATTCCATGCGTTAAACCACAGCATGTTTGAACTAGCGCATGATTATAAAAACAATGGCATGGCTGCATACTCTAAACTTCAAGAAGCTGAATTCGCTAACGAAACAAAAGGATATACAGCTACAAAACATCAACGCGAAGTAGGAACTGGTTACTTTGATGAGGTGTCACAAGTGATTTCCGGGGGAACATCATCTACAACTGCTATGAAGGGTTCTACAGAAACAGCACAATTTATTTAATCAAAAGGGGGATGGGCTATGAGTACTAAACAAGTAACTTCTCAAGAAATAAAAATTTTAGGGAAACAATCGGCATCTAGCGAAAAAATTTTAAAAATTGAAGCCTTGCAATTTATAGCTTCGTTACACCGCCAGTTTGATCAAAGAAGAAAAGAATTATTAGAAGAACGTCAAAATAGACAACAGCGCATCGATGCTGGTGAGAAACTGGATTTTCTTCCAGAGACAAAAGAAATCCGTGAGGGAGAGTGGACTATTGCTCCACTTCCTGCAGATCTACAAGATCGTCGAGTAGAAATTACGGGTCCTGTTAATCGTAAAATGGTCATTAATGCACTGAATTCTGGGGCAAAAGTGTTCATGGCATGTTTTGAAGATGCAACATCACCAACTTGGGACAATATGATTGAAGGGCAAGTGAATATGCGTGATGCAGTTAGAAAAACAATTTTCTTTACACAATCATCAAATGGTAAAACATATCAATTAAATGACAATCCAGCTGTCTTACTTGTTCGCCCTCGAGGTTTACACTTACTTGAGAAGAATATAGAAATTGCCGGTGAATCAATCTCTGGAGGACTGTTTGATTTCGGTTTATATGTCTTCCACAATGCGAAGGAGTTAGTGGCCCGTGGATCAGGTCCTTATTTCTACTTACCAAAACTTGAAAGCCATTTAGAAGCACGATTATGGAATGACGTATTTATTTATGCTCAAGAGCAACTAGGGCTTCCGCAAGGAACAATTAAGGCTACTGTCTTAATCGAAACGATTACAGCTGCATTTGAAATGGATGAAATTTTATATGAATTGCGTGAGCATTCAGCAGGTTTAAATTGTGGACGATGGGACTACATTTTCAGCTATTTGAAACGATTACGCAATCAACCAGAAGTTATTTTACCTGATCGTGATCAAGTGACAATGACATCGCCATTCATGCGTGCGTACACTTTGAAATGTGTGCAAACTTGTCATAAACGGAATGCACCAGCTATTGGGGGAATGGCTGCGCAAATTCCAATTAAAGATAATCCAGAGGCAAATGAAATCGCTTTTGGTAAAGTGCGAGAAGATAAGCGTCGTGAAGCATCAGATGGTCATGATGGAACGTGGGTTGCCCATCCGGGGTTAGTATCAGTAGCTATGGAGCAATTCGATGAACATATGAAAACACCAAACCAGATTGATAGTAAAAGGGAAGATGTGCATGTTACAGCAGAAGATTTGTTAGAAGTGCCTGTAGGAACGATAACAGAGGCAGGATTACGAGTCAATTGCAGTGTAGGGGTTCAATATATCGCTTCATGGCTACGAGGTAATGGAGCTGCGCCAATCAACCATATGATGGAAGATGTGGCTACAGCAGAAATTTCACGCTCACAAACTTGGCAATGGATTCGTCATCCGCGAGGGGTGCTTGATGATGGTCGTAACATTAATGAGCAACTATTTATAGAAATATTACAACAAGAACTTGCAGAAATTGAGCAACAAGTTGGCCAGGAAAACTTCCAAAATGGTCGTTATGAGGAAGCGGCAGACATTTTCAAATTCTTGACGTTAAAACCGGCGTTTGAGGAATTTCTAACTTTACCAAGCTATAGTCATATTCAATAACAAAAACGGAGGAGATTACAATGAAAACAACGAAACAAGAAGTAGCAAAAAAACATTGTCGTGAATGCGGATGCGTAATTGTTGAGCGTGTTGAATCAACTCTTTATGAGTGTGAGCGCTGCATCGGCATAAACGAAGAATAAAATCAATATTAAAAGTTAAACTCATTAGTCAACAAAAGGCTGATGAGTTTTTTTGTGATTGTTTTAACCATAATCCATATTGTATTTGAAATATAGATTTCCCGACTTTTTAAAACCGCATTCTACATTCCTCATGCTATGTTTAAATAGTACCATTCCGCCATGAAATTAATATATGTACATATGCAATAGTTCACCGAAATGTTCTTGAAAAATAAAAAGTATTATAGAGAAAAATGATGATGATTTATGCTAAACTAGGTGTCTAAGGAGGCGGAAATATTGGGAAAGAAATTGTTTTTTTATCTAGATCCTAAAGAACGACAGGGTGCGGTGAAAGTCCCAAGTGATCCCGTTTTTGAAGGTACATTCCTAATGGTGAATAATCGTTTAATCGATGCGGTTGCATTAGAAGATTATTGTCCTGAATGTTTAGGGTTATTACGTTATTCAGATGATTATGATGCATTATTTTGTGCAAATTGCAATGAATGGAGAGAAGAGGCATGTGAGGATCCCTCCTGTGAAAATTGTAAAGGCCGGCCCAATCGACCTTTGTAATTGTTATTGTAAAATTGACAGTAATTAATCTGTGGATTACTTTTCCATATATAATACGGTTACATTGACAAAAAAGCCTATAATTATAATAATTTCTATCAAATTAAACTCCATTTATGGGGTTTTTTCTTTTGTTATCATTTTTTTAATATAATTAATAAATTCATACAAAGAATAAATTCTTTATTTCTTGGATGCACAAAATGTCGATTATTTGTCACAATAGGAGATAGATTAGAATAATTATTAAGTGTAATTGATTGATTTCACAATGTTGATTTGCTATTGTAGGAATTGGATTATTGTGAAAATTTTATCTTTTCGCAATAGCATACATAACAATATTTGGAGGGATTCAACATGGCAGAACGTTTAGTAGCAAATCAAGCACCTCGATTTGAAATGCAAGCAGTATTAGCTAATAAAGAATTCGGTAAAGTTAATTTAGAAGAAAACATGAAAAACGACAAGTGGACTGTTTTATTCTTCTATCCAATGGACTTCACATTTGTATGCCCAACAGAAATCACTGCAATGTCAGATCGTTACGATGAATTTGAAGATCTTGATGCAGAAGTAATTGGTGTATCAACTGATACAATCCACACTCACTTAGCATGGATCAACACTGATCGTACTGAAAATGGTCTTGGCCAATTAAAATTTCCATTAGCAGCTGACCACAATCAACGTGTATCTCGTGATTATGGCGTGTTAATTGAAGAAGAAGGCGTAGCACTTCGTGGATTATTCATCATTAATCCAGAAGGCGAGCTTCAATATCAAGTTGTTAATCACAATAACATCGGTCGTGATGTAGATGAAACTCTTCGCGTTCTACAAGCACTACAAACTGGCGGTCTTTGCCCAGCTAACTGGCGCCCAGGTCAAAAAACTCTTGAAGTTTAATTTAGAATTCTAACATCAAAAAGGCCTAACAAACGTTAGGTCTTTTTTTAAAAGATGAGAATATACTATGTACGAATTCCATTATGAGGTGATTAAACATGAAACTACGTGCTCAAATGCCTGAATTAGTAGGCGCAACAGCTTGGTTAAACGGTAAAGTATCAAAAGCAAACTTAATCGGTAACAAACCAACTCTAATCCATTTCTGGTCTGTAAGCTGTCATTTATGTAAAGAAGCAATGCCAGATGTCAATAAATTCCGTGATGAATACAGTAAAGAATTAAATGTTGTTGCAGTTCATATGCCCCGTTCTGAAAGTGATTTAGATTTAGACGTTATAAAAGCAACTGCAGCTGAACATGATATTACACAACCAATCTTTGTTGACGGTGAAATGAAGTTAACTGATGCCTTCGATAACCAATATGTACCTGCATATTATGTTTTTGATAAAGAAGGCCAACTTCGTCATTTCCAAGCTGGTGGAAGCGGTATGAAAATGCTTGAAAAACGCGTTAACCGTGTATTAGACGAAGTTCGTAACGCTGAAGCTTAAGCTATTTCGAATATCATAAGAATTGTCCTGTTTTTATAAGGATAATTCTTTTTTTATTGGAAAAAATAGTGATAGTTGCGTTTGTATGCTTAAATGTATTGTGTTACACTATGTCCATTCTTTACAGTATCGGGGGAAATTTTCATGAAAAAAGAATTTGTTGTCATTGGATTAGGTCGTTTTGGCGGCAGTATCGTTTCGGAGCTGATACAACAAGGTGCTGATGTAATGGCAATAGATAAACAACCAGAAAGGGTGGACGAGTTTGCTCCTATCGCTACGCAGGCAGTTGTAGCAGATACGACGGACGAATCTGTTTTGAAGTCACTTGGAATCCGAAACTTTGAACATGTAATCATAGCAATTGGTGACGACATCCAATCGAGTATTTTGACCACATTAATGTTAAAAGAAATTGGAGTGCAGAAAATTACTGTAAAAGCTCAAAATGATTACCATGAAAAAGTATTAAGAAAAATTGGTGCTGATCATGTTGTCCATCCAGAACGTGATATGGGGATTCGTATTGCGAATAATATGATGTCAAATAATGTACTCGATTACTTGGAATTATCTGATGAACATTCAATTATGGAGATTAAGGCAAATCATTTATTAGAAGGCCATACAATCATTAACTTAGATATCAGGGTAAGATATGGTATCAATATTGTAGCGATTAAAAGAGGGCAAGAAATCATCGTTTCACCGCAAGCAGATGAGGTCATTCATGAAGGTGATATTTTAATTGTTATCGGAGCAGATGTTGATATTAGTCGTTTTGAGAAGAAAATGATGAATTAAGAGTAAAAAATTTTTTAAGAATCATTCATTTTTAAGAGCTAGAGATGAATTATCCTTTGGGGTAATTAATATGAACAACATATTTCGTTTTTTTATATTTTCACAATAAAATTATAAAAAGGGTAGAGATTATTAAATCTCTACCCTTTTGTAATCAAACTTCCATGATGATCGGCAAAATCATTGGACGACGTTTTGTTTTTTCAAACAAGTATGGTCCTAATGCATCAGTGATATCATTTTTCAATTCTGACCACTGAGGTGTTTTGTCTTGTAATGTACGTTGTAAGTGACGGTTCAACATTTGTTGAGCTTCATTAATCATCATACCTGATTCACGCATATATACGAAACCACGAGAGATAATATCCGGACCGGAAACAATTTTCTGTGTCTCCATATTCACGCTAACCACAACGATGACTAGACCTTCTTCGGAAAGGATACGACGATCACGTAATACGATATTACCGATATCACCAATTCCATTACCATCAATGTAAACATCACCAGAAGGAATTCGGCCTGATACAGCAGCCGTATTAGGGCTAAGTGCAAGGACGTCACCATTCTCCATGATGAACGTATTGTCTGGTTCTACGTCACAATCAATAGCTAAATCAGCATGCATACGAAGCATGCGATACTCACCATGAATAGGCATAAAGAATTTTGGTTTAATCAGACGAAGCATTAGTTTTTGTTCTTCTTGAGAGCCGTGACCAGAAGTATGAATATTATTCAGTGAACCATGAATAACTTCTGCACCTGCACGGAATAATGAGTTAATTGTTTTATTAACGCTAATAGTATTTCCTGGGATTGGTGAAGATGAAAATACAACAGTATCGCCAGGTTGAATTTGGATTTGACGGTGAGTCCCATTGGCAATACGAGAAAGTGCTGCCATTGGTTCACCTTGGCTACCAGTACAAAGAATCAATACTTCGTTAGCTGGCAAACGATTTAACGTTTGTGAATCAACAAAAGTTTCTTTTGGTGCAGTGATGTAGCCTAATTCACGACCAATTGTAATGGCGTTATCCATACTTCTGCCAAATACAGCGATTTTACGTCCGTGTCTAGCAGCGGCATCTGTAACTTGTTGTAAACGGTGAATATTTGAAGCGAATGTTGCAAAAATAAGACGGCCTTCTACTTTGCGTAGAATTTCATCAATACTTTCTCCAACTTTGCGTTCAGACATTGTGAAATTAGGAACTTCGGCATTTGTACTATCAGATAGTAGACATAACACGCCATCACGTCCGATTTCAGCCATTTTTGTTAAGTTTGCTGGTTCACCAACAGGAGTGAAGTCAAATTTGAAATCTCCTGTATGAACGATATTACCAGGAGGAGTTTTAACGACAATACCGTATGCATCCGGAATACTGTGGGTTGTTCTGAAGAAGCTCACAGAAGTTTTACGGAATTTAATAATGTCCTCTTCTTGGATTTCAATCATTTTTGTTTGGCGAAGTAAACCATGCTCGTCCAATTTATTACGTAACAAACCTAGTGCAAGCTTGCCGCCGTATACAGGAATGTTAATTTGACGTAGCAAATAAGGAATACCACCAATATGATCTTCATGACCATGTGTAATGAAAAGACCTTTAATCTTGTCTACATTTCTTACTAAATAAGTGTAGTCTGGTATAACATAGTCAATACCTAATAGATCATCCTCAGGGAATTTAATTCCTGCGTCAATCAAGATAATTTCATCTTGGAATTGTACGGCATACGTATTTTTACCGATTTCGCCCAGTCCGCCGAGTGCGAAAACCGCTGTTTGGTCGTTTTTGACAAACTTCATACGTTTAGAGTTTCTCCACGTGGAAATGTTCGCTTGCTTGTTCGTACTCTAAGTAGTTTCCTTCAAGCAACTGAACAAACTCGATATTGTAGTTACGGTCTTTAAGTTTTTGACGAACTTCACGCTCGTCTGCCGCTTCTAAGTATAAGCTTTTAGTATTTTCGCGAACTGGTACTTCAAGCGCATTTTCTTGATAATAAACTTTGTAAATCATAATATGCTCTCCTTTAACACGTTCAAAATAATTGCATTTCCTTTATATTATCACGCTAGTAACTTAAAATAAAGAAAAGCCCTCCAAAATTATGAAGGGCAAATAAACTTAAGCGATTGTTTTTTTTCCGAGCAAGCCATTAAGCCGTTTCAACAATTGTTTTTTAAGGCGTTTAAACATGGCATATCACTCCTCGTGGACATTATACAATATTAAGTTATTACTGTAAAGTTATTTTACTTAACAAACGGAAATACAAGAAAAGAGAGGAAGTAATTTAGTATGCAGAAAAGAATATTATTTTTTGATATTGACGGAACACTTTATAATTCGAAAAAAGAAATTCCACAGACAACAATTGATGCGGTAAAAAAAGCAAAAGATAATGGTCATGAAGTGGTTATTGCTACGGGTAGAGCGCCGTTTATGATTCAGGAAGTTCTTGAAACGCTAAAATTAGACTCTTATGTTTGTTTCAATGGCCAATACGTTGTGTATAAGGGGCAGCCCATCTCATTGAAGCCAGTGCCACTCGAACAACTGAAGGTTCTTGTTAACTATGTGGAGAAACAGGACAAACCATTAGTTTTTTTAGATAATCATGAGATGGTTACTTCTGTTCCAGAGCATCATCAGATAAAGGAAAGCTTGACTTCTTTACTCTATCCTATGCCAAGACTTGATAAAGATTTCTACTTAAATCATCCTATTTATCAAGTATTATTATACGTAAGTGTTGAGGAGGAAGAAGAGTATGCAAAGGCTTTTCCTGAATTGGAGTTAGTTCGTTGGCATACTTATTGTTGTGATGTATTAAATAAAGGTGTTTCTAAAGCGTATGGGATTGAACGATTACTTGAATATACAAATTTTGAAATGCAAGATGCGATAGCTTTCGGTGATGGCTTAAATGACGTTGAAATGCTAACAGCAGTTGGGACAGGTGTAGCGATGGGAAATGGTCATGTGAAAGCGAAAACTGTTGCGAGTTTTGTGACTGATCATGTAGATGAAGATGGATTAGTAAAAGCAATGGAAAAATTACAATTGGTATAAAAAACAATAAAAAAGCCTTACTATGATTTTACGACTCATAGTAAGGCTTTTTGTGTTAATTATTTTCAATTGGTTGAGAATTAGGTACATCCGCGAATGGGTTGGATTCATTAATATGATCATAGAACATGACACCATTTAAATGGTCTAATTCATGTTGAAACGCGATTGCGGGTATTCCTTTTAAGCGCATTTTTTTCTCTTCACCATCGAGTGTATGGAATTTAACTGTAATTCGTGCATGACGTGGTACGTAACCAGCTACATTCCGATCAACTGATAAACAACCTTCACCATTTGTTAAATAAGTATTTTCTACTGAATGACTAACGATTTTCGGGTTTACAGCTACGAAACTGATTTGATTGTCATTGTCATCAGGTAAATGAAGTGCAAACATTCTTTTTGATTCATTTATTTGCGGAGCGGCAATACCTATTCCAGAACGCAAGTTATATTTTTCACTTAACACAGGGTCTTGACTATTAATAAGGAATTCAAGTAAGTCTTGACCTAGCTTTTTATCCTCAGGTGATAGGGGGAAAGTTAGTTCTTTCGCGCGGGTACGTAAAGTTGGATGGCCTTCGCGAATTACATTATCCATTAAAATCATTTTTCGTTTCTTCCTTTCGATACAAAATCTATATCCATAGTATAACGAACAACGACAATCGTTCAATGGAAAAGAGAGTTCTTAAAAGATTATTTGTTTAAGTTTATGACATTTGGGAATATTTAATACGAGGTAAAAAGCTGTTCTAGTAAAGGGTGGAAAAAATAATCTGTTGTATAATACAGTTGTCTAAACGTTTATAGTACAGGTTTTTCTGAATAATAAGAATAAAATAATGTAAGCATTATCATAACAATGATTGACCTATTTATTTTAATTCAGTATACTGAGAACGAAGAAACGTTGTATTACTAAAACGAAAAAAATTTATAATACAGACACAGAGGAGATGTGGTAACATGGCTTCACAAAAATCAAAGCAATTCGATCCAGTTGCAAACTTGCATGAGATTGAAGAAAAATTTGAAATGTTTCAGATTTTGAATGAGGAAGGCGAAATTGTTAACGCAGATGCAGATCCGAAACTATCGGATGCTGAATTAGTTGAATTAATGAGCCGAATGGTTTTCACGCGTATTTTAGACCAACGTTCAATTTCATTGAACCGTCAAGGACGCTTAGGATTCTATGCACCAACAGCGGGTCAAGAAGCTTCTCAAATTGCTTCTCACTATGCGCTTGAAAAAGAAGATTATATTTTACCGGGATATCGTGATGTGCCTCAAATTGTTTGGCACGGACTACCGCTTTATAAAGCATTCTTATTCTCACGTGGACATTTCATAGGTAATCAAATTCCTGAGGATGTTAATGTGTTACCACCACAAATTATTATTGGTGCTCAGTATATTCAAACAGCTGGAGTTGCACTTGGTATGCAAAAACGAGGCAAAAAATCCGTTGCTGTAACATATACGGGTGATGGTGGTTCGTCACAAGGGGACTTCTACGAAGGTATTAACTTCGCAGGAGCGTTTCGTTCACCAGCGATCTTCATCGTTCAAAATAACCAATTTGCTATTTCTACACCACGTGAATTGCAAACTGCAGCGAAAACAATCGCTCAAAAGGGTATTGCAGCAGGTATTCCTAGTATCTTAGTAGATGGAATGGATCCGCTTGCAGTTTTCGTAGCAACTCGCGATGCGCGCCAACGTGCCGTAAATGGTGAAGGTCCTTCGTTAATTGAAACAATGTGTTACCGTTATGGTCCACATACTATGGCTGGAGATGATCCAACTCGTTACCGTACTTCTGATACAGATTCACAATGGGAAAAGAAAGATCCAATTGTACGTTTCCGTAAATACCTAGAAGCAAAAGGTTTGTGGAGCGAAGAAAAAGAAGCAGAAGTAATTGAAAAAGCTAAAGAAGAGATTAAAGCAGCTGTCAAAGAAGCGGATGCGGCACCAAAACAAAAAGTAACAGAACTGATCCGTAATATGAATGATGGCGATTTACCATATAATTTACAAGAACAATACGAAATCTTCAAAGAGAAGGAGTCGAAGTAACCGATGGCACAACTGACGATGATTCAAGCAATTACAGACGCACTACGCTGCGAATTAAAAGATGACGAAAACGTTCTAGTGTTCGGTGAAGACGTTGGTGTCAACGGAGGAGTTTTCCGTGCAACTGAAGGTCTTCAAAAAGAATTTGGGGAAGATCGCGTTTTCGATACGCCACTAGCAGAATCAGGTATTGGTGGATTAACAATCGGTCTTGCGCTTCAAGGTTTCCGTCCGGTTCCAGAAATACAATTCTTTGGTTTCATATATGAAGTAATGGACTCTGTAAGCGGTCAATTAGCACGTATGCGTTACCGTACAGGTGGAGCACTTGGTGCACCTGTTACAATCCGTTCTCCATTTGGCGGTGGTGTACATACACCAGAAATGCACTCAGACAGCTTAGAAGGCTTAATGGCATCTCAACCAGGATTAAAGGTAGTCGTACCTTCAACACCTTATGATGCAAAAGGGTTACTAATCTCATCTATTCGTGATAATGACCCAGTAGTCTTCCTTGAGCATTTAAAATTATATCGCTCGTTCCGTGAAGAGGTTCCTGAAGAGTCTTATACTATTCCATTAGGAAAAGCTGATGTGAAGCGTGAAGGAACAGATTTGTCAATCTTTGCATACGGTGCAATGGTACACGAATCACTAAAAGCTGCTGAATTATTAGAAAAAGAAGAGTACTCAGTTGAAGTTGTGGATTTACGAACTATTCAACCGCTAGATATTGAAACAATTATTGCTTCTGTTGAAAAAACAGGTCGTGCAGTTGTTGTTCAAGAAGCACAAAAACAAGCAGGTATTGCTGCTAATGTAGTAGCTGAAATTACAGAGCGTGCTATTCTTAGTCTTGAAGCACCGGTACTTCGTGTAGCAGCACCGGATACAATCTACCCGTTCCCACAAGCAGAAGCAGTTTGGTTGCCGAATGCAAAAGATATTGTTGAAACAGCGAAAAAAGTACTAACATTCTAATTCGTTTTCGAAACAGAAAGGGTGAAACATATGGCATTTGAATTTCGATTACCAGATATTGGTGAAGGAATCCATGAGGGTGAAATTGTAAAATGGTTCGTAAAAGCAGGTGACAAAATTCAAGAAGATGACGTGCTTTGTGAAGTACAAAATGATAAAGCGGTCGTTGAAATTCCTTCTCCGGTAGAAGGTACAGTTGAAGAAGTCCTTGTTGAAGAAGGTGTTCTTACAACAGTTGGTACAGTTTTACTACGAGTAGACGCACCAGGTTATGAAGATATCCAACTAAAAGGTCATCATGATGAAGAAGAAACCGCAAAAGAAGAACCAACAAAAGCTGCAGTTGAAGAAGCTCCGAAAGCAGAAACAACAACAACAGTAGCATCACAACCATCGGTGGAAACTGACCCGAATAAACGTGTTATTGCAATGCCATCGGTCCGTAAGTTTGCACGTGACAATGACATTGATATTAAACAAGTATCAGGTTCAGGTAAAAATGGACGTATTGTCAAAGAAGATGTGGAATCATTTATGAATGGTGGCTCAGCTCAAGCTGCAACGCAGTCAGTTGATGCACCAGTTGCAGAAGAGACTCCAGTTTCTGAAAAAACTAATGAAAAAGCTTCTGTACAACCAGTATTAGAAGGCGACTTCCCTGAAACACGTGAGAAAATGTCAGGTATCCGTCGTGCAATTGCAAAAGCAATGGTTCATTCAAAACAAACAGCTCCACACGTAACATTAATGGACGAAGTGGATGTAACAGAACTTGTAGCACATCGCAAAAAATTCAAAGAAATCGCTCTTGAAAAAGGTATCAAACTTACTTATTTACCGTATGTAGTAAAAGCTTTAGTTAGCGCATTACGTGAATTCCCTGAATTTAATCGATCACTTGATGATGCAACTCAAGAAATTGTTCAAAAACACTATTATAATATCGGTATAGCTGCCGATACAGATAAAGGCTTATTAGTTCCGGTTATTAAACATGCAGATCGCAAATCGGTATTTGCAGTTTCTGACGAAATTAATGAGCTTGCTACAAAAGCTCGTGACGGTAAATTAGCACCAAATGAAATGAAAGGTGCATCTTGTTCGATTACAAACATAGGTTCTGCAGGTGGCCAATGGTTTACTCCAGTAATTAACCATCCTGAAGTAGCTATATTAGGAATTGGTCGAATTGCAGAGAAACCTGTAATAAAAAATGGTGAAATTGTAGCGGCACCTGTGTTAGCATTATCATTGAGCTTTGATCATCGAATGATCGACGGTGCTACAGCGCAACATGCGTTAAATCATATTAAGCGTTTGTTAAGCGAGCCCGAATTATTATTAATGGAGGCGTAAGAAAATGGTAGTAGGAGATTTCCCAATCGAAACAGATACACTTGTAATTGGCGCAGGCCCTGGTGGATATGTTGCAGCAATTCGTGCAGCGCAAACTGGACAAAAAGTAACAGTTGTTGAAAAAGAACACGTAGGTGGCGTATGCTTAAACGTTGGTTGTATTCCTTCAAAAGCATTAATCTCAGTTGGTCACCGTTTAGAACATGCTAAAAACTCAGCAGACATGGGTATTGTGGCTCCTGAAGTTAGCATCGATTTCAAAAAAGCGCAAGAATTTAAAGACGGCGTAGTTAAAAAATTAACTGGCGGCGTATCAAGCTTATTAAAAGGCAACAACGTTGACGTGGTAAGTGGAGAAGCTTACTTTGTAGATGCAAACACAATCCGTGTTATTAACGAAGACTCTGCACAAACGTATACTTTCAAAAATGCGATTTTAGCAACTGGTTCACGCCCTGTTGAAATCCCAACTTTCAAATTTTCTAAACGCGTAATAAACTCTACAGGCGCACTTTCATTACAAGAAGTGCCTGGAAAACTTGTTGTTATTGGTGGAGGTTACATCGGTACTGAGCTTGGTTCAGCATTTGCTAACCTTGGTTCTGAAGTAACAATTCTAGAAGGTGGCAAAGATATTCTAGCTGGCTTCGAAAAACAAATGACAACGATTGTTAAAAAAGGTCTTAAGAAAAAAGGCGTTACAATCGAAACAGACGCACTTGCTCAAGGCGTTGAAGAAACAGAAACTGGTGTTACTGTAAAATACGAAGTAAAAGGCGAAGCAAAATCTGTTGAAGCTGATTACGTATTAGTAACTGTTGGTCGTCGTCCTAACACTGATGAAATTGGCTTAGAAGAACTAGGTCTTGAATTTGGTGAACGTGGACTATTAAAAGTTGACAAACAATGCCGTACAAATATTCCAAACATCTATGCAATCGGTGATATTGTTGCTGGACCACAACTTGCTCACAAAGCTTCTTACGAAGGTAAAGTAGCTGCTGAAGCAATTGCTGGTGAAAAATCAGTAGTAGATTACTTAGCAATCCCTGCTGTTTGCTTCACAGATCCAGAAATGGCAACTGTAGGTCTTTCAGAAGACCAAGCAAAAGCAGAAGGCTATGAAGTAGTAGCTGGTAAATTCCCATTCGGAGCAAATGGTCGTGCATTAGCTCTAAATGAAACTGAAGGCTTCGTGAAACTTGTTTCTCGTAAAGCAGATGGCTTATTACTAGGTGGTCAAATCGTTGGTGCTGGTGCTTCTGATATGATCGCTGAAATTGGTTTAGCAATCGAAGCGGGTATGACTGTAGAAGATATTGCCATGACTATCCATGCACACCCAACTTTAGGTGAAATCACTATGGAAACTGCTGAAGTATTACTTGGAAATCCAATTCACATCGTAGCTAAAAAATAATATGGCTTTGCCAATTAGTAAACCTCTTGAAGTTATTGGACTTCAAGAGGTTTTTTTATGCGAAAATATCTAAAATAATACAATTGAATGGTTATTATAATTAGTTGGATTAAATAGAATATAAATAGAGAGCGAATTTAAGTTAGTTTATTTACGCATTTCGAAAAATTTCCTTCTATATAATATGCAGGTTTATTAGGTATGTAATATTAATAATTAATTTACAAAGTAGCTATATTTAAATATGGTATAATAATCCTGCGTTTATATATAGTGAGTGATAAGGTACTTTTTTATCCGAATTGAATTTATTTATTCAGAACAACAAAGGAGTGCTGAAAAATGGATTTAGGTTTACTAGGAAAAGTAGCGATTGTAACAGGGAGCAGTAAAGGAATTGGTCTTGCAACAGCTTTACAGCTAGCTAATGAGGGTGCCGATGTTACAATTTGTGCACGTAATGAAGAAAATTTAATACATGCAGCGAAAGTAATATTCTTGGAAACAGGACAGAAAGTACATACAGTATGTGCGGATGTATCTATAAAAGAAGATTGCGAAAGAATTATAAATGAAACAATTGAACATTATGGACAACTAAATATTTTAGTTAATAATGCCGGTACAAGTTCTGCTAACTCTTTTGAAAGTGTAGAAAATGAGCTTTGGCAAGATGATCTGGATTTAAAACTTTACGGTGCTGTGAATTGTTCTAAATTTGCGATTCCTCATATGAGGGCGGTAGGTGGAGGGGCAATTGTAAATGTTACTGCTATAAAAGGAAAAGCCCCTTCGGAATCCTCTTTACCAACATCTGTAAGCCGTGCAGCAGGGTTAGCATTAACGAAAGCTATGAGTAAAGATTTAGGGAAAGAGCAGATTCGAGTAAATACTGTTTGTATCGGATTAATTCGTAGCTCACAAATTGAGCAGAAATGGCGAACGAACGCCCCGGGTCTTAGTTGGAATGCATTTTCTGAAGAAATGGGAAAAAATATTCCTCTTGGTCGGATTGGTGAAACTGAAGAAGCGGCAAATGTTATTACTTTCTTAGTATCTGATGCAGCTTCTTATGTTAGTGGTACTGCAGTTAATATCGATGGTGGTTCAGCTCCAGTCCTTTAAATATGAAAAACATGATTTTATGATTTAAATAATGAATATAAGAAATTTATTAATTTACAATGGAAAAAATTTTGATATAAAAAAATAACTACACCACTTGGATGTTTTGTTTAGGCGAAATTCCTGGTGGTGTTTTTATTTTGCGTATTGTTTAAATGTGATAGTACATTCTTCCTTTAATTAAATTTATAGTAAATATGTAATAATCCTTATTAAGGAAGAGTTGTTAAATATGAAATAAATAGACCAATGTAATTATTGCCAGTACACATTTTGTACAAAAAACGTACATAGAACGTTCATAATGATGTGAAATTCTTATGTTAGTGGATAGGTTTTGATTTTCTTATTAAGAATAAGGAGTTATAATTTCATTTGAATCAAGCAAGAGGTTTGATAGTTCCTCTGAAGAGTCTTAGGCGCGAAAACCTGGGTGCCTAATTTCTCCTATTGGAAACGTGAGAATGTATTTAATGCTTTAACTCAATCAAGTAGGCTATTAAAACATTGAGACTACTATGAATTGTCTCATCGTTGTTCCAAACAAAAGGAGTAACCTTCAATAATCTAGCAAATTCAAAATGTGTTTTTTGTTTTGGAATACTAATATTTTTTAGGAGGACAATTTTTTTAAGAACCATTTAATATTCTAAAACACATTACAAGTAAGTTGTTTTTTGAAGGGAGTACAACATGAAGAAAAAAATGCTAATCTTGCCGGCGTTGATGTCAATCATGGCTTTATTCTTATCTGGCTGTGAACCATTAATGATTTTTGATCCAAAAGGTCCAAACGCGAAGACTTTATCAAATACAATCATTCTATCCATTATCGTGATGGCATTTATATTGTTAGTTGTTTATTTATTATTAGCGAATATGCTTTTGAAATATCGAGCATCTAAATTACCTAGTGATTATGAACCACCGCATGAAGAAGGTAGTACAAAACTCGAAATTATTTGGACAGTTATTCCGATTCTTATCGTAACTGCTCTATCAATAGTTACGATTAGCACAACAACAAAAGTTGAAAGTCAACAAACAGGTTATGACAATACAAAACCTCTTGTAATATACGCAGCATCTTCTAACTGGAAATGGCATTTTAGCTATCCAGAAGAAGGCGTCGAGACGGTAAACTATGTCAACATTCCAACAGATCGTCCAGTTGAATTTAGACTGTATTCATTTGGACCAATTACAAGTTTCTGGATTCCCCAATTAGCTGGTCAAAAATATGCAATGAGTGATATGGTCAATAAACTTCATATGGCAGCAGATGTAGAAGGATCATTTTTTGGTAGAAACTCAAACTTTAATGGTAAAGGTTTTGCACAAATGGAGTTTGAAGCACAAACAATGTCTCAACAGAAATTTGACGAATGGGTATCTGACGTAAAAGCGAAAGAGCCTGAGTTAACAGAGAAAACATTCAATGAATTATTAGATACGGACTTTGTAGGCCGTAAAAGTTTCTCTTCTACACATTTAACATTCAGTCCTGCTCCAGAAATGCATCATGGAAAATCATCAGATATGTCTGATGATGCTGAAGAAATGGATGGAATGGATATGTCTGATGGAGAAATGGACCATTCTAATCACTAGATAGCTAGATTAGATGATTGAAAGGAGTTACAAAAATGAGCATGGAAGAATTATTTGAGCCGATGAAAGAACCAATGATCATGGGTGCGGCCGTTAGTATTGTTGTAGGTGCCATTACAATTGTTGCTGGTTTGACTTACTTCAAGAAATGGGGCTATTTCTATAAAAATTGGTTAACTACAGTTGACCATAAAAAAATCGGTGTTATGTATATCATTGTTGCATTAGTCATGCTATTTAGAGGTGGTATTGACGCATTATTAATGCGTGCACAAACTGCTGTTCCTGAAAATAACTTATTAAATGCACAACACTATAATGAAATCTTTACAACTCACGGTTTAGTCATGATTCTCTTCATGGCAATGCCGTTTATTATCGGGTTAATGAACGTTGTAGTACCATTACAAATTGGTGCACGTGACGTTGCGTTTCCACGATTAAATGCACTTAGCTTCTGGCTATTTGCTGCAGGTGCAGGATTATTAAATGTTTCCTTCATCATTGGTGGATCACCAGATGCTGGTTGGACTGCATACTTCCCACTAGCTGGTATTGAATTCAGTCCAAATGTTGGAAATAACTATTATGCATGGGCTTTACAATTATCAGGATTAGGTACGTTAATGACAGGTATTAACTTCATTACTACAATCATGAAAATGCGTGCACCGGGTCTGAAATTAATGAAAATGCCTATGTTTACTTGGTCAGCATTAATTACAAATGTCATCATTACATTTGCTTTCCCTGTTTTAACAGTGGCACTTGCACTTATGACATTAGACCGTCAATTCGGTACTAAATTCTTTGCAATGTCTGACGGTGGAATGGATATGCTATGGGCTAACCTTTTCTGGGTTTGGGGTCACCCTGAAGTATATATCGTTATTTTACCAGCGTTCGGTATTTTCAGTGAGGTAATCTCAACATTCTCACGTAAAAACTTATTTGGTTACAAATCAATGGTTATGAGTATGATCGTAATTTCTTTACTATCATTTATGGTATGGGCTCACCATTTCTATACAATGGGCCATGGCGTTATGGTAAACAGTATTTTCTCAGTCTCTACAATGTTAATTGCTGTACCGACCGGGGTTAAAATCTTTAACTGGTTGCTTACAATGAGGCATGGTAAGATTCAGTTTACAACTCCAATGCTTTATGCGCTTGCATTTATTCCAATCTTCACTATTGGTGGGGTAACAGGGGTAATGCTAGCGATGGCAAGTGCTGACTATCAATATCACAATACGATGTTCTTAGTTGCCCACTTCCACTATGTATTAATTCCGGGTACCGTATTCGGTGTATTAGCAGGGTACCATTTCTGGTGGCCGAAAATATTTGGCTTCCGCTTAAATGAAAAATTAGGGAAAGCTGCTTTCTGGTGCATTGCAATTGGATTCAATGTTGCATTCTTCCCGTTATTCATTCTTGGTTTAGACGGTTATGCACGTCGTATGTTCACTTATTCTGCAAGTACTGGTTACGGTACATTAAATATGATTTCCTTCCTAGGGGCTCTAGGAATGGCAGTCGGATTTGCGCTTATTTGTTATAACATTTACTACAGCTTCCGTCACAGCCCACGCGACGAAAACGGCGACCCTTGGGATGCGCGTTCTCTTGAATGGGCAACACATAGTCCAGTACCTGAATATAACTTTGCGGTTGTACCAGAAGTTAATCAATTGGATGAATATTGGTATGCGAAAAAAGAAGGTCGCGATATTACGGCAGGCGAATATGAACGTATTCATATGCCTAATAATAGTGGTGCTCCAATGTGGATGGCCGGCGTACTATTCCTATTCTCATTCTTCTTTGTATTTAGTGTATGGACAGCTGTTATCGTATTTGGTATAGCTACTCTTGGATTTATGGCATTCCGTTCATTTGAAAAAGATCACGGTCACTATATTGAAGTGGCTGAAATTGAAGCAACTGAACGTCAATTGAGAGGTGACAAATAATGTCTAAAGAAAACACATCACTTCCATTAGAATATCGTACAGAGGAAAATAGATTAAAGGTTTTCGGTTTTTGGATTTTCCTAGGTGCTGAGATTATGTTATTTGCAACTCTATTTACTGTGTACTTTGTATTAACAGATCGCACAGGTTCAGGTCCTGCTGGTATTGACATCTTCGAAATGCCACCAGTTTTACTAGAAACTTTCTTATTATTAACAAGTAGTTTCTTGATTGGACTTGGTGTACATGCGATGAGAATTGGTCGTGTCAAAGCAATGATAGTGTTCTATATCTTGACATTGCTACTTGGCGCAGGCTTCTTGGCTGTTGAGATTATGGAGTTCGTAACATATGTTAATGAAGGTGCAACAATTACAACAAGCGCATTCTTGTCATCATTAATGACTCTATTAGGTACGCACGGTGCTCACGTAACTTTCGGTTTACTATGGGGTATCGCGATTATCGTACAGGTAGTTAAACGTGGATTAAATGCTCAAACTGCAAACAAAGCATTTATCTTCTCGTTATACTGGCATTTCTTGGATGTCGTATGGATCTTCATCTTCAGCTTCGTTTATCTGAAAGGAGTGTTGGGATGATGAAAGAATTATTTCCAAAAGAACATGTTGTAGGTTTTGTTGGCTCCCTTATTTTAACGCTCGCTGCTCTAAGTGTAATTACATTTGATATGTCTAAAGGTATTGCAATGACTATCTTAAGTGTAACTGCACTAGCGCAAGCTGTTGTGCAACTTGTGTTATTCATGCATATCGGAGAAACAGAAGATAAAAAAACCCTATATACAAGTGTCATTTACGCTGTAGTAGTTGGTCTTGTAACAGTCTTTGGTTCATTGTTAACAATGATTTGGGGATATTAAGATAATAATAGAAAAAGCAGTTCGAAGTTTAAATACTTTGGACTGCTTTTTATTTATGGAAAGAAATATTCTACTACTATTACTCAGAGTCTGTTAGTGCGATAATTATAAGCTAACATACATGTCTATATTGTAAGTTCTTAAAGTGGATAAGGGGAGAGATGAAAGTATAGTTTCTAATAATGACCGTCTAGTCATAAATCTTTTTAAAGTCGAGTATAGTGTTTGGAACAAGTGTTAATTCACAAATAATAAAAAGAGATAGTCGTGCATTGTTACGACTATCTCTTTTGTGTTTATGAAAGATGTACTATATATTGTTTTAGTAATAAGGCTAGCCATTGTAAGTTTTCATATTGTTTAAGGTTCGCCATCATTCCATTTAATAAAGCAGGACGAGGATTTGAAAGTTTTAATTCAGCTTCTATTAAAGATAACGTGTCTTCAATGATAGGGTGTCCTTTATAAGTTTCGATCCAACGATTTACTTCTTCTTGTACTTCTAATGCAGTCACAGAATACTCCTGCATGCAATGTGGTTTTGAATTCCATAATTGTTCAGTAAGGAAAGTGTTTTTTGAATGCTCTACAAGGATATCTACTTTTTCAATAAGAGTAGAACTTAATTGAACGAAATCATATGGTTGTCTATGGAAAAGGATAAATTCTGAATATCCATGCATGATTCCTTTTAAAGAAATGAGAATGTCATATTGGAAAGGAGCAATACGCTTTCCATATACTTCTGTTAATAATGCTAGAGTAGTTTTATCACTAAGATCTCTATAATAATTTAATCTTTGAAGAATTTGTTCATTAATTGGATGCATTTGTTCCTTCATAAACATAGATATTAATGGTAATTTTTCTTCAAATAGTTGAAAATGTAAAAGAAAATAGTTTTTGATCTTTTCTTTTGGAGGCATGTCACTTTCTAATAAATCATTATATTGACCAATAATTTCTCGCAAAAAATGTTCGAATATAGCAATGAATAACTCATCTTTTGATTTGAAAGATAAATAAAAGGCACCTTTAGAAATACCGCATGCATCTGTTATATCTTGAATAGAGGTCGATGCTATACTATTTTGCGCAAATAATTCTACTGCCTTTTCAATAATTAATTGTTGCTTAGATATAAAAACTCACTCCCTATCCTTAGTATTTGACAACTGACTAATCAGTCATTATTATATAGAATAGTGACCAAATAGTCAAAAAAGGCGGTGCAAAGGTGCATTCTACAATTAAATTTATGCTAAAAAACAAGCTAGCGGTATGGTTATTAACAATTATCGTAGCAGTGGCTGGGGTTTATGCAGGCTTGAAAATGAAGCTTGAATCAATTCCTGATATTTCAATTCCAATAGTTACAGTAACAACGGTTTATCCTGGTGCTACACCAGAGCAAGTAACAGATGATATTTCAATTCCCTTTGAGAAGGCAGTTAATAATTTAAAATCAGTAAAATCTGTTTACTCAAATTCATATCAAAATGCCTCAAGTCTTCAAATTGAATTTAAATATGGTGCAGATATGAAAGAAGCAGTTGACAATGTAAAGGAAGCAATTGAAAAAATTGATCTTCCTGAAACTGCGCAAGCACCAACCATTGATCGAGTTAACATTAATGCCTTCCCGGTAGTAGCGTTAAGTGTTTCTGATAAAGAAGAAACAATCGATGAGTTAACAAAAACAGTAGAAGATTACTTCGTTCCTAAAATGGAAGCAATCGACGGTGTTGCTTCAGTATCAGTAACTGGTCAACAAGTTGAAAAAGTTCAATTAACATATGACCAAAAGAAATTAGCACAATATGGTCTAGATGAAGCGAAGGTTAAGCAATACATTCAAGCAATGGATATTAAAGTCCCACTTGGTATGTTCCAATTTAAGGATGCGGAGCAATCAGTCGTAGTTGACGGTAAATTAACAACTTTAAAAGAGCTGAAAGACTTAGATATTCCTGTTCAACCTCAAGCAGGAGCTGGATTAACTCAGCAACAATCTCCAGCTGAACCGTTTGTGAAATTAGGTAAACTCGCTAAAATCAAACTGATTGGTGATGTAGAATCGGTTTCTCGTACAAATGGTGAATCGGCAATTGCAGTTCAAATAGTAAAATCGCAAGAAGCCAATACGGTTGAGGTTGTAAATAACGTAAAAGATGCTTCAAAACAATTTGAAAAAGATAATAAAGGCATGAAAATTGATATCACGATGGACCAAGGTGAACCTATTGAGAAGTCTGTATCAACAATGTTAAATAAAGCATTATTCGGTGCTATTTTTGCCGTTATTATTATCATGCTATTTTTACGTAATATTCGTTCTACAATCATATCTATTATATCAATTCCATTATCACTATTAATCTCTGTATTAATTTTGAAACAAATGGATATTACATTAAATATGATGACGCTTGCTGCTATGACGGTCGCGATTGGTCGTGTAATTGATGACTCTATTGTAGTAGTTGAAAATATTTATAGAAGAATATATTTAGAAGGTGAGAAATTACATGGTCGTGCTTTAATTCGTGAAGCAACGATTGAAATGTTCAAGCCAATTCTATCTTCAACACTAGTTACAGTAGCTGTATTCTTACCGCTAGCATTAGTAGGAGGAATGGTTGGCGAATTGTTTATGCCGTTTGCTTTAACAATGGCATTTGCTCTAGGGGCATCGTTAATCGTGGCTATTACTGTTGTGCCAGTATTAGCACATTCTCTATTTAAAAAAGAGCTGTATGGTAAAAAACAAACGAAAAAAGAAGAACATGGCAAGTTATCACAAAGCTATAAGAAATTACTTAGTTGGGTACTTGACCATAAACTAGTAACTTCAATTGGTACAATTGTTATTTTAGTAGCAAGTCTATTTTTGGCTCCGTTTGTAGGGTTTAGTTTCATGCCGGAAGATGAACAGAAAATGGTTTACTTAACGTATACTCCAGAACCAGGAGAAACACGTGACAGCGTAATTAAAGACGTTGAAGAAGTAGAGAAGATAGTAATGGACAAAAAAGATGTTCAAACAGTTCAAGTATCGATCGGTGGAGCTAATCCTATGATGCCAGGTGCTTCGAATGGTGCTTTAATGTACATTATTTATGATCCAGATACAAAAGATTTTGGTAATGTAAAAACTAAATTAGTAGAAGAAATCGTTGCAGTTAAGCAAACAGGAACTTGGAAAAATCAGGATTTTTCTATGTCTGGTTCAAGTAGTGAGTTAAATTATTCAGTTTATGGTAATACGATGGAAGACATCAAACCAGTTGTCAAAAACATCGAAAAAATCATGAACAAACGCGATGATTTAAAAGATGTAAAAGCATCAATTTCCGAAACTTATGATGAACATACATTAGTAATTGACCAAGATAAAGTGAAAAATCTAGGTTTAACTACGGGACAAATTGCTATGGCGATTAATCCGAACGTCCAATCAGAAGTATTAACTTCAATTGATAAGGATGGCAAAAAAATCGAAGTTTATGTTCATAAAGAAACAGCATCACCTGATGATTTTAATGATGTATTGAAACAAAAAATAAAATCACCACTTGGTATGGAAGTTAAACTTTCAGAAGTAGTAGATGTCAAAGAGGGTTCAACTTTATCTCAAATTAATCGTAGTAAAGGAAAACTTTTTGCGAGTGTAACAGCAACAGTCACTTCTAAAGACATTACAAAAGCGTCTAGTGCTGTACAAAAAGACATTGATAAACTAGATTTACCAAACAATGTTGAAGTGAATAGTGGCGGTGTAGCAGAAGATATGGCTGAAGCATTCACTCAATTAGGTTTAGCTATGGTAGCAGCAATTGCGATTGTTTACTTCATCCTTGTAGTTACTTTTGGTGAAGGTTTAGCACCGTTATCAATCCTGTTCTCACTACCATTTACCGTAATTGGTGCTTTAGTAGCGTTATGGATAACTGGCGAAACAATCAGTGTATCTTCAATGATTGGTCTTTTAATGTTAATAGGTATCGTAGTGACAAATGCGATCGTATTAATCGACCGAGTAATTCATATGGAACATGAGGGTATGACAATGCGTGAAGCAATTTTAGAAGCCGGTGCAACACGTCTTCGCCCAATCCTAATGACTGCACTAGCAACAGTTGGCGCTTTAATTCCATTAGCGATTGGTGCAGAAGGAAGCGGCTTGATTTCAAAAGGCTTAGGTGTAACAGTAATCGGTGGTTTAATCAGTTCTACTGTTTTAACATTAATCATTGTGCCACTTGTTTATGAACTATTGTCTAAGATGTTGAAGAAGAATCGTGCAGCAGAAAACTTTGACGATTAATTATTATTAATAAAAATAGGAAAGAAGCTATCTATCATTACATAGTTAATGAAGGGTAGCTTCTTTTTTATTCCAGTTAGATTCATAGACATCTAGGAAAGATAGGCGTACAATATTTCGTATTACTTTATAAACACGGCATGTGTTAAAAGGGGAGTTTCGAAATGCAATCTAAAGTGGGTAATTACAAGTTAGTCAAACACAAAACAAGCAATTATAAGATAGTTAGTAAAGCGTCCGAAGAAAAAGCGGAAGTAAAAGAGCGAGATGTCAATGAAGCAGCGGTAGATGAGTTGGAAATAACTGGACCAGAAGTGGATGAATCTAAAATAAGTGAAATTGCAGAACAGAAATTAGAAGCGGAAAATCTACCAACAACACAACTAGATTCAACGAAATTGAAGCAGAAAAACTCAATGAAAATTAAATTTATAAAACAAAAATCAATAAAATGGGTACGAATAATTTTCCAAATGGTAATACTATACGTTTTTTCTTTTATTGGTACGACTATCGTGAATTTATTAGGGGTCAAATTTCCCGGTAGTATCGTCGGTTTACTCATTTTATTAGCTCTGTTACTTAGTAAAATAATGCCAGTGTCATTGATTGAAGAAGGAGCAGGATTTATGTTAGCAATTTTACCGTTGTTTTTCGTTCCTGCAACTGTAGGCGTTATAAATTATCCTGAATTATTATCTTTGCATGGTATTTTGTTATTACTCACAGTTATAGCTAGTACGATCTGTACAATTATTATTTCAGGTAGAATTTGTAAAATTATAGAGAAGAAAGAAAAGTTAGAAACTAAAGAACTGAAGGAGGTCGTAAAATGAAAGCTGTAGCCATTATTCTAATAACTATTTTTATTTTTTATCTAATGTCAAAATTATATGCTCGTTTTTCGACTCCATTTTTGCTACCAATTTTAACAACGACAATAATCGGTGTTTTTATTTTAGCATTGTGTAATATTCCGTATGAAACATATATGACTGGTGGTAAATGGATTGATGTAATGCTAGGGCCTGCGGTTGTAAGTTTAGCATATCCTTTGTATACACAAAGGCATATGATTAAAACATATAAATTATCTATAATTTCTGGTGTAATTGTGGCTATGATTTCAGGTCTTATTAGTGTTTTTGCTTTGGCGAAGTTAATGCGTTTTGATAATGAAATGGTGAGATCGTTACTGCCGAAATCGATTACAACACCGGTTGCAATGCAAGTAAGTGATTCATTAGGTGGAATTCCGCCTATGACTGCTGTATTTGTTATGGTGGCAGGATTTACTGGTGCCATTTTAGGGCCGTTTATATTCCGCGTTTGTAAAATTGATACTGCGGTGAGCAGAGGAGTTTCAATGGGAGGAGGAGCTCATGGATTCGGTGTTTCAAAACTTACTGAATACGGAGAAAAAACCTTATCCATGGGCTCGGTATCAATGACACTAAGTGCTGTTATTGGAGCATTTATTTGTCCCTTATTTGCAATGCTTATATTCTGAAAATAGCATGTGGAAATTCTTTTTGAATTTTTCACATGCTGTTTTTATTTCTTGGGAAATAAAAATGAAAAAAGGGTTTCTTTAATATTCGGCGAACCAGTTTAATATAGGAAAACAAAGGGGAGTTGTAACATATGAAATGGAAAACAAGAGTGACAGAATTATTAGGTATAGAGTATCCGATCATTCAAGGTGGACTTGCTTATTTAGCATATGCAGATTTGGCTGCAGCTGTGTCGAATGCTGGAGGATTAGGGCAAATTACAGCTATGAGCTTAGAAAACCCAGAAGCACTACGTAAAGAAATTCAAAAAGTACGCCGCTTAACAGATCGACCATTCGGTGTTAATTATGCTATTGGCCAACATGGTCGCTCATTTGAGCATATGTTAGCGGTAGCAATAGAGGAAAAAGTACCGGTTGTATCAATGACAGGTGGAAATCCTGCTCCGATTTTTAAACAATTAGAGGGAACAGATATTAAGAAATTAGTATTAGTTGCTGCACGTAGACAAGCGCAAAAAGCTGAAGAATTAGGTGCAGATGCCGTTATGGTAGTAGGACAAGAAGGTGGAGGTCATCTAGGGCGGGATGATATCGGAACAATGGTACTAGTACCTCAAGTGGTAGATGCTGTTTCTATTCCTGTGATTGCATCAGGAGGTATAGGTGATGGTCGTGGGTGGATGGCAGCGCTTGCGTTAGGTGCAGAAGGTATTGAGATGGGAACGCGTTTTATCGCGACGAAAGAATGTATTGATGCATCCGTTCTGTATAAAAACGCTTTAATTAATAGCACGGAAGCAGACACGACTGTAATTAAACGATCCATAGGTACACCAGCACGCGCTATTAGAAATAGTTGGACAGATCAAATTCATGATATTGAAAAAGTAACTCCAACATATGAAGCTTTAAAAAATTTCATAAGTGGTCAAGCGAATAAAAAATATATATATGAAGGTAAGGAAAATGAAGGGTTTGGTTGGGCTGGACAAGTAACAGGTTTAATCCAAGATGAACCGACTGTGGAGAAACTTATACAGCGAATGGTTGCGCAGGCAACGGAAATACGCTTAAAATGGGGAGAACAATAAAAAGGCTATATTAGCCTGAATCAAAAGGTAGGTAAGAATATGGAATACTCTTATCCGTTCTCAACGGACTGGTCTACAGAAGAAATTGTAGATGTAATTGCGTTCTTCCAAGCAATAGAAAAAGCATATGAAACAGGTGTTCAACGCGAAGATCTAATGTCAAAATATAGACGATTTAAAGAAATCGTGCCAGCGATGGCTGAAGAAAAAACCATTTTCCGCGAATTTGAAGAAGTTAGTGGCTATGTGAGCTATTCAATTATTAAGCAAATGAAAGATGCTCCAGCTGGTTCGAAAATTAAAGGTGAATCAAGAAAAAGAAAGTAAAAGAACAGGCTTATGCCTGTTCTTTTACTTTTTGTTGACCATAGTATTATAAATAGGGAGTAATGCATCAAATGTTTCTTCAGTTAATTTCTCAAATTCCTCAGCAGTTAATTGTACCGCATTTTCTTTTGGGATTTGTAGACCAACTATAAATTCACCTTTTTTTACATCCCGTAAACGTTCAAGTAAACCGACTAGCTGACCATCTTTCAAAGCATCTTTTATATTAATTCCTTCTGGTGAAAAATGATCACCTGATACATAAAAATTTTTTGGTAGCTTTTTAAATAAATTCTGTTTTTTTAGTAAACGATCAGCAATTTCAACTTTACTTGGTGCTTCATAAATAACGCAAAGAATTATGAATAGATGAGTACCAAATAAGCCAAGCTGAAAGTGAGGAATTGATTTATAGCCGCGTTTGTAAGGAGCAAATGCGACCCAGCTATCTTTTGGGGGATTTACTTTACGACGTGCATGCTTTGCTACATGTGGATAAAATTCATCTGCAGTTTTTGCGGAGAAATATGTAGAAAATGTCGTACCTAATTCTTCAAATTTTGGTCTTACGGTATTGATAAGTGCTTCCATTCGTGGTTCTAAGCCATTGATGGAGAAAACGTCGAAATCTTTTTGTGTCCATTTTGTTTTTGGCATAATAATTTAACTCCTTTTGAAAGTTTATGTTTATTTTATTAGAAATTTGGGAAAAAATCTTGTAGAAGGACTTATCATTTTTCACATCATGCATATAATGTAGTAAGACACTTTAAGTCCTAGCTTGCACAAACAAAATAAAAAGGAGCTGGTTAGTATGAAACAGGTAGTACACATTATTCGCAAAGTTGATTATGAAAAGCAATATGTGAAGGGACTGCAATTAGAAATGGATTATGAACTAGCAACATTATTTGATGCTCTGCAAGATGAGGATGTAAAACAAATTGAATTAAGCAAAATTCGCCTTTCTGAACTTCATTTGGAATTGGAGGCATTTCATGCTTTTGCCTAAAGAGAGAATCAATATTCGCCGGTGAACATCTGCTAATCAAATGAGAAGCAGATGTTTTTTTGCTATAATAGAGATAGGCAAAAAACATTTTGTACTTATAGAAATGATGTTTTTTTTGCTTCGAAAGGTGGGGCTATGTTGGAGATTATAGCAATACATGAATTTACAGTTAAAATTATTCATGAAGCAGGCGAACGAATTCGTCAATCACTTTCTGAAAAGTTAGAAATCGAGACAAAGGCAAATGCGAATGATCTTGTAACGAATATTGATCGTGAAACAGAATTATTTTTTATTGAACAAATTCATTCTTATGATCCCGCATTTAAAATTCTCGGTGAGGAAGGGATGGGGGAACCCCTTGAATCATTGGATGGTGTCGTATGGATAATTGATCCGATTGATGGGACGATGAATTTCATACGACAGCATCGTAATTTTGCAATTTCAATTGGCATTTATGTTGATGGCATTGGAAAACTAGGGTACATATACGATGTAATGCGCAATGATTTGTATTATGCTATCGAGGGACAAGGAGCATATATGAATGATCGTCAGTTAGAACGGCTGCAACCATTACCGCTACACGAAGCTATTATTGGGATAAACGCTACTTGGGTTACACCAAATCGCTACATCGAACACAATAAGATGATTGACCTTGTTCATCATGTTAGAGGGACAAGATCGTATGGCTCTGCTACTTTAGAGATTGCTTCAGTAGTATGTGGACGGATGGATGCTTATATGTCTATGCGATTATCACCTTGGGATATTGCTGGTGGTGCAGTGATTGCAAATGAAGTTGGTGCGATTGTGTCAAACTTAGGAAATGAAGCGATTAATTTGGAAGAACAAGATACATTTATTATTGCAAATCCTAAAATTCATAAGACAATCATTGAACAATACGTTGATTTGAAATAGAATATAGATATAAATAAAAAGAATGAACTCGCAAATTGCCAGTTCATTCTTTTTATTTGAGAAGAGTTACAGCAAACCTTTATCACGGAATTGTCGTTTAGTTTTGAAGCCATAGCCCATAATGGCACAAACCAAAATAATGGCACCAAAGATACCAATTACGCTTTTAAAGGCAACTGCAATTCCTATTGAACACATAGCTAGCACTGCAGCTAATGCAAAAAAAGCCATAACGACTTTAGCATTTTTCATTTTAAATCCTCCAGTTGATGAATTTGTTTGACTTATAAGTGATAATAACTTAATGTCGAACTAATAATTATACTGTGAAATAATAAAAAAATTTGAAATACTAGTTGTTAAGAAAAGACAAAAAACATCTCTTGTGTTATAATAACACAGTTATGGACTCGAAAATAGAATGTGGAGTGGAATAATGACAAATTTACGTCAAGACATTAGAAATATTGCAATTATAGCTCACGTTGACCATGGTAAAACGACATTGGTTGACCAATTATTACAACAATCAGGTACTTTTCGTTCAAACGAAAATGTCGCAGAAAGAGCAATGGACTCGAACGACATCGAACGTGAACGTGGTATTACAATTTTAGCGAAGAATACAGCAGTAAACTACGAAGGTACTCGTATCAATATCCTAGACACACCAGGACATGCCGATTTCGGTGGAGAAGTTGAACGTATCCTGAAAATGGTTGACGGTGTACTATTAGTTGTAGATGCATATGAAGGTTGTATGCCTCAAACTCGTTTTGTGTTGAAAAAAGCATTAGAGCAAAAATTAACACCAATCGTAGTTGTAAACAAAGTCGATAAAGATTCAGCTCGTCCTACAGAAGTAGTGGATGAAGTAATTGATTTATTAATCGAATTAGGTGCTGATGAAGATCAATTAGAATTCCCAGTCGTGTTTGCTTCTGGTGTAAATGGTACTGCATCACTTGATTCAGACCCAGCTAAACAAGAAGAAAATATGAAGTGCTTATTTGAAGAAATTATTAGTCACATTCCAGCACCAGCTGATACTAGTGATGAACCTTTACAATTCCAAGTAGCATTACTTGATTATAATGACTATGTTGGCCGTATTGGTATCGGTCGCGTATTCCGCGGTAAAATCCATGTTGGACAACAAGTTGCACTTATGAAACTTGATGGCACTGTGAAAAATTTCCGTGTAACTAAAATCTTTGGTTTCTTCGGATTAAAACGTGAAGAAGTTGAAGAAGCATACTCAGGTGATTTAATTGCTGTTTCAGGTATGGAAGACATTAACGTAGGTGAAACTGTTTGTCCAACTGAGCACCAAGAAGCTTTAACACCTTTACGTATCGATGAACCAACATTACAAATGACTTTCTTAGTAAACAACTCACCTTTTGCAGGTCGCGAAGGTAAATGGGTAACATCACGTAAAATTGAAGAACGTTTACGCGCTCAATTACAAACAGATGTAAGTTTACGTGTAGAAAATACTAATTCTCCAGATGCTTGGACTGTTTCGGGTCGTGGTGAACTTCACCTATCGATTCTGATTGAAAACATGCGTCGTGAAGGTTATGAATTACAAGTATCTAAACCAAAAGTTATCGTTAAAGAAATTGATGGTGTAAAATGTGAACCATTTGAACGTGTACAAATCGATGTACCTGAAGATTCTGTAGGTTCAATTATTGAATCATTAGGTTTACGTAAAGGTGAAATGTTAGATATGGTGAACAATGGTAGTGGCCAAGTTCGTTTAATCTTCATGGTACCTGCTCGTGGATTAATTGGTTATACAACTGAATTTATGTCTTTAACAAAAGGTTTCGGTATTCTCAACCATACATTCGATAGCTATCAACCATTACTAACAGGTAAAATCGGTGGACGTCGTCAAGGTGTACTAGTTTCTATGGAAACAGGTAAATCAACTACTTATGGTATGATGCAAATTGAAGACCGTGGTACACTATTTGTTGAACCAGGTACTGATATTTATGAAGGTATGATTGTTGGTGAAAATACACGTGATGCAGACATTACTGTTAATATCATCAAAATGAAACAAAAAACAAACATCCGTTCAGCTAACAAAGACCAAACGAATGTTATTAAAAAACCTCGTATTTTAACTCTTGAAGAAGCATTAGAATACTTGGCTGAAGATGAGTACTGTGAAGTAACACCAGAATCTATTCGCCTTCGTAAACAAATTCTAAATAAAAACGAACGCGAAAAAGAAGCTAAGAAATCACGTAGCGCTGAGTAATCATTCGCTAAACGAAAGGAAGGAAAGTCTTGGATATTAAATCCGGTTTTTTAAGTGAACTGAATTTTATTCAACTTGCCGCACCTGATGTATCAAATAATGATGCATTTGTATTTGATAAAATGTATCCGGTAGCCAAGTATGTTTATCAAACTGCATCTGATTTTAGTGTTGCTAGTAATATTTTGTTAGTGGTTATTTTTGCATTGTCGATTGTTGTTTACAATCTAGGATTCGCGAAAAAACTTAAGTTTTGGCAAAATATCGTTATTTATTTCTTCTTGTTTGTTGGCTGTATCTTTTTGACATTCTTTGCAACTTATTTACCTGTAGTAGAGGGATTATTGATTATCGCACTTGTGCTAATCATGTATAAAATTGGTCTGCGTAGAGATAAAAAAGCACAAACAGTACAATAATAATCTAGTAAACCACATAAAAAAGAGCAATTGAGGACAAGCTAATAGCTGAATCTCAATTGCTCTTTTTATTTTTTTTATTTAACCTACATTACATAGAATAACTAGAATTCATCTTCGACAAGTGAGTGTTTTTTTCTAAAGATAAATCGACCAGTTGCTAAACGGGCATTTGTTCTTTCTGAAATGCGATCATGACATATAGGGCACATATACGTATGGATAGGGCGATTTCGCAATTTTTTTGCTTCTGGTGAATAATCGGGTAATTCATTAATAGAATCGCAAATGACACATTTAACTCGCATCGTTTAAGTCCCTCCTATTCTACTCGAATTGCAACAAGACCTTTAATTGGGTTCTCTACATTTGAACCGTCACCGTTGAGTACATAAACAGGACCGTTATCAGTCAGCATTTTACCGTCTTGGCTATATTTTAAGATAAGGGACTCAGCATCTTCTATGGAGAAGTTATATTCAGAGCCATCTCGGCATTCTAGAATAACTGTAGTCGCACCATCTTTAATTTCTGCATTGTTTAGGAAGGGTTTTAATATAATACCGAATGTGCCGGTCATCATATGTTTTCTCTCGAATTTTCGTTCGGATTTTAAAGTTGGTGGAAATGTTGCACCCTCCATAATTTCACGTGACCAGTGTTTACCTGCTTTTTCCATGTACTCTTCGTCAGCGTTTACAATTACTCGTTCTTCAGTAAAATATGTGTCTAGATCTAATTTACGATCATCAAAAATCCAAACAGTTGGATCTAATGTGATAGCAAAATTCACGGCACCTTTAATTTGAATGATAGATTCCATGTTGATTCCTCCTTGAATAGTACATTCCATATCTCAGTATACCGCTAATTTATGTAGTTAATAAAGAAATAAAATTGGTTACACGGTTTACATAGTTATATACTTGCAATTTTACTGCGCAAAAGATAAACTTTATTAAGATAGAATAGAAGAAATATCAGGTAATGGGGGCGTCCTCATGGATACAAAATCGCAAAGTTCATATCAGGAGAAGGCATTGGAACTCCTTATTGCTGACGCAGATAAAATTGCTAAGCTTATTAGAGTACAGATGGAGCATTTAACAATGCCACAATGCCCACTATACGAAGAAGTTTTAGATACACAAATGTTTGGCTTATCACGCGAAATTGATTTTGCAGTTAAGTTAGGCTTGCTTGAACGTGAAAAGGGAAGAGAGATTCTTGATTCACTTGAAAAAGAATTATCTGTGTTGCATGATGCATTTACAGAGAAATAAGTAGAAAACTCAAACACGCTGTTGTTTGGGTTTTTTTGCTACAAGATGAGTAAAAGAGGTATTCGCATGAAAACATACTTAAAAAATTATTCAAGGAATTTCGATTATCCACTGTTTTTTACATATTTATTACTTTGTCTCTTTGGACTTGTTATGATTTATAGCGCAAGTATGGTATGGGCAGTGAATAAATTAGGATATAGCGCTGACTATTTTTATAAAAAGCAAATTATTAACCTTTGTATTGGGGCTGTTGCTTTTGCGGTGGGTGCTTTTATTCCATACAAAATTTACAAAGAAAATAAAGTACTTTTAGTGATGTTGAGTTTTATGTTCATTTCGCTCTTATCTGTTTACTTTTTTGGCTTTAGTCCAGGAAACTCTGGAGCAAAAAGTTGGATTAATCTAGGTTTTGCAAATATACAGCCATCTGAGTTTGTGAAGATTATTGTCATTTTGTATTTTTCTGCAGTATTTACGAAGAAATACGAAAAGGGAAAAATCGATAATATTAATGAATCTATCATTCCACCTATTTTCGTTCTCTTTGCAGCGGCATTTATGGTCTTTCTTGAACCGGATTTAGGGGGGCTTATGATTATATTCTTTATCGCTATTTCAGTTATTGCAGCGAGTGGAATTAAATTTAAAACCTTTGGTAAAATTCTTGGTGTTTTAGGTGTTTGTATGGCAATTGCGTTAATTGGTATTTTCTTCATAAGAGATAGTTTTTTTACTGAAAAAAGAATGGGGCGAATTAACGCTTTCTTTAATCCTTTTGAGGACGAGCAGTTTTTTGGATATCAAATCGTAAACGGTTATTTAGCAATTGGTGCTGGAGGTATTAAAGGACTAGGGATAGGTCAATCTGTACAAAAAATGGGTTATTTACCAGAGCCACAAACAGACTTTATTTTAGCGATTATTGCAGAAGAATTGGGCACATTCGGGGTCGCAATTGTATTAGGTGGTTTAGGCTTTATTGTCATTCGAGCATTGCTTATTGCCTTACGCACAAAGGATCCAATGGCAAGAATGATAGCAGCTGGTATTGCTAGTATGATAGGGTTCCAAACGTTTATAAATGTCGGTGGATTAACAGGGATTATACCGTTAACTGGTGTTCCGCTACCCTTTATTAGTTATGGCGGAACTTCGATAATTTTGTTATCTTTAGCTATGGGGATTCTCATAAATGTCTCTATGTTTGTTAAAAGGGAAAGGAATAAAGTCTAGGGGGTAAGGGAAATGGCAATTAAAAAAATTCTAGTGGCAAACCGTGGTGAAATTGCAATTCGCGTGTTTCGAGCGTGTACAGAGTTAAATATTACAACAGTAGCAATCTATTCGAGAGAGGATAGTGGCTCGTATCACCGTTACAAAGCTGATGAAGCGTATCTTGTTGGTGATGGTAAGAAGCCTATAGATGCATATTTAGATATAGAAGGAATCTTAGCGATAGCAAAAGATGCAGGAGTGGACGCAATCCACCCTGGTTATGGTTTTTTATCTGAAAATTTAGATTTCGCAAAACGTTGTGAAGAAGAGGGAGTTATTTTCATCGGTCCAACTTCTAATCATTTAGATATGTTTGGTGACAAAGTAAAAGCTCGTGAACAGGCAGTTGCAGCTAATATTCCAGTAATCCCTGGAACAGATGGACCTGTTGCATCTATTGATGAGGTGTTGGCGTTTGGTGAGGAGTATGGCTACCCGTTAATGATAAAAGCTGCACTTGGTGGTGGAGGACGCGGTATGCGCGTTGTACACTCTGCTGATGTTGCTTTAGAAGCTTATGATAGAGCCAAGTCAGAGGCGAAAGCTGCATTTGGATCTGATGAAGTGTATGTAGAGAAATTTGTAGACAAGCCGAAGCATATTGAAGTACAAATTTTAGGAGACAAAGAAGGCAATATTGTTCATCTATATGAACGTGATTGTTCTATTCAACGTCGTCATCAAAAGGTTGTTGAAATTGCACCTTCGAACTCAATTACTCCTGAATTACGTGAAGAAATTTGCCAGGCTGCAATAAAACTAATGAAAAATGTGTCCTACATAAATGCAGGGACTGTAGAATTTTTAGTAGCGGGTAACCAATTTTATTTCATCGAAGTAAATCCTCGTATCCAAGTTGAGCATACGATTACAGAGATGGTAACTGGGATTGATATTGTACATGCACAAATTAAAATTGCAGAAGGTTTATCTTTACATAGTGAAGAAATTGGCATTCCTGAGCAATCACAAATCCCACTTTTCGGATTTGCTATTCAATCTCGTGTAACGACTGAAGATCCATTAAATAATTTCATGCCTGACACTGGAAAATTGATGGTTTATCGTTCAGGTGGAGGTTTTGGAGTACGTTTAGATGCTGGTAACGGCTTCCAAGGTGCAGTTATTTCACCATATTATGATTCATTACTTGTAAAAGTTTCAACTTGGGGAATGACATTTAAAGAAGCAGCAGCTAAGATGGATCGAAATCTACAAGAATTCCGTATTCGTGGTATTAAAACGAATATTCCGTTTTTAGAAAATGTTGTTCGTCATCCGAATTTTATAGATGGTAATTTTAATACAAGTTTCATAGATACAACGCAAGAACTATTTTTATTCTCTCCACGTAAAGACCGTGGTACAAAACTATTAAGTTATATCGGCAATGTTACGGTTAATGGTTTCCCTGGAATTGAATATCAACAGAAGCCAATTTTCTCGAAACCCCATAAACCAGATATTAAAATTGTACAATCAATTCCAGCTGGTACAAAACAAATCTTAGATGAACGTGGTCCTGAAGGTCTTGTTCAATGGATTAAAGAGCAAGATGATGTATTGTTAACAGATACGACTATGCGTGATGCACATCAATCATTGTTGGCGACTCGTGTACGCTCACGTGATATGTTCAATATTGCAGATGAAACAGCACAAATTATGCATAATTTCTTCTCACTAGAGATGTGGGGTGGTGCAACCTTTGACGTTGCATATCGTTTCTTAAAAGAGGACCCATGGGATCGTTTAATTAAATTACGTGAAAAAATGCCAAACGTGCTATTCCAAATGCTATTGCGTGGTGCGAACGCAGTTGGTTACAAAAACTATTCAGATAATGTTATTAGAGAGTTTATCTCAAAATCTTCAGATGCGGGAATTGATGTGTTCCGTATTTTCGACAGTTTGAACTGGATTAAAGGTATGGAAGTAGCCATTGATGCAACAAGACAGTCGGGTAAGATTGCAGAAGCGGCTATTTGTTACACAGGAGATATCCTAGATGACTCTAGAGCAAAATATACAGTGCAATACTATAAAGACATGGCGAAAGAATTAGAGGCTGCTGGGGCCCATATTTTAGCTATTAAAGATATGGCAGGCTTATTAAAACCAGAAGCAGCTTATCGTTTAATTTCTGAATTAAAGGCATCGACAGATTTACCAATTCATTTGCATACACATGATACAAGTGGCAATGGTATCTATTTATATGCTAAAGCAATTGAAGCAGGTGTTGATATTATTGATACAGCGCTAGGCTCAATGGCAGGTCTAACATCGCAACCAAGTGCTAATTCACTTTACTATGCGATGAAGGGTAGCAAACGACAAGTAAGAGCAGACATTGACGGTCTAGAAAAACTTTCATTTTACTGGGAAGATATTCGAAAATATTACAGCGACTTTGAAAGTGGCATGAATAGCCCGCATTCTGAAATATACGTTCATGAAATGCCGGGAGGTCAATATAGTAACTTACAGCAGCAAGCTAAAGGTGTCGGACTTGGCGACCGTTGGGAAGAAGTGAAAAGTATGTATTCCCGCGTAAACTTGCTATTTGGAGATGTTGTTAAAGTAACACCTTCTTCAAAAGTAGTAGGTGATATGGCTTTATTCATGGTTCAAAATGATTTAGATGAAGAAACAGTCATTGAACGTGGTAAAACAATTGATTTCCCAGACTCAGTAATTGAATTCTTCCAAGGTTATTTAGGGCAGCCATATGGTGGATTCCCAGAAGAATTACAAAAAGTTATTTTAAAAGACCGTGAAGCGATTACTGTAAGACCGGGAGAATTATTAGAGGCAGTAGATTTAAAAGAACTTCGCGATGAATTATTTAAAAAATATAATCGTCCAATAACAAGTCATGAAGTACTTGCGACAGCTTTATATCCAAAAGTCTTCGAAGATTACATGAAGACAGTAGATATGTTTGGAGATGTATCGGTATTAGATACGCCAACATTCTTATATGGTTTAAGACTGGGTGAAGAAATTGAAGTTGAGATAGAAAAAGGTAAAACACTTATCATTAAGCTAGTATCCATTGGAGAAGCTCAATATGATGGTACACGTGTCCTTTACTTTGAATTAAACGGTCAACCTCGTGAAATTATTATTCAAGATATGACAGTTGAGGTAGATGGAGATCGTAAAGCGAAAGCAGACCCTGCAAATCCAGATCAAATTGGTGCAACAATGCCAGGTACAGTATTGAAAGTAGCTATTTCTAAAGGTAGCCCCGTAAAACGCGGTGAGCATTTGCTGATTACAGAAGCGATGAAAATGGAAACGACTGTTCAAGCACCTAAGGACGGCGTTATTAAAGAGATTTATGTAGCTGCTGGAGACGCAATTTCAACAGGTGATTTACTAATTGAAATGGAATAACTAGCAAAAAAAACACGCCTTTGCATTTGCAAAGGCGTGTTTTATATTGTTTATTGAAAATACTTAGTTACTTTTCTGATTTTGTCGACTTCTAGATAATAATAGAATCATATAGCACAATAAACCAAATAAAAGTGTGATTAATAGTGAATGTAGTAATGCTAATAAGATATTTAAGCGAGAAAGTACTACAGCCATACCCGCTAATACTTGAAGAGAAACTATTATTAGTGCAATAATCCAACCCCAATAGAGGACTCGTTGTTCTTTATAATGTTTAATAGCATGAATTGCAATGAATAAAATCCAAACGAAGATTAATCCAGCTGCAAAACGATGGCCCATTTGAACCCACTCATAGAAATTAGCAGGTAATCCAATATCTTTGTTATTACATAATGGCCAATCTGGACAAATTAAGCTCGCATTTGTATGACGTACTAAGGCACCTGTATATACTACGAGATAAGAATAGATTGTAACACCTATTGTATGTCTCTTTAGTGTATTGCCAATAATGACCTTGTCCGCATCAAATTTTTGGTCAACTTCGAAAATAATTAATGTGAGTAAGAGTACTGCTGCAAATGAAATAAGTGATATACCAAAATGAAGCGCTAATATAAAATCGCCTTGTCCCCATAAAACTTGAGCAGCACCGATTAAAGCTTGCGCAATCAAGAAGAATAATGCCATGAAAGATAAGAATTTCACTTCACGAATATGTCCTAATACTCTCCAAGACCAAACTGTCAAAATCAAAATAAGAAATGACACGGCTCCAGTAACGACACGATGGGAAAATTCGATCAACACTTCTGTAGTTATTTCTTTTGGTATTAGAGAACCGTTACAATCAGGCCAGTTTCTACCACAGCCCATACCACTATCAGTTTTTGTGACGAGTGCTCCGCCCAGTAAAATGAGCAACATTCCAATTGTTGCAGCAACTGCAAACCATTTCATGTATTTACTATATTGCATAATTGCCACCTACTTTATATATAGTAATCACCTTTTGAAAGGTGGTACCTGCCTTTCTGATGATAGCGAAAATAGGACCAAAAAACAACTTGTATAGAATATTGTCAATCTAAAGAGAAAACGATTTCACAAATTGTTCATAATTTCGTATAAGAACCTTCACAATTAAAACAAGAAAATGATTTACTATAGATATGTTGTGTCAGAGAAACTGGTTCCATCAACCCTTCGACATGAAATTTCACTTTCTGTCTAGAAATCAACGCTATTTTTCGTTATAGTAGGGTTAACGGAATATGCTTATCAATCGAAAGGAGGGGGAATATGTCAAATAGTCGTATATTGTCTGCTAATGGAAACTCGGAACCTGAAACAAGTTCGCTAGTAAAAGATTTTTTTGCACTTATCAAAATTGGGATTGTTAATTCCAATTTAGTTACTACTTTTACAGGACTTTGGTTGGCCTTTCAATTCACTGATAAACATTTTTTACAAGAATTGAATATCATGTTCTTTACTTTAGTAGGTGCGGCATTCATTATTGCAGGATCTGGAGCGATGAATAATTATATTGATCTAGATATTGATCCAATAATGAAACGGACAAAGTCAAGACCGACAGTTACTGGTAGATTTAAACCGAGCCTTGTACTGACAATCGCGCTCTCTCTTTTAATTGTAGGTGAATTTTTGTTATTTATGGCATCTTTTGCTGCCGGTGTGTGGGGACTTGCAGGCATATTATGTTACGTAGTCTTGTACTCCATGTGGTCAAAGAGAAGGCATGTAAGTAATACCGTTGTAGGAAGTATCTCAGGTGCTATTCCACCACTAATCGGCTGGGCTGCTGTTGAACCATCACTTGGTTCCGGTGCATTGGCACTATTTTTGATAATGTTTGTATGGCAACCACCGCATTTTTATGCACTTGCTATGAAACGTACTGAAGAATATAGAGCAGCCAATATTCCTATGCTTCCAGTTGTTAAAGGCTTTGCAAGAACTAAACGTTCAATGTTAGTATGGGTATTATTGTTATTCCCACTACCATTCCTGCTTATGAAGCTCGGAATAGGATTTATTATTCTCGCAACAGTATTGAACCTTGGGTGGTTCGCGCTTGCTTTAACAGGTTTTAAAGCGACAGATGATATAAAATGGGCGAATAAGATGTTTATTTATTCATTAAATTATATGACTATTTTATTTGTTTCAATGATTATTTTTTCTGTCTTTGCCTAACTTTGGGATTCTTTCTTTAAAGGAATTCATATAGAATGAACCACAGTCCTAGTTACACATGTAAATACAACAAAGAAAGAGGGGTTTAATTAAGCTATGATGAAAGGGCTTAAAAAATGGCGTCTATTCGGATTGTTAGCAGCACTAACGATTTTCCTTTCAGGTTGTGGCGAAGAGTATTTATCAACTTTAACTCCAGCGGGTCAAGTTGGTAAAGATCAATACAATCTACTGCTATTATCTACTGCAATTATGACGTTTGTTATTATCGTAGTGGTTATCATCTACGTACTTGCTATTGTTAAGTTCCGACGTAAAAAAGTTGGAGAAAATACAATTCCAAAACAAGTAGAAGGTAGCCATACACTAGAAATTATTTGGACAGCAATTCCAATCGTTTTATTATTAATCTTAGCTGTACCTACTGTAAGTTTAACTTACAAATTCGCTGATACTAAAGCGATGGAAGCGAAAGACGCTGACGGTAACGCGAAAGCGGTTACTGTAAACGTTACTGCTAAATTATATTGGTGGGAATTCGAATACCCTGAACAAGGTATCGTAACTTCTCAAGAATTAGTAGTACCAACAGGTCAGAAAGTTTACTTCAATTTAAAAGCTGCTGATGTAAAACACTCATTCTGGATTCCAGCTATCGGTGGTAAAATGGATACAAACGTTGATAACATCAACAAATTCTATTTGACATTTGATAAAGAATCAGACGGTTTGAAAGATGGAGTATTCTATGGTAAATGTGCTGAACTTTGTGGTCCTTCACATGCTTTAATGGATTTCAAAGTTAAAACATTAAGCCAAGATAACTTCAACAATTGGGTTGATAACATGCAAGCTACTAAAGGGAAAAAAGCTGATAAAAATTCAACTGATTTAGGTGAACAAGTATTCGCTAATAGTTGTATTTCATGTCACGCAGTTTCTGGTGAAGGTACTGGAGGCGGAGTTGCACCTAACTTAGCTGCATTTGGAGATCGTAACCGTGTTGCTGGTTTCCTTGAACACTCAGAAGATGGTATTAAAAACTGGATTAAAAACTCACAAGAGCTTAAACCAGGAAACATAATGCCAGAAGAGAAAGCTTTAAATAACGGTAAAGAATTCACAGATGAAGAGCTTGATGCTTTAGCCGCATACTTAATGGGTCTATCTGTAGAAAAATAATTTGATTTAAATCATATTGAGGGAGGTTAAAGTTGTGAGCTCAACTGCAAAGAAAAAGGGCTTTGGCGCAACTATCTGGGACTACTTAACAACAGTAGACCATAAAAAAATCGCCATTCTTTACCTTATTGCCGGTACGTTCTTCTTCGTAGTCGGTGGTATAGAAGCAATGCTTATTCGTATCCAACTAGCAAAACCAGATAATGATTTTGTGAGTGCGGGTCTTTTCAATGAAATTATTACAATGCATGGTACAACAATGATATTCTTAGCTGCAATGCCATTGTTATTCGCATTTATGAACGCCGCTGTACCACTACAAATTGGTGCACGTGATGTTGCTTTCCCATTCCTAAACTCTTTAGGTTTTTGGTTATTCTTATTTGGTGGTATTTTCTTAAACCTTTCATGGTTCTTAGGTGGAGCTCCTGATGCAGGTTGGACTTCTTATGCATCATTATCTCTAGCATCACCAGGTCATGGTATTGACTTTTATGCTTTAGGTTTACAAATTTCAGGTGCGGGTACACTAATCGCGGGGATTAACTTCCTTGTAACGATTATTAACATGCGTGCACCAGGTATGACATATATGCGTATGCCATTATTCACATGGACTACATTTGTAGCGTCTGCTTTAATTTTATTCGCGTTCCCTCCACTTACTGTGGGATTATTCTTCATGATTTTCGACCGTATGTTTGATGCGAACTTCTTTGATCATATTAATGGTGGTAATACAGTTATCTGGGAGCATTTATTCTGGATCTTTGGTCACCCTGAAGTATATATCTTAGTACTTCCTGCATTCGGTTTATTCTCTGAGATTTTCGCGACATTCGCAAGAAAACGTTTATTCGGATACTCTTCAATGGTATTTGCGACTATCTTAATCGGTTTCTTAGGCTTCATGGTATGGGCTCACCATATGTTTACTGTAGGTCTTGGACCAACTGCAAACGCAATCTTCGCAGTAGCGACAATGGCGATTGCTGTACCAACAGGTATGAAAGTATTTAACTGGTTATTAACAATTTGGGGCGGTAACATCAAAGTTACAACACCAATGCTTTATGCATTAGGTTTCATCCCATCTTTCGTAGCTGGTGGGGTTACAGGGGTAATGCAAGCATCTGCACCTCTTGATTACCAACTACATGATTCTTACTTTATCGTAGCTCACTTCCACTACGTTATCGTTGGTGGTATCGTATTAGCATTATTTGCTTCAGCCCATTATTACTGGCCTTTAATGTTTAACCAAATGTTAAATGAAACTCTTGGTAAGATTACATTTGTATTCTTCTTCATTGGGTTCCACTGTACATTCTTTGTTCAACATTTCTTAGGATTAATGGGTATGCCACGTCGTGTGTTCACATTCATGGGCGGACAAGGTTGGGACCAATTCAACTTAATTAGTACGGTTGGTGCTTTCTTAATGGCAATCGGTGTTATTTTACTAGTAGTAAACGTAATTATCACTGCTATTAAAAATGAACCAGCTGGACGCGATCCATGGAAAGATGGACGTACTCTTGAGTGGGCTATTCCACAACCAGTACCATATTATAACTTTAAACAAACTCCACTTGTTCGTGGATTAGATACTTTTTGGATTGAAAAAATGGAAGGAAACAAAGAGGGGATGACATATGCTGAGCCAATTTCAGATATCCATATGCCAAACAACTCATTTATTCCATTCATGATTTCACTTGGTTTATTTGTTGCAGCATTTGGTGCACTTTATCACCAAGATACAGATAAAACTTGGTCAATTCCAGTATTAATTATTGGTTTAGCGATTACATTCGCTTCTATGATTACACGTTCTCTTAAAGATGATTTAGGTTATCATATTCATAAAGAGGAATTAATGAATGAAAAAGGGGGTAAACACTAATGGATTTAAATAAGAAATTTACCCCACAATCTTGGCCAGCACATCCCGAGAACTCTACACTTGAAGGGAAAAACAAAACACTTGGTTTTTGGATTTTCCTTGGTGGTGAAACAGTTTTATTCGCTACTTTATTTGCGACTTTCTTAGCACTAAAAAATAAAGGGCCAGCTGGAATGGAATTCTCAACTCAAAGTCTTTTTGAGTTACCACTTGCTTTCATTATGACGATGTTACTTTTAACTTCTTCATTAACAAGTGTTTATGCTATGTATCATATGAAAAACTATAATTTCAAAGCAATGCAAGCTTGGTTAATCGTTACTGTTTTATTAGGTTTAGGATTCCTTGGTCTTGAAATTTATGAGTTCTATCACTATGTACACCTTGGCTTTACATTTACTCAAAGTGCATTCGGTTCTTCATTCTACACTTTAGTAGGTACTCACGGATTGCACGTAATTATAGGTTTAGCTTGGTTTATCCTGTTAATGCTGCGTAACTCTAAACGTGGCTTAAACCTTTATAATGCTCCTAAGTACTACTTAGCTTCATTATACTGGCACTTTATCGACGTAGTTTGGGTATTCATCTTCACTGTAGTTTACTTGATGGGAGTGTTGGGCTAATGTCACATGACGTTGAAGCACGTACAAGAAGTAAACACGAGTATGAATATGCTCGTAAACGCGCAAACCAAGGTATGCGTAATCAAGTAACAGTATTTGCGATTATGATCTTCTTAACATTCATCGCATTTGCTGCAGTTCAAGCAGGAATGTCTGCTTACTTAGTTGCACCACTTATTTTATTATTTGCGGCTGTACAAGTAGCACTACAATTGTATTACTTTATGCACTGGAGCGAAAAGGGTCATGGAATGGCACAATTCTTCATGTACTCTGCTGCATTCATCGCTTTTACAATGATTCTTGCATTTGTAACAATCATTTGGTGGTAAGAACCAGAGCAAAAAGACCGAGTCTATTACAGGCTCGGTTTTTTGCTTTTTTGCTAGATAGTGTTTAAGGCTGGAAGATGTAATCAAGCATTAAGTATAAAGTTTCACATCGTTTTTTCTCGATCAAAGTCTGGAAAGATGCTTTCGAAAGTTCCAGTGCCGATCGAGGGCCCACAGGATGTGGGTCACGTAACCGTTACGGCAGGACGCCGCGAACTTAGGTTACGTTCCTTAAGTGAGATATCCAGCTTTGTGCGTTAGCGGCTCGAGGTCACTTCCATTTTCTCGGTCAAAGTCTGAAAAGATGACTTTGATTCGAAAATTCCAGTACTTGTCGAGGGCCCACAGGATGTGGGTCACGTAACCGTTGCAGCAGGACGCCGCGAACTTAGGTTACGCTCCTTAAAACGAACGCGCAAAGCATTTAATAAGATATCCAGCTTCAGGCGCTAGCTACTCGCGACGTTTCGGCCGGGCGCTCAAAGTCAAAAGGCGACTTTGGCTTCCGTCCTCCAACGTGTTTCGTAGCTGAACGAGCGCCTTCAGCATTTAGGTATATCCAGCTTTGCGCGTTAGCGGCTCGAGGTCACTTCCATTTTCTCGGTCAAAGTCTAAAAGATGACTTTGATTCAAAAATTCCAGTGCTTGTCGCCGCTGAACGAACGCGCAAAGCATTTAATAAAAAAATTGTCATGATTCGTTCATTGAAGTTCGTGGGGTTGGGACTTATAATGGAGGTATTGAGACTAAAGGAGCGAAATACTATGCCTCTAAGTATATTTGGATTTCAAGCAATGTGGAGCCCTTATTTAATAGGCGTCATTTTGTTTTTAACTGTTCTATATTTTCTTATTACTGTTAAATGGAGAACGGACTTCAAAGTGAGTGAACCTTTGAAGAAACGTGAGGCGATCAATTTCGTAATCAGTATGATATTGCTATATATTGTTATGGGTTCGCCAGTCGATTTAATGGCTCATATTATGTTTACAATGCATATGGTGCAAATGGCTTTACTACTTTTATTAATACCGATTTTCTTGATTCAGGGGATCCCAAATTGGTTATGGAAGTATGTCATTGAATTACCTTATATCAAACCTGTATTTCATTTTATGACTAAGCCCATGTTTGCTTTAGCATTTTTCGTTGCATTATTCTCTTTTTATCATATTCCAATGGTTTTGGACTATATAAAACTAAATGAAACGATACATGGATTGTATACATTACTTCTGTTTGTATCAGCATTATTTATGTACTGGCCACTTATTAATTCTGTAGAGGGACAACCTCGTATGAAGGATCTACACAAAATTGGTTATATTATCGGGAATGCGGTGCTTATCACGCCTGCTTGTGCGTTAATTATTTTTGCTTCAACGCCATTCTATGCTACATATACAGATGGTGAATTGTGGATGAAAGCAATGGAATTATGTGTACCTGTATCAACATTAGCAGGACTATCTTTATCGGGGCCAGAATTATTTACTAATATGGACCCTATGTACGATCAACAGCTAGGCGGAGTCATTATGAAAATTATTCAAGAAATTATCTTTGCAGCTGTATTAGGTAAAGTATTTGTTAAATGGTATCGTAATGAACAAGAGAACGCGGAAGAAATTACGCAAAAAGCTTTATTGGAAAGACAACAATTAAATGCTAATCAGTATAATTAATAACAAAAAGATTGTTAGGAGAAAAACGCATGAATGTACCTATTTTACCTACAATTAGTACAACTTTTATTGCATTAAGTGCTATTTTAGTAGCAATTGGTTGGGCACTAATTAAACAAAGAAAAATTGAAGCGCACAAGAAAACCATGATTGCAGCTGCAATATCTGCAATGTTATTCTTTATTATTTACGTATCACGTACTGTATTTATTGGTAATACAGCATTTGGTGGACCAGATAATTTGAAAATTTATTATACAATTTTCCTTGTATTCCATATTTGCTTGGCAACTACAGGTGCCGTTTTCGGTATCGTAACATTATTAGCAGGATTCAAAAATAACCTTGTACGTCATCGTAAAATTGGACCGATTACAAGTGTGATTTGGTTCTTCACAGCCATTACAGGCGTAGCAGTATATATATTACTTTATGTATTATACAAAGGTGGAGAAACAACCTCAGTTATTAAAGCTATTTTAAGTCAGTAAAGATAAAAAGCTGTTCCCTTATTATTTTTTGGGGAACAGCTTTTTTATTTGATAAATTTACTTAGTAATCCAGCTTCCTTAGCTGTTATAAATACCATGACAATTAATGGACCTATAAAAAAACCTAAGAACCCAAATAATTGTAAGCCGATATACATACTAATTAATGTAGCAAGTGGAGGTAATCCGATTTGAGCACTCATAACCTTCGTCTCTAATATTTGGCGGAGAATTATAATGACAATCGCTAATGCTGCCAATTTGATACCCATTGCCATTTGACCAGTAAGCATAGCGTAAATGGCCCAAGGAGCTAAAATAACAATGGCACCTAAAATAGGTAATAAATCGACGAACCAGATGATTAAAGCCATTATAATGGCGTATTTAGGGACGATGAATAGTAAAGCGCAAAAAGTAACAACTAAAATACATAAGCTAACGATTAATTCTGCTTTAATATAACCAAATAATACAATATGGAGTTTTTGAAAAAGTACTTTCCACTTTTCCGCCTTATTTTGAGAAATATATGAATTAAACTTTTTTTTGAGTTTCGGCATTTCAGACATAAATAAAAATAGAGCAAACATATAAACAAGTAAATTGAGTAAAAAAAACGGTAGCTTAGATACGATCATTTTTAATCTATCGTAGTTAAAGAACTCGATGAATGAGGATTGAAGTCTTTCAATTACTCTGTCAATACCAAGTTGAATCTCAGTAATTACTTCAATAGGTAGATCGTGAGTGATCTTTGCTAATCGATTTTGAAGGTTCATCCAAGATGCGGTTAATTGGTCGAAAAGTTCAGGAGCTATTTTTGATAAATGAGAGACTTGAGTGATAGCATTTGTGATGGAGAAGTACAGGATACTTGATAATACGATTAAAAAGAGAGAGAATACAATGATGACTGAAAAACGTCTGGATTTAATCCATTTTCGTTGTAGAAGTTGTATAAGTGGCTCAAGTAACAGAGCGGTCACAAGAGATAGTAAAATTGGTATAGATGCTGGTATCAAAATGTATAATAGTAATAGAACTATAATGGTTAGTAAGATTTTTTTTAATATACTAAAAAAATTGGATTTAGCCAATCAAATCACCTATCTTTTAAATTTACGCTCATAGTATGGATAAATTTCTAATTTTTATCCAATGAAAAAAGTGCTGAAAGATATCAGCACTTAAATAAAACTATTAAGCATGAATTTCAAATGATTTAATTTGTTTTTCAAGAGATTTCAAAATTTCTTGGCAAGATTTTACTAGATGAGCAGGGAATACTTCACCTTCACCATATTCTACACCGTGTGGAAAGTAGTGTTTACCAAGAGCTGGTTTTAATAGTGTAATCATTGCATCATTAGCGCCGATGTCACCGTCTTTTGTGAAACCGAATACACGTAGGTAGAATGTACCTTCACGTACATCAAAGCGTCTGTCCCAAGTTACGCGTTCGTAGTCCCAGCCTGTAGCACGGATTAAACCATGTTCGCGCATAAGATCATCAAGAAGTGTAATGTCAGCTAAAGTGTTTTCAAGTCCTGTATTTTCGAAATACATAAATTTCGTCCTCCTTTGACTCATCGTACCATATATACGTTCCATTTTATAATAGAGCAAAAATGCATCGGTTGCAATGACAACATTGTGAATACATCACGGCAATTGGTATAATAAAATAACTAAACAAATTGGGGAGAGGCCATGTGAAAGCGTTATTTCGAATATTAATTATATTAGCAGCTATATTAGTTGTTTTCTTCTATACAAATCAGTCCGTAAAGGAAAATGAACTATTAACAGCTCCAAATTCACAAGGAAAAGTAATACCTAATCAAGATGTTCCAAATGTGAATGATAAGGCTATACCTAGACCGAAAGATGGATTATCTACATTAGTAGGAAAGTCTACTAATGCATTAGAAAAATTAGAAGGCAAGCCAAGCCGAGTAGAACCTTCTGCTTATGGTTATGAATGGTGGGTATACGATGAGGGTTATGATGATTATTTAATGGTTGGTGTAGAGGGACGTAAAGTAACACAAGTGTATATTGCTGGTGTTAATGGTGCAGCGACACCTTTTAAAATAGGTCAGTCATTAGATGATATATATCGTTCTACTATTATTGATACGGAAGTCAATGTGCAAATTGACGAAAATATTTACACTTTTATTTTGGATGAAGAAGATATGAAAACACGTATTTTAACGATGTATGATGGTTTATATGCTCAAATGTATTTTGACGCGAAAGATCAAACCTTACAGGCAGTACGCTTCATAGATGGAGAAACACTCGTGAAACAGCAGCCGTATGATATGACATATGTCGGCGACATGATTACATCAAACGTACCTTCATCTTATTTACAAGTTGAAATAGATTTAGCGAATCAGCGACAACTTTTTGATTTGACGAACGTTTATCGGACTCAAAAAGGTTTGCCAGCTTTAAACGCAGCAATTGATTTAAATAGTATAGCTCAAAGTCATGCTGCAAGTTTAGCGCTTGGCAATTTTTCAAAAGAGGGCGTTCAGCCAGATACTTTAAAAGAGCGATTAAAAAATGCAGTTGTTAATTTTGATATGGCAGCAGAAAATATTGCGGAGGATTACCTAGATGCTCCCGAAGCAATTAATGGATTACTTAATTCAGAGAAACACCGAGACACATTATTAAATGAAGATTATAATCAGCTCGGATCGGGTGCTTTTGGTAAACACTTTTCACAGGTGTTTATTCAAAGTATAGATAGTATATCGGATGAGCCATGATGAATAGCAGGTATGATTAGTGTTCCTTGGTCCATAGAAAAAGTATTTCGAATATGCAGTGTGAGATGGTGTTTTTCTGCCGTCTCCGCTGCTTTTTTTTGCACTATTGGATGGTTATCATTGAGTAATTCGTGGAATTCGGGATACGTTAATTTTGAAATTAATTCCGCGTTAGCATTAACTTTAGGATTGTAAGTCATAACTCCAGGAACGTCTTTATAGTATTCAATAAATTGTGCCTTCAAGGCAGCTCCAAGTAGCGCCGCGGTTAAATCACTACCTCCACGTCCTAAAGTAGTAATATCTCCCTCTGCAGTGGAACCTTGAAAACCAGGTACGATGACGCAAGAAGTCTCGCTTAGAGCTTTTTCTATGGCTGTTGTGTGAACAGCATGGATTTCTGCGTCACCAAAGTTATCGGATGTTTCAATGCCAATCCCTTGACCATACAACAAAGTATTATCGATACCACATTGTTCTAATTCAGCTGAAATGACTGCTGCGGCAATCATTTCTCCACATGCTGCAACGAGGTCTTTTGATTTAGAATCGTTTTTAAAAGCACTTGTTAAGGTTAACAAGGTATCAGTGGCATAAGCATCTCCACCGCGGCCCATAGCTGAAACAACGATAACTGCCTTTTCAAATTTATGAATAGCCTTACGTATATGAAGGATGCAATGTTTACGCGAAGCTTCGGATTGCATTGCGATTCCACCAAACTTTTGAATAATCATAGTGAATACTCCCATCTTTCTTCGTGTCATTTTGTGCACTCTCTTCATACGATACAAGTGAATAGCGGATTGTAATAATGTATTCGATGATGTTAAAAACGTGCAGGAGGAAAGCAGTTGATCTTAGCAGAGCTTATTAAGGATTGGCCTTGTGAAGTACAGGGCGGCTCGATACGTGTAGAAATTAGTGGAATAACTGATGTTGCAGAACAAATCCAGCCAGGTAATATTTTCGTTGCAAGGAAAGGAAAACAGCATAATGGTTGGCATTTTGTTTCCGAAGCAGTGGCAAAAGGAGCAGTAGCCATTGTGTATGATCAAGACCAGCCAATTGAACATTTAGAAGTGCCTCATGTTTGGGTACCTGATTGTTCAACCTTTTTATCCTATGCATGTAAAGCTGTTGTAGGGGATAAAATTGAATTATTGACTGTCATTGGGGTGACCGGAACAAATGGCAAGACAACTGTAACGCATTTTATTGGGCAGATATTACAAAAGCTTGGAGCTAAAGTAGCTGTACTTGGCACATTAGGATTATGGATAAATGGTGAGCGTCAGGATCAGAATACTTCTTCTATGACCACACCACCTCCAACCTATTTGTACCCGATTTTTGCGCAATGCGTAGAATTGGGCGTGAAGTATATTATTATAGAAGCATCTTCTTTAGGATTGTCGCAACATCGATTAGATCATTGCCCAATTGATTACGGCGTATATTTAAATATGAGTAGAGATCATTATGACGAACATGGTAGTAAGGAAAAGTATGAATTAGCCAAGAGAAAATTGGCTACTTTAGCAAATAAAATAATTGTTAATGCTGACGATCCATTTTGTTTAAATATGAAACAGCATCATGTAAGATCCTTTACTTTTGGTCGACATCGAACCGCGGACATTAGCGTCATTCATAAAGAGATAAATGGTACTTCCACCGTTTTACTTGTGCAATATTTGGAAAATCCAGTTGAAATAAAGATGCCATTTGTAGGAGAGCATCACCAACAAAATGTATTAGCAGCAGTGGCAACTGTACAACAACTTGGATATCCGCTTCAAACCATTGCTCCAAGTATTCCTTACCTCACATTGCCTTCAGGAAGACAACAAGAAGTAGAGAATGATCTTGGTATACGAATATTCATTGACTACGCTCATACACCGAGTGCTCTTGTAGCTGTTTTACAATCTCTTAAATTAATATCTAAAAAGAAATTAATAGTAGTTTTTGGCTGTGGGGGAGACCGGGACCAAGGAAAACGTCGTGAAATGGGAAAAGTAGCAGATAGTTATGCTCATAAAATATGGTTAACAAGTGACAATCCTCGCAGAGAACAAGCGGATATGATCATTGCCCAAATTGCACAGGGCATTGATCTGACACCATATGCAATTAAAATTAATCGAAAACAAGCGATAGAAAGTGCAATAGCTGAGGCTAATCCTGGGGATACTGTTTTAATTGCGGGAAAGGGGCATGAAACGACTCAAATAATTGGTAATGAAGTCGTCCCATTCTCAGATTATGAAATTGCTAAAGAATATATAAAACTATTAAAAACGCGGCTCAATGACGAAAAATGAGGAAGTTATGAATGAGGCATGTTAGCCAACTTTCTTTTCAATTGAAAATTAGAGTTACCTTAGTACGATTACCTTGATGAATAGATTTAGTTTTGCAATTAATATATTTTGATAGAGGTTTTCACATAATGCAATGTTAGATTACTCGTATCTACACGGTAACCATCTGCTACAAAGTGATTGGCATATGTTTCTATACAAGTTTATCAATAGTAGTTGCAATGATATTAACATTTGGTAGGATAGCAAGTGAAATTGGAATAGAAATTGTTCTAATACTACTATGGCATGTGCTTCTGAAGCATTCGTTAAAATAATGTGAAGTAATTTCCAACTCGCCTATTGAAAGTCTCTTTGAATAAATAATAGTGAGATCCTATTTTTACAGAATACCCCTTATTTTTTAATGTAATAACCGTAGAAAACAGACGTATTCGGCTTTACTTAAAATTTATTTTGCTTGACCTAGATCTAGAAGTACCTGAAATTATTTATGGGAAAACCACAATGCATTAATAACTAGTATCAAGACGGAGGATGGAAATTGACATCCTTCGTTTTTTTATTGTTTAGTAATTGTTTTGGTAAATTGATTTATTTATGGTAAAGATGAAAAATGCTTTAGTAAATAAATGATTAGAGCTAGGTTTAATTATTCTTAGAATTTTCTTTTTTTAAATTGTCGTACAAGTAATGCGCCTTGAATATGATGCAAAGACACTATTATATCGGAGGGGTATTTCATGAATTCCATACTTCCATACTTCTTTTTAGGGGTATCTTTAGCCACACCAATTGGCCCTGTTAAAGCAACTTTATTAAATACAGGTATTAAAAATGGATTTTTCCATGCTTGGTTTTTCGGTCTTGGTGCAGTCGTCACCGATATTTTATATATGGTCATGGTGTACTTTGGCATTGGACACTTTATAGAAATACCTTTAATAAAAACGCTACTTTGGTCATTCGGCTTTTTCGTACTTATGTACACAGGTATTGAGAATCTACTGACATTACATACTATTGAGATGGATTCAAAATTTGGAAAAGTGGTTCGTTTAAGACATTCATTATTATCAGGTTTTTTAATGGCATTGTTAAATCCATTAACAATCCTTTTTTGGTTAGGTATATATGGATCGGTTCTTGTAGGAGGAGCGGGAACATTATCAGGGGTAGAAATAATTCTCTATAGTGTATTCATATTACTGGGCATTTCTTTAGTCGATTTAATAATGGCCTCTATATCAGGGGGGTCACGGAAAGTTTTATCGTCATCTTTTTTGAGAATCGTTTCCGTTATTTCATCTTTATCAATGATCGGGTTCGGTATTTATTTTGGTATTCAAGCTTACCATTCAATTTTTTAATTTGTCTAGATGTTCACAACGCTCTTTTTCCTTAATGTACATAATGTGTATCCAAACGCATAAAAAAAATAAGCAAGGAAATCATACCTTTAATAATTGAAAATAATCTAACAATTAATAGAGGTGTATGGATGGGGAATGTTGGTAATCGTAAAGACAATGTCAGCCTCTGGTGTATAATCAGTTTGGCATCAATTCCATTAGTTATGACACTTGGGAATTCTATGTTGATTCCAGTGTTACCGATTTTGGAGAAAAATGTAGGGATTTCTTCTTTTCAATCAAGTATGATTATCACCAGTTATTCAGTAGCGGCAATTATTCTCATTCCAGTTGCAGGCTACTTATCGGATCGTTTTGGGAGAAAAATGGTCATCTTACCGAGTTTAATCTTAGCGTTAATCGGTGGTCTAATAGCTGGTATAGCCTCTTGGAAAATGGAAAATCCGTATATGGGTATTATTATCGGAAGGATTTTACAAGGTGCAGGAGCATCAGGTGCTATGCCGATAGTATTACCGCTAGTAGGTGATTTATATAAAGATGATGATGAAAAAACAAGTTCATGTTTAGGAATTATTGAAACGTCAAATACGTTCGGAAAAGTATTAAGTCCAATTCTAGGTTCATTGTTTGCAGCTTTCATATGGTTTTTACCATTCTTCTCTATATCTGCTTTTAGCTTAATCTCTATCGTACTAATTTTCTTCTTTGTGAAAGTACCTAAAGAAAAAGACGAACCAGTAAAACTAAAAGAATTTTTGACCAATGTTAAAACCACATTTAAGCAAGAGGGAAAGTGGTTATTCACCGTATTTCTAAACGGGGCATTTGTTATGCTTATTTTGTTTGGTGCATTATTTTTCTTATCTGAAAATCTTGAAAAAACACACGATATTAAAGGTGTTAAAAAGGGATTTGTGTTAGCTATTCCTTTAATGATGCTCTGTATCGCTTCTTTTATTACTGGCAGGAAGATAAAAGGGGATATGAAGCTCATTAAGAAGCTGATGATTATCTGTTTAATTGTTCTTTCTATTAGCGTTGTGTTTGTTGGATATACAGCAGAAAAGTTGGTTCTATTGTTAGTGGTGACCAGTATTGTGGGCATTGCAATCGGAGCAATATTACCAGTGTTAGATGCCATCATTACCGAAAATATTCGAAAAGAGGAGAGAGGTACTGTCACTTCTTTTTATAGTTCAGCCAGATTTATCGGTGTTGCAGCAGGTCCACCAGTCATGTCACTTGTTATGGAGAAATATCTAAATATGAGTTATATTTCAGCAGGTGTTATAGGGCTTATTATCTTGTTTTTAGTATTTAAGTTCATACAAATTGATAAAATCGGGCAAAAAAACAGTGCCACATAATAAAAAGGAGCGATCAGTTAACTTAGCTGAATCGTTCCTTTTTACTTTTTATATGAAAATACATGATGTTTTTACTTACTTGGAATTCAAACTGAAAAGGATGAGGAAAATACCTGAGAATAGACAAACCATTTTGAGCAACGAAACTTTTTCGGCTAAGCCTAATAAACCAATACCAGTCGTAACAATTAAAACAGTAGGTCCAACTAACGCAAGGAGAGTATTGATATAAAATGCTTTTTCTAAATCATTGTACTTAAACATAAAAAGTGCTGCTGTCACCTCAATACTCCCTGAACATAGTCTTAACAAAATCATTAAAAGAAGTGCTTTTTCGATAAAAATGACCACCTTATTTTTTCATATTCATCGTAAGTAGATAACTTAGCTCGTACAGAAGTAGTGAAAACTGGATAAGAGAAATATGTAAATTTAGTTTATTGGTAACTATCATTTTAGCTTTTCTATAGTGTATGTATGCTTTTCCACTATTATCAATAAGTCATGCTTTTTGATAAGATAGTTGCAACAGTTAATAAATGGGATGAGTTGTTCATATTTTTAGTGCAGTCGTACAAAGGAGATTTAGATTTAGTTTGAAGAAAAATACGAAAAAGACTAAGGGGTTTAAGTGAATAACTTTTTTTCAATCGCTAACTTAACAATCAAACAGTAAATCTGTTATGATATTAATGGAATGGAGGAATGAAATATGATGATGACTTCTGAGTGGGCAGAAATCCTTGATGAAGTAGATGTCCTGAGTAAAATGATACGATCCTCCAAAGAAATAGCAACGTTGCAGCATGCCTACAACAGTGTTTATTCCGATGTTGAACTTGTAGAAGAAATTGCTTCATTCCAACGGATGAAAGAGCAATACGAAGATGTTCAACGTTTTGGGAAGTATCATCCGGATTACCAAACAATAATGAAATCGATCCGTTTGCAAAAACGTAAACTCGATTTAAACGATAAAATAGCAGCTCTGAAAGTTGCCGAAAATGATTATCAAGATTTATTAGATGAAATCAGTTTGTTAATTGGCAAAACGGTATCAGAGGCTGTAAAAGTGCCTGTTAGTAACCCGTTCTTAAACTCTAGTTCATCATGTGGTTCGGGTTGTGGAACTGGCGGTAGTTGTTCTTGTTCAGCATAAGAAAAAAGACTTATACGAATTTCGTATAAGTCTTTTTTTTATATAACTCTGTTATTCATTTAATAGTTCAACTGCTAAATCAGGGCGATCAGTAACAATACCTTTGGCACCTGCTGCTAGTAATTGTTCCATTGTTGATACGTCGTTGATTGTCCAATAATGTACTGGAATATTCAAGTTTTCTAAGAAACGTATAAAGTTAGCATTATCTAAAGCAAAAACACCAAATTTCGATGGAATTTGGAATACGTCAACTTTTGGATGATATAGATGGCCAAATTGACTAGTGAAAGAAGTATAAGCCTTTTTTACTTCACCTTGACCAGCACCTAAAGCAACCTTATTTTGAGCATAAAGATTAAATCGATCGATTTGTTCGTCGAAGAAGCTTGTCACAACAACACGATTTTCGACACCTAACTCTTCGATTAAACGCCAAAGTTTTGAAGGCATTAATCCTCCCTCATATGTATCTGGCGCATCTTTCATATCAATATTTACGAGCATTTGAGGAAATTCTTCTAACAATGAACGTAATGTAACAATTGATTGTTTAGCCTCTCGATATGGTAAGTAACCATCCAAATCAACAAAATTATAGCCAAAGTTTAATAACTGTAATTCTTCTAAAGTTAAATCTGCTACGCGACCTGATCCATCACAAGTACGATCTACATACTCATCATGGAAAACAATGATTTCTTCATCTTTTGTTAAACGAATATCGATTTCGAAGCCGTGAACACCGAGTTCTGCTGCTTTACGGAATGCAGCCATCGTATGTTCTGGTGCTAAATGTGAGCCGCCACGATGTGCAAGTACAATAGGGTGGTCATATTGTAATGCATCTTTATCGCTTCGTTTTTGAGGTTTTGAAAGAGCTTTTGAACCTGCCCATGCTGCTGCGCTTGCCGCTGCAATTGCGATTGCAACTTTCGTTTTCTTTCCCATTATAGTCCTCCTCTAAATGCAGACTTCTAATTTTATTATAACGGATAAACCATATCTCTGTCAGCTAAACTTGGTTGCGATTGAATTCCAAGCTATGGTATTCTTGTTTGTAAGAAAAGAGGGAATCCATATGAAAGACCGACAAGGCCTGATTGTGTATGTCCATCATTTAAAACAAGCAAAATCTTTGCGAAGATATGGACATGTACACTATATTTCAAGAAAATTAAAATATGTTGTACTTTATTGTGATCAAGATGAAATTGAAGCGACGATGGCCAAAATGATACGACTTCCGTATGTTAAAAACGCAGTGCCTTCATATCGTCCTTTTGTATCAACTGAGTTTGAAAATGCGAAACCTGATAAGGCAAAAGAATACGATTATAAAACTGATTTATAAAACTTTGGTTATATTTGTCGATAAAAAGAACATCCAGTATATTGTTGTCAAACTGAATGGAAATTGATGAAACGTATCAGTTAGTGCATGGATGGGATATAATGATTGAGACGCATAATACCAATAAGATATTGGTAATAGAGAGTATTTTCTGCAAATTCAGATGAGTGTTTTACGTTTAACGTAATTGCTTGTCTGCCGATTTCAGTTATTTTATTTTCGAATAGTTGAACTCGTTTAGAAGGCTTTGTTTGTGAATGCGAAATACCTTCTCTACAAATATAAAGTGGTGTAAATTTACTTTCACCAACTGGATTAAAAGCTACTGCAAGAGAAGCTACACTTTTGCCGTTATGTTCAGATACAAGTATGAAGGCATTACGATAGCGATGCTGATTTGTTTCTGCAAGTTCGCATAGTTCAAAAACGTCACCAAAACCTTTGCCGAGTTCAATAAATTGTTGAATCATTGTTCGTACACATCCTTTCCTAACACATAGTATCATGATGCAGGAGGATTAGCACATGAAATTTGCTGCCAGCTTATTTTCAATTTTATTATTTTTAAACGGCATAATGTTAACTTTTCAGTACCATGTCTTTTCGGATCAATTGTCTGAGGAGGATAAGGTATTTAACTATGACCAAGAAATAGAAGTGATTTATCGTAAAGGAAAGTTGATAGTGAACCATCACTTTACCGACCTCCCACAAGATAATGTGAAGCTTATTTGGCCAACTAAGAGTAAGAAAAAGGCATGTCTCTTAGACGATGTAAAAAGTTGTGAACGTTTAAATGAGCAACTAACTCAGCTGAAAGCAGGAGATGAAGAGAAACAATCCATCTCTTATGAAATTCCAATATCTAAAAAAGGGCTTACTTCAGGTGAAATTTTACGTAACATTTTTTTAACTCTACAAAATGGGACCCCAGTACATACACAGGTTCACATTTCTGATGAGACAAAATCGGGTGGTCAATGGTTTACTGGTCTACAATTAGTAGGTCAAAAAACACTAGATCTAGTAGATTATTCAATGTATAGCGGTTACGGAGCAGTGACTGATTTATATTGGCAAAAGCAAAAGTTGAAAACTGTCTTTGAAAATGAACAAGTTACTTTATATAGTGACAAGGCGATATCGAAAGATTTAAAAACAGAATTAAATGACTTTTCTTTGGATGGCTTTAATCATGTAGCGATTATGCAAAGTTCAAAGAAAAACTCAGCAACACGAATTTTATTTACACCAGTATTTAATGTTGGGTCTATTGAAAAGAAAATCGTCATGTCTCAGATTGGACAACAATATGACTTCGTAAGTAATAACAATTGGTTGCCAATTGCCGTTGCGTCCTTTATAACGGGGAAAGAAATTGGTTCTGATAAGGCACATGAAATCACTCAGATTGTAAATAAGTACATGACAAACGAACAATCAAAAGTATGGAAAAAAAGTTTGATTGCTCAAAAAGGTGAAGTAATCTCACCAAAAGTACTCGACAAATTGTTGTCAAAAACACTGGATTTACAAACGTCATTTTTTGAAATGAATGACAATGATCGTACTGAGATTGCTCCGTTGTTATTTGAAGATGCGCGACATGTGTATTTGAAAGATAATGAGGATGAAGATACGCAAGTTATTTTCAAAGATGGTCGTATTTTTTTATAAAGCGGTACCGGTATTAAATGGTCTTGGTTATGAAGTAAGTACGGGGAAAAATGGATTGTATATAGAAAGTGATACGCGAAATTTCAGATTCCCAATGAGTGAGTCATTCTATGTATATAATCAAAAACGCTATAATATCATTTCGCAACCTTTCGAAAAATTTGGTGACGATTATTATGTGGAAGAAGCATGGCTTGTTAGGTTATTCTTGGTCGATGTAGAAAAGTCGGATGACAAAATTAATATTGCGCCATCCGCTATTTTGAATTAAAATCGATTAAAAATGTAAGTAAGAGAAGGTTTGGTGAAACAATGAGAGTGATTGCTGGTGACAGAAAAGGGATGCCCTTAAAAGCGGTATCTGGCACAACCACTAGACCAACAACAGATAAAGTTAAAGAATCATTATTCAATATATTAGGTCCGTTTTTTGATGGTGGTACCGTTTTGGACTTATTTGCAGGTAGTGGTGGACTTGGTATTGAAGCCATTAGTAGAGGAATGGATAAAGGTATTTTCATTGAAAAAGATGGACGCGCCTTCCAAAATCTAAAAGAAAATATACAAAAATGTCGTTATGAAGAACAGACTGAGCTTTTTCGAAACGATGCGGTTAGAGCTATGAAAGCCCTTATAAAAAAGGGAGTACAAGTTGACTTAATCTTTTTAGACCCACCTTATAAAAAACGAGCATATTATGATTTAGTAGAAGAAATAGTATCAAATAATGTTATCTCAAGCTCAGGCACGATTGTTTGTGAGCATGATCGTGATACAGATTTACCAGACAACTTCCTGCATTTCGAAAAAATACGTGAAGAGAGTTATGGTAGCATTATTATTTCATTTTATCGCTCGGTGAAGGAAGAAGGAGAATCCATTGAATAAAATAGCTGTTGTACCAGGGACTTTTGATCCAATTACGAACGGACATTTAGACATTATTAAACGTGCCGCCGATATTTTTGATGAAGTTTATGTTGCTGTGATGAATAATTCCTCGAAAAAACCATTATTTAATGTGGATGAAAGAATGGATTTAATTTCACAAGTAACGTGCGACATGCCAAATGTTAAAGTGGATTCATCCTCTGGTTTATTAATCGACTATGCAAAAAAGCGCAATGCAGATGCCATAGTACGAGGTTTGCGTGCAGTTTCAGACTTTGAGTATGAAATGCAAATCACATCGATGAACCGCTTCCTTGACGAGAAAATTGAAACGTTTTTCATCATGACAAAAAATCAATACTCATTTTTAAGTTCTAGTATTGTAAAAGAAGTATCACAATATGGTGGAGATATCCATGGGTTAGTACCAGATATCGTTGAAGTTGCATTAAAAGAAAAGTTCAACTCGAAATAAAAGTAAGGCTGTTCTATGATGTACATCATAAAACAGCCTTTTTTGCGGTGATTTTCATAAGAAAATCACCCAGTATAGTAGAGGGAGTATAGGTATCATAATCAAGCGTAATAAAAAGTATGGAACAAGAGGGATATCAGCGTCCTTAGCTAAAACTGCAACTTGCAAATGAATACTTAAACCTTGAACCGCTAGAATAGTTATGAGCCATAAAGGTAAGTAAGCAGAACTTGCAAATGATTGTGTTGCAATATGTAAGCTAGAAGTCATTTCTAACACTGCATATAAAGAAACGGCCAAAACTGTAGGCAAATCGTGAAAGAAATGAAGTAATGTCTTTGCGATCACATGGCTAATTGTAGTGAAAAATATAACAGTTGTACCAACCAAAAGGACAGTCGGAATACTACCTTTCATACTTTCAATTAAAGGGAATGAATCACGTTTTAATTCCTTTTTTATGGACGTTGTTTCAGTTGGGCGTTTAGAAAACAATATGAAAATACCAAGTGTTACTAAATTTACACTATGTATTAGCAGTAACATTTGCCAACCAATAGAGGCATTTTCAAGTAATTCATAACCAACAAAGCCAATCATAAAGAGTGGACTAGGGGCATGACAAATAGCAAGTAAAAACTTACTTTCTCGCAGTGTTAATTGTTGTTCCTTTGTCATAAAAGCAATTGTAGCAGCGCCAGTCGGAAATCCTCCTAATGCACTTATGCCATATGCTTTTAAGTAAAGAGCAGTTTTAGAAGAATTACTACCGCCTTGATTTGTCAGGCGTAGTAACCATTGGGTCAATATTAAATAGGGCAATAAATAAGGGAAGAGTGCATTCATAAATAATTTGATGCCCACATCTGCCCCTTCATGAGCAATACCTGGTTGCAAAAGTAATAAAGCAATAAGTACCCAACAAATAATGATGTTCATACGAGAAACGAGAATTAGCTCCACCCATTCTTATCTTTTTATAAGTCAAATTCACAAATGCTAAAATTATTTTTAAAAAAATCGAACAAACCTTCTAATGTTTCGTCATATACATAGCTTAAGAGTTTGTTAATTGGAGGTGCATGTCTTGAATATCAAGAAATTTATAGGTTTTATAGTCATCGCTGCAATTGCGGTTTTAGGTTTTGTCTATCCATTACCTTATTATATTATGCAGCCAGGTGGAGCTTATGAGCTTTCTCAATTTGTAGAGGTAGAAAATGCAAAATTAGACAGCGAAGGAACAATGAGTCTCATGACTGTATCGATGTCTAAAGCAACGCCCTTTACTTATGCTGGTGCTAAGTTAAGTAGTCGAAAAGATTTGCTTCCGGAAACGCAAGTTAGAAGTCCGCATGAGAGTGAGGACGAATATAATTTACGTCAATTAAAACTTATGACAGATTCACAATTTAACGCCAAATATGTTGCTTTCAAAAAGGCAAATAAAGAATATGAGATTAAGTATAACGGTGTTTATGTTGTGTATGTTTTAGAAGATGGTGCAAGTGACGGTATTTTAAAGCCCGGTGACGAAGTGATTGGAATAGATGGAAAAAAAATTATTCGTCAAACAGAATTGATTGACTACTTAGCAGAAAAAAAATCCGGTGATAAAGTAAAACTTACTATCATTAGAGATGAAAAAGAGCAAACAAAATCTGTTACTTTAAAAGAAATACCTGGGACAAAAGGGAAAGTAGGTATTGGCATTACTTTCACAGAAAATAAATCAATTACAACTAACCCAAAAGTAAAAATCGAAGCGGATAAAATTGGTGGTCCTTCTGCAGGGTTAATGTTCACTTTAGAGATTATTGATCAATTAACAGAAGGAGATTTAACGAAAGGCTATAACGTAGCAGGTACAGGTGAAATGTTAGAATCGGGTGAAGTTGGCCGGATTGGTGGTATTGATAAAAAAATAATTGCTGCAGATGACGGTGGTATCGAAATTTTCTTTGCTCCAGACGATAAAATAACGGATGAAGTAAAAAAATTAAATCCTGGAATCAAAACAAATTATGAAATAGCTGTTGAAACCGCAAAAAAAATAGACACGAAAATGAAAATCGTGCCTGTAAAAACAGTGGATGATGCTCTAAAATATTTAGATGACTTAAAACAAAAATAATCTTTATACACGAATGGGCGGGGTTTTATAATCCAAGCCCATTCTTTTTGTATTTGCAGGTCCGCTAAGCGCAAGCATGTACAAATCGGTGGCATGGATATCTTGCATTAACATTGCATCGTTAGAGCTCGCTGCACGGCTAATAATAGGTAATGTAAAATCCTTTTTCTTTGTGGATAAATAATTTTGACCATTTCTAGTCATCCCTAACAAGCGAATATATGAAGGCTGCTTAAAGGATTTTAAACACTCCCACGTAAAGCCGGTAAAAATATGTGTAAGCATACGTTGTATACGTGTCCATGTGTAGCGTTTCGATTTAACTTTTTGCATAAACGACACAAAAGATTCACTTTCTCTTGCAGCACGTAGTAGCAAGTATTCAATGCCTTCCGTCACTTCTGCGAAATTTGCGAGTTCTTGTGGTGTATGACGAATGATTGTAAAGCGTAATAATGGCCAGAAAGTCTCCCAACTTCCAAAAGAAATATTTGATTTACGCCATTCTTCTAATCCTTTAAAGGAATCTAAAGGCATGTAGGAGACGATTGCATCTATAGAATTCTCTTCAAAAATGGCTTGTCTAATTCCGGTAGCACTGGCAATCGTTGAATCTGCTTCAATTGCATCATGATAACCAGCTTTAATACGCTGGATTGTTACAGCTTTTATATTTGAATGAATTTTATTTGCTTCTTCAATATAATGAAAACCTAAAATATTATTTGGTTTTGATAAATCTACGAATGACAGTTCATTTGTTGGGATAAGCTGTTTATATGCCGTATTTAACGCTTGAGGATAGCTTATACCTGTTTGAATAGCATCCCTTATCATTTGCTGTAAAGTATCGTTCTGCTCCTGTAACAGGCTATAACTGTTTAAAAACGGTGTTATATTGCCTTCTTCACTACCGAATGAGAAATAGTCACAGCACATAGCGTCTAATATGCTTATACCACCTTTAGCAAAATCGGATGCTTGAGCGGTTGCGTACACATAAGGTAATTCGACAACAAGATCTGCACCTGAAGCTAGAGCCATCTTTGTTCTCGTCCATTTATCGACAAAAGAAGGTTCACCTCTTTGTAAAAAATGACCACTCATCACTGCAATGACAATATCTGCATTTGTCTCTTTACGTGATTGTCTGATATGATGTAGGTGGCCGTTATGAAAAGGATTGTATTCTACAATTACACCGGTTGCTATCAAATCTTCACCCCATTTACACTCTATATCCGTAATTATACGGAGAGTTTGTAGTAGTGACAAGAAAATATCTTGACATCTATAATTTAGCATTATATAATCAACTTTGTTGTCTTGAGGTGATAAACGTATGAAATGGGCAATCCCACAATTATCTAAATATCGCCAAAACGGGATGCCGATTGACGAATTAGTTCAATTGGATGATGTGATGAAACGTAACCCGGACATCCGTCAGATTACACCTGTTCATGTAAAAGGGCACTGTACATTTGGTGCATCCCAAATCACTTGTCATTTTCAATTGACAGGCACGCTAACACTTCCTTGTGCACGAACATGGGAAGACGTTGAGTTTTCATTTGATATCGAGTCCGACGAAATATTCAGTTGGTCAGAAACTGCTAATGAAACAGACTACGATAATCTTCACATTGTAGAAGGTGAAGTAGTAAATGTTGACCCTGTGTTAGAAGAACTAATTTTATTAGAAATTCCGATGCAAGTGTATAAAGAAGATGCGACAATTCCGACACCTAAGAATAACTCTGATTGGAGTTTTTCAACGGAGGACGAGTTAGCCTATCAAAAACAGAATGACACAAAAAAAATAGATCCAAGACTTGCTGATTTAGCAAAGTATTTTGATCAAACAGACGAATAACCGATCTGTAAGGAGGTGCCATCGATGGCTGTACCATTTAGAAGAACTTCTAAAACTGCGAAACGTAAACGTCGCACACATTTCAAACTAGCTCTACCAGGTATGGTTGCTTGCCCAAACTGTGGTGAAAGTAAATTGGCTCACCACGTATGTAAAGCATGCGGTCAATACAAAGGTAAAGAAGTTGTGAGCAAATAATTCAGTATTTGTTCTGGAAAAGACTACTAGAGAGACCATGGCTCTCTAGTGGTCTTTTTTTATTTGTTTTTAATGCTGAAGGCTCTCTTTGAACCGCGATAAGCACTGATTTTAAAAAATATTAAATGTGACATATATAATTGTTTAATCTTATCTTTATTTACAGCAGCCTTCAGGTTGCTGTTTTATTTTTTGGCTATTTTTTTGAAAAAATTCCTTTCGGTAATGTTTGAATTTAGCAGCTCTTTTATACGCTGATAAAGTGAACTGGACTTGTGGGGCTCATTGCATCAGCCAATTAAAACAGGTATGATGATATTATTTCTATTTTCTAATTATTCTAAAAGGAGTAGAGTTAAATGGCGTATCATTTTCAAGAACAAGATGGAGTATTAACATTTACTATTGATCGTCCAGAACGACGTAATGCTATAAATGATGAAGTGATGGAAGGTTTTAAAAAAGTAATTACATATGTACATGATCATGATACCGTACGTTTTTTAGTCATTACGGGAGCAGGGAATCACGCATTTTGCTCCGGAGGGGATTTAGCAGAGTTTCATTCCTTAACAACTGAAAAGCAAGCTTTTGGAATGCTAAGTAAAATGGCTAAAATTCTTTATGATCTGGCGACTTTACCAGTCCCAACAATTGCCTTAGTTAATGGTGCTGCTGTTGGTGGAGGTTGTGAAATTGCGACAGCTTGTGATTTCCGTTTAGTAGCTTCAGAAGCAAAATGTGGTTTCATTCAAGGAACTTTAGCGATTACATCTGGCTGGGGTGGCGGAACATATTTATTTGAACGTGGATTACGTCATGATCGCGCCTTGAAAATGTTAGTAGACGCTAAAGCATATCCAGCTGGACTTTTATATGAAATCGGATGGGCTATGCGTGTATTTGAAGGGGATAAAGAAGCAGCACTTGAGGCGTTTATAGAGGACATGCGTAAAGTCCATCCTTCAGTTCATAAAGCTTATAAAGAAATGGAGCTACGCAAATGGAGAGAAATGGAGCTGTTTGATCGCGTTATGGAGGAAGTTCACACCTGCGCAAAATTGTGGGAAAGTGATGCACATCATGAAGCTGTAAATCGTTTTCTATCAAAATCAAAATAACTTCTAAAATTGAAAAACTCGCATATAGTAATAAAAATGCGAGGTGATTGAGATAGAAGTTAAAAAAAGAAAAGATCAATGGTTAGCTGTAGATGATACACGTTTGGTGGAAATTATATTAATGGCAGTTCGTGAAGGTCGCTCACAGCTTGCAGGTTTTGAAGAAGCAGCTGAAGAGTTAGGCCGTACAAAGCAAGCTTGTGGCTTTCGATGGAATAAAACATTAAGAGCGCAATATGAAGCTGAATTGGAAGATGCTAAAACAAGACCAAAGCAAATGATGCGGTCGCATCTAAAGCAAGCGCTTATGAGCTTTGATCAATTATCTGAAGCTTATCAATCATTGAAGAAATCTCATGAAACATTAAGGCATGAGCATGATGAGTTAGTAAAATGGCTCGAACAAGGTTTAGAGAAGGTTAGACAATAAAAATGCAGTTGAATATTTCGTATGGAAGGTCATTCTAAAGCTATTTTGGAATGATCTTTTTATTGTGAATAAAATAACAAAGATGAAAAAATACTCAATAATACGTAAAATTTGCTAGTTAATAGTTGAAATCGCTTTCTTATTTCGTTTAGACTAATAAGGAAAGGGAGAAACGGTTCAAGCAAAGGGGGATGAATATGCGCAAAGTTCTAATTGCCAATCGTGGGGAGATTGCGAGAAGAATTATCTCGACATGCCACAAGCTAGGTATTGAAACAGTTGCTATCTATTCAGATGCAGATCAAGATTTACCTTTCGTTAAAGAAGCGACAAATGCTGTTCGTATAGGTGGAAATCAGGTTGTACAGTCTTATTTGAAGGCTGATGATATTATTCAACTTGCCATTGAGCATCAGGTAAGTGATATTCATCCAGGTTACGGGTTGTTATCAGAAAATGCGGATTTTGCTAGAAAAGTAGAGGCTGCGGGAATTCGCTGGATTGGTCCAAATGCAAATGTAATCGAGCAAATGGGTGATAAAATTCAAGCGCGCCAAACGATGAAAAGTGCCGGTGTTCCAGTTGTACCAGGTTCAGAAGAAGGCCTAACTTCATTAGAAGAGGCACTACAGTTTGCTAGTCTAATTGGATACCCTGTAATGCTGAAGGCGTCAGCTGGCGGAGGCGGTATTGGCATGGTGTGCTGTGAAGATGAGCAAGCGCTCAGTCAAAGCTTTGAAAATGTAAAAAAACGTGCACAATCGTATTTTAAAAACGATCTCGTGTTTATTGAGAAGTATATTCCGAATGCGCGCCATATCGAAGTGCAAATATTTGGCGATGCTGAGGGGAATATAGTTCATTTATTTGAACGAAATTGTTCGATTCAACGACGTCACCAAAAGGTTATTGAAGAATCGCCATCACCTAATTTTCCGCAAGAGGAGCGCGTAAAATTATTGCAAGCTGCTGTGGATGCAGCAAAAGCTGTTCGTTATACCAATGCAGGAACAGTAGAATTTATAGTGGATGCGGAAAATCACTTTTATTTTCTCGAGATGAATACACGTTTACAGGTTGAGCATCCAGTTACTGAGGCTATTACTGGATTTGATCTTGTTGAGTGGCAATTGCAAGTAGCTGAAGGCAAGACATTACCTGTAAAAGACCAAACAGCTATAAAGTGCACTGGCCATGCAATTGAATATCGTATTTACGCAGAGGATCCAGAGAGGTTTTTGCCATCACCGGGTAAGTTGCAAGTATTGAAGTTCCCGCGAAAAGGTAATTGTCGAATAGATAGTGGTTACGTTGAAGGGAATGCAGTATCACCGTTTTATGATCCGCTTATTGCGAAACTTATCGTGTTTGGGGAAACAAGAGAGCAAGCATTGGCTAATTCTGAAACGGCTATCAAGGGCATAGATATACAAGGGGTAAAATCAAATCTGTTATTATTTGATCGATTATTGCAAGATGTAATGTTCCAATCAGGAGTTTATCATACAAGTTCGCTAACAGAATGGTTAGCCAATCACAAGGGGGATAAGATTTATGGGGGAAATTAAAGCATCAATGGCAGGTACTGTATTTCGTGTAGAGGTAAAAGAAGGAGACGCAGTAACTGCTGGTCAAACTGTCATCGTTTTAGAGTCTATGAAAATGGAAATTCCAGTAGATGCTGAAGTATCAGGCGTAGTTGCTGAAGTGAAGGTCAACGAAGGCGACTTCGTTAACGATGAGGATGTACTAGTCGTCTTAGGCTAATGTAGATGTAAGTGTAGAACACAAAGGGGAGGCCTTGATATGACTGAACAAACAGTATATAACGAACGTCTAGCCAACAAACTTGAGGGAATTTTTGCAGGTGGACATCCGAAATATCATGAAAAACTAAAAGAAACAAATAAATTGTTCGTACGAGATCGTTTAACGCTTCTTTTTGATAATGGAGAATATGAAGAGGATGGACGTTTTGCGAATTGTGAAGCAGTCGATTTACCTGCAGATGGCGTGGTCACTGCAATGGGAAAGGTGAATGGTCAAACAGTTTGCGTTATGGCGAATGATTCAACTATAAAAGCGGGTTCGTGGGGTTCTCGTACTGTAGAGAAAATTATCCGTATCCAAGAAGTGGCAGAAAAAAATCAAGTACCTATGATTTATTTAGTAGATTCAGCAGGAGCACGTATTACGGATCAATTGGAAATGTTTCCTGGGCGTCGTGGAGCAGGACGTATTTTCCACAATCAAGTGAGAATGTCAGGAATGATTCCGCAAATTTGTTTATTGTTTGGTCCTTCTGCTGCAGGTGGAGCATACATACCGGCGTTTTGTGATATTGTTGTTATGGTAGAAGGTAATGCTTCCATGTACTTAGGTTCACCTCGTATGGCTGAGAAGGTTATTGGGGAAAAGGTGTCGCTTGAGGAGATGGGTGGAGCACGTATGCATTGTACTGTTAGTGGGTGCGGAGATGTACTTGTTTCGACTGAGGAGGAAGCTATTTCCGAAGCACGTCGATATTTAACTTATTTTCCAGCGAATTTCGCTGATAAACCAGCAGTAATTGATGGAAAACAACCAAAACAGGGTCGCAAATTAGAAGAAATAATTCCTGAAAATCAAAACGCACCTTTTAATATGTATGAAGCGATTGATCAGTTAATAGATGAGGGAAGTTTTTTTGAAATAAAAAAACTTTTTGCACAGGAATTGATTACTGGTTTAGCGCGTATGGATGGTCAAGCGGTGGGAATTATTGCGAACCAACCGAAAGTAAAGGGCGGCGTATTGTTTGTTGACTCGGCAGATAAGGCGGCTAAATTCATTAATTTATGTGATGCATTTTCAATTCCATTATTGTTCCTAGCTGATGTGCCAGGCTTCATGATTGGTACAAAAGTAGAACGTGCGGGTATTATTCGCCATGGTGCGAAGTTAATTTCAGCGATGAGTTCGGCAACAGTACCTAAAATTTCAGTAGTTGTACGTAAAGCTTACGGAGCAGGACTATATGCAATGTGTGGTCCGGCATTTGAACCTGATGTCTGTATTGCACTTCCAACTGCGCAAATTGCGGTAATGGGTCCAGAGGCGGCAGTTAATGCCGTTTATTCAAATAAAATTGAAGCTATTGAAGATCCGAAAGAACGAATGCTGTTTGTAAAAGAAAAACATGATGAATATAAAAAGGAAATTGATATATACAAAATGGCATCCGAAATGATTGTCGATGAAATCGTAGCGCCATGTGATTTAAGAGCGGTCATTACGAAACGTTTGACTTATTATGACTCAAAACAAATCATGCTGCCATATCGAAAACATCCTGTTTATCCTGTATAATAAGTGTTGCAATTGAGGTCTGCCTGTCTAAGGTGGACCTCAGTCTATTTTTATTGAAAGGAGATATCGATATGCAAATTGTTGTTGTAGGTGGAGGAGCGGTTGGTTTGCTGCTAGCATCCTTGCTACAAAAAGATCACACCCAGATGAATATTCTTGTTCACCGAGAAACTCAAGCAAGTGAACTTAATGACAAAGGTCTACAGCAAATCGATGTCTTGCAACAGTCGCACCATACATATATTAAAGCTTCACATGACTTTAAAGTATTTCCGACAGATGCAATATGGATAATTGCCGTAAAATATCATCATCTAGCAAGTTTACAATCTCTATTTAATTCGTTACCAGAAAGCACGCCTTTACTTTTTATTCAAAATGGTGTGAAACATTTTCAATTTGCAAAGAACTTGAAACAGAAGCATATTGCTTTTAGTTCAGTAGAGTTTGGAGCTGAGAAACTATCGAATTCAAGTGTTGCACACAGAGGGTTTGGCAAGATGAAAATAGCTGTAGAAAGAGGAGATGGACAACCGTTTAAAAAGTTTTTTCAACTATCAGATTCTAAACTACCGATTGAATGGATAGAAAATGCAGAACAAATGTTAATACGAAAAGCACTATTAAATTGTCTTATTAATTCTTTAACGACTATACTAAATGTTAAAAACGGTTATCTTATTACGAATGAGCAAAGTTTAATATTATTAGAGAAATTATATAAAGAACTCATGGAAGCCTTCCCGGAACAACAGGATCAACTTCTATTTGAGGATGTACTTGCTTTATGTACAAAAACAGCAACTAATACATCTTCTATGCTTACAGATCGATTAAATGGAAGGTTAATGGAAGTAGATACGATTGTTGGTGGGATATTAGAGATAGCGCAAAATCGTGGTCACGAAATGTCTACATTAAAAACTCTTTATATTATATTAATGGCAGTGCAACAAGGCGGTGTAGAAAGATGATATATATACTGTCAATTTTTGGGCATTTCATTATACTTTGCCCAGTCATCTTATTTCTCATTATTTATTCACTTCTTAAAAAATTATCTAAGAAGCGAGTAAAAGTATTTGGTAGGGCAGCAGATATGACGACGTTTATACTGTTTTTTTCTGTGCCAGAATCTGTGAGTTTTTTATGGGGATATGATATCGGGTTTATAACTTTTATCGTTGCAATAATAATTGCGATAGTTTTTACGATAATTGAATGGCGCTCGACAAAAGAAATTGAAATACTACCGTTATTCAGGAAAATTTGGCGCTTCTTATTTTTAGCATTAACCATTACTTATGTGGTTATTTGGATTATTATAATAGTCCAAAGAATCATTTTATATGTGACGATGACGTGAGCGTATTTTTTCAATCCAATCGATTAAAATGCTATACTCGAAAGTAGTTAACAATATAGAGGAGTTTATACTAATATGAAACTGGAACAAATAGATGTACCGGTAACGAATCAATTATTGGTAGATTATCGTAATCAAGAATCAACAATCTCGTCGTTTTTTCATTATACAAATGAAGATGAATCTTTCGAAAAACGCTTTGAAGAACTAAAAAATCATCCGATTCGTCGAGCTGAACTCGTAAAAGTTATCCGTGAATTTATGGAACCGCTAGAGAAATCGGTAAAAGTGGAACAACATTTGAAGGAATTAGAAGACAATGCAGTTGTTGTAGTTGGTGGACAACAAGCGGGCTTATTAACAGGACCGTTATATTCCGTTCATAAAGCTATTTCTGTTTTACTATTAGCTAAAGAACAGCGTGCAAAATTAGATATTCCAGTCGTTCCGGTATTTTGGATTGCTGGCGAAGATCATGATATTGATGAAATCAATCATACATTTACAGTATTAAATGGTCGTTTGCAAAAACATATTCATCCTGACCGTTCAAAGAAGAAGACGATGGCTTCAACAACAATTTTAGATATTGAAGATACACGTAAATTTATAAAAAACGTCTTCCAACAATATGGTGAAACTGCATATACAGAAGATTTGTTGGCGAAAATTGATACATTTTTAGTAAAGAGTCATACATATACTGACTTTTTCGCTCAATTAATGCACTGGTTCTTTAAAGAAGAAGGATTACTTCTATTAGATGCAGCCGATCCGAAGCTTCGTGCTTATGAAGCGCCGTATTTCGAGAGATTAGTGAATCACTCGGAAGAGATTGCAGCTGTTGTTTCAAACCGAGAGGCGCTTTTGGCCGACAATGGTTATGGTACGCCAATTGGTGCAACAAAAGAAAATGCCAACCTTTTTTACGTCAAGGAAGGCGAGCGCTTCTTATTAGAGCGTAAAGATGGCAAGTTTATTAATGACGTAGCGAATGTCCAATTTACGAAAGAAGAACTACTACAACTAGCAACAGAACAACCTGCTTGTCTAAGTAATAATGTAGTAACAAGACCGCTTATGCAGGATATGGTCTTGCCTGTACTTGCATTTGTTGGTGGACCAGGAGAGCTTGCATATTGGTCTACATTAAAAGACGCATTCGAGTTACTTGGTATGAAGGTGCCGGTTTTTGTACCGCGTATGAATATGACACTTGTTAATCGCCAGGTGGGACACTTAATAGAAGATCATGATTTAACTATTACTGAAGTATTAAGTGGTAAAGTGGCCCAAATGCATCAGAAATTTGTAAATGAAGTATATGATGACGCTGCAAAAGAGACTATTGAAAAAACAAAAGCGTTGCTACAGCAGCAATATGTGGAATTGCAAAAGCATTTGCATAACAATAACGTACACCTAGATAAAGTAGTCATAAAAAATCTAGATATTCATGAAAATCAATTAGACTTCCTATTGAAGAAAATAGAAGCAGAAGTATTGCTTCAGCATGATGTTACTATTCGTAAATTTACCGAGATGGAAGGCCATCTGATTCCAGAAGGAAATTTAATGGAACGTATATTTAATCCATTCCAATATATGAATGAATATGGCATGACTTTAATTGATGATATTTTACAATTGCCACTAGAAGTTAGTGAATTGCATCAAGTAATATATATATAATTTGGAATAATCCGGATTAAAAAGTGGTATTTTTTAAAAATATAATAGATATAATATTACCCTAATCATAGGGTATTAAAAGCTATCTCAATCGAGATAGCTTTTTTTATTAAAAATATCAAAAAAATACTACTGTTTGGTAATAAAATAATAAAATAATAATAAGAAGTATGAAGTTTTTTAAACAAAAAGGGAAAAATTAGTAGAAATACTGTTGTTGATAAGGACGATTTACGCATTTTAATGTAAACACCCTTATTTTCCAATGAATTAGTGGTGGAATGTGGGGGGATGTGGTACATTAATTTCATATAGTGGGGTGAGTAATATGTTCATGGGAGAGTATCAACATAGTATTGATGCGAAGGGCCGATTGATTATACCTGCTAAGTTCCGTGAACATCTTACGGAAGGCTTTGTAATAACTCGTGGATTGGATAATTGTTTATTCGGGTATCCTATTTTGGAGTGGCGCAAGCTGGAAGAAAAACTGAAGCAATTACCTGTAACTAAGAAAGATGCCAGAGCTTTTACGCGTTTTTTCTTTTCAGGTGCTACAGAGGTGGAAGTGGACAAGCAAGGCCGTATTAATATCCCAAGTAACTTATTAACACACGCTAATGTTCAAAAGGATTGTGTAGTACTCGGCGTTTCTAATCGTATTGAAATTTGGTCCAAAGAGTCTTGGCAAAATTATTTTGCTGAATCTGAGGAATCCTTCAATGACATTGCTGAGAATATGATTGATTTTGATATATAACCAATTTAGAGGAGGGACAAACCTTGTTTAATCATACGACTGTATTATTAAAGGAAACCGTTGATGGATTGAACGTTCGTCCTGACGGCATTTATGTAGATTGTACTTTAGGTGGGGCTGGACACAGTGAATATTTAGTTAGCCAATTATCATCAAAAGGTAGACTTATTTGCTTTGATCAAGATACTTCAGCCATTGAAAATGCTAAAGAACGTTTAGCACCATATTTAGATAAAATAACTTTCGTACATTCAAACTTCCGTTATCTGAAGGAAGAATTAGAAGCATTAGGCATAGATAAAGTTGACGGGATTTTATACGACTTAGGCGTATCATCTCCTCAATTAGATAACGCAGAACGAGGATTTAGTTACCATCAAGATGCACCACTTGATATGAGAATGGATACAACAGCTGAACTTTCCGCATTTCATGTTGTGAATGAATGGTCATTCGAAGATCTTGTACGTATTTTCTATCGATACGGTGAAGAAAAGTTCTCGAAACAAATTGCCAGAAAAATTGAAGAAGCTAGAAAGACTAGCCCTATTGAAACCACGGGTGAACTAGTAGATTTAATTAAGGAAGGTATCCCAGCTGCAGCAAGACGTAAAGGCGGACACCCAGCGAAACGTGTATTCCAAGCCATTCGAATTGCTGTAAATGATGAACTTGGTGCAGCGGAAGATTCGTTAATACAAGCACTTGAAGTCATTAATGTAGGTGGACGAGTTAGTGTTATTACTTTCCACTCATTAGAAGACCGATTATGTAAAACTATCTTCAAAGAAGCATCCTCTTTGCCTGAATTACCACCAGGTTTACCTGTTATTCCCGAAGAATTAGCTCCAGGGATAAAACTTGTTACTCGTAAACCGATATTACCTTCAGAGCAAGAATTAGAAGAAAATAATCGAGCTCGCTCAGCGAAACTAAGAATAGCTGAAAAAATCAAAGAAAAAGGGAAGTGATTAAATGGCATTGCTTAATCGGCAACAACAACAAACGTACATCCAGCAGCCACAGCCAACAGTACCGGAGAGACCCGTCCAGCAGCCAACACCAAGACCTTCCAAAAGAATATTGTCTAAGGGGGAAAGAGTTCTCCTTGTGGCCATGGTGACAATAATAGCATTATTGTCAGTTATGAACTTAAATACGCAATCTGCAATTAATACAACATCTGTTGAAATTCAAAATATCGAAAATAAAATTGATGAAACGAAGAAACAAAATGCGGAATTGTCCATCGAGGTAAGCGAACTCTCTACATATGAGCGTATTTGGAATAAAGCGAAAGAATTAGGCTTGAAGCTAAACGAAAAAAACGTGAAAGTAGTGTCTGGACAATGAAGAGAAAGTTTCGATTTCAATGGGGAGCCTTTCTAATGTTAATCGTTTATGGAGGGCTCTTTTTTGCTATGTTTTTCCGTATATTTGTAATCCAAGCTTCTGGTCAAGTAGAGGGGCAAGCTTTGGCAGCAAAAGCGGCAGCAAAATATGAAAGATCAAAAGTAATTTCAGCCAATAGAGGTAAAATTCTAGATCGGCAAGGACAAGTGATAGCAGAAGATACTATTAACTATCGCTTAGTAGCTGTAATTAGTCCTAAGGCATCTGAAGGAACTAAAACTCTTATGCACGTCGCAGATAAAGAGAAAACTGCCAAAATATTAGCGAAATATCTTTCTATTAGCGAAAAAGATATATTTGATAAATTAAATTCAAAAGCGAAGAATGCACAAGGTAATGAAATTCGCCAAGTAGAATTTGGTGCTGCAGGTCGTAATATTAGCCATGGCGTAATGGAGAAGATTAGTAGTGAAAAGTTACCAGGCATCATTTTTATGGAAGAAACAAAGAGATTTTATCCAAATGGTACCTTTGCATCAAACTTAATCGGCTTAGCACAAAGGGATACTCAGCAAGATGGACAAACTAGAACTGTAGGTAAAATGGGCCTAGAATCCATCTATAACAAAGAATTATCCGGTACTGATGGAAGGGTTCAATATAAGAGTGATTTATGGGGCTATCTGCTACCTAATAGCGATAAGATGGTAGAACCTGCAAAAGATGGTGCGGATGTATATCTAACGATAGATAAAACTATACAAAACTTTTTAGAAGATTCAATGTCTAAAGTTTATAAGAAATATAATCCTGAATCGATGGTAGCAGTTGTTGCCAATCCGAAGACGGGAGAAATACTTGCTGTTTCGCAAAGACCTACATACAACCCACAAGATGGTACTGGACTAGAAAATAGCTGGTTAAACCAGTTAACAGAATTGACGATTGAACCGGGTTCAACAATGAAAACATTTACATTAGCAGCTGCAGTCGAAGAAGAGAAATGGTTCCCGAATGCTACATTTCAGTCTGGTCAGTATACTGTGCTCGATCGAACTATTCGAGATAGTAACCAAGTTGGATGGGGAAATATTTCGTATTTAGAAGGGATCCAACGTTCTTCAAATGTAGGTATGGCTCACTTATTGAAGTTAATGGGCGATGATACCTTTATTTCTTATATGAAAAAGTTTGGTTTCGGAGAAAAGACAGGAATTGATTTACCAAATGAAGCGACGGGGCAAATTTTGGATAAATATCCAATTAATCGTGTCACAACTACTTATGGGCAAGGATCTACTGTTACCCCTATACAATTAATTCAGGCTGTTTCTGCCATCGCAAACGATGGTAAAATGATGCAACCGTATGTAATTGAGAAAATCGTGAATCCTAATACGAAAAAAATCGTCAAAGAGAACACCCCAACAATTAAAGGGCAGCCTATTTCTGGAAAAACGGCTAAGGAAGTTAGGGAGATTTTAGCTTCTACCATTTATTCTGAAAAAGGAACTGGTCAAAACTTTGCAAGTAAAGAATATGAAGTATCTGGTAAAACCGGTACAGCTCAAATTCCGAATGCATCTGGTGGGTACTCTTGGGGGAAAAATGAATTCTTGTATTCATTTTTAGGTATGGCTCCTGCAAATGACCCTCAGTTAGTTATGTACATTGCTGTGGAAAAACCTAAGCTTGGACCTACAGAATTCGGCTCAGAACCAACAGCAACCGTATTTAATACAGTTATGGGAAGTAGTTTAAAATACTTAAATATTAAGCCACAACAAATTAAGAAAACAAATTCTTTAACTATGGAGAACTTAAATGGTCAACTTGTTGAAGAAGTTGAAAAAGAATTTGAAGAAAATGGCATAGAAACGGTTATCATAGGTAATGGCGATAAGATTATAGATCAATATCCTGCAGAAAAATCAGAAGTCTTATCTGGTGGTTATGTATTCTTAAAGACAGATGGGGATTCAAAAGTACCTGATTTTACAGATTGGTCACTCCGAAACGTTCTTACGTATCAAACAATGTCAGGTGCCAATATAGAAATTAATGGTGAAGGCTATGTACAGAAACAAAGTATTAAAGCTGGTACTGTACTAAATGCAAACAAGAAAATTATTTTGAAGATGAAAAAACCAGAGGAAAGTTACAAATAGTTCATATGATTTCGCAAAGAATTTGAATAGTACGGGGAGTCATATCATACTTTGTAAGAAAAAAAGGTGTGATATGTCGAACAATGTGGGCCACTAAAAGTACAAAAAAACGAATGCAGTGGATGTGGATTGTCTTTGTTGTTTTATTCATTATGCTTATAGGGAAATTAGTACATGTACAGTTTATACAACATGATTTGTTAACAAAAAGGGCAGAAGAAAGCTGGGATCGTGAAATACCAGTTTCAAGTTTAAGAGGGAACATAGTAGATCGTAATGGTAAGTTAATCGTCGGTAATAAACTAGCCCCAACATTGTATTTTATGCCAGCTCAAAATGATAAACCTTTAGAGGCTGCAAAAGAGTTGGCATCGATACTAGGGGTAGATGAGCAAGTGTTAGCAAAAAAAATGCAACAAAAAACGTCTATAGTAAAGCTTGCTCCTGAAGCTAAAAACATATCAAAAGAACTTGCTGAAAAAATACAACAAAAAAATATACCAGGAATTTATGCAGGGCTTGATTACATACGTTATTATCCGTATGATCAATTACTCTCTAGGCTAATTGGTTTCACTGGTTATGATCAGCAAGGATTAGCCGGATTAGAGTATCAGTATGATGATTTATTGATGGGAAAAGCTTCAGCAATCCGCTTATTTACAGATGCGAAAGGTGCAGCATTGCCTCATGTCCAAGATAGTTGGAAAGAAGGTCAAGATGGTGCAACAATGGAACTGACCATTGATGTTGATGTTCAAAAGGTCGTAGAACGTGAGCTTTCTCAAGCGATGGAGAAATACGAAGCAGACCAGGCAATGGGTATAGCTATGAATCCTAAAACCGGTGAAATATTAGCGTTAGCATCTTATCCAACATTCTCTCCTCCTTCATTTTCCAAAGTCGATTCCAAAATTTACAACAGAAATCTACCGGTGTGGATGACCTTTGAGCCAGGTTCTACATTTAAAATCATTACATTAAGTGCAGCGTTAGAAGAACAGGTTGTTGATTTAGATAAAGATCATTTCTTTGATCCAGGCTACTCAATGGTAGAAGGTGCTCGTTTACGTTGTTGGAAGCGTGAAGGCCACGGAAGCGAAACCTTTTTAGAAGTCGTACAAAATTCTTGTAACCCAGGTTTTATAGAGCTCGGAAGAAGAGTAGGGCCAACAAAACTTCAAAAATATATCCGTGATTTTGGGTTTGGTAAAACAACTGGATCGAATATGGCAGGCGAATCGAGTGGGATATTGTTTTCTGAAAAGGCATATGGTCCTGTTGAACATGCTACAACTTCTTTTGGGCAAGGGATCTCTGTCACACCAATTCAACAAGTCCAGGCAGTATCAGCAGCGATTAATGGTGGTACGCTTTATCAACCCTATATAGTTAAAAATCTAATCGATTCTAATACAGGCAAGGTATTGAAAAGCTACAAGCCAGTAAAAAAACGTCAAGTGATCAAGCCTGAGACGTCCAAAAAAGTTCGTGAAGCACTAGAATCGGTTGTTGCTTTAGGTTCTGGTAGAAATGCCTTTAGAGATCACCTGCGTATAGGTGGTAAGACTGGAACGGCTCAAAAAGTTGAAGATGGACGGTATAAGGATGGCGAGTATATTGTATCCTTTATCGGCTTCGCACCAGCGGATGATCCAGAAATTGTTGTTTATGTTGCAATAGATAATCCTAAGAATGTTACACAATTTGGTGGAGTTATTGCGGCACCAATTGTGGGGCAAATCATTGAGGATGTTCACGATAAAGTTGGTATTACAGAACGGAAGGGACAATTAGAAAAGATATACAAATGGGGGGATGTCGAGAAAGTGCGCGTACCTAATTTGGTCGGTCAGACAAAAGAAGATATAGCGAAATTACAATATCCGTTTCGTTTAGAATGGCATGGAAATGGCTCCAAAATTGCCTCTCAACTGCCAAAAGCAGATGCACAAATCGGACTAGATGGCATAATTCACGTTTATTTAGAAAAATAGCGTGTATTAGTCTTTAAAAATAGAATTGAAACTACTATGATAGTACATGTACTAAAGAAGGTTAGAAGGAGAATTTTCATGACAATTGCAACAACTTTAATTGTTTTGGCCACTTCATTCGTCTTAACGGCAATTACAGCACCAGCTGTTATTCCGTTATTACGTCGAATGAAATTTGGTCAAAGTATTCGAGAAGAAGGACCAAAATCACATCAGAAAAAAGCGGGAACTCCAACGATGGGTGGCGTAATATTTTTATTCTCTATTATCGCTACTACAATTGTATTAGGCTATCTAAATGATGCCTTTACTTCACAATCCGTTGTATTAATTCTCGTCTTATTCGGCTTTGGTGTAATCGGCTTTTTAGACGATGGTCTTAAAATTATTTTCAAGCGTAATTTGGGATTAACATCCCTCCAAAAGTTAATCGGACAAATTATTATTTCGATTGCTGCCTATTTCTTATTAGGTCTAGGCGTTTTCCATAATACAATTCAGATACCACTTACTGATTTCGCCTTTAACTTAGGTGGATTTTATGTATTATTCTTAATCTTTTGGTTGGTAGGTTTCTCTAACGCTGTCAATTTAACAGATGGGTTAGATGGACTTGTGTCGGGTACAGCTTCCATTGCTTTTACTGCGTTTGGTGTGCTAGCGCTTGTAAACGATCAAGTTGATATTGCGATATTTGCATTTGCTGTAACAGGTGCTTTACTGGGTTTCTTATTATTTAATGCAAATCCTGCAAAAGTATTTATGGGAGATACGGGTTCACTTGCTTTAGGTGGAGCACTTGCAATGCTTTCAGTATTAGTTGGGCATGAAGTGTTATTACTATTGATTGGTATTATCTTTGTCGCTGAAACACTATCTGTTATTTTACAAGTAGCAAGCTTCAAATTAACAGGTAAACGAATTTTTAAAATGAGTCCACTACATCACCATTTTGAGTTATCAGGCTGGTCTGAATGGCGTATTGTTCTTACATTCTGGTTGACAGCAGTAGTTGCAGCGTTGATCGCAGTGGTTCCGGAGGTCTTGAAATGAAAAGCGTAAATGGGATGGAACATAAAAAAGTACTTGTACTAGGGTTAGCGAAAAGTGGTGTCGCAGCTGCGGAATTACTGCATAAAATGGGCGCTTTCGTTACTGTAAATGATGCTAAACCTTTTGAAGAGAACATTGATGCACAGCGTCTGTTACAAAAAGGAATTACAGTGATTTGTGGCCGTCATCCAGAAGATTTACTAGATGAAGGTTTCGAATTAGTTGTGAAAAACCCTGGGATTCCTTATACAAACATTCTAGTAGCAGATGCTGTAAAACGAGGTATTCCAATTTGGACTGAGATAGAGCTCGCTTATTTAATAAGCGAGGCTCCAATGATTGGTATTACGGGTTCAAATGGTAAAACAACAACGACCACCTTGCTTTACCATATTTTAAATCAAGGTGGTTTAAATCCTCTCATTGCTGGAAATATAGGTACAGTAGCATGTTCAGTCACTGAAAATGCTACAGCAGATAATGTAGTCGTTACAGAATTATCCTCATTCCAATTAATGGGTACTGAACGATTTAAGCCGAAAATTGCGATTTGGACGAATTTATACGAAGCGCATATTGATTATCACGGTTCAATGGAAGAATACAGTAATGCTAAATTTGCTGTAACACGCAATCAGGATGCATCAGACTATTTAATCTATAATGCAGATCAAGAAGTAGTTGTAAGTTATGCGAATAAATCACATGCACATAAAGTTCCATTCACAACAAAAGGTATAAATTATTTAGGAATAAGTGCGGATGATGACATGATTTACTGGTTAGGTAAACCATTTATCAAACGTAGCATCATAGCACTTCCTGGACAACATAATTTAGAGAATGTTTTAGTAGCAGTTGCTGCAGCGATAATTATGGATTGTCCGAAAGATAAGATTGAGCATGTTTTATCATCATTTACGGGTGTTAAGCATCGTACACAATTTGTTCGAGAATGGCAAAGTCGTAAAATCTTCAATGATTCTAAAGCAACTAATACATTAGCTACTCGCAGTGCGTTAGCAGCCTTTAAACAGCCGATTGTTTTACTTGCAGGTGGCTTAGATCGAGGGCACTCATTCGAAGAACTAAGACCACATATGGGCAATGTTCATGCGGTTGTCGTAGCTGGGGAAACAGCTAAGCGATTTGCTGAATTCGCAGAATCGTGTGGTGTTGAAAAAATAGCATATGCTGATGATATGGAATCAGGTGTTAAACAAGCAGCAGATTTATCAAATGAAGGAGATGTTATCTTATTATCTCCTGCATGTGCAAGCTGGGATCAATACCCAACTTTTGAGGTACGTGGTGATAAGTTCATCGAAGCTGCAATGAAGTTGTAAGGAAATTTGAACAACAGAAAGGATGCCATAGCTGAATCAACGTGAACGCACACTTTTTATGAGTGCAATCATTTTATTGACATTGATAGGCATTGTTTTCGTCTATTCTGCAGGGACTTATTGGGGCAAGGTACACTATGGTAATACTGCCCCTTTTCTTTTTAAGCAACTAATTTATCTAGGTGTGGCAGTCGCAGCATTTTATGTTGTTTCCAATAGCTCCCTTCTAAGAATGGAAAAAAGTTGGACAATACTGTACATATTTTCACTCTTACTTTTAATAGCGGTATTGATTCCTGGAATAGGCGCCGTGCGAAATGGTTCTCAAAGCTGGATTGCTTTTGGACCCCTTAGTATTCAGCCTGCTGAATTTGCTAAGATTGCATTGCTTGTAAAATTAAGCTTTGTATTAGCACGTAAGAAAAGTACGGAAAGAACTATTCAATTAATTCACTTTGTTTTGATTTTATTGCCAGCAGCGCTTATAATGCTGCAACCTGATTTTGGTTCTGCGTTTATTTTACTCGTATCATCCTTTGCTTTACTTTTTATAGCTGGTTATCCAATTCGTTTTTACGTTTTTCTAATAATGATTGGTATAAGTGGTTTAGTGGGTTTAATAATGGCGGCTCCATATCGATTAAAGCGTATAGAGGCCTATTTGGATCCTTGGTCTGACCCTTTAGGTAGCGGCTTCCAAGCAATCCAATCCCTACTTGCAATTGGGCCAGCTGGTTTGTTTGGACATGGTTTTGGTAACAGTAGGCAAAAGTATCTCTACTTACCCGAACCACAAAATGATTTTATCTTTTCTATCATTGCTGAGGAAACAGGCTTTATAGGCGCAGCATTGATCGTTATAACCTTTGCGGTGGCATTATACTCCGGTTATGCTTTGGCCGTCAGAACGCAGCAATTAAGCTATTATTACAGTGTTGCAGCATTGATTAGTATGCTAGGTTTTCAAGCGTTTTTGAATATTGGAGTTGTTTCAGGCTTACTACCCGTTACAGGAGTTACTTTACCTTTTATAAGTTATGGTGGTTCATCCCTAATGTCCGCTTGGCTTATAGTCGGTGTAATTTGGAATTTTACAAAAAGAGTATAAATAAAAGAGGAAGGAGTGCACAGTATGGAGAAAATTATAGATATAGAAGAACGTATTCCTACGCTTCGTGAACGTCGTAAAAAACGGACGAATCAGCGGTTTACAATATTGCTAGCCATTTTCGGCATTATCTTACTGGCACTTCTTTATTTTCAATCATCATTAAGTCATATAGGGGAAATTAAAGTAACTGGTGGTCAATTAAAAAAAGCAGAATACTACACAAAGCATAGTAACATCCGTGTAGGGGATTCTTTGTGGGGGTTTAAGCCAAAAAATATTGAGGAGACCCTTCAAAAAAAAGATTGGATCGAGAGTGTATCAGTTGAACGTAATTGGTTAAACACTGTGACTATAAAAGTAAAAGAGTATGATAAAAAAGCTTTTATTAAGAATGGTGGTCAATATAATTTGGTGTTGCAAAATGGTGTGATTTACAGCTTAGATGAAATCCCACGTGATTTGAATTTACCCATCTTGGTTGGTTTCAAAGAAGACGCCTTATTACTTAAGATGATTAAACAGTTGGACAAGGTCGATCAAGAACTAATGACTTTAATTTCTCAAGTAAATGCTGTTCCAACGAAATCCAATCCTTATGCGGTGCGTTTATTTATGAATGATGGTTTTGAAGTTCGTGCAACTATTACGACATTGGCTGAGAAATTGCGGTATTATCCATCTATTATTTCGCAAGTCAAAAAAGGTGAAAAAGGGGTTATTGACTTAGAAGTAGGTTCATTCTATCGCTCGTATTCGAGTGAATATGGTAAACCAACTTCAAAGGAGGAAGTAGATGACCAAACAACCGGCCAATAAAAAACGTCATTCGTTTAAACATCAATTTGCCTTTTTAGTAGTTTCGATTGCACTGGGCTTTCTTTTCGCGTATGCCTATAATATGGCAAAGACAAAAGATACGACGATGACTGAAACAAACTCTTCTGATTTTGAAAAAAAAGAACAATTACGTGAAGGTTTAATTGCTCAACAAGAACGTAATAAAGAACTTGAAGAAGAAAAATTACTATTACAACAAAAAATAAAAGATTATGAACAAGACTTTTCGGGTAGTAAAGAAGGATATAAAGATTTAGTAAAGCAGGCTGATGATCTACGCCTTTTACTTGGTAAAATACCAGGTCGAGGATATGGTGTGACAGTGACGCTACAAGATGCTGAATATGATCCGAAATCGGTTAACCCGAATGACTACATTGTACATGAAAGTCACGTATTCAAAGTATTAAATGAATTAAAGATTTCTGGAGCTCAAGCGATTGCCATTAATGGTCATCGATTAAAAGCTAATTCTTATATAAAATGTAATGGTCCAGTTATCACGATTGATGATGACCAATTCCCAGCACCATTTGTCATTGAAGCAGTAGGTGACCCAAAGGTATTGTCTGCAGGCTTAACACTAGCAGGTGGCGTTTATGACCAACTCATTGATGATAATATTATTGTGACGATAGATGGTAGTAAGCAGCTCGTCATGCCTGCCGTCCAAGGAAATTCTTAATGGCCTAAGGTAAGGAGGCGTTAGATTGAAGCGTAAAATGCATACACCGTTCATCATCGTATTATTCATCATTGGATTTATGTTAGCGATGCAGTATAACACAGTGAAAAATCCACAACAACGTGATACACGTGATTTATGGGATATTCGCCGGGAACTATCGCTAGAAAAGCAGCGTCATTCAGAACTGTTAGCAAACATTCAGCAATTAAATTCCACGATCAGTAAATATGAGAATATGGATAATGATAGTCCAGATCGCATATTGAGGGAAACAGTTCAAGGGTTGAAACAAGAAGCTGGATTAACAGCAATAACATCTCCGGGTTTAGTGCTTAGAGTGGATGCTTCACCTGAGGCAAAGGTATTAGGACAAGCAGTTCCAAATATCTCGCCAGATTTATTAGTAAAGCTTGTCAATGATATTAATCGTTTTAAGGGCAATGCAGTTGTGATTGATCGTAAGAGAATCGTTCAAACGACAGCTATTCGTGATATTAATGGACAAACAACTGTTAATAGTTTGGCTGTTCGAACACCACCATTTATGATAACTATTGGTACAAGTACTTTAGCGGATGCTAATAAACTTGCAAGTTATTTGGAATCTTCATCCATTGCAGATGATTTTTATCTTGATAATTTAACTTTATCAATTGGAAAACCACAAAAGAAGGTAACTTTAAATGGATTTGATCAATCTTTTCATAATAAATTTTTATCAGAAACGACAAAGGGGGAATAGGATTTGTGGTTACCGTTACTAGGTTTACTATTAGGTATTTCCCTTGGTCTGTTAACTGACGTTCAGATACCTACAATTTATGAAAGTTATTTATCAATTGCAGTCCTTGCAGCTTTAGATACTCTTTTTGGTGGGATAAGAGCACAATTACAACAAGTATATGATGATTATGTTTTCGTGACAGGTTTTTTCTTTAATATTGCTTTAGCAGCAGGATTAGCTTTTTTAGGAGTTCACTTAGGTGTAGATCTTTATTTGGCAGCCGTTTTCGCTTTTGGAGTGCGACTTTTCCAAAATATTGCTATCATAAGAAGGATATTATTATCAAAATGGAACGATAAAAAAGCAAAACAATCTGAAAAAGCAGTCTAATAGAAGGAATTTTTTCGAAAAAACAGGAATTTATTTAGACAAGTTACTCAATTTACAATAGAATATTGATAAGAGTTGTTGAAGGAGGTGCCACAGATTGAGTCACTCAGAATTATATGTATCACTAGATATAGGATCATCATCCATTAAAGTCGTTATTGGAGAAGTAAATAATGAGACTTTACATGTAATAGGAGTAGGGAATGTAAAATCTACTGGCATTCGCAAAGGAAGTATTGTAGATATAGATGCTACAGTACAATCTATTAAAAAAGCGGTCGAACAAGCCGAAAGAATGATAGGGATGACTATTAATAAAGTTATTCTAGGTATTCCTGCCAATCAGGCTATGCTTCAACCTGTTAAAGGGGTAGTTGCTGTTAATAGTGACAACCGTGAAATAGGCGATGAGGATTTAGATCGCGTAATGGAATCGGCACAAGTGATGTCTATTCCGCCAGAGAGAGAGCTAGTCAATTTAGTTCCTAGACAATTTATAGTAGATAATTTAGATGAAATCAAAGACCCTCGAGGTATGATTGGTATCCGATTAGAAATGGATGGCACATTAATTACTACTTCTAAAACAATCCTGCATAATGTACTCCGTTGCGTTGAAAAAGCGGGATTGGATATACAAGAAATTTACTTACAGTCACTTGCTGCAGGTGAATTTGCATTAACTGAAGATGAAAAGAACCGAGGCACTGCATTTATTGATATTGGCGGTGGTTCAACAACAATTGCTGTTTTCAAAGATGAGCATTTCACTCACACAGCTGTTATTCCAGTAGGTGGAGAACATATTACTAAAGATTTGTCGATTGTCTTAAAAACACCTACAGAACAAGCTGAGAAGATTAAAATTGACTATGGACATGCATTTTACGACGATGCTTCAGAAGATGAACTATTTGAAGTGCCAGTTATTGATGGAGATACAAAGGAACAATTTAGTCAAAGGTACATATCCGAAATAATCGGTGTTCGATTGGAAGAATTATTCGAATTGATAATCGATGAGTTGTATCGGATGGGTATTCAAGATTTACCAGGTGGCGTCGTATTAACTGGTGGCGTTGCCAAATTAGAAGGTATTTCTCAACTAGCTCGCCATGTGTTACAAACGAGAGTAAGAGTTTACACGCCTGAATATATCGGTGTAAGAGAACCTGAATATACATCAGCAGTAAACTTAATCCGTTATGCATATATGGAATCCGAGTTTCTCGGAGATTATAGCGATGACAAACCGCTAGGACCAATTCAAAATACAGAGTCAAATACAAAAGTGCCAACCGCTTATGATACACAAGAGCAAAAAGAAGGCGTAGTTGGTAAGGTTCGGAATTTCTTAACCAAATTTTTAGAATAATATAGGCGGCTTTCTCTACACACAATGAGCTAAAATAGGAGGAATAGAGATGTTAGAATTTGATACAGATGTCGAACAACTAGCAGTGATTAAAGTAATCGGCGTTGGCGGCGGCGGTAATAATGCAGTCAATCGTATGATTGAACATGGTGTACAAGGTGTAGAATTCATTGCCGTGAATACAGACTCACAAGCATTAAAACTATCGAAAGCTGATGTGAAATTACAGATTGGTGGTAAATTAACACGTGGTTTAGGTGCAGGAGCAAACCCTGAAGTTGGGAAAAAGGCTGCTGAAGAAAGTAAAGAACAGTTAGAAGAAGCGTTAAGTGGAGCAGATATGGTATTCGTTACTGCAGGTATGGGTGGCGGTACAGGTACAGGTGCTGCACCTGTTATTGCTCAAATTGCTCATGATTTAGGTGCATTAACAGTAGGCGTTGTAACACGTCCATTCACTTTTGAAGGACGAAAACGTCAATCACAAGGATATGGCGGTACAACTGCAATGAAAGAAGCGGTTGATACATTAATTGTTATTCCAAATGACCGACTGCTTGAAATAGTAGATAAAAACACACCAATGTTGGAAGCATTCCGTGAAGCAGATAATGTTCTTCGTCAAGGTGTACAAGGTATCTCAGATTTAATTGCAACACCTGGTCTTATTAACTTAGACTTTGCAGACGTGAAATCTATTATGTCTGATAAAGGTTCTGCATTAATGGGTATTGGTATTGCGTCTGGAGAAAATCGTGCAATAGAAGCTGCTAAAAAGGCGATTTCAAGTCCATTACTTGAAACATCGATTCATGGTGCTAAAGGTGTCCTAATGAATATGACTGGTGGTTCAAACCTAGGTCTTTATGAAGTCGGGGATGCAGCTGATATTGTATCTGCAGCGTCTGATGAAGATGTGAATATTATCTTCGGTGCGGTAATTAATGATAACTTGAAAGATGAAATCATCGTTACAGTTATTGCAACTGGATTCTCAGATGATGATATGCCTGTAGACCCTCGATCAGCTGGTAGAGGCGGAATCGGTGCTGGTCGTCAAGCTGTTACAGCGGCTTCTCAACAAGCTGTTCGTGAAGTAAGACAAGAAGAAGTAAAAGTACATCAAGAGCCTGTTCGACAAACACAAACGTCACAATCTCAAGATGATGCTTTAGATATTCCAACATTCTTACGTAATCGCCAAAAAAGACGTTAATTTATTGATCTAACTAGCTCACACAATTTATTGTGTGAGCTTTTTATTTTGCGGAAAATATCTGCAAAAAAATGTCAGTATTCACTTTTTTCTGTCGCAATTTTTTGCGGAATCACTTCACAGTTTGACATTTTTTGAAGTTATAGAATGTTAACCTTTCAATAGGGAGGCGGTGTCATGTACGGAGAAGTTATTTTAGCGCTCAATACAATTTTCAATTACATTGTCTTGTCCTTTTCAAGTAAGATTGGTGCATTGCAAGTGTCGAGAAAAAGATTGTTGTTAAGCGCGCTAATAGGTGCATGTGTCGTTGTCTTTATTGGTCAATCTGTTATACCAATGATTTTTGCTTTTGTCGTGATGACAATTAGTGCTTTTGGTTTTCATTTTATGAAATGGCTAAAAAGTGCTGTTATTTGTATTGTGGCTTCATTATTTGCAGGCGGTCTATTAACTGCTTTTGAGCCACTATTTTTTAAAATGCCTACTGTCTATTTTGCGTCGACCAGCAGTATTATAGCTGTTGCTGGGCTTGTTCTATTACAAAATAGATGGACCGTTAGTAAACAGCAATCGCTTGAGCGTGGGCTTGTATTTGATACGACAATGACGTTTCAAGGGCAGAGTTGGCAATTAAGAGGCTTTATCGATACAGGAAATAGTTGCATCGAACCATTAACTGGTAGGGCTGTTCATTTTATTGCTTGGAGTGCTTTAGAAGATCGTATGGATGATGTGCTAAAAACTGCACTACAGAGCTGGCAATCATCTAATCCTTACAAATTATCGATGTTCCCGAAAGAGTTACAAAGTAAGTTGACGGTTATTCGATTCTCAACGGTACAAGAAAAAGCAGTTTATGGAATCGCTTTCCGCTTTGATCAGTGGGAGGTACACGGGGAAGATGGTTTCTTTATCGCACCGGGTTTTTTCGTACTTACAAGGGAATCAGATCATTTCCCACAGCAAGTAGATGTCATTCTAAATGTTTCAACGCTTTGTCAATAATGATGGAAGGGGTTTTTACATGATTCGAAAATTTTGGCACTGGCTACAGCAAAAGTTCATTACTTGGAGAACGAAGGGTACTTTTTATATAGGAAGTCATGAATCGCTGCCTGTACCATTGAAAAAAGAGGAGGAGAAGGAAGTTATTGCGGCGTTTATGAGAGGAGATATGAGTGCTAGAGATACGTTAATCGAACGTAACTTGCGTTTAGTAGTTTATATTGCTAGACGTTTTGATAATTCAAATACACCAATTGAAGATTTAATCAGTATTGGATCTATTGGATTAATAAAAGCAATTGAAACTTTTAATACTGAAAAAAATATCAAACTCGCTACATACGCTTCTAGATGTATCGAAAATGAAATTTTAATGCACTTACGTAAAACAAGTCGAACTAAAGGTGAAGTGTCTTTAGATGAACCGCTCAACTCAGATGCTGATGGTAATGAATTATTACTATCGGATATTTTAGGAACGGACGAGCATATTATTACAGATAATGTTGAAAAAAAAATCGAGCGCCAACATATGTTTCAAGCAATTCATATTTTGGAAGAGCGCGAACGCTATATTATGGAATGTCGTTTTGGTCTAAATGGTAGAGAAGAGATGACACAGAAGGAAGTGGCGGATCATCTCGGCATTTCTCAATCTTATATTTCTCGTTTAGAAAAGAAAATTATTCATGAATTACGTGAAAATTTAAATCAACCAACTATGTAATGGTTGAAATTGGTCATTTTTCCACCGCATATTCTGACGTTTAACGGACAAACTGAATTTACAACAAAGAAAGAAGCGTCCGGAGGAAATGACTATGCGAACAAAAGTGGATTTATGCGGTGTAGATACTGCAAAGTTACCTGTATTAAAGCATGAGGAAATGCGTCAGTTATTTATCCAATTGCAAAGTGGCCAAGAGGAAGTAAGAGATCAGCTCGTTATGGGCAATCTACGATTAGTACTTAGTATTGTGGGGCGTTTTGCATATCGTGGTGAACAGGCTGATGACCTGTTTCAAGTCGGCTGTATTGGTTTATTGAAATCAATTGATCATTTTGATTTGTCTCATAATGTGAGATTTTCAACCTATGCAGTGCCAATGATTATTGGGGAGATTCGCAGGCATTTGCGGGACCATCACCCACTGCGCGTTGCTCGTTCATTGCGTGATATTGCCTATAAGGCGATGCAGGCTAAAGAACAGTTTATCAATGAGCAATTGCGTGAACCAACGCTATCTGATTTAGCGCGTATGACAGGCTTGCCGCAAGAGGATATATTATTTGCATTAGATGCAATTCAAGAACCAATGTCACTGCATGAGCCAATTTATTCAGATGGTGGCGATCCAGTTTATATGATGGATCAACTAAAAGATAATGCGGTTTCTGAAGAACGATGGTTGACTTATGTAACCATGAAAGAAAATGTTATGAAGCTAGATGAACGGCAACAAAAAATCTTAGCAAAACGTTTTTACTATGGTGAGACGCAGACAGAAATAGCTAACGAATTAGGAATTTCGCAAGCTCAAATTTCTAGGCTTGAAAAAAGTGCTATCAAAACAATTCAAAAGCAAATATCACAATACGATAATTAATAACTATGGCAAAAACGTATCAAACTATAAAAGTTGATGCGTTTTTTGCTATTTCCCTTCATAGACTGATTTAGGAGGGATGTAGATGAGATTTTCTGATATCCAAAGAAAAGAAATTATTGAAGCAGGCAATGGCCGTTTTTTAGGATTTGTCCTAGACGCAGTATTGTCGGAAGAAACGGGCTTGATTGAGGCATTCGTCGTATCCGAACCGAAGAGATTCTTTCAATTTTCACAAAGTGATAAGGATGCAATGAAAATTCGTATAGAAGATATTCTTGTAGTTGGGAAGGATGTTATATTAGTGAAAGCACGATAGTGAAATGTATGACTATTCATTGATAATTCATGCGTGGCTTGGTACAATAAGTTAACAAGTATCTTTGAAAAGATGGGAATAAAATGACGTTAATTATAAATAACTTAGAAGAAATTCAGCTAAAGATTGAAAAAGCAGCAAACAGGGTAGGTAGACAAGTAGCAGATGTATCAATTATCGCAGTTACAAAGCAAGTGTCTACTGAACGGGCTATTGAAGCGCTTGATGCAGGATTAAATCAATTAGGCGAAAATCGTCCAGAAGGCTTGTTAGAAAAAAGAGAATCAATTATTGATGGTGCTGTATGGCATTATATCGGTTCGATGCAAACTCGTAAAGTCAAACAAGTCATCGATAAAATTGATTATCTACATTCTTTAGATCGTATTAGTTTAGCAGATGAAATCGAAAAACGAGCAACACGTATTGTGAATTGTTTTGTACAAGTAAATGTTTCAGGCGAAGAATCAAAGCATGGTCTGCAACCAGAAGAAGTCATACCGTTTATAGAGCAACTATCGCAATATTCTCGTATTCGCGTAGTGGGTTTAATGACAATGGCCCCAAATACAGAAGACTTAGAAGTAGTTCGCAACGTTTTTAAAAATCTTAAAAAACTACAATTGGAAGTCGAAAAAAACGGATATGCTCATGCACCATGTCATGATTTATCGATGGGAATGTCAAATGACTATGAAATCGCTGTCGAAGAGGGTGCAACGTATGTTCGAATTGGTACGGCTCTAGTTGGCAACGAAAGAAGGGATTCTTAATGAGCATGAAGGATAAAATTAAGAACTTTTTTTTACTAGAAGAAGAAGATGAAGACTACTATGAGCAACCACAACAATCACAACAACAACCACAACAACAGCAAGAGCAACGCCAACAAAGAGTCATGTCACAACCTGTTCATCAAGCTGCAGTAAGTCAACCAGCAGTTAAAAAAGTAAGCAACAAGGAGCGACGGAATGTGGCAACTGAACATACAAATACACCTAATCTAGTAAGTATTACACAAAAAGCTTCTAAGGTTGTCTTAGCCGAACCACGTGTCTATGCAGAAGCTCAAGATATTGCTGAACATTTAAAAAGCAAGCGTGCAGTAGTTGTAAATCTACAACGTATAGATAAAGAGCAAGGTATTCGTATAATTGACTTTTTAAGTGGTACAATATGTGCACTAGGTGGAGATATAAAACGTATTGGCACGGACATATTCTTATGCACACCAGATAATGTAGAAGTTGACGGTAATATTTCTGAATATTATTATGAAGACTGATCAAACTGAGGAGTTTAATAATTTATGTATATAGTAGGTACTATCATTTCAAGATTGATTTTCTTTTATTCAATTGCGCTTATCATTTATATTTTTATGTCGTGGGTTCCAGCGGCATATGAGTCTAAATTTGGACAAATTTTAGGTAAAATTTGTGATCCATATTTAGAGTTATTTAGACGTTTTATTCCACCATTAGGTATGATTGATATTTCGCCAATCGTAGCATTATTTGTATTGAATTTGGCAAATCAAGGAGTAGTAAGTTTGTTTAATGGATTTTTACTCTAGTTTCTAGACAATATCACTCTTCCCCACAATATGAATGTGGGGTTTTTTTATTAAGAAAGGAGGGGTGTTATGGAAGAGATATTCCAGCATTTTCGACCAGAAGAGCGTGAATTTATTGATCAAGTTAGTGGCTGGCGTATGGAAGTAGAAGATCGCTATGCGCCAAAGTTAACGGACTTTCTAGATCCGCGTCAACGATTTATTGTACAGTCAATCATTGGACATCAGGGCGATATTGAAATGGCGTATTTTGGTGCATTTGATGAAGCAGAGCGCAGAAGAATTCTTATATACCCTTCCTATTTTGAACCAGTAGAAGAGGATTATCAAATCACGGTATTTCATTTGCGCTATCCTTCTAAGTTTGTTCAGCTTGAGCATCCAGATGTTTTAGGGGCGTTACTATCACTGGGTTTAGGTAGAGAGAAATTTGGAGATATAAGATTAGACAACTCTACAGCCCAATTTGCTATTGCTTCAGAAGTGGAAGATTATGTGAGAGCTAATCTCACTTCAATTGGTAAGGTAAAAGTATATGTTGAAGCACTAAATTCAACCGAAATGTTATTACCGAATGAAGAAGTTTGGACGGATGAAATGATGACAGTAAGTTCGATGCGTTTAGATACAGTTATCGCTTCTGTGTTTAATATATCTCGTCAGAAATCTGCAGCACTTATTAATAGCGGAAAAGTGAAGGTTAACTTTACAATTCGAGAAAATATTTCTTTTGAACTGCATGAACTCGATTTACTATCGATCCGAGGATTTGGGAGATTTATGATAAGAGCTATTGAAGGAAGAACAAAAAAAGATAAAATTCGCATTAATATTGGTCGTATGGAAAGAAAAACATAACAATTTCATTAAATTTGTTGTTTTTTCGATGTACTTACCATTAATGACCTGTATAATAGTTTACAATATATATTATGCTATAAGGGAGAGTGTAGAAAATGCCGTTATCGCCTGTTGATATACATAATAAAGAGTTTACCCGTGGTTTCAGAGGTTACAATGAAGATGAAGTCAATGAGTTTTTAATGCAAATCATAAAAGACTATGAAGTTGTTTTAAAAGAGAAAAAAGAGCTAGAAAGTAAATTACTAACTTCGAATGAGCAGATTGGTCACTATAACTCTATTGAATCAACTCTTCAAAAGTCAATTGTCATTGCACAAGAAGCCGCTGAAGAAGTACGACGTAATTCAACGAAAGAAGCAAAATTGATTGTTAAAGAAGCTGAGAAGAATGCTGATCGTATTGTTAACGAAGCTTTATCAAAAGCACGTCGTATTGCACTAGAAATTGAAGAGTTGAAAAAACAATCTAAAGTATTCCGTAATCGTTTCAAAATGATTGTTGAGGCCCAGTTAGATTTGATTGAATCAGATGATTGGGATCATTTATTGGAGTATGAAATTGATTCAACAGAATTAGAGCGCTTGGATACACCGGTAGAGTAAACGATACTTGACTGAATGCTTTCTGTTTTCTATAATGTCAACATATCAAAGAAAAAGTTATGATGGAGACAGTATTTTTTGAGTGATGTAATAGCGATCTGAGGACGGTGTAAGCTCAGACTAAACACTCAAGGAAGAAAATCACTCTGGAACTAGATTACTGAACAAAAACAGTAAGTAATCTCGGCTCACACCACGTTAAGGTGTCTAAGAGGCGTATTATTTATATTACGCAATTAGGGTGGTACCGCGAGATAATTCCTCCTCGTCCCTTTTTTGGGACGGGGAGTTTTTTATTTGCAAAAAAAAAAGGAGGATTTATATGGAATATAAAGATACGTTATTAATGCCGAAAACAGATTTCCCGATGCGTGGAAATTTGCCGGCTAATGAACCGAAAATTCAAGAAAAATGGGAAGAAATGGACATCAATGCGTTGGTGCTAGAACGTACAAAAGATCGCCCAGCATTCATCTTACATGATGGTCCTCCATACGCAAATGGTGATCTTCATATGGGGCATGCATTAAACAAAGTATTAAAAGATATGGTTAATCGTCACCGTTCAATGACTGGTTACTTCGTTCCTTATGTACCAGGTTGGGATACGCATGGTCTACCAATCGAGCAAGCATTAGCTAACAAAGGTGTAAAACGCAAAGAAATGACTACAGCGGAATTCCGTAAACTTTGTGAAGAGTATGCTTACGAGCAAGTTGATCGTCAAAGAACTCAATTCAAACGTATTGGTGTACGTGGTGACTGGGATAATCCATATATCACATTACAACCAAAATTCGAAGCGCGTCAAATTAAAGTATTTGGTGAAATGGCGAAAAAAGGTTATATCTATAAAGGTTTAAAACCAGTTTACTGGTCTCCATCAAGTGAATCAGCATTAGCTGAAGCAGAAATCGAATACCAAGATATCAAATCGCCATCTATCTATGTTGCATTTGGTGTAAAAGACGGTAAAGGTGTAGTTAATACTGATGAAAGTTTTATCATCTGGACAACAACGCCTTGGACAATTCCTGCGAACTTAGGTATTTCCGTGAATCCAGAATTCACATATGCTGTAGTAAAAGTAGCTGATAAGAAATTTATCATCGCTAAAGGTTTACTTGAAAAAGTAGCAGAAACGTTAGAATGGGAAAACTACGAAATTGATCGTGAAATCGCTGGACAAGATTTAGAATACGTTGTAGCAGCTCACCCTATATACGGCCGTGATTCATTGATTATGTGCGGAGATCACGTAACACTTGACGCCGGTACTGGTTGTGTTCATACAGCTCCTGGACATGGTGAAGACGACTTTAACATAGGGAAAAAATACGATATCGGTATTTTAAGCCCAGTTAATAACCGTGGTGTATTAACTGAAGAGGCTCCTGGCTTTGAAGGATTGTTCTATAATGATGCCAATAAAGAAATAACAAAAGCATTAGAAGAAAAAGGAGCATTACTAAAACTTTCATTCTTCTCGCACTCATATCCACATGACTGGCGTACAAAAAAACCAGTTATTTATCGTGCAACTGCACAGTGGTTTGCATCAATTGAAGCATTCCGTCCTGAATTGTTACAAGCAATACGTGATACAAACTTTACACCTTCATGGGGTGAAACACGTCTATTCAATATGATTCGTGACCGCGGGGATTGGTGTATTTCTCGTCAACGTGCTTGGGGTGTTCCAATTCCAGTATTTTATGCTGAGAATGATGAACCAATTATCACTGAAGAGACAATTGAGCATGTTGCAAATCTATTTAAAGAACACGGTTCTAACATTTGGTTCGAACGTGAAGCAAAAGATTTATTACCAGCAGGCTTCACTCATCCAGGTAGCCCAAATGGCGAATTCACTAAAGAAACCGACATTATGGACGTTTGGTTTGACTCAGGTTCGACACACCAAGGTGTATTAGAAGAACGCCCAGAATTACGTTACCCTGCAGACCTGTATTTAGAAGGCTCTGACCAATACCGTGGATGGTTTAACTCTTCACTTATTACAAGTGTTGCTATAAACGGGCATGCGCCGTATAAAGGGTTACTTTCTCACGGTTTCGTATTAGATGGCGAAGGTCGCAAAATGAGTAAATCTATCGGGAATATTATCGCTCCTATCAAAGTAATGAACCAATACGGTGGCGATATTCTACGTTTATGGGTAGCATCAGTAGACTACACAGCTGACGTTCGTATTTCTATGGACATCATGAAGCAAGTTTCTGAAGTATACCGTAAAATTCGTAATACGCTTCGATTCCTACATGGTAATGTGAGTGACTTTAATCCGGAAACAGATCGCGTAGCATATGCAGACCTTCGTGAAGTAGATCGCTATATGTACATGAAATTACAAGATGTGATTAAAGCGGTACGTACGCATTATGATAACTATGAATTTGCAAGCGTATATCACATAATCAACAACTTCGTAGCAACTGAGTTAAGCTCATTCTACTTAGATATTGCAAAAGATGTTGTCTATATCGAAGGTCAAGATAATACAGACCGTCGTGCAATGCAATCGGTTATGTATGATACATTACAAGCATTATTAAAATTATTAACTCCAATCATCCCACATACAACAGATGAAATGTGGTCGTATTTAGATAACACAGAGGCAGTAAGTGTTCAATTAACTGATATGCCAGAAGCTGTTGAACAAGAAGATTTTGAAGCTTTACGCACGAAATGGGCTCAAATTATAACTGTTCGTAATGCAATTTTAAAAGCTTTAGAAGAAGCGCGTAACGCGAAAGTAATCGGTAAATCATTAGAAGCAAAAGTAACTGTCTTTGCAGATGAAGCAACTACGGCTTTACTATCAGACCAAGATATTAATTTTGCTCAATTGAATATCGTTTCAGAATTCGTTGTAGGCGGTGAAACTACACAAGCTCCAGCAGAAGCAGTTGTAGTTGATAACGTAGCTGTTCTTGTAGAAAAAGCTACAGGTGAAAAATGTGAACGTTGCTGGTCAATTTCTGAAACAGTTGGTCAAAGTGAGTCACACCCAACATTATGTGCAAACTGTGCGGATGTTGTAGAAAAATACTATACTGAAGCATAATAAAAAAATGAGCATCCGATAATTTTATCGGACTGCTCATTTTTTAAATGAAAAAGCTGAAATAACATAATAGTATATTTACCTGCTTATGTGAGGGATTTTTTCAGCTATTATTCATTGAAAGCGGTTTTTTGTTGCAAAAAGAAGTATATTATGAGTAGTTTTTTTCATTCATAGCCCTATTATGTTAAAATGGTTAAGATATAGAGTAAACGGAGGATATTGCGGTGTATAAATATTATGGGCTAGCAGCTTTTGTAGTAATTATCGATCAACTATCAAAATGGAGTATCGTTAAAAACATGCAACTTGGTGAAAACATCATGCTATGGGATCCGTATTTTGGACTTCTTTCGCATCGTAATCGCGGAGCAGCATGGGGAATGTTACAGGGACAATTTTGGTTATTTGCACTTGTTACGGTAGCTGTAATAATCGGTATTCTTTATTATTTTCATAAAGAAGCAAAAGGAAAGCCATTATTTCAAGTGAGCTTAATGTTCCTATTAGGTGGAGCGATTGGTAATTTTATTGATCGTGTGTTTCGCGGTGAAGTAGTGGATTTTGTTAATGTTCTAATCCCAGTTATTAATTATGATTTCCCGATTTTTAATATTGCTGATGCAGCGCTAACAATTGGTGTTGTGATGTTAATTATTTATATGCTCTTTGAAGAGAAACTCAATCAGAAAAAGGTGAAGCAATGACAGCAGTAAGTTATACAGTAATGCAAGAATTGAATGGTGAGCGTATTGATAAAGCATTTGCAGCAATGCAACAAGACTGGTCACGTTCTCAAATTCAAGCTTGGTTAAAAGATGGAATCGTTATGGTAAATGATGAGCCTGTTAAAACAAAATATAAAGTAAAAGAAGGGGACGTTATTTCAGTAACTCCTCCAGAAACAGAACCACTTGAAATAGTAGCGGAAGATTTAAATTTAGAAATCGTCTATGAAGATAGCGACGTAATTGTAGTTAACAAGCCAAAAGGCATGGTCGTACATCCAGCGCCAGGTCATGCAACTGGTACTCTTGTAAATGGACTAATGTATCATTGCAAAGATTTATCAGGCATTAATGGTGTAGCCCGTCCAGGAATCGTGCATCGTATTGATAAAGATACTTCAGGTTTATTAATGGTTGCCAAAAACGATAAAGCACATGAATCATTAGTACAGCAACTTGTAGATAAGACAGTAACTCGTCGTTATACTGCGCTTGTTCATGGTCATATCCCACACGACAAAGGAACGATTGATGCTCCGATAGGTCGTGATTCGCGCGATCGTCAAAAAATGGGTGTTGTTGATAATGGAAAGCATGCGATTACGCATTTTACTGTAATCGACCGTTTAGGAGTGGATTACACTCTTGTCCAATGTAGACTAGAAACAGGACGTACACATCAAATCCGTGTCCATATGAACTATATTGGTTATCCATTAGCGGGTGATCCAAAATACGGGCCGAGAAAAACGCTCGACTTTGGTGGACAAGTTCTACACGCTGGTGTATTAGGCTTTATCCATCCTTCAACTGGTGAGTATTTAGAATTTGAGGCGCCATTACCAGCCGATTATGAAGAGTTATTAAAAGAATTGAAAAGTAACTATTGACATTTTAAGTCCTAGAGTAATATACTTGTCGTAGTGAAAAACTAAATATTCACCTTTAAAGACAGTCCAGAGAGGCTGAGAAGGTATGCGTGAAATGTGGAAAATCCTTGTGATGCAAGTTTTTTCGGCACATCTTAAGTACACCTATATCCTCTTGGGCTCATTGCTCAAGAGGTTTTTTTATGCCCATAATGAAAGGAGGAAAAATAATGACACAGAAGGCAGTATTACTTGATGAACCTGCTATGAATCGTGCTTTAACTCGAATCGCTCATGAAATCATTGAACGCAATGAAGGGATCGATGAGTGCATTTTAGTAGGTATTAAAACGAGAGGCGCTTATTTAGCAAGAAGGTTAGCGCAAAAGATCAATAGAATTGAAGGTAAGGAAATTCGTACCGGAGAACTTGATATCACACTATATCGTGATGATTTATCAACAAAAACAGACAACGAAGAGCCACTAGTACAGCAAGTTGATATTACGGACAACGTATCAGAGCAAAAAATCATTCTTGTAGATGATGTGCTATACACAGGTCGAACAGTAAGATCAGCGATGGATGCGGTCATGGACTTAGGAAGACCTTCACAAATCCAACTAGCCGTATTAGTCGATCGTGGTCATAGAGAACTACCTATTCGTGCTGATTACGTAGGGAAGAACATTCCAACATCAGGAAATGAAAGAATCGTAGTTAACATGGTTGAAGTTGATGCTACAGATTGCGTCACAATTCACGAATAAGCAAGGTAAAGAATGTGAGGATAACAGGATATGGCAAACGCAGTATTAGATATAGATGAAAAACCAAAAGCACTACAACTTATTACACTTAGTGCTCAACATATGTTTGCGATGTTCGGCTCAACAATATTAGTACCTAAACTTACTGGTCTAAGCCCGGCGATGGCCCTATTAACAAGCGGTATCGCAACGCTGATATTCTTATTAGTAACAAGATTTCAAGTCCCTGCTTACTTAGGATCTTCATTCGCTTTTATTACACCAATTATCTTTGTATCAAACACGGGTGGTGTTGGAAGTGCGATGATTGGATCAATGTTCGTCGGTTTAACTTACGGCATAGTCTCACTACTCATTTGGAAAACGGGTTATAAATGGATTATGAAGTTATTACCGCCAATCGTTGTAGCGCCGGTTATTATGGTTATTGGTCTAGCTCTTGCAACTGTCGCAGTTGATATGGCGATGAATATTCCAGATGGTAACGGTGGGAAGATATATAGTTTCCCTGACTTCTCTGCAGCACTAGTTACGTTAGCAGCAGCCATTATTTGTACAATCTTCTTCAAAAATATCGTTAGCACTATGCCAATTCTAATCGGTTTAGTAGTGGGTTATATATACTCAGCAGCAATCGGTATTGTTGACTATACTGCAATTGGACAAGCAAAATGGTTTGCACTTCCTGACTTCTTAATCCCAGGAATAGATTATGAATTCAAAGTGACAAGCACATTGCTTCTTGCGATGGTGCCAATCGTGATTGTCACAATTTCAGAACATATTGGCCACCAATTAGTATTAGGCAAAGTTGTAAATCGTAACTACATTAAAGAACCTGGTTTACATCGTTCACTATTAGGTGATGGTTTAGGAACACTAATGAGCGCTTTCATCGGTGGACCACCGAAGACAACTTACGGTGAAAACATCGGCGTCCTTGTATTAACAAGAGTATATAGTGTGTACGTCATCGGTGGCGCAGCAATCTTAGCGATAGTGATGGCATTCTTTTCAAAAGCAATGGCAGTTATCGAAACAATTCCAACTTCAGTGTTGGGTGGTGTGTCAATTCTATTATTTGGAATCATCGCATCTAGTGGTCTACGTATGCTAGTAGAAAATAAAGTAGATTTCGATGATAAGCGCAACTTAGTCATTGCATCAGTTATCCTGATCTTTGGAATCGGTGGCGCAACATTGAAAATACCGCAAGTTTCTGACACATTTGCAATTGAAGGTATGGCCTTAGCAGCTATCGTCGGTGTCATTTTAAACTTAGTACTACCAGGTCGCGATAAAGAAGTCGCTGATTTGGATGAATAACATTTAAATACTGTACCTTTTAACAGATTGCCCAGAGAGGCAAAGAAGGGTTATATAGATTCGAAAGCATGCGCGAAAGCGCTATGCTTATCCTGTCATATCCTTCCTCAGCCTCCCTACTAATCTAGGGAGGCTTTATTTATAAACTAGGAGGCTCATGATGAAAAACTTACTGTCAATGGATGAAGTATCAAAAGAAGAAATTATGCTGATTTTAAACCGCGCTGCTGAATTTGAAGCAGGTGCGAAGCCGCAACTAGAGAAAGAATACTTTATCGCAAACCTATTTTTTGAGCCAAGCACAAGGACAAAAACATCATTTGAATCAGCAGAAAGAAAAATAGGCGCTACAGTAATTCCATTCGATGCAGGCTTCTCAAGCGTGCTAAAGGGTGAAACATTGTACGACACAGTAAAAACGATTCAACAAAGCGGTATAGATGCAGTCGTTATTCGTCATAAACAAGATGCATACTACGAAGAGCTTTTAGCAGGTTTGGACGTATCAATTATCAATGCTGGTGATGGTGCCGGGCAGCATCCTTCTCAATCTTTGCTTGATTTATACACAATATTCAAAGAGTTCGGGAAATTTGAAGGCGTCAATGTTACAATTGCAGGTGATGTTTCTCATAGTCGTGTTGCAAAATCAGATGCAACAGCACTTACTACTTTAGGAGCAAACGTCAACTTTGTTTGTCCTCCAGAGTGGCAAGGTGAGTATGAGGCGCATCAAGATTGGGATCAACTAATCGAAAAGAGTGATGTCATAATGCTACTTCGGGTACAACATGAACGTGAAGCAGCATATGATGGATTCACAGTTGAGTCATACAGAGAAAGATATGGCTTAACTGAGGAACGTGAAAAAATGATGAAGGATGGAGCAATAATTATGCACCCGGCACCGATTAACCGCGGTGTAGAAATTGATTCATCATTAGTAGAATGTGAGCGTTCAAGAATCTTCTCTCAAATGCGAAACGGATTATTCATCCGCATGGCAATACTAGAACATATTTTAAAGGGGCGAGGCTAATATGACAAAATTACTGAAAAATGTTCAAATGTTAAATGAACAAGGCGAGTTTCAATCAACAGACATCCTAATAGAGGATGGAAACATTAAAGAAATCGGTGCTTCAATCTCAGCTGAGACTGCTGAAGTAATCGAAGGTAAAGGTCTTGTCGTAGCCCCAGGATTTGTAGATGTACATACTCATCTTCGTGAACCAGGTTTCGAACATAAAGAAACGATTGCAACGGGCACAGCTTCAGCTGCAAAGGGTGGCTTCACAACAATTTGTGCAATGCCTAACACAAAGCCCGTACCAGATTCAATTGAAAATCTGGACTACATAAATAGTTTGATTGAAGATAGTGCAGTCATTCGTGTGTTACCTTATGGGTCTTTAACAGTCGCACAATCTGGCGACAAACGCACAAACTTAACAGACTTAAAAGCACATGGTGCAGTTGCATTCTCTGATGATGGTGTTGGTGTACAAGAAGCAGCAACGATGTTTGAGCAAATGAAAGATGCAGCGAAAATTGGTATGGCAGTCGTTGCTCACTGCGAAGATAATTCATTGATTTACGATGGCGTGATGCACGAAGGTACTCGAAATCAAGAGTTAGGGTTGCCGGGTATACCATCTGTTTGTGAATCAGTGCAAATTGCTCGGGACGTTTTACTAGCTGAAGCAGCAGGTGCACATTACCATGTATGTCACGTATCAACAAAAGAATCAGTAAGAGTGGTGCGCGATGCAAAAGCTGCGGGCATTAACGTAACTGCGGAGGTATGTCCTCACCATCTTCTATTAGAAGAAATGGACATTCCTTCTGATGATGCAAACTGGAAAATGAATCCACCATTACGTGCGAATGATGACTTACAAGCATTACACGAAGCATTACTTGATGGCACGATTGACTGTATTGCAACAGACCACGCACCACACACGGTTGAAGAAAAATGCTGTGGTATGGTAGGTGCACCATTCGGCATTGTCGGTTTTGAAACAGCATTCCCACTACTGTATACAAAATTTGTTGAAACAGGTAAATGGACATTAAAACAATTAATAGATTGGATGGCCGCAAAACCAGCTGAGTTATTCAACTTACCGTATGGCAAGATAGAAGTTGGCGCATCGGCAGATTTAATCTTACTTGATCTAAATAAAGAGCAAACAATTGATGCTGAAGGTTTCGTATCAAAAGGTAGAAACACACCATTCAATGGATGGACAGCAAAAGGCTGGCCAGTAATGACAATCTTTGAAGGTAACATCGTATGGGAGGAAGCACAATGACAAACAGAAAGTTAATTTTAGAAAACGGTATTGTATTTGAAGGACAAGCATTTGGTAGTGACCTAGCATCAGACGGAGAAGTTGTATTTACAACAGGAATGACAGGCTATCAAGAAACATTGTCTGACCCATCATTTGCAGGACAAATTGTGACAATGACATATCCGTTAATTGGTAACTACGGTATTAATCGTGATGACTTTGAAACAATTGATCCTGCAATAAAAGGATTTGTTGTTCGCGAATTAGCGCAAACACCATCAAATTTCCGTTGTGACACAACATTAGATGAATTCTTCAAAATGAAAAAAATCCCTGGTATTGAAGGGATTGATACAAGAAAGTTAACTCGTTTGATACGTGAAATGGGTTCGATTAAAGCTACTTTAACTGCAGCAGGAGAAGAAGTAGATGTTGAAAAGGTAGTAGCAAAGTTAAAATCAACTACATTCCCAACAAACCAAGTAGAGCAAGTTTCTACGAAAACACCGTACCCAAGCCCGGGTCGAGGTAAAAAAGTTGTATTAATTGATTTCGGTATGAAGCATGGTATTTTACGCGAGTTAAACAAACGTGACTGTGATGTCGTTGTAGTTCCTTACAATATGCCAGCAGAAGAAATTTTAGCTTTATATCCAGACGGTATAATGTTATCAAATGGACCTGGAGATCCAAAAGATGTTCCAGAAGCAATTGAAACAATAAAAAACCTAATCGGAAAAGTGCCAATCTTCGGTATTTGCTTAGGACACCAACTTTTCGCACTAGCATGTGGAGCAGATTCGTTCAAACTTAAATTTGGACACCGTGGTGCCAATCATCCAGTAAAAGAACTAAAAACTGGGCGCACTGAACTAACTTCTCAAAACCATGGCTATGCAGTCGATCCAGCTTCACTAGAGGGAACTGATTTAGAAGTTACTCACCTTGCATTAAATGACGGAACAATTGAAGGTTTAAAACATAAAGAATACCCAGTATTCACAGTACAATATCACCCAGAAGCATCGCCAGGACCAGAAGATTCAAACCACTTATTTGATGAATTCATCGAGTTAATGAATGTAGATACTAGAAAGGAGCAACACCATGCCTAAACGTCAAGATATCAAAACCATTTTAGTAATCGGGTCAGGCCCAATCGTAATCGGACAAGCTGCAGAATTCGATTATGCAGGAACACAAGCATGTCTATCATTAAAAGAAGAGGGCTACCGCGTCATTTTAATTAACTCAAACCCAGCAACAATTATGACGGATACGCAAATCGCAGATAAAGTATACATCGAACCAATTACATTGGAGTTTGTATCACGTATTATCCGTAAAGAACGCCCAGATGCAGTCCTACCAACATTAGGTGGCCAAACGGGCTTAAACATGGCTATTGAATTGCATGAATCAGGTATTTTAGATGAACTAAACATTGAAATCCTTGGTACAAAACTTGATGCCATTAATAAAGCAGAAGACCGTGATTTGTTCCGTAACTTAATGTACGAATTAGGAGTTCCTGTACCAGAATCAGACATTATCCACAACTTAGAAGAAGCACACGCTTTCGTTGAAAAAATTGGTTATCCAGTAATCGTTCGTCCAGCATTTACGCTTGGCGGAACTGGCGGTGGTATTTGTTATAACGACCAAGATTTAAATGAAACTGTTACATCAGGTTTAAAATATAGCCCGGTAACACAATGTTTATTAGAAAAATCAATAGCAGGTTTTAAAGAAATTGAATATGAAGTAATGCGTGACTCTAAAGACAATGCAATCGTAGTATGTAACATGGAAAATGTTGACCCAGTTGGAATTCATACAGGGGATTCAATTGTAGTTGCACCATCTCAAACTTTATCAGACCGTGAATATCATATGCTACGTAATGTATCGCTTAAAATCATTCGAGCACTTAAAATCGAAGGTGGTTGTAACGTTCAACTTGCCCTTGATCCACATAGTTTCAACTACTACATTATTGAAGTAAATCCACGTGTATCACGTTCATCAGCACTTGCTTCAAAAGCAACTGGTTATCCAATTGCGAAGCTTGCAGCGAAAATCGCAGTCGGTTTAACACTAGACGAAATGATGAACCCTGTTACGGGTAAAACTTATGCATGCTTCGAACCGGCACTAGACTATGTTGTGGCGAAAATTCCACGCTGGCCTTTCGATAAATTCGAAAATGCAAAACGTAACCTAGGTACTCAAATGAAAGCAACTGGTGAAGTAATGGCAATCGGCCGTAATTTCGAGGAAGCTATGCTAAAAGCGGTTCGTTCACTTGAAACTGGCCATAAACATATTGAAATGAAAAATCCTGAAGAGTTGTCAGATCAATGGATTGAAAAGCGTATTCGTAAAGCAGGAGATGAGCGTCTATTCTTCCTGGGAGAAGCATTGCGTCGAGGCGTGACAATCGAAACAATCCATGACTGGAGTCAAATCGATTTATTCTTCTTAAATAAATTTAAAAACATAGTGGATTATGAAACTGTATTAAAAGATTATCCGCATGACAAAGCCGTATTGCGCCAAGCAAAACGTATAGGTTTTGCAGATGAAACAGTTGCGAAACTTTGGAATACAACAGAGTCTGCTATCTACGATTTCCGTAAAGAAAATGGCATCATACCAGTTTACAAAATGGTAGATACATGTGCTGCTGAATTTGAATCAGAAACACCATACTTCTACGGTACTTACGAAGATGAAAATGAATCAATTAAATCAGAACGTGAATCTGTAATCGTGCTTGGATCAGGTCCAATACGAATCGGTCAAGGGGTAGAATTTGACTATGCAACAGTACATTCTGTATGGGCGATTAAAGAAGCAGGATACGAGGCAATTATTATTAACTCAAACCCAGAAACAGTTTCAACTGACTTCTCAATCTCTGATAAGCTATACTTCGAGCCATTAACAATCGAAGATGTTATGCACATCATTGATCTGGAACAACCAAAAGGTGTTGTCGTACAATTTGGTGGACAAACAGCTATTAACCTAGCAGATAAACTAGAAGCAAGAGGCGTGAAAATTTTAGGAACATCACTAGATGCAATTGACCGTGCTGAATCACGCGATCGTTTTGAGGAAGCACTACACGAAATCGGTATCCCACAACCAATGGGTAAAACGGCTACTTCCGCAGAAGAAGCGATTGTTATTGCTAAGAGAATCGGATTCCCAGTTTTAGTGAGACCATCATATGTACTAGGTGGACGCGCAATGGAAATCGTTTATAACGAAGAAGAACTACAATATTACATGGAGCATGCGGTTGAAGCTAGCCCAGAGCACCCAGTATTAGTTGATAGATACTTAACTGGTACAGAAATTGAAGTAGATGCGATTTGTGACGGTGAAAACGTCTTGATCCCAGGTATTATGGAGCATATCGAACGTGCAGGTGTTCACTCAGGTGACTCGATTGCAGTATATCCACCTCAACAACTGTCTCAAAAACATATTGATACATTAACAGACTATACAACACGTTTAGCTAAAGGGTTGGAAATCAAAGGTTTAATGAACATCCAGTATGTAATTTCTGATGACGAAGTATATGTTATCGAAGTAAACCCACGTGCATCTCGTACAGTACCATTCTTAAGTAAAATTACGAATTTACCAATGGCGAATATTGCAACAAAAGCGATACTTGGTCAATCAATTGTGGAGCAAGGTTACCCAACTGGTTTAGCTCCGATTCAACAAGGTGTGTACGTGAAAGTACCGGTATTCAGCTTTGCTAAATTGCGTCGAGTGGACATTACATTAGGGCCTGAAATGAAATCAACAGGTGAAGTAATGGGTAAAGATAGCACGCTAGAAAAAGCACTATATAAAGGTCTAGTAGCAGCTGGTATGGATATTAAGGATCACGGTTCAGTCTTAATGACAGTAGCAGACAAAGATAAAGAAGAAGCAATTGCTTTAGCTAGACGCTTTACGAATATCGGTTATAGTATTCTAGCAACACCAGGTACTGCAAAAGCAATTGAAGAAGCAGGTCTAAAAGCAAGTGTTGTTGATAAAATTGGATCAAATGGTCCAACTTTACTAGACGTTATCCAAAATGGCGGTGCTCAATTAATCGTCAATACATTAACAAAAGGAAAACAACCCGCACGTGACGGTTTCCGTATCCGCCGTGAATCAGTAGAAAATGGGGTTCCATGCTTAACATCTCTTGATACTGCAGAGGCAATGCTTCGAGTAATCGAATCTATGACCTTTACAGCTGAAGAAATGCCTAAGCAGGAGGTGCGAGGATGATTCACCAAGAACGTATGCAAGTTGTACGCCAACAGCAAATTGCTGAGGATATTTTTGAGCTGACTTTAACGGGTCAGCTTGTCCTTGATATGAAACAACCGGGTCAATTTGTCCATATACGAGTAACGGATACATTTGAACCTTTATTAAGAAGGCCGATTAGTATCGCGTCAATTAATCATGAACTATTACAGTTCACAATGATTTACCGAGCAGAAGGTCGAGGTATGACAATCTTATCTGCAAAACGACCAGGTGAAGAAGTAGACGTACTTGGCCCACTAGGACATGGTTTCCCTGTAGAAGAAATAGAGCCAGGGCAAACAGCACTTTTAGTTGGAGGTGGTATTGGCGTTCCTCCTTTGTATCAGCTATCAAAAGAATTGCATGCAAAGGGAGTACGCACGATTCATGTACTAGGATTCCAATCTGAAAACAACGTCTTTTACGAAAAGGAATTTTCCGAGTTAGACGACACATATATAGTAACTGCAGATGGTAGTCAAGGAACAAAAGGATTTGTCACAGACTTATTAAGAGATAAAGCACCAGAATTTGATGTTTTTTATAGCTGCGGACCAACTCCGATGCTAGGGGCATTAGAGCAAACTTATCCTGATAAAAAAGGATTCCTATCCTTTGAAGAACGCATGGGCTGCGGCATCGGAGCTTGCTATGCTTGCGTATGTAATACAACAGATGCAACAGAAAAAGAATACTTGAAGATTTGTTCTGACGGTCCAGTCTTCCCGAGAGGAGTTGTGAAGCTATGAATAGATTACAAGTCGAATTACCAGGCCTATCATTAAAAAACCCAATTATCCCAGCTTCAGGCTGCTTCGGATTTGGACAAGAATACGCACAACTTTATGATCTATCAAAGTTAGGTGCAATAATGATTAAAGCAACAACTTTAGAAACACGCTCTGGCAACCCAACACCACGTGTTGCTGAAACAGCAGCAGGTATGTTAAATGCCATTGGCTTGCAAAATCCAGGTTTAGAGCATGTTTTAGCACATGAACTTCCATGGTTAGAAAAATATGATGTGCCGATTATTGCTAATGTGGCTGGAACAGAAACGGCCGATTATGTAGCAGTAGCAGAGGCTATTTCAAAAGCACCAAATGTACATGCATTAGAGTTGAATATTTCATGTCCAAATGTTAAATGTGGTGGGATTCAATTTGGTACAGATCCGAAATCAGCTAGTGACTTAACGGCAGCAGTAAAAGCGGTATCAGATGTACCTGTATATGTAAAATTATCACCCAATGTAACGAATATTTCTGAAATCGCTAAAGCTGTAGAAGCGGGCGGGGCAGACGGTATTACGATGATTAATACATTAATCGGTATGCGTCTGCATCCGAAAACAGGAAAACCTATTATTGCTAACGGTACGGGAGGTTTATCAGGCCCAGCTGTTAAACCAGTAGCAATTCGTATGGTCCATGAAGTAAGCCGAAACGTAAATATTCCGATTATTGGAATGGGCGGAGTTGCAACTGCAGAGGATGTTATCGACTTTCTATCTGTAGGAGCAAGTGCGGTAGCAGTAGGTACTGCAAACTTTGTGGATCCATTCGTCTGCCCAAATATTATAGAAGCATTACCACAAAAGCTAGATGAATTAGGTTATGACAAATTAACAGATGTAATTGGAAGGAGCCACCGCTAAATGAATAATAAGCCTATTATCGCGTTAGATTTTCCAGATGAACAGAAAGTAATGACATTTCTTTCACAGTTCAATGAGCCACTATTTGTGAAGGTGGGTCTTGAGCTTTATTTACAAGCAGGGCCAGACATCATTCGCGAAATTAAAGCACAAGGTCACGACATTTTTTTAGATTTAAAACTACATGATATTCCAAATACGGTGAAATCAGCGATGAAGGGCTTAGCAAAACTTGGTGTGGACCTAGTCAATGTCCATGCTGCAGGTGGTTCAAATATGATGGCTGCTGCTCTTGAAGGATTAAAAGAGGGAACTGAGGAAGGTAAACAGCGACCAGCTTTAATTGCAGTAACTCAATTAACCTCAACAACTGAAGAGGAAATGCAAAACGAGCAAAAAATCAATTTGTCTTTAGATCAATCAGTATTGCATTATGCCAAACTTGCAAAATCAGCTGGTTTAGATGGTGTTGTGTGCTCTGTACTTGAAGCAAAAGCAATCAGCGAAGTATGTGGAGAAAGCTTCCTAAAAGTAACACCAGGTATTCGTATGGCTGGCGGTGCTGCACACGATCAAAAACGCGTTGCTACACCTGATTTTGCACGCCAAGAAGGATCGACGCAAATCGTTGTAGGTCGTGCTATTACACAAGCAGAAAATCCAGTTGAAGCGTACCACGCTGTTCAACAATTATGGGGAGGACAACAATAATGACAATTCAAAAAGAAGTTGCACAAGGTATGTTAGAAGTAGGGGCGGTAGAGCTAAGCCCGAATGATCCATTTACATGGGCATCAGGTATTAAATCACCAATCTACTGTGATACACGTTTAACGATATCGTATCCAAAAGTACGTACAACAATCGCAAACGGCCTTGCATCACTTATTACAGAAAACTTCCCAGAAACAGATGTAGTAGCTGGTACAGCAACAGCGGGAATTCCACATGCAGCGTGGGTAAGCGACATTTTAGACTTACCAATGGTATATGTACGTTCAAAACCAAAGGAACATGGACGTGGGAACCAAACAGAAGGAAAGCTTTCTGAAGGGCAAAAAGTAGTTGTCGTAGAAGATATTATTTCAACAGGTGGGTCTAGCATTACAGCAGTAGAAGCACTTCGTCGTGAAGGCGCCGAAGTACTTGGTGTCGTTTCGGTATATTCATATAAACTACCACGTGCTGAACAAGCTTTTGCAGAAGTGGGTGTTCCATACTATTGCTTATCAAATTTTGAAGCATTAGTTGAAGCGGCTAAAGAATCAGGTGCTATTAATGAATCAGACATTCCAGGTTTATTGCAATGGCATGCTGATTTAAAAGCAGGTAAATTAAAATAAAACCAATATAGGTGCTTTTTAAACTAGTAAGAGAAAAGGAATTCTCTCTTGCTAGTTTTTTTATTGTATAAAATTCTACTTTATAAAGGATCCTTTAAATGAAAAAAATAATTGTATATATGTTGCTTAATTATGGAAAGTGTTTTAAAATCAATTAAACCAATAAGTTAACTAGGAATATTAAATAGATTTCTTATCTTGAGAAACTGAGGGAATTGGCCCACTGAAGTTTCAGCAACCCCTAATATTTAGGAAGGTGCTAACTCCAACATGATTGCGTGCAATTATGAGAGATAAGAGTTGAATTAGCCCCCCTCAACTCTCTTTCTCGAAAATGTAGAAAGGGAGTTTTTTTGAATCGAAGTCGTTTATTCCGTAATTGGTAAATAACAATGAGAGAGGTTATAAAGATGGTACAAAGAATTGATGGGACACAAGGTAAATTTGTATTGGATGCTGCAACACAAGTTGGAAGTGTCATTTTAAAAGTAAAAGATTTGGAACGTCAAATTGCATTTTACGAAAATGTAGTTGGTCTTGTTGTTTTAGAAAGAAGTACACAACATGCTAAGTTTGGTGGGAAAGGCAGTAACAACGTTATTTTTGAATTAGAAAAAACCGCAGAAAAATTGCAACCAGCTAAAAGTACAGGTTTATTCCATACAGCTTTTTTATTACCAAGTAGAGAAGCGTTTGCAACGAAGTTTTTCGAAATTCTGCGTAATAAGGAGACGATAGATAGCCCGATAGAGCAATCTTCACGTTTCCCGCACTTTGAACGCTATATTCCAATTGCAAGATTAGATAGTGCGAGTGATCACGGTTATAGCGAGGCGTTTTATATATATGATATTGAAGGAAACGGTATAGAAATATATGCGGATCGTAATCGTGATGATTGGGATAAGTATCCTAGTGGAAGTAATCCTCTTAATTTTAAAGAATTAGCCCCATTAGCTAATTTTGAAACAGATGGGAAATTACCGGCTGAAACAATAATTGGTCATGTTCATTTGCGAGTAGCAAATATAGAGGAATCTGCAGATTTCTATATAAATAAATTAGGTTTTGAAGAACAGATGATTATTGATACGGCATTTTTTATTTCAGCAGGGGGCTATCATCATCATCTTGCGGGAAATGTATGGTCGGGTAAAGGACTTCAAAAGGCAGCTGATAATGAATCAGGGTTAAAAGAAGTACGTTTTAAATTACCAACAATAGAAAGTTTTGAGACAGCAAAAAATTATATTAAACAGCAAATACAAATCCAAGACTTAAGGGATGAGTTTGTTGTAGAAGATCCAAGTGGTAATCGTATAGTTTTTGAAATTGCATAAAACAATTAAAACAAATCGCTACCACGATTTAACGTATCATTATGCTTAAAAGAAAATTTAGCACATGCTAAAATGATTGCAGCAAAGCCCTATCTTTATTTAGAAAGTTATTTGGGGAGTAGTGCATTTCGAGAAAATGGGGAGACATAGGTGTATCTGCAAAGTAATTAAGTTATTAAATAGAAAAAGGATTCGCAAAAAAAAAATATGCGAATCCTTTTATGTTTTCTTCAAAAATATTATTTTAATTTCATGATTAGTTCTTCATCTGGTGTTACATACAATGTCTTTTGCTCAAAGTAAATAACAAAACCAGGTTTAGAGCCATTAGGTTTCTTTACTTGCCGCACCACTGTGTAATCGACAGGTACGGATGATGATTCACGTGCTTTACTGAAATAGGCTGATAAAGTTGCTGCTTCTAGTAAAGTTTGTTCATCAGGATCAGAAGAGTGAATAACGACATGTGATCCTGGTATATCCTTTGTATGCATCCAAATTTCAGATTTACGTGCGATTTTAAATGTTAAATAATCATTTTGTTTATTGTTTTTACCAACTGAAATATCAATTCCTGTAGAAGATTTGAACTTTTCTGGAGTTGGTTTTGTTGGCTTTTTACGTCGTTTTGAAGCGCGTAGTTTCAAGTAGCCTTGTTCCGCTAACTCTTCACGAATTTCTTCTATATCAGCTGGCGCAGCTTGTTGTACTTGTTGCGATAGCATTTCAAAGTAGGCTAGATCTTCTTGCGTTTTATCAAGTTGCTCTTGTACCATGATAAGTGCGTTTTTCGCCTTGTTGTACTTAGTATAGTAGCTCTGTGCATTTTCAACAGGTGTTTTACGTTCGCTAATAGGGATTGTGATTTCCTCACTATCCTCACTATAATAATTAACAACAGTAACTTCTTTTTGCCCTTTTTCAAAAGCGTACAAGTTAGCCATTAATAACTCACCTGATAATTGAAATTGGTCTAAATTGTTTGCACGATCCAAATCCTTTTGGAGCTTTTTTAATTTTAATTTAAGTTTGCTAATTTCATTTTGTAACCAGCGTTCTAAATCACCAGCTTGTTGTTTAACGCGGTCTCTCTCAGCTCTTGCAAAGAAAACGCGATCCAGTAGAGTGCTAAGGTTTTGGTAGCTTGTATGCTCACCTTTTAAATGTGTTAATTTCACTGGTGAAAAATATGTTTTCCCCTGTACTTCAGCGTAGGTTGGTGAATTCCCTCCAATTTCAAATTCTTCAATAAATAATGAGAAGAGGTCAGCGATCGGTTGCCCTGTAGTTTTACTTCTGTATAACAATTCAGTAGCGTGTAAGGGAGAGAAGCCTGTAAAGTGTTGTACTATTTCTTGAGTGTTTTTTTCTTCAGCAAAGAATAGTTGTAATGATTCACTGCTTATTGTTTTAGGGTCTTCCTTATCTTGTTCTGGTGGTGCGATAAAAGGTTGACCAGGTAAAACTGTGCGATAACTATTCATAGCAGGTGGTAGATGCTTTAAGCTATCAACGATTTTGTTTGTCTCTTTGTCGACTAAAATTAAATTGCTATGGCGCCCCATTATTTCCGCGTGCAATTCCCTAGTGATTGGGTCACCAATTTCATTTTTACTAGCAATTTTAAAGATGAGAACACGGTCAGCACCTTGTTGTTGGATTGATTCAATAAATCCACCTTCAATATGTTTACGGAGTAACGAGCAAAACATAGGTGGTTCTGGCGGATTTTCAATTGTTTGTTCTGTGATGTGAACACGTGCATAAGAAGGGTGGATTGAAAATAATAATTTGTGATTTCCACCATTGGCACGTATATGTAAAATGATTTCTTGGGTGTTCGGTTGATGCACTTTCGCGATTCGGCCTGTTACTAACTGTTGTAGCTCTTTCGCCATTGCGATTGTAAATAAACCATCATAAGCCATAAGTAATTCCTCTTTCAAAACGTTTTGTTCTATCTTAACATTTTTTTCGTTTATATAGGTAAGTATAGGATTTGGAAAATGTAGTGCTTCGTGACTAATGACTATCAATATTAATCATCTTTTTTGTTCCCTTAAGTGAACTTCTAGTAAATCTGCAAGGCAAAACTTGTTTTCATATGTTATAATTAAAAATCAGTATGCAAAGAAGGATGTGACTGACCTTGGTGCGTAGTATGACTGGATTTGGCAGGGGTGTCACAACAACGGAACAATTTCAGCTTACTGTAGAAATTCGATCGGTAAATCATCGTTTTTTAGAAGTTACGACACGTTTTCCGAAAGAGTGGATGGAAGCGGAAGTTCATACAAAAAAATTGCTTTCCTCATTAGTTTCAAGAGGTAAGTTAGATGTTTCCGTATATGTGAAAGAATTGTCACAGCAACAGCAAGTTGTACAAGTGAATTGGCCTCTAGTCAATGCTTATAAAGAAGCAAGAGAAGAATTGCAAAAACAGATATTGCTCGACGAAAAGTGGTCGATGACAGAACTTTTGAGTTTAGAGCAAGCATTAACTGTAAAAGTGCAAGAGACATCAAAAGAAGAAATTTTAACAGCTGTTGATCAAGCTGTACAACAAGCTGCAAATGCACTGATCCAAATGCGCGAAAGAGAAGGTCAGGAATTGCAAGAAGCGGTAGTAGGTTTTAAAACGGATTTAGCAGAGCAAATTGAGTTGATTCGTAAAGTGGCCGATCAAGCCGTGCAAAAGTATCGCGATAAGCTCGTTACAAGAATTGCAGAGCTTACAGACATAAGCGCATTAGAAGAACGAATATTAGCAGAGGTGGCAATTTTTGCTGAAAAAGCAGATATTGCTGAGGAATTAGACCGTTTATCAAGTCATTTTGCCCAGCTTGATGAAACGCTTCAAGATAATGTTTCTATCGGAAGAAAACTCGATTTCTTATTGCAAGAAATTCATCGTGAAATTAATACAATTGGCTCTAAAAACCAATCTGTTGAAGCTTCAGCTGCTGTTGTCCAAGCAAAAACGATTCTTGAAAAAATGCGAGAACAAGTTCAAAATATTGAATAATTGTGTTTACTAAATGTACTATTAATATATTGTAATGATGAGGGAGAAAGCATGAGAAGAGAACGTGGATTATTAATTGTCCTATCTGGCCCTTCAGGTGTCGGAAAAGGTACTGTACGAAAAGCACTTTTTTCACAACCAGATACTAATTATGAGTATTCTATTTCCATGACTACACGTCTACCACGTGAAGGCGAAGTTGATGGTGTTGATTACTTCTTTAAATCAACAGAGGAATTCGAAAGTTTAATCGAACAAGGACAACTCCTTGAATATGCTAAATATGTAGGGAACTATTACGGCACACCTCTAGAATATGTAAACAAAACTTTAGATGCTGGACGCGATGTGTTTTTAGAAATTGAAGTGCAAGGTGCAGCTCAAATTCGTGACAAGGTTCCTGATGGTTTATTCATCTTCCTTGCGCCACCTAGCATTTCAGCATTACAGCAACGTTTAGTTGGGCGTGGTACTGAAACAGAAGATGTGATTGCAACGCGTATTGCTGCTGCAAATCAAGAACTAGAAATGATGAATTTGTACGATTATGTCGTTGAGAACGATGAAGTACAATTAGCTTGTGATCGTGTCAATGCAATCGTAGTTGCGGAGCATTGTCGACGTGAAAGAGTAGAAAAACAATACTTAGCTATGCTGAGAGGAGAATAATTAGATGTTATACCCATCTGTTGACGTATTAAAACAAAAAATCGATTCAAAATATTCATTAGTTAGCCTTGCTTCAAAAAGAGCACGTGCAATGCAAGAAGGTAGTGACTATAGACTTTCATCTTATAAATCACATAAGAATGTAGGTAAAGCACTAGAAGAAGTTTCTGCTGGCGTTTTAAGTCAAGTAGCTCAAGACGAATCAGCTATTTACGAAGACGAAGTTTAATGACATGACAACGTAGAAGCTCCCGAGGAAATTAACATTTCTTTGGGAGCTTGTCGTTTTGAAAGGAAGAAAAAAATGCTTGCAAATAAAAACATTTTACTTTGTGTTTCAGGCGGAATCGCCGTCTACAAAGCAGTAGCATTAGTGAGTAAATTATCTCAAGCTGGTGCAAATGTGAAAGTAATGATGACTGAATCTGCAACACGTTTTGTAACACCTTTAAGCTTTCAAGTAATGTCTAAAAATGATGTTTACACAGACACTTTTGATGAAAAAGATTCGAGTGTTATTGCACATATCGATTTAGCGGATTGGGCGGATTTAATCATCGTAGCTCCGGCAACTGCAAATGTAATTGGTAAACTTGCAAATGGCATTGCAGATGATATGGTAACAACCACATTATTAGCAACAACTGCAAAAGTGTGGATTGCACCTGCAATGAATGTTCATATGTATGATAATCTTGCAGTTAAACGAAATATTGCCCAATTAGCTAAAGATGGCTATGAATTTATTGAACCATCTGAGGGCTTTTTAGCTTGCGGATATGTAGGTAAAGGTCGTTTAGAAGAACCAGAGAAAATTACAGCACTAGCTGCTCAGTTTTTCGAACCTAAAAACGAACTTTTAAAAGGAAAGAAAGTTGTAATTTCTGCAGGACCAACTCGTGAAAGAATTGATCCCGTACGTTATTTAACTAATTTCTCAACTGGGAAAATGGGCTATGCTATGGCTGCAGCAGCACATGAATTAGGTGCAGAAACTGTACTTGTATCAGGTTCGGTAGCAATTGAGCCTCCAGCTGGAGTAAGAGTTGTTCATGTGGAAAGTGCTGAGGACATGCTCCAAGCTATGTTAACTGAATATGATGACGCCAATATTGTTGTAAAAACAGCAGCGGTAGCGGATTATCGCCCAAAAACGGCGCATGTGCAAAAAATGAAAAAACAGCCAGGTGATGCGATTATTGAATTAGAACGCACCACTGATATTTTACTAACATTAGGGAAACTTAAAAAAGATCAATTATTAATTGGCTTTGCTGCAGAAACTAATGATGTATTAAAGTATGCAAAAGGTAAGCTAGAAAAGAAAAATGCAAATTATATTGTTGCTAATGATGTAACTCAAGATGGAGCAGGCTTCGGCACTGATACCAATACGGTTACACTCGTTGGTCATAATGATTTCGAAAAAACATTCGTTCATCTTCCTAAAAAAGAATTGGCTCTTGAGCTGTTCAAAACCATTTTAGCAAGGGAAGCAAGGTTATCGTGATTGCGCAAGTCATTGTAGACGTAGCGGCATATCCAGTGGATCGACCGTTTGACTACGCTGTACCAGATGAATGGCAAGCACTTGTAGAAGCTGGATGTCGTGTAAAAGTACCATTTGGCCCTCGCAATGTGCTTGGTTTCATCACTGCTTTAAAGGAAGAAACGGATGTTCCACAAGGTAAACTTAAACCACTATCACAGTTACTCGATATTGAACCTGTTTTAACAGGTGAAATGCTCCAGCTTGCCCAATGGATGACAAAACAGACTTTATGCTTTGAAATAGATGCATTACAAGTGATGTTACCCTCTGCGTTACGGGCGAAATACGAAAAAACCATTCATCTCACAGGTAAACTAGATGAACTGCCAGCTGAATTACAAAATCTTTTTGGCAATAAATCATCAATTCCATATAAAAAAGTAGAAGTTGCTGGACTTCTGAAATCATTGAAATATAGTATTGGACAAGGAATTGTCCAAATAAAGACCGTCGTCAAACAACAAGGTCAAGTAAAGGCTGTCCGAAAGTTGAAAATTTTGGATGATGAAGTGAAGTTGCAGCAAATTGCCGCTGATATTCCAAAAAGAGCAAAAAAACAAGTTATTGTTGCTGAATGGATGGTGGATCACAAAGGTGCAATCTTTACACCTGAAGAACTTTGTCAAACCTTAGATATTACCACTGCAGTTCTCAATGCGCTCATTGAAAAAGGGGCTGCCACGTATATTCAAGAAGAAGTATACCGAGACCCATTTACAAAGAATGCAGTGAAGACGAAGCCGCTTGCACTGACTGATGAACAAGAAGTAGCACTTCAGCAAATATTGACAGCGATGAAAAGTGAACTACCGACAACTTTTTTACTGCATGGTATTACAGGGAGTGGGAAAACGGAAGTTTATTTACAAGCTATTCAAAGTGCTCTTGAAAAAGGGAAAGAAGCGATTGTACTCGTCCCTGAAATTTCTTTAACACCTCAAATGTCGGAGCGTTTTCGCTCGCGTTTTGGAGAACTAGTCGCTGTTCTGCATAGTGGTTTATCAAAAGGTGAAAAATATGATGAATGGCGAAAGATTCAAAGAGGGGAAGTAAAGGTAGTAGTCGGCGCTCGGTCAGCTGTTTTTGCCCCGTTCACAAATGTAGGTTTATTTATCTTGGATGAAGAGCATGAGTCGACTTATAAGCAAGAAGACTCACCGCGTTATCATGCACGGGACGTAGCTATTTGGCGTAGTGAATTTCATCAATGTCCTGTCATATTAGGTAGTGCAACTCCTTCTTTAGAATCTTTTGCTAGAGCAAAGAAGCAAGTGTACACATTATTGACATTGAAAAAACGTGCAATGCAGCAATCCTTACCAACAGTTGAAATTATCGATATGCGGGAACAATTGAAAAACGGGAATCGTTCGATGTTCTCTGAGGAATTAGCAGAAGCAATTCGTATTCGACTTGAAAAAAAAGAACAGATGGTATTATTCCTTAATCGTAGAGGCTTTTCTTCCTTTGTGTTATGCAGAGATTGTGGTACGGTTGTGCAATGTAAAAACTGTGATATTTCTATGACCTATCATCGCTCTCAAGAAAAACTGAAATGTCACTATTGTGGCTATGAAGAACAAGTGCCCCATGAATGCCCTGAATGTCAAAGTGAACATATTCGATTTTTCGGTACTGGAACACAAAAGGTTGAAAGTGAAATATATAAGTTCTTTCCTGAAGCAAGAGTGCTTCGTATGGATGTTGATACAACAAGACAAAAAGGTTCTCATGAACGTATTTTAGATGCTTTTGGACGTGGAGAAGCTGATATTTTACTAGGAACACAGATGATTGCGAAAGGGCTTGATTTTCCGAATATTACCTTGGTGGGTGTTCTGAGTGCTGATACTTCATTAAATTTACCGGACTTTAGAGCTGCAGAGCGTACATTTCAATTACTTACACAAGTAAGTGGTCGTGCAGGACGTCATGATAAACCTGGCGAAGTATTTATCCAAACATATACACCGGAGCACTATGCAATCGAACTTTCAAAAGAACAAGATTATGAACCATTTTATGTGCAGGAAATGCAAATGAGACAGCGTTTCGCCTATCCACCGTATTATTATGTCGTACTTATACAAGTGACGCATGAAGATGTGCTGATGGCAGCAGAATATGCAGGTAAGGCAGTAGATTGGTTACGTATGCAACTATCACAAAATGTTGGTATTATAGGTCCGACGGCAGCGTCTATTAGTCGGGTGCAAAATAGATATCGTTATCAATGTTTGATAAAATATAAAAAAGAGCCCAATTTAACGGCTATTTTACAACAATTAATTCGCATGTATCGAACAGATTGGGTGAAAAAAGGCATTCAATTAACAGTTGATCTAGATCCTTCATCCATTTAGATATAATCGCAAGAAAAGAGGGTATTATGGCATTATTAGAAATTGTAAAAAATCCAGCAAAAGTTTTAGAAACTAAAGCAGCACCTGTTACTAAATTTGATGCAGAGCTAGCAAAGTTACTTGATGATATGTATGATACAATGCTTGAGCATGATGGTGTAGGTATCGCAGCGCCTCAAGTAAACAAAAGCATTCAAGCAGCAGTTGTAGAAATGGGCGAGGAAAGAGCCATTCTTGAAATCATTAATCCAACGATTTTAGCTACAGATGGTTCTGCTATAGAGATTGAAGGATGTTTGAGTTTTCCAGAACTTTATGGCGATGTAGAACGTCCTGATTATGTCCATATTAAAGCGCAAGATCGTAATGGAGAATGGTATGAAGTTGAAGCAGCCGGTTTTGATGCACGTGTGATTCAACATGAAATTGACCATTTGTTTGGTGTGTTATTTGATAAAAAAATTACGCGTGTTTATACGCTTGAAGAATTAGATGAAATGGCCGAAGCAGAGGAGGAACAGGAATGATTTCCATTGTCTTTATGGGGACACCTGCCTTTTCGGTACCAGTTTTGCGTATGCTTCATGAAGAAGGGTACGATATTAAAGCTGTCGTAACACAACCGGATCGTCCTGTTGGTCGTAAACGTGTGTTAACGCCACCACCTGTCAAAGAAGAGGCTGTTCGTTTAGGGTTACCTGTAATTCAACCAGAGAAACTTCGTGGATCTGAAGAATTGCAAGAAATCCTAGCTTTAAATCCTGATTTAATCGTAACAGCGGCTTTCGGTCAAATTTTACCGAAGGAACTATTGGATACACCGAAACTTGGTTGTGTGAATGTTCATGCTTCATTATTACCAGCTTATCGAGGTGGAGCACCAATTCATCAATGCTTAATCGATGGGCAAGAAAAAACAGGTGTTACGATAATGTATATGGCAGTCAAACTTGATGCAGGTGATATTATTTCACAAGCTGAACTCAATATTGATGAGCAAGATCATACTGGCCTATTGTTTGATAAATTAAGTATTATCGGCCGCGATCTACTAAAAGAAACGTTACCGTCTATTATCGATGGCACTAATAATCGCATCCCGCAAGATGAAGAAAAAGTGACATTTGCTCATAATATTTCACGTGAACAAGAGCTAGTCAATTGGCAGCAAAATAGCACAGAAATTTATAACCAAGTAAGAGGTTTACATCCATGGCCGGTAGCTTATACGAAATTGCATGGCGATAATGTGAAAATTTGGTGGGCACAAAAGTCGGATAAAAACCATAATGAAATACCTGGTACTGTTATTGCTATTGATAAAGAATATTTTACTGTGGCAACAGGTAACGGAGAAGCAATCAATATTTTAGATTTACAGCCAGCTGGCAAAAAGCGTATGACTGCGATGGATTACTTAAGGGGTACCGGGTCAAAATTACAGATTGGGGACCGTTTTGAATGACAAAAAAGAAAGATAAAGTTTGGGATGGTAATGTTCGCGACGCAGCATTAACTATTCTTCTTGCAGTAGATAAACAGCAAGCATATAGTAATTTACTTCTTCATCAAACAATTGAAAAATATAATATTAAGCCGAAGGACCGTGCTCTTTTGACGGAAATTACTTACGGTACACTTCAATACAAAATGACTTTAGATTATTATTTAGAGCCATTTGTACGTGGGAAATTGGATGATTGGGTGAGATGGTTACTACGCTTGTCTTTATATCAAATTGCAAACCTATCGAAAATTCCTGACCATGCAGCAGTAAATGAAGCCGTTGAGATTGCAAAACACCGAGCACGCCATCAAGGTGTCTCTAAAACGGTAAACGGCATTTTACGTTCGGTCTTACGTGACGGAATTAGAGATACGACGAATATTAAAGATCCGATTGAACGACTTTCTATTGAAACGAGTCACCCGGTCTGGTTAGTACGACGTTATGTAGAAGCTTACGGCATCCAAAAAACATCTGATATGCTGTTTGAAAATAATTTACCTCCACAACAAACTATTCGAGTAAATACAGCAAAAGTAACGACAGATCAAGCGCTTGAAAGCTTGTGGGGTGAAAAATTTGAAGTTGTGCGTAGTAAAGTGTTGCCGGAATGCTTGCATTTATTAACGGGTCAAGCTGCTCGTACAGAATCTTATAAAAATGGTCTGATTACCATTCAAGATGAAAGCTCTATGATACCAGCTTACGCTTTGCAAGTAGAGCCAGGAATGAGAGTTTTAGACATGTGTGCTGCACCAGGTGGTAAAACAACACATATTGCTGAGAAAATGAAAAATGAAGGCGAGTTAATCGCAACTGATTTACATGCTCATAAACTTAAGCTTATTAAAAGCAATGCAGAACGACTAGGTCTAACTGTTATTAACGCACAAGTATTAGATGGACGAAAAGCAACAGAGCAATTTGAAAAGCAATCATTTGATCGTATTTTAGTCGATGCGCCATGTAGTGGATTAGGAGTTATTAGACGTAAACCAGATATTAAATATACAAAAAGAGAAGAAGATTTCTCATCACTACAACCAATACAATTACAATTACTGGATTCCGCTTATGAATTATTAAAAAATGAAGGCAAAATGGTTTACAGTACTTGTACAGTTGATAAAATTGAGAATGATGGAACTGTTTCTGCATTTTTAGAGAAACATCCGGATATGGAACTTGAACCTGTACCAAATGTTCCAGACGTACTCAAAGAGCTTCAAACAAACGGAATGATGCAAGTCTTTCCACAAGACTTTAGCAGTGATGGCTTTTTCGTTGCTGCCTTTAGAAAAAAAGGAGAATTTACAAACTAATGGATCAAGAAATACAAAAACCAGTAAGAGTAAAAAAAGAAAAACCACAATTACGCCAATCAATCTATTCATTATTGCCAGAAGAAATGCAAACTTGGTTAAAGGACAACGGTGAAAAACCGTTCCGTGCAGGCCAAATTTTTGACTGGTTATATATAAAACGTGTAACAACATTCGATGAAATGTCTAACTTATCAAAAGAATTACGTGATAAATTAGCTGCTGACTTTGAACTAAGTACATTAAGTACTTTAATCAAACAAGAATCTAAAGATGGTACCATCAAGTTCTTGTTCCAATTACAAGATGGCTATTCAATTGAAACTGTGTTAATGCGTCATGAATATGGGAACTCTGTTTGTGTAACGACACAAGTGGGCTGTCGTATCGGATGTTCATTCTGTGCATCTACTTTAGGAGGATTAAAACGTCATTTATTAGCTGGTGAAATTGTTGAGCAAGTTGTCAACGTTCAAAAAGCATTAGATGAAGTTGGTGAACGTGTAAGTCATGTCGTTATTATGGGAATCGGTGAACCGTTTGATAACTACGATGCCATGATGAGCTTCTTAAAAGTTATCAATCATGAAAAAGGATTGAACATTGGTGCGCGCCATATCACAGTATCAACTAGTGGTATTATTCCTTCAATTTATAAATTTGCAGATGAACAATTACAAATTAATTTTGCCTTGTCATTACACGCACCTAACCAAGAATTACGTCTACGTTTGATGCCAATAGCAAAAGCGTACAAATTACCAGATCTAATTGAAGCAATTCGTTATTACACTGAGAAAACAGGTCGTCGAGTTAGTTTTGAATATGGTCTATTTGGCGGGGTCAATGACCAAGTAGAACATGCTGAAGAATTAGCAAGATTAATCAAAGGTATTAAATGTCACGTGAACTTGATTCCAGTAAACTATGTTCCAGAACGTGACTATGTACGTACACCAAAAAATGATATTTTCTCTTTTGAAAAAACATTAAAAAATCATGGTGTTAATGTAACGATTCGACGCGAGCACGGTTCAGATATTGATGCTGCATGTGGTCAATTACGTGCGAAGGAGAGAAAGCAAGAAACGACGAATTAATGGGGTGACTGGCTGTGGAATATATAGTAGCGAGTGATATTGGAAGGAAAAGGACGGTAAATGAGGACCGGGCTATATTCATTGAACGCGAAGATGCATATAAACTTGCCATTGTAGCTGATGGTATGGGTGGACACAATGCTGGAGATATAGCTAGTGGTATGGCAGTTTCTGGATTTGAACAGTTATTTTTGCAAGCAGATGCGGAGTCATTTCAATCAACTGAATTGAAAAAAGAATGGCTATTAGCATCTGTTCAAGAACTCAATGAATCGATTTATCAATATTCTTTATCACACGAAAATTGTCACGGCATGGGAACAACTTTAATAGCCGTTTTGATTGATGCTGGCGAATGTATTATTTGTCACATCGGAGATAGTCGTGTGTATTTCAGCACTGCAACTAATTTGCAACTTATTACAAGAGATCACTCTTATGTGAATGTACTCGTAGATAATGGGGAAATTAGTGAAGAAGAAGCCGAAAGTCATCCTAAGAAAAACTACATCATTAAATCTTTAGGAACAGAAGCGACAATTGCACCAGACTTTTATTCGGTGCAATTCGTTTCTGATTCATATTTATTAGTTTGTTCTGATGGTCTAAGTAACAAATTAACTAAACAAGAAATGCAAGCAATTATTCATCTGCCATTACCTATTCAGGAAAAGGGTGAACAACTGATACAATTGGCAAATGAACATGGCGGAGAAGATAATATCTCGCTTATTTTATTTGCAGATAATATGAAGGAGGTGTAAGTATGCTTGTTGGAAAAAGATTAAGCGGCCGTTATAAAGTTCTTGAATGGATTGGCGGCGGCGGTATGTCCAATGTTTATCTTGCACACGATATGATTTTAGATAGAGATGTAGCAATTAAAGTACTACGATATAGCTTTTCCGATGAAGAGGAGCTTCATCGACGTTTCCAAAGGGAAGCGTTATCTGCCACAAGCCTTACACATCCTAATATTGTAAGTATTTACGATGTTGGTGAAGATGCTGATATGCATTATTTGGTTATGGAATACGTTGAAGGCAAAACTTTAAAGCAATACATACAGGAATTTGCGCCTTTATCACCGATGAAGTGTGTCATGATAATGGAGCAATTAACGTCAGCTATTGCACATGCTCACCAAAATCAAATTGTTCATCGCGATATTAAACCACAAAATATATTAATGGACCAAGAAGGTAATGTGAAAATTACCGATTTTGGTATTGCTATTGCATTATCAGCAACATCTTTTACACAAACAAATTCGGTTTTAGGAACAGTCCATTATTTGTCACCTGAGCAAGCACGTGGAGGAACAGCAACTAAAAAATCGGATATCTATGCATTAGGAATTGTGCTTTATGAATTATTAACAGGCAAACTACCGTTTATGGGTGAATCAGCAGTGGCAATCGCACTTAAACATTTACAATCTGAAACGCCATCAGTACGTGCAATTGTACCCTCTATCCCACAAAGCTTAGAAAATGTCGTTTTTAAGGCAACTGCAAAAGACCCGGCACACCGCTATTCTACTGTTGAAGAACTTCAGGAAGATTTATCTACAGTTCTTGAAGAACATCGAAGTCATGAATCCAAATTTCTGCCTCCTGTTGATCACGATGAGACAAAAGCAATGCCAGCTATTACGAAGGCTCAAATGATTCAAAATGCGGACATTGGAAAAACAAAGGCAATGCCAGTGGTAGAAGATAATAAAAAAAAGGAAAACAAGGGCGGTAAAAAGAAATCGAAGAAAAGAAAATTACTGTTATTTGTTAGTGGTATTATTACTTTTCTTTTATTGTTTATATTAGTCCTAGTTCTATTCCCTAATCTATTCAAAGAAAAGAAAGTGGAAGTTCCAGATGTTGCTGGACAAGAGTTAGCGAAGGCTATTGATTTACTTGAAGATAAAGGTTTTGAAATCGGAAGACAAACTGATGAGGCTTCTGATAATATTAAAGAAGGTCATGTGATTTCTACGAATCCTTCGGCAGGAAAAGAGCGTAAAAAAGGTTCTGAAATAGATATCATGGTAAGTTCAGGGCCGAAAAAAGTAACATTAATCGATTATAGAGGCCGCGATATAGAAACAATAAAAAAATTACTATCCAAGTATAATTTTAAAGATATCAAAACAAAAACGAAGCACTCTGATCAAGCACCGGGTACTATTTTAGATCAGACGCCTGATGCAAGTGATTCAGTCATACCTGCTGACACAATTATTGTTTTTACTGTAAGTGAGGGTCTAGAGCAGGAGCAAATTGGAAATTTAGAAAGATATGATGAAGCTGCTCTAAAAAGTTATGCGAAATCTTCTGGTTTTAACGTCCATATTGCAAAAGAGGATTACTCAGAAACTATTCCAAAAGGGCAAGTTATTTCTCAAACTCCTCGAGCGGGGAATATGGCAAGTATCGGCTCTACAATTAACGTAGTGATTTCAAAAGGACCTCAACAAAAGCAAGTAAAATTTTATGTTGCTACAATTGATATTCCATACGACCCTGAAGAAGAGGGCGAGGAGCAAGACATCCGTATTTACATTCAAGATCATACACGCTCACTTGCAAATGTTGAAAATGAATTTAAGATTACTGAATCCAAAAAAATCTTTCCTCAATTAGCGATTGAGGAAGGAGGAAAAGCAATTTACCGTGTTGTCCGTGATGATAAAATAATTATAGATGAGACAATAACTTATGAACAATTAGAAAAAATGGAAAAATCACGATAAGGAGGAATCGCATGGCGAAAGGTCAAATCCGAAAAGCGTTAAGCGGATTTTATTATGTTCACTCAGATGGTGAACTGATTCAATGTCGTGGTCGTGGTGTATTCCGAAATAGAGGTATTTCACCACTTGTTGGTGACTTTGTGGACTTTGTGGTTGAAGGAGACAATGATGGGACAATCACCGCCGTTCATGAGCGTCATAACGAGCTAGTACGTCCACCAGTGTCAAATATTGACCAAGCAATTCTGGTCTTCTCAGCAAAGGAACCAGCTTTTAATACAATATTATTGGATAAATTCTTAGTAGCATTAGAATCTTTCCATATCCACCCGATTATTTGCTTAACAAAAACAGATTTATTAACCTCTGAAGAAAATGATGGAATTCAACAGTATATTAAAGATTATCAAGAAATAGGTTACGAAGTGATTCAAACCTATAAAGGAGATCCAGAAATACTGGTGAAAATTCAACAGGTCTTAGAAGGTAAAACAACTGTTTTAGCAGGACAATCAGGAGTTGGGAAATCCACTTTGTTGAATACAATTATGCCATCATTAGAATTAAAAACCGGGGTAATATCAGAAGCGCTAGGACGAGGCAAGCATACGACAAGACATGTTGAATTAATCCCACTCGCTGGCGGATTAATTGCTGATACACCTGGATTTAGCTCTTTTGATTTCGATACACTTGAAAAAGAAGAATTAACATCTTGTTTCCCGGAATTACAGCGTATATCAGAGGATTGTAAATTTCGTGGATGTTTACACTTAAAAGAACCAAAATGTGCTGTGAAAGCTGCAGTAGAGAACAAAGAAATTAAGCAGTATCGTTATGATCATTACCTGCAGTTTTTGCAAGAAATAATTGATAGAAAGCCGAGGTATTAATAATGATTAAAATCGCACCATCAATTTTAGCTGCTAATTTTTCAAAATTAGCTGATGAAGTAAAAGAAGTTGAAGCAGCAGGCGCAAAATTAATTCATATCGATGTAATGGACGGACATTTTGTGCCGAATATTACAATGGGCCCAATCGTAGTGGAAGCGCTACGCCCGGTAACGGATCTACCACTTGATGTACATTTAATGATTGAAAATCCAGATCAATATATTGAAGATTTTGCAAAAGCCGGTGCAAACTATATTACAGTACATGTAGAAGCATGCCGTCATTTACATCGTACAATCCAATTAATTCGTTCACATGGTGTGAAACCAGGTGTCGTATTAAATCCTCATACACCTATCGAAACAATTCAACATATTTTAGAAGATATTGATATGGTGCTATTCATGACTGTAAATCCAGGCTTTGGTGGACAAAAATTCATCCATTCGGTAGTACCTAAAATTGAACAACTTTCAACAATTATCAAAGAAAAAGGCTTGAATGTGGAAATTGAAATCGATGGCGGTATTAATGCAGAAACAATCATTCCTTGTGCAAAAGCTGGTGCAACAATATTCGTAGCAGGATCGGCAATTTACGGTAAAGAAGATCGCTCAAAAGCTTTACAAGAGATTCAATTAGCTGGAGAACAAGCAATCCAATGAAAACTATTGTGATTTGCGCTGGAGGCCCTGAGCAAGAGATCGTGTCCAACGATTTCTTGCTTTCTTTTTCTGATGCTTTTTTCATTGGAACAGACCATGGGACGATGTATTTATTAAATAGAGGAATTGTTCCAGATATGGCTGTCGGTGACTTTGATTCGATAACAAATGAAGAGTGGCAAGAAATTTCCGAGCGAGTACCTCATATTGAACGTTACTCACCTGAAAAGAATGAAACAGATACTGAACTCGCAATTATTAAAGCGCTATCATTAGAGCCGACTACTATATATCTTACTGGTGTAACAGGTGGACGTTTAGATCATTACGAGGCAAATTTGCACACAGTATACCGCTTACAATTAGCGTATCCACAACTACATATTAAAATAGTAAATCGTTCAAATGAACTACAATTTTTACTCCCTGGTGAACATACAATGGTACAGGATGATCATTATAAATATATGTCCTTCTTTGCATTCAAAGGCCCTGTAGAGAATATGACGTTGCGCGGTGTTTTATATGAAACCACCAATGAAGTAATTGAAGTAGGAACCTCTCGTTTTACAAGTAATGAAATATCTGACGGAATCGCGTCTATTTCATTCACAGCAGGCATATGCTTAATGATAAGAAGTAAAGATGACTAGCGAGGAGTGGAGAGTTGAAGGTATACACGTTCCAATTGCCAAAATTCGTCAGTGGATTTGCGAGGGTTTGTTTACAAGCATTTCAAAAAGAAACATCGGCATCAGCATCAGCATCAACAACTGCTACAGCTAAATCTAAACAGAGAAAGAAAAAAGAAAAAATGCCAGGGTGACGATAAGTCAACCTGGCATTTATTATGAGTGCATTATACGCGCTCAACTTTTCCTGATTTCAAAGCTCGTGCAGAAACCCATACACGTTTCGGTTTACCGTCAACTAGAATACGGACCTTTTGTAGGTTTGCACCCCATGTACGCTTGTTAGCGTTCATTGCGTGGGAACGAGCGTTGCCGGAACGAGTTCTACGTCCAGTAATTACGCATTTTTTTGGCATTTTTATATTCCCTCCTCACAAAAAGAAGCTGAAAGATTATAATTTCAGTTCGGTATTTCACATACTTTAATAATTTAACATACACTTTTATGCATTGCAACTGATTTCGATAGACTTTCAAGAAAAAAACCTTTACAGTCTATACTAGACGAATGTATAGGTTTTCTTTTATAATCGAATTTTGTATAGTACAATAAGAGTTAGTCAAAATGGAGTCAGGAGGCATTTTTATGTCAGTTGAATTAAAAAACGAATTCGGAAACATTGATATTTCTAATGATGTTGTCGCACAAATGGCTGGTGGAGCCGCTCTTGAATGTTACGGCATTGTAGGTATGGCAAGTAAACACCAAATTCGTGATGGACTAACAGACATTTTACGCAAAGAGAATTTTGCAAAAGGTGTTCTTGTACGCCAACAGGGCGAAGATTTACATATTGATATGTATGTAATCGTTAGCTACGGTACTAAAATCTCAGAAGTAGCATACCAAGTCCAATCAAAAGTAAAATATACACTAGATAAAACACTCGGAATGGCAGTGAAATCAGTCAATATCTATGTGCAAGGTGTTCGCGTAGCGAACGTGTAAGAGGAGGAACTCATTCAAATGAAGTCATTAGACGGGATTAAATTTGCCGAAATGGTGCAAATGGGATCACATCACCTATTCCAAAATGCAGATTATGTGGATTCTTTAAACGTATTCCCTGTGCCAGATGGCGATACAGGTACAAATATGAATTTATCGATGACATCAGGTGCAAAGGAAACTGAAACAAATGCTGTGGAACATATCGGTAAAACAGCCCAAGCCTTATCAAAAGGATTATTAATGGGAGCGCGTGGTAACTCAGGTGTTATCCTATCTCAATTATTCCGAGGCTTTGGTAAAGCAATCGAAAAAGAAGCTACAGTCGATGCCATCCAATTCGCGCAAGCATTCCAATACGGCGTGGATACTGCATATAAAGCAGTTATGAAACCTGTAGAAGGTACTATTTTAACGGTTGCAAGAGAAGCTGCAGCTCATGTTGTGGAAGTAGCTAAAACAGAACAAGATATCATCGTTGTGATGGACGAGTTAGTCAAAGCAGCAAAAGCATCACTAGCTAACACACCTGAATTACTACCTGTACTGAAAGAAGTTGGAGTAGTAGATAGTGGTGGACAAGGCTTAGTGTTTGTTTATGAAGGCTTTTTAGCATCACTAAAAGGTGAAGCACTTCCTGAAAAAACTGTAGCAACTTCAATGGACGATTTAGTAAATGCTGAACACCATAAAGTACAAGACTTCATGGATACATCAGAAATTGTGTACGGTTACTGTACTGAATTCATGGTTCGTTTCGAAGACGAGAAATTAGGTGGTAAACCTTTTGATGAAGCAAAATTCCGTGAAGATTTAAGTCATTATGGAGATTCTTTACTTGTCATTTCAGATGATGAAGTCGTGAAAATTCACATTCACTCTGAACAACCAGGTGAAGTAATTGCTTACGGACACCAATTTGGTAGCTTGATTAAAGTAAAAGTCGACAATATGCGTCAGCAACATACAGACATCGTTGGCGAAGGTCATACTAATGAATCAGCTAAAAAAGTACAGAAAAAACATCCATATGCAATTGTTACAGTAGCAATGGGGTCGGGTGTTGCTGAGCTTTTAGAAAGTGTTGGCGCTTCTTATGTTATCGAAGGTGGACAAACAATGAATCCTTCAACTGAAGATATCGTTAACGCTATTAAAGCAGTAGGCGCAGAACGCGTACTAATTTTACCGAATAATAAAAACATCGTAATGGCAGCAGAGCAAGCAGCTGAAGTGTTAGACATTGAAGCTGCGGTCGTACCAACAAAATCAGTGCCTCAAGGAATGGCGGCAGTTCTTGCGTTTAATCCTGATGCTTCAGTTGAAGAGAATAAAGCAAACATGACATCAGCATTTGCTCATGTGAAAACTGGACAAGTGACTTTTGCTGTTCGTGATACTTCGATTGATGGCGTTGAAATTCATAAAGGCGACTTTATGGCTATTTCTGAAGGTAAAATTGTGGAAGCAACAACTTCACTTGCATCGGCTTCAGAAACTTTAATTCAATCAATGATTGATGAGGATTCGGAAATCGTAACAGTTCTTTATGGGCAAGATGCAGACGAATCAGCAGTTAATACATTTACAAGCTTTATCGAAGAAAACTATCCAGATGTTGAAGTGGAAGTCCATAATGGTAAACAACCATTATACCCATTTATTCTTTCTGTTGAATAAAGAGTACCGGAAGTTTGTTCGGAAATTGTGGTATATAAATTAAACAGCTATTCAAAGGTAGCGCGCTATTAGAGTGCGCTACTTTTTTGCGCTGTATCAAATACTTGGTATAGTCTTAAATTATCATGTAGAATGGTGTTACGACTAACAACGATTAAGCAAGGGGGCAGTTTTTTTATGAAATACACATCGGTATTCGATATTATCGGCCCGGTTATGATTGGGCCATCATCATCTCATACAGCCGGTGCAGCACGAATTGGTCGCGTCGCACGTGACTTATTTGGAGGCCAACCAAAATGGGCGAAAATACATCTTTATGGCTCTTTTGCAGAAACTTATAAAGGGCATGGGACAGATGTTGCAATTATCGGAGGTCTACTAGACTACGATACTTTTGATGAACGTATTAAAACGGCTTTTGCGGATGCAGAAAAAGCTAACTTAACTTATGAATTTATTCCAGAAACAGCGCATACAGAACATCCAAATACAGCGCGTTTAGTAATTGGAGACGATGAAACAGAAATGTCGATGGTGGGTATTTCTATAGGCGGAGGAAGTATTGAAATTATAGAATTAAATGGTTTCCCGCTTAGGTTATCTGGGGGTATGCCGGCAATTCTTGTTGTGCATGATGACCGAGCAGGCTGTATAGCGGCGGTGGCAAACTGTTTAGCAGGTTATAATATTAATATTGGTCATATGGAAGTTTCACGAAAAGAACGTGGAAATATGGCATTAATGGTTATTGAAGTTGACCAAAATATCGACAAATCCATTTTAGATGAAATGTCAACTCTACCGAATATTACTAAAGTAACGCGCATTAAAAATTAGGAGGTAGAAAAATGGAAGTTTTATTTCATAATGTTAGAGAATTAGTGGCATTAGCTGAAAGTGAAAATAAACAAATTTCAGAAATTATGATAGAGCAAGAGATGTTAATAACTGAACGTACACGTGAAGAAATTATGACTCAAATGACTCGCAATTTAACTGTTATGGAAGAAGCAGTTGAACGCGGTCTAAAAGGTGTGCATTCTGTAACTGGTTTAACTGGAGGAGACGCAGTATTACTTCAGAAATACATTGCAACAGGAAAATCTTTAGCGGGAGATCTCTTATTAGACGCTGTAAGTAAAGCAGTTGCAACAAACGAAGTGAATGCAGCGATGGGTACTATTTGTGCAACACCAACAGCAGGTTCGGCAGGTGTTGTACCAGGTACACTTTTTGCGGTGAAAAATAAATTAAATCCAACGAAGGAACAAATGATTCGTTATTTATTCACTTCAGGAGCATTTGGTTTTGTTGTAGCAAATAATGCATCCATCTCAGGTGCAGCAGGTGGATGTCAAGCTGAAGTAGGTTCTGCTGCTGCAATGGCTGCTGCTGCAATCGTTGAAATGGCAGGAGGTACTCCTCAACAAAGTGCGCATGCTTTTTCGATTTCATTGAAAAACATGCTTGGACTTGTTTGTGATCCTGTAGCTGGATTAGTAGAAGTACCATGTGTTAAACGAAACGCTATGGGAGCAGCGAATGCTATTGTTGCTGCTGATATGGCTTTGGCAGGTGTGACGAGTAGAATTCCCACTGATGAAGTCATTGATGCTATGTATCGTATAGGACGTACAATGCCTTCTGCACTAAGAGAAACTGGACAAGGTGGCCTAGCAGCTACACCGACAGGTAGAGCATTGGAGGCTAAAATCTTCGGAGGGGCAGTGCTGCAAAGTGAATGATCTTTTGCACCAACCTGTCACGAATTTAAAAGGTGTCGGAAAAGGAATGGGAGAAGCGCTTCAAAGTATGGGTATTGAAACTTTCAATGACTTACTTTGGACTTTTCCTTATCGACATGAAGATTTTCGATTAAAGGATTTAGCAGAAACACCACATAATGAACGTGTTACGGTTGAAGGGCGTATTGAAAGTGAACCAGTTGCCCTGTTTTTAGGGAAAAATAAATCGCGTCTACAAGTGCAAATGCTTGTAGGTCGCCATTTAATAAAAGTCGTTTTCTTCAACCAATTATACTTAAAGAATAAAATGATACCTGGATCTATAGCGACTGTAACGGGGAAGTGGGACCGCGGCCGTCAAGTCATTAATGGCACCCAAATTACTTTTGGGCCGAAAGTGGATCATGCTGACTTTGAGCCAGTTTATAGCTTGAAGAGCGGTATGCATCAAAAGAAATTCCGTAATTATATGCGACAAGTACTAGATGAATCGAAATCAGAAATTGTAGAGTCTTTGCCTAGTCAATTAAGAACTGCATATAAATTGTTACCTGTTGCAGATGCGCTAGAAGGTGTTCATTTTCCAATAGATGCAAACCACGCCAAGCAAGCAAGAAGGCGTTTTGTATACGAAGAGTTGTTGCAATTTCAGTTACGAATACAAGCCTTACGTAAAATTCGTAAAGAACAAGAGCAGGGTTTATCTATTCACTATGATTTAGAGAAACTAAAAGAGTTTTTTCAAACTTTGCCATATGAATTAACGAATGCGCAAAAGCGTGTCGTCAATGAAATATGTCGAGATTTACTAGAACCTCATCGTATGAATCGCCTGTTACAAGGGGATGTTGGTTCTGGGAAAACAGTTGTAGCGGCCATTGCATTATATGCTGCTGTGACTGCAGGTTTTCAAGGTGCTCTAATGGCTCCAACTGAGATTTTGGCTGAACAGCACGGAGAGTCACTTGATGAATGGCTAAGACCATTGGGAGTGGAAGTGGCTCTTCTATCGGGCTCAACCAAAACAAAGGCTCGTCGTATACTTCTGGAACGATTAAAAAACGGTGATATTGATATTTTAATTGGAACACATGCATTAATTCAGCCGGATGTGGAATTTCATAAACTTGGTCTAGTGATCACAGATGAACAACATCGATTTGGTGTAGAACAGCGTCGTATTTTACGTGATAAAGGAGAAAGTCCTGATGTACTATTTATGACAGCGACACCAATTCCTAGAACTTTGTCGATTACCGCTTTCGGTGAAATGGATGTGTCAATTATTGACGAATTACCTGCTGGGCGAAAAGAAATTCAGACAAATTGGGCTAAAAAGGAACAATTTAATCAAGTGTTATCTCAAATGACAAATGAACTGGCAATGGGTAGACAAGCATATGTTATTTGTCCCTTAATTGAAGAATCGGATAAACTTGATGTGCAGAATGCAGTCGATGTTTACACACAACTGACTACATTATTTGGTGAGAAATATAAAGTCGGGCTCATGCATGGTCGTTTACCTGCAGAAGAAAAGGATGCGGTGATGCGTGAATTTAGTGAAGGGCAGTTGCAAGTTCTTGTTTCAACAACTGTTGTAGAAGTTGGAGTGAATGTACCAAATGCAACATTTATGATTGTCTATGATGCAGAACGCTTTGGTTTGGCTCAGCTCCATCAATTGCGGGGTCGTGTGGGACGAGGCGAGCATCAATCCTATTGCGTATTATTGGCAGATCCAAAATCAGAAGATGGCAAAGAGCGGATGATTTCAATGACGGAAACAAATGATGGTTTTCGTCTAGCGGAAAAAGATTTAGAACTACGTGGACCGGGTGATTTCTTTGGTAAAAAACAAAGTGGATTACCTGAATTTAAAATGGCTGATCTCGTACATGATTACAGAGCATTAGAAGTGGCGAGACAAGATGCAGAGAAGCTCCTATCAACTGAAGAATTTTGGCAAGCAGATGACTGTGAGCAGCTACGTAATATGCTAGCAGAGTCTGGTGTATTAAATGGCGATCGTATCGATTGATATGAATTATTTTTGTTGAAAAAGGAGAGAATGCGAAAAAGAGTTTAAAACAACTCTTGCATTCTCTTTTTTTAATTTATATACTGATATTAGTACCAAGTGCTAATTTTTGAAAGGTGGCGAAAAAAATGAAGTACTCTAAAAAAGAACGACAAAAATTATTGCAGCAAACAATAATCGATAATCCATTCGTCACCGATGAACAGCTAGCCAGTCAATTTAATGTGAGCGTACAAACGATTCGGTTAGATCGAATGGAGTTATCGATACCAGAATTACGTGAACGAATTAAAGGTGTGGCTGCTCATAATTTTGAAAATGATGTAAAATCTTTACCAATTGATGAAGTGATTGGTGACATTATAGATATTGAATTAGACGAAAGAGCCCTTTCCATTTTTGACGTGAAAGAAGAGCATGTCTTCCAACGTAATGGTATCGCAAGGGGGCATCATCTATTTGCTCAAGCAAATTCACTTGCTGTAGCAGTGATAGATGATGACTTAGCGCTAACTGTACATTCAGAAATCCATTTTGTGAAACCAGTACGAGCAGGTGACAGAGTAATTTCAAAAGCACTTGTCACAGGCAAGGATGACAGCAAAAGTCGAACATTTATCGAGTTAACCTCTACTGTTGAAAATGAAGTTGTTTTCGCTGGTAAGTTCGAAATGTACCGTACGAAAGGAAAAGGTGAAAAGTAAATGAAAATAGCAATAGACGGCATGGGTGGAGACAATGCACCACAAGCCATTATCGAAGGCGTATATAGAGCGTTAGAAGCTTCTGCAGATATCGAAATCCAATTATTTGGCCAACAACAGGCAATGCAACCATATTTAAAAGATCATGAGCGCTTAACTGTGATTAATTGTGAAGAAGTAATTGAAGGTGACGACGAACCAGTTCGTGCAGTACGTCGTAAGAAAGATGCTTCAATGGTGAAAATGGCAGAAGCAGTTAAGAATGGTGAAGCAGACGCTTGCGTATCAGCAGGGAATACAGGTGCATTAATGGCTGCTGGATTATTTGTAGTAGGACGTATTAAAGGTATTGATCGACCTGCATTATCTACTACATTACCAACTTTAGATGGTAAAGGTTTTGATATGTTAGATCTTGGATCAAATGCCGATGCAAAACCTGAAAACTTAGCTCAATATGCAATTATGGCTAGCATTTATGCAGAACAAGTACGCAATATTCAAAATCCAACAGTCGGATTATTGAATATTGGGACAGAAGATAAAAAAGGAAATGAGCTTACTAAAGCTGCTTTTGGTTTATTGCAAGAAGCGCCAATTAACTTTATCGGTAATGTTGAGGCACGAGAATTATTAAATAGTGCTGCAGATGTTGTCGTGACTGATGGGTTTACAGGTAATATGGTGTTGAAAACAATCGAAGGTACAGCTGATAGCATCTTTTCTATGTTAAAAGGAGCATTTATGGCTTCAGGGAAAACAAAAGTTGCAGCGTTAATGATGAAGAGTAATTTAAAAGAAATTAAAACAAAAATGGACTACACAGAGTATGGTGGAGCCGCTTTATTCGGTTTAAAAGCACCAGTAGTAAAAGCACACGGTTCGTCAAATGCAAATGCTTTTGCTAGTGCTATTCGCCAAGCAAATATTATGGTTAAACACAACGTATGTGCAAAGATTGATTCTACAATTTCAAAGGAGAACTAATCATGACGAAAATCGCTTTTATCTTTCCAGGACAGGGTTCACAATCAGTTGGTATGGGAGCAGAATTTGTGGCTGAGCACCAAGAGTGCAAAGCCTACTATAATAAGGCAGATGAATTATTAGGTTATTCATTATCTAAGTTAATGCTTGAAGGTCCGGCTGAAGATTTGACATTGACTTACAACGCGCAGCCTGCATTGTTAACGACAAGTGCAATGATTGCTGATAAACTGACAAAAGCAGGTATTACACCAGATTATACTGCAGGACATAGCTTAGGTGAATACACAGCGTTAGTGGCATCAGGTGTAATGTCATTCGAAGATGGCGTACAAGCCGTACATAGTCGAGGAATGTTTATGAACGAAGCAGTACCAGCAGGTGAAGGAGCTATGGCTGCAATTTTAGGCTTGGACCGCGATGCGTTGAAAGCTGTGACGGATGAAGTTACAGCATCGGGAGAAGTTGTTCAGCTCGCCAACTTAAATTGCCCGGGTCAAATTGTGATTTCTGGTACAAAGGCCGGAGTAGACGAGGCGAGTGTTAAGGCGAAGGAAGCAGGAGCAAAACGTGCACTTCCTTTAGTAGTGAGCGGGCCTTTCCATTCTGAATTAATGCGCCCAGCTGCTAGCAAGTTGCAAGAGAATTTACAGCAAAAAGCAATGCAAGATGCTGAAATTCCAGTTATCTCAAATGTTACGGCTAAACCTGTAACTGAACAAACTGAAATCCAGCAACTATTAGTCGAACAATTATACTCACCTGTATTGTGGGAAGATTCTGTTCGAAAAATGATTGACCTAGGTGTGGACGTATTTATTGAATGTGGTCCTGGAAAAGTATTAAGCGGACTTGTAAAAAAAGTGGATCGTCAAGTGAAAACGTATTGTGTTTATGATGAAGCAACGTTTGAACAAGTTATAGAAGCGTCGAAGGAGTGGTCTCATGAAGAAGCTAGAGGGTAAAACAGCTGTTGTAACAGGTGCTTCAAGAGGAATCGGACGTGCCATAGCATTAACATTGGCAGAACAAGGAGCACGTGTTGTTGTCAATTATAGCGGTAGCCAATCTAAAGCTGAAGAAGTCGTAGCAGAAATTACTGAAAACGGTGGCGAAGCGATTGCAGTCCAAGCCAATGTAGCTGATGCTGACGAAGTAACAGCTTTAATGAAAGCTGCAACAGATACTTTTGGTAGTCTTGATATTTTAGTAAATAATGCTGGGATAACACGTGATAATCTATTAATGCGTATGAAAGAACAGGACTGGGATGACGTAATGAATACTAACCTAAAAGGGGTATTCCTATGTACGAAGGCTGTCTCACGCCAAATGATGAAACAACGTGCAGGTCGTATTATTAATGTTGCATCGATTGTTGGTGTTTCTGGTAATGCAGGTCAAGCAAACTATGTTGCGGCAAAAGCTGGTGTTATTGGTTTAACAAAAACAACTGCAAAAGAATTAGCAGCGCGTAATATTTATGTTAATGCTGTAGCACCTGGATTTATTGCGACAGAAATGACAGATGAACTGCCTGCTGAAGTAAAAGATCAAATGCTTGGACAAATTCCATTAGCGAAGCTAGGGGATCCAAAAGACGTTGCAAAAGTTGTACTATTTTTAGCGTCGGATGATGCAAGTTATATTACAGGGCAAACAATCCATGTAGATGGTGGAATGGTCATGTAATTTATGCCTATGAACAAACGGGCTTTTTATGTATAATCATTGAGGGGAGGTGACAGATTTGGCAACTGTTATAGAACGTGTAACTAAAGTTGTTGTTGACCGTTTAGGTGTCGACGAGAGCGAAGTGAAATTAGAAGCTTCTTTCCGTGATGATTTAGGTGCGGATTCACTAGATGTAGTAGAACTAGTAATGGAACTTGAAGAAGAATTCGATATGCAAATTGACGACGAGGATGCAGAGAAAATTGCAACTGTTGGAAACGCGGTATCATTCATCGAAAGCAAAATTGGCTAATTATACATTGCTAGGGGCACTTCTTTCATAATTTTGAAGGAAGTGTCTCTTTTTGCTTTTGCACATTGTAAGAGAAAAAGGTAAACTAAACAGGAGTATCAAAAGGAAGATAAGAAGGTTGATGACGATGATGAAAAAAAAGGGACTCTCACAAAAAAATGGTGCAATCTCAGAGAAAGCACGCCTCCAATTTGAGGAATTATTAAATAATTTAGGATTGCATTTTGATAATGCAAGTTTACTTTACAATGCATTTACGCATTCATCATATGTGAATGAGCATCGTCGTAAACTATTTGAAGATAACGAACGACTAGAGTTCTTAGGAGATGCAGTGTTAGAACTATCTGTCTCTAAATTTCTTTTCCTTAAATTCCCGAAAATGAGCGAAGGTGAGCTTACAAAATTACGTGCAGCAATCGTTTGCGAACCATCATTAGTCATTTTTGCAAATGAACTAAACTTTGGGAAATACGTTTTACTAGGAAAAGGTGAAGAATTAACAGGTGGTCGAGAACGTCCAGCTCTTCTTGCAGACTGTTTTGAAGCATTTGTTGGTGCACTATATTTAGACCAAGGATTAGAAACAGTCGTTGGATTTTTAGAACGCGTCGTTTATCCAAAAGTAGAAATCGGTGCTTTTTCGCATGTGATGGATTTTAAAAGTCAGCTACAAGAAATGGTGCAACAAGCCAATTCTGGTGTGCTTCAATATGAGATTATTAATGAAAACGGACCAGCACATAATCGTACATTCGTGTCACATGTACTATTGAATGAGCGCGAATTAGGCGTTGGTCACGGAAAATCGAAGAAAGAAGCTGAACAAAGAGCTGCTCAAAGTGCAATGATTGAATTGCAAAAACAGTCAGCTGACAATCAGGAGGTATAATTTTGTTTCTTAAACGGCTTGAAGTGATTGGTTTTAAATCTTTCGCCGATCGTATTGGTATTGACTTTGTGCCGGGAGTTACTGCTGTCGTTGGTCCAAATGGCAGTGGAAAAAGTAACGTAACGGATGCAATTCGATGGGTACTCGGAGAACAATCCGCAAAATCTCTTCGTGGTGCAAAAATGGAAGATGTCATTTTTGCTGGAAGTGACTCGCGCAAACCGCTTAACTTTGCAGAAGTATCATTGATATTAGATAACGAGGATGAACGATTACCAATCCCGTATAACGAAGTAAGTGTCACTCGTCGAGTATACCGCTCGGGCGATAGCGAATATCTATTAAACAAACAACAATGTAGATTAAAAGATATAACGGATTTGTTCTTAGACTCTGGTCTAGGAAAAGAAGCTTTCTCGATAATTTCACAAGGTCGAGTAGATGAAATATTAAACAGTCGTCCGGATGATAGACGCTCTATTTTCGAAGAAGCTGCCGGTGTATTGAAATATAAGCAACGTAAGAAAAAAGCAGAGCATAAATTGTTTGAAACAGAGGATAACTTACATCGAGTGCTTGATATATTGCACGAATTAGACAATCGTATCGAGCCTTTGAAAATACAAGCGTCTGCTGCCGCGGATTATTTAAAGATGTCCAAGGAATTAAAGGATATTGATATAGCGGTTATCGTCCATGATTTACGTGTGTTGCAACAAACACTTGAAACAATTATGCAGGATAAAAAGCAGTTTACGGTGACTGAGCAAGAACATATACACAATATGGAAAATAAAGAGTCGCAAGTAGCTTCTATTCGAAAACAAATTACTAAGCTAGATAATTTACTAGACCAATCGCAACATCAGCTTGTTGAAGCTAGTTCAGAAGTTGAGCGGTGGGAAGGTCGTAAAGTATTAATGGCTGAAAAACGCCATAATGCCAGTGCACAATTAGAAAAACTACAACAATCACTTGAAAAAGCCCAAATCGCGGAGCGAGAGTGGCACGTACAACAAGTAGATAAACAAGAACAATTAACAATAAGACAAAAAACGCTTCAATTATTGAAAAAAAGTGTGAAACAGCTAGAAGATAACTTAAATCGTTCTTCAACAGACATCGAAAAAGATATCGAAAACTGGAAAAACACGTATATTGATCGCCTCAATGAGGAAGCAACAGTTAAAAATGAATACAAAAATATTACCCAACAGCTAGAACAACAAGAACAAGCTTCGTTTAAAATCACTAACCAATCGTCAGAAATGGCGGAAGAATTAGCGCAGTTAACGAAGGAACAACAGATTGTTGAAAGTAAATTAAACGATGTGAAGCAACAGTTAGAAGAAAAAATGGCTACTTATTCAGCTTGTCAATCAGAGCTAGCAAGTGCGACGAAACAATTTGAAAGTAAACAAGAAATGCTTTTTAAAGGCTATCAACATTTACAACAATTAAAGTCTCGAAAAGAAACTTTAGCGGAACTTGAGGCAGACTTCTCAGGCTTCTTCCATGGTGTAAAAGAGATTTTAGTGGCTAGAGAAAATAAAAAACTTTCTGGAATTCACGGTGCCGTTGCAGAGTTAATTCAAGTAAGTGGAGAATATACAAAAGCACTTGAAACAGCATTAGGTGCAGCTTCTCAACATATTGTGACTGAAACACAGCAGGATGCTCAAAAAGCAATTGCATGGCTAAAAGAAAAAAGAGCAGGTCGCGCAACATTTTTACCGAAAAATGTTATGAAATCACGAAAAATATCACGTGATGCATTAGGAGCGGCTGCAACTCATCCGTCGTTTATAAATACAGCAGATGAGTTAGCGAAATTTGATCCAGCCTTTAAAACAATTGCAGAAAATTTATTGGGTAATGTATTAGTTGCAAAAGATTTACAAAGTGCTACACAAATCGCCAAATCATGTAATTATCGTTATCGCGTAGTAACGTTAGATGGGGACATAGTAAATGCAGGTGGTTCACTAACGGGTGGTTCTACTAAACAACAAACATCGTTATTTACTCGTAAAGCTGAACTAGAAGACTTAACTGGTCAGCTTGTTCAAATGCAACAAAAAATTGAACAAGCAGAAAAAGTTGTTGCTGAGCAGAAAAGCTTTGTTTCTGCTAAAACGGTTCTTCTAGAGGACTTACGTAAGCAAGGTGAAGTGTTACGTGATGAAGAATTTGAACTGAGTGGGCATTTCCGTGAATTAGAAGCAACGACAAAACGACTTGCCTTACGTGTTACTTTAGTAGCTACTGAAAAAGAAGATGCTACCGATCGCTCTTCAAACTTACAAGAAAGTCAGATTTCTGCTAAAAAACGTTTGCAAGAGTTAACGGAAGAACTTGCTGAGATTAATAGCACAATAGAACAATTAAACGTACTTAAAGTACAAAGTGAAACAGCTCAAGATGCATTGAAAGAACAATACGCAGAGAAGCGTTCAGAGCTTGCTGTAATTCAAGAACAAGTAACGCAGCTAAAACAAGCTTCTGAAGAAGTAACCGTGCAATACGACAAGGCGAAATTGGAAGTCAATAACATTAGTCAAGAAATCAAATGGTTAACGAATGATGAAAGTCAAAATGGACCATCTGATGAAGAAATAACTTCAAACATTACTACTTGGCAGTTGAAAAAGACGGACCTAATTTCGACCATTGCAACAAGTAAAGAAGAAAGAACCCAGCTACAAGCTACTTTGGATAGCTGTGAAGTGGAACTAAAGGAATTACAACGAGTGCATAAAGGTTTATTAGATGGCTTGCGCAACTATGATGTAAAACTGTCTCAATTGGAGTTTTCGAAGCAATCTTTACTAGACCAACTTGCTGAAGACTATGAGCTTTCTTTAGATGAAGCCATACGGGAATTAAATGAAGATATAGATGTCGAAATATCAAGAAGAAAAGTGAAATTATTGAAGCAATCTATTATAGAACTGGGTCCCGTCAACTTAAATGCAATTGAAGAATTCGAAACAGTTTCAGAACGACATACTTTCTTAACGGAGCAAAGATCAGATCTCATGGAAGCGAAAGAAACATTGCATGAGGCGATTCGTGAAATGGATGAAGAAATGTCAACTCGCTTTAACGAAACTTTCTTGAATATTCGTGAACACTTCCAAGTTGTTTTCCGAGAATTGTTTGGTGGAGGGCATGCAGATTTACAACTAGTTGAGCCTGACGATATACTTGAAACAGGAATTGAAATTGTCGCTCAACCACCAGGTAAGAAATTGCAAAGTTTAAGCTTACTATCAGGTGGAGAACGTGCTTTAACGGCAATTGCGCTACTATTTTCTATTCTAAAAACGCGACCTGTACCATTCTGTATACTTGATGAAGTAGAAGCTGCTCTTGATGAATCGAATGTTACTCGCTATAGTCAATATTTGAAAAAATTTAGCCAAGAAACACAATTCATCGTTATCACGCATCGTAAAGGTACGATGGAAGGTGCGGATGTATTGTACGGTATTACGATGCAAGAATCAGGTGTATCGAAATTAGTATCTGTGAAATTAGAACAAGAAGAACCTGTTCTAGTAGGACAAAGGAGCGAATAACAATGAGCTTTTTAAAGCGTATGAAAGAAAAACTAATGGGCGCGAAGCCTGAAGAGCTTGAAGTACAATCGGTAGAGACAATCGTTGAAAAACAGGTTGACGATATAGTAGAGCCTGCAGAGCAAGAAGTAGCTGTTCAAACTGTAGTTACTCCGGAAGTAGTAGAAGAACCTATAGTGTCTGAACAAGCTCCTCAAGACGAAAAAGTACAATCTAAAGAAGAAATAGTTGTTGAAGAATCAACTACTGAAGTTGTGAAGGTGGAAGAACCTCAAGAACAAGAAGAAAAAAAATCAAAATGGGGTTTCTCAGCATTTTCTATTACAGAAAAATTCAAAGCGGGCTTAGAAAAAACACGTGATTCATTTACATCAAAAGTAAATGATCTAGTAGCTCGTTACCGTACTGTAGATGAAGATTTCTTTGAGGAACTAGAAGACTTATTATTACAAGCGGACGTTGGTTTTGAAACTGTAATGGAGCTAATGGATAAATTACGCTTTGAAGTTCAACGCCAAAACATTAAAGATACGAGTGGTATCCAATCAATTATTTCAGAAAAGCTTGTTGAAATTTACGAATCTAGTGATGATGAATCAATCGAGTTAAATATACAAGATGGTGAGTTAACAGTTATTCTTTTTGTTGGTGTTAACGGTGTAGGTAAAACAACAACAATTGGGAAATTGGCGCACCGCCTAAAACAAGAAGGGAAATCAGTAATACTTGCAGCGGGTGATACGTTCCGTGCAGGTGCGATTGATCAACTTCAAGTTTGGGGAGAACGTGTAGGTGTGGAAGTTATTAAGCAAGCAGAAGGGTCTGATCCTGCTGCAGTAATGTATGATGCCATTCGTGCAGCCAAAAATCGTGGTGCGGATGTACTTATTTGTGATACAGCTGGGCGACTGCAAAATAAAGTTAATCTAATGAATGAATTAGAAAAAGTACATCGTGTAATTTCCCGGGAAATTCCGAATGCTCCGCATGAAGTTTTATTAGCTTTAGATGCAACTACTGGTCAAAATGCACTAGTACAGGCACAAACATTTAAAGAAGCAACAAACGTGACAGGCATTGTATTAACGAAACTAGACGGTACTGCAAAAGGTGGTATTGTACTTGCTATTCGTAACAAATTGCATATTCCAGTAAAGTTTGTTGGTTTGGGTGAAAAAATGGACGATTTACAACCGTTTGATACAGAACGTTATGTATATGGCTTATTTGCTGACGCACTTGATCAACAGCTAGCAAAAGAAGAGGAATTAAACGAGCAATAAATAGATAAATAAACGAAATGCATAGCTTTTGGCTATGCATTTTTCGTCTATGAATATTTGAGTTTATATGAGGACTAAAATGTATTTAGACAAGTATATTTACTTGACAGAAATCCGATTATTCCTTATGATACTAAAAGAATGTGTAAAACAGGGGAGAGATTTCTTATGCTACTTGAAAAAACGACACGCATGAACTTTCTCTTCGACTTTTATCAAGCATTGTTGACTGATAAACAACGTAGCTATATGCAACTTTATTATTTAGATGACCATTCTCTTGGTGAAATTGCTGAAGCTTATGAAGTATCGCGTCAAGCAGTTTACGATAATATTCGTAGAACAGAAGCGATGCTTGAAGAATATGAAGATAAACTTCGATTATTCGAGAAATTTCAAAACAGACAACAAATAATTGCAGAGCTATCAAAAAAAACTACTGACAATAGTGCCTCGCAAACTGTGTGGCTAGAACTTATTGAACAGTTAAAGCAATGGGATTAGGAGGCAGCATGCATGGCATTTGAAGGATTAGCGGAGCGACTCCAAGGTACGATTTCGAAGATTAAAGGCAAAGGGAAAGTAACGGAACAAGACGTTAAAGAAATGATGCGTGAAGTCCGTTTTGCCTTAATAGAAGCGGACGTTAACTTAAAAGTTGTAAAATCTTTTATTAAGCGCGTTAGTGAACGAGCAATCGGTCAAGACGTCATGAAAAGTCTAACACCCGGTCAACAAGTTATTAAAATCGTAAAAGACGAACTGACAGAATTAATGGGTGGCGAACAAAGTCCTATTAAGTTCTCTCAAAAACCACCAACTGTTATTTTAATGGTAGGTTTACAAGGTGCCGGTAAAACAACAACTACTGGTAAACTTGCTAATGTTTTACGCAAAAAGTACAATCGTAAACCATTGCTTGTAGCAGCGGATATCTACCGTCCAGCAGCGATTAAGCAATTGCAAACATTAGGTGATCAGCTATCTTTGCCTGTATTTGCTCTTGGTACAGAAGTATCTCCAGTGGATATTGTCCGCCAAGCGCTGGAACATGCAAAGGAAGAGCATCATGATGTTGTATTAATCGATACAGCAGGTCGTCTTCATATTGATGAAAACTTAATGCAAGAATTGAAAGACATTCGTGCATTAAGAGAACCAGATGAAGTCTTCTTAGTTGTCGATTCTATGACAGGTCAAGATGCAGTTAATGTAGCTAATAGCTTCAATGAAGCAGTAGGTATTACGGGTGTAGTTCTAACGAAGTTAGATGGGGATACACGTGGTGGTGCGGCTTTATCAATCCGCTCTGTTACAGAAAAACCAATTAAATTCGTTGGTATGGGTGAGAAAATGGATGCTTTAGAGCCATTCCATCCAGAGCGTATGGCTTCACGTATTCTTGGTATGGGCGACATGATGTCCTTAATCGAGAAAGCGCAAGCAAACGTTGACGAGGAAAAAGCAAGAGAAATGGAAGAAAAGTTCAGAACACAGAGCTTTACTTTCGATGATTTCTTAGATCAAATGAGCCAAGTAAAAAAAATGGGACCTTTGGATGAAATTCTAAAAATGCTTCCAGGTGCCAATAAAATTAAAGGCTTAGAAAATGCGAAAATCGATGATAAACAAATTGGTCATATAGAGGCCATTATTCTTTCGATGACGCCAGCTGAAAAAACGAACCCTGAGATCATCAACTCAAGTCGTAAGAAACGAATTGCAAAAGGTTCAGGTTGCTCTGTTCAAGAAATAAACCGACTTTTAAAACAATTTGAAGATATGAAGAAAATGATGAAACAAATGACGGGTATGACGCAAAAAGGGAAGAAAAAAATGAAACTTCCTGGTTTGGATTCACTGTTTAAATAATTTTTTAAACTAAAAATTAGTGTGTTAAGAAAAAACACTTTACAAACAATCCAAAGCTTGCTATTATACTATCTTGTGTGAAACTATTCGGAGGTGCAATTAAAAATGGCAGTAAAAATTCGCTTAAAACGTATCGGGGCAAAAAAAGCTCCTTTCTATCGTATTGTAGTAGCAGACGCTCGCGCACCACGCGACGGCCGCTCAATTGAGACAATTGGTACATTCAATCCTTTAACTACTCCAGAAGAAGTTAAGATTGATGAAGAAAAAGCATTAGCATGGTTAGCAAATGGTGCAAAACCATCTGATACAGTACGCAACTTGTTCTCATCACAAGGCATTATGGAAAAATTCCATAACTCAAAAATCAGTAAATAATCGGAGGTGACAGCATGAAGCAGCTGATTGAAACAATCGTTAAACCTTTAGTCGATTATCCAGAAGAAGTTCATATTACAACCGAGGAGAGTCCGAATCGAATTGTATATAAACTTTCTGTTCACCCTAGTGATATGGGAAAAGTAATTGGTAAACAGGGCCGTGTTGCAAAAGCGATGCGTACAATTGTTTATTCAGCAGCGGGCAGTCATCATAAGAAGAAGACATATGTCGATATTCTAGATTAGACAAAAAGGAGGGAGCTTTAGTTCCTTCCTTTTTTGTTACGATTAAAATTAAATTAATCCTCTAATAATGTATTGAGGATGTTCACATATTTATTAAGAGGTGATTTAGATGGAATGGTATAACGTAGGTAAAATCGTTAATACACATGGTATAAGAGGTGAGGTTCGTGTCATATCACAAACGGATTTCCCTGAAGAACGCTATGTAGTAGGAGAACAAATTGCACTGTTTAAGAAGGATTCAAAAAAACCATTACGACTAACAATCGCATCAGCTCGTGCTCATAAAAACTTCATTCTACTATCGTTTGAAGGGTATCCAAATATTAATGATGTAGAAGAATTCCGTGACGGTATTTTAAAAGTATCAGAAAAGCAACTAAGTGAATTAGCAGATGATGAATACTATTACCATGAAATCATTGGCTGTACTGTTTTTGATGAAGAGGGTACAGAAATTGGACAAGTTAAAGAGATTTTCGAAACCGGTGCTAATGATGTCTGGACTCTAAAAGGCGTTAATGGTAAGGATCAATATATTCCGGTAATAGATGATGTCATTAAAGAAATCGACGTTGAAGAGAAGAAGATTATTATTCATGTGATGGATGGTTTGTTATCATGATGAATATCCACGTACTATCGCTATTTCCAAATATGTTTGAAGGCGTATTTGGTTCTTCTATTTTAAAAAAAGCTCAAGAAAAAGGAGCTGTTACGTTAGGTGTAACAGATTTCCGTGAATTTTCGATTAATAAACACAACCAAGTGGATGATTATCCTTACGGTGGTGGAGCTGGTATGGTATTAAAGCCAGAACCCCTTTTTAACGCCGTAGAAGCGCTTGTAAGCGAAGGTAAAAAGCCACGCATCATTTTGATGTGCCCACAAGGAGAACGCTATACACAAGCTAAAGCAGAGGAATTAGCGCAAGAGGAAGACTTAATCTTCCTTTGTGGTCATTATGAAGGCTATGATGAGCGTATTCGTCAGCATCTTGTAACGGATGAAATTTCTATTGGGGATTATGTCTTAACGGGTGGTGAGTTGGGCGCGATGACAGTGATTGATAGTGTCGTTCGCCTGTTGCCTGGGGTTTTAGGCAATAATGATTCACCAGTATTAGATTCTTTTTCAACTGGTTTATTAGAGCACCCACATTACACGCGCCCTGCTGAATTCCGTGGTATGAAAGTGCCGGATGTATTACTTTCAGGTAATCATGCGAAAATTGACGAATGGCGTGAGCAACAATCTATAAAAAGAACGTTTGAGAGACGCCCGGATTTGCTTGATAAAATGGAGTTAAATCCAAAGCAACAAAACTACTTGAATTCATTAAAATTAGGTAAATAATTATTGCATATTATCATACTATATGATAATATTATAAATGCATTTCTATGAGAAATGCCGAATTACGGTGTTCCGCTGTATCATCAAGAGGAGTTACAAGAACATCTGTCTAAGGAGAGAAAATAATGTCAAACATCATTACAGAAATCACTAAAGAACAACTTCGCACAGACATTCCTGCGTTCCGCGCTGGAGATACTGTAAAAATCGACGTTAAAGTAGTCGAAGGAACTCGCGAACGTATCCAAGTATACGAAGGAGTAGTTATTAAACGTCGTGGTGGCGGTATTAGCGAAACTTTCACAGTTCGTAAAATTTCTTACGGCGTTGGTGTTGAGCGTACGTTCCCAGTAAACACTCCAAAAATCGCTAACTTACAAGTAGTACGTCGCGGTAAAGTACGTCGCGCTAAACTATACTACCTACGTAACTTACGCGGTAAAGCGGCTCGTATTAAAGAAATTCGATAATACATTTTTTTGCCGAAGAGAGAGCTTGTATTACAAGCTCTCTTTCTTTTTGCTTGAAATGATAAATCCTTGTACAATAAGAACAGAATAGTCAAGGGGGACATCGAAATGGAAAAAACAAAAAAAGAGAAAAATGAGTTATGGGAATGGACAAAGGCATTAGTCATTGCTTTTGCATTAGCTGCAATTATTCGTTATTTTTTATTTACGCCGATTGTAGTTGATGGCGAGTCTATGATGCCTACCCTTGAAAACGGCGACCGCATGATTGTAAATAAGATTGGCTATAAAATTGGTGATTTGCACCGATTTGATATAGTTGTATTCCATGCGCCTGAAAAGAAAGATTATATTAAACGTATTATTGGTTTACCAGGAGATCAGCTAGAATATAAAAATGATCAGCTTTATATAAATGGCAAGGCAATCGCTGAGCCTTACTTGCAACAATATAAAGATGAAATTACAGATGAAGGTACATTAACTGAAGACTTTACACTTGCGGATATCGAACAACTGGATAAAATTCCAGATGGTTATGTTTTTGTAATGGGAGATAATCGTCGTTATAGTAAAGATAGTCGTCATATAGGGATTGTAAAAATAGATGATATTATCGGTAAAACAAATATTGTTTTTTGGCCTTTTGACCAAATTGGTACCGTGAAATAACGAACAGGAGTGAAACACATGACCATTCAATGGTTTCCGGGACATATGGCGAAGGCTCGTCGTGAAGTAACCGAAAAACTGAAATTGGTTGATATTATTTTTGAATTGATTGATGCGCGCTTGCCATTATCTTCAAGAAATCCAATGCTAGATGAAGTAATACATCAAAAAACGCGTTTACTTATTTTGAATAAAGCAGATATGGCTGATGAAATTCAAACGCGTAAATGGATAGATTATTTTGAATCAAAAGGGCACCGTGCTGTAGCTATTAATTCATTAGATGGAAAAGGCCTTAACAAAGTAACAAAAGCCGCACAAGAGTTATTAAAAGAGAAATGGGATCGTATGCGCTCAAAAGGTATGAAACCTCGTGCAATTCGTGCCATGATTGTAGGTATACCAAATGTTGGTAAGTCGACATTAATTAATCGACTTGCTAAAAAGAATATTGCTAAAACAGGAAATACTCCTGGAGTAACGAAATCACAACAGTGGATCAAATTTGGTAAAGAGCTTGAACTGTTAGATACACCCGGAATTTTGTGGCCAAAATTTGAAGATCAAGAAGTAGGTTATAAACTTGCTCTAACAGGGGCTATTAAGGATACCATTACAAACATGGATGATTTAGCAGTATACGGATTAAACTTTTTGAGTAAGTACTATAAAGGCCGTATGGAAGAACGTTATAAATTAACAGAAGTCAGTGAAAACCTTGAAGAGACATATAATCATATTGGTCAATTACGTCGCGTTTTCGCTACTGGTGGTGAAATTGACTACGATCAAGTTGCAGAACTAATTGTGCGAGATATTCGTAACCAGCAATTAGGAAAGCTAACATTTGACTTTGTTGAAGACATAATCGAAGAATAAAAACTAACCTTTTTTACCTTTTGGTGAAAAAGGTTTTTTTCTAGATTTTTTAGGAATAGTGCCGATAGTATAAATAGATACAAAAGGGAGTCTTAGTTTTGAAAACGATAAAAGATATTAAAGAAGCATTAAATAATGAGCAACAATACCAGTCTTGGATGGAGGAAATAGAATCAGATGAACGCTTAGGCGTACAAAAAGTATGGCAACAATGGCTTCGAAAAAAAGCGAAGTTAGACAAACTAATAGCAGAGCATGAGGAGAAACTGGAATTCGATAATTCTTACCGCACACACCCTACTGCAAATATTGCTGGAACAGATGAAGCAGGTAGAGGCCCATTAGCAGGTCCTGTTGTGACAGCAGCAGTTATTTTACCTAAGGATTGCCCGGAGCTTGTTGGGTTAAATGATTCTAAACAGTTATCAAAAGAAACTAGAGAATCATTCATGGCGAAAATTATGGAATGTGCTATCGCAACCTCTATTCATTTTCAGCCTGCAGAAGTAATTGACGACCTCAATATTTACGAAGCGACAAAACAGTCCATGAAAGCTTCTATAGAGATGCTACAAGTGAAACCAGATTTTGTTTTAGCGGATGCAATGACTTTACCGATCGATATTCCACAAGATTCTATTATAAAAGGCGATGCCAAAAGCTTAGCTATCGCAGCGGCTTCTATATTGGCGAAAACAGCACGTGATCACTATATGGAAGAAATGGATGTCAAATATCCTCAATACGGTTTTGCGCAACATGCAGGTTACGGTACAAAACAGCATTTAGAGGCTTTGCGTGAATTTGGACCTACAGATATTCATAGAACAACGTTTGAACCGATCAAATCAATGATGCTTAAGAAAGGGTGAAGAGTATTGGCTTATACTTCGTTTTCGTCCATACAAATGCAACAAAATCAAAGTATAAACACACAACAGCCAGTGGCTTTAAAACAAGGTCAAGTATTTCACGGTACGATTAAACAGCTGTTCCCTGATAACCAAGCAGAAGTGCAGCTAGGTGGCCATCGTTTTATGGCAAAGTTAGAAGTACCAATGCAAGCTGGTAATGCACACTATTTTCAAGTAACGGGCATAGAGCCAGACTTACAACTTAAAGTCGTATCGGGTCCTATCAATCAAACAGGAACATTAACACAACAAATTAATCAATTATTAGATTCTATGCAACTTCCTAAGACATCTGAAATGCAACAAATTACAGGCTATTTTTTAAAGGAAAACGTGCCAATGTCCAAAGAACAGTTAATGCAGGCAGAACAATTGGTAAAACAATTACCCGCTGGTGTTACTATGAAGGATGCTTTACATGCTTTGCAAAAAATAATTGACTTAAAAATGCCTATGCAACAAGACACATTCCAAGCACTCATTCAGGGTGGAATGAAACAAGGTTTTACACAAACAATTGATGCTTTACGACAACTATTGCAACAGGATACTTCCTTATCACCAGCTATTCGCGACCAATTATTACAACAATTACAATTGTTAGCTAAACCGTTTGAAACGGAAACAGGTGGTGCGATTTTAGCGAAAATTATTCAATCTCTAACAGACACAAATACATCATCTACTGATAAAAATATCCTAATCCAAATGCTAAAAGAGGTAGGTATATTACCAAAAAACGCCAATATTTTTAATTGGACGACAACTGCCTTACAAGGACAATCTGTGCCTTCTTCCAACTCAATTGGGTATTTATTACATCAAATTCAAACGGCAACAGCTCAGGATGCTACACAGCTAATCTCTCAATTACAAACGGCAATTACGAATAGTGAAAATTTTACAGATTCACAAAGAGCAGAGCTACAGCAGAATTTGATGAAATTCAATGCTGCTCAATCGTCACAGCAGCCGTTGTCAACGCTTGTGAAGGAACTGCAGGGGCAATTAGGGAGAATGAGTCAAATGAGCATTACAGTACCTTCTACAACGCAATTATTGCAAAGTATGCAATCTGTAAGTCAAAAAGATATGCCAGATTTCATCGCCCAACTAAAGGTATCTATTGAATCTCAAAGTTTATTATCAGCTTCACAGAAAGAAACCCTTATTAATACCCTTGGGAAATTATCACTGACAAACAATACACCTCAATCTATTCAAATTTTGGTCAAGGAATTACATGGTCAACTAATGCAAGCATTTAGCCAATTAGCAGAACAACAGCCTTTCAAAATCGATGAACAAAATATAACAGCTAAACAACATTTAATGACATTAATGAATGTGGCTAATACAACAACTGATGATATGACACTTAGAGGGTTGACACAAATCACTAGTAAGTCACCGGAACCTTTCATTCAGCAACTTGTATTGCAAGCTGAGCAGAATGTGCATAATGCAATTGATAGCAAAGCCTTAGAATCTGCTATGAAACAAACTTTGCAACATCTAGGGTTAAGCTATGAAGCAAAATTACTAGATAAAACAGCAGATATGCAGCAACTTGCTGGGCAATTGAAACCACAGTTATTGTCACTGTTACAAGATCCAACTGCTTCAAATGCTACAAAAACGGTGGCTGAGCAAATCGTTGCTCGTATGAATGGCATGCAATACTTATCAGGAGAAAATGGACCACAACATCAACTGATTATGCAAATTCCATTGGAGTTTTTTGGACGAAAAACAGATGCTACATTGCAGTGGAATGGTCGTATGAAGGACAATGGTAAAATTGACGCAGATTATGCAAGGATACTATTCTATTTGCAATTGAATTCACTTGAAGAAACGGTAGTTGATATGCAGGTTCAGAGTCGGGTCGTCACAGTAACTGTTTACAATGAAAATCATCAGTTGAAAGAGTTAGCAGAGCCACTTAAAATAGCATTAAAAAAAGGGTTATCGTCTCATGATTATCAATTATCAGGTGTCTTTATGAAAAATTTCGCAGAAAATCAACCAGTGAAAACAACGCTAACAGCAAAAACTACCAAGGATGATAACGGGGGAGTCGATATCCGCATATGACAGTAGAAAAACAAAATGAACGGAAAGAAGCTGTTGCCCTTTCCTTTAATCCGGGTGGATTTGAAGCTCCGAAAGTGGTAGCTAAAGGTAAAGGGAAAATAGCGGAAAATATTTTAGAACAAGCAAAAGATAACGATATTCCTATTCAAGAAGACCCAACTCTCGTCCAATTATTAGGGCAGCTTGACTTAAATGAGTCAATTCCTGAAGAACTTTACCAAGCGGTAGCTGAAGTATTTGCGTTTATTTACCGTTTAGATAAAAATTATGAAAATTCAAAATAATAGTCGAAAAAAGTCGATGTAAGTCACGGTCAAAACATTGGTATATGTATATTTCGAGCAAATTTGCGGATAACTAAAGGTGAAAGTCGAATTAACAAGAATGTAGACATAGTGAATCAGATTATATACAATGGTTATGTAATAGTAAAACTCTATGGGATTTTGATGGGAGGAAGTTAGATGAATATCCATGAGTACCAAGGAAAGGAAATTCTAAGACAGTACGGGGTATCAGTTCCAAATGGCCGAGTAGCGTTTTCACCAGAGGAAGCTGTAAAAGTAGCAAAAGAATTAAGTACAAGTGTAGTCGTAGTTAAGGCTCAAATCCATGCAGGTGGACGTGGTAAAGCAGGTGGCGTTAAAATTGCCAAAAATTTGGACGAGGTACGTTCGTATTCGAAAGAATTATTAGGGAAAGTCCTGGTCACTCACCAAACTGGTCCAGAAGGTAAAGAAGTCAAACGCCTCTACATAGAAGAAGGCTCTGATATTAAAAAAGAGTACTATCTGGGTTTTGTAGTAGATCGTGCAACTTCAAGAATTACTTTGATGGGGTCTGAAGAAGGCGGGATGGACATTGAAGAGGTTGCAGAAGCAACTCCTGAGAAAATCTTCAAAGAAATAGTTGATCCAGCTATCGGACTAACAGGTTTCCAAGCGCGTCGTCTTGCGTTTAATATGAATATTCCAGACAAATTAATAAATAAAGCTGCATCACTTATGCTTGGAATTTATAAAGCATTTACTGAAAAAGATGCTTCTATCTTAGAAATCAACCCGCTTGTTGTAACAGGTGATGGTAACGTAGTGGCGTTAGATGCAAAATTCAACTTTGATGGAAACGCTTTATATCGTCATAAAGATATTGTTGAATTACGAGATTTCGAAGAAGAAGATCCAAAGGAAATCGAAGCTTCAAAATATGATTTAAGCTATATTTCATTAGACGGTAGCATTGGTTGTATGGTCAATGGTGCTGGACTTGCTATGGCTACAATGGATACCATTAGTTATTATGGCGGATCACCCGCAAACTTCCTGGACGTTGGGGGCGGTGCAACTGCTGAAAAAGTAACTGAAGCCTTCAAAATCATTCTTTCTGATACAAGTGTAAAAGGTATATTCGTTAACATTTTCGGGGGTATCATGAAATGTGATATTATCGCAGAAGGTGTTATTACAGCGGCTAAAGAGGTTGGCTTAAATGTACCGTTAGTTGTTCGCTTGGAAGGTACGAATGTTGAACTTGGTAAAGCATTGTTGAATGAATCTGGTATTAATATCGTTACAGCAGATTCAATGGCTGATGGTGCAAGAAAAATTGTAGAACTTGTAGGCTAAGAAGGGCGGGGACTTGAAATGAGCGTTTATATTAATAAAGAAACTAAAGTACTTGTACAAGGGATTACAGGGTCAACGGCTCTATTCCATACAAAGCAAATGCTAGAATATGGTACAAAAGTTGTAGCAGGAGTTACGCCTGGTAAAGGTGGTACAACTGTAGAAGGTGTACCTGTTTTTAACACGGTGGTTGATGCTGTTGAAGCAACAGGCTGTAATGTTTCTGTCATCTACGTACCAGCACCATTTGCGGCAGACGCGATATTAGAAGCTGTTGATGCTGATTTAGATTTAGTTATTTGTATCACTGAGCATATCCCGGTATTAGATATGGTTAAAGTGAAACGTTATATGGAAGGTAAGAAAACACGTCTAATTGGTCCGAACTGTCCAGGTGTTATTACTGCAGATGAATGTAAAATCGGTATTATGCCAGGTTATATCCATAAAAAAGGCCATGTAGGAGTTGTATCGCGCTCAGGTACTTTAACTTATGAAGCAGTTCATCAACTTTCTCAAGAGGGTATTGGTCAAACGACTGCTGTTGGGATTGGTGGAGACCCAGTTAATGGTACAAACTTCATTGATGTTTTAAAAGAATTCAATGAAGATCCAGAAACTTATGGTGTCGTTATGATTGGCGAGATTGGCGGTACTGCAGAAGAAGAAGCAGCTGAGTGGATCAAAGCGAATATGACAAAACCAGTTGTAGGCTTCATTGGTGGACAAACTGCACCTCCAGGGAAACGTATGGGCCATGCTGGTGCCATTATTTCAGGTGGTAAAGGCACAGCTGCTGATAAAATTAAAGCAATGAATGCAGCTGGTATCCAAGTAGCAGAAACACCATCTGTTATCGGTGAAACATTTATTAAAGTTATTAAAGAACATGGTTTATACGAAAAATGTAAAACCCATTAATATAGAAGGTGTAGCAAAGTCTTAATAGACAATGCTACACCTTTTAAGTAGTTATATGGATGGAGGGCGATGATGAAAGAAGCACAATTAACGCAGAGACTCTTAGCGTTGCATTATGTATTTCCGGTGCCATTAAACAGGTTAGCGCCTTTGTTTAAAGAGGATATTGAACTTGCAATGTTTGAACAAATGTCCACACAAAAAATTGCGCAATTATTAAATCTCTCCTATGAAAAAGCTAATAGATTAAAAGCTGCTTATATAGAAGCAATGGAAACCCCCTTACTCCAAGCTTATGAGCAAAAATTGATTACCCCTATCCCGTTCTTTCATCCCTTATTCCCTAAAGAGTTATTCGAATTATATGATCCCCCTGTATGTCTATATGTAAAAGGAAAAGTAGATTTACTAGTAAACAAACGTAAGATTGCTATAGTTGGTTCTAGAAAGGCGACTACCTATACAGAAAATGCATTACAGTATATTATGCCGGCATTGGTAGAACACGATTATATCATCGTCAGCGGTCTGGCGAAGGGAGCTGATCGAATGGCGCATGAAAGCGCAATTGCAAACGGAGGCAAAACAATCGCAATTCTTGGACATGGATTATTTCATCTGTATCCGAAAGAAAATACAAAATTAGCCGAAATAATTAGCAAAGATCATTTATTAATGACAGAATATCCGCCGTATATCGAGCCAAAACGATGGTATTTTCCAATGCGGAATCGTATTATTAGCGGTATATCGAAGGCGATACTAGTCACTGAAGCCGCTGAAAAAAGCGGTACATCCAGTACAATGGATCACGGTTTAGAGCACGGGAAAGAAATTTTCGTTGTACCTGGAGATATCACTTCAAAACTTTCATTAGGACCCCATAAATTGCTCTCAGAAGGTGCTACACCAGTCTGGAATGGTTATCAAATAATAGCAGAATTAGAAAGATATTTTAATTGATGATGAAATATAACTTGCAAAAATTTCTTTTCTGTTATACATTTTGCAACAGGTATTCTTTTGTAAACGCTAAGAAAAAAAGTTATAGTTGAATGGTAAGTTTTTTAACAAAATTTTCATGTACTTATTCAATTTTAACAAGTGAAACTAAAGAAAATGAAACATCACCTCTATAAGGGGGAACTCACATGTCGGATTATTTAGTAATAGTTGAATCGCCCGCAAAAGCAAAAACAATCGAGCGATATTTAGGAAAAAAATATAAAGTAAAAGCATCAATTGGTCATGTACGTGATTTACCTAGAAGTACAATGGGCATCGATACGGAAAATAATTTTGAACCAAGATACATTACCATTCGTGGTAAAGGTCCTGTTTTACAAGATTTAAAATCCGCAGCTAAAAAAGCCAAGAAAATCTATCTTGCGGCCGATCCAGATCGCGAGGGAGAAGCTATTGCTTGGCATTTAGCAACAGCTCTTAACATTGATATAAAATCGGATTGTCGTGTGTTATTTAACGAAATCACGAAAGATGCTATTAAAGAGTCATTTAAACATCCGCGTCCTATTGATATGGATTTAGTTGATGCTCAACAAGCACGTCGTATTCTAGACCGTCTTGTAGGGTATAACATTAGTCCTCTTCTATGGAAGAAAGTCAAAAAAGGTTTATCTGCTGGTCGAGTGCAATCAGTTGCATTACGTATGATTATCGACCGTGAAAACGAAATTAAAAACTTCCAGCCTGAAGAATATTGGACAATCGAAGGAAACTTTGAAAAAGGTAAAAAGCAATTTGATGCTATTTATTATGGAAATAGTAAAGAGAAAATCAAATTATCCAATGAAGAACAAGTAAAAGATGTCTTGAAGCTAATGAAGGGGGAAGATTTTGAAGTTGCAAAAGTAGTGAAACGTGAACGTAAGCGTAATGCAGCTCCATCTTTTACAACATCATCCCTACAACAAGAAGCCGCTCGTAAATTAAACTTCCGTGCGAAAAAGACAATGATGCTTGCACAGCAATTATATGAAGGTATAGATGTTGGTAAAGAAGGTACAGTTGGTTTAATTACGTATATGCGTACTGATTCGACACGTATATCTGAAACGGCGAAAAAAGAAGCATTTGAATACGTACAATCAACATACGGTAACGAATATACAACGCCTCTTGACCAACAAGCAAAGAAATCTGAAAAAGCGCAAGACGCACATGAAGCAATTCGTCCAACAAGCACATTGCGTACGCCTGATCAGTTGAAAGCTGTTTTATCTAGAGATCAACTCCGTCTTTATCGTTTAATCTGGGAACGTTTTATAGCGAGCCAAATGGCATCTGCTGTATTAGATACAGTAACAGCAGACTTACAAAATGGTGATGTATTCTTTAGAGCCACAGGTTCTCAAGTGAAATTCCCAGGTTTCATGAAGCTTTATATTGAAGGTTCAGATGATCAAAAAGAAGAAAAGGATAAGCTATTGCCACCAATGGAAAAAGGCGATATTGTAAAATCCTTGAATATTGAACCTAAACAACATTTCACACAGCCGCCACCTCGCTTCTCGGAGGCACGACTTGTTAAAACGATGGAAGAAATAGGAATAGGTCGACCATCAACTTACGCTCCAACATTGGATACAATTCAGAAGCGTGGTTATGTTACATTAGATAATAAACGCTTTGTACCTACAGAATTAGGTGAAATTGTTCACTCATTAGTTTTAGAGTTTTTCCCTGATATTATTAATATCGAGTTCACTGCAAAAATGGAACACGATTTAGATAGTATTGAAGAAGGTAATACAAAATGGGTGAGTATTATCGATGAGTTCTACCAAGACTTTGAAAAACATGTACAACACGCTGAAGTAGCAATGGAGAAAGTTGAAATTAAAGACGAACCTGCCGGTGAAGATTGTGAACATTGTGGTTCACCAATGGTATTCAAACTAGGTCGCTATGGTAAATTCATGGCATGTAGCAACTTCCCTGATTGCCGTAATACTAAAGCTATTGTCAAAGCAATTGGCGTAACATGCCCAACATGTAAAGAAGGCGAAATAGTAGAACGTAAGAGTAAAACAAAACGCATTTTCTATGGTTGTAATCGTTACCCTGACTGTGATTTCGTATCATGGGATAAACCGATTAATAGACCTTGTCCAAAATGTAGTGAATTATTAGTTGAGAAGAAACTGAAAAAAGGCGTACAAATTCAATGTACGAAATGTGACTATAAAGAAACAGCATCACAATGATGAGTATAAGAAAGAGGTAATATTAGCATGACAACAATCGTAAATGTAATCGGTGCAGGTTTAGCAGGTAGTGAAGCAGCTTGGCAGATAGCAAAAAGAGGCATTCAAGTTCGCTTATATGAGATGCGTCCAGTTAAACAAACGCCTGCTCACCACACAGATAAATTTGCAGAATTAGTATGTAGTAACTCACTACGTGCCAATAACTTAACAAATGCTGTTGGCGTTATTAAAGAAGAAATGCGTATGTTAGATTCGGTTATTATAGAAGCAGCAGATCGCAGTTCAGTTCCTGCAGGTGGAGCGCTAGCAGTGGATCGCCATGAATTCGCAGGCTATGTAACAGAAAAAGTAAAAAACCATCCACTTATTGAAGTAATTAATGAAGAAGTAACTGAAATTCCTGAAGAAGGTATAACAGTTATTGCTACAGGTCCATTAACTTCAAAAGCATTAGCAGAACAAATTCAAAGTTTAACAGGTGAAGAATATCTTTATTTCTACGATGCAGCTGCCCCAATAATTGAAAAAGACAGCATCGATATGGATAAAGTATATTTAAAATCTCGTTATGATAAAGGTGAAGCGGCATACTTGAATTGCCCAATGACTGAAGAAGAATTTAACCGATTCCAAGAAGCCTTAATTAATGCTGAAGTTGCACCATTAAAAGAGTTTGAAAAAGAAAAGTACTTTGAAGGCTGTATGCCAATCGAAGTAATGGCTGCACGTGGCCCGAAAACTATGCTATTTGGTCCTATGAAACCTGTAGGCTTAGAAGATCCTAGAACAGGTAAACGTCCACATGCAGTTGTACAACTTCGCCAAGATGACGCTGCAGGAACGCTTTATAACTTAGTGGGTTTCCAAACGCATTTAAAATGGGGAGCACAAAAAGAAGTATTTAGTATGATCCCTGGTTTGGAAAATGTGGAAATCGTTCGTTATGGTGTTATGCATCGAAATACATTTATCAACTCACCTAAAGCATTAGCACCAACTTACCAACTAAAAAGTCGTCCAAACATTTTCTTTGCTGGTCAAATGACAGGTGTAGAAGGCTATGTTGAGTCAGCAGGTAGTGGTCTAATAGCAGGTATTAATGCTGCACATCTTGCAATGGAGAAAGACTTATTAATCTTCCCAGCAGAAACTGCATTAGGGAGTATGGCGCGTTATATAACAGAAGCGGATTCAAAACACTTCCAACCGATGAATGTGAACTTTGGTTTATTCCCTAAATTAGGCGAAAAAATTAAATCGAAGCAAGAACGCGGTGAAAAACACGCAGAACGTGCATTGGCAGCTATTCAAAACTTTAAAAATACAACAAATATATAATTGTTTTAAGCCATTAAAATTGTTACAATTTTAATGGCTTTTTTTGTTTATAAATGAAGAGAATTTCTCATAATTAAAAAGAAGAGACAAATAGTGGTAATTCAATAGTAAGAATAATACATTTAAGTGTAACAAAGTTAACCAAAAGACTTGAATATACTTTTCAAGAAAAACTTTATTTTTACTTATGAACTGAAGTGTCGAACAATTCACATGAGTGTGTTATACTCATATGTGCCTTAAACAACTAGGATTAACATTAGCTCTAGATTAATAATCGTTTTTGCTTTATAAAAATGCTTAGAGTTAGATGGTTAAATTTGGAACTTTTATTAACGAGGTGTTCAAATGAACATACGATCTGAACAAGCACTTGAGCAATTTGTTATTTATATTCAATTAGAAAAAAATTTTTCACCATTAACAGTGCGAGAATATCAATCTGATTTACATGAATTTTTATCTTTCTTAAAAGTAGAAGGTGTAGTAGATTTAGCTGATGTTGAATATATACACGCCAGACTTTACGTAACAAAATTGTACGAAGAAAAAAAAGCGAGAACAACTATCTCAAGGAAGATTTCCTCAATCCGTTCTTTTTTTCGTTTTTTGAATAAAGAATACGGATTAGATGATGCAGGGTTTCAAGCCCTTTATCATCCGAAAAAAGAAGATAGACTACCGCGCTTTTTTTATGAAGAAGAGCTTGCCAGATTGTTTCAGGCAAACGAAGGGGAAGATCCGAAGTCTTTGCGAGATACAGCGATTCTCGAATTGTTGTATGCTACAGGTATTCGGGTTAGTGAATTGACATCTATTGAAATGAAAGATGTTGATTTTTCAATATGCATTTTACGTGTGATGGGAAAAGGGAGAAAAGAACGTTATGTACCATTTGGACATTTTGCTTCGGAGGCATTGCAACATTACCTAGCAAATTCACGTCCTAAACTTATGAAAGGCCTTCAAAACCCTCAACTATTTGTCAATATGCGAGGTGGAGCCCTTACCGCAAGAGGTATTCGTTATATATTAAATGATATGATGAAAAATGCAGAATTACATTCTAATATTTATCCTCATATGTTAAGACACACCTTTGCCACGCATTTATTAAACAACGGAGCAGATTTACGTACCGTCCAAGAATTACTCGGACACGCAAATTTATCTTCTACGCAAGTTTATACGCATGTGACAAAAGAACATCTAAGAAACACATATATGAATGCTCATCCAAGAGCGTAACAATTGGGAGGAGGGTTATTATGGTTGAAATGCATGCAACCACAATTTTTGCAGTACAACATAAAGGGCAGAGTGCGATGGCAGGTGACGGACAGGTGACACTTGGTAATGCAGTCGTAATGAAACACACAGCTAAGAAAGTACGTCGTCTATATAACGGTAAAGTATTAGCAGGGTTTGCCGGATCTGTTGCCGACGCGTTTACATTGTTTGAAATGTTTGAAGGGAAACTTATGGAGTTTGATGGGAACCTTCAACGTGCTTCAGTCGAAGTAGCTAAGCAGTGGCGCGGGGATAAAATGTTGCAAAAATTAGAAGCAATGTTACTTGTAATGAATAGTCAAACACTACTACTTGTTTCTGGTTCTGGTGAAGTCATTGAACCTGATGACGGCATCTTAGCAATTGGCTCGGGAGGTAACTATGCGTTATCAGCTGGTCGTGCGTTGAAGCAATACTCTGGAGAAACGTTATCTGCAGAGGAAATTGCAAAAGCATCGCTTGAAATTGCGGCAGATATTTGTGTATTTACGAACCATAATATTATCGTGGAGGCACTGTAACTATGACACAACAACAAACGCCTAGACAAATGACCGAGTATTTAGATCGTTATATCGTTGGACAACGTGATGCTAAGCGCGCGGTAGCTGTTGCGCTTCGTAATCGTCATCGTCGTCAACTTTTAGATGAAGAGATGAAAAATGAAGTCATCCCAAAAAACATCTTAATGATTGGACCAACTGGAGTTGGTAAAACGGAGATTGCCAGACGTATTGCACGTTTAGTAAAAGCGCCTTTCATAAAAATAGAAGCGACAAAATTTACTGAAGTAGGTTATGTAGGTCGTGATGTGGAATCGATGGTACGTGACTTAGTAGAAGTAGCTAACCGACTCGTGAAAGAAGAAAAACAAGAAGAAGTGAAGGACCAAGCAGAGAAATTAGCTAATGAACAAATTGTGAAATTACTTGTACCAAGTATGCGTAAAAAGCAATCAACTTCAAATCCTTTCGAAATGTTTTTCGGACAAAATTCCGAGAAAGAAGAAGAACCAACTACAGATGATACAGAAGTACGTTTAAAACGTTCGCAAATTGCAGAAGATTTAAAAGCAGGTAAACTTGAAGATGAATGGATCTCTGTAGAAGTGACGGAGCAAGCACCATCTATGTTTGGTGGGTTTCCTGGAGCAGGTATGGATATGGGTGGTAGTAACATGGGTGATATGTTATCAAGCTTAATGCCTAAGCAAAAGAAAAAACGCCGTCTACAAGTAAAAGATGCTAGACGTATACTTATAATAGAAGAAGCTAATAATTTAATTGATTCTGATGAAGTTTCACAAGAAGCAATTACGCGTGCTGAGCAAACGGGCATCATCTTTATCGATGAAATTGATAAAATTGCCAACAAGAATGGTAATTCTGGTTCTGCTAATGTATCAAGAGAAGGCGTTCAACGTGATATTTTACCAATTGTTGAAGGTTCAACTGTTAATACGAAGTATGGTCCTGTCAAAACAGATTATATGCTATTCATCGCTGCAGGTGCATTCCATATGTCTAAGCCATCAGATTTAATCCCTGAGCTACAGGGGCGCTTCCCAATTCGCGTTGAATTAGAAAAGCTTACGAAAGAAGATTTTGTTCGTATTTTAAAGGAGCCAGACCATTCATTAATTCTTCAGTATAAGGCTTTACTAAATACTGAAGGTGTTGAAATTGAGTTTACAGAAGAAGCGATTGATCGCATTGCTGAAATTGCTACATTTGTAAACCAAGAAACAGATAATATCGGAGCACGCCGCCTGCATACTATTTTGGAACGTCTTTTAGAAGAGTTGTCATTTGAAGCTGCAGATATCGCACCCGCTCACATCGATATTACACCATCATACGTAGATCAAAAACTTGGAGAAATTGCGAAGAACAAAGATTTGTCTCAATTTATTTTATAGTTTATAATCTAGGTTATTGTATGAAAATTTAAAAAGTTATGAAAATTAAATAAATTACGCAGAAAATATTACAGGAGGCTATATAAAAATGAATTTATTAGCTAAAACACGAAAAATTAACTCAATGCTTCAAGCATCTGCTGGGAAACCAGTTAACTTTAAAGAAATGGCTGACACATTAGGAACAGTCATCGAAAGTAACGTATACATCGTAAGCCGTAAAGGTAAATTATTAGGTATTTCAATTACTCAACAAATCGAAAACGAGCGCATTAACAAAATGTTTGAAGAGCGTCGTTTCCCTGAAGAATATACTCAAAATTTATATGACTTCTCTGAAACTGCTCCAAACCTTGATGTCCATGATGAACATAGTGCATTCCCGTTTGAAAACAAAGAGATTTTCAAATCAGGATTAACTACAATTGTACCGATTATCGGTGGTGGCGAGCGTCTAGGAACATTAATTTTAGCTCGTCTAGCAGGTACTTTTGAGGATGACGATTTAATCCTTGCTGAATACGGTGCAACTGTAGTAGGTATGGAAATTCTTCGTGAAAAAGCTGAAGAAATCGAAGAGGAAGCTCGTAGCAAAGCTGTCGTACAAATGGCGATCAACTCATTATCATACAGTGAATTAGAAGCTATTGAGCATATCTTCGAAGAATTAGATGGTAGCGAAGGATTGCTAGTCGCTTCTAAAATTGCTGACCGAGTAGGTATTACACGTTCAGTTATCGTTAACGCTTTACGTAAACTAGAATCAGCTGGTGTAATTGAATCACGCTCTCTAGGTATGAAAGGTACGTATATTAAAGTATTAAACGATAAATTCCTAAATGCATTAGCTGAAATCAAAATGCGCTAATAATTACGACCTAACTATCCCAAAGTCTATCGAAGACTTTGGGATAGTTTTTTTATATCTACACATCCACAATTGTACCTAGTAAATTATGGATGTATTTTTGTGAAATCATTAAAAGACAACGGAAAATTGAAAATATTGTCGATTAATATGGTGAATTTACAAAATCAACTGAATATGATGAAAAAAACATAATTCTTTTGTAAGGAGGGGTTAGATAATATATGGTTACCATTTTACTGTTAAAAAAGGATAAGAAGTAATAAAAAGGTAACTATTTTCAGAATAAAATAGTAAAGAACTATTATTATATGTGAAGTCTGTTATAGTAATATCAAGTTAAATTATTTGAAAATTGTACAAAATGTATCAAATGAATATGTGTCGAATTGGTGTTATTAGGAATAATTAACTTTCTACTATTATTGAATAGCTAAGAAATCCCTATAAACTCAATAGCAGCACAAGTAGTCGATAATATAAAGTATTATCTTTATTAACACTATTGTTATAGTGAATATTACCTTTACCTCTTATAGGAGAAGGGGTTTATAAGTTTTGAAAGAAAAGGGGAGTAAAGTGATAAAAATGGGTTTTTGTACCTATCAAAAAGAACCTAATACGGATAGACACTAGGATGCATCTCTAATACAATTAGATAGTAAAAATAAAATTGAAATTTGGTAGTTTATATCGAATTGGGGTGAAATATTTGGATTTATTTAGTGGAACGATAAGTAATTTGGAAAGTGGCCTCGCTTATGCTGCGGTGAAGAATAAAACAATCGCTCAAAATATAGCGAATAATGACACACCAAACTATAAGGCGAAAGACGTTAGTTTTAAAAAGATGTTAACTGAGGCACAAAATACATATATACAAGCAAACAGAACAGATCAAAGACATTTTGATTTTACTACTAAGAATTCGACACCAGGTGTTTATAGTTATTCTAATCTTCGCTATCGAGAAAATGGTAATGGTGTGGATATGGATAAAGAACAGGCGAGTTTGGCTGAAAATACAATTTTCTATAATGCCCTGGTAGACCGTATTAACGGTAAATTAAATACATTACAAACTGTCATTAAAGGGGGTAACTAATTTTGTCTATCTTCCATAGTATGAACACGACTGGCTCAGCACTTACTGCTCAGCGTTTAAGAATGGACGTCATTTCGTCTAATATGGCAAATGTCGATACTACACGAGCGACAATGGAAAATGGCGAATGGGTTCCGTATCGTCGTAAAACAGTAACGTTAACGTCGAAAGAAGGACAATTTTCAAATTATTTAAATACAGCGATGGGTTCAACAAGTAAACAAGGAGTTGGTAATGGTGTCAAAGTAACAGGTATTAATAATGATACTGAAACACCGTTCAAACTTATTTATGATCCAACACATCCAGATGCTAATGATGAAGGTTATGTACAAACTTCAAATGTTGATCCTTTAAAAGAAATGGTAAACCTAATATCGGCTACACGATCATACGAAGCGAACGTAACGGTTTTTAATGCAAATAAATCGATGCTAACAAAAGCTCTAGAAATAGGTAAATAATTTCTACAAAGGAGGATGGGTTAATTGCCAGTATCACAAATATCTCTAATGCAACCAGTTCAACCAACCATGACACAAAGAGTTGCTGAAACAATGCCTACAGAAACAAAAGAGAGTTTTGGAACAATGTTAAAAGACGCTATTCAATCTGTAAACGACAGTCAAGTTGCTTCAGATAATATGACAACTAAGTTGATAAATGGTGATAATGTTGAACTTCATGACGTTATGATTACTTCTCAAAAAGCGAGTATAACATTGAATACAGCATTACAAGTACGTAATAAAGTAGTAGAGGCGTATCAAGAAATTATGCGAATGACAGTTTAATTCGAACGGTTAGTGCGGATTTAACCACGTTTTAGAACATTCACTATAACCGGAGGCTTAAAATGAATGAAAGACTGACAAAAATCAAAACCGACTCCACAAGGTTTTGGGGAAGTCGTACGAAAGCACAAAAAGGTACGTTAATAGGTTCCCTTCTTGGAATTATTATTTTGGCAGCTGTTATTACATACTTTGCAACTAGAGTTACGTATGCGCCACTTTATTCAGATTTATCGACTGCTGAAGTAGGGAAAATAAAAGAAACCCTTGATGCTCAAGGCACAAAGTATAAGATTGCACCAGGTGGAACATCTATCTTAGTCCCAGAAAACCAAGTTGATCCACTATTAGTACAATTAGCATCAGAAGGTTTTCCGCAATCTGGTAAAATAGATTACTCATTTTTCTCTCAAAACGCTGGATTTGGTATGACTGATAATGAATTTAGTGTTTTGAAATTAGCTTCTACACAAACAGAACTAGCTAATTTAATTAAAGGGATTAAAGGTGTTAAAGACGCGAAAGTAATGATTACTTTACCTGAAGAGGGTGTATTCGTAAGTGATACACAGCAACCAGCTAGTGCATCGATAGTTTTGAATACAGAACCAGGTTATCAATTTACTGAAACGCAAATTCAAACCCTTTATAATCTGGCATCTAAAAGTGTTCCGAACCTAACACCCGAAAATATCGTAATTACTAATCAATACTTTGAATATTACGATTTACAGTCCACTAATACTGCAGCAGCGGGAGCTAGTGGTGCGGATGTCAATCAACAATTAACACTTAAAAAGCAAATTGAACGTGATTTGCAACGCCAAGTGCAAACAATGCTAGGTACTTTAATGGGAGCAGATAAAGTAGCCGTTGTAGTAACTACTGATATTGATTTTACACAAGAACAACGTGAAGAAAATCTAGTTGAACCAGTGGATAAAGAGAATATGGCTGGTATCCAAATCAGTGCGCAGCGTATTAGTGAAACATTTACAGGTACTGGAGCTGCGGCTTCGGGTACACCAGAAGCTGAAAATGCAACTGATAATTTTACAAACTATCAATCTGGGTCAACTGGTGATGGAGATTACGAGAAAACTGAAGAGACGATTAATAATGAAGTGAATCGTATTAAACGTCAGATCGTGGAAAGTCCGTATCGAATTCGTGACTTAGGTATTCAAGTAATGGTAGAACCACCAACAGCTAACGACGCAACGACTTTACCAACGAATGTACAACAGGATATTCAAAGTATGCTTGCATCGATCGTCCGTACTTCAATTGATAAAAATGAAGCTGGACAATTAACTGATGCTCAAATCGATCAAAAAATAAATGTCACTGTTCAACAATTGAATGGTAAAACACATTTAGCTTCAACTGAGACAAGTAAAATTCCATGGTGGGTATATGTAATAGGCGGTATTTTAGTAGTTGCTATAATTTTACTAGTATTCTTTATCTTACGTTCTAGAAGACAAAAAGCGACAGAAGAAAGCATGATTCTTGAAGATCAAGAAGAAATAGTTGAAGTAGAAGATATCACTACAGAAAAAGAAACAGAATCAACCGTACGACGTAAACAGCTTGAGAAGATGGCAAAAGACAAGCCAGATGATTTCGCGAAATTATTGCGTACATGGATAACTGAAGATTAATGGGGGGAAAAGCTGTGTCAAGGAAAGAAAAAGGTTTATCTGGTAAACAAAAAGCAGCGCTCCTGTTAATATCACTAGGACCAGAAGTGTCCGCTGCGGTATATAAACACTTAAGCGAAGAGGAAATAGAACGTTTAACGTTAGAAATTTCAGGAGTTAAAAAAGTTGAACCAGAGATAAAAGAAGAAATCATAGAAGAGTTTCATAATATTGCACTCGCACAAGACTACATTTCTCAAGGTGGAATTGGTTATGCGAAAACTGTATTAGAAAAAGCTCTTGGATCGGATCAGGCTCAAACAATTATCAATCGATTAACATCTTCTCTACAAGTAAGACCTTTTGATTTTGCGAGACGCACAGATCCTGCTCAAATTTTCAACTTTATTCAAAATGAACATCCGCAAACAATTGCGCTAATACTTTCATATTTAGAGCCGCAGCAAGCAGGTATTATACTATCATCTTTACCTCAAGAGGTACAAGCTGATATAGCAAAACGTATCGCTATGATGGATTCAACATCACCAGAAGTTATTAGTGAAATTGAATCGGTATTAGAACGCAAATTATCTTCAACTGTGACGCAAGATTACACGGAAACTGGTGGTGTCGACGCAGTTGTAGAAGTCCTTAATGGTGTTGATAGACAAACAGAAAAAACAATTCTGGATGCACTTGAAATTCAAGACCCAGAACTTGCAGAAGAAATCAAAAAACGTATGTTTGTTTTCGAAGATATCGTTACGCTGGATAACCGTTCAATTCAACGTGTTATACGCGATTGTGAAAATGAAGATTTACTCCTTGCAATGAAGATTTCGAGTGAAGAAGTAAAAGAAATCATTTTCAAAAATATGTCCCAACGTATGGCTGAGACATTTAGAGAAGAGATGGAAGTAATGGGACCTGTTCGCCTGAGAGATGTTGAAGATGCACAAATGAGAATCGTTGCAGTAACACGACGCTTAGAGGATGCAGGTGAAATCATTATCGCTCGTGGTGGAGGAGATGACGTCATTGTCTAGAATCATTCGATTCGATGATACTCTATCATCCAAAGAGAAAATTAGAACGATTGAAATACGCGAGCTAAGATTACCCGATGATCAGCAAGAAGTCGTTGAAGATTATTCCTTAGAAGAAGTTTTAGCTGAAAGAGAACGTATTATTGCTGAAGCACAATCTGAGATTACCATTCAACAACAACAATTCTTCGCTCAATGTGAAGAACAACAGCAGGCACTTGATTTTGCTAAAGATCAATGGGAACAAGATAAGCTTATTCTTCAACAACAAGCATATGATGAAGGTTTTCAGCAAGGCTTAGAAGAAGGACGCTTAAAAGCTGAAGATAATATGTCAGAAGCAGTTCAAATAGCTAATGAAACTACTATCAGTTCACAAGAAAATGCTCAACAATATCTAGAAAGTCAAGAAAGAGTCATTTTAGAATTGGCCATGAATGCTGCGACGCGCATTTTAGGATTAGCCTTAGAAGAAAATGGAGAGCTGTTTTTGAATGTGGTCCGTCGAGGTTTAAAAGAGGCAAGAGAGATGAAAGAAATTAAGCTGTATGTTTCACTTACTTATCATAAGCTCGTATCAAGTCATCGAGACGAATTAGCTTCCATTTTCCCGGTGGATGTACCATTCATGATTTTCGTAAATGAAGAATTAAATGATACGGATGGTTATATCGAAACAAATCACGGAAGAATTGTCGTGAGTATCGATGAACAGCTTAATGAATTACGATTGAAACTAATAGAAATATTAGAAAGCGTGGATCAGAAATGATGAAAGCGTCGCAGTTGGTTGAGCATATTCCATCAGTACAAACATTTAAAAAGTATGGTCGTATAACTCGTGTAGTTGGTCTAATGATAGAATCGCAAGGTCCAGAAAGCTCTGTTGGTGATGTATGTAAAATTCATGTGCAATCTTCAAAAAATGGACCTACAGAGATTTTAGCTGAAGTTGTCGGTTTTAAAGATGAAATCGTTGTACTCATGCCGTTTACATCAATTAGAGAAATTTCGATAGGCTGTTTAGTTGAAGGAACAGGGTCACCTTTAGAAATAAAAGTAGGGCCTGAACTTATTGGTAAAGTATTGGACTCAATGGGATTACCTATTGATGGACACAACTTACCAAAGGGCCTTGCTACTGTGCAGACAGAAGAGGACCCCCCAAATCCTTTAACTAGACCACCTATAAATGAAACCCTTGAAGTGGGTGTGAAAGCAATTGATGGCATGTTAACGGTCGGTAATGGTCAACGTGTTGGTATATTCGCCGGTTCAGGTGTTGGTAAGAGTACCCTTCTAGGCATGATAGCGAGAAATACAGAAGCAGATTTAAATGTTATCGCACTTATTGGAGAGCGTGGTCGTGAGGTTCGTGAATTCATCGAACGAGACCTTGGACCCGAAGGCTTGAAGCGCTCAATCGTTGTCGCTGCTACATCTGATCAACCCGCTCTTATGCGTATTAAAGGGGCGTTTACAGCTACAGCGATTGCAGAGTACTTTAGAAACAGAGGACTAAATGTCATGCTCATGATGGATTCAGTCACTCGTGTTGCTATGGCTCAACGAGAAATCGGTTTGGCGGTTGGTGAGCCACCAGCTACGAGAGGTTATACACCTTCTGTATTCTCTATTCTGCCTAAGTTATTAGAACGAACAGGTACAAATGAACATGGTTCTATAACAGCTTTCTATACGGTTTTAGTAGATGGGGATGACATGAATGAACCAATCGCAGATACTGTTCGAGGTATTTTAGATGGACACATCGTGCTAGATCGAACACTGGCAAATAAAGGGCAATACCCAGCTATTAACGTTTTAAAAAGTGTCAGTCGTTTGATGAATCATATCGTTTCTAAAGAACATGTCCAAGCTGCAGAACGATTGCGAGAACTTTACTATACGTATAACAAATCAGAAGACTTGATAAATATAGGTGCCTATAAGCGAGGAACTTCCAAAGAAATTGATCAAGCCATTCATTATGAACCTCTAATTACTGCATTTTTGAAACAAGGTTATTTAGATAATGTTAGTATGCAGCAGAGTGTGAATGAATTAATCAGTTTATCGAATGGTGGTGGGCTGTAATTGAGCGCATATACATATCGCTTTGAAAAAGTAATGACAGTAAGAGAGCAAGAAAAAAATGAAACAGAAATTGCTTTCAAAGAATCAGTCAGAGTTTTTGAAGAAGTAGCTACCAAACTTTATAATCTGCTAAAGAAAAAAGAAGACTTAATCGGTTTTCAACAACAACGAATGTCTACTGGTTCTAGTATCGATGAAATTCATCATTATTCAAGATTTATTGATAGTCTTGAAAAGACAATAGTAGATGTACAGCAAAAGGTTATTCAATCTCGCTCTAAAATGGAGTGGCATGAACAGAAATTGCTAGAAAAGTCGTTAGAATTTCGGAAGTATGAAAAGATGAAAGAAAAAGATTTTGAAACTTTTAAAGAAGAACAAGAAAGACTTGAAGCAATTCGACTAGATGAACTATCATCAGTCGCATATTACAACAAAGAAATCAGGTGATGGCATGGCAAAAAAAAATTTGGAGCATACAAAAGCTTCGGAAATAAAAGCACCTAGTACGCTTCAAAGGCTTTTTTATTGGGTGATTATACCATTACTATTTACAACTGCCGTTCTCCTGATCATTGCACATTTATTAAACGTAAATGTTTTTGAAAAAGCAAAAGAATGGACAAGTGGTACAGCCCAAAGTACTAACGAAAAAGTGTTAAATGAAAAAGATGAAAAAGAAAATGCCAAACAAATGGTAGAGCTAAAAGCACAAATTCAAGAAAAAGAAGCCCAAATTGCGCAATTACAAGGTCAAATAGAAGACTCAAAAAATGAAAAATCTAAACTTGTTATTGAACAAGATCGACTAATAGCTGAAATCGATAAGCTAGAAAAGGGCAAAACAGAAACGCAAAAAGAATTTAGCAGTATAGTTTCAACCTTTGAAAAAATGACACCAAAAGCAGCAGCTCCCGTCATCATAAATATGAGTGATTCGGAAGCAATTAAAATCCTAGCTAGCTTAAAACCTGAAACATTGGCGAAAGTTTTAGAGAAGATGCCAGCGAAAGATGCTGCCCGATATACTGTACTGTTAGCGAAATAATAATTCTATTAGTCGGAAGGAGGTGAAATCATGAATATAGAATCGATACAAATAGAAGCACCGAAAGCAAGTAGTCAATCAAAAAAATCAACTGATAGCCAGTCTAATACTGGATTTTCGGAATACTTATTAACTTCTAATAAGAATGAGCCGCCAGCTTCAGCTACAACAAATAGTAAGCAAAGTAATATAGATAAATTGAATAATCAGTCCATTAAGGAACCCACATTTAGCTCAAATAGATTATCTATCGATCTATCAAGAGGTCTAGAAGGTTTACTTGGACAAGTGTTAAATAACAGTGCTACTGGAGATCAGGAACAAGCAATCACTATAGAAGATATGTCAAACATACTTGGTGTAACTTCTCTAACAGATTTAAATAAATTGCTGAATAGTTCAATTGATGAAGCTACTCTAAGTAATGAAAGTATTTCACTAGATAAATTAGGCGAGTTATTAGGGGTAAACGTTGAAGATTTACAAGCTGCGATTCAGAAGTTAACAGGTGATGATACACAGGCAAAAGATGTTTGGGATTTACTTGCTGGTATTGATCAAAATGCCTTTGCATTGATGCAGAATTTGATGTCTTCTATAAGTGGAGAAAAGGGTGCAACAGTTTCTCAAACTCAGGCTTCAGATGTTCTGAAATTTTTAAAATTAGTTGAGCTTGCAGCACCTAAAACAGATTTAGTCTTAAATCAAGAATTACAAGTATTTCAAGTGAAAGAATGGATATCTGCTTTATCTACAAAAGTAGAACAGCTTCTAAATCAAGCATCGAGCAGTCAACTTTCACTTGTGAAATCTAAAGATGTACAACCTTTAATGATTAATTTAACCGATGCCAGTGCTAATGAAAGTGTTACAACCACTCTTACAGAAACAAAAGGTACAGCTAACACAACGGTGACATTAACATTACCAACGAACAAGGCATCTCAAGCTGAAACGTTTGTCAAAGAGTTCCAAGCGATTATGAATCGTAGTCAAACGTCAAATGCGCAAGGCATGACGAAGTTATTAATCAAACTTTACCCAGAAAATTTAGGGACAATTCGCGTGGAACTAGTACAAAAAGATGGTGTTATGACAGCTAGATTGTTAGCCTCAACAGCACTTGGTAAAGAAATGCTAGATAGTCAGCTAAATTCATTAAAACAAGGTTTAGTTAACCAAAATATACAACTTGATCGTATTGATGTCGCACAAGCATTAAGCGATGCAAGTCGTCAAGAAAAAGGCCAGAACCAATTCAATCAATCATTTAAGCAACAAGCACAGGACCAAGACGCTAAAAACAAAGACGAGCAAGATGAAGAACTTACATTTAGCAATTATTTAATGGAAATGGAGGTGTAGGATTATGGCAGATACGAAAATCACAGATACAAAGAGTATTTTAGATGAATACAATATTGCCAATAAACCATCTAACCAAAGACAAACAGGTAACTCTGCTTTAGGTAAAGATGCATTCTTGCAATTGCTAATTACACAATTACAAAACCAAGATCCAACAAACCCAATGGATGATAAAGAATTTATCGCACAAATGGCCCAATTCTCATCTCTAGAACAAATGACGAATATGACAACAGCGTTAGAAAACTTAACTCAATTACAACAACAATCACAGTTAATTGAATTCAACTCATTTATCGGCAAAGAAGTGAAATGGCATGAGTTGACCGATAAAAAAGGCGAAGATGGAAAACCGATTGTTAATGAAGGTACAGGAACTGTAGTCCGAGTGAAATACAGCGGAGAAGGCGTAATTTTTGTATTAGCAGACGGTAAAGAATTAACACCAGCTAATATTTCAGAAGTGATTAATGGAAGTGCGAGTGGTAACGGGGGATCCCTAGTAGAAGCGAGTATGTTAATCGGAAAAAATATTACATACAAAGTGACTACGGATAAAGATGATAATGAAGAATCTGAAGAACAACCAAAAGAAGTAACTAATGAAGCAACAGTCCAATCCGTTTCCAAAAAAGATGGACAAATCAAATATATACTTAGTAACGGTGATGAAGTAACAGCTGATCAAATCGTATCCATTGCACAAGGGAAATAAGATATATGGTGGATAAAATAAGATTTCAGCAACATATACAACAACTTCAACCAACTTTACGACAACAGTCAATTGCAAGACCGAGTGCTCCTACAAGCAAACAATCCTTTAGTCAAGAGTTAGAAAAGGCAACTAGTAGCCATCAGTTAAAGATAAGTAAACACGCTTCAGTTCGTCTTAACGAACGAAATATTCATATTGATGAAAAACAGTGGCAAAGAATTACTGATAAAGTTTTCGAAGCACGTTCAAAAGGTGTAAATGATTCGCTTGTTTTAACTGATCAGGCAGCGCTCATAGTTAGTGCGAAAAATGCCACAGTAATAACAGCAATGGATCGTAATGAAGCGAAAGATCAATTATTCACCAATATCGACGGCACAATTGTGCTGACATAAGGCAGGACCTTTTAAGGGTGCCTTTGTACTGCCAAATGACAGAAGCAGTACACTCTAAAATCGAAGGGAGAAAATTAAGTTATGCTACGTTCAATGTATTCAGGCATCAGTGGTCTTAAAAATTTCCAAACAAAATTAGATGTTATAGGTAATAATATCGCCAATGTTAATACGTATGGTTTCAAAAAAGGTCGCGTTGTTTTCAAAGATGTATTTTCACAAACAAGCGCAGGTGCTTCCGCGCCAACAGCTACTACAGGTGGTACGAACCCAAAACAAATTGGCTTAGGTTCTCAAATTGCTGCAATAGATACAATGCATGAAGGTGGTTCATTGCAAACGACTAACCGAGTACTAGATTTAGCGATTTCTGGTGATGGATTCTTCGTTGTTATGGATAAAGATGGAAAAAATTTAAAGTATACACGTGCAGGGAATTTTTATATGGATAAAAATGGTGATTTGGTTAATGCGGAAGGTAAGTATTTAAAAGGAACTGCTGGAGTAATAAATATACCTACAACCGCTCAAAGTATGTCTATCGGTAAAGATGGATCTGTAGATTATGTTGATGAAGCAGGTGTATTGCAAAAAGCAGGTCAATTAGAATTAGCTAAATTCCCAAATGCTGGAGGATTATCTAAGGAAGGTTCTAATTATTATAATGAAACATCAAACTCAGGTGCGGCTACAGTAGGTACTGCAGGTCTTAAGGGTATTGGTGAAATTGCTTCTGGTGCTCTCGAAATGTCTAACGTCGATCTATCAGAAGAGTTCACTGACATGATCGTAGCGCAACGTGGTTTCCAGGCGAATACACGTATTATCACAACATCTGATGAAATTTTACAAGAGCTTGTTAACTTAAAACGATAAGTTTTAGCTAAAATAACTTTCATTAAAAGGAGGGGGGCTGGGTCGGCTCTCAAGACTCGGCCCTTATTTCCTATGATTACAGTAACTAAATTAAATGGTAAACCATTCTCATTAAATGCTTTATACATAGAATCGGTCGAGGAGTTTCCTGATACGACGATTACGTTAACGACCGGACGAAAATATGTTGTATTAGAGACTGAGAAAGAAGTGAGTAAACGTATGATTGCTTTTTATCACAGTGTACAGCTCCTATCAAACCCGCACTTAAGAGGTGAAGAAGATGAAGAATAACAAACTTTTAACCATTATGTTGATTATTTTAGTTTCAATTACACTGCTTGGTGTGATTGCATTGGTAACTGTCAATCAGTTGAACAAAGGAAGTGCCGAAGAGCCGAGTATTGATGAAATCATCGAAGCTTCTGTAGATGTTCCTGAATTGACAACAAATCTTGCTGGAACAAATTTTGTTAAAATTTCTCTGAAAATCCAAACTGATAGTAAAAAAGCTGCTAAAGAAATCGGTAAACGTGATTTCCAAGTGAAGAGTATTGTGATTGAAGAATTGTCAGAGATGACAAAAAGCGATTTAGAAGGAAAAAAAGGAAAGAAAATGCTTGAAACAACGTTAAAAACAAGATTTAATGAATTGATGCTAGACGGTAAGGTACAAGAAGTTTACATTACTTCCTACATCATTCAGTAAGGTCAATTATTTTGAAATGGAGGTGGGAAAATGGCAGGAGATGTGTTATCCCAGTCCGAAATTGATGCGCTTTTATCAGCGTTATCAACGGGTGAGATGACGGCTGATGATATTAAGAAAGATGAAGAGGCTAGAAAAGTTAAAGTTTATGACTTTAAAAGAGCTCTTCGTTTTTCAAAAGATCAAATCCGAAGTTTGACCCGAATACATGAAAACTTTGCACGTCTTTTAACGACGTTTTTCTCAGCTCAGCTTAGGACGTACGTGCAAATAACCGTAGCATCTGTTGATCAGATTCCATTTGAAGAGTTCATTCGTTCAATTCCGAATATGACACTTATAAATGTATTTGAAGTACCACCTTTAGATGGCAATATCCTAATGGAGATTAATCCTAATATTGCGTATTCAATGCTAGATCGTTTAATGGGAGGAACAGGAGCAAGTCATAGTAACGTCGATAACTTAACTGAAATTGAAACGAAAATTATGACGAATTTATTTGAACGTTCGTTCGATAACTTGCGTGAAGCATGGGCAAACATAGCTGATATTGATCCAGCTTTATCTGAGCTTGAAGTGAATCCACAGTTCTTACAAATGATTTCTCCAAATGAAACGGTTGTTGTTATTTCATTCAACTCAATCATTGGAGAAACAAGTGGCATGATTAATATTTGTATCCCTCATGTCGTATTAGAGCCGATTGTACCGAATCTATCGGTTCGTTACTGGATGCAATCTAATAAAAAAGAAGTTTCACCAGAACAAACTGCGATTCTTGAAAATAGTGTGAAACAATCTAATTTACCAGTAATAGCAGAGCTTGGTAGTGCTGAAATAACAATTGAGGACTTCCTTCTATTGTTACAAGGCGATGTTATTCAACTGGATCAGAAAATTAGCCAACCACTTACATTAAAAGTTGGCGATATACCTAAATTTACTGTTCAACCAGGGAAACTGAAAAAACGAATGGCTGTTCAAGTTATAGAGTCTTTGAAAGGAGGAGACGAAGTTGATGAGTGATGAAATGTTATCACAAGAAGAAATTGAAGCCCTATTAAGAGGCGAATCTCCCGTACTAGAAAATAAGAAGTCTTCTCAAATTGAGTACAAAGTAGAGGAATACTTAGATGCGTTATCTCAAGATGCCCTAGGTGAAATCGGAAATATTTCCTTTGGTAGTTCTGCAACGGCGTTATCATCGTTACTAGGCCAAAAAGTTGATATTACAACACCGACAATCAGTATGATTAATCGTGATAATTTGGAGGAAGAGTTTCCTCATCCATATGTAGCGGTCCAAGTTGAATATACGATGGGCCTTGTGGGTATGAACTTATTGGTCATCAAACAATCGGATGCAGCAATTATTGCTGATTTAATGTTAGGTGGAGATGGTGCTAGCCCTGCAGATGAGCTTGGTGAAATTCATTTAAGTGCTGTACAGGAAGCAATGAACCAAATGATGGGTTCTGCTGCAACATCTATGTCTACAATCTTTAATAAAAAAGTGGACATTTCACCCCCATCAATCGATTTGATGAATATTTCTAAAAATGAAGGTAGAGACAATATTCCTGAAGAAGATTTACTTGTTAAAGTTTCTTTCCGATTAAAAATTGGTACTTTAATAGATTCAGATATTATGCAACTACTACCTCTAGGATTTAGTAAGAAGTTGGTTAACCAATTAATGAATCAAGATACTGAAGAAATTGCTTCAACTATGGTAGCTCCTGCACCAACACCAGCACCACAGGCAGCACCAGTTCAAGCACCACCTGTACAACAGGCACCAGTAGCACAACCTACTCCTATGCAAGAACAACAATATCAACAATCATATGCAATGCCAGAAAGACCAATGTATACACAACAGCCGGCAAATGTACAACAAGCGCAATTTGCAAGCTTTGAAAATGCATCATTGAAGCAAGCGGAAGCTAGAAATTTAAATATGCTACTTGACATACCACTGCAAGTTACTGTTGAATTAGGACGTACGAAGCGTTCCGTAAAAGAGATATTAGAACTAGCAAGTGGATCTATTATTGAACTTGATAAACTTGCTGGCGAACCGGTTGATATTCTAGTAAATAGCCGTCTCATTGCTAAAGGAGAAGTAGTTGTAATAGACGAAAACTTCGGTGTTCGTATTACAGATATTTTGAGTAAAGCGGATCGCTTAAACAATCTAAGATAGATAGTTATTGGAGGAGTTAGACATGTCTAAAAGGATTTTAATTGTGGATGACGCAGCTTTCATGCGCATGATGATCAAGGATATTTTAACAAAAAATGGATTTGAAGTTGTGGGGGAAGCTGGAGATGGCGCTCAAGCTATCGAAAAGTACAGCGAATTAAAACCAGATTTAGTAACAATGGATATTACTATGCCTGAAATGGATGGAATTGCAGCATTAAAATCTATTAAAGAAAAAGATCCAAGTGCGATTGTTATTATGTGCTCAGCAATGGGACAACAAGCAATGGTAATTGATGCAATACAAGCTGGTGCAAAAGACTTTATCGTAAAACCTTTCCAAGCTGACCGTGTTATCGAAGCGATCCAAAAAGCGTTAGGTTGATCGGAATGTTTTATAAAGCCTTATTGAAACTGATGTTGTGTGCATCATTATTAACAATTACATTTATTAATCCTATGCTTAACCCGACACCAGCTTTTGCTGAGACGGGGGGGATGGTTGGTGATTGCTATAACAAAGATAAAGATGTATGCAAAGAGGATTCAACTACAGCTGTCGATAAAAACACACAATCGACAGCTGTCGGCTTGTCTCCATGGGATTATATTAAAATGGTCCTAGCTCTTATCTTTGTAGTAGCACTATTGTACGGGATGTTAAAATTTGTCAATAGTCGCAACCAAAAATATCAACATAACCAATTGATGCAAAATTTAGGTGGATTGTCTTTAGGTCAACAGAAATCGGTGCAGCTCTTAAAAGTAGGAGATTCGCTCTATTTAGTTGGTGTAGGTGAGGATGTACATATTCTTAAGGAAATCTCAAACGAGGTCGAAAAAGAGCGTCTAATGACCTTATATAACGACAAACAGGAATTTGCAAATCAAGTTCCATATATTGCAGACCTTTTTACTAGTTTAAAAGAAAAAGTACGACCTTCATCGAAAGTAGATGAAAAACCAAAAGAAGAATTCAAAGATCTATTTCAACAAAAAATCTCAAAAATAAAATCTGAACGTAGTCAAGATTTGAATGAGTGGAAGCAAAAGGAGAGCGATAAAGAATGAGTGATTTAGTTAATTATTTCTCAGACAGCGATCCATCCAATGTTTCTACTTCTGTAAAACTGATGTTAATGCTAACAGTTCTATCATTAGCACCAAGTATATTAATACTAATGACATCTTTTACGAGGATTGTTATAGTCCTATCGTTCGTACGTACAGCTTTAGCTACACAGCAAATGCCTCCAAACCAAGTAATAGTTGGATTGGCGCTTTTTTTAACATTCTTTATAATGGCACCAACATTCCAAGAAGTGAATAAAGAAGCATTACAACCTCTTTTTGATGAGAAAATCACATTGGATGAAGCTTACGAAAAAGCGAGTGGGCCATTTAAAGACTTTATGAGTCAGCATACAAGACAGAAGGATTTAGATTTGTTTTTAAAATATTCTGGTGCAGAGCGTCCTGAAACGATTCAGGATATTTCATTAACTACTTTAGTACCTGCTTTTGCGTTAAGTGAAATTAAAACTGCTTTCCAAATTGGTTTCATGATTTTCATACCATTCCTTGTAATCGATATGATCGTCGCAAGTGTATTAATGTCTATGGGGATGATGATGTTACCACCAGTTATGATTTCACTACCATTTAAAATCCTATTATTTGTACTTGTAGATGGCTGGTATCTTGTAATGAAATCATTGCTGCAAAGCTTTTAGGGGATGAATCAATATGACAGGTGAAATGGTCATTTCAGTTGCAGAACGTGCGATCATGGTTGTCCTACTTACTTCAGGGCCTTTATTACTAATCGCTTTAATTACTGGTTTGGCAGTCAGTATTTTCCAAGCAACGACACAAATTCAAGAGCAAACTCTTGCCTTTGTGCCGAAGATTATTGCTGTTTTAGTCGGTATTGTATTTTTTGGACCTTGGATGCTTTCGCAAGTGACTTCGTATGCAACAGATATTTTTGAAAATTTACTGCGGTATATAGGGTGATTGAATGGAAGAACTAGTACCTAAAGTAACGGTGTTCCTTCTCATTCTTGTGCGAATCTCGGCATTTTTTATAACGGTACCCTTGTTTTCTTATAAAACAATCCCGTCGAAAATGCGACTTACATTAGCGGCAGTAATTGCATGGATGATGTATTACACAATTGACGTTACTCCAATGGAAGTAAACGGGGAATACATATTATTAGTTATAAAAGAAGCAATGGTTGGTTTAATTATCGGCTTAATTGCTTATATGATTATGTCAGCTATCCAAATAGCAGGAAGTTTTATAGACTTTCAAATGGGTTTTGCTATTGCGAATATTATAGATCCACAGACAGGGGCACAAAGTCCCCTCTTAGGGCAATTCTTTAATACACTGGCATTGCTAGTGTTGTTAGGGATTAATGGGCATCATTTACTATTAGACGGTATTTATTATAGTTATGAATACTTGCCAATTGGTGAAATGTGGCCATCCTTTGGATCAGAAAATTCCACTGAATTTATTATTAAAATGTTTGGTACAGTGTTTGGTATTGCTTTTCAAATGGCTATTCCAATTGTAGCTACATTATTCTTAGTTGATATTGCTTTAGGGATAACAGCTAGAACAGTTCCACAGTTGAATATTTTTGTGGTTGGTTTCCCAATCAAAATTGGTGTGAGTTTTCTTGTTCTAGTAACAATGATGGGAGTAATGGTAGCGGTTATTCAAAAGTTATTTAATATTATGATTGTTAGTATGCGTGATTTTATGGTTCTAATAGGTGGTGGATAAGATGCAATATATTCGTCTTGACTTACAATTTTTTGCGGGGGAAAAAACTGAAAAAGCAACACCTAAGAAAAGATTGGATGCCCGAAAAAAAGGTCAAGTATTAAAAAGTCAGGATGTTACAAGTGCAATTGCCCTCCTATCTGTTTTTTTATTTTTATTATTTGGCGCCGGATCTATGAGAGATAGCGTCATGGCATTTTTTAAACAAACATTTAGTCGATACTTGTTAGTTGAATCTATTTCGATTAGCTCAGTTATGGAAATCTATAAAGAAGTAATGATTGAGATGGCATTTGTTTTATTACCAATTATGGTGATTGCGGTAATAGCTAGTCTCGCGGGAAACTTCTTTCAATTCGGATTACTTTTTACTACAGAGTCATTAAAATTTGATTTAAAAAAGATTGATCCACTTAAAGGCTTAAAACGGATGTTCTCAATGAGAGCTATTATTGAGTTACTAAAATCAGTTTTAAAAATAACCTTTATCGGATCGGTTACAACAGTTATTCTTCTCATGAATATAGATGATGTACTAAGTTTGTCTTTTAAATCTCCGTGGGTCACTTTAATAACTGTTGGTAAATTAACAGTAATAATGGGGATTGCAGCTTCACTTACATTATTTTGTGTGGCAATCTTGGATTATTTCTATCAGAAGTTTGATTATGAAAAAAACTTAAAAATGTCCAAGCAGGATATTAAAGATGAATATAAAAATACCGAGGGTGACCCCCTCATAAAATCAAAAATTAAACAACGTCAACGTGAAATGGCCATGCGTCGTATGATGTCGGAAGTACCTAAAGCGGACGTCGTTATTACTAATCCAACCCATTATGCAATCGCACTGCAGTATGATGATGAAAGTATGGATGCCCCAAAAGTTGTTGCTAAAGGGACCGACTTCATCGCACAAAAGATTAAATTGATTGCCAAAGAAAATGATGTTGTGATGGTGGAAAATAGACCATTGGCTAGAGCGATGTACGATCAAGTGGAAGTTGGGGGCCGTATCCCAGACGAGTTTTTCAAAGCGGTTGCGGAAGTTTTAGCTTATGTATACCGTATTAAACGCAAAATTTAAAGTTTTAAGCAGGAGGGACAAGTATGAAAATTCGCGACATAGGGGTATTATCGGCAGTTATTTTAATTGTAGCGATGCTCATTATCCCTCTACCTCCGTGGATGTTAAGCTTTCTCATTATTATTAATATATCGCTAGCGTTATTAGTTTTATTAACAGCTATGAACATGCAAGAGGCACTTCAATTTTCAATATTCCCATCATTACTTTTATTACTTACACTGTTTCGCTTAGGATTAAACGTTTCGACAACCCGAGCAATTTTAAGTGGTGGTGAAGCTGGGAATGTAGTTGAAACATTCGGTACCTTTGTTGTAGGTGGCAATATTCTTGTCGGTTTAGTCGTTTTCGTAATTTTGATTATCATTCAGTTTATCGTTATTACGAAAGGGTCTGAGCGTGTTTCTGAAGTTGCAGCCCGTTTTACATTGGATGCGATGCCAGGTAAGCAAATGGCGATTGATGCCGATTTGAATGCAGGGTTAATTTCTGAAACAGATGCTCGTCAAAGACGTGAAAAAGTAAGTAATGAGGCCGATTTCTACGGAGCTATGGACGGTGCCACAAAATTTGTTAAAGGGGACGCCATTGCAGGTATTATTATCGTCATCATTAACCTACTTGTAGGAATGATTATCGGTGTTGTGCAAATGGATTTAGAGTTCTCTGAAGCAGTGCATTTGTTCTCTACTTTAACAGTAGGTGACGGTTTAGTATCACAAATTCCAGCGTTATTAATTTCTACAGCAACAGGTATTGTAGTAACCCGCGCAGCTTCTGATGGTAATTTAAGCACCGATATTACTGGGCAATTACTTGCTAATCCGAAGTTGTTATATATTGCAGCAGGTACAATCTTTCTGTTAGGAATTGTAACACCAATCGAATTAATTTATACAGTTCCATTAGCTGGGCTACTTGCATTCGTTGCATACCGTATAAGTCATCAAAAACAAGAAGAAATTGAAGAATTACAAGAAATTGAAGAAGAAGTGGCCACGGATAATCTGAAAAGTCCGGAAAATGTCATTAATTTATTGAATGTTGATCCGATTGAATTTGAATTTGGTTATGGATTAATTCCATTAGTAGATGCAGCACAAGGTGGAGATTTATTAGATCGTGTTGTAATGATTCGACGTCAACTTGCGCTTGAGTTAGGGATTGTCATACCGGTTGTTCGTATTCGCGATAATATTCAATTACAACCGAATGAATATCGTATCAAAATAAAAGGGAACGAACTTGCGCAAGGTGAACTATTATTAGATCACTACTTAGCAATGAGTCCTGGAGATGATGACTCGATTGAGGGAATCGATACAGTAGAGCCATCATTTGGTCTACCTGCAAAATGGATTACTGAGCAGGTGAAAGAAGAAGCTGAAATGCTTGGTTATACAGTAGTGGATCCGCCTAGTGTTGTCTCTACTCATTTAACTGAAATTATTCGTGCAAACGCTTCAGACCTACTTGGTCGCCAAGAAACAAAACAATTAATCGATCATTTAAGAGAATCAGCACCAATTTTAGTAGAAGAGTTAACACCAACGCCATTATCAATTGGTGAGATTCAAAAAGTATTGGCGAAATTATTGCAAGAAAATGTTTCTGTTCGCAATCTACCAATTATTTTCGAGACATTAGCAGATTATTCAAAGTTAACATCAGATGTGGATGTTCTTACTGAGTATGTCCGCCAAGCACTTGCTCGTCAAATTACTGCTCAGCATGCAGGTAGTCAGCCGGAGCTAAAAGTTTTAACTGTGGCTGCTAAAGTGGAAAAAATGATTGCAGATAGTATTCAACAAACGGATCACGGAAATTATTTAGCGATGGATCCACAAGATTCTCAAGCGATACTAGAATCAATTGCAAGAGAAATTGAACGTATTGCATTCTTTGAACAATCTCCGGTGATTTTATGTTCACCAGCTGTTCGAATGTACCTACGACAATTGACAGAGAGATATTTTCCTCAAATTCCAATTCTTTCGTATAATGAACTGGAATCATCAATTGAGATCCAAAGTGTTGGGGTGGTGAATGTTGAATGAAAATGAAAAAATATGTAGCACCGTCAATGCCAGCCGCAATGAAAAAAGTTCGTGCTGATTTTGGTGATGATGCAGTCATTGTCAATTCAAAAGTAGTTTATTCAAAAGGTTTTTTAGGATTATTTAAAAAGAAAAGTATTGAAGTGGTAGCAGGGCTAGATCGCGCAGAAGTAAGAGAATCTGCGCCTCTTCTAGCTCCAGTTCAGCCTATGATTGAACAAAGTATACATTCGGATCAAAATTCTGAAGAAATCAAAAAAGAAATAGCTGATTTGAAATTACTTATGCAATCAATGCAGCGACACTCTGTAGGGGCCAAGTATCCAGATGAACTCTTACCTCTTATTGAACAACTAGAGAAACAGGAGCTAAATCAAGAGCTTGTCACATGTATTGGTGATGAGCTTTTTGCAATTATAAAAAATAGTAAAGGAGATTTATCGCAAGAGGAGCTTTTCAAGCTTGCAAAAGAATCTCTAGTTACTAGTATTGAGCAGCTTCCTTTCGGTGGTATTTCTTATGAAAAAAAATATATAAACGTTTTAGGACCAACTGGAGTTGGTAAAACAACAACAATTGCTAAAATGGCTGCTAGGGCAGTACTCGAGAAGAAACAAAAAATTGGTTTCATTACAACCGATACGTATAGAATTGCTGCGATTGAACAGTTGAAAACGTATGCGAATTTATTGCAAGCACCTGTAGAGATTGTTTATAACAAACAAGACTATGAACATGCGTTAGAAAAATTTGATCATCTTGATTTAATCTTTATAGATACGGCTGGGCGAAACTACAAAGAAGTGAAGTACGTAGAAGATTTACGAGGATTAATGAATTTTGAACAGAATATGGAAAGCTTTTTAGTCCTATCAATGACATCAAAAGAGCGAGATATGGAAACGATTATTCAACAATTTTTGGAATTTCCTATTACTAAACTAATATTTACTAAGCTCGATGAAACAAATTCTATTGGCTCAATGATTAATTTAATGGTTAAATATAATAAAGGACTTGCTTACTATACCACTGGTCAAGAAGTACCAGAGGATATTGAGGAGGCCTCTTTTGAAAGTATAGTTGAATTGTTCTTTCAAGGAGATAGGAAATGAGAGATCAAGCAGAATCTTTAAGAATGCATATGTTGCGAAGCCAGGGATTAATAGGGAAATCTATTGCAGTTGTAAGTGGTAAAGGTGGCGTTGGAAAAAGCAATTTCACAACGAATTTTTCTAATACTTTAGCCTCCCATGGTAAAAAAGTTGTCATTGTTGATATGGATATCGGAATGGGGAATATTCATATCCTTTTAGGTGAAAGCGCTAGGAAAAGTTTAAAGGACTATTTACAGGGGGATTGTTCATTACAAGAGGTTATTTTTGAGGGGCCTAATGGTTTGCAATATATTTCAGGCGGTACGGGTATGATTGGGCTAATGGAGTGGTCTGAGAAAATGTTTAATCGTTTGATTGAAGCATTCGAAGTGTTGCAAAAGTCATTTGATTACATAGTGTTTGATATGGGAGCAGGAGCAACAAACTGGTCTTTAGATTTGTTAGTCGCAGTTGAGGATATTATTGTCATTTCTACTACTGAGCCTACATCAATTACAGATGCTTATTCTATGATGAAATATATTCACTATAAAGATCCTGATAAAAAGTTTTATCTTCTTTGTAATCGTACTATGGATCAAGAAGAAGGTCCTGATGCCCTTAGACGTTTAAGCCATGCTATGTCACGATTTTTGTCAAAAGAAGTTACTGTGTTGGGGTCTTTACCTGAAGATCCACTTGTAAGACAAGCTGTTCGTAAACAAGTTCCCTTTTCAATTTTATTTCCAAATGCTCCAATTACGAAAACGTTACGAGATATAACTTATCGTTATATGGAAGATTGCATTGAAGAAGTACATGCACCTGCTCAGACGAATAAGTTTTTGTCTAAATTGAAAAGTATTTTTTCGAAAGGTCGTGATTAATTGAACATTTCTCAACCAAAAAAGCTACTCATTGTCGATGACTCTGCTTTTATGAGGAAGCTCATTTCAGATTTTTTTACGGATAATACTAAAATACAAGTTATAGGCACGGCTCGTAACGGTAATGATGCATTACGAAAGATTAAAAGTCTTAAGCCTGATGTAGTGACTATGGATGTTGAAATGCCAGAAATGAATGGTTTAGAAGCTCTAAAAAAAATCATGGCAGAATCACCGGTTCCTGTTGTTATGCTTTCAAGTACAACAGAACGGGGTGCTGATTCGACTTTAGAAGCAATGGCGAATGGTGCTGTTGATTTTATTGCTAAACCAAGTGGTACAATTTCGCTTGATTTACATAAAATCAAAAATGACCTTGTATATAAAGTTGAGCATGCTGCCAATGTACAAGTTTCAAAACTTCAGCAAACAATTATCAAATCAAATACAACTAAATTTACTGGAGAACTGAGTGATTCTACTCTTTTATCACGAAAGGTACCGAAAGTTCTGCAACAGGAAAGAAAGGCTGAAATAGCTGCAACGCAAGTCAAAAAGGAATGGTCAGCTCATTCTAAGAAAATGATACTAATTGGTACTTCGACTGGAGGTCCAAGAGCTTTACAAGAAGTCATTACTAAAATACCAGCTACCATTAAAGCGCCAATCCTAATTGTTCAACATATGCCTGCTGGTTTTACAAAGTCATTATCCAATCGATTAGATCAACTGTCTGATATTACTGTGAAAGAAGCTGAAAATGGTGACATTTTGCAAAATGGAGTAGCTTACATAGCTCCCGGTGGTTATCACATGAAGATTCGGAAAATAGGAATGTCTTATGGCATCGTACTAGATGATCAAGAACCACCTCGTGGGGGACATAGACCATCTGTCGACGTACTATTTGAAGATAATTGTCAATTCAATGAAATTGACAAAGTAGCCGTTATTATGACAGGAATGGGCGCCGATGGAACAAAGGGTTTAATTCAGTTGAAAAATACTGGAAAAGTAATTGCTATTACTGAATCTGCTAATACATGTATTGTATATGGCATGCCTAAAGCAGCTTTTGAAACGGGCTTAGTTGATGAAGTAGCGGATGTAGATGATATTGCAGAAACAATAATGAAATATTTGCCTTAAAGGGGGCCATTCTATGGATACGAATCAATATTTAGAAGTGTTTATTGACGAAAGTAAAGAGCACCTTCAGTCTTGTAGTGAAAGTTTACTAGAGTTAGAGAAAAACCCAAATGATTTAGCAATTGTGAATGATATTTTCCGTAATGCTCATACATTAAAAGGTATGTCAGCGACAATGGGCTTCGAAGATTTAGCTGATTTAACTCATAAAATGGAAAATGTTTTAGATGCGATTCGTAACGAAAAAATTAAGGTTACTCCAGAGATTTTGGATGTTGTCTTTGAATCAGTAGACCATCTTGAAGAAATGGTTAACGATATTGCAAGCGGTGGAGATGGGAAAAAGGATGTAAGTGCAACAGTTGAATCCCTAAAGAAAATAGAATTAGGTGAAGTGCTTACTAGATCTATAACAAATAACGAAGTGGCAGCAACTACAAATGTTGAGCCTGCAGTGTTACTTGAATACGATGACTTTGAACTAACAGTTATTCAACAATCACAAGAACAAGATTTTAACACATATGAAATTTCAGTTCATCTACGTGAAGATTGTTTATTAAAAGCAGCACGCGTATATATGGTGTTTGAATTACTTGAAAAATTGGGTGATGTTATCAAGTCATCTCCTTCTGTTGAAAAGCTTGAAGAAGAGCAATTTGATAATGACTTCTATATTGCCTTTATAACAAAAGAGCCAGCTGAAGATATTGAAAAGAAATTGTTGAAAGTATCTGAAGTTGATCGTGTCATTGTACAGCCAGTCGATTTCCAAGTCTTAAATCAGGCGATGCTTGGAACGGTAGAAACACCACAAGTAGAACAAGCCGTTGTAGAACAACCACAGCAACAGGTAGCGAAGAAAGAATCTGTTGATGCACCTGCTGCTAAAAAGACACCTGCAAAAAATGGTGGTGGTCACGCAACTAGTAAAACCATTCGTGTGAATATTGAACGACTGGATATTTTAATGAACTTGTTTGAAGAGTTAGTAATCGATCGTGGACGTTTACAATCAATCGCGTCAGAGTTAAATCATAGCGAACTTAATGAAACAGTTGAAAGAATGTCTCGCATTTCTGGAGACTTACAAAATATCATTTTAACAATGCGTATGGTTCCAGTTGAAACAGTATTTAATCGTTTCCCTAAAATGGTGCGCCAGTTAACGCGTGAATTAAACAAAAAAGTAAATCTAGAAATTATCGGAGCTGAAACAGAATTAGATCGTACAGTTATTGATGAAATCGGTGATCCACTTGTTCACTTAATTCGCAATGGCTTAGATCATGGTGTAGAAAGCCCTGAAGTACGTCGTGCAAAAGGTAAACCAGAAGAAGGTACAATCGTTCTACGTGCTTATCATAGCGGTAACCATGTCTTTATTGAATTAGAAGATGACGGTGCGGGTATTAACCGTGAAAAAGTATTGTCTAAAGCAATCTCTAAAGGTGTCGTAACGCCGGAAGTTGCAGCTTCAATGACAGACAATCAAGTTAATGAATTAATTTTATCATCCGGTTTCTCAACAGCAGACGTAATTTCAGACGTATCAGGTCGTGGTGTAGGACTAGATGTAGTAAAATCCACAATAGAATCTCTAGGTGGAAATATTACAATCGAATCAACTGAGGGTAAAGGTTCATTATTCTCAATTCAACTACCATTAACATTGTCTATTATTTCTGTAATGCTTGTGGAAATTGAAAAAGAGATTTATGCAATTCCTTTATCTTCAATTATCGAAACATCAATTATTCGCTCTTCGGATATTATGAATGCGCATAATCAAAAAGTAATTGATTTCCGCGGCAAAGTTGTGCCTCTTGTATTTTTAGATGAAATCTTTGAAGTGCCACGTAATGAAGCAGTAGATGAAGAGTTCCATTCAGTGGTTATCGTCCGTAAGGGTGAGAAAATGGCTGGATTAGTTGTTGATTCATTCATTGGACAACAGGAAATTGTACTAAAAGCTTTAGGGAATTATTTAACAAATGTCTTTGCTATTTCTGGTGCAACAATTCTTGGGAACGGGAAAGTTGCATTAATCGTAGACTGTAATGCGCTTATTAAATAATGAGATGATCGAAAGAGGTGTAAATGATGGTAAATACGCTTGATGTAGAAAGTTTGAAAGTTATTGTTTTTCAATTGGCAGATAAAGAGTACGCAATTCCTGTTAGTCAAGTTCAAGGAATTGAAAAAACAATGCATATTACACGCGTTCCAAAAACACCGAGATACGTGAAAGGTGTTATCAACTTACGAGGTGTAGTAACGCCAATCATTGATCTACGCGAACGCTTTGACCTGGATATTTCTTCGGATAATGAAAGTACAAGAATCATCATTATTTCATTGGATGAAATGGAAGTAGGATTTATCGTCGATGCAGCTAATGATGTAATGGATATACCAAAGGAATCAATTGAACCGCAACCTGAAGTAGTTGGTTCATTAGAAGAAGAATTCATTTCAGGTGTAGCGAAAGTCGGTAAGCGCCTTCTTATTTTGCTTCATTTAGATAAAGTACTAAATACGTTAAAGTAAAGAAAGGTATGAACCTATGACATTTCACGATAAAATCACGTCATTACATTTAGATGTTTTGAAGGAGATTGGTAACATTGGAGCAGCGCATGCTGCTACTGCTCTTTCATCTTTATTAAATACAAAAATAGATATGCGTGTACCGAAAGTTGAAATGGTGTCATTTAATGAAATGATGGAAAGAGGTGGCGGTGCGGATCAGGCTGTCGCTGGCATCTATTTGAGAATTGAAGGAGATGCTAAAGGTGGAATGTTCTTTATCCTACCGATTGAACAAGCTAATCATTTCATACAAAAATTAATACGAGATGAAAGCTTTGATTTCCGTCAAACACCTGTTTCCGAATTAGGTTTTTCTGCAATGCAAGAGCTTGGAAATATTTTATCGGGCTCATATTTATCAGCGCTCTCAGATTTCACTAGTTTAAAAATTTATCCAACCCCACCTGCGTTAAGTATTGATATGTTTGGTGCTATTATTAGTTTTGGATTAATCGAAGTATCTCAAGTAAGTGATCATGTTATCGTCATTGATACTACGATTTATGAAGAAAATATGGGAGATACAGAGACGGTTAGAGGACATTTCTTCTTATTACTTGACCCTGATTCCTTTGAATCTATTTTTAGAGCATTAGGAGTTTCTTAATATGATAGATAGCGCTAGTGTAGTAAAAGTAGGAATAGCTCAAATGGACGTAGTGAAAGCGCCTAACACAATCCGAACATCTGGATTAGGTTCATGTGTAGGGGTTGTGTTATATGATGAATCAAAAGGGGTAGCAGGGTTAATTCACGTGATGCTTCCAGATTCCCAACTTGGCAGAACAGACTCGATTAATGTGGCGAAATTTGCCGATACAGGTATTCCTGCCATGGTAAATCAGCTGAAACAAGAAGGGGTCCAACCTTTTAAGCTAAAAGCAAAAATAGCTGGAGGGGCTCAGATGTTTCAATTTACATCGAGTAAAGATTCTATGAGAATTGGACCACGCAATGTAGAGGCTGTGAAGTTGCAACTAAAAAAACTGTCCATACCTCTTATTGCGGAAGATACTGGTGGTAGTAGTGGTCGAACAATAGAGTTTGATTTACATACGACCAAATTAAATATTCGAACTGTAAATCAAGGAGTGAAAGATATATAATGGTTGGCTCAATTTTATGGAATTGTTGGGCTTCTCTGATTGGATTTTCAATTTATTTTTTCATGACATTCCAATCAATTAAGACGCCAACGACGATATTATTTAACTCATTTTTAATTGCTTTAGTAGTTTTTTTAATTGCGTTTTTAGTACGATTTGTCATTGCATTTGTCTTTTTTTCACCACAATCAGAAGACTTGACTCTAGCAGAGGGTGAACTTGCAGTGAACGATGGACAAGTAAAAGAGCAGCAGACAGGTCAAGTGCATAATAACATTGAAGAAGATGCTGAAGAAGTAGCAAAAGTAGTTCAATCTATGATGTTAGAAGACATCAAATGAACATGAATTTCTTTGAATTAGAGGATTTTATACAGTAATAGATTGATATAATAGATTTACAAATTGTACTTTACTAAATGGGAGGATTCGGCGATGCAACCAACTGTAAATGAAGAGCAGAAGCTTTGGAGTAGCTGGACTGCTGAACGAGATCCTCGTGCAGGAGACTTGCTAATAAAAAAGTATATCCCATTAGTATCCTATCACGTACAGCGTATTAGTACCGGCTTACCTAAAAATGTGTCAAGGGATGAATTAACAAGCCTTGGAATGATGGGACTCTTCGATGCATTAAATAAATTTGATCCAACTCGTGATTTGAAATTTGATACATATGCATCATTCCGCGTTCGTGGTGCCATAATTGATGGTCTTAGAAAAGAAGATTGGCTTCCACGTTCTGCTCGTGAAAAAGCAAAAAAATTAGATGCACAGATTGAGTCGTTAGAGCAACGTTTAATGCGTCATGTAACACCAGAGGAAATTGCTGTTACTTTAGATGTGCCTGTCGATGATATTTATCAAACAATGCAAGAACACTTTATTTCAAATGTATTGTCAATGGACGAGCAGTCTCAAGATCAGGATGATCATGAAGGTAAATCATTTATTATTCGTGATGATAATGTGAAGACACCTGAACAAGAAGTTGTGAAAATGGAATTACTAGGGGATCTTGCGGACAATATATTAAAGTTAAATGAGAAAGAGCAACTTGTATTAAGTCTGTTTTATACAGAAGAAATGACACTCACTGAAATTGGAGAAATGCTAGAGCTTTCAACCTCGCGTATTTCACAAATCCATTCAAAAGCATTATTTAAATTGCGGAATCTATTATCATCTGAAATGCAAAATGCATAAATGGAGGCATGTTGTATGAGCTTAAAAGGTGTCGAGCTTCAAATAGCGATTCCGAAAACATTTGAAGCTGGTAAAATGGCTGACCAAGCACAACAACAAGTAAACACGAATCAAGACTTGGCTAATGCAGCTTTGCAACGCCAAATTGAGCGCAATCGTACGTCTGTATTGGAATCGGAAAGTACCGATGAGATTAAAGACGAAGATCCATCTGCGAATAATCAATCAGGTAGTGGAAAGAATAGTAAAAAAAAGCATGAGTCAGAAGAAGTGAACGAAAAAGCTAAACATCCATTTAAAGGACAATTCGTGGATTTTAGCGGTTAGGAGCAACAATGGTAGTTGCAATACTTGTCTTTTTATTTATCACGCAAATCATCAGCTTCTTTTTAATTATCATGCTATATTCTAAGCTGTCACGTTTTAAAGATATTGAAGTAAAACAAGAGCGCTTAAAAGATGACATGGATAACGCTATTGGTGCCTATTTGGCTGAAATGCGTGATGAAAACAATCGATTAATTGAAGAACTTTCCAACATTAATATAACTAAGAAAACAACCTATAATGAGCCGGTGGTACAATTGTTGAAAGAAAAAGAAGTTCCAGTTGTACTTGAAAGCGAACAAAAGCAAAAAGGTGAAGAAGCTTTTTTACTATCATCAATTAGTGCATCAAAAAATGTTGCAGCAAAAGCTTATAAACAGAACCAATCCCAACCACAAAAAAAACACCAAGATTTTGACGCAGTTCTTCAAACGGTAGAAGAAACGGCAGAGGGCATAGAATTTTCGATAGAGGATCAAGTTCGTGAACTATATTCTCAAGGTCGTTCAATCGAAGAAATTGCAAAATCCCTACAAAAAGGTAAAACTGAGATTGAACTTATACTAAAGTTTAAGCACTAAATTTGTTGCAGTTGTAAATATTGTGTGATATAGTAGCAAGTGGTGTTACATTACACACGTATTCTGATGTATGGAGCAGGTGCTCTTTTAATAGAGTTACTCTTACAAATGACGAATACGGAGGACAAAAAAACCATTTTCAGGAGGAAACACACATGTCAGTAATTTCTATGAAACAATTACTTGAGGCTGGTGTACATTTCGGTCACCAAACTCGCCGTTGGAACCCAAAAATGAAGAAATACATTTTTGTTGAACGTAACGGTATCTACATCATCGATTTACAAAAAACTGTTAAAAAATTAGAGGAAGCTTATGACTTCATGCGCCAAGTTGGTGCTGATGGCGGTAAAGTGCTTTTCGTTGGTACGAAAAAACAAGCACAAGAAGCTATCAAAGAAGAAGCAGAGCGTTCTGGTAACTACTATATTAACCAACGTTGGTTAGGTGGTACTTTAACTAACTTCGGTACTATCCAAAAACGTGTTGCTCGTATGAAACAAATCGAAAAAATGGAAGAAGACGGTACTTTCGAAGTTCTTCCTAAAAAAGAAGTTGTTCAACTTAAAAAACAACACGAACGTTTAGTTAAATTCTTAGGCGGTATCCGCGACATGCAAGGTATCCCTGATGTTATGTTCGTTGTAGATCCACGTAAAGAACGTATTGCTGTTGCTGAAGCACGCAAACTAAACATCCCTCTTGTAGGTATTGTTGATACTAACTGTGATCCAGATGAAATCGACTACGTTATTCCTGCAAATGACGATGCAATTCGCGCTGTTAAATTATTAACTGCAAAAATGGCAGACGCTTTAATTGAGTCTAAACAAGGTGAAGAAGAAGCTCCAGCTACTGAAGCTGCAGCAGAGTAATTCACAAGTAAGAAACAGGTGATAAGCGGCTAAACCCTCTTATCGCCTTTTTTTGAGAAAATAAAAAAATTCATAACATGATTACACAAGGAGGAACTAACAATGGCAGTAACTGCACAAATGGTAAAAGAATTACGCGAAAAAACTGGTGCTGGTATGATGGATTGTAAAAAAGCATTAGTACAAGTAGACGGAGATATGGACGCAGCAATCGACTTCCTACGCGAAAAAGGTCTTTCTTCTGCAGCTAAAAAAGCAGATCGTATTGCAGCTGAAGGTACAACTTTCATCTTAGAACAAGGAAACGAAGCTGTACTAGTTGAAGTAAATGCTGAAACTGACTTCGTAGCTAAAAACGAAGGCTTCCAAGTTCTTGTAAAAGAATTAGCTACTTTCCTTCTAGCTACTAAACCTGCTTCAGTTGAAGTGGCTTTAGAATCTACTATGGAAAATGGTTTAACTGTTGCGGATCACATTTCAAACGCGATTGCTAAAATCGGTGAAAAAATCACTCTTCGTCGTTTTGAAATTGCTACAAAAACTGACGCTGACTCATTCGGACCATACCTACACATGGGCGGTCGTATCGGCGTATTAACTGTAGTTGAAGGTACAACTGATTCTACAATTGCTAAAGACGTAGCTATGCACGTTGCAGCTTTAAACCCTAAATACATTACTCATGACCAAATTTCTCAAGAAGAAATCGATCACGAGCGTAAAGTATTAACTGAACAAGCTCTTAACGAAGGTAAACCAGAAAATATCGTAGCTAAAATGGTTGAAGGCCGTCTACGTAAATACTTCGAAGAAATCTGTGTTCTTGACCAACCATTCGTTAAAAACCCAGACCAAAAAGTTGGCGATTTCGTTAAAGCTGCTGGCGGTACTTTAAAATCATTCGTACGCTATGAAGTGGGCGAAGGTATTGAAAAACGCGAAGACAACTTTGCTGAAGAAGTAATGAACCAAGTTAAAGGTAACTAATTAATACACATCTAATATAAACAGACTAGGGAGCACAGCTTTTCGTGTTCCCTATTTTTCAAGAAAAAAGTATGACGGAGGTTTCCAATGAGTGTGCCACAATACAAAAGAGTCGTCATCAAATTAAGCGGTGAGGCTTTAGCAGGGGATCAAGGCTTCGGACTTGTTCCTAATATCGTAAAATCAGTAGCAGAACAAATTAAAGAAGTTGTGGACCTAGGAGTAGAAGTTGCCCTTGTTGTTGGCGGCGGTAATATTTGGAGAGGTAAAATCGGTAGCGAAATGGGTATGGAACGTGCAAATGCGGACTATATGGGAATGTTAGCTACAGTGATGAACGCTTTAGCACTACAAGATTCATTAGAAAATCTTGATGTTGCAACACGTGTACAGTCTTCAATAGTTATGACACAAGTAGCGGAACCTTATATTCGTCGTAAAGCAGTACGCCATTTAGAGAAAAAACGCGTAGTTATTTTTGCGGCGGGTACAGGTAATCCTTACTTCTCCACAGATACAACAGCTGCATTACGTGCCGCTGAAATTAATGCGGATGTAATTTTAATGGCGAAAAACAATGTAGATGGCGTATATTCAGCTGATCCAAAAACAAATGCTGATGCAGTTAAATATGATAATTTGACATACTTAGAAGTTATTCAACAAGGATTACAGGTAATGGATTCTACTGCTTCAACGCTTTGTATGGACAATGATATCCCACTCATAGTATTCTCAATAATGGAGAATGGAAATATTAAACGTGCCGTTCAAGGTGAAACTATTGGCACAGTTGTTAGGAGGAATTCGTAATGCCTAAAGAAGTGATGGCTCAAGCTAATGAGAAAATGGTCAAAACAATTAACGCGTACTCTCGCGAACTAGCTTCAATTCGTGCTGGTCGTGCGAACGCTTCATTATTAGACCGAATTTCAGTTGAATATTATGGTGCACCAACACCGATTAATCAATTAGCAGGTGTATCTGTTCCTGAAGCTCGTCTTTTAGTTATTCAACCATATGACAAAACAGTTCTAGGTGACATCGAAAAAGCACTTATGAAATCAGATATTGGTATTACACCAACTAATGATGGGAATGTGATTCGCTTAGCAATCCCTGCTTTAACTGAAGAGCGTCGTAAAGAACTTGTAAAAGTCGTTAAAAAGTCTGCTGAAGATGCTAAAGTTGCAATCCGCAACGTGCGTCGTGATGCAAATGAGGATTTCAAAAAACTCGAAAAAAATGGCGATATTACTGAAGACGATTTACGCGGCTATGCTGATGATGTCCAAAAGGCTACAGACGAAAGCATTGTAAAAGTTGATGAACTTGCTAAAGAAAAAGAGAAAGAAATCATGGCAGTTTAATTTCAAGAACCTTGTTTTCTAAAAGACGTCCTAACTAAGGGGACGTCTTTTTTTTAAACAAGATTAAGGAAAAGAATTCTTATTTTTGATATGATAGATGAAGTATACGTTCCGATTTGTAAGCTAGTGGAGGATTCTAAATGTTGAATAAACTCGTATGGAGAAAATCAGATAAACAAAATCGAAATTTACAGGAACGAATTTCAGATATGACTGGAGAAATTGTGCCCAAGCACATTGCTATTATTATGGATGGTAACGGTCGTTGGGCAAAAAAACGTGCAATGCCGCGTGTCGCTGGTCACCATGAAGGTATGAAGAATGTCCGTAAAATTACAAGGGCTGCAAATAGGATTGGTGTGCAGGCTCTTACTTTGTATGCATTCTCAACTGAAAATTGGAAGCGCCCTAAAATGGAAGTAGAATTTTTAATGCGCTTACCTGAGGAATTTTTAACTTCATTTTTACCCGAACTCATGGAACTGAATATTCGAATCGCTATGATTGGAGAAATGGACTCTCTTCCTGAACATACACAAAATGCTGTAAAAAAAGCGATGAAAGAAACGGAAAAAAATACAGGGATGGTATTAAATTTTGCACTTAATTATGGTAGTCGATCTGAGATAGTATCAGCGGTACAACAATTAGTTCAGAAAGCTCAAGATGGTGAACTTACCGTGGAAGATATTACAGAAGATAGTATTTCAACACATTTAATGACCAGTGAGTTACCAGAACCTGATTTATTAATTCGTACAAGCGGAGAAATTCGTTTGAGTAATTTTATGCTTTGGCAGCTAGCATATACTGAATTTTGGTTTACTGACACGCTCTGGCCGGATTTTGACGAACATTCACTTTTAGATGCGGTGAACGATTATCAAAAACGTAATCGTCGATACGGAGGATTGAAAGGGGAATAAAACGTGAAACAGCGTATTATCACAGGCGTTATTGCTGCTGCGTTATTTATACCATTTGTTGTTTTGGGAGGACTTCCATTTTCGTTATTAGTATATGCGATGGCAGCAGTTGGTCTGTATGAAATTTTACGAATGAAAGGCATTTCGCTATTTTCAGTACCAGGCATTTTAACATTACTAACAATGTTTATTTTGCTAATGCCAAATGATTGGGAAGCGAAAGTCTTAGAAGTAACATCTTATTCGAAAATGGAATTTCTATTTTTAGGTGCTATTCTATTACTAATTTATACAGTGCTAATTAAAAACAAGTTCACTTTTGATGAAGTAGGATTTGTTATCATAAGTGTGCTTTATGTTGGTATGGGTTTCCACTATTTGATTGAAACACGAGTGGAAGGGTTAGAATATGTTATCTATGCCTTAGTTATCGTGTGGACAACTGATTCAGGTGCTTATTTTGTTGGGCGCAAGCTTGGAAAAAACAAATTATGGCCAGAAATTTCACCAAATAAAACAATTGAAGGATTTATAGGCGGGATTGTTACCGCTATTGTCTTTGCAATACTATTCCAATTGATTGTTGGTATTGAAACAACATATGTCACTTTAATTATTGTATCGATTATTGCTTCTATATTCGGTCAAATGGGCGATTTAGTAGAATCAGCGATTAAACGTCATTATGATGTGAAAGACTCAGGTAAAATATTACCTGGACATGGCGGTATTTTAGACCGCTTTGATAGTTTATTATTTGTATTACCATTGTTGCATTTCTTGCACTTTGTTGGATGAAGAAGGAGATTATTTTGATGAAATCAATTAGTTTACTAGGCGCAACAGGATCTATTGGTATTCAAACGTTGGATATTGTGAAGGACCATAAAGATTCGTTTCAACTTGTAGCCTTCTCAGCAGGGAAAAACATCGAAAAAACACGTGAAATTGTTAAGGAATTTAAACCTCTTATCGTATCAGTACAATTTGAGAAAGATGCAGTTGCATTGCAAAAAGAGTTTCCTAAAACGGATTTTGTTTTTGGTGCACAAGGCTTAATAGACGTAGCTACTTGCCCTGAAGCTGATGTGTTAGTCAACGCAGTATTAGGTAGTGTTGGATTAGAACCAACATTAGCTGCGATTAAAGCTAAGAAGAATATCGCCATTGCTAATAAAGAAACATTAGTTACTGCCGGTCATATAGTAATGTCGGAAGCAAAAAAACATGGTGTGGCAATTCTACCAGTAGATAGTGAACATTCAGCTTTATGGCAATCGATGCACGGTGAGAACCGAAAAGACATTTCACGATTAATTTTAACTGCTTCAGGTGGTAGTTTCCGCGACCAAACGCGTGAAGATTTGAAAAACGTTACTATAAAAGAGGCGTTAAATCATCCGAACTGGTCAATGGGAGCTAAAATTACAATTGATTCAGCAACATTGATGAATAAAGGGCTTGAAGTCATTGAAGCGGCAGTGTTATATGATGTGGATTATGATAATATTGACGTGTTAATACATAGAGAAAGTATTATTCACTCAATGGTTGAATATCATGATACTAGTATTATGGCTCAACTAGGGACACCTGATATGCGAACACCAATTCAATATGCACTTAGTTATCCAGAACGTTTACCACGTTCAACCGCAGAACGCCTTGATTTGGCGAAGATATCTCAATTACATTTTGAAAATGTAGATTTACAACGTTTCCGCTGCCTTGATTTCGCATATCAAGCAGGTCGAATGGGAGGGACAATTCTTACAGCCATGAATGCGGCAAACGAAGCAGCTGTTGGAGCATTTTTGCAAGAAAAGATTAAATTCTTGGAAATTGAAGATCTTATTGAACGAATTATGGACAAACACGTGAACATTTTACAACCTGATTTAGAAACTATTTTACACGTAGACAAAGAAACGAGAAAATCAGTTCAAAGCATGATAAAATAACTACAGGATTGAATGATATTTTTTCAAGCTGAAGAAGGTGGGATTCCATGCAATCAATCATTGCATTCATAGTAGTGTTCGGCTCAATTGTATTCTTTCATGAGCTTGGTCACTTTATTTTTGCGAAACGTTCAGGTATTTTAGTTAGAGAATTTGCAATCGGCTTTGGACCTAAAATTTTAGGGATTACAAAAGGTGAAACACTGTATACTATTCGATTACTTCCACTTGGTGGTTATGTACGAATGGCTGGAGACGATATGGACAATATCGAGCTACAACCTGGTTATAGAATCGGTATGCAACTGAATGACAAAGATGAAATTGAAAAAATTGTATTAAATCAAAATAAGCAACTACCGGACATGTTATTTTTGGAAGTTGAAAAAGCGGATCTACAAAAAGAATTGTGGATTGAAGGCTATGACGAAGATGAGCATCTTGTACGTTATGATGTAGCGCGTGATGCAGTTATTAATGAAAATGGTACTGAAACAATTATTGCTCCTTATGATCGTCAATTTAATTCAAAATCATTAGGTAAGCGTGCAATGACGATTTTTGCAGGTCCGTTATTTAACTTTATCCTTTCATGCATAATATTCATTGTTATTGGACTAGTTCAGGGAATTCCAACGAATGAGCCAGTTATTGCTGATGTAGTAAAAGGTAGTCCGGCTCAAGCGGCAGGTATAGTTAAAGGGGATGTCGTTACTGCTATAAATGGCAAAGCGATTGACAGTTGGCAAGAATTATCTGAAGCTATTCAAAATAGCCCGAAAAAAGAAATGACTTTGGATGTACAACGTGGTGGGGAAAAAGAGCGAATTGTATTAACACCAAAAGAAGTTGTAGTAAATGAACAAAAAATGGGGCAAATAGGTGTACAATATTCAAGTCCGATGGAAAAAAATCCACTAAAAGCATTCTCGTATGGTGTGGAACAAACGTATACATGGACAATGAAAATATTTGAACTATTAGGTATGCTTGTAACTGGTAAATTTACACTAGATGCATTATCTGGTCCTGTTGGTATTTACAAAGCAACTGAAGAGGTAGCTAAATACGGTTGGACAAATGTCATGAACTGGGCAGCTATTTTAAGTATCAACTTAGGAATCATGAATTTATTACCACTACCAGCTTTAGATGGTGGACGTCTATTATTCTTCGGTTTTGAAGCTATACGTGGCAAACCGATTGATCGCCAAAAAGAAGGTATGGTACATTTTGTTGGTATTATGTTGTTAATGATTTTAATGATTGTCGTAACTTGGAACGATATTCAAAGATTTTTCTTTTAATAAATATTTATAAATAACGCAAAAGGTGTGGTTTTTATGAAACAAAGTAAAACATTTATCCCAACCTTACGTGAAATACCTGCTGATGCTGACGTTAAGTCTCATCAGCTATTATTACGTGCAGGTTTTATTCGTCAAAATACAAGTGGTGTCTATTCATATTTACCACTAGCAACAAAAGTACTTAAAAAAATAGAACAAATTGTTCGCGAAGAAATGGAAGCAATCGATGCTGTGGAATTGTTAATGCCTGCTTTACAACAAGCTGAGCTTTGGCAAGAAACAGGACGTTGGGAAGCATATGGCCCAGAGTTGATGCGTTTAAAAGACCGTCATAACCGTGATTTTGCACTGGGAGCTACACATGAAGAGGTTATTACTTCTTTAGTGCGTGACGAAGTAAAATCTTATAAAAAATTGCCATTAACACTTTATCAAATTCAAAATAAATTCCGTGATGAAAAGCGCCCTCGCTTTGGTTTATTACGTGGTCGTGAATTTGTTATGAAAGATGCATATTCATTCCATGCTACACGTGAAAGTTTAGATGAAACATATAATGATATGGTAAAAGCTTATACGAATATTTTCACTCGACTTGGCTTGAACTTCCGTGCAGTTATTGCAGATTCAGGTTCAATAGGCGGTAAAGATACACACGAATTTATGGTGCTATCTGAAATTGGAGAAGATACAATTGCTTTCTCTGATGAATCAAGTTTTGCTGCTAATATTGAAATGGCTGAAGTAAACGTTGAGTATAGTCATTCAAATGAAGATATGAAAGAACTTGAAAAAGTTTCTACGCCTGACCAGAAGTCAATTGACGAGATTGTTGAATTCTTAAAAGTATCACCTGAATCTTGTATTAAATCATTAGTATTTAATGTAGACGACGAACTAGTTGTTGTATTAGCTCGTGGAGATCATGAAATCAACGATATTAAATTGAAGAACGCACTTGATGCACAATCTGTTGAATTAGCAGATGACAAAGTTATCTTTGATTTATTAGGTAGTCATGTTGGTTCTTTAGGGCCTGTAAAACTTCCGATTAATGTAAAAGTAATTGCGGATCATGCAATCAAATCTATCCGTAATGGTGTATGTGGTGCAAATGAAGATGGCTTCCACTATATTAATGTAAATCCAGGCCGCGATTTTGCAATTGATCGTTTTGAAGATTTACGCTTTATCCAAGTTGGCGACCCATCTCCAGACGGAAAGGGTACTATTAAATTTGCTGAGGGTATTGAAGTTGGGCATGTATTCAAACTAGGTACAACATACAGTGACTCAATGAAAGCAACTTTCCTGGATGAGAATGGACGAGCTCAATCATTTATTATGGGTTGTTATGGTATTGGTGTGTCTCGCCTTGTAGCTGCGGTTGCAGAACAATTCCAAGATAGCTATGGTTTTGTTTGGCCAAAACAAATTGCGCCATATGATATTCACTTGATTTCAGTGAATGAAAAAGATGAAGCACAAAAGAATTTAACAGAAGAAACGTACAAATTGTTACAATCATATCGTTATGATGTGCTTTATGATGATCGTAAAGAGCGTGCAGGCGTTAAATTTGCAGATGCAGATTTAATCGGGTTACCAGTACGTGTTACTATTGGTAAAAAAGCATCAGAAGGTATTTTAGAAGTGAAATTTAGACAGTCTGGCGAAACTTTCGAATGGGCTAAAGAAGAGTTAGTCGATCGTTTGAATAACTTTTTTCACGCTGAGTAATGTCGAATGAGTCAAAAGGGGGAAGTACTTTAATGTACTTCTTTTCTTTTTTTACAGAAGGTAGGTGGGATAATGACAAACGAGCAAGATGCAAAGTTGAAGTTTCAACTACTGCTCCAACAAATTGAATTAACAGAAGACGTTTATATGCCTTATTTTAATGCAGCAGAATTAGCTAGAATGACCGTACACAAAAAAGAACGCGTTTGGCGATTTTCTCTCAAATTACCTGCGATTTTACCATTTGGAGTATATCGCGAATTTGAAACACGATTAACAAAGGCATTTTCGCAAATAGCACAAATTGAATTGGATATTGAAGCTCCGCAACAAACAATATCAAAGGAATTGGTTACAGATTATTGGCTAAAAGTGATTGAAGACATCGATGAACTATCACCACCATTGCGAGAAGGTTTAGTGAAACAGCTGCCTGAGTGGAATGGTCAGAAAATGATGATTAATTGTCAACAAGAGCTTGAAATGATGACACTTAAGAAAAAGTATACAGACATTATAGCGGACGCTTATGAAACCTATGGATTCCCGCATATGCCAATTGATTTCCAACTAAATGAATCAACTGAAGCATTAGCAGAAGCACAACATGCCTTTTTAGAACAACGCCGTTTAGAAGAGGAAGCTTTTGCGAAAAAAGCTGTCGAAGATATGCAAAAGCGTGAAAAAGAACGCAATGATAATCCAAGTGGTGTAGACGTTTCAGACCGTCCATTCCAGCTTGGGGTCCCTATTAAGCCTGATGAAGCTATGATGGAAATTCAACAAATTCAAGATGAAGAACGCCGCATCACAATTGAAGGATTTGTCTTCGCTGCAGAAGTAAAAGAGTTGCGTAGTGGTCGATCACTTCTTACTTTGAAAATTACCGACTATACTGATTCCATTTTAGTGAAAATGTTCTCACGAGATAAAGAGGACGCTGCACTTATGCAGCAGGCTAAAAAGGGTATGTGGGTGAAGGCGCGTGGCTCGGTTCAAAATGATACATTTGTTCGTGATCTAATTGTTATGGCACAAGATATTATGGAGATAAAGCCTGTCTTACGTAAAGATACCGCTCCAGAAGGTGAAAAGCGTGTGGAACTACATCTTCATACTCCAATGAGTCAAATGGACGCTGTTACATCTGTTGGTGATCTCGTTGCCCAAGCAGCTAAGTGGGGACATCCAGCAATTGCAATTACAGATCATGCTGTTGCTCAATCTTTCCCGGATGCCTATAATGCGGGTAAGAAGCACGGAATAAAAATTTTATACGGACTAGAAGCTAATCTAGTAGATGACGGTGTACCTATTGCGTATGATGAACAGCATCGTCTACTTGAAACGGATACATTTGTTGTCTTTGACGTAGAAACAACTGGATTATCAGCTGCATACGACACTATAATCGAGCTCGCTGCTGTCAGAATCGTTAATGGTGAAGTTGTCGATAAATTTGAGAGTTTTGCAAATCCGCATCACCCTCTTTCTGCGACAACGATCGAACTCACAGGTATTACAGATGATATGGTTAGAAACGCACCAGAAGTTGTAGATATGATTAAAAAATTCCATGAATTTATTGGTGATGGAATAGTTGTCGCTCATAATGCTTCATTTGATATAGGTTTCTTATATGAGGCTTATAAAAAAGCAGGAATTGATGAAAAGAATCATCCAGTTATAGATACATTGGAACTTGCACGTTTTTTACACCCTGAAATGAAGAATCACAGATTAAATTCTTTATGTAAAAAGTTCAATATAGAATTAACACAACATCACCGTGCTATTTATGATACAGAAGCTACGGGATTCCTACTTTTACATCTCTTAAAAGAAGCGGATGAAAAGGGCATTAAATATCACGATGATTTCAACAAAAATATAGGTGGAGGAGATTCATACAAACGAGCTAGACCGACACACTGTACAATTTTAGCAACTGATAATGTCGGTCTGAAGAACCTCTTTAAACTTATAAGCTTTTCACATACGCAAACTTTTTACCGCGTCCCTCGTCTTACACGCTCAATGTTGACGAAGTACCGAGAAGGATTAATTATCGGTTCAGCTTGCGATAAAGGTGAAGTTTTCACAACAGTTATGCAAAAATCAATGGAAGAAGCAGAACAAGTTGCAAAATTCTATGATTATTTAGAAGTGCATCCAAAAGCTGTATATTCACATTTAATTGATAGTGAACTTGTACGTGATGAGTGGAACTTAGAAGATATCATCCGTAAAATTGTAAAGTTAGGAAAGAAATTAGACAAGCCTGTTGTAGCGACAGGGAATGTTCATTATTTAAATGAAAATGATGCTATATTCCGTCAAATTTTAATCCGTTCACAAGGTGGGGCAAACCCATTGAATCGTCATACATTACCAAAAGTACATTTCCGCACGACTAACGAAATGCTAGATGCATTTGCTTTTTTAGGTGACGATATTGCGAAAGAGATTGTTGTAACAAACCCTCAGAATATTGCTAATATGATTGGTGATGTGAAGCCAGTAAAAGATGATCTTTATACACCTAAAATTGAAGGTGCAGATGAGGAAGTACGTAATATGAGTTATGATATGGCGCACTCTATTTACGGACCCAACTTACCTGAGGTTGTAGAAGCACGTCTTGAAAAAGAGTTAAAATCGATTATTGGTCATGGATTCGCTGTTATTTATTTAATTTCACATAAACTTGTGAAGAAATCATTAAATGATGGTTACTTGGTAGGTTCTAGGGGATCGGTAGGTTCGTCACTTGTTGCAACAATGATGGAAATTACCGAAGTAAATCCTTTACCACCTCACTATGTATGTCCAAATTGCCAGCATGCAGAATTTTTTGATGACGGTTCTGTTGGTTCAGGCTTTGACCTACCGAATAAGGATTGTTCTGAATGTGGTACTCCTTATCAAAAAGACGGCCACGACATTCCGTTCGAAACTTTCCTTGGATTTAAAGGAGATAAAGTTCCTGATATCGACCTTAACTTTAGTGGTGAATATCAACCACAAGCCCACAACTATACGAAAGTATTATTTGGTGAAGAATATGTGTATAGAGCAGGAACAATTGGTACGGTCGCAGAGAAAACTGCGTATGGCTATGTAAAAGGTTATGCAAGTGACAATAACTTAAATTTCCGTGGTGCAGAAGTAGACAGACTTGTACAAGGGTGTACGGGTGTTAAACGAACAACAGGGCAACATCCAGGAGGTATTATCGTAGTACCTGATTATATGGATATTTACGATTTCTCGCCGATTCAATTTCCAGCAGATGCACAGGATTCTGAATGGAAAACAACGCATTTCGACTTCCACTCAATCCATGATAACGTTTTAAAACTAGATATACTTGGCCATGATGATCCGACGGTTATTCGTATGCTACAAGATTTATCAGGAATTGATCCTAAAACAATTCCTACTGATGACGTAGAGGTTATGCAAATTTTCAATGGACCAGAGTCATTAGGTGTAACAGCCGAGCAAATCAATTGTAAAACAGGTACTTTGGGTATTCCTGAGTTCGGTACACGATTTGTTCGTCAAATGTTAGAAGAAACGAAACCATCGACATTTTCAGAGCTTGTCCAAATTTCTGGACTATCTCACGGTACGGATGTTTGGTTAGGAAATGCTAGTGAATTAATCCAAAATGGTACATGTGTGTTATCTGAAGTTATAGGTTGTCGTGATGATATTATGGTGTATTTAATCTATCAAGGATTGGAACCATCATTGGCCTTTAAAATTATGGAGTCAGTGCGTAAAGGTAAAGGTTTATCAGAAGAATTTGAAGCAGAAATGAAAGCTAATAAAGTGCCTGGGTGGTACATTGATTCATGTAAGAAAATTAAATACATGTTCCCAAAAGCCCATGCCGCTGCATATGTATTAATGGCAGTGCGTATTGCATATTTTAAAGTACATTTACCAATTCTTTATTATTGTGCATACTTTAGTGTGCGTGCTTCTGACTTCGATCTTATCGCGATGGTGAATGGTTCGCAGATGATTAAGTCAAAAATTGATGAAATTGATGCAAAAGGTTTGGAAGTTTCTACGAAAGAAAAAAGCTTGCTAACTGTCCTTGAGCTTTCTTTGGAAATGTGCGAACGAGGTTATCATTTCCAAAAGGTAGATTTGTATCGTTCTAAAGCAACGGAATTTGTGATTGATGGGGATAGTTTAATTCCTCCTTTCAATGCAATTCCTGGTCTTGGTAACAACGTAGCGTTTGCCATTGTTAAAGCAAGAGAAGATGGCGAATTCTTATCAAAAGAAGATTTACAACAACGTGGACGTGTATCAAAAACATTAATCGAATATATGGATAAACTCGGTTGTTTAGAAGGTATGCCAGATGCTAACCAACTCTCTCTGTTCTAGGGTTTATTTGCATTTCGGGCTATACTGTGCTATCATTTATTTAATTAATTTGTTGATAGAACGCCAGCAAAAGAGTGGGATTTCCCGCTCTTTTCTGTTGTTATGACAACATGAAGTGAGTCAGGAGGATTGTATGAGCAAAGTTATCTCAGCAGTGGAACAACTTGCAACGCCTATAGTAGAAGGGTTAAACCTTGAATTAGTCGAAGTTGAATTCGTTAAAGAGGGTCGCGATTGGTTTTTGCGCGTTTACATTGATACTCCTGAAGGAAGCATTGACATTGAACAATGTGCTCAAGTAAGTGAATTATTAAGTTTAAAGTTGGATGAATCTGATCCAATTGAACAAAATTATTTCCTTGAAGTGTCATCTCCAGGAGCAGAACGACCATTAAAAAAAGAAGCTGATTTTGAAAAAGCTATCGGTCAATTCGTGCATATTAAATCATATGAAGCCATTAACGGTATGAAAGTATTTGAAGGTTATTTGAGATCTTATACAGACGCAGGTGTAGAACTTGACGTTAAGATTAAAACAAGAAAAATTAAGGTCGTTATCGATAAAGATAAAATAGCATTAGCTCGTTTAGCAATCGATTTTTCTGCAGAAAGTTAATAGTAGGAGTGAAATAGACAATGAGTAAAGAATTGGTTGGTGCGTTAAATGCACTTGAAGCAAAAGGTATCTCTCGTGATATCATTATTGAAGCAATCGAGGCGGCACTTATTAATGCATATAAAAAGAATTACAACCAAGCGCAAAACGTGCGTGTTGATTTAAACCTTGACCGCGGTACAATGCACTTGTATTCAAGAAAAGATGTAGTAGAGGTAGTAGAAGACGATCGCTTACAAATCTCTGTAGAAGATGCGCAAGTTATCAACCCTGCCTATGAGATTGGTGATATCGTGGAACAGGAAGAAACACCACGTAATTTCGGACGTATCGCTGCTACTACAGCGAAACAAATCGTTACTCAACGATTCCGTGAAGCAGAACGTGGCATTGTCTATGAAGAATATGTAGATCGCGAAGATGATATCGTAAATGGTGTTGTAGAGCGTTTAGACCCACGTAATATTTATGTTGGTTTAGGTAAAGTCGAAGCGGTATTACCACAAAATGAACAAATTCAAGGTGAGTCGTATGCACCTCACGATCGTATCAAAGTGTATATCACAAAAGTTGAACGTACTTCTCGTGGACCACAAGTATACGTATCACGTACTCACCCAGGTTTACTTCGTCGTTTATTTGAATTAGAAGTTCCTGAAATCTTCCAAGGTACAGTAGAAATTAAATCAATCGCTCGTGAAGCTGGCGATCGCTCTAAAATTTCTGTCTTTGCACATAATGAAGAAGTGGATCCAGTAGGTTCATGCGTAGGTACAAAAGGTGCCCGTGTTCAAACAATTGTTAATGAACTAAACGGTGAGAAAATCGATATCGTTGAATGGTCAGAAGATCCTGTAGTATTCGTTGCAAACGCACTAAGTCCTTCTAAAGTTCTTGATGTACAAGTTGATGAAGAAGAAAAGTCAACTACAGTAGTAGTTCCTGATTATCAATTATCTTTAGCTATTGGTAAACGTGGTCAAAATGCTCGCCTTGCTGCGAAATTGACAGGCTGGAAGATTGATATTAAGAGTGAAACAGATGCAAGAGAATTAGGAATCTACCCAAGTCAATCTTCAACTGTTGTTTATGAGGAAGCTCAAGACGAAGAAGATGCAGATTATGACGTTGAGGTTGATTTATATAAAGACGACGAAGAATAAGTAAAAGCATTTGGTCATATGCAAAGTCTTCTTATAGAATCAATATGGCCAAAAGTTCTTACGCTAAAAGGAAGGTGTGTTCTTATGTCGATAAACAGAAAAATTCCTTTAAGAAAATGTGTAGCAACTGGTGAAATGTTCCCTAAAAAAGAGATGATCCGGGTTGTTCGTTCTAAAGAAGGCGAAGTTTCCGTGGATGTTACAGGCAAGAAATCAGGTCGCGGTGCATATGTTTCAAAATCCGAAACAGCTGTTGCAGAAGCGAAAAAGAAAAATGTCCTGAAACATCAGTTAGAAGTGGAAATTCCTGAACAACTATATGAAGACCTTTTAAAAGTCATTCGTAAGGAGACGTTAACATGACGCCACAGCAATCTATATTAAATTTACTTGGATTGGCTGCCAGGGCTCGTAAAATCGTTTCAGGCGAAGAACAAGTTATTAAAGAAGTACGCAGTAATGGTGCGAAGCTTGTTATTTTAGCAACAGATGCTTCTGCCAATACGCGCAAAAAAATGCAAGATAAATGTCATTCTTTCAACGTTGAGTTGCAGGAGTTCGGGACTAGATATGATCTCGGACATGCCACGGGGAAAGACGCACGGGTCTCATTAGCCATCGTGGATGACGGTTTTGCAAAAAAACTGTCCGAGCTTCTCAACGAAATCTAACCGGGGGTGAATACATGACAAAATTACGCGTCCATGAATATGCGAAACAAGTAAATAAGTCAAGTAAAGAAGTTATTGATCAGCTTACAAAGCTACAAATAAACGTCACAAACCATATGTCTACGTTAGAAAAAGATGCAGTTAGCAAATTAGATGGTGTATTTAAAATGAAAATTAACGCACAATCATCTCAAGGACCAAAAAAAACTGAGCACCAAAACAGAGGACAACAAGGGAATCGTCCGAACGCTAGAAAAGAAGAAAAAGCACCACAAACTAGCGCTGCTCAACCAAAACAAAATACTAATCAAGGAAGTACTATGAATAACAATTCCACTTCAAAAAACAACTCAAACTCAAATTCAAACAATCGTTCTAACTCAAATGCAAAACCAAATACTAATTCAAGACCGAACTCTAACACAAGCTCAAGACCGAACTCGAACACAAGTTCAAGACCGAACTCGAACACAAGTTCAAGACCGAACTCGAACACAAGTTCAAGACCAAATTCGAATTCTAATACGAACACAAACTCAAGACCAAATACAGGTTCAAACAATAAACCAAATACGAATTCGAATACAAGAACTGGCTCGAATACAAATTCTAGTCAAAACCGTAATACAAATCGCGGCCCTGGTGGTCAATCCAACCAACAAGGTGGAAACCGTAACTTTAACCAAAGAAAAAAACCAGGTATTAATGGTGGCCAACGTCGTAAACACAGACCACAACCAGTTGTACCTGCAGTGAAAAAAGAGTTACCAGAAAAAATCACTTTCTTCGAATCATTATCTGTAGGCGAATTAGCGAAAAAATTAGGCCGTGAACCATCTGAAATCATCAAAAAATTATTCATGCTTGGCGTTATGGCAACAATTAACCAAGAGCTTGAACAAGATGCTATCGAACTAATCTGTGCTGATTATGGTGTGGAAGTTGAGGAAGAAATTCGTATCGACGTAACAGACCTAGAAACTTACTTCGAGGGTGACCAAGAAGAAGTAAATACAAATAACATTACAGAACGTCCACCAGTTGTAACAATTATGGGTCACGTTGACCATGGTAAAACAACATTACTAGATTCAATTCGTAATACAAAAGTAACTGCTGGAGAAGCTGGCGGTATTACTCAACATATTGGTGCTTATCAAGTAGTCGTTAACGACAAGAAAATTACATTCCTAGATACACCGGGACACGCAGCGTTCACAACAATGCGTGCACGTGGTGCAAGAATTACTGACTTAACAATTTTAGTAGTTGCTGCTGATGATGGTGTAATGCCTCAAACAGTTGAAGCAATCAACCACGCAAAAGCTGCGGAAGTTCCAATTATTGTTGCTGTAAACAAAATGGATAAACCAACAGCTAACCCTGATCGTGTAATGCAAGAGCTAACTGAGCATGGTCTAGTACCAGAAGCTTGGGGTGGCGAAACAATCTTTGTTCCAATCTCAGCATTAAAAGGAGACGGCATTGATTCATTACTTGAAATGGTATTGTTAGTTTCAGAAGTAGGCGAATTAACAGCAGATCCAAAACGTAAAGCTATTGGTACTGTAATCGAAGCACAACTTGATAAAGGTCGCGGTTCTGTTGCTACTTTATTAGTACAAAATGGTACTCTTAATATCGGTGATCCAATTGTAGTTGGCCACGCTTATGGGCGTGTTCGTGCAATGGTTAATGATATTGGACGTCGCGTGAAAACTGCAGGTCCTTCTACACCGGTTGAAATTACTGGTTTAAGTGAAGTCCCTCAAGCAGGCGATCGTTTTGTAGTGTTCGAAGATGAAAAAACAGCTCGTCAAGTAGGGGAAGCCCGTGCAACGACTGCTATTCAAGCACAACGCTCTGAAAAACAACGAGTAACTCTTGATAATTTATTTGAACAAATGAGCCAAGGCGAAATGAAAGAATTAAACTTAATCGTTAAAGCTGATGTTCAAGGTACAGTAGAAGCAATGGCAGCTTCACTAATGAAAATCGATGTAGAAGGTGTAAATGTACGTATCATCCACACAGGTGCTGGTGCAATTACAGAATCTGATATTTCATTAGCAGCTGCATCAAATGCAATTGTCATTGGTTTCAACGTACGTCCAGATACAAATGCGAAACGCGCAGCTGAAGCTGAAGGCGTAGATATCCGTCTACACCGTGTTATTTATAAAGTAATTGAAGAAATCGAATCTGCAATGAAAGGATTACTAGATCCTGAATTCCAAGAAAAAATAATTGGTTCTGCAGAAGTTCGTGAAACATTCAAAGTATCTAAAGTCGGCACAATTGCTGGTGGATACGTACTTGAAGGTAAGATTACGCGCGATAGTGGCGTTCGTGTTATCCGTGAGGGTATCGTTATTTTCGAAGGCGAATTAGACTCTTTAAAACGTTTCAAAGATGATGCTAAAGAAGTAGCTAAAGGTTATGAATGTGGATTTACAGTGAAAAACTTCAATGATATTAAAACAGAAGATGTAATTGAAGCATTCATTATGGAAGAAATTGTACGCAAATGATTGTCTACGCAGAGTGTGAATTCTTCATCCCTGCGGCCCATTCATTAAAAGAAAAACGTGCTGTCTTGCAACGTATGATTACCCGCACAAAACAGCGGTACAATGTTTCCATTTCAGAAATTGACCATCAAGATGTTTGGCAAAGAGCATTGCTCGCGATTGTTACTGTAGCTTCTTCTAAGGATGCAGCAGATCGTGAGCTCACTCGTGCTCTCCAACTTCTAGAATCAAACCCCGAATGGGAACGACTAAACATACAAAGAGAGTACTTATAAAAATTGAGGTGAAACGATTATGAGTATGCGCGCGAACCGTGTTGCAGAACAAATGAAAAAGGAACTCGGCGATATTATCGTTCGTAAACTAAAAGACCCTCGTGTCGGATTTGTTACTGTAACAGATGTTGAAGTAACAGGTGACCTCCAACAAGCAACAATTTATATTACTTGCTTAGGTACTGAGAGAGAGCGTCAGGACACATTAAAAGGACTTGAAAAAGCAAAAGGCTTTATTCGTTCTGAAATTGGTCAACGTATTCGTTTAAGAATTACACCAGAATTATTCTTTGAGTTCGACTCATCAGCAGAATATGGTAATAAAATTGACACGCTTTTACGTCAACTACATGAATCAAAAGATCAATAATTGAAACAAGCCTGCAAACCTTATTATTTGCAGGCTTTTTCTGTCTTTAAATTATATATACTAAAAGGAGTTGAAACGAATGCAACATGGCATTCTTCCTCTATGGAAAGAACGGGGAATGACTTCTCACGATTGCGTATTTAAACTACGCAAAATATTGCAAACGAAAAAAGTAGGGCATACTGGTACACTAGACCCAGGTGTAGAAGGTGTTTTGCCGATTTGTATTGGTAATGCAACACGTTTAGCAGAGTATTTGACAGACGCAGGTAAAACGTATGAGGCTGTTATTTCAATTGGTACATCTACTACAACCGAAGATGCTGAAGGGGAAATAGTTTCTGAAGATAGTAGTGTCAAAACCATTTCTCGTGAACAATTATTACAGGTACTTGCAAACCTTACTGGAGAAATTTCACAAACACCACCGATGTATTCTGCAGTAAAAGTAAACGGCCGAAAATTATATGAATACGCCCGCCAAGGTCAGATTATAGAACGTCCATCTCGTAATGTTATGATTTATAGCTTGGAACTATTAGATGATGAATTGGTTTATGAAGGTACTACAATCACTTTCCCAGTTCGCATTGCATGTAGTAAAGGGACATATATTCGCACTTTAGCAGTACAAATAGGTGAAGAGTTAGGGTATCCTGCGCATATGGCCTCACTAGTTCGTATAGCTTCTGGGAATTTCAAGAAAGAAGATTGTGTCACAATTTCTGAATTACGTGAAATCGCTGAGGCGGGGGAATTGGATAAAGTAATAATGCCAATTGAGCAAGCATTAACTAATTATCCAACTTTCCAAGTTAATGAAGAGAATCATAAGCAAATTACAAATGGACAAGTACTTCCTATGCACGCTTCTCTAGAAGAACATGATAAAATAGTATTTGTAGAAAGTGGGAAAGCGGTTGCTATTTATATTAAGCACCCAACAAAAGATGGGCTTATGAAGCCAGAAAAAATGTTCCCAGCTGTTGATTAGGAGGCAGTCTTTATGATGAAAGTAATTCAATTAATGTACCCTCACCAAATTAGTCATCCAAATATTGAAGGACCCTATTCGCTTGCAATTGGCTTTTTTGATGGAGTACATCGAGGTCATCAAGCGGTGATTGGGCATGCGAAAAAGCAAGCACACGAGAAAAACTTAAAAACAGCTGTTATGACGTTTGATCCTCACCCTTCGATTGTATTAGGCCAAAGTAAAGAACAAGTATTTTATATTACACCAATAAAGCAAAAGCTAGATATCCTTGAAAGTATGGGAGTTGATACGGTATTCGTCGTACGCTTCACTTCGGATTTTGCTAAGCTTAGTCCTAGTAAATTTGTAGATGTATTTATTCGTAATTTAAATGTAAAACATGTGACAGCAGGCTTTGACTTTACATTTGGTGCATTTGGTAAAGGAACAATGGAAGATATGGAGTCACTTAGCAATGAAGACTTTGGAGTTACTGTAATTGAAAAGCAAGTTCAAGAAGAGGAGAAAATTAGCTCTACTAGAATTCGCAAGTTGTTACAAATGGGTGAAATGGAAGCTGTTCATAGTCTACTAGGAAGACCATTCCAAATTCCAGGTATTGTCGTACATGGTGATAAACGCGGACGTCAGATTGGTTTTCCAACTGCAAACATTCAAGCGCATGAAGGGACGTTTATACCTGCAAATGGTGTTTATGCTGTAAGAATGCAAGTACAAAATGAATGGTTCGATGGTGTTTGTAACGTGGGATATAAACCGACTTTCAAAAACCCTGATGAAAAAAACTTATCAATAGAAGTACATATTATGGACTTCAACAAAAATATTTATGCTGAAGAAGTACAAATAGATTGGTATAAGCATTTAAGATCAGAACAAAAATTTGATGGAATCGATGCACTAAAAAGGCAAATCGAAATAGATAAGGCAACTGCAATGAAATATTTACGTGAACGTTAGATAATAGTTGATTCTATTAGGCGCTTATGTTACTATTTCATAAGTGAGTTGCTCTAAATGATGTATTTCATTTGCAACCACTGAACCATTGCTTGGCTTTCGAATCACCAACGTTTGCTCAGCATTTGGGGATATTTCAATTTAGGAGGTGAATAGGATGGCACTAACACAAGAACGCAAAAACGAAATCATTGCTGAATTCCGTGTACACGAAAGTGATACTGGTTCACCAGAAGTTCAAATCGCTATCCTTACGGAAGAGATTAACAACTTAAATGAGCACTTACGTACTCATAAAAAAGACCACCATTCTCGTCGCGGTTTATTCAAAATGGTTGGACGTCGTCGTAACTTATTAAAATATTTACGTGAAAATGACGTACCACGCTACCGTGAAATCATTACTAAACTCGGCTTACGTCGATAACATGCAATTTTGTGAAAGCGGGCTTGTCCCGCTTTTTCTTTATGCTTCAATAAATTAACCTCCTACAACAATTTGAATATAAAGAATTGAAATGTTTCGCATAAGCCTCCCTTTTTTGATAAACTAATAGTACTACATAAATACATGAATAGATGTTTTCTTTGAGAGAGGAGTTCAAATAAATGAACGAAAAAAAGGTTTATACCTATGAATGGGCTGGACGACCTTTACAAATCGAAGTAGGTCAGCTCGCAAAGCAAGCTAATGGATCGGTATTAGTACGTTATGGAGAAACAGTTGTATTATCAAATGCAACAGCTTCAAAACACCCAAAACCATTAGACTTTTTCCCATTAACAGTTAACTATGAAGAAAAATTATATGCAGTTGGTAAGATCCCTGGAGGGTTTATCAAACGTGAAGGACGTCCTTCTGAAAAAGCGGTATTAACATCTCGTTTAATCGACCGTCCAATCCGCCCATTATTCCCAGATGGCTTCCGTAATGAAGTACAAGTAATCTCTATGGTTATGTCTGCAGATCAAGATTGCCCTTCAGAAATGGCAGCTATGCTCGGATCATCACTTGCACTAATGGTTTCTGATATTCCATTTGACGGACCAATCGCAGGTGTCCAAGTTGGGCTTGTTGACGATGAATTTATCGTAAATCCAACGGTCGCACAATGGGGAAAATCAACAATTAATTTAATAGTAGCTGGTACAAAAGATGCGATTAACATGGTTGAAGCAGGCGCTTTAGAAATTCCTGAAGAAAAAATGTTAGAAGCTATTATGTTCGGTCACGAAGAAATTAAAAAAATAATTGCTTTCCAAGAAACTATTGCTGCTGAAGTCGGCAAAGAAAAAATGGAAGTTATATTACATGGTATAAATGAAGAATTATTTGCTGAAATTAATGCAGAATTCGGAACTAACATGGTTGCTGCTATCCAAACTTATGAAAAGCATGCTCGTGAAGAAGCAATTAATGCTGTAAAAGCTGAAGTTGTTGCTAAATACGAAGAAGCTGAAGCAGATGAAGCAACTTTAAAACAAGTTGGCGAAATTCTAGATAAAATGGTGAAAGAAGAAGTACGCCGTTTAATCACAGAAGATAAAATTCGTCCAGATGGTCGTAAATTAGATGAAATTCGTCCTCTATCTTCAGAAGTAAGTTTACTTCCAAGAGCACACGGCTCTGGTTTGTTCACACGTGGACAAACTCAGGCACTTTCAGTTTGTACTTTAGGTGCACTAGGTGATGTTCAAATTATTGATGGTTTAGGTGTTGAAGAGTCTAAACGCTTCATGCATCATTATAATTTCCCTCAATTCTCAGTAGGGGAAACTGGACCTATTCGTGGACCAGGTCGTCGTGAAATCGGACATGGTGCTTTAGGAGAACGTGCTTTAGAAGCAGTTATTCCAAATGAAAAAGACTTCCCTTACACGATTCGTTGCGTATCAGAAGTTTTAGAATCTAATGGTTCTACTTCACAAGCAAGTATTTGCGCTTCAACTCTAGCAATGATGGATGCAGGTGTTCCCCTTAAAGCACCAGTAGCAGGTATTGCGATGGGTCTTATTAAAAAAGATGAACATTATTCAATTTTAACTGATATTCAAGGAATGGAAGATCACCTTGGTGATATGGACTTCAAAGTAGCAGGTACTGCAAAAGGTGTTACTGCACTTCAAATGGATATCAAAATTGATGGTCTATCTAATCAAATTTTAGAAGAAGCGTTAACACAAGCTAAAATTGGTCGTATGCATATACTAGAGTCTATGCTTTCAACTATGCCAGAAAGACGTGATCACCTTTCAAAATATGCTCCGAAAATTATCATGGTTAAAATTAACCCAGATAAAATTCGCGATGTTATCGGACCTGGTGGTAAACAAATCAATAAAATCATCGAAGAAACTGGCGTGAAAATTGATACAGAACAAGATGGTACAATTTACATCTCTTCAGTTGATGAAGAAATGAACGCACGTGCAAAAGAAATCATTGAAAACATTGTACGTGAAGCAGTTGTAGGCGAATATTACATGGGTAAAGTAAAACGTATCGAAAAATTCGGTGCATTTGTTCAAATCTTCCCAGGTAAAGACGGTTTACTACACATTTCTGAAATTCAAGAAGAGCGCACTAAAGCGGTAGAAGATGTTCTTAAATTAGAAGATGAACTACTTGTTAAAGTCATTGAAATCGACAACCAAGGTCGTGTAAACCTTTCTCGTAAAGTAGTATTAAAAGAAGAAAAAGAACGCGCAGAGCAAAAGTAATCTGAGGACATCCGCAACAGGGGATTCCAATTCAATACTTCTCGCTAACAACTTGAGTGTCTAAACATCATAAATGTTAAAATTATTGAGGTCGTCCGTTTCCAGCAAAACGGCGACCTCTTTTGCTTGTATTATAAGGAGGAAACTATTTGGTTACAAAACATATTTGTGCTAATGGAGTACGAATCGTTGCGGAAGATATACCGCATGTACGTTCAGTAGCAATGGGGATTTGGGTAAATGTAGGTTCTCGATACGAGCAACCGCATGAAAATGGTATGACACACTTTATTGAGCATATGTTATTTAAAGGGACAGATACACGTTCAGCAAAAGATATAGCTGAACAATTTGATCGTATAGGAGGGCAACTTAATGCCTTCACATCAAAGGAAAATACATGTTATTATGCAGTAGTTCTTGATCATCATGCAGAAAAAGCAATTGAGATTTTGTCTGATATGTTCTTCCATTCTAAATTTAGTCCTGAAGATATTGATAAGGAAAGACAAGTGATATTAGAGGAAATTGCAATGACCGAAGATGCACCTGACGATGATGTAGATGAAAGATTATGGCAAGCAATGTTTCCAAATAACGCATTAGGTTCACCGATACTAGGAACAACAGAAACATTAAAAACCTTTAATCGTGAAAACCTTCTGGCATATATGCACCAGCATTATCGTCCCGAACAAGTAGTAGTTTCAGTTGCGGGTCATTTGTCGCCAACGTTAATTCAAACGATTGAGAAATTATTCAATCAATTCCCAACAACAAAATCATATGAGCCTACAATTTTTACTTCGCCAACTTTTGTTCCGGCGAAAATTGAAAAGAAGAGTCAAGTAGAACAGTCGCATTTGGCATTGGGCTATCCAGGGTTAAGTATGCAAGCACCTAATCTATTAAGCTTAGTTGTGTTAAATAGTGTGTTGGGAGATTCTATGTCTTCTCGTCTATTTCAAGAAGTAAGAGAGGAAAAGGCGCTTGCTTATTCTGTCTACTCCTATTATTCTGCGTATCAAGATGCCGGTGCATTTGTGATTTATGCTGGCACTTCGCCACATCAGCTACCTTTGTTGCAGCAAACAATTACTCGTTCTATTGATACGATATGCCGAGAAGGTATTACTGAAAAAGAATTACTATTTGCAAAAGAACAACTTGAAAGTAATTTGCTTCTTGGATTAGAAACAGCATATGATTTTATGAGTCGCAATGCTAAAAACGAACTTGTATTTGGTTATGATCGCACAATTGAAAAAGCACTAGCAGAACTCAAACAAGTAACTGTACAATCAGTAAATCAAATTATTAATGACCATTTAAAACAACCATTTGCAAGCTCCGTGATTACACCAGCTAAGGGAAGCAACTAATGCCCTTAGCTTTTCTTTTGTTCTTTTTTCCTTTGAAGCAAAAAATCACTAAAAACAGGGCAAAAGCATATACATAATATACATGCGAAAAGGAGGGGAAGCATGCTCTTATCAGAGTTAGCTGAAAAAGAATTAATTCAAATGAATGATGGCATACGTTTTGGTATTTTGGCTGAGACCGAGTGTTTACTTGACCCAAAAACAGGTCAAATTTTTGGTTTTGAAATGATTCATAAAGGGCATCGAATTCCATTTAAAGCAAAATCACCAAAAATGCAAGAATATATCCCGTGGGATGAAATTGTCCTCATTGGGGAAGATCGAATTCTGTTTAATCAAGTAAAGCCAATGAATTCGGGGTTAACAGAATGATCGAAGAAAGATGGCTACTTATAGGAACGGACGCACGTTTTAAAAAGCTTGCAGTACAACTTTCAAAACCTAATCGAACTGTTGTGTACAAATATACTGATGAGTGGAATGAAGAGCTTTTAATGTTGAGCAAAAAGCTTCAACCAAATCGCATTGTTTTGCCTATTCACCCACCTAAATGGTCAGCAGATATGAATAGTTTTTTTAGTGTGGCAGAGAATGCAATGTTATTTGTTGGAAGAACGACTCCAGACTTTAAACAACGGTTATCTACTACACAAACTGTTTACTACCTAGAAGATGAACAATTTATATGGCAAAATGCAAAGCTCACTGCAGAAGGTATGCTCAGATCATTCTACGATCATGAACAAAGATCAATGGATGGGCAACACCTCGTTATTACAGGATTTGGAAGAGTTGCGAAGATGACTGCTGCATTATGTAGAGATCTAGGTGCTGCAATCAATGTTATGGCACGCTCAGCAACTCAAATATATGAAGCCGAAGCTTTTGGTTATAAAGCTTCTGTTTTGGCGCCGGAGGCTTTTGAAAGTAAATCCGACTATATCATTAACACAATCCCCGTGAAATGGCTTACAAGCGCTTTTAGCGAGAAGTTACAATCATCTACTACAGTGTTTGATTTAGCATCAGCTCCAGGATGTCTGGCGTTTGAAGAACAACCTGACTTTGACTATATACAATTACCAGCATTGCCCGGGAAATTTTTCCCCCAAGATGCTGCAGATTTACTAATTCAAACGATTGAACTGCATAATGCAAAATATAAGGAGGAACATCATGCTTGATGGGAAGCGCATCGGCTTTGGCATAACTGCATCACATTGTACGTATGAAGAAGTTGTACCAAAAATCAAACATCTTAGAGATGAAGGTGCAACAGTGGTGCCTATTATTACCCACTCAGTATTGCATGCGGCAACCAGATTTGGTACAGGGGAAGAGTGGATTGCGAAAATAGAGGAAGTTGCAGGTCATGAAGTGATTAAGACAATGGCGGATGCAGAGCCACTTGGTCCGAGGAATCCATTAGATTGTATGGTGATTGCACCGATGACAGGGAACTCACTCAGTAAATTTGCTAATGCGGCGACAGAATCCCCAGTTTTAATGGCAGCGAAAGCGACACTACGTAACGGTAGCCCAGTTGTCATCGGCGTTTCTACGAATGACGCTTTGGGGTTAAATGGAATGAATCTCATGAAACTCTTGAATACGAAGAATATTTTCTTTATACCATTTGGGCAAGACGACCCATATAAGAAGCCAAATTCATTAATTTCCGATTTTACTAAAATAAATGAAACAGTAATAAATGCGTTAGAAAAGAAACAATTTCAACCATTATTGATTCAATATACTAAATAATTTAATTTTTATACACAATTATGAAAAATTATGATACAATAGCGCCATTATCAATGTTGAGTTGGGGAGAGATGTATGATGACTAAGCAATATACAGTAGCTGTCGTAGGAGCTACAGGAGCAGTAGGGACAAAAATGATGGAGCAGCTTGCTAAGCGTAAATTTCCAATTGGTAAGATAAAATTATTAGCTTCAAAAAAATCTGCTGGAAAAGATATTACATTTAATGGTCAGTCATACACGATTGAGGAAGCAACACCTGAAGCATTTGAAGGTGTAGATATTGCGCTATTCAGTGCAGGTGGTGCTGTATCAAAAGTGTTAGCACCAGAAGCAGCAAAACGTGGTGCTGTTGCAATTGATAACACAAGTGCTTTCCGAATGGATCCAGAAGTACCGCTTGTTGTACCTGAAGTAAACCCGGGTGATTTGGCTAAACACAAAGGGATTATTGCCAATCCAAACTGTTCAACAATTCAAATGGTCGCAGCATTAGAACCAATTAAAAAGGCATTTGGTTTATCAAATGTAATCGTATCTACATATCAAGCAGTATCTGGTTCAGGTATAAATGCCATTGAAGAGCTTAAAACACAAAGTGGTGAGTGGGAAAAAGGTAAAGAAGTGGAAGCAAATGTATTACCAGTTAAAAGCGATAAAAAACATTATCCAATCGCTAGAAACGTTATTCCACAAATTGATGTCTTCACTGAAAATGGCTTCACATACGAAGAGATGAAAATGATTAATGAAACGAAGAAAATTATGCATATGCCAGAGCTTCCAGTCGCAGCAACTTGTGTACGCGTACCAGTTGTATCAGGACACTCTGAATCTGTTTATATTGAAGTAGAAAAAGAAAATGTGTCCGTCGCAGATGTAAAGAAGGTACTTGAAAATGCTACTGGTATATTACTAGTTGACGATATTACTGCACAAGGTTATCCAATGCCAATTTATGCAGAAGGCGAAGATGAAGTATTTGTGGGCCGTATTCGCAAAGATTTAGCGAAGGATAATGGCTTCCATTTATGGATTGTTGCTGACAACCTTTTAAAAGGTGCAGCACTTAATTCTATCCAAATCGCAGAAGCTTTGATTGAAGAAGGTATAATCTAGGGGGGCATCATATATGAATATAGGAAATATAGCAACAGCATTGATTACTCCATTTCACGAAGATGGCTCTATCCATTATGAAATGGTGGCAAAAGTAGTAGAACATCTAATTGCAACAGGGACTGATTCAATTGTTGTTTGTGGCACAACTGGAGAATCACCAACATTAACACATGAAGAGAAAATGCATCTTATCCAGTTTGTTGTTGAAACCGTACGTAAACGCGTTCCAGTAATTGCTGGTACAGGAAGTAATAATACGGCGGAATCGATTCAAGCTACAAAAGAAGCTGAGGCAGCTGGTGTTGATGGCGTTATGCTCGTGACACCATATTATAATAAGCCTAGCCAGCGCGGTATGTATGCTCACTTTGCAGCGATTGCTAAAGAAACAACGTTACCGGTTATGCTTTACAATATTCCAGGACGATCAATTGTAAATCTATTACCTGAAACAATTCTAGAATTAAGTAAAATATCAAATATACAAATTGTGAAAGAAGCAAGTGGTAGTCTCGATCAAATGACAGAGATTCTAGCAGGTGCACCTGCTGGGTTCAAAGTTTACTCGGGTGATGACGGCTTAACTTTGCCGCTTTTAGCAGTTGGAGGTTCTGGAATTATTTCTGTAGCATCACATGTTGTTGGGGAAGATATGCAGAAAATGATCCAAGCATTTAAAGATGGGCGCCATGAGGATGCAGCTTTTATACATCAAGCATTACTACCATTAATTCGTGCCTTGTTCGCAACTCCGAATCCTACGGCAGTCAAATATGCTCTTAGTAAATTAAATATTTCATCTGAAACAGTTAGGTTGCCATTAGTGGAATTGACTGAACAAGAAAAAGCACATTTTGATATAGTTTGGGAACATTATCTAGCAAAACAAAAACAGTTCCAATAAAAAAATGGAATGGGTGATAAAACCCATTCTTTTTTTGTTTGTGAAAACGGTCTACTACCGATATAATAAAAACAAGTGGATGCTGTTCGGGATTATTTTTAGGAGGAAAACAAGTGGTTAAAACAAAAAATGAAGTAATACGAGTAATACCTCTAGGTGGGGTTAGTGAAATCGGCAAAGCAATGTATGTCGTTGAAATTGATGACGAGCTATTTGTAGTCGATAGTGGACTAATGTTCCCAGAGGATGAAATGCTAGGAATCGATTTTGTTATTCCAGACATTTCATATTTAGAAGAAAACAAAACAAGAGTAAAAGGAATCTTCTTAACACATGGTCATGAAGATGCAATTGGCTCAATTGCGTACCTATTACAAAAAGTAAATGCACCAGTATACGGTTCAAAACTTACAATTGCTTTAGCGAAAGAACATTTAAAAGAATTGCCCGCTCCACAACAAGTAAAATTCTTTGAAGTGACAAGCAAAAGTCGTATGAATTTCCAAACGACGTATGTGACGTTTTTCCATACAACGCACAGTATTCCAGATTCACTTGGAGTTGCGTTCCATACATCTGAAGGCGCAATTGTACACACTGGAGAATTTAAATTTGACCAATCAGCACAAGGTAAGTACAAGCCCGATATCGCTAAAATGGCTGGACTTGGTGAAGAGGGTGTCTTCATCTTAATGTCTGATTCAACAGAAGCAGAACGCCCAGGATATACAATCTCAGAATCAATTATCCGTGAAAGATTATCAAAAACATTCCATCGTGCAGAAGGAAGAATCCTTGTAGCACTTTATGCATCAAATTTCATCCGTATTCAACAAGTATTTGATCAAGCGGCAGCATCAAATCGTAAAATTGCTGTTGTAGGTCGTAGCCTAGAAAATGTTTTTGAAGTTGGTATGCGTTTAGGTTATCTTTCTGTAGATCCAGAAAGAATTATTCCAGTAAGTAAAATTAATGATTACCCTGAAAATGAAATTGTCGCAATTGTAACAGGTAATCAAGGAGAGCCTTTAGAAGGTCTTGAGAAAATCATTCGTAAGCATCATCGTGATATTCGCATTAAATCTACTGATACTGTATTGATTACTTTCACACCTTCTCCAGGTATGGAAGTACAAATTGCTGAAACAATGAATAGCCTTGCCAAAGCAGGAGCTAAAGTAATGTCAGCTGATAAAAAGGTACATGTATCTGGACATGGTTCGCAAGAAGACCTTAAATTAATGCTTAATCTTATGAAACCAAAGTACTTTATTCCTATTCAAGGGGAATATCGTATGTTAATTGCACACTCTAAACTTGCTCAAGAAACAGGTCTGTCGAAAGCGCAAATTTTCATCGCTGATAAAGGCGATATTGTAGAATACAAAAACGGAAAAATGCGTATGAGCGGCCGTGTAACTGCTGGTAATGTTTTAATAGATGGCATTGGCGTTGGTGATGTAGGCAACATCGTTTTACGCGATCGTAAATTATTAAGTCAAGATGGTATCTTTATTGTTGTTGTTACTATTGACCGTCAACACAAAAAAATTGCTTCAGGTCCGGAAATTTTATCTAGAGGATTCGTATATGTTCGTGAATCAGAAGAACTAATGGAAGAGTCTGCAGCACTAGTGAAGAATGTTGTCGAAAAGTATGTGAATAAAGGTACGTATGAATGGACAAACATTAAACAAGAAATCCGTGATACGCTAAATTCCTATTTATTCCAAAAAACGAAGCGCCGCCCAATGATCATCCCGATTATTATGGAATATTAATGCGTAGCGGATACAAAGGATTTCCTAGCCGATTTATGGTGGGAAATCCTTTTTTCCTTTAAAAAAGAAAGGCAGGTCAGGAGATTGGCTACAAAAAAGAAAAAAGAAACAAAACCTAAAAAGCCAGAACAAAAACTAACCATGCATCCTTTGATGTATGAAATCATCGGCCTTATATTGGTGGGAATTTCCATCATTACATTATTTGAATATGGCTTAGTTGGACGATTCTTTCAAACAGCTTCTTTGTTTTTATTTGGTAATTGGTCAATTGCTGTACCATTTATGCTTATTCTTAGTGCCCTTATTTTAATGATTCGTAGAACCGTTCCGAATATGAAAAACCGAACAATTCTAGGTTGTGCTTTTATATTAGGGAGTCTAGCTTTATTTAGTCATATTGCACTGTTTGAACAATTATTAAATGGAAATGGAATTGGAAGTAATTCTGTATTAAAAGAAACATGGAGAATACTCATAACGAGTGGTGGTATTGAAGAACGTAGTCAAGCACTTGGTGGTGGGATAGTCGGCGCTTTATTATTTGCATGCTTCTTTGTTTTATTTGACTCTGCCGGAGCCACTATTGCTAGTTGGTTAATGCTATTTATAGGGATGATTTTATTAACTGGGAAGGCATTAGTTCCATACTTAATGCAAAAGATGCCTGAATGGCAAACAAAATGGAGAGAACGTCGTACCCAATCGAAAAGCTCGAAACAAGCAAGGAAATCTCCGCAAAAACAAGAGGCGCCAAAAGCTTCATCACGTCGCGCTCGTAAATCTACAAAAGACAAAGCAACGCAACAAATTGAAGAAAATCTTGAAGCTGCCACAGACGTAGAGCCTCCTGTTCATAAGGAACCGATTATTTCAGCTTTTACACAACGTATTGTAGAACCTGAAGTAATACCACAGGATATAGAACCAGAAGAAGAAATAGAGATTCAACCAATGGCGGGTGATGAGGTTATTGAAAATGTCAATTACCAATTACCGGCGATGTCTTTATTAAAAGCACCACCACATGTTGATCAAAGTGGAGAATTTACATTGATTCAAGCAAATGCACGAAAGCTTGAACAAACTTTTCAATCGTTTGGTGTGAAAGCTACTGTGACAGAAGTCCATTTAGGGCCAGCTGTTACAGAGTATGAAGTACTTCCAGATAAAGGGGTTAAAGTAAGTAAAATTGTCGGTTTGCAGGATGATTTAGCATTAGCATTAGCAGCTGAAGATATACGTATTGAAGCACCTATTCCGGGGAAATCGGCTGTCGGTATCGAAGTACCAAACAAAGAAGTGGCAATTGTTAGTTTGCGTGAAGTGTTAGAAGCAAAAGAAAATAATCAACCTAATGCCAAACTACTAATTGGTTTAGGTAGAGACATCACAGGTGAAGCAAAGTTGGCTCAGTTAAATAAAATGCCACATTTATTGGTCGCTGGTTCGACAGGTAGCGGTAAAAGTGTTTGTATTAATGGCATCATAGTAAGTATATTAATGCGTGCAAAACCTCATGAAGTGAAACTCATGATGATTGACCCGAAAATGGTTGAGCTAAATGTTTATAATGGCATTCCGCATCTGTTAGCTCCAGTTGTTACAGATGCACGTAAAGCTTCTCAAGCTTTGAAAAAAGTTGTATCTGAAATGGAGCGCCGTTATGACCTGTTTTCACATACAGGAACACGTAATATTGAAGGCTACAATGGACATGTTGATACGTTTAATGCTGAAAATGAAGAGAAACATCCAAAATTACCATTTATTGTCGTTATCGTTGATGAACTAGCGGATTTAATGATGGTTGCCTCGAGTGATGTAGAAGATTCCATTACTAGACTTGCCCAAATGGCACGTGCAGCAGGTATTCACTTAATTATCGCAACGCAAAGACCAAGTGTCGATGTCATTACGGGGGTCATAAAAGCAAATATTCCATCTCGAATTGCTTTTGCAGTATCCTCTTCAATTGATTCTCGTACAATTTTAGACATGGGCGGAGCAGAACGTCTTCTTGGAAGAGGTGATATGCTATTTTTACCAGCAGGACAATCGAAACCTGTTCGAGTCCAAGGGGCCTTTTTATCAGATAATGAAGTACAGGATGTTGTTGATTTTGTTATTAGTCAACAAAAAGCACAATACCAAGAAGAGATGATTCCAACAGAAGAAGATGATCTAAAGAACTTAGATGACACAGATGATTTGTATGAAGAGGCAGTACAATTAGTAATGGATCAAGAAACGGCATCAGTATCTTATTTGCAAAGAAAGTTAAAAGTGGGGTATGCTAGAGCGGCTCGTATAATGGATCAGATGGAAGAAAGAGGAGTTGTAGGTCCTGCTGAAAAAAGCAAGCCACGTCAAGTTCTTATCGGAAGATGATAATGGTAAAATTTTCTGTATCAAAAAAATACTAAAATAACTACAGTTATAAAAAAAAAAAACTGTTTTAGCACAGTTTTTAAAAAAACCTATTTATTTACCTAAATAATAATGGTATAGTAACGAATTAGTAGGAATGTTTTACGTCAGATGTCTGATCTCTGATCTCTCTAGGTGGTGGTATGTATGACGATTAAAACAGATAGTCGGCATTTGTATCTCCAAGTAATCGATCGTTTGAAAGAAGATATTGAAAAAGGAGTTTTTAAAGAAAAAGAAAAACTCCCATCTGAATTCGAATTATCCAAGACACTTGGAGTCAGTCGTGCCACTCTACGTGAGGCACTTAGACTGTTGGAAGAAGAAAACATCATTATTCGTCGACATGGAGTGGGAACATTTGTGAATCCAAAACCTGTGTTTACATCAGGGATTGAACATTTATCAAGTATTTCTTCTATGATCATAAATGCTGGAATGGAACCCGGAACAAACTATTTAAGTTCATTCGGGTTGCCAGCTTCTGAGGATGATGTAAAGCGCTTTCATTGCGAAGAAAATGAAACTATCATAACAATTGAAAGAGTTCGAACTGCGAACGGAGAGCCTGTAGTCTATTGTGTGGACCAAGTACCTTCAAAGTATTTGCCTAATGATTTTTCAAATCGTGAAGATTCTTCAATCTTCTCTGCGATAGAAGAATCTGGTGATATTCATGTCGCGTATGCAATCACATCTATCGATCCGGTTGGTTTTCATAACCAAGCTTCTCCAATTTTAGAGTGTGAGCCTGAAACAGCTCTCCTCGTTTTAAAACAGCTCCACTATGATGATAACGATCAAGTGGTGTTATATTCTAAAAACTATTTTAGAGCTGATAAATTTAGCTTCCATGTAGTTCGAAAACGTGTGTAAAACTGTATGCATTCCTGCTAACATCAAACACTTTTGGGGGGACTCCAATTGAAAAAACGTAAATTTGGCTTAGCACTTTCTGTAGTATTAGCTGCTGGTACTTTATTAGGTGCTTGTGGTTCTAAAGATGATACTACTAAAGGTGACAAAGAAGACAACTTCTCACTTGCAATGGTTACTGACCTTGGTGGTGTGGATGACAAATCATTCAACCAATCAGCTTGGGAAGGTATTCAGAAATTCGGTAAAGACAATGGCATGAAAAAAGGCGATGGTGGCTATGACTACTTGCAATCTGCGTCTTCTTCTGAGTACAACACGAACTTAACGAATATGAATCGTCGTAACTTTGATCTTATCTTCGGTGTTGGTTACTTAATGGCTGATGCTGTAAAAGAAGTTGCTGACCAAAAACCTGATACAAATTTCTCAATTATTGATGCTACAGTTGATGCTCCAAACGTAGCTTCTATCTTGTTTAAAGAGCAAGAAGGTGCTTTCCTTGCAGGTGTTGCTGCAGCTAGTGTTACAAAATCAAACAAAATCGGTTTTGTAGGTGGTATTGATATTCCTGTAATTAACCGCTTTCATGCTGGATTCGTTGAAGGTGTAAAAGCTGTAAATCCAGATATTAAAGTTGATGTTCAATATACAGGTGCTTTTGATAAAGCAGAACTTGGAAAAACAACTGCTAACCGTATGTTTACTACAGGCGTAGATGTAATTTTCCACGCTGCTGGTGCAACAGGTAATGGCGTATTTACTGAGGCAAAAGAACGTAAAGCTAAAGACCCTAATGCAAATGTATGGGTAATCGGTGTAGATGCTGACCAATACAAAGAAGGGCAAGTTAACGATAAAACAAACGTTACTTTAACTTCTGTTATGAAACGTGTAGACGTTGCAGTACAAGACGTTGCGAAACAAGCAAAAGAAGGTAAATTCCCAGGCGGAGAAACTTTAGTATATGGTTTATCAGATAATGGTATGGCATTAGCAGATTCCCACGGTGCTATTTCAGATGAAACTATGAAAAAAATTGACGATTTTGCTAAACAAATCGCTGACGGTACAATTAAAGTTCCAGAAAAAGTAGAGAAAAAGAAATAATTAAAGTTAAGTCGTCATCATAAAGGCTAGTTAACTATTAGTCTTTATGATGATTTTTATCTGTATAAATTAATAGATAAAAGGTTTTGAATTTTTGGAATTTCAAAATCTTTCCTGTATTAATTTTTTTAACCTATGTTAATTTATTAATAACAACAAATATAATTTACAATGTCCAAGGGAGTGAAAACATTGGAATATGTGATAGAAATGCTAGGTATTCGTAAACAATTCGGATCTTTTGTAGCAAATGATAATATCACCCTTCAGCTGAAAAAAGGCGAAATTCATGCATTGCTTGGAGAAAACGGTGCAGGAAAATCGACTTTAATGAACGTGCTTTTCGGACTTTATCAACCTGAAGCTGGGGAAATTCGCGTAAATGGAAAGAAAGTTAAAATTTCTGACCCGAACGTAGCGAATGATCTAGGTATTGGAATGGTTCATCAACACTTCATGTTAGTTGAAAACTTTACGGTTACAGAAAATATTATTTTAGGTAGTGAACCTACTAAAAAGGGCATTGTTAATATCAAAGATGCAGCGAAAAAAGTAAAAGCACTATCTGAAAAATATGGATTGAATGTCGATCCATATGCAAAAATCGAGGATATTTCTGTAGGTATGCAACAACGAGTAGAAATTATTAAAACGTTGTATCGTGGGGCTGAAAATATTATTTTTGACGAACCTACTGCATCATTAACACCACAAGAAATATCAGAATTGATTCAAATTATGAAACGTTTAATTGCTGAAGGAAAATCTATTATCTTAATCACTCATAAATTGCAAGAAATTATGGAGGTTTCAGATAGAGTAACTGTTATTCGTAAAGGTCAAGGTATTGGAACTGTAACAACGTCAGAAACAACTCCAAATCAATTAGCAGAGTTAATGGTTGGACGTCAAGTTGAATTTAAAACTAAAAAAGCAAAGGCTAATCCGAAAGAAGAAATTTTGAAAGTTGAAAACTTAGTTGTAACTGACTACAGAAATATTGAAAAAGTGAAAGGTTTAAATCTTTCCATACGTAGTGGTGAAATTGTCGGTATTGCTGGTATTGATGGTAACGGGCAGACCGAATTAATCGAAGCGATTACTGGACTTCGTAAAGTTAAGTCAGGCACAGTTTCTTTAAACAATAAAAACATTACAAATTTAAAACCACGTGATATTACTGAATCTGGTGTTGGTCACATCCCACAAGATCGTCATAAACACGGTTTAGTATTAGATTTCCCAATCGGACACAATATTGCACTACAAACATACTATCAGTCTCCAATCGCAACTGCTGGAGTTATAGATTATAGCAAAATCTCTGAACTTGCACAAAAGATAATGAAAGAATACGATGTTCGTTCAGGTCATGGTGAAGTTACACCAGCTCGAGCGTTATCTGGTGGTAATCAACAAAAAGCTATTATTGGGCGTGAAGTAGATCGAAATCCAGATTTACTAATTGCAGCATTACCAACACGAGGTTTGGATGTTGGTGCAATTGAGTTTATTCACCAACGTTTAATCGAACAACGTGATAAAGGAAAGGCAGTTCTGTTGATTTCATTTGAATTAGATGAAGTTATGAATGTCTCAGATAGAATCGCAGTTATATATGACGGCCAAATTATCGATACTGTAAATCCAAATGAAACGACTGAACAAGAGTTAGGTTTATTAATGGCTGGTCAAGATCGAAAATCAAACAACGGACAAGTAAAGGAAGGTGACGAATAACATGTCGAACAAGTTGACTAATATCCTCGTCCCTGTGATTTCAGTAATTTTAGGCTTACTTGTCGGAGCAATTGTGATGCTTGTAAGTGGTTATGACCCTGTACAAGGTTATATTGCTCTTTGGGAAGGTATTTTTGGGGATATGTTTACAATTGGTGGTACTATCCGACAAATTACCCCTTATATATTGGCAGGTTTAGCGGTAGCTTTTGCGTTCCGCACTGGTTTATTTAATATCGGTGTTGAAGGTCAATTAATTATGGGGTGGTTAGCAGCTGCTTATGTAGGTTATGCCTTTGAATTACCAGCTATTATTCACCTTCCGTTAGCTATATTAGCTGCTGCATTAGCAGGAGCACTTTGGGCATTTATCCCAGGGTTATTAAAGGCGAAATTACAAGTGCATGAAGTTATCGTCACAATTATGATGAACTATATTGCGCTACATGTAGCGAACGCAGTAATTCAATCTATTTCTGATAGTGGAGAAAAAACACCGATGATTCATGAGTCGGCATCATTACGTTCTACTTTTTTAGATACATTAACAGACTACTCCCGTATGCATTACGGTATTGTAATCGCTTTAATAATGGTTGTTATTATGTGGTTCATTTTAGAGAAAACGAAACGTGGTTTCGAACTTAAAGCAGTTGGTTTTAACCAAAATGCTTCTGAGTATGCAGGTATGAATGTGAAAAGTAATATCATTCTTGCAATGGTTATTTCCGGGGCATTCGCAGGTCTTGCAGGTGCAATGGAAGCGCTTGGAACGTTCGGTAATATTACTGTTCAAGCCGGTTTTACAGGTATTGGTTTTGACGGTATCGCAGTTGCTTTACTCGGTGCAAATGCACCGTTCGGAGTATTATTAGGTGCAATTTTATTCGGAGCATTAAAATTCGGGTCATTAAATATGCCGAACGTCGGTATTCCGGTAGAAATCGTTTCAATTATTATTGCATTAGTTATTTTCTTTGTAGCTTCGGGTTATATCATTAGGGTATTACTTGAACGATTGAGCAAGAAAAAGGAGGCGAAATAACATGAGCTTTTTGGAAGTGTTATATTTCCTTGTTCCTACTGCAATTTTCTACGCAGCGCCTCTTATATTAACTGCTATCGGTGGTGTGTTCTCAGAACGTTCTGGTGTGGTTAATATTGGACTAGAAGGTTTAATGGTTATTGGTGCTTTTGTTGGGATCGTGTTTAACTTAACGTATGTTGATACATTTGGTTCTTGGACACCTTGGATTGCTTTATTAGTAGCAGGGTTAGCAGCGGGTATTTTCTCAATACTACACGCAGTAGCTGCCATTTCATTCCGTGCCGATCAAACGGTTTCAGGGGTAGCAATCAATTTACTGGGTCTTGCTGTGGCATTATTCTCTGTGAAAATGTTGTACGATAAAGGGCAGACAGATATGATTAAAGTTCGTTTCCCGCGCTTTAATATTCCTTATCTAGAAGACATTCCATTAATCGGCCCTATGCTCTTTAAGGATGTTTATGGTACTTCAATTCTAGCAATTGCTGTAGCGATTCTTGCTTGGGTGATTATTTATAAGACACCATTTGGATTGCGTTTACGTGCTGTTGGGGAGCATCCAACTGCGGCAGATACAATGGGTATAAATGTAACTAAAATGCGTTACATCGCCGTTATTATTTCAGGTGTTTTAGGTGGTATTGGTGGTGCGATCTATTCGCAAACAATTTCTGGAGACTTTGGTCACGGAACAATTAATGGACAAGGTTTCATGGCTCTTGCGGCAATGATTTTTGGTAAATGGCATCCACTTGGAGCTTTAGGAGCGGCAATTTTCTTCGGATTTGCGCAATCCTTAAGTATAGCAGGGAACTCGATTCCTTATATTCAAGACATTCCAGCCGTATACTTACACATTTTACCTTATGTTTTAACGATCTTCGCTGTAGCTGGCTTTATTGGTAAAGCACATGCACCAAAAGCTGTTGGTCAACCATATATTAAAGGTAAACGTTAATTTTTCTTTTAAAAGGAAGGACTGGGCATTTGCTCGGTCTTTTTCTTTATGAATAAAGACTCTTTAATAGCAAGTCTATATACTTACTTTGCCTGAAGTTGCTTTTTTATTTAAAAGGCATGTATAGTGAGTGTAATGGTTTGTTATATTAAAGAGATAGGAGGGGTCTACATGTTTCAAACAATTCAAGTAGCAAAAGGTGTCAATATTCATACAAGAACAACTGATCAATTTAAAACTGTCAATTTTTCAGTGAAATTTAAAAGACCTTTAACTGTCGAGGATGCTTCAGAAAGAACAGTATTAACAAACGTACTACAACATAGTAGTGCAAAATATCCATCTACTGCTGCAATGCGTATGTATTTAGATGATTTATACGGTACGGTTTTGTATTTTGATACTACAAAACGTGGTGATGAACATACTGTATTATTAAATGTTGAAACAGTTAATGATCAATATTTAAAAAATGGGGAAGTTTTAGGTAAAGTGCTCGAACTTATGAATACAGTGCTATTTGAGCCTAACTTCGATAATGGTGTATTCCGTGAAAATATTGTTGCTCGTGAAAAAGAAATGGTGATTGAGCGAATTCAATCTGTTTTTGATGATAAATCACGCTATGCCCAACAGAAATTATTGAATATTATGCGTCCAAATCATCCTGCATCTATCTCTGCTAACGGCACAATTGAAGATGTTAAAAAAGTTACGCCAACGTCATTAGTTAAAACGTACGAAGAGATGTTAGCTGATGATTTAATCGATATCTACGTAGTTGGGGATATTGATGAAAAAACAATAGTTGAAAGCTTGAAAAAAGCTTTACCATTTGCTGATCGTACAGTGGAACATGCTACTAATCCAACTGTAGAAAGTAAACCAACTGAAACGTTTGTCAGTGAACAGCAAGATATGAAGCAAGGTAAATTACATATCGGCTATCATACACCTGTCACTTTCACGCACCCTGATTTTCCTAAAATGCAAATTTTTAATGGCGTTTTTGGTGGATATCCACATGCAAAATTATTTATGAATGTACGTGAAAAAGAAAGTATGGCTTATTACTGCTCAAGCTCATATTCTGCCCAATATGGGTTAGTATTCGTCATATCAGGAATTGATGCCAACAAAGAGAAAAAGGCAATTTCATTAATCGACGAACAACTAGTTGCGATTCAAAAAGGCGACATTACAGATTTAGAATTAGCTCAAACAAAAGCGATGTTAACAAACCAAATAAAAGAAGCACTTGATTCAGCAAGAGGGCAAATCGAAATATATGATCAATATAAAGACTTGCCTACTGAGTTTTCGGTAGAAAATATGGCCGCGAAATGGCAAGCAGTAACAAAGGAAGATGTAGTTAATATGGCAAAACAAGTAGAAAAAGAAACAGTATATTTCTTAAGAGGTAAGGAGGATGCTGCAGAATGAAAACAATCGAATTCGATCAATTAGACGAAACGCTTTACTACGAGAAGTTAGATAATGGATTAGATGTTTATATTTTGCCGAAAAAAGGCTTCTCTAAAACATTTGTCACTTTTACTACAAAATACGGTTCCATCGATCGTTCATTCATACCGCTTGGTGAAACTGAAGCTATTACAGTGCCAGATGGTATTGCACATTTTTTAGAGCATAAAATGTTTGAAAAAGAAGATGGGGATGTATTCCAAAAGTTTGGTGAAAAAGGTGCTTCAGCAAATGCTTTCACATCTTTCACAAGAACAGCGTATTTATTCTCTGCAACTGATCATTTATATGAGAGTACGAAAACTTTACTTGATTTCGTACAACAACCATATTTCACGGAGCAAACAGTTGAGAAGGAAAAAGGTATTATAGGTCAAGAAATTACAATGTATGATGATCAACCAGACTGGCGTTTATACTTTGGAACGATTGAAAATATGTTCCATGAGCATCCAGTGAAAATTGATATAGCGGGTACTATTGAGTCAATCGATGATATTACGGCAGATCATTTATACACTTGCTATAATACGTTTTATCATCCATCTAATATGCTTCTATTTGTCATCGGCGCTGTTGAGCCAGAGAAAATGATGGATTTTATTCGTGCTGATCAAGCAGATAAAACATTTGAGGAACCAACACCTATTCAGCGAATTGAAGTGACTGAACCTACAGATGTAGCAGTAAAAAGTAGCACGTTAGAAATGGATGTATTAAAACCAAAAGTAATTGTAGGTATAAAAGCAAAAGAAACAAGCCTTTCTGGCAAAGCTATGCTAAAGCATGAGCTGTCTATCCAATTAGCGCTGGATGTATTATTTGGACGTTCTTCAGACTTTTATACAAGTGTCTATGAAAAAGGTATGATTGACGAATCGTATTCTTATGACTTCTCTTTAGAAAAAGGATTCGGTTTTGCCTTAATTGGTTCGGATACGAATCAAACAGATGAGTTAGTTGAAGCTATTCAAAATGTATTACAAAATACACAAGAAAAATGGCCATTTGGTGATGATGAATTAGAGAGAGTAAAACGTCGTAAGATCGGCTTTTATTTAAGAGCATTAAATTCAATTGAATTTATCGCAAATCAATTCACGAGATATGCTTTTAATGATATGAATTTATTTGACGCAGTTCCTGTCATCGAAGAATTGACGATAGCGGATGTGCAACAAGCTTTCGCTTCACTACAAGGAGAATCACAGCAAACAGTATTTAAGATTTTACCTGTAGGGAATAAAGCTAAAACAAGTAATGACAAAGAAGGTCAAGAGTAATAATGAAACAGTTTTGCTTAGTACTTGGCGCGTCCGGTGCAATTGGACGTGCCATAAGTGAGCAGCTTGCTAAAGATGGCTGGTCTTTATATTTGCAGTATAATCAAGGTGAAGAGGTCACATTCGAGCTTGTAAGTGTCCTGTCAGCTGATTATCCAGAGCAAGAATTTATGATGATTCAATCCGATTTAACAGATCCTCTTGCAGCAGAAAATATTTCTAGTTCTATATTTTCACTACAAGCGATTGTAGTAGCTAGTGGACAAGCACTTTACAAACTTGTGGAAGATACTACTGCTGATGAAATGGATGCACTTTGGAAAGTTCATGTGCAAACGCCAATTAGATTGATTAGCCTCTTAGCTTCAAAATTACGCAAAAACAATATAAGTCATATTATTATGATTGGTTCGATTTGGGGCGAAGCTGGGGCATCAGGAGAGGCTTTGTACGCTACTGTGAAAGGTGCACTACATGCTTTTGTGAAATCGTACGCACAAGAAGCAGCAGGAAATGGTGTTCTTGTTAATGCAGTAGCACCAGGCTTAATAAATACTAAAATGAATGGGCATTTGACGGATATAGAAGAGCAGGAGCTAATTGATGAAATTCCATTAGCAAGAGCAGGCGAAACTGATGAAGTTGGTCATTTAGTGTCTTTCTTGTTATCAGGACGCGCCAATTATATTACAGGTCAAATACTTCGAATTAATGGCGGATGGTACATATAAATTTCTTTCTTACACATACTAAATGTGAAAAGGAGGGATTCTATGGATATCATTGAAAACTGGCAGAAGTGGACGAGCTTTTTGGGACAAAATGTTGCAAAAGCAGAGTCTGCAGGAATGTCACAAAAGGTAATACAAGAAGCCGCAGTGCAAATTGGTGAGTACTTGGCAAATAATGTTGATCCAAAAAATGAACAAGAGAGAGTGCTTTCTGAGCTTTGGTCGGTGGCAACCGATGATGAAAAGCAATCTTTAGCTAATTGTGTTGTAAAATTAGTGCAGAATAGGAAGGTACAATAGGAAAAATGGGGTTATAGCCCCTCTTTTCCTTTTTTTCTTTCCATATGTACAAAAATCGGCTATTATGGAACTTAGAAATGTTTTAAGCGTCGTATAATAGAAGGGATCGTTGTATGTGAGAGAATGGTATTTTGAATATGAAATACAAATCAATCGCCCCGGCTTATTAGGAGATATTGCTTCCTTATTAGGTATGCTTCGTGTGAATATTGTGACAATCAACGGTGTCGATCAAGTTCGAAGAGGAATGCTTTTACGAGCTGAAAAGGACGAACAGATTGAACGATTTGAGAATATCGTTTCGACTATGGAAATGATAAGAGTAACAAAATTCCGCGAGCCAACAACACGTGATCGTCTAGCGATTCGACATGGTCGTTATATACAAAGAGAAGCAGATGAAAAAAAGACGTTTCGCTTTGTACGTAATGAACTAGGTATTTTAGTAGATTTTATGGCAGAACTTTTTAAAAAGGACGGTCATAAACTCATTGGAGTTAGAGGAATGCCTCGTGTCGGAAAGACAGAGTCAGTTGTTGCCGCTAGTGTTTGTGCAAATAAGAGATGGTTATTTTTATCATCGACTATGATTAAACAAACTGCACGCAACAAGCTGCTTGGAGACGAATTTAATAGCAATAATATATTCATTCTGGATGGAATTGTCACAAGGAGATCTTCTGATGAAAAACATCAACAACTTGTACGTGAAATGATGAGTATGCCATCTATTAAGGTAGTGGAGCATCCTGATATGTTCGTGCAACATTCTGAATATACAATTGAAGACTTTGATTATATTATCGAATTAAGACATCATCCAGATGAAGAAATTACATACGAAATCATGGAGAAACATAACAGCTTGCTTCAAGATTCGAGTGGTTTCGGTGGCTTTGGAGGATTTAATTTTTAACAGGTAGGTGTTACAGTTGACAGAATTAGGAGCTCGTTTAAAAGAAGCGAGATTGTCAAAAGGGTATAGTCTGGATGACTTACAGGAAATTACGAAAATTCAAAAACGCTATCTTTCTGCAATTGAAGAAGGAAATTATAGCATAATGCCTGGAACGTTTTATGTTCGAGCATTTATTAAGCAGTATGCAGAAGCGGTTAATTTAAGTGCCGATGAATTACTTGAGACATATAAATCTGAAGTACCTGCAAACAAAACAGTTGAAAGTACAACGACAGCAACAATTCAACAACCTCAATCACGTAGAAGCTTGTCTAAAATACCTTCAAAAGGTTTTATGGACTTAATGCCGAAACTTGTTGTTGCTTTATTTATCATAATTGCAATCGTAGCACTCTGGGTATTGTTCCAAAATAAAGCAGATAATTCTAAACCAGATAACAATACAGAAACACCAGTAACTGTGGATACAAAAACTCCACCTACAACTGGCAAGAATAAAGACAATGAAGTAGCCGGTTCAAAAGATCAAGATAAGAATGATGAAGAAACAACTAAAAAAGAAAAAAAACAAGAACTTTCTAAAGGTACACTAGTGAACGATAATGAGACAACAAATTATACTTTAACTGGTACAGAAGAGTTTAAAATCCGTGTAGAGGTTACTGGCGATACATGGGTTGGTGTACAAGATGAAAATCGTACAGAAATCTCTGATAGAGCAGATGTATACCATGCTGCTGATGTAGTTGAAGTTGATGCGAAGGGTAAACAAAGCGTTCGTATTCGATTAGGTGCAGCAGCAAATGCTAAAGTTTTTGTCAATGATGAGAAATTGAAACTTGCGGCTACTCCAAGTGAGCGAAGTACTCAAAATATCGTCATTAATTTTTCAGAGAAAGAATAGTCATCTAGAGAAAGATGGCTATTTTCTTTGAAAGAAGGGTGAGGAAATCGTGAATATACCAAATAGAATTACAGTTTCAAGGGTTTTGCTAATCCCAGTATTCGTGCTTTTAATGCTAGTGGACTTTGGATGGGGGCAAATGACGGTGCTTGGCGCAACAATGCCTATCGAGCACTTTGTTGGTGCGATGATTTTCATCATAGCTTCTATCACAGATTGGGTAGATGGCTACTACGCACGCAAATATAATTTAGTAACGAATATGGGGAAATTTTTAGACCCATTAGCAGATAAATTGTTAGTTTCTGCTGCATTTATCCTACTTGTTGAATTAGGAACTGCTCCGGCATGGGTAGTTATTATTATTATCAGCCGTGAATTTGCAGTAACTGGTTTACGACTAATTTTAGCGGGTGGTGGCGAGGTAGTTGCTGCTAACCAACTAGGTAAAATTAAAACGTGGGCACAAATTGTTGCGATTTCTGCGTTATTACTAAATAATATTTTCTTTACTATGTTTAGCATTCCTTTTGCTGATATTGCACTATATGTAGCTCTATTCTTTACTGTTTGGTCTGGAGCAGATTATTTCTACTTGAATCGTCGTGTATTATTAGATTCAAAATAATTATAAAATGAATTTTAGTAGGCGAGGATGTAAGTGTGGAGGTTTTTCTCCTACATTATATACCTCGCCTTTTGTAACTTCTTATTTTTTGAGCACCGTACATATTATAAGATAGAGGAAGGGATTGTTAGAGATGAATGCAGAAATCATTGCAGTTGGATCAGAGCTTTTACTGGGTCAAATTACGAATACAAACGCACGTTTTATATCAGGTCAATTATCTGAGCTAGGAATTAATGTGTATTACCACACTGTCGTCGGCGATAATGTAGATCGTTTAGTCAACGCCATTAAAGTAGCTGAGACCCGTGCAGATCTCATTATTTTCTCAGGAGGCTTAGGGCCAACGAAAGATGATTTAACGAAGGAAACAATAGCACGACATTTAGGAACTGTACTGGAAATAGATAATTATGCTATGCAATCGATTGAAGAATTTTTCACTCTTCAAAATCGTATTATGACAGATAATAATCGTAAACAGGCACTCATATTAAAAGATTGTGAAGTACTTATAAATCGCCATGGTATGGCTCCGGGTATGCTGTTAGAAAAAAATAACCGTATATATATGTTACTGCCAGGACCGCCGAAGGAATTGGAGCCTATGTTCCAATTTGAAGCGAAGCCAAAATTAGCTGCAAGAGTAAATGATGGAGCTCAGATTGTGTCTCACGTATTACGCTTCTATGGCATCGGTGAGGCAGAGTTAGAGGTAAAGGTACAAGACTTACTAGAAAACCAAATAAACCCTACTATAGCACCGCTAGCGTCAGATGGGGAAGTAACTCTACGTGTTACAGCGAAGGCATATAGTCTAGAACAAGCTGAACAGCTAATAGCTGGAGCAAAGGATGAAATATTACGCAGAGTTGGGCAGTTTATGTACGGTGAGAATGATGATTCTCTTTCTTCTAAAACAGCCAAAATTCTTATTGACAACAATTTAACTATTGCCGCTGCGGAAAGTTTAACTGCTGGACTCTTTCAATCTGAATTAGCAGAAAACCCTGGTATAAGTCAATCGTTAATTGGTGGAGTTGTTACTTATACAGAACAAGCAAAACGTGAGCAACTAGGAATTTCAGCTGACTTATTAGAAAATTACGGAATTGTGAGTTCCCAATGTGCTGTAGCAATGGCTAGTAAAGTAAAAGAAAAGTTCGGTACAGATATAGGTATAGGTTTAACAGGGGCAGCGGGTCCTGAAGGGCATGATAATCAACCAGCCGGTACAGTGTGGATAGCTGTAGTTATCGGTGATAATGAACCTCAAACGTATCAATTACATCTAACAGGGCAACGCAATACAAATCGTTTACGCGCAGTGAAGCGTACTTTTGCTTTTATTATTCAATTATTAACCGAACAAGGTTATCGCAAATAATAAATTTGTCCATTCAAAGTGGATTAAAATCAGCTTTTGAGCAAAAAAGTGGGGCATACTTTTCGATTTCGGTTAAATTTTTCCGAATAAATGTTCGCTTTTTTCTTGTGTATTTCTCAAAAAAGAAGTATAGTAGATACAGATATAAAAGAGATAATGTTTTCGAAGGAGGAACAAGATTGAGCGATCGTAAAGCAGCATTAGACATGGCCCTTAAACAAATTGAAAAGCAATTTGGTAAAGGTTCAGTTATGAAATTAGGCGAAAAAACAGACATCGAAATTATGACTTCTTCAAGTGGCTCTTTAGCACTTGATACAGCACTTGGAGTAGGTGGATATCCACGAGGTCGAGTTATTGAAATATATGGACCAGAGAGTTCTGGTAAAACAACTGTAGCGCTTCATGCGATTGCAGAAGTACAAGCTAACGGTGGTACAGCCGCGTTTATTGATGCAGAACATGCACTTGATCCGGTCTATGCACAAAAACTAGGTGTTAATATTGATGAATTATTACTATCACAACCTGATACAGGGGAGCAAGCATTAGAAATTGCTGAAGCTCTTGTACGTAGTGGTGCAATCGATATCATTATCATCGATTCTGTAGCAGCTCTTGTACCAAAAGCTGAAATCGAAGGTGACATGGGTGATTCACATGTTGGTCTACAAGCACGTTTAATGTCGCAAGCATTACGTAAACTATCAGGAATTATTAACAAATCTAATACAATTGCTATTTTCATTAACCAAATTCGTGAGAAGATTGGTGTTATGTTCGGTAATCCAGAAACAACACCAGGTGGACGTGCACTAAAATTCTACAGTTCTGTACGTTTAGAAGTACGTCGCGCAGAAACAATCAAACAAGGTAATGATATGGTAGGTAACAGAACTAAAATTAAAGTCGTTAAAAACAAAGTAGCACCGCCATTCAAAACAGCTGAAGTAGATATTATGTATGGTGAAGGGATTTCAAAAGAAGGCGAAATCATCGATATCGGTGTAGAAAAAGAAATCGTGCAAAAAAGTGGTTCTTGGTATGCTTATGAAGAAGAGCGCTTAGGCCAAGGGCGCGAAAATGCAAAACAATTCTTAAAAGAAAACCCTGAAATCAGCAATGAAATTGCACATAAAATCCGCGTAGCTTCTGGGATTGCAACTGATTCTTATACAGTTGAAACTGAAGAAGACGAAGCAATGGATGCAGAATTATCATCATTATTAAATGAAGAGTAAGATTTTCTGAGGGTCTTTCAATGTCAATTGAAGGGCCCTTTTGACTATAACTATAACTGTGAATCCTTGACATTGTTTTTTTTCAACTATACAATTAAACTTGTATAATTTCTAAAATTGAAATGAAATAGGCAGTATATTGAGAGCTCATAGAAATACTTAATGTATAGCCGACTAAAAATGAAAACAATACAGCAAGAGGAGGTGTTCGAATGACTGGAAACATCATCTCCGCTTTGCTTGGACTCATCGTCGGTGCCGCTGTTATCTATTACGTCAATAAAAGAGTGAATGATTCAAAAGTGACAGGTGCAAAGAGTTCCGCAGAGCTCATCATAGATGAAGGTAAAAGAGAAGCGGAAGCTCTAAAGAAAGAAGCACTTCTTGAAGCAAAAGATGAAACTCACACACTTCGAACTGAAGCAGAAAACGACATCCGTGAACGCCGGTCTGAGCTTCAGAAACAAGAAAACCGGTTATTGCAAAGAGAAGAAAATCTTGATCGCAAGGATGAAGCTCTGAATAAGAGGGAAGCAGGTTTAGAGCGCAAAGAAGACGCTCTTAACGACAGACAACAGCATATTGAACAGATGGAAAGCAAAGTGGAAGAACTCGTAGCTAAACAGCAATCTGAAATCGAACGTATCTCAGCATTAACTCGTGAAGAAGCAAAAGTCATTATTCTAAAACAAGTAGAAAACGAGTTATCAACTGATATAGCAGTTATGACGAAAGAATCTGAAATGCGAGCGAAAGAAGAATCTGACAAAAAAGCACGAGAAATTTTATCACTAGCCCTTCAGCGCTTTGCAGCTGATCACGTTGCAGAAACGACTGTCTCTGTCGTCACTTTACCAAATGACGAGATGAAAGGTCGTATTATTGGACGTGAAGGCCGTAACATTCGAACACTTGAAACGCTTACAGGTATCGATTTAATTATTGATGACACACCTGAAGCAGTTATTCTATCAGGATTCGACCCAATTCGCCGTGAAACAGCTCGTCTAGCACTTGAAAAATTAGTACAAGACGGTCGTATTCACCCAGCTCGTATCGAAGAGATGGTTGAGAAATCTCGCCGTGAAGTGGACGAGCAAATTCGTGAAACAGGCGAACAAACTACATTCGAAGTGGGTATCCACAATTTACATCCGGATCTAATGAAAATTTTAGGCCGTATGAAATATCGTACAAGCTATGGTCAAAACGTCTTGAAACACTCTGTAGAGGTAGCTCACTTAGCGGGTTTACTAGCAGCAGAATTAGGTGAAGATGTACTTTTAGCAAAACGTGCAGGATTATTGCATGATATTGGTAAAGCGATTGACCATGAAGTAGAAGGAAGTCATGTAGAAATAGGCGTAGAATTAGCTACAAAATACAAAGAGCACCCTGTTGTTATTAATAGTATTGCTTCTCACCATGGTGATACTGAACCAACTTCAGTAATTGCTGTATTAGTGGCTGCTGCGGATGCTTTATCTGCAGCGCGTCCAGGTGCACGAAGTGAAACACTTGAAAACTATATTCGTCGACTAGAAAAACTAGAAGAAATCTCTGAATCATATGAAGGCGTTGAGAAATCATTCGCTATTCAAGCAGGTCGTGAAATACGTATAATCGTGCGTCCTGATCAAATTGATGATTTAGCTTCACATCGTTTAGCACGTGATATTCGTAAACGTATTGAGGATGAACTGGATTATCCAGGACATATTAAAGTGACGGTTATTCGAGAAACACGCGCAGTCGAATATGCGAAATAGTTAAATTCAAAATAAGAAATAAGTATATGCCAAATGTAAAGTAAGAAAACTGAATTGAAAAATTCAAATATTTTATAAAGAAGGCTTCTTAGAACCTCGGTCGAGAAGCCTTTTTTGTTGGAAAAGAGTGAATCAATAATGAAAGTACTATTTATCGGAGACATTGTCGGCTCAATTGGCCGTACAGCTGTTGAAACATATTTACCAAGATTAAAGAGAAAATATGCACCAGATGTTGTCATTGCGAACGGGGAGAACGCAGCTGCTGGACGTGGGATTACAAGAGCCATTTATCAAGAGTTATTAATGATGGGCGTAGATGTCATTACAATGGGTAACCACACATGGGATCAAAAAGAAATTTTCGATTTCATTGACGATGCAGAATTTTTAATCAGACCTGCAAACTTCTCAGACGAGGCGCCCGGCAAAGGGATGACGTCTATTTCAAAAAATGGTCATACTTTATCTGTAATCAATTTACATGGACGTACTTTCTTACCACCACATGGTGATCCATTTGCTAAAGCAGACGAATTAATAGAAGAAGCAAAAAAAGTTTCTCCACTTATTTTCGTAGATTTCCATGCTGAAACAACGAGTGAAAAAATTGCAATGGGATGGTATTTAGATGGTCGAGTATCAACTCTTGTAGGAACACATACTCATGTACAAACAGCGGATGCACGCATTTACCCTGGTGGTACAGCGTATATTACTGATGTTGGAATGACTGGACCTTATGATGAAGTGCTTGGAATGAATAAAGAAAGCGTAATCTATCGATTTAAAACAAATATGCCTACACGTTTTGAAGTACCAAAACAAGGTCGAGAAGTACTAAGTGGCTTCTTTGTTGATCTTGATGATAAAACAGGCTTAGCAAAATCATTTGAGCGCATATATATTAACGCAGATTATCCTTTCAAAGCATAATTGTAAGTCTATTCCCAAAACTCGCTGCATACAATAATCCATGGACAAGAGAGATGTCCCACATTTTTTCAAATTAAGGGAGGAATTGTTGTGGATTCATTGAAAGTATCTTCTCGCTCAAACCCGAACTCAGTAGCTGGCGCATTAGTAGCAGTCATTAGAGAGCAAGGCTATGCAGAGATGCAAGCAGTTGGAGCAGGTGCACTAAATCAAGCTGTTAAAGCAGTTGCAATTGCAAGAGGATTTGTTGCACCAAGTGGAACGGACTTGACTTGTTCGCCTGCATTTACGGATATCTTGATTGCAGGTGAAGATCGAACGGCTATGAAGCTTTTAGTTGAAAAGCGTACGAGATAAATAAAAAAACTAAAATACCGGGAAACCGGTATTTTTTTATGGAGAAAATAAAAAAATGAACCTTTGTATTTTGCTCATTTGAAATGAAGTGAGCACACCTAGCTTTTTTTACTATACATAAAAAAGTATGTTAACATAGTGAGTATTGTCAGTGATTATTATTACAACTTATTGAACGAGCTTTTCCGTCAAAGGTCTGAATTTCAAAGAAATCGCTTATAAACAATAGTTTACATCGGGTCTTCGTGATAAACTGATGAAGGATAAAAAGCTAATAACCTGTAATTAAGGAGATGTTATAAATGTTACATCAGCTTTCATGGAAAGTCGGTGGGCAACAAGGGGAAGGTATTGAGAGTACGGGAGAAATTTTCTCTACGGCTATGAACCGTCTTGGATACCATTTATATGGATACCGTCACTTCTCTTCCCGTATTAAAGGTGGCCATACGAACAATAAAATTAACGTACGCACATCTGTCGTACACACGATTCCAGATGATTTAGATATATTGGTTGCATTTGACCAAGAAACAATCGATGTCAATTATAAAGAATTAACATCAGAAGGTGTTATTTTAGCAGATGCTAAATTTAAACCAGTAAAACCAGAAGATTGTCCTGCAACGCTTTATGTTGTACCATTCACTGAAGTAGCTGCTGAGTTAGGTACTACTTTAATGAAAAACATGGTGGCAATCGGTGCAACTGCTGCATTATTAAATCTTGAAGATGAAGTTTTCCAAAGTGTCGTTGATGAAATTTTCGGCCGTAAAGGTGAAACGGTTGTTCAAAAAAATATGACAGCCATCGCACAAGGACATGAACTAATGAACGGTATGCTTGGCGATAATATTGGTAAATTTGAATTAGAGCCAGCAGATGGGAAACACCGTCTATTTATGATCGGTAACGAAGCTATCGCACTAGGTGCATTAGCTGCAGGCACTCGTATTATGGCAGCCTATCCAATCACTCCAGCTTCAGAAATAATGGAATATTTAATCAAAAAATTGCCGAAATTCGGTGGTACTGTTATCCAAACGGAGGATGAAATCGCAGCTGCAACAATGGCAATCGGAGCTAACTACGGTGGCATTCGTTCGTTTACAGCATCTGCGGGTCCAGGCTTATCATTAATGATGGAAGCAATTGGCCTTTCTGGTATGACAGAACAACCTCTTGTAATTGTTGATACACAACGTGGTGGTCCTTCAACAGGCCTACCAACAAAACAAGAACAATCTGATTTGATGGCAATGCTATACGGAACACATGGTGAAATTCCGAAAGTTGTTATCGCACCAAGTACGGGTGAAGAAGCATTTTACGATACAATTCAAGCATTTAACATTGCGGAAGAATTACAATTACCAGTTATCTTATTATCTGATCTTCAATTATCACTTGGTAAACAAACTGTTGAACCATTTGATTACTCTAAAATCGAAATTCGTCGTGGTAAATTAGAACTTGGCGAATTACCTGAAGCTGAAGATAAAGCATACTTTAAACGCTTTGAAGTAACAGAAGATGGCGTGTCTACTCGTGTCGTACCTGGTCAAAAACATGGTATTCACCACGTTACAGGTGTTGAACATGATGAGACAGGTAAACCATCTGAAGCAGCTGGTAACCGTAAAGCGCAAATGGACAAACGTTTCCGTAAATTAGATCATGTAAACTTTAATATGCCCGTATTTAAAAACACACCACACGAGGAAGCGGATGTTCTATTAGTTGGCTTTAACTCGACTAAAGGTGCAATAGAAGAAATTCAACCGATGTTAAACGAAGAAGGCATCAAAACAAACCACGCACATATTCGACTAATTCACCCATTCCCAGCAGTGGAAATGAAAGAATTAATCGACAATGCGAAAAAAGTAATTGTTGTTGAAAATAATGCTACTGGTCAATTAGCTAATGTAATGAAAATGAATATTGGCGCACACGATAAAATTATTAGCTTAGTGAAATATGACGGCACACCATTCTTGCCAAAAGAATTGTTAGGCCGCGTGAAGGAGTTGCTAACAGATGGTAACATTTAAGGATTTCCGAAATAATGTTAAACCTAACTGGTGTCCTGGATGTGGTGACTTTTCAGTGCAAGCTGCAATCCAACGTGCTGCAGCAAACCTAGAAATCCAACCGCATGAACTAGCAGTTATTTCAGGAATTGGCTGTTCAGGTCGTATCTCAGGATACATCAATTCATATGGTTTACACGGTATTCACGGACGTGCATTACCTATTGCACAAGGATTGAAAATGGCTAACCGTAATTTAAAAGTAATCGCTTCTGGCGGTGACGGTGATGGTTTCGCCATCGGTATGGGTCATACAATTCACTCAATCCGTCGTAATGTAGATATCACGTATATCGTTATGGATAACCAAATCTATGGTTTAACTAAAGGTCAGACATCACCACGATCAGCTGCTGGTTTTGTCACAAAATCAACACCAGGCGGAGCAATTGAACCGTCATTAAAACCATTAGAAGTAGCATTATCTGCTGGCGCAACATTCGTAGCACAAAGCTTTTCTACAGATTTAAAAGAGCTAACTGCGATCATAGAAGCAGGTATGAATCACAATGGCTTCGCATTCATTAATGTATTCAGCCCTTGTGTAACTTATAATAAAATCAATACGTATGACTGGTTTAAAGAAAACATTACAAAATTATCAAGCATTGAAGGATACGATTCAACAAACCGTGCCCAAGCAATGGCAACTGTAATGGAACATGAAGGTCTAGTAACAGGTATTATTTATCAAGACGAAGAAACACCTTCGTATCAAAACTTAGTAAATGGATATAGCGAAGAACCTCTAAACCAGCAAGAAATGATGATTGAAGAAAAAGATCTTCAAGAGTTAATGAAAGAATTTATGTAATAAATAATTTAAAGGCTAATCCCTCAAGTCGTTTATCTGACTAACGGATTAGCCTTTTCTAATGTTATAAAGAGACTGATAGATACAGTTAATATGCAGATATTTATTATAGAAAGGATTAAAAATTATTTATTTGGAAGACTTGGCGCTAAGGAAGTTGCAAGTAGCGCTAAAGGGGTAGCGAGTAGCGCCAAAGGGGTAGCGAGTAGCGCCAAAGGAATTGCGAGTAGCGCCAAAGAGATTGTGAGTAGCGCTAAAGGAAGTGAGTAGCGCCAAAGGGGTAGCGAGTAGCGCTAAAGGGAATGCGAGTAGCGCTAAAGTGAATGCGAGTAGCGCCAAAGGGAATGTGAGTAGCGCTAAAGGAAGTGAGTAGCGCTAAAGTGGATGCGAGTAGCGCTAAGGGATGCGAGTAGCGCTAAAGAGATTGTGAGTAGCGCTAAAGTGAATGCGAGTAGCGCTAAAGAAGGCGTGAGTAGCACCAAGAGCTCAAGCATAGCAAAAGTACACCCACCTGGCCTCCACCCCTAATATAACAGGCTATATGTCGAAACACCGACAATTAACGTTCTTTTCTTGTAGGAACCATACTCCATTAAGTATAATAAGAAAATGGGTATTCGAGTGTGCGAATACGAGCGGAAGGAGTTTACTGATGAACGAAGAACAACGACTTGCTAGTCAACAAGTGAAACAACCAGAACCATCGGACAAAAAATCCGAGAAGGACTATAGTAAATATTTTCAATCTGTATATACAGCGCCATCTTTAAAAGATGCAAAGAAACGTGGTAAAGAAGAAGTTCAATACCATAAAGACTTCGCGATTGATGAAAAATACTTGGGTATGGGACATGGTCGTAAATTCTACATTCGTACGTACGGTTGCCAAATGAATGAACACGATACAGAAGTAATGGCTGGAATTTTTCTGCAACTTGGTTATGAAGCAACAAATAAAGTAGAAGATGCGAATGTCATTTTAATGAATACTTGTGCCATTCGCGAAAATGCGGAGAACAAAGTGTTTGGTGAACTTGGTCACTTTAAGCCGTTAAAGCAAAAAAATCCTGATTTGTTAATTGGTGTATGTGGCTGTATGTCGCAAGAAGAGGCAGTAGTTAAAAAAATCTTGAAAACGTATGACCAAGTTGATATGATTTTCGGGACGCATAATATTCATCGTTTACCAGACATTTTAAACGAAGCTTATATGTCGAAAGAAATGGTTATAGAAGTGTGGTCTAAAGAAGGGGATGTTATTGAAAACCTTCCGAAAGTTCGCAAAGGGAATACGAAGGCATGGGTAAATATCATGTACGGCTGTGATAAATTCTGTACATATTGTATCGTACCTTATACACGTGGAAAAGAGCGTAGTCGACGACCAGATGATATTATTCAAGAAGTGCGTCAACTAGCTGCACAGGGCTATAAAGAAGTGACATTACTTGGCCAAAACGTAAACGCTTACGGAAAAGACTTTGAGGATCTAAAGTATGGTCTTGGTGATTTAATGAATGAATTACGAACAATTGACATTCCTCGTATTCGCTTTACAACAAGTCACCCACGTGATTTTGACGATTATTTAATCGAAGTACTTGCGAAAAAAGGAAACTTAGTTGAGCACATTCATTTACCAGTGCAGTCAGGTTCGAGCGACATGTTGAAGATTATGGCTCGTAAATATACGCGCGAAAGCTATCTAGAACTTGTACGCAAAATCAGAAAAGCGATTCCAGATGTAGCGTTAACAACTGATATTATTGTTGGTTTCCCAAATGAAACGGACGAGCAGTTTGAAGAAACGTTATCTTTATATAAAGAAGTTGGCTTCGAAATGGCATTCACGTACATTTATTCACCACGTGAAGGTACTCCTGCAGCGAAAATGCAGGATAATGTACCAATGGAAGTGAAAAAAGAACGTCTACAACGTTTAAATGACGTAGTGAACCAACTATGTGGAGAAGCAATTAAACAATACGACGGTCAAATCGTCGAAGTGTTAGTAGAAGGGGAAAGTAAACGTAACCCGAATGTTCTAGCAGGTTATACAAGAAAAAATAAACTCGTAAACTTTGTAGCTCCTAAAGAAGTAATCGGTCAAATTGTTAAAGTACAAGTTACTGAAGCAAAAACTTGGTCATTACAAGGAGATTTTATCGAAGTTGTAACGGACCAAAAGGTGGAATTATAATGGCAGAAATATATACTAAAGATCAAATCATCGCAAAAGCAATGGAAATTGCTCATATGGTAGCGAACACGGAAGAAGTAGATTTCTTCAAACGTGCAGAAGCACAAATTAACGAAAACCAAATGGTACGTGAAAAAATCGCTAGTCTAAAAAGTTTACAAAAACAAGCAGTAAACTTCCAACATTATGGTAAAGAAAAAGCACTTAAATTAATTGAAGATAAAATTGCAAAAATTGAAGAAGAAATTGATTCTTTACCAATCGTTGAAGAATTTAAACAATCTCAAGGCGATGTAAATGATCTATTACAATTAGTATCAAACACAATTGCAAACAGTGTGACTGATGAAATCGTTGAATCAACTGGTGGCGACATATTACGCGGTGAAACAGGTTCAAAAGTACAAAACTCAAAACCAGGTAGCTGCTCTTAATAGAATAATTGTTAACCCTTATGAAGAATAACTATCTTTATAAGGGTTTTCTTTATATAGTAGTAGAAGTTTCATTGAATAAAACTGAATGTAATATTGTAGAAGTGAATTATCTTTCCGCAACTAGCTTCCTAGGTGAGAAATGGCAAATGTTTAGAACATCTTAAAGGGAAGTTGAGTGGATTAAGTTTTGTAGTAATTCTTATACATTAAATACAGTGAAAATAAACGCTGAAGGTCAATTGGATTTCTGACTGACATTAATTCCACAATTAACATATAGTACGGATCATCCGGGATCAGCGATGCCTGCTATACGTCTAGCGTTCAAAGTAACGGAATAATTACAGACTACTGTGTAGCCAAAGAAAGAACGGCTATTCAGTAGTTTTTTTATTTTTAAAAATTAATCTAATCACCCAATAGGCACATGCCGCATAAGATGAAATTAAGAGAAGCAAAGGAGGAATCGCACTGAAACAGTTGCGTCAAATTGTCACAAAGGCGGTCGTCGCGAAGGGTAAAAAAAGAACAGAAGTATGTGAAAATTTAAGACCACCGAATAAACCATCAAGTATTTTAGGATGCTGGGTGATCAACCATACGCATTCAGCGAAAAAACATGGTAATTTTGTAGAAGTATCAGGCAAATTTGATGTCAATGTTTGGTACGCATATCATAATCATTCAAAAACTGCAGTATTCTCTGAGACGGTACTGTACAGAGACCGTATCAAACTACATTATAGAGATAACGAAACAACTGGTAAAGAAGAGGTTCAAGTAAAGGTGATTCAACACCCGAACTGTACAGAAGCTATTATTACGCCTTGCGGTGAGCAATTCCAAGTCACAATTGAGAGAGAATTGCTTGCGGAAGTCGTAGGTGAGACAACAATTTGTATCTCAGTTCATCCATTAGATTTTGAAGAAGAGTGGGATTTCGAAGATGAAAGTTCATCATCAAGCTCATCTTCTAGTTCATCATCAAGCTCTTCGTCTTCATCATCGTCTTCATCAGGTCCAACATCAGGTCCATCATTTGAATCTTCATCATTTGAATAAACATTTTTAAGCCGGAGGAGACGCCGGCTTATTTTTTTTTTGAGAAAACTGGCTAAAAGGTATGAAACGCATTTCAGTACTTATTTTGTTATAATAGAAATAAGATTTAGCTACACAAGAGAGGTTTTAAAATGACAACATATACTCCGATGATTCAACAATATCTACAAGTAAAAGCAGATTATAAAGATGCTTTTTTATTTTTCCGATTAGGTGATTTTTATGAAATGTTTTTTGAGGATGCTATAAAAGCTTCTCAAATTTTAGAAATTACATTAACAAGCCGAGATGCAGGTATGAAAGAACGCATTCCTATGTGTGGTGTGCCTCATCATTCAGCTAAAAATTACATCGAGACACTTGTTCAAAAAGGTTATAAAGTAGCAGTTTGTGAACAAACAGAAGATGTCAAACAAGCAAAAGGTGTCGTAAAACGTGAAGTTGTTCAGCTGATTACGCCTGGAACAATTATGGAAGGCAAAACTTTAGATGGAAAAACAAATCACTTCATCGCAGCTGCTGAGCAAATAAACACCACGGAGTATGCTTTTTGTTATTTAGATTTATCAACTGGTGAAGCGACAGTTACTTATGTCGAAGGTGATGGTCTAGTCTTATTACAACAACTTCAATCATTTGGTATTCGAGAAATGGTTGTTTCAGAGCAATTATTTGCAGAACTAACTGAACAGGCAGAAGCATTATCTATTATCTTATCAATTGAAGAAGAGGTAATGGATGAATCGAAATGTGCACAGTATTTAGAAGGGGCACCAAGTAATTTACATGGTGCTGGACGAAAGCTTCTACACTATATTGAACGTACACAAATGCGCTCACTTTCTCATATTCAACCATTCCAATACAATGAAAACAAAAATTATCTAAATATAGATACAAACTCAAAACGTAATTTAGAACTTATTCAATCACTACGTGGTGGGGATCAAAAAGGAACACTTTTATGGTTACTAGACGAAACAGTTACTGCAATGGGTGGACGAAAATTAAAGCAGTGGTTACATCAACCGTTAGCAAACCGTCAACATATTGAAAATCGTTTAAGCATCGTGACAGATTTGTTGGAAGAATATTTTGTTCGAGCAGAATTACAAGAATTATTTAAACAAGTGTATGACTTAGAACGCCTAGCAGGACGTGTTGCTTTTGGAAATGTTGGAGGACGTGATTTAGCGCAATTAAGAGAATCATTACGTCAAGTTCCTGTCATTCAAGAACAACTACAAAACTCTTCAAAAGCAAACCTACAAAACTTAGGGAAAGCACTTGATTTATGTAGTGATGTAGAAAGTTATTTAAGTCATGCGATTACAGACCACCCACCAATCTCGATTAAAGAGGGTGATGTTATCCGCGGTGGCTATGATGCAAAATTAGATGAGCTTCGTTATGCCTCTCGCAACGGTAAAGATTGGATTGCAGCTCTTGAACAACAAGAACGTGAGAAAACAGGAATTAAGAATTTGAAAATTGGTTATAACCGAGTGTTTGGTTATTACATCGAAATTACGAAATCGTATATTCATTTAGCTGATTTAGAAAGATATGAACGTAAACAGACGCTTGCTAATGCAGAGCGCTACATTACAGATGAATTAAAGGAAAAAGAAGCCATTATCTTAAATGCTGAAGAAGAAAGTTTGGCACTCGAATATACTTTATTCACACAAATTCGTGAAGAATTAAAGCAATATATCCCGAGATTACAAGGACTTGCTTCTGCTATCAGTGAATTAGATGTCTATGTAGGTTTTGCAACGGTTACTGAGAAGTATCGTTTCACAAAACCGGTATTCCATGAAGGACGTTCACTTAAAATTGTTAATGGTCGTCATCCGGTCGTCGAGAAAATGATGAATCAGCAATTATATGTGCCAAATGATTGTATATTGACTGATGATCGCAATATGATGCTAATTACAGGACCGAATATGTCTGGTAAAAGTACTTATATGAGACAAGTGGCGCTTATAACAATTCTTGCGCAAATGGGCTGCTATGTTCCAGCAGATGAAGCGGAATTACCAATAACTGATCAAATTTTCACACGTATTGGTGCAGCGGATGATTTAGCAGCTGGACAAAGTACGTTTATGGTAGAGATGTTGGAATCACAACATGCTATTACAAATGCTACAGAGAAAAGCTTATTGCTCTTTGATGAAATTGGACGTGGTACATCAACTTATGATGGTATGGCATTAGCACAATCTATGATGGAGTATATTCACAATAAAATCGGCGCTAATACATTATTCTCTACTCATTATCATGAATTAACAGATTTAGAAAATGACTTAAATCGTTTGCGAAATGTTCATGTATCCGCAATGGAGCAAGACGGAAAAGTAGTCTTTTTACACAAAGTTAAAAAAGGCCCGGCTGATAAAAGTTACGGTATACATGTAGCAGAGTTAGCAGAATTACCGGCTGATATTATTTCTAGAGCACGTATTTTACTGGAAGAATTTGAGGCAACTAATGCAGTCTCAGCTGCAACCGTTACAAAAGCAGAAGCAACGCCTATTGTGAAGGATGAAGTAGTTGCTGTTATGAAGGACGAATCAGCACAACTTTCTCTATTTACTGAAGAAGAGCCGAAAGAAGTTATTCAATTAGCCGTTTCTAAATTAGAACAAGATGTGCTAGAACAAATCCGATCAGTAAATGTATCAGGTACAACACCTATGGATGCATTGCAACTTGTTTATGCATTGCAACAATCTTTAATAAAAAAGTAGGAGGTGCAACAGATGGGTCATATTCATATAATGGATGAATTTCTGTCCAATAAAATCGCAGCAGGTGAAGTAGTCGAGCGACCTTCATCTGTTGTGAAAGAACTAGTTGAAAATGCCATTGATGCAGGAAGTACCTCGATTGAAGTGATTTTAGAAGAAGCCGGACTAACTTCCATTCAAGTAATTGATAATGGTAGTGGGATGGACGAAGCTGATGCACTGAAATCTTTTCAACGTCATGCTACAAGTAAAATTGAAAATGAACATGATTTATTCCGTATTCGTACACTAGGTTTTCGTGGAGAGGCATTAGCCAGTATTGCTTCAGTTTCAAAAATTACACTCATCACATCAAATGGAGAAGTGGGTATTGAAGTGCAACTGGAAGGCGGTCATGTTATTGACAAAAAACCAGCACCATTACGTAAAGGAACGGATATGAAAGTATCCCAACTTTTTTATAATACACCAGCTCGATTGAAATATATGAAAACGATCCAAACTGAATTAGGTCACACAATTGATTTGATGAATCGGTTGGCTCTTTGTTACCCAGAAATCGCATTCAAATTACGTCATCATGACCATATATTATTACAAACGAATGGACGTGGTGATTTACGCCAAGTATTAGCGGCAATTTATGGTATTGCCAATGCGAAAAAAATGGTTCCATTTGAAGGAGAATCACGAGATTATAAAATTTCAGGGTTTGCAACAATTCCTGAAATTACAAGAGCATCTAAGAACTATATGTCTATTTTCGTCAATGGTAGATGGGTACGTCATTTTACTGTACAAAAAGCAATAATTGATGCATATCATACATTCTTGCCGATTGGGCGTTTTCCGATTTCAGTTATTCACATTGAAGGCGATCCGTTTTTAACCGATGTTAATGTACATCCGTCAAAGCAACAAATTCGTTTAAGTAAAGAAGCGGAATTGATGGACTTAATTGAAAAGACGTTGCATAAGGTAATTCGTCAGTCCATGCAAGCACCTGAAATTGCAGAGAAAAAGAAAAAAGTTCCGCAAACCGGGGAGCAAATTAATTTCTGGAAATCGATGAATTATAATAACACTAGTATGCCTCAATTTAATGAAAAACCTAAGCAAGAAGAAGAGCCAACTCTTTTTTTAGGGCCATTTCCACAAGATGTTTTAAATTCATCATCCAATTCAGGTTTTGTAAAGGAAGAAACATGGGAACAAGTAAATAGTACAGACAATTTGGCGGAATCAAAATTACCCGTAGAGCAAGATATAAACGATGAAGAGTATGTAATGCCAATAGAAGAATCTGACGAGAAAGAAACGAAAGACCCATTTCCTGAACTTGAAGTTGTAGGTCAAATACATGGGACTTATATTGTGGCACAAAGTGAGGATGGATTTTATTTAATTGACCAGCATGCTGCACAAGAACGAATTAAATATGAGTTTTTCAAAGAAAAAGTAGGTGAGGTCGATCCAAATGAACGACAAACACTACTATTTCCGCTAACATTTCATTACTCAGCTGATGAAGCATTAGTGTTAAGGGAAAATATGACCCATTTAATAGATGTAGGTGTTATTCTTGAGGAATTTGGCACAAACTCATTTGTAGTAAGAGAACATCCTGCTTGGTTCCCAAAAGATTTTGAAGAGGAAATCATTGAAGAATTAATTGAACAGGTGCTACGTGAACGTAAAACAGATATACGAAAATTGCGTGAAGATGCAGCTATAATGATGAGCTGTAAACGTTCGATTAAAGCAAATCACTACTTAAATACACAACAAATGGAAGTGTTAATACAAGACTTAAAAAAAATGGTCAATCCGTTCACTTGCCCACATGGTAGACCTGTTATCGTCCATTTTAAAACGTATGAAATTGAAAAAATGTTTAAACGGGTAATGTGATTTTTACGATATAAAGGAGGAAGATAGTATGTTTTCGTCTGCACAACGTGAAAGTTTTATTGAAACACTTGATGCTTATTCTTTTGATGTCTTAGTAATTGGTGGTGGAATTACAGGTGCAGGTATTGCACTAGATGCTGTTTCTAGAGGCTTATCTGTTGCCCTTATTGATATGCAGGATTTTGCTGCTGGTACTTCTAGTCGATCAACTAAGCTAGTGCATGGTGGCTTACGTTATTTAAAACAACTACAAGTAGGTGTTGTTGCTGAAGTAGGAAAGGAACGTGCCATCGTATATGAGAACGGAGTACATATTACAACTCCGCAGTGGATGCTACTACCTTTTTACAAAGGAGGATCATTTGGACCTTATTCAACTTCATTAGGCTTAAAAGTGTATGATAAATTAGCTCAAGTTAACAAATCAGAACGACGTAAAATGCTCAATGCTAAAGAGACTTTACAAAAAGAACCTTTACTCAAAAAAGAAGGACTATTGGGTGGGGGATATTATGTAGAATACCGTACTGATGATGCACGTCTTACGATTGAGGTTATTAAGAAAGCTGTTGAACTAGGTGCTGTTTGCTTAAATTATGTAAAAGCAGAAGAATTTAAATATGAAAACGAGAAAATTACAGGAGTTGTCGTTCGCGATCAAATTTCATCTCGCACTTGGACAATTCAATCGAATTCAGTTGTAAATGCTACCGGACCATGGGTAGATGAAGTACGTAAAAAAGATCAAATTAGTAATAATAAACAGTTACGTCTCACTAAAGGTGTACATATTGTGATTGATCAATCCCGTTTCCCGCTTCAACAATCTATTTATTTTGATACACCTGATGGCCGTATGGTCTTTGCGATACCTCGAGATGGAAAAACGTATGTCGGTACCACTGATACATTTTACGAAGAAAACCCAATAAATCCAGTTGCTACTGATGAAGATATTACTTATTTAATGGATACAATTCACGATATTTTCCCAGAAGTCCAAATTACTCAAAAAGACGTTGAATCGAGCTGGGCTGGAGTTCGTCCACTTATTTTCAAAGAAGGTAAAGATCCTTCAGAAATTTCACGTAAAGACGAGATTTGGGAATCCCCAAGTGGGTTGTTGACAATTGCAGGCGGAAAATTAACAGGTTATCGTAAAATGGCTGAAAATATTGTCGACAAAATAGTAGAAAAAAAACAATTTAAAAAGTCTGGCCCTTGTGTTACAGAGCAGTTGTCCCTTTCGGGAGCTAAAGGTATAAATCCTATAAATTTTGGCCCTTATGTAAAAAATAAAACATATGAAGGAATGAAATTAGGTTTAACTAAAGAAGAGGCGCATATGCTCGTATCTAAATATGGTACGAATATTCAAGCCATATTCAACATTATTCATACACTTAAAGTTAATAATTCAGTTGAAGAGTTACCAATCGCTATACATGCGCAGTTACTTTATGCTATTCAATATGAAATGGCACAAACACCAGCAGATTTCTTTGTTCGACGCTCAAGTCGATTATTATTTGATATCGATAGTGTCTATAATCATAAGGAAGCAGTAATAAAACTAATGAAAAAATACTTGTCCTATTCAACAGCGCAGGAAGAGCAATATCGCTTGGAATTAGATCAAATTCTATTCGAAGCATCGCATTTTGCTAAAGAGGGTATTTATGAATAAAAATACACATTCAGTTAGAACTTCAGATGGTCACCGTATTGCGGTGACTGTCTATTTCCCTAGTGAAGAGCCGAAAGGGCATATTCACATTCTTCATGGTATGGCAGAGCATAGTGCAAGATATGAAGGTTTTGCTAAATTCCTTATAGACAATGGTTATGTAGTTTCTATGCACGATCATCGTGGTCATGGGAAAACAGCATCTGTAAACGAGTCACCTAAAGGCTTTTTTGCAGAACAGCAAGGTTTTGATCGAGTTGTGTTAGACGTACATGAGGTGCTTGACTTTGTTCGGGCTGATCAACATTTACCTCCTGTTGTTTTATTTGGTCATAGCATGGGTTCGTTTATAGCACGACGTTATACAGAGCTTTACAGCGATACGCTTTCCAAAGCAATTTTCTGCGGAACGGGTGCAGCAAGTGTGACACACCAAGCTGGCCATATACTTGCTAAAAGTCTTGCGAAATTACAGGGGAAAACGAAGGAAAGTCCATTATTAGATAAATTGTCGTTCGGTAATTTCAATCGTTCATTTTCAAATACTCAAACTGATTTTGACTGGTTATCATCCGATTCATCTGAAGTTACTAAATATCTTGCAGATGAAGATTGCGGGTTTATAGCGACTAATCAATTTTATGTTGATTTAACTGGTGGTATTCTAACTTTATCGAAGGAAGAAGAAATAAATAAAATTCGAAAAGATTTACCTATTCTTTTAATTAGTGGTGCAGAAGATCCTGTTGGTGATTTTAGTAAAGGTATCTGGAAAGTTGCAAAAAGCTATCAAAGTTGCGGTTTAACAAATGTTACCGTACAGTTATTTGAAGGAAAACGACATGAAATATTAAATGAAGTAAACCGACAAGAGGTTTATAACAAAATCATATGGTGGTTAGAAAAAGAATGAGACAACAAGATTTAGAGGTAATTGCCATTGTGGGCCCTACAGCTTCAGGCAAAACTGCTTTAAGTATAGAACTAGCAAAAAGGTTAAATGGAGAGATTATAAATGGTGACTCCATGCAAATTTATAGAGAACTGAATATAGGGACTGCTAAGATTACTGAAGCTGAAATGGAAGGAATACCACATCATCTATTAAGCATCAAAGAACCAACTGAAACCTTTTCAGTCGCTGAATATCAGCAACTAGTGCGTGAACGTATAGACTTTATTCGTGCGAAAGGAAAATTTCCAATCATTGTTGGAGGAACTGGACTTTATATTCAAGCTGTACTATTTGATTATCGCTTCACAGAAGAAAAGGTTAATGAAGCAGCACGAGAAGCCTATTATAAAGAACTTAATGAAATTGGGCCAGAGGCAATGCATGCAAAATTAGTAGAGCTTGACCCTAAAACAGCTGAAACGATTCATCCAAATAATACTCGTCGGGTGATCCGAGCACTTGAGATGATTCAGCATGGAGGTGTAGCCAAATCTTCTGACGAGCAAAACCTGGGTGATAAGCCACTTTATAAACATATTATCATTGGATTAAATATAGATCGCGAGCTGTTGTATGAAAGAATAAATAAGCGTGTTGATATAATGATGGAACAAGGACTGCTCGCTGAAGTAGAAGCGCTTTGGCAAAAGAATATCCGAGGTGTACAATCGGTACAAGCCATTGGATATAAGGAGCTTTATGCATATTTTGATGGTAAAGAATCACTAGAGGATGCGATAGAGCAGTTAAAACAAAATTCAAGACGCTATGCAAAACGTCAATTAACTTATTTCCGTAATAAAATGGATGTTAAATGGTTCAATAGTTTAGAGGGTACAGAAAAAATAATAAGAGAAATATTGGAATAATAAAGGGTTTTTCGTAAATGAAATCGAATACAAGGTATTGAGGAGAATTATTTAAATTAGAAGAGGGAGTGGCTTTGCATGAAATCTATTAACTTACAAGATGCGTTTCTAAATCAAATGCGTAAAAACGGGGTTTTCGTTACCGTTTTCTTGCTAAATGGTTTTCAATTAAAAGGTCTTATTAAATCTTATGATAATTTCACGGTACTATTGGAATCTGATGGGAAACAGCATTTGATTTATAAACATGCGATTTCGACATTCGCCCCTTCAAAATCCATTAATATCTCACAAGATAACGAAGAATAATATTGATTCGGCTAGTATAAAGACTAGCCGAATTTTTTATTTCTAGCTATACTTATAAAGATATTTGATATGTTTAATTGATAATGGAGGATTATAATGATGAAAACTATTACAACAACTGAACTTTTAGAAAAAGTGGATGCAAATGAAGATCTATTCTTAGTAGACGTTCGTGAAGATGATGAAGTAGCAAATGGTATGATCCCAGGGGCTATCCATATTCCACTTGGATCACTACCTGAAAGAATTGATGAATTAGATAAAACGAAACCTTATATCTTCATCTGCCATGCAGGTGGGCGCAGCGGTAGCGCGTGTTCTTATCTTTCTGGTTTAGGATATGATGTAACGAATATGGAAGGCGGTATGCTCGCTTGGGATGGCGAGTTAGAATTCTAAGGTAATAAAAAAGACGAATCATATATTGATTCGTCTTTTTTATTTTCCTGAATTTTGCCCCCGTAAAGATTTAAAGGGTAGTCGCCAATGTTTCATGTATGATAATACACGTAGAGAGGTCATACTAACGAATAGTATATATAACAATAAATCTTGTTTGAAGATACCTAGACCAATAAATATACCGGCAATAGCTGCCCAAACAGCATAAACTTCCTCGCGTAATACAAGCGGCTTACGACCCGCGAGTAAATCGCGGATAATTCCGCCACCAGAACCAGTTAATACTGCAGCTACAATTGCAGCGCTAACAGGTAAATTTAAGTTAACAGCAAAAAGTGCTCCTTGAATCGCAAATGCTGATAAGCCGATAGCATCAAAGAAATTGCCCCATTTATGCCAATGTTTCAATAACTTTTGTGGGAAAATAAAAACAATAGTAATAGATATAAGTGCAATTTGAAACATTGTTTCTTGCTCCCAAAGAGCAGTGACTGGTACACCGATTAGTGTATTTCGAATGGCTCCACCACCAAATGCAGTCACGATACCGAGTAAATAAACACCAAACAAATCATATTCTTCTTCCATCGCTACAATAGCTCCAGATATAGCAAAGGCAATTGTACCGACGATACTAAATACATCCCACGCCATAATAGACCCTCAACTTTCTAATAACGTCCTTGAATTGTACCAAAAACAGTGATAATTACAAGGTTTACTGATGGAATGATTGACTCTTTGGGTGTTATTGGTAAGATAGTAATGGAAAAATAAAAAGGGAGCCGTAAAAATGACGTATTCTACAACATTTAGTAATGAATTATTAATGAAAGCAAAAGAAATTGAAGTACAAGTTAAACCGTACCATGATCACGTCGATGAAGTGGCTTTCTTCAATCAACAAAAAGTTTTAGCGGCTTTTCGTAATCATCAAGTTAGTGATTTCCATCTACACCCATCAAATGGCTATGGCTATGATGATGAAGGACGCGACAATTTAGAACGCGTTTATGCTGAAGTGTTCGGTGCAGAAGCTTGTATCGTTCGTCCACAAATTATTTCTGGCACTCATGCCATTACTTTAAGCCTCTTCGGTGTATTACGACCGGGAGACGAGCTTATGTATATAACTGGACAACCTTATGACACATTACAATCGATTGTTGATGGTGGTGAAAAAGATACAGGTTCATTAAAAGACTTTAATATTAGCTACCAACATATTGACTTAGAGAATGATAAAGATGTTAACTGGGAGGCAGTAACAAAAGCTGTTTCTGAAAAAACAAAAGTAATAGCTATTCAACGTTCAAAAGGTTACGCATCAAGACCTTCCTTTACAGTAGAACAAATCGCTGACATGATTAAAAGAATTCGTGAAATCCAACCGTCGGCTATTATATTCGTGGATAACTGCTACGGTGAATTTGTTCAAGAGATTGAACCAACAGATGTTGGAGCAGATTTAATGGCGGGCTCATTGATTAAAAACCCAGGTGGTGGCTTAGCCAAAATAGGGGGATACATTGCTGGACGTGCAGATTTAGTTGAACAATGTGCATTCCGTATGACTTCGCCAGGAATTGGTGCTGAAGCTGGACCAACTTTAAATGCTCTAGCAGACTTTTATCAAGGTTTTTTCTTAGCGCCACATGTTGTTGCGCAAGCGTTAAAGGGTGCGATATTCACATCGGCAATGCTTGAATCAATTGGCATGACGACTTCACCACATTATTCGTCACCAAGAACTGATTTAATCCAATCCGTATCATTCCAAACGGCAGATCAAATGATTTCTTTTTGCCAAGCTATTCAAGCAAGTTCGCCAATAAATGCTCATTTTGCACCGGAACCAGCTTATATGCCTGGTTATGAAGATGATGTCATTATGGCAGCTGGAACATTTATACAAGGTGCAAGCATTGAACTATCAGCAGATGGACCAATTCGTCCACCATACACTGCGTATATTCAAGGTGGTTTAACTTACGAACATGTTAAGTATGCAGCTTTAAGTGCTGTACAAAAATTACAAAAATAATTTTCAGAAAATAACAGAAAAAACAAATAACTAAATCAAAGAAAAAGCTTAGAAAACCAGATGGCTCTAAGCTTTTTTCTTTATTTAAGCACTCATGTTATGTTATATAACATGGTATTGACAGAAAACCTAACATAATGTATTATTTGAATTGTAAAGGGGAAGGTGAATGATATGAGTCGTGAAATACGAAGATCAATGCCATTACTTCCAATTAGTATAGTCATGCAATTGACAGACTTAACGGCTCGTCAGATTCGATATTATGAAGAACATAATTTAATCGAACCTGCAAGAACAGAAGGCAATCGTCGGATGTTCTCCTTAAATGATGTCGATTCATTGCTTGAAATTAAAGACTTGTTGGAGCAGGGTATTAATATGGCAGGTATCAAAAAAGTATTTGCTTTAAAAAATGAACCAGCAATCGCGAATTTAGGTAAAAAAGACATAACGGATGCGGATTTACGTCGCATTCTAAGAGAAGAGATGCAACAAGCACAACGTCTTCAAAAAACATCTATCCGTCAAGGGGATTTATCACGTTTCTTTCAATAAGAAACTGAGTAAAATATAAAATTTATTACATGGAGAGTGAATCGAGTGGGGAAATTTACAAAAGAAGATATTAAGAGATTAGTAGCTGAAAAAGAAGTAAAGTTTATCCGTTTACAATTTACTGACATTTTAGGGACAATTAAAAATGTTGAAATTCCTGTAAGTCAATTAGATAAAGCGTTAGATAACAAAATGATGTTCGATGGTTCTTCTATTGAAGGTTTCGTTCGTATTGAGGAATCAGATATGTACTTATATCCTGACTTAAGTACTTTCATGGTATTCCCATGGACTACTGGTAAAGGGACAGTTTGTCGCTTCATCTGTGACGTATACAATTCTAATGGTACTCCATTCGCAGGAGACCCACGTAACAATTTACGTCGTATCTTAGCCCGCATGGAAAAAATGGGTTACACAAGCTTCAACTTAGGACCTGAGCCAGAATTCTTCTTATTCAAATTAGATGAAAAAGGTGAACCTACATTAGAATTAAATGACCACGGTGGTTACTTCGACTTAGCGCCAACAGACCTTGGTGAAAATTGCCGTCGAGATATTGTATTAGAACTTGAAGAAATGGGCTTTGAAATCGAAGCTTCTCACCATGAAGTTGCTCCAGGTCAACACGAAATTGACTTTAAATATGCTGATGCAATTACAGCATGTGATAACATTCAAACATTCAAATTGGTTGTTAAAACAATTGCTCGTAAACACGGCTTACATGCGACATTCATGCCAAAACCAATCTTCGGTTTAAGTGGTTCAGGTATGCACTGTAACGTTTCTCTATTTAACGGAAAACAAAACATGTTCTTCGATGAAAAAGCTGAAATGCAATTATCTGAAACTGCTATGCAATTTATGGCTGGCGTTTTAAAACATGTTGAAGGTTTTACAGCAGTTACAAACCCTACAGTAAATTCTTACAAACGATTAGTACCAGGATACGAAGCACCATGTTACATTGCTTGGTCAGGTCAAAACCGCTCACCATTAGTACGTATTCCAGCTTCTCGTGGCTTATCAACTCGAATTGAAGTTCGCTCAGTTGACCCAGCTGCTAATCCGTACTTAGCTATGGCTGTTATTTTAGAATCAGGGCTTAACGGTATAGAACAACAATTAACACCACCACCAGCAGTTGATCGCAACATTTATGTAATGAGTGCTGAAGAACGTGAGGAAGCTGGTATCGGTAACTTACCAGTCAACCTTGATGACGCACTACAAGCATTAGCAAAAGATAAAGTAATTCAAGATGCACTAGGAACTCATATCTATGAAAACTTCCGTGAAGCAAAAGAAATTGAGTTTGACATGTTCCGCACACAAGTTCACCAATGGGAACGTGACCAATACTTGAAAATGTATTAATAGTTAAAACCGTTGAGGCTCTAAGCTTCAACGTTTTTTTTTGTCCACCAAAACTCGCCGTGTGGGCAGTATTTATGTTGCCCACAATTTACCCACGGGATTTTTACACTCTGTTTCTTGATGGTCTTCTTTACTTATTTCTCAAATCTTCATTTTGTGTAATCAAATAATACATAAAGTAACTGAAATAGAAAATAAATCACGATAACGATATATGGGACTGCGTGATATAGATTGTGCGATTATATGAACCATATATTTTGGTTATGTATATAAAAAAAGATTGCAAGAATCAATATTTCACTGATTCCTACAATCCGATATAGTTGTCGCTTATAATACGTTACGATACAAACCAACTACTTTTCCTAAGATGGAAACTCGATCTACAATAATTGGCTCCATAGAAGAGTTTTCTGGTTGTAAGCGGAAATAAGATTCCTCTTTAAAAAAACGTTTTACAGTTGCTTCATTATCCTCTGTCATCGCAACAACAATTTCACCATTACTCGCGGTTGCTTGTTGTTTCACGATTACATAGTCTCCATCTAATATACCAGCTTCGATCATAGATTCGCCCATAATTTCAAGCATGAAAATTTGATCTTCAGTTGTTCCATAAGAATCAGGAATAGGGAAGTATTCTTCAATATTCTCAATTGCAGTTATAGGAAGGCCTGCAGTAACTTTACCAACTAGCGGTACATGTACAACGCCTTGTTTTGCGATTGTTGAATCTTGCTGATCTAAAATTTCGATTGCACGAGGTTTCGTTGGATCTCGTCGAATCAGCCCTTTACTCTCAAGTCTAGCAAGATGTCCGTGGACTGTAGAACTTGATGCAAGACCAACTGCTTCACCAATTTCACGGACGGAAGGTGGGTATCCTTTAGTGCGAACTTCCTCTTTGATGAAAGACAATATATCTTCTTGTCTTTTCGATACTTTTTTCAATCCAATCACCTCTTTATCTCATACTATGTAAAAGTTATTAATAGTATAGCATTAGCGAACAAACAGTGCAAACATAAGTTCGAAAAAGCCGTTGACAAAAACAAACGTTCGGTTTATATTGAGAACATACATTCCGAACAGGTATTCGAAAAAGGGGAGAATAAGTGTGAGTTGGTTCAAAAAAAATCAATATATTACATTACTTTTTGGATTTTGCGTAATATTTACAATGATATTAGTAGTTGCAAATAGTGGGAAAACATCATATAAAGAAATTAAAGTTCATGACGGAGATACTTTAATTTCTCTTGCAGATAGATATAAAGGTAAAATGGCTGACCATGAGTGGATAGCAAAGGTTAAAAATGAAAATAATTTAATTGACGATACTATTTATGCGGGGCATACTCTAATAGTTCCGGAACATGATAATTTAAAAGTTCAAAATATAGGAGTAGAAGTGGCGAGTGATAAAAGATGAAACAAAAAATAGCAATTCTCTATTGCCGTGTAAGTACTGAAAAAGATACACAAGATACTTCTCTTGAAAGGCAAGAGATTGAGTTAAGGGAATTTGCAACAAGTAAAGGATATGAAGTTGCACAAGTCTTTACAGATCGACATAGTGGATATGATATTGGTCGGGAAGGTTTACTTGATCTACTTGAGTGTGTGAAGGAATATGAACAACCAGCACTATTTGTTCAAGATGAGACTCGCTTAGGGCGTGGTAATGGCCGAATGGCGGTACTTCATTTATTGCAAAAAACGAATACAGATATTTATACATTAAGTGATGCAGGTCAAGTACGGCTAAATGAAATGGATGCTATGTTGCTAGAAATTCTAGCGATAGTAGAAGAATATCAACGTAAATTACATAACGCAAAAATCCGTAGAGGGATGAGACGAGCTGTCCAGAACGGATATAGGCCAGAAAAGAATTTGAAAGATCGAGGAAATCCTGAGGGACGAGATCGCATAGATGTGCCGATTGAACAAATTATTCAACTTAGACAAAAGGATATGACATTTGAAGAAATAGCAGACACTTTGAAAGGATTGGGCTTCCAAGTTAGTAAAGCGACAATTCATCGAAGATTTATGGAATTTAAAGAGAAAAATAAAGACTAAAAGCTTGCGCTTGCGGTCTTTTTTGCATACCTTTGTATTAAGGTCTGTATGAAAGGTGAGAAATAAATGTTATCAAAAGAAAAATTACAACGTATAAGTGTACTTTCGAAAAAATCAAAATCACAAGGTTTAACTGTAGAAGAAGCAAAAGAACAAACAACACTTCGTAAAGAGTATTTAGACACTTTCCGAACTTCAATGCGTGAGACGATTGAAAATGTCCGTGTTTTCGATCCAGAGGGAAATGAAGTAACGCCTGAGAAGTTACGTCAAAAACAAAATAAGAATAATCGGTTAAATTAAACACATATTTATAGAGAAAACATTGTTTTATATTAGATTTTTGACTAAAATATATTAGTACACTATTTAGCTTAAGAAAGGATGTCTATTAAAATGACTCAACAAGCAGATCAGCTTGCAATTAACACTATTCGAACTTTGTCAATTGATGCTATTGAAAAGGCTAACTCAGGTCACCCAGGATTACCAATGGGGGCTGCTCCAATGGCTTATACTCTTTGGACAAAACAACTTCGTCACAATCCTTCAAACCCTAAATGGTTTAACCGCGATCGCTTTATTTTATCAGCAGGTCATGGCTCTATGCTTTTGTATAGCCTATTACACTTAGGTGGATATGATTTACCAATGGAAGAAATCAAAAACTTCCGTCAATGGGATTCAAAAACACCTGGTCACCCAGAATATGGTCATACAGCTGGAGTTGAAGCAACAACTGGACCATTAGGACAAGGTATTGCAATGGCTGTTGGTGTGGCAATGGCGGAAAGTCACCTTGCAGGCGTTTATAACAAGCCTGAACATAAAGTAGTAGATCATTATACATTTGCACTTTGTGGTGATGGGGATTTGATGGAAGGTGTTGCTGCTGAGGCAATTTCTTTAGCGGGTCACTTACAACTTGAAAAACTGATAGTGCTATATGATAGCAATGATATTTCTTTAGATGGCGATCTAAATAAATCATTCTCTGAAAACATTCAAAAACGTTTTGGATCATATAACTGGAACTACATTCGTGTAGATGATGGTAATGATATTGAAGCGATAAATAAGGCCATTGAACAAGCAAAAGCTCATAATGGCCAACCTACTATTATTGAAGTAAAAACAGTTATTGGCTACGGATCTCCAAACAAATCAGGTAAAGCTGACTCTCATGGTTCGCCACTAGGTGCTGATGAAGTGAAACTTACTAAAGAACACTACTCATGGCCTCATGAACCATTCCATGTACCTGAAGATGTATATGCAACATTCAAACAAGCGGCTGATGTTCAAGGAACTCTTGCTGAAGCTACTTGGAATGAACAATTTGAAGCTTATAAAAAAGCATATCCTGCTCTTGCAGAACAGTTTGTAAATGCGATGAATGGGGAACTTCCTGAAGATTTCGCATCTGCAGTACCTGTTTATGAAGCTGGTAAATCTATTGCTACACGTTCATCTTCTGGTGAAGTAATTAATGCACTTGCAAAAAACACACCTTCATTCTTTGGGGGAAGTGCGGATTTAGCTGGATCAAATAAAACATACATGAAAGATGCTGGCGATTTCACAGCAGAAACACCAGAAGGACGTAACATTTGGTTTGGTGTTCGAGAATTTGCTATGGGTGCAGCTTTAAACGGTATGGCACTTCATGGTGGTGTAAACGTCTTTGGTGGTACATTCTTCGTCTTCAGTGACTATGTACGTCCAGCGATTCGTCTATCTGCATTAATGGGACTACCTGTAACATATGTATTTACTCATGACAGTATTGCTGTTGGTGAAGATGGTCCAACACATGAACCTGTTGAACATTTAGCTGCATTACGTGCTATGCCAAATCTTTCTGTAATTCGTCCTGCTGATGCAAACGAATCTGCGGAAGCTTGGAAATTAGCTGTATCATCTAAAAACCAACCAACAGTTTTAGTGCTTTCTCGTCAAAACTTACCTGTATCTGAAAACTCAGCTTCACTTGCTGCCGAAGGTGTAGCTAAAGGCGCTTATGTTGTTTCAAAATCAACTAAAGAAGTAGCGGATGCACTAATTTTAGCAACTGGATCAGAAGTTAGCCTTGCTATAGAAGCTCAAAAACAACTAGCAGTTGAAGGTATCGATGTATCGGTTGTTTCTATGCCATCATTCGATCGTTTTGAAGCTCAAGATGCAGCATATAAAGAAGCAGTATTACCAAAAACAATTACAAAACGTTTAGCAATTGAAATGGGTTCATCATTCGGCTGGCATAAATATACTGGCTTTGAAGGTGATGTTCTAGCAATTGATAAATTTGGTGCAAGTGCGCCAGGTGAAATTGTTATGAAAGAATATGGCTTCACTGTAGAAAATGTTGTTTCAAAAGTAAAAGCATTATTTGCTTAAAAAAATAGCGATAATATTGAAAAGTAGAGGATTTTTTCCTCTACTTTTTCTTTTTTGACAAATAAAGTGCTTTATATCGGACGTCAATTGACAAAATGTTCTTGCAATCTTTGCTATACTGTTTACAAGAGAGGAGTGGTAATCTTGCGAATATACTCAATCTTTCATGTGAAAAAGAAACATCAGGCTTTTGTTTATGGTAGAGAACGTTTACTATTCGATTTAATTCAATCCTCAAATACGTATGAGCATGCAATGCATCCGACGCAAGAGATCTCCTATTTATGTGAGCCATTGGATATGATGGAAATTGAACTAATCATTCAACAACAATTAGGTAATAGCTTTTCAGGCATTCAAACGAAGGATCATCAAATCTTTTTAATGAATGAATTTAAGGGGGAAATCCAAATTGATATTTTTCCTTATTACATAGCTGTTGTCTGTGTTGGGTCACGCATGCTAGAATTAGACTTATTTGCAACATTATCAAAATTAAGTGATTGCTTTATCGGATTTAATAAAGATGAAATGGAATGTGGTTGGTTAAAACCGCTTAAATTCCATTCGCACGAAAGACGATAAATCTTGGCAAACAGTAGTATGTAGTGGTTTTTTATTGTATAATCCTTGTTGGAGATAGTTTTCTCGCATATGAAACTTGGAGGAGGAAAACCAGTGAATACTACGTTATGGATTATACTTGTTATCGTGGCATTAATAGCAGGAGTAGCTATAGGTTTCTTTGTTGCCCGTCAATATATGATGAAATACTTAAAAGACAACCCACCTATTAACGAACAGATGCTACGAGTAATGATGTCTCAAATGGGCCGTAAACCGTCTGAAAAACAAATCAAACAAATGATGAACTCAATGAATAAATTAAGCGGTAAATAAAAAATAGCACTCAATTGAGTGCTATTTTTTTGTCTTTATCTTTGAAGACAAACTCTTTTAAAAAATCTGCGACCAACAGTTCATAGGCTTCAGGGTTCATATTAAAGGATTGTGCATGAGGACCTACATCAAAAAGTTTTAACTTTTTAGGACCAGGCTTTAAGCTATACATTTCAATTGTCATTTCAGGTAAGATGAAGTCATCTGGTAGACTGTGAATAAACAGGACTGGCTTTTCAATTTTAGTTACAGCCTCTTTAGGTGAAATACTTTTTAAAGAGTATCCATCACGCATCCTTAAGAATATACCAGCAAGTTTTATGGCTATACTGTTACGTAGTGGTGTTTGTTTCATCATCAAGTAGTATAATTGCTCTGAGAAATCGGAAAAGGCACAATCAGAAATGTAGAAGTCGGCTTCGTCCTCTAATGTACCAGCGTATAATAATGTTGTTGCAGCACCCATAGATTCTCCTTGTACACCGATTATACCTTCACCACCTAGCTTTTGTTTTAAAGTTTTCATAACTGCTTGTAAATCATATTTTTCGTAATGCCCATAACTTGTTGTTTTGCCACCAGAGTCACCATGTCTACGATGATCATAAACGACTGAGTTAAAGCCTAAGCGCTCAAAAAGACGAGCATATTTAACGGAATTAATCTTATTTTCCGTAACACCATGGCAAATAATAATCGTGTTATTTGTTTGCAAAGGTTGGAAGTGGATGGCTTTAATTGAATAGCCATTAGGGGAATCAACCCACATCTCTTCCTTATTTACATGCTCAAACCAAACTTCGTCAAAACGCTTTGCTTCCTTTTCCCGTTGCAATATGAAGTCTGCATCTTTGTTCTTCATATACATAATACTACTTGAAAATAAGTATCCGAGAATGGCTGTAATGGCACCAAGAGTACCCGAAATAAGCCCGAGAATCCAAAGCAAACGTTTTTTCATGATCATCACTCCTCTACTTTTGCTTAAAGAGCCGGAACTGACCACTGTCAATTGTTCCGGATATTAAAGGTTCGACAATTTTTGCCGCTTCGCAAACTTTTTCGACATCAATCCCTGTGTGAACTCCTATACTTTCTAGCATATGTACAACATCTTCTGTTGCAACATTTCCTGTAGCACCTTTCGCAAAAGGACAACCTCCAAGACCACCCGCTGATGTATCAAATCGATCTACACCAGCTTGTAATGCAGCATATATATTTGCTAGCGCCATTTTTCGTGTATCGTGAAAATGGGCAGTCAAAAGTAAGTTAGGTAATTCTTCTTTTAAACGCTTAAATAGTGTATAACTTTCTACCGGATTAGCCATGCCAATTGTATCTGCTACACTTAACTCATCCACACCCCAACTCGCAAATACTTTACATAAAGAAATTGTGTCTTCAACTTCAATTTTCCCTTCATATGGACAATAAAAAGCAGTTGAAATACATGCACGTACAAATTTTCCTTGCTCTTTCAGTTTTGCCACGACAGGTGCTAAACTATCCATAGCTTCGTCAGTATTTTTATTAATATTTTTTTTATTAAATGTATGACTAACTCCAACAAAAACGGCAATGGCATCTGCGCCGTTCTCCATCGCACGCTCCACCCCTGTAGCATTCGGTGCTAAGACAAATTGTCGACCCACTTTAGTAATGTTCTTTACTATTTTTTCTGCATCCGCCATTTGTGGTACCCATTTTGGTGAGACAAAAGAAGTTAACTCCATTTCTATAATGCCGGCATCCTGCAAACATTTAATGAAATTGAGCTTCACATTTGTCTCAATTAAGTTTTTTTCATTTTGTAATCCATCTCTTGGACCTACCTCGATAATTGTCGCATTATTTGGTAAACTGAACATAACATCCCCTCCTATATTCCATTGTAAGGAAGGGATGTACATATTAGCAAATAAATTCGTACTTAAATAAGGGGGAATAATTATGACAACTGAAGTTGTAATTGTAAGTGCTGTACGTACAGCAATTGGGAGTTTCCAAGGAACGTTAAAGGATGTACCTGCAACAAAACTTGGTGCAATTGTTATAAAAGAAGCGTTGTCAAAGGTAGGGGTGCCTTTTGAACAAGTAGATGAAGTGATCATGGGGAATGTATTACAAGCTGGTCTAGGTCAAAATCCAGCACGTCAAGCGGCTATATTTGCAGGACTTCCAAAAGAGGTACCTGCCTTAACTATAAATAAAGTTTGTGGGTCAGGTCTAAAAGCTGTTCATTTAGCAACACAAGCCATCATTGCAGGCGATGCAGATATCATCGTAGCAGGCGGGATGGAAAATATGAGCCAAGCACCGTATTTATTGAATAACGCACGTGAAGGTTTCCGTATGGGCAATCAGAAGGTAATTGATAGTATGATTACTGATGGCTTATGGTGTGCATTTAATGACTATCATATGGGTATTACAGCTGAAAATTTATGTGACCAATATGCAATTTCTCGTGCAGAGCAAGATAGTTTCTCGGCGCGTTCCCAAGAAAGAGCGACAACAGCGATAGAAGCGGGGAAATTTAAAGAAGAAATTGTCGCAGTAGAAATTCCTCAACGCAAGGGAGAACCAGTCGTATTTGATACAGATGAGTATGTAAAGCCGGGAACTTCAGCAGAGAAGTTAGGGAAGCTACGACCTGCGTTTAAAAAAGAAGGATCTGTGACAGCGGGAAATGCTTCTGGTATTAATGACGGCGCAGCGGCAGTTGTAGTAATGTCAAAAGCTAAAGCCGATGAGTTGGGCATTAAGTCAATTGCAACGGTTGTATCAAACGCAAGCGTAGGTGTAGATCCAGCAGTAATGGGAAGTGGTCCTGTGGGGGCAGTACAAAAAGCCTTAACGAAAGGACAACTAGAACTAGGGCAAATTGACTTAATTGAAGCAAATGAAGCATTCGCAGCACAATCAATTGCAGTTGATCGAGAATTGCATTTTGACCATGAGAAGTTAAATGTTAATGGTGGTGCAATCGCTTTAGGTCACCCAATTGGTGCAAGTGGTGCTAGAATATTAGTAACACTACTTCACGAAATGGAGAAGCGAGATGTTAAAACGGGTCTTGCTACACTCTGTATAGGTGGAGGGCAAGGTGTTGCAACAATTGTAAAAAGAACGTAAGAAGGAGATTGACCATGGCTAAAAAGAAAAAACAACAAAAACAACAACCAGCACAACAACAATCCGCAATAAGTGAGGCACTAACATTAAAAGACCAACTTAATGGTGATGTGTTAGAGAAATTAAAGCTTGCTAAAAAAGACCTTGTTGCAAAAGAGCAAGCAGCACAAGATGAACGCGAGGCAAAGTTAGCATTTGAACGTAAACAACGAGAGAAGAACAAATCGTTTGAAGAGTTATTGAATGAGTACGGAGATAAAGGGTCGAAATTTAATAGTTAACAAAAGACATGATTGGCTTGCTTAAAGCGGCATTGAATCAATGGATAATAGAAGTTTCATAAGTTTAGTAGTTTAACTATATAGCGTGATTTAGAAGGTAGTTTTGAAAGGTTTCTTTCGAAGCTACCTTTTTTTTCATATAAGCGATGGTAAAATTTTATGTTAATTGTTTGAAAATAATATTTTAAATAGCTTGAAAACAGGGGGAAGTATGGGAGTTTCTAAAATTAAATCACTTTTATTGATTTTTCCTATTGTTTTTTTTATTCATGATTTGGAGGAGATCGCAACAGTTGAAAATTTCACTATGAAATTACCTTTTTCCGTTTCTACTGAGGAATTTATTATTGCATTTATTTTATTATGGATTATCGTAGTGATTGGCTGTGTAACAGCGGCAAATAATAAACGGTTTATCGGAATACTACCTATAAAATTCTTTGCACTATTAGTCGCAGGTGTATTTCTTGCGAACGGAATAGGGCATGTTGTGCAAAGTGTAATCTTTAAAAAATATGTTCCTGGTGTCATTACCGCCGTTGTTATCTTAATACCATTTTGTTTGTTCTGTATTAGAAAGCTTATACTAGAGAATTTAATCACGCCTAAGCAGGTAGGTGTGTACTTACTAGTGGGTTTCTTATTACAGACCCCCTTTGCATTAATCTCGCTACTAATTGCAAAGTTCATAGTATAGGTTTATAAGGATTAAGCATTATAATTGTAAAAAAAGAAGGATCCGTGATGTTGAATCCTTCTAGCAAATTTACCGATGTGCATTATACATATCTATTTTTGTTAGTTTCTTTAGTTCTGTAGCATAAATCGAGTGTGCATTATTGTAAGCTAAAATTGTTGCTTCCAATTGTTCTTTTGAACTTGCTCCAATAACTGCAGAGGCAACAATAGGTGATTGTAATACATAAGCAAGCGCTGCTGCATGGACATCTTTTGAGTTGTTTGCCAATTCTTCGAGAGTAGCATGAAGTTCATCTTGGCTATAAGTTTGGTAGCCATTTGCTTTTGCTAAACGGTTTGACCATTCATTTGTTAATAAACCTTTAGCTAAAGAGCCACGGGTCACAATTGACGCATTATTTTCTTCTAGCACATCAAACCATTCTTCAGGTCTGCGGTCTAGCAAGCTATATTGCATCATGACAGATACTGCATCGCTTTTTGGTAAAAATTCCTTAATGACATTTGGGCGGATTGATGAAATACCGTATGCCCGAATGGTACCTTCTTTTTTTAAGTGATCAAATGCTTCGATTATTTCATCCCAAGGGTCTTCAATTGTTCCACCGTGTAGTTGGTATAAGTCAATATAGTCTGTTTGTAAGCGACGCAAGCTTTCTTTTACTTGATGTTCGATATTTTTTTTAGAAGGGTCCCAGTACCAACCTTCTCCTTCCTTGTTCCAAACATTACCTACTTTAGTGGCTAATATAATATCTTTTCGTTTCCCATTTAGTGCCTTACCGATAATTTCCTCATTGATGCCCTTATCATATAAATCTGCGGTATCAAAATAGGTAATACCATGATCTACCGCTGCATCTACTATCCATTTCGCAGTCTTTTCATCAGTTGGTAGAGACATGCAACCAAGGCCAATTTCTGAAATATTTAAATCGCTATTACCTAACTTTCTACTCTTCAAAAATATCACTCCTCATATGATAATGGTACAATGATTAATAACAAAAGCACAACGGAGAGGGTTATAATCATGAAAAAATTTGAAGAAAAAACGATTAATTCAAAAAAAATTTTTGAGGGTCGAGTTATTTCAGTCAAAGTAGATGAAGTCACATTACCAAATGGCAACATATCAACTAGAGAATTGGTAACTCATCCAGGAGCAGTAGCGATTATCCCAATAACAAACGAGGGTAAAATTGTTCTTGTGGAGCAATATCGTAAACCTTTAGAGCGTAGTATTATCGAAATTCCTGCGGGTAAATTAGAAAAAGGTGAGAAACCTGAGTATACAGCTATCCGCGAGTTAGAAGAAGAAACAGGGTATGGTTCTAAAAATTTCACGTTTGTTCAATCTTTTGCCACATCTCCAGGCTTTGCAAATGAAGTTATTCATGTATATGCGGCAAGAGATTTATATAGAATTGAGAATCCTGCTAGTCTAGATGAGGATGAATTTGTCGAATTATTAGAAGTTACGTTAGAAGAAGCTGAACAAATGATTCGTGAAGAAAGAATTTATGATGCTAAAACAGTGTTTGCAATTATGTGGATGAAAAATATCTTTTAAAATAAGTTATGAAATAGGTCGGGACGAGCATAGGTTGTACGAAGTAAAGGAAGGTGACCTATATGAACCGATCATTTCAAATTATTTACTTTTTCTTAATTATCGCAATTGGCTTTATCGGAGGAATTTTACTGTTGCAACTTTCTACTGTTGAACAAGCAGAATGGCTCATTCGAAAAATGGATAGTAGGGTACTCCTACAAGGGAAGCCGTCAATTTGGCAATCTTTATTGCCAGTTGTCATTCCGTTTGCCATTGTTTCGTTGCTCGCATCTCATAATTATTTAAGACATGTGGCAAGGATTGTTGTTGTACTAAAATCGGCATTTTTTGGATACAGTGCAGGTTATTTAATCGACACACAAAATGCATTTTGGTCATATGCTGCATGGTGGTTTCCTTTTCAATTGCTTTACAGTATAGTATTAATGGTGTTTTGCATAGTACTTGTGCCTGAACCAGTTTATGCTGTCAGGAAGAAGTTACCGATTTTACCGCGTGTAATAGTAGTACTGGTCGCTACTCTAGTAATTTTGTGTGGCGAATTACTTGCAATACACTTTATCTATAAATTAAAATAAATATCAAATAATAATTATTATAATTATAATCAATTCAATCTTGTAATGAGAATCGACTTTTTGGTATAATAAAAGAAGTTTAGGGGGGCGTCGTATGGAAAGCCGTATTGATCGAATAAAAAAACAATTACATGGTGCGAGCTACAAACTGACGCCGCAGCGTGAAGCGACAGTAAGAGTGCTTTTAGAGAATGAGGAAGATCACCTTAGTGCTGAGGATGTTTATTTACTCGTTAAAGAAAAAGCACCAGAAATTGGACTTGCAACTGTGTATCGAACATTGGAACTTTTAACGGAGCTTAAGATTGTCGATAAAATCAATTTCGGCGACGGTGTATCTCGATATGATTTACGTCAAGAAGGAGCTGCTCACTTCCATCATCACCTCGTTTGTATCGAATGTGGTGCTGTTGATGAAATTCAAGAGGATTTACTTGAAGATGTAGAAGCAGTCGTTGAAAAAAGATGGAATTTTATTATTAAAGACCACAGATTAACATTTCACGGTATTTGCTGGCGCTGTCATGATAAAGAGTCAGATAACAATAGCAATCAATCATAAGTTTATAGCTTACAAACAAAGGATGGCGGAGGTGCTGTCCTTTTTTATTTACCTATTTTTAGGGAGGGAACCAAAATGAATCAAGATGTACTAGATGCAATCCAAGATTATTTACACTTTTTACGCGTTGAACGGCAGCTTTCTGACAATACATTGCAATCTTATAAAAGAGATATTACTGCTTATACTAAGAATATTTTCGTAAGTCAAGGTGTACAATATTTTGATGACATAGACAGAGTGAATATATTACATCATTTACAAATGCTAAAAACATCAGGGAAGTCTGCACGAACTATTTCAAGACATATTTCCTCAATTCGTTCATTTCACCAATTTTTATTAAGAGAAAAAAGAGCTAGTGGGGATCCGACAGTGCATTTAGAAATGCCAAAGTTAGAGAAAAAGTTACCAAAAATTTTATCGATTGAAGAAATTGATAACTTAATTGCTATGCCAAATCTCGCAAAACCCCAAGGAATTCGAGATCAAACGATGCTTGAGTTGTTATATGCAAGTGGTATGCGTATAAGTGAGTGTATTGCACTGAATTTAGAAGATGTTCATACTACGATGGGCTTCGTAAGAGTTTTTGGTAAAGGTGGTAAAGAACGTATTATTCCACTTGGACGAAAAGCTTTAGAAGCGTGCATGGCATATTTAGAAAAAGGAAGACCAATACTAGAAGATAAGCTACATAAATCAGAGGCTTTTTTTATCAGCCAAAGGGGAGATCGCTTAACACGACAATTTTGTTGGAAATTAATGAAGGATTATGCAGAGAAAGCGGGTATAGATAAAGAAATCACACCACATATTTTACGGCATTCTTTTGCGACGCATTTAATTGAAAATGGTGCTGATTTACGTGCAGTTCAAGAATTGCTTGGACATGCTGATATTTCAACAACTCAAATTTATACACATATTAGTAAGACGCGATTATCAGAAGTATACAAGCAGTTCCATCCACGTGCATAAAAAAATTTTTAAATGTCAGAGGTCTGACATTTATTTTTTCGTATAGTTTGGTAAAATGAAAGTAAAGATAAAGGAGGAACACAAATGAACACAAAACCATTTAAACGCATTCACATAATCGTTATGGATTCAGTAGGTATTGGAGAAGCACCTGATGCTGAAAAGTTCGGTGATGTAGGTGCAGATACATTAGGTCATATTGCAGAAAAAATGAATGGCTTAACTATGCCCAATATGGGGGAATTAGGTTTATCAAATATCCGTGAGTTACCTGGTATTACTCCAGTAGAAAAACCTGCAGCTTATTTTGGTAAAATGCAAGAAGCTTCAGTGGGGAAAGATACAATGACAGGACACTGGGAGATTATGGGTTTGAACATTGATAAACCGTTCAAAGTGTATCCTGAAGGCTTCCCACAAACTTTAATTGAGCAATTAGAAGAACGTACTGGTCGCAAAGTACTTTGTAACAAGCCAGCGAGTGGTACGCAAGTGATTGACGATTATGGTGAAGAGCATATGAAAACAGGCGCTATTATCGTCTATACATCTGCTGATCCAGTATTGCAAATCGCAGCACATGAAGAAATTGTTCCATTAGATGAACTTTATAAAATTTGTGAAATCGCTCGCGAATTGACTTTACAACCTGAATATTTAGTAGGCCGTGTAATTGCTCGTCCTTTCATTGGGACTCCAGGTAACTTTGAACGTACATCAAATCGTCATGATTATGCGTTAAAACCATTTGGACGTACAGTGATGAATGAATTAAAAGATGCTAATTTTGATGTCATTGCATTAGGTAAAATTTCAGATATTTTTAACAATGAAGGCGTAACAGAAGCAATCCGTACAAAAGATAATTCAGATGGTATGGACAAGATATCACAAGTTGTACGTAAGAATTTCCATGGCTTATCATTCTTAAACTTAGTTGACTTTGATGCAGCTTATGGTCACCGCAGAGATCCAATTGGATATGGTGAAGCGTTAGAAGAATTTGACCGTCGTTTACCAGAAGTTTTGGAAGCGTTGACGGAAGATGATTTATTAATAATTACAGCTGACCATGGAAATGATCCAACTTTCCACGGAAGTGATCATACACGTGAATATGTGCCATTAATCGTTTATTCACCACGCTTTAAAGAAGGTAATGAATTACCACTACGACTTACATTTGCTGATATAGGTGCTACAGTTGCAGAAAACTTCAATGTGAAATTACCTGAATTCGGCACAAGCTTCTTATCAAATTTAAAATAAGGGAGTAATAAAATGCGCATAGTTGATATTATTGAAAAAAAACGTGATGGTGGAGAACTAACTACAGAAGAAATTCGCTTTTTCGTAGAAGGTTATACAAATGGTTCAATTCCAGATTATCAAGCAAGTAGTTTATTGATGGCTATTTATTTTAAAGATATGAACGATCGTGAACGAGCAGATTTAACAATGGCAATGGTTGAATCTGGAGATCAGATTGACCTTTCAAAAATTGAAGGTATTAAAGTCGATAAGCATTCTACAGGTGGCGTTGGTGACACAACAACATTAGTATTAGGTCCTCTAGTAGCTGCTGTCGGTGTTCCTGTTGCGAAGATGAGTGGACGAGGTTTAGGGCATACAGGAGGCACTATTGACAAATTGGAGGCTATTGAAGGCTTCCATGTTGAATTGACGACAGAGCAATTCATTGAGCAAGTAAATGACATTAAATTAGCTGTTATCGGTCAAACTGGTAACTTAACACCTGCAGACAAAAAATTATATGCTCTAAGAGATGTGACAGCGACAGTTAGTAGCATTCCTTTAATTGCAAGCTCAATTATGAGTAAAAAAATTGCCGCAGGTGCAGATGCTATTGTACTTGATGTAAAAACCGGTGAAGGTGCCTTCATGAAGACTGTTGAAGATGCAAAAAATTTAGCACATGCAATGGTCCAAATCGGCAATAATGTCGGTCGTAACACAATGGCTATTATTTCTGATATGAGCCAACCGCTTGGTTTTGCGATTGGTAATGCATTAGAAGTAAAAGAAGCAATTGATACTTTACGAGGAGAGGGTCCGGAAGATTTAACGGAGCTTTGCTTAACTCTTGGCAGTCAAATGGTGGTTCTAGGTGGTCACGCGAAAACAATAGAAGAAGCGCGTGAACAATTACTTGAAGTTATCAAAAATGGTAGCGCATTAGAAATCTTCAAACAATTTATTGAAGGACAAGGTGGTAACCCTGCAGTAGTAGATGATACTTCATTGTTGCCTCAAGCTCAATATACTTTCGAAGTCCCAGCAAAAGAAGATGGCTTTGTATCATTCATCGAAGCTGATGAAGTTGGAACTGCGGCTATGCTTTTAGGCGCTGGTCGTGCTACGAAAGAGTCTACTATTGACTTAGCTGTTGGTTTAATGCTGCGCAAAAAAGTTGGCGATAAAGTAACGAAAGGTGAGTCTCTGGTGACAATTTATGCTAACCAAGAAGATGTTTCATCAGTGATTGATAAAATCTACTCACATATTAAAATTGCCAATGAAGCACCTCAAGCACCGAAATTAATCGAGGCTATCATTACAGAATGATTTTTTGAAAAGCTGTTACTCATTTAAATGAGTAACAGCTTTTTTTTGATTAAATATTGAAAAAATACTCAACAGATGGAAACTGATAATTTTCGTGTTTCCGAAATGGTTCTGCAGTGAATTATTGAATTGCTTAGTATTAAAAAAGTCACAATACATACGCATCATTTGAAGTTAAAATTCCTTATCTCGAATTTAAAGACGCTGAACATTAACTAAGATTTCGTTTAATAGGTATTATCTGAATATAAAGCTAACAAGATTAGCGATATAAGCTACCTGCAACTTTCCAATCCAGGTCTGTTTGACACGACACCAATTAATGTCCTATTATAAATCGGACTCCAATCCTAATCTTTCATCATGCGAAAGTAAGGGAACGTGGAAGATGAATTAAGAGTAATGAATATTGAAATAAATGAAAAAGTGACAGAGAAAATTTGGAAATTTGAGAATGATTATTTTTAACTGTTAGCTAATCGAAAAATTGAAGTGGGGTGTTCCATAATGACAAAGAGTAAACTGAATCCTAAGGTGGATGAATTTATAGGTAAATCTAAAAAGTGGAAGGAAGAATATGAGAAGTTGAGAAATATCGTTCTTGACTGTGAGCTGACAGAAGAATTTAAGTGGATGCATCCTTGTTACATGTTTGAGAAAAAAACATTGTTTTAATACATGGATTTAAGGAATATTGTGCGCTTCTGTTTCACAAAGGTGTCTTGTTAAAAGATGCCCATGGGATTCTAATTCAACAAACAGAGAATGTACAGGCGGCGCGCCAGATCCGGTTCACCAATGTACAAGAAATAGTTGAAATGGAACCAATCTTGAAAGCCTATATTTATGAAGCCATTGAAGTTGAAAAAGCAGGTTTGGAAGTGAATTTTAAAAAGAATACAGAAATAATAATTCCTGTAGAACTTCAAGATAAATTCGATGAAACCCCAGCCTTGAAAACTGCTTTTGAAGCATTGACGCCAGGACGACAAAGAGCATATGTTCTTTATTTTTCTGCACCAAAGCAATCCAAAACTCGAGTATCAAGAGTTGAAAAAAGTATACAGCAAATCCTCAATGGAAAGGGGTTAAATGATTAACTTAGTCGATGGAAAGTAAACTAATCTTTCTTTAAGAAATAACCTCACTTTGCTTCATTCGAACTTCTTTTTAGATCACAATAAACTCAATCAAATATTTTAAAATGGAAAAAACAAAAAAATGATACGTAAAGTGTAAGCAAACTAGCTAAGAAAAGAAAATACTGCTGCTCACAAAAGTGTACCCTTTGGCTTTTTGCTGGAAGGTACGCTTTTCTTGAATTAATAAATTCTTTAGTGAGATATTAATGGGTTGCTTCGGCAGCTCTTTTTTCTTATCAAGAGTCCTTCAACTAAAGTTAATCTAACTCAAAAAATGATTAAATTTGATTAGAATTCTACATATTTTGTTTAACATAAATGAACATTTCATACGATGTGATTTTTTTCTAAGTATAGGTGAGTCATCTCATTTACACTGTGATCCTTTGCTCTTGCTTTTCAATATTTCAAACTGTATATTAGCAGTTTTTTTATTAAGATTTCAAATCATTTTCTCGAAATACTATTCTAATATGTTCAATAATTCACAAGCGCATCTTTTGAAATTCAATTATATCGGCTATATACTAGCATTAACTAGTTTAGAGTAACTTTACTAGAATAAATTTTAGAGGTGTCAACTTTATGAATAAAGATATAGCAAATATAATAGATTCACAGTACAAATTATATATTAATGGCGAGTGGACTGAAGGTTCTGACGGGAACACAATTGCCGCTTACAACCCAAGTAATGGCGAAAAACTAGCAGATTTCATCGATGCGAGTCATGCAGATGTAGATGCTGCCGTTGAAGCAGCTCAAACTGCATTTAAAACTTGGAAACACGTGAGCATTGAAGAACGTAGCAAATTACTTCTTCAAATTGCAGACTTAATCGATGCAAATCGTGAGCATCTAGCAATGGTTGAAACATTAGATAACGGTAAACCTTTACGTGAAACAATGACTGCTGACGTGCCACTAAGTGCGGATCACTTCCGATACTTCGCAGGTGTTATCCGATCTGAAGAAGGTACTGCTCAACAATTAGATGAAAATAACTTAACTTTGACACTAAAAGAACCAATCGGTGTTGTTGGTCAAATTATTCCGTGGAACTTCCCGCTACTTATGGCAGCGTGGAAAATTGCACCTGCTATCGCAGCAGGTAACACAGTTGTTATCTCTCCGTCATCAACAACTTCACTGAGCATTTTAGAACTGGCGAAAATTTTAGATCAAGTATTACCAGCAGGTGTTGTAAACGTAATAACTGGACGCGGATCAAACTCTGGTGACTATATGCTACACCATGAAGGCTTTGCAAAATTAGCATTCACAGGTTCAACAGATGTTGGCTACTTAGTTGCCAAAGCTGCAGCTGATCGCTTAATCCCTGCAACATTAGAGCTTGGTGGGAAATCAGCAAACATCTTCTTCAACGATGCAAACTGGGAACGTGCGGTTGAAGGTGCAACAAACGGTATTTTATTTAACCAAGGGCAAGTGTGTTCTGCAGGTTCTCGTATTTTCGTACAAGCAGGCATTTATGATGAATTTTTAATAGCAATAAAAGAAAAATTCGAAAGCGTAAAAGTTGGTTTACCATGGGAAGCAGGAACACAGATGGGAGCGCAAATTAACCAACGTCAATTAGATAAGATTTTAGAATATGTGAAAATCGGTCAAGAAGAAGGTGCAACACTTGTAACAGGTGGTTACCAATTACAAGATAAAGGTCTTGAGAACGGTGTATTCATGGCGCCAACGATTTTAGCGGGTACAAATGATATGCGCATCGCACAAGAGGAAATTTTTGGGCCAGTTGCAACAGTAATCAAGTTTGAAACAGAGGAAGAAGTCATCGCAATGGCGAATGATTCTGAATTTGGTCTTGGTGGTGGTGTCTGGACTAGCAACTTAAACACAGCTTTACGTGTAGCACGTAGTATTGAAACTGGTCGCATGTGGGTGAATCAATATACAAACTTCTCTGCTGGTGCTCCATTTGGCGGATATAAAAAATCTGGTATCGGCCGTGAAACTTACAAATCAATTTTAGATGCATACACACAAACTAAAAACATTTTCATTAACACTAAAGAAGATGCAGATGGATTGTACTAATTAACGAATGTTAGATAAGACCATTAAATTCCTTGCTAAACTAAGGGATTTAGTGCAAAAATAATATATTAAATAAGAAGCTGGGACATAAATAGTTTCAGTTCACGTAAAAAATCGAGATTGCATCATGCAATCTCGATTTTTGCGTTTAATTTTTACAATATGTGGTGGAGGATTATCCTCGTACCGCATATTTTCTTAAGTTAACGGCCATTAATGCGAGACCAATATCGTGTCAACCTTCGATTTTCCACGAATAGAAAATTGCATGAAACCTAAATTAGCCTTCAGAAATCCAAAAACTGGTTCTACGTCAATTTTACGTTTACGATAAATTGCACCTGTTTTTTCTTCTGAAAGCTTTGCTCTTACATATTCTTTTTGTTGTTCCCACTTTTCATTAATCATGAGCTTACGATTTGTACCTTCTCTCGCTTTTGTACATAAGTCACGCAATGGACAACCCGTACAGTCTTCACATTCATAGATTTTGAATTGACGCTTAAAACCCGATTTATCTGTTCGAACGATATTATACTGGAAAGTCAACTGCTTTTCATTCGGACAAGTATACTTATCACGCTCCGCATCGTTAACCCAATTGCTTATTTTGAACGGGGCATTTTTAAACTTACGCTTTTGTTCGTCTATGTAGTAGTTATACGTAATCAGTGGTGTGCGTGTGCGTTTTGTTAAGATGTCATCGTAATTTTGTTCGCTGCCGTAACCGGCATCCGCAACGATGTATTTTGGTAAGTCAAAGTACTGTTTTTCAATTTGGTCAAGGAATGGTATAAGTGTTTTCATGTCTGTTGGATTCGGAAAAACGCCATACGCCAAAGTAAATTGTCCTTCCGTCGCAACTTGCACGTTATATCCTGCCTTTAGTTGTCCGTTTTGCATGTAGTCATCTTTCATGCGCATAAATGTCGCATCATTATCCGTTTTTGAATAGCTATTTTTCTGTGTTAATTTTGTAGGGATACTTAAATTTTATCAGAAGATGTCCTTTCTTTATGCCTGTAATTATGAATAGATTTAATTGAAATAGAAGTGTTTCATTAGTTGTTCGGAGCGAAGGCGGCGACTCCTGCGGGAACAGCACGAGCGGAAGCACCCGGACTGAGCGAAGCGAAGGAGAAGGCTGGAGCCGTGCCCGCGGAAAGCGTCCGCCGTAGCGGAGAACAACGGCTACGAAGTAGACTAAAAAACAAAGCCTAGAAGATTTTACTAATCGTAAAATTTTCTAGGCTTTTCATTTTTGAGGTTAGTTGTTTTGTCCCAGCCTCTTTTAATATGAACTATTAAGGTCAACTAACCTAAATATAATCATTTTGTAGATTATCTTTTTTATGTTTTAACAGAAGTAATCATCTTTTAGAAAACTGCCTAAACTAAAACAATTAAAATAGGGAATTTATTGCAATAAGGATAATTTATGTTGTGCGAATTATTTAAAATTCCCCATCATCCATCATACAGTTTCGTTTTTTTTGAATAGAGATATTTTTTTGATTAAAATTCCCTCGAATCTCCAATACTTATGGATAAAGATGACATCCATTTACTGTCGATTTAGTTCTAATTTTAGAAGGTTTCTTCTTAAATTGTCATGCGAAAGGATAACGCACAACAAATGTGGAATATGCTTGTGAAAAGGAGGTATGACTATGCAACAACTAATTCAACTGACAGTGGATGGCATTGCCGTTATTCGTTTACAAGGTGATTTAGACCATCATGCTGCAAACCGTATTCGAGAAGATATTTCACAAGCAATATACCAAGGTAGCGTTCACGCAATTGTTTGGAACTTAGGTGACCTGCAGTTTATGGATAGCGCTGGCATTGGTTTGATATTAGGAAGAATGCGTGATTTAGCGCCGATTAATGGACAAACCGTCATCTTAAATCCGTCTGCTACGATGCAGAAAATATTCCAGTTTTCAGGGTTGTCCAAATATATTTGGCAAGGTACAGAAGATGAAGTAATTCGAACTTTAGGGGGGATTTTGAATGGATAATGAAATGACTTTATCGTTTTTAGCGGTCAGTGAAAATGAAGCACTAGCGCGTATGGCGATGACGAGTTTCATGACAGTGTTGGATCCAACGATTGAGGAATTATCCGAGGTGAAAACTGTCATTTCAGAAGCAGTTACAAACGCAATTATTCATGGCTATGAGGAAAATCGTACAGGCATTGTAACAGTTTATGCTACTCGTGTTGATCGCGAAGTGACTGTGACGATTTCTGATCAAGGATGTGGAATAGAAGACGTACAGCAAGCAATGGAACCTTTATATACAACAAAGCAACAAATGGATCGTTCTGGCATGGGCTTTACAATTATGGAAAGCTTTACGGATCAGTTATCTGTTAAATCCGAACGCGGGAAAGGGACAACGGTCACCTTCAAGAAGCAATTTCAACCAGTAGGTTCACCGTTTGCCGCTAGGTGAGGAAATGACATCTAAACCACAAGCCTCTTCCATATTGCTGACACAGGAGAAAATGCGAGAGCTCATACTGCAGTCTCAAGCTGGCGATGCTAACGCTAGAAAGGAGATGGTGGAGGGGAATACGCGTCTTGTCTGGTCAATCGTACAGCGTTTTGCTTCACGCGGGGCAGATTTAGAAGATCTTTTTCAAATTGGTTGTATTGGTTTGATGAAGTCAATTGATAAATTTGATCTGTCATACCAAGTGAAATTTTCAACTTACGCAGTACCTATGATAATCGGTGAAATTCAGCGTTTTTTACGGGATGACGGTATGGTTAAAGTAAGCCGATCTATTAGAGAGCTTAACTATAAAATTCGCCATGCCACAGATGATTTTCTTAAAGTCAATGAGAGACCCCCTACCATGAAGGAATTGGCCGATTTGTTGGAAGTCACAACTGATGAGATAGCAATGGCTTCTGATGCTCTAAGGGACCCTGCATCACTACATGAACAGTTATTTGAAAGTGATGGTGATCCAATTACGTTAATGGATCAAATGAGAGATGCTACCTCTGAAAGGCCTTTTGAGCATATACCACTTCGAGACATATTAACGAGACTTGGTAAAAGGGAACAATCTGTAATTTATTTGCGCTATTACTTAGATTGTACTCAAAGTGAAATTGCTGAGAGACTTGGCATTTCACAAGTACAAGTATCACGACTAGAAAAACGAATCTTATCACAGTTGAAAGTTTGGCTAGCACCAGGTCAATTGAAAGGATTAGAAAAGGCGGCAAAAAAATGACTGAAGAACAAAAACCTATTTTCGCAAGTATAGAAGAAGCAGAAAAGTATATGATTTCAAAATTCGGTGAAAGCGAAAGCTTTGATATAGGGATGAAGCATTTGCATTTATACAAAATGCCGGTGTTTACTATTTATATTAATGGGCTTATTGATAGTGCTAACTTCACAGAAATTCTTGTCAATATTCAACCGACCCAAGAGGTAGAAGGATATACACCAGAAACTGAGCCGGAATTTTTCCAATTTTGCTTCCCGTATTTTGCTTGGGAACCGATGAAGAGTCAGGAACAGCTATTAACTGCGATATTAGGGGGCCAGGTGGCGTTTATTACACCATCTGGCTATGCTTTTATAGCCGATTTGAGAGCTTATCCTGGTAGACAACCTGATGAACCTGATAATGAGAAAGTTATTAGGGGATCGCGTGATGGATTTACAGAAAATATTGTACAAAACTCGGGGCTTATAAGAAGGCGAATTCGGGATGCATCATTGCGTTTTGAACTGCATCAAATCTCAGATAAAGGCAAGACAGATACGGCAATTGTCTTTATGAAGGGTATTGCCAATGAGGACCATCTCAATTATATACGTCAGCGTATGAAAAAAATTAAACATGATGGTTTAACAATGGCGGATAAATCAATAGAGGAATGGTTATTTAAACAAGGTTTCCATCCACTACCTTTTGTACGCTACACTGAGCGACCTGATATTACCGCCGCTCATTTATTGGAAGGTCATATCGCGATAATTGTCGATACGTCACCTTCAATTATTTTAGTACCCGTAACATTTTTTCATCATTTACAACATGCAGAGGAATATCGTCAGGCCCCTTTTATTGGAACAGCTGTCCGCTTCTTACGCTTCTTCGGGACTTTTTTAAGCCTCATAGTATTACCTTTTTGGTATTTATTAATCAAACATCATGAATTGATTCCTACGTTTTTAGATTTCGTCGGAATAGATAAGAAGTCCGCCATACCGATATTACTCCAAATATTAATAGCAGATGCAGGGATAGAATACTTGCGGCTTGCCTCCATTCATACACCAACTCCACTTTCCACTGCGATGGGATTAATTGCAGGTGTTATTATTGGGAATATTGCAATTGATGTTGGACTTTTTTCACCTGAAGTTGTGTTATATACAGCAATTACTGCCATTTTCACATTTGTAATTCCTTCGTATGAATTGAGTATCACCATTAAAGTATTTAGGGTCTTTTTGCTACTCATGACCGCATGGCTCGGAGTTAATGGATTCTTCCTTGGTATATTAGGGCTTTTCTTATATATTTGCTCTTTACGACCAATGAAAGTACCTTATATGTGGCCAGTAGTTCCGTTCTTCCCACAAGCATTTTTACGTATATTCATACGATTCCCTATGACGAGCGATGCTTTAAGACCGTATATTGTTGGTGCAAAACAGCGAAAACGTTCATGAAATGCCATTGCATACATTTCTCTTTCTATGATAAAGTTCAATTAGTTATAGAAAAATTCCGTGAATTCTTTTTGGGGTATACGGATAAAGGGAGAGATTTGAATGCATTTATATGGGACTCAAAATGTAACTGAAAATGGTCATTTAACAATTGGACAAGTAGACGCTATTGAATTAACAAAAACATATGGTACACCTTTATTCGTTTACGATACAGCACTTTTCCGAGAGCGAGCACAAGGTTTTATTAATACTTTTAAAAATGCAGGTGTGCAAGCACAAGTTGCTTATGCTAGTAAGGCGTTTTCAAGCGTTGCAATCTATCAACTAGCGGCTGAAGAAGGACTATCGGTCGATGTTGTTTCGGGAGGGGAGCTCTATACCGCTTTAAAAGCAGGTTTCCCAAGTGAACGCATCCATTTCCATGGTAATAATAAAAGCTACGATGAATTAATTCTTGCTTTCGATTCGAAAATTGGATGTATTGTAATTGATAATTTTGATGAAATTGTTGCCTTGAAACAACTATCTGAAGCACGTCAACAAAAAATGCACGTCCTAATTCGTGTGACGCCAGGAGTAGAGGCGCATACACATGACTTTATAACAACAGGTCAAGCAGATTCTAAATTTGGTTTTGACTTAAATAACGGACAAGCAGACCGTGCATTTACGCTATTGCAAAATCACGCATATTTAGATTTACAAGGGATGCATTGTCATATTGGCTCACAAATCTTCGATACAGCGGCTTTCAGTTTAGCAGCAAAAAAAATAAGTGATAAAATGGGTGAATGGTATAAAGAATCCGGCTTCATTAGCCAAGTATTAAATTTAGGTGGAGGATTCGGAATTCGTTATACAGAAGAGGACACACCACTTCAACCAGCAGTCTATGTAGATGATATGATTAAAGCGGTACAACAAGAGATGGCTGCTTTTTCAATGCCGATGCCTGAAATTTGGATTGAACCAGGTCGTTCATTGGTTGGAGACGCTGGTACTACACTTTATACAGTCGGTTCTCAAAAGGAAGTTCCTAATACGAGAAATTATCTAGCGGTTGATGGTGGGATGTCTGATAATATACGTCCAGCTCTTTACGACGCAAAATACGAGGCTGTCATTGCTAATAAAATGAATGACCAATTAGTTAGCACATATACGATTGCTGGTAAGTTATGCGAGTCTGGTGATAAACTGATTGAGGATATTAAGTTACCAAAAGCAGAATCAGGGGATATTCTAGCTGTGTTCTGTACAGGTGCATACGGTTATTCAATGGCGAGTAACTATAATCGTATACCAAGGCCGGCTGTCGTTTTTGCGGAAAAAGGCGCACACCAATTAGTTGTGAAGCGCGAAAGTTATGAAGATCTTGTGAAGCTTGACCTTCCTCTAACGATTGGGAAGGAGGTAAATCGTTAATTGAAGAAAAGTAATATTTTATTACTTCTGTTATTCCTAATATTAACAACTGCATGGGGCGTAATTTATTGGCTTTATATTGCTCCATCAAGTATAGGTAAATAATGTGAATCTATTTGCGTAATTTTTGCTTTTCGTGTAGGATGTTGAAAGATACTTAAAGGCAAAAAGAGGGATCATATAAATGTTATGTCGTTATAAGAAAGCATTCGAAAAAATTGCGATGGGGCTCTTGTCGTTTATGCCAGATCAAAAAGATTTGAAATTACTACAAGAAACGATTCGACAATACGAAACAGATCCAAACTGGCAACTGTTTTTATGGAAACAAGAGGATGACTTTATTGGTTTAGTTGGCGTAGAGATTGCTGATGACGAATGGATTGTTAGACATATATCGGTTGACCCTTCACATAGAGGTGAGGGACTCGGTAAAGAGATGGTTAAACAGCTTTCTAAGATGGATATGGATTGTGTGATAGCAGCTTGTGATCAAACTGCACCGTTCATACAGAAATGTAAAGCGATGCTAGAAGAAGCAGACAAAGAAATTTAATGTCTGCTTCTTCTTTTTTCGTCTCTTGCTAAGAGAATATCCGAGCGGTCACGTAGCATATGCTTATGTTGTAGGTAATGAGCATCTGTTTCTTCCAATAAGGCAATTGAAGTGAGAACTTGCTTTTCTAAGGTCTCTGAGGTAATTGGTAAAATAAATTTTTGGAAAGGTTCTTTTTTTTCTACTGCATGTTGAACTTGCTGCATAGAGTGTAAAATTGCAATACCGTCCACTTCTTCCATAAATGAAGAATTGACGGACTGCTCTAAAGTAATATATGCTTTTTTTAAGATTGTTTTGGCGCCACTAAAATTTTCTCGGCGCCAATGGTATAGGCCGGTCGCTAGTTGAATCCATCCCGTTAAGGGGTGAGTTTTATCTTTTGGAGCTATTTCTTTCCAATACTCCTCTAACACTTCGTGACATTCAAAGTAATCTTGATTGCCATTGAAATATGTTAGAAACTGGACAAATAATGGGTGGTACATCGGATGCATTTCGAACACCATTCCTCTATACTGTATTTTGAACATAAACTGTCAGGTGGTTGACTATGTCATATGAAGTAAAACTCGAGGCCTTTGAAGGACCTCTCGATCTATTATTACATTTAATTCATCGCTTGGAAATTGATATATATGATATTCCAATGGCAGAGCTTACGGCTCAGTATATGGAGCATATTCGTGCAATGCAAGTACTTGAATTGAATGAAGCAAGTGAATATTTAGTTATGGCAGCATCTTTACTAGCGATTAAGAGTAAAATGCTCTTACCAATCCATGAAGGGGAGTTAGATGAAACTGAATTCGACATGGATGAGCCCGATCCACGTGAAGAGCTCGTTGCTCGATTAATTGAATATAGAAAATTTAAAGATGCTGCAGTGAATTTAAAAGACTTAGAATCGTCTCGTGCGCAATATTTTACAAGGCCACCAGCGGATCTTTCTGCATTCGCACCAGCAGAACAATTAGCATTATTTGAAACGTCTGTAAATGTTTTTGATATGGTCGGTGCTTTTCAGAAAATGCTTAGACGAAAACATCTAAAGGCGCCATTAACAACTAAAATTACTAGGCACGATGTTTCCATAAAAGATCAAATGAAAACTATGATGGGTGTGCTAAAATTAGCAGGTGGACGCTCAAGCTTTTTCGATCTATTCCCTTATGAAGATAGATCAACTTTGGTTATTACTTTTTTATCATTACTAGAATTGATGAAACGCCAAATAATAGCAGTAGAGCAGAATAATAACTTTGAAGATTTAACTGTAATATTACGGAAGGAAGATTTGAACGATGAACAACTTGAATCAATTGATGAGCAAAATTGAAAGCTTACTTTTCGTAATAGGTGAAGATGGTTTAACTGTTAGACAACTGAGTTTCTTAACAGAAGAGCAAGAAGAGAAGGTAGCACAAGCTTTAGAACAATTAGCTCATCATTACAACACAGAAGAAGGGCGTGGCATTACACTGAAAGAATTAGCTGGTACATACCAGCTTACTTCAAAACCTGCCCTTGCAGATACGATTCAGCGACTTGTTGAAAACCCGCCTAGTCAATCATTATCACAAGCCTCACTAGAAGTTCTTGCCATTGTTGCATACAAACAACCCATTACTAGAGTAGAAATTGAAGATTTACGTGGTGTGAAAAGTGAACGACCGCTACATACTTTAAGCTCAAAAGGTTTAGTACAGGAAGTAGGTCGAGCTGAAGGAACTGGCCGAGCAATTTTATACGGCACAACAAAGGAGTTCTTAAACTACTTTGGCTTGAAAGACTTAAACGAATTACCAGATTTACCTATGGGTGAAACTGATTCAACAGATGAAAACCCAGATTTATTTATGTCTAAGTTCCAAGAAGCTTTCCAAGATTCAGATTCAGAATAGAAGAAAGGTGTGGGCGATTGCTTCGCCGATATATAATCGGATTATTAATGGTAGTTTTACTACTAGTTACTACGACGCATAGTTCCGCTGCATCAAGTTCATATGCAGTAATTGATGCAGAGACAGGGAGATTACTAGCGGGGTCTAACGAAAATGTACCTTTACCAATTGCTAGTTTGACGAAGATGTGGACTGCGCTTGTCGCTGTAGAGAATTTGGATTTAAAAACACCAGTTACCATATCTCAACGAGCATCAACGAGTGAAGGCTCTTCTATTTATTTAACTGCAGGAGAAGAGACAACATTAGAAACATTACTTTATGGACTATTGTTACGTTCAGGAAATGATGCAGCTGCAGCAATAGCAGAAGCTGTAGGTGGATCTTTAGAAGGTTTTTCTAAAATGATGAATGATACCGCACTCTTTTATGGTTTGGAAAATACGCATTTTGAAAATCCTTCAGGTCTTCACGATGAAAAACACTTAGCTTCTGCATATGACACAGCTCAAATGTTACGGATTGCCATGCAAAATAAAAAATTTGAGAAGATAGCCTCTACAAAATATTTTAAAGGTACTACAGAGAACGGGACACTGTGGGAAAATAAACATAAGCTCGTTCGTAATAACAAATTTGCGATAGCAGGTAAAACAGGCTATACGAAAGTAGCAGGAAGAACACTTGCCACGTATTTTGAAAAGGATGGCAAGAAAGTAATTGTAGTAACGATCAATGAGGGAAATGATTGGGTTGTCCATAGTAATTTTGCTGATTATGTGTTTAAACACTATACGAATGAAGTAATAGCAAAAGCCGGTACATATTCAGTACAATCAGACATTGATATAAAATTAACAGAGCCACAGCACTTACTTCTGACAAAGAAAGAAGTAAAAAAAGTGAAAAATATCTTACAGTTGCCTAGGTCCAAAACCAAAGATTCGATAGGTAGATGGTCATTTTATATAGATGACCAACCAGTTAAGGATGCTATTGTTGATGTAAAGTGGAAATAAATAGTTGAGTAGAGAAAAGGCTGCTTATAATAGCGGCCTTTTTCGATTTTAGGTAAAAAGTGATATAAAAAGCAGTTAAACTGTTTACAAACATATTAGTTAAGGACTTAAATAAGGTACTAATACTTTTCTTATAGTAGAAAGTGTGCCATAATTTTGGACAGGCTAATAGTATTTAACTTATGAGGTGAACGAATGGAAAGACTACAAAAAGTAATAGCGTATGCAGGGATTGCATCACGTAGAAAAGCAGAAGAAATGATTAAGCAAGGCTTAGTTAAAGTCAATGGACAGGTAGTTAGAGAGCTTGGCACAAAAGTCTCTCCTTCTGATTCAGTAGAAGTAGAAGGAGTTAAATTAGAAAAAGAACGTAAAGTATATCATCTTCTATATAAACCAAGAGGTATTATTTCAGCTGTAACAGACGATAAAGGTCGTAAAACAGTAACAGATTTATTCCCCGAAGTTGAACAACGCATATTCCCTGTTGGTCGTTTAGATTATGAAACTTCAGGCTTGCTACTTTTAACAAATGACGGTGAATTTTCTTACCAACTTACACATCCAAAATTCAAAATTGATAAAACATATGTAGCACGTGTAAAAGGAATTCCTACAAGAGAAGCATTAAGACAATTAGAGCGTGGTGTTATGCTTGAAGATGGAAAGACTGCACCAGCACGCGTGAGACTAATGTCTTCAGATAGCAAATCAGGCAAGGCGATTGTGGCAATCACAATTCATGAAGGCCGTAATCGTCAAGTACGACGCATGTTTGAAGCAGTTGGTTATCCAGTACAAAAATTAAAACGTGAACAATTTGCATTTTTAACATTGCATGGATTGAATGCAGGTGAGTCAAGAGAATTGACACATCATGAAGTTAAACAATTAAGAGTGTTAGCTGAGACAGGTAAAATAGGTTAAATCTTATGTATATCAAGAATCGTTAACATTCCAAAATGGTATAAGACGTTTAGTTAGTATTTTCTAAACGTCTTAACCAATTTTACATAGCATAAAACAACATGAGACAAGCTACAAAAAAATGATATGAAAAACACTATGCTTAGAATGGAAACGTTCACAAACACTTCAAATATATAAAATTCCGTCATTCAAAACTTTGCTATAATTAGGTAGATTGTTTCGGATGTTTTTTTAGGAGGTCTACTTCGAGTATGGATAAAAAGAAAAGAAGATTCTATGTAAGAACGCTGATTTTAGCAATTCTTGTAGTAGCAATTGGATATACTATATATACAACAGCTACTAAGGATGAGGTTCGATTATTAAAAGTTGGAGCAGAAGCACCAGATTTTTCCCTAGTTGATTTAGATGGTCAAACACATCGTTTATCTGATTATAAAGGTAAAGGTGTCATGTTGAATTTCTGGGGTACTTGGTGTAAACCTTGTAAAAAAGAAATGCCAGCAATGAACAATCAGTATAAGGTATTTAAAGATCAAGGCATAGAAGTGTTATCAATTAACCAAGCACAAACAGTTTTTGAAGTGGAAAATTTCATTTCTGACTTCAATTTAAAATTCCCAGTTGTAATCGATAAAACAAAAAGTGTCACAAGGGCTTACAATGTTAATAACTTACCAGCGTCTATATTTATTGATCCAACAGGTAAAGTTGTTCGAGTACATGAAGGTGAATTGACAGAAGAAATGTTAGCTGAATTCTTTTCAAGTATCAAGCCAGAGTAAGGAGTTCTAGAGGATGAAAAAAATTATTTGTGAATGCGGTCACGAGAACCCAGAAGGCACAACTTTATGCGAAAAATGTGGTAGCCCTCTTACTGAAGAAGAAAAGAGCAAAAAATTAGCAGATATGCGTTATGAAGGAACCGCAATTCGTTCAAAAACGTATAACAAAACGATTATTGATAAAATTTGGAACTTCTTTTCAAGTGTAAAAGTCGGCGTTGCAATTATTATTATCACGTTAGTTGCTGCAGGTATCGGTACATTTTTACCACAAGTTATTTATGTTTCGCTTACAGAATATCAAGACGCAGCAGCAGCATATAAAGCCGCATACGGTACTTTCGGATCGATTTACTATAAATTGGGGTTAGCAGATATTTATAGTTCATGGTGGTTCCAGACGTTAATCGGCATGCTTGGTATTTCGATTATTGTTGCCAGTCTTGACCGAGGTATTCCACTATACAAATCTCTAAAAAATCAACGAGTAAAACGTCATGAAAACTTCTTAAAGCGTCAACGTATTTTTGCATCAGGTGAAATGTCAGCAGAAGAAGCTGATAAAGCATTTGACCTAACAGAAGCGAAAATGAAAGAAATGAAATACAATGTTCGTCGTGAAGAGGGCGCATTATTAGCTGAAAAAGGTCGATTTGCGAGATGGGGTCCATATATCAACCATGTCGGTTTAATCATATTCCTATTTGGTGTTATGCTTCGCTTAATGCCAGGTTTTTACATTGATAAAACACTTTGGATACGTGAAGGCGAAACAATGGCTATTCCCGGAATGGAAGGCTTTTATTTAGAAAGTAAAAAATTCACTTTTGAAACGTATTCAAAAGATGAACAAAAAGAAGAATTTAATGAATCTAAAAAAGCAGTCAACGCTGTTGCGAAAAACTATCAAACAGATGTTAAGTTATTTAAAGCACCAGACGACGCAGTTCCTGGTGATACATCTAATTTAACTCTAGTGAAAGAAATGCCGATAATCGTAAATAAGCCATTGAAATATGATGGGTATGCACTTTATCAAATGGATTTCCGCTTGAATGAGTTAAAGACGATGCACTTTGATTTAATTGATAAAAAGTCGGAGAAATCTCTGGGGTCAGTAGCAATTGATTTAACTAATCCTGAAAAAGAATATAAAGTTGGCAAAGATAGTAAAGTTGTCTTGAAAAAATACTTCCCAGACTTTGCAGGCTTTGAAGACGGAGAACCACAAACAGCTTCACCATTACCAAATAATCCAGCATTTATTTTTGTTATGTATACACCCGAAACACCAAAAGGCGAAACAAGCTTTGTAGCTATTAAACAAACACTTGAACCATTAGGTACAACTAAGTATAAAATGAAATTTAGTGCTGTTGATACACGTAACGTATCAGGGTTAACAGTTCGTAAAGATAAAACACTTATGATACTAATGTTAGGTGGCATAGTCTTTATGTTAGGTGTAACAATCGGTTCTTATTGGAGCCACCGTCGCTTATGGCTATTAAAAACAAAAGATGGTCGTTTATTAATGGCATCGCATACAAACAAAAACTGGTTTAGTATGAAAAAAGATTTGGATGCGGTTACGGAGTATGCGCATCTTCCGGTTTATGTAGATCAACATGATGAGGATCAAAAAGCAGAGGATGCTGAGAAGAAATCGAAAGACAAAGAAAAGGAAGGTGACAACATCTAATGAGTTTAATTGACTTAAGCGGAAATTTACTATTTGTAGCATTCGTCGCATACCTAATAGCTACTTTACTTTTTGGTGGTGCAGTCAAAGGTGGTTCAAAAGGTGAATCAGCTGATGCAGGGAAAAAATGGGGTTCATTAGCGATTATCATTACGCTTGTTGGATTCATAGCAAATCTCGGTTATTTCATTACTAGATGGGTGTATGCTGGACATGCACCTGTTAGTAATATGTTTGAATTTACGACAGCATTCGGCATGTTCGTTGTAGGAGCATTTATCTTAATTTACTTTATTTATAAAGTGCCGGCACTTGGACTCTTTGCCTTACCAATCGCAATTATTATTATTGCTTATGCTAGTATGTTTCCTCGTGAAGTAAACCCATTAATACCAGCGTTAAAAAGTTACTGGTTATACATTCACGTAATTACAGCAGCAATTGGAGAATCTATTCTAGCAATAAGTGCTGTTGCAGGACTAATTTACTTACTAAAAAATATCGACCTAACAAAAAGATCTAAAGAAAGTTTCTGGATAGAAGTGGTTATGTACGCCTTAATCCTAGTACTAGGATTCGTAGCAGTTACAACGACGTTTAACGTAACAGGTTATGAAGCGGAATTTAGCTACATAGATAAAGATGGTAATACTAAAGAAATAACGTATAACACACCGGCACTGTTCGGAATGCATCAATCTGAATTGTTAACCGCAGATAAAATGGAACCAATTGCAAACGTACCAGCAATCGTCAATGCAAAAAAATTGACAACAGTTGTTTGGTCAATCTTAATTGGAACAGTTTTATACGGGATAATTCGTTTAATCATTCGTAAACCAATTGCAGTTATCATGCAACCGTTCGCAAAACGTGCAAACTCACAATTGATGGATGAAATTGGTTATCGCTCTGTATTAATCGGATTCCCAGTATTTACGCTCGGTGCATTAATCTTCGCGATGATTTGGGCGCAAGAAGCATGGTCTCGTTTCTGGGGCTGGGATCCAAAAGAGGTTTGGGCACTTATCACATGGTTATTCTATGCGGCATTCTTACACTTACGCCTTTCAAAAGGGTGGCAAGGTAAGAAGTCAGCTTGGTTAGCAGTAATTGGTTTCGTTATCATAATGTTCAACCTAGTTGCTGTTAATTTAATCATTGCAGGTCTTCACTCGTACGCTGGTTAAAAATCAGCTTAGGATTGTAGCAAAGCTAAAGCCTTTTCCTTTATAGGGAAGGGCTTTTCTTTTCATTTCGATAGGCTGATTGTACAATAGACATATAGATGGTTTTGGGAGGAATAGTTGTGAATGAACAAATTTCAATTTTAGTAGTAGACGATGAGGATAGAATCCGCCGTTTATTAAGAATGTATTTAGAACGTGAAGGTTATACGGTAGAAGAAGCTGAAGACGGAGAAGAAGCAGTAGAAAAGACATTAGCAAATGACTATCACTGTATTCTCCTTGATATAATGATGCCTGAAAAAGATGGCTTACAAGTATGCGAAGAAATACGTGATAAAAAAACAACGCCAATTATTCTATTAACTGCAAAAGGTGAAGAGGCAAACCGCGTATCAGGTTTTGAACTAGGCGCTGATGATTATATTGTAAAACCATTTAGCCCACGTGAAGTGGTTTTACGCGTAAAAGCTATTTTACGTCGTTCAGCAGCATTCTCACCAATTTCAACAACTTCTTCATCAAAAGATTTAGTCGTCTTCCCACATTTAACAATCGATCATGACGCACACCGAGTTTCTGCTGATGGTGTAGAAGTGAATTTAACACCAAAAGAATACGAATTATTATACTTTTTAGCAAAATCACCTGATAAAGTATTCGACAGAGAGCAATTGTTAAAAGAAGTATGGCATTATGACTTCTTTGGGGATTTACGTACTGTTGATACACATGTGAAACGTTTACGTGAAAAGCTAAACCGTGTTTCTGAAAATGCGGCGAAAATGATTGTAACAGTATGGGGCGTCGGCTATAAATTTGAGGTAGTCAATGAATAGAATGTGGAACAGCGTTGTCGGGAAGCTATGGGTAACCATATTGCTTCTCGTTTCTTTTGTATTGTTTGTTTTTACTGTATTAATGCTCGAATTTTTATCAAACTACCATACTAAACAAACTGAATCATCATTACGTCAAGAAGCTTCAACAATTGCTCGTATTATTAATGATCGTGAAACAACGGATTCTACAAAGGCTATTATCTCAGATGTTCTGAGTGATGAAACAAATGCATTAATCGCCGAGAAACCAGGTAAGGTTTCTTTTTCATTACAAGAGGGACTTAATCAAGAGGGCATTAAACAACAAATTCTTAATGAAAAAGCATTTGATAAAGTATTTACGACGAATGCACCTGTTGTAAAAGAAATGATGCTGCCTTCAACAACGAAAAAAGAGCATATGGAGTCTTACATCGTTTTAGCTTTCCCGATAAATGTTGAAAGCGAACTACACGGAGCTATATTTATTTATCAAAGCCCGGATGCTATACATAGGACGACTGAAGAAACTACTAAAATTGTCTTTTTAGCGGCGGCAATTGCTTTAATGTTAACAACGTTCTTTGCGTTTTTTTTATCAACCCGAATTACGTCTCCTCTTCGTAAAATGAGAGAAGCAGCATTTGAATTAGCAAAAGGTAATTTTGAAACAAAAGTACCTGTTTTACAAAATGATGAAATTGGTCAGTTAGCAACAGCTTTCAACCAAATGGGAAAACAGCTTAAACATCACTTAGAAGTAATTAACCAAGAAAAAGAACAACTATCAAGTATATTGACATCGATGACAGACGCTGTAATTACTTTTAATCGAGATCGTACCATTTTGGTCAGCAATCCGCCTGCGGAACTTTTACTACAAAAATGGTTTATCAATAAAAGTGCGAATAGTGATAAACCTATACCTGCTGAAATTTACCATATGCTTGACCACGTTTTAGATTTGGAAGAAGAGCTGGAAGTAGAGCTCGAAATAGAAAGATCTTATTATGCGATTTCAATTAGCCCATTATATAGCGGAAATTCTGTACGCGGTGCAGTAGCTGTGTTACGAGATAAAACGGAAGAGCATCGTTTAGATAAATTACGTTCAGACTTTATAGCGAATGTCTCACATGAATTACGAACTCCAATAGCTATGCTACAAGGCTATAGTGAAGCTATTATGGATGATGTCGTCTCAAGTGAAGAAGAACGTAAAGAAATGATTAAAATTATCTATGATGAGTCGCAAAGAATGGGACGTTTAGTCACAGATTTACTTGACTTAGCTCGTATGGAATCAGGACATATGCGTTTATATAAAGATTATGTTCCAATATCACCTGTTATTGAACGAATTACACAAAAATTTGTTCAAGTAGCAAAAGAAAAACAAGTAAACCTGACATTTAATACAACAATTGAAGATACACTGCACCTAGAAATGGATGAAGACCGTATAGAACAAGTATTAACAAACTTAATTGACAATGCCATACGCCATACACCAGTCACAGGAAGCGTAGAAGTTATAGTAGATCGTCAGTTATCCTTTGCACGCATACAAGTAAAAGATAACGGTGCAGGGATACCAGCTGATGATTTGCAGTATGTATTTGAACGTTTCTATAAAGCTGATAAAGCTAGAACACGTGGTAAGGGTGGAACTGGTCTAGGTCTTGCCATTGCAAAAAACATTGTTGAAGCACATAAGGGGAGAATTACAGTAGAAAGTGAAGTTGATAAAGGAACTACATTCACATTCTATTTACCAATTGAAAAAATGTAAATTAAATTCAAAACACGGATTGTAAGTTAGAAGACTTTACAATTCGTGTTTTTTTGCATATAGTTATAGTGTATTACAATTAAATTATGGTTCATCTTCGGGGCAGGGTGAAATTCCCGATCGGCGGTATTAGAGAACTAAGCAATACTCTTGAGCCCGCGAGCCGCAAGGCAGGATTTGGTTAAATTCCAAAGCCGACAGTATAGTCTGGATGGGAGAAGGTGAAGGTACAGTCGTCTTTCAATTTGAGTATCAATAAGACGCTTATTTGACTATGCCTAAATTCTCCCTTAAGTACACTATGTGCTTAAGGGTATTTTTTTGCATAGCAACAACGGCTATACCTTTCCTCTTTTTGAAGTGGATCTACAAAAGGAGAGAAAAGTATTATGAAGAACATGAAATTGCAGAAGAGGATTGCAATTGCAATGTTAAGTAGTATTTCTTTTGTTTTAATGCTATTTAACTTCCCACTACCACCGTTTCCAGCATTTTTGGAAGTGGACTTTAGTGATGTGCCAGCCTTAATCGCAGCAATCACAATGGGGCCTCTAGCAGGTATTCTAGTTGAATTATTTAAGAATGTGTTAGATTGGATTTTCTCAGGGAGTCCAACAGGTATGCCAGTTGGTCATATAGCAAACTTTACAACAGGCGTATTATTTATCCTGCCAGTATATTTTGTCTATAAACGTCTTTCAAGTACGAAAGGTTTAACTACTGGATTTGTCGTTGGTACCTTATCAATGGCAGTAGGTATGAGTTTACTGAACTATGTGTTATTCTTACCTATGTATACGTACTTTTTAAATGTCCCAGCTACAACTGGAACAGCATTAACTAAAATGATTGTACTTGGTATATTACCTTTTAATATTATTAAAGGTTTCATCGTTATGATAATATTCATGATATTGTTTAATAGTATGAAAAAATGGATTGAAAAACAAAGGATGCATTATTTAAATTAAACTTTCAGCCGATGTTTGTAATAAAACATCGGCTTTTATAATTGAATAAAAAGTTGAATGATTGTATAATACTGTTAATAAAAAGAATATTCAGCACATTAAGTAGTATTTTGGCGCAAAGACGAGAATTTATAGGTTGAGGTTTCCAGTGTTATATATTTTCTTCGAAATCTCGCTATCAACTTCCAAGAAAAGAAAGGATGTATGTGAATGGCTGAAAGAAAACTATTAAGCGCTTTTTTTACATCGATTATTTCCTTCTTTATATTACCTTTTTTATTTATGCAAGCAGATGAACATTTTCTACACAGTGCATTTGCATTAACCGTATATGTTGTTCCGATTGTATTTACTTACGGTTTATTGACTTCATATATAGCAGATCGAATAGCTGAACGTAAAATGAATGTAAGAGGTTTCTCGCTATTACTGCATATGGCTTTCGGAACGGGTATTGTTATTCCAATTACATTTGCTTATTACTCGCAAGGTGGAGTTGGGTCTCTTCAATTAATAACAGCTGCTACTGCGGGCTTCATTTTAGGAAGCGTTTTCTTTTTTGTAGACTTAACGTTACGTAAAGTCGCGATTCATATGGCGCAATATTCTTATGAAGAGCAGAATATTTGAATGTAACATTAATTAGCAATGGGGTCTTATACCTCATTGCATTTTTTATGATAACCCGCTGTAACTTTTCCGCTCACTTAGCATTTTATTCTCAAGGGAAATAGTCATTTATTAATGTTAATTAATTTTAATAAATACTTATCCCAATAGATTTCAAGTTGCTTTATTTGTAGTTCTGAAAATTTTGTTGAAGCAGTAAAATGACTTTTTATGCTCAAGGCTTCCGACAAACTGTCCAGTTTATAATATTCTCTACCAAGTTCAATTTGCAATCTGTTTTCTACAGTGAAATTTCCAAATGGAGGCTTACATATGTTTAGTTTAATTTGGTTTCTTATTATAGGTGTTTGGATAGGAGGAAGTTTATCTGTTCAATGGGGACCAGTCTTCGAAATAAAGTGAATTTAAGAAGTGAAAATGCGCCTTAGATTAGAATATGGTAAAGAGCGGTAAAGACGCTATAGTATTTAATAACCAACCCTGTTTTGATTATCCCTTCAAAAGTCCTCCAATCGTCATACCAACACAAAACAGAATAATGATGTATAATGATAAAAGTGCTTTTTTTTGAAAAGTGCTATAAAACAACAGATGCAAGAATAATGCTATACATTAAAACCCTATAACTATATCTTGCAAATATACTCGATAGGTGGAAACAACATTGAATTACCGCGTTTTACTTTATTACTTTTACACAACGATTGAAGACCCAGAGGCATTTGCTGCTGAGCATTTAGCATACTGTAAATCAATTGAGTTAAAAGGTCGTATTTTAGTCGCTTCAGAAGGTATTAACGGAACAGTCTCAGGAACTGTGGAACAAACAGATGCTTATATGGCTCATATGAAAGCTGATCCTCGCTTTGACGGTATCGTTTTCAAAATTGATGATTCAGAGCAACATGCTTTCAAGAAAATGCATGTACGTCCAAGACCTGAGCTTGTAAATTTAAGCCTAGAAGACGATGTTAACCCTCATGAAATTACAGGTAATTATTTAGAGCCAGCAGAATTTTTAGAGAAGATGCAAGAAGAGAATACAGTAATCGTTGATGCACGTAATACGTACGAATTCGATGTAGGCCACTTCAAAGGCGCGATTCGCCCAGATATAGAAACGTTCCGCGATTTACCAGACTGGATCCGCGACAACAAAGAACTACTAGAAGGTAAGCAAATTTTAACTTACTGTACAGGTGGTATACGTTGTGAAAAATTCTCAGGTTGGTTAAAACGTGAAGGTTTTGAAGATGTGAGTCAATTACACGGTGGTATCGTTACTTACGGAAAAGACCCTGTAGCTAAAGGTCAGCTTTGGGACGGTCAATGTTACGTTTTCGACGAACGTTTAACAGTTCCAGTGAATCAAGTCGAGCATGTAATCGTAGGTCGTGATCATTTTGATGGCGAACCATGTGAACGTTATATTAATTGTTCAAATCCTGAATGTAACAAGCAAATTATTGCTTCAAAAGAAAATGAAGATAAGCATTTAGGTGGCTGTACTCATGAATGCCGTATACACCCTCGTAACCGCTATATCCCTCGTAATGGTTTAACTGAGGCAGAAGTAAAAGAACGTTTAGCACAAATCGGCGAAGTATTCGCATAAACAAATTTATAGAAGGCTGCCAAATATGGGGATCCCCCATACAAGGCAGCCTTTTATCCGTTTAATATGTCAAGGAAGCAGAAAGGAATTTATGATGCCGACTTTAAAAGGAACAATTATTATTCAAGAAATGAAAGGACCGAATATCCTTTACATAGATAAAACTGCGCTTGCAAAATACTTTATTGATTTTGATGGGAAAGAAGTACAAACGAACCTACATTTGCAAAAGTCTCAATCACAAGAATATAGGGGTACAGCTGAAATTTTCTATTTTGAAGGAAAAGATGGTTATGGTGGCAATAAATTTGCCAATGATTTTTATATAGATGATCAAGATATCTTGGAATTATTAGAAGAACATGAAGGAGAAATAGTTGAACTAGTAGTTGAGTTAATATAATAATAGAGATTATTGAAGTTGAATCTATTTTTACACCAAAGTAAAAGCAGTAAAAGAGCCTATTTATGCTCTTTTACTGCTTTTTTTCGTGCCTCAAAGAAATCGAGTATGAATTTTTGAAATTGTTTTGCTGCAGGGGATAAATAACGTCCCTCTGCCCAGGCCATGCCAATAATACGTTCACATTTCACATCACTGATATGAATTTTAGCAATTTTTCTAGGATTAATTTCCTCACCATCAGGTAACAATGAAAAGCCAAGTCCATTTGCTACAAACCCTGCAACAGTCCCTACCTCATCACCTACAAAGGTGATTTTAGGTGTAATCCCGACCTTCTCGAAAATTTCATCAACCGTAATGCGTAAAGCGTACCCTTTTTTTAACAAAATAAATGATTCATCAGCTAGTTCTTTAAGTGCAATACTCTTTTTCATAGCTAGTGGATGATAAATAGGCACAATCAGATACAACTCATCTCTCCATAATTCAGTCCATTGAATAGGTTTTTCGACTTCCATCGCTGCTAGTAAGGACAGATCAAGCTCACCTGATTTTAATTGTTTCAATTGTGTATGTGTATGATTTTGAATTAGTTGAAAATGGATATCAGGGAATTCTTTGCGGAATAGACGTATTAAATCAGGTACTACATTTGTACCTAGTGTATGTAAGAAGCCAAGCGAAACTTCACCTCGATTTGGATCGACGAGTTCTTGAATCTCATGTAAGCCATCCTGATATTCCTGCATTATATTATTTACACGTTTTAAAAACATAGCACCGTAACGATTTAAAATAATAGAACGTCCTTGTCTTTCAAATAATGGTACTCCTAACTCATCTTCAAGACGTGCGATAGAGCGACTAAGTGCAGGTTGTGAGATAGATAAAAGTTCAGCTGCGCGGGTCATATGTTGGATATTTGCCAGTTTTTGAAAGTATTCGAGTTGTTGCCATTCCATTAAAAGACCACCTTTTTTATAGTGAATCAATTGATACCTTTTATGCATGATAATGATAAGAATTATAAATTATACATTATTAATCGTCAATGTTAATATGAAGTAGACATAAAATAGACACAACAAAAATATTGACATTTTTAAGGCGTTATTTTGTGGGAGAAATCAGTCTTACATAGAAATGCAAACATTTCTAATGTTTTTTTAAGAAAATTAAATTAAGTATGTTTTACATAAACGGAATGGCGAAAGCCAGAAATTAATTACTTGTCGATTACAAAGGAGATAGTCAAAATGAAAATAGTCGCACCTAAATCTTTTACACTTGAAGGAGGAAGTAAAGCAGTATTATTACTTCATGGCTTTACAGGAAGCACAAAGGATGTAAAAAGATTAGGAAAACATTTGCAAGATCGAGGATATACAGTTCATGCACCGATGTATAAAGGTCATGGTGGATCACCTGAAGAATTACTTCAGACAGGTCCTGAAGACTGGTGGAATGATGTTGTTGCAGGCTATAACCATTTAAAAGACCAAGGGTATGAAGATATTGCAGTAGTTGGTATTTCACTTGGTGCAGTATTCTCATTACGCGTAGGTGAAGAGTTCCCTGTTAAAGGCGTAGTATCAATGTGCGCACCAATCAAACGTGAAAATACTGATGGACTTTTTGATCGTCTATATGATTATGCTAAAATATATAAATCATTTGAAGGAAAAACAAGAGAACAAATCATTGCTGAACTTGAAAGTTTAAAAGCAACACCAAAAGGCTCATTAAATGATATTCAAAAAATCACAGAAGAAACTTGTGAAGACTTACATGAAATCACAGCACCGACATTAGTTATGCAAGGTGCTTTAGATGCACCGATTTACCAAGAAAGTGCACCATTTATCTATGAACAAGTTGATGCAGAAGAAAAAGATATTATCTGGTATAAAGAATCTGGGCACATCATTACAACAGGTAAAGAACGCGATAAAGTGTGTGAAGATGTAACGGATTTCCTTGATCAAATTGATTGGTCAATTGCTAACTAATAATTTCTGGCATAAGATAAGCGCTCAAGTTAATTACTAACTTGAGTGCTTTTTCATTTGTTGTGCCTTCATAAATGTAACAGTTCGCGCTGTTGAATCATATAAACACCATTCTCTGGACCCTATCACAGCACCAACATTAACACCGTATTTTTTTTCTTTCAATTGAATGGGTTTTCCATAAGTAAACGATTTTCTTTTACCTTTTTTATAGAATGCGGAATCATGGCTATGACCAAAAAAGAAGACGGATTGTTTAGCTTCTGAAAACAAGGGCTTCCAATCTAACGACCACTTAAATTGATGTCCATGTATAATATGTGCACCATCAATATTTAGTATCTCGGGAAGTTCCTGAAAAGTGTGAAGTCCCGTTACTTGCATAATACGTTCTTCCTGATTTCCTCGTACAGAAGGAAACTGTAACAAATTGCTAAAGTGCTCTGAATGCTCAGCAGCCTCTTCAAATGCTAGACCGCTAATATTTTTTGCCCTTTTTTTTCCTATTTTACATTCAAATAAATCACCTAAACCAATGATTGTGGCATCTTCAGCCGTTTCATTTATATGTTTTAAAACTGCGTTAGTATCCTCAAAACACGAGTGCAAATCTCCAATCAATGCATACTTCATTTAGGTAATCATCCTTTCAAAATATAGTAGAAATAATAGCATACATTAAATTCCCAGTAAAATAACCAATAATAGTTAAAAATAGTATAGCTACTTGTCGATAAATGTAATCAAATTAAAAGCATTTAGTAAATAAGTGTAGTGTATCGACTTTAATAAGGTGACAAAATTATCTAATTGTTACAAAAACATGACACGAATTACGCTTTTATTAAGGTTAGGATATTCAGTGCCCATTTTTTACAAGGCATGGTAGAATAAACGAGTGAGAAATTTGGAATATGAAATAATGATTAGAGAAATGAGTTGACTAAGTTTGAAGATGAATACGAAATGGGGCCGCACAGCGGTTATGACATTAGCGTTAACAAGCGGATTTATGTACACCGCGCAACCTCTACAAGCAGATGCAGCAACATCACAAGAAATGACACAAAAAAAAGTTAAAATAGATAAGAAAATCAAAAAGCTAGATAATGAGATTAAAGATTTAAAAAAGAAGCTACAAAAAAAGATGGAAGACTACAAAGTAACACAAAAAGACTTAAAAAAAGTTAATGCATCTATTGTAGAAACTGAAAAGCGAATCGAAAATCGTTCTGAAATTATCGACGATCGGCTTAAAGCCTATCAAAAAAATGATAGCACAGTTAGCCCGTACATAGAGGCAGTGCTTGGTTCTGACAGTATTACAGACTTGGTCAGTAGAGCAATGAGTGTTAAAACAATTATTGATGCAGATCAAAACTTGTTAGAAGAACAAGAAGATGATAAACAAAAATTGGCTGATCAAAAAGATGATTTAGAAGAAACAAAAGTAAAATTGCAAAAACAATTCCAACAAATGCAAGAGGAAGAAAATGCACTTGAAACAAAAAAGGCTGAAAATAAAGTAACGTCATTAGAGCTTAAAAAACAAATTGCCTCTAAAAAAGAGGAAGAACGTATTGCAAAAGAATTGAAAGAAAAAGAAAAAGAAGCTCAGAAATTAAAAGACCTTCAGAATACACAATTTGTTAGTGATGCTAGCAATGCTGATAATGACAATAATGCTGATAATGACAATAATGCCGGAAATGGCAATAATGGTGGTAGTCCAGATGATGGAAATCAATCCGCACCGAATGTTTCAGGCTCACAAGCTGCAACAGCTGCTATTGCAGAAGCTAGTAAATATTTAGGTACTTCTTATGTATGGGGTGGGAGCAATCCAGCTTCAGGGTTTGATTGTTCAGGTTTGACACAATGGTCATTCAAGCAAGCGGGATACTCACTTCCAAGAACAGCTGCGCAGCAATATTTAGCAACTAAAAAAATTGACCGTAGTAGTGCCAAAGCTGGGGATTTAGTATTCTTCAGTTACGGTTCAGGCGTTGCACACGTTGGAATATACTTAGGGAATAATAGAATGTTAGATGCACAAAATAATGGTGTCGTTGTCGAATCATTAGATTGGTGGAATCAATATTTAGTAGGATTTGGACGTGTCTCGGGTGTAAACTAAACAAGCCTAAAAGCTCTTTGTCATAAAAGAGCTTTTTTTATGATAAAAATAATACAATAAAGTGATTTTTCTTTTTATGTAAAATAGTACTCACTAATCGTACTTGCATATCCGAGGCAAGTAATTCATAGCTTAAATGATTCACAATTAATTTTTCCGCTTGAGAATTTCCATTAATTATTTGTATGAAACTGATAGGGAAATTATTGTTAACTCTTTTTGTATTTTGAGTACAGGTTTGGATACGGATTAATTACAAAACGAACAATTTTTGAAGGTTGCAAAGACGATTTTCAAATAGGCAATGGGGCTTGCTCTTATTGGATTTGACTTAACCTTTTCACTTGAAAAAGACTTATACGCAAAACCTTGAGATGTTGGTTTATTTATAAAATAATAGGGTAAATGCCTATGGGAGAATAGAATTCTAGAAGCGAAATAATTATAGAGATTAATTGACAAATATTATATTGAAGTACATTAATATTATCTTTTTTGATTCAAGTTAGATAGTGTAGATAGTGTAAGGTGGCAATTGGCTATCACGATGAAAGTTTAGGTATTAAGACATACTAGAGTAGGATTTAATAGTTAATAAACTTTTAAATATGCTATTGTAGCTATAATATTATTTTACTTATTAATCAAAAAGAAGGATAAAAAGTACTTTGGATATGTATTAATTTGTCGATTATTTGAGAGATTTTCGCTATACTAGTAATTGTAAATATTGAATAGAGAAAGTAGTGAACGATTATGGCAACAGCATCACACGCAGTAGAAATTCCATTACCAGCGACGGAAGTTTGGGATTTTGTAAGCAATATGGAGAAATGGGCAACACTTGTGCCTGGATATAGAGAACATGAAATCATCAATGATCGTCAATCTACTTGGACATTTGCTGGAAATGTCGGTGTCTTGAAAAAAACTGTAAAAGTACAAATAGATATTATTGATTGGATAGAGCCAACTAAAATTACATTTAACCTTATTGGTTTAACAGATAAATTTACTGGAAATGGCTATTTTGAAGCAACAGCATTAGAAGCAGAAAAAACCGAAATGGTCGGTTTCTTAGAAGTAAATGCTGGCGGTTTAGTAGCACCCGTTTTAAATCCAGTATTCAAAGCGGTGTTACCAAAAGCAACAACTATGCTAACTGAGCGTGTTGCAAATAAGATCAGATTAGTCCAAGTTTAATAGCGAAAATCATCAAAAATTCTCTCCAATTGTTTAATTAAAAGTCAAGAGTTAAAGTAACTTGCTTGTTATAGCAGTATTCTTTATGAAATGTGCAACATTATATCGAGTTATTTTTAAGCTGAACTAATGCAAAAATTAGTTCAGCTTTTTTTTGTGATTAAAATCATATTTACGAATATTTAACTAAATGAGATTGCAGAATAATTGAGATGTAAAATCGTACCTTATTGAACTAACGGTACAGGTTAGTTGAGGAAGAAATTCCATATTTATGACAAAATAAAGAGTTCAAAATGCTATGATTAAACAGTAACTTGTATAGAGACTTATTGGATGGAGAGAAAAACGGTGAAAAAATTAAGAATTATCTTATCAGTTATTGTTATTGCATTAGCAG
>NZ_LILB01000005.1:617572-624724 GCF_001274945.1 Viridibacillus arvi | reverse complement strand
GCATTATTGTCTCCTTGTTTATATTCTTCGTTTCTATACAGGGCTTCTTATTGGATTAACGGGATGCTTTAGTAGAAAATCGTGGAGCTGTTTAGGAAAAATCTTCATATAGGTAATTGGTGTATAATTGGAAAATAGGAGAGGTGAATAGATGGTTGATGTAATTGGTTATGTAGTAATTATGTTATTAATTATCGGTTTCACATATGGTTTAGTTAGACAAGTTCAACATACTTTGACTATCCAAAAAGCTAATAGACCAGATGTATCTAATTACAGAAAGTTGTTATTCGGCAATTATTTAACGTGTGCTTCATTTTTGGGTTTTCTCGTTTCATATATATTAAACGTTTTAATTGCGATGCAAATTATCAAGTTAAATATACTTACAAGTTATAATACTAGTTTTAGTTGTTTTGTATTTTTACTGATTCTTTTAATTGCTAAATTCGGAGTTATTCCTAAAAGTCGTAAACGAAACGAATTATTAAATTGATAAAAGGTTAGATTATGTTCTATTAATTTTACTCTTAAACTAACGGGGTGCTTACTTGAATATCATTGAGTTGCATATGCAGCTCAGTATATAAAGGAAGTGGAATTAAAATTGTTTAATGTAAATAAAAAGATTTATTGGCCACTCTTGATACCTTTCATAATTTTAATGTTTATTTTACTTTATGTATTACCTGCTGAACAAAGGGTTTTCATAGTATCTTTACCTATACCATTTTGGATAATATACCATATTCTCAATAAAATTTATCCTAAAAAATAAGTAATTCAAAACTAACGGGGCAGTTTAGTTTAAAAAAGGTATCTTTTGAAACTGACAGATTATCAGTGGGAGGAATAAATAAATGGAAGAAAAAAAGTTTGATATTTTAATGTTATTTCAAATAATTTTTACAATCCTTGTTATGTTAATTAGTATTTACAGTAAGGTTACGGAAAACTACAACTTACTACCATTGATGCTCATACTTCTGAGTATAACGTTACTTATAATGGGGTTACGAGAATATAAAAGAACTCAGAGTTTATTGTGGGGTATCTTCATTTTATGCACTTCGTTATACATTTTAATCTCTGCGGTTGAAGGCATTATGATTAATTAAATGAAGTAATATTCAATTAAAAGGCAGTTTAGTTCAATAATTCGAGGAGGAATTGAGATGAAAATTATTAAAATAATTCTTGCTTTAGTTGTAATAGCAATTTCAGCATACGACTTAATTACAAAAGATTTTTTGTATGGTCCAATATCATCTTTATTACTTGGAATTTTTATTGCAATTATAGGAATAGAGGAATTTGAAAATAAAGGTAAAAATAGTTGGGGAATGTTTTTTATACCAGTATCTTTATTAGTTATTGCGGTGGCTCTATTTAGTTTCTAATTAAATTTAGGGAGAGATTCTCAACTAATTCAGTGTTTAGTCCTAAATAAATAAATAATTCTATTAAAATTTGTGAAGTATCTTACTTAAACTAACGGATGCTTTACTTGAAGATCATTGATTGAAGAGTGTTGTATAACTTGTGTTCAACAATCGGGCCATTTAACGGAATAACTTATTAAGGGGTGGAAAGTTTGGGTAGAAGACATTATCAAGGTAAGTTTTTATTTCTCAAAATAGTAACTACGCTGCTAATACTTTTATTTTTAATGATGCCATATTTCAGTTCGATTCCTCATAGTATAAGTTCATTTTTAATACCTATAACGATAATATTTTTTTTCGTAATAGATTACTTACTTGTTAAAAGAGCTTTGAAGGATAAGTGATTTAATGCATATTTATATTAAAGTGAAATGAAGTTTCCTCTCGCAATTGTTGAAGAAGCTTCACTTTTCTTCTTCAACTAACGGGTGCTTTTCTTCAATAAAGGAGTAGAGCCTTTTTCTTATTTAACTAACGGTGCAGTTTAGTTGATTAAGGAATTGGCAACAAATAGTGGAATCTAATTAATTTAATTAATTAAAAGTAAGCGATTGTGAATAAGAAGAAAAAAAAGAGAAAACATAGGGGAGGAATTTATTATGAGTACATTTGTTTATATGGTGAGACATGGTGAGTCGCCAAAAGAAGGAAATGAAAGAACAAGAGGATTAACCGAAAAAGGTTATTTAGATGCTGAACGAGTAACTGACATAATGAACGATGAAGAAGTTGATGCAGTTGTTTCAAGTCCATACGTACGCTCAATTTTAACTGTAGAAAAGTTAGCTCAACAAATAGGGCAAAAAGTTTTAGTGTTTGAAGATTTAAAAGAGAGGATATTTTCTTCTGAAGACAATCGTGTACCTGATAAGGAATTGGTGCCACTTTTGGAAAAGTCATTTTTCGAATCAAATTTCTCTTTAGAGGGAGGAGAATCAAATGCTGATTGTCAAAAAAGAGCTATAAAAGTCTTAAAAGAACTATTAAATACTTTTAGAGATAAAAAAGTAGTGATAGGTACTCACGGGGCAGTTATGACCTTGATGTTGGGATATTTCGATAGCACTTATGACTTAAATTTTTTACATAGCACATCAAAACCGGATATTTATAGAGTGGAATTCAATGAACAAGAGTTGGTGAATGTTCAAAGACTTTGGGGTGTAAATATTGATGATAACCAATAAAAATTATTTTTTTTATTGAACTAACGGGAACGGGATAGTTTAGCTCAAGAAGGATTCTACATTTTTAATGTTGAATTCTAAACTGAAATGGAATAAATGAAATATCGTTGATTGAGATACTAATAATGAAGGGAGAAGCCGTACATGATTGAGCTTAGAAAAATTACGTTGGAAAACCGCCGTGCCATATTTAATCTGGAAGTTTCAGAAGAACAACGCCGCTTCGTTGCGTCCAATCTGTCAAGCGTAGCTTCATGTTATGTCCTTGCCACCAATGGGGGACATCCATTTCCTTTTGCCATTTACGCAGATGAGCAGCCGGTCGGATTTGTAATGCTGACTTATGGAAACACTGGATACGAACTTCCATCAATCGTAGATGACAGCTATTGCATCTTACGACTAATGATTGACAAGCAATACCAGAACCGTGGTTACGGTCGGGAAGCCATGGAAAAAATCTTGGAATTTATACGCACCTTTCCAGCCGGGCCAGCACGTTACTGCTGGATTCCATATGGGACTGATAACTTCGCAGCCAAAAAGCTTTATGAAAGCTTTGGTTTCCGTGACAACGGCGAATTCTGCGACAACGAGCCAATAACCGTATTGCAACTCTGATTTGCTGCACTCCATGAAGAGAGAACCGTTGAATTTTTCGATTTCAGTGCCCTTATGATTGAACCAACCGAGACGATTCTGCAATATCTTTAAAGACAGGTAATGGAAACTAATCTTCCATAAAAGGGCGAGATTGTTAAATAAACATCTCTTTTTCTTATTAACTAACGGGGCAGGTTACTTTAATAAGAAATCGTTTATAGCGATAATTTTATATGTTAATTTTTCTGGAAATTAAGTAATTACTTAGTTGTCTATTCTAGGGGAATGTGATAAAATACATTAATTTTTGTATATGGAAATGAATCCCTGTAAATCTCAAATTTAGAGGAGGATATGTTTCGATGGAATTTAAAGGATCTAGCGTTTACAATCAAACAGATTTTTTTAAAAATTACATGACTAGAAGAAACAGAAACGATAGCCCAAATAATGCCATTGAAGGACCGATTATCTATGAATTAATTGGGAGCTTTCAAGATATGAGTGTCTTAGATTTAGGGTGTGGTGATGCATCGTTTGGAAAAGAACTCTTACATTTAGGTGCAAAAAAATACACAGGAGTAGAAGGTTCGGAACAAATGGTGGAAGTGGCACGCTCTAACATACTTGAACAAAACGGGACAATACACTTTGAAACAATGGAATCTTATGATTATCCAAAAGAGGTATTTGATCTTGTAACATCTCGATTTGCAATCCATTATGTACAATACATTAACCGCCTGTTTCAAGATGTTCATAAAACACTCAAAGAAAACGGAAGATTTGCTTTTAGTATCCAGCATCCACTTACAACTTCATCATTTGCTAGTAAGCAATCTGGAGATAAACGCGGTAATTGGATTGTCGACGACTATTTCCATGAGGGGGAAAGAAAAGAGCCTTGGATTGATCAAATAGTGATTAAGTATCATCGTACAATCGAACATTATTTTATAGCACTTAAACAAGCTGGCTTTTCAGTTCTAGATTTACGTGAAGGTACACCAAAGCGTGAACATTTTAGTTGTGAAGATGAATTTGTTAGAAGACAACGAATTCCAATTGTACTCGCTTTTTCTTGTGTGAAGTAAATAAATATCCTAATTTTGAACTACCATGAAAATTAGTTTCTTCAAGAAAAGAAGAATGGCAATACTTAGAGCGTAAATAAGTCTATGGATTGCGGTTGACTGGATTAAGGTCAGTATCAGTATTGACACTGCCTAACGATTTTAATCTCTGTGGTGAAACACTGGTTTTGTACTATGTGGATGGCTAACGGGTGCTTTTGGTGAGATCAAAGGTTGCTTAGGTAATTCTTTTTTTAAAATTTCACCAATGTATAAAGGGCAGGTGTAGTTAATATGGCATTTGAGAATGTAGTTTATCCAGCATTTATTAAGCAAGAAGAAGGAAGTTTCGGCATTTATTTCCCAACATTGCTTCCAGATTACGGTTGGGAGAATTACTTAGTCTCGGGCCCATCGAAAAAGGAAGCAATCCAAAATGCAAAGAAGGCCTTAGCTTATTTGTTAGCTGGTGCTCTATATGATAATGAAGATTTACCAAATCAGGCACCGATTCCTGCTAATCTTGTGACGGAAGAGATGGAGCTTGTTTTTATTAAAACATCTTATAGCGATTATGCGAAGGAAATTGAGGAGCATTTACCTGGACGTCATTGGCATATCTGTTTTAATAGAGATGAGAAAAGTGATTTTCGAGCTGTTGCATATAAGAATAAGCAAGGATTTTGGGATGTAAAGGTAGATGGCGATTTACCTATTGGAATGGAACAGGAGAAGTTGTTACAACTTTGTCCTAAATATCCTGTAATTTGTACAGCACGACTTAGAGTTGAGGCGGAAGAAGCATTCGATAGTTTTATACTCAGAGTAAAAGAGATATAAAAGCAGTTGTAGAAATTACTCGTATTGCTTCAAAAACAATATTGATATTTTACTAACGGGGTAGGTTAGTTGAAGAAGAAGCTAAAGCTTTTTGTATATTCAGGATGGGATATTTGGTTAAACTTGGAACTTATATTGCTTTAAAACGTATTAAAATAATAGGATAAAAGATGAAAATTGAAATGGAAGTAAAAGCATTTGACGAAGTTGAAGTTCAAGGTGCCAAAGACGCTTTTAAAGGTGTAGATTTAATGATCGTACATAAACTTTCTAAAGATACAACAATACGTGATTAGAAACTCTATTATATAAGCTATTTGAAGAAGTCAAAAATGGACACAAAAATCCAGAGCAATGTGTAGGTAAAATTACAATTCGTGCAAAAAAAGAAAATGGTGAAATTGTATATTTAGATTAGATTGAATGAAGTGCGTTGCTGCGATATGTAGGAACGTTTTTTCAATAATGGATGCATTAGCAAAAGATTATTGAGCTGCAAAGACGGCTCTTTTTTTCTTTTTAAACGAAAGGGGCAGGTTAGTTGAAGAGTGTTGTTTATCTTGTGTTCAACAATCGGGCCATTTAATTGAAAAAGTGAATATCTGCATCTGTTATAAAGATGCAGTTTTTTTATTGAAAAATGTTGTAACGAAATCAATAATTTTGTGATTCATAGGTGAATGGCCAGACGGAAAAGGGAGGGTGGCAGTGGATAAGGACAATATATACCAAGATTATGGGGATTTTATATTTAAATACTTGTTAACTTTGACAAACAACCTTGATTTAGCAGAGGAGCTAACTCAAGAAACATTTTATCAAGCGATTAAATCCATTAATAACTTTCACGATAATGGTAAAGCCAAGTTTTCCACGTGGCTCTGTGCAATTGCTAAAAACGTATGGCTGCAAGAATTAAACCATAAAAATAAAAACCAACAATTGAAGGACTCACTAAAAAGTGAAAGCACAACATTTTACGACTTGGTAGATGAGTATATAAAAAACGAGGATAAAGTTTTGTTTTTTAAAAAGGCTCATCAACTCAGTGAGGATAAACGGGAAATACTTTATTTAAGAGTGTTGGGTGACTTATCGTTCAAAGAAATTGGTTCAATTTTTGAAAGGACAGAAAACTGGGCAAGAGTAACTTTTTATAGAGCAAAACTTGAAATCAGAAAGGGTGAGTAGGGTTATGAAACATAGTATATTTAAGGATTTGGCTCCTGCTTATATTGATAAATTAACAAGTGAAGAAACAAATGAACAGATAGAAAAACATATGGATCAATGTGAAGAATGCCGAAATTATTTAAACAAAATGAAGGGAGATTTATTTTCAGAAGATGAAAATGAGAGAAGAAAAGATAAAAGGAACATTGATTATTTTAAAAAGGTACGCTCCAAAAATAGAAAAAAGATCTTAGTTATCGTATCATCACTACTAACAATGTTTCTTGTTCTGATAACTGCTTATTACTTTGTGTTTGTAAATATGTGGCAAGCAAGTTCCAGTAATGTTGAAACAAACATTCAGAGTCAGGGCACGATGGCTACGCTCTTATTCAAAGCAAAAAAGGACAATCATTATATAATTTTAACAGATGCAAAAACAGATGAGGGATATACAGATACTATATTTGTGTATGAAAAAAGGAACGATTTCTCTACCCCAGCAAAACTCCTAAAAGATGGGAGTGGCATTTCTTTCACATTTGCAGATGAAAACACATTATTACTGTACAATGGGAAGAAGAAGAAACTAACGGATGAAGATAAGGTAACTATACAATATAAAGATAAAACCGATGTAATACCCATAAAAGATTTATATGATAAAGGTAACGATGCTGAATGATTTAAAAATGGGATAGAAGTTATACCGCAAACGGGCGCGATTGTTGAATAAGCTTCACTTTTCTTGTTCAACTAACGGGTGCATTAGTAAAAAGGGCAACGTCATATATACGTTGCCATTTATTAATTAAAAGTACCTTTGATAAA
>NZ_LILB01000005.1:609690-616713 GCF_001274945.1 Viridibacillus arvi | reverse complement strand
TAAAATATTTAATTAGTAATGAGGCTTGGAGTCGATAAGCTTTCAATGTCTGTGGGGAAAAACCTTCAATTCGTTTGACAGATTCAAATGCTTCCCATGCTTTTGACAGTAACATTGTTTCTACCTCCTAAAAAGTTATTAATAAAGGGATTATTGCCAACTCTATTGAAATATATACATATTGATATTTTACTAACGAGGCTGTTTAGTTGAGAAAGGAATTCCGTTTTATGAGAAAATAAAGAGTTCAAAATAGTTGGCGTATACGTTGATTGGAATGTGAGGCGATTTATCATGATAAAAACTGATTATTATCAGAATCTGTTAAAAAGGACATGTAAGCGTAATAATATTTCCCCTAGAAGAGTTAGATTTGAGAATATCGAAGATCTAGTAGTTATTCACGTTAAAAATCAATTGAAAGAAGGAGTTGATTTAGAAAGCTTTAAAATTTTAAATTTTATTCTTCAAACAGTCGTACATTTTAATATAAAATTCAATCAACAATTATATTATTATCCAGGAGGAAATAGATTAGATAGAGTTGCAGTAACCTTTGAAAAAGATGATTATGTGCTATTAAATAAAAAAATAGAAGAAGGAGATGTATAAATAACAAAGGTTTTTTCTTTAAAATTATCAAATTCTAACTGTAACCCCTTTAGTTTATGTACCTGGTGCTTTAAATTTTGCAGAACAATCAACTGATTTGTTGGGAAACCTAATATCAAGAAAATGTATAACGATGAGTCTAAGGGGCCGCGGAAATAGTGATGCCCCCAAAGTTGGGTATTTTTTGATGACCATGTTAAAGACCTACATGCTATAATATCAGATTGTAAAGTTAAGAATTATTGTTTAATGGCATATTCTATGGGTGTTCCATATGCGATTAAGTTTGCTTCGGAACAGACTGATATAAAAGGTCTGATTATCTGCGATTACCCTGCAAAGTATCCTTACATACCTGAAACATGGTCAGATAGAATTCTTAATAGTGGTTATTTAAACGAAGACAGGAGACATGTTGTAACAGGTATCCAGAAAGAATCAAGACAAATTGACCTCTAAAGTGAATTAACCTTAATTAAAGTACCTGTATTAATTATTAAGGGTGGCACTGATGGTTCACTTTTGAAAGAAATGGAAGTTAGAAAATATAGGAATTACCTTAATGATGTGAACATAATTGAGATAGCTAGTTCGGGACATGATCTGTGGGAGCCAGATTTTAAAAAATATCTTCAAATAATTAATGAATTCTTAGAAAAATTGGATAGTTCTTGTTAAGCTAACGGGTGCTTTACTTCAATAAGGAGTAAAGCCTTTTTCTTATTGAACTAACGGGGCATTTACTTGAATAAGCACTTAAAAAAGAGATAGTACCTATTTTGGGTACTGCCTCTTTTCCTTAATACATTTACTTTTATAATCTAACTGCAAAGTAGTAGGCTTGCTCAACCCGAAAAACGTGGTAATGCAATCGCAACAGTAATTACTGGATTTACAGTATCATTAGTATTAGGTGTGCCAATCGGAACAATATTTGCTGTATAGTCTCTGCAGATGCTTAGCTTGCATGCGCTATTCTTGCCACACGCTCATAGGGTCCCATGGCTTGATCTGATCGCCATATTTCTCGGGCAAATAAGCTTTCATGTCTTCCAGCTTTGCAGGGACCTCGTTCCAATTTGGAAGAGATGGCAACCCCCGTTTGCTTTTTAAGAGGATATCCACCGTAACATACAAACGTTCTGGCTGAATCCAATGAAGGAAGCGAGAAATATCTATTTGCTTGGTTAGGGACAAGGAATCAATCTCGTCATTGTAATGCTTGTTGAACTCACTAATCAGGTTCAAGAGGTAGTCTCTCTGCTCTTTCACGAAGTCCAGGCCGCAGATGGCGCCATGTCCTGGAACAACGACTTCGGGTTTAATGTCATCAATAATGCGATCAAGCACTTTAATCCAGTTGAGGGTTCCCTCTTCACTGTATGCCGTACAACCGTTAAACACGACATCGCCGGCGAACAGCACTTTTTCCTTTGGCATCCACATCAGTAAGTCACTGTCAGAATGGGCCGGAGCTACATTGTAAATCATAACTTCAGTATCGCCAAGACGTATGTTGATATCGTCCTTTATCGCAATATCCGGGTGCACCCATTCTACGCCCTCCAGGTCGAATCCTTCAAATTCCGCTGCAAAAAACCGCTCTCCCTGAGTCGATTCCGGAGAATTCTTCCCTCTTTTGATGACGCTATCCATCCAGCCGATATTTTCGGTAAGACGCTCTCTGGCCGCTTCCTTGTGCATAATAATGCAAGATTCTTCAAACACTTTGTTCCCCCATGCATGGTCGCTGTTATAGTGTGAGTTCACCACATAGGCGGGAGAGCCGCCATTGCTTACTTCCTTAAAAGCATCTCGCATTTCTCTCGCATGGAACAAATCGAAGAACGTGTCATACACCAGGCCTTCCCCTTTGTTGATAAACCCGGCATTGGCCCAACTGATGCCACGATACGGCGAAATACCGGCAAAGACGCCATCTGCGACTTCAAAGAATTTAACTCGAGGTTTTTGGATAATACTTCTATACTTCATAACAATTCTCCTTTGCGTATATGTTTTTTTGGGGTTAGTCATACTGACTATATCTTTATTATAGAGAATGAAAAATAAAAATGCAAGCGAGCACTTGCATGCTTTCTTTTTATGAAATATGATAATAACTGAACAACATCACACTACATGGATGGAGGCGCTACAAACATGAAGCTGGTAACCTTTCACACCAAGATTTCTCAGGAACATTCGTTCGGACTTGTCATTAACGAGAAATTTGTCGTGTCTTTTGCCACAATTATGAAAAAGCAAGGGACATTCGTTGACAGTCTACAAAGTATGGACAGCTATTTACAACATTTGCCGGCAAGCCATGCTACCGCTAAGGAACTGATGCAATATGCTGTTGAACAGCCGCATCAATTCAATGAAAATGAAATCTGCCCGATTGTAGCGGTAAAACTGCTGCCGCCGGTTCCGAATCCGGCTGCGCTTATCGATTTCGGGCTTACGCCAAGACATCTGAGAAATGCTGGCGTAAATCTGCTGCAAAGAGAATATACAGGGCCGGAAAGAGAAGAGCTTAAACGAAAAATTGTCGAAAAATTCCAGCAAGATCCGAATAAAGTAACTTTCAGTTATTACAAGTGTAATCATAATGCATTAATTGGCGATGGGGATACGATTCATTGGCCTTCGTACTCTTCCTACTTGGATATCGAGCCGGAACTGGCCTTTGTTGCAGGGAAGGGGAACTGCATTGCTGGTTATGTTATTTTTAACGACAGTACTGCTCGTGATGTGCAGTGGCCTGATTTTCAAGCGCTGACCGGACCAACGCGGTGCAAAGACTTTGATTATAGCAAAGGAATAGGACCATTTCTGGTTACGCCGGATGAAATCGATAACCCGCTGGCACTGGATGTGGAGGTACGCATCGGAGAGAGACTGAACTGGAAGGGAAGCACATCCGAGTATTCAGCGCACCCTGCAAAAGTGATGGAGGAGGTTCTCAAAATTTTCACGCCGCTCCCGGGCACGATTATAGGAATGGGGACGATACCGGATTGCTGCGCAATCGAGACCGAACAATGGCTGTTGCCCTCTGACCGAATCCAGATTACGTTCGATAAATTAGGTACGCTCACGCAATTGGTGCCTGATCATATCAAGATTACGGAACCAAGCCGCTGGGAAAAAAGAAGTGATTTGCCTTAAATAAACGTTTATGAAAATGATGAACCCCGATCCCTACTGCATATGCATAACTTGTAGTATAATAGGTTTAACATATGCAAAAGGAGTAATACAATGCATACTTCAGACAGAATCATTGAAGCCGCGACACGGCTCATAAAAAAGAATGGCTATCGGGGAGTAAGCACCAAAGCCATTGCAACGGAAGCTAAAGTCAATGAATCTACGATTTTTCGGCAATTTGGAAGCAAGCAAGGCATACTGGAAGCCATCATTGAAAGACATTCGGATATGCCGCAATTTGAGAAACTGTTAAAAGATGAAGCGACCGATAATCCGGAAGTCGACCTGCTGAATGTAAGCCTTCAGTACCGCTTGTTTTTCCATAAAAATGTGGACATAATTTTGATTGGCATCCGCGACAAAGGAATTTTCCCCGAATTGGACAGAGTGCTGACCGAGCCGCCGGTGAAGCTGCACTCTTTGCTGGTTGAATATTTTGAACGACTGCAGAAGAAAAAAATTATTGCCAGACAGGATGCGCGTCTTGCCGCCATGTCTTTTCTCTCGACGTGCTATGGCTTTCAGATGAGCGAACTGATTCACCAGCAATATCAGTCCCAACTCGTCACCGAGGAAGAGTTCTACAAGTATATTGTCTCATCGTTTGTTAAAGGATTATTGTCTCAGTCATAAAAAGGGCACTGAGTGTCATTTTGAGACAGTAAGGAACACGCTCTTTTTTCCTTTCTTGAACTCCCATGAAAGAACTTAATCATCTTTCATTTTCTTTGGTGAAGTGCTGATTTTTGCGCTTCATTGATGGCTAACGGGGGCATTAATAAAAAGGGCAGCGTCATATAGACGTTGTCCTTTATTAATTAAAAGTACTTTTGATAAAACTCTTTTCTAATTCTCCCGCTTAGTTGAGCATAAATCCGAGTGGTTTCACTTTTCTCATGCCCCATCAGACTTTGGATGACTTCAATAGGTACACCATTGTTTAATAAATGAGTGGCGTAACTATGTCTGAGTTGATGTGGATGTATCTTTATTAATTCCTGCACGATTTGAGATTCGCTTGATAATATATCTCATTTGGGCGACACTCATTCTATGAGGATATCATTCAGTCACGAGATGGCTGGATCAGTGTCATTCCGATTGTCAATATAGCGTTTAAGACATATTTCGCTCCGCATGTTAAAATAAACTTCTCTTTCCTTGTCACCTTTTCCTCTTACTATCGCAGATCGATTAGACCAATTAGGTGTTATAGCATCTGCTCTTGCTAAAAAGGTGTTTATTGCACCTTTAATAACAATGTTCCTGAATGCGCTATACGAAATTTGGTGTATGTGTAGGTTTGAAATAAAGTTATACCATTTGTAAAAAAGATATACCGTTTTTAGTCTTTAATAAAGTTGCATCGTTTCACCCCTTTGGATATGATTATCCAAAGGGGTGTTTTAATTGAAAAATAAATCTATTTCATTAAGAAATAAAACTCAAACTCATGCAAAGCCTTTAATTAGAAAAGCGATACTTTGCATGGGGAAAAATAATTAATCGCTAGATAATATTTCTAATATTTTGGCTTTGCACCTTATTTATGTTAAATCGAAATAAGGAGCGAGCAAATTTGAATTATATAAATGCTACAAAAGTATTACCAAAAGAGCTATTGGCAGAAGTTCAAAAATATATACAAGGGGAAACTTTATATATTCCAAAACAACAAACCACTCGAAAAAAATGGGGTTCTGTTAGTGGTATACAAAAGCAACTGAATCATCGAAATCAAAACATTCGAGAAAACTTTGAGAATGGAATGAACATCCAAGAAATATCTGAAAAGTATTTTTTATCAGTTGAAACAATCAAAAAAATTGTTTATGCAAAAAAAAAATAAAATAAATGATATGGCTAGTCTGGGGAATTATTAAAATAATACACCAGATAGCCTTTTTGTTTACTGAAAATCTGAAATATGATGTCTAATTACAAATCAGTATGGGTAAAAAGTATTGTTAGGTATTAAATGTTTCATTACTATTCTTTATCTATCTTTACTAATAATTATTATGTAATCTTAAAAACAAGTAATGCTTGTTCAGTGTTTGAATAAATAATTTATGGAGGAAGAAACATGAAGATATTAGAACTACCAATTGAATTTGAATTTAATGGACAAAAAAATTACATTTATCCTAGCTTAATTATATTAAATGATGAACTAACTTTGGTCGATACAGGTTATACAAATTTCTTATCTTTAATTGAAAATGAGATTGTAAAAAATGGATATGAAATGAAGAATTTGAAGAATATTATCATTACTCACTATGATGATGATCATATAGGTTCGTTATATGATTTCAAAGAAAAGTATCCTTGGATTAACATTATAGCTAGTGAAATTGAATCAAAATACATTAGTGGTGAATTGAAGTCAGAGAGATTAATTCAAGCTGAAGACATGCTAAAGACTATACCGAATAGCGAAGTCGATTTTAGTAATTGGTTTATACAGCAATTAAAGAATTTGAAGCATATTTCAGTTGATGAAAAGGTGCATGATGGTGATATGATTTTAGATAACAAATGTAGGATAATTGCAACACCAGGGCATACTTCAGGACATATTTCATTGTATTTTCCCGGTTTGAAAAGCGTAATTACAGGTGATGCAGCTGTAAATGAAGAACAGGAATTGATTATTGCTAATCCAAACTTTTGTCTAGATATCGATAATGCACAACAGTCTTTAAGAAAGATAAAGAATCTTAAACCTGAAACTTACTATTGTTATCATGGTGGGGAATTTTCTTTATAATTGGGGCTAAACGTAAAAGCTCTCGAATTAAACAACTTTATTATTCAGTTATATAACAATAATTGTGAATACAATTAAAAATTAAATAAGTTTAATACCCTTCCAATCAATTCATCGTTGGAGGGGTATTGGCTTTATAAAGATAAAATTAAACGATTTTATTATCTCTACACAATAACTATTATCCTGAATTAGAAATCAGTTTCACATCTTGGAATATTATTTTCCCATACTACCTAACTATAGGAGTCTTTTTTTATGAGGAGTTTCCTCAAAATGATGCTATTCAACTAACGGGGAGCTTTACTTGAAGATCATTGAGTTGCATATGCAGCTCTTTTTTTCTTATTGAACTAACGGGGCAGCATTCCTGTTTGAAAGATATTCAGGGTCTTGAAAGAAAAAGAGTCCTCTAGTATGAT
>NZ_LILB01000005.1:601070-607895 GCF_001274945.1 Viridibacillus arvi | reverse complement strand
AATATTTTTTATTACATCACGAAGTGATGAAAACCGTTGATACTTCAATGTTTATAGAGGGAGGTTAGTTCAATAAGAACAAATAAAGGATTTTATTATTTAACGTTGAATTATATAAATTAATCCAGTGCATTTCATCGATATAATGTAACTTATTGAAATTAAATATAGGGGGCTTTAAATGCAGTATCATATCAGAGTACGAGCAGGTGCAATTATCATAGAAAATAATAATATATTATTAACAGTATATAATGACCCGATAAGAGGTATCGTCTATGATTTACCTGCTGGCGGAACAGAACCAAATGAATCTATTACTGATGCAGTTAAAAGAGAAGCCAAAGAAGAAGCATGTATAGATGTAGAAGTAGGTCCTTTAGCATTAGTTTATGAATATACACCACATCTTAATCTTGAAAAGTTTGGAAAAATACATACATTAGTTATGATGTTTGAATGCAAAATAATAAACCACACGACTCCAAAATTTCCAGAAAATCCAGATTCGAATCAAATAGATGTTAAATGGCTACCTATATCAGAGTTACAAAATGTTGAAATGTATGCTAATATCGGTTCTTACTTACAGAGTTATACCACTAACGGTAGAAACATTGACTTAATCGAAGAACATAAACTAAATCAAGAGGAGTTTGTCTTTTAGTTGGTTATTGACTGTTTTTTCATAGATGGAAACCTTTTTTCTTTTATTCAAGGGTAGTCAAACCTTATGTAATTAAGGTGTTTTACAATACCATAGATTTGAATCTGCAGACAAATTAAATATCGCTGCCATTTCAAATGTGGAGGTTCCGTGTTCTTTCATACAAGCAAGTAATACTTTGCTTATGCCGTATTTTTCTAAGTTGAAACACGAAACCATTCGATTCCCGATCAAAAATCTAATGTGGACTTCTAATAACAAGATAAAATTTACTTAGTCACAGCTTCTATTAACTGAGTGACAAATAATTGAGATTTCAGACCTTCTAGTCCATCAATCAGTGGTTTCTCATCATTTTGAATACAGTCAATAAAATGTTGTACAGCATCTTCAAAACCTCTTTGCTTTAACGTAGTATCCCAAGGAGGAGAAAATGAAGTAGTTACGCTGTTTTTAGATGCAATTTCTAAAGTGTTCATGTTTTTAATACTTAAAATTGCTCCCTCTGTTAATAGTTCAATTTTTTCAAGGTTAGTTCCCGCTTTTCGATGCATGTCTGTGAAAAAAGAGACACCTTCCTTAGATTTATAAGCATGTCCGGCATAGACAAGATAATTCTCACTACTTAGATTTACTGTTCCATGTAGCAAATCTAAATCCCCATTTGCTAACCATCTAGCTGTATCAATTACATGCAAATAGTCATCTAACATAGTAAAATCATAAGAGTAAGGACCCACACTATCTGTTCTATGTTTTTCAATGCGAACTGATGCAATGTTTTGAGCTTCTTGTTTTGCTTGTACATACATAGGTGCAAAGCGTCGATTAAATCCAACCATAAGCTTTCTTCCTGATTTTTCGCTTAGTTCTACTAATTTTTCAGCTTCAGCAACAGTTGCCGCTAATGGTTTATCTACATAAACATCTATTCCTTTAGTTAAAAGGGAAGATACGACTTCAAAATGTGAGCTAGTGGAACTATGTACGAAAACAGCATCACACTCTGCAGCAAGTGTTTGTAAACTATTAAAATCTTGAATACGATATTGATTGCAAATCATTTTTCGTTTATCTTTGCTTGGTGAAAAAGCACCTACAAATGACCAATCTGTTTCTCGAGAAAGAATCGGTAAATATGCTTTTTGCGCTATACTTCCTAACCCTATCATGCCAATACGTGGTTTTTTCATTTTATCATCCTTTAAATGGAAATATTTAATATCAAAAATAGTATACAATGTTTTTGTGGTCTATACAACCAGAGTATTATTATTTACATTGTGGGTATGGTTCTAAGGAATAGCTAATATTATTTAGATGTTTTATTAAACAATAGGGTGATTCTTCATTAGAAAAAATCACTTTTTTATGTCACTAGACAGGCTTATAGTTTATGTAGAAACATACTTCAACTATGGGAGTTAATTAAAGATCATTGAGTTGCATAGGCAGCTCTTTTTCTTATTGTTGTAAGTCTTATTGACCTATCAGTGCAGAATTTACAAAAGAGGTATTTGTAATTTTATGTAGAATTAGTATATATATAGGGCTATTTTAGTTTTTATAGCCGAAACTAAAGGAAGGGGTGACATATTGAAAATGATAGAATTTCAAAATAGCATGCTAATGAGAGGAATTACTTCTTAACTAAGGTTTAATCCTCTCAAAGGTAATGGGAGGAAAAATAAAAGATGATGAATTTAGGAAACATGGTAAGAGGAGTAGCTTCTGATGCAGTCGCTCAGAGTCTCGTTCAATTCTGGGAATATGACGAGGGAACTTTGGAGTTGTGGCGCGCAAGTTCAAACTTTGTGTATGCTTTTGAACGTAATCAAGTTCAATATTTTTTGAGATTTAGTTTTGAGCAGGATAAATCTATTGAACAAATAAAAGCTGAGTTAGAGTTTATGCAATATTTACAATTTAATGGATTTCCATCGGTAACACCAATTCAATCAATAAGTGGAGAACTAATTGAAACACTAAAAACACCAGAAGGAACGTTTATTGCCGTTGTCTTTAGTGCAGCAAACGGAATCAATTTGGATGCCGATACAATTACTGCAAAACAGATGGAGGAATGGGGAAGATCACTTGCCTCACTTCATTTTTTGTCAAAAACTTTTGAGCCAGTGTCTGAAAGAAGAAAGAGTTGGCTGGACACAGTACAATTCATGGAATGTGTATTTAAAAAGCATCCAGGAGAACAAATAGCCCTTCAAGAGCTAAGTAGGGTGGCGAATTGGCTTCAATCGTTACCTACTAACAACGATGTGTTCGGATTGATACACTATGATTTTCAATTGGATAATATCTTTTTTGAAGAGGATAAGGACCATAGTTTCAATATAATCGACTTTGATGATGCAATATATCACTGGTATGCACTTGATATTGTAACAGCACTTGATGATTTTATTGACGATGACAATCCTCATTCAAAATTACTGATTCAATCTTTTTTGAACGGATATCGTTCCAAAATGGGTTTAGAAAATGATGTAGTGGCTCAATTTCCACAGTTTCAAAGATATGCAAACTTATATAAGTTCTCCAAAATATTAAAGTCTTTGGATTATGGTGAAATAAATGAAACGCCATCTTGGTTTGTTGGCTTGAGGGGTAAATTAGTTCGTGTTGCAGATGAATTAAGACAAAGCTTTCAAAAACCATGGCAAAAGAATAACATGAAATAAATAAATAAATAAATAAATAAATAAATAAATAAATAAGCCATTCCAAACTTTTGGAGTGGCTTTTACTTTTATCTCATAAATAACTATACAGCTCGAAAAATTGGAATTGAGTTCTTTTGAATAAAATGAATTACAAAGTAGAATTATTTTATTTAGATAATTATGTTAATTTTATTAGAGGGATTGTGAAAAGATGTACTTAAACTAACGGGGCAGGTTAGTTGAAGAGTGTTGTTTAACTTGTGTTCAACAATCGGGCAATATAATTCAACAACATCTTTAAAGAAATTTGGGTAGTTATGTTAAGATTTAGGTGAGATTGTGAAGAAATGTAATTAAACTATCAGAAAAGGTTAGTGTAATGTCAGAATTAGGAAAAATGGAGGTTTACTATGAAATCTCAAAGTATGGAAAAACACTTTACAACACTTAAACAACAAAGAGAAATACTTTATCCGACACTCAAATCATTAACAAAAGTACAATTATGGGAAAGACCTAAAAAAAATAAATGGTCTATTGGGGAAACGATTTATCACTTATATTTAATTACAAAAATGCTGCGAGTTGCAGCAATTATTACCATTCCATGTACAAAGTTATTTGCTCGAATGATGAGAAACAAACCATTTGATTCTGATATAAATGATATTTATAAGCAGTACAAGGAAAAACATGGGAAAGGTATGAAAGCTCCTTTTATTTTGAATCCACCGAAAAAAATTTATTATACAATGGACTATAACGAATTAGAACAACTTCTAATCAAGGAGACTTTAAAATTATCACAAGTAGTAGAGGATATTGATGAAGACATTGCTGGACATATTATTTTTTTGGATCCTGTAGCAAATAATCCTAATCTTATTCAAGCAATTCAACTATTAGCCATACATGAAGCTCATCATATTAGAATCATTCAAAATAATCTTGAATCCTTAATTGAAAAAACTGACACTGAATGAGTAACAATTCAATGTCTTATTATTCTGCACTAAAATTGTTGTTTTAAAATCAAAAGCAGGTACATACCTATATATGTATAATGTATCAGTTAATTTAGAGGGAATTGATAAGGAATCGGGCTATAACGGAACGCATTCAGATCGAGATAATAGTTTATTGAAGGATGACTTTAAAAGAGTTTATTGAGTTCCAAGGAGGTATAGCAATTGGGTAATAATACCCATTTGTATATCTAAATGAAGAATGTTGGATTAGCCATATTCCAGGTGCATGTTATCTTACGCGGGTCAGAGGTTCCTTTACTCAAGAGTTTGAAACTTATGAGGCTCTTTTGAAAATGGAACAATCGAAGGAAGACTTCTTTCAGAAATTTATATGAATATTGAGTGGTGATAAACGAGAAAGCATAAAGTTGGTCAAACTAAATAATTATCACTTGATACTTGTTGAGAGAGGTTAAATAGAATGCAAAATAAAGAATTAAAGATGTTGGCAATACCGAAGTGGGGACGCTATTTACGAGGAAAATGGCTTGAAAACTTTGTAAACTAACGGGGTGCGTTAGTTGAACAAACAAGTTAGAAAAAACACCTTATTTAAGATGTTACTTTATTTATAAATGGAAGGAAATGTATATAAATAAACATTAACAAAAAAGATTGATTCCTTAAAGGATTCGATCTTTTTTGTTTTTTACTACTTGACGTTTGTCTTGTAATAGAATAATATGAAATTAACTTCATGTGAAATAAACTTCACGTGAAACAAACTCCATGTGAAGTGAGCTTCACTGAAGGAAAAAAGTTGGTTAGGAGAGGGATTTTTGAAAAATCTATTTATACAGCGTTTTTTAGTCTCAACCTTGATAATTATAGTGGGAATCATTCAAATAATTCTCGATACATCAGAAGGGTTTAATTTTGGCTATATCATAGTATTCCTAGGTGGAATAATTTTGTTGTACTCAACAATTTCTTACATTACATCCCGAAAGAATAAATCATTAGAAAAGGAATTAGAAAAGGAATATGACGAAAGAGATGCTTTAATTGATGGAAAAGTTGCTCGCTTTTCCATGTATATTCTGATATCCGAAATATTAATTCTTATGTTTTTAACTAATTTTGTGGTCATCCCAACAAATACTGCATTATTTGTTCTCTTAATATCTTTAATAATTATTGAATTTGGGTCTAGAAAATATTACAATCATTTTCTTTAATCAGGAGGATCTATGGAAAATAGAGTAAAAGAATTGAGAATAGAATATGGGATAACGCAACAAGAATTAGCTGATAAAGTAAGTGTATCTTCTAGGACAATCATCTCGTTAGAAAAACAAAAGTATAATCCATCTGTGCTACTTGCGTATAAAATAGCTTCAGTTTTTAATTTATCAATTGAAGAAACTTTTATTTTCGATGAGGATGACAATTAATCCATTTCATTAAGATACACATATTAAACAAACAACGGAGGAATGAAAATGCAATTTATATTATTTATTTTTGGGATAGTTTTAACGGTTTGGGGTATTTATCGTATGAGAACAGATGATGGCTTATTTGGAAAAAATCAAAGAAACAAAAACTTATTCAATTTACTGTTAATGGGACAAGCTTCGGGTTTAGGACAATTTTTAAGTGGAATTCTGTGTATTATAGTAGGAGTTATCGTAATTATCATGCAGTAGTAATAAACAAGAATTTCAATTTTTCACTGAAATATTATGAATGAAATCACTTAAACAACGGGTGCTTTAGTGTAACAAACAAGTTAGAAAAAACATCTTATCTAAGATGTTTTTTTATTTTCAAAACGTAGGAAAATAGATAGAAACGAACATTTGAAGTAAAAGAACGATTCCTTAAGGATTCGTTCTTTTTTTAGTATAGGATTACTGATTTGCTGTACAAAGCTAAACGAGGGCGTTGATCTAAGAAGAGTAAAGGTACTGAATCAAACTAGTTAAACTCAGTAAATTCAGTTCGATTAAATATAATTTATCAAGAGAGCAAGGGATCTGTTTTAAGTAGTTCTAAGTAAATTAGTGTTGATTGTCGGATGCTAAAAAATTTGGATACCAAAAATAAAAGAGTAAACAGAATGTCTGTTTTACTCTTTAACAAACTGTAAAGCATTCAGTGAACGGTTCCTTGAATGCTTTTTTAAATCAATTATAAGAATTGATGATGTTACTTGGAGTTTATTAGGTTTATACATAGTTGTAAAAAAGTTTGATTATTTATAATAAAGTTTGTTCATTTATAATAAAGTTTGATTAAAATCATCGCTCCTCTATAGATTTCTTAGGGGTGACATGATTTTTTTATTTGGATATGTATGTTAATTTAACAATAAATTTTGTGAAAAAATGTACTTAAACTAACGGGGCAGCATTCCTGTTTGAAAGATGTTCAGGGTCTTGAAAGAAAAAGAGTCCTCTAGTATGATGCTGAGTGTCAACGACCATTGACCCATCATATACAAGGA
>NZ_LILB01000005.1:584206-600666 GCF_001274945.1 Viridibacillus arvi | reverse complement strand
TATTTCTTAGACCAATATGGAATCCCACTCGTCATGGTCAATCCAATGCACGTCAAACGTTCGAAAGAACTGGATGACAATTTACCGACCAAGCACGATAAAAAAGATGCACTAGTCATTGCTCGGTTAGTGAAAGACGAACGTTTAGTTATCCACGTTTATTAAAGGACATAGATGCTGAATTGCGCATTGGTTCTACCCTTCGTTCCAAATTAACGGAGGACTTAGCAAGTATTAAAAATCGAATCATTCGTTGGTTGGATCGTTACTTTCCAGAGTTTACTCAAGTCTTTCCGTCTTTTGGTAAGATGGCACTTGCCACGCTTGAAATGACTCCGTTGCCACAGGATATTAAACAGAAAAAAGCTGAACAGCTTGTTTTTCTCTACCGTCAGGTAGAGGGGATGAGAGTTCCGCAGTTACCTAAAGTAAAACTACTTATTGAAGCTGCGAGAAACTCTATTGGACTGACAGAAGGAACAATCAATTAGCCGAAAAACCGTTGATACTTCAATGTTTATAGAGGGAGGTTAGTTGAATAAGAATTAAACAACTTTAAAGAGCCTTACTACAAAAAAATGTAGCAGGCTCTTATAGTTTCAAATCAAAATTAAATAACTTTATTATCACTTTACATTTGGTTTAAAACAAATTTGTACTGTTTGAAATAAAGTCATACCATTTTTAGCGTATCAAAATCAAGAAAATAATGTTATATCAACATTTGTATATAATTTTGATCAATCAGTACTTAAAACGATGACTTTTTATATGCAGTATAATTAAGGCTTTAGAGTAATTTTTAATCAAACTTTATTCTATACCAATAATTATTCTTGTCGCCGATAAACGGATTAATTAATATACTCCGTTACTTGTTCCAATTCTTGTAGCGCCTGCTTCTACCATTGCTTGCATTAGCTCTTTAGTTCTTACGCCGCCTGAAGCTTTAACTCCTACTTCTTCGCCCACGTTTTTTCGCATTAAAGCTACGTCTTCAACAGTAGCTCCACTAGTTGAGAATCCAGTTGATGTTTTAATGAAATCAGCTCCTGAAGCACGTACAATTTTGCTTACTGTTTCGATTTCTTCTTTTGTTAATAGGCATGTTTCAATAATGACTTTCACTAAAGCATTGCCGTTAGTAGCTTCAACTACAGCTTCGATATCTGCCTGAACAACATCATAGTTTCCTGCTTTCATTTCACCAATATTAATAACCATATCAACTTCTTGAGCTCCATTTGCAATAGCGTCCTTCGTTTCGAATGCTTTTGTATTTGTTGTATTTGCACCTAATGGAAAGCCTATAACCGTACATACTTTCACATCGGAATCTTTTAAAACTTCAAAAGCTAAAGGTACCCAATAAGGATTAATACATACGGATGCAAAGCCATGTTGTATAGCTTCGTCTAATACTTGTTGAACGGCTTCACGAGTTGTATCTGCTTTTAATATTGTGTGGTCGATTAATTTATTGTATTTCATATAATGTTCCTCCTCATAGTTAAATGTACTATTATTATAACACAATCAGAACAAATGTAAAATATCATTTTTACATTTGTTCTGATTGTGGGGTTGTTCATAAAGTAGAAAGAATTAAAAGAAGCTATACTCGTTAATAAACGAATATAGCTCCTTTATGAAATGTGTTAATGATGAGTTATAAAGAGAGTAGTTTTTTAGCTGTGAAGCGATCAGTAACTAAGGTATTAGCAAGTTGATGCTTAAGAGCGGTATGAATCGCTTGTATTTTTTTATCGCCACCAGCGATTAAAATGCTTTTTTCTTTGTTCTTTAATTCAGCTAATTCAATACCAAATGTTCGCGTATTTAATTCTTCGTAACATATATCACCATTGCTATCAAAAAATCTAGAACAAATATCTCCAATAGCATGCTCTTGTAAATACGTAAATTCCTCGTCGGAAATATAATTCATTTTATAAAGCAACGAATTTTTTGTAACCGATCCAATTGTATATAATGCGATATTCGCTCGTTTCATTTGTTCTAACACATTGGCGATATGACGGTCTTGATCGATTAAATTTTTGAGTTCAATGGAGTCAAATATAACAGGTAGTGGAACGAATTGTCCAAAGGCGTTATAAGCATCTACGAACTTTTGCATGATTTCAATATCATGCGTTTCATAATGAGAATAGCTCATACCTCCTTTAAGTTGAATCAATTCAATTCCTTTCAGATTTTTGGGCATTAATTCTTTCGCCACTTCATAAAGTGTATTTCCCCATGAAACGCCAATAATATCTCCATCTTTAATGATTTCATCAAGGTATTCAGCTGTTCTAATACCAATGTACTTCTTAATTTGCTGTTCTTCATCTATTGGAGCGAACGCTATGCGGACAGCATTCAAATGATATTTTTCTTGTAGTGCTAATTCAAGGTTAGAGGACTGATCTCTAGGGTCGTTAATAACAATGTTCACGTAATTTTTTTCCTTGGCGTACTTCAATAACTTCGAAACAGTAGGTCTAGACAGATTGAGAGCTTTAGCGATTTCACTTTGATTCTTATCTAAGTCGTAATACATCTTTGCTACATCTATACTAAGTAAATCTTTATCATCGAACATAATTGGCTCCTTTAATGTACTGGTTATAAACAATGATATACTTTTTTCAATGTAAGTGATATAAAAATCTTCATGGACAAACTACGTATCAGTATGAATGAAAAATAATCACTGCAAACCATATATATTCATAAGTAAAGCGAGCTAAGAAAATAATCCGAGCTCGTTTTTGATATAATCTTTATTGGGAAAATGGATATTGTCTTATTCATAAATCCAGGAGGGACCAATTGTTTGGTTGCCATTGCAATCGGAAACGCTATAGGAGGATGTTTAGGAGATCGAAAACCACTTATAGCTTTACTTTCTATGTTTAGTGGAGATGGCTGTTATCTACTTGAATGTAAATTTCCAACTAATGAGCTATTAGATCAATTTTTAGATGATTTAAATAAGCATGTAAACTATAAATTATCGATTGTTATTAAGAAATAGTCAACAATAAAAATGGGATGTTTCCAAATAAATAAACATAAGTAGAGTCTATTTCTTATTGAACTAACGGGTGCTTTAGTAGAAGATCTATTAGCTGTTCAGACGGCTCTTTTTTCTTATTGAACTAACGGGGCAGATTAGTTTAACAAGAAAGGCTATTGAATGCCGTTCTTTTTTGTAGGAAAAGAATTTACTATTGTTAAAAAGACTATGGAAATAGACTAGGCTCCAGTTACACTTATTTTTTAATAAGATTGAAAGTTTAGATGCAGTTATATATCAATTGCAAAGATTGTGGGATGTAATGAGTGGGAAAATAACCTACGAACTAGACGCTAACGGAAGAGTTATTGGAAAAAATTGAAAAACTATTGATGTTACCAAAATAAAAATTCCCATATTATACATATTTATTTTCATCTTATTTCACATTTGTCTTGTAAAATTATCTCTAATTGGAGGGAGAGAATAAAATATGAAAAAACAATTAGCCTTAACGGTTGTCATTGCGGCAGCCCTACTTGGTGCATGTGGTCAAGAAGACAATAAAACAACAGGTAAAAGTACCACTTCAGAAAGTATATCAACAAAACAAAGCACTGCGAATTCTGAAACTACTACCAATGCAGTAGAAGATCATTTGCATGAACCAACAAAAGATACAGTATGTGAATTTTGCAATATGAAAGTATATGAAATGGATCATGAAATGGGAGCATTTTCAGCACAAGGCATTAAAGAAGATGGATCAGGTATTTTCTTTGATGATGTGGGCTGTATGCTAAATCAAGAACGTAAAGATGGATTAGAGTTAGAAAAGTTTGTACGTGATAATAATTCAAAAGATTGGTTAAAACTAGAGGATGCAGTTATTGTGAAAGCGGACATTAAAACACCAATGAATTATGGTTACGCCTATTTCAAAGATCAAGAAAGTGCGGATATCTTTATCGCAGGAAATGATAGCTCAAAAGTAGTAGCGCTATCAGACGTTGATAAAGTTTCAAATGATCGTTACAAGAAAATGAAAGATCGTCATTCTAGTGAATCGAAGAATATGGATATGGATATGGATTCAGAATCAGGAGATAGTGAATCGATGGATATGGACATGAAATCAGAGGATAGTCACTAACCGTATGCATAAAGGGCTGGAGGAAACTCTAGCCTTTTTGTTGTTAAATGGAGGTGGAAGATGAAACATCTGTGTACAATACTATACTATTTTGTTTTGTTATGGCTCATTTTCGCAATGCCTGCTAAAGCAGATCAGCTAACTTTACAGGAACAAATCGATGGGACACCAGCCGGTAGCGTGCTAGTACTTGAGGATGGTGTTTATACAGGACAGATTACTATTACAAAACCAATTACATTAAGGGGTTCCAAACATACCATGCTAGAGGGCAATGGGAAGGAATCATTATTGAGGATTGAAAATGTGCAAAATGTAACGTTAGAAAATATTCATATTACCGATGCCCATGTTGGCATTGTCGTGAAAAATACTTCGCAAGTAAATTTACTCAATGTACAGCTTCAAAATGTTTGGAGCGGTGTACAAATTTATAATTCTAAGCACGTGGTAGTAAATAATTTAAAAATTAAAGGAATTAATGGGCATTATTCAAAAAAAGGAAATGGTCTCGATGTGTTTAACAGTAACGATTTAACTATTTCAAATAACAAAGTGCAAGACGTACAGGATGGTTTTTATATTGAAAAGGCTCAGGCAATCAAACTGACCGATAACGATATTAAAAATAGTCGTTATGGCATCCACTTTATGTATACTGAAGATGCACTTGCCGAACAGAACGATTTCAATCAAAATGTGACGGGTATTATGCTCATGATGACGGAAGATGCGCAGTTACAAAACAATCATGTGACAGAGCAAAATGGCTTGAATGGTTCTGGAATGGTGCTGTTTGAAGCAAAAAATATCGACGTTCTTTATAACCATTTCCAGAATAATAGAACAGCCCTATCTACACAAAAACTAGCGACTTCAACGGTGGAGTATAATACATTCCAGATGAATCAAACCGCAATTGAACTCCTTCGTTCTAACAAGGAGAACACCGTATATGCAAATGACTTTGTGGGTAATATTGTTAATTTACGGTCCGATGGAACCAGTATTAGCATTTCTCAAAATTACTACGATGATTATGATGGCATAGATTTTGATGACAATGGTATTGGTGATAGTCCTTATGTGGCATTGCAAAGCTTTGGACAATGGATGGTGCGCAAGCCCAGTTATCAATATTTCATCGAATCACCAAGTGTAGTGCTATTAAATAAAATGGATCGTCAAACGAATGCAATAGAAACTGAGCAATTAGTAGATAAAGAACCGATGATGTATAGTGCTCAAAAAGCGACAACTGAATGGAATATACAACTGTGGCAAGTAGTTACCGGTCTTACAGGACTAGTGCTCGGATTATGGTTATGGAGAAAGGAAGCAAGTGTATGAAGAAAAGAGGGTTAGTTGTCTTATTCTCTGCAGTCTTATTATTACAAGCTTGTAGTAATAAAGACTTTAAACCGCGTGGAATCGTTAGTGAAACAGATGTCTGTAAGGTGTGCAATATGAGTATTGTGCATGAAGAATATGCCGGACAAATTGCCTTATCGAATGGGGACTATGAAATGTTTGATGATCTAGGTTGTTTGATTGAATATATGAAGAATCTGAACAAAGGCGATGTTGGTAAAGCCTTTATTAAAGATGAGGGCGAAAACAATTGGGTCGATGTTAAAACAGCTTCATACGTGTATGACAAAGATATTTGGACACCAATGTCATATGGCGTCATTGCTTTTGAGTCTAAAGATTCAGCACAACAATATATCGATAAAGAAGGAAAAGGGAAATTGCTGAGCTACTCTGATTTAGATTCATTTAAATGGGGTGTCCATCATTGATTAACGGACTTTTCATACGTCTTGAATGGAAGCAAATGCTCCGAAGTCGCTGGATGCAACTAGTGGCTGTATTATTTGTTTTTGTCTTCGCAGCGATATCGATAATACAGCAAATTGCTTTACCTGATATGAATGGTTTCACCAGACAAACAGCTAGCTTCTTAAATTTACTCCTATTCCTATTGCCTCTGTTCATCTTAACAATCGGAAGTATGGGGATAGCGAATGATTTGGAATCAGGCTGGTTCTCATTATTAAAAACATATCCAATTACAATAAAGAATTATATTTTGGGGAAGTATGTGGCACTAGTTTTATCCTTCATGCTCATTTTACTATTGGCTTTTAGCATTGTATTAGGCATGAGTAGTTTAGCAGGTCAAGTTCATTTGCCACTTGTCTTTGTTGGCTTATCCAGTGTAACAATCCTAATTTTTTCAGCGTTAGCGATTGTTTGCGGGGTTGTGGCCAAAAGTCGTCTACATGCGTTAGCGTTGTCGCTTCTAGCTTGGGCATTTGCATTGTTACTGTTGTCTTATGCGTTAATGGCAGTGGGTACAATAGTAGCTGGACATACTTTGCAAAAGTTAACAATTGTAATGATTCATTTAAATCCAGCCGAATGGGTTCGTTTTGGCTATTTCATCTTTTCTGGACAACATTCAGTTCTTGGTCCTTCTTTTTATGAATTCACTGAATTTTATAGCTCGCTGGCAGGTCTTGTTGTATATGTCCTAGTAACGATTTGTTGGATCGTATTGCCTTTATTGTTTGCTGGGTTTTTATTACGTAGAAAGGGGGGTCAAGTATGATTGTAGAAGGTAAGTCTTTAGTGAAAAAATATTCCGAGCATCAAGGCTTGTTAGATGCGTCTTTTACCTTAAATGAAGGACGTATTATTGCGTTAGCTGGTGGTAATGGTGCAGGGAAAAGTACGTTAATCCGATTACTCATTGGTGAAGAACAGCCAAATGGCGGAGAACTTCATTGGGTTAGTGTGCCTTCCATTCGTTATATGCCAGATGATGTGAATTTCCCCCCAGCACTCACTGCTGAGGAAATTTTACAATTACTAGGCAGTTTGAAAAAGGAGTCAGCAAAAGAACGTGAAAAAGTGTTGAAACGAGTAGGACTGTGGGATTATCGTAAGCAAAGAGTGAGCCAATTTTCAAAAGGGATGCGCCAGCGTTTAAATTTGGCACAAAGCTTATTAGGTAAAGAACAGTTACTTATTATGGATGAACCGACAAATGGTTTGGATATACTGTGGATTGCTGAGCTAAAACAAATTTTACAAGAACAAAAAGAACAAGGCAAAACGGTACTTTTTTCAACGCATTTATTGTCATTCGCAGAGGAGCTAGCTGATGATATACTTCTCTTACATAATGGAAGAGTACTTATGAATGGAGCTATTCAAGATGTTCTGTCAGAAACATCTTGTGAACATTTAGAGGAGCTATTTATGCAGAGAATTGGGCTAGCCAAATAACATAAAACAACAGAATCTAATCCCACTACGGAGTGGAAGACCATCAATATTTGGTCATAACAAGAAGAATGTTATTAATGACATTAAAAGAAAGTGGTATAGAAGTTGAAAGTTCACGCATTTTTGATTATACGTTAATGAGAATCCTTTATTTTAAAAAATTCACTCGATTGTCTTATTCAACTAACGGGTGCTTTACTTGAAGATCTTTGAGTTGCATATGCGGCTCTTTTTTCTTTATTGAACTAACGGGGCAGATTAGTTATGTAAACGTCTAACTGATGCCTCTGAACATCATCAAGTCAAATACCATACAATATATAGTCAATTGACTATTGCATATTATTGTGAGGTGAAAATAAAATGCTAATCAATCAAAGCGACCGCCAGATGATAACTCATCCCATACTTTTGGAGGTTAGACAAATTGCTCCAAATCAAATTTTGATTCAGTATGATCAGCGGACTGATTTAGCATCAGCAATGAATGTTTCTAATTACTGGATTAGAAGTAATCTGGAGCGTCCTGTTGGTATTGCTACCGTGGGAATGGGCTCTGCACTAACGGCATCAAACGCAATACGTCCTAATATGGCAATGATCACACCTGCCGACAATTCAAATATGAGATTTGTAATGACATTTATGGTTAATGCAATGTCGAGTGTCATGCATACGGTGCTCCCGTGTTTTGTTAACTTAGAGGGAGGATCAGGTTATAGGGGGGAGAACTGGGGTCCCTTCAGTAGGAACATGTTTATCGCCATGTAAACAATATTTTGAACTTGAGTTGCATATGCAGCTCTTTTTTTCTTATTGAACTAACGGGGCAGAATAGTTGAAGAAGAAGCCAAAGACTTTTGTATATTCAAGATGGGTGATTTGTTTAAATTTGGAACTTATATTCTTTTCAACCGTATTAAAGTAAAGAGATAAGAGGTGAAAAGATGAAAATTGAAATGGAAGTAAAAGCATTTGGCGAAGTAGAAGTTCAAGGTGCAAAAGATGCTTTTAAAGGTGTAGAACTTATGAGCGTACATAATCTTTCTAAAGATACAACACTAGGTGAATTAGAAACTCTATTATCTACGCTATTTGAAGAAGTCGAAAATGGATACAAAAACCCAAAGCAATGTGGAGTGCACCTTTAGTCCAATAAGGAAAAAGAGCCACCTAAACAGCTCAAAGATCTTCTACTAAAGCACTCATTTAGTGAAAGAGCGTTCCTACAAATCGCAGAAACGCACTCCGTTCAATCTAACCTAAAAATAAAAATTACAATTCGCGCAAAAAAGAAAATGGTGAAATTGTAGATAGTAAGGGGGTACTTTTATTATAAATAAAATTAAAACAATAGTAATTTGTACGTCTATTGTGCTAATAATTTTGCTTGGTATTACTTTTTTTGAATACATATTTTTAAGATTACTCGGGTTTCAATATGATTCAATTGGTGCTTTAGTATTTTTCTTTGTTATGTATGTATTCCTTGAAATACCTCTCTCACTCATTACAAATGCGATACCAAAAGCTTTAAAATCTGTCGCTATTATTCAATCAAGTAAGGGATGGTTATCATTTATTTTGAATACGGGTCTTACTTTTGCGTTAATTCAATTACTCGATACCTTCATGGCGAACATTGCAATTACTTGGCAGGGTTCACTCATATTTTCATTGATTTCTGGACTTTTCGGTTTGAAATTAAAAGAGAAAGATGATGAACCCCCGATGATTGACAGCGAAGAATTTAAGGGAATAGGAAATAGATTTAATTCTAAGAAATAAGCTATCTAACGCTAATGCAAGGCTTGTGAAAAACTTAAAGTAACGGGTGCTTTAAGAAAATCTTTGAGCTGTTCAGACAGCTCTTTTTCTTCTTCAACTAAAGGGGCAGTTTAATGCAAGAAGGGACGTGTTTTATGAAAGAGATTAAATCGACTTCTATTCAACCTAATGTAAGAGAACTTTTATCCTTCGCAACCTCTGAAAAGAATGTCGAGAAAGAATATGAAATATATATGCAATCTCCAATAAGAGAGTTATATGGATATGACCTTGAAGATGAGGTTGTTGGTTGTATTGGAATAGAATTTTTAAGCCCAAAACGTTGTGAAATAAAACATGTCGCAGTATCTCTAAATCATAGAGGAGTAGGTATTGGGAGTAAAATGATTAGCTTTATTTTGGAGAAATATTCTTCACCTTTTATGTTTGCTGAAACCGATAAAGATGCGGTGAATTTTTATAAAAATTATGGATTTAAGATAGCGAGTTTGGGTGAAAAATATCCGGGTGTGGAACGATTTCAATGTATTTTAAAAAGTTAATAGGACTAAGTCTTCTTCAACTATTGGGTGCTTTACTTTAATAAGGAGTAGAGCCTTTTTCTTATTGAACTAACGGGGCAGTTTAGTTGAATAAGGATAATCATTTTTATTTACATGGAAAGTATTGACATTATTTTCGCTTATGGTTATATTTCATATAACCAAATAGTTATATGTGAAAAGTGAGGGGATGATAATGCCAGATGTTTATCGAGCATTAGGTGATTCAACGCGGCGACGTATATTAAGTATGCTTAAACAAGGAAACAAAATCCAAAAGGAGATAGTCGAAGCATTTGATATCTCTCAACCCGCAATAAAGAAGCATTTGAATATTTTATTGGAGGAAAAAATTATTTCAGAGAGCTGGGATGGGAAGTATCGTATCTATTCATTAAATCCCGAGGTCCTCCAAATTGCCTACCATGAAATGCTCCAATACATCGGAGAACTACTTGATGATCAGCTCGTAAGTTTAAAAAATTATGTGGAAAAAGGAGAATTTCGAGATGAACAAGATTAAGGATTCTATAAAGAGAGAAATTGTTGTTAATGCGCCTTTAAAGCAAGTTTGGGATGCATTGACTAAGCCTGAGCATCTAAATCGTTGGTATACAAAAAATGCTGAAATAGAATTTCGTATTGGTGGAAAAGGATATATGAATCATGGCTGGGGGGCAACATCTGAGGGTGTTTTTACAGAAATAGATACAATGAAACGCTTTGTACTTCAGAGCCTTGATGGAGATTTTACTACCATTACTTCATTAGAAAAAGTTGAAAATGGAATTCATGTCAGTATTGAATATCAGGCTTCCTTTATTGGTGAAATGAATCAATCAACAAAGGAAAATATGTTGTTTGGTACAAGTCAATTCTTAGGAAATCTAAAGAGTGTCTATGAAACTGGCACTGATAATCGTGCAAAGTTTTGGAAAGCGTGGATTGGTATTACACACACAACAAACGAGGAAAATAGAGGTACAAGAGTTTTACAAGTGAAGGAAGGTTCGGTAGCTGCAACTGCTGGAATTAAACCTGAAGATATCATAGTGGGGATTGATAAAGAAGAAATTGTAGGATATAAATCATTTGAAAGAACATTGAATGAAAAAACTGTCAATGACACTGTTACCTTAACAATAGTAAGGCAAAGTGAAAAGTTATTGGTAAACTGTCTCGTAGATGCTTATCCTGTACCTTATTAATATCCAATGAAGAAGATGCTAACCTAATAGCATCTTTTTTGACAATATTCATACATCTATCCCGTTTTATGAAAAAAATTAAAGAATATAGATATATTTCTTCTTCAACTAACGAGGCAGGATTGTTGAAGAAAGAATTGAATATTTCTAATAATGATTTATTGAAGAATAAGGAAGTGGAAATAATAATGAACTACATAATAAGATTAGCGAATGAAAACGACTTATCGGGTTTATGTGATATTAGAAATAATAAAGATTTATTCACGAATTATTTAAAGCAATTTGCAAAAGAGGAAGTATATTTGGCAATCGCTGAACAAGACTCACTTATATTTGGTTTTGGAGTTCTTAAATTAAAAGGCACTTTGCTTCCTAAATTAAGTGACCTATATGTAAAAGAGGATTATCGGGGTAATGGTATAGGTTCAGATTTAATTAGGTATAGAGAAAATATTGCAAAGAGTTTAGGTCATTCTGAAATATTTGTAAGTGTTGACCCAATAGAAAATCCCAAAATGATAAAGTTAATTAGCAAACACGGTTACGAACCTATCTCTGACCCATATTTAAAAAATGCCATATTTTTTAATGATGATGGTACGACCTATAATAAAACCTACACAAGAATTGATTTAAAGAAGTTGTTGAACTAACGAAGCAGGTTAGTTGAAGAGTGTTGTTTAACTTGTGTTCACCAATCGAGCCAGATTGCGAATAAGAAATAAGAGAAAGCATAAAGTTGGTCATGCTAAATAATTATCACTTGATACTTGTTGAGAGAGGTTAAATAGAATGCAAAATAAAGAATTAAAGATGTTGGCAATACCGAAGTGGGGACGCTATTTACGAGAAAAATGGCTTGAAAACTTTGCAGGTCATCTAACAAAAGAGGAACAAAAGGAAATATATATGGATTCATTTTTATGGCACCTTTGCAGTTATGAAAAGGTGATACGTCTTGAAAAGGAAGAGGCCATAAAAGCATTCGAAAGGCAAAAAAAGAATCGATGCACGATCTTTTACCAATTCACGAATGAAGCATTCTTAGTTCAAAATGCAAAAAATCTCAATGTGAAAGACTTGCCATACGATGATTGGGATCACAGTGACATTTACGTTATGGATTGGGAAAATAACTGGACCTTTATTATAACGCATGAAAATGGCTGGATTGGACCGTATTTTATTCATAAACCCTAAACACTTACTTCCACAATAGTGTGCGATTGATGAATAATCTTCACTTTTCTTCTTCAACTAACGGGTGCTTTACTTCAATATGGAGTAGAGCCTTTTTCTTATTGGACTAACGGGCAGGTTATTTGGATAAGGTATGTATAATATTCATTTAAAAGTTAGTGAAAGAAGATAAGTACTATCGTAAACTTATAGGGACGGATGTCTTTTTGGAACTACGAAACATCTCTGAAATTAGAGCTTACATTCAACCACTTGGGGCAAGTTGTTTTACAAGGCAGATTTAATCTACACGTTTTGTAGATTAAATCTGCCTTTTTGGTTTAACAGCAACAATCTTTGAGAAAATAGCCATTACTAAAGTAAATTCTATTATTCCTCCATCCAATATTAATCTTATTAAACTGAACAGTATAAAAAAGGGGTGTCCCAAAAGTCATTGAAACAACTTTTGAGGCACCCTTCTTTTAATGAATGGTCGATACTTTTAATTTATATGGGATATAGGGCAAACCAAAAGATTCTTCAACACATACATAGTATGCTCCCTTTGTTAATGTCGGTGTTGTAAATTGTTTTTACTTAGTTTTCTTCGTATAGTTTTGATAGACATTATAACTTAAGATTTTATGCTTGCTATTAGTTATGTACACTATAATCCCTGAGTACGGATATATGGTCAGATCTAATCGATGTTTTGAAGTTTTAGTCATTTTATACTTATACCAATCCATTGGATCTACATATTCGTTATACCAACCAGTGTACGTTTTTCCGATTTTAATCGTATTCGCTGTCTTGTAAGTATCATTTTTTTCGGTTTCAACATAGGAATCTTTTTTGAACTTCACATTAAAAATATAATTAGTATCATCATCAGTACCATACCCACTTATGCGTATATAGTATGTTCCCTTTTTCAGGCCCATAGTATAAGAAGTAAAGCCAGATGGGTCGTAATTATGATCTGTGTATCTTTCATCAATAATTTTACCTTTACTATCTAGAAGACCTACAATCCAATCAGACTCTATCATATTACTAGTACTGACTGTTACTCGACCAGATGAAGGGATTTTAAATTTATAATAATCCGCTTTATCAGACTTGAAATCTATTGCACCCGTGTATTTATCGTTTAATCTAATAGTATTCGCTTTTTTTATTGAGTTGTTATTTTCTTTTTCTTTATGATCGTAATTTAATATACGAATCGTAGTCTTAAACTTTTTATTATAAGTCCCATGATTATCTGTTACTTTCAAATAATAAGTTCCTTTTGGCAGTTTCTTTACCAATTTTTTATAAAAGTACATTTCAGATTCTAAATTTGTTTTCGTTGTATACATGGTAACCCCACTACTGTCTAACACTTCAAGATTCCATTGTATAGCCCAGCCCTCGCTTAAATACATCGCGACTTCTTTTTCTGACGTTAACTTAGATTTAAAATACATTTCTTTGTTACTTCTTGTTAGCTTCCCTGAATAATACTTACCATCTTTTATCGTTTTCGCTGTTTGTTGCGTGTTGGCATAAGCATTATTATGGCTAAACATAAACACAAACGATATACAGATTGCTGTTAGAACTAATCTCCCTATCAATTTCATTATTCTCTCTCTTTTCTATATATATATATATATATTCATTTTATCTAGTGTAAAAATGATTGTATATTAATTAATTGATAAAATATTTGATAAATTCATCAATTTTATTAAAAATCAAATAAGTGGAAGCAGTCATAAAAACTAGCGCTTCAACTGTTATAATTAGTTTCCCAAATAATATCTCATATAAAATATATTTCTAATTTCCATAATCCACTTGTAGAGAACACCATAATTCCGAGAGTTACATTTTCTTCAACTAACGGGGCGGGTTAGTTGAAGAAGGAATATCGTTAGAATGGATTGAATGAAAACCCATAAAAGAGGTGAAGCAATGTTTGTTAATAAATATAAAAGGTTAATTGAGGATTTTGTTAATGAAGTAATTCCTGTTGAGGATTTTGAACGTGACTATCTAAATACATTTATAAATGAGACAGAAAGAATGGATACGTTTTTCGAAATCTTAAATGGAGTTTTTGAAGCAGTTGATTGTTATTGGAATGAATGTCTTCCTGGACAAGAAACTGCCTTTGAAATATCGGAACAACAACTGAGAAAAGAAGTAAGTGAAGCGTTGGTTAAAATAAATAGTTTATCGAATAATCTTTAAATTTTCTTCAACTATCGGGTGCTTTACTTGAAGATCATTCACTGTCGAGGTCGGTTCAATGGCTAAATACTTCATCCGGTATATTTCCTTGTAGTATCAATTGAATTTAAAGAATTGATCACTTATCAAGAGCCAAATTAATAGTGAAATTAATAGAAAAGTAATATAGAGTTTGATAAAATACCGATATTAAAAAGTCCTAATTATTTTAAAGGATTATAATTTATGGTAATTTTAAACGATAGGAAGGAGGGAAGATAATGATTCTTATACCGTTACTAATAGGCATAATTGTTGGAGTAGTTCTGATACTGGTTACACAGTTACTATTGAAAAAAGGCTACTCTAAATCAACAATAAATGTCTATACGTTAGGAGCCTTAGTATTAGGAATACTAATAGTTGCTTATGGCTATACAGTAGTAAGAGGATTTGAAGGATTCGCTTATTTACTGTTGGGCGCACCAATTGTTCTGTTTGGTATCATCACATTTATCAGTAATTCAAAAAAAACCCAAACAGCTCAATAATAAAGTTTTAAGAAGCTTCAGTTATTAATAACTGAAGCTTTTTTCTTTTTATTCAATTAACATTTACAGCCAGATTTCACAGGGGGGTAAGCATTAATACTGGCTACAAGTATTGCGTTTTCATTATTATTATTTGCAAATTTTATGAAGTCACAACCGCAGTCATTTGTTCCAAAGTTAGCCCAGAACATATTAGAAGATACGGAAAAATATTGGCGATTTGATAGGAGGTTGAACATATGAATGATAAGAAGAAGGGAAAATTACAAGACTCGGTAATAGTTATAATGATATTATTATTGGTTACGGCGTTTGTTTTATTTGAAATTTTTATGATGATTATTAATTTTATTAGTAATTGGACAGGGATTAAAAATGAAGAATACGTTTATAACAAAAGTCATAAGAATAATGATAAGTGGTAATTACACATAGGTACGCCTAAGCTTTTTTAGAATTAAGTTTGTGAAATAATGTACTTAAACTAACGGGGTGCTTTAGTTGAATAAGGAAGACAATATTGTCTCTACAAAATATATAGAATCAAAATGGTCATATGCTTAATAGCAATAATCTATAGAAAACAGCCTTAGATAAATAAGACCAATACCAAAATTTGTTCTTGTATCATTATATATTGATACAAAGCATATAGAATGAAATCCGTGGTTGACTCTAGCGCGATATGCATATGTTCAGCAGGTGAAAACAAAAAAACCGGCAGAAAAAAGGTTGCCGGTTTTGGATCAATCAAATTAATTTGTATTGTTTTATTAGCCATTATTTGGATTATTACCAGAAGCTTGGTTTTTGTTAGCTTCTGCTTGTTGAATTTGTTGTCTGACTTGGTTAACATCAGTCTCAGTCCCGAATTCTTCGTTCATTGTATTCGGAGTTGCGAATTGACCTGAAGCTTGATTTTTGTTAGCTTCTGCTTGTTGGATTTGTTGTTTGATTTGGTTAACGTATTGGTTGTTGTTATTATTTGGCATGGATTTCACCTCCCGAATTTAGTCTGTTCAGAACATGTTTTATTATCCGTAGATTTTTACACTGATTTGAAATTAGCTGTTTAAAGGTGTTTGAAAGAGATGATTGGCAATGTATGTTTGGTATTGATAAAAAGTTTCTGATAATGTAACCCTAAAATACTAGTTCAAATAGCTAATTCTAATGATTTTTAAAAATCATTATTCAACTATCGTAGGCGATTGGTCAATTTGAGCAATCGCTTCTTGTGCTAACGGGGCAGGTTAGTTGAAGAAGGATCAATAATTCTTTTCTAATTGGAGATAGTAATTAGAAAAGAGGTGAATTTATCTTAAAAAAAATGTATGTACTGATTTTAATCATATCTTTATTTACTTTGGTATCATTTGAAGCTTATGCACAGCCTAAAAATTGTCCTGTATTAAGTGAATTAGAGAAAACATCGCTTAAGGATAAAAAAGAGGTAATAGAAGCGTTAAATACTTTAATACCAAAAACTTATGG
>NZ_LILB01000005.1:533653-583951 GCF_001274945.1 Viridibacillus arvi | reverse complement strand
CAAAGCACCTGGAGCTGACTTAGCCCAAGGTCAAATATTTTTAGCTAAAAGTAAGGAAAAAGGATGGTTTGTTTGGTATCGATACCATTAAACTGCTATTCCTTATTCAACTAACGGGTGCATTAGTAAAAGGGCAGCGTCATATAGAAGTTGTCCTTTATTAATTAAAAGTACTTTTGATAAAACTCTTTTCTAAGTCTCCCGCTAAATTGAGCATAAATCCGAGTGATTTCGCTTTTCTCATGCCCAATTAGACTTTGAATGACTTCAATAGGTGCACCATTGTTTAATAAATGAGTAGCGTAACTATGTCTGAGTTGATGTGGATGTATCTCTTTATTAATTCCTGCACGATTTGAGATTTGCTTGATAATATATCTCATTTGGGCGGCGCTCATTCTATGAGGATGTCTTTCAGTCACGAAGATGGCTGGATCAGTGTCATTTCGATTGTCTATATAGCGTTTACGCCATATTTCGCTCCTTATATTAAAATAAACTTCTCTCTCCTTGTCACCTTTTCCTCTTACTATCGCAGATCGATTGTACCAATTAATGTTGTCGTTCTTTTCCAAAGAAACACAAAAAAGTTAAGTCAGGCTGTAGTTCGACATAATTTTTCTACTTCATCTGGGTTAAGTAGTTGATTGCTCCATGAATTTTTTTGCGATTATACCAACTTTCAATGTAATGGAAATTAGCCAATTCCAGACTTAGTTCCAAAATTACAATTAAAGCTAAAAAAATTTATAAAACAAAAACTTTTTTTCTTTTTAAAACGTTTTATAAATACTAACTATTAAATTTATTATGAAAGTAGTTGATATTTTATAGTGTTATAGATATTTGTTGAATATAGGTAGGTATAGAATTACAATTGTATCCTATTTATAACTTTATTGTTTACAATATGAAACATCCGTAATATAAGTAAGAGGACTCTTTATTAAATTTTAAAATTAAGGTGGAATTTCAATGAATTATTTAAGTAAAACAAAAAATCTGTTAATCGCTACTACAGTTTCTGTAGCACTGTTAAATGGAGTAAGTGATGTAAGTTTTGCAGCAACTGTTGATAATAAAACTATTAATTCTAATCAAAAGACTAAAGTAACTAAACAAGCAAATAGTTTACAGCAAGTAATGAAACTAGCAAAAGAAGGCGAAAACAAAAACGATAAAGCTGTACATGCTATTCGTTTGAATACTGTAAAAGAGACTTTAGGAAAACCTGCAAAAGAAATTGAATATAAGGGATCGCATCTTGTTACATATAAAGCTGGAAACTATGAATTAACGTTTGAATTCCTTAGTATATACAATGATGCAAATGATAAAAATCCCAAAGTAGTTAGTTACAATGTTTATAAGTATTAATTTTTAATAAAGTGGAATTCTGTGTATTATAGTAGGGGTTATCGCATTTATTATGAAGTAGTAATAAACAAGAAATGTAGAGTAAATATTAATAATTTATACTTGAGATAGTATTATGCTATTTTGAAAAAGGAGATACTAACATGCACAAGTTATTAAAAGCGATTATTTTATCATTAGTAGTATTTTTATTTGTAAGTGTTATTCCCGGGAAGATATCTGCAGCAAGTAAGTATCAGACTGCACAAGTAAATGTGGATGGCTTGAATATTAGAACTGGGGCAAGTAATTCTGCTGAAATTGTTGCTCATTTCGCAAAAGGAGACGTTGTGAAATATACAAATTACGATAAATATTGGGCAAAAACAATTTTCAATAAGAAGACGGTATATGTGTCTCGTAAGTATTTGCAGACAATAGAAGTTCCGTCGAAATTGAAAAAGTTAAAGAACGTTACTGTATATAAATATGCAATTGGTCAAGACCCAACAGTTGCGGTAGATCGTAAGGCGAAAGTATATGCATTAGCAAGTAACTCATCTAAGGTGATTGGTACAGTACCACCTGGGGAATTTGTCAATGCACTTGCTTATGATGGTTATTTCTCAATAATTATTTACAAAAATCAAATTGGTTTTGTAAGTCGATGGGATTTACAGCCAGTTGATTTATAAACGTGTGCCATTCAGGCGCACGTTTTTTCTTTTTAAAAAAGTCAAATGGTTAATACGTTTATTTAATAATTTGAAGATTGAACTAAGCAGAGTAGGCATAAAATTGCTTGCTCTTTTTTAGTTGCGTTTTACAAAGTTTTTAGGTTTCCGGGTGTGTTTGTATTATTTAACGATTTAAAATTCGAAATGAATGGTCATAAGTTAATTTTGTTTATTATATTTTGAATATTTGAGTTCCTTATTGAACTAACGGGGCAGGTTAGTTGAAGAAGGAAATAATGAATGAAATGCAGAATGATATAAGACAAGAGGTGTTTTTATGTTTAAAGACGGTGCGATTTTGAATAAAAAAGTAAAAATCATTTTATTCATATTTCTTGTGATTATATGTGCAGTTTTCTTTGCAGCTTATTTAAAGATAGAAATCACTAAAACTGAATATGAAAAGAGAGTGACTAGTTATTTATTGGATGAAAAGGGATATGAAAAGAAAGATATAAAATCTGTTGATGGAATATATGGAGTAAAATTGCCGCCATTTTATGTAATAGTAGTTTTTGAAGATGAACCTTATGTTAAATATATCTATTTTGCACATGACGGGGTTAATCAAATTGAATATATTCTCACAGAAGAGGCGATAAAGAGTAATATTAATAAATCCGACTTGAAAAATTATGACCCTTTAAATGGAATCGATAAATATATAATCGAATAATTCCATATACCATTATTCTACTAACAGGGCATTAAGTTGAATAAGGTATTAATGAAAAATAAGGTGAGGTGTCTTCATTAATTTAAGGGGTGGAAGATAAAAATAGTATTAATTTTATTCACATCAATTATTTTAACAGCTTGTAACTCTAGTAATTCAACATTAAGCATTAGCGAATGAGAAGTTGTACCAGACGATGTACAAGCTGTAATTTTCTTTCAAAGTTACTTGCATTATAGAGATTTTTGTTGAACTACAGGCGTGTTAGTTCTAATAAGAAGAAAACAACTTTATTATCGCTATACATATAAAACAAAAAATCGGATGTATCACTAGTTGTAATCTTCCGATTTTTGTATAACTATTAAGATAAATAGCTACACCAAGCACCCATAAAAGAATACCTTATGATAATTGTTACATTTACTTATTTTGCACTTTGTACATGAATATGCCTCACTGTATGAGCAGTTGTATCTGATAATTCCATTGCAAAACCCCAACTATCACAATGCAGTGAAGAACGACATCTGGACACACACCAAATTCTGTCTTTGCCTTTTGAAGTGATTTCTGCAATACCATATCCTTATTCTCTTCGGTGCAATTGGCACATAAATAATTACCCTCTGGTAGTATTGTTAACCCCTCTATTGAAGGATATTTTAAGCAAATTGTAAACAACCGCGTTTTTTCTGGTGTTGTAAATATTCCTGCCATATCTTCGAACAAAAATTGTGGTTGCAACTCTTCTTCAATTTGCTTATAAAAATGATTGTGATAATTCCATAAATTTTTTATCGTAGGGTATTCCAATTTATCAGAAAGCATGATTACCCTTTCTGATAGATGTTTGACAAAGAATTCCCCATTTTGGTTATCTACGCTGTTTAACTTATTTTCATAATTTGTATAGGCACGTTTAATTTTTGATTTTGCGTATTGCAGGCGAGCGATTTTCTCATCTGCCTTTTTTTCTGCCTGTTTTAAAAGTGCAATAATTCTGGGGAGTTCATTCTGCTGCAAAATGTCTTTTATCTCCATCAAATTTAAATCCATTGTTTTGAGCAGTTCAATTGTTTGCAGTTGTACGAGCTCCTGATCAGAATAGTACCGATATCCAGTTTGTTCATCTTTATGACATGGCTTTACTAAACCTATTCGATCATAATGCCTCAAGGTTTCATTAGTCATGCTTACTTTTTCTGCTGCTTGTTTAATTGTGTATAAAATAGCCATAAACCCCCTCTTGACCTTTTTGTAACACAAAGGTTTATAGTGAAAATATATCATGTACTGAAAAAATCGCAATTTCATGAAAAAGTAAAATAAGAGAGGTAAGCTAGATGCCGGTAAAAAATTTAATACGCTTTCGTTAAGTATGAAAACAATGGTTTCCACCATCATCTGCCTTGCGAGTAACAAATCAGTTGTTCTTTTAGACGAGCCGGTGCTGGGATTTGATGCAATTATGCGTACGGAGTTTTACGATTTGCTAGTAGAGAGTTTTTCAAGGAATCCGCGTATTATTATTATTTCCACCCATATCGTTGATGAAATTGCAAAGGTACCCTGCGTTTTTATGATACCTTACAGGAAATTGAGACAAAGGCATATAGCGTAAGTGGATTAAAACAGGAAGTAGAGAAAGTCACAAAAGATCTGCATACAATTGGAGAGATACAAGCTGGAGGTTTATTAACACGCTTTATTTTTGATTTACCAATCAGTCAAAGAGATATCTCGAAATTGAAAAATTGTCCCTTCAAGATTTCTTCATTCGTATGGTAGAGAAGAAGGGCGGGAATTTAACATGAAACCAGTTCTAACTGTTATAAAACGAAACTTTGCAAGTAATTTAATTGCACTTATTATAACGATTTTAGTCGTTCTTTTGTCTACCACATCTTCGGATGCAAGCATCTCCATAAGCCGAGGAAACTACACTTATCTTTATATGCTCATGATTCCATTTTTCATTGTGTATTTTAACTTTAGTAAGCTAATTCATTTAAACGCAACGAAAAAAGATAACTTTTGGTGTAGTATCCTTACCTATATCATCGCCGCAGCGTCAATATCAATGGTTAATACTTTTATCCATCTAGTAATAGACCCAATGAATCAAACACAAATCGTGATTAATTTGTTGGAGCTAAGCGGTTGGTGGGAGAATGGTGTATTCGTAGCATTTTTTCAGCAGTTTGCTTTTTTATTGATGCTGGCGGTGTTCTTACATGTGCTGCTTTCTATGCAATCGTATTGGTACGGTTGGATGACGGACACTGTTCTAGTGGCGATCATCTGTGTGTTTCTTCCAATCCAGCCTTTGCGACAAATTTTGGTAGGCTTTTTCAAGCTCATTATGTTTAATGGAAACGCTTTGTTGCACATCAGTGTTTGTCTTTCCATCAGTATGGTATTGGCATTTGTAGGGTTAGCTGTATTAAAAAGAAGATCGATTTAACAAAGGAGAGTTTAAAAATGATAAATGCTACAAAAAAACTTGCAATGAGTGTACTAATTATATTGTCAGTAATACTAGCGGGCTGTTCCTCTGAACCTATAACATATGAGGAAAAAAATTATGCCACTTCAGCTGCAGAAGTTGATACTATTACAATTGACGTTAAAGATAGAAAAATAGAATTTTTTCAGTCTGAAGATGAAAAAATTCATATTTCTTATAATGAAAGTGAAAAAGAATTTTATAAAATTGATTTATCTGACGGAAAAGAATTATCCATGGTGTATGCAAGTCATAAAGATTGGGACGATTATATTGGTGGGAAAGCTGCTCAAGAAAACAGGACTATTCAGGTATGGATACCTGATGCGTCTATAGAAAATCTGATTTTAAAAACATCAAACGAAGAGATTGAATTGCCCCCACTTTCATTTGCTGGTGCGGTGAATATTAAGATAAACAACGGTAATATCCAACTGGACAAGTTGAACGCAGGTACTACAGTAACCTTAGAAACAAAAAATGGCGATATTAGTGGCTCAATTGTAGGTTCTTATGATGATTTCGCTATATTAAGCGAGGCAAAAAAAGGAAAGAGTAATTTGCCTCCAAATAAAAGTAGAGGCGATAAGACATTAAACGTCAGCACTAATAATGGTAATATAAACCTCGAATTTGTTGATTAATCTTTTCCGCTTGAATGGTTAATCTCTACTATACTTTTAGTTGATGAAATAATGCCAAGGCTTAAGCCAATAAATGATGGTTCATATCCAAAACATGTACTTGACTTAAAATCCCCCCCATATGTACGCGCATGGAACGGAAAGCATCCACCTAAGATTCAAGAAAAATTGATGCTTGTTTTCTTGAACCAACTAACGAGGCAGCATTCCTGAAATAACTGAAAGGATATCTAGAGTTTGTGAAAAAATGCACTTAAGCTAACGGGGTGCCTTACTTGAACAAGACTATCGAAAAAAGATGACCCAGTTATAACCTGGGTCATCTTTTTTAGTTTAACTTTTATTTACTTTAATCGTAAATTTTAACATCTAGTATTTGAGGTTCATTCTTTGATATTGCATCTGCATCCTTTAAAGATTTTCTGATTTCTTTTTCTATTTCTTTTCCTCGATTAATATTAGTTAAAGTGTTTTTTTGGATAGATGTGTTTATGTCTACAAGTAGTTTTTTATCTTTATCTTTATCTCTTATACGTATATTTTAGTCTTTAAAGATTGTTTGTTGTGACGCTTCATAAACGATTTTCTTAAATTTTCTTATTTTTCACGTGTTTTTACTAAATAATATGCATTCACCGAAGCAGTAATGGGGATAATGAGCGCTATCCCGATACCTGCGCAAAATATAGTAATAATCTCAGTGCTAAATACTTTGGAATTAACTATATCGCCGATCGAGTAAGATAAATCTTTAAACCATATAAGCAATCCTAAATATCCACCAAAGAAAGCGAAAAATAGCGTATTCGTATCTGTACCTAAAATATCCTTTCCAATGTTTAATCCTGATGTGAATAATTTTTTTCTGCTTATGATGGGGTTGTGATGATATATTTCATGCATGGAAGAAGCGATAGAAATGGCTACATCTAATATTGCACCAATTGTACTCATAATAATTACAGAGGCTCCAATTTGGGCGAAATTCACCCCTATATAAAGTGAAAACATGCTAATTTCTTCTGTTGATTCTTCTCCAAATCCCTGTATCTTAGATTTCTCTGTTACTATGACAATAAAAAGAAGTAAAATTACTATGGTAATCATCGTAGAAATGAAAGCGGTGATTGTTTTGCTGTTCTTTTCATTTATATAGAATAAGCTAATCCAGCTTATAAGTGTACAGGCAATGAATGTGATAATAATTGGACTATTTTCTGGGTTTGTCATAAAAAAGATAGCAACAAAGAGGACCCCAATGTTTAAAAATAATGAAAGAAAAGACCTTACCCCTTTTTTACCACCAATTAGTACCATCAATATAAATAAGATGGCTGCGAGCCACACTAATACATTCATCATTTCGCCCTCTTTCTATTAATGAAAAAAATAGAAGTATAAAGACTGATGGGAATTGTTAAGACGACGCCAATACCACCTGAGAGAGCTCGAGCTAATTCTAATGAAAGGTTTATGGAAAGTGTTTGTCCTAAAGCATAAGAATTTTTCAAATATAAAATAAGCATTGGAATTGAACCGCAAATATATACAAAAAACAAAATACTCGTTATAGTCCCCATAATATCTTTTCCAATATCTAGTCCCGAGGTTTTTAGTGCTTTGACAGAAATATTATTATCTTGTTCATATAAAGCAAATATTGAAGAAGACATTGTAATAGTTACATCCATTACAGCCCCTAATGACCCAATTAATAAACCAGCCATAAAAACCAATCGGTAAGGACGAGTTAGAAATTGCATTTCTTCATACCGGAGTCCATTTTCGGATGTTAACCACATCACAAAATAACTAATGAAAAGCGAAATAAAAGTTCCTATCAGTGTCGCAACAATTGCTGCATAAGTTTTTTCATTAAAACCATTAATAAGTAACAAAGAAATAACCGTAAATAAAAAAACACATACACCACATATGAATAATAAATTTATGTTTGAGTGCTTCACATATAAATCCAATGCGAAGGATAATAGAAGAGTATTAACAATCAAACTGATTAATGAAAACAACCCCTGCCTTTTGCCTACAATTACTAATGCAAATATAAAAATCCAGGCTATCATTAATACGAATTGATCGCGTTTCACATCTATAATCGTTCCGGATAAATCTGTATTTTTAACTGGGCTTGTATTAATTGAAATAAATAATTTGTCTCCAACATGGTATTCTTGGTCAATAGCTCCAGAAGATGAATACTCATTCGTTAAATGGATGAGTTGACCTTTTTCTTCGCCATTCTTTAATATGGCTGTAATGCGCTGAGTAAACAAATGATCACTATGATCATACATATCCGTTAAGGCAGTTTTATCTTCCAATACTGTCTTAACGACTTCAGCGATTGGACGATCATAAAATGATTCATTGTTATGAACGAAAAAAACAGAAAGAATGAAACAAAGTGCTATTAAAATATAAATTGAAACTTGTTTATATCTTTTTTTGAAAATGTCATACAATAATAAAAACCTCCAATTAGGGGAATTTGACTATATGTATTGCAAGTGTCCATTGTGCGGGAGACAAGTCGAACAATAACACATTGTCAAGCTGATCATTAGTAGCAGCGTATATAGTAACGCTCTAATAGGATTGAAGTTCCTTATTCAAATCGTCTTTTGTATAACAACTGGGGGAGTTAATGCTTATTATTGGTGAGTTTTTAGTATTGTTTTATGCCACAAAAGGAGCAGCGTTCCTTAAATTAATAAACTGAGTTCTATCAGTAAACTATTTAAGTTTGTGAATGAATGTACTTAAACTAACGGGTGCGTTAGTTAAACAAGACCATCATTTCGATGGTCTATTTTTACTTCCAAAAAATCAATTTGACATCGGAAATCTATTGTGAAAAGTTACACTTAAACTAACGGGGCAGGTTAGTTCAATAAGCATTTCTATGGTTTTGTGTTATTTAAAGTTTATGTTGCTTTAAAATAATGTTTGATCATTTCCTATTTATGTTGCTCCACAATCGCACTTTTTTATGGAATAATTAAGAAGTGACTGATTTCTGTAGACTTTCTAATAAGGAAATCCCTATATTTTCATCATCATTTCTACCTAATTGATAATTGGCCAAAACTACGGATGCAACTTTCTTTTCTTTATCAATCCCTAAAAATGAACTAAAGCAACCTGTTCCACCGCCATGCAAAATAACATTATTGTTTTTCTTTAAAAGAAACCATCCAAGACCCATATCATACTTCTTTGTTCCATTTCCATGTTTTTTATGACAAAGACACAAATATGGTTGATCTTCGTAAATATTTATTTTTGCATATTTAAGTAAATCTTCAGCAGTTGAACTTATTGCACCCGCAGGTGATATAAGATTCGCTTTATTCCATTTCCAGTTGCCGCAATCATTATTTTTTCTATCGTAACCATGTAAATTATTATTTGATGTACCTAAATAAGTATTACTTAGTCCAAGCTCATTATGTAGAAAGTCATTCATAGTGTCCCAATATCCCTTGCCTGATACAATCCCCAACCCATACCCAATAAGTGATATACCGAAATTTGAATATTTCCATGAATAAGCTTTTTCTTTTAATTTATTACTTTCAATTAGCATTTTCATTTTGTTAAAATCCATATTTAGCGGATTATTCTTTTTTAAATCATCACCGCCAATAATCAAACCCAAAATTAGGTTAGAATATTCTCGTTTATTTAATGGCAGTATTGCAGAATATCCAGAAGAATGAGTAGCAAGGCGGAGCAATGTAGGATAATAATCGTCTCCCTTAACGTCTTCTATATATTTTTGGATTGAATCGTGTATTGACAACTTTTTTTCAATTACATATTTTGATAGTAAGGATGCAGTGAAAGTCTTTGTAATAGACCCAATTTCATAATGATATTTTATTGATGAATCAAGTTCACCGCTTTCATTATAAATTTTTATTACAGAATTATTGTCTGTTAAATAGCCAACAGTTAGTTTTAAATTTTTTTTTCCTTTGCTGGCTCTTTTGATTAATCGTAATGTTTCATCACTGATTTCAAACATAATTGAATTCCTTCTCTCTCAATTTAATAAATATCCAAAAAAATCTTTATATTAATCAAAATTAAATCAGTCTATAGAATTTATTTTTACACTTTATTTCCCTTATTAATTGATTGAACTCTTTTTATCTCAAACTCCTTCATTACTCTTGATTGTAGTTCAATGTTAACTTCATCCATTTGTAAGTTACCATCTTCTTCAAATCCATCGTGTCCTTCACCGTCAAAACTATAAAGTTTCTTTAAAAGGTCCCACATTGTTTCTAATTCTTCAGTTGATAGGTTTTTAAAAAGTTCTTCCAAAAAAAAGATTCCTTTTTCTGCAACAACAAGCAATACGTCTTTTCCTTTATTAGTTATTTTTACGTTAATTGCACGTTTATCTTTACTACTAGGAACTACGTTAACATATCCCTTGTTTTCCATAATGGTGATTAACTGTTTTACACTTTGTTTTGTGGTGCCTAATTTTCGAGCAATGTTATTCAAAGTCGTTTCATCTTCAGGTAAATGCGCAATTGCCACCATTGCCATATACTGTCTGGATGTTAAAAGTTCAAGGAACTTGTCACCTTTTACCTGAATTTTATTTGCTAGAGAAAATAAGGTACCGTAAGTTTGCTGCATTAAAAAAAGTTCTCTGTAAATGTCCATATTCAACCTCCAATTTAGTTAATATACTGTCTAATTTGATGGTATCGTATTTCCTTATTTTAGTCAATATACTGTCTATTTTGTTTTTTTATAAAACAGTCCTTTAATTCAATAAGAAAATAACTACCGTTCGCAACCAGTTATTTTAAGTTGAAGATTAATAATTAAATTTTTTCTTATTGTTTTGCTGACAAGTTTGGGATAAAGATAATGTTATGAGTAGCCGAAACATACAATGCAACCTACCAGATACAAGAGCTGAAGGGGAATGTTAATAAGCAGCCTTGTTCAATATGCAGCTGTCGGGGCAGCATTCCTGTAATGAATAAGATCATTTATGTAAAATCAACAAAGTTTGTCAAGGAATATACTTAAACTAATGGGTGCTTTAGTAGAAGATCTATGAGCTGTTCAGACAGCTCTTTTTTCTTATTCAACTAACAGGACAGAAGGTCAGTTTAGTTGGGAAAGGAATTCCATTTTTATGACAAAATAAAGAGTTCAAAATGGTTGTTCTTAGGCGTATACGTCGAATTGAATGTGAGGCGATTTATCATGATAAAAACTGATTATTATCAGAATCTGTTAAAAAGGACATGTATGCGTAATAATATTTCCCCTAGAAGAGTTAGATTTGAGAATATCGAAGATCTAGTAGTTATTCACGTTAAAAACCAATTGAAAGAAGGAGTTGATTTAGAAAGCTTTAAAATTTTAAATTTTATTCTTCAAACAGTCGTACATTTTGATATAAAATTCAATGAGCAATTATATTATTATCCAGGAGGAAATAGATTAGATAGAGTTGCAGTAACCATTGAAAAAGATGATTATGTGCTATTAATTAAAAAAATAGAAGAAGGAGATGTATAGATTAGTCGAACTTCAAAATGATAGAAAAAAATTTGAAGGATACATGTTCAATTTTTTATTGAACTAACAGGGCAGGTTAGTTGAAGAAGCATTGGATATATATGTAAAATTAAAATAATTTATTTAATGCAAACGATGGAGGAGGGATAAAAGTGGGGCTTAAAGCGAATGTTTCTGAAAATCGAATTTATACGAAAGGTGTAATTGCATTATTGTTATCAGCTTTATTAACTGCAACAAGCCAAGTATTTTACGCAAGCCATGTACAAAATTTGCATCCATTTATATTTACAGGTATCAGTTTCTTTTTGACTGCTTGTTATTTTTCCTTTTTTGCTAGAAATCAAAAGGTAGAATATAAATGGAAATCAACTTGGAAATCGTTGCTTAAATTAAATTTATCATCTGTACTAGCATTTATGGGGTTTTACTTCGCATTGAAATTCATTGAACCAGCAATCGTTAGTTCGCTTGAGATGGGCTTAGGACCATTATTTGTGATTTTCCTTGCATTAACACAGAGACAGTTTATCGTTAAAGCACAGTGGGGAATTGCACTGGGTACTTTATTAGCTTGCTTCTTATTAATCATTTCTATCTTTAATGGTAATTCAGCTGTTCAAATGAACCAAAATACAAATACTATTTTAGGTGTAATAGCGAGTGCCTTTTGTGGTTTAGGAGCTGTACTTTGTACGAGCTATTCAAAGCAACTAAGTTCGGTAGGGTGGACAAGCTCGATGATTTTAACACACCGTTTTTATGGTATCGTACTTTTATCATTTATTTTTACTTATGACATTTTATTTGACTATTTTTTTGATAATGTACTGTGGATTTTACTGGTAACAATTGCTGGTGTTTTAATCCCAATGTATTTATTACAGAAAGGTATTCAATATTGTGAGACGTTTTTAGTGATGATGTCGCTCTGCTTCGTACCTGTGTTTACATTTTTCTTTCAACTATTTGACCCAAGATTATCTTGGTCAACAACGACTTTAATCGGCGTTATTTTATTATTTTTATTAGGTGTTTTTAGTATCTATGTAGAAAAAAATAAGTTAACAATTATAGATTCTTTTAAAACTGAATTTTCTCGGGCAAAGAGCGATTTAAAAAGTAAGAAAGATTATTAACCCTTTATTATTGTTCCGGAATCGGTTTGTTGAAAATCAAAGGTTACTTAGTTAACTCTGTTTCTTATTGAACTAACGCAAAGGTTTAAGTAGCAGTTCTATGTAGTGAAAGAAAAATAGTAAAGAAAAAGCGATCCTCTCAACTAAGTCGAGTGGATCGGTTTTTTTATTAAGAAGTTTTTGCTTTTACAGTTTTCTTTTTGAAGTAACTCACGGTTTAATCTTTAATCTATATACGCAAAGGTAAAATCCTATCCAGAAGTATAAAAGTCTGTAAGAAATCACTTTTAAAGTGGCTTTTTTCTTCTGTACAGCAATGGATGTTACTCATAAGGGACATAATACTTTAATTTAGATTCATCAATACCTCTCTTTTTCGCCTCTTCTGTAAGAGTATACTCGAATTGCTTTACTCTGCCTTTGTTGTGAGCAAAATAAGAATATTTAACAAAAGGCTCATCTTCAAAAATTACTATTGTATAGAATGGAGGCATTTTAAAATTATATTTTGTTTTAATAGATTTAATTTCTGTCTTTTCATAGCCCTGTTCATTCAAGAGATAACTACGCACTCTCTCTTCGTAAGTAGTTCTAATATTTTGGATTTTTAAAGCAGAAACAAGGATAAGTACAAGTAGAATTATCGCTATAATTTTTTTTATTTTACGCAAATATGTCACCTCCGAATAAAGTTAGGATTACGATGGTAAGTATTTATATGTTGCTGACTATCGAATCATAGACTTATAAATGATTTTAACGCTGATAAAAAACGGCTAATTGCATAAGGGCTTTTATTTGTTGAATTCACCAAACGAATCTTTATCACGAACCTTACAGTTCATTTCATACATCAAATAATCCTCAACAGCTACTCGTATCTTTTCTTCTGAATCACTCCAATGGACTCGTTTACCTTGATAATTACTTTCTTCCTCTAACCACTTGAAAAAGGGTGTAAACATTTCAAATAAGATGTTGCAACTCTTATTGATTCTTTCTAAACAATCATAGTAATAATCTGACAAGAGAAGGAACGGTTGGTTTGCTCTAAATACCGATAAATATTTGCTTTCAATATGTTTTGGACAATACTTATACCAATACAATTACTAACACCTCACAAAAGAAAATTCGCTTTATATTAACTTTTATTCCTGTAATTGTAAATTACTACACTTTAATGAATCCTAGTAGAAATGTTACCAAAATAAAAAATGTACACTACTAAAATTGAATTTAGTAGTGTACATTTTTATAATATATGCAACATTATAAACAAGTTATGATGTAGTAAATCATCATGTACAATTACTTGTCTTTAATGTTACAGGTTGGAGAGACTTTTTGTTATCTGCTTTCAGAACTTTTTCTGAAAGATAGCAGTAAGTAATCCATCAACACCAAAAACGGGTTCATTTGATTCAGCAACTCTCATATTTCGTACTTCAACACACTCAAAGTCCTGAAAAATCCTTCTTAGCTTTTCTTCTGTAAATCCTAAGCCGCCCCGTAAACTTTTTATGCTATACACTTCCCAATCTGAAATACTAGAACCTCCTATAGGTCCATCTTCGATAAAACAGTTAATAGCAAAGTAACAGTTTTGCTTAAGCGATTTTTTAATTAAATCTATGTAATCCATTCTCCTATGTGGTGCAATATGATGAAAACAACCTGAATCATAAACTAGATCATATTTTGATTCTTCTATATTTAAATCGAAAATATTTTGATTAATAAAATTGATTGTAATATTTTTTTCAATTGTTCTGTCCCTAGCCCATTTTAAAGATTCAATAGATAAGTCTACTGCATCTACTTTATACCCTTTTTCAGTTAGGTATATTGCATTTCTACCAGGTCCACATCCCAACTCTAATGCATTACCAGAGTTTAACAGTTGTTGGTTAAAATAACTGACTAGGTTTTCATCTGGTTTATTTTCAAAAAAAGGAATACTCTTTTCACGATCTGAATAAAACTCATCCCAAAATTGTTCGGGTTCTCGAAGTAAATTATCTAACATATTTTTTAAATCCTCATAATTATTGATGTTCGCCATGCTTTCTCCCCCTTTTGATTGATTTATGTTACTAATTTAGCTTATCAAATATTTGGTATTATATGGTTACAAACACATTAATTAAACATTAAAAGTAAAGGGGATTAACAGTCGATAGTCCATCTAAAAGCTGTTTAAACAAACATAGGATCTCTTATATGCTACTCAATTGAAAATATAGATGAATTGTACGATAAGTTTATATAACTAAAAGAGAATATTAATAAATGGTTCTTAGGGGGCTGCCTCTTATTTAGCAAGAGAATCCATTTTTACAATTATTACAATAATATTTCAGTAGAAGTGCTAAATTAAGCAGGTTTGAAGCAAATTTATAATCATAGTTACTTATTTTTGGTATTCGAAATGATACAAGAAGATACATACTTTTATCTTTTTAGAGAAATTTCCAAAAACAATAAGTAAATTTCATATTTTACACTATATCAATATCACTAATTATTCATTATCATTTAAATATTCAGAAAAAAGACGTTTCCGATGACGAAAACGATGAGCAAGAGGCCAAAAAAGAAGATAATTGAACGATTTTTAGATGGAGTAGAGAAAGCAGGTAATAAATTACCCGATCCTGTGACGCTTTTCGTCATAATGGCGTTTTTAATCTTGGGGTTGTCATGGATAATGGCAAAGTTGAATGTTTCGGCTGTGAAACCTGGGACAGATGAGAGAATTGCCGTTATCAATTTACTTAATCAAGAAGGTTTAATACGTATTTTAGGTGAAATGCAGTCCAATTTTACATCATTCCCACCTCTTGGAATGGTAATTGTTTCAATGCTTGGTATCGGTTTAGCAGAGCAAACAGGTTTGATCGCAGCATTGATGAAAAAATCTGTGATGAGTGCTCCACAGAAAATGATTATTCCCTTTTTAATATTAACAGGATTGGTAGGGAATGTAGCTGCAGATGCAGCATTCATAGTTTTACCACCAATAGCTGCTTTAATCTTTATGAGTATTGGACGAAATCCACTTGTTGGTTTAGTCGTTACATATGCCGCGATTGCGGGAGGTTTTAGTGCTAACTTGTTAATTAGTTCTCTTGATGTTCTATTACTTGGTATAACAGAATCTGCAGCACAGTTAGTAGATCCTGAATATACTGGTCGAGCAACAATGAACTATTATTTCCTTATTGCTTCAACATTTGTTTTAGTTGCTTTAGGAACATTTGTAGCACATAAATTCACGATTCCACGTTTTGGAGAATTTAAAGGTGAGTTAGAAAAACTTGAACCTATTACTCCTCTTGAAAATAAAGGTTTGAAATGGGCAGGTATTGTCACAGCAATATATGTTATTATTCTATTAATTGCAGTTGTACCATCTAATGGTATTTTGCGTGACCCTGAAACAGGTGGATTCTTATCTTCACCGTTTATGACGGGCATTGTACCAATCATGTTATTTTTCTTCCTGTTGCCTGCTTTAGCTTATGGAATTGTTACAAGAAATATTAAGAGTGACAAAGATGTCGCAGAGAAAATGTTTAAATCTGTTTCAGATATGGCTTCATTTATTGTATTAGCTTTTGTAGCAGCTCAAATGATTGCTTATTTTGGATGGAGTAATATAGGCCCGATTTTAGCGATTAAAGGTGCCGAACTATTACAAGCGATGGATTTTACAGGTTTACCAATGATAATTGGCTTTATCGTAATATGCGCAAGCATAAATATGTTAATTGCAAGTGCTTCTGCTAAATGGGCATTATTAGCACCAATTTTTGTTCCAATGTTCATGTATTTAGATTATAGTCCAGCATTAACACAAGCTGTTTATCGTGTAGGGGATTCGATAACGAATCCGATAACACCAATGCTTGCATATTTTGCAATTTTATTAGCATTTGCAAAAAGATATGACAAGAATATCGGTATGGGGACGTTGATCTCTGCTTTATTACCATACTCAGTTATATTTGCAATTGGCTGGATTATCTTATTTAGTATTTGGTTCTTATTAGGATTACCACTTGGACCTGGTGATTCAATCTACTTAAAGTGAGGGAATATAAATGGAAAAATTATTTGATTTATTGAAAGAGAACTATGGTGAAATGATAGAAATTAGACGATTCCTACATGAAAATCCGGAATTATCTTTCGAAGAAGTAAATACGCCAAAATATATTGCTGAATATCATCGAAACCTTGGGCATGAAGTAACTGAAGGTGTAGGCGGTCGAGGTGTAGTTGCAAAATTACATGGGGCAAAACCAGGTAAGACTGTCGCACTTCGAGCAGACTTTGATGCTTTAGCGATTCAAGAACTAAATGATCTCCCTTATAAATCTAAAGTAGATGGCGCTATGCATGCATGTGGACATGACGGACATACGGCAACACTTTTAGTATTAGCCAAAGTATTAAATAAGCTTCAAGCTGAGTTGGAAGGAACGATCGTATTTATCCACCAACACGCTGAAGAACTTGCTCCTGGTGGGGCAATTGCAATGATAGAAGATGGTTGTTTAGAAGGAGTAGACGTTATATTTGGTACGCATTTATGGGCTCCTGAACCATTAGGGAATATAATGATAAAAGATGGTCCTTTAATGGCAGCTGCTGATGGCATCTATATTACTGTGAAAGGAAAGGGCGGACATGGCTCTGATCCAAGTAATACAAAGGATTCAATTGTTATTGCTGCTCAATTTATCACAAATCTGCAGCAATTAGTAGCTCGCCGAGTAGACCCGATTAAACCAGCTGTAGTTTCAATAGGACATATTGAAGCACTAAATCCTTTTAATGTAATCGCAGATTCTGTTTATATGAAAGGTACGGTTCGTACATTTGATGAGGATACGCGCGATTTATTGGAAAAAGAGATTGAAGAAGTATTAAAAGCTTCATGTTATTTAACAAAAGCAGATTATGAATATAATTTTGTACGTGGGTATCCTGCTGTTGTGAATCATACGAAAGAAACGGAATTCATTATGGATTTAGCACCACAAGTTCCAGGTGTGGATGAACTACGTGTTTGTGAGCCGGTAATGGGTGGTGAAGACTTTGCCTATTATCTAAACCATGTCCCTGGTACCTTCTTCTTTACAGGTGCGAAAGATCCGAATTGGGAAGAGGTCTTCCCTCATCATCATCCTAGATTTAATATTGATGAGCGTTCTATGTTAATAGCTGCAAATACTTTAGGAGCTGCAACATTGAAATATTTGGTTGAAAACAAGAACAACTAATAAAATGTATAAAAATGAAAATCCACGAGAGTTATAGTCTCGTGGATTTTTTTATGGCTGCTGTTTAAATAAAAATAAAGCAGCTTGTATATTCATAGAATGTTGACTATCGTTTAAATCAAGTTGAAGTTTTTCTTCTATTTGTTGGATTCTATAGTAGACTGTGTTTTGATGCATATGCATTTGTTCTGCAGTTTGAGCAACATTTTTATGACAATGAAAATAATTAATAAGTGTCTCTAATAAGTCGTTCTTAGTAAGTTTGTTTTCTTGAGAGGGTAAGATAGGATTCAATATTTCTTCGATAAAATATTGTTTTTCCATGGAAGACATGGATAGTAGATAACGATATATTCCAATTTTTTTATATGAAATAATTGTTCCATCTAGTAAGTGTTGAGTATTCTGTAAAAGTTCTAGATCCTGATAAGATGCTAATATTTCCCCAATATTAGCGATAATTCGACCAATTAAAATTCGTTCATTATTTTGTAGAGTAATATATTTATTAAGAGAATTCTCGATGTTCTCATGCTGATCTCTTAAGGCAATTAAAATAATTAATGAATCTTTATGAGGAAAAAATACACAATTTCCAATTGGTTGGAATTTATTTTGATATTGAGTTTCTAGATTTAGTAGGTTTGCATAATTTGTGTCGTTAAAACCTTCCTGTTTATAAGAAAGTAAGCAGTATGCCTGAAAATATGTATCATCAAGAAACGTGTTTAATGTCTTAACTGATTGATCAATTAGTAATTGTCGAAAGAGTGCCATTCTTTCTTGGACTTTTGACTCTAAAACTTTTTGCTCCTTCATTTGTTCAATAGCCATTATTGCAGTGCCGTGGGATAAAGTTAATTTTGAATAGATATCAAGTGAATTTGTAGGGCAAATAACTAGAAGATAACCGGTTATACCATATAAAGAAGATATTTTGAAAATATATCCTGTTATATCGTTAGGTAAATAAACTTGAAAATACTGTTTTTTTGAAGGGAATTGATAAAGTGATGAGTCTATCCAATCTATTATCAATGATAGATTCATATTAGTACTTTTATGACTACTAAAAAAATAATGGCCATTTGCATCAAAATACAAGATTTCTTTGTCAATCATACTAGCTAATGATAAAATAATCTGTTTTGTATCACGTGCATTTAATATAATTTCATTTAAATTATGATGAGATGCTAAAGTTGCACTTAATGTTTGTGCACGTTTTTCTTTTTCCTCAAGATTTTGACCAAGTATTAAGACCATTGCAATTTGAGTAGCAATTGCTTCAACAAACCCTATTTCTTCTTCAGTGAAATCTTCATTTGAGAAGAAATTGTCTAAAGTTAAGACCCCGATTTTTGTATCTTTATACGTAATAGGTACTGAAAGGCAGCTTTTCGGTGGAATTTGCTGAACTGAAGATTTTAAGTAATATTGATAATTAGGTTCTTTCATGTTCCTCATAGCCTTTTTTACTTCGTTTTCACCATGGATAGCTAAAGTCTTTCCAGTTTTAAATACAGTGCCGGATATACCTTCTCCAGGAGCGAGCCTGCTATGAATATAATATTCTTCTTTAAAATTAACTGCTGCTTCAATAATGAGAGTTTCTTGCGTTGTATCCCATAAAAGTAAGAAACCACCATCTACTTTATCGATTGTATCGATAACTACTTCAATTATTTTCTGAACATCTGTAGTGTTTTCAATGTTTTTGGTAATTTCTATAAAGGCTTGCCATTGCTTTACTAATCCTGTTTCTCTAATTTGCATATAATGTACTCCGTTTATTTTAATTGGTTTAGATGTCTAGCTTGAAAATAAGTTAAATACATATGAGCTTTTACAATAATTCTATTGTTGTAGCTCCCATGGGCTCAATATTAATGTCAATACAGGTTATACCCAAGATTATAACCTGTATTTATTATTTTATCATAATTATTCCGATAATTTAGACAAATAATACTATGAATTGTCTCTACAACTATCTTTAAATTAGATTGACTCTTTAAAGATACCTTCCATGTCGTCTCCTTAATCCTCAATTTTATCTTCATTTATGATTTCAATAATTTATTTATGACCATCATTTTATAGTCTCCTATTATTTTCAATAACACTATTACTCATCAAAATAGTAAGAATATTCTGTGAAAAAGGTATGTTATTTTGGAATTTCAACAATGGTTTTGTCGAAAACATATACTTCTAGAGAAATTTGTTTTAATATACACAAAATGTATATTTACTCTTTGAATAATATACATTTTTTTATTAAGGGGGTAATTTTATGGGTGAAGAATTAGTTAATGTTATCCGAGGGGGGCTTATTGAGAGTGTACATAGTGGACATATTGCAATCGTAAATTCTCACGGTGAACTTCTTTATGAGATGGGGAATCCTTACAAAAAAGTATATGCCAGATCATCTATGAAACCTATTCAAGCTATACCGATTGTTGAACAAAAGGTAGATGAAACGTATTTATTTGAAGATGCAGATCTATCCCTTTGTTGTGCATCGCATATAGGGGAGCCAATGCATACAGAAAGAGTACAAAATTTACTTGAAACAGCTTTAATGGGCGTTTCCAACCTAAAGTGTGGTGCGCACCCTCCTAGAATAGAAGAAGAATATAAAAAGCTATTGCAGGAAGGTAAGCCAATTACTGCAATATATAATAATTGCTCTGGCAAACATACCGGAATGCTCCTAACAGCAAAAGTTATGGGGGAGGACCTGGAAAACTATTTCCTTCTCGAACACCCTGTTCAGCAAAGAATTCTCGATACAATTAGTGAAGTTTGTGAATATCCAAGGGAGCAAATTGAGATCGGTATAGATGGTTGTGGCGTTCCAGTACATGGCTTACCTCTTTATAACATAGCGTTAGGATATGCTAGAATGTCAAACCCTCAGAATCTCTCTCAAATTAAACAACATGCTAGTCAAAAAATTATTCAAGCGATGACTTCAGCTCCTGAGATGGTAGGTGGGACAGATACATTTTGTACGAGCCTAATGACCGTAACAAAAGGTAAATTGTTTGGAAAAGCGGGTGCTGAGGCAGTATATTGCATTGGTCATATTGATACAGGTATTGGTATAGCGATTAAGATTGATGATGGTAATAGTCGTGCAGTTTATCCTGTAGCTGTGGAAGTACTGAAACAATTAAATCTAATTACTAAAGAAGAAATAGAATCGTTGAAACCATTTCATGAAACACCATTAAAAAATGTAAGAAAACAGGTAGTGGGAACAGTGTTACCTAAATTTATGCTTCATCGTACAGATGATATAACATCAAAATGATAAGGGGAGTGGGTTTAATGTTTAAAAGAAGGTCATTTATTTTATTAAGTATGTTATTGGTTTTATCGCTAATTTTAGTAGCTTGTTCCGGAGAAAAATCATCTGAAGGATCTTCATCGAAAGGCAATTCAGGTGCAAAAAAAGATCTAGTTGTAGCTGTAAGCGCTAACTTTGTAACATTAGATCCGCATGATTCTAATAATACACTTGATAACTCTGTCCAAAAAACAATGATGGAAGGATTATTAGGTTTTGACAAGGATATGAAAGTAATTCCTAAGTTAGCAGAAAGCTATGAGGCAAATGATGATGCTACGGAATTCACATTTAAACTTAGAAAAGGTGTTAAATTTCAAGATGGTACAGATTTCAATGCAGATGCTGTAAAAGTGAATTTTGACCGTATATCTAATCCAGACAACGCTCTAAAAAGATACAGTCTGTTTTCTAATATTAAAGAAACTACTGTTATAGATGATTACACTGTTAAATTTACTTTGAAAGAATCTTTTGCTGCAATGATTAATAATTTTGCACATCCATCGGCAATGATTCATAGCCCGAAATCTCTAGAAGAAAAGAAAAAAGAAGTTAGTAAGGGACCTGTAGGAACGGGGCCATACGAATTTGTATCTTGGGACTCTAGCGATATTATTAAAGTGAAAAAATTCGATGGCTATTGGAATGCTGATGGTCCAAAGGCAGACTCTATAACATTTAAGCCAGTTCCTGAAAATGGTGCAAGAACAGCTATGATTCAAACAGGAGAGGCAGATTTTGTATATCCAGTACCAACGGAGCAAATAGACTCACTTAAGAATTCTGACGTGTCTGTTGAAAATAATCCTTCCATCGTTGTGAACTATTTATCTATGAATGTTAAGAAAAAACCATTTGATGATATTCGAGTTAGACAAGCATTAAACTATGCTATTGATAAAGAAGCGTTGATCCAAGTTGTATACAACGGTTATGCAAGTCAAGCTACGTCTGTAATCGGGAAACAAGTAAAGTTCTACTCAGAGCAAGAGCCATTTGCTTATGATGTAGAAAAAGCAAAGGCTTTACTAAAAGAGGCTGGATTAGAAAAAGGTTTTAAAACTAAAGTCTGGGCGACTAATTCATCAAATTATATTAAGGCAATGGAATTTATCCAACAATCTTTAGCAGAATTGAAAATTGATTTAGAGGTAGTACCTATGGAAAGTGGTACTCTAGACAGTTCACTTTGGTCAGTAGATAAACCTGAAGATTCTAAGGTGGAATTATACTTTGGCGGATGGTCACCATCAACAGGTGAAGCTGATTGGGGAATTCGACCATTGTTAGGGGGAGATTCATTCCCTCCGAATTCTTATAATATTTCTTACTATTCAAATGAGAAGGTTAATAAATTGCTAAAAGATGCTCTAGCAACATCAGATGAGGGAGCACGTACAAAAGCATATAACGAAATTCAAAGCACAATATGGAATGATGTACCTTGGGTAGCAGTATCTAATCCAGATACGATTTTCGCGAAGAAAAAGAACATTAACGGAATGGTATTACTACCAGATGGTTCATTATCTATCGATCAATTAACAATCGAATAATGAGTCAAATTAAGCGCTATATAAACTAAATATAGCGCTTAATTATTCAATTTGCTGTTAGAGGAGATGATCATTAATGCTTCAATATTTGCTTCGAAGGTTGTTAGGAATGATACCGATATTGTTTATTGTTACGATCATAGTTTTTTTATTTGTACATTTGATTCCAGGAGATGCAGCCCGATTAGTAGCAGGACCTGATGCAAATAAAGAAACAATTGAATTGGTTCGGAAGGATTTAGGTTTAGATAAGCCAATTCATGAACAATATTTTACATTTATAGGTAATTTATTGAAGGGTGATCTAGGAACTTCATTAAAGACACATAAACCCGTTTTTGACGAATTAGCAGGCAGGTTTATACCTACTTTTTGGTTAACTTTTTGGAGCATGTTATGGGCATGTATTGTTGGTATTTTGATAGGAATAGTATCTGCTGTTAAAAGAAACAAATGGCAAGATTATACTGGCATGTTGATAGCAGTTGTAGGAATTTCAATCCCTTCTTTCTGGCTAGGTTTACTTTTAATGCAATTATTTTCTGTTAAATTGGGTTGGTTACCAACAGGTGGTTTAGAGGATTGGCGAGGTTATATTCTTCCCTCTATTACGCTTGGAACAGGGGTTGCTGCAATCATTGCCCGATTCTCTAGATCTTCATTAATGGATGTACTAAAAGAAGACTATATTAGAACAGGGCGAGCTAAAGGATTTGCAGAAAATAGCCTTGTAAAAAGGCATGCAATAAAAAATGCGATGATACCTGTCATAACAATGACTGGATTACAATTTGGATTTTTACTGGGGGGCTCAGTTGTTACAGAAACCGTTTTTAGCTTCCCAGGTTTAGGTCGATTATTAATCGATGCAATTGCAACACGGGATTATCCTATTATCCAAGCTGAAATCTTATTATTTTCGGTAGAGTTTATACTTATTAACTTAGTTGTGGACTTAATGTATGGATTTTTAAACCCACAAATTCGTTACTCTTAAGGAGGCGAAAAAATGCAAAAAACAAAAGAATTAGAAATTATGGAAGAAGTATTACCGCAATCATATGAAAAGACAGTAGGGAAATCGCCTGCAAAAGAGTTTTGGAAAAAATTTAAAAAGCAAAAGTTAGCACTTATTGCAGGTGTATTTATTATTTTTTTAATAGTTATTTCGATTATTGGCCCTTTTATAGCGCCATTTGATTTTGCCAAAGCTGATTATAAGCAGACTTTGCAAGGACCATCTTGGGATCATTGGGCTGGAACTGATGCATTTGGACGAGATATATTTAGCAGAATTATTGTAGGTACAAAAATTTCATTACTAGTAGGATTTATTTCTGTATTCGCTGGAGCAGTAATAGGAACTATTTTAGGTCTTATTAGTGGTTTTTATGGGAAGTGGATAGATAGCATCATTATGAGATTTTGTGATGTACTCTTTGCATTTCCTGGAATCTTATTGGAGATTGGTATTATCGCTATATTAGGGCCAGGTTTAGAAAATGTTGTTGTTGCTGTAGCAATTTTCACAATACCAATGTTTGCTAGGATCGTTCGAAGTAATACTTTAATGCTTAAATCATCACTGTATGTTGAGGCTACCAAATCATTAGGGGCAAAAAACTTTAGAATCATTTGGCGTCACATCTTCCCAGGTGCTATTTCTAGCATTATTGTATATTTTACAATGCGTTTAGGTACCTCCATTTTAACAGCAGCAAGTTTAAGCTTTTTAGGACTGGGTGCACAACCACCTTCACCAGAATGGGGAGCTATGCTAAGTGCAGGGCGAGATTATTTAGGTTCCGCGCCACATATTACAATCTTTCCAGGGATGGCAATTATGTTAACTGTACTTGCCTTTAATCTATTTGGTGATGGTTTGCGTGATGCGTTAGATCCGAAAATCAAAGATTAGAAAGGAGTTACCTTGATGGTTAGTAAATTACTTGAGGTTACAGATTTAGAAACGCATTTTATCAGTGACGATGCAACTGTTAAAGCTGTAGATAATGTTTCATTTTATATTAATAATGCTGAAACACTAGGTATTGTAGGCGAATCTGGCTGTGGTAAAAGTGTGACTTCCTTATCCATTATGCGTTTACTAAAAAATACCCCGGGGAAGATTGTTGGGGGTGAAATTACATTTCTGGATCAAAATTTGTTGAATTTATCAGAGAAAGAAATGCGAGCGGTACGAGGAAATCAAATCGCAATGATATTCCAAGAACCTATGACCTCATTAAATCCAGTATACAAAATTGGTAGACAAATAGAAGAAGGTATTCGTCTACACTTGAAATTGGATAAGGCAGCTGCAAAAGCACGTGCTTTGGAAATGCTAGAGTTAGTAGGCATACCAAGGGCAAAAGATATTTTAAATGAATACCCTTATCAACTTTCAGGTGGTATGAGGCAAAGGGTTATGATTGCAATGGCAATGTCTTGTGTACCTAAGCTATTAATCGCAGATGAACCTACAACGGCTCTTGATGTGACAATTCAAGCTCAAATTTTAGATTTAATGAGAGATTTAAGAAAAAATAGTGATACCTCGATCTTGATGATTACACATGATTTAGGCGTTGTTGCTGAAATGTGCGATCGAGTCATTGTAATGTATGCTGGACAAATTGTAGAAGAGGCAAGTGTTTTAGAACTATTTGAGAATCCACAACACCCCTATACTAAGGGATTGATTAATTCCATACCAAAACTAGGAAACTATACTGAAAGGCTAGATTCTATTCCTGGGAATGTACCTACTCCTGAAAATATGCCAACAGGATGTAGATTTGCTCCCAGATGCAGTTTTGTAATGAAACAGTGTTTATCGGAGGCCCCAATGTTAAAAGGAGTTCAAGAAAATCATTCATGTCGCTGCTGGTTAAGTGAGGTGGAAAAGAATGACTGACATCTTATTAGAAGTAAAGAATCTTAAAAAGCACTTTGTGCAAAATAAAGGCTTTCTAAAAGGGAAAAAGAGTGTTGTTAAAGCGGTAGATGGTGTTGATTTCTTTATATATAAAGGTGAGACTTTAGGAATAGTAGGAGAGAGTGGTTGTGGGAAATCTACTACAGGTAAGATGATTATGCAATTATTGGAGCCTACGGAAGGTGAAGTATTCTTCGAAGGTGCAAATATTGTGGAAATGCCTCCAAATGACATTCGCCATTTACGAAAAGAATTTCAAATGATATTTCAAGATCCCTACGCCTCATTAAATCCTGGCATGAAAGTTAGAGAGATTTTACGTGAACCTTTCATTATTCATGGCTATAACAAAAAGGATATAGATACTAAAGTAACGGAGCTATTAAAAGTTGTTGGATTAAATATCTATCATGCTGACAGATATCCACATGAATTTAGTGGAGGGCAGAGGCAAAGGATTGGTATAGCTAGGGCACTTGCTCTCAATCCAAAGCTAATAGTCGCAGATGAGCCTGTGTCAGCTCTGGATGTATCGATTCAATCACAAATATTAAATTTAATGAAAGATTTACAAAAGAGTTTTAACCTGACGTATCTTTTTATTGCCCATGATTTAAGTGTTGTAGAACATATAAGTGACCGTATTGCGGTAATGTATTTAGGGAATATAGTTGAATTAGCAGATAAACAAAGCTTATATAAGGAACCGTTACACCCTTATACACAAGCCCTTTTATCAGCTATACCTGTTCCAAATCCAAAGGTGAAAAAAGAAAGAATTATATTAAAGGGTGATATACCTAGCCCAGCAGATCCACCTAAAGGTTGTGTGTTCCATACTAGATGTCCACTTGTAATGGAATCATGCAAAACTATAAAACCTCAACTTAAAGAAGTAGAAAGCAATCATTTTGTTGCCTGCCATTTGTATAACAAATAAATATTTTTGCTAAATAATAACCCCCTATTTTTTGAAATAGGGGGTTAAATGTAAAACTAAAAAACGTCCTTGAAATTAACTTTTTCACATTTTCTCCGACGAATTAAAATCGAAATCTACAAAAAGGTAACATGAAAACAAGAAGTAAGAGGAACTATGTTTTATGATGAAATTAAGTTCTAAATGCTATTTTTATTAGAATTGAAGTTTGGATTAATCATCCTCAAACAACTCATCCATCAAATCAGCTACTTCTTTATCCAATAGTTTTTTTCCTTCTGAATCGATTATAATCTCTCCATTTTCAAACAGTAATATATCTCCTATTTGAACACCTATAGGTAATTGAGTAAGAAAAAAATCTTTCATACTATTTGGAAATTCAACAACAGCAATGTCCCCTTCAAAATGATCAATGATCCCTCTCTTCATGCTGTGTCACTCCTTTAAAATAGAGTAAAAACATACAAAATAACTTTTAGGCTTATTTTTGATAATCAATAAAGTAAGTATCATAAGACTCTTTAAAAATGTATCCGAGCTTTTGTGCTAATTTAACAGATTCTATATTAGCACCATCCCAACTAGGATATATTCCTCTGCTAAGACAATCTAATATCAAGGCAGAAGCTGTTATTGTTGCTAAGCCTTTTCTTGTATGATCAGGGTGTGTAGCAACTTCAATTTCAATGCCATTATCATAAATACTAAATGATGTGGCCCCACATACAGCTTTCCCTTCATTTAAAATAGCAAAACCTACGCCTCTATCTATAAAGTCTTCTATAGAATTAAACTGACTTATAAAGTCTTCAGAAAGTTCATGAAGAGATGGTTCATTCACTATGGCCTCGTCTATTTTTTTAGTTCATAACCTTCAGGTAGTAGAGATAGTAAGTTCTTTATATATCTCATGTCTAGATGTTCAGGAACCTTTTCAAATCTATAACGTTGGAATTTTTCTATAGAGCCGTTATGTACTTTTTCAATTAGTATTTTCCACTCATCAGAATTAACAATTGCAAGTGTATACTCAGGCAGATTGAATAATAGTTCTTCAGCTTCCTTTGTATTAGGATTTCCAGCATAAAATACAAAAATCCCCACCGTTATTTGTGCTACTTTTGGATTTTCAAGGTCGTCTACCCAAGCAGTACCCATATGTCCTTGCAGACATGAAAGAATAATAGTACTATGCATATTTTCGAACATTGGTACTAACTTTTTTCTTACATTGATATCAGCTTCATAAATCATTCAATTCCTACTTTCTCTACAAAATATCGTAAAAAACCCTTTTTATCAATATTATCATTATTTTTCCATTTTAGAAAAATAAACATATATAGTATTGAACTTTCAACTCGAATTGTAGAGAAAATGAATAATAATATGTAACTTTAGCAGAGAATTGTATAGGATATATAAATGATAAAATATTGGCAGTTCGTTATAATAAATTTAATGGAATGCCATACAGAAAGAATGTGATAATATGAATCGCAAAATAGTAGGGTCCATTGTAGTGTTCCTTGGTATACTAACTATAGCAGGGAAATTTTTCTTTCGTAATATTGAGTATAGTGAAGCGTTATCTTGGGGGGGATTAGCGCTGACGATATTAGGCGCATTATTAATAAGTGAGAAAAAAACTTAAAGGGGAGTCAGTAATGGAATCTTTGTTTGTTCAAAATATTTTAGGGATTGATAAGCCAATCGTGCAAGCACCGATGGCTGGAGTGACTACGTCTGAATTTGTAGCAGCAAGTGCAAATGCAGGTATTTTAGGTTCGATTGGTGCTGGATATTTAACTGCAGAAGCGACTAGAAATTGTATTCGAGAAGTAAAATCTTTGACTGACAAATCTTTTTCAGTAAATTTGTTTGTACCAGAACAAGTTGATGCTACGGAAGAACAAATTGCACAAGCGTACGAGGCATTAAAGCCATTTCGACAAGAACTTGGGTTATCGGGAGAAAAGGTAGTGTTATCTTCAAGTGAGTTCGCGGAGCAGGTAAAAGTTGTCGTTGATGAAGGCGTGAAAATTTGCTCTTTTACTTTTGGAATACCAGATCAAGAAACAATCTCCTATTTACATAAACATGAGACTTATTGCATTGGTACTGCTACGACTGTAGAGGAAGCAATTGCGGTGGAACAAGCAGGATTAGATGCTGTTGTTTTACAAGGTGGCGAAGCAGGTGGTCATCGTGGGACGTTTTTAGAGCCCCTTACGTTAATTCCAACAATGGAGTTACTTAAAAATACAATCGGCAAAATAAAGATACCCATTATTACTGCTGGGGGTATTATGACAAAACAGCAGATGCTTGAATTCCTTAATGAAGGAGCAGCAGCTATTCAGATTGGGACGGCGTTATTAGCAACTGAGGAAAGTGGCGCACATCCACTACATAAAGAAGCGATTTTACAATCAGAAAAAGATGTTACAGCTTTAACTACCGCCTTTTCAGGGAAAGCTGCTAGAGGAATTGTAAATGATTTTATGACTTACATGGCAAATCAATCGATTGCTCCTTATCCAGTTCAAAATGATTTAACTAAGGAATTACGTAAAGTAGCAGGTGAGCAAGGTAAAGCGGAATATCTATCAATGTGGGCTGGTGAAAATCTGAATTTGGCCAAGCCCGGGACGGTAGCAGATATTGTGCATCATTTTATAAGTGAAGACTATTGATTTAGGTTAATTATTAGGCGTACTACATTTTTGTAGTGCGCCTTTCGTTTAATGAATTGTTGTATTTTCATAGAAAACTAGAGCAGCTAATGGTTGAAATTTACGTTAACGTCAATGATATACTGCTTCTAAGTTCTTGTTAGGATGGTGGCGCTATTGAGGACAATTACAGATATTGCAAAAGAATTCGATGTAACAACACGGACAATTCGCTATTATGAGGAACTCGGTTTATTGTCTCCTCAACGGACAGATGCAAAAAAAAGAATTTACACAAATTCTGATTATGCAAAGCTAAAGCTGATTTTCAGAGGTAAGAAATACGGGTTTTCACTCGATGAGATCAAAGAAATGGTTTTACTATTTGACAAGGATCGAACAGGTAAGAAACAACTTGAAAGAACAGTTGCATATGGAAAATTAAAAATGGCAGAAATTGATGAAAAAATGAGGGAGCTACAGGAAATTCGAGATGAATTGGAAACTATGCATCTTGATTTTACTGAAAAATTAAATAGTTTAAAAGGGGGCAGTTATATTGAATAGTTCACAATTATTAACGCGTAATGCAAGAAAGTATCCACATGCGGAAGCTGTTGTGAGTCAAGGCAAGAGAGTCAATTTCAAAGAGTTAAATCAACTAGTTAATCAATTTGCTAATGCTTTACAAGAAAAGCAAATTAAACAGGGAGATAAAGTTGTCTTATTTATGCCAAATGTTGTGGAATTTATGATTAGCTATTTTGCAGTACAGCGTTTAGGAGCTGTAATTGTACCAATCAATGCAAAGTTTTCCACAAAAGAAGTGGAATATATTGTCGAACATTCAGATGCAACCGCCTTCATTGCTCATGAGCTATTATTTCCTGTAGTCGAAAAGCTACAAAATCCAGGTTTACTAATTAAAACAGGTGCTGAAGAAGATGGATGGTTAAGCTTTGAGCAATTAGTAGCTACTAGTAAAGATAACGAAATAAATTGTTCTTTAAAAGAAGATGATGAATCAACTATACTCTATACTTCTGGTACGACTGGTAATCCAAAGGGTGTGCTATTCAGTTATCGAAATATATTAACAGTTGCCCAGATGATCTGTGTAGAAATGGAGATGAAACCAGAGAGCAGGTTACTCCTTATGATGCCACTTAGTCACTCTGCTCCCTTACACTTATTTTTAATGGCCGGAATGATTGTTGGAGCAACAGCGGTATTAACACCAACTTTCACACCAGATCTTTTCATCGATACGGTTGTTGAAGAGAAGACGACGCATTTCTTTGGAGCACCGGTTGCATATCTATTAACAGCACAAAATCAAAAATTAAGTGATGCTGACCTTTCTTCAATGAAATGGTGGGTATATGGTGGTGCACCCGTATCTAAAAAAGAAATAGAGTTCATACAACAGGCTTTTAAAACTGACAATTTGGTATGTGTTTATGGTTTAACAGAAGCAGGGCCAAGTGGTTCGATTTTAATGGCACATGAACATGAAAATAAGGCAGGGAGCATAGGACACCGTTCACCGCTACATACAGAACTACGTATAGTTAACGATATTGGTGAGGATGTAGCAGTAGGAGAAGTAGGTGAAATAGTTCTATTAGGTGAAGGTAATATGCTAGGTTACTATAAAAATGAAGAGGCAACTAAAGCAGCATTTATAGGTGACTGGTTGAAAACTGGTGACTTAGCTAAATTTGATGAAGACGGGTACATTTGGGTTGTTGACAGAAAAAAAGATTTAATTATTTCAGGTGGGGTTAATATTTATCCAAAAGAGATTGAAGAACAAATATTGCAGTATGCTGGTATTCATGAAGTTGCAGTAGTAGGAGTTCCTCATCCTGAATGGGGGGAAACTGTAAAAGTTGTATTTGCTTCAGCCGAACAAGTCGATGTAGAGGACTTGAAGTCTTATTTAACTGAGCATTTAGCTAAATTTAAAGTGCCGAGGCTATTTGAACAAGTCGAAGCACTACCAAGAAATGCATCAGGGAAGATATTGAAACAGCCTCTAAGAAATGTAGGTGTAGTTCAATGAAAGTATTACAAGATGTAACTGAACAAACATCACGAAACTTCTTTCATGATAATCAAACTTTACAACTTATATTAGAAAAAACATTAGATGCAGATTTTTTAGACTTTGCTAATCGAGAATTAACCGTTTTTGGTGAATTATGTGCTAACGAAATCGACTTACGTGCAAAACATACTGATCGTGAAGGCGAACCAAAATTGAAACGCTATGATAAATATGGTGAAGAGGTTTCTGAAGTGTGGGTTAATGATGGCTATAAAAAAACTATACAAGAAACTTATGATACGGGGATTGTAGGCTTTGTGCATAAGGAGATTCCAGCGCTTGGAGTGAAAGGGAAATACACATATAGCTTTGCACAAGGCTATTTATTATCCCATGCTGAGCCGGGTTTTTATTGTCCTGTTACTTTAACTATGGCTACAGCTTATTTATTAGACAATTATGCAGATGAAGAGTTAAAAGAGCGTTTTTTAACACCGGTTTGTTCTACAGGGGACGGTCCATTATTTGAAGGGGCTACGTTTTTAACAGAAAGACAAGGTGGTTCAGACGTTGGTGCAAATGTTGTAAAAGCAATAAAAGAAGGCAACAACTACCGATTATATGGTGAAAAATATTTCGCATCGAATGCTGGAATGTGCGGAGTTGCTATGGTGCTTGCACGTATTGAAGGGGCACCAGGAGGTTCGAAAGGGTTAACATTATTTGCAGTACCTTGGCGTAAGGACAACGGCGAAGTTAATCATTTACGTGTTCGCCGTCTGAAAGATAAACTAGGTGTTAGGGCAGTACCTTCAGGTGAAGTAGAATTTGATGGAGCTGAAGCTTTTGTTGTAGGAGATCCTACTAGAGGGTTTTACTATATGATGGAAGCTTTAAATCTCTCACGGATTTGTAATGCGGTTGCATCTATTGGCATTATGCGCAGAGCATTACTTGAGGCAAAAGAATATGCAACCCGTAGAAATGCATTTGGCAAGAGATTGGCCGATTTTCCAATGGTACGAGATACATTAAGTAAGCTCGCAGCAACACTTCATGTGGAAGTAGCAACCGTGTTTGATTTGATTGGACTGTATGAAAAAGTAACAGCGGGTGAAGCTACTGAACAAGAAGTGATATTGAATCGTTTGTATATCGCTATTATGAAAAAGGAAACAGCCGAGCAAGCAATTCATTTTGCGCACGAAGCAATTGAGATGCATGGTGGAAATGGCTATATTGAGGATTTTGTGACACCAAGATTATTACGTGATGCCCAAGTTCTTACGGTTTGGGAAGGTACTGCGAATATTCTAGGATTAGAATTAATCCGTCTAGTAAATAAATACTCTGCACATATTGTGTTCACGAATGTTATGCAAAAACGCCTACAGCAAATTTCAAACAATGAGCAAAAACAAATTGTCGTTAATCAGCTAAAAATATTAACAGAAGAACTTTCTAAATTCGCGAATTTAGATCCCGATATACAAAGTTTTGAGGCGAAAAAATTAGCTAAGAAAATGGCGCATGTTTATGAAAGTGTAGTTGCAATCGAATGGGCAGAAAAACATGGTGGAAGATATGAGAAACTTGCTGAAGTGTATTTAGATGAGGTGTGGTCTTTAAGGGAAATAGGAGACCCGATGAAAACGGTGCAATATTTTGAAGAGATTGTATAAAGGAAGTGGGTCTGTCTAATATGACCCTAAAAAAATCCCCAAAGAAAAACGTACTGTTTTTCTTTGGGGATTTTTCGTTTTTCACTATTTTCATTAAATTGTGGGCAATTGTTACAATGCCAAACTTAGTCATTTACTCCTTTTTAAGAGAAAGGAGATTTTTTTTATTTTAGTTTGAAGAGATAGGGCTACTCTCAAAATTAAGTGTGCTTTCTCTAACAATACAAATTAAACAGTTAATAATAGCATCTCAAAAATTAATAACTTACAAATGCATTCATATTCTCTTTAGAGGGACTATATATTGATTTGTTCAAAGTGAATTTTTGTAGGAGGAAAAGAAATAAGTGTTGAATGGTTTGAAATAGCTCTTGTTTAAAGGTAAGTATACAGTGATTTTTCTATATGTGGTATAAATGTAATTATATGATAATATCAAATTGGAGTGAAATACATTTTTAAAAGAGGAAATCCAATTGAAAAATTTAATTATTGGTGGCGTGATTCTCATTGAAAACTATTCAAAAGATGTATGAGCATTTAAATTGGGCTAATCAGCGTATTCTTGAAACATTACAAAGTATTGGAGATGAAAATCAAGATGTATTCCGTTTATTTTCTCATATTCTATTAGCAGAAAAAGTTTGGATAACTAGATTACAAGGATTGGACAGTTCACGACTGCCTATCTGGTCAGATGTCGATATAGAAGTCTGTACAGAACTTGTTATTCAAAATGAAGAGAGCTTAACTACGTTTCTTACTAATTTAGCAAATACTGACCTAGATAAATTAATATCCTACACGAACAGTAAAGGAAAAGAGTTTAAGAATTCAGTAAGGGATGTTTTAACTCATATAGCATTGCATGGTCAGTATCATCGAGGACAGATTAACTCACGACTTCGAGCAGAGGGTATAGAACCAGTTAATATTGATTTTATTACATTTGTGAGATAGGGATTTCAAATTAGTCTTTTTCAAGATCTAGTTTATATATGCAGCATGTGTATTTTAAATATGAAAGGGTGTATAGCATGAATAAATATTCGATAACTGAGTTTATTAAAAATACTGAGCAAGAAGATAAAGGAGAAGGATTTTTTGAATTAGAGACACCTCGTTTGCTAGAAGTGAATCTTGATGGACTCGTTTGGGCTAAGGCAGGTTCTATGGTCGCTTATCATGGAAGAATTAAATTTGAGCGAGAGGGTATTTTAGAACATGGCATTGGGGCTATGTTTAAAAAGGCTTTGACTGGTGAAGGTGCTACGCTCATGAAAGCAAATGGTCAAGGAAAGTTGTATCTTGCTGACAGTGGGAAAAAAATCATTATTCTATATTTACAGAACGAAGCAATTTATGTAAATGGAAATGACCTACTTGCATTTGAACCATCTATTAATCACAATATCAAGCTTATGAGAAAAGTAGCAGGTATGATGGCAGGTGGTTTGTTTAATGTTCGGTGCGAAGGAACGGGTATGATTGCCATTACAACCCATTATGAACCGCTAACATTACGAGTAACACCAGGAAAACCAGTTATTACAGATCCAAATGCAACTGTAGCGTGGTCGGGAAACCTTCAACCTGAATTTCAAACGGATATTTCACTAAAAACCTTTATTGGAAGAGGTAGTGGAGAATCAATCCAAATGAGGTTTGAAGGAGACGGTTTTGTAATTATTCAGCCGTATGAAGAAGTTTATATGCAAACACAGAGTTAAAGGTTTTGAAGCGTATAAAAAAACTCTTGAGCTGCCCGAAGAGGTGCTAATGGAAAAAGTCTCTATCAGGCCTTGTATTTATAGGGCTAGGTACTAAACTCATGACAACAAAATAATAATAGCTTTATTGAAAAAACGGAGTCTATGGAACTCCGTTTTTTTGTGCTTATGATATATGAAAGCCTAGGATGGGGCATTGTCTCTAAGAGTAATAAACGGGTCTATAAAAACAGTTCAATTTTTTTTAGAGATTATATAAATGAAAACTGTGAGGGTTACTCTCACGGTTTTTTTATTCATGTGTATACTTACATCAATCATAATGGAACAAAGTGCATCAAATAGAAAAATAGCAGTAGTATTTTCTGAATTATTAATGTAATAATTTTGAAAATATGGGACAATCAAAATAATAGGGGGGGATTTACATATGTCAATAAAACACAATACAGAAGAATATGATAATCCAATATTATACGATAAGGAAAATAACGATTACACAGAGGATATTCCTTTTCTACAAAAATGGGCGTTAAAGGCTGAAGGGACAATTCTTGATATTGCATGTGGAACTGGTAGGGTAACGATTCCTTTAGCAAAAAGTGGTCACAAGATAGTAGGGATAGATTCACATGAAGGTATGCTAAATGAAGCGAAGAAGAAAGCCGGTAAACTGAACTTACCAATAGAATGGATTCAACAAGACTGTACGAAGTTAGAATTAAATTTTAAAACCGATTTTGCTTTTTCTGTTGGGAATTCTTTTCAACATTTTCTAAAGAACGAAGACCAAGATGGTTTATTATCATCGGTTAATAGACATCTTTTTCAAAATGGCATTTTCATCTTTAATACGAGATTTCCGAGTGTTGAAGAATTACTACAGCCAGAAACAGAAGAATTTTGGTATTCGTATATTGATGATGAAACGCAATATAAAGTAGATGTATCTACAATTGCAAAATATGATGCGCTCAATCAATTGCAATATTATACAACAATTCGAAAATATAAGGATGAAACAAATCATATAGTAAATGAAGTGAGTACTAATATTACATTAAGATATGTTTACCCAAAGGAGATGGAACGAGTACTTGCTAATCATGGGTTTGAAGTTATTCAAATATATGAAGATTGGCAAGAAAACCTAATTACAAATGATAGCTATTCAATGAATTTTGTATGTAAGAAAGTTAGTGAAACATGTAAGTGAAACGTTTATAGTTTATCAGTAATAAATAAATCACAGAGGAGAGAATATGTGTCAGTTATCCCTTACTATCATTATTTCGCTCTATTAATCGTGTTCATTTCAAGTTTTATTGGAGTTTTTAAACATAAAAGTATCTTTTATTCATCTGTCGTTACAATTATTTTATTAGTAGTCCCTAATATTTTGCCGATTTTCGAAGTTAATGAAAAGAAAGAGGCTATTATATATGCTATTTTTTATACTATTAATGCGGTAGTTCTTTCATTAGTTGTATTACAATTAAAAAGAGGTTTTTTGAGTAGCCATGAAAAGAATTTGGAATTGTGAAGTTCGATTGAAATAATAGATAGCTTTAAACATTTAGGGGTGAGAGTAATTGCAAATATTTAATATATCTAAAAGACAGATGAATGTGTTTGATTCGGATTTTCAGCTATCGCATATTTGCCAAACTTCAACTGCAACGAATATTAGTCTAATGACTTTAGAAGAGAATGGTGTGATAGGTAACCATCAAACAGTAACGAATCAATTGCTTATCGTATTAAACGGAACAGGCAATGTTGTTGGTAAAGAAGGCGGAAAAACAGTAGGTCCCGGTGATGTTGTGTTTTGGGACAAGGGTGAATGGCATGAAACTACTAGTGAATGCGGTATGCAAGTGATGGTAATAGAGAGTGATGAATTGAGAGCGTCTGACATGCTTTCATTAAAGATGGATTTCTAGATGAAATGAAAATTAATAATAAAAGGACTAGCCTAGATAATCAGCTAGTCCTTTTTATATGCCTATTTTGTATTTATTTAAATTAATTTTCCAATATTCAAAAAATGGCAAGAAGGTATCAAATGCGAGCAACTTTACCTTCTCATTATTTTCACTTAATTATGGTGTAGTCTTAATCATATTTTAAGGCTAAGATTTTGGAATAATTGTTACTGCAACTGTACGTGTAGGTATATTCTGGTTGTTAATTTTTTTATTATAATACTTGAGCATTAAACTATTTAATTCTTGCTGGAAATTATCAAAATGTTCATCGTCAATTTTTAATTCTAACAGCGAAAAGGTTGCCTTGTCTTCTTTAGAACCGTCTAGTTCTAACCCTGATAAATAACTTTCATATTGAGTCATTAATGATAATTGATAATAAGATAAATAACTAATTTTTTCTTCTTTAGATAATTTTTGCCATTCTTCTGAGTCAAGTCGAGCAGCTTCCTCGTTTAGTGAATAGTATTTCTCAAATACAGATCTGACTTTTTTCTCTTTAATTATTTGAATAATACCAGCATCTAAAAGCACTTGAATATGTCTATATAGAGTGGCCTGTGGCACATCTTCTATAATCTTCACCATTTCAAGTGGAGTGAGACCAGTTTCTTTATTTCTCATAAGAGCTTGAGATATTTTCATTCTTACAGGGTGAATTAAAACTTCAGCTTTATTTTTCATTGTTTCTCCTTTGAAAAAATTATTCATTATCCATATTGATAATATTATCAACATGAATTATTAAAATTACAAGTACAACAGTTATATTATTTTTAATTTATAATAATTAGTTGAATTAATATAATTTGAGAAAAGTCTATACAAATGTAATACACTTATATTATCATTATCAATAATGATAATAAAATGTTAGATTCAAGAGAGGGGATTTAAAATGCAATTACATTATAGTCTGGAAGATTTAAAGGATATAGATTGGATGGGAGTTTTACCAATCATATTACCTTTTATGGCAGTAGGATTTATTTTAATTTTGATTGCTTTATTAGATTTATATCGTAATCGTAAGACGAGGGAAAATGTATTTATTTGGACACTTGTTATTTTATTTTGCAATACGATAGGTCCGATTTTATATTTCGTAATAGGAAGAAAGGACAGTAGAGCATAATGAAACTAGAAATTAAAAATGTATCCAAAAAATTTAGGGAAAAGAAAGCAGTTAGTCAATTTTCAATGGAATTAGAAACGGGTCAATGCGTAGGATTAATAGGACCAAATGGAGCCGGAAAATCTACATTAATTAAGATAATTGCCGATATCCTTCAAACAGATGAAGGTGAAGTACTGTTAGAGGGTAAAAACATCTCAAAAATGAAGCGTGAAATAGGGTACCTTCCCCAGTATCCAAATTTTTATGAATGGATGACTGCGAAAGAAACACTCTTTTTTATGGGGCAACTGTCGGGCATTTCAAAAAAAGAATTGATTAGAGATGTACCGATAATATTAGCTAAAGTAGGACTTTCAGATGAAGAGGATGCCAAAATTCGAACTTTCTCAGGCGGTATGAAGCAAAGACTTGGTATAGCACAGGCGTTGTTACATAAACCTGCTTTTATCGTAATGGATGAACCGGTCTCAGCCTTAGACCCGATAGGTAGAAGAGAGGTTCTAAATTTGATTCAAGAAATTAAGCAAGAAACGACAATATTATTATCAACCCATATATTAAGTGATGCAGAGGAGATTTGTGAAAGATTCGTTGTCATTAAAAATGGAATGAAAATTGAAGATACAACAATGCTTGACTTGATAAGTCGTAATAGTAAACCTGTTGTATATTTAGAAATCACACATAATGATAAATCTTGGGTAGATACTGTGAAAATGCTCCCGTATGTAAAAGATGCAGAAATGACTGGCCATAAAGTAAAAATTACATTAGATGATGTTGTAAAATATAAAAATTCTCTTATCCAGAATGCACTAGAAAATAATGTTGATATCATACGTTTTGAAATTGATAAACACGAAACCCTTGAAGAAATATTTTTGAAATTGGTGGTGGGAACATGAATTCTTTAGCTGTACTAATGAAAAAAGAATATAGTCAAGTATTGAATGATTTCAAAGTAATCTGGTTGCCCCTTGTATTTATCTTTTTAGGTACGACGCAGCCAATTATGACATATTACTTACCCGCAATTTTAAAAACACTTGGTGGTGCACAAGGGATTTCAATTGATCCATCTATGACTGAACAGACAGGAGGACAGGTTCTTGCAGCAACGTTGGGTTCACAATTCGATCAACTTGGCATAATGATAATTGTCATTGCTATGATGGGGTTAATTCAATCAGATAAATCAAGTGGAATGTTAGCATTTATTTTAACAAGGCCAGTTACTGTTAGTTCTTATATTGGTGGAAAGCTCCTTTCTAATTATTTATTAGTCTCAATAAGTGTGGGGATTGGTTACGTCGCTTCTTTGTTATACATTCATTTCCTGTTTACCGGTATAGAGTTAACATTAATGATTACTGCACTTTTTTGTTATTTATTGTGGATCCTTTTTTGCTTATCGTTCACTACAATGCTAAGCGCAGTGTTAAATAGCCAAGCGTTAATTGCATTAATAGGTATTATTACGTTACTAATTTGTAGAATGTTAGTTGGACTTCATCCTGTCTTAGATGTGATAAATCCAGCTGGAATGAGCAAACATGCGATGAATTTGCTTATAACAGGCTCAGTGGGAGCAAACTTTTCTATTAATTTTTTTGCAACAATTCTTTGGGTAATTCTAACAGTCATGTTTACGTATCATTGGATCGTGAAAAAAAAATTCCAACCTAAGTAGATTCAGATAGTATTAGAAGTTTCAAAATATAAAAACAATAAATCAATGAATTTTAACTGGAGAGGTATCATACCATGACCCCTATAGATGACAGTAAGATGTTGCAATTTATTGCACTCGGAAGCGGAGAATTTTCGACAAATATAGATAATCCATTACTAGAACAATATATATTACAGCAAGCAATAAATATAAAGCCTAGCATTTGTTTTATAGCAACAGCGAGTGAAGATAGTGAAAGGTATATTAAAGATTTTTATAAAGTTTTTTCTATTAAGAATTGTAAGCCTACACATATTACGATTTCAGACATGAATGAAAAATGTGTTGATTCCATAATAGAGAAACAAGACATTCTTTATATTGGTGATGGTAACTTGAATTTTATGATCAATACATGGAGAAAGTTTAGGATGGAAGAGAAACTTAAAGAAGCCTATCATAAAGGGCAAATCATAGTTGGATCAGGTACTAGCGCAATATACTTGTTTGAAGAAGGGATATGGAAGGATGAATCCTTAGTATACAAAATTTCCGCAGGCTTAGGTTTAATAAAAGGAGTTTTATGCCCTTACTACAATAATGTAGAGAGTAAACAAGCGCTATTTAAGCTTATAAGTAATGGAAGAATTTCATCTGGACTAGCAGTAGATGATGGCGCTGCTGTCCACTTTAAAAATGGTGAATCAGCAAAATGTGTTATTTCAAAAAAAAATTCATCAGCATATTCACTGTCAACAGATATTAAATTTACTGAAGAACATATGGAAGTTATAATGCTGGGTTAGCTATTTAAGATTAGGAAATGTAAGTATTTAAAGCCAACAACATTTCTCTTAATTAATACCTTTATTGTTTTAAAAAAATATGTTGAACATGTTACTATGATGTTTTTATAAATTAGATGATTTTGATATAAGGAAAAAGACTAGCTGAAATTAGTTAGTCTTTTTTATATTTAGATGTAATTATTTTGAATTTATAGGATAATGAGATATATGCATTGGAGAGTTGAAGCGAGGTGTATCCATATGAATAAAAAACTGAGAAGGATTCTGTGGGTAATTCCCAATATATGCTTTTATTTAATTATAATCTTTTTAAGTATTTGGTTAGCAATTAATATAGATCGCCTAGAACCAATAAATAGATTAGATCTATTCGTATTCATGATTATCCTAATACTTGGTGTTTCGCTATTGGGAACATATCGAATAATTTATTGGATTAGAACTGGTCAGTTATATGAAGAGATGATGATCTCTGGTCGCATATTAAATTGAAAGTTAGGCGGAGGAATCAAAAAAAATTATATGGAGAGGGGCAATAAACGATGGTTATTTACTATGAAGTAATCTGTGGTTTGTGTAAAGAACCTTATAAATTGATAGAAGGCACGAAGCATTACAAGCTATATAAAGAGAGAAAAGCAAAAAACTTTCATTGTGTAAGCTGTACAAAGAAATTAGAGCATGCGGCAAAACGGAAGAGGTACTAATATATGTAATCTTTGTAGAGTAAGATTAAATGGGTTATTAGCCCATTGTATATTAGGGAGTGAGCTGATATATGCAAAGACTTGAGAAGGTTTTGAAACTACGAGCCAATAATTTATTAAAAGACTCCAACCAATTAATGATGAATATACAACATGACTTTCCAGAAGATGCATTTGTTAATTATCAAACTGCATGGAGTTTTGATGTTCTAGGTCTTGAAAATGAAGCCATACCTTATTATGAAAAAGCTATCAAACTTGGTTTAGATAATCAAGATGAGCCTAACGCTTATCTTGGCTTAGGAAGTACTTTTCGAACAATTGGGGAATATCAGAAGTCGGAAAAAGTATTTCAAGAAGGTATTACAAAATATCCGGAATTCAAAGCGCTTCAAGTATTTTACGCAATGACCTTATTCAATTTGAAAAAGCACGAAGATTCAATTGGGCAACTACTTGATGTGATTACAACGTCTACAAAAGATGCAAGTATTAAAGATTACGAGCGTGCTATCCATTTTTATAAAGATAAACTTCACCTAGTTTGGTAGAGTAGGGGGGTGTAGAACAGTGTTTTTTATTCAAATGTCTGGATTTCCTGGTTCAGGTAAATCCACGCTTGCGCAAGCTATTGCAAAGCGTACAGGAGCGATTATCGTTGATCATGACATCATTAAATCAGCCTTATTAACAAGTAGCACTGAAGCTTTAGATAGAAAAACATCGGGCTCTATTTCTTATGAAATCGATTGGCAGTTAATCGATTATTATCTTGGACTAGGTAATAATGTGATTCTTGATAGTCCATGCTTGTATGATGAATTAATTGAAAGAGGACTTTCACTACAGAAGAAGCATAATGTAACTTATAAATATGTGGAGTGCTTACTAAATGACTTTGAAGAAATTAATCATCGGTTAGCTTCAAGAAATAGAAAGTTGAGTCAGATCGCGTCTATAAATTCAAAAGAGGATTTTTTATATTCGGTTCAAAATAGTAAAAAACCAGAAGAGCTGAAATGTTTAAAGATAGATACTTTACAGCCTTTAGAATCATACATTGATGAGGTAATCGATTATATCCAGAATGATCATTATAAAATCCTAGGAAAGAACTAAATGTTTTTAAATGGGAGATATGGTGTACTGTCGGTTGTTTTTTGCATTGTAGGGATTCTGTTGTTCTATTTGAGCACATTAAGTATGAACGGCATTATAAATCTATATTTTTTCCTATGGATTGCTTCTTGGATCGCAAGTTTTTGCTTTGGAATTAAAGGAGTAAAATCCAAAGAAAATGGACCCGTAAAGTATTTTGGTATGGTTACAATTTCTGAGAAATTGTAAATTAATAGACAAGTAAGACATACAAAAAAACGCACTCTTATGAGTGCGTTTTAAAATTAAATTCCCATAATATTATAGCCACCATCAATATAAATCGTTTCTCCAGTGACGCCACGAGATAAATGACTCAGCATAACGATAGTCATATCAGCTACTTCAGCTTGTGTAACATTACGTTTTAATGGTGCGCTTTCTTCAATTCGGTTTAAAATTTTGTTGAATGAAGGTACGCCTTTTGCTGCTAATGTTTTAATTGCCCCAGCTGAAATCGCATTAACACGAATATTATCAGCACCGATATCCGCCGCTAAATATCTTACAGATGCTTCAAGAGCTGCTTTAGCAACACCCATAACATTGTATCCTTCTAAGACACGTTCAGCGCCAAGATAACTCATCGTTACAATTGAACCGCCTTCAGTCATATAAGGATGTGCAGCTTTTGTAGCTGCAATTAGTGAATAGGCACTTGTGTCTTGTGCAAAAGCATAACCATCACGTGAAGTCTCAAGGAAACGGTTTTTTAAATCCTCTGCGTTTGCAAATGCCACTGAATGTACGATACCATGAATTGTACCAACTTTAGCACCAATTGTATCGAAAGCAGCCTTAATACTTTCATCGCTATTCACATCACATTGGATGAAAGTAGCCTCTTGGTCTTCATAACCTGCCATTAACTTTTCCAATTTCATTAAAGAGCGTTCTTTTCGATATGTAAAGATGACGTTAGCGCCGACTTCGAAAAGAGATTTTGCGATTCCCCATGCAATGCTACGATCATTTGCCACGCCCATTACGACGATATTTTTATCTTTTAATTGTAGTAAGTTCTCCATAATAGCCTCCTGTGTATAGTTACTATTAGTACCTGATACTAAAATCTTACCCTAAATTGACTCTTAATGCAACTAGTGATTTAACTACTTTGTATAACCATGTAGTTGACAACCAAACCATTTCAATATATAGTCAATGTAGCTACTTTGTTATACAAAGTAGTATTTTATTTACTTAGTACCTTGTCTTGCAATGTACTGAGAGGAGTTGAATATGGTGACAATTAGAAGTCAATTGCTAAAGGGCATATTAGATGGCTGTATATTGGCAGTGATTGAAAATGAATTTGTCTATGGCTACGAGCTTTCAAAAAAGCTACAAATGGTAGGCCTATCTGATGTCAGTGAAGGGACAATTTATCCGGTACTACTACGACTTCAAAAGAATGATTTAATTACAGGTGAAATGAGACCTTCAGATTCAGGTCCGAATCGTAAATATTATAAACTTACAACAGCAGGCAAAGAAGCATTAGATGATATTCGCTCTGAATGGCTCGGTATTTCTGATGCTGTAGGAAAGTTAATGAAAGAGAAGGGATAATAAGTAATGATTAATTCTACATATTATAAAATTCTAAGTGTTGTGAACGACTATCGAAAGGGGATTAGTGGAAATGGTTATAGTGAAGAAGTTAATATCAGAAACTAATGAAAAACGTAAGCTATTAACGAAAGAAAATGAAATCTATTTTGATAAATTACTCATCTATATTAGATCGCATTTATTACTTTCTGAACGTCAATCAGAGGAAGTATTAACAGAGATTCTCGACCATTTATTATCAGCTCAGGCGGAAGGGAAAACAGCAAGTGATGTGTTTGGTTCTAATCCAAAAGTGTATGCTGAAGAAATAGTGGAGGCATTGCCGAAAGAAAAGAAGGGAAATCTTATTACTTTCGGTGTCGAAATATTATGTGACATAATTGGTTGGTTCATTATTATTGGAGCGATAGGACGCTATTTCACAAAATCAGATCAGATTTATTTATATTCCTCTATTATAAATGTCGTTGCTGTTGTTGCAATAGGTTCGGGCTTACTATATGTAATATTGAAGCAGTTAAAACAAGGTGCCTTTGAAGAAAAAATGTCGAAAAGAACTGTGGTTAAATCAGGTGTTTTGGGAGTAGTAACATTCGGCTTGTTTATAGCTATTCTTTACCTTACTGATGAGCTAGGTCCTCTTGTTAATATTACTTGGTTTACTCAGCTAGGTGCAGGATCTGCATTATTACTGATTAGTTATTTAATGAAACGTGATCGGACGAAAAGTTATTAAAAAAACTGCAGAAGCAATTCTGCAGTTTTTTCTCTATTCGAAACGGAATATATAACTTTTACTCAACATACGGACATCTAGTGCAGTATATGACTACAATAAAAAAGACTATTTCCACTAAAAGTGAAAATAGCCACCGAACGGTAATACTATTCGTATTTCAATGCATCGCCTTCAAAAGACTCGTCAGCTACTTTAATTGAATCAGTAGGACATCCTTCGAAAGCATCTTGCATATCTTCCATTAGATCATCTGGAACTTCTTCAGTTCCCATGTTATCATCTAGAATAACGAAGGCAATACCCTCATCATCATAATCATAAATATCTGGTGCAGCAGCGCCGCAAGCACCACATGCAATACATGTATCTTTATCAACAATGGTAAATTTCGCCATGCTTCTCTCTCCTTTTTACAATCGCTCCTAATTAGCTTCCTTTTCATTCTAAAGTGCTTTTCAACACATTTCAACCAAAATTACTTATTCATGGGGGAAATCGCATTGTACATACAACAAATTTTGTTACAGATTTTTCATAAATTTGGGGGTGAACGTTCCGTTTCAGCAGGTTTTCATTTGCTAAAAGGAAAACGTTCAGGACAAACAATTCAAGATGTAGGAAATTTTAACCTCCATTCATTTTTCGGCTTAACACCCAAACTCACAAAAGAAAAATATATGGAGCATGCAGACCAACTAATTGAGTTAGGCTATGCTACATATAGAGATGAACAGTATTTTATACTAACAAATACCGGTTTAGAGGTACTTGAAAAAAGTAAATCTATGCATTTTAATGGTTGGTATTATCGCGGAAATGAGCATATCTTTTTCAAAAGATTATCATTAGTCGTACAATCATTGTCATATTCTGTACAGGAAACAAAATCGTTTGCTCCTATCCAGAAAGATGAAGATATTCAATTATGGGTAAAAAATTTTTTAGTAAAAAATAATTATAAATCAGACACATTTTATCAGGCAATAAGAGTTGAAATCTCAGATTCTCTGAATAGATTGGATATTGAAGATTCCTCATTAAATCTTCTACTCTATCGTTTAAGTGGATTTAATACACCTGGATGGACTTGGCAACAGCTTGCTAGAGAACAAAATAGTTCTTTGTTAGATGTTCAACTAGCTTATATAGAAGCACTGCATATGTGGTTAGATGCTTTATATGAAGAGCCCAAGCGTTATTTGTCACAACTTGCTGAAGGAGTACGTATTGAACAACTATTAACAGAGTCTTCCCAAAAAACTGCAAACTTGTTTCAACAAGGTTTTACGTTAGAACAAATTGCTACGATGCGCCGTTTGAAAGAAAGTACAATTGAAGATCATTTCGTAGAGATGGCGATGACTATGCCTCAGTTTCCACTTGGACAATTTGTGGCATCTCAAGATGTTGAGGTAATTGTACATGCTGTAAAACAAGAAAATAGTAAAAAATTAAAAGTATTGCGTGAGGCCGTTCCTGAACTTTCTTATTTCCAAATTAGGCTCATTCTTGCTGCGAAAGGAGAAATGTAAAATGACGAATTTGGAGCAGCTGTTACAACAACATTTTGGTTATTCAACATTTCGCTCTGGTCAAAAGGAAGTAATAGAAGCAATTATTGAAAATCATGATGTGATTGCTCTTTTACCTACGGGAATGGGAAAGTCACTTTGTTATCAATTACCTGGTTATATATTAAATAAACCGATATTAATCATTTCCCCACTGTTATCGTTAATGCAAGATCAAGTAGAACAATTAAAACGATTTGGCGAAAAGCGTGTTGTAGCATTAAATTCATTTTTGCAAATGTCAGAGAAACGAAATGTATTACAGCATTTACAGCAATATCGATTCATTTTTACATCACCGGAAATGTTGATGAATCCACAAGTACAAGGAGCACTTCGTGAAATGCAGTTAGGGCTAATTGTTGTAGATGAAGCGCATTGTATTTCTCAATGGGGGTTTGATTTTAGACCAGATTATTTAAAAATTACTGACTGGCTAGATAATACAAAACGTCCACCAATTTTAGCATTAAGTGCTACTGCAACAGAGCAAGTTGTAAAAGATATGAAGAATTATTTGCATATGAACGAACCTTTTGAATATATTCATTCTGTGGACCGTTTAAATTTACATTATGATGTAGTGCAACTTGAAAATGCAGCTGAAAAAGCCCCATGGATAGTGGATCATGTCTTAACAACTTGTGGTCCAGGGATCATATATACACAGTCCCGTAAAAAAACGGGTATCTATGCAGAGCAACTTTTAGCTAATGGTATTCGAGCAGCAGCATATCATGCTGGGATGGAGGCAGAAGATAGACAATTTATCCAACAGCAATTTTTGGCTGGGCAACTCGAATGGATTTGTGCAACTAACGCTTTTGGTATGGGGGTTCACAAAGATAATGTTCGTCAAATCATTCACGATCATATACCATCTACTGTAGCCAACTATATGCAAGAGGTAGGACGTGCAGGACGTGATGGACAGGACGCACTGTCCATATTGCTCTATGTTCCAAATGATGAGGATATGACGAAATTTATCGTCACAGAAGATTTACCTCAGCAACGCCATGTGGAACAGTATGCAGCCTACATGCAACAAGGCGAAAACCCAGCAATTATGCTAGATCAACATCAAATAAGTGAAACTGGATTTCGTGTACTTTCATATTGGATGCAAAGTTTGACACCAGAAGAAGTGCAACAAAAGCTTACTGCAATTCGTTTTAGTAAAGTGCATCAAGTAGATGAAATGAAGGAACTTGTAACAGCAGAGAAATGTATACGTGAGCAGCTACTACATTACTTTGGGCAGTCATTAGGAGAAAAACCTGCTCATTGCTGCCATTATTGTGGTATAGAATTTGGTGCAATTTTGAAGTGGAGAAAGAATTTAGAAGTGCAGGAAAATATAGCTTCATGGGAAGATAGATTGACTGCTTTATTGCCGAATCTTTAACAGAACGTACATTTACTTTTATGTTTTATTTCGTCATAATATAGAATAGTACTAGTGAAAAAGGAGGGGTTAAGATGGCTCAAAAGGATTATCGCGAAAAAATAGAAGAGCATCGTCAAACCATTAAGTTAAAGCTCGATTCCGAGAATAACGAAAACCCTTCGAGAATGACCCGTAGTCAGCTTCATGGTAATAATAAAAAGAAAAAGAAACGACGTATTAATCCATTACCAACGATTTTAGCCGTTATCTTTATATCGATTCCAATATCCATCCTTATTTATGTAGGTTTTTTCTATGACAAAGGTGGTAATGAAGAAACGGAATTAGAAAAAGACCATGTGAAATTTGAAACCAATACAAAAGCAAATACACAAGCAAAAGCTGAAGAAAAAGCGGAAAACAAGAAGGAAAAAGAAAAAGTTAAAGAAGAAAAGAAAGCAAATAAAGAAAAAGTGGATGCACCTACAAAGAAGGATGACAATACAGTGGTAGAACCTCCAAAGGAACCTATTACAACACCTCCAAATAATAACGGACAGACTACTGAAACTAATACAACCTCTCCTTCAGAAGCCTATCAACAGGCGCAGTCGAGTGGTCGTTTACATACTGTTCAAACAGGGGATACACTTTATAACATAGCCATGAAGTATTACGGAAGTATAGATGGCATAGCGAAGATTAAACAAGCAAATGGCTTGACTGGTGATAATGTTGTAGTTGGAACGAGCTTGGCGATCCCTCAATAGCTATTGTTATAAAATTGAATAGATATCTGATAATGATTGGTAACGTGAAATTATTCTAAAGAATACCTAGTACTCTTTTCTTCCTAACATTGTGGTTGTTTCATTATTCACCAACATTCAGGAGGAAGTTCTATTGCAGACAGTGACATTGTAGTCATTGTCTGCTTTTTTTGTCTTAGTGTGTATTTTTTAAAATATTGTTTTAATAAAATCTAGTTAGTAGTACTCTCTATATCTATCCTATTAAAGATAGGAGCAAATTCATCATTAGAGAATGAACATCATGCTGAATAGCGAATTGGGAAATATCCCAAATTTAATTAAAGCAGGTATATTGGGGAGCATGTCGAATCAATTTATTAAACTATTGTTTCCTCTTATCGATTTACTTTATCTTCATCTAGACAGTTTTTAATTAGGAGGCTAGAGATGTTACGGCTTATTGATGACTTAGCTGGTGCTATTTATGATTTTATTAAATTTATTTTCACAAGTATTTCTTACCTTTTTGCGGGGATGTTAATTATTGGAGTTCCGCTTTATTTGATTGCACTAGCATTTGAATGGTTTCATTAACTGGTTGCCTGTCTTCAAATGGATACGGTTTTTCTAACTTCAAATAATGGTGGCTATTGTTATCTCTTCGCTTTCGAAATACCAACAGTAAAACAGAGCTGATTCTACATATTTGTAGAGCCAGCTTAATCTTTGTAGAAAAAAGCAGTTAAATTTAACATAAGCTTGTCGAAAATAGTGCAAGAACCAAGAAATATTTAATGGATGCGCGTATAATAGAGATGATAAAAGAGTATACAGTGTCACATCTCCTTGTTTATAGGAGATGTTTATTTATGAGGAGTGAAGGTTCATGCGTCAAATAGATGCAATTATCGTAGGTGGCGGCCCATGTGGTTTAGCGGCAGCGATTTCATTACAAGAAATTGGGTTACAACCAATAGTGATTGAAAAAGGAAATATTGTAAATGCCATTTACAATTACCCAACACATCAAACATTCTTTAGTTCAAGTGAAAAGTTAGCCATTGGAGATGTACCATTTATCATTGAACAGCCTAAACCGAAACGAAATCAGGCTTTAGTATACTACCGTGAAGTAGTAAAACGTAAAGACATTCAAATTAATCGCTTTGAAACGGTTCTTAATGTAACACCAAAGAACGGTACATTCGAAGTTAAAACAGATAAAGATCAATATATAACTCCATATGTCGTAATCTCAACGGGTTATTATGATCATCCAAATTACATGGGGATTGAAGGGGAAGAACTACCTAAAGTCCATCACTATTTTAAAGAAGCTCACCCTTATTTTGATACAGATGTATTAGTAGTTGGTGGGAAAAACTCTTCAATTGATGCAGCATTAGCTCTTCATAAAGCAGGTGCTCGTGTAACAGTTGTTTACAGAGGTGCAGAATACTCACCAAGTATAAAACCATGGGTACTGCCAGACTTCGACGCCCTAGTGCGCAATGGTGAAGTAGAAATGATGTTTGAGACAAATGTTATTGCATTCAAGGAAGATGAAGTTATCTTATCAAAAGATGGCAAAGAATTTGCAGTGAAAAATGATTTTGTCTTTGCTATGACAGGCTACCATCCAGATCATGATTTCATCCGTGCAATGGGTGTGACAGTAGACAGTGAAACAGGACGCCCAACTTATAATCCTGAAACAATGGAAACGAATGTTCCAGGCTTATTTATCGCGGGTGTGATCGCAGCTGGAAATAATGCTAATGAAATTTTCATTGAAAATGGTCGTTTCCATGGTAATCTCATTGCCAACTTCATTCAAGAGAAATAATAAAAGCTGTCACACTAGGGACTGACCCCTGTATTTAAGACAGGGATCAAAAAAGCATTTATCCAACCAGTTGTCGGTATTGTACCGGCGAC
>NZ_LILB01000005.1:19295-532405 GCF_001274945.1 Viridibacillus arvi | reverse complement strand
ATTGAATTTTAGGTATCTAAACCCGAATTCAATCGAAGATGCTTTTTTTATTTGTCTATACATTTGGGGTCAGTCCCCTAGTCTTTTTGACTACGTGACAGCTTTTTTTTATAAACAGGATATGGCAATCATAAATAGGGAATGAAACAACCAAGTCCTGGAGCTATCGAATAAAACAATGTAGTTAAAAGATTACTCTGGAAAAGAACCAGTCAACCTATTAAAACAGTTGACTGGCTCTTTTTATATAGCTTTTTCCTCTAGGGCTAACCTTACACCAATGAAGACGAGCATTACTCCTGTAGTTTTGTTAAATATATTTTGAACGCCCGGTTTCATAAACCATTTTCGAATAATATTTAGTACATAGACAACAATGATAAACCATACAATTGCTAAAGCCATTAATATTGCTGCAAGAATGCATAATTGAAAAATAATATTACCATTTATATTTATAAATTGAGGCATCAGTGTCATATATACAATTAAGGTCTTTGGATTGAGTAAATCAGTAAGTATTCCTTGGTAAAAACATGATTTATGAGCCTTAGGGGAATACTCAGTAGTGCCAATATTGTGTTCTTTAGCAGATAACTCAATTGGAGAGGAGCCTTTTGATAGCCAAGCTTTAATTCCTATCCATACTAAATAAGCAGCCCCTAAATACTTAATTAAATTAAACAAAAATAATGATTTCGCTACAATGGCAGCTAAGCCTAATACAGCGATTAGTGTCCAAACAAATAATGCTGCTACAATACCTAGTGTTGTAAAATGACCTGCTTTTTTACCGTATAAAATAGTGTTTTTGATAACTAATAATAAATCAACCCCTGGGACCATTACTAATAATGCTGATATAAGAACGAACATGAATATGTTTTCCATATAAAACCCCCTTGTACATATATGCAACATATTTCATGTTAGCACTACTAATCTGCCTCTGCAAAGCATAGTTTTTTGAAAATAGAGAATCTTATGATCGCGTAATTAGCACAATAATCTTTTGGATTCATCTTTTTAATAAGTATTTTAATAGTTTGCAAATCAATAGAAAAAAAGTACCGAATAGAGCAACTAGTTCTCAGGTTAGACAAAAATAAAAGCGTTTTCAAATAGCTATTATTGTTGGTGTTTATTTTCACACAATGTCATCCGAAAAAAAAATTAAGAGAATATATTTTTAGTAGATAAAAATATAAAAGGATGTGTATAAAGGTGGATAGCAAAAACATTGTTCAAGAGTTTGATAAAACACAGTCCCAGTTAAGGATAATTCATGAGATAAATGGAATTAGTTTAGCTCTTAATAATGATTTGTGGTTAAGAGGGGGATGGGCTATAGACTTTTTACTTGGTAGGATTATTCGACCACACTCTGATATTGATTTTGTTACTTGGATACAATATCGAGAACAGTTGGAAAAAGCCCTTGAACATGCAGGTTTTCTTATCATCCCAATTAGCGAGTTTCAAACTGATCTTATTAAAAATGATGTTGATGTGAGTATAGTTTTCGTAAAGCGTTCAGAAGAGGGGGACATTATTGCAAATGGTTTCCCAGAATGGATATGGAGGTCGGATGCTTTATCTACGAAATTTTATAATTTACAGGGTGTATCAGTTTGTGTGTTAAGTCCACACCAATTACTTGAAGAAAAGAAGGTTCATGAATTAGGAACCGGAAGAAAACTTAGACAAAAAGATATAGAGAGTATGAAAATAATTCAACAGATTATAAAAGAAGTGAATTAAAGGGAATTTGAAGCTGAGCATCAGGTCTGTCCAAAGGAGTTAAATCATCCAGAGAGAACTAAATAAAAAAATCAAGAATGCTGTTAAATCAACATTCTTGATTTTCAAAAAGGGTCGTCAATGAGTCGAAATAAGACTTGTTAGACAGCCCTCTTTTATTTAAATTTTATTGATAATGATGAAATTACAAATAATATTAAAAGAAATGTGCAACTTCTATAGGGGAATGCACTTGATTTAAGCCGATTAAAAGTTTTAGACGAGCTTTTTGGCCACTAATTCCTGGAGCATAAATGACACCCATATCCTCAAGCATTTTGCCTCCACCTTCATAACCGTAAACACCTTGTGCAATCCCGTTAAAACAGCGTGAAACTAAAACGACTGGGATTTGATGATCGAGCAATGCTTGAATGCCAGTTACGACAGCTGGTGGGACGTTACCTTGGCCTAAACCTTCTAATACAACACCATGGTAACCACTATCTATTGCCGATAATAATAGGTCAGCTTCCATTCCTGCATATACTTTGAATAGGGCAACCTTCTTTTCAATTGTAGAAACTTCTACATATTGTTTTTGCAAAGGAGCGTGGTGAAAATGAATCATTGTTTTAGTAATAAGTCCAAGTGGTCCATACTGTGGACTTTGGAAAGTACCAACATTCGAAGTTGAAGTTTTTGTAACGTTAGCAGCTGCATGAATTTCATCATTCATAACAACTAGTACACCTTTATTTTTTGCATCTTCGGAAACAGCTACTCTCATTGCCTCAACTAAATTATAAACTCCGTCTGCCCCTAATTCATTAGATGAGCGCATAGCTCCTGTTAAGACAATAGGGATTTCCAAATTCGTTGTTAAATCAAGAAAATAAGCTGTTTCCTCTAAAGTATCAGTACCGTGAGTAATGACAATACCATCAATTTTTTGCTTACTGATTGCTTCTAAAATGAGATTTTTCAATTTGAGCATTTCAATAGGTGTCATATGTGGAGAAGGTAAATTAAAAGCATCTAATTCTACAATATCAGCATACTGTCTTAGTTTTTTACTTTCTACGATTAATGGATTAGTTTCTTTTGGAACAACAGCACCTGACTCCTCATTTACATGCATTGATATCGTTCCACCAGTATGTATTAATAAAATTGTTTTTTTCATGACAAATCCTCCTTGGATTACTTTTGCTATGTGTTATGAATGGTATAATAAATAGACATAGATTGAAAGGAGCAACTACATGTTTATCCTATTAACAGTGGCGATTGCTCCTGGCCTCGCGCTGTTTAGCTTTTTTTACCTACGAAATCAGATGGCTACGGAGCCTCGGAGAACATTGTTCCATACATTTATATATGGTGCAATCTTAACGTTCCCTATTCTATTTTTACAGTATGTTTTTCAAGAAGAGCAGATTTTTTCAAATCCGATCTTGGAAAATGTCGTCTTTACTGGAGTCATTGAAGAATTTTTTAAATGGTTGATCTTAATGATTGCCATTTACCATCATGTTGAGTTCGATGATCCGTATGATGGGGTTTTATATGGTGTCGCTATTTCATTAGGTTTTGCGACAGTAGAAAATATTTTATACTTACTTTCTTACGGTGTAAACACTGCATTTTTACGTGCGTTAATGCCGGTTTCCAGCCATGCATTGTTTGGTGTCGTCATGGGTTATTATTTAGGGAAATCGAAATTTTCTAAGAAAGAACAAGTAAATGAATTTATCGTAGTTGCATTATGTGCACCTATTCTACTTCACAACGCATACAATTTAATCTTCTTTTTTCAAGATCATTGGTCATATTTAATGATTCCTTTTATGTTGTTTTTATGGTGGTTTGGGCTAAGAAAAGTAAAACAGGCACACAATCACTTAATTCAACATCTATATGCTCAAAAAAAAATATAAATGCCGAGAGAAATATTCTACTTCTCTGGGCATTTTTTTATGGGGTTTTGTATAAAAATCGTAGATTGAGACATTCTACGAAAAAGGAGGCTCACAATCAATGAGACTTTTTAAAGTACTTCTCATCATACTTATGACTTTCACTATTTTCGCAATGAACGATGTGCATCGCGGAGAAGCATTTTCTAATCAAGTGATCGCAAGGGGAGCTAATGGCGATGATGTAATTGAATTGCAAGCAAGGTTGCAATATGTCGGTTTTTATACCGGGAAAATTGATGGTAAGTTTGGCTATGGCACATATTGGGCCCTAAGAAACTTCCAAGAAAAATATGGGTTAAAAGTAGATGGAATTGCAGGCACTACGACGAAGAAAAAATTAACTGCTGCTTCAAATTATAATAAAGAATTTGTAATGGAGCAGTTAAGAAAGGGTAATCGATTTACACATTATGGTGGTAAACCATTAGAACAACAAGTTCAACAGGGAACAGGTACACAATCTAATACACAACTACCAACTAAATATTCAGATCAAGATTTAAAATTAATGGCAAATGCGGTATACGGTGAAGCCAGAGGTGAGCCATACGAAGGTCAAGTTGCTGTAGCAGCTGTTATCTTAAATCGATTAGATAGTCCGGAATTCCCAAATACGATTTCGGGTATTATATTCCAGCCTAGAGCTTTTACTGCAGTTGCTGATGGTCAGATTTGGCTAACACCTAATGATCGTGCAATGGAAGCAGTAATTGATGCGATGAACGGTTGGGATCCTACTGAAAATGCGCTCTATTATTTTAATCCAAAAACAGCTACTAGTGAATGGATTTGGACAAGACCGCAAATCAAAAAAATAGGTCAGCATATTTTTTGCTTATAGGAGGTGCTTGATTGAAAAAGTTAACATTCTTTCTAGTCTATGCTGTTATAGTTCTTTCGGTATTTAGCTATACGTCTGCAAAGGAAAAAACAAATTTAAAACAGTTATTACATGCTCAATATACGAATCAGATGGCAGATGCTTCTAGCCAACTAAATGAGCTGCAAAAAGCAGTTCAGCAATCCTTGCTTTTTAGTGATCCTACTGCATTAAATGATTCATTACAAGATGTTTGGCGTTTGTCTTCAGATATTCGTCAAACAATTGGAGGTATACCACTAGATCGTGAATTTACAACGCAATGGATGAATTATTTAGGGCGTTTAGGAAATCAAGCGAAACTAACAATGACTTCTGAAGAATCGAAAACAAATTGGAATAAAAGTGTTTCTAATGTAGCTTCAAATTTAAGTTCCTTTTCAAGTGAGTGGGACGTTGCTACAGCACATTTATTACAAGAAGATAAGCATTATAATAAATGGCTAGATCAACTATCCAATATGGATGTGAAAAATAATTTTACGAACTTATCTGCAACGGTAAAATCATATGCAGAAAGTGATTTTCCATTAACATCAAGTGAAACGGATAATCAAAAGAAAAAAGATTTAATAGCATTAAAAGATAAAGTTATTTCAGAAAAAGAAGCTTTAGCTCGTTTTAAAGAAATGTTCCCACAATATGAAAAAGCAACAATTCGTATTGAACAAAGTGAAAAAACAGCTCCATATCCGTTCTATCACATTACTTTCCATGAAGGAATTAGATTAGGTTATGCAGATATTACGAAAAAAGGCGGACACTTACTTTCATTTTTAGTGGAACGACCAGTTGATAAAAGTACTTTAAGCCAAGAAGAACTTATTAACAAGGCTAATAAACAAATGAAAGACCTAGGCTTCGATGATCTTGAAATTGAAGCATCTAGAGAAAATACAATGGCATGGCATTTAAATTATGTACGGATTAATCCATCTAATAAGGCAAAAGTATATGCAGATGGCGTACAAGTGAAGATTGCAAAAGACAACGGTGAAATCATCGGAATTAATGGTATGGAATATATTCAAAAAGAAACATTAAAAGATCAACCAATGAAAAAAATTGATTGGAAAACGTTTTTCGATAAAAATGTTGAAATTGTAGAAGAAGCTTTATCGTATAGTGAAAACGATAAAATGGAAGAACGTTTATGCTATGAGTTGACTGTTGTTTATTACAATAAGAATGTTCCTCTTACATTCAGAGTATTGGTAGATACAGAAACGGGCGAAATCATCAAGAATGAAAAATTATAGACCAAGTGCTGGGGGCCTATTGTATTGTCTCTAGCATAATTTAACAATCCATGTCATAATTAAACCACTACTAAAGTGGCATAAAGGGAGATTGACATGGAACTTAAAATTGGTACATTAATCACGTTAGAACCCATCAATTCAGAATCTATGGAACGTTTTAAATGTAAAGTTGTGGAACAGAAGGATGGTAATATTTATATTGACTATCCAGTAAGTACAACTACTAATAGGACTTCCTTTTTATCTAGGGGCAGTCAATTCCGTGCATCTTTTATTGATGAAGAGAAGATAGCCCATGCTTTCAAAACAGAAGTACTTGGAAGGGTAAAAGCGAATATTCCGATGATTATGCTGTCCTTTCCAACCGACGAAGAAATTTATAAGATACAACGTAGAGAATTCGTTCGTGTCTTAACACCTGTGGATGTCGCTATACGCTTCAATGATGAATATTATCAATTTGTCACAGAAGACATTAGCGCAGGGGGATTAGCAATCATTTTAAATCAAAAAGTTTCATTTAAAGAAAATGATGAATTTGATATGACGATTGCTTTACCTTTTTCAAATAAGGATGTTAAGTATATCCAAACGAGAGCATCAGTTATTCGAATTATTGAAAGAGATGATTGTGTCATTGCACCGTTACATTTTACTGACACAGATGAATTAGATCGTCAATTCTTAGTTCGCTTCTGTTTTGAACGTCAACTATTAATTCGAAAAAAGGAAACAGCTTTTTAATTACGAAAGAGTCCTCTAATTTTTAGAGGACTTTTTATTTTAATAGGGAATATGTCAGTATCGGACTAAAAGATATTCTTTGCTAATATTTTTAATAGCAGCAATACAAGTAGCATAGCGTAATAATAGTGATTTTTTTAAGTGTTGAAAGTTATAACGAAATTTTGGTTTTTAAGCATATCATGATTCGTAGTTAAACGAGTCGCCTCAGCATTTCGGTTGTGATACAATATTACGGAAAGAAGGGGTTGAAACCGTGAAAAAGAATATTCAAATCGCAATTGACGGCCCTGCTGGAGCAGGTAAAAGTACAATTGCTAAAATTGCAGCAGAAGCTCTAGGTTATACATACATTGACACAGGTGCTATGTATCGAGCTCTTACATTAAAAGCATTGAAAGAAAATATAAATTTAGAAGATGCGGAAAGTGTAACAAACTTATTAGGTAAGACAGACATTACGTTAAAACCTTCAGAAAATGGACAGCTAGTATTTTTAGATGGTCAAGATGTTTCTCAAGAAATTCGTTCAAATGAGGTAACGAGTAATGTTTCTAAAGTAGCGGCACATGCGACTATGCGAGAAATTATGGTTCAACGCCAACAAGAAATGGCGAAATTAGGCGGAGTTGTTATGGACGGTCGTGATATAGGAACAGCTGTTTTAACAGATGCCGAATTGAAATTATATATGTCTGCAACTGTTGAGGAACGTGCACGTCGTCGTTATGAAGATAATAAACAACGCGGTATTGTTTCTACTATTGAGCAATTACAAGAAGAGATTGCACTACGTGATAAATTAGATAGTGAAAGAGAAGCTTCTCCACTAGTGCAAGCACAAGATGCCATTTTCTTAGATACTACTGAGCTGTCTATTCAACAAGCAGCAGATGCTATTTTAAAATTAGTGAGTGAAAGGATGGCATAAGATGGACTTTTACCAATTTGCTAAATCTGTTGTCTTTACCGCTTTAAAACCGATTTACCGTATGGAAGTGATTGGCCTTGAGAACTTCCCAAAAGAGGGAGGCATTTTACTTTGCTCCAATCATATAGATGCACTTGATCCACCTGTTGTAGGAATTACTTCTCCTAGACCAGTAAATTTTATGGCAAAGGAAGAGCTTTTTAAATTACCTATTTTGAAAAGTATTTTACCAAGTGTTCATGCATTTCCAGTTAAACGAGGGTTAAGCGACCGCCAAGCGTTGCGCACTGCTCTTGATTTATTGAAACAAGGTCAAGTAGTTGGTATTTTCCCTGAAGGTACAAGAAACAAAACAGGTACTCTTGGTAAAGGTTTTTCAGGTGCAGGATTTTTTGCATTAAAGGGCGAAGCAAATGTAATGCCATGTGCTATTATTGGGCCGTACAAGCCATTCAGACGCTTAAAAGTGATCTATGGTAAACCAATTGATATCGCACCTTATAGAGAACGTCGAGCAAAAGCAGAAGAAGTAACAGAGGTCATTATGGCGAGTATTCAAGAGTTGCTCGATGAACATTATAAGAAAAATTAAAAAACTTCTAATAAAAAAGAGTTAATTTTTGTTTTTGTAAGAGAATTGGAATAAAATAGAGATGGAACGTTGTGAAGGAGGATTACATATGTCTGAAGAAATGAACTTGAATCAAGGTCAAGAATTCCGTGAGGGAGATATCGTCAAAGGTATCGTTGCTCAAGTTGAAGAAAAGGCAGTAACCGTATCAATTGAAGGTGCACCATTTGATGGTGTCGTACCAATCAGTGAGCTATCAAGCTTGCATGTTGATAAAGCTTCCGACGCAGTCTCAGTCGGCGACGAATTTGAATTAATCATTACAAAAGTAGAAGAAGAGAACTATGTGCTTTCAAAACGTAGAGTAGATGCTATTCATGCATGGAAAGTGTTAACAACAAAGTTTGAAAAAGGTGAAGTAATCGAATCGGAAGTAAAAGATGTGGTGAAGGGCGGCCTAGTGTTAGATTTAGGTGTCCGTGGTTTCGTACCAGCATCTCTTGTAGAAGATCATTTTGTTGAATCTTTTGAAGATTACAAAGGTAGAACTATGGCTTTTAAAATTGTTGAAATGGATCAGCAGAAAAACCGATTAATCTTATCTCATCGAGCAATCGTAGAAGGTGAAAAAGCTTCTAAAAAAGAGCAATTATTAGGCGGTATCCATGAAGGTGACGTATTAGAAGGAACTGTTCAACGATTAGCTTCATTTGGTGCATTCATCGATCTTGGTGGTGTAGATGGTTTAGTCCATATTTCACAGGTGTCTCATGGGCATGTGGAAAATGTGTCAGACGTTCTTTCGGAAGGTCAAAAGGTAACTGTTAAAGTACTGTCTGTAGACAAAGACAACGAACGTATTTCACTTTCTATTAAAGAAACTTTACCTGGACCATGGGAAGAAGTAGAAGCGAAAGCACCAAAAGGCGCCGTATTAACAGGTACTGTTAAACGATTAGTAAACTTCGGAGCCTTTGTTGAAGTGTTCCCTGGTGTTGAAGGCTTAGTGCATATATCTCAAATTGCACATAAACATATTACAACACCACATGAAGTACTAAAAGAAGGTCAAGAAGTTGAAGTAAAAGTACTCGATGTTAATAAAGACGAAAGCCGCTTATCATTGAGTATTAAAGCGTTGCTTGAAAATGCTGAAGAGGAAGATTTTACTGATTACGAGCTACCTGAAGAAACATCAGGATTCTCTTTTGCAGATGTTATTGGTGACAAATTAAAAAATTTCTCTGAATAAAAAACGTTAAATGCAACAAATAACTATATGGAGCAGGCGGGTTCTTCTCACATCCGCCTGTTTTTTTCTTGTAATGCCCTGTGTATCATTGTAATATATACATATATGATGACTTGAATTGTTGGTGATGGGGAACTTATAAGGTACCATCGCCTTTTTTGTTGTATAATATGTACTATTAGAAGTTGGAAGGATGAATAAATTATGACGAAACCGGTCGTAGCGATCGTAGGCCGTCCGAATGTCGGTAAATCGACTATTTTTAACAGAATCGTAGGTGAACGTGTATCTATCGTGGAAGATATTCCAGGAGTAACACGTGACCGTATATATAGTTCTGCGGATTGGTTAACACATGAATTTAATATTATTGACACTGGCGGAATTGATATTGGAGAAGAGCCTTTCTTAGATCAAATTCGTCACCAAGCAGAGATTGCCATGGATGAAGCGGATGTTATCATTCTTATGACAAATGGTCGTGAAGGCGTAACATTAGCTGATGAACACGTTGCGAGAATTTTATATAAAACAAAGAAACCTATTGTTTTAGCTGTTAATAAAATTGATAATCCAGATATGCGTGAAATGATGTATGATTTCTACTCATTAGGATTTGGTGAACCATTCCCAATCTCAGGTTCACATGGCCTTGGATTAGGGGACTTACTTGATGAAGTGGCAAAACACTTCCCAGAAGATGATGAAGAGCAATATGGTGACGATGTCATTAAATTCTCTTTAATCGGCCGTCCGAATGTTGGTAAATCATCATTAGTAAATGCATTTTTAGGTGATGAACGTGTAATCGTAAGTGATATTGCTGGTACAACACGTGATGCAATTGACTCACCGTATGAATTTGATGGACAAGAATATGTAATCATTGATACAGCGGGGATGCGTAAAAAAGGGAAAGTGTACGAGACTACTGAAAAATACAGTGTACTTCGAGCACTAAGAGCTATTGAACGCTCAGACGTTGTCTTAGTCGTTTTAAACGGCGAAGAAGGTATCCAAGAACAAGATAAGAAAATTGCTGGTTACGCTCATGAAGCGGGTAAAGCAGTCATTATCGTAGTAAATAAATGGGATGCTGTTGAAAAAGATGAAAAGACTATGAATCATACAACAAAAGTGATTCGTGAGCAATTCCAATACCTAGATTATGCGCCAATCGTATTCGTATCAGCGAAAACGAAAAAACGTGTTCATTCATTATTGCCAGTTGTTAACCGAGCAAATGAAAATCACTCTATGCGTATTCAATCAAGTATATTAAATGAAGTTATCGCAGATGCTGTTGCAAGAAACCCTGCTCCTACTGATAAAGGTCGCAGATTACGTATTTACTACGTTACTCAAGTTGCAATTAAGCCACCAACATTTGTTGTCTTTGTAAATGAACCAGAACTTATGCACTTCTCTTATGAACGTTTCTTAGAAAATCGTATTCGTGAAACATTCGATTTCGAAGGCACGCCTATTCGTTTGATTACACGTGCCCGAGGATAATAGTTAAATCTAGGTGGGAGGATCCAAACATGGATAAAGTAACAGTTTTAGGTGCGGGCTCATGGGGCACGTCACTAGCAATAGTATTAGCTGAAAATGGTCATGATTGCCTACTTTGGTCACATCGTGAAGAGCAAGCTAACGAAATTAATGAGCAACACACAAATGCGAAATATTTACCAAGTGTACAACTACCAACTACATTAAAAGCAACACATATATTAGCAGATGCAGTTGCACATGCAGACGTGATTGTCATGGCTGTCCCTACAAAGGGTATTCGCGAAACTTGTCAAAAAATGATGAAGACTTTAGATCGTAAAATTTTATTTGTCCATGTTTCAAAAGGAATTGAACCTGATTCATTATTACGCATTTCTGAGATTATGAGAGAAGAAATAGATGAAGCTTTAATTGAAGACATTGTTGTTCTTTCTGGTCCAAGTCATGCTGAAGAAGTAGTGTTGCATCACCCTACTACTGTGGCGGCAGCGTGTGAAAACTTAGCATCTGCTGAGCGCGTCCAAGATCTGTTTATGAATCAGTATTTCCGTATTTATACGAATACAGATGTTATTGGAGTAGAAATGGGTGGTGCGTTGAAAAACGTTATTGCTTTAGCTGCAGGGGTAACTGATGGTTTAGGATATGGGGATAATGCTAAGGCAGCCCTTATTACAAGAGGTTTAGCAGAAATGTCACGCTTGGGTGTGAAAATGGGTGCAGAGCCTTTAACGTTCTCAGGACTTGCTGGTATGGGTGATTTAATCGTCACGTGTACAAGTGTTCACTCACGTAACTGGCGTGCAGGTAATATGCTTGGTAAAGGTATGACGTTGCAGGAAGTGCTAGACCAAATGGGCATGGTTGTAGAAGGTGTCCGTACAACAAAAGGGGCACATCAACTAGCTGAGAAATACGATGTAATAATGCCAATCACATCAGCGCTATATGAGGTGCTATTTGAAGAACAAAATGCTACTGAAGGTGTAGAGAAGCTAATGCAACGTATGAAAACACACGAAATGGCAGGGTTCTTTGAATAATTGTGATATTTTGTCACAAAATTGTACGATAAACAAAACCGTTATAAAAGTGTTTTAAATGCAGTGATATCAAGCTCTATTATTAATATTGACAAGAGGTGATGCTTCCTCACCTCTTGTTTTTTTGTGATATAATTTCATCTGTGAGAATGGAAACGGTTTCTAGTTAAGAAAGGTGGTTGGTCTGTTGTCAAGCTTAGTCCTGCTAAATGGTACTCCTTTTTCTCCAATGGATATGATGTGGATATCTTTCTATTCTATTGGTTTTATGTTAGTAGCGATGGGATTAATTTACTTAAGTCGTCATAAAATCGAAAATTCAATAGTGAGTTCAATTATAGCGTTGATCTCATATTTATTTTTATTCATAGGTTTCTTGACGATGATGTTTGTCGTCTTCACATGGTAATCCTAAGAAAATGAGGTAAGTATATGAAAAAAACGAGAGTATTATTGTTGGTGGCTGTAATAGCTACTCTTTTATCTGGTTGTATGTATCCGCAATCAGAACGAGCTGAAAATCAAGTTCCTGATGAGGCACAACTAATAGTAGTCCAAAAGGCGATAGATTCTTTTAGAAAGACTTCAGGCGGATTACTACCTATCCAAAATCGTGAAGAAAATGTAGATCAATATATTAAGTACCCTATTCAATTCGAAAAATTACTAAATGGTCATTTAGACAAAATTCCTGGGAATGCCTATGAAAAGGGTGGAATTTATCAATATGTTATTTGGAATGCAGAGAGTAAAAAACCAGTTGTTAAACTAGTAGACTTACGAGGTGCAGAAATAATTCGTGAATTGAACATAAAAAAAGGTGTGAATGGTTTCGTACCAATCGCTGATAAAATTATTGGTGATATTTATCAAATGGATTATGTGAAGATGGGTTACAAAAAATCACCTTCAGTCCCAAGCTCTTATTCGAGTGTAAATCTTCCTTTAGTTGTAAAAGGTAGTGGAGAAATTTGTATTGATTATTCTATTGAATTACAACGAATATTAGATGAAGATAATCCAAAAGTAAAATCAGGCGATGACATCCGTTATTTATTATCCGATAAATACGCTATTCTACCAGCCTATTCTTTACCGTATACAGTAAATGATAAAAATGAAGTCATTTTCTTAACCGATAAAAAATAACCTTCTAAAACGTTTGATGCTTTTAGCATGAAACGTTTTTTTCATGCATAGAATAGATTGCGTAGAATAGGAGGGATTCACATTTCAGAACAATTATATGAGCAAATTGTGGAGCGCACAAACGGTGATGTATATATTGGGGTAGTAGGGCCGGTACGAGTAGGAAAATCAACGTTTACAAAGCGTGTAATGGAAGTTATGGTATTACCAAACATCACAGATGAAGCAGAACGATTACGAGCACAGGACGAGCTGCCTCAAAGCTCTCCAGGCCCTGTTATAATGACAGCTGAACCTAAATTTGTCCCAGCTAAAGGAACACAAATTGCAGTAGGAGAAGGGCCCCTTACGATGCAAATTAGGCTGGCTGATTGCGTGGGTTATATTATTGATGGCGTGAAGGGATATGAGGATGAAAATGGTCCGAAATTAGTACACACGCCGTGGCATAATGAGCCAATTCCTTTCCAGGAAGCAGCTAGAATTGGGACAGATAAAGTCATCCGTGATCATTCAAATATTGGTATTGTAGTTACTACAGATGGATCTGTAAATGGTATTCCAAGGCAAGCAGCTGAAAAAGCAGAAATTGAAATAATTGAGCAACTTCAGTCAATAGGTAAGCCATTTGTTGTGGTAATAAATAGTAAAATGCCTGCGCATAAAGATACTGTGGCACTGAAAAATGAGCTGTCGGATCGCTATCAGGTACCAGTAATTAGTACATCTGCGGATCAAATGAGTGTGCAAGAAGTAAATGAAATTTTGAAAGAAGCACTTTACGAATTTCCAATTACATCGATCGAAGTGGAACGCCCTGACTGGATGGAGGTCATTGGAGAGACGAATCCAATTAACGTCTCTTTAAATGATGCCATCACTACATGGAGTGATTCCGTGACGAAAATACGAGATGTCAAACATATTGCAACAAAATTAAGTGAAGAAGATTATATTTCCAATGCAGAAGTGACCGATGTCAATCCAGGCATGGGTAGTGCAAGAATTACTCTTCAAGTAAAAAATGATATATATCAAGCTATTTGTGAACAATTTTTGGATGAACCGGTGGTTACCAAAAAAGAATGGCTGTTATTTATTAAAGAATCACAGGAAGCAAGACAGGCACATAAACGCTTCCATGAAGCTATCGAAAAAGCTAAAAAAGACGGTTATGGAGTTACTCTACCTAATACGCAAGAACTTGAGCCATCACCACCAGAAATCATTAAACAAAATAATTTCTTCGGTGTACGCATGAAGGCGAATGCGCCGTCTTATCATATTATACGTATCGATATGGAAGCGGAGTTTGCTCCGTTAATAGGGTCTGAGTTTCATAGTCAGCAGCTATTAAAAGATTTAAAACATGGATATTATCATGATAGAGATGCACTTTGGAATACCCAGTTATTTGGTACACCGCTTTATGAGGTCATGAAGGAAAGTATAGCTTATAAAACAAATGCTGTTCCAGCTCATGCGAAAACGAGAATGCGTCAAACGATTGAACGAATGGTAAACCAAGGTGATCGTGGTATGGTAACTTTTATTTTATAATTACCAAATAACCTATAAATTAAGAAAAAAAAGCCTTTTTGTGACCTTGCAAAAAGGTTTTTTTGCGTTTTACAGGGATTATATTTGCTTAAACTAGGTAAAAGGAGTATAAATATTGTTGCATAGGGTTTTCGGTTGTGATAATCTTTTTACATGATTGAGTCAATGCCCCTTGAGAGGAGGTGGATGGTGTGAATAAAACAGAATTAGTTAACTCTGTTGCTGAAGCTGCAGGTCTTTCTAAAAAAGACGCTTCTAAAGCAGTTGAAGCAGTATTTGATACAATTCAAGAAGCTCTTACAACGGGTGATAAAGTACAATTAATCGGTTTTGGTAACTTTGAAGTACGTGAACGTGCGGCTCGTAAAGGTCGTAACCCACAATCAGGTGAAGAAATCGAAATCGCTGCTAGCAAAGTGCCTGCTTTCAAACCAGGTAAAGCGCTTAAAGATGCTGTCAAATAATAGTATCTAGGGTACATAGAACAGCTTTCTTCGGAAGGCTGTTCTTTTTGTTTGCTCTTATCTAGCTTGTTTTTTAGATGAATTAGCACACTAGAAATGAACAAGAAATTTGTAATTCTTGTTCATTTCTAGTGTGAGGATCAGGGGAATGTAATAATTCATGTTGTTATTTAGCAGTTAAGATACTATTTGTTTTAGAATTATTCACTTTTTTAGTTTCGTATGTTATATAGTTATATAGCTTTTAATTGTGAAATGGTAATTAATAAGTTCTTGAATTTAGTAGGTACTTAAAAGTACAGAGATATTTTCTACAAAACCTGCCATATAGAATGGATGGGTTAGGGGTTATAGCACAAAGTGAATACATATGAAATGGTCTATTGAGTTGAGTAAATCCAAAAATATAAAACCAATTTAGTTTTGAGAAAAAGACAATGGATAAATCACCAAAAATACCCGCTCTAATATCAGGCAAGGCATTTTGCATTTTGCTTTGATTGTGCTAACATCACAAGGTAACTAGTAATGTAGATATAATGGGGGATTAATGTTGACTACTACGGATTTAAATAAAATAGAACAAGCGATTAAAATGATTCTTGAAGCAGTTGGAGAAGATCCGAATCGTGAAGGACTTTTAGATACACCAAAGCGTGTTGCGAAAATGTATCAAGAAATGTTCTCAGGATTGCATGAAGATCCAAAAAAATATTTTGAAACAGTTTTCCATGAAGGTCATGATGAGGTTGTCCTTGTGAAGGATATCCCATTCTTCTCAATGTGTGAACATCATTTAGTACCGTTTTATGGTAAAGCGCATATAGCATACATACCAAAAGATGGCGTTGTAGCAGGTTTAAGTAAATTAGCAAGAACTGTCGAAACAGTATCACATCGTCCGCAGTTACAAGAACGAATCACTGCAACAATTGCTGATACGTTGATGGAAATGCTTAATCCACAAGGTGTTTATGTAGTTGTTGAAGCGGAGCATATGTGCATGACAATGCGAGGAATTAAAAAGCCTGGAGCAAAGACTATCACATCTGTAGCAAAGGGAATCTTTGAAGAAGACGACGTAAAACGATCAGAAATACTATCATTCATTCAAATGTCTTAAAATAGCCCTTTATTTGTGATATGATGAACAAAGGAAATAATATAGCAAGGGGAATGTTGATATGTCTCAGAGTGACTATATAGTAATCCGTGCAGAAGAAGATGGCGTTCACGTGATCGGTTTAACTCGCGGTACAGATACAAAGTTTCATCACTCCGAAAAATTAGATAGCGGAGAAATTATGATTGCACAATTTACAGAGCATACATCAGCTATGAAAATTCGCGGTAAAGCAGAAATTCATACAGCTTATGGCGTTGTAAATAGTGAAGCAAAAAAATAATCATAAACTTAAATTTTTAAAAACTAATATGGCACGAAAATTATATAAATGTTCGTAAAAAGTATATGACAACAGGAAATGAACTGAAATGGAGAAAAGTTTATGAATGCAACTATCATTGATAACAAAATACAAGAATTACAAAACAATATTTTAATGCAATTGCATCATAGAACGCTCCTCAAATATACAGGTCAGCCTATCGTTGAAAATGAGACATTGTTTTATCTATTGTTGCCATTCCTGAATGGTGAAATATGGACAAGTGAGCAAGATGAAGTATCTACAACAATTGGTATTATTTACACTGCACTTCATGCTCATGACCAAATCGATGAAGTAGACGCTACTTCTAAAAACCAACAATTAACAGTTTTAGCAGGGGACTTTTATAGTGGTATGTATTATCAACTATTGTCTAAGATACCTAATATCGCTTTAATTCGCTCCTTATCGGATGGGATCATTGATATTAGTGAACAGAAAACGGCTATCTATGAACCAACTAGTCGACCTATAACTGATTGGTTGCATGCATTAACTGTCATTGAATCAAAGTCTATTGAACAATTTATGAAACATTATCATTTAGACCAATATATACCACTGGTGCAGCAAGGCTTATTATTAAATAGACTGGCTTATGAATTGCGAATCTTACAAGAAACACATATGAAGACTCGCATAGTGGCAGCCATTGAGAAAAGTGAGCAATTTACTTCTACGAAGAGATCAGCAGAGAGAATTTTAGAAGAATTAGTATCAGAGCTTTCATCTACATTTACTCGAAGTATTTCAACTTCTCCATTTCTTCAAGATGAAGTGAAAACGCTCATTGTAAATCGCATGCCACGAATTGCATGTGAACATCAAACGACGAGAGAAGGTTGAAAACAGTGTCGCAATCTAAAGAAGAACGCGTACATGAAGTGTTTGAGAATATCTCTGATAGCTACGACAAAATGAACTCTGTCATTAGCTTTCAATTACACAAAAAATGGCGCAAAGATACGATGAATCGTATGCAAGTTAAGCCAGGCTCTAAAGCTTTAGACGTTTGCTGTGGTACGGCAGACTGGACTATTAATATGGCAGAAGCCGTTGGTGAGACTGGACAAGTAACTGGTCTTGATTTTAGTCAAAACATGCTAAATGTGGGTATTGAGAAAACAAAATCTTACCCTCAAATAAATCTTATACAAGGGAATGCCATGGAACTACCTTTCCCAGATAATTCATTTGATTATGTAACAATTGGTTTTGGTCTTCGCAATGTACCAGATTATATGCAAGTGTTGAGTGAGATAAACCGTGTATTAAAACCAGGTGGCATGGCAGTTTGTTTAGAAACATCACAATCAGAAATTCCTGGATATCGTCAATTATTTAGATTATATTTTAAATATATTATGCCGATTTTTGGTAAGCTATTTGCTAAAAGTTATAAAGAGTATTCATGGCTACAAGAATCTGCAGATGAATTCCCAGGTATGAAGCAATTGAAAAAGATGTTCGAGCAAGTAGGCTTCAAAAATGTGAATTATAAAGCATATAACGGTGGAGCAACCGCTATGCATATGGGCTTTAAAAAAGAAAACTAGGTGGGAGAAGGTTTATTCACGTGGAAAAGATGAAGTTAAAACTACTCTATTCTGATTTGAAATCAGATATAGAAATCATCGAAAAAGAATTAGAAACAGCGTTGAATTCGTCTTCTCACTTCTTGAATGATGCTTCTCTTCACTTGTTAAAAGCTGGAGGGAAAAGAATTCGCCCCGTTTTCGTTTTACTTGCGGCTAAATTTGGTCAGTATGATATTGAACTGATAAAAAAAGTAGCAGTATCATTGGAATTGATTCATATGGCTTCACTCGTTCATGATGATGTTATTGATGATTCGGAAATGAGAAGAGGAAGACCTACAGTTAAATCTCAATGGAATAACAGAGTGGCAATGTACACTGGCGACTTTATTTTTGCACGAGCATTGCAGTATATTACTGATATTGATAATCCGAAAGCACATCAAATTTTATCAGAAACAATGGTAGAGATTTGTATTGGAGAGGTTATCCAAATCGAGGATAAAATGCAACTCGATCAAAATATGCGAGACTATTTTAGAAGGATTAAACGCAAAACCGCATTACTAATAGCTTCTAGTTGTCATCTAGGTGCAGTTGTTGCGGGTGCAGACGAACGTGTTGCAATCCAATTAAAGAGATTCGGTTATTTTGTCGGGATGTCTTTCCAAATAATCGACGATATTCTTGATTTGACATCAACTGACAAACAACTTGGTAAGCCAGCAGGAAGTGATTTGCTACAAGGTAATATTACTTTGCCCGTTTTGTTGGTGAAAGATGATCCTGCAATTCGTCCTCTCATTGAAAAAGCGTTAGCTGGAACAATGACCGAAGATGAAAGACAAGAGTTTCTTGGGAAGATTCGTACATCAGAAGCAATTAAGAAGGCGAAGAAGATAAGCGACACATATTTGCAAAAAGCATTACGTGAAGTTGAAGCTCTTCCGCAAAATTCAATCAAAAAATCTTTGCGTGATATCGCTTTATATATGGGTAAACGCAAATTTTAATACTATATGTTGAACTATCTGTCGTACAATGATAATATTTTACGGTGGGTATAAAACCTGTAAACATTTCTTAAGGAGTTGTAATTTAACAATGGCTATTCAAACAACATTTCTAATGGTTAAACCTGATGGCGTTAAACGTCAATTAGTAGGTGATATCGTAGATCGTTTCGAACGTAAAGGTTTCGAACTTAAAGGCGCTAAATTAATGCAAGTTACTGAAGAGCTTGCAAAAAAACACTACGCAGAACATGCTGAACGTCCATTCTTCGGTGAATTAGTAGAATTCATCACTTCTGGTCCTGTATTCGCAATGGTATGGGAAGGCGAAAACGTAATCTCTGTAGCACGCTTAATGATGGGCGCTACAAACCCTGCTGAATCAGCACCAGGAACAATCCGTGGGGATTACTCTACAACTCTTTCTCACAACGTTATTCACGGTTCAGATTCTTTAGCTGCAGCAGAACGTGAAATCGGTTTATTCTTCAACGAAAACGAATTAGTATAATTCATATTTTCAAAGCTGTTCGCAATTTTGCGTGCAGCTTTTTTTATTTTCTTTATCATTTTATTAATATAAATATTTAAATAGATTTATTTAAATTGTCAAACAAGTCTGCATATCTACTATTTAAGAAATGTCTTATATCCGATATAATAGAATTAGGTTGAAAGAGAGGGAAGATACGCTTATGACGGATTACGAACAATTTGTAGAAAAAATCAAAAGAAAAACAAGTATTGACCTAGCTTTATACAAAGAGGCTCAAATGAAACGACGTTTAACGTCTTTGTATGAAAAAAAAGGCTATAAAAGCTTCATCGATTTTTTTAATGCATTAGACAAAGATCGTGCACTGCTAGATGAATTTTTGGATCGAATGACAATTAATGTTTCCGAATTTTATCGTAACGGTAAAAGATGGGAAGTTCTTCAAAACAAAATATTCCCTCGTCTATTACAGCAAAATAAGAAATTGAAAATTTGGAGTGCCGCTTGTTCTACAGGTGAAGAACCATATTCTTTAGCGATGACGTTATCAAATCATGTGCCATTATCCCAAATCTCTATTACAGCAACAGATTTAGACGAAAATGCCATTGCAAAAGCAAAAGCGGGTGTTTATCCTGAGCGCTCTTTAGCAGAAGTACCAAAAGATATAAAAGAGCGATATTTTGAAAATGAAGGTTCTTTTTATAAGGTGAAAAACGAAATAAAAAAGACAGTCACATTTAAAAAACATAACCTATTAAAGGATACATATGATCAAAACTATGATTTAATCGTTTGCCGTAATGTAATGATATATTTCACAGAAGAAGCAAAGGATCAAATTTACGATAACTTTAGTAAGTCACTTCGTTCGGGTGGCGTATTATTCGTAGGTTCAACAGAACAAATTTTTAATCCTTCTAGATATCAATTAGATATTGAGGATACGTTCTTTTATCAAAAGCTGTAATTGTTTTTATATATAGGTAAATGATAGAACGCTTTTCGCAATGTACGCGAAAGGCGATTTTTTCTAAAATAAATAGAAAAACTAAAATAATAGGAGTTTGCAAAAGTTCAGTTTATTCACTGTTTTTTTGATTAAAATATGTTATAGTGAAAAACATATACTTTAGCGAGTTGAAGGGAGAAAGTGTTATGCGATATTTAACAGCAGGAGAGTCACACGGACCGCAATTAACAACAATCATTGAAGGGTTACCATCTCAATTGCCAATTACGGCAGAGTTAATAAATAAAGAATTAAAAAGACGTCAAGGTGGGCACGGTAGAGGTCGCCGTATGCAAATTGAAACGGATACAGTTGAAATCTTATCAGGCGTTCGTCATGGTACTACTTTAGGCGCTCCAGTAGCATTGGTTGTTACAAATGATGACTGGAAACACTGGACGAAAATCATGGGTGCAGAGCCATTAGCAGAGGATGTTAATCCTGAAGAAATTAAACGTCAAATTTCTCGCCCTCGCCCTGGACATGCTGATTTAGTAGGCGGTATGAAATATGGCCATCGTGATTTACGAAATGTATTAGAGCGTTCTTCAGCTCGTGAAACAACTGTTCGAGTAGCGGTTGGTGCTGTAGCAAAAGCCCTTTTAGCAGAGTTAGGAATTTCAATTGTTTCGCATGTTACTGAAATTGGTGGAGTTATTGCAAATCCTGAATCTACTGCCGGCAAATCAGTCGCTGAAATACGCGCAATAATCGAAGAAGACGCATGCTATTGTGCAGATGCAGAAGCATCTCTAAAAATGGTTGAAGCAATTGATGAGGCTAAAAAAGCGGGTGATTCAATTGGTGGAGTTGTAGAAGTAATCGTAGAAGGTTTGCCAGCTGGAATCGGATCATACGTACATTATGATCGTAAGTTAGATGCAAAACTAGCAGCTGCTATGTTAAGTATCAATGCATTTAAAGGGGTAGAGTTCGGTCTAGGCTTTGAAATGGCTCATCGCAAAGGTAGCGAAGTGCATGATGAAATTATTTGGTCTGAGGAAGACGGTTATACTAGAAGTTCAAATCGTCTAGGTGGATTAGAGGGTGGTATGACAACAGGTATGCCAATTGTTGTACGTGGAGTTATGAAGCCAATCCCTACTTTATATAAACCGTTACAAAGTGTTGACATTGAAACGAAAGAACCATTTAAAGCAAGTGTTGAGCGCTCTGATAGTTGTGCAGTCCCTGCTGCTTCTGTAGTAGCAGAACATGTTATTGCCTGGGAAATAGCAAATGCAGTAATGGAGCATTTCCATAGTGATCAATTACCACAGCTAAAGGAACAGCTTGCAGCGCATAAACAATATACGAAGGAGTTTTAACAATGAATATTCCAGTTAAAGCGAAATCCCATGCGTATGAAGTACAAATAAGTGCAAATAGATTAACTGAAGCAGTTAAATCATTCGATCAACAACTCTCTAAGGCAGATAAAATTATCGTCTTTACTGATGAAAATGTATGGCGATTGCATAGCGAACGTTTTACAGCGGAATTTCCATACCCATTTAAAGTGAATATTTTAGAAGCAGGAGAAGATTGTAAAACATTTGAAAGCTTCTTTGCAGCACAATCATTTTTATTGGAACAAAAATGCACCCGAAAAACATTTGTTTTCGCATTTGGTGGGGGAGCAGTCGGTGACTTAACGGGTTTTGTTGCCTCCACATTTATGCGTGGTATTCCATTTATTCAAATTCCTACGACGATATTAGCGCATGATAGTGCAGTTGGTGGGAAAACAGCCATTAATCATCCGCTAGGGAAGAATATGATTGGGGCATTTTATCAGCCACAAGGAGTGTTATATGATATTTCATATTTAACAACCTTACCAGAAAAAGAAGTACGTTCTGGGATGGCAGAAGTGATTAAGCATGCACTTATTTCAGATGAAAAGTGGTTAGCAGAATTAATGGCTACTAACTCTATTTTGGATTTCAGTCAAGCTGATCTTGCCAAGCACCTTGAGCAAGGTATTCGCGTTAAAGCTAGTATTGTTGCAGAAGATGAGGAAGAACATTCTGTTCGAAAGTTTTTAAACTTTGGACATACATATGGTCATGCTATTGAGGCTGCCTCAGGTTTTGGTAAATTAGCACATGGTGAAGCAGTTATGATTGGGATGGTATATGCACTTATTTTGAGTGAGCGATACGGTACAATACCTGCAACGGTTACTCGCTCCTTCATCGAATTTGCAGTACGTAACGGCTACTCTTTTGATGCAGTTAAGCAGTTTACATTTGAACAATTACTAGACTATTTAATGAAAGATAAAAAAGCAGAATACGGCATCTTACAATTTGTTTTATTAAAGAAAATTGGTGAGCCGTTTGTTCAACAAATATCTATAGAAGAATGTCAAGAAATTGATGGACTACTTCGTGTGTTAATAAAGGAGGTGCTCGCGTGATTCGTGGAGTACGTGGGGCCATAACTGTGCAGTCTGATCAGGCGGCAATCGTTTTAGCAGAGACAGAGAAATTAATAGAAGAAATCGTAAAAGCAAATAATATTGTTGCAGAGGATGTTGCATCTGTTGTCATTTCAACTACACCTGATATTGTTTCAGCTTTCCCAGCGAAAGCAGTGCGTACTATGGAAGGCTGGAGTTATGTTCCGGTAATGTGTATGCATGAGATGAATGTTCCTGATGCGTTACCCTTATGTATTCGAGTCCTAATGCACGTGAATACGGAAATAAGTCAACAAGCGATTCGTCATATTTATTTAAATGACGCTGTGAAATTAAGACCCGATTTAGCAAAGTAATCAACTACTGAGGAAGAGGCGAACGTTCGATGAAATGGAAAGAACAAATTACAGGTATGAAAGCATATCAACCTGGAAAATCAATTGATGCAGTGAAAAAAGAATTTGACTTAGATGAAATTGTTAAATTAGCGTCAAATGAAAATCCATTTGGTAGCTCACCAAAAGTACATGAATTTTTAGCAAATGAATCATTTAACTTCGCGTTGTATCCTGATGGTTATGCAACGAACTTACGTGCAGCAGTGGCTACTAAACTAGGCGTAGAAGAAAATGAATTAATTTTTGGTAATGGTTCTGACGAATTAATCAGTATTATTACACGTGCATTATTATATCCAGGTGTTAATACTGTCATGGCAAAACCAACATTTTCACAATACAGCCATAACGCAAAAATCGAAGGTGCTGAAATTCGTGAAGTACCTTTAGTAGATGGTAATCATGATTTAGATGCAATGTTTGATGCAATTGATGATAATACAGCTGTTGTGTGGGTTTGCAGCCCTAATAATCCAACAGGTGTAGTGATAGAAGATGCGCCATTACAAGCATTCCTGAAAAAAGTTCCGTCTGATGTCTTGGTTGTGTTAGATGAAGCGTATTTTGAGTATGTTTCAAACGATAGACATAAAGATACAATCCCGTATATTCAAGACAATCCAAATATCATCATTTTAAGAACGTTCTCTAAAGCATATGGTCTTGCTGCTTTCCGTGTGGGATATGGTATTGCTAATAAAGAGCTAATAGCAAAATTGGATCCAGTTCGTGGACCTTTTAATAATACAGTTTTAAGCCAAGCAATCGCACAAGTTGCATTAGAAGATGATGCTTATATCGAAAAATGTCGCGAGGAGAACAATAAAGGTAAAAAACAATTCGAAGAATTTTGTGGAAAAAATAATCTACACTACTTTACAACTGATACAAATTTCATATTAATGGAAGTGAAAGTTGATAGCGATGTTGTTTTCCAAGAATTAATGAAACGTGGTTTTATTATACGTAGTGGTAATGCACTAGGTACACCTGGCTATATTCGTGTGACAATCGGTACACAAGCTCAAAATGAGGCATTCTTAACACAATTAGAAGCAGTATTACAGGAGCAAGGAGTTTTTTCATGAAACAAACTGTTCTTGTTGTAGGGCTAGGCCTAATCGGCGGATCGATTGCATTAGCTCTACAAAAGTCACCGAATGTTCGAGTGGTTGGCTTTGATGCCAATTCCGACACGTTACAAAGTGCAAAAGTACTTGGCGTCGTCCAAGATGTAACGAAAAATCCTGAGGAAACAGCAAAAAAAGTAGATGTTATTATTTTTGCAACACCTGTAAATGCAACGTTAGAATGGATGGAGTCTCTTAAATCTTGGGAACTTCCAACTGCTACAATTGTGACAGATACAGGTAGCACAAAGTCTTTGATTATGGAAAAAGCATATGATCTTCGCGAAAATGGCATTACTTTTATCGGAGGCCATCCTATGGCAGGTTCCCATAAAAGTGGTGTATTAGCGGCCAAGCCCTATCTTTTTGAAAATGCGTACTATATGCTCACACCATTAGAAGGTGAGGACGAAGAAAAGATTAATATACTGCAGAATTTACTGGAGTATACTAGTGCTAAATTAATGCGTGTTTCAGCTTCTGAACATGATCATATGACATCCGTAGTAAGTCATTTTCCACACATCGTGGCAGCCTCTTTAGTGCATCAATTACATGCTGAGGGAGCTGATAACCCTATAACAAAAATGTTAGCAGCAGGGGGCTTTCGAGATTTGACACGAATTGCGTCTTCTAATCCTATACTATGGCGCGATATAACGATGCAAAATCGCGAGCAAATTGCAGGACAATTGGCTGATTGGCAAGCTGAAATGAAACGTGTAGAGGACCTTCTGATTACAGGAGAAGCAACTCAGATTGAGGATTATTTTGCAAAAGCTAAATCGGTGCGTGATGAGTTACCGATCAGTTCACAAGGTGCAATGTACATGACATATGATTTATATGTAGATGTACCTGATTATCCAGGTAGTATTGCTGAAATTACAGCTTATCTAGCTGAAGAACAAATAAGTATTACGAATATTCGTATCGTGGAAACGCGAGAAGATGTCTTCGGTATTTTAGTTGTTAGTTTCCAAAATGCAGATGATCGTGAACGTGCTGCTGCTTGTATACAAAAGCGCAGTCCATACGAAATTTATATTTCATAAAGGGTAGGTGAATAGAATGGTGAAGAGTAAATCTTTAGATTACAATAAGCCAACATTACGTGGGAAAATAACGGTTCCAGGTGATAAGTCAGTATCTCATCGTTCTATTATGTTCGGCGGAATTGCAAAAGGACGCACGACAGTAAGTGGTTTTTTACTTGGTGATGATTGTTTAAATACAATTGCTTGTTTCCGCAAATTAGGTGTACAGATTGAACTGGATGGTACAAATGTCGTTATAGAGAGTAATGGCATGGCAACTTGGCTGGAACCAACTGATGTTTTATATACCGGTAATTCTGGTACAACAACACGCTTAATGCTTGGTTTGCTAGCGGGTTCTAATATCCATATAGTTTTAAACGGCGATGAGTCCATTGCTAAGCGTCCTATGAAACGCGTTATAAACCCATTACGAGAAATGGGAGCTAAAATAACAGGGCGAATGGATGGGCAATTTACCCCTCTTGCCATTCAAGGTACGAAACTAAAGGCTATTGACTATAAAATGCCAGTTGCAAGTGCACAAGTGAAGTCGGCAATTTTATTAGCAGGTATTAATGCAGAAGGAACGACTATTATACGCGAGAAGGAAGTTTCACGTGACCATACAGAACGGATGCTTCGTCAATTTGGGGCAGAAATTACTACTGAAGATGGCATTGTATCACTACAAGGTGGTCAACAACTGACAGCTACTCATGTAGCGGTACCTGGAGATATTTCTTCTGCAGCTTTTTTCCTTGTTGCGGGTGCGGTTGCTAAAAATAGTGAAATAATGTTGGAAAATGTTGGTTTGAATCCTACACGAACAGGTATTATTGATGTCTTGCAGGAAATGAATGCGAAAATGTCGATTGAAATTGATGATGAAACAGCTGCTGAGCCAACTGGAACAATTACTGTTTCGACATCAGAATTACAAGGAACGACAATTGGTGGCGACGTTATTCCTCGACTTATCGACGAAATCCCAATTCTTGCATTATTAGCAACACAGGCAAATGGACAAACCGTTATTAAAGATGCGGAAGAGCTGAAGGTAAAAGAAACAGACCGTATTACAGCCGTTGTGGATGAATTGAAAAAGCTTGGCGCAGATATAGTAGCGACAGATGATGGCATGATTATTAATGGACCAACGCCATTAACTGGTAGTACTATTCGAACATATGGAGATCACCGTATTGGCATGATGGGAGCAGTTGCTGCACTTATTACTGAAGGTGCAATCGAGCTAGATGATGCAAATTGTATTGCAGTCTCTTACCCAACATTCTTTGAAGATGTACAAGCTGTAAGTAATTGAATTGATTAAAGGTAAAAACTCTCCGCAAAATAGGAGGGTTTTTCCTTGTACATAAAGAATTTGTCATGTAGCATAATGATTGAAATTAATGAGAATAGGTGAAGCATTTGGATATTCAAAACAAAATGATAGAAGTAATTGAGCAAGGAAATTTAGAAGGTATACAAGATTTAATGGAACAGCTTAAAATACAGGCTGATCCAAATGTACAGTATGAAATTGCAGAGCTGTTAGTGAATTACGGCTTTTTAGCGGAAGCAGATCAATTATTTGAACATTTGCAATTTTTGTTCCCTGAAGAAACACAATTAAAAATTGACCGAGCAGTATTGCTAATGGATATTGGAAATGAGGATGAGGCATTAGAAATGTTCATGTCTGTGCGTCCTGACGAACCAGAATATCCTCAAGTTTTATTAGCGTTGGCGGATTATTATCAAATGCAAGGACTATATGAGGTCGCTGAGCAACGTATTAACGAGGCACTAGAATTATTGCCTACTGAACCTTTATTGCGTTTTGCGAAGGCAGAGCTCCTTTTAGAGCTAGGTCGTTTAGCGGAAGCTGCACGTCTTTATGGTGAGCTATACGAGGAACAAGAGGAGATTGCAGGTATCCGATTAGTCGAACGTCTTGCAGAAGTACATCGCACGGGTGCGGCGTTTGAAGAAGCGTTAACATATTATTTAAAAGCCCTCGATTATCATGTTGCACCTGATCTTCTATTTGGAGCAGCATATTCAGCATTCCAAACACAAATGTATGAAACTGCAATAAAACATTTAGAAGAGTTAAAAGAAGTAGATCCGGATTATTTTGCAGCTTATTTATTATTAGCAGAAAGTTATGCGATGCAAGAAGAAAATAAAAAAGCATTGGAAATAATTCAAGAAGGCATTAAACGTGATGAATATGACAAAGAATTATATTTATTTGCTGGAAAGATGGCTTTGAAAAATAATCTACCAAAAGAGGCTGAACAATATTTACGAGAAGCAGTTGCTCTTGATGGAGAATACATGGAAGCTATTTTAACGCTCGTTTCACTGTTAGCGCAAGATGAACGTGATGAAGAAGTTGTTGAATTAATCGAAATATTACGTAATGATGACTTTGATTGGTCTACATTATCTGCTTTTGCGGCACAATCTTATGACCGCCTAGAAGATTATAATCGTGCATACGAATTTTATACTTTGGCATATAATGACCATAAGGAAGATCCAGCATTTTTAGAAAAGTACGCGTATTTCTTAATCGAAGATGGCAAACGTGGGGAAGCACACGAAGTCGTAAAACGATTAGTAGCACTACAGCCTGATGAGCCGACTTGGTTGGATCTCTTACAAACTTTCGAGTGAGAGGGGGAATCGGTATGACCGCTTCCGTTTCTGTGATGGATAAAAAGGTTTTCGTTCATTGGTTTTTAAAGCGTTATCAGTTAAAGCGACGTGAATGTGTCTGGATTTTAAATTATTTACTTGGACACGATGAATTACTAGAGCATGTACATTTTGTTGAGGAAGCACATTATTGTCCGCGAGCGATGGTCATGTCAACGACTGAATCATCGGGTATTCCATTTCGATTTTATAAAGGTAATATAATGACAGCAGACGCTGAGAAATCATTCCACGATTTGAGGATGCACCCAGAAGAAGAAATGTATATTCAACTTAATTTCCCTAAACTTCCACCAAGTGGCGAATATTTAGCGGTTCTTGAAGAGAACCCTCATATGCCTAAGTATTTACACATTAGTGAAAAGGACCGCATGTTAGCGGAGGAAATATTGAACGATAGTATGAAGTCTTTTAGAGAAGAAACGATTTTAAAGCAAATCGATGAAGCCTTAGATAATAATGATAAAGAGAAATTTTATGAGTTATCGGCATTACTTAATGTCCTGAAAAATGTTAATGAATAGAAAAAACTTCATCCTTTAGATGAAGTTTTTTCTCGGGGGGAAATAAAAATGTTTTGGATTGGCAAAGATGTAGAAGTATTCTCAGCACAAAAGGAATTTATAGACACAGCAATCGTGCCATTAACAGTTATTGATGGTTCTCCGATTGGTATGAAACAGAGTGCTTCAGCAGCAGAATTTTTAATGTCGTTAACAGCTTTTGTTGAACAGCAGTTTAAAGGACGAGTTATGATAATGCCACCATTCAGTTATACAAATAGCATGGTGAAAAAGGACTATATTCAGGCAATAGACGAAGAATTAAAGTTGGCTGGTTTTAAATATATCTTTTATATGACATCAGATCATAGTTGGACAAGCGCTGCGCCTGAGCTATCTGTTTTATGGCTACCATCTATACCACTTGGTGATATGGATCAATCAGTAAAACAGTCAGTATTAAGTGATCAAATTCGACAAGTAGTACCAATGCTTTCATCTAAATGGTCAGAGTTGTAAGTTTCTTTCATGAAATGTTCACAAATCATGACAAAAGTGTCGAATGCGTTATTGACCTTCCATTTTGATTGATATATCATAGATATGTCCTAGTATTACTATTTTGTATAAGTTTGTCCGTTGGACTTACCTTTAAAGTTAGAGGGGGGAAAAGTATGAGTAACAATCGTGTAACAAGACGTCAATTTCTAAACTACACACTAACAGGTGTTGGTGGTTTCATGGCTGCTGGTATGTTAATGCCAATGGTTCGCTTTGCGGTTGACCCGGTATTACAGAAAAAAGAAGGCGGAGATTTCGTATTAACTAAACAAAAAGTCTCTGAATTAACAAAAACTCCTGTTAAAGTTGACTTTACTTTTGAACAAGTTGACGCTTGGTACAAATCTGATGTTACAAGTACAGCGTGGGTTTACAAAGAAGGCGACAAAGTTATCGCTCTTTCACCTGTATGTAAGCATTTAGGATGTACTGTAAACTGGGAAGGTGACCCAGCACACAAAAACCAATTCTTCTGTCCATGTCACGGTGGCCGATACGAGAAAAATGGTGAGAACATCAAAGGTACTCCACCACTTGGGCCGTTAGATGAGTTCGAAGTAAAAGAAAAAGACGGTCTATTAATGATCGGGAAAACAAGACCAAATACTTTAGTTTAAATGTAAGGGGGTACGACATCAGTGCTAAATAAAATCTATGATTGGGTCGATGAACGCTTAGATATCACACCAATTTGGCGCGATATAGCTGACCACGAAGTGCCAGAGCACGTTAACCCTGCACATCATTTTTCTGCATTCGTATATTGTTTTGGGGGCTTAACGTTCTTCGTTACAGTTATTCAAATCCTTTCAGGTATGTTTTTAACAATGTACTATGTTCCGGATATTGAAAATGCATGGAAATCTGTTTACTACCTTCAAAATGAAGTAGCATTCGGTGAGATTGTGCGTGGTATGCATCACTGGGGAGCTTCACTCGTAATTGTCATGATGTTCTTACATACATTACGTGTATTCTTCACAGGTTCTTACAAAAAACCTCGTGAACTTAACTGGATTGTTGGGGTTCTAATTTTCGCAGTAATGTTAGGTCTTGGCTTTACAGGTTACTTACTTCCTTGGGATATGAAAGCGTTATTTGCAACTAAAGTAGGGATTGAAATTGCTGCATCTGTACCATTTATTGGTGAAGCAATCAAAGTTTTACTTGCCGGTGATGCAACTATTCTGGGAGCACAAACATTAACAAGATTCTTTGCGATTCATGTATTCTTCTTACCAGCTGCTTTGCTTGGGTTGCTTGCAGCACACTTTGTAATGATTCGCAGACAAGGTATTTCAGGTCCATTATAGTATTTTAATGAACTTGAAGAATTACTAAAGGAGGGGACACAATGCATCGCGGAAAAGGAATGAAATTCGTAGGGGATTCTCGTGTGCCTTATAAGGCAAACAGAACTAAAACTCCACCAGACTATTCCGAATATCCGGGAAAAACAGAACCATTCTGGCCAGACTTTTTACTAAAAGAATGGATGGTTGGTGCTGTATTCCTAATTGGTTATTTAATCTTAACTGTTGCTCACCCGTCTCCACTTGAGGCACAGGCTGATCCAACAAACACAGGTTATATACCTTTACCGGACTGGTATTTCTTATTCTTATACCAACTACTTAAATATGAATACGCTTCAGGTCCATATAACATTATCGGAGCTATGGTAATACCAGGTATCGCTTTCGGAGCCCTGTTATTAGCACCATTCTTGGATAGAGGACCAGAACGTCGCCCAATGAAACGCCCACTTCCAGTAGCGTTCATGTTATTAGCAATTGCTTCTATGGTTTTCTTAACTTGGGAATCTGTAGTTAACCATGACTGGAAAGCAGCTGCAAAACAAGGTGCGATTGTTGAAACAGTCGAATTCGATAAAGAGTCTGATGGCTATAAAGTTTATGCTGGACAATCTTGTATTAACTGTCATGGTGAAAACCTTGAGGGTGGTGCAGGTCCATCATTAATGAACACAGGATTAACTGCTGATGAAGTAGCTAAAATTGCCCATGAGGGTATCGGTGGCATGCCTCCAGATCAATATAAGGGTTCAGATGAAGATCTTCAAAAGCTTGCTGAGTTTATTGAAAGCTTAAAAGCTGAATAATACTTAATCAATTAAAGAGTCAGGTAACTGGCTCTTTTTTTAGTTTCAGTTGTATTGTCATAAAGTATATTTAAAATGATACCCATATGCATAACTGCAAATATCACTTATACTATTTATATACAAGTGAATGATTCGAATTTACTTGTAAATACTAAATAATACATATTTCATATTGAAAAGGGAGTAATAATATGCCTTCTATTGTTTCGAAATGTTGGGTCATACTAACACATCGTTCGTTTTTATGGCTTTTATTAATTATCAATGTGGTCGGCACAATTTGGGGCTATGATTGGTATGGTTGGCAATTAGAAATGACTAAACCAATATTTCTTATTTTTGTGCCAGATAGCCCTACTGCAAGCCTCTTTTTTAGTATAGCAATTGTCGGATGGTTGCTTGGACGACATTGGAAATTAATTGAGGCACTCGCTTTAATAACGCTTGTTAAGTATGGTCTGTGGGCTGTTGTGATGAACATTTGGGCACTAATTGAAGACGGTTCAATTGGCTGGATGGGATGGATGTTAATCTTTTCTCATTTCATGATGGCAGTTCAAGGGGTTTTGTATTTACCAGCTTACCGCTTCTCATTTATCCATGTATGGATTGCAGCTATTTGGACATTGCATAATGATGTCATTGATTATGTTTTTGGTCAAATGCCAATTTATCATATGTTGTCGGATTATGTGCAAACTATTGGTTACTTCACATTTTGGTTGTCTATTTGTTGTATATCACTCGCATTTTGGACAGCTAGAAAAAGCTTTTCATTTGCTCAAAGGTCATCGACACTTTAAAATAATAGTAAGCTAGTATTAGGAGGATGGTTAGTTTGTCAACTGCGATGTACATCGTATATTTTATCGTATTATTACTGTTGCCGATTTACGCTCAGATGAAAGTAAAAAGAACGTATAAACGGTACTCACAAGTTCGTTCAACTTCTGGTATGACTGGTGCTGAAGTTGCAAGATTAATCTTAGATCAAAATGGGTTAAGTAATGTCCGCGTTGTAGAACAACAAGGTTTTTTATCTGACCACTATAATCCAGAAACAAAAACGGTTGCTCTATCTACTCACAACTATCATGAAGCTTCTGTAGCAGGAACTGCTGTAGCAGCCCATGAATGCGGACACGCAATACAACATAAAGAAGCATATTCTTTTTTAACATTGCGTTCTCGATTAGTTCCTGTAGCAAATATTTCTTCAAATGCATCATGGATTTTCATTATGATTGGTTTAATTGCAACTATTCAACCATTGTTACTAGTAGGTATCGTCTTACTTGCAGCAGGTGTTGTATTCCAATTAGTTACATTACCAGTTGAATTTGATGCTTCAAAACGTGCGATGAATCAAATTGTTGCACATGGTATTATCCGTAACGAAGAAGAGCCATATGCAAGAAAAGTTTTAAGTGCAGCAGCATTAACTTATGTTGCAGCGGCTGCGACTGCTGTCATGGAATTACTTCGTTTAGTGTTAATTTACACGGGTATGAATAACGATGACTAAAAAATAACTGTACTACTACAAAATGGAAGACCTTTGAACTGAGAAATCAGTCAAAGGTCTTTTTTGATATAAAAATGGTAAAATATGTGGTTAGAAATAGAAAAAATCAAAATAATGTTATAAAACTCTGTTTCTTTGTAGTCAAACTGTAATATATCTGTAATTGAAATAGCGTTGTTTATTACAAAGAATTTCTGTAAAGTTAGTCTTGTAGAAAAAAACAGTTACTAAATTACAAAAATAAATCAACTTATAATAGTTTGAATATATATTGGAGAGTTTAAATCGATGAAAAAGAAAAATCTATTTACAGCAATTACAGCAGGTACATTAGCTTTAACGATTTCATTTACAGGATTAACAAATGGTCAACAAAATACAGCTTCTGCAGAATCACAAACAACTTCGAATAATGAAGTACATAAATCAACTGCAATCACAATGGTTGCTAGTTCAAAAGCTACTAAAATTAGCGGGAAATACAAAACAACAGCAGCATTAAATATGCGTACTAGTGCTAAAACAACTTCAAAAGTACTATTAACTGCTAAAAAGGGTGCTGTAGTTAAAGCATCTTATAAGAAAAAAGTAAATGGTACAACTTGGTATAAAGTTTCTTATAACGGTAAAACAGGTTGGATGTCTTCAGCATACTTAAAAAAATATAAAAAAGTAAGCAAAGTTTCAAATAGTGCAACTGGTTCAGATATTATTAATGCTGGTAGAAAATACTTAGGCGTACCTTATGTATGGGGAGGTACTTCACCTTCTGGATTCGATTGCAGTGGTTTCACACAATACGCGTACAAACAAGCTGGACAAGGTTCAATTCCTCGCAACAGTCGTGCGCAACGTGCAGCAGCAGCCTATACAAGTAACCCACAAGTTGGAGATTTAATCTTCTTCTCTGCAAATCCAGGTGGAGATTATATTACACACGTAGGATTATATGCGGGTAATGGTCAAGTTTTACATGCCGCTGGTAACAAAGTTCAATATCAAAGTATTGCAAACGGCAGTTACTGGGGTCCACGTATCATAAGTTATGGTACTTTCCGTTAATAAAAAGTTAAAGCCCGCAACAGTGGAGAAATTCCAGTGTTGCGGGCTTTTTTATCTTATGATCTGATTAATAATTTTTTTAAAAATTACATTTTTATGATTTTAATTTGCGCATATGCGATATGTATTAATTTTTCTAACAACAATAAAAGCAGATAGTGTTGTTCTATCTGCCTTAGAAAAAAATAATCAATCGATTGGTTGCTTCTTATCGTCTAATGTAAAACCTTCTCCAATAACATCATGTACTTCTGAAACAGAAACAAATGCATGAGGGTCAACGGATTGTACAATACTTTTTAGCTTAAATAATTCGTTTTTTGCAACGACGCAATAGATAACTTCACGATCTTCTTTAGTATAATGACCATAACCTTTTAAAATTGTGACGCCTCGTTCCATTTGTTTAGTTATACGGTCTGCAATTTCATCTTGCCTACCGGAAATAATAATTGCTCCTCTTGCAGCATATGCACCATCTTGTACGAAATCAATTACTCGAGCACTAACGAAGACAGCGACAAGTGTATACATCATTGAGCGTGAATTAAGAAAAGTAGTCCATGACAGTACAATTACGATAGCGTCAAACATGAACATTGTTTTTCCCATCGGCCATCCGATATATTTGTTAACAAGACGTGCAATAATATCAACGCCTCCAGTAGTGCCGCCATATCGGAAAATAATACCGAGTCCAGCACCTAGGAAAACACCTGCGAATAATGCAACTAAGAACATATCGTCCTTCAAACCAATATCAACCTGATAAATTTGGAAGATTTTCATGAAAACAGAGACAGAAACTGTTCCAATCAATGTATAAACAAACATTTTGCGACCCAATAATTTCCAACCGAGTATAAACATCGGTACATTTAGTATTAAGTTCATCAATGCTGGGTCCCATTTGAAAACGAAATACAAAATTAACGTGATCCCTGTAAAGCCGCCTTCTCCTAGCTCATTTTGAACGTTAAAATTAATAAATCCAAAACTGAAGATAGCTGCACCGAGAATAATAAACAATACATTTTTAAATTTAATATTTGGCATTAATTTTTCACCTCATTTTCGGTTAGTAGACTGTATAATAGAAAGGGTTGTAAGAAAAACTGAATAAGTAGTTAATCCATTACCTATTTGATTTACAATAGAGAGAGGTCTTTGGTATCGCTCTTGATAAACCATATGGAAGAGTTTACATATTTTCTTTTACAGAAATATATTATCATGTATTTTCGACATTTTGACAACAACAAGTATTATTGATTACGATGGATAGAGGAGAGTTGTATATATGAGCAAGGAAGTAACAATGCAACAAATGCAAAAACAAGTAGATGATTATATAGGGCAGTTTAAGGAAGGCTACTTTCCGCCATTTGAATTATTAGCACGATTGACAGAGGAACTTGGTGAATTATCAAGAGAAGTGCAAAATGTCTATGGTATGAAAAAGAAAAAGCCTACAGAAGCAGCCAAATCATTAGAAGAGGAATTTGGAGACTTTTTATTTGTTCTCATCTGTTTTGCTAATGCAGAAAATATTAATATGGCTGAAGCTTTACAAAGAGTTTTACATAAATTTGAAACTCGCGACAAAGATCGCTGGACTAGAAAGGAAGAAAATTAATGACAATTCGTGTTGCAATAGCTGGACCAAGAGGTAAAATGGGATCCGAAGCTGTACATACAGTAATGAAGAATGATCAAATGGAATTAGTAGCGGTATTGGATCATAGAGAAATCGCAAATTCACTGGAGAATTATACGGAATTCCCTAATACTTACCATGTACCTGTTTTTAGGAATTTAGAAGATTTATTTAAAACTTCTAAGCCAGATGTTTTTGTGGATCTAACCGCGCCGGAAGCTGTGTATAAGCATACGAAAGAAGCTCTGGAAAATGGTGTGCGTCCAGTTATTGGTACGACTGGTTTTACTGATGATCAATTAGATGAATTAACGGAACTATCCGCTAATTTACAACTTGGTGCCATCATTGCACCAAATTTTGCAATAGGTGCAGTTTTAATGATGAAATTTTCACAAATGGCAGCAGCTTATTTACCAGAAGTTGAAATTATAGAAATGCATCATGATAGAAAATTAGATGCTCCTTCAGGTACGGCGATTAAAACGGCCCAATTAATACAAGAAAATAGAAGAAGTCATAAACAAGGACATCCAAACGAAGAAGAAACTCTTCCAGGTGCTAGAGGTGCTGATTTTGAAGGTTTACGTATTCATAGCGTACGTCTTCCTGGACTTGTAGCTCATCAGCAAGTACTATTTGGTGGAGAAGGACAATTACTCACTCTACGCCACGATTCATTTAACCGTTCTTCATTTATGTCAGGTGTAAAGTTTTCAATTGAAAAAGTAATGCAGCTAGATGAATTAGTATACGGCTTAGAAAATATTTTATAAGAATGGAATGAGCTCTGTGAAAATAACTTTAATCGCGCATGATAAAAAAAAGGATAGTTTAATCCAATTCGTAACAGCATATCGTGATATTTTAGCCGAACATAGCTTATATGCGACAGGAACGACAGGACAACGTGTTATCGATGAAACTGGGTTACCAGTTACAAGATTCCGTTCAGGACCTCTTGGTGGAGATCAACAAATTGGTGGAATGATTGCAGACAATGACATGGATATGATTATTTTCTTCCGAGATCCATTAACAGCACAACCACATGAGCCAGATGTTTCAGCTTTAATACGCTTATGTGATGTCTATCAAATTCCTTTAGCAACAAATATGGGAACTGCAGAGGTTTTGCTTAAAGGTCTACAAGAAGGTTTTATTGATTGGCGTTTAATAGAAGAACGAAGAAATTAATGACCTTAATGAATAATTGTTAACATGAATTAATGTCCTCGAATATTTAGAAAAATATTCTACAATAATAGATGCAAGTAAGAAAGGAAGAGGTCGGGTGCGTAAAATGAAAATTGGTATAACTTGTTATCCGACCGTTGGAGGCTCAGGCGTTATCGCTACTGAGCTTGGTAAGATGCTAGCTGAGAAAGGTCATGAAATTCATTTCATCACTTCTAGTATGCCTTTTCGCTTAAATAAAATTTATCCAACTATTTTTTATCATGAAGTGGAAGTAAATAGTTATTCTGTATTTCAACATTCTCCGTATGATATTGCGTTAGCAAGTAAAATGGCAGATGTTATTAAAAGTGAGAAACTAGATGTGTTGCATGTGCATTATGCTATTCCACACGCTGTATGTGCAGTGTTGGGACGAGATATGGCTGGTGAGGATGTCGGTATAGTTACAACGCTCCACGGTACTGATATAACGGTTTTAGGTTATGATTCATCTCTTACTGGCGCAATTCGTTATGGTATTGAAAAATCTGATATTGTAACAGCTGTTTCGAATTCCTTGAAGAGCCAAACTTATGAACTAATCGAAACAAATAAACCGATCGAAACAATTTATAATTTTGTTGATGAACGGGAATATACACCAAAAGATGGCACGCAATTAAAGCGAGATTTTGGCATATCGGATACTGAACGGGTACTAATACATGTATCGAATTTCCGAAAAGTAAAACATATTCCAGACATTATAAAAACGTTTATTCAAGTGAGAGCGCAAATGCCTGCAAAATTACTACTTGTTGGAGATGGACCTGAAAAGCATCGAATTATGGAAGAAATAAAGAAATGTCCATATGTAAATGATATTTTGTTTTTAGGGAAACAAGATAATTTATCTGAACTTTATGCAATGAGTGATTTGAAATTACTCATGTCTGAAAAAGAATCGTTTGGACTTGTTTTATTAGAGGCAATGGCTTGTGGAGTTCCCGGAATAGGTACGAATGTAGGCGGTATACCAGAAGTGATTGAACATGGTCAAAATGGTTATATAGTAGAGTTAGGTGATACAAATCAAGCAGCTACATATGCTATCGATTTACTACAAGACGAATACAAATTACAATCTTTCCGTGAAGCGGCAATTTATAGAGCAAATCATTGCTTCCATTCCTCGAAAATAGTGGAGCAATACGAGGCTCTTTATGAGAAGGTGGCACGGAAAAATGAAGTTAGATGAGAATTGGCAAGCCGCTTTTGATATCATACAATCCTTAGAGAAGTTTGGTTATGAAGCGGTAATTGTTGGAGGAGCAGTAAGAGATTACTTACGGGGCCAATTAGCCAATGACGTCGATATTGCAACGAGTGCTTTACCTGAAGAGGTGAAGACGGTTTTTTCACGTACTGCAGATGTCGGTATCGCTCATGGAACAGTATTAGTGATTCATCCTCTTAGTCCCGTAGAAGTCACAACATATCGAACAGAAGGAGAGTATGCAGATCATCGTCGGCCTAATGATGTGCAATTTGTACGTTCCTTAGAAGAAGATTTAAAGCGTCGTGATTTCACGATTAATGCAATGGCTATGCGAGGGTCGAAAGAAATAGTAGATCTATTTGGGGGACAAAGTGATTTATCTTCTCAAATAATACGGGCTGTGGGAAATGCTGGTAGTCGTTTTAGTGAGGATGCACTCCGAATGCTTCGTGCAATCAGGTTTAGTGCACAGCTCGGCTTTGCTATTGAAGAAGAAACTTTCAAAGCAATCCGTAATCAAGCAGTAGATATAGGCTTTATAGCGAAAGAACGGATAAAAGTAGAATTTGATAAAGTATGGACTAGTTCCAATGTGCAAAAAGCGATTCGTTATGTAAACGATACGAGGCTTGTCGACCATTTACCGGGTGATTTTTCAAAGCATGTGGAGTATTGGTGTACTTTTGAGAGCTTTGGAAATCCAGTTAATGGTTGGGCGTTTTTCATTTTATTACAGCAAGATGAAAATGCTATTCAACTTTTGAATACATTTAATTGTTCAAACAAAGAAAAAACTTATGTGAAACAAGTGTTACAAGCTTATAAAATAAGAACGACTACTGGTTGGTCTGCAAGAGACTATTTTGAATTTGACATATCGATATTAGAAATTGCAAATGATTTTGCGATAAAATTCTACCAATCGAGTGATAATTTAAAGCGATTCGAAATTGTACAGAAAAAGAATGCACTAGCCATTCAATCTCGTTCTGAAATTGTCGTCAATGGCCGAGATTTGATTGAGTGGAGCGGTAAAAAAAGTGGACCGTGGTTAAAAATAGCGCTCGACAAAATGGTCGATGAAATACTATTAAATAAACTTCTCAATGATCGACAACAGATAAAGGATTGGTTTTTGAAAGAGTATATGAGGTAGGATTCAAAACGCTTATATACAAGTATTTAATAACAAATAATTTAATTGAATTCCGAACAGGTGATTAAAAAGCGACCGAATAATAAACCGTCGTTTATTTAGTCACCTGTTTTTGCTTTGTCTTTTTTTGTCAAATGACTATAAGTATTTAATGTTTCCTGAATAATGGGGTGCCCTAATTGTTCCTATATAACTCAGAGTCTAATTTAGAATTAGCATCCCCATTCTTCAAATCTAGTAAACTATATCAATTATCAGGAATAATCTTTAGCTCAAAAGCATCTATTGATAGAAACATAGTTTTAGAGCATCACGATAGTAAAAATCGAAAAGCATTATTAATTGTTATTAGTGTGTATAAAAAGGGTAAAGTAGAGTGCTTAAAGTTATTAGTATATACAGCAATCAAGCGTGTCACGTGCAGTATCAAAGTGAAATTAATAATGGAAGAGGCTTGGGAAATCTAAACCATAGGGGTGTATGGCAATGAAGATTTTGTTGAGTATTTACTATTGTTTTGTAGATGAAGATATTGCGCCTGAAGATGTAGCGTTAGGGGAATGGATATGGATAGCTTTATTACCTATTGCGGGAATAATAAGTTTGTTATTGGTACTCTCATAAGAGACAGAAACATAAAAATAGCCACTCGTAGTGAGTGACCATGGATTTATTCAGCTTGCATAGTCCAGTTCCCGCCAGAAGTTATGTTGAAGTATTATACACCATTGTCTTCAACCTTTTGTATTATAGATCCTTTATATGAACCAATTTCATTTACCAATAGATTATTATCGTTTGCCTTTACAAGCAAAATATATCTTTTGAGTGACCAGAAAGTGACTAAATGTTAAGATTGATTAAGATTTAGATTTAGACATATTTTACGATAAATAGTGATACTATTGAATCTAATTAACAGCTATAAATAAACATTTAGAAACAATATGTTATATTTTGATACGACATTCAGATAAAGGATTGGTTCAGTCATGAAAGCAACATTGAAAAATGAAATTATAAAGCGACTAGTTGAGGCTAATGGAGAACCAATTTCCGGACAGCAACTAGCAGATGAATTTGGTATCTCTAGGACGGCAATTTGGAAGCATATGAAGCAACTTCAGGAAAAAGGATATGCTTTTGAAACAGTAAAAAAAAGAGGCTATGTTTTAACAGCAACGCCTGATACAGTCGATGATGCAAATATTTCAATGGCTCTTGAAACGGAAAATTTCGGCAGCCGTATTATATATGAACAGTCAATGACTTCTACTCAAGCAATTGCACATAATAAGGCACAAGAAGGAGCCCCTGAAGGTACTGTTATCATTTGTGAGGAACAAACAGCAGGCCGTGGCCGTATGATGCGTGAATGGAAGTCGATGAAAGGTAAAGGGATTTGGATGAGTGTGATCCTTCGACCAGAGATAGCTCCTTATGAAGCACCTCAATTTACTTTAGTAGCTGCAGTGGCATTGACTAAAGCGATAGCTGACATATCAGGTGTACAACCAGAAATTAAATGGCCAAATGATTTATTGATAGAGGGTAAGAAATGTACTGGGATTTTAACAGAATTACAAGCAGATCCGGATCGCGTAAATGCAATTATTATGGGTATGGGCATAAACGTAAATCATCAGCCAAATGATTTTGAGGAAGAAATAAAAGACATCGCAACATCCCTGAAAATTGCGAGTGGTAAACATATAGATCGTGCAACTCTAGTCGCTAAAATACTTTATTACTTAGAAATTTACAGTGCACAATATGTAAAAGAAGGTTTTGAACCGATTAAGTCTCAATGGGAAAGTTATTCTTGTACTATTGGAAATCGTATTCGAGCGACAACGTTACAAGATGTATTCATTGGTAAAGCTATCGGAATAACAAATGATGGTGTTTTACAACTGCAATTAGATGATGGTACGATAAAAGGTATCTATTCAGCAGATATTTCTCTCGAAAAATAAAGATTGGAATGTATCGACAAACTTGTTATAGTGGAAGTATAGGACAGTATCAATTTATTTGAACTGTACCTCGCTTGAAAAACTACTATAACTAAAGAGATTCGCCTTGATCTAGTAATAGACAGGGACGGAAGAAAACGATGCATTTCATTGAATACGCAACCCTTCTGTCCATTTTTAGACAGAGGGGTTTTTGTTTTCTTCCTGAAAAGAGGAGGAAGCGTTTTGAAAACAACGACTGATTTTTTGAAAATGAAAGAACAAAACGACAAAATTGTTATGCTTACCGCATATGATTACCCATCTGCAAGACTAGCTGAAGAAGCTGGAGTAGACATGATTTTAGTAGGTGATTCCCTTGGAATGGTCGTGCTTGGCTATGATTCAACTGTTCCTGTGACAGTGGCAGATATGATCCATCATGCAAAAGCAGCAAAAAGAGGAGCAAAGGATACTTTTATCGTAGTTGATATGCCGTTTGGTTCGTATCACGGAAATATTGATCAAACATTGCAAACTGCGATTAATATGTTCCAACAGACAGGTGCTAGTGCTTTAAAAGTTGAAGGTGCAGAGACTGTTGTAAATGTCATATCCTCTCTAGTAAATACGGGGATTCCAGTAGTAGCACATTTAGGTTTACTACCACAATCAGCGGCAGTTCTTGGGGGGTATAAAGTGCAGGGGAAAACAGCCGTTGCTGCAGAAAAATTATTACAGGATGCAAAAAAAGTCGAAGAGGCTGGAGCTTGTGCCCTTGTTCTTGAATGTATTCCATATCAGCTAGCAACAGAAATTACAAAAGTACTCAAAATTCCAGTAATAGGAATAGGAGCGGGAGCAGATGTTGATGGACAAGTACTCGTTTACCATGATGTACTTGCGTATGGTACTCACCATGTACCGAAATTTGTTGAAAAGTTTGCACCCGCAGGAGATTTGATGCAGAGAGGTATCGAAAGCTATACAAAAGCAGTTAAGCAAGGTTCTTTTCCAAAAGTAGAGCATCGCTTCACGATGACAGATCATCAACTTGAACAGCTATACGGAGGAATAAGAAAATGAAAATCGTTTCAACTATCAAAGAATTAACTGCACACATTACAACAGTAAAAAAAGCTGATAAAACAATCGGTCTCGTTCCGACAATGGGCTATTTGCATGAAGGGCATATGGCACTAGCTAAGGCTGCACGTAAAGAAAATGAAATCGTTGTCATGAGCCTTTTCGTTAATCCTGCGCAATTTGGACCCAACGAAGATTATGAAAGTTATCCTAGAGATTTAATTCGTGATTCAAGGATTGCAGAAAAAGTAGGCGTTGACTTTTTATTTACTCCTTCTGTCAGTGAAATGTACCCGTCTAATGGTGGTATACAAATATTGGCTGGACCACAATCTAACATTCTATGTGGTGCAACAAGACCTGGGCATTTCGATGGGGTATTAAAAATTGTGACGAAGCTTTTCCATTTAACTCAGCCAACAAAGGCTTATTTTGGACAAAAAGATGCACAACAGCTAGCGCTTATCGAAACTTTAGTACGTGATTATAATTTTCCTTTAGAAATTAGAAGTGTGCCAATTGTTCGAGAAGAAGATGGTCTTGCGAAAAGCTCCCGAAATGTATTTTTAACGGAACAACAACGTAAAGAAGCGGTAGTAATTCATCAAGCATTGATTCTTGCGAAAAACCATTATCTTGAATCTGATAATAATATTGAGGCAACAAAATTTGCAAAAGAACACATTAAAGCCAATTCAAATGGTGAAATTGATTATTTGCAAATGCTAAGTTATCCAGATCTTACTGAAGTGGCAGAGCAGACTGAAAAAGTCTTAATTGCTGCAGCCGTTTACTTTGGTAAAACGCGTCTAATTGACAATATTATTTTTTAAAGAAAAGGGGATTAAATGATGTTTAGAATGATGATGAATGCAAAAATACACCGTGCAGTTGTAACACAAGCTGACTTGAATTATGTAGGTAGTATTACCATTGATGAGGATTTACTCGATGCAGTTGGTATGCTACCAAATGAAAAAGTTCATGTTGTTGATAATAATAACGGAGCACGCTTTGAAACATATATTATTGCGGGGGAACGCGGTAGCGGTGTTATTTGTGTAAATGGTGCTGCAGCACGTTTAGTACAAAAAGGTGATGTCGTCATTATTATGTCTTATGCCTATGTTAATGAAGAGGAAGCAAAAAAACACAAACCAACCGTAGCAATTATGAAGCAGGGTAACATGATAAAAGAACTCATCCACTATGAACCAGAAGCGACAGTAATGTAATGATAGAGGCATCCATTTTTGGATGCTTTTTTTGTTTTAAGATGTGAATATTCAGCTAAATAAAAAAGTAACTAGTTAATGCAACAAATGAATGAGTTAGTGCAACAAACAGCTAAATTAGCACAACAAACAAGATAATTGGCGCAACAATCATGCAACTTACCACAACAATCTGTAAAATCTACATTTCTGCACATCGACTTCAGCTATTCTGCTCAAAATGTGATAGAATTTTGAATATAAACCGATCGGAAAGTTGTGAAGTAAATGATGGACAGTCAAACATATGCAATCGTAGATTTAGAAACGACAGGTCACTCCTCTCAAAATGGGGACCGCATCATTCAAATAGCGATTGTTTTAATGAAAGATTGGGAAGTGCAATCAACTTACACCACTTTCATTCACCCAGGGAAGAAAATCCCTCGTTTTATTCAAGACTTGACGAATATAACGGACAATGATGTCAAAGATGCGCAACCATTCGAAGCGCATGCTGAAAAAATTTATAACATTTTGCAAGATTGTGTTTTTGTAGCGCACAACACTGATTTTGATTTGCCCTTTTTACAAGCTGAATTTAAAAGAGCAGGTTTACCAAAATGGTTTGGTAAACAAATGGATACAGTTGAATTATCGAAAATATTATTCCCAACAGCCTTTAGCTATAAGCTACAGGATATCGCAATGGAATTGAATATTTCATTGAAACAAGCGCATCGTGCAGATGATGATGCTTATGCAACAGCGCTATTATTAAAACGTGGTTGGGAAGAGCTTCTAAATCTCCCGCTTTCAACAATTGAACAATTGCACCAGCGTTCTTTCAGATTAAAATCAGATCTATCGCAATTATTCTTTGATGCGATTCAGATAAAAAGAGCTGTATCGAAACAATCAGAGCTCCATTTCTATTATAAAAATATAGCTTTAAGGGGAGCAGTTATTGAGGCTAAGTCAGAGATTAAGTTAACATATCCACATTCTATTGCTGAAAAAGAAGCATTATTTACTAGAGCTTTCAAAGACTTTGAAGCTCGTCCAGATCAATTTAAAATGATGGACCAAGTCTGGCATGCCCTGAAAACAAAACAGGAAGTATTGACTGAAGCGTCGACTGGAATTGGTAAAACATTAGCGTACTTAATTCCTGCAATTATTTATGCCAAACAAACAAATGGTAAAGTAGGGATTAGCTCATACACTTCGCATCTTCTTGATCAGTTATTAGCAGAAGAATTACCAAAAGCAGAAGCGATTCTACAAACATCTATTAATGTAACCTTATTAAAAGGAATGGAGCACTATATCGATGTGGATCGTTTTGCTGAGCTATTTGTTGCTGAAGATGCTTCCTACGATGAATCATTTACAATGATGCAACTACTCGTCTGGCTTGCGAATACAACGACAGGTGATTTAAATGAAATTACATTGTCCGGTGGTGGTCAATTACTTTTAGATAAAGTACGACGTTCATCAGCTACATCTATTTCACGTGGTAAAGGTTACTTTGATTTTTATGGAAATGCGATTAAAAAAAGCAAAACGGCAGACCTCATTATTACAAATCATGCTATGTTGCTATCTGATTTGACGCGAGTTGAGCCAGTGCTAGCATCAGTTAATGGCTGGATACTAGATGAAGCGCATCAATTTATTCAGGCAGCCACACTAAGAGATGAAAAAGCACTCTCTTATACACAATGGAAGTATATTTTTGGTCAACTTGGATCAGTTGAGGATCATCAGTTAATCCATAATTACTTTAAATTGATGTCTAATAGTGGGAAAATCCCGATTAGGCAATTATCAAAATTAGAAATAAAATACTGTGAGATGGTACAAATCTTTGATAAAGCAATTTATCAACTGATTAATCAATTAAACGTTCAAAAGTCAGGGTCACGTCATAATAAGCGTACTTATCCTTTAAATTCGATCATGGTAAAGCAACCTTTATTTGAAAAAGTGAGTCATAGTATACAGGAATGGGTGCAGCTTGCTCAGGAACTAAGTGATATATTCCAGCAAAATCCTGATGATTTATCTCCTACACAGCAAACGGTATTATCAGACTGGTATTACTGGTTACGTGAATTAACGATAAAAGTGGCTGAATGGGATGCCATCTTTTTATCACATGAAGTAGATTGTTCAGCTTGGATTGAGATAGACCAACGTAGTATCCCAGGGAGTCTGCATGTATATAAACGCCCTATACACGTCGCGCAATCTGTCACAGCTGTTTTAGACAGTTTCCGAACGCGAGCAGGAATCATCTGGGCATCTGGTACATTAACTGTACCGAATAATCGCCGCTTTATCGCGGATCAATTAGGACTTCAAAGTTCAGTGCCGTTATTTCAATTCCAGGCACCGTCATCATATTATGATGGTGCGAGCCTTTACATTGTTGATGATATGCCTGAAATCCAACAAGTTTCACAAACGGAATATGTTGAAGCAGTTGCAGATGCTATTGTGCAAACTGTACTTGTTACTGAAGGGCGTTGTTTCGTACTATTTACGTCCCAAGATATGCTCAGAAAAACGGTTGAGTTAATTCAAGAAACGGAAGCGTTAAGCGATTATATGCTCTTTGCTCAAGGTATGTCTTCAGGTAGTCGCATGCGATTACTGAAGCTATTTCAGAAGTTTAATCATTCCGTATTATTTGGTACCAATAGTTTTTGGGAAGGTGTGGATGTACCAGGGGATGCATTGTCAGCAGTCATTGTTGTACGTTTACCATTTTCAGCTCCAGAAGAACCGATTTTCAGAGCCAGGGCGGAAGCATTAAACGAGCAAGGGCTAAATTCATTTTATAAGTTGGCACTACCAGAAGCCATTTTACGCTTCAAGCAAGGTTTTGGTCGTCTAATCCGATCATCACAGGATAAGGGTGTTTTTATCGTTTTAGATCGAAGAATTGAGACGAAATCGTATGGGAAGGAATTCATACGTGCTCTTCCAGCAATTCCGGTGAAAAAAGTATCCCTACAACATATGGTCTTAGAATTAGAACATTGGTATAATAAAAAAGTATGAAGATAGAAAGCAGGTCGATCATATGGAAAGACAATTTGAAGTACGATCAGCTATTAAGATATGTTTTCAGCCTATCTTCACGATAAATGAAACGTAAGGTGATATAATGAAAAATTGGATCAAGTTCTTTACGATATTTTTGTTAATCCTGTCGTTATCAATTGTCGTTATAGTTGCTTGGAAATCTTATTCACCGTTTTACAGTTCGGAGAAAGACGCTAAGCAAGTTGTGCTTGATGCAGATAAGCTTGTGACTGTCACCGATACATATGTATATAACGGTAAGAAACCGTATGTTACGGTAATAGGAACAGATAAGGCAGGAAAGAAAAAAGCTGTGTTTGTTCCAAAAGATGATAGTAAGGCAAAGCTAGAAGAAGTTATAATGGAGGATGGCACTTCTGAAAAAGAAGCACTTTCTGTAGTGTCGAAAAAGGATAACGTGAAAGAAATCCTTCATACCAAACTAGGTATAGAAGAGCCCGGCGTTGTGTGGGAGATTACGTATCTTAATCAAGAGGATAAACTAAATTATGTTTACATTCTGTTTGAAAATGGACAGTGGTGGAAGCGTATTTTGAACTTGTAAAAAAAGGGGAAGATTAACTTGAAACAGCATTTAGCAGACCGTGTAAAAACCTTAACACCTTCAACAACTCTTGCAATTACAGCTAAAGCAAAAGAATTGAAGGATCAAGGAATTGATGTTATTGGATTAGGCGCGGGTGAGCCTGATTTTAACACGCCAAAAAACATTTTAGATGCAGCTACGGACTCTATGATGAAAGGCTTCACAAAATATACACCTGCTGGCGGTCTACCAGCATTAAAACAAGCTATTATTGCTAAGTTAGAAAGAGACAATAATCTTACTTATGCACCAAATGAAGTTATGGTTGGTGTAGGTGCGAAACATGTCCTTTATACACTGTTCCAAGTGTTATTAAACCCTGGAGATGAAGTAATTATCCCAATTCCATATTGGGTAAGTTATCCAGAGCAAGTGAAGTTAGCTGGCGGTGTACCTGTACATTTAGAAGCTACAGCAGAACAACAATACAAAGTAACAGCTGAACAACTTCGCGGTGCTATTACTGATAAAACACGTGCACTTATTTTAAATTCACCAAGTAACCCTACTGGTATGGTTTATACAAAAGAAGAATTAGCTGAAATTGCTGCAGTTTGTGAAGAAGCAGACATACTAATCGTGTCAGACGAAATTTATGAAAAACTTGTATATAATGGAGTTAAACATTTCTCAATCGCACAACTTTCAGATAGTGTAAAAGCACGTACAATGGTCATTAACGGTGTAGCAAAATCTCACTCTATGACAGGATGGCGTATTGGTTATGCAGCAGGTAATGCTGAAATCATTAAAGCAATGACTGACTTAGCTAGTCATTCAACTTCTAATGCAACGACTACAGCACAATATGCAACTATTGAAGCTTATAATGGTCCACAAGATGCAGTAGAAGAAATGCGTCAAGCATTTGAATCACGTTTAACAGAAATTTATCCAAAAATAAATGCAATCCCTGGCTTCCATGTGTTGAAACCAGAAGGCGCATTTTACTTACTACCAGATGTATCAGAAGCGGCAGCTAAAACAGGTTATGAATCTGTTGATGCATTTGCAAAAGCTTTATTAGAAGAAGCAAATGTTGCTGTAATTCCTGGCTCTGGCTTTGGCGCTGAAAAAACAGTTCGCCTTTCGTATGCAACTTCTTTAGAAGCATTAGAAGAAGCTGTTTCGCGTATGGATAAATTTGTTAAATCTAAATGGCAAGATTAATACTCTAACAACTAAGCAGACTGTCTATGTATAGGCAGTCTGCAAAATTGTTTAAATTGCAGGAGGTCTATATGAAGAAAATTCGAATTCAAGACATGTCAAATCACGTTGGTGAAACAGTTAAATTAGGTGTTTGGCTTGCAAATAAACGTTCAAGTGGTAAGATTGCATTTTTACAATTACGTGATGGTTCAGGATTTGTCCAAGGCGTAGTAGTAAAAGCTGAAGTACCTGAAGAAGTGTTTGTAACTGCTAAAGGCTTACATCAAGAATCATCTCTTTATGTAATTGGTGAAGTAACAAAAGATGAACGCTCATCATTTGGTTATGAGCTACAAGTAAAAGAGATTGAAGTAATTTCTGAAGCAAATAATTACCCAATCACACCTAAAGAGCACGGTATTGAGTTCCTAATGGACAACCGTCACTTATGGTTACGTTCTCGTAAACAACATGCAATTATGAAAGTTCGTAATGAAATCATACGTGCAACATACGAATTCTTCAACGAGAATGGCTTTACAAAAGTAGACCCACCAATTTTAACTGGCTCAGCTCCTGAAGGAACATCAGAATTGTTCCATACAAAATATTTCGATCAAGATGCATACCTTTCTCAATCTGGCCAATTGTATATGGAAGCAGCTGCAATGGCATTAGGAAAAGTATTCTCATTTGGTCCAACATTCCGTGCGGAGAAATCAAAAACTCGTCGTCACTTAATCGAGTTCTGGATGATTGAGCCGGAAATGGCTTTTGTTGAACATGATGAAAGCTTAGAAGTACAAGAACAATATGTTTCTTACATCGTACAATCAGTTCTTAAAAACTGTAAAATCGAACTTGAACGTTTAGGTCGCGATACATCTAAATTAGAACATATTCAAGCACCATTCCCACGAATTTCTTATGATGATGCTATCAAGCTTTTACATGAAAAAGGTTTCGATGATATCGAGTGGGGAGAAGATTTTGGTGCCCCTCACGAAACAGCAATTGCTGAGCATTATGATAAACCAGTCTTTATCACATGCTACCCAGTAGGGATTAAACCGTTCTATATGCAACCACATCCAGAACGTGATGACGTTGTATTATGTGCTGATTTAATCGCACCAGAAGGTTACGGTGAAATCATCGGAGGTTCTGAACGTGTCCATGACTATGAGTTAATGAAACAGCGTTTAAAAGAACATGATTTAGATGAAAGTGCATATGCTTGGTACCTAGACCTTCGTCAACAAGGATCAGTACCACACTCTGGTTTCGGTCTTGGCTTAGAAAGAACAGTAGCATGGATTACAGGTGCTGAACACGTACGTGAATCTATTCCATTCCCACGCTTACTTAATAGACTATATCCTTGATTAAATGCTTGTGTGCCCAAGGTAGTTAGTTTTACCTGGACAAGCAATGAAAGCAATTAATAACACCTAACAAGAAGAACCGCAATTTATTGCGATTCTTCTTGTTAATTTTCAGACAAAAAAGGGGAGTTCGATAATGACGAACGAAGCTGATCGACTCCGAATTTGGATAGAGCAGGGAAATGTTACTATTTCTCAGCTTTTTTTTAAGTTTTATAAGGAGTTAGGCATCCAAGATTTAGATGCCATGCTTATTATGCATTTAACTGCATTTCATGAAGACGGGAATAAGTTTCCTACACCAACAGATATAGCGAATAGAATGCAATTAACTGAGGATGAAATAGCCTCCAGTTTACAAAGGCTAATGCAAAAAGGTTTTATAGAAATTTTACAAAAAGTGGATGAGCTAGGAGTATTATTTGAAACCTTTAATTTACAACCATTATGGGCGCGATTAGTCGACTGTATGACAGAAAAAAAAGCCAAAAAGGTAGAAGTGACCTCGAAGTTAAAAGAAGGCGAGTTGTTCAACTTATTTGAGCAAGAATTCGGAAGATTTTTATCGCCGATGGAAACTGAAACAATTTCAATGTGGTTAGATCAAGATGGTCATTCTCCAGAAGTGATTCGCAAAGCATTAATTGAAGCTGTCTTATCACAAAAGCTAAGCTTACGTTATGTGGACCGGATTTTATTCGAATGGAAAAAGAAAAATGTCAAAACACCTCAAGATGCCGAAAAACTAGCGCAAAATTTCCGTCAAAATACGTTACCAACACGACCACAACCACCACAGGTTGAACCACAACAAACAAAAAAAGTGCCATTCTACAACTGGTTAGAAGAACGCGAATAGGGAGGTACACATGCTAACGAAGAAACAATGGGATTATTGTTTAGAGGAAATGGAAAAGATGTTTCCGGATGCTCATTGTGAGCTAGTACATGATAATCCTTTCGAATTAACGATAGCCACATTACTATCTGCGCAGTGCACGGATGTTTTAGTTAATAAAGTTACAGCAAAGTTGTTTAAAAAATACAAAACGCCAGAAGATTATTTAGCAGTACCTTTAGAAGAGTTAGAACAAGATATTCGTTCTATTGGATTGTTCCGTAGTAAGGCTAAAAATATTCAAAAGCTGTGCCATATTTTATTAACGGAATTTAACGGTGAAATCCCTGCCAATAGGGAGCTACTTGTTACATTACCGGGCGTAGGGCGAAAAACAGCGAACGTTGTCTTATCTGTCGCATTTGATGTCCCAGCCCTAGCAGTAGACACCCATGTCGAAAGAGTTGCAAAACGATTAGGGTTATGTCGTTGGAAAGATTCAGTGTTGCAAGTTGAAGAAACAGTAATGAAAAAAACCCCAATTGAAAAATGGTCGAAAACACATCATCAGTTAATTTTCTTTGGACGTTATCACTGTAAATCACAGAATCCACAATGCCAGGTATGCCCGCTTTTTGACGTTTGTAGAGAAGGGCAAAAACGTGATAAGAAAGGTCTTGTTAAGCGATGATAGTATGCCGAAAAGAGGCTATCTCTAAAGAACAAGTTGACCAATGGCTAGCTGATTGGGAGATATTACGAGCAGAAATCCATAGATCACATGCAGCCCGTGATGGCAAAGCGAAAGATATAATGCAAAAAGGAATCGATTTATATGAAACATTCATCATAAAAGCCTCTAATATTACATTAGAGAGTATACAACTATCCGATGAATATGAAGCTTTGCCGATAAATGGCGCTGAACGTTTGCAATTTATTAAGCGAAGACCTGGTCAGTATGCATGTTATCGTCAACTAGATGAATTGTTTATTGAAACGAAAAAGAGAATGGCTCGTTTACGCATTAAAAAGGATTGACAGTTAAATTTATATAAAAGAAAGAGCAGCAATCTCAAATGGAGATTGCTGCTCTTTTCATATTATTGATGTTGATCGGTACTGTTGGTAGCTTGTTTATTATCATTACTAGTGTCATCGTTAGTTCCACTCGTATCGACTTCTTCTTGATCTTCATCAGGTTTTATTCCATCGTTATTATCTACAGGTGGTGTACCTGTACCGTTATCAGGATTGTTATTACCATTATCACCTTCATTAGGTTCCTCTGGTTCTACAGGTACTTCAGGCACTTCAGGTTGCTCATTTTCATCAGGAGGTGTTACTTCCTCTTCAGGAGGTGCAGCCTGTATCTGAATAGATGTTGAAGCTGCCTCACTCTTCTCATCATCTGCAATTGCTCTTACATAGAAGACATATGTTTTACCATCCTGAGGTGTGCCATATGTGTACGTCTTTTCACTAGTTTGAGTTAGTTTTTGTTCACCACCGTTATCTACCGACACTGAAACTTCAAAGCTAACACTCTTATCTTTAGGTTCTTTATGTGCCCAAGTTAAGTTAATTGCATTGGCTTCTCCGTCGAATGTTGCTTTTAAGTCAGTAGGAGCATCTAACTTCTCAACTTCTTCTACAGGAGCAGTTTTTGTAGGGAGTGTTCCTTTAACGAATAATTCAGTTGACGTTCTATCTGCTGGTGTACTTGAACTTGCTAATTGTAACGGTTTCGAACCTTTCACAATTTTAGCTTCCACAACTGAATTTGGTTTCTTGAAGTTAGGCGTTGTTGTATTCGCTGAAATTTGACTCATTACAGTTTTAAATAATCTTTGTGGTAATAAACGCTCATCACTTGTAGTAATTGGATCTTTTCGGTTTGTATAGCCACTCCATACAGAAATAGAATACTTACTTGAATATCCTGCGAACCAAGAATCTGGAACTGCCGATTCAGGTAGATTATATTTTTGGAATTCATCTGCACCGTAGTTTGTCGTACCTGTTTTACCGGCAATATCTAAGCCTGGAATAGCTGCTGCAGTTCCAGATGCACCGTATTTTGGACCAAGTACATCACGTAGCATATCAGTAACCATATATGCAGTGTAATCATTCATAGCAGGTGTTGGATCTGGTGTATATGATTTTGCGGTTTTACCATCTCGATAGACAATTTTCTTTATTGAGTGTGGTGTAGTATAAATACCGTTATTCCCAAACGCTGCATATGCTCCTGCCATTTCTATTGGAGATAAGCTGATTTTACCACCACCGATTGCATCAGATTCATAAATTTCGTCTGCTTCAATACCTAGATTATTAATAAATTTCTTCGTTTTTTCTACACCCACTTCTTTAAAAAGTTTTACAGCAGGTACGTTACGAGAATTATAAAGGGCTTCGCGAAGAGTCATATCACCTTTATATAAATTATCAAAGTTATTAATTTGTTTAGAAGTACCCGTGTAGAACATTTTTTCGTCGGTAATAGTTTGTCCTGTCGAGTATTTTAAGTTTTCAATAGCAGGACCATAATCCATAATTGGTTTCATAGTCGAACCTGGTTGGTTTTTAATAGCTTCAGCATAGTTTAAACCGCGTTCAGGTCCATAATTACGGCCACCTCCGATAGCTACAATCGCACCAGTTTCAGTGTCAACTACTGCCATCCCTGATTGAATCTCTTTTGTAGGGAATATATCTGAATTCATAGTAGATTCAACAACTTTTTGAGCAGAAGAATCTAATGTCGTATAGACGTTAATACCTTCTTCTAACGACTTGCCATCCCCATTTTCAGCTAGCTCTTTTAAGACTACATCGATAAACGCATCGTATTTTGACGTTGAGACTGTTTTACGTTTGTTTTCAGGTAATAGTCCAACTTCAACATCGACTTTTTTTGCTTCTTCCATTTGTTCTTTTGTTATCTTTTTGTGTTGATACATTAAACCTAAAACGGTATTACGACGTTTTTCAGCATTTTCTGGATATTTGAACGGATTATACGCGTTCGGTAGCTGTGACATACCCGCTAGAAGAGCCATTTCTTCTAATTTTAGATCTTTTAACTCTTTCCCATAGAAGTACTTTGAGGCAGTTCCGTATCCATAAATACGGCCGGACATTAATACTTTGTTAAAGTACATTTCGAAGATCTCTTCTTTAGTGTACTCACGCTCTAATTGGATAGCTAGATAAGCTTCTTGTGCTTTACGCTTAAGCGTTTTTTCATTTTGTAAAAATGAGTTTTTAATAACTTGTTGTGTTAATGTACTCGCACCCTGTGCACCAAAGCCGTGTCGTAAATTGGCTAAAATAGCACCGCCAAGGCGATAAAAGTCAATTCCGTGGTGACTAAAGAATCGAACATCTTCCGTCGCCAATATAGCATCTCTCATATCTTTAGGAATGTCTTCATAAGCTACATGTTCCCGCTTTTCTAAGCCCATCGTATAAAAGACTTTTCCGTCAGAATCATAGAATTTAGATGATACTGGATCCTTTAGTAACTCTTCATCTAAGTCAGGTGCTGTAGCTGCATAATATGCAAATAGGCCAGCTCCTGCAATAAATAGAACAATACCTACGGATACTATTGCTATTAAAAGACGTTTAAGCCAAACTTTCATTGGTTTTTTTTGCTTTTTTTGTTGTTCTCGTAATTTTCTTCTTTGTCCCCGAGAATTAATTTCTTGCCCCATTAAATTCTCCTCACTTTCTAACAAACATTCAAAATTTATGGCAGCATCTTACGTACTGCTTGTAAATAATCGATACGTGGACTATAAGTTGGTGTTACTTCAATTGCTTGTTCCTCAAATTCTACTAAAGAAATTGATTTGCGACCACCTGTTAGCATTCTAGTCCAAGCATTTTGCAGCATTTCTAAAGGTACTACAAAATAACGTTCCATGGAAGAGAAACGTATTAATAGAAAACAAATACCTCGCTGCTTTGCAACAACTGTCATATGTTCAACCTGATGTGGATGCACGTTTTTTAAAGGGAAAGATGTTTTACTTTCCGTTTCCTTGGCGTCAAAGTCGATGTGGTAACCTTCATATATACCATTGTAGTCCGTCGTAGAAGGTGTTCTAAAATATGCTTCCCGTATAACAGCAGCACTTCTTGAAGGATACTCTACTTTGACGATTTGTATCGGAACAGGTTTCTTATGAATGACTGCTATTTGTCGTTGTAAATAAAAATCATTTGCTTCATCAATTTCATCTTCTAAAGTTTTGCCCCGATTGCTATAGGAATAATCCTTAATACTTCTTTTTTTTACTTCAGAAGTTGGTGGAGTATACTTTTTTCCGTTTGGATAGCGAATTGCCATTTGACCACCTCATCAACAATAATAATAACATATTTTTATGAACAAAAATTATAGCAGAAATGACAGAGATTTTTTCTATTTATATCGAACTCGCACTTGTTTTGTCTTGTGGAAAGGATTATTTCAATTTATAAGGAAATCATAACGCTAGGAGGCGATTATGATGCAAAGAATATCTCATTTACTTACTCAACTTGAATTGATCGATCAGTTACTACAAACACAAATGTCTGTGGAACGTCACACCGGAATTCAAAAACATATGAATGACATTGCAACAGTTCAACACCGCCTAAGCAATCTCGAAAAACTATCTAAAGGAATATTTGTTCGTGCATAAGTAGTTTCTTTTACGATATTTTGATACACTGAATTTATATGAATACTTAATATGAAAATGAAAATGGAGGTGTGTATAAATGCTATTATCTACCACAGAAAAATTATTAGAAGAATGTGATGCATGTTGGCAACGATTTTTACGTATGAGAGAAGAAGACACATCTCCGGATTTCTTTCTTGAAGTGAAGCCGCATGCTGATACTTGGCATGCTATATTAGTAACTTGGCAGTCAGAGTCTGAGAAATGGATACTATTAAATAGACCTAAATATATGCACAAAACACAAATTGATAATGCGCTAGATGCGATGGATCAATTTGTGGTGCAGTCTTTTTATAAAACAACGAGTAAAAAACGATTTTATCAATCAATACAATCGGTGAAATTTACATTAGAGACTTTTTTACGCTATTTGCGTGAGGATGGTGAACAACATGTTGCAGAAAAAAACGATTGATGAGCTTTTAGCAGAGTGGCAACAGTATCCGGAAATGATGGAGAGAATTGAGCACCAACATACAATTGATGCAATGCCAGCAAAGCTCGTTCCTTTTCCCGACAAATTACACCCTTCTTTAGTAAAAGCTTTACAAAAGCGTGGTATTAGTCAGCTTTACTCGCATCAAAGACAAGCATTCGATTATGCGACTACTGGGCAATCTTTTACGGCCGTCACACCAACTGCCTCTGGAAAATCCCTCTGCTATCATTTACCCGTTTTACAAGCTGTTTTAGAAAATAAAACCTCACGTGCCCTGTATCTATTCCCAACCAAAGCTCTTGCACAAGATCAAAAAAGTGATTTGAATGAGTTGATAGAGCAAAGTGGAGAGGAAGTTCTAAGCTACACATATGATGGAGATACTTCACCTGGCATTCGACAGAAGGTTCGTAAGGCTGGTCATATTGTTATGACTAATCCCGATATGTTACATTCAGGGATTTTACCTCATCATACGAAATGGGTTTCGCTATTTGAAAATTTGCAGTATATTGTCCTGGATGAGTTGCATACATATAAAGGAGTATTTGGAAGTCATGTTGCTCATGTTATCCGACGTTTGCAACGTATTTGCCGTTTTTACGGAAGTAATCCCATCTTTATATGTACATCAGCGACAATCAAAAATCCGAAAGAGCTGGCAGAGACTTTAACGAATACAACACACCAACTAATTTCTGATAATGGTGCACCTGTAGGAAAAAAAACATTCTTATTTTATAATCCACCAATTATTCATCCAACTTTCGGTGTTCGAAGAAGTGCTATTTTAGAAGTGAGAGATTTAGCTAGAAAATTATATGAAGCACAAATTCAAACAATTATATTTGCTAAAAGTCGTGTGCGAGTAGAAATGCTTGTTACGTATATGAAGGAATTGACGAAAAAGAAAATCCAAGATGAATCGATTCGAGGTTATCGAGGAGGATATCTACCTTCAGAGCGAAGGTTAATTGAAAAAGGTTTGCGTGATGGCACCATTCAAACAGTTGTGAGTACGAACGCATTAGAACTCGGAGTTGATATTGGTCAATTACAAGCTTGTATTATGACCGGATACCCTGGAAATATTGCGAGTGCATGGCAACAAGCAGGGCGTGCTGGTAGAAGGCAAGATGCAGCGCTAATTATTTATGTGGCACAATCTACAGCATTGGATCAATATATTATAAATCATCCAAATTATTTATTAGGGAGTTCTCCAGAAGAAGCCCGTATTTATCCAGACAATATGCTCATTTTAATGGATCATTTAAAATGTGCTTCTTTTGAGTTGCCTTTTAAAACGACAGATATGTACGGAGAGTTCGAGATTCAAGAGTTATTGGAATACTTACAGCAAGAAGGCGTTCTTATAAAAACGTCTGAGCAGTGGCATTGGATGAGTGATAGTTTCCCAGCGCACGAAATTAGTTTGCGATCAGCATCGCAAGAAAATGTCGTCATCATTGATCAGTCTATTCCTGCAAACACTCGTGTGATTGGGGAAATGGATCGATATAGCGCACTTACATTACTTCATGAAGAAGCTATATATTTACATCAAGGTGTGCAGTTCCAGGTAGAAAAACTTGATTGGGAAGAAAAGAAAGCTTATGTCCGTGAAGTAGATGTTGATTATTTTACAGATGCCAACCTAGCTGTTGAATTAAAAGTTATGAGTGAAGATAAGCAAAAGCATCTCGGCCAAGCAGAAGCAGCATTTGGTGATGTTATGATATTGGCTACTGCAACTATATTTAAGAAAATTAGATTTGATTCACATGATAATATCGGCTCTGGCCCAATACATCTACCACCTGAAGAACTTCATACAAGTTCTACTTGGTTATCATTTGAGCAGCCTGTTAACTGGACAGAAGATGATTTAACAAGTGCTATGACAGGTGTGGCGTTTGCGATGAACAGTTTTATTCCATTATTCATTCAAAGTGACCGAAGTGATGTCCATGTCATCCCTCAAGTGAAGGCGGTGCATTCAGAGAAACCAACATTCTTTGTTTATGATCGTTACCCGGGTGGTATTGGATTGAGCGAAAGAGTGTATGATATTTGGGAACCTCTTATTCAGCATGTGTTTGAACATGTTGATGCATGTCCGTGTCAAAATGGTTGTCCTTCTTGTATTGGGGCGCAAGATATAAGTGATAAAGGTAAAAAACAAGTATTGAATTTTTTGAAATCATTTCTATTAGAAGAGTTGGATGATTAATATGTCGTATGAAAATAAAATACTTCAAATGAAAAAACTATTAAAGAAAAATAATACACAACATGTAATAGAAAAAGAACCAATTCTAAAGCCGGACGTTCCTAATTATGCTGGGATATGGCAAGATGCTGGTTTAAAGATGATAGAAAATGATTTTGGTGTAGTCTTTTTATTAGAGAAACATTATCCTCTTGATTATAAACACGGGGCTATTTATCTAAGGGAGTTGTATGATGCTTTTGAAAAGTGGCAACATACACAAAACTCCCACCCTATATCTTTAACGGACGCTAATAATCTTATATTCTACGATACAGAAACAACAGGATTAAAGGGTGTAGGTACGCATATCTTCTTGAATGGTTTGCTTGAGGAGTCCGAAGATGGCTTTACATTAAAGCAATATGTACTAGCAGATCCGAGTAATGAGGTTGCATTTTTGTTTGAATCGAAATTTTGGCAAGGCAGGAAAACTATTATTACGTATAATGGTAAAAGTTTCGATTGGCCACAGTTACAAACTCGCTGGACATTAAACAAAAAAGACTTACCACCATTAAAAGAGCATGATCATCTAGATTTATTTCATGGCTCAAAACGTATTTGGAAAAATGACATTGCACGTATGAAACTTACTCAAGTAGAAGAAGAAAAATTAGGCTTCACTCGTCTTGACGATGTGCCGGGTTATTTAGCGCCGATTATTTATTTGGACGCGGTCAAAAGTGGACAGCCGGATGCCTTACTAAAAGTACTTAAACATAATGAATGGGATTTATTATCATTATTGACGTTGTATGTACAGGCGACCAATTTACTTTGTGAAGATATTGCAGAAGAATCAGCTACAACGTATACGAACATTGGTAAATGGTATGCTGATTTAAGAGAAATAGATCGTAGTGAGGAACTTTTACAACAAGTAACGAATCAATATACGAGTGAAGAAGCTGCCAATGCGTATTTCCACCTTGGCTTTCAGCAAAAAAAACAACAGAATTATATAGAAGCACGAAAGTCATTTCAGCAAGCCTTGCCGTATTTACAAGGAAGACAGCAAATTATTGCGCTCATTGAGCTAGCGAAAATTTTTGAACACCGTGATAAAAACTATGAGTTTGCACTAGCAATGACAAAGCAAGCATTGAAGCTTGTAACCGAAAGCTCACTGTGGACTAAGGACTCTAAATCTTTAAGACTTGCGGATATACAAAAACGGAAAAATCGGCTTGAAAGAAAGAAATAATTTCCTGGGAAATCACAGTTTTCGACAAAATACGTTAGGAAATGGCTGTAAGTAAGCATTGTCTTTAAGAAATATGCTATACTAAGAACACTTATGTTGCGATGGAAGGGCGATGTATATGGATACAAAATTAACAGCAAAAAAGATTTTAGATAAAGATTTTAAAACTGGTTTAAGAGGTTATAGTCAAGATGATGTAGACCAATTTTTAGATGAAATTATTCAAGATTATGAGAACTTTGAAAAAATTCTAGCTAAGAAGCAAGAAGAGATTAACATGTTGAAACAAGAACTTGAGGCTGCTCAAAATGCTAAGCGCCACTCACCAGCACAAGTTCAAACACAGCAACCACAACATACTGCTAATACAAATTTTGATATTTTGAAAAGAATTTCAAACTTGGAAAAACATGTTTTCGGAGATAAACTATACGACTGAATATAGGTCTTTAGTTATATTGGGTTATATATGTTTTTATATTATAATAAAAAACATCATCATGAATTTTCGGGTAATCGCTGCAATGCTTGACATTGTCGAGGAAAGTCCATGCTCGCACGGTTCTGAGATGACCGTAGTGTTCGTGCTTAGTGAATAAATAAGCTAAGGCAGTCTTTTGGCTGACGGCGGGAGGAAAACCTAAGTCCTTTATAGGATATGGTTGAAACTCTCTGAAAGTGCCACAGTGACGAAGCTGGTGCGGAAACGTAACAGGTGGAACGAGGTAAACCCCACGAGTGAGAAACCCAAATTATGGTAGGGGCACTCTCCTGAAGGAAATGAATGGATGGAGAGACGTGAATGCTTGCATCTCACGTAGATAGATGATTACTACCCGGTTGTACGAGATGAAAATCGTTTGAGTACTCGGGCACAAAACATGGCTTATTGAACTTTCAATGATGTTTAAACATGAACAGTCAGGCTCTCCAGTTCCTGGAGGGCCTTTCTTTTGGGAATATGGTGAAGAATATGGAAAAAATATCTATAAAAGAGATTATTAACCAAAACACTATTTCTAGCTATTCTGATGAATTAATACAAAAAGTATTTGAAACAATTTCTGAAGGAATCATGATAACTGATCCAAAAAAGAAAATAATAAATGTGAATCCAGCTTTTGAGTTTGTTACGGGCTACAAAAAAGAAGAAGTTGTTGGACATAGCCCTGCTATCTTACAATCAGGCATTCATGACAGTGATTTTTATAAAAGCATGTGGAACGAGCTATACTCAAAAGGTGAATGGCAAGGTGAGATATGGAATCGCCGTAAAACCGGTGATGCCTATCCAGAATGGCTATCAATCATGGAAGTTCGTAATAAGCAAGGTGAAGTTACGAATTATTGCGGTGTTTTCTCCGACCTCACAGAACAAAAGGGCGTTGAAGACGAGCTTGAAAAACGTGCAATGACCGATTCATTAACAGGTGTTTCAAATAGATTTGCCTATACTGAGCGCATGAGAGTTTTACTAGAATCATCCTCTACACGCTCATATCAACATGCTGTTTTATTTTTAGATTTAGATCGCTTTAAGCAAATTAATGATACACTTGGTCATGCAGTTGGTGACTATTTGTTAGTGGAAGTAGTAAAAAGGATTCAATCACTATTGAAAAATAAAGATATTTTAGCTAGATATGGCGGTGATGAATTTGTTATTACATTAACAAATATCCATCATCCTAGAGAAGCTGTACATTTGGCTGAAATGATTATCCAATTATTGGAGCAACCTTTTGCGGTTGAAGACCAGAATTTATATGTGTCCACTAGTATAGGAATTAGCATTTATCCGCATGATGGAGATGATACGGAAGTATTATTAACCAAAGCTGATAAGGCAATGTATTTTGCAAAGCAAAATGGAAGAGGTCAATTTTCTTTTTATTTTGACGAACTACAAACAGATAGCAAACGTGTATTGCTCCTAGATAATGAATTACGAAAAGCTATAGAAAATGACAGCTTCGAATTACATTATCAACCGAAAGTTTCCGTTACAACAGGTGCAATTGTAGGAGTAGAAGCTTTAGTACGCTGGCATAATGAAAAGTTAGGCTTCGTCTCACCAGGAGAATTTATCCCCTATGCGGAGGAAACAGGTTTAATTATTCCGATTAGTGAATGTATTATTAATCGTGCTTGCCAGGACTATTTAAAATTAAAATCACTAAATATAAAAAATATGCCTATAGCATTGAATATATCGAGTATTCACTTTCACCAAAGTAATTTCATTGAATCTATTATGCAAATATTGGAAAAAAATAATTGCCCTGCGCATTATTTTGAAATTGAGCTAACAGAGCGCACGGTTATGAACAGTGAAAAAGAAACTATTCGAAAACTAGTACTCTTAAAGCAATTAGGTTTTAAACTTTCAATAGATGATTTTGGGACAGGCTATTCTTCTCTTAGCTATTTAGTGCAGTTTCCATTAAATTATTTAAAAATTGATCGTAGTTTTATACAACATATATGTTCGTTAGATGATAAACAAGCAGTAGTAGATGCCATTATTCAAATGGCGCATCGTTTACATATGAAGGTAATTGCTGAGGGAGTAGAGCAAAGAGAACAGGTTCAGCTATTACGTAAAATGGGCTGTGATATGATCCAAGGATACTATTACTCAAAGCCATTACCTTTAGATGAATTTACCGAGTTCCTAGAATTTTGGGAATTAGAACAGTTAGAAGGGAAATAACAATGACAACATTTCGATTAGTAGCAACCGCAGCAATGGGGTTAGAAGGAATTGTCGCACAAGAGCTTCAGGACCTAGGATTTGAAACAACAACAGAAAACGGGAAAGTTTACTTTGAAGGTGACGAGAAAGCAATTGCAAAAACCAATCTTTGGTTACGCGTAGCGGACCGAGTGAAAATTATTGCAGGTGAGTTTCCGGCTCGCACATTTGATGAATTGTTTGAGGGAGTAAAGGCGATCAATTGGGAGAAATTCTTACCAGTAGATGCAGAATTCCCTGTAACAGGTAAATCCGTTAAATCAAAATTATTCAGTGTACCTGATTGTCAAGCAATTACAAAAAAGGCAATCGTTGAACGTATGAAATACCACTATAAACGTTTAGGTTTCTTAGAAGAAACTGGACCAAAATTTAAAATTGAAATTTCAATTTTAAAAGATGTGGCTACACTTACAATTGACACTAGTGGAGCAGGCCTACACAAACGTGGGTATAGACTAGATCAAGGTGAAGCACCACTAAAAGAAACGTTAGCAGCAGCGCTTGTCCAAATCTCTAAATGGAATCCAAATCGTCCCTTCGTAGATCCTTTCTGTGGTTCAGGTACAATTGCACTTGAAGCGGCAATGATTGGCCAAAATATGGCTCCTGGTTACAACCGTGAGTTCATTTCTGAAGCATGGCCTTGGATGAAACAACAAATTTGGGATGATATTCGTATGGAAGCAGAAGACCTTGCCAACTACGATCAGCCGTTAGAAATCATTGGCTCAGACATTGACCATCGTATGGTTCAAATTGCAAAAAATAATGCTGTTGAAGCAGGTTTTGCGGACTTGATTACTTGGAAACAAATGCAAGTAAAGGACTTTACTACATTATCAACTGATGGCGTAATGATTGGTAACCCTCCTTATGGTGAACGTATTGGTGATATAGAAATGGTAGAACAAATGATCCGTGAGATGGGCGACAATATGGCGAAATATCCATCTTGGTCAGTCTACATGCTATCATCAATGGAAAACTTTGAAACACTTTACGGCAGAAAAGCGACAAAAAAACGCAAATTATTCAACGGATTCATCAGAACGGATTTTTATCAATTCTGGGGTCAACGTACACCGAGAAACTAAATATTAAATGGAATGGGATATCCCATTCCATTTTTTAGGTTTGATTTTGGATAAAAGCAAACTCGTATCTAAAGATTACCCCTATGTAGTAGCACTAGATGTTCAATAGCATATAATATAGAAGGTGCAGATGAGTTTTTCTGTGCTTTTTGTTTTATGCATAAACCAACAAGAAGCCAACTTATATAAATTAATAGAGGTTAAACAGGTTTTGGCTATTAATATTTACATATATGTGTAAGATTAAATATGAATGATTATTTAAAATAACAAACAAAGGAGGAGTTTAATGAATAGATTTAGAGAATTATGGTCACAAATTTGGTTTAAAAAGGTGATAGCGATACTTGTATTTATTATTGTAGTATTTTTAACTAAACCGATTTGGAACATAGTTCTATTAACGTTTATTTTGGGTTATATATTTTACTTAGTAGAACAATGGCTTTATCGTAAAATAAATCCCAAAATACCGATAACTGAAAAAATGTTGTCGATGACATTGTATTTACTGGCTCTAATAGCAATTGTTTTAGCTTCTGTTAAATATGTGCCGGCAATTATTAAGCAATGCCAAATACTATTAAAGCAAATAAGCTCTTTCAATGTTGAAACCTTAATTGGTGACAAGTATCCTCAGATAACATCTCTTTTAGAAAACCTCAATCTTCCAAACTATCTGTCTTCTGCTAGTGAATGGACATTTACTTCTGTGATTAGTTTCAGTGAATACGGTATTCAGTTTGTATTAGCTTTACTATTAAGCTTTTTCTTTAACGTAGAACGTGTTGAAATTAAGAAGTTTATGAATCGTTTAGAAAAAAGTGGTATTTCATGGTTAATTGAGATTTACGCTTATTATGGTAAGAATTTCGTTAATTCATTTGGGAAAGTTCTTCAAGTTCAGATTGTAATTTCAATCATCAATTCATTACTTTCCATGATAATGTTGTACATTATGGGTTTTGATAACCTATTGATTTTAGGGATAATGATATTTGTACTAGGATTGATACCAGTAGCAGGGGTTATTATTTCATTCATTCCATTAAGCATATTAGCTTTCCAATTAGGCGGTATAACACATGTACTGTTGCTTGTAGTTATGGTTCTTATCATTCATGCGCTTGAAAGTTATATATTGAACCCTAAATTAATGAGTTCAAAAACGAATTTACCGGTATTTTTAACATTTGTGACATTGATTGTATCTGAGAAAATAATGGGGTTATGGGGGTTGCTTATCGGTATCCCACTTCTGATGTTCTTCTTGGAAATTATCAAATTACCATCTGAAGAGAATTTAAAGCAAGAGAAAGATTCAGAAGAGTTTAAAAAAGAATGACAGTCTTTAAATAATATAGAGCAACTGTCATTTTACCTCTTTTTTTATTGGTATAGTGGGTGGGTGTAGATATATTTTCTGAAACATGGCTATTCGCCAATTTACTGATTACAGGAAACATCTTGGTTAATTTGTTGAATCATTGTACGAATTTGATGGTAAGTCCTATGATTCAACAATTCGAATTATCACATTACTATTGGAACTACACTGTATTAGCAAATAACGTGCATATAGCAAGCTTTTCTATGCTAGGAATGTTAATAGACCGACTTCAAATAAAACACGCTACAGGCGATTTATATGAGCGCAAATTTCATATACATTTAACAGAGTATCTTCTATTATATAAAGTGCACCAATTACGGTGTGTTTAATTTCCTTTTTTCTGGGTAACACTACGAAAGCCGTGATATGACCACAAATTGAACATATAAACTGAAAAAAAATTAAATCATATACATGCATTTAACAAGGTAGTTAAGAATAATGCTATAATAGCAAAGGTTTCAATTACCGTTTAGTTGTAAATAATTTTATTTTCGTTGACGTACGAGGGGGAACAAGATGAGACAAGCAATACCATTTGCTCTATCAAAAGAAAAATCATTCTTCGACTCGTTGGGTGATTGGATGGGCGATATGCTTTATGATGAATTACCTGAAAAGGGTCTAGAATGTCGTGATGAGCAAATCTTTATGGCTTATCAAATTGAAAAAGTTTTACGCGAAAAATCAGTGCTATTTGCTGAAGCAGGTGTAGGTACAGGGAAAACCATCGCATACTTATTACCAGCTATTTCTTATGCTCGTTATACTGGACGTCCAGCATTGATTGCATGTGCAGACGAAACTTTAATCGACCAGCTCGTTAAAGATGGTGGCGATATTCATAAATTACAGCAATATCTTGATTTAAATATTGATGTGCGTTTAGCAAAATCACGTGATCAATACTTATGTTTAAAACGCTTTGAAGAGGCTGAAAAGTTTCATGACGGCGAATATATAGATGATATCGTAGAAACGATACCAGATGGCGTCTTTGGCCAGGGAACATTATCTTTATATGGTCAACGTAGTGACTATCCAAATGTTAGCGATGCTGATTGGCAAAAGGTCAACTACAACTCGATTCAACAATGCTCGGTTTGCGATCTTCGCAATCGCTGTGGGCAAACGCTACACCGTGCAGATTACCGCCAAGCAACGGATTTAATCATCTGTTCACAAGATTTCTTGATGGAGCATATTGCTACAAAAGAATCACGTGAGCGCGAAGGACAATTAGCACTTCTTCCTGAAGTATCTATGATTGTACTTGATGAAGGTCACTTACTTGAGTACGCAGCACAAAAAGCGATGACTTACAAAGTGCAAGATTATACAATAGTAAAACTTCTAGATATGTTAATGGTTGATGGTTTACGAGAAAAAACGCTTTATACAATGGAAAAATTACAAGATGGTCATGAATTATTCTTTGACCAGCTTCGTGATGATGTCATTGAATCGGATGAAGATCGTAAACGCATTAACAAATCTCCGCTGCTTCTAAAACTTGGTCAAAAAGTAATTGATACAGTGGAATCTTTACTTGAAGAGTTTGTTTTCGAATCAGAAATGTATGTCATTCCTGAATATGAGCTACGTATGGTTGAGGAGTTCTTAGAGCAATACGAAGCTGCAATGCGTATATTTATCGCGCAAGGAGATGCTGTAGACTGGTTAGAGGAAACAGATGGTGAAGAGACACTTGTCATCATGCCACGACTTATTACAGAAGTACTTGAAGAAAAATTGTTCTCGAAAAAAATACCTTATGTATTTTCTTCAGCAACTCTATCAATCAATAAAGACTTCTCATATATCGCAAACAGTTTAGGAATTAACAAATTCCAATCATTCTCTGTCTCTTCTCCATTTGAATATGAAGAAGTTATGAAGATTCAATTGCACAAAGTAGCTCAAGAAGAGAAACTTTCGTCAGTTGAGAAGTTATTACAAGATGACGAAAAAACATTAATCTTATTTAAATCAAAACAAGCAATGCAGAAATTTAAAGGACAATTAGCCGAAGAACTACGTGCAGATGTAGCGTTTGAAGGGGATCGTGAACTATCGTCTCTTATCCGTGATTTCCAAGCGGACGAAGTAAAAGTACTATGCTCATATCATTTATGGGAAGGCTTAGATTTACCTGAGGAATCATTAACGCGTGTGATAATTTTCGATTTACCTTTCCCACCAAATGATCCATTGTTTGATGCAAAACGTTCATTTGCTACTGATGCATTTGAAGAAGTTGATCTACCATTCATGCTGTTAAGATTACAGCAGGGTATGGGTCGATTAATCCGTACTTCAAAAGACCACGGAGACATTCATATTTTATTGAATGAAGAAGAATATAAACATAAAGAGAAAATACAACCTATTTTCGCAGTCGAAGCAACAGAAGTTTAATAAGGAAAAGCCAGTTCACAATATAGTGAGCTGGCTTTTTTCATGTGATAGGAATTATTAGCGCTTTTTATGATTATATGACGTGAATATTCTGCTAAATAACAAACAGTGGAGATAGCGCAACAAACAACCTGCTTAGCGCAACAAAGAGCCAAGATAGTGCAACAAACAACCTGCTTAGCGCAACAAAGAGCCAAGATAGCGCAACAAACAACCGGCTTAGCACAACAAAGAGCCAAGATAGCGCAACAAACAACCAAGTTAACACAACAAACAGCTAAGATAGTGCAACAAACAAATACTAAACAATACCTTTCAACTGATTTACTTCGGTATTCGTGATAAAATAGAAGGAACATAAGGGGGTAATAAAATGTCAGTAGAACAACGCTTTCTAAATTACATAAAAAAAATTGATAATTATGAAGAAGCTCTTTCAGTAATTTATTGGGATATGCGTACTGGAGCACCAAAAAAAGGGCTAGAGCAACGAGCGGAAGTAGTAGGAACGATTTCATCAGAACTTTTCCGTTTGCAAACATCAGATGAATTAGCTGAAATACTTCAAGAGCTTTCAACAAAAAAAGAAGAACTATCAGAAATTGTTCGTCGTTCATATGAAGAAACGCAAAAAGCTTTTGATTTAAATAAGAAAATCCCAGCAGACGAATACAAAGAATATGTTGTACTCCAATCAAAAGCAGAAGCTGTCTGGGAAAAAGCAAAAGATAAATCAGATTTTAGTCTATTCTTACCGTATTTAAAAGGTATTATTGAAGCGCAACAAAAGTTTGTTACGTATTGGGGTATCAAGGACAATAATCCATACAACACATTATTGGACCAATATGAACCTGATATGACAACGGATATATTGGACCGCGTTTTTGGAGAGTTGAAGGAAACCATCGTCCCACTTGTTCAAAGAATTGTTGAATCAAACAATCAACCAGATACGAGCTTCATATTTGATTTCTTTCCAAAAGAAGGGCAAAAGGCAGCTTGTTTAGAAATTTTACAACAACTAGATTACGACTTTGAAGCAGGTCGTTTAGATGAAACAGTTCATCCGTTTATGATCGGATTAAACCGTGGTGATATTCGTGTAACTACAAAATATGACGAACACGATTTCCGATCTGCACTTCTTGGTACAGTGCATGAATGCGGACACGCTTTATATGAACAAAATATTATGCCGGAATTAGATGGTTTACCACTAAGTACAGGAACTTCAATGGGTATTCATGAATCTCAGTCATTGTTTTTCGAGAATTTTGTAGGACGCAATAAAAACTTTTGGTCTCACAATTTTGAGATGTTGAAAAAACACTCTCCGAAACAATTTGAAAATGTTTCATTAGAAATGTTTTTACGTGCGATTAACGCAGCACAACCTTCTTTAATTCGAATTGAAGCTGATGAATTAACATATCCACTTCATATTATGATTCGTTATGAAATTGAAAAAGAATTATTCAATGGAAACTTACAAGCAGAGGACTTACCAAAAGTATGGAATGCAAAATACGAAGAGTATTTAGGTATTACACCAGAAAATGATGCAGAAGGAATCTTACAAGATATGCATTGGTCTGGTGGTAGTTTCGGATATTTCCCATCTTATGCACTTGGTTTTATGTATGCAGCTCAATTTAAACATACGATGGATCAAGATATTCCAAACTTTGATGAACTTCTGGCAGAAGGTAACCTTACACCAATTCGCGAATGGTTAACAGAAAAAGTACATCAATATGGTGCACTTAAAAAACCTTTTGAACTATTAAATGGAGCTACAGGTGAAGGTTTAAATGCCAAATATTTAGCGGATTATTTAAGAGAAAAGTATACACGAATTTATAACTTGTAAAAGGTTCTAGACACCAAGCAATTCAATCTTGATAAAAGCCAAAGGGCGCTTATAATAAGCTGCTCTTTGGCTTTTGATTATCTATTATGATTATAATGCCCTGGATTTGGTATAGCACCAATTGTACTTACCCAACGATTTGTAAAATTAAAGAATCCAGCAATAAATGAAGCTTCCAAAATTTCGTGGTCGTTAAAGCCAGCTAAACGTAACAGGTCTACTTGTTGTTGTGTAGTCTCTTGAGGATAAGTAGTAACATTATATGCATAATCGCATAGAGCGCGTTGTTTCTTTGTTAATGTTGCAGAGCGATAGTTATAAGTGAGCTGGTCAACCCAAGTAGCATCTCCTGTTAAACCACGTAATGCATCACTGTGTGTTGTTAAACAATAAGCGCAGCAATTAGTAGAAGATACAACTAGTCCCATCATTTCCTTATCTATATTATTCAAATAGCATGTGTTTTCGTCAAACATAGTATTTTTGAAATCCAAAAAACCTTTATATTGTAGTGGATTTAATGGAAGTATTTTAAATAAATTATTGATAAAGCCCCAATTCTCTTGTTGAAAATCTACATGTTGGTCAAACTCTGTCTGTAATTCAACAGGAATATTCTTTTCATTAGGCGTTTGTAAATATGATAGTTGTTCGGGATATTTTGTCATAATAATAACACTCCTTTAATTTATTGGAAAAATCAAATTATTCAATATCTATAACTTTACAACTTTTGGAGTTGAAATAACAGTCCCCAAACAATTGAAGGTTCATCAGAAATTTTATAGTTTAAGATTTATACTTTCTGACAAGGGTAAAAGATATAAGCTAACCCTCTTAGTAGATATTTGGTATTATATGCATTAACATTCAATTAAATTAGAAAATATAAGTAGGGTAATTTTGAAACTATTGTAATAGACTTTTAATCTCTCAATTCGCTTAAAAATGATAAAATATTAATAGAGATATTTTGAGGACATTGCTAGAATTCGACAGCTATTTTTTTGTAGCTTCCAGCTTCCTTAATATGATTAAAAGGGGGAAGAGAATATGAGTTTTAAGAAAAGGCAAATTATCGGATTTGGTTTAATCTTGCTTTTTTTAATCGTTTTATTATCAATAATGGTATTTACCTTAAATAAATTAAAAACAAATATGACTGAAATTGTAGAGGATCGTTATTATAAAGTTCAAACTGTGATGGATATCCGTCAGTTATTTTCACGATCAGATAGAGAAATTTTATATGTAGCAATTGATGCAGATGAGAAGGATATTGACACAAGTTTGCAAACGATTAATGACAATCACGCATCTATATCAGAAAATATTATTAAATTATCCACTATTGCAAATCAAACACAGTCACAGCAACTATTAAAAAAATTAGATAAGCAATATACATCATATACCGATACAGAGTCTAAAATCATTCAACTGATTAAGGCAAACGGTTCGAGTGCAGAATTAAATGAATTGATGGAAGAACAAAGAACTAAGAGATTAGAAGTGTTATCTACACTTGATGAATTTAAAGAATATCAAGAGGGTATTATGATTGATACGTTGAAAAGTTCTCAACAAACGTACAATGATATGATTAAATTTACTATATTTGCTGTGTTCTTTAGTATTCTGGTTATTTCTACCATACTTAGTTGGATGATTAGAAGTACGTCCAAGGAGCTTCAATCTATTACAAAAGTGATTCAAAAGATAAATTTTAAAAATTTATCTGCTATTCCTAGAATCACGATTCAGACAAAAGATGAAATTGGAGAAATTGCTAGTTCATTCAATGAAATGGCCGGATCATTAGAAGAGTATAATCAGAAAGAAAAAGATTTCACTCAAAAAATTAGTGAACAGAACTGGATGCAAACAGGTCTTGCAGAAATTGCAACGATGTATCAACGTATAGTGGATATAGAAGAGTTAGGTAAACGATTGATTACAAGACTAGCACCTATGGTCGGCGCATCCTTCGGTGTATTTTATATCCGCCGTGGTCAAGGAGAAGATACACGTTTTGTTAAAACTGCTTCCTACGCTGGTGAAGGCAATGATGCTGGTAGAAGCGAGTTTCAAATTGGTGAAGGTTTAATTGGACAATGTGCCATAGAAAAAAAATCACAGATTATCACTGATATACCAGATAATTATCAATTGATTACAACTGGATTAGGTAATGTAAATCCTAAAAGTATTATTATAATGCCAGTTATTTTTGAAGATGAAGTCGTAGGTATATTGGAAATGGCAAGTATAGTACCGTTCACTAGCCTTCAGCAAAACTTCTTACAACGTGTTTTAGAGACACTTGGTATAACTATTAATAGTGTGCAAGGTCGAATGGAGATTGAGCGATTATTAAAAGAATCACAAGCTCAAACAGAGGAGCTTCAAGCTCAGTCAGAAGAATTGCAATCGCAGTCCGAAGAGTTACAAGCACAATCAGAAGAATTGCAATCTCAAGCAGAAGAATTACGAATGATCAATGAACAGTTATCTGAGAGAACACACGATGCTGAAGAAAAATCTCGGGAGCTTGAAGAAGCAAAAATCAACCTAGAGGAACACGCTGAAGAACTAAGAAAAAGTTCAAAATACAAATCAGAATTTATGGCCAATATGTCGCATGAATTAAGAACACCATTAAATAGTATTTTAATTTTATCTGAAATGTTGGAAACCCCAGATGATAACAGCTTGGATGAGGAAAAACAAGAGTTTGCGCGAATCATCCACTCATCAGGACAAGACCTATTGAAATTAATCAATGATATATTGGATTTATCAAAAGTTGAAGTTGGAAAATTAAAAGTCCAATTTGATGAAATGAATATGAGTGAAGTTCCAGAGTTGCTACATCAAAACTTTGATCATGTAGCACTTAAAAAGGGTTTGAATTTTACCGTTGAAAAGGATGAAAATGTAACAAATATATTCTTTACTGACCAACAGCGTTTTCAACAGATTCTGAAAAACTTATTATCCAATGCCTTTAAATTTACGCATGAAGGTACTATTTCAGTTCATATTAAAAATGCTGAAAAGGAAAATATTAAGAAGTTGGCACATACCGAAATTACGGACGAATGGGTTGAAATTAGTGTAATAGATACCGGAATAGGTATTTCTAATGAAAAACAAAAAATAATTTTTGACGCATTTCAACAAGGTGATGGAGCAACAGAGAGAAAATATGGCGGGACTGGCTTAGGCTTATCTATTAGCCAAGAATTCGCTAAATTACTTGGAGGGTGGGTTTTTGTCGATAGTGAAGAAGGCAAAGGTAGTAACTTTACTTTATTATTACCAAATTTACCCAGTGGCATCGACTTACCTTTAGATGAAGAAGTGGACTCTTCAGTGTTAACTGTAGCAACAAGTGAAAATGTAGTTACAGAAAAAATAGAACCAGATCAAGTAAATCAGGAAATACAACAACTAACACAAGCGAACAAAAATATGTTATCAAATAAAACGGTACTTATTGTGGATGATGACCATCGAAATATCTTTGCTCTAAGAAATGCTCTAGAATCTCAAGGGATGGAGATTATTTCAGCTGAAAATGGATTCGAATGTTTAGAAATTCTAAAAGAAAATAATTCTGTAGATGCTGTATTAATGGATATAATGATGCCTGTTATGGATGGTTATGAAACTATGCGCAATATTCGTAGCCAAGAAATTTATCAAGAGCTTCCAATTATCGCTCTTACTGCAAAAGCGATGAAAGGCGATAGAGAAAAATGCTTAAAAGCCGGTGCATCAGATTACATCAGTAAGCCATTGAAAATAGATCAGTTATTATCTGTTCTTCGTGTATGGTTGGCTAAGTAATTAATCGAACAGGCTTAGAAAGGGATTATTGTGAAAGACTTATTAACTACCGAAGAAAAAGAGAATATTGAAATTGATTTGTTACTTCAAGCTGTTTATAGTGTTTCGGGTTTTGACTTTCAAAAGTATATGCGTTCTTCGATTAAAAGAAGAATTATCAATCGAATGAGACAAGAGAAGATGGAGAAAATTAGCTCTTTGATAGAAAAGGTTTTATATGAAAAAGGGTTTGTCGAAAAGTTAATAGATGACTTTTCTATACATGTTACTGAAATGTTTCGAGACCCAGAATTTTTCAATGCTTTTCGATTAAAAGTTGTACCGTTTCTTAAAGAATTTCCTACAATACGTATTTGGCATGCAGGTTGTTCAACTGGTGAAGAAGTTTTTTCTATGGCCATATTGCTAAAAGAGGAAGGGCTTTATGATCGTACAAAAATATATGCCACAGACATAAATGAAAAAGTGATATTACAAGCTAAAGAAGGCATTTTACCATTAAATCAGATGCAATCATATACCAAAAATTATTTGGCTGCAGGTGGTAAACAAGAGTTTTCGAAGTATTATTCGACTGATTATCAAAATGCCTACTTAGATGCAAATTTATTGAAAAATATTGTATTCTTTCAACATAATTTGGTTACAGACGGCTCATTTAATGAATTTCATGTTATTATTTGCCGTAATGTCATGATATATTTTACGGGTGAACTACAAAATAGTGTGAATCAGTTGTTTTACGATAGCCTTTGCCACGATGGTTTTATCGGTATAGGCAGTAAAGAAACATTACGTTCATCTGTTTTCTCCGAAAAATATAAGGAGATAGCAAGTCAAGAGAATATTTATCGAAAAATATAACAACTCAGGGTCGCAGAAGCGGCCCTTGTTTGTTGAGAAAATGTTTAGCGGAGCCGAATAAAAGGTAAAATATATTATAATTAAAACAATTGATTATAAGTAAACAACAATAGAAACTCCCCCAAACAAAAGCAAGATTTAGATTGATATAAATCATGAATTGTTAAGTACTTATGGGCGGAGTAGGATTCATAAGCTAAAGGGGCTAAAAGAATGACGATTTTAATCGTGGATGATAACCAAGTAAACCTTTTTTTAGTTGAAAATATACTAAAACGCGCAGGGTATAACGATTTCCGTTCACTTTCATCAGCCCAAGAAATGTTTGACTATTTAGGGGCTGATCAAGAATATCCAAAAGAAACAGAAGTAGACATTATACTTCTTGATATAATGATGCCGGAAATGGATGGCATTGAAGCTTGCCGACGCTTGCAGAATATTCCCCATTTGAAGGATATCCCAGTTATTTTTGTGACTGCATTGGAAGACTCGAATAAGGTAGCGGAGGCACTCGGTGTAGGTGGAATAGATTACATAATGAAACCCATCAATAAAATTGATTTACTTGCAAGAATACGAGTTGGTCTTCGTTTAAAGTATGAGAAAGATTGGCATAAAGAACAAGATAAAAAGCTCAGAGACGAACTGGATTTATCGATGCAAGTACAAAGTAGTTTATTAAGTGAGCCAATTATCAATGAACAACTAATGATAAAAGCATCATATCTACCTGCAAACAAGCTTGCAGGTGATATGTATTATTGGCAACGGATAGATGAAAATCGGTATGGGGTAATTATTTTAGATATGATGGGACACGGTATTTCAGCTTCTCTTGTTTGTATGTATATTTCTTCTGTACTACGAGATGCCATTCGTAAGAATACTGATCCAGAAGCAATTATCGTTGAGTTAAACAGGTGGATGAACATACTTAATAAAAAAGAAAACCCTGTGCATTATTATTTTACAGCCATTTATATGATTATTGACACGAAGGAAAAGACAGTAGAGTACGTTAACGCAGGTCACCCACCTGGCTTTGCCTATGTTGATGATGAAAAAGTGGTATCTCTTTCGAAAGGATCTTGTCCAGTTGGTTTTTTTAATGAAATGAAAATAAGTAAAGATATTGTTCATTACAATGAGAGAGTTCAGCTTCTGATTTTTACTGATGGTGTGATGGAATCTCTTGATAATGAAGAGAATGACGGGTTGGATGCAATAAAAGAAGCCATTTCGGAGCGCTGGGTAGATTGTGAAGTAATAGAACCAATTGATATTGTAATGCCTAAAGCATTACAACATGATCAACCGGATGATATGTGTGTTGTTTTAATTCAGGCAGTTAGTCCGTTATGTTAATTTGGTCTTGGTAATATATAAGGGAAAATGGTTTTTATATCTTTGTTAGGTTAAATTAGATTTGCTAATAACTGATTTTATGGATGCTCTAATTATCTGAACTATTTATATAAAAAACATAGAACCCCCGTAAAGTGGACTAGTAAGTGTCCGTTTTACGGGGGTATTTTTTATCCTTATATCGGGTATTGTGATTAATATATTTACCAGAGTTTATATCCCTTAGATCCCAACGGTGCATTTGAGATAATATCAAAGATTGGGAAGCTGTACGCGATTAATACTAGTGCAACAAGAATCACTATCCAAAGTTTAAAGTTCTCTAAAATTGCTGGAGTTTTTTCTGCGTTTGGAGCGACTTCTGCTATCGGGAATTCTTCTTGACCTTTAGGTGCGAACCAGCAAAGTTTCACAAAAATATAAAGGAATAACAGAATACCGATGAATAGAAGCGTGCCACCTACAGCTTGTGCAATTTGATAAGATACCCATGTACTAGCAATATCAGCACCGCCGTAATCAGAGAATGCAGAACGTCGTGGTGCGCCGAGTAAACCAGCTACGTGCATTGCACTTGACATGATACCCATACCAACTACCCAAACGATTGCTTGAATAATACCTAATCTATTCATTTCTTTAGTTAATGTACGACCAGTTAAGTGAGGTACTAACCAATAACAAGCGCCAAAGAAAGTTAATACAACGGCTGTAGCAACTGTTAAATGGAAGTGACCTGTTACCCAAATTGTATTGTGGATTAACTGGTTCATCTGGTAAGAAGCATTGACGATACCGCCTGCTCCTCCTGGGATGAATACTAACATACCTAGGAATGGTACAAAGAATCGAGCATCTCCCCAAGGTAATTGTTTCAACCAACCGAATACGCCTTTACCACCTAATGCTCTACCACGTATTTCAAATGTAGCGAATAGAGAAAAAGCAGTTAATAGTGAAGGGATAACAACCATCATAGTTAAAATTACTTGTAAGAATTTCCATGATCCGTCAACACCAGGTTCAGTTAATTGGTGATGAAGACCTACAGGAACTGAGAACAATACGAACATAATAAATGATAAACGAGATAATGCATCAGAGAAAATTTTGCCACCAATTACTTTAGGAACAACTACATACCAAATCATATAGGCAGGTAATAACCAGAAGTAAACAAGTGCATGACCAAATGACCAGAAAAGAGTACGGGATAAGAGAATATCAACACGTTCTACTAAACCTAATGACCATGGAAGTAGTTGGAATAGTACTTCTGAAGCTACACCAATTGTTGCTACAAACCACATTAAGTTGTTACAAACGACCATAAATGATAGTAAAGGAGAAGTTTGACCTTTGTTTTCTTTTCGCCATTGCATCCATCGTAGTGCTTGGCCAAGACCTCCAATCCAAGAACCTACAACTACTAATGTTAAGCCTAAATAGAAAATCCAGTGCGCTTGCAACGGCGCATAGAACGTATAAAGAACTGATGCTTCATTTAATAGCACCATAGCTGATGCCATTGCAGTACCAGTAGTCATAGTCCAGAAGCCGATCCAGCAAAGTAGACGTTGTTTTGCTGATAATGCACCTGAAGTACGACTAACAGCAGCAATTTGGAATCCATATATGAAGAATGTCGTTAATATTAAGCCCAATAAAACACCGTGGACAGTTAGAACTTGGTAATAACCAATGCCCCATGGTAATTTAAATTCGCCAGATCGAACAAGTACTTGTAAAAGACCAGCAGTTCCACCTAATAAAAGAGCGATCATAGCTACATAAATATGAGCCATGGCTATTTTTGAATCTTTACGATTTACTTGCATTAAATCATTAACTTTATTGGAAACCTTCCCAACAATGTTTTGTTTATTTACAGCTGCTTTGGATTTATTAGCTAATGCTTGACTCATTTTGGTTCCACCACCTTAAGCATAGAATGCATTTGAGCATGACCTACACCACAATACTCATTACAAACGATTAAATACTCGCCAACTTTATCAACGGTTGTTACATATTCTGAAATGTATCCAGGTTCTAACATCATATTAATATTTGTACCAGCAACCTCGAAACCATGTACAACATCCTTTGAAGTTGCGATGAATTTAACTTTAGCGCCAACAGGTACTTCTAAAATAGGAGGATCATAGTAAAATGCTGAAGCAACTACAACGGCTTCATAATCCCAATCTTTTCCCTCCACTTTATGGACACCTGGGTTATTGAATGGAGCGATTTCATCTACTTTTTCGTAATTAATCGTATTTTTTGCACTTGGTGGGTGGCTGCCGTTATGAAAGGCCATGATACCAGTAATTAATAAGAACACTATAAGTGAGCCAACACCGAATGCAAGCCAATACTTTTCGTATTTATGAAGATGCATAATTTTCCCTTCCTTCTTTCAGTTTAAAAGCGATCAAGAAATAGTCCAAAACAAAGACCCCAAACTACAACTATAAAGACCCCTAATGCCATAACTAAGTAAAAAGTTCCTTTTAAATCGCCGTCGGAATGATTTTTGTTAGCCATATTGAACCCTCCCTTATCAATTGAATAAATCTTTAATACCATGTGTTCATCATATAAAAATAAGCTTTAGTGGGATGTGATAAATATCACACTAAAACACGTGAAATGTGAATGAAGTGTGAAAAGACATAAAATATTGTAGAAATTTTGAAGGAAAAATAGGTATGCTAATATATTGGGGCAAAAAAAAGCGTCTAGCTCAATTCATTGAACAAGACACTTAAATACTATTCATTTGTATCTATAGTTAATAAGATGATTAGTTTACCAATGTTATCAATTGTTACAGGTAGCTTAAAAGCATGTTGGAAACCGTATAATTTTGTATGTCCGACCATAACAGTTGGAGGTGTAATATCTAAATCCAATTCTTTTTCTGCAGCAAACGTACATAAGTTACCAGCAATCATATTACCGAATTCACCTGTAAAGGATTCTAGCATGGCGCCTTCTAATGTCATCCCATACATACCTCCGCCGATTGCACTAAATGTTTCAGGTGTTGAATCGATTATGATTCGTCCTTTCAAATCACCAACCATGCCTATTAGCACACCAATTTCATTTTGTTCGTAAGGGTCTGATGTAATAGTTGGAGATGATACTTGAATTTTATAAGGAATAACTGATTTTAGTGCGTTTATAGTACCGTTCAAGACGGCTTGTATTTGAATAGAAGTACTCATTTAAACACTCCCGATACGTGACTTTATTTCTATAATAACATGCGAGTTTAAAAAATTGAATTAATACTTGACGAAGAGGATGATTTTCATTATCATTAAGATAGATGAGAATGATTTTCATATTCATTACATATACTTAACGATCAAATAAAAGGGAGCGGTCAAAGTGATATTTGCATTTATTGGAGCTACAGTATTAATCTACGGTGCAGTTAGTAAATATGTTTTCACTCAAACAACCGCACATTTAAAATAACGACAAAATCCTCCCGTAATTGGGAGGATTTTTTTGTTTGTCGTTTTCCTTCTACATGTTAGAATGAGTTTATTACATATTAAAGGAGTTAAAGCCTTTCATGACAGTATTTGATCAGCAACTTCAACAATTATTAAAGCAAACAGCAATGCAATATTTGATTTACAAAAATAACGCAGATGAGGAGCGTTTGCAAAAAACGACGCTTTTTGCAAATAAACTATTAAATAAAGAATATATGATTGGCTTTGCTGGCCATTTCTCTGCAGGGAAATCGAGCATGATTAACGCATTAACAGGAGATCAGCTATTACCCTCTAGTCCAATACCTACGAGTGCAAACGTTGTTAAAGTACATAAATCTGAAAGCGATTACGCAATTGCCTATTTAACAGGACAAGATCCAGTGAAATTCACTGGGGATTATGATATTAAAACAGTCAAGGCCTTCGCTAAAAATGGAGCGCTCGTATCGCAAATTGAAATCGGCCATTCAAAATCAGTTCTACCTGATGGCGTAACAGTAATGGATACTCCAGGAGTAGACTCGACGGATGATGCTCATCGTATGTCAACTGAATCAGCACTTCATTTAGCAGATATCGTGTTTTATGTTATGGACTATAACCATGTTCAATCTGAGTTGAATTTTCAATTTACAAAACAATTAATGAAATTTAATCCAAATGTTTATCTAATCGTCAATCAAATTGATAAACACAAAGATAATGAACTTGATTTCACAGAATTTGAGCAGTCTGTTCATACTTCTTTTGCAAATTGGGGAGTTGTTCCAAAAGGTATCTTCTTTACTTCTCTACGAGAACTTGAGCATCCACATAATGATTTCCAAACAGTCAAGGGAATTGTCATGAGTAGCATGGATGGTTGGCAAGAGCAGTTAGTTGAGACGGCTAAAAAGACTTTACAACAATTGAATAAAGAGCATGAAGAATATTTACAAGATACAAAACAAGAAATCTTCGATATAAATGAAGAAATTCTGCCATTTTCAGATTGGGAAAATCGCCAAGAGTTAAAAGATCAATACGCCAATATCCAGCGTCAATTAGAACTTTACTCTGTTGAAAAATGGAAAAAATCCTTTGAACAACAACGTGAAGAGTTACTCAATAATGCTGGTATTATGCCTTATGAGCTACGTGATAAGCTAAAACTCTACTTAGAAAGTATGCAAGAGGACTTTAAGGTAGGGATGTTCTTTTCCGCAAAGAAAACTGCTGCTGAAAAAGAATTACGTAAAGAAGAGCTTTACAAACTCTATCAGTCGATTATTACATCACAAATTTCAGGTCATATGCTGTCATTGATGAAAAATTCATTGAAAGACGTTGGCGCATTAACTGATGATGTATCTCTAGAAATTGATACAATTGAATTCAACGTACCTTTTGAAACAATTCAAGATCAAGTAAAAAAAGATGCTTTAGCAACTGGTGACGGGTTGTTGAATTTTGCTAACCGTGTATCAGAAGCAACAAAGCGTTGGTTTATTAGAACAACTGATGAATGGAAAGATGACAAGGCAATTTTTGTAGAGCAATTATCTTTTGGCTCTGTTGAACCGTTGAAGAAAAAACAAGAGGTACTTTCTGAAAAAGTAACAGTTATTAAAGAACTTGAGCATGTTGAAGAGCAGGAGCAGTTTTATGCGAAAAAATCAGCAGCTGCTACAACAGTATTAAATAAGGATGCAGATAATTGTGTTGAAATGTGGACAAAGGAGCATTCAGAAGCTTTTGCGCAAATACGATTATTCGACCCTACGATGTTACAACAAGAGGAAGATATTCTTATAGAAGAAAAACCTACTGAAGATGCAGACAATGTGGAGACTATACAAACAGCTATTGCAGTTAAGCAAGCATTACATACAGCTAATGCTGTGGCGAATGTCCAAGGATTTAAAGAGGTATCAAATTATCTTAAAAATAAAGTAGAACGCCTTAAGAAAAAGGATTTTACAATTGCTTTATTTGGAGCATTTAGTGCTGGTAAATCATCATTTTCTAATGCGCTAATGGGTCAACAAGTTTTACCTGTTTCACCAAATCCAACGACAGCAGCAATTAACAAAATTCGACCTGTCTCACCAGAACATCCTCACGAAACGGCTGATGTTCGATTAAAAACAACTGATCAATTACAAGCTGACATTATCTCGTCTTACGAGGCGATTGGTATGCATGTGACAACTTTAGAAGAAGCATTCAATAAAGCTACTGAAGGATTGCAAATGGAGTTAGAAGATGAGAGATTACATGTCCATAAGTCTTTCATCCGTGCCTTCGCACAAGGATATGAAGAATTTAAAGAGCAGTTAGGAACGACTTTACGTACAAATCGAGAGGATTTTGAAAAATTTGTCGCAGAAGAAAAACGTAGCTGTTTTGTTGATTCCATTGATTTCTATTTTGATTGTGAATTAACAAGAATGGGTGTCACATTAGTAGATACCCCGGGGGCAGACTCTATTAACGCCCGTCATACTGGTGTTGCATTTGATTACATTAGAAATGCTGATGCCATTCTATTTATTACGTATTATAATCATGCATTCGCTCGAGCAGACCGTGAATTCTTGATTCAATTAGGTCGTGTAAAAGATGCTTTTGAGCTTGATAAGATGTTCTTCATCGTAAATGCTATTGATCTTGCATCAAATAAGGAAGAAGAGGGAGAAGTTAAAACTTATGTACAGCAAGAGTTGCAACGCTTCGGTATTCGAAAACCTCGATTATTTGGTGTGTCTAGTTTACTTGCATTAAAAGAAAAAGTAGAAAAAAATGATTTCGAATCAGGAATGCAGCCGTTTGAAGATGCATTCCATCATTTCTTATCTGAAGAGTTGAGCTCTTTAGCAGTTCAAGCTTTAGTAGAAGAAACGGACAAAACACAAAACCGTCTCGCTTCACTTATTAAGCAAACCGAAGACAATATGCAGCGTAAAGACGAACGTCTTGTGGAACTGACGAAACTTGAGCAATTTATTCATACTCGTTTTGAAAAATCAGGTGCAGCCGTTATTAAAAAAGATGTTGAGCAAGAATTATCAGAGCTAATGTACTATGTATTACAGCGAGTTTATTATCGTTTTGCAGATTTTTATAATGAAGCATATAATCCAGCAACATTCGCAGGTAAATCATCAGCAACGGCATTACAATTAGCATTAAAAGAATTATTACAAAGCTTAAGCTTTGATTTAGAACAGGAAATGCGTGTTACAAACTTCCGTATTGCGAAGTTTATCCATAAAAAGGTGACTGAGCGTTATATCGAAGATGTAAGAAAATTAAAAGATGTGAATGATAGCTTCTCATTTACGCCATTTGAACCAGAAGAGCCAGCAATACTTGAATTTGTAGGCCCATTTGAACAAACTGCACCGTATGAATCTGTTAAATCTCATTTTAAAAATAATAAAGCATTTTTTGAAAAAGGCGATCGCTTGAAATTAAGAGAAGCATTAGAACAATTAACAAAACCCGACGCTCAACACTATTTGAACACGGAAGCAAAACGTTTAAATAATTGGTCAGAATCACTTATAACTACTGAAGCGGAAAGTTTACGTCATCATTTAAGTGCTCAAGCAACAGAGCAAATTGCAACAGAACGTGAGCTTTTGCAAGAAGAAAGCAAGCTTGCTGAATGGAAAAAAATCTACGCATCACTATTTGAGGGAGTTGTAAAGTAATGGGAAACGTGTTTATTTCAATTAAGGATATAGACGTGAACAATGTCATTTGGATCGATGCACGATTTAATTTGCAAAATGCCGAAGAAGGGCGAAAACTATATGGTCTAGAGCATATTAAAGGCGCAGTATACTGGGATTTAGAAAAAGACCTTTCAGACATGACAAAAGACGAGGGTCGTCATCCAATGCCTGAAAAAGAACAATTACAGTCTCTGTTTGAAAGAAGCGGTTTACAATACGATACGGACAAAACAATCGCAGTCTACGATCAAGGGGCTTCACCCTTTGCAACACGTGCATGGTGGATGCTTCAATATGGTGGTTTTAAAAATGCCAAAATAGTAAAAGAAGGATACACTGCCATAAAAGAAGCGGGTATTGCTGTTCAATCAGGTGAAGAAGCATTGACAACAACTACTCTTATACCAAGATGGCAAGATGACCTTTATGTAAATCGTACAGGTGTCAAAGAGATAGTTGATGGGAAAGTAAAAAAAGTGCTACTAGATGCGCGTGCTGAAGCGAGATATTTAGGGCAAATAGAGCCGATGGATAAAGTAGCGGGTCATATTCCGGGAGCACGTAATTTTGATTGGGAGCAATTAAAAGCAGATGGAGTATTAACAACAAATCAGAAACTTCATGATGTTGTAAAGCAAGATGAGCAAATAGTTGTTTATTGTGGTAGTGGAGTAACGGCATCACCATTATTCGCTATTTTAAAAGAAGACGGGTATTCAAACGTACAATTGTACACAGGTAGTTATAGTGATTGGATTACAGAATATGCACCTGAAAAAGGAATTTCAAAGAAATAATTGATTCAATTATAAAAGCAAAATAAAAAAGCGAGCAAATGTATGATTTTGCTCGCTTTTTGCGCATTCATAACATAATTTTCTCCATTTTCACATATGCTAGTAGAGTCTGTCCTAAGTTTTTACTTTCCATTTATTTATATAAGAGTAGAATAGTAAACGATATCTAACTAGAAAGAAGGAGAAAAAATGGATGCAGTTTTCATAACAAAAATCTTATCCATTATTTTACTAGACATTGTTTTAAGTGGTGATAACGCTGTCGTCATTGCATTAGCATGTCGAAACTTACCAAAAAGACAACGGAAAAAAGCCATATTCATTGGTACTGCAGGAGCCATTATTTTACGCGTAGTACTTACATTCGCTGCTGTATGGTTATTACAAATTCCATTAGTTAAATTAGTTGGTGGTTTATTATTATTCTATATTGCACTGGATTTATTAAAATCTGAAGGCGAAGATCCTGATTTGAAAAGTGGTAGCTCAATATTTGCAGCTATCCGTACGATTATCATCGCGGATTTCGTTATGAGTTTAGATAATGTATTAGCAGTAGCTGGTGTTGCAGATGGACATATGGGTTTAGTTATACTTGGACTTGCTGTAAGTATTCCACTCATTGTATTTGGTAGTCAGTTAATCATAAAATTAATGGAAAAATTCCCGATACTTATTTGGATAGGTGCTTTAATGATTGCTTATACAGCGGGACATATGATAGTTGCGGACAAGTACGGTGCACAATTTGTAGATCGAACGTTTCCTCAAATGGCCATTATCATCCCAATTATGAGTATGATCTTATTAGTCATTTTGGGCATTTGGATCAAAAACCGACAAACACAATATACTTCTAGATAAGCCTGTATAATAAAATAATTACATAGGCAATAGACGCGACTTTTTAATTTTTATTAAAAAGTCGCGTTTTTATTTGCAGAAATGCTGTCTGTGACATATTACCTGTTTTTGAAAATGGATGAGGATTACAACTTTTATTACATAGTAATATTTTGTTGTAATTCTATTTAGAATAATATAATCGTTACAAAAAAATGAATGAAAAAATGATTTTTTATTAGTGAAATCATTAAAAACGTGTAATTTCTTAAAATATTATAAGTTCTAATATATTAATTTTTATAGATTTTGTCATAATACACATAACTTTTATGCTATTTCCGAAGTGGTTTAAAAGTCATATAAACGGTCGATTTACGGGAGTATATAACTAGTGGGGTGGATTTTGCTTTTTGTAAAAAAACAAAAACGATTTTTTAACCTTTTTTTAACCTTTAACAATTAATCTAATGATGTAAACAGAGTAAACATATTTGTATCATTCAAATTTTTCGACTGATAATTTGAGTAATTAAGTAGAAAATGTTTGCTCATATTGAATGCGTTTTAATATAGGAGGAGTCACATGCAAGTAAATGTAATGGAAAGAACTACTTTTTACTTGAAGTATGGAAAAAGATTGTTGGATTTAATTGTTGCTAGTATTCTTTTACCAATTATTTCAATATTAATTCTGGTTATATCTTTTTTATTGTTAGTTTTCTCAGGAAGACCAATCTTCTTTAAACAGTATCGGTCAGGTGTGCATTTTGAAGAATTTAAAATTTGGAAATTTCGAACGATGAAATGTCATCAATTAGGAAAAGAAGAAAAGGACTGGCAGGAAGGCGTTCCAGATGATTTCATATTTAAAGGTGCTCTAGATTCACGTATCACAACAATTGGAAAGTTATTGAGGAAATGGAGCTTAGATGAATTACCACAAATAATTAATGTATTAAAAGGTGAAATGAGTTTAGTAGGACCAAGACCTGAAGTACCTGATATTACTTCTTTTTATAATGCCGATCAGTCAAGAAGATTATATTTGAAGCCAGGTATTACCGGATTAGCACAAATAAATGGGCGTTCCGATATATCACATGGTCAGAAAGTTGAGTATGACATTGATTATGTAGAAAACTGCTCTTTTGTACTAGATATCAAAATATTAATACGTACAATTCGTGTTGTTTTCAATGGGGAAGGGGCGTATTAAAAATAATCGGAGGATGTCATGAATAAAGAAATCACAATTTACGAATTATGGTATTTAATCGCTCGCTATAAATGGAAAATATTCATTTTCACCTTGTTGGGTCTAATAATAGGAGCAGGAATTTGCATCAATATTCCACAAAAATATGAAGCACGAACAGATTTGTTGATTAAACCGATTACTAATAATTCAAATCAGTCTCTTACTTCTTTAGAAATCGATACAACATTGCGTCTAATGAATACCTATAAAGAACTACTCACAAGTAATCTTATGCTGGATTTATTAAATGAAAAATTAGATAAGAAAATGTCAAAATCTGATTTCATGAATAATATTTCCATAGTTTCAGAAGAAAATTCACAGATTATTTCCATTGTTGTAATGGAAAACCAACCACAAAGAGCAACAATAATTGCAAATACATTTGCTACTCTTTTTAAAGAACAAATAGGTGTTTTATTTCACCTTAATAATATCCAATTGCTTCATATTGCAGCTTTAGGTGAAGCTCCAAATATTGTTTCGCAATATAGTTTGTATAGTGGAATAGGTGCTTTGTTTGGGTTGTTCATTTCATTAATATTGATTTTTATTAGAGAAGTATATAAACCTAAGTTGGATGGGCAAAAGAAACTTGAGAATGTTGAGCAAACGTATTTAAGCGATGTCCCACGAATGAAATGGTGGTGGAAATCAGAACGTAAAAGGGAGGTATTGGCAGACCATATTCACTTTGTTGGTTCGCTTCTGGAAAATCAGATATGTGCTTCAAATACTAAAACGTTCGTTGTCACAAGTAATGGAAAAAAGGAAGGAAAAACACTAATCGCAACCGAGCTTGCCAAACACTTTGCAGATGACAATAAAAAAACAATTTATGTTGATGCGAACTTGCGTCAAGGAGCAAATACGACAAGTTTATGTGCAAGAAGTTCAACGAAAGGTTTAGCGCATTACCTTGCTGAGGACATCGGAATTGAAGAAATAACACAACCAACTGTAAATCAGTATTTACAGGTTATATGTGCAGGGCAACATTTAAAAAATCCAATTGCCCCTTTAAGCTCGAAAAAAATGTCAAACGTAATTGCTAAACTAGAACAAATCTATGATGTCGTTATAATTGATACCGCTTCACTTCAAGTATCTGATGCCTTATTACTCACAAAAATCGTAGATGGTTATGTATATGTAGCAAATACAAGAAAAACATTTGTACGACAAGCATCTACTGATTTTGAAAAGTTGAAAAATTTACAAGGAAGGTTAATAGGGGTTGTCTTGAATGAAGCATGAAAGAGGGGGTTTCATGAAAAAATGGCTTCAAACACAGATACAAAACCGCTTTATTAAAAGCTTGTGGGTACTAATTGCAGGAGCGGCCGTTTCTAATATTGTCGTTTTAATCATGACGCCTATTTTAACAAGAATTTATAAGCCAGAAGATTTTGGCGTATTATCTGTATTCACCGCTTTGTTATATTTGTCCATGATTATTGTATCGATGCGTTATGAAAGTGCATTAATGCTACCAAAAGAGGAAAAAGACGCGCTTCCTTTATTATGTATATCATTATTCTCTGTATTTATCGTTAGTACATTAGTGTGCTTAATTTTACTATTACTACCTATTGCAACATGGTTAAATATTGAAAGTGCGGAGCCGTATTTTTGGATTTTAGCTATAAGCTTACTATTTGTCGGGATTTATCAAGCACTAAATATTTGGGCACTAAGATTAGAAAAGTACAGTGAAATTTCATATGCTAAGCTCGCAATGAATGGTGGACAAGCAAGTAGCCAATTAGGATTTGGTCTAATCAAGTTCGGTGTTGTTGGTTTACTTATTGGTGAGGTTATCGGTCGAGTGATTGGATCAATATATTATATTTGGAAGTTTCGAAAAGATATAATTCATTCATTTCGTAATAACCCAGACACACTTTGGCAAGTGATGAAACGATACAAGAACTTTCCTCTAATTTCAAGTTGGAGTGGATTGATGTATAGCCTAGGTACCCACCTCCCTACTTTATTTTTAGCTGCCTATTTTGATGTTGTCACAGCGGGATATTTCTTTTTAGCTCAAAAATTATTAACAGTACCTGAAAATCTACTTGGTTATTCCGCTTCGCAAGTTTACTTTACACAAGCGGCGCAGATCGTCCGTGTAGGTGAGAGTATCAATCAATATTTTTGGGAAACAATTCGTAAACTATTTATTATAAGTGCCGTATCACTAATCATAATCGATTTTGCTGCACCTTATTTATTTGAGATGATATTTGGTCCTAATTGGATTCTATCGGCCACATTTGTTCAAATATTATCAGTTATGTATTTAACGAAAATAGTCATTGCTCCTTTAAACGGCATTTTCTATATATATGAAGCGTTACTTTTTCAAATGGTAGGTGAATGCATTCGATTTGGTTTAATTGTGCTCGCCATCGGGATTTCATATGTCTACGCATTCACGGATATTGAGGCATTATGGTGTATCAGTCTATTAACAGCTCTTGGCTATATTGTCTGTGGTGTTTTTGCGTGGATTGTTATAAGTAAATCTAGAGAGCCAGAAATGGTGCTTGAAAATGGCTGAACGATTACCAAGTAGTTTACAATGGGGACTATTTCTTGCAGTACTACTCAGTAGTATAGTCATGTTCGAACCAGCCCCTACAGATTTCCTGATGGTCATAGTGACTGTAATAGCAGTAGTTTATGGGGTATTAAGATATAGTGCAAGTCAATCTTTTGGTGTATTTTGTATTCTATTACTTTTGCTTGCGAATATTTTGTCATTGTTCTTTGTGCAAAATGCGGAGGTAGGTCTATTTTATTTTATTGTTACATTGTATTTAAGTGTAATGTGGTTTGGGATCGTTGGTTTAGGTGGGCGTTATTTTGAAAAAGTATTAACTACGGTAATACAGGCCTACGTTTTTACTGCGATTATCTGCTCGATCCTTGGGTTAGGTGTTTATTTCCGAATAATTCCATTTATAAATGATTGGTTACTATTTGGACGAGTAAAGTTGTTTTTTAAAGATCCGAATGTCTATGGACCATTTTTAGTCTTACCTTCTATATATGCCATTCTAAGCTTTGAGCAAACGAAGCGAGTCTTTTGGCTGTGTTGTTTTTTTGTACTCGTAAGTGGTGTGACAATTAGTTTTTCGCGCGCGGCATGGCTTAATTTAGTAATTTCTATAGTCATATATTTAATATTTGCAAAACAAGGAGAGGGAATAAATCGTATTAAATTAGTATTTGCTATGGCTGTGATAAGTATTTTATTACTTATATTTTATATCCAATTCACCGGGCTAGATGATCAACTTAGTGATCGAATGAGTCTGCAACATTATGATAATGACCGATTTGCTATGCAAAAAGAAGCTTTGATAACTGGTTTGAATAACCCGATTGGCGTAGGACCAGGACAATCAGAAATATTATTTCCTTTGGCACCACACAATCTATATGCTCGTATTTTAACAGAAAATGGCTTTTTAGGATTTATATCTTTCAGTGCATTTTTAATTGTTTCATTTATTAAAAGCTTTCAAAGCTCACGGCAATTGGGTAGCTATAGCTCATATTATGTAATGATTAGTGCGGTTATTATCGGACATGTGGCAAATAGTTTTTTTATCGATAGTCTACACTGGAGACATTTATGGCTTATATTAGCACTTGCTTGGATACCAATAAGACTTGAAAAGGAGGAGTAAATCTATGAAAATTGTTCAAATTGTAACGAAGTTGGACACAGTAGGAGGGGCACAGTCCCATGTGCTTGCACTTACAAAACAACTCTGTTTGGATGGACATGAAGTAATTATCATGACTTCACAAGGACAATTGATCGAGGAAGCAATGGCTGGAAAGAGCGTTAAAATTATTCAACTTCGTCATTTGAGGCGAGATATTAGTTTGATGGATGATTACCGTGCGTTTTTAGAACTCCGCTTATACTTACAGCAAATTGGTCCTGAATTAGTAGCGCTTCATTCATCTAAAGCTGGAGTTCTTGGTAGATTAGCAGCCTTTTCATTAAAAATTCCAACAGTTTTTACTGCTCATGGTTGGGCTTTTACCGAAGGAGTACAGCCATTAAAGAAATTATTATATAAACAAATTGAGAAATTACTTGCTCCAAGAACTACTAAGATTATCGCTGTTTCTAATTATGATCATGAACTTGCTGTACAAAAAAGGGTAGTGTCAAAAAATAAGATAACAACTATTCATAACGGTATTCAAAGTAATGACAAACAACCCTATTTTCGAAATAATGTTCCTAAAATAGTGATGGTATCAAGGTTTGAGAAACCAAAAAGACAGGACTTGTTGATTGAAGTGTTGTCTACCATGAAAGAGCTAGAATGGTCATTGGAATTAATCGGTGATGGGGTAGAACTAGCTAACGTAAAAGAATTAGTTAATAATAAGGGACTTTCGCATCGAGTAAGATTCCTCGGGGTTCGAAATGACATTGAAACGCAACTTCAAGATGCGGATATATTTGTACTCTTATCAAATTTTGAAGGACTGCCGCTTTCTATTTTAGAAGCGATGCGTGCAGGTCTACCAGTTATTGCATCAGATGTAGGTGGTATTGAAGAGCTAGTTGTAGAAGGAAAAACAGGATATCTTGTAGACCAAAATGTTTTGAATATACGAAAATGCTTGGTGAGAATGATAGAGGATAGGCCTTTAAGAATAGAACTTGGGCAAGCAGGGCGTAATTTTTTTGAAGATCATTTTTTGTTCCAAAAGATGTACGACAATACAGTGAGCCTTTACAAGGAAGCGCTAAAGGAAAAGAAGGTGAAAAGAAATGTTCAATTACTTGATCATAACCGCGCTTGAACAGTTAAAGAGCTATAAAAAAGCGTGGGATGACATTCTTGAACAAGAGAAGAATACCAATCCGTTTATAGAATATGAGTGGATTTCAACTTGGTGGGCAACAATTGGTCAATCTAGTAATGTTGAGATTTATGTTGTAATGGAAGATAAAGAAGCAATCGCATTTTTCCCTTTAATGAGAAAAGAACATCGAGGTATACAGAATTTGACATTTTTAGCGGATGGTGTTGCTAATTATATGGATATCGTTGTGAAATCGGAAAATAAAAGAAACGTATTAACTTATCTATTGAACGCATTATTTAAAAAAGAGGATGCATTATTACTGCAATTACACGGTATTTCTGAGGAAAGCGCAACAAGTAATATATTAGAGCTATTTTTGGTTGAAAATGGTTTCAAATATAGTTTTCACCGAGTAGTTACACCTTATCTACATTTTGACAAAGTCAATTTCCAGCAATTTATGCATAAACGACGAAAGAAACATGGCGTCGATCGCAGTGAAAAAAAGTTAGAGAGATTGGGAAATGTGCAGTACTATCCACTTCAAAGTAATGAAAAGTCTAAAATATTCGGATTATTTGAAAGTCGCTGGAAAAAAAAGATAGATACAAGTGGATTTGCTAGCACTGAACGCCGCCCATTTTTTGAGGCATTACTACAGATACAAAATCATAACTTTAAAACAGAGGTAGATGCACTTCGTTTTGAACAAGAAATAATTGCATTTGCGTATGGCTTTTCATGTAGAGGTAGGTACGTTGCATATACATTAGGATTCGATTCGGATTTTTCAATGTTTGGACCAGGACGGTTAATTGATCGTAGAAAGCTTTTGCAGAGTTATGAAGAAGGGGAAAAAATATTTGATTTTAGTATAGGATATGAAAAATATAAATTTGATTGGCATACAGATGTCACATTTACTCGAACATTTATAATAGCTGGATCTAACAAAAAAGCTAAACGCCAAAAATTCTTACTCAGTTTGGTAGCGACAGTTAAAGAAAAAATCAAACAACATCAGCCCTTTGTTAAATTTAAGCGTGATATTTTAGGGAAACTAATCTATAATTTGCGATCAAAAAAGGAATGGTTAAAGAGTATTTTTTCTATTTGTCAATGGCGTACGTGGCAACTTTATGAGCTTGAAAAAGGAACTAAACTATATGAAAAATTGCCATTCGAAAAATTGGCTTTGAAGAGTCTTCTAAACTCGCAAAGAAGAGCAGAGGCTATTCTACTTAGTTATCAAGGTTTTGACCTTTATGGCGAAGACGGCATTTGGGAGTTTCAAGTCCATAAATCAATATATAGGAATCAAACATGGCAAAAAGGGTTCGAATTACCGTCAACAAATAGTGTATTTATTGATGGATGGCAAGAGCAAGATTTAGAACTAATATGCCACGCCTTTAACAACGAAACAATATATGTAATATCGAATATGTCAGAATGGAAAAAACGTCGTGCCTTAAAAAAAATAGGATTTAAAAATGTCGGTGTTGTCCATCAGTGGAAGTTCCTACAGTTAGAAGGGTTGAAGAATAAAAAGCTATTACAAAAGGAGGGAGCCCGTTATTCTATCTATTAATAGACAATGGTTAGGCATGGAAATACAGCAAATATATTTTGCGGATTATGAGACACCCCCATCAAAAGCACAATTAGTAGGTTACACGTATGCATTAAAACAACGTCATTTTTTGAAAGAGATAAAAACAGTTTGGATTGATTTAACAGAAAACAAGGAAATGTTATTGGGTCAGTTGTCTAAAAGGGATCAAGCTAAATTAAGAAGAGCAGAAAAAGAGAGATTGAAGGTTATTGTACAAGAAAAACCAAGTGATGCAGAACTATTGGAATTTCAAAAATATTACAATCAATTTGCTCGATCTAAGAACATATATACATGTAACTTCTTTCATTACACAACAATGCAGTTGTTACGAGAACAAGGTGGTCTAACATTAACTAAAATTATCACAGAGCAGGAAGAAACACTTTGTTATCGTTTATATATTGTAGATGGAAAAACAGCAATGAGTTTATATGTTGCAACAGCCCAGCATAACCAAAATATTGGACATAACAGACAAGCTATTAATTATGCTAATCGTTATTTATGGTGGAAGAATATTCTGTATTTTAAGAATCAAGGATATGACATTTATGATGTAGGGGGTTTAACAGATGTTCCATCCATTCAGGAATTTAAGCAATCATTTGGTGGTCAGATAGTTAATGTATATTCAGGCTATATTCCCTACTCGGTAATAAGTAATCTTGTATTGAAAATTCGCGATTTTCGTTTTAATAAGGTGAGGAAAGGTTCATGAAAGAAAAAGGAGGGTTAGTGATTTCATTAGATTTTGAGTTGAATTGGGGAATACATGATGTGTTTACTAAGGGCGAATATGATGAAAATATACGAGGTGTAAGAGAAGTAATTCCAAGACTTTTGAAACTTTTTAAACGTTACGAAATTCATGCAACATGGGCAACAGTTGGTTTTTTATATGCAAAGAATAAGCAAGAGCTTTTAGCAGCACTACCTAAAGAATATCCAATCTATCATCGAACAGAACTATCTCCTTATCCAACTATTCAAACAATTGGAGAAAATGAAGAAACAGATTGTTACCATTATGGTGCTTCATTAATCAAACAAATTGAGCAAACACCCTATCAGGAAATCGGCACTCATACTTTTTCTCATTATTATTGCTTAGAACCAGGTCAAACAGTACGCCAATTTCAAGCGGATATAGAATCGGCAATGACGATTGCCAAACAACATGGTCATCACGTCCAATCTATTGTTTTTCCGCGTAATCAGGTCAATGAGGATTACTTGCGTATCTGTAAGAAAGCTAAAATACGTACTTATCGAGGCAATGAACCACATTGGATGTATACTCCAAGAAAATTCAATAAAGGGCTGCATTTAAACCGATTGCTAAAATGTGGGGATAGCTATTTGAATTTATCGGGGCATCATGTGTACAAGCTTCAAAATCTACAAATGGAGCCTCTTGTGAATATTCCATCTAGTGCCTTTTTAAGACCCTACCATCCGAATTTGCAATGGTTAGAACCATTACGATTTAAACGAATTTTAAATTCGATGCGAAAAGCAGCAAAGGAAAAGGCAATTTATCATCTCTGGTGGCACCCACATAATATGGGAAAGAATATGGATCAAAACTTTGAAATGCTTGAACGTATTTTGGAGGAATACGCTAAGCTCAAACAGAGCGAGCAATTCACAAGTTACTCAATGGGGGAAGTAGCAGATTTGGTTGAAGAAATGAATGCCAGTACAAGTTGCGTAAGTAGACAACAATTCGTTTTGGAGGGTAATGTATGAATCTTAAAGGTGATATATCCACATTTTTCCGCTTTTTAGAAGTAGGAGTTTTTGAAACTGAAAATGAATTTTCTTTACAACACGAATTAGGAATATTCTTGCGAACGATGATTGAATCTCCTTATAAACTTCAATTTGGACGGAGTGTTAATTTTTTTTATCCTAATGAAAAAGGACAAAAAAGTGAAATTGACATTGTAATCTATAATCCAGCAACTGAGGAGCGCTATGGAATTGAATTAAATTTCCCCAATAAAGGCCAACATGTTGAACAAATGTTTCATTTGATAAAGGATATAAAATTTATGGAAGAGGTAAAAAAACTAGGTTTCACAAAAACATATGCTGTGACTTATGTTGAGGATGCTTTATATTACCGTGGCAGTAAAACCGATGGTATATATGCTTACTTTAGAAGTAATAAACCCATACAAGGTGTCATACAGAAACATGGTGGTAAAAAAGAAGAGTCATTGCAAATAGAAAATACGTACAAAGTTAGATGGAACTCACTTGGAAATGGTGGAAAATATTATATCGTTGAAACATAAAAGCTTATAGAATTGGAGAGGTTACATGAACATTCTCGTAACAGGTGGAGCAGGTTATATTGGTTCACATGTTTGCATAGAACTGATAGAAGCGGGACATAATGTCATCATTATTGATAATCTATCAAACAGTAATAGAGAAGTAATAAATCGTATGCAAATGATTACTGGAAAAACAATAACTAGTTTAGTTGCAGATATACGTCATGCTGAAGTATTAGACGTTATTTTCCGAAGTTTTCTAATTGATAGTGTCATTCATCTAGCTGGTTGTAAATCTGTTAACGAATCGATTGAAGATCCAATTAAATACTATACAAATAATTTATCCGGAACGATTCAGTTGGTCGAAACAATGGATAAATATAATGTGCATCAACTAGTTTTCAGCTCATCTGCAACAGTATATGGGGTTCCTGAGCATTGCCCAATTCCAGAAACCGCCCCTTTAAATACTGTTAATCCATATGGACGAACAAAGCTCGCAGTCGAATGCTTTTTAAACGAATTTATCCAATCGAAACCATATTTTTCTATTGCTCTATTAAGATATTTTAATCCTATTGGTGCACACGAAAGTGGCTTAATCGGCGAAGATCCTCAAGCAGTTCCTAATAATTTAATGCCATATATTACACAGGTGGCTACAGGTTTAAGGTCACATTTAAATGTTTTTGGTGATGACTTTGCAACCATTGATGGGACAGGTGTTCGCGATTATATACATGTAGTGGACTTAGCAAAAGGGCATGTAATGGCGCTTGATAGTATGGTTGAAAAAAATGGATTAAACGTATATAACTTGGGAACAGGAAATGGCTATAGTGTATTACAACTCGTTTCAACTTTTGAAAAGGTAACTGGTAAAAGTATTCCATTTAAAATAGTTAATCGACGAGAAGGGGATGTTGCCATTTGTTATGCAGATCCTTCAAAAGCAAATTCGTATCTTCAATGGGAAGCCGAGAGAAGTTTAGAAGATATGTGTCGGGATGCTTGGAGATGGCAAAAAAACAATCCATATGGCTATCGTACGATAGAAAATGAAAGTATGGTAAGTGAATTATACTAGTATCAAGATAAGTGTAATTATAAGAATTTTTAAATAATTAATATGCGTATTATCCATGCTTTTATATATAATAGTAGGGAGATAGATTGTAAAACGTGAAGAAAGGAAAAAAGAATGAAAAATGATGCGAAGATCTTAATAATAGAAGACGACTTCGATATTTTAGAAGTAATGACACTAGCTATAAAAAATGCTGGATATCAAGTAGATAGTGCAATGGATGTTGAAACAGGGTGGGAAAGTATCAAATCCATACAACCAGATTTGGTACTAATGGATGTAAATTTGCCAGATGGTAATGGCTTCGATATAGGCAGGAAGTTTCACGAAATATCTGATGGTGTACTTATATTTGTAACAGCTAATAATGACATCGAACAAAAGCTAGAGGGCTTTGAAATAGGGGCAGATGATTATATTACAAAGCCTTTTGTTTTAAAAGAAGTACTGGCACGAATTCAAGTTCATTTAAAGCACCGAACATCTAAAAGGGTTGAAAAGGCTATTCAATTTGGTGATCTTAACGTTGTTTTAGATGGTAAAACAGTATTTAAAAATGGGTTGCTTCTTCATTTATTTGCGAAAGAAAAAAAACTATTGTTTTATCTAATAGAAAATGTCGACAAAGTTCTGAGTATAGAACAGTTGATTAATCATGTGTGGGGGTATGATGGAGTAGCAGATACAAAAACAGTTTCAGTTCATATTAGCACCTTACGTAGGAAGATAGAAGATAATCCTTCTAAGCCGCAATTCATTAAAACCATGCGAGGATTTGGATATATGTTCTCATCAAAAAATCATAAAGCTCCTCACTGAAATTCTTCAATAGAGGAGCAATTTTTTACTGCATAATTGGTGAACTAACTAGCGGTAGTGTGAAACTAAATGTTGAGCCTTCGTTTTCTACACTTTCTACGCATATTTCGCCTTGATGTTGTAGTATGATTTTTTTGCATATTGCCAAGCCAATACCATGAGAATTAGTACTGTTATTGTTAGATGAACCATAATGTCTATCGAAAATAAAAGCAATCTCATTTGCTGGAATACCAATACCTGTATCTTCCACTGAACAAATAAGGTTATCAGAATCGATTTGCATAGAAAAGTGGATATGCCCTTGCTTTGTATATTTAATGGCATTCTGAATCAAGTTAGTGAGCACCTGTTCAATCCGTTTTATATCAACTTGTATAATAGCATTTGTATTTAAATGGAGTGTACTTGAGTATTGTAAATTTGCGTGCTGTACGTCTAGTTCATATTTTTCAGCAAGCAGCCTAAATAACTGTTCAACTGTTATTCGCTCCATTTGAAATGCCATGCGTCCTGATTCTAAATTGGATAAATCAAATAAGTCTTGAATTAACTCATTTAATGCAAATAATCTCTCTTTGCTTCGATGTAGATATATGGATTGCTGCTCAGCATCTGTAATAACACCATCTAAGATTAGCTCGATATAACCAAGTGCCGATGAAATAGGAGAGCGTAAATCATGCGAAATCATATTAAATAACTGCTTTCTCTCTAATTCATTTTGTTGCAACTTCGAATTTATTTCTATTAAATTATTATTCATTGCGGCTAATTCATGCGTACGTTCTTCTACTCGATCTCCTAACTCCTTATAAACTTCTGCGTTTTCAATAGAAACAGCAATTTGAGCTGATATTATTTTAAGTAGCTCGAGCTTTTCTGATGAAAAAGCATAAGCTACTACACTATTTTCTAAATATAAAATTGCTTTTAGATCACCTTTTGAATGGATAGGCAAACAAAGAACTGACTTTGTGGAAGATTTTCCTTTTGGAAAACGAGAGTCCTCTTTTGCGTCATTAATAATCACATATTCACCACTACGGAATACATAGCGCACGACGGATTGCATGAGCAAGTTTGCCTGAAGTAAAGTGGTATTCTTATACATTTCAAAAGTGGAGCTGGATGTTTCTGATTTTGCTAGTAGTACTATTTCATCCTGTACTATTTTTAGAAAATAGCCACGATTTGCCCCGGCATGCTTAAGTAATGCAAACAATACTTTTTTTAATAATTCATCCATATTAATTTCTTTTGAAAGTGATTGAGTTGTTTCAAAAACTGTTTTCATATCAAGTGTCATTAATTCGGGTGCTTTAGATAATAACTTCTTCTCTATTACATTGGCATATGTTTTCTCCCATTTTTGAGCTATTCTCTCAGAACCCCACCTGCGCATTAGATCAATACCACGCACAATATAGTCGCGAGCTACTGAATATTTTTTTTGTTTTTCGTAATAGCGTGCTACACATTCACAAGCAATTGCTTCATCCCTTATGAATCCGTTTAAACGACTAAGTTGAATCGCTCTATCGTAGAAAAGAATGGCTTCACCATCTAATTTTTTGATTCTACAGTTTTCTGCTTTTAATAATATATATAAATGTTCGAAGTTTTCAGGAGAATGCCGTGACCACTTTCTAAGTTTTGTAATACTTTTGTTTATATCTTTCTTATATTCTCGATAATCTCGGTGTTTGACACGTTTTTCACTTATTCGGCGCATTTGCCATAATGCACGATAGTAATAATATTGAGGTGTAATTGGCAAATCAGGTGTCTCTTTCATTGGCTGCTTTAAAGCATTCATGAGTGTTTGTGCCTGGCTTTCTTCTTGTAATAGATAACTAATATTCAGTCGTAATATTAAATGCATGATTGTCACAGATGTTTCACTTTGAGTAGTAATAGGGTGGTCCCAAATAAGTGGCAACTGAGGTTGACGAAGAACATCTAACCAATAATTAAATTCACTTAAAAACTCTTCAGACAATGTTGATTTAATAGGATTAACAATTTTACGCTGCCGTGTAACTTCAGTTGTCAACTCGTATAGTGAAATGTTGCGAATAAATTGAGTTGAACAAATAAAGCAGGCAGAAGCAGCAACTAAATGATAAATTCCAGTATCGAATGAATATTGCTGTGCTTTTTTTAAATAATATATATTGCCTTCTAATGGTTTTTTCCAATGGTTAACAAATGTGCCGAAAACAAAATATACGCGTGCACGTAGAAAGATATTTGGTAGGCTTTCTACCTGATCTACGGCGAATTGTCCAAAAAGAAAGCCATTTTTATAATCTCCAAATCCTGAACTTAATATTAGTGAATGGTTAATGAAAACAATCGGACTAATATCTGTATCTCCATTTTTTAATAATAACCTTGTCGCTCTAAGCATGAGAATAGCTGCATAACTTTCATTAAATATATATGCTGCGCCAGACATATTAATAAGAATTTGGAGAATTGTCCGCATTTCCTTCTTTTCCATCGGTTTCATATGAAGTAAAGTATCTGGTTTTTTTCCGATTAATTCGAACTTAAGCAAGGAATATTCTTTTAAAACAGCTAACTTTGAAGGTGTTTCTTTTATGTAAATATCATAAAGTGCTAAGCCTTCTTGACCTGATTGGATTGCCTCAAATGATAGGTCAGCTTCGGTATAAAGCATTGTTTTTAGATTATTGATCGATAGTTTCTCGTACTTCGTTTTTGCGTAGCAAAGAACGGTGTTAAAATGCTCATTTGCTAGTTCGAAGTGTGCTGTTAAGTATTCACATTCACCTAAATTTGTGTAAATTTGTATGGATAAATCATGCGCTAAAGACCAATGGTTAGGGGGGAGAAGTTCTAGGCTATTTGTTAGATAGACCAGTGCATTCTCAAATAAGCCAGAATGTCTAGCTTTTATGCCTAATTGTAAATTCCAATTTGCTAAATCAATCTTCTCCTGAATACTTAACAAATTTTTACTATAGTTTAAATGTTTAACGGCTTCAATTAATCGGTCATTTTCTAGTTGTTTGCTATTTAACTCTATTAATATTCTCCCAATGGATAAATGGGTATTTTCTTTATCCTCTTCTGTCAAAGACTTATAAGCTGCCTGTTGAATTCTGTCGTGAACAAATTGATAACTTAGTGAATAGTTCTCTAATACACCTAATTTTTCATATGAATAGGCCCATTTATAATTTGCATTTAATGGTATTATGAAACCTTCTGTTATTAGGTCATTTAAATAGTCAAGTAAATCTTTAGCTGGTACTTCGACTAGTGTTAAAAGTGTATCAAGAGAAAATTGATTTCCAAAACATGCTGCCATCTTTAATATGAAACGTGGCTCCATTTTTAAATGATCAATACGCTGAGTAATTAGATCCAGTACCTCCTCATTCAAAATAGATTGATCCATTTTTTGTAAGGTGAAATGCCACTTCTTTTCTTTCATATCAAAATATATTAATTTTTCCCTTTGAAATGTGAGGAATGTTTCTTTTACGAATAAAGGATTGCCTTTAGTTAAATGATGTAGGATTTGAGTTAAGGAACGTAAAATAGAAAAAGACACATTTAACGAATCTTTGACCCATGTTTCAATTGTTTCAATTGATAAAGGTTGTAAATTTATATAGATTGGATATTCTAAATCTTTTTGCCAACTGAACAGTGGATGAAGAGCAGACATTCCCTTTTCACGGTAAGCTATTATAATGAATAAATAACCATCTGTATGTTGTTTGAACATATATTCTAACATTTCCATAGAATTAGTATCAGCCCACTGTACATCATCGATAAATAAGACAAAAGGTTTCTTTTGTTTAGTAAATGCACTTAATATTTTTTTGATAGAGTTCATAATAAACATATGTAATTGCCTAGTACCATCAACGTGCTCTGCGTGTACTTGAACTTCAGTTTGTATAAACCAACTGAGTTCAGGCAAAAGCATTAATAGACCTGGAGAAAGCTTCAAATCCTCTTGTTCAAATAAGAATCCTAATGTAGCTACAGAACTTTCACCTTCTAGATAGATTTGTTTTAATAATTGACGAAGGGAATTAATTACCGGTATAAATTGAGCTTCTTGGTGTAACTCTTCAAATTTACAAACGGCAAAATATCCTTTGGCAAGTGCTATTGGCTGTTTTAAATCTTGAACGTAAGTAGATTTTCCTATACCTGGACTACCTGTTACGAAGACGATTGATTTTTCACCTTCACAAACAGAGTGGAGTTCTTCTTGTAAAATATTGATTTCCGGAGTACGTTCGTACAATTTATTTAACAATCCAAAAGATGGCTGAATTTCATGTTGACCTAATTGGAAAGGAATAATCATTCTGTCTGTAGTTAGCATATGCCAACATGTGAAGAGATCTTCTTTTAAACCAATGGCACTTTGATAACGATCCTCTTGGTTTTTATTTAATAACTTTTCTACGATTACACAAATAATAGAGGGTAATTCATGTTTTCGTTGTTGTAATGGAATGGGGGACTTTGTCAAAATCTCATATATTAAATCTGAGGAATCTCTAGCTTCTAATGGGGGACAACCTGCTAACATTTCGTAAAAAAGGGCTCCGAGAGCATATAAATCGGAACGATGATCCACTGTCGTATTTATTTGACCTGTTTGTTCAGGGGCTATATAGACAAGTTGGTCACCACGCTCGTATGGATTTTCCGTAGCTGAAGGTGATTCTTTTAATAATTGTGACACATATTCGAATCCGAAAAACTTTATTTGGTACGTTTTAGGATTAATTAAAATATGTTTAGGACTAATATTTTTATAAATTATTTGTTCTTGATGGAAAATGATGAAAATATTCGCTATTTCCATTGCGATTTTTAAAAATTGGTGGAGAGAAGGGCGCTGAACGATAAATTCACTCAATGGTATACCATTAAAGTCTTCATAAATAAGGATGTGAAGATCTCCTGAGTTTTCAATAGTAAGAGGATGAAGTACCCAAGGATAATGTAATTTTGAAGCAATTTCAAATTCATAATGTAGTCTTGCTATTTGTTCATGTGCACTGGATGCAACGCTTTTTAATAATACCTTTTGAGAATGTGGTTTTGAAAGGGCCCTTTGCAACGTCCAAAGATTTGTAGTGACTAGATTATCTACAGTTTCATAGTTTTTTTGAAACGGCATTTAGGAATTCCTCCTTAAAAAGGCTAAAGAATAAGGTATGTCAAAATCTATTTATGAGTAACCTGCTTCAATTGTGTATTCGACAAATTATGTAATAATCCTGTAAATAATTAGAATGTTAGGATAAAAAAACTTCTGAAAGACAGTTGGTACTGCCAATCAGAAGTTGAATGGTGAAGAGATTATTTATCTATAATTACTGAGTCTAGTTCCTCTGTTAGTACTTCTAATTGGTCAATTAAACCACCGATATAAGCGATGGTATTTAAAAGTGGTTCATCAGTCGTAATATCCACACCAGCCATTTGAGCAAGCTCTACAGGTGTCTTTGTACCACCTGCTTGTAATACTTTTAACCAGTCTTCAACAGCGGGCTGACCTTCATTTAATATACGTTGAGATACCTGTGTAGAGATGGTTAATCCGGCACTATAAGTATATGGATATAAGCCCATATAATAGTGAGGTTGACGCATCCAAGTTAATTCTGCTCCCTCAGTGATTTCAACTGCATCACCCCAGAAATCTTCCAATACTTCACGTTTTAATCGATTTAATACATTTGCATTTACGCTCTCACCTGCGTCAACTTTGTCATACACTTTACGTTGATATGCAGCTTCTAATAAATGTGTAACAAAATTATGGTAATAAGTACGTGAGATAATTGATGCAGTAACCCAACGTTTAAAGCGAGTATCTTCTGCTGTTGTCAATAAGTAATTTGCCATCAACATCTCATTCATCGTAGAAGGAGCCTCGATAAAATAAGTTGAAGGACGACTGTTGAATAATGATTGCTTCTTATGTGCATTGACAAAGTGTCCTGCATGGCCAAGTTCATGAGCTAAAACAAATACTTCGTTCATACGACTAGTCCAAGAGATCAAAATATAAGGATGGAATCCATAAGGACTTGAGCAAAATGCTCCTGTTGATTTCCCTTCATTTTGAGCAAAGTCAATCCAGCGTTCACTGTATGACTTCTCAATCATTTCCATATAATCATCACCCATTACTTTAAGGGCATTTTCGATATAATTCTTTGATTCTTCAACTGTAATCATAGGCTCAAACTCTGGATCTAATGGAATTTTCAAATCAGCAAACGTCATTTTTTCTAAACCATGAACTTTTTGTAACAGCTTTGCATAACGGCGCATATGAGGTGCTAATTCTTTAGTAATTAAATCAATTTGTCGGTTATATAATGTACGGTCGACCTCTTGATCAAATAGTAAGTAATCTGTTACGGATTCATATCCTCGCAAATCAGAAAGCGTTTTTTCAGTCGTGACATGCGTATTATATGTTTTGGCAGTTGTATGTTGATACTCACGAAGTTTATTTGAAAAAGCTTCAAAAGCTGCACGACGAATATTAACGTCAGATTCTAATTCCCAGTCGCCTTCAAATAGGCTGTAGTTTAATGGGAAAGATTCTCCGTTAGCTGTAAAGTTGTCGAATTTCATATCAACCAGTTTTGTCGTGTTATATAGCTCGTATGGGGCATCTAAAGAAGAGCTAAGTGCTGCTAATGTTTTTTCGACTTCTGGATGTAACTGATGCGCTTTTTTCTTGATTATTTCTTTAATATAGTTTTCAAATTGAGGAGCAATTGTAGCAGCTTCTTCTAAAATCTCAGTAGATAGTGCTGAAAGATCACTATGTACGAATGATAATTGGCTGCCAATTTTAGATGCTATTGATCCAAACTTACTTGCACGCATCTGCGCTTCGTCATTCGTTTGATCTACTTCTAATGATAGGCTAGCATAAGCACCATAAGGAACGAATTGCTCATTTAATTTCTCATAGTCTGTCAATACTTGTACGACAGACGAAGAATCAATAATATTGCCTGTGTATTTTTGATTAAATAAAAGTGCGTCTTTTTCAATTTGAGCAATTCCAGCGTTGTATGCCTCAATTGAATCAATAAGAGGTGATAAGTCCCAAGTTTGTTCAACAGGTATTAAATGACGTGGTGCAAAACTCTTTTTCATTATTAATCTCTCCTTTAAAATTACGAATCTCGAATTATCTTCATTATATTGAAAATATTCGGTAAAGTAAAACAATTCATTATAAATAGTTTATTTACTATTAAAAAAAGCTAGCCATTAGATAGGCTAGCTTTAAGGATTGCTTATTTTGAAAGCATAATCTTTTCAAGTTGAAGTGGTTCAATATATTCTGAACCTTTGTAAGCGCGCATATTTCCACCAGAAATTTCATCGATTAATAAAATTTCGCCAGTTTCTGCATCGCGACCAAATTCTAATTTTATATCATAAAGTTCCAAACCTTTTTTAGCTAGTTCCGCTTTAACAAAGTTTGAAATTTCTACAGTACGTTGTTTTAAAGTTTCATATTCTTCAAGAGAAAGAATTTGAAGTTCAGTTAATGCATCAGCTGAGATAGGAGGATCTAAACGATCATCATCCTTAATCGTAACTTCAACGAAAGACTCAAGTTTTTGTCCTTCTTCTACATAAGCGCCGTAGCGTCGTAAAAAGCTTCCAACAGCACGGAAACGGCAAATAACTTCAAGTCCTTTACCAAAGACAGTCGCTGGCTTTACAGTCATTGTCGCATTTTCTATATCAGAAGAAATAAAATGAGTAGGGACTTCAATTGCATTTAACTTTTTATAAAAGAATGTAGTGAGACTTAAACCTGCACGACCTGCACCATCAATTGTTAAGCCAACAGTATTCGCACCTGGATCAAACACACCGTTTTCACCCGTTACATCATCTTTGAATTTTAATAATAGAGGACCATCCTCTAATTGATATACATCTTTTGTTTTTCCTTGATATTTAAGTTCCATACATTCAGCCTCCGTTTCATTGTTATTGTAAGCTATTTAGTGTATAAATGGTAGTTTTTTTCATAATATAGGGGAAACTATGTAAAAAAGACGAATATTCATCTAAAAAGCAGCAAACCCATTTCGGATTTACTGCTTTGAAGATTTACTATAGAAAGTGTTAAAATTAAATAACACCTTGAGCGATCATTGCATCAGCTACTTTTAAGAAACCTGCGATATTCGCACCAATTAGTAAATTACCTTCATAACCATATTCTTTTGCAGCATCTACGCTGTTACTATAAATTGACTTCATAATATCATGTAATTTTTCGTCGACTTCTTCAAAAGTCCAGAATATACGCATGCTATTTTGAGCCATTTCAAGAGCTGAAACTGCAACACCGCCTGCATTTGCTGCTTTAGCAGGTGCAAAAAGAACTTTGTTTTCTAGATAAACTTTAATTGCTTTAAGAGTTGAAGGCATGTTTGCACCTTCACCGACAGCTTTTACTCCATTTGAAACGAGTATTTTAGCAGATTTTTCATCAATTTCATTTTGAGTAGCGCACGGTAAAGCAATGTCACATGGAATAGTCCAAATACCAGAACAACCCTCAGTGAAAGTAGCTTCAGGATGATGGTCCACATATTCTTTAATACGGCCTTGTTCAACTTCTTTAATTTGTTTAACAGTATCTAAGTTAATACCGTTTGGATCATATATATATCCGTTTGAGTCGCTACATGCTACAACTTTTGCACCTAGTTGTTGTGCTTTTTCAATAGCGTAAACTGAAACGTTACCAGAACCAGAAACTACAACTGTTGCATCTTGGAATGTAGCATTAATTTCTTTTAGCATTTCTTGAACGAAATAAACTGTACCATAGCCAGTTGCTTCTTTGCGTGCTAAACTACCACCAAAGCGGGGCATTTTACCTGTAATAACACCGGCTTCATAAGCACCGCGAATTCTGTTGTACTGACCAAATAGGAAGCCGATTTCACGAGCTCCTACGCCGATATCACCAGCAGGTACGTCAACGTCTGGTCCGATATATTTGTGTAATTCTGTCATGAAAGCTTGACAGAAGCGCATAATTTCAGCATCTGATTTCCCTTTAGGATCGAAATCTGAACCACCTTTTGCACCCCCAATAGGTTGGCCAGTTAACGAGTTTTTGAAAATTTGTTCAAAACCTAGGAATTTAATAATGCTTTCGTTTACCGATGGATGGAAACGAAGTCCGCCTTTGTAAGGTCCAATTGCACTGCTGTATTGTACACGATAACCACGGTTAACTTGTACCTTACCACTATCGTCTACCCATGAAACACGGAATTTTACTACACGTTCTGGTTCAGTGATGCGCTCTAATAGACTAGCATCCATTAATTCAGGACGTTTAGCAAAAACAGGAGTTAATGAATAAATGATTTCTTTAACAGCTTGTAAAAACTCAGGCTCATGTGAGTGGTGTTTTTTCAAATTGTTAAACACAGCATCGATATACTGTGTTGCAATTTGCTGTGATTCTGTTGTAATTGTGACCATTGTGAATACCCCCAGTAATATTTGACCTATTATAATATAGTAGCGCTCTTTTTCTAATTATTCAATATTGTAATTTTTATAAAAATTCATAAAAAATGAATTATTATACATGTAAATGGTATCAAAAATGATAATTTTGAAATATTATATAAGTGTTAATAGTTTGTAAATAAAACGTAAATGAGGTTATAAATATGACTAGAATCTTGATAGATGCAGATGGCTGTCCTGTTGTAGATTTAATAATAAAAATAGCGAAGGAATTTCAATTGAATGTCACCATTTTTTGTGATACTGCTCATCAAATTGAACGAGAAGGTGCGGATACGGTCATGGTATCGAAAGGGAGCGATGCCGTTGATTTTGTATTAGTTAACCGCTTACAAAAAGGTGACATAGTAGTTACTCAAGATTATGGTTTGGCAGCTATGGTATTGGCTAAATCGGGTTATGCGATTGATCAAAATGGAAGGAATTATACATCGGGTAATATAGAACAATTACTTTACACACGACATTTAGGCCAGAAAATTAGGCAAGCTGGTGGTAGAACGAAGGGGCCAAAAAAACGTTCTAAAGAGGCCAATTTGGAATTTGCCGAAGCTTTCCGCCGTTTATGCAAAGAAATTTTGACGAAATCGTGAACTTGGAGGAAAAAATAGGATTTCAATTGAAATTGATAACTTGGTGAATGTTTTTCCTCAATTAAAGAAAGTTAAAACACTTCAAGAAATACTTTGGTTAAACGAAAAATTCAGCCCACATTCTAAGTTGAGTAATACTGATAATGAAATAGAGAGAGAAGCTATTGATGACGCAGCAGCAAGACTGCAGCGCTTTGCTCCTTTTATAGAAAAAGTTTTTCCTGAAACAACTAGCTAAAAGGGAATTATTGAATCGAAGTTGGTAGAAATAGCTGAAATGAAGAGCTTTTTAAATAACTATTACAAAGTAAATATTGAAGGAAAACTACTATTAAAATGCGATAATGCGTTGCCTTTTTCTGGCTCAATTAAAGCGCGTGGTGGTATATACGAAGTTTTAAAGCATGCAGAAAAAATAGTTTTAGAAGCAGGTTTTCTGACGATAAAAGATTCATATGCATGTCTCACTTCTAAAGAGGCACATAATTTGTTTTCAAAATTTGGATCCACGGGTAATTTAGGGTTGAGTATTGGCATCATGAGTGCAAAACTCGGCTTTCAAGTAACTGTACATATATCAGCTGTTGCAAAAGGGGAAATCATATATGAGAAAAGAAAATCTGTTAAAGAAGATAGAATCTGTTCAAAAAGAGACCCAATTTTCAGGCACCATATTTACGAAGCAGGGAACAGATTTAAGAGCTAGTATGAGTTACGGCTACGCTAATCGCAGTGAAAAAATTGAAAATGAAGTAGATACAAAATACGGTATCGCTTCAGGTTGTAAAGTTTTCACAGCTATCGCCATTTGTCAGCTTATTGAAAAAGGAGAGCTCTCCTTTGAGTCGAAATTACAAGATTGTCTAAAATTTGAATTTCCACATTTTGATGAAAATATTACAGTTCACCATTTGCTTACGCATACTTCTGGTGTTCCGGATTATTTTGATGAAGAAGTAATGAACGATTTTGAAGAATTATGGATTAAGACACCTATGTACCATATAAGAAAATTACAAGATTTCTTACCATTGTTTCAAAATGAGGAAATGAAATATCCTGCAGGAGCAAAATTTCAATATAATAATTCGGGATATATATTGCTAGGTTTAATAATTGAACATGTAAGTGGATTAAGCTTTAGTGATTATGTTGAAACCAATATTTTCCAACGAGCAGGGATGCTTGACTCTGGATATTTTGAAATGGATGCTTTACCTGCAAAAACAGCGATTGGATATATTGATTTTTCTGATGGTACATGGAAAACGAATATCTACTCACTTCCTGTAAAGGGTGGGGCAGATGGGGGAGCTTATGTTACTGCAACAGATATGATGAAATTATGGGAATCGTTAACAAACTATGATCTTTTGAATGAGCACATGACAATGCTAATGTTGACACCACATGCCAATGAAGAGGAAGGATTATCATATGGCTACGGAATTTGGATTGAAATCAACGATGGAGATATATATAAGTATTTATTAATGGGTTACGATCCAGGAGTTAATTTCCATGCTGTATTCAATCCTAAGCAAGATCTCAAAATAGTTGTCTGCGCAAATACTTCAGTAGGTGCGTATAAAATGATTTCAAGGATTGAGGAATTACTTCTTTTCTCTAAATCTTAAACATCTTGAAATAACAAAAGCCGAAGTAGAATAATTATTCTACTCGGCTCATTTTTTTGTATGTGAATTTCTTTTAGGTAGAGGTTAATCTGCCTTTGTTACTTCCTCAACAGTTTGTTCAACTTCTTGACGAGTCATCTTCTCATGACCGTTACGCATAGCTTGTAGTGTTTTATGTGCAAGTGCCAAAGGGATTTTACAGAACATTAAGATGCTACGTTTTTTAATGCTTTTATTGTACAAATCACCTTTTGCTAAGTTTTCCTCAGCATATTTGAATAAATCATCGCGTGTCCAACCCTCAGGCATGAAGCTTACACCACGTTCATCGTCCTCTTCTTGGTTGCGCAAAATGTTAACCGCTTGTAAACCACGTCCGTAGCCGATTGCTAATTCACGGTCTGTTTCAATGCCCGCACCCCAGCGCCAAATATCAGATAGCATTGTCCCAACAAGACCTGCCACATAGTATGTGTAGTCATCTAAATCTTCTCTCGTTTTAACAACCCAATTTTTGTCTGCCCATTTAGCCATTCCTTCAGCCATTTCACTTGTAGATGCAGCGATTGTTTCGCGAATATCTTCAGGACAAAGTGCTAGCCAATCACCAAGTCGTATAGTTACTTCAGGTAGTATATTTTCATATGGTTTAAGTAGTGACAAGTATGCATCATTATCAAATGGTTTTAATAACAAAGCGCTTACTTGACGTAAAAGATCACTTTTAACGGCAATATCTAAATCCTCATGGTCTTCAATTTCATCAATAGCACGCATGCATAAATATGCCGTTGCAACAGTTGTTTTCATTTCTTTTTGTAAAAATGTAATAGGAATAAAAAAAGTACGACTTGTTGCTTTTAAAACGCTCATCGCTTCTTTATAAAGTGCTTTTTGTTCTGACATTTTGTCTTCCTCCGATCAATCAAAAAAACTTCAATACTATCGTATATCAAATTGTGAAAAAGATACAACTAAATCCGTAGAAACAAATAAATCTTATAGAAATAGAATAAATGTTTTGTGTTAAATATTTAAACGTGATAATATTTAGTTGTCTAATAAATATTGTTTTACATAAATCATTAGACATCTAAATATTTTCTTTAAAAGGAGTTTTTATAATGGGTAGATTAGATAATAAAGTAACAATCATAACAGGTGGAGCATCAGGTATTGGAGCAAAAATGGTAGAATTATTTGCTAAAGAAGGCGCAATTGTTATTGCAGCTGATATTAACGATGCTGCAATCGCTGCAATTGACAACGGAAAAAACATTTTCGGAATGAAATTAAATGTTATGGATGATGCAAACTGGAAAGAGCTAGTTGATAATATTGTTGAAAAATTTGGTAAAATTGATGTCCTTGTTAATAACGCTGGAATTTCATCAGAAAAACCAATGGAAGCTATTACAGTTGATGATTGGTCATTAATGCACAATATTAACGCTTTCGGTCCTTTCTTAGGTATGAAACACGTTTCTGCAGTAATGAAAGAAAATGGAAATGGTTCAATCGTTAACATTTCTTCATTCACAGCACAAATTGGTATGGGCTTAAATGCATACTCAGCATCTAAAGGTTCTGTTCGTGCTATCTCTAAAGCTGCTGCAACTGCATTCGGTAAATTCGGCGTGCGCGTAAACGCAGTATTCCCAGGAATTATCGAAACACCAATGACTGCTGTATTAAAAGATTCTGCTGCATACGTAGAAGCTATGGTTAAAGCGACTCCACTTTCTCGTCTTGGACAACCAGCTGATATCGCAAATGCTGCAATCTTCTTAGCATCTGATGAAGCTTCATTTATTACTGGTTCTGAACTTGTAATCGATGGTGGATTCTCAGCACAATAATTTTGTGTATGGAGTTGGATGCCATTGAAAAATAATCCTACCCTATTTGATCTTATACATGTACTTGATAAAGCAAATGAGAACATGATTTTAGCTTGGAAAAAGTTATTTAAAGTTAATATAGGGATATCGCATATATTAGTCTTAAGCTATTTAAAAGAACATGGAAAAAGTAAACCCACAGATATTGCAAAATACCTTGAGTTTGCACCACCTTCTTTAACACATTTAGCAGAAAAACTAATTCACAATCATTATTGTGTTCGATGTCAGGATTCACTTGATAGAAGAATTTCTTATATTCAAATTACACCACTAGGGTTAGAAATCTTAGAGGAAGCTAGTACATTAGGTGCTGAAATGCGACAAGAATATTTCAAGATTCTTTCAGAAGATGAAATCCAAGAACTTTTCTCTATATATACAAAATTAACAAGTCAATAATTAATATTGAATTGTGGTAAGAAGGGCGAACTTTGTTCGTCCTTCTTTTTTATACATAAAAGTAAAAACCCTTGAGTGGAATTTACAATTTTTGAATTCGAGTTAAGATTTATATAATACAGCTTTGAGATTAATAGGGAAAAAAGATTGGTTTATAACCATATATTCAAAATAAGGTAAAAAGTATTGACGTCTGGATTACCTACCTTATTAATATGTCCTTTTTGTTCAAAATGATATAATAAGAATATTTCGAAAAACTGATTTAGGGGAAGGACAGGGGAAATGGGACAATTATGGTTTGGTGGTACAATTTACACGATGCAAAGGGATGGGGAAACAGTTGAAGCGGTACTTGTTGAGGATGGCAAGGTTAAAAAAGTAGGTACGTACGAAGAACTTAAAACCCAGGCTGAAGAGGTTTTTGATTTGCAAGGAGCCGTGATGTATCCAGGTTTTGTTGATAGTCATTTACATATGATTGGTTACGGAGAAAAACTGTTACGACTGGATTTAACAAATGTGAAATCTTCTGATGAATTGCTAGATGTTATTAAACAAGCTGCTGCTAATTGTTCTAGTGATGAATGGTTGATCGCTGAAGGGTGGGATGAAAATCAATTCAATGATATTCGTATCCCAACTGTTCAAGAATTGGATGCTATTCGTCAAGAACCAATCGTCCTAAAACGTATATGCAGACATGTCGTTCTTGCGAATACTTCGGCAATGGCTGCTGGCAATATTACTCAAGAAACACCAAATCCAGAAGGTGGTGAAATTGGTCGAGATGAAAATGGACTATTAACGGGTCTATTATATGACCAAGCGCTTTACGAAGTATTAGATCAAATACCTGTAGAGCAAGAATATTCATTAACAAATACATTAGAGTTAGCAGTCGATCATTTATTGTCACTTGGTTTAACTGGTGGACATACTGAAGATATGAGTTATTATGGTCATTTTTCCAATCCGCTGAATGCTTTTAATGAAATTATCGGTAAAAGGAAAAATTTCAGAGCACATTTATTAAGACATCATCTTGCGTTCGAACAAATGATGACCTCAAATGCAACATACTCTGAGCCATTTGTAGAACCCGGTGCGATGAAGATTTTCTCTGATGGGGCACTTGGTGGTGCAACAGCTGCATTACTTGAACCATATGAAAATCAGCCACAAAATAAAGGGTTATTCATCCATACCTCTAAACAGCTTGATGTGCTTGTAAAATTGGCACGTTCTTATGGTGAAGCGGTGGCAGTTCATATAATTGGCGATGCCGCTCTTGAACAAGTATTAACAGCCATCGAAGCTAATCCTCTAACGAATGGAAAAAAAGATAGACTTATTCATTGTAGTGTTGTTAATGACTTATTGATTGAACGAATGAGTAAATTGCCCGTTATTTTAGATATTCAACCACAATTTATTCTTTCTGATTTCCCGTGGATTATAGATAAAATCGGTCTAGAGCGGGCTAAAATGACATATCCATTTAAACGTTTGACAGAAAAAGGATTGATATGTGCAGGAGGTTCAGATGCACCGATTGAAGATGCGAATCCTTTACTTGGTATCCATGCTGCAATCGCTCGCAAAAAGCATGTGGAAAGCCATGAAGGATATATTCCAATCGAAAAACTTACACGTTTTGAGGCGATTTCTCTTTATACTACCGGTAGCGCAAAGGTAATTGGCAAGGAACAAGTAAGAGGGACCATTCAGCCGGGATACGATGCGGACTTTTCGATTTTCGACAAAGACTTATTTGTTTGCGAATTAGATGAAATTCCAAATGCCATTGCACTTAAGACAGTTGTTGCTGGTAATTTAGTTTTTTCAAAATAAGTGATAGAAAATTAGAAAAAATGATAACATCGTAGGAAATCATTGCACAAAACTGCACATAGCAGTAAAGTTTAGATTGGGCGATCACAAAGGAGAATGGTATGACGAAGGCAATTGGAATAGACGCAGGGGGTACACTAACAAAATTAGCTTACGAAAATGAATTTGGAGAGCTAGTGTTAGAGCATTTCCCTTCGAACGACTTACAAGCTGTAACGGACTGGATTAGCAATCACCCTGAAATTGAAGAGATTGGCTTAACAGGCGGAAGAGCTGAGCAAGTTAAAAATTTACTAAAAGAAGTAAAATCCATCCATTACATAGTTGAATTTGAAGCCACATTAAAAGGGGTTCGATATCAACTAATTCAGCATGGTCATCAATTTGACCGCAGCATCATTACAAATGTTGGTACAGGTACATCCATTCATTTTATGGATGGTGAAACACATAATCGTGTTGGTGGTACTGGTATTGGTGGAGGAACCCTAGTCGGACTGGCAGCATTAACGACGGGAATCTACGATTATCACGAAATTATAAAAAAAGCACAGTATGGTGAAAGACAAGAAATTGATCTTCTAGTACAAGATATATATCAAGGTATGGATACTCCGATTGCAGGCACATTAACTGCAAGTAACTTTGGTAAAATGGGTATTGATGAAACAAAGAATCACCCTATTGAAAATATTTTAGCAACTGTACAAGGTTTAGTAGGGGAAGTCATCACAACATTAAGTATCCAGCTAGCAGAACAAAATCAAGTCGAACATATTATATATATTGGTACAACTCTAAACGAAAACGAAGCATTAAAAAAAGTTATCGCCAACTACACAATTTTAAAAAAGAAAACGCCTATTTTCTTAGAAGACCATGGTTTTAGTGGCGCAATAGGTGCCTTTTTAAATATAACAGTCAATCAAAAGAGTTAAAAAAACTTATAGTTAATTTCTTTAACATTAACTTCAAAATTAATAAACCATAAGAGTGAAATTGCTCTTATGGTTTTTTGTTGTCTTAAATAAGCGGTCTGTAGTAATAATTAGAAAAAAATAATAATTCAAGGTATTCTAAAGATGAGCTAATAAAGGAGGTATTAAATGTCTAAAAAGTATTTTATAAAAATGTTCTTATTGATAAGTTTACCTCTATTCACATGTTCATATTTAGATAATAGAATTGGGTTTATTCCTTCTACTATTGCAGGGTTTGTTTTACTTATTGTTTTAAGTCTACTGTTGTTTTCAAGAAAAGAAAAAGTATAAGAAATTGAATTGTATACTAGGAATCATTTAACTTTCTCTTTACTTCACCACATTATAGAATTTGTATTTTGATTTAATTTATAATTTTAATAATATGAGAGGCTATTTTACGTTGGAAAATCAACAGAAGAGTAGTCTCTTTTTTAAATTTGAATATAAATCCCTCTTTACAAACGATATTAGTAGGAATAAAATTAAATTATTATTTACCTAGGTAAATAAAATACGGAGGTAAGCAAATGAATCCTTTATTTCACGAAATCTTTCAAACTACTAGAGATATTACAAATAAATTAAATAGTTGTTTAAAAGAACATGACCTTTATAGCAGTCAGTGGACGATTCTCTATACAATTAATAAAAATGGACCAATGTCATTAACAGACATCTGGAAGTACTTAAAGGTTGAGGCACCTACTGTGACACGAACTGTTGCAAGATTAGAGCAGCTTGATTGGATTGTGCGAACAGAAGGGGAAGATCGTCGAGAAAAAATAGTATCCTTTTCCGAAGAAGGTAAGAAAAAATTTCCTGCTGTTTTAGCTTCTGTATTGCGATTTGAGGAGGGCTTGATAGAAACATTTAATGATGAAGAACAACAGCAGCTACTAGAGCTGATATGTAAGTTGAAGGGAAGAACGAATCATTGGGAAATTTAGAAAAGATTTGGACGAAACGGTTTATTAGTATTTTTTGTACGAATATGGCCGTGTTTTTTGTTTTTTACGGCTTAGTATCCGTGTTACCACTTTATGCAACAGAAGATTTAAACCGTTCTGATAGTGATGCCGGTTTATTATTATCTATCTTCCTGCTATCCGCAATTATTACACGCCCATTTACGGGGAAAGTCTTAGAGCATTTTGGCAAGCGTAAACTACTTTATATAAGCTTAATCGGTTACTTTGTATGTACCGTATTATATCTATTCTTTAAGCCGTTTGCACTTCTATTATTGCTACGCTTTATACAAGGGATTTTCTTCAGCATATTGACAACAGCGAATAATTCTATTGCTGCAGATATTGTTCCACCATCTCGTAAGGGAGCAGGACTTGGGTATTTTACAATGTCACTAAATTTAGCGGTAGTACTTGGACCATTTGTTGGTCTTTTAGTCATTCAGTATTTAAATTTTGAAATTTTGTTCATTATTATGAGTGCAGTTATTTTAATCGGAGGTATTGCAGCGCTATCGATTAAATTAGATGATATTCCACAAGTTGCTAAACAACAAAAATTCTCGATAGCCCTTTCAGATTTATTCGAGAAGAAGGCATTACCTACAGCTGCTTTAGCATGTTTTGTTGCAATTGCTTATGCTAGTGTATTATCTTTCTTATCTGTTTACGCAAAACAAAAGGGTTTGATGGAAGTTGCTAGTTTATTTTATGCCGTTTACGCAGCAGCTATGCTGTTAACCCGTCCATTTACAGGACGCTTATATGACCAAAAAGGACCTAAATTTGTTATTATTCCAGGCTTTATCCTTTTTATCTTAGGTTTAATTACGCTAGCTTATGTCAATGGACCGGTGTTATTCATGCTCGCGGGTGTGTTAATAGGACTTGGTTACGGAGCACTTGTACCAAGTTTCCAATCAATGACGATTCAATCCACAGATCCTAGACGTACTGCCTATGCTACTGCTACATTCTTCACGTTATTTGATGTAGGGATTGCCTTAGGGTCATGGCTTCTAGGTATTATCGCCACACAGTATGGATATGTAGAGGTTTATCTTGCAGCAGCATTTGTTGTTACCATTGGAGCAATAGCATTTATGGTGACGCAATTGAAAAAGCAAATAACTGATGTGAAGTAGCAAAAAAGCAAACTCAATTAACGAGTTTGCTTTTTTTGATATGAACGCAATGCTTCTCTTGCAAGTGTATCAGCTGCACGATTTTCAGAACTAGGAATCCATTTAATGAAAAATAAATCGAATTTTTTTGTAAGCTCGAGCGCTTCTTCTAAATAAGGTTTATATGCTTCATTTTTCACATATTCCTTTTCAATAGAAGCGACTACTATTTTAGAATCAGAACGAACAGAGATCATACCAGTAGATAATTTTAAAGCTTCTGTTAAACCGCGAACAAGTGCGATGAATTCTGTACTATGATTATCATTTTCCCCTATAGCTTCACCAATTTTAATTAATTGACCTTCACCTTTGATGAATATTCCTATTGCGCTCGGACCGGGGTTTCCAGCAGTTGCTGCATCAATATATAATTCAATCATTTAGTCACCTGCTACATCATATTTATAACCTTAGTATATTTGATGTAGAGAAATATGCAAAGGTCAGAAGAGGAATAGGACTAGTTTGAATAGCGTAAACTAAAATGCAATTGTAGAAAGCTAATAATTGTAACTAAATGCTCCAAGTAGTAAAATAAAAATTATTGAAATTTAGAGGTGAATCGATTTGATGGACAAAGTAACCGTCATAAAAGAAATTGACGAAATGATGGAAAATTATTGTGAAGGTTGCTTCGTTAAAAATCAACTTCGTAAAGACCGAGGGAAGTCTGGTGCCCACCGATTTTGTATCGAGTCATGTACGATTGGGGAGCAATTACACTTTTTAGGCGAAGAACTTTTAAAAGTTTATACAAAATAACCTACTTCAATGTTAAAAACACCTTGAGTTTTGTCTCTTGGTGTTTTTTTGTTGTTGAAATAACAGACAGATGCTAGTAATATGATAACAATTACTGAATAATGATAATAATTGTTCAATTGCAACAACTCTTTGTGTAGAATTGTAAAAATTTATTGACTACTTAAGTTAGTGTTTGTACACTGTGAATAGACAAATGTTTTTATTGAGAATACAAATGAGTAAATAAACAATGTAAGGATATGATGAAATGAAAGTATGTAAATTTGGTGGAACATCTGTTGCAAGTGCAGAACAAATCAAAAAGGTAGCGGCAATCGTACAATCAGATCCTACAAGACGTCTGGTTGTCGTTTCAGCACCAGGTAAACGGTTTAATGATGACATAAAAGTAACAGATTTATTAATTGAGTTGGCGAATGCGGTATTGCAACAACAAGATGCGGTAGAAGAAAAACTAAAAAATGTTGTAAAGCGCTATGAAAGCAATGCAAATGGACTTGGTTTAGATCATGCCATTTGTGAAGTCATTGAGGCAGACTTACGTAAACGTATTGCAGAAGCGGGTTCGGTTACGGATGAACTGTTAATGGATAGCTTAAAGGCGAGTGGAGAAGACAATAATGCGAAAATGATTGCAGCTTACTTCAATAGTATTGGACTTAAAGCAAAATACATGAGTCCACTTGAAGCAGGTTTAATTGTTAATGACCTGCCTGCTCGAGCACAAGCGTTGGCAAAAGCATACGATAATTTGAGTGTCTTAAAAGATTCTCAAGAAATTATCGTGTTCCCTGGGTTCTTTGGTTATACAGAAGAGGGCGTATTACGTACATTTGAACGTGGGGGTTCAGATATTACAGGGTCAATTTTAGCTGCAGCGGTAAAAGCTGAGTTATATGAAAACTTTACTGATGTTGATTCCGTATTCTGTGCAAATCCTAAAGTTGTAAATTGTCCAGTTGAAATACAAGAGATTACATATCGTGAAATGCGTGAATTATCATATGCGGGTTTTTCGGTTTTCCATGATGAAGCACTAATGCCGGTTTATAAAATTGGAATTCCAGTTTGTATCAAAAATACAAATAACCCTTCTGCACCAGGAACGAGAATAGTTTCTGTACGTGAATCAAATCATAGCCCAGTAACTGGTATTTCAGCTGACAGTGGTTTCTCGATTTTATACGTAAGTAAATACTTGATGAACCGTGAAATCGGTTTTGGTCGTAAATTACTTCAAATATTAGAAGATGAGAATATTTCATATGAGCATACACCATCCGGTTTAGATGATATCTCTGTTATTATTCGGAGTCACCAGTTATCTCCTGAAAAAGAAGATCGTATCGTAAAACGTGTTGAAACAGAATTGCAGGCAGACGACGTACATTTCCGTCATGATTTTTCAATGATTGTAATTGTAGGAGAAGGTATGAATAACAATACAGGTCTAGCAGCGCGTGCGGCAACAGCCATTTCAAAAACAGGTGCCAATATTGAAATGATTAATCAAGGGTCATCTGAAGTCAGCCTTGTATTTGGTGTTCGTAAAGAATTTGAGAACAAAATTTTACAAGCATTATACAATGAATTTTTCGCATTATCAGCAACAACCTTAAAACGATAAATAACTGAAGTAGCGCCTTTAAGTCGAAAAAACGATTTAGAGGCGCTCTTTTTTACTTTCTGAGCTAAAACATTTGGCAATTTTAAATATGAAGAAACTTGATGAAAAAAATAGTTTACTAGAAAAATTCTTTAATTTAAATAAATCAGAAAAAAGTTCAGATAAATGAAAAAATTTTAAAAATAATCATCTTCTTAATTGCAATTTACATATACTTTCATATAGATTAGTATTAGTAACTTATTTTACAGGAGGTGAATTCTTTATTCTGAATCTGAAATAAGGATCAGATCAGATATAAAGAACATGATTGGACAATGATATAGCCATTAAGTTAGTTGTTTTCGTAATACTAATTGCACTTACTGCGTTTTTCGTAGCAGCGGAATTTGCTATAGTAAAGGTGAGATCAACTAGAATAGACCAGCTTGTCCTTGAAGGCAATAAAAAGGCTTTAAGAGCAAAAAAGGTTACGAATAATTTAGATGAATATTTATCAGCTTGCCAGCTTGGCATTACGATTACGGCATTAGGGCTTGGATGGTTAGGGAAACCGACTATTGAAGCTATCCTGAGACCATTGTTTGAGATGTTTAGCTTAGATGCTCGTATTTCTTCGGTGGTATCATTTATTATTGCGTTCTCAATCGTAACTTTTTTGCATGTTGTAGTCGGAGAGCTTGCACCAAAAACATTAGCAATTCAACAAGCTGAAACCGTTACACTGCAAACAGCTGGATCACTTATTTTATTCCACAATATTATGTATCCAGTCATTAAACTTTTAAATGGTTCTGCAAGAGGCTTGACCGCATTATTTGGTTTGAAAATGCAGTCAGAATCAGATGTTGCTCATAGTGAAGAAGAGTTGCGGATGATTTTGTCAGATAGTTATAAAAGCGGTGAGATTAATCGCTCTGAATATAGTTTTGTGAACCGTATTTTTGAATTCGATGATCGTATTGCAAAGGAAATTATGGTCCCTAGAACGGAAATTGTTAGCCTTGATCAGCATTTAAGCCTTAAGGAAGTATTTGATGTAATTAATGTGGAGCAATATACACGTTATCCTGTCGTCGATGGGGATAAGGATCATATTATTGGTATTGTTAATATGAAACAGCTGTTAACAGCGTTTATTTTAGATGAAAAGAATGCTTTAAAACAGATAACTCACTTTATGCAACCTGTTATTCGTATTATTGAAACGGTTCCGATTAGTGATTTATTACTTAAATTTCAATTAAAGCGCATTCATATGGCAATTCTTATGGATGAGTATGGTGGTACATCTGGTCTTGTAACAATCGAAGATATTATTGAAGAAATTGTCGGTGATATCAAGGATGAATTTGACTATGATGAGTTGCCTGAAGTACAGAAAATAGCTGAAAATCATTATAATCTTGATGCTAAGCTTAGACTTGAAGAAGTAGAGGCACTCTTAAATATCGATATTAATGATGAAGATATCGATACAATTGGAGGCTGGTTTATGACAAATCATGATCGCATCTTAAAAGGTGAGAAACATGAAGCTGAAGGCTATGAATTTACCATTCAAGACATCAATATGCATCAAATTGTAAGACTTGAAGTAAAAAAAGTAGCTTTATAATTTTAAGGCATATCTAAGTTTTTTAATACTTAGATACGCCTTTTTATTTTGCTTATCGATATTTTAAACCAGTTTATACAGCATAATATCAAATATGGAAATGACATAATAAAGTTACTATTAAATAAATATCAAATTCAAACTTTATGAATGCAATAAGAGGTTCTTAAATTACACACAATAAAAAAAGCTATTCTCAAGTTAAACTTGTAGAATAGCTGTGCTCACTATAGTTTATTTACGTTTGCTGCTTGTGGGCCTCGATTACCTTCAATAATCTCGAAGCTAACATCTTGTCCCTCTTCTAATGTGCGGAAACCTTCCTCTTGGATGCCTGTGAAATGGACGAATACATCTTCACCATCATTGTACTCAATAAAACCATAACCTTTTTCGTTATTGAACCATTTTACTTTTCCTTGTTGCATGTAGGTTCCTCCCAAATGAAACAGAATGTTCAAGCATGAAATCCATCACATATTATATGCGAATTGATGGAAGAGTATTCATAAAACCTTGATATGACAAGGTTTTTAAGAATATTATTAAAGTATTGATGACTATAATGAAAATTATCATGTAGCTTAGAGATTTCTCACTGAATTTTTTTGAAGCTACTTTCTTTTGTAGTTTCATCAGATTCATGCCCTAATTGAGCCATAATTAGGTTGAGTGGAACATTAGCCTTAGCTAATAAAGAAGTGTGAGTATGTCTAAAAGAAGGTGTTATTAAATGCTTATTATTCTAAGTATTGATTGCATTCTAGTATTTACGGTTTTCAAATGATAAGGATAGCCAAAGTATGTTGGACCTAACTTACAAAATCTAATTTGTAATAATTAAATCAATTGTCGATTTCAAGCGATTTTGCACTCCATAATGCTTTTTAATAACACAATAAGTTCTGGCTCAATATCGATAACTCTTATAGATCCTTTGGTGTTTGGTGTCGTAATTTCGTATTTAAGAGTATTTCTATTCGGATTATACAGAGTTTTCTAAATGCTTATTGTAGCATTATTATAATCGATATCGGACCATTTTAAAACTAATAACTCACCTAAGTACATTTCAGGCCATGTAAGCGTGTTGAAACTGAAGAAATATCCTGCTTTTCATAAGATAATGAGTATCTGTAAGGTGAAAGTGAAATGCTAACATTTATTTTTTTGTTTCTCTAGTCGACAAAGATCTTAATGAAACAAATGAAGCAGAAAAATATTTAATAGGCTGTTTAACAGCTACAGGTGTATCAGTTGATAATAATAGAGGAAGAGTGATTATTTCGGAATTTATACTTATTCAGTATTTGATGATTTTATGAAAGATATTGTGAAAGATGGTTTAAGACATCCTTAATTTGACAATAAGGTCAACTTAATAAAAGGTGTAATGTTTAGATATACAAATGGTAAACATTTCTACAATGTGTAAAGTAATATTGTAACACGCTCTACATTCACCACATTGTGAAGTGGTCGCATGGAGTTGGTATAATAGAAAAGCAGATGATATAGAAAAAATCTATATCATCTGCTTTTTTATGATAAGAATACCATTCAGGATCGATTTGCGTTAAAATAAACATTGCCGATTTTCACAAATTTATTAAATTCCAAATGTACTTGTGTTTGATAATAAGTTATTAAACATGATATAAGTGTAAAAGAAGTGGAACATTTGGCTTTATATTTTTTGACCTAGAGTTTGAAGTTGTAGCCATAGTGAGAGGATTTGAGTTTAAAATGATAGATAATTTTTGGCGTGATTTACCACGACCATTTTTTGTACTTGCACCAATGGAAGATGTGACAGATGTTGTTTTTCGTCACGTAGTAAGTGAAGCCGGTCGACCGGATGTATTTTTCACAGAGTTTACAAACTCGGATAGCTATTGTCATCCAGAGGGCATGAAAAGTGTGCAAGGCCGTTTGGTTTTTACAGAAGATGAACAGCCAATGGTGGCACATATATGGGGGGATAATCCCGAATATTTCCGTCAAATGAGTATTGGCATGGCAGAGCTAGGATATAAAGGCATCGATATTAATATGGGCTGCCCTGTACCGAATGTGGCATCGAGAGGAAAAGGTAGTGGTCTTATTTTACGTCCAGACGTTGCGGCAGAACTTATTCAAGCGGCAAAAGCGGGCGGACTGCCTGTAAGCGTGAAGACACGACTAGGCTTTAAGGATATAAATGAGTGGGAGGAGTGGCTAACGCATATTTTTAAACAGGATATTGCGAACCTTTCTATTCATTTACGTACAAGAGAGGAAATGAGCCAAGTAGATGCGCATTGGGAGCTAATTCCGGAGATCAAAAAATTACGTGACCGTATCGCACCAAATACGTTACTAACAATTAATGGAGACATTCCTGACCGTCAAACTGGGCTGCAACTTGCTGAACAATACGGGATTGATGGTGTTATGATCGGGCGAGGTATTTTTAAAAATCCTTTTGCTTTTGAAAAAGAGCCAAAAGAGCATAGCAGTAAAGAATATCTTGATCTATTAAGACTGCAGCTTGACCTTCAAGATCAATATGCGGAAGTATTACCACGTTCAATTACAGGGCTTCATCGCTTTTTCAAAATTTATGTCAAAGGATTCCCTGGAGCTGCTGAATTAAGAAATCAATTGATGAACACGAAATCAACAGATGAAGTGCGTGCATTGCTTGATAACTTTGGAAAGAATATTGATGAGACGGAGATATTGAAATGATGTGAATTTTAAAAAGATAGAGAAAAAATTAATTACATCAACTCATATGTACTTATTTCATTCAGTTTCAAGTTCCTTTGTGGGCGGTATGATGTAATAAGCGGCTTGAACCCTTGCTATATAAAGGTTTTATGTAAGATGAAAGTGAAATGCTAACATTTCTGGACTGAATAGAGGCTTCTCATTAATTGACCAAATTTATGAGAAGCCTCTTTTTTCATTTCTTTCGTTACGTGGAGATAAACGTTCTTCGTTGTTTCATCATCGCAATGCCCTAAACGATCCATAATCTCTTCTAATCCTACTTTAGCCTTTGCTAATAACGACGTATGTGTATGACGAAGGGAATTTGGTGTAAGTTCTTTATTTACTCCGGCTGAAGTTAACAATCGAGCCATTCTGTTTTCAACGGTTTTAATAAAAATCGGATAGACTGGTTGTCTTTCCTTCTTAGCAAAAATAAACCCTTCATCAAGATAATTTTCACCCAAAAGGGAAGCTGATAAACGTTATCATGCTTCCTTTTTAACCCTCAATTTAAATCTTTCCTTTGGCTGAAGATTCATCTTTCCTCCTGCTGTACCTATAATCAAATACCATCGATGAGGGACAGAGCTATGTTTAATCAAACATTTAAATAACTTACAAAATTTTTAGCTGCCAAATGGGTTTATTCCTTTTACTGCACGTTTCCCGACATCTAATCAAACGATTAATTAGTTTTTCTGAAGGATATTTTGTTGGGTTTGTCGGTTTAGGAGTAGTGTAGGTAAAATTGGCTGAGTGGAACCAGATGTAAATTCAATATTAGTAAATTATTTGTTGAAATGAAGAGAAGAAACATTGATATCAATTGGAGATACATCAATTTAATCAAACGTTTAATTAACTTACAAAAATTTTAGCCTCCGAATAGATTAAATAAGTGCCGATTGATGAGGGTTTAGTGTAATTATCAATAGAACAAAAAGTCACCAGAACCGTCCCCTTGGTCCTCCTCCAAAGAATTTAATGGATTGGCAAGAAGAAGTATATTGAAATTTCTGAATATTCCTGATAATATATCCATAGAATATAATTTACTAAAGTTTCCTGAAATTATTTGAATTAGTTTACTAAACATCATGATGGAAATCAGAAATTCTATTTGGGAAATGTAAGCGCTTTTTATTCCTACTAGAGAAAGAAGGTAATTTAAAAATAAAAAATGAATGATTATACTATTTTAATCTAAGCAGGATTTTTCAGGTAAAAAGAGGGAGATAAATTCTTGCTATGATCCACTTTTAGTCGTTGATTACTTTTGCCTATGATAAACGGAAATTTTTAGAGAGATTTTTACTATTACTAAAGAGGTGTAGAAATGAAAAAATACTTTTCTTTGTTTCTTGTTGGTCTATTATTTATTTCAATAGTAGCAGGGTGTAATAATAATGAGACGGCTTCCTCTGGAGAGCCGCATCCAAATGCTGGGAAGGAAAATGAGTTTGGTTGGACTGTGCCAAAGTATACATTAGAATTCTCATATTATGCTGGCCAATTAAATCCTAAAGATGTAGAAAAAAATACAAAACTATTAAATGAATTTCTTCTAGAGCAGTTTAATGTGAAAATTAATAAGAAAGTAACAGAAACAGACCCTAAGGAACGTCTTAATCTCATGCTTGCTTCGAATGATTACCCTGAAGTGATTACCGGATTATCACCTGCAGAGGTTGAAAAATGGAAAAATCAAAAACGGGCGATTGATTTAACAGAATATATTGATAAGTATGCCCCTACTATTAAAGAGAAATTAGGAGATACGTATAAACGTTACTTGGATAAGAATGGTAAATTATATGGACTGCCAAATTACTGGGGTTATCTCCCTATTCCGGATTATTCAGCTAATATTCCATATGCAAAGTGGGTAGAAATAGGAAAGCCTAAAACAATATCTACTGAAGAGTATTTTGATCTACTGAAAGAGATGCAAGCTAAAACACCAGTAAATCAAAATGGACAAAAAACATATGCATTATCTGGTGAGAATTGGAAAACTGGCTATATCTATAAAGTTTTAGCCGGTGCATGGGGCTTAAAAGACGGCTTTAAAGAAGATGAGAATGGTAACTTGACTCACTGGATCAATACACCAGAAGGAATTGAACTAACCAAGTATTTAAACAAATTTCAAGTTGAGGGGTTATTAGACCCTAATAGTTTTATAAATGATTTTGACCAATGGAAAGAAATGTTTTCAAATAAGAGAGTTTTTGGGTCTATTGGACCTTGGTGGCATTCTTGGAATGCAGGACACGAGGTATGGCAGAAAACAGATAAAAATTGGAAACCTGATGACCATTATGTACAAATTGGCCTAAAGGCACCTGGTGTTGATCAAGCCTACCTATCACCAAAGAATACGATTGGTTCTTCTAGAACAATTATTACAGATAAGGCTAAGGATCCTGAAAAAATTATTAAATTCCTTGATTTTGCATTTAGTGATATGGGAAATAAGCTATTGGGTTGGGGTGTTCCGAACGAGGAAATTTCTATTTGGGGCAATAAGTCCGGAGAATGGACCTGGGTAGAAGAGAGAAAGAATGAGCTGATAAACGGAAAATATGATTATGATAAAGGTTTTTTGACTGGTCAAGGTGAATATGCAATAGTTGCCTACCAAGGGATGATGGAAGATGAAACAAACTGGTGGTATGATCAAAACTTTAATAATGAAGCTGAATGGAAAAGGGATTTAAACGAAAACTTAAAAGATACTATTTTCGATAATACGCTAAAAGCAATCAGCGTCCCTCTTAATGATCCGCTTGCAGTGAAAGAAGAACAAATTAATACGTTAATTAACACAGGAATATCAAAGGCAGTTCAGGCGAATAGTCCAGAAATGGCTGAAAAAATATTTATAGATTTACGTGAAAAAGTAAATAAGGCTGGTTTAAATGAGATTGAAGAGTACAAGACAAAAGTTTACAAGGAAAGACTGAAGAATTGGAAGTAAAAATAGAGAGAGAAGGAGGTATTGGCCTCTTTATCTCTCAAACAAAAATTGAGATTGATAAAAAGTGACACCGGGGGGGATAGTATGAACATAATGCCAGAAAAAGGCGAAGTGGTTCCAAAATCCAACATATCTAGTGAAAAAAAGATGGCAGGCGTAAAGAGAATAAAAAACACATTTCTTCGAGAAAAACAGCTCTGGTTGATTTGTATTCCAATTATATTGTGGGTGCTGTTATTTGCCTATTATCCAATGTATGGCTTGATTATGGCATTTATCGATTATGAACCAGGGAGAGCTATTCTTGACAGTGATTGGGTAGGTTTCAAACATTTCATTGAATTTTTCCAATCGCCGGATTTTTGGATGGTGTTAAGAAATACATTAGTTATAAGTGGGCTTGGAATTGTTTTTGGTTTCCCTGCACCGATTTTATTAGCTTTGTTATTACATGAATTAAAATATACTCGGTTTAAAAAATTTGTACAAACCGTATCCTATTTGCCGCACTTTATGTCTTGGGTAGTGGTAGCAAGTATTGTTTTTGTTACATTAGGAAATGAAGGGGTTTTTAACCAATTCCTTATGAGTATAGGAATAATTGATCGTCCTGTCTCTTTTCTTGGAGAAGGAAAATATTTCTGGGGGGTCATTACTGGAGCTGATATATGGAAAGGGATAGGCTGGTCAAGCATTATTTATTTATCTGCCATTGCTGGTGTTGATTCTCAGTTGTACGAGGCGGGAAAAATGGATGGACTTGGGCGGTTTGGTCTGATTTGGCATGTCATTATCCCAGGTATAAGACCTACTATTGTCATTTTGATGATTTTGGGAATTAGTGGAATTTTGAATGCTGGTTTTGAACAGCAATTGTTAATTGGGAATGTTCAAACGAGGGAATATTGGGAAGTTTTTGATACTTATTCCTACCGATATGGAATTCAGTTAGGTAACTATTCCTATGCGACTGCCGTAGGATTATTTAAGTCAATTATCGGGCTTATCTTATTAGTTGGCGCAAATAAATTCTGTAAAAAGTTTTTTGATACTTCAGTGTACTAAGAAAGCTGGTGAGAGCGTGAAGCAAGGGTTTATTAAAGAAAGCGTAGGAAGCAAGATTTTTGATAAGGTGAATCTAGTATTGATGATAGGCTTTGCATCTATAATGTTATTTCCTTTTCTTAATATAATTGCACTATCACTGAACGATGGTGTAGATGCTGCAAGAGGTGGTATTTATTTATGGCCACGAGAATTTTCGTTAGATTCATATAAGGTATTGTTTCAAAATGAAGATTTACTTAAAGGGTTTGGCATATCTATTTTACGTGTTGTAGTGGGGACCGTTACAGGTGTTTTATGTACGGGACTGTTAGCTTATATCGTCTCCGTTAAGCATTTTTCAGGTCGTAAGTTTATGAGACTATTATTTGTTTTCACGATGTTTTTTAGCGGAGGGTTAATCCCAACATATTTACTTTTCATGAAATTAGGCTTATCTAATACATTTACAGTGTATTGGCTGCCAGCTCTTTTTAGTCCATTTTTTATGCTGCTTATGGCTTCGTATATACAAAACCTTCCGGATTCCATCTTTGAGTCTGCAAGAATGGATGGCTGTAGTGAATTGCGGATTTACTTTCAGATTTTGATCCCAATGTCGATTCCCGTTTTTGCTGCCATTGCGGTATTTAGTGCAGTGGGTCATTGGAACTCATGGTTTGATGTTCTTATCTATAACCCAAGTGGAGAATGGGATACCTTACAAGTTTATTTACGTAGATTACTATTAGAGGTAGAAGCCATTCAACAAGTTCAAGATTTACAGTTAGCTTATTCAAAATACCGAAATATCTCTCCGATTACCTTAAGAGCAGCTACTACGGTTCTTGTTACCTTGCCGATTATTTTTGTTTATCCATTTGCACAAAAATATTTCGTTGGAGGCATTACATTAGGGTCAGTAAAAGAATAATCAGATATAGCATAAAAAATATTCTTTGTTTTTTAATTCGTAAAAAAATTAATTTAACAGAAAAGAGGGAGCGCTATGCTTACACAACAAAATATTAAAATAGAAGCAGTTTGTGATCCGATTGTGGATGTAAAACTAGAGGAATATAAAATAAATGATATTACCTATGTGAATGTTCAAATTGATGCAAAGGAATTCATTCATTTTCCGAAAGTCGATCTTATTTGGCATTATCCCATTATAGATATTCAATCGTATTGGCATCCTGGTTCAGGTCGCAGTAAAAGTTTTGGAGTAGATTGGGATGGTGGATTTTCCTCAAAAGGAACCGTTTCTGCACCTGTTGGTTGCTTTTATAGCCAGGATGGGAAAAATCGTCTCTCGGTTGCTTATTCTAAAGCGATGGAAACAGTGGGTTTTAATCTTGGAGTACATGAAGAAAATGGGACAATTAAATGTCAAATTACATTATTCACTGAACAGACAAAAAAAATGAAGCAATATCATGCAACGATTCGAATTGACACAAGGGACATTCCTTATTATGAAGCAATTAAGGAGATGTCCAAATGGTATGAAACGATCGAAAATAATAAACCATCTATTGTTCCGGAAGAATCTAAACTCCCTATGTATTGTACATGGTATAGTTTTCACCAAAATGTAACGGATCATGCAATTGAAGAACAGTCCCGGCTTGCTAAACAGTTTGGATGTGAAGCTGTTATTGTTGATGATGGGTGGCAAACCGAAGACAATCAGCGTGGGTATGCTTATTGTGGTGATTGGGTGGTTGCAGCAAGTAAAATACCTAATATGAAGGAACATGTCGAGAAAGTACATGCTATGGGGATGAAATATTTATTGTGGTATAGTGTTCCATTTGTCGGGAAGCATGCTAAAGTCTGGGATCAGTTTCGCAATAAAATTTTATATTTTCAGGAATCTCTCCAAGCAGGAGTGCTTGATCCTAGATATCCAGAAGTAAGAGAATATCTCATTTCCGTATATGAAACTGCTTTAAAGGAATGGAATATAGACGGGTTTAAATTTGATTTTATAGATAATTTCGACGTAAGAAGAGCAAATGAAAAGGCTTTAGAGCCAGATGAAAATCGGGATTTTGAATCTGTTCAAGAAGCTGTAGATCGGTTGTTAACAGATGTTATGGAAAGGCTTCGAGTCATCAAACCAAGTATTATGATTGAGTTTAGACAAAGATATATTGGCCCACATATGAGAAATTACGGTAATATTTTTCGTGTAAGCGATTGTCCTAATGATGCCCTTACTAATCGTGTTGGTGTTATTGATTTGCGTTTATTCTCAGGTAGTACAGCGGTTCATTCCGACCCGATTATGTGGAATAAAAAAGATACCGTAGAAAGTGCTGCTTTACAGCTAATCAATGTCTTATTCGGTGTACCGCAATTTTCGATGCGCTTTGAAAACTTATCTCATAGTCATTTAGAGATGGCTAAATATTGGTTAGGTTTTTGGAAGGAACACCGAGATGTATTATTGAACGGTAAATTAAAAGCCGAAGCACCAGAACTTTTATATCCTATAGTAAGTGCAGAAAATGATGTGACAAAGATTATTGCAGTCTATGGGGATGTTGTTGTAAAGAGCGGAAAATCAAGTGTGTCAAATTTAATTATTGTGAATGGCACTTTAAAAGAAGAACTTGTACTGGACTTAGAAGAAGACATTATGGATCACACTTTAGAAATATATGATTGCTGTGGTCATTTAGTAAAGAAACAATTCTTATCATTACCCGCTGGTTTAAATCGGTTGCATGTGCAGAAATCAGGCATCCTTATGATAAAAAAAGGATAAAATTGTCGATTCATCAGGTCTTTGCTATGATAGTAATTAATTTAGTAAAGATTAACTGAAAATTTGGGTTATAAAGAGAAAGAGGTTTTTGGATGGCGACAATTAAAGACATTGCTAAGTTATCTAATGTTTCAACATCTACTGTATCACGAGTACTTAACAACGATTCTTCCTTATCAGTAACAGAAGAAACAAGAAAAAAAGTGAACGAAGTTGCAGAAAAGCTTCAATATACTTTACCTCAAAGAAAGAGCGTTAAAAAGCAGCATGAACTTAAAGATATGAAAATTGGTCTGATCATTTATTGTTCAGAAAAGGTAGAAGATGAAGATCCTTATTTCTTATCTATACGTCAAGGTGTTGAGCAGGAATTATATCATTATGGTTTAGAAATTTCAAAAGTTATTCGATGGATTAATTATGATTCATATGAAAGCTTGAATGGTTTAGATTCTTTAATTGTGATTGGAAAAATAGATTTTGATTTTTTAAATCCGTTTTTCGTACAAATACAAAATATCGTATTTGTTGATTATTCCCCAAATGATGAAGTGTTTGATTCTGTGATTGTTGATTTTGAAAAAGCGACATATAAAGCACTGGACCATCTGCTGGAAAATGGCCATGCGTCAATAGGGTTTATCGGGGGAACGGTTTTTTTACATCAATTCGGGTCAAAAGCTGGATCAAAGCAGATGGATAAACGACTAAAAGGTTTCCGGAAATATATGGAAAGCAAAGGGTTGTTTAATGAAGACCATCTTTATATTGGGGACAATTTTACTACACAAACTGGTTATGAGTTAATGAAAAAAGCCATAAGCAATAATTGTCTGCCTACTGCGTTTATTATAGCGAGTGATCCAATGGCTATTGGTGCATACAGAGCTCTTGAGGAGGCTGGCATAAGTATCCCAAATGAAGTGTCCATCGTAGGATTTGATGATATTACAATTGCCCAATATATGACTCCGCCACTAACAACAATAAAAGTGTATTCTAATGAAATGGGAAAAGCCGCAGTTAGACTATTGGATGAAAAGTTAAATGGGAGGGAAGTTTCCATGAAATTAGTCGTCCCTACAAAGCTTATTATTCGGCAAAGCACTGTAAATAAATTTGAAAATAATAGATAGGATTTTTTCTAACCACCCGAATTAGGTTAGGTAGTCAGAAATTTACCGCATTTGACTTCTTACTAAGAAAGTTGGACTATAAATGAATAATATGGAAAAGCCAATAGGAAAGGTAGAATTCGAATCTTCTTCTCTTTTTCTAAATAAAGGATTTACGTGGGCAAAACAAGAAGCGCTTTCCTATGCCCATAATGGTGAAGATACAGTTGGATTGTGGTATGAAGCTGCTTTGCCAGGAAGAGCTGCATTTTGTATGCGTGATGTAGCACATCAAAGTACAGGTGCTTCCATTCTAGGGCTTCAGAATCATACAAAGAATATGTTATCTAAATTTGCAGCGGGAATTTCTAGTGAGAGAGATTGGTGCAGTTACTGGGAAATTTATAAGGAAAATACCCCAGCCTCTGTAGATTATCGATGTGATTCTGACTTTTGGTACAATCTTCCTGCTAATTTTGATGTTTTAGACGCATGTTATCGGCAATTCCTTTGGACAGGCGATACAGAGTACCTCAATAATCCTGAATTCATAACATTTTATGAGAAAACAATTAATGAATATGTACGAGCTTGGGATAAAGACAAGGATGGGTTAATGGAACATTATCCTGAGTATGGAAGACGTGGTATTGCCTCTTATAATGAAGATGGGTTACAGCCGCTTATTGCAGGAGATTTAATTTCTGCACAATATGCAGGTTATAGTGCTTTTGGGAAAATCAATGAGTTAAAAGGCAACCATCAATTGGCAAAAGTTTATAAAGAAAAAGCGACACAGTTGCAAAAAATATATCAGAACGATTGGTGGAATGAAAAATCATCCAGATTCTATGGTGCACTGTTACAAAATGGAGAATTTTATGAGTCTTATTATGATATAGCCAATTTTTTACCGCTTTATTTTGGACTTGTTTCTGATAAGGAAAAATTAAAACTTGCGTTAAAAGACGTAAAACAGAATGGTGTTGTTAATGTAGAAGGAAAATCCTATTTCCCAGAGATTTATTATAAAAATGGGGACAATGAGGAAGCCTATGCTATATTGCTAGAATTAATAGACCCTAGTTTAATTAGAAGAGAATATCCAGAGGTTTCTTATGCCGTGATTGGTTCGATTGCAACAGGGATGATGGGAATTTCAGCAAATGGTGACACTGAAATAACAACTATGTCTCGATTACCGAATGAACTAGAGTGGGCAATAATGAGGAATGTGCCTATTTTAAATAATGTACTTGATATTTCTCATCTCTCTAATCGAGAAACAGGTTTAACGAATCGTTCCGGTAAAGCTTTAAAATGGAAAGTCCAGTTTCCATATAAAAAGGAGCAATGTTTGATTAACAACGTAACGGTTGATCTACAACATGAATATGGTTTGGATGGAGTAGTAACTTCTTTTGCTATCGTAACGGTGAATGAAGGGGAAACGATATGTGCAAGTGCTATATAGGGATGGAGGTGAAAGCTTAGTTATCTATATTTATAAATTCATTATAGTATAGAATTAACTAGGTGGAAGAAATGGGAGTGGAAGGTCTAATAGGAGGGATTTATCGCTATTGTGAATGGATCATGCGATTAGCTTATATAAATATACTTTGGATTTTTTTTACCTTGCTCGGTTTCGTTGTTTTTGGTGCTGCTCCAGCTTCCGCAGCTATGTTTGCAATTTCAAGAAAATGGGTAATGGGCAAAGAAGATACTCCGATTTTTTCTGTTTTTTGGGATACTTATCGGAAGGGATTTATTAAAGCGAATCTAGTGACATTTTTTATGCTTCTCATCGGTTTTTTATTGTATATTGATATTCGATTATTTCAACAAATGGAAAATATCATTTCCTATGTTATTTCTTTTATTCTAATGGGTGTTTTATTGATTTATTTTGCTGCTTGTTTTTATCTTTTTCCATTATTGGTTCATTATGAGATCAAGGTTTTCCAATATATTAAGTATTCATTCCTATATGCCGTGTCTTATCCTATGCACTCGATATTAATGATTGTTGGGACAGGAATTATTTATTTCGTTGTTACATCCATACCAGGGCTACTTCCTGTCCTTAGTGTTGGTCCGCTAAGTGTTTTAATAATCTCAATCAGCTATCGGGTGTTTTCAAAAAAAACGCAACATTTGGGATCGTTAACGTAATGAAGCATGATCGGCATTGAAAAAAGGATCTTCAATCGAAGATCCTTTTTAGCTGCATGTTCAATTATCAATGGCGGTAGTATCCGTGTTTCCGGTGACTATCTTGTAAAGGTTGAATGTACTCAAATCCGCAGGAAATCAAGCAGATTACCGCCAAGATGGGTAAGGTGCTTCAGACTTGCAATCGAAAGAGCAGCAATAAACAATCTTAAATAAAAATAATAATTTTTCGAGGTGTGAGTCCTTCAAACGAAAAGATTTGGAATTGGCCATAAGTGTTGTAGTTTTCATTTTTTTGATAGGTGACAAAAGACCAGCTACTATCTTGTTATGATAGTAGCTGGTCTTTGCGATGAACACATAGATGCGAAACTCTAGAAAAGCGCCTGTTTGTTGAAGAAAATCCATCTAAATTTAACTTTTTTATTGACCTACTTCTGTTGTATTTCCATGAGCCTAATCAATGATCAAATGATTAATCTCGACAAAGTCTTTGCTGGAACGAAATGTCCCGGCGGACACACCGATTGCTTTACGGAACACTTTGTTGAAATAGTTGGCATTTGCATAACCTACCTGATCAGCAATGTCTGTAACAGTGAGGCTCGTTGAACGAAGAAGTTCCGCTGCTTTTTGAAGCCTGATTTTAGTAAGGTATTGAACAGGCGTCATATTCAGTTGATGCTGAAACTGCTTAATAAAATAATATCTTGAGAAACCAGATACGGCAGCTATTTCGTCGAGTGTAAGCGGTTCATGATAATGTGTTTGAATAAAGGATAGGGCTTTTGTAATCTGAGGAGAGAAACCTTTCGATGCTTTTTCGATGTTCCTTGTAAAACGGTAACACTCCATAATAAATTCATAAGCTTTTGCAGAGGCATAATATGCGTCTGTAATCTTTTGGTCATATGTGTCTTGATAGATTTTCAGCAAGAGCTGAATCAGCTTGGAGTCTGGAGGGATTTTTAAGACAGGGCCACTCTGTTCTTTCATAAACCGCCAGCAATCGGCGGCTTCTTTTCCTACTAACGTAATAAATACAAACTCCCATCCTTTGCTATCCTTTGGAAGAAAATAACGATGATCGCTTGGGACCTCGACAATAAATGCGTCCCCCGCCTCCAATGAATAACTGTTACCCCCTATATCAAGCCTTCCCAATCCTGACAGAGTATATTGAAACACATAGGTGCCGACATCTCTCCGCTTTAATCCGTGCCAATCATAGACTTCACCGAGCATTTTCGTTTCCACGCCGAGCACTGAAATGTTTACCACATTGTTGGGGAATGGTTCTTGAAAACGAAAACCGTACGTTCCATAATCCTTCAAATTTTTTCTCTCGTGAGTAAAAGACAATATTATACCCTCCTATCACAATAACTTACCATTGTAGTTAGCATGTAAACGTTTTATCATTATTATAACAACAAATAAATTAAAGTTGAATACAAGACAATCATCTTTTTGAAAAAGCAATTTTTTATCCTCGTTTAAAAAATTGACGGTCTCTGTTTCACTTTTCAGGAGGTAAGTGTATGTCGAAAATTACGTTTATTGGAGCAGGAAGTACTATTTTTGCAAAAAATGTTCTGGGTGACTGCATGTTTGTTCCGGCATTAGCTGGGTTCGAGTTCGCATTATTTGATATTGATGAGCAACGTTTAAAAGATTCCGAAAATATGTTAAACAATTTAAAACAAAGTGTACAGTCAAATGTTGTAGTGAAAGCCTATGCAGATCGCAAAGAAGCTTTAAGAGGTGCAAAATACGTTATAAATGCAATTCAAGTCGGCGGCTATAAACCAAGTACAGTAATAGATTTTGAAATTCCAAAAAAATACGGCCTTCGCCAAACAATTGCCGATACAATCGGGATTGGCGGGATTTTTCGTTCGCTTCGTACCATTCCAGTTTTGTGGGATTTCGCTAAGGATATCGAAGAAGTTTGTCCGGATGCCCTGTTTTTAAACTACACAAATCCGATGGCAACATTAACAGGAGCAATGCTGCGCTATACAAATGTCAAAACAGTCGGATTATGTCATAGCGTACAAGTTTGCAGCGAGCACCTTTTAAAATCTTTAGGAATGGATCATGAGGGTGTCGAAGAAAAAATCGCTGGTATTAACCATATGGCCTGGCTCCTTGAAATCAAGCGTGACGGCAAAGATTTATATCCGGAAATTAAACGTCGTGCAAAAGAAAAACAACAATCAAAACATAATGATATGGTCCGCTTTGAGTTAATGGATAAATTCGGATTTTACGTAACGGAGTCATCTGAGCATAATGCCGAGTACCATCCGTACTTCATTAAACGCAATTATCCGTACCTAATCGAGAAATTCAATATCCCTCTTGATGAGTACCCGCGTCGTTGTGTAGAGCAAATTGAACGCTGGGAAAAAATGCGTAACGAGATTGTTAACGATGCTCAGCTTACCCATACTCGTACTCGTGAATATGGTTCCCATATTATTGAAGCGATTGAGACAAATGTTCCATTCAAATTTGGCGGCAACATTTTAAATACGGGACGTTTAATTAGTAATTTGCCGGAAAAAGCGGTTGTTGAAGTTTCATGTGTTGCTGACCGCAGCGGAATCACTCCTTGCTATGTAGGAGATCTTCCAGAACAATTGGCGGCCCTTAACCGTACAAATATTAATACACAGCTTTTAACAATTGAAGCAGCCGTCAGCGGAAAGAGAGAACACATCTATCAGGCAGCAATGCTTGACCCTCATACGGCCGCTGAATTATCAATAGATGACATCGTTGCGATGTGCGATGATTTAATTGAAGCACACGGTGACTGGATTCCAAAATTCGAAGATTGCAAAACTATTTCGTTCGCATAACAAAAAGAGCTAAAACCCGTCGCCGGTTTTAGCTCTTTTTTTCATTCATTTATGTTTAATTACTCAACTTTCGCACAGTGAAATTGGCAAATATGCCTTGATATAGCTGGTTATACCTGCCATCCATTACTGAAGTTGCTTTTCGATTATGCGGAGAAGATGTCCCGATTGTCATAAAACCTTTTTACTAATGCCTTACTTATCCCACTCATGGGCAAGGTTTGCGAATCATATTATGAATTTTTTTAAGATGGTTGATGGCAGAGCTTTCAATTAGTCAGATGGCTGACCCCGCGCTGGGCGGTCCTCTAATCGGCGAAATGTCAGTTTCTATTTTCACGCCTTCATGCGGTTGGGCAGTTCCTGAATCGATTGGACTACTTAATCCAGCTTGGATTCAATCCGATAGAGCAGATAGAGGGTCACAACTTTTGGGAAACTTGGCTGATGAATGAAATGATTTGATCCAAGAGTATTCGCTCCTTTCTACATTATTTGGGATAGGGAATTGTACGTGAATTACCGGCGTATTTCTTTCGGAAAAACGAACTATGCACCAGGAAAACGTTAATTTTATGCGTTTTCGTAAACTGATGTTAAAGATATTACACACTTTCACCTTACGGGCGGAATGATGTAATAAGTCGCTGAAACCGTTGATATATAAGGGTTTGTATGTAAGGTGAAATTGAAATGCTAACATTTTATTAACATAGAGGATTATAATCGAAGCTTTCAATAGTTCACCATTCAGAGCTATTTAGAAAAATATTAAAAGAGAAAATAAACTATCAGTGGTATGGGATTTCTATATGGAGAAGGTGTCTTATCACATTAGAAAAGAAGAATGGTTCTAATGTTGGATTAATGGAAGAACTGATTTATAATAACTCTATTAGATCAATATCAAAAATTAGAAAGAAATATAAATTTTAATTAGCTAATGATTGGTATTGTAATTTTTCTTCTAATTAATGAAACAAAATTAGCCCCATCCTCCATTGGATAGGGCTTTTTATTATGAAGTTTTTTTAGTAGCTCTCTTTCTCGTAGTTGGTTTTTTCTTTGTAGTCTTAGTCTTATCTAACGAAGCTTGAAGTGCTGTCATTAAATCAGTAACGTTATTTGGAACTGGCTGTTTATCGCTTGCTGTTACAGTATTAGAAGCTTTTTTCTCTTCAATTAATTCCATTAAAGCAGTGCGATACTCGTCGGTATATTTTGTGGGTTCAAATTCTGTTGTTAGTTGGTCAACTAACATTAGAGCTGTATCAAGCTCTTTCTGAACTACTATTTGTTCACTCGGAATATTAGGTACATCAGCAACATCTCTTACCTCATCGGGAAAATGAATTGTTTCCATGACTAACGAATCTTTATATACCCGAACTATTGCCAATTGTTCCTTAGACCTTATAATGATTTTTGCAACGCCTATTTTTCCTGACTCCTCTAATGTTTTTCTTAATAGGGAATACGCTTTACTGCCAGTTGTGTCTGGAGATAAAAAATAAGAACGGTCAAAATAGATGGGATCAATTTCTTCTATCTTCACAAAATCGATTATTTCTACTGCCTTATCTTCATTTTCTTTTCTTAAGTTTTCAAGTTCCTCATCATCTAAGACTACAAACTTATTCTTCGCATATTCATATGCTTTTACAATATCCTCTTCTTTAACTTCTTTATTACAACCTTCGCATACCTTTTTATAGCTAATCGGTGTATTACATTCTTTGTGTAATTGTCTGAGCTTAATATCTTTATTTTCAGTTGCAGTATGGAGCTTAACTGGTATATTAACCAATCCAAAACTAATGCTACCTTTCCAAACTGTATGCATTACTTTCACCTCGTTTTCTTCTTACTATGCAATCAATCGTCTTTTTTTATGTATCAATAGGAGAAATAATCAAAAACTAAATGTAAACCAGATGAAAGTAGGAGAGAAATTGAAACCAATGCTCTTAACTGAAGCAACAGAAATTCCAGTCGGAGATGATTGGTTATATGAAACGAAATATGACGGTTTCAGGTGTATGCTCATTTGGGATGAAGAACCAATTTTAATTAGTAGAAACGGCAATATACTTAATCAAAATTTTCCTGAGATCATTGAATATTGCCTTGAAATTAAAGGACAAATAAATTCGTTTCTACCACTAACTTTAGATGGTGAATTAGTTTATTTAACAAATACCTTTCAAAGTAATTTTAATGTAGTACAAACAAGAGGTCGAATGCGTAGTCAAAATACTATCAAGAAACATTTAGAAAAGTTCTCCTGTCATTTTATCGTGTTTGATTGTTTGAAATATAAAGGTAAGAGTCAGACAAACTCATATTTAATAAAGCGCAAAGAGGTTTTACAAAAGTTATTCGAAACACTCGGTCTTCCAACTTCAATAAATAATGAAGACATAATTAATCGGTTACAGGCAATTGACGTGTTTAATAATAGTATTGAATTGTGGAAGAAAATATTAGTAAGTAACGGAGAGGGGATTATAGCAAAACGAAAGACCAGTAAATGGATTAGTGATAAGCGAACAACTAACTGGTTAAAAATTAAAAATTGGAGATACATTACTACTATTCTTACGAAATACAATAAAAGTAATGGTTTTTTTCATGGTGCTATTTATCAAGATAATCATCTTGTCGAAGTAGTTACTTTTAAACACGGTTTTAAAGAAGAAGAATCAACTACTTTAATAACTTTGTTTCAATCAAAAGGGATAAAAATTTCAGAAAGTATTTGGGAACTGGAACCTTCTATCTGCGTGGAAATAGCGTGTATTGATTTTTTGGGAGAAAAATTAAGAGAACCAAGATTCAATTCTTTTAAGCTGGAGATGAATCCTGATGAATGTACTTGGCAACAAATGTACCTTCAACTTCATCCAATTCCTGAATCAGTTCAGGTTACACATCCGGATAAGCCTATATGGCCTGCGAGCAATATATTAAAAGATGATTACTTGGTGTATCTACAAAATATTTCTTCTTATATGTTACCGTTTTTACGTAACCGAAATTTAACGATTATTCGCTATCCACACGGGGTACCAGGAGAAAGCTTTTACCAGAAAAGTAGTCCAGATAATGTACCTGATTTTGTTACCACCAAACAAATAGGAGATACAAACTTTATTATCTGCAATAACGTCGAAACACTTTTATGGTTGGGAAACCAACTAGCTTTAGAGTTCCACATACCATTTCAACCTATTCAAACAGAAAAACCAACTGAAATTGTATTTGATTTAGATCCACCATCTGTAAATGAATTTCATTTAGCAGTCAAAGCCGCATTGCATATGAAAGCTATCTTTGATCAATTCGAATTAATTTCTTTTGTAAAGACCTCTGGAGGAAAGGGGATGCAAATATATATTCCATTGCCTTTAGATAAATTTTCATATGAAGAGACTGGTATATTCACTAAGTTTGTTTGTGACTTTTTAATTGAACAGAATCCACAATGGTTTACGACTGAGCGCTTAAAGAAAAATAGAAATAATAAATTGTACCTGGACTATGTACAACATCGTGAGGGAAAGACAATAATTGCACCATATTCACCGAGGGGAAATGAAAAAGGGTTCATTGCAACGCCGCTATTCTGGGAGGAAGTTAACGAGACGTTGAATCCGAGTATGTTTACTATCTCTTCTGTTTTAGCTCGTATTAATAAAGTGGGAAATCCTTTTTCTAGTTTTCGTCAAAGTGAAAATGATCAAAAGTTTGCAGTTGTACTTAATCAATTAAAAGGACTCTTAGAAAAATAACATCATAAAGCCATCGTTAGATGCAGATAACTTTAGAGAGCTTGTTTAATTACAGCTCTCTTTTTTAATGCATATCTGAAGTTGTCAGAATACAACGAATTTAAACATCATTAGAGTACAGCTTAGAAGTCGCAAATATCATCCTTAAACAGATTATTGCTCAGGATAGAATGGCACTACCTGCATGGGGAGCAAGAGAATACCTTGTAATAGATAGTGGGTTACAGTTTAGAATCAAAACTTTACTATATAAAAGAGGTGTCAGAGTATTAATAAAGCTAAACAGCTTAGATACATATGATATTGAGATTACTAGAGTCTCAGGTGATTCAATCGAAGTTCTTGATACTGTAAAAGGTGTATATTGCGATATGTTGATTGAGGTTATTAATAGCCTGATTGAGAAAGATGTAAAAGGAAAGGCTAAGAAAACAGTTTTCTCTTTGTATATACATAATACTGATTTTGTTAGAGGGGTATGTATTAAGCGTGATAAGGATTACTTTCTACCAATATCATTGGAGGTCGTTATTTTGGAAGTTATAAGAATGACAGAAATTGAAAAATCAATTGCTAATACACTTTACAATGAGGGGTTCATTGGCGAGATAGATGATGTAATAACATTCATAAGAAATTATGTTCACATATACACTGGATGTCGCTCTAAGACAGACTTAGCAATTCAGGTAGTTGATGAGAGAGGAATCTTCCATGATGCTCCTAGAGTATTAGTTGATAACTTTGATTACTACAGATACTCTCTAGAGCTCGTCTCAGAAAGTACCTATTATCAAGTATCAGGTACTACTTGGATAAGTGTAACTAAATAATTTAGTAGGAGTGCTTAGGCTCTGTCTGATTCTGGCTGTCACTAAGGGAGTCCAGTAAATATTATGCTTTGGAGTTGTATAGTGAAGGAAAACGTACATTAAAAGAGATTACTGAAATCATAGGTGTTAGCTGGGCTACTAGATTAAAGAGGTAGCTCAATGACTAGAGATACAAGGAAAGCTCAGGAGGAATAAATTTGAAACCTACAGAAACAAATAAAATGAAAGCAATCAGGGAATTATGGGATGCAAAAATGACTCCTAAAGAGATTGCAGAGGTCATGGGATTACATGTAGCTACCATCCATAGAATCCTTGTGAGAATTGGAGCAAAAGAAAAGAATGAACAAGTAAGCAAGAGACTTACAGCAGAGCAAAAAGAGGACATTGTTAAGCTGTATCAAGAAGGAATGACAATTGAGGAAATCATGGATACTGTTGGATGTTCAAAACCTACTATATACAGTTATGTGAACAAGGCAGGACTCAGTAGAGACATTCCTAAGGAAACAATAGACACAGCAATTGACTTATACATCAATCAAAAAATGGTAGTACCTGAAATTCTTAAAAAGGTAGGCATCAGCAAGGCTACATTCTATAGAAAGTTAAAAAAATATGAGAAAGAACAGGGGAGCAATAAGCTCCTCCTTTTTAATGATAAAAAACTGACTTCACAAAAAAGACTGCCCTCAAAAGTCTGATTTCACCGACTTTTTAGACAGCCTTTTTTAATATTGATTTCCCAAATTAGCTCTCAATACATTCTCTTTATACATTTCTTTAACTGACTCAGGCATAGTCTTTGAATCTGTCCAATCCTGAGATTCTTCTAAGCATGTAGAGGTCAATGCCTCAGGTAATCTTATCTCTTTTATATCTGAAAGGTTAGTCACTCTAAGCGCAACCATTATAGCCATTATTTGTACTTTATTTATACTAATACCCTTACCGTTTATTATCTCCGATATAGTTCCAATTCTCATACCTGTCATATTAGCTAAATCTTTTTGAGTTAAGTTTCTCTCTTTTAATAGGTCATCTACTTTTATTATAAAATAAGCATCATTTAATTCTCTAGCTGTATTCATTACTACTTCATTCATTAAAGAATGGGAAAACTCTAATACATTTTCAATTCTTATTTTCTTCACAATAATCCTCCTAAGGATGCAGATGGTAAGGTATACCTCTTTTCCGTACCTGTGTGATGAAACATTAAAAATTATATATATATTACGAATAAAATTAAAGTTGTCAATTGATTGTCGAATAAGCAAATGTTTTGTTGGGGAAAGTACTTTATAATAGTCTTAGATAGAAAATTATAAAGATTTCATCTCATTACCTTTAACACTAGAAAATGAACGAAAGAGGGATCTGCTGTGTCTAAAACCGCTCAACCTTTATCAGATTTAGAAATTGCACAAAATGCTACAATGCGTCCTATTACGGAGATTGCAGAAAAAGCAGGTATTCCACAAGAAGCACTGGAACTTTACGGAAACTATAAAGCTAAAATTAACCCATTAAAACTAAACACAAACACATCTTCAGCAAAAGTCGTTCTTGTAACAGCGATCAGCCCTACACCTGCAGGCGAAGGTAAATCAACTGTGACCGTTGGACTTGCTGATGCACTTAACCAACTAAATGAAAAAGTCATTGTTGCATTACGAGAACCTTCGCTTGGCCCGATAATGGGTATGAAGGGCGGAGCAACTGGTGGTGGCTACGCTCAAGTATTGCCGATGGATGACATAAATCTGCATTTTACTGGGGATCTCCACGCAATTACTACTGCAAATAATGCACTTGCTGCATTAATAGATAATCATATCCAGCAAGGTAACGTATTGCAAATAGACCCTCGTCGTATTATTTGGAAAAGATGCTTAGATATGAATGATCGAGCACTTCGTAATATAGTAATTGGTTTAGGTGGACCTGTGCAAGGAACACCACGAGAAGACGGCTTCGATATTACTGTAGCTTCAGAAATTATGGCTATTTTCTGTTTAGCAAAAGATTTACAAGATTTGAAAAAACGTATTTCTGATATTGTCATTGGCTACACGTATCAACGGGAACCAGTGTTTGTTCGAGATTTAGGTGTAGAAGGCGCACTAACACTATTGTTAAGAGATGCGTTTAAGCCTAATTTGGTTCAAACAATAGAAGGAACCCCAGCTATTATTCACGGTGGTCCATTTGCTAATATTGCACACGGATGTAATTCGATAGCGGCAACAAATACAGCTCGTAAGTTAGCGGATATAGTTGTGACGGAAGCGGGATTTGGCGCAGATTTAGGTGCTGAGAAATTTATGAATATTAAAGCAATGCAAGGTGGACTCAAACCTAGTACGGTTGTAATTGTTGCCACAGCTCGCGCATTGAAAATGCACGGAGGAGCACTGAAAACCGAATTGAAAGCAGAAAATGTAGAAGCTATTACTAAAGGAATTGAAAATTTAGCTAAGCATGTGGATACAATTCGTAACTTCGGTGTTGAACCTATCATCGCATTAAATCGCTTTATTACAGATACAGAAGAAGAGCTTTCTGTTATTTTAAATTGGTGTAGAGAAAATAATGTGAAAATAGCACGTACGAATGTCTGGGAAGAAGGCGGTAAAGGTGGTATTGAATTAGCTAAACAAGTACTATCTGTTATTAACGAAGAAAATAACTTCACGCCACTTTACGATATCTCAGAGCCAATTGAAGAAAAAGTTCGTACAATTGTTCAAAAGGTATATGGAGGAATGGATGTTCACTTTACAGATAAAGCACTAAAACAAATAGTACAAATCGAAAAATTCGGTTGGGACGCTCTACCGATTTGTATGGCAAAAACACAGTATTCTTTATCTGACCAACCAAACTTATTAGGTCGTCCAGAAAACTTTACAGTAACAGTAAGAGAAGTTATTCCTAAACTAGGTGCTAAGTTCCTCGTTTGTTTAACAGGAGATATTATGACTATGCCTGGTTTACCAAAAGCTCCAGCAGCATTGAAGATGGATGTCGATGCTGACGGTAATGCTGTTGGACTATTTTAAGATTTGAAGTGAATGAAGAGTTGTCTAACTTTTGATTTAAAATCAACTTTAGACAACTCTTTTTTATTTTTATTCCAATTAAAAAAGTTTTCACCAATAAGAATAGTGAGTCATATAGTGGAGAAAAGTGTTATGACTAATTTTAAAGGCAAACTAAAACCTAATACCAAGTATTTAAATAAGATTAATAAAGATAGGGGCTGTAAGAATGGGGCGGGAATTTATTTATCTTTTCGATGAATGGGCGAAGTCATACGAAGCATCAGTAACTGGTCAGCATAAAGAATATCGTGATGTATTCGAAGGCTATGAAAGTATATTAGATAAAGTTGCAAACGCTTCAACAGGTACAGTGATTGAATTTGGAACTGGCACAGGAAATTTGACGCTTAAGTTGGAGGCTGCTGGAAGAACAGTCATTGGCATTGAACCACATGAGACTATGCTTGAAATTACGAGGGAAAGATGTCCAAATGTACAGCTTATCAACGGTGATTTACAAAATTTCGAGATAGAAATTAAACATATAGATTCAATCGTTAGCACCTACGTGTTCCATCATTTAACGGATGATGAAAAACTAGAAGCTTTAATAACCTATTCTAAGTTATTACAACCTGGAGGGAAAATAATTTTTGCAGATACAGCATTTGCAACTGAAGAGCATATGCAAGCAATGATAACTAAGGAGAGGGCTCGTGGTTTCCATGAAGTCGCTGATGATTTAGAACGGGAGTATTATACAACAATTCCAAAACTACAAATAATGTTTCAACAAGCAAGTTTTGACGTTAAGTTTGAACAATTAAACGATTATGTTTGGTATATGGAAGCAAGCAAAAAATGATTTATAAAAAGTGTTTAAAAGGTGGATTAAATATGGCTTTGTATAACAATGTTCAACAATTAATAGGCAAAACACCTTTAATGGAAATTACCCATATTAAGATTCCTAATAATTGTCGTATATTTGCTAAATTAGAGTATTTAAATCCTGGTGGAAGTGTCAAAGATCGACTTGGCATTTCATTATTGGAGGACGCGGAGAATCGGGGTGTAATACGCCCCGGCAGTACGATAATTGAGGCGACTGCTGGCAATACGGGAATCGGTTTAGCACTTGCTGCAATAGGAAAAAATTATCGTGTGATATTCGTTGTTCCTGAAAAATTCAGTCAAGAAAAACAAACATTAATGAAAGCTTTAGGTGCAGAAATAATCAATACTCCAACAGCATTAGGAATGCAAGGCGCTATAAAAAAGGTTAATGAACTGCTTGAAGACATATCGGATTCTTTTTCACCATCACAGTTCTCCAATCCTGCAAATCCTGCAACATATGAATATACACTTGGTCCTGAGATTTGGAAAGATTTAGATGGGAACCTTGATGTGTTTGTAGCAGGGGCAGGTTCTGGTGGTACTTTCATGGGAACAGCTCGTTACTTAAAAAGACAAAAAGCCACTTTGAAAACAGTTATTGTGGAACCAGTTGGCTCCATATTAAATGGAGGAAAGGCAGCATCCCATGTTACGGAAGGTATTGGAATGGAGTTTTTACCGAATTATATGGAAGAATCGTATTTTGATGCCATCCATACTATACAAGATAAGGATGCTTTCCAAGCTTTAAAAGAGTTAGCTAAGAAAGAAGGCTTGCTTGTAGGGAGTTCAGCTGGGGCCGCTTTCCACGCCTCTCTACTTGAAGCACAAGCGGCAAAACCAGGAAGTAATATTGTTACTGTATTTGCTGATTCGAGTGAACGCTATTTAAGTCAATCTATATACGAATTATTTGAAGAGGGGTCAGTATAAATGAGAGCAAAAACAAAATTTATACATGCTGGTATTGTTGGCGATGAAACAACTGGTGCAGTATCAACTCCTATTTATCAAGTAAGCACCTATAAACAAGATGCTGTTGGTAAATTTCGTGGGTATGAATACTCTCGAACAGGAAATCCAACACGCCATGCATTAGAAGTTTTAATTAGTGAACTTGAAAATGGACATGCTGGATTTGCTTTTAGTTCAGGAATGGCTGCTGTAAGCTCAGTAGTTATGCTTTTAAAACAAGGAGATCATATTATTGTAACTGATGATGTCTACGGAGGAACTTTTAGAGTTTTTACAAAAGTTTTAAATCGTTTCGGTATTGAGGCAACTTTTGTTGATACAGCTAATATTCAAGCTGTAGAAGATGCAATACAACCTAATACAAAAGCTATCTATATTGAAACTCCAACAAACCCATTGTTGAAAATAACAGATATAAAGCTGATAAGTACTTTAGCAAAACAGTACCAACTACTAACAATTGTCGATAACACTTTTTTAACCCCTTATTTGCAACAGCCAATCACACTTGGAGCAGATATTGTTCTGCATAGTGCAACTAAATATATTGGTGGGCATAGTGATGTAATAGCAGGTCTTGTCGTTGTAAGTAATGCAGAACTAGCAGAACAATTACACTTTGTTCAAAACTCTGTAGGCGCAATATTAGGGCCTCAGGATTCCTGGTTACTAATGCGTGGAATAAAAACTTTGCCAATTAGAGTAGAAGAAGTAAATTCAAATACACTAAGGGTAGCAGAGTTTTTGGAACAACACAGTAAGGTAGGCAAAGTATATTACCCAGGATTAATAAATCATCCAGGTCATGAATTACAAAAGAAACAAGCAACTGGCTTTGGTGGTATGATTTCTTTTGATGTAGGAAGTGCAGAAAAAGCAGAAGAAATGCTCTCGAAGTTACGTTATTTTACATTAGCAGAAAGTCTTGGTGCAGTAGAAAGCTTGATATCCATCCCAGCGCGTATGACACATGCTTCTATTCCTGCAAAACGTCGTGCGGAACTGGGGATAGTAGATGGACTTGTTCGCATTTCAGTAGGTATTGAAGATGTAGAAGATTTACTAGAAGACTTAGAACAAGCATTATAATAAAATAAATAGAAACAAAGTGATAGGCTACCTTTATAATAGAAGGTAGCTGTTTTATATAGGAGGAACAAAAATGAAGATAGTAGAACAATGTGAGCAAATGGTAAAAGATATTTATAATCAGTTTGATGCAAGTCATGATTGGCAACATATTGAACGAGTTATGCAAAATGCAAAAGCAATATTAAAAACGGAACCTTCAGCAGATATTGAATTAGTAGAACTTGCAGTTTTATTACACGATGTAAGTGATTCGAAATATACAGATTCAAAAGAAAATGAACTAAGAATATTACAACAGCTTAATATTTCAGAAAAAAGACAACAAACAATTCGAGAAATCATTGCTTCTGTGTCTTACAATGGAGGCAACCAATTAGAAGCCACATCCATTGAAGCGCAAATCGTACGTGATGCAGATCGCTTAGATGCTATCGGAGCGGTTGGTATTGCACGAACATTTGCATTCGGAGGAGCGAAAGGTCGCAAGCTCTATGATGACCAAGAAGAAGCACGCCATAATATGTCGGTTGAAGACTATCGCAATAAACAAACAGCTTCTGTTACACACTTTTATGAAAAGCTATTGTTACTTAAAGATTTAATGACAACAGAAAAAGGTAAGCAGATGGCTAAAGAACGGCATGAATTTATGGTATGCTTTTTAAAACAGCTTAAAAATGAAAGAGACGGGGAATTATGAGCCATTTAATTATATCTAACTTAACAAAAACGGTCGGAGATAAAACTCTATTCAAAAATATTGACTTTACTATTTATAGCGGTGAACGTGCAGGTTTAATTGGCATCAATGGCACCGGTAAATCGACCCTTATGTCTATACTGGCTGGAGATCTTGATGCAGACCAAATTGACAAAGATCACCCAAACAAATACCGCATCGCGCATTTACCTCAAAATCCTGAGTTTGCTCAAGATGAAACAGTATTACAAGCTGTATTCTCAGGAGATTCACCGATTTTAAAATTAAACCGTGATTATGAAGATACACTCTCTTTGCTCGGCAAAAATCCAGAATCATCACAATTACAAACTCAATTATTCCGTTTACAGCAAGAAATGGATACACAGCAAGCATGGGATGTTAATGCATTAGCGAAAACAGCTCTGACAAAGCTTGGCATTGAAATGTTTGATGAACAAGTAACCAATCTATCTGGTGGTCAACAAAAGCGTGTAGCTTTAGCGAAAGTACTAATTGAACCTGCAGATTTATATTTATTAGATGAGCCAACTAACCATTTGGATGTGCAATCAACTGAATGGCTACAAGAGATGGTACTACGTTTAAAAGGTGCAGTCATTTTCATCACCCATGACCGTTATTTCCTAGATGAAATTTCGACGCATATCTATGAACTCGCAGATCAAACATTGTATAAACATAAAGGTAATTATGGTGACTATTTAGAATCCAAAGCAATTCGCGAAGAAATGGCTGTTGCTACTCAAGCGAAAATGCGCAACCGTTATCGATCAGAGTTGAAATGGATTCGTCGCGGAGCACAAGCCCGTTCAACTAAGCAAAAAGCCCGTATCCAGCGCTTTGAAGAACTATCTGATAATATTGACCGTAATTCAGATGATGGTGGTCTTGAGCTTGGTTTAGCAACATCAAGACTAGGTAAAAAAGTATTGGAGGCAGAGAGTGTCACAAAATCTTTTGGTGAACGTCATATCATTAAAGATTTTTCATTCCTTTTACAGCAAGGAGATCGTATCGGTATTATCGGTGCTAATGGAGCAGGGAAAAGTACACTATTGAAAATGCTTGCTGGTGAAATTACACCTGATCAAGGTCGGATCGAAGTGGGTTCAACAGTCCGTATTGCTCATTTTACACAACAACTACCACAAATGAATGACAATCAACGTATGATTGAGTACATTCGTGAGTCAGCTAATGATATTCAAGATTCAGAAGGAGAACATCATTCGGCTGCCTCGATGTTAGAACGCTTTTTATTCCCATTGCATACACATGGAACGCCAATTGGGAAGCTCTCTGGTGGAGAACGTAAACGTCTTTATCTATTGAAATTGTTAATGGAACAACCTAATGTACTTTTACTAGATGAACCTACAAATGATTTAGATATAGAAACGCTTTCTGTTTTAGAAGACTTTATTGAACAATTCCCAGGTGTTGTAGTAACTATCTCCCATGACCGTTTCTTCTTAGATCGTATTGCGAAAAAGCTATGGATATTAGATGGACAAGGTGGAGTTGACGAAAGTCTCGACATCTACAGTGAATATTTAGCAGCACTTGGAGCTACACCGGCACCTGTGAAAGAAGAAAAAGTTGATAAACCAAAAGAACAAAAAGTGAAAACGCAAAAGAAAAAGCTTTCATTTAAAGAGCAAAAAGAATGGGAAACAATAGAAGCTGATATTGCAAAATTAGAAGAAGCGATTATGGATGCAGAAGAAGGTGTATCTGCAGCAGGTTCGGATTTCACAAAACTTCAACAATTAACAGCTGAATTGGAAGAACTAAATGCAAAGTATGAGCACCTTATTGAACGATGGGAATACTTACAGGACATTGTGAACCAATAAGAGGGGGATTATAAATGAAAATTTTAACTATAGAACCAACACCAAGTCCAAATACAATGAAAATCGTTCTAGATCATGAATTGCCATTTGGGAAAGCACATAACTATAACGAAGCCAATAAAATGGATTCGCCTAAAGAAGTACAGGACATACTAGCAATCGAAGGCGTCAAAGGCGTCTATCACGTAGCAGATTTCCTAGCAGTAGAACGTATTGCAAAGTATGACTGGGAAAATATATTAGCAGCTGTTCGCATTGCATTTGGTGAAGATGAACAAGCAAAGAAAAGTGAACAACAATTGGATGAGCATTTTGGAGAAGTGTACGTACATGTTCAAATGTTTAAAGGTATCCCTTTACAAGTCAAAGTGTTTGATAGTATTGCGGAAAAACGTTTTGGACTAGCAGCACTATTTATCAATGCTTTTAATGAAGCGATGAGTACAGATGAGAACTACATTTACGAACGTAAATGGGTAGACTATGGTGTACGTTACGGTGATAAACAGGAGATAGGAGATAGCGTTGTAGCAGAACTTGAAGCTTCATTCCCTCAACAACGTATTGATGAATTGATCTTGGCAAGTAAAGAGAAAAAAGACGTTGTTGAAACGCGTAAACGAAAAGTTTCCTTAGAAGAATTTTTAGTAGATGATTGGGAACTTCGATTCCAACTGTTAGATCAAATGGCAGATCCAGAAATTGAAGATTTACCTTTACTTGAAAAAGCGTTACAAGATGAAAAGATGTCTATTCGTCGTCTAGCAACTATTTATTTAGGTATGATCGAAGATGTGGCAGTTGTACCTTTGTTAGTACAAGCTTTAAACGATAAGAGCTCTTCAGTACGTCGAACTGCAGGGGATTGCATTAGTGATCTAGGTTTTGTAGAGTTTGAATCTGCAATGATGGAATCTCTTAAAGACCGCAACAAGCTTGTCCGTTGGCGTGCTGCTATGTACTTGTATGAAACGGGTACAGAAGCATCTCTAAAAGCTCTTGAAGAAGCAAGTGATGACAATGAATTTGAAGTTAAACTACAAGTGAAAATGGCTATTGCTCGCATTTCACAAGGTGAGGAAGCAAAGGGCTCAGTATGGAAACAGATGACAGAAGCCCGTGCTACAAAAAAAGGATAAAAATATAAATAAAGAAGACAGCTGGGTTTTAAATCCTGCGCTGTCTTTTTTTAACTGTTATTTTTAGATAATTGAAAAATACAATGGAAGTAGTCTTTAACAACAATTATTTTTTAAAATTAGTTCCTTTTTATTTTATTATAAAAATATAGTGTGACTTTTGTCTCTCTATAGTATAATGAGATGATTGTGTAAAAAGAAACAGAAAGGTTTTCGAGTAGTTAAATGATGACAGGAGAGATTGTATGATTTGTGGGAAATGCGATTGTGAAAAAAAACCAGCTTTAGTTGTGCAAAATTTCAAACTTAACGGTGGAGAACTACATATCCAAAATATACCATCATCCCTTTGTGACTGCGATGTATGGATAGCGCCTTCTATTAGAATGGAGCTCCAACGATATGCAACAGAAAACAGTCATTTACAAGGTATACATAATATTTCATTTGAAGAAATTTAATAAGAAAATTCATATGTAAATGTAAAAGGACTTCTGAAACTGGAAGTCCTTTTTAGTATTAATGATATTTAGTTTAATACATTGCGTTTTTTGCGTTCAGTAGTTGAGAATATGCGCAAGCTACGATAGATAAATTGTATACATAACAGAAATAAGATAACTCTAACAACAGAACTCTGAATAGGTGCTACGATAGAAAATATAAAAAGGGAAATACTTAGAACAATAAAGAATACAGCTGTATTGAAATCCTTCATCAAGAAAACTCCTTTTGAATACTGCATATGATTGTTCATTTATTTTTCTCGTATCACAAAAGTTCTATACGTTAAGAATGAAAATTAATTGTCGAAATCTAAATGAATCAAAGAAAAAGAATTATTTAACATCCTACAAGCAGATTTTAAAAATGTTAAGAATGTCTATTAATTGATTGGCGAATGAATTGAATAAGAATATCAATATAAATATCGAAAAAATATTGAAATATTTGTGAACATTTGTTTATAATTGTACTAATAAAAATAATTAGCATTAATTAGAAAAAATAATTCAGCAAACCCAAAAAGATGGTAAATGTAAAGGTTTAAAAAATCTTATATATTATAAATAACAGATGGCATATTAGAAAGGAGATCGTCTATGGACAGAATTAGACTTGTACCACATGATGTCATGTACGCTGAAAAAATATCATCATTAATTAGTTCGGAATTAGTAAAAAATGCACTGGGTATGGATGATTGTCAAACTTCTGTTAATGGAGTACTCAATTTTATACGTGGCATGCAACTTGCGGAAAGAGAGAATCAACAATTATCGCGTGTAATAATAAATGATACTTCTGAAATTGTAGGTGTTACGACACTAAAAGATATAGAGCATGAAAAGAAGTTATGCCATATTGGTACTTGGATTGCGGATCCTTTTTGGGGACTTGGATATAATGAGCAAGCGAAAGAACAGATACTATTTATAGCGTTTACTCAATTTAATTTAGAGTATGTATTTGCCGGTGCTAGAGTAGAAAACATTCGCTCTCAAAAGGCCCAAGCCAAACTCCCTTATATGACATTGTCAGTTGAAGAAGAATTTCCTGAAGAACTAATAAAAATGGAGCGTCAAGAAAAAACACCATGTGTCTTAAATGTCATTAAAAGAGACGATTTCCTAGCATGGTACCAAAAGTGTTATTATGATAAAGTTGTTAATGATTAAAAAAACGATTCCTATATGTAGGAGTCGTTTTTTAATTGAAAAAAGACATAGAATTAGAGTATTAATTGGTGAATTGTAATTATTTGAAACTAATAGTTCATATCACCCGTAGAATAATTAAAGAAGGGTGGTGAGTAGAATGTATTATCCATCTAAAAAAGATGTTTTGGTAGCTGTTGTTAATTGGGCTGTTATATTATCTTGTTTTCTACCCTTAGCAATTCAAAGAGATTACGAAGCTCTATTTTTTACTATTCCACTAGCGTTATTTCTAGGATGGAGTTGGTTTACTACGGGATATAGAATTTCTAACGAACTACTGATAATCCAAAGTGGACCTCTAAAAAAGAGAATTCCTAAAAAGAATATCGAAAAAGTTTCCAGCACTAAAAATCCATTAGCTTCTTCCGCACTGTCATTTGATCGCATTGAAATTAGTTATGGAACCGACTATGGCATGGCAATAGTTTCTCCCAAGAATAAGAGTGCATTTGTAAAGCACTTAAAAAATATTAATCCACAAATTGAGTTAGATAAAAGGTTAAGAGAGGTGATGTAAAAGTGATTTTATGAATCACTGAAATCGCCTCTTTTTACACGATTCTTATTTTTTTATGCGTTTTTGAATGTCCTCTAATGTTGGGAGTGCAGCAAATGCTCCTTTTTTAGTTGTAGTTAAAGCCCCACATTGATTGGCAAAGGACAGTAAGTCGTCAGCGGATTGTATACAATAATTAACTAATTCATTCAACTCAACATTACTTATTAACAGCTTATATAAGATTGCACCAATAAATGCGTCACCAGCCCCAGTAGTATCTTGTACGTTAACATCGCAACCTGGAACGCTGAAGGATGCATCCTTTGTGAAAAGAGTCGCGCCACTAGCCCCTTTTGTATAGATCACAACCTTTACATGACCTATAAACAAAGATGCAATTGCAGTCTCTACTTCATCGATACCAGTAATGAAAGCTAATTCTTCATCTGAAATTTTCACTATATCAGTAGAAGGAAAAAATTTTAATATAGTTTCTCTACAATTTGCTTTTGATTCCCATAGAGGGAGTCGAACATTTGGATCAAAGCTAATCAAAGTACCATGTTCACGTGCAAATGAAATAGCTTTTTTATGGGCTTCTTTCATGGGGCTTTCAACCAAATCAACCGAACAAAAATGCAATAAATCACCAGGTGTGAACCATTCTGATTTTATGTAATCTTCCTTATATAGCAAATCGGCAGAAGGATTTCTATAAAAAGAAAAATCTCTTTCTCCATCGTTAGTTAAAGATATAAATGCAAGGGCTGTGTTTGCCTCCTTTGTTATTTTTATTAAATTTGTGTTTACCTTTAATTGCTGCAAAGCTTCGATTAAGAATCGACCGAAAGCGTCTGCTCCTACTTGGCTAATTAGTGAAGCGTTTCCCCCAAGTTTTGCTACAGTTGCCGCTACATTTGCAGGGGCTCCACCCGCCATTTTTTCAAATGAAGCTACGTCTTTTAAAAGCATTCCTTGTTGTTGAGGGATGAAATCTATTAATACTTCTCCAATTGTATAAAGCGTTTTCATATAGGTTCCTCACTTTCAATATTCCATATATTCACTTTATTTTACATGGAAATGAAAAACAATGTTTAAGGTGATTTCTAATAGGTAAAGAATAGCAAATGTATGTGTTTTTATTCCAATTACTATTGCTGAACTGGTTTGAATAAATTATTATTTCACAGTAGTAAAGATATATAAAACACCCTTAAATTCACTGTTAATAGTAAAACTTGAGAAATTTTAGTATGATAATCTAAGTAAACTACAGTTATTATTTTGTTGCAATTATACGATTCTTACATAGCAAAACAGGAGGTCCCGATGAAAAAGCAATTGATCATAGCCATCACATGTTTAATGGTGATTGGTATAGGGCTATATACATTTATTCATGTATCGGCTACATATCAAAAGAAGTCCATATTTATCAAACAACAAACAATGGAAGAACCAAAATTCTTAACGGATAAAAGAGCCATTCTTTATGCATCATCACCGACAGAACAGCTAGAAAAAGGAACTGGAAAAAGTATGGCAATATTTATCGATAAAAAAGGATCTGCCTCAGCAATGGAAATGGCCGGAATGGAATTTGGAGTGAGTAAGTACAATGGTGAGCAATTGTACTTGGGTGACAGAAAAAGTGTTTATCTATTAGGTAAAAACGCACAGCAGTTTCCGATGAAACGTGATGAAATTCGCAATACGCTATCTGGATATCTTTCTTCAGAAGCAATCTTTTTTAGCTTATATAACACTGGTTTTAGTGAAAATGCAGATTATGATACTGGTGTTCGATATGGCAGTTCATCAGGCTTTAAAACAGCTTCTCTACCGTTTTATGTAGCAACAGCAGGTACTATGAAAAATCAAATAATTGTTTTAACACAAGATCTAGTCAAAGGAAACTTTGATTTGAAATCTATAGCTTTAAAAAACAAGGTCAATATAAAACAATTAGCATCAGTACCTTTACCACATGCTGAAGAATTGGATCCAATCTCATCTATTTTAGAAGATAAGGAAAACTATTATATTGTCCTATCCTATTTTGAAGACGATGCAAAAGAAGATATTTTGCTCGCAACCATCAATAAGCGAACATTCACTTTAGATGTAAAAAACCTGGCTGAGTATCGCAGTGAAGAAATTGTATCGAACTCTTTACCTTTTAACTTTGATAATTCAACGCATCTTCATAATCAGGAATTATATTATATTAACGGGTTAGGGGAAGTATATTCATACAATACTTCAAATGATGTTATACAAAAAAAGTTTCGACTTAACAGACCAACTGGTACGTTCCATCCAAAATTTGAGCAAGTCGATTTTAGAGGACAATCACTATTTTATTTAAATAACCGGAAAAAGGACGTTTATTTTCTAGAAAAATACGATCTTGTAACTGGTGAAATGATAGAAGAGCAAAAGGTAGTTAACTTGGATAAAATATTAAGATCAGATGTGAAAGATCTTACCTTATATAATTTGGAATTATTAAATTTGTAAAGAACACCCAGATGCTTCAATGCATTTGGGTCTTTTTTATGGAAAAATTCTTTCTTTAAGTTTGTAAACTCTATGTAACGAGTAAAGGGGGATAAGAATAAATCGTTACTTGTCATAATTACGTAATAACTGAACGACTAAAATAAGCATGCCGTGTCATGTATGGGAATTTTGGCCACTGTTTTTCAAGTAATTAACGTAGGCTTCAAACTCATATTTTTCACAAAAGTGATAAGTTCAGCATCTAATATGTAGTAACGACACTGCAAATTAATTTTTACTAGGGACAAGAATCCATATCAAAGGAGCTGAAAGATAATGGTCATAATAAGAAAACACTTAGTTTCACAATCAATCGCAAATAAAGTAACAAGTGGGACAGGAAACGGTCGCAAATGGATTACTATTCACGAAACAGATAATACAAGAAAAACTGCTAATGCAAATGCACATGCTCGTTTACAAGCAATGGGAAATAGCCGTGCTGCATCTTGGCACTGGACAGTAGACGATAAGGAAGCGGTACAATCATTTAATCATAGCGTAAAGTGTTGGGCTGCGGGGGATGGAAATGGCGATGGTAATGCAAACTCTATTCACATTGAAATTTGTGTGAATGAAGATGGAAATTACAAAAAAGCAGTAGAAAATACTGCCATTCTAGTTGCTAAAATTATGAAAGACGAAAAAATCTCCATTAGTAATGTTGTACAACACAATCATTGGAGTGGTAAAAACTGTCCATCTAAAATGAGAAGTGGTAAAGCAGCTTATACTTGGGCAACATTTCTTAAATTAGTTTCAAAAACAGAAATTATTACGGTTTCAAAGCCTACAACAAACAAGACTTTCCAAATCCAAGTGTTAGCAAACGTATTGAATTACTATGACGGCCCAAGATGGTCAAAACCAACTGGTACATTAAAAAAAGGAGTAAAGTTAACGATTGAAAAGAAAGTACTTGTAGGTGGTTCTGCAATGTATAAAACAATTAGTGGAACATATGTAACAGCAAACTCTAAATATGTCAAAAAGCTTTAAATCCTCAAATAATAAGTCAATTGATTTTGGCTCATTTTGAATCGGAGGGAGGTAAGTTTTATGGCATTCAATAATCCAAGATGGAGAAGGTTCGTAAGTGCTCACTTACTCAAACGTGTGGAACCTATTGCAGGTAGTATAGTGTATTGTAAATTACTTGGACTTCCAAATAGGATAATTGGTACTCCAGATCATACAGGTATTTATGTTGGTAGAAAAAGAGTAATAGAGTTGAATGGTAACGAAAAAATTATAGAAGTAGATTATTATAATTTTTTAAATGGCTCATCTGTACGCTCTGGAACAGAATTATATGTAGCTTGTGATATGAATGGTAATGTCTTGTATGACCCAGCAATTGCTAGAAGGGCGATAGCTGCAAGAAATACGCACAATGGTTACCATCTTATTAGAAACAATTGCCATATGTTCACATCACGTTGCATCAAAGGTACAAACAATGATCCACTAGATGCAACATTTAAGAATGTGGAGAGAAATATTAAAAAGCATTTTGGCGTTCCTATGATTAGTTGGCGAACTGTAAAACAGTGAATTCTCCTCTGGTTAAATGATTGTTCAGTGAACATTAAGACAAAAAATCACATTAGTGAAAATAGTAAAAGTACCAGGCCAAGATTTACGTCAATCTTGGCGTTTTTTTGTTCAAAGTTTTAGGGAAGTATGTATTTTGTGTAAGGGCATATTTAGTTTCTATCAATCTTTCGCTCTATTCTAGCTAATTGAGCAACTACAAAATCTAATTGTTTTTGCATATTTTTCAATTGGCGGTTATTATTTGATTGGCTCTTTGTATTTTTCTGTTCCTCTTCCTGAACTTCATTTACCTCCTCTACAAGAGCCAGCGCAAATAAAGCATCGGAAATTACTCTAATAGTCGCCGCAAGAATCTCGATTTTGTCGGAATTTTTTGTTCCGGGTATTGCAGAATTTATTATTTCATCTAAATCTATATTATTCTTCAATGTATTACCCTCCTTCATTTTAAAACCATAGTTTCTATTAATTACAGTTGAGATAATTCAATTAAAAAGCCAATTTAATGATAAAGTAACGATCTTCTTATATGGATTTTGGTTATTTACCTGAATTTCTATAACTAATAAAAGCGCTTTTTAAAGCTGCATAATTTCCTACAGCTGCATATCCATAAAACCAGCCCATAAATATACCAGCAAGTAAATCGTGTCGGTGGCTAATGAAAATAGAAATTAATAAACCAAAGAATAACGCAATTGTAGGTACAAATTTTGAAGGAGTATGATAAATGATTTTAATTAGTTGAGTAATAATCATTATTATTGGAATGGCAATAACTGCATCCCAAAAATTTGTATGGATAATAGGGAAATTCATGCGCACACCACTTTCAACTGTTTGATTATATTTTCACCTTAAATTAAGTAAATATTCATGTATTTATCAGAAGTTGAAGTATGAGTGACATGTAAAAAAAGTGTAATGAAGATTTTGTATTAAAGTGGACATTTTAATTTTGACCAAGTTCAATTTTTAATGTTAATTTTTAAATCAAAATGTCTCCAAAAAAATAAAGACTTATTATCGTAAGTGCATAACGAATGCTCTTTTAGAATTTAAAGTCCTTCTATAGTGTATGATAATCTTATGAAGGTGTAACTTGTACAAAATGTACTGTAAATAATGCAAGTGAAAGAAAGTAGTGTAGCTTAACTTCATACGGAATTTAATATACATAGGAGTTAGTATCAAATGTATTTAGCAAATGATCTACCTTTCATTTGTGAAATGATTTTATTTGATTGTGTTCCATTTTATTTTGGTAAAAGTTTCATTGAGTTCATTTGCATAATCATGTATGACGGCATATCATGAAAATAGAGATAATTGTTTTCAAAAAAGATAATTGTTTCATGATTTTAAGATTGTCTTATGGTCAATCGGTTAAGGAGGTCTATGGGATGGACGCAATTGATGTATTAACAAACTTAGAGAAATTGAAGGTATACTACCAGCCCATTTTTAGTGCAGACGAGCATGTTGTTATTGCATATGAAGTCTCTGGCAAGCTTATAGATAATGAAGAGGTTATAAATTTAAATACATTTGCCTACGATGACGATATTCCAGAAGAGTACCGGGTGGAAGTAGAGCATAAAATTTTGCATTTGGCTCTTTCCCAACTAGCGGAAGAATCAAAAGATTTCAATATTTATCTACCGTGTAATGCCAACTTGTTAATACTTGACTATGGGGAAATTTTTTTTGAAATTATAAAAAAATACATACCCGAGGAAGAGCTTAGTCGAATTGTTCTTGTAATTTCAGAGCATAATTTTAATGGTGAATTCAGACAGTTAAATAATATCATTCGTTATTATCAAACTTATGGTATGAAAATTGCAATTAATCAAGTTGGTTCTGAAAGTCATTGGGACTATATTAAAACGCTTTCCCCTAATATTTTGAAGTTGGATATAGAGCAATTGAGTTATCAATCTTGGGGTGAACAAAATGATTTGTTCACATCACTTGGTAAATTAGCGCGTAAAATTGGTGCAAATATGTTATTTGAGGGTATTGATAAAGAATACAAACTTCAATTTGCGTGGAAAAATGGTGGGCGTTATTATCAAGGGAAATATCTAGCTGATGTACATACAGGAACAATTCCACGGGATCAATTAAAGAAAAGTTTTAAAGAGCGATGTCAGCAGTTTATCTCAACAGAAAAGCGCTTGTTAGAAGATAATTATAATGCATTAAAAAATTTGCAAACTACTTTAGAGAAATCCGTACAACGTATAAAGCCTTCGAGCGACAATACGGACCAACTTCTAGCGCTTGCTAAAGAGCTTGATGCATATTCCTTCCGACTTTATATATGTGATGGTGAGGGATTTCAAACATCACCTAATATCATGTGTATCGATAAGAAATGGCATATACAAGAAGAAGCGGTTAATAAAAATTGGAGCTGGCGTCCATACTTCTTAAAAACAATTATTGAAATGCGTAATGACCAAAGTGGTGTTTTATCTGACTTATATAGCGATATTGACACAGGAGAATTGACACGTACTTTCTCAATACCGGTAAATGTGAATGAATACCTATTTATTGATATTTCCTACGATTATTTATACAACCATAATATTTTTAGATGAAAATGGGTACTGCTAAGGGAGAGATTTTCTCAATCTTGCAGTACTTTTTTCATTTTGAAATTAGTTTAAAAAAAATTTATTTACAGCTATTTTTTCTCAGAGGGAATTTTTTGCCTAAATTCATTTGCATACGTACTAAACTGCAACCACCACGAATCATTTACTTTACATCTTCTCTATATTTCAATTTCTGCGTAGTTGAAATGTCTTCATTTAATTTTTCTCATCCTAATTTATTTTTTGCAATTCCTTTAATGTATTTTCTGATTCGTTTTAGAATCAGCGTGTGTGGGTATGTTAATTGGGTAAGCTTATATAGATGTAAAACTTAAGGAGGTTACTGAATTTATGTCAATAAGTAAAGAGCTTCAGACCCTAAAAGAATTTAAGTGTAACGATCGTTGTGTGTTGAGTGTGTATTTAAATACTAATCCAGCTGATCCTGATCAGCTGAAAGGTGCATGGAAAATTCATTTAAAAAGTGGTTTAAAGCGAATGGAAGAGTATATAACAGCTTCTAAAAATGAGGATGAACTAAAAGCATTTAAAACAGTGAAAGATAAAGTCGTTAAAGAAATAGATGACCATTCGAATGAATTGCGAAAAGGAGTCGTAATTTTTGCTTCGGACAATCCAAGTTTGTGGTCGGTCCACTATGTACAAGTACAGGTGAAAACGAGCTTTCACTGGGAGGATCATCCGGTACTTGAAGAGATGGAATACATGTATAAGGCTTACCCAGATGCGGGCATTATCTTACCGAGCTTTGGGGAGGTACGTATTCTGGATACAGCAATGGGCTTCTTAAATGATGAACTTATTTACGATTTCGAACCGAATCTGGAAGAATGGGGAAATCGAAAAAAAGTGACTCCTGACAATCACCCTGGCATTGGAAGCAGCAAAGCAGGTGCTTTAGAACCTCGGCTGAAAGAAAATTTGGGACGATTCTTTAAAGGAATGGGCGAAATTGTAGAACGATTGAAGAAAGAGCGTGGCTGGAAGGAGATACATGTGGCCGGAGAAATTGAAATGGCAAAGGCTTTTGCCGAAACCTTACGCGAAAAACCAGCTAGTTGTATTCACAAAAACATGAACAACAGCAGCGCCAACGAAGTGCTCCACGAAATTTTTGAAAAATAACGATGTATTCCAAAAAACTAACTGACTCATTTCTTAAGAGCCAGTTAGTTTTTTTGCGTTCTAGGTCATGAATTAATTGAACAAGTTAAACCTATAAAGTCTGAAGGCACTAAGTACCTGATTTTGTGACTACGAAAAAATTTGCGGTAAGAATTATGTTATCTCAATGACCTTGAACCGCTATTAAGGCTTGTAATTAACTAGCTATAGAGTTTAACATCCCATTTAATATAGTGATAGAAGCAGCATTACGCTTAAAAACTATCTTTTATCAGTTTGAACTTAAGTCATTCCAAAACTTCAGGAGGTAACGGTACACACGTTTTATACCATTACCCTTAGATAGTCATATGTGAAAATTCAATATTCGGTATAACACAGTGCATCCAACTACAAGAAATGATAATATGTATGATGAGTAAAGGATTTTGCAATAGATAAATATTATTTTATATGTTGCAAAAGGAGGATATAAAATGAATAACGAACATAATTTTTGGCTTGATTTACCGAAGCCATTTTTTATATTAGCACCAATGGAAGATGTTACAGACGTTGTTTTTCGCCACGTCATTAGTGAAGCAGCAAAACCTGACGTATTTTTTACGGAGTTTACAAGTACAGATAGTTATTGCCTTTCTGACGGAAAAGATAGTATGCGTGGGCGTTTAACATTTACGGAAGATGAACAACCTATTGTCGCTCATATTTGGGGCGATAAACCTGAGTATTTTAAACAGATGAGTATCGATATGAAAAAACTTGGTTTTCGTGGGATTGATTTAAATATGGGCTGCCCCGCACCAAACGTTTCATCAAAAGGAAGAGGTGCTGGATTAATTCAACGTCCTGAACTGGCAGCAGAAATTATTCAAGCAGCAAAAGCTGGTGGATTACCAGTTAGCGTTAAAACAAGATTAGGTTATCTCGACATTAACGAATGGCGCGATTGGTTAGGACATGTATTGAAACAAGATATTGCGAACCTTTCTATTCACCTTCGTTCGAAAAAAGAAATGAGTAAGGTAGATGCACATTGGGAACTAATCCCCGAAATAAAAAAACTTCGAGATGAAATTGCTCCAAATACGTTATTAACAATTAACGGAGATATCCCTGACCGAGCAACAGGTTTAAAATTAGTAAATCAATACGGCATTGATGGCGTAATGATTGGCCGCGGCGTTTTCACGAATCCTTTTGCTTTTGAAAAAGAACCTAAAGAACATAGTATGAAAGAGTTTCTCAATTTATTACTTTTACAGTTAGATCTTCACGATAAATATTCAAAAGAAATCGAACCTCGTCCATTTAAGCCACTTCTTCGCTTTTTCAAAATCTATACTCGGGGATTTGAAGGTGCAAGTGAACTGAGAACCCAGTTAATGGATACAAAATCAACGGATGAAGTCCGTCGATTAGTACAACAATTTTTAGAATTAGACTTATGTCAAGCACGGGGGACGGAGATAGGTTCCGCGTCCAACAATAAAATATATAATGACTAACAAAATAGTAGATGGGTAGCTTATGCTGATCTTTTAAGAACTTACATTTTTCATGTAGGCTTAGAATATAGTACAAGCATCACTACTAGGTAATTAATCCGAAAAAAATAAAGCCCGCTTAGTTGAGCTTAATGCTGGAATGAACAGCTACAGTCCCAACTAAGAGGGTTTTTTAAATATATGAATTTAACTACACCAAGCGAGTTACGTTCAAGTCCATTATGTCGTGAACCTTCTAATAGAGAAAGAATATCCTTTATTTTATTATTTCGGGTAAAAAAGTAATAAAGACATGTTGTTATTTTAACTGGAATAAGAGTCTATTATGAAATAAAGACTGTTCAATACATCCCGTTGCCATAGGCCTTTCATTCCTATAAATGTAGAGTATATAACTGGTTTTATTGACATAATTTTACTGAAAATTATATCCTTATTATGAAGTTTGGGAGAGTAAATTAATTTCAAGGGGGATATTTCTAATGTCAAGAGACGACAATGAAGCTGAAAGTTTTTATACAGCAAGAGCTGGAGAAATCTGTTTTTGTTTTTTAATTATCTGTTTATGTATTTGGGGATTATACGATTATATAACAACGGGAGAACTACATTTTCAGTGGGCATTGATGTTTTTATCTATTTTAATATTTTATAGAGTTAAATCTTTTTTATTAAAAAAAAATAAAAAAGAAGATTTACATATAAAACCATAATTATATTTTTTGCAATAACTGATATGGAAATTGTATCCTTCTTACTCGTTTTGTTTTTCTTAATATCTACATCGCTCGTCTTTACTTCAGGTGTGTAGTCTTCAGCTAAGAAATAATGGACATTACCGGAAAAGAGAGCATTTTGATCAATCTTTGTTCAATGTGCTTTCTCTAAGCAAAAATATTTCGTCAATTAATTCACCGTTATTTACCACTTGACGTTTGTCTTGCAAAATAGTAATATGAAACAAACTTCACATGAAGTAAACTTCACTTCAGGGGAATAAGTTGTTTAGGAGAGGAATGTTTGAAAAATCTATTCATACAGCGTTTTTTAGTCTCAACCTTGATAATTATAGTGGGAATCATTCAAATAATACTTGATACATCAGTAGGATTTAATTTTGGCTATATCATAGTATTCCTAGGTGGAATAATTTTGTTGTACTCAATAATTTCTAACATTAAATCCCGAAAGAATAAATCACTAGAAAAAGAATTAGCGAAGGAATATGACGAAAGAGATGCTTTAATTGATGGGAAAGTTGCTCGCTTTTCCATGCATATTCTGATATCCGAAATTTTAATTCTTATGTTTTTAACTAACTTTGTGGTGATTCCAACAAATACTACATTATTAGTTGTCTTAATATCTTTAATAATTATTGAATTTGGGTCTAGAAAGTATTACAATCATTTCCTTTAATCTGGAGGATTTATGAAAAATAGAGTAAAAGAATTGCGAATAGAATACGGTATAACGCAACAAGAATTAGCTGATAAAGTAAGTGTATCTTCTAGAACAATCATCTCATTAGAAAAACAAAAGTATAATCTATCTGTGCTACTTGCATATAAAATAGCTTCAGTTTTTAATTTACCGATCGAAGAAACTTTTGTTTTCGATGAGGATGACAAATAATATATTTCATAAAGATGCACATATTTAACAAACAACGGAGGAATTAAAATGCTTTCTATATTATTTATTTTTGGGGTAGTTTTAGTGATTTGGGGTATTTATCGTATGAAAACAGATGATGGATTATTTGGGAAAAATCGAAAAAGTAAAAACATATTCAATTTATTTCTAATGGGAGAGGCTTCAGGACTAGGGCAATTTTTGAGTGGGATTCTGTGTATTGTTATAGGGATTATCGCATTTTTTGTGAAGTAAAATTTGGGGAGATTGTGTAAATTTCACTTTAACTAATAGGTACTTTAGTAGAAGATCATTGAGCTGTTAAGACAGCTCTTTTTTTATTCAACGAAAAGGCAGTTTAATTGAATAAGGATAGTACGAATAGACATGGCTTTAAATGAACAGGTTTATTCTACTTGTACTTATGTATACCTTGGTTTGTGGAGTATATAACGGAAAAGCATATGCAAACTCTAATTGCCAACCTCAAACAATTGAAGAAAGTTATCTTGCAATTGGATATAAATCTGTCGATGAAGCTTTAAGAGATTTTGAACACCATTACAGGATTTACAGTTACCATTAAGAGTCCCTCCTGTTATCTTCACTCACGTATTTGCACGAACTAATAATGGAGACGGTAGTGACTTTTTTGAAATGGAGTACATTAATGAGCAATCATCTGAGAACAGGTTCCTGATTAATGTAGGAGAAAAGGGTAAATTTAAGCTAATGGAAAAAGAATTAATAAAGGAATTTAGGCTCAAGGGTGGAAACACTGCATAATTCTTGAGTATAAGAGGTCCAGACAGTATAAGAGGTTTAAACTTATTGGTTTTTGAAAAAGGTAATTTGCAATATAGGTTTAGTATAGATAAAAAAATATCCGAAAAGATTACTCCTGAAATTTTAGTTCAGATAGCTAATTCTATTGATTATTGAATCGAATCAAAAATTTCTCTTCTTCAACTAACGGACGCCTTGGTAGAAGATAAGAGAACTGGAGATTTCATTTCTCATTTAAACCAAATTGTGCAGTAGAAAGGAACTTGAAGTTTACGAAGATAATTAAGGACTAGAAAATTTAGATAACTTTTTAAATTCCTCTCCAGTAATACTTCTTATGTTATAAGAAATTAATTTATTCTTATTTAAAAAGTCACCTGCCGGGATACGAAAAGTAATGTTAATTAGTTTATAGGGCGGATTCAAGGGACCTTCGAAACCAACGACTCTTAACGAAACGTCATAATAGTCTTGTTGTATATTTCTTTTAATTTTTTCAATTCTTCCAGAAGTAAATAATTGTTTATTACCGTTTAATAACATTGCTTCATCAATAGATGGACCTAATTCACGTAAAAAGGCTAATTCTAATACACTTGGGGGTTGATCTTGAGGTATAAATTCTATATTTGATTTTGCTAAAACTGAATTTACGGCTAATAGGCTCAATAATAAGAGCGAGATGATTATTAATTTTTTCATATAATATATTTCCTTTTGTTTTTGTATTTGGTTTAGTTATCTGTAGAGATATGAGTTTTATGTATATCATTTAAGTTGCTTATTCAACTAAAGTTACAGTTTGGTTGAATACGGAATTAATGTAAAATAAGGGGTAGGTAATATGTATTTACTATTAATAATGGTACAATTTTAGCTTATAGTTTTTTAGAATATTTAAATAATAGTTGAGCATACCGCCCTCATTAAGAACGAAATATATGAAAATAACTTCGACAAATTGGAGTTAGTAGGGCTTATTTATAAGATAAAAGGAGTGATTCTAGAATTGAAGGAATTCAAAATAACAGTAGATAATCATGTTTTTCACGGTTATGAATTTGGTGAAAACAGCCTTCCTTCACTTGTTTGTCTACATGGAATGACAGGTGATTTAAAAAGTTTTTCTGGACTTATCGAATACCTAATAAATGATTTTCATCTAATTCTTTTAGATAATCCAGGTCATGGAGAAACCGGCCCACTAGAACTGGAGGATGATTACAGATTTTCTGCTTTAGTAAACCGAATTTATCGAGTAATACAAAAGATTACGAATAAACCATTTTACATATTAGGACATTCTTGGGGGGCGGACCTTGCTCTAAATTTCGCGAAAATTCACCCAAATAAGATAATAGGTTTAATTTTAATAGATGGAGGATATGTGTTTCCTGAGCATGTTGGCGGGATGACGAAAGAGAAAGCCTTGCTAGGCTGGAAGAAATATATTGAATCGAGTAAATATAGCTCATGGGATGAAGTGGTCAAAGAATACCAAGATTACACAACAAAACAATGGGATACAAGCCTTGATTCAATAATAATCTCTAATTTAAAAAGGTAAAAGGTAACTATATCTTAAAGGCAGACCTTTTTAGTATTCTAGCAACAATTAAGGCGTTTTATAAAGAACCTTGCTCTACAACTTATGATAATATTCTGTGTCCTGTCTTGTTATTGCATGCAACAATTCCAATTATTGATTCATCTAGAGACAGAGGATTACAACAAATTAAAAAAAACATTAATAAAATAAAGGTAAAAGGCATAGAAAACACCAAACACAATGTCCATTGGGATATTCCTAATTCTGTTGCAAATGAAATTCTATTGTGGAAACAGGAAAATTATAAAGTTTATTAACGACATTTCCTTCTAAATTAAAAAAAATCAATGTTGAAGAATAATGTATGTTTAGTCAGCTTTTTTCTGATTGTGCTAAAGCAATACTTTTTATTCTTCAATTAACGAGGTAGTTTAGTTGAAAAGTAAATTGGATATAAAACCAGCTCTAATCAGAAACATTGATAAGATAGTTGTAATAATTCTTACACAGGAGGAGATGAATATATGAGTTTACAGAAATGTGATAAATGTAATACTCAATTTAAATGGAGTAAAATCATAAAATCTCTTTTTTTATCATACAGACCTATTCAATGTAATCAATGTGGCACGGAGCATAGGATAATATTCTTCTCAAGGATTATATTGTCTTTGTTATCAGTCCTACCATTGTGGTTATTTGGCTTTATCATATCACCTCAATTATCGTTATCCATTTCTTATACTTTTCCGATAATAATTTTATATGTTGTTTTTTTGTTTTTGTTATTTCCTTTTTTCTCGAAGTACAAATCGGAAAACTGAATATATTTATGATGAAATAAGTTTTTTTTCTTATTAAGCTAAGGAGTGCTGTAGTTAAAGATTATTAAGTTGCATAAGCAGGTCTTTTGCTTATTGAACTAATGGAGCAGTTTACTTGAATTTAAGAAAGGGGGATTATTATTTCAATAATATTTGGTTTCTTAATTTCTTTTATTACCCTTATATTATTCTTAATTTTATGTGCTAACATGCAAAAAGTGATTTTTCTATGAAATGGCTAGACGTGGATACACTGTACATTCTAAATGACGAACCTAATTATCCAAATTCAAATAGAAGTATCGAATTAGAAGTTGGTAAAGAGATTTATCACGAAAATGGTTTGGCGTGTATAAGTTTGTTAATGAAAGACGAATATGAGACTTGCTATCAAAACTAATATCTCTTATTGCACTAACGGGATGATGTTAATATAAGCATTTTTTAGAATTTGGAGGGTTTGAAATAATGAAAATTTTAAAATACATATTTAGATTAATATGGACACTTAGCTTATTTCTCCTAGTGGTAAGCTGTATAAATTATTTACTAGGTATTTTTAAAACTAATGAGGGTTTATCTTACACTTTTAACACCAATAATCTATTTCTATATTTAATGACATTTTTAATCTTCTTCATATTAAACGTTATAGTTAAATCTCAGCGTACATAATTAAAACCTAGGTTGTGGATCTAAGACTTATTAAATTTGAAGAATACATGTTCATTATTACTTCCTTGTTTATCTTCTTCGTTTCTCTACAGGGCTTCTTATTGAATTAACAGAATACCTTAGTAGAAAAACTTGGACCTGTTCAGACAGCTCTTTTTTTCTTCAACTAACGGGCCAGGTTAGTTGAAGAAGGAATAAAGTCACTGGTGAGAGAACTTTAAGTATTATAGGTAAAATAATAGAAAGTAGGAATAAGGATGGAATTGTCAATTATAAATACTTTTACAGAACAAGCCTTTAGAGGAAATCCAGCTGCTGTTTGTTTTTTAAGTGACGAAAAAGAAAGTAGCTGGATGCAGATAGTTGCGAAAGAGATTAATTTACCAACCACAGCTTTTATCGGTTTCTTAAATGGTGAATATCATCTACGCTGGTTCACTCCTTCCACCGAAATACCAATATGTGGACACGGAACACTGGCAAGTTCATTCTTTTTATGGGAAAAAGGATTTGTTGATAAAGACAAATCTATTACCTTTCATACAAAAAGTGGCGTTCTTAAAGCGCATTTAATAGATGGTTGGGTTCAATTACAGTTTCCTGCAATTATTGAGGAGAACGTGGTTGCACCTGAATTATTAATCAAAGCTTTAGGTGTTGAACCTGTATATGTAGGTAAGAGCAGACTCGACTACTTAGTTGAAGTGGAATCAGAAGAAATTGTAAGGAATTTGAACCCTAATATAGATTTAATTGCACAATTACCAGTCCGAGGAGTTATTGTTACCAGTCTTTCTAATGCAAATGAATTCGACTTTGTTTCTCGTTTCTTTTCTCCTGCTCAAGGAATAATTGAGGATTATGTAAATGGTTCATCACATTGTTGTTTAGGCCCATATTGGAAAAATAAATTGCATAAAACCGATTTTACAGCTTATCAGGCTTCAGAAAGAGGGGGAATAATAAAAGTCAAAGTATTGGATGATACCATTTTTCTTTCTGGTAAGTCTATAACATTTTTTGAAGGTAAGCTAACAGTATAACAATCTTAGTCAATATTGAACTAACGGGGCAGGTTAGTAGAAGGAACTATCCTGAACAAATGGAGTTAGGGTGAATTAATTTAATAAATGTTCTTGCTATAAATAATAAATTTGACAAAAATAATATTGAGAATTTTATGTTATAAACTAGTTTGCAACAAGAAATGATAGATTATTTTTTTGATTATTCCTATTTGATTATAGTTAGGAGGGCGTTATGAAAATGAATGAAAAAACATATCTAAATATAGAAGAGATTATTTCATTACCAACCTTATCAGATACAAAGATAAGTGATGATGGTAAAAACGTAGCGTTTGTCAAGAAGACAGCTAACTGGAAAGACAATAAATATAGGAATCATGTATGGATATATGAAAAAGATAAGGGGCAGTGTTACCCATTAACAACTAGGGATATAGATTGTACATACCCATTATGGTCTCCAGATTCTAGCAATATCGCATACCTTAGCCCAGTTGGCGACGGGGATAATAAGAAAAATCAGATCTTTGTTAAGTCCATAAATGGTTATAGTGGGGTTCAAATTACTGATGAGAAAGAAGGGGTCAGTAAATTCAAATGGGAGCCTACTGGCAAGGGTTTTTATTATGTTGCACAGTCAAAAGAATTTGAGGCGATAAAGAAACGTAAGGAACTATATGGAGATTTTCATCATATAGGTAAGGAATACCAGAATAATTGTTTATATTACATTGAAATAGAAAAAGTGATACAAAATGATAAATTTGAACACGAAAATAGCGTTGTTTATCAACTAACTGATGGTAAGGATTTTCATATCCATGAATTTGATATTTCAAATGATGGGAAAAAGGTTGTATTTATGGCTACGCCAAGTTCAAATATGCAAGATAATATAAATGGAGATTTATACATATTAGATATTCAAGCTAACGAGCTACAAAAGCTGAATATAGATACGTTGTTGGTAGGGAGCGTTTGCTTCTCTCCTGAAGGCAGCAAGATATGTTACTCAGCATGTATAATGGAGAAGGATTACTATAAGAACCATATACAAGACAGTGCACTAGAGATATATGATCTGAATAATAGAGAGCGAATTCAACCCTTAACAGATTTTGATAGTACAGTTAATCCATTACGGTGGACAGCTAAAGGAATTTTAATTAGATGGCAGAATAAAACGAATTATCTGATTGGTTTGTTATCAGAAGATGGTACTGTGGAAATGTTAAGCGAAGATGTAGATAGCTTTATAATGGACGCCTCTATAACGAGGGATGGAAATTATATATCCTATAATAAGGCTATAACAAATGAAATTTTTGAAATCTATTTAGACGATAAAAAAATAACGAATGAAAATAGCTTTTTCAAAGGAAAGCATAAAAGTAATAGAGAAGTAATCTCATGGCAAAGTAGTGATGGGCTTGAAATAGAGGGAGTTTTATCAACTCCAGTAGAGTTTGACGCAAATAAAAAATATCCATTATTAGTAGTAATCCATGGTGGACCGGCTTGGGCATCCTTTCCAATATTTTCAGACTGTTTTAATGAGAAATATCCTATTGAACAGTTTATCGAAAAAGGCTTTATAGTTTTAGAACCAAACTACAGGGGAAGTTCTGGTTATGGTAATGAATTCTTAAAAGCAAACTACAGAAAACTGGGAATTGCTGACTACGATGATGTTATATCTGGAGTGGATAAACTAGTTGACAAAGGAATTGCAGATAAAGAGAGAGTAGGGGTTATGGGATGGAGCAACGGGGGATATATATCAGCTTTTTGTTCTACATTTAGTAGTAGATTTAAAGCTATTTCAGTTGGAGGTGGAATTACTAATTGGAGTACCCATTATGTAAATACAGATATCCCTTACTTTATTAAGATGTATTTAGGAAATGATCCATGGAATGATCCAGAGATATATACTAAAACATCACCAATGACATATATTAAATACGCCTGTACTCCCACTTTAATCCAACATGGCGAAAAGGATGCAAGAATTCCAACTCCAAATGCATATGAACTATATCAAGGATTAAGGGATATGAAAGTTGATACAGAATTGATTATTTTTAAAGGAATGGCATATAGTTCTGACCAACCAGGAATTAATGTGGCTATTATGAAGCAGAATTTGATGTGGTTTTCACACTATATTCTTGGAGAAAGTATGAAAGATTTTAGGGTTTTATGATTAATTAACGGGGGCTATACTTCAATAAGGAGTAGAGCCTTTTTCTTATTGAACTAACGGGGCAGGTTAGTTGAACAAGAAATGCAGGATATTGCCAAACAGAAAGATTAACTCGATAGTCGATTAGTTAACAATAGGTTCGATTTAGAAGCGTACTAATATACTTTTAAAGTACGCTTGACTTTCGCTATTAAAGTAAAGTTAGCTTTACTAACAGGGTGGTAAGCGATATTGTTAAGAGCAACACATAATTTTACTCAGGACCAATTAGCCGATATGTTAGAGGCAAGGCAAACAATCATTTCGCTAGAAAAAGAGAAATGCAATCCTTTAATTACACTTGCGTTTAAATTAGCGATAGTATTCAAATGTAGAATCGAAGATATTTTTATATACGAGGGGGAGATTCATAATGAAAAAAGCACGTGAAAACCAAATTACTTATTTATTTTTAGGTATAGTAATGGTCCCGTTAAGTATTTATATAAATTACCCTTATATAATGCAACTTACATTTCCAAAAGGCATTATGACATTATTTCTAGGTACTAGTTCTCTAATGATGGCTTATTTATCCCCACATTTATTTCCAAGAGATGAGCGTTCAAAAGAAATTATCGGTAAAAGTATGAGTATAAATTATTTCGTATTATTCAGTTCTATGACGTTATTAATTTTACTTACTGGTTCACTTGGACCATTTGTATTAACATCTACACAAGTTTTGGTTGTTTTATTCTGCATAATGATAACTACAATACCTTTAACAATGATTGTTTATGTAAATAGAATATAGGAGACGATTATCAACTATTCGCCTTTCGAAATTAAACGATTTAATTAACTCCTCTCCGATTAAGCAATTTTATATGTTAGATTGTGAAGCAATGAGCAATGTACTTAAGAGAAGAAATGATAACGCACTAGGGATGAATTTTTCCCCATGGCTTTAGTTAACTAGGAACACAACTCAATTGACATCAATTGCGTGTGAATGAAGTGACATCGCGTATCAGTTCTTCAAGTACATAACGGGGCAGCATTCCTGTCTGAATGACAAACCAATAGTTTCGAATCGTAACTGATTTGAATACTATAAGAGTACAACTAATCATTTGAGGTGAAATATGGATTTCAATCCTTTACGTTATCTAGCGATCGGTGATTCCTTGACTGTAGGTATCGGTGTTCTTTTTTTGGACCCAGGATTTGTTGAATATTATAGAGGCATGAGTCAACAAATTTTAAAAAAGTCTGTTTTTTACAAAAAATACGCAAGGTCAGGTGCAACAACAGAAGATGTATTAAAGATGCTCCATTCCCCAAGTGTTACAGAAGCTGTAAATTGTGCAGATATTATCACGATAACGGCTGGGGGAGATGACTTAATAAATGCTGCTAAAGAATTTTTAATAAATAAAAACGAAGAAAGTGTATCGCATGCTATTAATCAATCCCTGAAGAATTACTCAAAAATAATAGATAGAATCCGTCACCTAGACAAACAAGATCAATACATTTTACGGTTAACGAATTTATATAATCCATTTCCCGGTATACCGATAGCAGATGAGGCAATTAAAGCGTTTAATTCATCAATTAACCGTTTTGGTCTAGAAATGAATGTTAAAGTAGCGGACCTCTATAGCGTATTTAAGGGGAATGAAAGAGCTTTATTATCAAAAAAAGGGGGGATTCATCCTAATAGTGAGGGGTACTATCAAATGGCATTAGCATTAAGTAGGCTCGGTTATTCCCCGTAAGAAGGCTAAATATAATGCTGGTATGTTTCATAACCCCCAAAAAATTATTCTTATAATGCACAATCATTTCCTCTTGGTACGTTAATTGGAAATTTTAATACGCTATTTATATGTTATTTATAAGTGAAATGAATAAAAACCTCGTTTAGATCTACCACAGTTAATCGCACCAGAAGTAATTGTGTTTTTTTCTGAATAGAATATGTAGAAAGGTATGTGAACATTGTTGTTTTGCATACCTTTTTCAATTCGAAGGTATTTCGATGTAATGTATTGAATCCCGACCAGTTTCAGTTCTTGAAGCAAATTACTCTTGAAGGTGTTTGCGGAATAAAATAAAAATTTGAAACTTATTATTTGTAGTATTCGTATAGTATTTGTAATTAATTTGAAGTAGGGGGATTTATAGATGTCATTTTTCAATAAAATACTAGCGAGTTTTGGAGTAGGGGGAGCAAAGGTTGATACGAAGCTGGAAAAAGCGGAGTATGTCGCTGGTGAAACAATGCGGGGAGAAGTTGAAGTGTATGGAGGGAATATTGAGCAACAAATTGATTCCATTTATTTGACTGTGAATACGACTTATATCAGAGAGTCAGATGATAAAAAGTATACAGATAATGCGGCAGTGAAACAGTATAAAATCACTTCTCCGTTTACTATTGGGGTTAATGAAACAAAAGTGATTCCATTTGAAATCAATCTCCCAGCTGACACGCCGATTACATATGGAAATACACAAGTTTGGGTTAGTACAGGATTAGATATAAAAAATAGTGTAGATCCTACAGATAAAGATTTTATAGCTATTCGTCCAACTAGACTTGTGGCGCAAATTTTAGAAGCGATAAATCAAATAGGCTTCAAACTACGAAAAGTGGAATGTGAGCAAGCTTCTTCTAAAATTCATAGTAGTTATCCGTTTGTGCAAGAATTCGAATTTATTCCAACAAATGGAGTCTATAGAGGGAAGCTAGATGAACTAGAAATATTGTTCCTTTCACAAACTGAAAAATCTGCAGAAATTCTTATGCAAGTGGATCGAAAAGCAAGAGGTTTCGGAGGTTTTTTAGCAGAAGCATTGGAAATGGATGAAAGTCATATTAGACTATCAATCACGGCACAAGATTTACCTAATTTACAGGAGAAGTTAAAACAAATTATTTCTAACCATGTTTGATAAGTTATTTAAGCTAATGATAGAGAATGGCACCATTATTGGAAGCCTTTTAGATTAAAGGTTAATACTATAAATAAAATTGTGAGCCTTACCTCAATTATTATCGAGGTAAGGCTCAGTTAGTTTTATTAAGCACTGTTTATAAAAGCAGGTTGACCGTTAGTATAAGTAACTGCCTACCTGCTTATTTTAGGATTGTATGCGTGTTTTTATTATTTAGTACTATGCACCTGCTGTTATGCCACCATCAGCAATTACAGGGGAACCAGTCATACAAGATGAATCATCTGAAGCTAAGAATGTTGCTACTTTAGCGATTTCACTTGGGTTGATTGCACGACCAATTGGTTGAATAGAAGATAAGTCTTGTAATACTACATCTCGACCACCATATAACTCAGCATGTGCATCGTTTAATGTCGTATCTACCCAACCTGGGCAAATACAGTTGACTCGAATGTTGTCTTTTGCGTAATCCAAAGCCATCGCTCTTGTTAGCATTAAGATAGCACCTTTAGAAGCTACATAAGCAGATAAGCGTGGTTCTGCTACGAAACTGTTAGCTGAACCCATGTTGATGATTGAACCTTTACCTTGCTTCTGCATAAGTGGTACAGTATGTTTACCCATTAAGAATTGGGATTTAACATTGACATCCATTGTACGAGTCCATGTGTCTTCTGATAGTTCAGTTACTGCACCTGGAATGTTAATAGCCGCATTGTTACATACTACATCTAGTTTACTAAACGTCCCAAGTGTAAAGTTTCTAAGTGCTTTAATACTATCCTCAGATGATACATCTGTTTTATGGAAGTATACATCATACCCCATTTCTTGTAGTTCAGTTGCAAGTGCATTACCTTCTGTCTCTAGTAGGTCAGCTATTACTACGCTTGCACCTTCTGCTACGAAATCTCGAACGATGGCTTCTCCGATACCTCGTGCTCCGCCTGTTACGATTGCTACTTTTCCTTCTAGTCTCATGATGTTCTACCCCTTTTCAATTTGATATATTTAGAATCTAGATTATAGGAGAAGTGCGTATTTCTACTCCTCCTCTATAAAAATGTACTATTTAGTGTTGTTTTTACTTTTTGGTCTTACATGTTCTTAATCTCAAAACCACTTTCTTTATACCCCTTTGTTTTGATAAAACCAATAATAGCACCTGAGAATAACCAAACGAAACCTATAATTAATGTTGTCTTATCGAAACCTGACCAAACGAATGCGCAAATAGCGAACCCTATGAACGGGAATAAGAAGTGGAAGAAGAATCCTCGGACACCTCTCTCCTTTTTCTTGAAGTAGAAGTATATGACCGTTGATAGATTCAATACCATGAAGGCTGTTACTGCACCGAAGTTTACTAACATTAAAATTGTCATTATATCAACAGTTAGAACCATAATAACTGAGACTATTACAGATAGGATTATAGCATTTATAGGTGTTTTATATTTTGGATGTATTTTTCTCAAGAAAGTTGAGCCTGGAATCATGTTGTCTCTACCCATTGAGTATAATACACGCGATACAGCAGACTGTACGTTTAATGTCACCGCTAATCCTACTGCTATTACGTTAATTATGATCATGGCTACATAGAAGTATTGCCCGCCTATTTCTTTTGCAATATCAAACATTGCCATATCTGGATCTAAATCTTTATACCCTTGATGAGCTAATGAAGCCATGTATGACTGAATCAGGAATAACGCCGCTGTTGTTGCTAATGCTATAATAGTTGCCTTACCTACTACTTTTTGAGGGTTTTCTACCTCTTCTGATAGTGTGCTGATGCCATCAAATCCTACGAAACCTAATAGAATCATAGAAGAAGCTGTTGCTACGAATTTCCAGTCAATATACTCAGGTTGGAAAAATGGTTGAATAGAGAACCCTCCGAAACCTAAACCGTCAATGAATACAAATTTAATCGCAAAACCTATAAACACGATTAACGCTATAATTTGTACGATGAATAAGAATGTATTCACTTTAGCATTTAACTGTATACCCCTAATATTGATTAAACCCGTAATACATATAAAGACGACTGCTAAGACCTTAATGTTTATGTCAGGGAATAAACCTGATAACCACAAGCCTGAGAATAAACACATCAAGGCGGGTGCGAGAATGTAATCAGATAACATAATCCAACCTGCTAAGAAACCAACATGTGGATTGATACCCTTTCCTACATAAGTGTAAACCGAACCTGCAGATGGGAAGTCTTTACTGAATCGAGCGTAACTCAATGCTGTGAAGAACATTAAGACTGCACCGATTAAGTATACAAGAGGAACCATGCCGTAACTTGCCTGTGATACAGAGCCAAACACCTGATATGGTGCGAGTGGCGACATTGTAATCATACCAAATATAACCAAATTTCTCATGGTAAGACTTCTTTTCAACTCCTGCTGTTGTGGTAGTTCCATATGTTTACCTCTTTTCTATTTAGTTTTCTAAGTATCGTATTCCATTTGTACTTTAGTACTGTCACTAATACCAGTAAATACTAAGGTAGACTAGTTAATTTCAATAGGATTGATACTATCTAAAGTACGTATTTGGGGTGTTTATGGAAGACTAGTTTCATTAAAATCAGCGCCTTCAATACCAACACCTTCTTCAGAGACTCCAAGATGAGTACGTACATCTATTAAACCTTGTGTTATAATTTTTCCTTTTCATCAATTACTGTATAGCCTTCTTCTGTTATTTTAGCCTCAGATTCAATTCTTTCAAAAAAACCACTTTTTACGAAAATGATGTGATTTTCCAGAAACTATCCAGTACCATTCCAAATTACTCCGTTTTTGATTGCTAGCATTCTAAAACCCCCATTTTTATAAAAAAGGATTGTAATAATAAAGATAGTTAATACAAATAATCTCTTATATTCCTTTTTCAGATAATATAGTTTTTTCTGAATATTGTAAAGAGGAACCAAATGTTAATATATTACTGATTCCAGTAGTAAAGAGAAAATAGAAAGAGAGAAGGGGTTATTTGAAATAAGAAGTGGATGAGTTAGATCACGGTATTATTAAGCATCTATCTAAAGACAGTTGTTTATCCTTTACTGAATTATTGAATTATCGATACGTCCACAAGTGACAGAAAAAACTATTTGAAAATTTTTATTTCGGAAGATTCGGAGGCTTTTTAGCTGAAGTACTGGAAATGGATGAAAGTCATATTAGACTATCAATCACGGCACAAGATTTACCTAATTTACAGGAGAAGTTAAAACAAATTATTTCTAACCATGTTTGATAAATTATTTAAGCTAATGATAGAGGGGGAATTGGTAACTGCAATGTGTATTCTGAATTGGACCATTATTAGAAACTCCTTTAGATTAAGCTGGAATTAATACGAAAATCAAAATAGTGAGCCTTACCCCAATTATTATTGAAGTAAGGCTCACTTAGTTTTATTAAGTAGCGCTATTCTAACACTAAAGTTCTTAAGTATTATCTCAATTTTTATATTGCAATTAACTTTAGATTATTCAAATAAGATAATGAATAGAAATTTGAAGGACTAAGTGTACTAATTCTACTTAACACAGAATTAGTATAGTCAATTAATAATTTCACCATTAATAAATACTTTTTCAACCTTACTGTTAAGGTCGAATGGATTACCACTCCAGATAACAAAGTCAGCATCTTTATTCGGCAAAATCGACCCTACTCGATCGTCAACTCCAAGATGCTTAGCAGCGTTTAATGTAATGGCTTGTAAAGCTTGTTGTTCGGTTATTCCATTTTTAATTGCGTGTATAGCGCTTGTTACTAGATATTCAATACCAACGACTGGATGATCTGTAGTAAGAGAACACGGAACTCCTGCATCTAAAAGCGTTTTGATTGTAGACCATTTCTTATCTTTTAACTCCACTTTTGAACGTGTGGACATTGTTGGTCCTACAGATACTCGCACATCGTGTTTTGCAATATAATCAGCGATATGATGCCCTTCAGTACAGTGCTCGATCGTTACATTAATATCAAATTCACGTTTAATACGAAGTACTGTTAAAATATCATCTGCTCTATGTGCATGAACGCGTAAAGGAATTTCTTTATTTAAAACCTTAGCCATATTTTCTAAATCTAGCTTTCTATCCTTTTTATCAGAGTTGATATAATTTTGTGCCTCAATTAATTTCTCGCGTATTAAGGCAGCAACTCCCATTCTAGTAACAGGCATTTTTCCTTTAGCTCCATGAAATCTTTTAGGATTTTCCCCAGTTGCTGCTTTCATACCAGAAGGTGATTTAATAACCATCTCATCGACAATAGTACCAACTGTTTTTAATACAGCCATCTCTCCTCCAATTACATTAGCACTTCCGGGCATTACTTGAACTGTTGTTACCCCAGCCTTACGAGCATCTGCAAAGCCAATTTCCATAGGATTAATACCATCTAAAGCACGTATTTGTGGGGTTACCGGATGACTAGTTTCGTTGAAATCGGCGCCTTCAATACCAACCCCTTCTTCAGAAACTCCAAGATGAGTATGTACATCTATTAAACCAGGTGTAATTATTTTTCCTTTTGCATCAATTACTGTATAGGCTTCTGTTATTTCCGCCTCAGACTCAATTTTTTCAAAAACCCCATTTTTTACGAAAATAACGTGATTTTCTAGAGAATCACCATTACCATTCCAAATTATTGCATTCTTAATTGCTATCATTTCAAAACCTCCAGTTTTTATAAAAAAAGGATTGCAATATAAAAATAGTTAATATAAACTAATCTCTAATATTCCTTTTTCAGATAATATAATTTTTTCTGAATATTGTAAAGCGGTACAAAATACAAAAATATTCCTGATTCCAGTAGCAAAAAGAAAATAGAAGGAGAGAAGGGATCACTTGAAATTTGAAGTCGATGAGTTAGATCACGGTATTATTAAGCATTTATCTAAAGACGGTCGTCTATCCTTTACTGAATTAGCGATACGTCTGCAAGTGACAGAAAAAACTATTCGCTTACGTTATAAGAATTTATTAGACAAAGGATTCCTTGAAGTAGTAGGGGTAGTAAATCCTTTAGCAGTAGGACTTAAAGCAGGAGCGATTATTCAAGTCAAGGTGAAATCAAATTCAATCTCAAAAGTAATTGAAGATTTAAAGGAGATTAGAGAGATTCGTTTTATCACTCTAACTTCAGGGGAATTTCCTATTCTTTTTCAAATAACAGTGAAAGATCAAATAAGAATCACGGAAATTTTACGTGAAGTCAATAAAATTGAATGTATTACTGAAGTCAATACAATCATTCAGCTAGAGGTACATAAAAATACATTTGAATATATTTTCTAAAAATCTAAAAAAATTTTTCAGAATAATCTGTATTTTATTTTAGGAGAATAATAAAGCTCTGGCTTTTTTATAGAACAATGCAAGGGGGTAGGCAACAATGAAAATTTTTATTTCAGCTGATATGGAAGGAATCTCAGGTGTAGCAACTAACCAACAATTGAAAACTCCTTCTGAATATCAACGTTTTCGTAAGCTTATGACAGCAGATGTAAATGCAGCGATTGAAGGAGCCATTAATGGAGGAGCTACAGAAGTGGTGGTAGCAGATGGGCACGGTAATATGTCCAATATCATCATCGAAGACTTAGACATTCGGGCTAGACTGGTATCTGGAAACAACAGAGTAATGTGCCAGCTTGAAGGTTTGGATGACTCTTTTGATGGTATTTTGTTTGTCGGTCATCATGGACGCGAAGGGGGCTCTGATGTAGCAGTTATTAGCCATACGCTAGCAGGGATTTGTGTGAATGAAATGACAATCAATGGTCAGGTAGTCGGTGAAACAGAGATGAATACTTTTGTAGCAGGTGCATTCGGTGTGCCACCTTTGTTCATTAGTGGTGATGATGCATATGTGAACGAGGTGTTAGAAACATTGCCTAATATCGAAGCAGCTATTACTAAGCGTGCAGTAGACCGCTTTGCTGCAGAGTTAATTCATCCTGAGTTAGCACGTGAACAAATACGACAAAAAGTTGAGGTTGCAGTGAAAAATGCTGCTAGCCAAAAACCAGTTGTATTATCGGGACCTATTACATTTGAAATCGAATTTAAAGGATCACAACAAGCAAAAATGACAACAACTATTCCTAGTGTCGAATTAATTGGTCCAAAGAAAATAAGCTTTACTTGTGCTGACATGATTACAGCTTATAAACATATGTGGGGCTGTGTAATTATTGCCATGGCAGCAACAAACGGAGTTTTAGGAAGTGTCAATACATAATAAGTTGACGTAATTAGAACGGGGGTGTAGTTAGGTATGTATATTGTAAAAAGATTTATGACAATGATTCTTACCATCTGGGTCATAGCTTCATTAACATTTTTTATCATGAATATGATTCCTGGAGATCCATTTGCATCAGATGCAGATGTACTACCTAAAGAGGTAGTAGAAAATATGAGAGCTAAATATAACTTAGACGAACCGGTACCAGTGCAATATGTCCTGTATTTAAAAAACTTAGTTATGTTGGATTTAGGACCATCCATTAAATCCGAATCACGTACAGTAAATGACATTATAGCATCCGGATTCCCAGCCTCTGCTACGCTCGGAATACAAGCGATAATTGTAGCGCTCTTCTTTGGGCTCTTACTAGGGATCGTCGCAGCATTAAATCATAATAAATTACTCGATAATGCCGCCATGATCTTTGCCATTATCGGTATATCAGTACCTAGTTTTATATTATCGCCATTGCTTATCAACATTTTTGCAGTTAAATTTGGAATTCTTCCCGTAGCTTCTTGGGGCACTTGGCAACATTCTGTCCTCCCCACTTTAGCACTTGCAACAACACCCTTAGCGGTAGTTGCTAGATATATGCGTTCTAGCATGCTGGAGGTAATGAATCAAAACTATATTAAAACGGCAGATGCAAAAGGATTATCTACCTTCAAAATCGTGCTAAGTCACGGAGTTCGAAATGCGATTTTACCAGTTGTATCCTTCATTGGTCCATTATTTGTCTCGTTAATTACAGGTACATTTGTTATCGAAAAAATATTCGCTGTCCCAGGTATAGGTAAATACTTCGTGGATAGTATATTTAATCGTGATTATCCCGTCATCATGGGGACAACCGTGTTCTTCAGTACAATCTTAGTTGTCACTTTATTTTTAATCGATATTTCTTACCGTTTTATTGATCCAAGAATTAAGCTGACTAGCAAGGGGGATTAGCAGATGGTAAAGGTATTGAATGATTCTATGTTTCGTCCAGTAGATCCAAGTAAGCTACAGACAGATGAAATTCAGCGTCCTAGTTTAGGAGTTTTTAAGGAAACACTCTTAAGTATCCTTAAAAATAAATTAGCCATAATAGGACTTTTTCTTTTAGTCGTAATAATCTTTTTAGCACTTTTTGGTCCATCGATGGTTCCATATAGTGGCTCCCAACAAAATCTAACGAATGTCAATAAAGCGCCTTCGGGAGAGCATTGGTTCGGAACTGATAACTTAGGTCGTGATATGTGGAGTAGGACGTGGCAAGGTGCACGTGTATCTTTAACTATTGGCTTTATAGCAGCGATTGTAGATTTAGTTGTAGGCGTAATAGTCGGTGGAGTTTCTGGTTATATGGCTGGAAGAGGGAAATTCGGCGATCGCGTTGACAGCTTGTTAATGAGAATTGTAGAAATTTTATACGGAATCCCTTATTTACTCGTAGTAATCCTTCTAATGGTAATCATGGAACCAGGTATAACCACTATTATTATAGCTTTATCAATTACTGGTTGGGTTGGAATGGCGAGAATTATAAGAGGACAAATTTTACTACTAAAATCCCAGGAATATGTTTTAGCTGCTGAAAAACTAGGTACTTCTCATGTCAAAATTATTATGCGTCACTTATTACCAAATACTATGGGAATTATCATCATTAATTTAACATTTACGATTCCTACAGCTATTTTCGCAGAGGCCTTTTTAAGCTTCTTAGGACTTGGCGTACAAGCTCCTTTTGCTAGCTGGGGAACGATGGCTAATGATTCGCTTGGGGTTATATTAAGTGGACATTGGTGGAGATTGTTTTTCCCTGGATTCATGATCGCATTGACGATGTTTGCATTTAACGCCTTTGGTGATGGAATACAAGATGCACTCGATCCAAGAGCTCGTAAGTAGGAGGTACAAAACTATGAATCATTTACTAGAAGTTAATAATTTAGAAATCAATTTCAAAACATACGGCGGGGAAGTAAAGGCAGTAAGAGACGTCTCCTTCCATGTTGATAAAGGGGAAGTAGTTGCCATTGTTGGTGAAAGTGGTAGTGGAAAGAGTGTCACTGTCCAATCTATCATGGGACTAATTCCAACACCTCCAGGCGTTATTAAAGGTGGCAGTATTAAATTTCAAGGAAAAGAACTACTAAGAGCATCAAAAAGAGAAATGAGAAAAGTAAAAGGGTCTAAAATCGGTATGATATTTCAAGATCCGATGACATCATTGAATCCAACAATGATTGTGGGTAAGCAAATAGCTGAAGGACTCATTACTCATCAAAAATTATCTAAACAAGAGGCCAAAAAGAAAGCGATAGAAATGATTAAGCAAGTAGGGATTCCAAATCCAGAGGAGCGTTACAACCAATTTCCACATGAGTTTAGTGGAGGTATGAGACAACGTGTAATGATTGCAATTGCTCTTGCTTGTAATCCGGAATTACTTATTGCGGATGAGCCAACAACAGCCCTTGATGTAACTATTCAAGCACAAGTTTTAGAGTTAATGAAGAAATTGCAAAAGGACACTCAAACAGCGATTATTCTCATTACTCATGATTTAGGTGTTGTGGCTGAAACTGCTCAACGTGTAATGGTGATGTATGGAGGGATCATGGTTGAAAGTGCAACCGTTTTCGATTTATTCGAAAACCCGAAACACCCGTATACATGGGGATTGTTGAATTCGATTCCAAATTTAGAAGGAACTGAGAAAAAACAATTAATACCTATAGAAGGCTCACCACCAGATCTTTTTTCTCCTCCAAAGGGATGTCCATTTGCACCACGATGCAAGTATGCAATGGATATCTGTTTAGAAGAAATGCCAGGAGACTACCAAATTGATGAATCGCATTCTGCACGATGCTGGCTAAATGATTCTCGAGCACCCAAAGTGGAAATGCCTTTTACTCTAGAAAAGGAAAAAACAGTGACAGTTGGGGGTGAGAGTATTGACTAAGAATTTAGTAGAAGTCCAGTCTTTGAAAAAATATTTTAAAATTAAATCAGATGTTACTGTTAAATCAGTTGATGATATTTCATTCTACATCCGAAAAGGTGAAACGTTTGGTCTTGTTGGAGAGAGTGGGAGTGGTAAGTCTACTTTAGGAAAAACACTTGTTGGAATCCAGGCAGCATCAGATGGGGATATCATTTACAACGGTCAAAATATTAAACAATTAAATAAAGAAATGAAAAGAAATGTGAATAAAGAAATGCAGATTATTTTCCAAGATCCACATGCATCTCTAAACCCTAGAATGCGAGTCGGCGACATTATTGCTGAAGGAATCGATGCCTATAAGCTTTTTAGTGGCAAAGATCGTACAAATCGAATTTATGAATTATTAGAGCGTGTTGGTTTGAGCCCACAACATGCGAAACGCTATCCTCATGAATTTAGCGGTGGGCAAAGACAACGAATTGGCATAGCACGTGCATTGGCAGTAGAACCAAAATTTATCGTCGCGGACGAGCCTATTTCTGCACTCGATGTCTCTATTCAAGCACAAGTTATTAATCTTTTAGAAGATTTAAAGGTATCTGAAGATTTGACGTATCTATTTATTGCGCATGACCTAGGTATGGTAAAACATATTAGTGATCGAATCGGTGTTATGTATTTAGGTAAGATGATGGAATTAAGCAATAGTGATGATATGTTCACGAATCCATTACATCCATATACACAGGCATTATTATCAGCTATACCGAAAACAAATCCACGCGATGCAAAAAGAGAGCGAATTGTCCTTGCTGGTGATCCACCAAGCCCGACTAATCCACCTAGTGGCTGTCGATTCCGAACGAGATGCCCACATGCAATGGAGGTATGCGCATTGCAAGAGCCTCAGTGGAAAGAGGTAGAGAAGGAGCATTGGACGGCTTGTCATTTATATTAATATGAATAGAAAGAAGGGGGAAATAAAATGAAAAAATGGATATTGTCATTACTTTTAGTGCTAGTAACAGGCTCTGCTTTGGCAGGGTGTTATGGTGGAGGAGCAGATGATTCATCAAAGGGCGATAAAGTAGAAAAAGGTAACATTAAACAAGAAATTGTCGTAAATGCGAGTAGCGAACCTCCGGCAATTGACCCTGCTAAGGCAACAGATACAACTTCTGGTTGGGTACTAGATCATATTTTTGAAGGTCTATATACTCGTGATAAAGATGGTAAGCCGGTTTTAGGAGCAGCTAAAGATGTGAAGACATCTGATGACGGAAAGACTTATACGTTTACTCTTCGTGATGATGCAAAATGGTCAGATGGTTCTCAAGTTACTGCAGGTGACTTCGAATATGCTTGGAAAAGGGTTTTAAATCCCGAAACTGGTAGTGCGTTTTCATTTTATCTTTACTATATTAAAGGTGCAGAAGAATACAACAAAGGTAAAGGTAAAGTGGAGAATGTTGGGGTAACAGCTGTTGATGATAAAACTCTTGAGGTAGAATTGAATGCGCCGTTAGGTTACTTTGATAGCTTACTTACATTATGGACTTTCTATCCGGTTCAACAAAAACTGGTTGAAAGTAATGATAACTGGGCTGCAGATGCAAACACATACATTAGTAATGGTCCATTTAAGATGACGGAATGGAAGCATGAAAGTAATGTAGTTATTGAAAAGAACAATGAATACTACGATAAAGACGTAGTGAAATTAGACAAAGTTACTTTCAAAATAGTAAATGAAGCTACAACTTATTATCAAATGTTCAAAACAGGTGAGTTGGATTTAATCAGTACATTACCGAGTGATGTTTTAGCAACTGAAAAAGATAATGAAGATTATCGTGAAGAACCTTACTACGGAACATATATGTACATGTTCAATGTTAAAAAAGAGCCATTTACAAATGCAAAAGTTCGTAAAGCTTTCGCAATGTCAATTGATCGTAAAGCATTGACTGAAAATGTAACGTTAGGTGGAGAAACACCAGCGTATGCAATGGTTCCAGAAGGCGCAGAAACACCAGAAGGAGATTTCCGTAAAGTTGGTGGAGATTACTTTGAAGAAAATGCAACAGAAGCTAAAAAACTATTAGCAGAAGGTATGGCTGAAGAAGGCTGGAGTAAGCTTCCAGAAGTAACATTACTTTATAACACTGCTGAAAATCATAAAAAAATAGCAGAAGCAGTACAAGAAATGATTGATCAAAACTTAGGTGTCAAACTTAAACTAAGTAACCAAGAGTGGGGTACTTATTTAGAAACGACAAAACAAGGAAACTTCCAAATGGCTCGTATGGGATGGATTGGTATTTTCGTTGATCCAGTTGTTAATCTCGACTACTACCTAGGTGATAGCCCTAACAACCGTACAGGATGGGTAAATAAAGAATATGATTCTATTATTGCTAAATCAAAAGTAGAGCAAGATGTAAATAAACGCTACGAACTTTTGCATCAAGCAGAGAAAATTTTGATGACGGATATGCCATTTATGCCTGTTAATTTCTATAAATATAATTACTTAACAAATCCTGACTTTGAAAACATTGCCTATTATGTGAATCGTTACCCTCAATTTAAATGGGCAGAAAAAACGAAATAATACAGTTTATTCATAAATTGTGAGTTGTAAATAGATAGAGTCCCTTCGCCAGCAGTTTACCGAAGAGAGCGTAAGCTTTTCTAAGAAGACATGGAATTGTAAGGGACTTTATCTTTTTTACTTATAACTATAATAGATTCAAATTAATACGAGGTGATAGGATGAAAAGATTTTTTATACTTACAAGTGCTCTGTCCATGCTTTGGGGAGGAATCATGTTGCTTTTAAATTGGACACTAACTGAATGGATTAACTACACATTTCTTTTCGGTTTAGCAGCTGCAATAATATCAGCTTGTATTAACATTTGGCAAACTAGATTTCTTAATATGTTTACGAGGGGATTTCGATCACTTGGGCATTTTATAATTCCTATGAATAAGTCTAGATCACTGGAACGTGCAAATCAGCAGCTCGCTAATGATGCAAATTTAAATCAATTTAAACAAAAGATAGCCCAAGTATTGTTTTTCTCGATTACTAGTTTAGCTGCGTCTTCAATTTTTGTAAGCATTATTGGATTAATTATTTACTATTAGTTGAAATACATGAATATAGATTCTATCTATAAAAAGGAGACTGAAAATAATGATGAATTCGGATCAAATTCTATCTGAGTACTTAAATGTCCGTGGAGGATTCCAGCCTCAAGTGCTCCCAAATCAACAAGCTGTTACCTTTATTTCTAAAGAAACTGGTATTCCACAAGTTTGGAAGTGGGATGTGACAACAGCAGAAATTCAACAATACTCAAACCTACCAGACAGAGTTCTAGCGGCATACCATTCTCCATCAGGAAAGCAAACGATCGTTGGTATAGACGAAAAAGGAAATGAAAAACAGCAATTTCACTTATTGAGAGAAAAAGACCTGTACACAGAGGAACTTGTAGTATCAAAAGAACATTTTCACCAATTTGGTGGCTGGTCTCCTGACGAAAGTAAAATTGCTTTCACAAGTAATCGTCGTCAACCAGGTTACTTTGATGTATCTATCCTGGATGTGGAGACCAAAACAGAGGAAGTCGTTTATCAAGTGGATGGCAATTGTACTCCTATTGCTTGGACAAAGGATGGAGAGCATTTAATTATTAGCATGCCAGAAACAAATATTGATCAATCTTATTACATACTAAATTTAAAAAATAAAGAGCTTTATAAACTCTTTGAAGGAAATCCTTTAGCTAGATATCAATCACTTCAGCAGAGTAATAATGGGGAGAGTGGATTCATTCTTACTGATGTTGGTCAAGATACTTTAGGTATTCACCAATTTAATTTTAAAGAATCTTCTCAACTACAGGAACTTCTAACATTCGACAAATGGGATATTGAAGAAATTAAATTGTCCCCAGACAATTCTATCCTAGCGTTTACTACAAACGAGGGTGGAGTTTCACTTCTTGGGATATATGATTTAACAAAACAAAAGCATCATTATATTGAAGGGGTTCCAAGCGGTGTAGTGGAATCTCTAACTTGGCTAAATGATAATGAACTTTATTTTGGACTAAAAAGTCCAATACTTCCTGGTGATATTTGGAGAGTATCTTTGAATGACAACCAAGTAGAACGTGTCACATTCATAGGCGAGGCTAAGGAAGTACAACACTTGTGGCAGCAACCTGAGCTTTGTACATTCTCTTCTTTTGATGGTTTGGAAGTACCTTACTTTTTATATGGTAAAAAGGAAGAAGCTCAGCCGGTAGTAGTGTATGTTCACGGTGGACCAGAGTATCAAATACGTGCTGAGTATAATCCTGTTATTCAGTATCTAGCAGCTAATGGCTTTGCAGTAGCTGCCCCGAATGTGCGAGGAAGTATGGGGTACGGACGAAAATACGTGAAATTGGATGATGTACGGAAGCGTATGGATTCTGTAGCGGATTTAAAATGGCTAGCTAACGATTTAGTAAATACGCATGGTGTTGACTCTGAACGAATCGGTATTATGGGACGTAGCTATGGTGGTTTTATGGTTTTAGCTGCTCTAACACATTATGCTGATATATGGGCGGCAGGAGTAGATATTGTGGGAATATCCCATTTCAAATCATTCTTAGAAAATACAGGGGCATGGCGCAGAAAATTACGTGAATATGAGTATGGTTCATTAAAAGAAGATGTTGATTTCTTTGAAGAAATCGCACCATTAAATCATTCCGATAAAATAAAAGTACCGTTACTTATTTTCCACGGTAGAAACGATACCCGAGTTCCTGTTAGTGAAGCCGAACAGCTTACGGAAGATTTAAAAGAGCAAGGAAAGCACGTAGAACTTATTATTTTTGAGGACGAAGGTCACCAAACAGAAAAAATCGAAAATCATATTAAAATGAATACTGAAATCGTTCAGTTTATGCAAAAGTTTCTAAAGGTACAGGAAGTCAATATTAAGTCTTAGTAGGACATATCTAATTATTAGCCAGGGGAGTGTGGAAGATGAAACTATTTACAACTACTTCTAATTTAATTGAGCAAATGGTTGCATGGAGAAGGGATTTCCATCAGTACCCTGAGACAGGCTGGACTGAATTTCGAACAGCTTCAATAATCGCACATGAATTGAGCATATTAGGGTTTCAGGTACAGGTAGGAAAAGAGGTTGTGTCAGAAGAAAGAATGGGTGTGCCTTCTGATGACGAGTTAGCAGTTTACTATGAAAATGCCAAAAGTAACGGCGGCTACTTAGAATATATGGAAAAGATGGTTGGGGGATATACAGGCGTTGTTGGTACAATTAAAGGAAAAAAAACTGGCCCAACGATTGCTTTCCGATTTGATATGGATGCGCTAGATATACTGGAAAATGATGAATTGACACATCTTCCGAAACAATTTGGTTTTCGCTCAAAATATGCAGGGAAAATGCATGCTTGTGGACATGATGCCCATAGCGCAATTGGTTTAGGCTTGGCAAAAGTCCTTGCAAATAATGTGGATCAAATTGAAGGTACTATTAAAATTATTTTTCAACCAGCTGAAGAAGGTGTTCGCGGGGCAAATTCGATGGTGGCTGCTGGAGTTGTAGATGATGTTGATTATTTTTTAAGTATGCATGTAGGGATAAACGTACCATTGGGTACAGTAATAGCAGGTGCAGATGGTTTTTTAGCTACAACTAAAATAGATGCAAAGTTTATTGGTAAAGCTGCACATGCAGGGGCTGAACCTGAAAAGGGGAAAAATGCTTTACTTGCTGCAGCTTCGGCAATACTGGGTCTTCATACAATTACTCAGCATAGTGATGGTGCATCACGTATCAATGTTGGAACTTGCATATCAGGAGATGGTCGTAATATTGTACCAGCTCATGCCACATTAAAATTAGAAACACGTGGTGAAAATAACTCGGTTCATACTTATGTACATGAGCAAGCGCTATCAGTTTTAGAAGGAGCTTCTAAAATGTATGGAACTGAGCTTTTTTACGAAATAGTTGGCGAAGCTAAAACATGTGCATCTTCCGAAGAATTAGTTGAATTAGTTGGCCTTGCAGCTAAAGATATTGATGGTGTAGAGGAAGTTCAATTGCGAAGCAAGTTTGCAGGGGGTTCAGAGGATGCAACTTATATGATGGATCAAGTTCAGCGACAAGGTGGACTTGCAACATATGCTATTTTTGGTACAACATTAGCGGCGGGTCATCATCATGAAAAATTTGATATTGATGAAGCAGTATTTCCAATCATTCTAAACACGTGGTTAGAAACAATTGAACGAATTTATGAATATCAACGTAAATAAATTAAAATGGATAATATAATGTTGATGTAGATAAAAATGAAAATCTAACAACGAAAAGTCAAATTCAGTGCAACATTTAAGTCGAAATTTCAATAGTGATTTGATAAAAGTTCTAGTGCTAAGTATGGCACTAGAACTTTTTTTATTGAATTAAATACAGAAAAAACATTTCAACTATAGAATGTGATATTTTTTTTGATTTAGGGAAAGACTATTTCTAGATTAGTTATTCATTAGAAACGGTTGTTTTGAAGTAGTTGAAAAGGTTGAGAAATGAGAACAATGTTCAATTTTCATCCTTTGTACTATTTGTGATGATGCTTTATTGTTTTCTGTTGTTAGATGAGGTATTTGATAAAAGGTATTGTATTTATACTACATAATAAGAAGGTGTCTAATATGAACGTATTATGGGGGATTTGCGGTATTATTGCTATTCTTGGGATAGCTTTTTTATTGTCAAGTTCAAAAAAATCAATCAAATTGCGAACGGTTTTAGGAGGATTAATAATTCAAATTTTGTTTGCTTTTATTGTTTTGAAATGGGAAACAGGGCGTGAAGGTCTCCTAGCTTTTTCTAATGGTATACAAAATTTAATTTCTTATGCAAATGAAGGGATTTCCTTCGTATTTGGTCCCGCAGCAGATACAGAAAATTTCGGTTTTGTTTTTGCTTTTCAAGTATTGACCGTTATCATTTTCTTCTCGTCTCTAATTTCCGTTTTATATTATTTAGGCATTATGCAGTTCTTTATACGAATTCTCGGTGGAGCTCTTTCAAGGCTTTTGGGAACTAGTAAGGCAGAATCTGTTTCGGCTGCAGCTAATATTTTTGTAGGGCAGACGGAGGCACCTCTTGTTATTCGACCGTTTATAGCGAATATGACAAAATCAGAGCTTTTTGCTATTATGACCGGTGGACTTGCTTCGGTTTCTGGATCAGTTTTAGTAGGATATGCATTATTAGGAGTTCCGCTAGAATATTTGGTTGCTGCGAGCTTTATGGCTGCTCCCGCAGGATTAATTTTAGCGAAAATCATGATTCCAGAAACGGAAGTTGTGAATGAAGAAAACTTTACAATGGAAAAAGATGATTCATCTGTCAACGTCGTTGATGCAGCTGCACGAGGTGCTAGTGATGGATTAAAACTTGCGTTAAATGTAGGGGCCATGTTACTTGCTTTTATCGCAATAATAGCACTTCTTAATGGACTATTAGGCGGATTAGGGAGTATTTTTGGATTTAAAGGGCTAACACTTGAGGGGATTTTAGGGTTTATTTTTTCACCACTTGCATTTGTTATCGGTGTCCCTTGGTCAGAAGCAGTTCAAGCTGGATCTTTTATCGGGCAAAAGTTAGTACTAAACGAATTCGTTGCTTATTCTGCTTTTGCACCTGAAATTGCATCATTATCTCCGAAAACAGTAATTGTAGTAAGCTTCGCATTATGTGGATTTGCAAACTTAAGCTCGATGGCGATGTTGTTAGGTGGTTTAGGTTCGATGGCACCGAGCCGTCGCGATGATGTTGCACGCTTAGGATTTAGAGCTGTCGCCTCAGGGATGTTGGCTTCATTATTAAGCGCCGCCATAGCAGGCATGTTTTTATAATTTATAGTACGGATTTAAACGCAAGCAAGGATATTAATTAGAGTGTAAATAATTGTATGCCAGACCTTACCCAATGATAGGTAAGGTATTATTTTTTTCAAAATTGAAGGAGTCAAACTCAATTTAATCCAATTTTTCAATGATCCTTCTCTTTCTGTATAGCATTTTGCTCGCTTCCGCTATATCATGCACTGCTGAACGATTAATGAATGCACCGAATAGGAGACCGGCAATCGGGATCATTTGAAACAGCTTCTTCCAACCAAATTGATCTCGGTAAGAATACACGACTTCACGCCAACCTTGCATTTCAGATAGAACTTCTCGTTTCGCTGATTCATCTTGGTTATCAAACATGGATAATTGGGAAAGGATTGCTTCCTTACCAACAATGTCAGAGGAGATAAATTGAAGACATTTTATGATAAATAAACGTTCCTTTTTATCATTTGGATCATAGCCATAGCAAATTGCGATGTCTTGTATAGTTTTTAACTGTAAACCTAAAAGAAGAGGAATATCAATTGATAATGTGAAAATACCTCCAATGCCGGTTCCAGCTCCTTGCAGGGTGGCTAAGTTTTTTCTGTTTTTAGTTAGCCCATCTACAGCTTGATCCATCTTAGAGATAGGAAGAGTTTTTACATCCTCAATCGTTTGTACCTCTAGTTTAGGATAATACGATGGGATTTTAGATATTGAACTAAGGTAGTTTCCACCTGTTTGAACATATTGTCCAAGCTCGTCCAGTAGAATGCCAATTTTATCTTGAATGAACTTAGGTGTCCATTTATCAATAATCTTAAAGGGCAACCGCCCAATTTTCTCAAAAAACCATAAATCATTTTGATCTTTTTCCCATGCTTCTACCTTTTTCAATTCTTCTGATAACCATTCCCTTGAATCATCCACTCTTAAAATCGCCTCTTTCTGTTGAATACTAGTAATACGTATATGTGGATGCAAAGTTTCACTTCTAGTAAGAGGAACAAAAAGGTATCAGTCTATGAATTTCTTCATAGCTTGATACCTAACATTTATCATTTATGAATTCTACGTTTTTGTTATTTTGTTATACGTTCTTCTTTATTGTTAATAAAATTATAGTCATTTACAAATTTATCTCCAAATGCAATACATAGCTCTGCAACTAGGGCACAACGTTTTGCAAACATATCGAATTGAATATGCTCATTTCTGGCATGGGCTCCATCTCCCGGAATACCTAGTCCATCAATCGTTGGAATACCTAAAGCAGAAGTGAAGTTCCCATCACTTGCTCCTCCTACACTAGATTCATTAACCACAATGTTCAATTTTCTTCCTGCTTCTTGCGCAAGTTTAAATAATTGTTGATTGGCTTCGTTTCTCTCAAGTGGTGGACGGTTCAATTCACCAGTTATACTCAGTTTAGCAAGTGGGTTTTTCGGAGTAAGTTGTTCGATTGCTTGCATAATTCTTTCCGCTTCAAATAATGTAGAAATTCGAAAGTCTACGTCAATGGAAGCGTATTCTGGCACTACATTAATCGTTGTTCCACCACGAATCACACCTACGTTCACCGTAGTCCCTTTAGCATAATCTGTTAGCTCTTGAAGTTGTTGTACTAGGTAAGATATCTCTAATATAGCGTTGACACCATCTTCATGGTTATTTCCTGCGTGTGTACTTATTCCTTGTACTTCTAATTGATACATCCCCATACCTTTTCTAGCTGTTTTTAGGTTACTCGTTTCGGCTTCAGGGGGCTCCATCACAAAAACCGCTTCACATGTTTTTGCCACCTCTTCAATCAAATCTCTTGAAGATAAACTACCTATTTCTTCATCTGAAGAAAGTAAAAATACAGGAGATATCGGTAACGCTTCTAAAGTGTTTTCTAATGAAGAAATCGCCCAAATAGATGACAACAATCCTGCTTTCATATCAAACACTCCTGGCCCATAAAACAATTCATCTTCAAAATGAATTGGTAATTCACCTTTTGGCCAAACCGTGTCAAAGTGACAAAGAAATAAAACACGAGGTTTTGGAGAATGTTCTTTCTGGAATAGGAGGTGATTTCCATATTGGTTATTAATATATTCCGTACAGATGTAATCTTTACCAAGACGCTTTTGGATTATAGTCTTAATCAGATTACCTGTTATATCAACGAGATTCTTTTCGTGACTGGGTGACTCTGCTTGTACGAGATTTAAAAGATCTTCCTTAATAGTCTGTTGATGATGTAATAAAAAGTCGTAATTAACTGTCATTCAGCAACACATCTCCCTATATTTTGTAACTTAATAATAACCTCTAATATTGATATAAATCAAAATAATTTTAATATTTAAAAAACTATAATTTTATAAAAACAAACAGAGTGATTGATGTTAAAACATTATTCGCTCTGTTTTTTAGTTATAAGCATGTAATAAATGCTCTTTAGAAAGTAGAGCAAGAATTGTTATAGAAGTAAAACCAATCCTATAATCCTCGAGTATTCCCTCTTTCCAATGTAGAGAGTAGTACTAAGCCATTTGCATAAGGGAATTAATTTTACTGCAAAATTAAATTATTTTTTTTAGTATCATTTTACAATTGAATCCATATAATGTATTATCATAAATGATATTAACATTGTTAATATGAATAATGAAAATATAAATTGTGAGGGTGTTTGTATGAAGGGGAGAGACGTCGTTTTAGGATTATTGATGGAGAAAGAGCTATCAGGTTATGATATAAAAATGGTTTTTGAAGAAATATTTACGCATTTCTTTGATGGAAGCTTTGGGATGATTTATCCAACTTTAAGACAGTTGGAGAAGGACGGGAAAATTAGAAAAGAAGTAGTGATGCAAGACGGAAAACCAAATAAAAAAATGTTTTTCATAACCGACGAAGGACGAAAAGAGTTCCAACAGTATTTGCAAAGTGATGTAGAAAAGGAAGTATTGCGTTCTGATTTTTTGATGCGCATGTATTTTGGTAAATATAGTGATGTATCAACTATTCAAAAGTGGATGGAAGAAGAAATTAAAAGAAAAGAAGCAGATATCGAAGATCTTTTGTCAAAATACGAAACGTGGAAAAAAGGCATAACATTTGAAGAAGAGGTTTCATTAGAAATCGGGATTGCAACTTATACCGCAGAAGTAGAAACATTAAAGAGAAAGTTAACGCAGCTTAAGAAAAAAGATGCGCTTGAGTAGTAAAATAATTTTGAAAGTGAATTGTTTAGATAATTAAAGGGGGAGATTCACATGGAGCAATCTAAAGGTATTAAAATCGTCTTCTTAATGTGTTTAGGTATTTTCCTTTGTATGATCGATACGACTATTATGAATATAGCTTTACCAGCAATACAATCTAGCCTGGGCACTACATTAGAAAAGATGTCATGGATTTTAAATATATATACAATGTCAATTGCAGTTTTAGCGATTCCGTTAGGACGTATTGCAGATATTTTTGGTAAAGCAAAAATGTACATTATTGGATTATTTGTATTTGGATTTGGCTCAGTATTATGTGCTTTTGCAAATACCGGTGATTTTCTGATTTTATCTCGATTTATTCAAAGTATAGGCGCAGCTATATTATTTCCAACTAGTATGGTAATTGGTGTATCAGCAATGCCATTAGCAAAGAGGAATATTGCTCTTGGAATTTTAGGTGTTACACAAGGTCTATCTGCAGCCCTGGGTCCTGTGATAGGCGGGGTGATTACACAAAATTTAGGATGGAGATGGGTATTCTTTGTTAATATCCCAATTTGTATAATCGGAATTATACTCTGCTTTGTTTTATTACAGGTTAGAAATGAAGAACGTGTCGTATCTAAAATAGATTGGATTGGATGTGTACTATGTAGTTCAACTATTTTCTTATTCACTTTAGTTTTAGTAAAAGGTAATACATGGGGGTGGATGAGTGGGGTTGCATGGGCATGTTACATTTCTAGTATCATTTCTTTCATATTATTTATAGTAGTTGAGAGAAAAGTGGTTTCTCCAATGGTGAATTTACAGCTATTTAAAGATCGAATTTTTGTCGGTGCATCAATTGTTGTTATACTAAGCAATTTGTTTTTAATCGGAGTAACCGTATTACTTCCTACATTCCTTACAAAAATGCAGAATCGAACAGAATTAATAGCATCATTATTAGTAACACCCATTTCAGCTATGATATTCTTGGTTTCTCCATTTGCAGGAATTCTTATCAACAAAATTGGGAAGGTTCCTATAATATTGTTAGGATTTATAGCTATGAGCGTTTCATATTATTGGCTACAAATGATTAGTATTCAGTCGACTAACAAAGAAATTATTTTACCTTGTATGGTTCTTGGAATTGGATACGGTTTAGTTGTAGGACCAATAACAATATTAACTGCATCCTCATTTGAAGGTGAGTTATTAACAGCTTCCCAAAGTGTTGTATCCATGTTACGACAAGTAGGTATAGTATTAGCAGTTGCAATATTTGTATCTAGTTTAACGCATAATCTAACAATTAATAAAAATAAAATTGAACAATACGCAGAAGAAAAAGTACGTGAAATTCATGTAGATAAAAAAGAGCAAGATAAAATATTACATGTAGTTTATGAAAAAATAAATAATAAAGGTTTAGAAGAAACTAAGAAAAATAATCAAAAAGAAAAACTCAATGGCATGACCAAGGAACAAAAAGAAGCTTTAATACAACAAAATGTAATCACAGTACTAAAAGGAGTTCCTGAGGAGTTTAAAGAAATTAAGAAAGCCGAGATAACTAAACAGGTATCAAAAGAAGTTGAAAAGGAATCACAGAAAATAAATACAGAAATTCTAAAATACTCAAAGGATATTGATCAATACGCAGAAAAAGAGTTAGCAAGTAGCTTTACTGATTTATATAAAGTAAGCGCGCCAATAATTTTGGTTTGTGGATTAGTGAGTTTGTTGTTTATTGGGCGAAGACGTGATTTAGTATAGTGTGGAATTATGGTGGATTAGATAGAGTAAAAGCTCTTAAACTACTTTTATTAACTATTTTCCAAAGGATATAAAGTAATATGTAATGGCATTATGTTGGTTTATAAAACACAACATAGTGCTAATGCGTTAACTAATTTAATTTGAATTTTTGTATACATAAACAAATAAAGAAATCATGAATTTGCTCATATTGGGAAAGAATAATCTTATAAATTATTTCAAATGGACAAAGTTTACTTCCAAATTTAATTTGTGTCTGGATTTATCTAATGTTAATAAAGCTTTAACATAGAAATCTGTTCTATCTTTGTCATTTTAGATTACACTTATTGTAGAACGAACTGAACAAGGGAGTGAACGACATAGCAAAAAAGTGGGGAATATCAGCTCTATTGTTATTTGGTGTGTATGCTTTAGCGATGTATTTTTATATTTTTCATAGTGGTGGTAGCAGTATACCAGCTGCTTTAAAGGGAACTGTCGCTGATCCAGCGATGTTTATGAACGAGCACGAATTACTATTAAGTGGAGAGTACTCGAAAATTAGGAATTTCCTCTTTTTTGTAGCGACTCCGTTTGAATGGCTCGTCTACTTCTTAATATTGCTTGTAGGGCTATCTTTTATGTTAGAAAAATGGTCAGCAGCACTTTCCAAATGGACAATCGTAAAAAATGTAATCTATCTATTTTTGTTATCTCTGCTTACGTATATTGTATTATTTCCAATGGACTATTATAGCTTTTCCTTAAGTAAAAAGTATGGAATTAGTACCCAAAGCTTTTCTTCTTGGATGAGGGATGGTGTGATAGACTTTTGGGTTAACTTCGGCATGACAGTAATAGTTGTGTTGGTTCTTTATTGGCTCATAAAAAAAAGTACCAAGAGATGGTGGCTATATGCCTGGCTATTAACGATACCTTTCTCTATTTTTATCATGTTTATCCAACCGGTAGTAATTGCCCCGTTATATAATGATTTTTACCCGTTGAAAAATAAAGAATTAGAGACAAAGATTTTGTCGTTAGCCGAACAGGCAAATATTCCAGCTGAGCATGTGTTTGAAGTGAACATGGCGGAAAAGACGAATGCTTTGAATGCTTATGTTACTGGTGTTGGTAGGAATTCGAGGATTGTGCTGTGGGATACTACATTAAATCGTTTATCAGATAAAGAAATTCTATTCATAATGGCACATGAAATGGGACATTATGTCGAGAAACATATTTATTTTGGCATGGCTGGTTATATTTTTATGACGCTTATTGGACTTTGGCTCACGTCGAGGATTATGACATGGATTATTGCAAGATATGGAAAGGTATTAAAAATAAAGAAAATTAATGATATAAGTTCGCTTCCATTGTTTTTACTGATTACATCGGTTTTATTATTCGCATCAAGTCCGCTCTCGAATTATTTTTCTAGATATCAGGAATCAAGAGCTGACCATTATGCAATAGAGTTAACGGGGGACAAAGAAGCAGCGGTAACGGCGTTTCAAAAACTCACGAAATCTGGATTAAGTGAAGTAAACCCGTCATTGCTTGTGAAATGGTTCCGTTATACGCATCCTCCAATGTTAGAAAGAATTTATAAAGTTGCCGATCAAACAAGTATAGAAGAGTAATGAAGATTGTACATGAATTGTTCATATATTTATACTTGTCAACAATTCATGTTGTTACTGCTTGGTTATAGTTATTCCTATTTTTCAGAAAAAACTATTAAATTTTTTATTCGTTAAAACTCAACTATAATATAATTCAATTGCGCTTATTACATGATTAATGAGTTAAGATTCGGAAGCGCTAGTATGAAATGTTGTGTGATTTTTTTATAAAGAATAAAAAAATGGTGGCACAGGATTATTTGGTAGGGAGAGTAGCTATGCGCAATATTTTTATCATTACAATTGGTTCTATTTTAGTTGGTTTTGCTTATAACTTTTTGTTAATTCCTCATGAAATTCTCAGCAGTGGATTAAGTGGTATTGCAATCATGCTTGGTCTTGTAACGCCTTTAAATACAGGTCTGTTAAACTTTTTATTAAATCTTCCTTTACTAATTATTGGTGTAATGAAATTAGGTAAACGATTTATTGGATATACGATTCTTTCCGTACTAGTACTTTCAGTCAGTTTGTATGTGATTCCGGTTTATCAAGTAACACATGAACCACTACTAGCTTCACTGTTTGGTGGTGTTATTACGGGAATTGGTATTGGAATAATTTTTAAAGCATCTGGTTCATCAGGTGGCTTTGATATTATTGCGATGCTTCTAAATAAGAAAAGAGATTTTCCACTTGGAGCAATGATTTCTGCGATGAACGCGATCGTTGTAATAATTTCAGGTTTTGTATTTAGCTGGGATGCAGCTTTATATACGCTTGTAACTATCTATGCGACTGGGAAAGTTATTGATACGATTCATACGAATCACATCAAACTCACTGTCATGATTATTACCGGTAAAGGTGACGAAGTGAAGGAGAAGTTACTTGCGAATCTTTATCGTGGAGTGACAATTATGGATGGTGAGGGAGCTTATACTGGTGAAGGTAGAAAAGTCCTTATTACTGTTATCACTCGTTATCAATTATCAGAAGTTAAAGAAATGATTACTGAAGTCGATCCAAATGCGTTTGTGAACATCACAGAGACAAAAGAAGTTATAGGGATGTTCCACCGTGGATAAGAGTTATTAAATATAGAAGCAGTTATCTCAATAAATCATGTGAAAATGATAAGAGGTAATTGCTTTTATTTTTTTTATAGAGGAAAAAATACAGAGGTGTCAGATTAGTCAGCAAGATTATTTGGTACCTGTATTCTTTTGGAAAACCTCTACATATTGGAGAACTTAACAAATTGAAGTGTCTTTAGAAGGGGAAGAATTCCTTTTAAAGACACTTTTTTAATGTTCATTAATTGTCTAGTTAATAGTTCTTGTTACTTATATTTGGAGATAAGTCTCTAATATAAATGGAGATTTGAAGGCATCGTACGTTTTATAAAGAATGAAGAAAAATTTGTATACACTTGAAATAAAACTATTCCTAAAACTAAAACAAGGCATAAATTAATTTATAATTTTCTGAATTTATTGTAATTTTCGTTGAAAAAAAGAATAAACTTCATTATAATAAAAAAAAAGGAAATCCTTCGAGAAACAGGAGATAGATAAATGGATGCATTAAAATCAAAAGTTCAATCCAAATATGATGAATTTTCAAAAGGTTTAAAGATGGTAGCAAAACATTTTCTTGCAAATCCAGAGGCGTTTGCGATGAACTCAGGTGTTCAAGTAGGACAGGAGATTAATGTCAGTGAAACTACGGTTATTCGATTTAGTCACGCACTTGGATATAGTGGCTATAGTGCTTTGCAAAAGGATGTTCAAGAACAACTGCTCAATAAGAAAAGTAGTTTGTTTGAATTCCACCATATGAAAAATTCCACTGATATGGATCAAGAATTTTCAAAAAAAATGATGGTAAAGGATGCTGAGGTGATATTGCAAACAGCTGAGAGGCTAAATGTAGAAGATTTTACTAAAGCAGTTGATCATTTAGCACGATCAGAAAGAGTTCTTGTATCAGGTGTTCGATCATCTCATGCAATGGCTCAGTGGTTTTCGTTCACTCTCGATTTAATGCGTGGGAATGTAAGATTATTCAGGCCTGATACAGATGATATTATGTTGCGTATTAGTGAAATGAATGAGGGAAGCACTTTTGTTGCATTTTCATTTCATCGTTATGCTTTGGAAACCATTAACATGGCGAAAGAAGCAAAGCGTCAAGGTGCGTTTGTAATTGGTATTACTGATTCAGAGGTTGCTCCTATTCGAGAACATGCGGATATCTTATTTACTGTACAGCTACCAATTAAATCTACATTAGATGTCGCACCTGCAGTATTTTCGTTGATGAACGCTATAGTCGGTGCTGTAGCAGTGAAAAATTCAGAACAGTTTGCAAAAAGAACAAAAGTATACGAAGAGCTACAATTAAACCGTTTTTTTGGAGAATGAGATAAAACTCTGCTGATGTTTATAAAGAAAAATAGGCGAGGTGTAGAATGTTGCAGATTAAAAGATTAGTAGAAATCGAAGAGATAAGAGCCACGCAGCTTATTGAAGAACAGGTGTGGAACATGCCAGTTACACCTATACACCAAACGTATACAGCATCGAAGAATGGTGGAATGATACTAGGCGCTTATGATAATGATGAACTAGTAGGCTATCAATATAGCTTCCCGGGATTTAAGAATGGCAAAGCATATTTATGTTCTCATATGCTCGGTGTTTTACCAGCTTATCAAAAGGGTGGATTAGGAGAAAAATTAAAAGCTGCTCAGAAGGAATGTGCGCTTGAAATGGGCTATTCATTAATTGTGTGGACATACGACCCTTTAGAAAGCGTTAACGCGTACTTGAATCTACATAAGTTAAAAGGCATTGCCGCCTCCTACTTGGAAAATCATTACGGGGTGATGGAAGATCCTCTGAATAAAGGAATTCCTACTGACAGATTTTTAGTAGAGTGGTGGATTCGTAGTGATCATATCCAGAGTGGACAAAAGAATGATGAAGTCCATAGTTATGAACCATTGATTGAAACAGAGCTCGATAAGAGTCAGTTTCCGGTTTTTAGCACTGAGACAGAGCTAATAATAGATGAAGATGTGGTCTTAATACCAATACCCGAGAATTTCCAACAAATGAAACAGCAACAGCCCAATCTTGCGCTGGAATGGCGTTATAAAACGAGAAAATGGTTTCAAAAATTGTATTTAAATGACTATGTAGCAGTGGATGTAAGACGTAATTCAAAAGAAAAAGTGAGTTATTATGAGTTTCGAAAACGTAATAGTTTAGCTTTAGTCGGAAATTAGGAGGGAAAACTATGACCTATAGTCCAATTGATATTCAAGAAGTAAGCCTACATCGACTTGTAATGAAATTAAAAGAACCATTTACCACAAGCTTCGGTACATTTCAAGAAAGAGAATTTTTTGTCATCGAAATAGTTGATGAAAATGGCCTATCAGGTTTTGGTGAATCCGTCGCTTTTGCAAGTCCTTGGTATAGTGAAGAGACTGTAAAAACGAATGAACACATGATGACAGATATTCTTATTCCCTTGCTAATAAAGGATCCTATCGCTCATCCACAAGAAGTGTCAGAAAGGTTTAGATCTATTCGGAGAAATAATATGGCAAAATCTGCATTAGAGGGAGCGGTTTGGGATTTATTTGCGAAACGTAGCAATCAAACATTGGCGAATGCCCTTGGAGGCGAAAAGAAGCAAATAGAAGTTGGAATTAGTATAGGCATTCAATCATCTGTAAAAGAGCTTTTAGAAATTATAAGTAATCATGTAGATGAAGGTTATAAACGGATCAAAATTAAAATAAAGCCAGGTTGGGATTATGACGTTTTGAAAGAAGTTAGACAACATTTTCCTAATTTAGATATGATGGCAGATGCAAATTCAGCTTATACGTTGAAGGATATAGAACTGTTAAAAAGACTTGATGAATTAGATTTAATGATGATTGAACAGCCGTTAGCGCATGATGACATTATTGATCATGCAAAATTACAAGCACAGTTATCTACTCCCATTTGTTTAGATGAAAGTATTCATTCATTAGAAGATGCTAGAAAAGCTATAGAGTTAGGTAGTTGTAAGATTATTAATATTAAAATCGGTCGTGTTGGAGGATTAACCGAATCGTTAAAAATTCACAACTATTGTCTTGAGAAAGGAATCCCTGTTTGGTGCGGAGGAATGCTTGAATCTGGTATTGGTCGGGCCCATAATATTGCACTAACAAGCCTTTCTCAATTTGTTTTACCAGGTGATACAGCATCTTCAAATAGATATTGGGAAAAGGATATCATTGAGCCAGAGGTCACCGTCAAAAATGGCATGATCACGATACCAGATAGTCCTGGTATAGGTTATGAAATAAACCGTGAAGTACTTGAATTGTACCGAGTAGAAATTAAAACAGTTACGAAAAACAATAAGATTTCTTTGAAGCCATAAATCATTAAAATTGGGCATTAATCCCCCAAAAAACAATTCAATTAAACGATTGTAGATAAATGATGTTTATTCTCTTAATATTTTTCAAAAAGTAAAGAGCTTATGACAAAATAGATTTGGTAGTTTAACTCAATTTTTTAAACAAGAAATATACTTTACGGAAAATAAACCAATAATTATTGGAGGATGAGAAGAATGGAGAATCAGTTTTATAATCAAAAAAACCAGAATAGTCCGTTAGTTATTGACGGGCATTCTGATATATTATCTGATGTACAGATTCAACGTGAAAAAGGCAGAAGAAAGATTATTGAAACGGATTATTATGAACGTTTAGTAGCAGGTGGAGTAAACATCATAGTAGCTGCTCTATATGTTGACAGTAGTTTTCTTCCGGAAATGGGCCTTCGAAAAGCATTGAGTCAGATAAGTTACTTATATGAAGAGGTACAAGAATCTCCAGAAAAATTGATGATTTGCTATAACGGAGAGGATATGGAATGTGCTAAACAATTGGGGAAAATCGGATTCTTATTGTCTATAGAAGGGGCAGAGCCATTAGGAACGGACCTTAGTCTATTAAGAGTATTTTACGAATTAGGTGTACGGAATCTTGGGTTAGTTTGGAGTAGAAGAAATGCCATAGGGGATGGGAGTTTCTTTCAGCCAATTCGTGAAGGAAGAAAAGGGGGCATCACAAGTTTTGGAGTCAAAGTGATTGAAGAAGCTGAGAAACTAGGAATAACAATTGATGTCTCTCATTTGAATGATGAAGGATTCTGGGATGTGATGGAAATAAGCAACAAACCAATCATTGCATCACATTCAAATGCTCGCTCACTTTTTTCGACGATGCGAAATCTAACGGATGAACAGATTCTAGCCATAGCTTCAAAAAATGGTGTGATTGGAGTAAATGCAGCAAGCTTACTAGTTGCTGATGATGATGCTAATTGTAATATAGAGTATCTCATCAATCATGTCGATCATCTAGTAAAAGTTGCAGGTATTCAGCATGTTGGAATCGGGTTAGATCTTTGTGAAGATTTAATTAAATATATGTCACCAGCTGATTTGGCGAATATACCACGTAAGCCATTCGATGTCATTTCAGGTCATCAAGAAATTCCTCTATTTATCGAAGGTCTTATAAATCGAGGCTATAAAGGAAATGAGATTGAAGCGTTATTAGGAGGGAATTTCCTTCGAATCTTTAAGTGATAAAACGAATGTTCAGATTTAACGGGTACAAGTATTTTAGAGATAAATTTTAATAGATATATTTTTTTGTTTAAAAAAATCAGAAAATTCGGAAATGGAGAGATGGATAATATGAAACAAGAAACAATGATGAAAGAATTCGATCAGTATGCCGGTGAGATGACGAAGAAATATCAGATTCCAGGCTTTGCAATGGGCTTAGCGAAGGACGGTCAATTATTTTATGAAAATGATTTTGGCTATCGAAATATAGAAAAGGAGCTTCCTCTATCCTCTAATACTGTATTTGGAATCGGTTCAGTAACGAAATCATTTACATGTGTGGCTATTCTCCAGCTACAAGAGGCTGGAAAACTGTCTGTACACGATGCTGTTGTGAAATATTTACCAGAATTCAAAACTAATAATGAAGATTATACGAAACAAATGACGATTCATCACTTTATGACTCATTCTGCAGGAATACCGCCTTTACCCGCATTAACAGGTGCAATGCGTACGAGTATGTTACTAGATCCAACATTTGAAGAAGAGGGAAAGCCAGACATGGATTTATCAAAGATACCGTCTATTGAAACATATGAGGAACTAATGAAAGATATCGCGAATGCAGATTTTACATTACTAGGTGCTCCAGGTACAGAGTTTAGCTATTCAAATGATTGTTATGCCCTTTTAGGCACTATTATCGAACGAGTCAGTGGAATCAGTTACGAACAGTATATGAAAGATTATATTTTAGACCCAGCAGGTATGCACCAAAGTGTATTTCATTATGAAGAATTAAAAGGACACGAGGATGTTGCAACACTTTATAATTCACGAAAAAAAGATGAAGAAACGATTGTGTTTGAATCCAATAATCCATGGGATGCTCCGGCTATGCGTGCAGCAGGATTTTTGAAATCTACTATAAATGATATGGTTAAATATTCAGAAATCTTTAGAAATAACGGGAAAGTAGATTCAGTACAAATACTGACACCAGAGAGCGTTGAATTAATGACAACACCTTATATCCAATGTGATCATGAGAGATATTACGGATATGGTTTAATGATAACACCTGACTATTTTGGCTATCGATTGATAGAACATGGAGGCTCCATTAAAGGAGTAGCTGCTCAATTGAATATGATTCCAGAATTAGGTTTAGCAGGCGTATCATTTACTAACTTAGCAGGAGTACCTTCTACACAACTTTTATATAGTGCATTTGCAGAACAACTAGGTAAATCTATACATGATTGTCATTTTAGCTTGGAAGAATTTGATATATCACCTGAAAAGTTAAATGAATTCGAGGGTGAATTTGTATCTGGTGAAGGATCGAAAGTGAAACTTCATGTTGAAGCAGAAAAACTTCATATAAATGTAGATGGAATGCAATCGATTATTAAGCCAATTGCTGAAGACACTTTTTTAGTTAACATAAAAGACTCGAATTTGATTCTGCGTTTTAAAAGAGATGAAAAAGGAACAATTGTAAGAATTAAATGTGGATATAGACAAATTCCAAAAGTGAATTAAGGGGGGAGAAATTTGGTTGTTAAACATCTAAAGAAATCTTATCTATTAATTACAGTTTTTATTTTGTCTATGTTTATTTTGGCTGCTTGTAGTTCGGATAAGGAGTCAACCAAAGATCAAGGTGATGATTTAAACCAATCTACTCCTCAATCTGGTGGTACGATTACAATTGCTGCAACTGAAGAACCTGATACACTTGATCCTCATAAGACAGGTATGAATGTTGCTAGTAGGATCACTGGTCTTATGGGAGCTTCACTTCTAACTAATGATCCAGAAACAAATGAGATAAAACCGTTTTTAGCTGATAGTTATACCGTTTCAAAGGATGGGAAAACAATTACCTTGAAAATACGACAAGGAATAGTGTTCCATGACGGGACACCGTTAACAGCGAAAGTCTATAAAGAAACATTTGATCGTATCTTAAACCCCGAAACAGGCGCAAAAGTGGCAGCTAACTTTATAGCGGGGATTAAAACGGTATCAGCACCCGATGATCAGACATTGGTTATTGAGCTAGTAGTACCATCAGCGCCATTCCTAAGCAATTTAGCACTTGAAGGATATTTACAACCATTATCGCTTACAGCTATAGAAAAGCAAGGAGATGATTATGGACGTAATCCAGTAGGAGTAGGACCTTGGAAGTTTAAAGAATGGGTGAACGGACAATCGATTACATTAGTAAGAAATGAAGAATATAAATGGTCACAATCATTTTATGAAAATAAAGAAAAGGCCTATCCGGAAAAACTAGTTTATAAGTTTATCAAAGATACACAGACAATGATTGCAGCATTAGATAGTGGATCCGTTGATATTGTTAATGCAGCTGCAAAAGATGCGCAACGTTACCGTAATAACAAGAAGTTTGAAGTACTCGAGATTGATAGTCAAGGAATTGGGTTATTTCTAGAAATGAATATAGAGAACAAGATATTAAAAGATAAGAATGTTAGAAAAGCAATAAATATGGCGTTAAATAAGGAAACAATTATTAAGGCTGTACTGAATGGAGAGGGAAAACCAGCAAATGGTCCTCTCCCACCAACAATTTTTGGCTATGACCCTAACGTTGAAAGCTATGGTAATAAATACAACCAAGAAAATGCTATTAAATTACTAGAAAGCTCCGGTTGGAGCAAAAATAGTACAGGAATAATGGAGAAGGATGGAGAAGTTCTTCGATTTGAACTTTTGACCGATAGCACGCATAAACAACCTGCCCAAATCGTACAAGCAATGTTTAAAGAAATTGGAATCGATCTAAGCATCCAAACAATAGAAGCTGGTACTTTGATGGAAAAGGTATCAAAAGGAGAATATGAAATCTCCTTCTTAAAATATACTTATAATGATCCTGACGTGTTATATATTTTATTTCACTCAAGTCAAATTGGTGGATTGAATCATGCAAGGGTGCAAAACGCTAAGCTTGATGCGCTTTTAGAACAAGGAAGAACAACGATCGAAACGGAAGAAAGAAAAAAAATATACGCGGAAGCTCAAAAGATTATAGTTGAAGAAGCGTATTGGGCACCTATTTATACTCAAAAGGAATATTATATTGTGAATAAGAGAGTTCGAGGTTTAAAACTTTCTAATTCAAATGGATTGCTAATACATGATAGTTGGGTGAAACAATAATGAAACAGTTTATCATCAATCGAATATTATCAAGTGTTATTGTGATCTTTGGCATTTCAATCTTTTCATTTTTGCTTATTCACTTAATACCAGGTGATCCTGTCAAAATAATGGTAGGTATTAATGCAACCTCAGAGCAAGTGGAAAAACTTACACACCAAATGGGGCTTGATAGGCCTCTTTTGGTGCAATACAGTCACTTTATTTCTAATTTGATTCAAGGTGATTTTGGAACATCATTAAAAACAGGTCGGCCAGTATTAACTGAAATAGTAGAGCGTTTTCCAGAGACGATAAAGCTAGCCTCAGCAGGAATGCTATTTGCTATCATTATTGGTATTTCAATGGGGGTATTGGCTGCTAGATATAAAGATTCACTGATTGATACATTTTGTATGGGAATAGCTACGTTAGGGGTTTCAATTCCAAGTTTTTGGTTAGGGATTTTGTTAGTGATGATTTTTTCGGTTAATTTGAATTGGTTCCCGATTGCTGAAGGAACTGGAATTAGAGATGTTATTCTTCCTGCTGTAACGCTGGGGGTTGTTGGGTCTACTATGATCAGTCGGTTAACGAGAAATGGTATGGTGGAAGTTCTTTCTAATGATTATGTTCGAACGGCAAGAGCTAAAGGTCTTGATGAGAGGTTGATTGTTTTTCGCCATGCATTTAGAAATGTCCTCATTCCAGTCGTTACGGTAATTGGTCTACAAATTGCGGGTTTACTTGGTGGTGCGGTTATTATTGAACAAGTATTTAATTGGCCAGGCATTGGAACACTAGCAATTGGAGCCATTTTGTCAAGAGATTTCCCACTGATCCAAGGAATAGTTCTGTTCATGGGTGTTGTATATGTAACTATTAATATATTAGTAGATATCTTGTATAGCATTATTGATCCTCGTGTTGAGCTGAGTGTAAAGGAGGAGAGCTAATGACCAAATTGAGTGAAGCGTATAAGCCTATTCAAGCTCGTTCTATTCCTAAAGCTCCTTTAAATGTAAAGTTCGATACCTTGAAAAAAATCATGTCCTATAAGCGTGCAAAATATTGCTTGGCATTTCTTTTCCTGATAGTCATTATTGGAGTTTTTGCTCCAATACTTGCACCTTATAATCCAAATAAACTTTTCTACGACGCACTTTTGCAGCCACCAAGTAAAGAGCATTTGCTAGGAACTGATGCAATTGGAAGGGATACTTTATCACGTCTAATATATGGTGTTCGAGTTACTTTGTCTGTTTCTGTTTTCGCACTGGGAATCACTTTTGTAGCGGGAACATTCATTGGATTAATTTGCGCTTACATTGGAGGAGTAGTTGATAACATCCTAATGCGAATCATGGACATATTATTAGCTTTACCCAGTATCATTTTAGCTCTTGCGATTGTAGCGATATTGGGCCCAAGCTTAACAAATGCGATGCTTGCGGTAGGTATAGCCTCCATTCCTGGATTTGCTAGATTAATAAGGGGAGCAGCTTTAACGATTAAATCATCAGGATATGTAGAAGCAAGCCGCTCAATAGGTAGTTCACATAGTTGGATTCTTCGTAGACAGTTTTTACCGAATGTTACTGGCGTATTAATTGTTTATACAACACTTTTTATCGGTGTGGCGATACTAGATACAGCAGCACTTAGTTTTATTGGATTAGGTGCTCAGCCACCAACGTCTGAATGGGGAACAATGCTTAGTGAGGGCAAAGATTATCTTTATGAAGCTTGGTGGTTAGCTACTTTCCCTGGTCTTGCTATTACAGCTGTTGTTTTTTCGGTCAATTTTTTAGGCGATGCTTTAAGAGATGTTTTTGATCCTAAATCAAAAGGTTAATAGTTAGGAGGTGGAAGGAAATTGGAGAATGTGTTAGAAGTTAAGGAACTTACTACGCAGTTTAAAGGGAAAGTGGGTTATCTTACTGTTGTTGATAAGGTTGATTTTACTGTTCGGAAAGGGGAAGTAATGGGAATTGTAGGTGAGTCAGGTTGTGGGAAAAGTGTTACTTCCTTATCTATTCTACAACTGCTTGATAAAAAAGGGAAAGTATCAGGTGGAGAGATTCGATTTAAGGATATTGACTTATTAAAGCAAGGGGAAAAAGAGTTAAGGAAAATTAGAGGAAAAGAAATTTCGATGATTTTCCAAGACCCAATGACGTCCCTCAACCCTGTCTTAACCATTGGTAAGCAAATTGGTGAAATCATTGTGAAGCATGAAAAGCAAAAAGGTTCGAATGTGAAAAGTAAAGTTGTGGAACTTCTTCAGCTTGTAGGCATTCCGCGTGCAAATGAATTATTTCATGAATACCCTCATCGACTTTCTGGAGGGATGAAGCAGCGCGTCATGATTGCAATGGCGATTGCTTGCAATCCATCCTTATTAATAGCTGATGAACCAACAACAGCATTGGATGTAACGATTCAAGCTCAAATTCTCGATTTACTTAGATCCTTAAAAGATGACATGGATATGTCTATCCTACTTATCACACATGATCTTGGTGTTGTGGCAGAAATATGTGATCGTGTTGTTGTCATGTATGCAGGACAGGTGGTAGAAACTACGGATTCTAGAACGCTCCTACGAAATCCAAGACATCCATATACGACTGGTTTAATAGAATCAACACCTCAGCAATCGACTATAGGAAAACGTCTAAAGTCCATTCCTGGCCAAGTTCCAACTCCTGATGAATATGGAATGGGATGTCGATTTGCAGATAGATGCCCAAAAGCTATGGAAATATGTAATCATGGAGTTCCTCCGCTATTGATGATAGATGAAAATACTTCGTGTAGATGCTGGTTATATAAAGAGGAGGAGCATGGGGTATGACTACATCTCTGTTACAAGTGAGAGACTTAGAAAAAAGATTCAGAGCTCAAAAATCCTTTTTCCAAGCAAAGCAATACGTTCATGCAGTGAATGGCGTAAGCTTAGAGCTAAATGATAAGGAGACAATCGGAATAGTTGGCGAATCAGGCTGTGGAAAGTCAACAACTGGTAGATGTCTATTAAGACTTATTGAACCAACCAAAGGAGAAATCCTATTCCAAGGAAGGGATATCACGAAATTAAGCAAAGTGGAAATGAATAAGCTTCGTAAAGAAATACAAATGGTGTTTCAAGATCCCATGGAGTCGATGAATCCCAAACTAACGATTCGAGAAATATTGTCAGAGCCATTAATTGCACATAAAATCCCGAAGGCTCAACACGTTGAATTAATCGTTAAAACACTGGATCTAGTCGGCTTGTCAGAAAAGCATTTATTCCGTTATCCACATGAATTTTCAGGTGGGCAAAGACAAAGGATTGGTATTGCAAGAGCAATCATTCTAAGACCGAAAATTGTTGTTCTCGATGAACCTGTCTCAGCTTTGGATGTTTCCGTACAGTCTCAAATTCTAAACCTTTTACAAGATTTGCAAGAAGAATTAGGGCTATCCTATATTTTTATATCGCATGATCTAGGGGTTGTCCAGCATATTGTTCACCGTATTGGTGTCATGTATCTAGGAGAGATGGTGGAGATTGGAGAGAAGGAGAAAATATTTGATAAACCACTTCATCCTTACACACAAGCACTCATATCAGCTATTCCAAAATCAGACCCTGATGAAGTAAAGGAGAGAATTATACTTACAGGTGAATTACCTTCACCATCTAATCCACCAAGTGGCTGCAAATTCCATCCTCGCTGTATGTACGCGACGGATACTTGTAGGTCTGCCAAACCAGAGATGCGTGAAGTAGAAGGACGGAAGGTTGCTTGTCATTTGTATAATTAAAATCATTAAATATGATCTAAAAGGGAGCGATGAATTTGAGTAATCGAACTACTATACCCGAAGATTTATATAAATTTGAGTGGCCAAGCAGTCCTACGCTTTCGCCTGATGGACAACTTGCTATATATGAAAAAACAATCGCATGTTTAGAAAATAATAACTATGAAACACAATTGTATTTAACAGATACTAAAGGTAATTCAAGAAGAATATTGAAGAACTCTGGAACAAGCAATGTAGAACCTATTTGGTCTCCAGATGGAAAGACGGTTGCTTTTGTTTCCAACGCTGTTTATGGTAGGCAAGTTTGGTTGTTAAATATAAAAGATGATGAAACCTATTGTCTAACAAGATTCCGACATGGAATTAGTTCGATTATTTGGTCCCCTAATGGTAAGAAGATTTATGGAGTAGTTCCAGTAGATGCAGAAAAAGAAGCGGAAGTGTTCACTGAAAACCAATCAGTAGACGATGCTAACAATGAAATTCTGCAAATTCATAAGGAATGGGATGAAAGCGCAAAGCGATTCAATCGCCTTTATTATAAAAATGATGGAATCGGATTACAAACATCTTTAATTCGACAAATTGTCGCAATTGATGTAAGCACAGGTGCATTTGAGCAGTTAACGAGAGGAACAAATGATGTCTTTGAACCTACTGTATCTGCTGATGGTAGATACATCGCATTTAGCTCAAACCGAGAAAATGAAATTAAGCAATTTTGTGGGCAAATTTATCGTGTGCCTACCTCTGGTGGTGAGGTAGATTTGCTATATGATCATCTTCCATCAAGCTCTCCATCCTATTCACCTGATGGTAAGTGGTTAGCTTTTTTTGTTACGGAGTCATGTCAAAAGCGATTGTTAGTAATCAATGCCAATGGAGGAGAAGCTAGGTGCTTAAGTGAACAATATCCTGATACACTGTGCGATATGAATTTTACTGATATGCGCTACCTAAAATCTCCACTGCGCCCTCAATGGTCAAAAAATAGCCAGTATGTCTATGCTCTTGGGACTCGAGAAGGTCGAAATGAAATTATAAGGTTATCTATGGACCCATTCCAAAATCAAGTAGTAGTGATAATTGGAGGAGATAGGACAATTTTTCATTATGCATATGATGGTGATAAAACATTTGTAGTAGCTTACTCTACAGTTAATCATCCAGGAAAGATAGCAGTGATAAAGGTTGATGAAAGCGATACGATTGAGTTTCAACATCGGGATCCGAAGGAAGAATTTTCTATCACGTCTGTTCCGCTCTTTCCAGAGGTTGAAGTCCGATTGGATGATTGTAATGATCAATTACTCACGGAACTGATTGTAGTCGAACCTGAAACTTTTTCTTACCAATCAGAAGATGATTGGCAAATTCAAGGGTTTGTACTAAAACCTGCGAATATGGAGGCAGGTAGAAAATATCCAGTTCTTCTAGATATTCACGGAGGGCCGCATTCTTCGTATGGTTTCAGTTATTTTCATCAAATGCAGCTATTCGCAGCACATGGATATGCAGTAATCTATATTAATCCGAGAGGCAGTTCAGGATTTGGCAAAGAATTTACCAATGCAGTACACGGTGATTACGGTGGTAAGGATATGACAGATATTTTGAATGGACTGGATAAGGCATTGCGACAATTTGATTACCTTGACGGGAATCAGGTAGCTGTTAACGGTATTAGCTATGGAGGGTTTATGGTGAATTGGCTAGTCACTCATACAAATCGATTTTTTGCTGCAGTGTCGGAGGGATGTATTTCTAATTGGGTTTCTATGTATGGCACGAGTGATATTTCACCACTTTTTGTTGAACAAGAATTTCAAGGGAAAACAGATTTTGAAACACTTTTGAAGTTTTCTCCATTATCTTATGTGGATCAAGTAAAAACACCTCTTATGCTGCTGCATAGTGAAAATGACTTAAGATGCCCAATCGAGCAGGCTGAGCAGTTTTACTCGCATATTAAACGTCGCGGAGGAGAGGTAGAATTTGTCCGTATGCCTAATGCTAGTCATGGACTATTGGCATACGGTGAACCGAGGTTAAGAGTAGAGAGATTAAATGCGATGATTAATTTTATAAACACTCGACTATTAGAACCGATTAAAGCTGGTGCTTGTACAAATGAAAGAGGAAGTTAGATCAACCTAAAATATTCACCCAACCAGTTGTCGGTATTATGCCGGCGACTGATTGTTTACTTTCGCTTATATTCGGATATAGTGAAAATTTTTTAGATATTTGTAGTTTGATTCTGCGAACGCCGTCGTACTACTCCTTAAAATGTCTATGTATGCCGTTTTAGCTTATTCAAGTAAAGTCCTAGTTACTTGAATAAGCTATGTGCAGGCACTATTTATTATTGACGTGGTGCTAATAACATTACTGCTACGCCAACTAAGCATATCCCTGCGCCTACCCAATCGTATAAATCGGGTGCTTTTTTATCAACTCCCCATCCCCACAGGACAGAAAGAACGATAAATACTCCTCCATAGGCAGCATACACTCTGCCGAACGATGGAAACGATTGAAATGTAGCAATAACACCGTATAAGGCTAAGGCTATTCCTCCACCTATTCCCCAATAGTATGGTTTACCATCTCTTAACCATAGCCATATCAAATAACCTCCACCAATTTCAGCTAATCCTGCAAGTATAAACAAAACAATTGCATAAAAAATTTAGACCACTTCCTAAACAGTATTGTATAAAACAAATTATAACTTATTCTTATTGAATTAACGTGCCTCTTAACATGAAACTTTCATTAAAGTAATTCTATTAATTCAAAAGCTTGAAGTACTTCATCAATAATTTTAATTAATATACTCTTCAATTCTATCCAACCACTCATTTACTAAAATATTAAAAAGTTTCGGTTGTTTAATTTGTAAATGGTGACCTTCTCTATCTAATACCACAAATGTTCCTCGAGGTTACATTTTATTATATCGAGTGTATCTTAATATCCAACTAAACGAATCTTGTTTTCATAAATGGAGCAGTTAAGCAATCTTTTAAGTAAAAATACTATGTCGCGAATTACTAAAATAATAATCTACTAAAGGGATGCTATTTAGTAACTTATGTATGAACTTATTTGAACAAAGTTGCTATATTAAAGGTCATATTTTGTAGTGAAATGTAAATTTGATAAAAATTTAAGAATATTATGTATTTTAGGTAACAGAATTATATGAATTTATATATAATGATAGAAGGTAGAGTCATCTATTTTGGATTGTACGAAACCAATATAAGGATAATTTAAGGGGATGTTTAAATGGCGAAACATAATTATAAATTTGTAAAACCAGCTGCATCATTAATATTAGGAGCAACAGTTTTAATAGGATCTCTTGCAACATCGGAATCAGTAGATGCTGCTTCTTCAAAATATCAAGTTTCAAATAGTAAATTAGTAGTTAAAGAAACAGGTAAAACTGTAAAAGGATATAAGCAATTTAATAGTAAACTTTACAAAGATGGCAAACTTTATACAGGATTAAAAGGCGGTATGTATTATAAAAACGGTAAGAAGGGCACTGCTAAATACAAAGGTGTCTATTATTCAAAGGGCAAGGCTTTTACAGGGGTAAAAAGCAATACCTATTATAAAAATGGTAAGGTAGCAACAGGGTGGTATGGAAAAGATAGTGCTCAAATCTATTATGTGAAGGGAAAACCATTAACAGGAATCGGTGCTAATTCAGGTCGATACTTTAAAAAAGGTAAACTCAGCACAGGGTGGTATGGTGACGGAGCAAAACGTACTTATTATGTACAAGGAAAACCATTTACAGGTATCGCAGAAAAAACAGGTCGTTACTTTGTAAAAGGTAAGTTAAATGTAGGTTTAGCAATTTTTAATGGAAAATTATTTAACGGTGAAAAGTTAAATACAGGAGTCATTCAATATAAAAACGTTTGGTACAAAGATTCTACAATTGCGAACGGTAAAATCACAACTCCGGATGGCAAAGAAATTAATGTAGTTAATGGCGTAGAGAAGAACTTTGCATTATCAATCATGCACACGAATGATACGCATGCTCATTTAGACAATGCAGCAAAAAGAACAACTGCCATCAAAAATATTAGAGCTAAAAATCCAGATGCATTATTACTAGACGCAGGTGATGTATTTAGTGGAACACTATATTTCAATGAATTCAAAGGACAAGCAGACTTAAAACTGATGAATTTAATGGGCTATGATGCTATGACTTTCGGAAATCATGAGTTCGATTTAGGCTCAAGTCCAGAAGGGCATCAAGCATTAGCAGACTTCATTAAAGGAGCAAACTTCCCATTCATTAGTGCTAACGTAAATTTCTCAGCAGATGCGCGTTTTACAGGTCTCTTTACAGATTTAATTTCAAGTGAACCTGAAAAAGGAAAGATTTACAATGGAATTGTTAAAGAAATAAATGGTGAAAAAGTTGGGATTTTCGGATTAACAACCGAAGAAACAGTAGATATTGCTAGTCCAGGAAGCATAGCGTTTGAAAATTATATAACTGAGGCTGAAAAAGCAGTAAAAGCTTTTGAAGGTCTAGGCGTTGATAAAATTATTGCGTTAACACATATTGGTTTTGATGATAATGCGGAAATAGATAATGATTTAACATTAGCAGCAACAGTAAAAGGCATTGACGTTATTGTTGGTGGACATAGCCATACTGAGTTAAAGAACCCAGTTATTGTAGATCAAGACATCAGTAAGCAGAAAAAAGACCCAACTGTTATCGTTCAAGCCTATCAATATAGTGATTATTTGGGCACTTTAGATGTAGAGTTTGATAGTAAAGGTACAGTAGTCAAATCAAATGGAGAGCTTATTGCATTAAAAACTTTAACAGATGATCCAGAAGCGGTTGCCATATTAAAACCATATTCTGATAAACTTGTAGAAGTGAATAATAAAGCAATTGGAGCAGTAGCAAAAAGTGAACTTGAAAACCCAAGAAAAGATAATTCAGCAACTGACAAGTTAAGTGTACGTAGCAATGAAACAGCACTCGGAAACATCATTACTGACGGTATGCTAAGTAAAGCTAAGACTAAGAATAAAGATGTTATTATGGCGCTTCAAAACGGTGGTGGTATTCGAGCAGGTATTGATGCAGGTGAAATTACTGTCGGCGAAGTGATTACAGTACTACCATTTGGTAATACATTAGCAACAATGACTTTAACAGGTGCTGATTTAAAACAAGGATTCGAAACGAGTTTTAAAGAATATCCTGCAGAAAGCGGCGGCTTCCTTCATGTATCTGGTGCTAAAGTAGAATTTGACTCAAGTAAGCCAGTTGGCCAACGTGTAGTTTCCATTAAATATAAAGACGATAGCGGCAATTACATTGCAATTCAAGACGGTGAAAACTATACAGTAGCAACTAATGCCTTCACTGCAAAAGGTGGAGACGGCTATGATATTTTTGCTAAAGCATATGCAGAAGGCCGTGTAACAGATTTAGGTCTTTCAGATTGGGAAAACTTAGCAGAGCATTTAACATCACTTAAAGAAATCACCCCAACTACAGAAGATCGAATTGTTGATATTGCGAAGTGATTTAATGCCAATCTGCAGAAAAATTATGAATTTCATGTTAGGTTAAATAATTAATAGAATGTATCCCCCTGATAGCTTTAAATTAGGGGGACGCTCTTAAGCTATATAATGTTACTAAATTACAACCAATACAGATAGTGTAGAAACTTGACTATTAGCACACAAGATCAATATCTTACTTTTTAACTTTGCATGGATACTTCACACTTGTGAGCATAGAAAAAGCACCTCCGAATTGAATTTTGGTAATACCAGAATTTAATATCGAAAGATGCTTTTTTTATTTGTCTGTATCTTAGAGGCAGTCTCTATCCTTTTAAGACATTTTTGTGAGTATTGAACTTTAATCGAAATATGAAAAAAGATGATGTATTACGGGTTATATCTCTTCTAATTTAGGTTGATGTTTTTTTAACATGATGACGAATAAACTAGCTAACACACACATGCTACCCGCTAAAATGAAAGCCCATTGATAGGAGCCAAATACTTTGAAAATAACTCCACCACCAAACGCTGCAACGCCGGCTCCAACCTGATGAGCAGCCATGATCCAACCGTACATCAAGGTGCTTTTCTTAAGCCCAAATTCTCTTCTTGCCAATCCAATCGTAGGTGGGACAGTGGCAATCCAATCTAAACCATAGAAAATAGAAAAAATGACTAGCCATACATATGAACCTTGAGCTAAAGCAAACGGTAAAAACAGTAAGGATATTCCTCGGAGTGCGTAATACCAAAATAGCAGCCAACGATTATCAATTCGATCAGATAACCAGCCGGATAATGTTGTTCCCACTAAATCGAATACTCCCATAAATGAGAGCATTGCCGCTGCTGTGACAACAGGAATTCCAAACCCTATGCAATAAGAGATGAAATGAGTTCCAATTAGTCCACTAGTAGATAAACCACAGATGAAGAAACTACCTGCAAGAAGCCAAAATTCTTTTAGTCTCAGGCCTTCCATGAGCGTACCTAGTGCTAATTTAAATGGATTTTGCTTAATAGTAGGTTGTGCAGCAGATTGATCATTATTTTCCTGCCCATACGGTAGAAGTCCCTTGTCTTGAGGAAAGTCCTTCATAAATAGAAGGATTAGTATTAAGATTAATAGACTAAGAATAAAGATAAGTCCGGTTGCATAACGCCAAGAATAGTGATCGATTATTGTAGCTAATACCGGCAATAATATTAATTGTCCAGTTGCTGTACTTGCCGTTAAAATGCCGACTGCGAGGCCTCGCTGCTTCACAAACCAGCGATTCGCAATTTGTGTACTTAATACCGTTAGGAATAAACCAGAACCAACCCCGATCATGACGCCCCAAATCAGTATTAATTGCCATTGTGTTTGCATAACGAAAGTCAATGCAAGACCAGAAGACAATGTTAGCATTGAATAGAGCATCATTCGTTTCAAACCAAAAACCTCTACAAATGCTGCCATAAAAGGTCCCGAGAAACCATATAAAAATAAGCTAACTGCAAAGGCAAAGGAAATGGCAGGGCGACTCCAGCCAAACTCGAGCTCAAAGGGATCTATGAAAACACCTGAGGAGGACCTAATGATACCTGCAACAATAATAGAGAAGAATGTAACCGCTAGAATAATCCAGCTATAGTGAAATTTTTTCATTTAAGCACTTCAACTCGTTTCTAGTTATTAACCATTGAATTACCAGTTTCATATTAAAAAATAGGAAATGCTATATAAAAACAGTGATTGCATTAGTTTGCTAAATAATACGAATTGTCTAATATATTGTCAATAGGTTGAACTCAGTTAATTAGGTTAATATCAATTTAAGATGTTAAATTCATTAGCAAAATGATTTAAAAATAGTCAAAAATTATAGAGAAATATATTTATGGAATACTGAAAAGAGGAGAGTTCTTCCAAATAATAGAACTATCTAGTAGTATATTAATTAAAAATGACAATTATTATAGCTAAGGGGTGACAATACTTTGAATCAAACGATATATTTACTCCGACATGGGGAAACGGTCTTTAATTCGCAAGGCAGGTATCAAGGAGAACTGGATTCACCATTAACAGATGATGGAATTGCACAAGTAAAAAGTATTGCTAGATTGTTAAAGATGTATATTCAAGACCCAAAAGAGTGGGCAATTATTTCAAGCCCATTAGGAAGAGCTATGCAAAGTACTGAGATTATCTGTAATACATTAGGATTAGATGAGGCAAAAGTAGAGAAGGATGATCGCTTAAGTGAAGTATCAGTAGGTTCTTGGGCTGGTTTAACAATGAAAGAAATTGAAGAAAAATGGCCAGAGCTTCTAATGCATACAGATCACTACAATTGGTATTTTAATTCACCTAATGGGGAAAGTTATGCTTCTGTCGAGGAACGAGTAACAGATTGGCTAAAGAGTGTAGAAGGTCGTGAGAAAGTTATCGTTGTCTCACATGGGTTAACAGGTAGAATATTAAGAGGAGTATACAACAATTTAGAGAAAAACCAAGCTTTAAAACTAGAAGTATCTCAAGATACATTCTTTAAATTAGAAAATAATAATGTTGAGAGATTTAGTATAGAATATGATGAATTTTAATTGTATATCGATTCTAAAAGGCCATTTGATAGGGACTATTCAAATGGTCTTTTTTCTACTTCTTAAGTGATTAGTATATTCCTTTAGATTTTTAGATTACAAAATTTCTTGAGTGAAGTGAAATTGGTATTTATAACTACCTTTTACTATCACTATCAAAAAATAGTATAAAACCTCTACTTCAAGTTATCTATTTGACTTCGATTAACAAGTTTTCAATGTACATTGCATAGGATTAGTAATATGAACTAAACGGAAGGTGGAATTCTATGTTTAATCCAAATGCTCATCAACTATCATGTAACTCATTTCGCGTTATAACAGTCACTGGTAACGGGAAAGTTGCCGTTCAACCAAGTTATGTGGAACTTCAATTAGAAGTAATCACAGAAGGAAAAGATGTAAGCAAGGCACAACAGGAAAATGCGAATATCATGAATCGTGTAATACAATCCATTTTGTCACTCAACATTCCAAGGGAGAATATTCAAACTGCTGCCTATAATATTGTGCCAAACTATGATTACATCGAAGGAAAACAAGTTTTTAGAGGTTATGAAGTGACTAATGCTCTTACTGTTAAAGTAAAAGATACAAGTCAAGTAGGCACTGTCATTGATACAGCTGTAAAAAATGGTGCAAATCGCGTTTCAGGACTTCAGTTTAAAATTGAAAATGGAGAATTTTATTATCAACAAGCGCTTAGTATAGCTCTCCATGATGCCCAAATGAAAGCAAAAACAATAGCCGAGACCATGAGATTACCGATGCTTCCACAACCGATAGAGATTGTAGAAGAGAGTAATGCGGGCCCTGTATTATATAAAACTGTTGCCATGGCTGAGCAGAATATCTCCACCCCAATCGAACAAGGGCAAATAACAATTAGTGCGACGTTAAGAGTCAAATTTCAGTACTAGTATTTAGGGGAACTTCTAGTTAGATTGAATAGGGAATAGTGGAAGAAAATAATCTTGTAAAATAAATTGATTAGTAATAAATAATAATAATAAAATCAATAGCCATATTGTTCTTAAATAAAATAACCCCAGATGAGCATAAATACTCGTCTGGGGTTATATATGATTAACCTATATTAAAAATTAAATTCATCTGGGTTTGGACCACAGCGGAAATTCTCATTTAATCCATCAATTTGAGCCATTTCTTCAGTAGTTAGTTCAAAATCAAAGACATTAATATTTTCTTCCATACGTGACTCAGTCATTGTTTTTGGAATTGTTACAACTTGATGTTGTAAATCCCATTTTAAGACGATTTGAGCAGCTGTTTTATTATGTTTAGCAGCAATACTTTGTATAGTTTCATCTTTTAACAGTTCGCCGTTCATTAGTGGAGACCATGCTTCAACTTGAATATCGTGCTCCGTGCAATAATTACGCACCTCTTGTTGTGTAAGACGTGGGTGGAATTCAATTTGATTGATAACTGGTTTGATTTCTGTTTCTTTAAGTAAGTTTTCTAAGTGGTGAACTTGGAAGTTACTTACGCCGATTGAACGAACTCGACCCTCTTTATAGATCGTTTCAAGTGCTTTATATGCATCCAAATATTGATCATGACCAGGCCAGTGGATTAGGTATAAATCTAAATAATCTAATCCCATTTTTGATAAACTGTCATCGTATGCAGCAAGTGCAGCTTCATAATTTAAGCCAGCATTCCAAACTTTTGATGTGATAAATAATTCCTCACGAGTAACTAAACCCTCAGCAATTGCCTCTTTAATACCTTGTCCTACCATTTCTTCATTGCCATAAATTTGTGCAGTATCAATACTACGGTAGCCTTTTTTTATAGATATTTTAACAGCTTCTGCAAGTTCTGCACCATTTTCTACACGAAAAACACCGTAACCTAATACTGGCATTTTGATTCCATTATTTAATGTTGTTGTTTGTAAGTTCATTTTGAACACTCTCCTCAGTTTTTTCTTGTTTGACACAGATTGCTGCTAAAATGACAGCTCCTGTTACCATAATTCCTGCAATCCATGTTGTATGGATTAATCCCATTGACTTGGCGATAACGCCTCCTGCATATGATCCAATCGCAATTCCAGCATTGAAAGCAGCAATATTAATAGCAGAAGCGACATCTACAGCGCTAGGGACAAAACGCTCAGCTAATATCACGACATAAGTTTGAAGCCCTGGGACATTCATAAATGCAAAAAGTCCCATAAATAAAATCGTAATTAGACTAGCTACTTTAAATGGTACGGTGAAGTAAAGAACAAATAACACAATCGCTTGAATCACGAACATATAAAATAATGCACGAATTGGATTGTTATTAGCTAGTTTACCACCAATCGTATTACCAATTGCAACTGTAACACCATAGAATAAGATAATTAGAGTTACGGTTTTTGCCGAAAAACCACTCACTTCTTGCAATAAAGGTGATAGATACGTAAAGACGACAAATGTACCACCATATCCTAGTGCAGTAATGATGAACACTAGCAATAATCGACCGTTTTTTACTAGCTTAAGTTGTTCACCAAAACCGATTTTGGTTCCTTTTTGGATAGAAGAAGGTACTAAAACCATATTGGCAATTAAAGCGAGTATGCCAATCACGACTATAAATGCAAATGCCATGCGCCATCCGAATTGTTGTCCAATTAATGTACCGAAAGGAACACCTGTTATTGTAGCTACAGTTAATCCAGTGAACATAATCGCTATCGCACTTGCTCGACGATTTGCTGGTACAAGACTAGCAGCAATTGTAGATCCAATTGACATAAATACACCATGCGCTAAAGCAGAAACTAGTCTCGCTACAAGTAATATTCCGATAGTTGTAGAGAACATGGCTATACTATTGCCAATGATGAAAATAAGCATAATCCCTAGTAATAGTTTCTTTCGAGGAATATGGGCTAGTAGAGATGTCAGTACAGGCGCCCCGATCATTACACCTATCGCATAAATAGACACGGTCAAACCCGTTACTTGAAGTGAAGTTTGTAAATCGGACGCAATCATTGGTAGTAAACCAACGCTTATAAATTCTGTTGTCCCAATGGCAAAAGCAGTCACTGCCAGTGCAAGCAGAGCCTTTGTATTATTTTGTTGCTGTTTTTTCATAGAATCTCCTTCTTTTAATCAGTGTGCAATTACTTGCCAAATGTTCCGGAACAAATGTTATTATGGAGTATGTAAAACAGAAAGGGAAGTACGTACTTTTTTGTTATATAGGAACCTTTTAGTATCTACAAACGAATGTTCTCATAAATAGAAAGAGGTTATAAATGATGGAAACGAAGAAAAAATACAATATATCGGTAGAAGCAACACTGGAAGTTATCGGAGGAAAATGGAAATGTGTAATTTTATGTCATCTCACTCATGGAAAAAAACGTACAAGCGAATTGAGACGACTGATGCCAAATATTTCGCAAAAAATGTTAACTCAGCAATTACGTGAATTAGAAAATGATGGTGTCATTAACCGTATTCTATATCATGAACTACCACCAAAAGTAGAATATGAGCTAAGCGATTACGGTAAGAGTTTAGAACCTATACTGACTTCACTTTGTAATTGGGGCGAGGAACATATTGTCAAAGTGTATGGTAGTAAAGAGGGTTACTTAGAGGATAATGGATTGAATGATTAGTTCTTATGAAAAATATGGTGAATATCCATATTGTGGATGAATGGATGGTAATGTTCGTGTTTTGATTTATTTAAAATAAGTTTTACGATTAATGTTCGTGATTGTAATGTGAAAACATTTATTTAATAATAAAAAATGTTGTATTATTCGTGTATTAGCGATAAGATAATGTATATTCCAATCTATATGTAACTGGCGTAGCATGGATAACCATGAGGGAGCATATAGAATTTCGTCGTACGTCTGGGCAGGTATTTAGTAAGCGGAATGCTTACTAAATACCTTTTTTGTTGGAAATTTTTATCGGAAAAGGTGAAAAAAGTGGATTTTTTGAAAGACATTCTAGCAGCATTAGGTGTGCTGCTAAACGGCTTACCGCAAGGGTTACTAGCATTATCATTTGGTTTTGCATCTGTACCAACTGCCTTGGCATTCTTTATTGGAGCAATTGGTAACTCAGCTACAGGCTCGATTCCAGTAATATCTTATCAGGCAGAAACGATTACTGTAGCTGGAACTATGGGGAAAAATATGCGCGAGCGTCTATCGATGATTTTCTTCGGGGCAGCATTAATGACTCTTATAGGATTATTTGGTTTTCTAGAAAAGATTGTTGATTTTATCGGACCAGTTATAACAAATGGTATGATGGCTGGTGTTGGCATCATGCTCGTAAAGGTATCCCTTGATATGACAAAAAATCATAAAGCAGTGGGGGTCTCTTCTTTTATCGTTGCAATCATTACATATATGGTTACAAAAGATCTAGTTTATACAATTCTTTTCTCCGTTATTATTTCAAGTATTGTTGGTCATTTCACACAACAGGAGAAGACAACACAAGAACCAGTGAAAGAAAAATTCGTACTACAAAAACTAACGATTAATGCGTCCGTTATTCGTGGTGCACTTGCGATGGTTACATTAAACATTGGCGCCAATATCGCTTTTGGTAAAATTAATGGAGCATTAGCAAATCAAGAGGTTAATGTCGATCATTTAACGGTTATTAGTAGCGTTGCTGATATGGTCTCTGCTTTATTCGGTGGGGCACCGGTTGAAGTAGTTATTTCTGCTACAGCAAGTGCGCCACATGCGGTGTTTGCAGGTGTTTTGATGATGGTTATGATGGGTGTCATTTTATTAAGTGGTTTACTACCGAAAATTGGTCGCTTTATTCCAAGCTCAACAATTGCTGGTTTTTTATTCGTACTCGGTGTAATTGTTACATTACCAGGTAATGCGACAGCTGCATTTGCTGGTGGTGGTGATTCTGCTATTGTGGGTGGTATGACAATGGTTGTAACAGCGATATCTGATCCGTTTTTAGGTATGCTTTCAGGATTGATTATTGAATTTTTATTATCTATTTTTTAATATAAGGAGCTATTAAATTGACGAATACATACACTCTACAAGTAGCAGGTCTAAAAAGAGATTTACCTATCATTCGATTAACAGAAAATTTAAGTATTGCTAGCTTTGTTATTTTAGGGGATGCCGAACTTTTAAGAGAAGCTACACCATTATTAGTGGACAAACTTCCTGAGGTGGATGTAATTGTAACAGCTGAAGCAAAAGGTATCCCGTTAGCTTATGAAGTTACTAACCAATTAGGATTAACTGCATATTATGTTGCAAGAAAAACTGTTAAACCATATATGCAAAACCCATTGATGATTGAAGTACATTCGATTACAACACAAGCAAAGCAAACATTGTGCTTTGATCAAAAAGACGCTCAAGCGATTAAAGGAAAACGCGTTGCGATTATTGATGATGTGATTAGTACCGGGGAGTCTTTAAGAGCATTAGAAGAACTTGTTGAATTAGCTGGAGGAAATGTGGTAGCAAAAGCAGCTATCTTAGCTGAAGGTGATGCGGCTAAGCGCAAGGATATTATTTTCTTAGAAGAACTACCACTATTTGATTGAGTAACCTTTGATTTTAATGCGAATATCGTAAAAAAATCTTTTTATTGACTAATGGAAAAAAATCTTATATAGTGGTAAAAATCATAATAATGAATGCAATGACAAGGATATGAGTAATTCATAACGGTTTACAGAGAGGGAAGGCAAGGCTGAAAACTTCCTAATGCAGATGAATTATTTACCACCTTGGAGCAGTATTGGTGAAATAAGAGTAATCAATACCGTAGAAGCAACGATAAAGCTTACACAAAGCCATCAATAGGAGCTTATTCAGTTATGAGATGGAAATTTGGGTGGAACCACGGGTATTATACACACTCGTCCCTTTATGAGGGATGAGTGTGTTTTTTGTTTTCAAAATTAAATATAGAATGCAATGATAAGGACACGAGTAATTCTAATCGCTTTACAGAGAGGGAAGACAAGGCTGAAAACTTCCTAATGCAGATGAATTATTTACCACCTTGGAGCAGTATTGGTGAAAAAGAGTAATCAATACCGTAGAAGCAACGATAAAGCTTACACAAAGCCATCAATGGGTAACTTATTCAAGTTATGAGATGGAAATTTGGGTGGAACCACGGGTATTATACACACTCGTCCCTTCATGAGGGATGAGTGTGTTTTTTTGTTTTTAAAATTAAATATAGAATGCAATGATAAGGACACGAGTAATTCTAATCGCTTTACAGAGAGGGAAGGCAAGGCTGAAAACTTCCTAATGCAGATGAATTATTTACCACCTTGGAGCAGTATTGGTGAAAAAGAGTAATCAGTACCGTAGAAGCAACGATAAAGCTTACACAAAGCCATCAATATGTAACTTATTGAGTTATGAGATGGGAATTTGGGTGGAACCACGGGTATATGACACGCACTCGTCCCTTTCTATAGGGATGTGTGCGTGTTTTTATTTTATAAAAAAATAGGAGTGAAGTGTTATGAGTCAAAAGGAAGTTTTGATTAAGTTTCCAAATGGACATCAAAAGCAGTATATGCAGGGAGTATCATTAGGTGAAATTGCTAGTTCTATTAGTTCTAGTCTAAAAAAGAAATCGGTGGCGGGAGTAGTCAATGGCATACGATATGATTTGAATCGTAGTATTACTCAGGATGCAGAAGTGGAGTTATATGATATAGCGTCGTCAGCTGGTATAGAGATTATGAGACATACTTCAGCTCATGTATTGGCTCAAGCAATAAGACGATTATATGGTGATGTGAACTTAGGTGTAGGACCAGTGATTGACAATGGTTTCTATTATGATATTGATATGGACAGTACAATAACTGTCCAGGATTTATCGAAAATAGAGAAAGAAATGGCTAAAATAATCGCTGAAAATATAGAGATTGTACGTGTTGAATTGTCACGTGAAGAGGCGAAAAAGCTATTTCAAAAAGATCCATTAAAGCTAGAGCTACTAGAAGACATTCCTCAAGATGAAATAGTAACAGTATATCGCCAAGGAGAATTTGTAGATTTGTGTCGAGGTCCGCATTTGCCAGCAACTCGGTTTATTAAAGCACTTAAATTAACACATATTTCAGGGGCATATTGGCGAGGGGATAGTAACAATAAAGTACTACAACGTATATATGGTGTAGCGTTTGCTACAAAAGAAGAGATGGAAGAATATTTTCATTTTGTAGAGGAAGCGCAAAAAAGAAATCATCGTAAACTAGGGAATGAATTAGAGTTATTTATGTTCTCAGAAGAAGCACCAGGCATGCCATTTTACCTTGCAAATGGGCAAATTATTCGTAATGAATTAGAAGTGTTTTTACGTAAGCTTCAGCATCAATATGATTATCAAGAAGTACGCACACCCTTTATGATGAATAAAAGATTATGGGAGCAATCCGGACACTGGGATCATTACAAAGAAAATATGTATTTCACAGAAGTAGATAATCAAGAATTTGCATTAAAACCAATGAATTGCCCTGGTCATATGCTAATTTTCAAAGATAAACGTCGGTCATATCGTGAGCTTCCGATTCGAATGGCTGAATTTGGTCAAGTGCATCGACATGAATTTAGTGGAGCATTAAATGGTTTATTACGTGTTCGCACATTTTGCCAAGATGATGCACATATTTTTGTCAGACCGGATCAAATTGAAAATGAAATTTTACTAGCCTTACGTTTAATTGATCGTGTATACAATACATTTGGTTTTGAATATGACATTGAATTATCAACACGTCCAGAAGATTTTATGGGAAGTGTGCAATTATGGGATCAGGCAGAAGCATCTCTTGAAAGAGTATTAAAAAACCTTGGTTATCCATACAAAATCAATGAGGGAGACGGTGCATTTTATGGGCCTAAGATTGATATCCATATAAAAGATGCGATTAAACGTAGCCATCAATGTGCAACAGTTCAACTTGATTTTCAACTACCGGAGAAGTTTGACTTAACATATATAGATGAACAAAATCAAAAGGTAAGACCAGTCGTGATACACCGTGCGGTTTTTGGATCAATTGATCGTTTCCTTGGAATATTGATTGAACACTTTGGTGGTGCATTCCCTATTTGGCTATCACCTATTCAAGTTCAAGTGATTCCCGTATCAAATTCAATTCATAAAGAGTATGTTGAAGAAGTTACTAGACGCTTAAAACAAGAGGGTATTAGAGTTCAACTTGATATACGAGAAGAGAAATTAGGATATAAAATACGTGAAGCTCAAATGAAGAAAATTCCATTTATTCTTATTGTCGGGGATAATGAGGTGGAAAATCAATCTGTTAACTTAAGACCATATGGTCAGGAGAATTCATTGGAAGTTCAGCTTGATGATTTTATTTCTAAAGTAAAGAATCTCATTGAAAATAAATCTTTGAATAATAATGAATATGATCTCGGCTAACTAATTACAATTTATTCAAGTGTCATAAGAAAAACCGATAAGTAACATTAGTTTTTTATAAATTTAATTTATTCTTCTCCTTCATTACAATAATAATAAAGGGGGAGAGGGAATGAAAATATTTGATACACATTTGCACATTATCGATTTTGATTTTCCAATTCAAGAAAATCAAGGATATATACCACCATCATTCTTAGTGGAAGACTATCAACATGCGACAAAGGAATTCGAAATTATTGGTGGTGCCATTGTTTCAGGTTCATTTCAAGGATATGATCAAGGTTATTTAATCAAAGCTCTAAAGGAGATGGGCCCTTCTTTTTATGGAGTAACACAGTTGCCATTTAATACAACTGATCAAAATATCCTTCAATTAAATGACCATGGTGTCAGAGCTCTTCGCTTTAACGTCAAACGTGGAGGTTCTGAGGACTTATCTCAGCTAGATTATTTTGCAAGACGCGTATATGATTTAGTCGGCTGGCACAGTGAATTATATATCGATGCCAAAGATTTGATAGAGATTAAAGAAATTATTCGTAAATTACCAGCGATTTCAATAGATCACTTAGGTTTATCAGAGGAAGGGTTACCAATTTTACTCGACCTTGTAGAAAGTGGTGCACATGTAAAAGCGACTGGTTTTGGAAGAGTTGAGTTAGATGTGGTCAAAGCGATGAAAGCTATTCATGAAGTAAATCATGAAGCGTTGATGTTCGGAACTGATTTACCTTCAACTCGTGCAAAACGTCCATTTAATATTAAAGATATTCATGTAATACTTGAGAAATTTGATACAAAAAACGCTAATAAAATTCTTTATGAAAATGCGGTTAAATGGTATTCATGTAAAAAGTGAAAATAATGTGATGTTTAATAATAAAAATACTACAGCCCAATTGTTAAGAAGTACATAACAGTTGGGCTGTAGTTCATTATAAGTTTTTATTCTATATTTCTTCTTCTACTAACTCTCTGTTGTCTAATAACTCACATTTTAGTTATTGGCATGAATTTTGTGAAATAAGCACCAAAAATCAACAGAATTACTGTTATAGACCAATTCAATAACCCCATAAAATCAAACCAGTACGCAAAAAGGTTAGTGATTGCTATAAGATAAAGAAAAATTGGAGTTAGTGCACTTTTTATCCCAGTTATACCTGCATTTTTTCTTTTTCGAATCATAATAGAAATTGAAAAGATAAGAGTGATTAGCAAAACGAAGGATAAAATAATCGGTACCAATATAAATACCTCCTTATTTTTGATTCTTTTCTTTATATTTATGTGTTGCAGTTTGTTCAGTTTTTTACTGTGTCAAAACGCACTATTAATAATGTATTCCATATTAACGATAAAAATCCTTTTTATCAGTAATGAGACTTTAACTTAAAATCTTCGAATAAATGTTACATATTATTATAATTGTGTAAATAGGCTTAATATCTTTAATAAAATGAGTTTTAATTTTAATTTGATGTTTTTATTCCCACAACAGAAATGTATTTGACTAACTAAAAATTGTAAAATATACTTTATGTAAAGTTTGCTTTACAAGGTGGTTATGGATATTATGGGAATATGTTCAATGTTTTAACTGATTCTTATTGAAATACAATTAGTAGAAAAATATATTTAAGGGAGAGTTTGTTATGTCTAATGAAAATTTATTTGTATGAAATGTGGTCATACAGAAACTAAGACAGGGAAAATCGGAAATAGTAATTACGATAAAGTGAAAAAAGTAGGTAAATTAATGACTTTTGGTACTGGGATGTTCATCTCATGTTGTGCAAAATGTGGCGATGTATATTCATTGACTATTGAGAACCCTAATAGACTTTGAGCTCATATTGGAAAGGGGTGAAGACGAATGAAACAAACAAAAATGGGCTACATCATTTTGGGATGTATTTTTGGTGTACTAGCTTTATTTATGAATGGAGTTTCGATAAGTGTAAATAAATTTCCATCATCGTTAATGCTAATTGCTATTTGTATTATGTGTTTCTGCTTATCCTACTTAGTGCAGCATCTTACAGCAAAAGATGAACGAGCACAAAAAATAAGAGAGCGATCCATCTATGTTAATTATTTCATACTTATAGCGGTAGTTTTATTATTAATGATAGTTTTTAACCCAATTAGTAACTTACATATAGAAGCATACAATCTACTCTCAATAATGATGACGGTATATATATCATCGGTATTTTTAACAATGGTTTATTATGCTAAGAAATATTAATGCTAGATGAAAAAAAGAAAAAGGTAAGAGAAAAGTGTAATCAAGTTGTTATTAGTGATCTTGATTAAATATCAAAATATTAATAAGAGCTAATCTTAATTTTAGTAGAAAAGGTGAAATGGTGAGAAAATATCGATGGTTTTTAGATTTTGAAAGAGAGGAAAGTTGGTTGAATGACAATTTACAAAAGGGATATACACTAATCGCAAAGAATATGTTTGGTGTTTATCATTTTGTAGAAATGCAAAATAGTATGAAAATCATACGATTAGACTTCCAAAGAATAAAGTCAGCGCATGATTTTAAAAGTTATAAAAGTCAGTTTGAAGAGGTTGGATGGAAGCATATTGATGGTAAGAAAGGGAATTCGTTTCATTATTGGATCAAGGTAAAAGACAAGAATGAAAAAATCTCATCTGATAAGGAATCATTCAATAATATATATGCAAAGTTATCAAGCTACTACGCTACTTTAATGTTAATACTGTTTTTCACGATTATTTTTGTGAACCAGACAATTGACCCTAATCCGTTTATACTGAATCCTTTAAAAGCCATTAATTATACAAGTTTGCTAAGTATGAATGGATTTGAATTTGTATTTTTCTCAGCCTGGTCGATAGGCATAATGATTTTTCGCGTTGTACCAATATGGTTGCTATTTTTCATAGCATTTAAGTGGTTAATACAGCTTCTGAAGTATAAGAAGATTGAGAAAACATTGATTCTTGATAAAGAAAAATGATAAGTAAATGAAAATATAGGAGTGATAAAATTGGGATACATTATGGATTTGAGGAAGATAGTGGGCACCAGGCCACTATTAATGGTAGGCGCTAGTGTGCTAGTGGTCAATAAAGAGAAACAACTATTACTTCAGTTAAGAACAGATAACCAATGTTGGGGGTTACCTGGGGGGTCATTAGAATTAGGAGAAAAATTAGAAGATGCAGCAAGACGTGAATTAGCAGAGGAAACAGGATTAATTGCAAAAGAACTTCAATTATTTAATGTATATTCAGGAGAAGACTTTTACTATAAATATCCGCATGGTGATGAGGTTTATAATGTTACTAGTACATACATTTGTGATGAATATAGTGGTGAATTAAAAGAGAATCTATCGGAAGTTAAGGAATTGAAATTCTTTAGATTGAATTCATTACCTTCAAGGATTAGTCCTCCGGATAAACAAGCTATTGCAGATTTAAAACTGTGCACTTCATAAAAAAAGTAAAAAATAACTCCAAAATCAACTTTTATTGTTGATTTTGGAGTTATATTATTTTTACTCTATGTTTGTTTCTAAACTTAAATCAGTATAGGAATTATCATCACCTATATTTAAGATTACTTCACATTGACGTAATCTCAATTCAAAGAGCGTTATAGAATCATGATAAACTTCAGGATTTGATTTCATTATAAGAAGTGTATCTTGTTTTTCTTGTATTTCTATATGAATATTTTCTACAGCTTGTTCCAATGCGTTATATGGATTTCTAAAGAACATATTAATATCCCGCTCTTGTGCGTTTTCAAATAGCTCAAATTGCAAGAAGAATTTGTTTATAATAGAAGCTGTTACATCGGTATAATCTTCATTTTCTAAATACTGTTTATATTTGTTATACAGCATCGCATTATTTTTAGGAAGAACTCCAAATAACTTACCTGCACTTTTCAGTAAAAATTGTGCTGGAGTAAATCGGCGCAAAATATTTACTTCTTCCATTTGTATTCTAGTTGTCATTCTATCAGTATCTCTGTGCCAGTCATCAAGCACTTTAAAGTCACATTCTAACTGTATTCGATTTTCTCCACATAAAGAATTAAGTCCTTCACTGATTTCTTCTAAATACGATTGACTTTGAAGGAACTCGTTATTTGAAATTGCAATCCAATTTTGCATAGAGCGAGCCAGGTTAGGTAACACAGTTTGTTCTAGATATTTTTGAACTCTTTCGTTCATCGCTGTATTTAGTTCGATGTCAATTTGCCCGAAATCACTCTCTTCACTAATTAAATCAGAACAACTCTGCAATATTTTTGGAATATTTTCTGTTAGATCATTAGCAATTTCGTATTTCATTGTACGATATGATTCTGTTATTAATTGAATTTTTTCCTTCTCAAGAGCAGTAAGGTTATTAATAAAACCATTTAGTTTCACTAACATATCTTCATTCCACTTAATAGAGTCTACTATGCTATTTTCCATCTCGACGCGTTTATCTAAAAGATATTTAATTGTTTTTCGAATGAAAAACAATAGCTTTTTAGTTCGTTCTGTATCGATATTTTTATGGTTAAAGTTAAAATGAATAAACTCAGTTAAATCGTTTAGTTGTTGACGATTTGTATATAACGAAGAGTAAGGGAAAATGCTCGCATTAGGGAAATATGCGTTTATTCTCATTTGTGTATCATGTAAAACCCTTTTTATTTCAGCTTCACTGTAAATGTTGTCGATTTTATTTAATAAGAAATGAATTTGTAGATTTGGTGTATGTTCTTGAATACTTAATAGAATGTCACGTTCCTTGTCAGTAAAAGGCGAGTCCGCATTCAATACGAATAATAATTCGTCTACAGAATTTAAATATTCGAATGTCTCATCTCGATTGTCGTTGTTTCTATTAAAACTAGGAGTAACAACGAATGTAAGTTTATTTTTATTTAAAAATTTACATGGTAATTTAAATTCAACACATGCTCTATCTCCATATGTTTGGCGGTCTAGAGACATCATGGTTTGGTAATCAGAGAAATCCTCAGTTGTTGTAATTGTTGAATCTGTTATAGCATTAATTTCTGTATGAGCTTCATTTTTAAAGACAACAACATTTGAGGTTGAATTTTCTAATATATTTTCTCCAAGTATAGAGTTAATAAATGAAGCTTTTCCGTTTCCTGAAGTTCCAGTTACTAAAATGCGATTTGTTCTTAAATCTACAAGCTCCTCAACTAACCATCTAAATCGATTACTCATTTCTAAATCATGTTTTTGTGCCCACTGTGTAATAGATTCAAACAGATGTAAACTATACTCTAAGCCATTCACATGATTAATAGAATATATCAGTAGGTTTTCCGCATGTTTTAGATGTTCTGAATCTATTTTGGAAGGGAAAATTTCATTCCATGCCAATACTGCTGATGATGGAAATACCGAATGAGACGGATTGACTACTTTTAACCAATTTGTTAAAAGATTTGGAATGATATCGTGTAATTGATTTAGCATATATTGACCTTGAATTAATTCAAAGTACGTTTCCTCGTAAAGAGAAGAAATTTTGTCCCATATATCGGATGAATGTATTTCAATCTGTAAGAAAAATTCATTTATTGTTTGAAGCCATGATAAGTAATTTTGTTCATTTTTATAGCTGTGCCAAAGTGATGAAACAATTTGCGTGAATTGTACTTGATCTACATTATTTAATGTAACTAATACTTGATAAAAATAGTCTGGTGAAATATTTTTAGTAAATCCTTTATCGATATATTCTTTTAGAACCTCAAACCAGGGTAAAGATTCTGTTCGAATTAACTCATTCACAGCAAGCTCTACTGCACTGTCAAAATCTTGCTGTTCCTCATAAAAGGAACGTGCTATTGTTGTGACGTTTGGATAATCGGGATTTAATGAAACCGCTTCTTTAATAACTGCGAAAGCTGAATTAATGTTATTTTGCTCGATGTAAAGCGACAGTAACTGCAGAATAATTTCGGTCATAAGTATTTTGTTATCAGTAGTAATGGAGGTATATACATTTTCAGCAACTGATAATTGGTTAAGTTCGAAGTAAGCATCCGCAATATTTTTTTGTGCCCATGGTGCTAATTCATTACTAACTTTCTCCCATTTAAAAATAGCTGATTCAAAATCTTGATGGTGATAATAAAATTCACCTTGTGCAAAACGAATATAAGATCCATCAGAAATCTCATTTTTTTGTTCGTTTAAATAAGCTTCTCCAAGTACTTGAAGAGGTGGATGTGTTTCATTCTCTATTAGGAATGTTTCATAATATATCTTTTTAATTAATTGTTTTTCTAATCTCATTTTTTCCTCCACTATATCTTGAAGAATACATTTTCCTCCAAGTGTAAATACTTTTTTGTATTTATGCTCTTTATATTAACAAAGAATTTGTCTTGAAAAATTTCATTTTCCTTTCATTTTTCAAGTAAGATTGTGTTTTAATGAGAAACGTTTCAGTTTTTTTTCAATTTCACTTCCCAGTTGAGAAACAACATGATAACTTAATGCGAATATAATATTCTACATTAAGTTGTAACATTCCATGTAGAGTTCGGTTTAAAAACAATGTATAGTGAATAAGTATTAGGTATTGTGATAGGGTGATACGAGATTTAGTTAGTAAGTATATGGGAATCTGTCGATAATATCCTGAAATATTATTACATTTTTGAGAAGGAGAATTTTACAACATGATTATGCAATTCAAGAGAATGGGTGCGTTAGTGGCGGCTACTGTGTTGATGCTGAGTTTATGGATAGGGGTTACGCCTAATTCTGTAGAAGCTGCCGCAAAGAGCGTTTATACAATTTCACCAAAAACAGTACCGGTGGATAAAACGATGTTGAAATACACTACATATAACAGTAATACCAAGCATTATTATGTTCTACGTTCCTATCTAGAGAAATTGGAGAAAAAAGGTGGCGGAACGCTAGTATTAAAAAAAGGAACTTACACAATTAGTAATACGCTATATGTTCCATCGAATGTAACTATAAAAATGAATGATGGTGTAAGTATTGTCAAAGGTCAGAAAACTGGCACGAGTAAATTTAAAGCTTCAAAATCAATTTTTCAATTCATAAAACCATCAAAAGCCAATAAATCGGGTGTATATGGCAAGTATAATGGTGAAAAGAATATTTCCTTCATAGGAGAAGGTAAAGTAACGATTGATATGAAATACGAGAAAGATAGCATTGCCTTGATCATGGGGCATAACCAAAATATAAAAGTGGAAAACATCCAATTTAAGAATATGTATTCTGGACATTTTATTGAACTAGATGCTTCTAAGAATGTTGTGATACGAAAAAATACGTTTACAAATTCCAAAGCATCAGCAAACAAGAACAAAGAAGCCATTAATATTGATACACCGGATAAAACAACAGCAGGGTGGAGTCAAAAATGGAGCAAGTATGATAAAACGCCAAATCAAAATATAACAATTGAAAACAATAAATTTAAGAATCTTGATAGAGCTATTGGTACCCACAAATATTCAGGTAAAATGTATCATGATAAAGTGATCATTCGTAATAATCAAATTGACAAAACACGCTTGGATGCTATTCGTGTCATGAATTGGACGAATGCTGTTATTGAAAAAAACCTAATCCGGAATGTAGCAAATGGAAATGCTAGTACCCGTGGAATTTTAGCTAGTGGCGCAATCAACCCAACTATTAAAAACAATACTTTTGAGTCAGTAGGAAGAACGATTCAGTTTATGGCTTGGAAGAACAGTGGTCCAGGCTCACAATACGATATTACGTACAATAAGCTAAATGAAGCTAACAAAAAAGCACTTTTAACAAACAAAGCCGTTAATACTTCTGAAACAATTATTCGCATTAACAATACTTACAATGAATTCATAAAAAACACAGAAAAATTACAACTTGCATCAAAGTGATTTACATGGGGAAAAGAGACCTTCTACTCTGTAACACTAAAGACAAGTAATTGTACATGATAATTCATTCATAATATGTTACACATATTATGAATGAATTACATTACTAAGTAATTTCAGTTGCATACATTTTTTTATTTTTGGCTATTTTACTGTTGATTTTCTATAACTTAATAAAATGGGAGTATTCGAAAATCGCCACCTCCTATTAATTAACAATAAAAAGAAAATAATTAATAATTATAGTGATATTTAACAAACTGCTAGCGTATATATTTAAGGTTGTGATGGGGGAAGAATATTAAAAAAGCTTGTTATTAGTTGGAGGATTTTCTTGTTGATTTGTCCTATTCTGTTGTTTGCGATTGGGAAGATTGATATGTTCGTTTGCTCTGCTTTTATTTGTGGAATTATAATCTCTGTTGGTGGTGGATGGCTATTTAAGAAAAAGCTTAATTAATAATATAGTAGTGTTCTTATGCCTTCTTCTCATTTACCTCATGCGAAGCTACGGGAACAAGTAAAGCATTTTCATTTATTGTTTTATGTATTCTCGCAAATTCCTAAACCCCCCCTTTAAATCTCACTGTCCTTTTATTGAATAAAATATAACCAATCTTGCTCACGTCTCCGTAAGTGTGCCAAAAAACTAAACATAAATACTACGTACTCTTGCAAAGAATTTATTAGTGTAGGCTTTTAGTAATTACTGTACAATTAATATAAGAATATTCGGTTTTCGAATACTTTACTAAATGGAAGTATATTGAAAGGTGTGATTTTATATGAAAAATTCGCCAAACATTTTAGAGGTATATCAATTTTGAGTAAACGTATCACCCCTCTATAAACTACGTAAGCTCAATGAAGGAGCAAAATTTGGTTAAAGTATGCATTGGAACCAATAAATTATTATTAGAGTTAAGAGAATATCATGATTTTAATTGGCTTAAAGCAGTAGAAGTATTTACTATTTTTGATCAGCAGGATTCAGGAAACATTTGTTTTGGAATTATAGAAAATGACGAACGTTATTTCATTAAATATGCAGGTGCAAGAAATTTAGAATATACTGGAGATATAAAGTCAGCGATTAAACGCCTAAAAGAAGCAAAGAAAGTTTATCAACATATTGATCACCCTTTATTAATTCAATGCATAGGGACATTTCAGACAGAACAAGGTTACGGATTGAAATTTAAATGGGTAGAAGGAGAATGTATGCATAATCATTGGGATTTTACGCCTTTTGAAAAGTACAATTCTCCTGATTCTCCTTTTGTGAAATTAAGGAGTTTATCTTTAAAAGAACGTATTTCGATATTGAACCAAATATATGAATTTGCGGTTTTTGTAGAAGATAAAGGATTTGTGATGGTTGATTTCTATGATGGTTGATTTCTATGATGGTAGCATACTATATAATTTCAAAAAAAATAAATTGCATATTTGCGACATTGATTTTTTTAAAAAAGCACCTGTCTTTAATTATATTGGTGAGGATTTTTGGGGTTCTAGTCGGTATAAAGCACCTGAAGAATATCGATTAAACGCTGAAATTACAAGTGCTACAAATGTATATACTTTAGCAGGTTTAGCATATGCGTTTATAGGAGGACGAAGTGATAAAAGTTTCGAAATGTGGGAGGCTTCAATAGATCTATATAATATTTGCTCAAAAGCATTAGAAAATAATCCCTCAGATCGTTTTGAAACGATTAGTGTGTTTTATCATCAATGGAGTAAAGCACTTTTAATATAGAAATGTAAATCAATGAGAATGAGAAAGGGGTACAATATGGAAGACAACATATTGATATCTAAGCTTATTCCACCAGAACCTGCTATACATTATATGAGACGAGCAAAGGTCATGAAAAAGTTAGCACGAAGTCATCATACAAAGCTTACTATTTTACATGGTGGAGCAGGTTTTGGTAAAAGTTCCGCATTGGCACAATTTTTAGCAGATCAATCCAATGCTTTCTCTTGGTATCAAGTGACAGAAGATGATGACGATGTTTTGCCATTTTTACGTCACTTGTTTTATAGTGTGCGGAAAGTATATCCTTCTTTTGGAGAAACAATGATTGGTTGGGATCAGCTTTCAATGTTTCCTAAAGTTGAAGAGTTAAATAAGCTTTTTACTATGTTTGTAAATGAGTTTTGCAAGATGCGAGAACCATTTTTTGTAATATTAGATGATTACTATTTAGTGGATCATATTTTTCATATTCATTACATCATGGAGAAACTGATATTACATTTACCACCAAATGTTCATCTAATTATTTCTTCAAGAACATATCCTTCTTGGGGGTGTATACGGAATTTAAGGTTAAATCATCAATTGGTTGAATGCGTAGAAGAAGATTTTGTCTTTTCTGCAGAAGAAATCCAGGTATTCTTTGAAGATTACTTTCAACATTATATAACAAAGGAACAAGTGGACAAAATTCTCCGGACAACAGAAGGTTGGGCTATTGCTATTTTATTTCTCGCCACTCAATCTATTGATTTAGAGAAATCTATAGATAAATTACAGAATCTTTCGTCAAATGACTTTTTTACTTATTTATCGTATGAAGTATTTGAGGGGCTAAATGATTTCGAACAGGATGCAATTATGAAATTCAGCATTTTTGAAACATTTTCGTATGAATTAATAGAAGTATTCTACGGGGAGGTTTTTGAAGAGCAGCTTAAAATTCTAGTCAATAAACATGTTTTTATCCAGCCATTAAGTGGATACACAGAGTTTCGATATCATGTGTTATTTCAGCAATTTTTAGAATTGAAACTGATGGAACAGGATTTAGATACTTATCACTCGTTGCATTTAAAGGCTACAAAATATTTTACTCAACAAAGAAACCCTGTAAAAGCCGTTCATCATGCGATGAAAACAAAAAATGAAGATTTGATTGCATCTACTTTAGCTTATTTTGCAAATCAGTTTATAGAAAAAGGAAAATTCGATTGGTTTATCGAACGTATTCGTGAACTATCAGCTAGTACAATGGCAAACCATTTTCAACTTTATTATTATGAAGGTGAAAGTCAAAGATATCGTGCACAGTATGAAAAAGCAAAAAAAGCGTATGAAAAATGTATTATATGCGCAAAAGAATGCTTGTCTTATGATTATTTATTAAGAGCCAAGGTTGGGATTGCACATATCTATTTGGATACTATTCAACCGTCACTTGCTGAAAATTATTTACAAGAAGCACTTGAATTGGTGGATCAAGCGAAGTTAGAAGAAGATTATCTGCAATTTATACAAAAACAATATGCAGAAAATCTAGTGAACTTAGGCAAACCGTATGAAGCAGAAAAGTGGGTTTCGGATGTGGGTCTTTCTTCTCGTGTAGTTAGGCAAGGAAATTTGGATGCAAGAATATTATTAAGGCAAGGCAAACTTCAGGAAGCAAGAAGCTTATTAGAAAATCGTTTAGATTCATATAGTCTTATTTCAGATACTTATCGTGAGACCGATGTTTTATATTCATTTATTTTAATCTTATTAGGTGATTATGTAACAGCACTAGAATCAGCAAATAAAAGCATCTTGAAAAAGGAAAATGAACATGCACAGTACATTCTAGCAGTAGCCTATCTTCGTAAAGGACATACATTATTGGTTTTGAATCCGGCAGATATTGCTGAAGCGGAACAATATTATGAAAAGACCATCGTAATAATGGATAGTATGGATGTGAAACGTGCAAAAGCCGAGTCCTATATGGGACTAGCAATTGTAAAAAGTAGACAGCAACAACTTGAGCAAGCACTTTTTAATATAAAATTAGGGTTAAAAGAAACGGAGAAAGTGCATGATCATTGGGTTTCGGCTTTACTTTATGTAGCCTTATCAATAGTTTATGTGGAACATGCACATTACCTAGAGGCAAAAGAAGCTATTAAGAGCGCAGAAAGTAAGTTTAAAAACTCAAAAGATTATTTTGGACTGACAATTGTTAGCTTTTGGCGTGCTTATATCGCTTATATGCAAAAAGATGAAGTTGAATTTGCTTCAAATTTTGAATTATGTATGGCAACTATTGTAGAGAAAAAATATGATTTCTTTGTAAGAGACCAACATATCTTTGGTCCTCAGCACAATATAGTATGGTGGCAAATGATGCATCATTGGAATACATTAAAAAAATCAGCTGTTAAAACCACATACTTTTATAAATTGATAGAAATAGATGCTGATATACCTGTACCAGCGCATATGTATACTATTCAGCTATTTGGAGCTATAACTCTATATCGCGATGGTGAAGTAATAGTAGAAAAAGAGTGGCAACGAGAAAAGGCAAAGGAATTATTCATTTACCTATATCTAAATCGTACGAGATTTGTTTCCAAAGAAGAAATAATTAATGTACTATGGCCAAAAGCTACTGAGGAAACGATGACAAGAGATTTCAAAGTTGCCTATAATGCTTTATTAAAAGTGCTAGAACCAAATCGTCTTCCTAGAATAGAAAGTGCATACGTTGTTCGAAAGCAATCAATGTACAAGCTCATTACACAGCATTGTATGAAAAGTGATTTAGATTTTTTTAGACAATTTATATCTTTAGGCATGCAACAGAAAAATCCTAATCTTTCGAATGAATGGCTTTTAAGAGGAATCCGAATATACACAGGTGATTTTATCGCGGATAAGAAACAATCAGAATGGCTTCAAGATATACGAGAAGAATTGAAATATATTTATATGGAAGGAATTGAACGCTTAGCACAGAATTATGTCCGATTAAAAGAATTTAGCAAAACAGTGTTTTGGGCAGAGCACTTGTTGAAGCAAGATAATACTTGGGAAGAAGGATATCGCCTAATCATGTATGGATATTTCCAACTTCAAAATCGTACTCAGGCTGTCAGATGGTTTGAAAAATGTGAACAAGTATTAAAAAACGAATTGAATATTGAACCAATGGAAACAACCATACAGATGTATGAGATGATTATAAAATGACCTTATGTGAAAACGGAGGGCACTGAAAAACTTACGTTTTTAAAATGTAATGTTCTTCAATAGTAAACACCGGCACTTTTTGTTCGATTTTGAACAGAAAGCCGGTGTTTTTTTGGTATTTCCTTATTCTTCATTTAATAACTTATAGATACGTATTGATCTAAAATTTGTAAAATATCTAAAGTGGAATCCCTTGTTATGTTAAATTTCCTCTCTTCTGAAAATATATAAAAGTTTCCTTTTTCTTTATCGAATATATATTGATGTTCTTTTAAATTTAGTAATCCTTGCATTAATATCACGTCCTCACTATAGATTTAATAAGACTTAATATCATTAAACCATCACTTTTCGAGCCACTATTGTATTTAAAAGGAACTAATGAAGCAATCCCAATTAAATATGAGTAGATAATAAATCCTCGATACAAGTTAGCCCATTCTTCATTACCAAATATCCAAATTAAAGTTGCAGAAATAAAATTAATTAAAGATCCTCCACAATATATCAGAATCATTTTTTGAGTAGGAACTTTATTTTCGAAGTCGAAATTAATTTGTCCTGTAAGCCAATCGTTTTTTCCTATTCTGAATTTCTTATATTCAAGCCATGTGTCTCCCTCACCGAATCCGATATAATTAACCTTTCCTCCAAAAATCTTTATAAAAATTGCATGTCCAAATTCATGGATAATAATAACGAAAGGGTAATATATAACGAAATATGTAATGTAAACTAGAAAGTTATTGAATATAACCACCATCCTATACATCTTCTTTGTATAACTAATAAATTACAACTTTAGAACTAAGGAGAGTCATTCTGAAATTCCAATATAATACAAATATTCCTAGTTTTCAACAATTAAATTAAGAAAAATTCATTAAATTAAATAAATTCAATTATCTTTCATTTAAGTATCCTTCACTGACATATAAATTTCAAAAGAGGAGTGCAGGCGGCTACTCCTTGGGGGAACTAGCGTACATCTTGAGACCCCGCAGGAGCGTTAGTGACGAGGAGCCTCAAGGTCCGTCCCCAGGAAAGCGTCCGCCGGAACGGAAATTAACGGCATCGAAGAAAAAGCCATGGCAGAAACGATTAATCGTTTCTGCCATGGCTAAAATTCTTTTAGGGACTTTTCAGTGCCCTCTGTGAAAACGTAGGGTCCTTTTTCTTTGTAACTAATTTGTAACTAGGATTAGTTATGATACTTCTACAGCAAGATGAAAGCGCTTTAAAAAATAAGAGGGAGGTATTTAAATGAAAAAATGGTTGGCGATTCTATTAGTAGCAGTAACGCTTTTACTCGCTGCATGTGGAAGTGACAAAAAAACAAGTGGATCCTCTTCGGAAAAGGATGAAAAAGAAGGAGGGACAATTAAAGTTGGTGTATTGGCCTCTTTATCTGGTGCATTAGAGTCTTATGGAAAACAAACAAAACAAGGCTTTGAACTAGGGCTAGATTATGCAACAAATGGCAAGATGGAAGTTGCAGGTAAGAAAATTGAAGTTGTTTGGGAGGATACTGAAACTAAACCAGAAGTAGCAGTGCAAAAAGCAACAAAGTTATTAGAAGATGATGGGGTAGATTTCTTAGTAGGTTCATCTAGTTCTGGAGATACATTAGCTGTCTTACCACTAGCTGAAGAATACGAGAAAATTATGATTGTAGAACCAGCTGTTGCAGATAGTATTACTGGCGCTGAGTTCAACCCATTTATCTTCCGTACAGCAAGAAATTCTTCTCAAGACGCTTATGCAGCAGCAGCGGCGATTGCTAAAAAAGGAACAAAAATTGCAACATTTGCACCGGATTATTCTTTCGGTTGGGATGGAGTTAAGGCTTTTAAAGCAGCTGCAGAAAAGTTAGGAGCAGAAGTTGTTTTAGAAGAATATGCTGATCCAGCTGCAACAGATTTCACATCTAACTTACAGAAAGTTGTGAAGGCAAAACCTGAATATCTATTTGTTGTATGGGCTGGTACAAATTCACCTTGGAATCAAATTGCAGATCTTAAGTTAACAGAAAAAGGTATAAAAATTTCGACAGGTGCACCTGATATTGCCGCTCTTCAATTGATGAAGCCCCTTGTAGGCATGGAAGGATTCTCAGTATATTATCATACATTACCAAAAAACAAAGTGAATGATTGGTTAGTAGAAGAGCATAAAAAACGTTTTAACAATGAAGTGCCAGACTTATTTACACCAGGTGGGTTTTCATCTGCTGTATCTATTGTTGAGGCGTTAAAAAAATCAGATGGTAATGCAGATGGTAATACGCTTATTCCATTAATGGAAGGTATGTCTTTTGAGACACCGAAAGGAAAAATGACGTTCCGTAAAGAGGATCACCAAGCATTACAACCTATGTATTCTATTAAACTTGAAGAACAAAAAGGTGTTGACTACCCTGTTCCGGTATTAATTCGTGAACTAACACCTGACGAAACAGCTCCGCCAATTCAAAATAAAAAATAAATATACGACGAGAGTTCAGACCATAAATTTGGCCTGGCTCTCTTAAAAACTTTTTACATAAGAAGTTTTTAAGAGAGCTAGACTTAGGAGGAATGAGGATGGAACCTATCATTAGGACAGAAAATTTAAGTATTCAATTTGGGGGGCATCGTGCAGTTGATGGCGTGAATTTTCAAATGCAGGCCAAGCATTTCAAATCTATTATTGGTCCAAATGGTGCAGGAAAGACTACTTTTTTCAACCTACTAAGTGGTGAATTGAAACCAACAGAGGGAGAAATTTTTTTGAAAGGGGAATCGTTAGCAGATGATTCGTCTATCGAACGTACACGAAAAGGACTTGGTCGCTCTTTTCAAATCACAAATGTCTTTCCAAATCTTACAGTCTTGGAGAATGTTAGACTTGCAGTGCAATCTCGTGAAAAGGTAAGGTTTAATTTTTATAAACACTATTTGCAGTATAAATCGATTACCAACGAAGCAGTAGAAATATTGGGTCAAGTATTGCTAGATAACAAAGTGAATGCAGTTGCAAGTCAACTATCTCATGGTGAAAAACGTAAACTAGAAATTGCAATGTTACTAGCTCTAAATACTGAAATTTTACTATTGGATGAACCAACTGCTGGTATGTCTTTAGAGGAAGTACCGGCTATCTTAGAGGTAATACGTTCAATAAAAGAACAAGGAGACAAAACCATACTGCTCATTGAGCATAAGATGGATATGATTTTAGATCTTTCAGATTCAATCATGGTGCTCTTTAATGGGAAGCTTTTAGCAGATGGAACGCCTTCAGAAATTATGGACAATGAAACCGTACAAAACGCGTATTTAGGAGGGCTATATGATGAACAGCTTATTAAACCTTGATCAGCTTCAAACACATATTGGACAATATCATATTTTACAAGGGATTCAATTTGAAGCAATAGAAGGGGAAGTATCGGTATTGCTTGGTAGAAATGGAGCGGGTAAAACAACTACATTAAAAACCATAATGGGTTTGACACCTGCTTCCCACGGAAAAGTTATTTATGATGGGCAAGACATTACAAAACGAAAGCCTTATGATATTGCCAATCTAGGTATTGGTTATGTTCCAGAAGATCAAGGTATTTTTAAGGACTTAACAGTGGAAGAAAATATGAAAGTTGCAATCCGTAAAGAGACAGATGAAGTATATGAAAAACAGGCATATATATTAGAGTTATTTCCCGATTTGAAAAAGTTTTGGAAAAAGGCTGGGGGGCATTTATCTGGGGGGCAGAAGCAAATGCTGTCTATGGCAAGAGCTTTTGTAAATGACAGTAAACTCTTATTGATAGATGAGCCTTCAAAGGGATTAGCTCCAATCGTTGTAGAAAAAGTAATGGAAGCTATTACAGAAATGAAAAAGAAAACAACGATTATTCTTGTTGAACAAAATTTTATTATGGCCAGTCGGATTGGTGATACCTATACATTAATAGATGATGGAAAAACTGTTCATTCAGGATCTATGGCTGAATTGATTGGAGATGAAGAATTGAAACGGAAATACTTAGGAATTGGTTAGGGGGAATCGAGTATGGATTTATTTATCAGTTTATTTATAAATGGTTTAGCCACAGGTATGTTGATTTTTTTATTAGCGGCTGGATTGACACTTATTTTCGGATTAATGGACGTCTTGAACTTTGCCCATGGGGGACTTTTTGTTTGGGGAGCTTATTCTGGAATCTTCGTTTATACATGGTCAGGCAGTTTTATAGTCGGAATACTTGGTGCGATTGTAACAGGGTTTGTCCTAGGGTGGATCACGGAAAAATTAATCATCACACCCGTATATGGCAATCATGTACAACAAATTTTAATAACGCTTGGATTTATGTTAGTACTATCAGAATGTATTAAGGTTGTTTTTGGACCTAATAGTATTCCTGTAGATGTTCCTTCATATTTAGCAGGTAGCTGGGAAATCGGTGAAGTAATTGTGATTAAATATCGTATTTTTATTATCGTTATTGGGCTTGTTATTTTCGGAATATTCCAATATGTATTAAAGAAAACAAAAATCGGTTTAATCGTACGTGCTGGTGTGATGGATAAAGAAATGGTGCAAGTATTGGGTATTAATATTAAACGTGTTTTTTTATTCGTTTTCATGACCGGTTCAGCAATGGCAGCATTCGGCGGAATGCTTATGGCTCCGTACTCGGGCGTAATATACGCAGAGATGGGAATGGAATATGCCATTTTAGGATTTATCGTAGTAGTAATAGGTGGGATGGGAAGTTTCTCTGGTTCATTAATGGCAGCAATTTTAGTGGGGCTTGCGGGTAGTTTCATGGCGTACTATGTTCCATATTTATCATTAGCGGTCAATATGATTTTGATGGCTATTGTATTAATCTTCCGTCCACAAGGCTTATTCACAAATGCGAAGGAGGGCTAAAAATGAGACATGAAAAATACTTTTCTCTTAAAAATTTGACATTTTTGATAATTATAATAGCACTCATTTTCTTTCCCTATGTTGCAGATTCTAGAACGTTAACGATACTAATGACCCAAATATTTATTTTCAGTATATTAGCCATGAGTTATGATATTTTACTCGGTTATACAGGAATTGTGTCGTTTGGGCATGCTATGTTTTTTGGAATAGGCGCTTATACAACGGCCATTTTACTTAGTACTTATAACAATACTATGATGATTTTCCTCATTTCGATTATTGTAGGTATGATTTTTGCTGGTATTGTTAGTTTCCTAGTTGGGCTCCTGACACTGCGTTTAAAGAGCCATTTCTTTGCCATGTTGACATTGGCGATTTCAGGTTTGTTTTTAGTTGTAGCGGAGAAATGGCGTACTGTTACGAAAGGGAATGACGGCTTTACTTTCAGAGCTCCGGATGTATTCAGAGATCGTGTTATCTTTTATTTCTTCGTCTTAGTCTGTCTTGTTGTCGTATTCCTTGTACTTAGGCGATTTGTAAATTCTCCATTAGGAAAAGTACTAATTGCAGTTCGTGAAAACGAACAAAGGACACGATCACTAGGATTTAGAACATTACACTATAAGGTGACGGCTTCAGTTGTAGCTGGTGTTGTTGCTAGTCTATCAGGATCACTCTATGCAATATCTCTCCGCTTCGTCAATACAAGTGTAATGTCAATGGATATAACATTAGATGCATTGTTAATGACGATAATTGGTGGTGTTGGCACACTTATCGGGCCAATTGTTGGCAGTCTAGTGATTGAAACTGCTCAACATTATCTATCAGGTTTAGCTAATGACTATCCAATTTTTGAACGCTGGATTATCTTCTTTGGGATGCTCTATATTTTAGCAGTCATCTTCTTCCCAAAAGGCATTGTTGGTACTGTATATGTGAAATATTTGACTTGGAAATCGAAGAAAGCCAAACCCCAACTGCCTACGCAATCTGTACCTTTGGTCAAAGATAAGGAGCGATTTGAATGAATATAGGGATTGTAAGTACCGGAATCTATTTACCTAAAAATCGTATGACCTTTGAAGAGATTAGTCAAAAATCGAATATTCCAGTTGATATTGTTAAAACAAAATTGGGGATTATTGAAAAGACGATTGCTGGACACGAAGATCATACAGTGCAAATGGCAGTTTGGGCTGCCAAAAGAGCCTTAGAAAAGACAAATTTATCCCCTCGAGATATTGATGTCATTATTTATATCGGTGAGGAGCATAAAGAATATCCACTGTGGACAGCAGCTATTAAAATCCAAGAAGAAATTGGTGCTTTAAATGCATGGTCATTCGATGTACAGCTTCGATGTGGAACGACGATAATGGCGATGAAAGTTGCAAAAAGCTTAATGCTAGCTAATGAAGATGTTCGTACTATCTTACTTGCAGGAGGATATAGAAATCATGATTTCATCGATTATACAAATGATCGAACACGTTTCATGTATAACTTAGGCGCTGGCGGAGGAGCTATGATTCTACAAAAAGATGTGAAAGAAAATATCGTTCTTGAAAGTGATTTGATAACGGACGGATCATTTTCAGAAGATGTTGTTGTACCGGTTGGTGGAACAAAGAAACCATTGACCCCTGAATTACTACAAGCAGGTGCATATAAATTAGATGTGCTAGATCCTGAAGGCATGAAGACACGTCTTGAGCAAAAGTCATTGAGTAACTTTTTAAAGGTAATCCGCCAATCTTTATCGAAGAGTGGATATGACGAATCTCAATTGGATTATATTGCTATGCTTCATATGAAAAAGTCAGCACATGATTATGTACTTCATTCACTAGGGCTAGACGAATCACAGTCAATTTATTTATCACATTACGGACATATTGGTCAGATTGATCAAATTTTATCATTAGAGTTAGCTTTAGAAAAAGGGATAATAAAAAACGGAGATATTATCACGCTTGTTAGCGCAGGTATTGGTTATGCATGGGGGGCAGTAACAATTCAATGGGGAACTCATGAGGAGGAGATTGTATGACATTGCAACAAGACGTATTAAAAAAAGTGCTGTTATCTAACGGAGAAACGATAGCTTATCGTGAAAGAGCTGGTGGAGATGAGCTTATAATTCTTGTTCACGGCAATATGACATCTTCAAAACATTGGGATGTACTAATGGAAGAACTTGATGGACGATTTACAATTCTATCACCAGATTTAAGAGGATTCGGTCAATCATCTTATCATAAACGAGTGTCACATATTCGTGACTTTAGCGAAGACTTAAAGCTATGGGTAGATGCTCTCGGGTTAAAAGATTTTACTTTAGTAGGTTGGTCTACTGGGGGCGCTGTTGCAATGCAATTTTGTGCAGATTATCTCGGATTATGTCATAAATTAGTCCTACTTGCTTCCGCTTCAACAAGAGGTTATGCATTTTATGCGTCGAATCCGGATGGTTCACCTAATCTATTAAAGAGATTACTTACTCTAGAAGAAGTTGAAAAAGATTCTGTAAAAACTGTACCTATGCAAAATTTATATGATAGTGGGAATCGTGAGGGATTAAAAGCAGTTTGGAATGCGCTTATTTATACGCATAAGCAACCATCAGAACTGCAGTATGAAGCCTATATAGATGATATGTTGACACAGCGTAATCTTGCAGATGTATATCATGTGTTAAATACTTTCAATATTAGTTCTAAGAAGAATGAAGTAAGTCATGGACAAAACGAAGTAGCGAAAATCCAAATACCTACACTAATTATTTATGGTGATCGTGATTACGTAGTACCTGAGACTATGACAAAAGAGATAATAGAAGATTTTGAGGGACGTGCAAAAGTAGTAAAACTGAGCGACAGTGGTCATTCACCATTAATAGATGATTTAACACAACTAGTTAATCAGATTGAACTATTTATATAATGGAGGAATTGGAATGAGATTACAAAATAAAGTGGCAATGATTACGGGTGGAGCTAGTGGAATTGGTTTAGCAGCAGTAAAACGATTTGCAGAAGAAGGAGCAATAGTTATTATTGCGGATTACAACGAAGAAGCCGGATATAAAGTTGAAGCGAAATACCTTGAAGATGACTATGATGTAGCTTTCTATCCTATCAATGTAACTAAACGTGAGAGTGTCAATAATGTAATTACAAAAGTGATTAACAAATATAATAAGATTGATATTTTAGTAAATAATGCGGGTATTACAAATGATGCAATGCTTTCAAAAATGACGGAAGAACAGTTTGATCAAGTAATCGATGTAAATTTAAAAGGTGTTTTCAATTGTACTCAAGCAGTTACGCCATCTATGGTAGCACAAGGCTATGGGAAAATTATCAACACATCATCTGTCAGCGGTGTCTACGGCAATGTTGGTCAAACAAATTATGCAGCTACAAAAGCAGCTATTGTTGGGATGACTAAAACTTGGGCAAAAGAACTAGGTAGAAAAGGAATTAATGTCAATGCAGTTGCACCAGGTTTTACTAGAACACCAATGGTTGAAAAAATGCCATCTAAAGTATTAGAGAAAATGGAATCCATCGTTTCTTTACAACGTTTAGCGGCTCCAGAAGATATTGCCAATGCTTACCTATTTTTAGCTTCAGAAGAAGCAAGCTATATTACAGGCCATGTATTACAGGTTGATGGTGGAATTATGATGTAAGGGGGGAGAAGTTATGCATAGTGAGCAATCATGGATATTAAAAAGAGCTGCCATTACCCCCCAAAAAACATCGTTGATTGATATTGCTACCAACAGAAGCTGGTCCTATAAACAATTGGGCTATGAAGTGAAAAAGTGGGCTATGTTTCTAAAAAAATGCAGTCTACAAAAAGGTGATCGGGTCGCCGTGATTGCGGAAAATAGAATTGATCTATTTGCCATTCTTTTTGCATGTGCCATCGGTGGTTACATCTATGTTCCCTTAAACTGGAGATTAAGTCATTCAGAACTTGACTATATTCTTGACGATTGTACACCAGCCTTAATACTATATGAAGATCAATTTATGAAGCTTATTGCTAATAACCCACATATGAAAGCATACCCAATTACAATAGAGATTTTAGCAGAGCACTTCGATGTACCAACAAATAATTGGAATTCGAAAGACGCATGGTTAATGATATATACTGGTGGGACAACTGGAAAGCCAAAGGGTGTAGTCTTATCATATGATGCGATAAATTGGAATGCCTTCAATACTATTATTAGTTGGAATATTAGTAGTGATGATTGCACATTAAATTATATGCCATTATTTCATACGGGAGGCTTGAATGCATTATCAATTCCGATATTAATGGCTGGAGGTACAGTTGTAATAGGAAATAAATTCAATCCCCAAGAAGCAATCCAGTCATTGAATACTTACAGCACAACAATTTCGTTATTTGTCCCGACAATGTATCAATCTATGATTGATACAGAAGAATTCAAGAAAACAAGTTTTCCTAGTATAAAAGTATTTTTATCAGGTGGAGCTCCTTGTCCCATCACTGTGCATAAAACCTTCTTACAAAAGGGAGTACCATTTAAAGAGGGTTATGGATTAACCGAAGCTGGTCCCAATAATTTTGTTATTCAACCAGAGGAGGCCGCAATAAAACTAGGATCTGTCGGAAAGTGTATGCAATTTAATGAAGTTAAAATTCAAGCTCCGAATGGTAGAGAATGCGGACGTGATGAAGTAGGAGAACTATATATTAAAGGAAAGCATATGTTCAGCGAATATTGGAAGAATCCACAAGAGACAGCTAAAACTATTATTAATGGATGGCTTCGTACTGGTGATTTAGCGAAGATGGATCTGGACGGAGATATTTATATCGTAGGACGAGTAAAAGAAATGATTATTTCAGGGGGGGAAAATGTCTATCCTCAAGAGGTGGAACAATGTATTATTACTCATCCAAAGGTGAAAGAGGTCGCAGTTATAGGAATTGCTGATTGTCACTGGGGTGAAATCGTTACGGCTTTTATCGTATCTGATGATGCATTTAATAATGTTAAAGAAATTCAAGACCTTTGTAGAAGTCATCTAGGTAGTTATAAAATCCCTCGGAATATTTATTTTATCCCTGAACTACCAAAAACACATGTAGGGAAAATTGATAAAAAGAAACTTCAAACGATTCAAATGTAAACGGTCTGTTGGGTTATTAACGGGTTCGGAATTGAGGAGCAAAAATGTAAATAACCATTAAAAAAGGGGTGCAATTAGCACCTCTTTATCATCTATTTTAGCGATTAAATTAGACCTAAATTGGTTATCTTTTGATAATCTCATTATTTCACTAAATTGTCTTTAATGCTTCCTGAAGTTTTTCCACTACCCTTGATAAAGCTAATATTGAATTTGTTGTATCGGATTCTTCAATATCCAAGGAATGATTTGCATTTTGGACAATCTCTATCTTTAAATTTGAGTTACTTAATTGTTCAATTTTATTTGAGTTGAAATGATAAAATAAACGAAGTGCTAACTTGACTTTAATAGAAATCGGCACTTCGTTTATTCGCTATACGTTATCGTGTCGCTTTTGATGGTTGGCACACGTCACATTTACGTTGGTTATTGTTTTTAAATTTCGTAAATGTTTTTTCAAAGTTGCTACCACATGCACATTAAAATAGTAACTTTTGAGAAAAACCGTGATATTCCGTCGTTAGCAACTTACTTTCCGAATTGTTCTCAACAAATTCTTTAATTTTACCAATCGTCCATATTTTTCGCTATGCGGAGACTTTTCTTGGCAGCCGTTCAATTATAAGCAAAAGTAGTAATTATCCTAAGTTACTCATTATTACATGAGCTGGTACTCAATTAAACAGATGGAAGGTATCTTATTAAACTAAACTGCCTCGTTCTCGTTAGTTGAATATCGGTAAGTTACAAATATATGTATATAACAAATTCTTCTAAACCCATTATTTAAAATAGTCGAATATGCTACTAATAAAGCATCTGAGGATAGGTATTTTTGTTTCTTCTTAATGATTTTACGATATTAGCTATTGTAAATCTGTTAATTAGTATGTCAATTGCGAAAGCCCCCTTATTTAGTCAACAATAATAAAAGGTTTAAATCAAATGCGATTTGAATCCAAAATTGATACTCTAATTAGTTTTAGTACTCTTAAAGCGAACCAGTTATTTATAATCAGGTTATTTTTTATTGTTAAGCATAAATGTGGAATTTTTCACTTTAGGTGTAAGGCAATGTAACGTTTACAACCAGCAACGATATGTGTAACTGCAAAAAAAAAACGTGCAAATTTTTGTGGTAAAACTTTTGTATATAATTAAGTCTTTAAATTGATATAGCTTTAACTTGTAATAACGAATATACTTTATATTAGGAAAACTTTTATTATTCCCATAAAAAATCACATATAGTATTGGAATAGGTGTATTTGTTTAATAGCGAATACTTAAAAGGGAAGTCGGTGAAAATCCGACATGGTCCCGCCGCTGTAAGGGTGAGCCTCATGCAAATAAGTCACTGGAATATCCGGGAAGACGCATTGGAGCGATGAACCTAAGTCAGAAGACCTGCCTGTTCTAAAAATGCTGTTAACCTACGGGAGATAGGGAGGTGTTGGAGTGCTAGGAGATAAATTCGATCTAAAACTATGAGCATTTCTAACCTTTTTAATTGGGTTAGGAATGCTTTTTTGTATTTCAGTATTTTTAATAGTTTAAATTCTAAAAATGAAGGTGATTAAACATGTTTATTAAACAAAGTAAGATACTACGGAATTTTCTTGTTCTACTAGTAATTCTCGCGAGTTTTATTACTGGGTGTAGTAACAAAGCAACAGAACAAGATAATGCGTCTGTTAAAGATCAATCAAAAGTTGTTACATTTTCCATGACTGGTGATATAGGCGACTTAAATCCACATACATATTTTCCAAATGAGTTTTTCTCCCAAGCTATGGTATATGAATCACTTGTTTACTACGGGAAGGGAGGGGAAATTCAACCCTGGTTAGCAGAAAGCTGGGATATTTCGAAAGATGGCAAAGAATATGTATTCCATCTGAGAAAAGATGTTGAGTTTTCTGATGATTCGAAGTTTAATGCAGCAATTGTAAAGAAAAACTTCGATACAATTTTAGATAATCGTAAACAACATGAATGGGTAGAGTTAATCAACCAAATCAAAAATACAGAAGCATTGGATGAATATACTTTTAAACTTACATTGAACAATTCTTATTATCCAACGCTTCAAGAATTAACTTACATAAGACCTTTGAGGTTTGTTGGAGAAGCTGCTTTTCCTGACAGCCAAGACACATTTAAAGATGGACTTAAATCTCAAATTGGGACAGGTCCATGGGTACTTAGCGAATATAAAAAGAATGAGTTTGCAGTTTTCACAAGAAATGAAAAGTATTGGGGCACTAAACCGAAAGTAGATAAGGTAGTTGTTAAAGTTATTACAGACGGAGAATCTAGAGTATTAGCTTTTGAGAAAAACGAACTCGATTTTATTTTTGGAAATGGTGTAATAAGTCAGGATTCCTTCCAGTTCTTAAAGGATTCAGGGAAATATGAAACTAAATTATCAGAACCTACGGCTACAAGAACATTATTATTTAACACAAACAAAGAAGCAACTAAAGACCATAAAGTACGATTAGCACTCAATTATGCTTTCAATAAACAGGCTGTAATCGATAATATTTTTTATGGTATGGAAAAAAAGGCAGATACTCTTTTCCCACCTGTTTTGGAATACACAAAAATTGATATAAATCCTTATGACTATGACGTTGCGAGAGCAGAACAGTTATTAGATGAAGCAGGGTGGAAAAAGGTAGAGGGTAAACCGTTTAGAGAAAAAGATGGAAAAGAGCTTCAACTAGAGTTCCTATTTAATAGTACGGATAACATCCAAAAGTCGATTGCTGAATTTGTCCAAGGTGATTATAGAAAACTAGGAATTGATATTAAGTTAACTAGTCAGGAAACGAATACTTTCTGGACAACTGCATTCCAAGGAAATTACGATATTTTATTTACATCGACATGGGCAGTGCCTTTTGATCCACATTCTTATTTAGCCTCAATTACAACAGATTCGGAAAATGGTGGTCCAGATTATACTGCATTATTGGGTTTGCCAGAAAAGAAGGAAATTGATGAGAAGATAAAAAAAGTACTTTTAACTACAGATGAAAAAGAAAGAAAAATGCTGTATACAGATATTTTATCAACGTTACATGATCGAGCAGTATACTTACCGATTTCTTACCAATCAAATGTAGCTGTTTATCACAAGAATATTAGCGGTTTAGATTTTTTACCTCAAGAAGCTGAGGTACCTTTAACTACAATTGATGTTGAATGAAGCAAGCTTTATTAATAACAACTTAAGGAGTACTACATGAGTTGGTTTATAGTGAAACGTCTAGCAAGTCTAGTGCCAATATTATTAGGAATCTCCATCATCACTTTTATTTTATTGCACTTAATTCCTGGAGACCCAGCAGTAGCTTATTTAAGATTATCGAATATTCCGCCAACCGATGTGGCTGTGGCTGAGCTGCGACTTAAACTCGGATTAGATAACCCTTTACATATACAGTATTTTGAGTGGTTAGGAAAGGTAATTCAATTGGATTTAGGAATGTCTTATGTATCCAAAAATACTGTATGGGACGAGATATTGTTGCATTTAATACCTACAATTCAGCTTACAATGACTGCGCTTTTCTTTATTGTAGTTATTAGCTTACCAATTGGAGTGATTTCGGCAATATACAAAGGAAAATGGATAGATCAATTTAGTAGAATAATAGCTTATGTTAGTGTTTCAATGCCTACATTTTGGTTTGGTTTTCTCGTGATCTTTTTTTTATCCGTAAAATTAGATTTATTCCCTGTTTTGGGGAGGGGGACACTAGCGCATTTAATACTCCCTTCCTTAACTCTAGCTTTTGGCTACATTGGAACGTATATACGATTACTTCGAGCTAGTATGCTAGAAAATTTGAATGAGCCATTTGTTGTATATGCAAAAGCGAGAGGTTTGCGGCAAAGGCAAATTATTAGTAGACATGTTTTAAAAAAATCTATCCTTCCTGTAGTTACTGGACTTGGTATGAGCTTTGGGAATATGTTGGGCGGAGCAGTAATTGTTGAAACTATTTTTGCTTGGCCAGGTATGGGACAATTGTTTGTCTCCTCTATTTTAAATCAAGATTATCCTATGATTCAGGGCTGTGTATTATTTATGAGTGTAATTTTCGTGATCTGTAATCTCCTTGTGGATGTTACTTATTCCTTCCTGGACCCACGTATACGATTGGAGGGAGGGAAATGAAATTAAAGATCAAGATGAGGCGAATGCTGTTAAAACATAAGCTCATGATAATTAGTAGTATCATTATTTTAGGTATGATTGGGCTGGCACTCTTTGCTTCTTTTTTGGCTCCTAATGACCCTAACTTTGTTGATATTGCTCAGAAACTGCAAGGTCCTTCATCTCAGTTTCCGTTGGGGACAGACCATTTAGGGAGATGTATATTATCGCGTTTAATCTTTGGAACTCAGACCTCACTCGGCACAGCTATCCTTGTTATGGGGCTTATGATGTTCATTAGTATTCCACTTGGCATATTTGCAGGTTTTATAGGTGGTAAGGTAGATTACTTATTTATGAGAATCTGTGACACTCTAATGGCATTTCCAAGTTTTCTGCTTTCACTAGCATTAGTAGGGATTTTGGGACCGGGTCTTTTTAATCTTATTTTAGCGATGGTTCTTGTTCAATGGGTTTATTATGCACGTGTCATTAGAGGCATGGTGCTCGGTGTTAAAGAGCAAAATTTTATAGTAGCTGCAAAAGTGTGCGGTACACCAAAGTTTATCATTATTATGAAACATATTTTACCTGCCATCATTTCTCAAGTTGTTGTATTGGTCTTTATGGACATTGGTGGAGTTATTTTAGCTATTTCTAGCCTTTCATTTTTAGGTCTTGGTATTCAACCACCAGAGGCAGAGTGGGGTATGATGATAAATGATAGTAAGCCATTTTTTAGGAATTATCCTTCCTTGATGTTGTACCCTGGGATAATGATCTTCATTGTAGTTATTGCATTTAATTTGTTCGGTGAAGCTTTGAAAGATGCATTAGATATAAAAAGGGTCGGAGGGGGCGTAGAATGAGGCAGCAACCTATTCTAACTGTAAATAATTTGAATATATCCGTATCTACACCTCTTGCAGTGGCTCAACCAGTACGTGAAGTTAGTTTTACGCTCCAGTCTGGGAAAGTGTTAGGCATTGTTGGAGAAAGTGGATCAGGTAAAACGTTAACGTGCTTGTCTATATTAAGTCTTTTACCTGAAAATGCAAAAGTAGAGCTTGGAAATATTAATTTTAGAAATCAAAACCTTTTAGAATGTTCAGAAGAGGAAATTAGGCAAGTACGTGGCAAGGAAATTGCTATTATCATGCAAAATCCTATGATTGCCTTTAATCCGGTAAGAACAATTGAAAGCCATTTTATTGAAACTATTAGAACTCATTTACCTATTACTAAGCGACAGGCGAAAATAATGGCTGTAGAGTATCTTGAAAAAATGGACCTTCCTAATCCAAGGACAGTATTGAAGCAATATCCATTTCAGCTAAGTGGTGGAATGCTGCAACGAGTAATGATTGCGATTACTATGTCTTTAAACCCTTCTATCATCATTGCTGATGAACCAACTACTGCCTTAGATGCGACAAATCAACTTCAAGTATTGCAACAATTAGATAAGTTAAAGAAAGAATATAATACAGGCATTTTATTAGTATCCCATGATTTAAGGGTGGTGGCTCAATTGGCTGACGAAGTTGCTGTGATGTATGGTGGCTATATTGTGGAGCAGGCACCAGTATTGGAGTTATACAATCATCCGAAGCATCCTTATACTCGAGTTTTGTTCGAATCTAGGTTCGGATTAACACGAAAAAAGATACAGAATGATAGTCCTTCAAGTACTAGTTCAATTAATAAGGAAAATAAATGTCCGTATTTAGATAGATGTGAGGATGCAGACCATACGTGCACAAATTATAATCTTGAGTTTGTTGAGTTTCAAAAAGATCATCTGGTCAGGTGTGTAAAAGTACTAGAAAGCATAGGTGATTAAAGAGTGAGTATACTTGTATTGAAAAATATAAAGAAAACATATTTGCTCAGAAACTCAGTTTTTGAGAAGCGGAAATCGATTGAAGCCGTTAAGAATATCTCCCTAACTTTAGAACATGGAGTTTGCTTAGGCATTGTTGGAGAAAGTGGTTCAGGTAAAAGTACATTAGGCAAAATTATTTTAGGACTTGAAAAGCCTGATCAGGGAGAAGTCTGTTTTTTAGGGAAGAATCTACATAATTTGAACTCCAAAGAATTGAAAGAGTTACGCCAAAATCTCCAGGTTGTCTTTCAGGATTGTTATAGTGCGGTTAATCCACGACTTACTATAGGTGAAATTATTGCTGAACCAATAAGAAATTATAAAAGGCTATCCTCGGTAGAAGAGGAAAATCAAGTGCAGCAGCTATTGAAGAAAGTAGGATTAAGTCCGGAAGATGTGCATAAGTATCCCTCTCAGTTCAGTGGAGGACAGCTACAAAGAATCAATATTGCTAGAGCCATTGCCCTTAAACCAAAGTTAATCATACTTGATGAGGCTGTAAGTGCATTAGATGCTCTCGTTCAAATACAGATTTTAAATCTTTTGGCACAATTAAAGGAAGAATTTCAACTTTCATATCTATTTATTTCTCATGATATACAGGCGGTCAATTACATAGCAGACTGTTTAGTAGTGATGCATCAAGGAGAGGTTGTAGAATCGCTAGATGATATGGAGCAGCTTGAACAATTAGAACATCCTGTTTCTAAAAAGTTGTTATCCTCCATTCTACCTCCTTTTCCGAAGCTTTTTTGATGAGATGAATATATTAGTAAATTGCAATTATAACTCGAATTGAAATCTAATAAGCTATGAAAAAGGGCTATCCCAATAGGGTTAGATCATCCATAAAGAAGAAAATAAAAAACTCAAGAATGTTAGTAAATCAACATTTTTGAGTTTCAAAATGGTGCGTCAATGAGTCAAAAAGAGACTTATTTGACAGCCCATTTTTTATTTGAATTCAGTCTAGGATTTCTTAAAAGCTAAAATGTATTTTAACGAGCGTATTTTGTTAAATTTCAACATTTTAGAAAGTACTTATATATCACTTTATTAATTTCATACTTATGATATTCTAATAATAATAAAATTGAATATTCTGTGTTTTTAAATAGAGATTATTATTTTGAGCATCTTTTACGTACAATATGATATTTGCAGTAAGCAATCGGATTATTTACACAGCCGGTAGTTTTGAATTTATATGTGGCATCCAGTTTTCTGAAAACAAATATTATTGGGATTTTTAGAGTGGGTATACCATTTATCGAAGCAGCAATCATTGTGTTGATGCTGATTACATACGTCCCTGTAATATCGACATTCTTACCAGATTTACTAGGAGTAAAATAGTGAAGGAGGAAGTAGATATGAAAATGAAAGATGAAGTAGCTATTGTAACAGGTGCAGCTAGTGGAATTGGTCAGGAAGTCGCAATACAACTCTCACGTGAAGGTGTGAATGTTGTATTGGTGGATCTAAATGTTTGTGATAAAACGATTCAACAATTAGAAGGAAGTAGTTATTTGGAATGCATAGGTGATATAAGAGATGAGCAATTTGTCAAAGCAACAGTTCAGCGTACGATAGAAAAGTTTGGGGAAATTCAAATATTAGTAAATAATGCAGGCACTTGTTGTCGCTTGGATATAGAGCATATGACAATGGTGGACTGGGACCGAGATTTAGATACGAATCTAAAAGCTGCTTTTCTATTTACTCAAGCATGTATTTATCCTTATATGAAGGAAGCTGGATACGGACGAATTGTAAATATTAGTTCAGTATCAGGCATTAATGGAGGCGTAGTTTCAGGAGATGAAAAGGATGGACGCTCTGGTCCAGCATATGCTGCTTCAAAGGGTGGCGTAATAGCTTTAACGAAATGGGTGGCAAAGGAAGTCGGGAAGTATGGTATTACTTGTAATTCAGTGGCACCTGGAGCAACGGCAACCAGCATTACAGCAGGAGTCGCTTATGATACAAGTAAGCAAGTTATTGATCGAATGGGCCAACCAAGCGATATAGCAAATGCAGTGATGTATTTTGCTTCAAAGGAATCAGGATATACGACTTCTCAAGTATTAAAAGTTGATGGGGGAATTAGTATCGGATAACAGTCGCATTAAATTTTATGTAAGATTATTCCTTTTTTACGAAAAAGGGAGCATCTAGGTGAATAAAAATATTGTCTACAGAAGGGAATCGCTATGGGGAATACCAAAGTATACAGTATTTTAGTAATGATTATGTTGGCGTGGGGCTTAAATGTGACGGCATTAAAAACTTTAGTCGATTATTTAAATCCAATAACGATGAGTGCTGTAAGAATTTTTATCGCTGGAACAACAGTGTTGATTATCTTGGCTCTGTTGAAAAAAACTTTGTTTCAGAGAGATTTTCCATGGAAGTATATAGTGATAATTAGCTTGTTGGGTGTAGTCTGCCACCATTTATTTTTGGCAGTAGGTATACAACGCACTTCAGCTGTAAAAACGAGTATTATCCTTGGTTTCGGCCCTCTATTGACAGCTCTTTTGTCGATGGCTTTTAAGCTATCTCAATTAACATATCAAAAATTTTCTGGTTTTGTATTAGGAACAGTTGGAGTTATTTTAACTGTGTTAAATGGTGCAGAAAAAGTAGGAGAACTTCAACTGGGAGACTTTTATATTTTTTTATCCATATTGTTGCAAGCTTTTAGTTTTATATTTATTAGTAAAGCATCAAAATTGATAAATCCTATGATTTTAACAGGTTATATTTTGATCATTGGATCAATTATTTTATTCGCCATCAGTTTAATTATCGAACCAGGTGGATTTAAAGATTTTCAAACAATAAATTCTAATGTGATACTCGTCTTATTTGCCTCTGCCATTTTTGCTACAGCAATTGGTCATATGCTGTATAATACTTCGATTAAACTAATTGGGGCTGCAGAAGCAGCTATTTTTGTAAACTTCAGCACTATATTTGCATTGATTGGTGCATATTTTTTATTAAATGAGCCGATTACCTTGTTGCAAATGGTAGGTTGCTTACTGATAATGATTGGTGTTGTTGTAGGGACTAGTGGATTGAAATTTAGATACATTCTACAAAGCGTTTTTAGTCGTATGAAATCGTGGGTAGGTACTAACACAATCAAGTAAAAACGTAGCTAGATAGGGATAAATTACTTGCCCATCTAGCTACGTTTTTTGTTGAAATAAGCGATGAAATGAACCGTACTACAAATTAATATAGCTACCTGTTTTTGGTTTATTCTTGCTTTTTAAAATCTGGTTTAACGTTCATGAACAGTGTAAAACCATCATTCACTTGTACTTGCTTTCGTAACTCGTTGAACTTATCCGTTAATTCTTGACCGGTATAACCTGCTTTTGTCAGCTGTTCCATAATGAGCGTTTTATATTTCTCGAAAACAGGATCAATAATTGGCGTAATAATTAGTGCCCCATTTACCTTAGAAATTTGAACCTCATCAATTAATGAAAACTCTTCATAAAACTCTTCTGGAATTTTAATCTCACGCTCTGTGGAAATTTTCACTTTTTTTGACTGGGCTTCATATCCCAACTCGTTCACCCCCGTATTATGATATTCTAATAATAGGTCAAAATAGAATATTCTTACTGAAATTTAATGGGAGGTTAATATGAGACTTTTTCATGTAAGTGAAGAACAAAATATTGAGGTTTTTGAGCCTAGAATACCTTCTCGTCAGGATTTAGATCAGACAAAAAGACTTGTTTGGGCGATTAACGAAAAGTGTTTACCCAATTTTTTGACGCCAAGGAATTGCCCCCGTGTTTGTTTTCATAGTAATGCATTGACATCAAAAGTAGATAAAACTCGATATCTTTCATCAAGCCCAAGTAATCATGTGGTAGTAATTGAAAACAAATGGCTACAAAAGATGAGAAATACAAAGCTATATTTATATGAATTTGATTCAATGGAATTTCACTTATTTGATGAAAATGCGGGATATTATGTTAGCGAAAAGAAACAAGTTCCGATTAGCTGTATAGAAATAAACGATTTGATTGGTGCGCTTTCCAATCGAAATGTAGAACTGAAAACGGTAGATAGCCTCTGGCAACTTCATGATGAGGTACAGCATTCAACTTTAGGTTTCTCAATGTGTCGGATGAAATTTGCTACTCCTAGAGGTTACTAACAATATTAGAATGGAGGATGAAAACTATGAAACAAATTATTGCACTTGGTGGCGGTGGATTTTCAATGGAGCCTGAAAATCCTTTGTTAGATTCATACATTCTTAAGCAATCAAAAGAGATTAACCCTAAAATCTGCTTTATACCTACAGCAAGTGGCGATGCTGATAATTACATAGCACGGTTTTATGATTTTTTTAAGACTCAAAATTGCAGACCAACGCATTTATCATTGTTTAACCCACCAACGAGAGATTTAGAAGAATTCATATTAGAAAAAGATATCATTTACGTAGGTGGAGGGAATACAAAAAATCTATTGGTTTTATGGAGAGAATGGGGGCTAGATACAATCTTAAAAAAAGCATGGGAAAAAGGTATTGTTCTTGCGGGTATTAGTGCGGGGGCTCTTTGCTGGTTTGAAGAGGGCATTACAGATTCGTATGGAGATGGACTCGAACCAATTCAATGTTTAGGGTTTTTAAATGGAAGTCATTGCCCACATTATGATGGAGAAAAAGACAGAAGACCAACTTACCATCAGTTAATTGAATCGCAACGTATCAAAGCAGGAGTAGCAGCTGATGACGGTGTAGCGATACATTACATTGATAACGAGATTGCCAAAATTGTGAGCTCTAGACCGAAAGCAAAAGCGTATAAAGTCTTACTTGAAAATAAAGTTGTAGAGAAGCAATTACCAATCGAATTTCTAGGTGAAATTTAAAAAGTAATATTATCGCAATAACTTAGGAGGCTCATATGAAGACAGTTATAGTTAATTGGAACGAACATAAAGTGAAACTCACATGGAAACCAAATTTTCAACTAGATGAGTTGTGCATCGTAACTAGTGTCCATGCAATCTGTATTCAAGATGACAAAGTGCTACTTACTAAAATAAAAGATAGAGGATTTAACTATCCAGGTGGTCATATTGAAGCTGGTGAATCTGCTGAAGAAGCGATGCATCGTGAAGTGTACGAAGAAGCTTATGTTAAAGGTAATATTACTTACCTAGGTGCAATTGAAGTCAATCATGAAGAGAACCAACTATTTGTCCCAGGTGGTAAATATCCAATGATAGGTTATCAATCCTTTTACCGAATGGATGTTAAAGAATGCTTACCGTTTTTACGTGAAAATGAAGGGACTACACGTATATGGGTAGAACCATCAGAAATACCATTTATCATTGATGATCATGAATTAGCTACCATTATTTTAGATGACGCAATTCAGTTTGAGAGCTCCAAATAGCAATACTTAGTGATAAATATTTTTCTATGGAGATGAGTGCAATAGATTCAAAGAAATTAATTTTGAACCACTATGAAAAATCAATCCAATATATAGAAAGTTTAAAAAGAGTATCTGATGACTGCTGGCTTACACCAATAGAAGAAAATAAATGGTCAGTCTGTGAAATTGTAGGGCATTTAGTACCATGGGATAATTTCGTATTGGAAAATAGACTACCTTACTTGCTAAATCTAAAACAAGAATTAGAAAGTCCAAATGTTAAAGAATTGAATCAAATTGCAGCTTTAGAAAGTCGAAATATAACTAAAGATGAAGGAATTAAAAAATTTAGACTAACAAGAATAAAATTAGTGAATGAGATAACAAAGGTACCTGCAAGTCAATTTAACAGAGAAATGAATATAGGCACGAGTATATTAACTATTACTGAATATTTTAAAGGCTTAATAGAACATGATTTACATCACTTTCAACAAATTGATGAGTTTTTAAATAAATGTAATAAGTATTAATATTGCAGTCATGTGTCTTGTTATAAAGGAGTGATTACTTGAACTCTGTTATCACAGCAAAGGTAGAAGATATAGAGGCAATAGTAAAACTCGATTGCGAAATCATAGGCAATATGAGTAGAAGGAAGCAAATCGAAAAAATAGTTGGAGAAGGCAATTGCTTAATTATTAAAGAAGAAGAGGTAATTAGAGCGTTTTTACTATTTGATAAGAGTTTTTTTGAATGTAGTTTTATATCGTTAATCATAGTTTCAAAGTTAGCAAGACGAAAAGGATATGCAACAGCTTTAATTAACTATTTTGAAAGCATTGCACCAACTAAAAAAATATTTTCCTCCACAAATCAATCGAATATTAATATGCAGAAGGTGTTTGAGTCGCAAGGATTTGTACGTAGTGGCTTCGTAGAAAATTTAGATTACGGGGATCCTGAGATTATTTATTTCAAGTCAATCTAGGTGAATAAAAAAAATGGTGATGAACAGAATTATAATATGTTTATAAGCACGGTAGAGGGGGCTATGGATGACAATTTATATTGCATTGTTAAGGGGTATTAACGTAGGTGGCCACAATAAGATTAAAATGGCAGAACTAAAGCAAATGTTTGAAAGAATAGGATTTACACGAGTAAAAACGTATATACAAAGTGGCAATGTTCTTTTCGAGTCAGATGAGAAAGAACCATTTATAATCAAGCGTGTTGAGCATGAAATTAAGGCAGTTTTTGGGTTTACAATAAGTGTTATTTTAAGAACTTCCAGCGAGTGGGAACGGATTACGGGAGAATGTCCTTATTCGAAAGAAGAGATTTCGGATGCAGAAGCATCGTCAGAAGGAGAGAGCCTTTATGTAGCCTTATTACTCGAAGTTCCTTCACAGGAAAGAATTGAAGGTCTGAGTGCCTTTAGAACTGAATATGAAGACTTTCGATTTGAAGGCCGTGAAGTGTATCTCTTATTCCAAAAAAGCATTCGTAATTCCAAGTTGGCGAACAATGTGCAAAAGCTTGGTGTTCCAGTAACAATACGTAATTGGAAAACGATGAACAAGCTGACGACTTTAGCAAAAGAAATCGAGAGAAAACTGAAGTGAGTACTGTGATTGATGGCGACTAGGGGGGATTTCAATGAAAAGAGTAGATGTTGTATATGCCGCAATCTGTAAAGAGGAAACAGATGAAATATTAATGGTACAAAATGAAAATATGATATGGACATTACCTGGTGGTGCAGTTGAACAAAACGAAACACTTGAGCAGGCACTTATTCGTGAAGTAAATGAAGAAACCAATCTACAGGTTGAAATGGGTACACTCATCGATGTAAGAGAAAAGTTTTTTGAAGATCGGAATCATCATGCATTGTTATTTACGTTTAAAGTTAAAGCATATAGCGGGGAGATAGTGGTGAATTTTCCAGATGAGATACAACAAATTAAATGGATGTCTTTTGAAGAAGCAGATCAACATATGACTTATTATCTAAACGGCATAGCATCTACTTTAGATTTTGATGGGTTATATATTTCTCAATGAGAATGGTAAATCATTTTTATTGAAATTTGTATAAATGTTATTATATGTTATATCGGATTGGTGGTTTAATGGTGGGAATTATAATTTTATCCATGTAATTTAGATTATATGGATAAATTGCGAGACGATTGTGAGAAAAGCATTAATTAGAGAAATAATAAAACGAGGTAATGTAATGATAAAAAAGATTGATATTACTAATCTGAAAATTGCGTTTGAAGTTTTGAACATTCAAATCCCTTCGAATAAGATAGAGGCAGAAATTATTGACTACTATGATATACCAGGGAGGATGAAGCCCCAAAAATGATGGTATAGGCATAAAAATGTTAAGAAGTAAAAAAGGACAGGGTGCATGAAGGTAGCTTAAAAACTATCTAATTTGAGTACGTGAAAAAAATTTATCAATATACAAAAATCTGAATATGATGATATAATTTTTAAGGAAGGAGTTGGTTTTTTTGGGAATTATAAAAAATGCAAAAGGAATAAAATTACTAGCATGTTTATTAGTTGGTTTATGCACTATTAATTATTCATTTATTTCTTTCGCGGAAACACTAACAGATAATTCAGCTGATGCAACAAAAAATCCTAGTGGTATTGATACTGGAATAGCGAATCTAAAGTACAATAATCAAGAGGTTTTAGCAGTAAATGGTGATAAAGTAGAGAGTTTTGTTCCGAAAGAAAGTATAAATTCAAATGGTAAATTTGTAGTTGTTGAACGTGAGAAAAAATCACTTACAACTTCACCAGTCGATATTTCGATTATTGATTCTGTGGCTAATCGTACTTATCCAGGAGCAGTACAACTTGCAAATAAAGCTTTTGCAGATAATCAACCTAGTTTATTAGTGGCTAAGAGAAAACCTTTGAATATTAGTATAGACTTACCTGGCATGAGAAAAGAAAATACAATAACTGTCCAAAATCCAATATATAGTAATGTGTCTGGAGCAGTTGATGATTTAGTATCCACTTGGAATGAAAAGTATTCAACAACACATACGTTACCTGCAAGAATGCAATATACAGAATCTATGGTTTATAGTAAATCTCAAATAGCAAGTACTCTAAATGTTAACACTAAAGTTCTTGATAATTCACTGGGCATTGACTTTAATGCTATTGCAAGTGGAGAGAAAAAAGTGATGGTTGCAGCATATAAGCAAATATTTTATACCGTAAGTGCAGAACTACCTAACAATCCATCAGATCTTTTTGATAATAGTGTTACTTTTGATGAGTTAACTCGTAAAGGGGTAAGTAATGCGGCTCCACCTGTTATGGTGTCAAATGTAGCTTATGGTAGAACAATTTATGTGAAATTAGAAACAACATCTAAGAGCAAAGATGTACAAGCTGCCTTTAAGGCCTTAATTAAGAATAACAGCGTGGAAACGAGTGGACAGTACAAAGATATTTTTGAAGACAGTACTTTTACCGCTGTAGTATTAGGTGGAGATTCAAAAGAGCATAACAAGGTTGTTACAAAAGATTTTAATGAAATACGAAATATCATTAAAGATAATGCAGAATTAAGTCTTAAAAATCCAGCATACCCAATTTCATATACAAGCACTTTCTTAAAAGATAACTCAACTGCTGCTGTGCATAACAATACAGATTATATTGAGACTACAACTACAGAATATTCGAGTGCTAAAATGACGCTTGATCATTCTGGTGCATATGTTGCTCAATTTGATGTATCTTGGGATGAATTCTCATTTGATCAAAATGGAAAAGAAGTACTAACCCATAAAACTTGGGAAGGAAGCGGCAGAAACAATACTGCTCATTTCTCTACAGTCATACCACTTCCAGCGAATTCAAAAAATGTAAAAGTCGTAGCTAGAGAATGTACAGGTCTTGCATGGGAATGGTGGAGAACAATTATTAATGAACAAAATGTTCCATTAACAAATGAAATAAAAGTTTCAATTGGAGGAACAACATTATACCCAACTGCTAATATTAGTCATTAGGTAAAAGTGAAGCGCCCTGTTTACAGGGCGCTTTTCTCGTATGGTGTTGCCAAAAATCTTTATTGTAGATTTAACGGTAGTACCTAATGCATGCATAATAGATGACTTAAATGGATATTCATCGATTAATAGTACACCCAAAATATTTTAGAAAAGGCATTGCTAAGATGTTATTGGATTTCATCGAATGCAATATAGAAGGTATCAAAACAATCATCGTGACAACGGGTTCTAAAATTGCCCAATCGTAAATTTCTATGAAAAAAAGGATTCTCTAAAATTGGAGAAATAAAGGTAAATAAACGTTTATCACTGATACTAACTTTAAAAAGCAACTTTGAAGAACAGATACTTGTAAATGTATTAAATTACAGCTCTTAATTAAACGGTCAAAAAAGGAGAGGAAAAATTGATTATTGTACCTTCAAATGAAATTTTACAGCAGTGGGTTGAAGATTATGTACCTAAAAAAGATTTATTCTTTATAGCAGAAGGTGATACTGAGAAACTCCAAGGACATTTGCGAAATGTACTTATTATGCCATCAACAGAATTTTTCAATCATACGTCATATACACAAATTGAATTAATGAATAGCTATGAATATTGGAACATTAAAAATGCATCACACGTAATTGTGGCTCAGCAAGACTGGATTGTCAGCTTAACTGAAGAGATTTGTACGTTCTTGTTACAATGTCAAGTTAAGACAGAACGGGGAATGGTATTGCCAACAACTTTTATTGCAGATTTATCTGATGTACCTAATGCTTACATAATAGATGATTCAGTCGTTTTACAGCGTAGTATGTGGGAAGGCATGTCTCAAAGTAATAAGAAAATGACAATTAAAAAAATGGTAGCAGAGTGGTGGGAAGATGGCGTTTGTGAAGAGATACCAGAAAAACTACCTCCGCATTTACTACCATATGCCAACACATATGCAACAACTGCAGGAGCCAATTGTTTAGCGGCTACTTTATATGGAGTAAGTGGTGAAGAAAAAAACGATTGGTTATTGCAAGAATGGGTCCACCAGCAGGCTTTATTGAATGGATTGAAGCAATGTGGATATGAGGCGTACGAACAGGATGAAAAGCTAGTTTCAGATGACGTAGTAGTATGGATAGATAATGATGAAGTAATCCAACATGCATCGTATTATGTGGGGAATGGTCTATTTTTCAATAAACAAGGACAAACAATATTCAATGCTTGGAAAATTAGGAAGAAAGCAGATTTGATGAAAGACTGGGAAACTATGCAAATGAAGATATATCGTTATTTAGATAAATAACAACTATAAAACTTGAAGTAGATTCTTAGTAAAGTAATCTGCTTCTTATCTTATTTTTACAAAATAGTTGACTTAGAGAGGGAGCTTAATATATGAAAACAATTGGATTAATAGGCGGCATGAGTTGGGAATCGTCAGCAGAATATTATAAGCTCATCAATGAAGAAGTGAAGCATCAATTAGGTGGTTTGCATTCAGCTAAGTGTATATTATTTAGTGTTGGTTTTGAGGAAATAGAGAGATTTCAATCAATAGGGGATTGGAAAAGTGCAGGGCGTGTTTTAGCAAATGCAGCAATTTCTTTAGAGAAAGCAGGAGCTGACTTTATTGTTATATGTACGAATACAATGCATAAAGTCATTGATTTGATAGAAGAAAAGATTCATATACCAATCTTACATATTGCAGATACAACTGCAAAGCAGATTAAAGCAAATAGTATTCAGAAAGTTGGTTTACTTGGTACTAAATTTACGATGGAACAAGATTTTTATAAGTCACGTGTGGAGACATACAATATTCAGGTCATAGTACCAGAAGAAGCGGAAAGGGCTATTGTCCATCAAATTATTTATGATGAATTATGTTTAGGGATTTTAAAAGAATCCTCAAAGAAAAAGTATTTAGATACCATCGATCGACTTGTCGAAAAAGGAGCAAAAGGTATTATTCTGGGCTGTACAGAAGTAGGTCTACTCATAAAACAGCAGGATACTAAGATACCTTTGTTTGATACTACTAAAATTCATGCTATAGAGTCAGTCAAATTGGCATTGCGATAAGTATGCTCATGAGACTATACGATAATAAAAAAACGTTTAGCACATGACTGAAAGTAAGGAGAAATCGAATGGAAAATAAAGCTATTATTCTAGAAACTGAAAGGCTATATGCCAGAAAGCTAGCCCAAAATGATTTTCAAGATTTGGCGGACATTTTACAAGATGAGAGAGTCATGTATGCATATGAACATACATTTAATGATCAAGATACACAAAACTGGCTGGATAGACAGCTAACAAGATATCAGGAAAATGGATTTGGATTATGGGCAATTATATTAAAAGGAACAGATACAGTGATTGGACAAGCTGGATTAACTATGCAAAAAGTTGGAAATAGAGAAGTGTTAGAAATTGGTTATTTATTTAAATGTGATTTTTGGCATAAAGGGTATGCAACTGAAATTGCAGAAGCTTGTAGAAAATATGCCTTTAATATTTTAAAAGCTCCAGAAGTATATTCAATAATAAAAGACGATAATATTGCTTCTCAAAAAGTAGCTATGAGAATAGGCATGCACATTGAAGACGAGTTTATTAAGCAATATTACAATGGGGATATGGTGCATTATCTTTTTAAAGTTGAAAATAAGTTGTAACTCCTAATTTGTAGATTAGGAGTTTTTCTATTTTTGTATAAAAATGTTTAAAAAGGTATAACTTTGTGACTATAACTATGATATGATAGCATTTCTCGGTAAAAGGAACCTATCTTTTTTACGATAGTGATAAGCCTCAAATACCTAGTAAAACAAAGATTTAATTTGAAAGGATGTTAAATATGCAATTACATCATAGACTAAAAGTATTTAACTTTTTGTTCTTTGGAATGCTTGCGCTATTTGTTCCGTTTTTACCAGTTTATCTAGGTGAGAGGGGGTTATCACCAAGTGAGATAGGACTTGTAGTTGGGACGGGTGGATTTGTAACGATATTTACGCAGCCATTATGGGGGTTCATCAGTGATAAGACGAAGACGATTCGAAAAATATTATTACTGTTACTATTTTTAGCTAGTTTATTTGGCTATTTCTTGTTTAGCGTTGATGGGTTCTTACTATTAGTCGTATTTGCCATGTTCGTCTACTTCTTCTTAATGCCGATCGACCCGTTAATGGAAAGCTTGAATTTTACAGTCGCAGAAGCAGCAAAAATTAGTTACGGTTCAATTCGTACATATGGAGCATTAGGTTATGCGGTATTAGCACTTGTTACCGGATATATTATGTCTTACTTTGGCAATAACAGTGTCGGTATACTTTTTGTCATATTAGGAATTATTGGATTCCTTATTATATGGAAAATGCCCGATGCTCCAACATCTTCAAAACCAGTAACCATTGCAGGTTTGAAGAGTTTTTTAAGTAATAAACAAACATTATCGTTTTTATTATTAGTGTTTATCTGTTCAGTACCTGCTCGTATGAATGAAACGTTTTTAGGCGTTCATATTCTGTCATTAGGTGGAAGTACAAAACTTGTAGGTCAAGCATTTTTCATCTCTGCGGCAAGTGAAATTATCATCTTTGCTCTTAGCTTTTGGTGGCTTCGTAGTGGAAAAGAACTACTGATAATAACTATTGCAGCATTTTTCTTTTTCGTACGATTCTTTGTATCAGCATGGATTACAGACCCGCAAATGTTAGCACTTGTACAATTACTACAAATGCTTACTTTCCCAATTTTTTATACAGCAGCGATTCAGTATTTATATCGTATTGTACCAGTAGAGTGGAGAGCGACAGGGCAAACGGTATTAGCACTATTATTCTTCGGAATATCAAGTATCGTCTCATCATATGCAGGGGGCTTCCTATATAACTCTCTAACAGGGCAACATTACTATCTAGTGATCTCGGGGATATCTTTGATAGGAACGATTTACGGTTTAGTGTCGTTATTTGTTAATCGTAAAAGATAACGCTTGATTAGTGAAATGAAAACCTCCTTTTAACCTTTGATAAAAGGAGGTTTATTGCTGAGGAAATTACTATTTTTAATGTGGTAGTAGAAAGAATAATTTATGGAAGAGGATAGTTCTATCATTCATGAAGCAACTTAGAACTGCATTAAAATATGTGTTTATGAACGAGAGTATTCAGATAGGTAATGTTATAACTAAATAATAATAAAATAATACTGAGGATTGTTTTTACTTTGAAAAATGAAGTAGCTACTCTTCTCGCAGAAGCATAACGGGAAAGGGGATATCCAAAAAAAGTTGAATTAATAGGCTATAGCGATTTGGTCTACTAACCGAACAATCAAGTGTTCTTTTAATTCATAAAATAGGCTTTTTTCACTTTGATACTTTAAAAAGCATTGCCGAAATAGTGAATATTGTGGTATCTTCATTATCTACGACTGATATTGTACGTCAATCATACATAGGGGAAAATGGAGTTTTTAAAATAAGAAAAAAAAGTTCCATTATTATGGATATGAGTACAACAGATGCAGAAACTGCAATCGATTTGGCAATACCAGCTGATGAATTAGGTTTGTTATTTGATGATTGTCCGACTAGTGGCGAACCTGCTGGTGCTGATAACGGTACACTTACTATTATGGTAGGTGATAATATTCAAAAATGCGAGAAAATTCGTTCAATATTAGAAGTGTTAGGCGAAGAAATTTTTACATAGGTGAAAACGGTTTCAGATAAATTGCGAAATTTGTCATAAAATGGCGAATCCTTCGAGTGAAGAAAGTTTAGTAGAAGCTTAGTTTATTACTAAACAAGTTGGGGTCAAACAAGGAAAAGTAGCAAAAGTGTTTATATAAACTAGCTAACCGTGTATTAAATATATTCGAGGAAGATAATTGAACAACCAATATGATAATGCTTTATTTGTATATAACCAAATGTTAGAGGGAATTTGGTTATATGCAAGAACAGTAATATCTGAGGAGTAATATCGTTTATTTGATCTACCGTCTTTCAATTAAATGAATCTACTAAAACAACAGTAAAAAGAGATCTAGATGCAACAGCCGTATGTCAAATACTTGAAGAATTAGCATCTACGGCTATCAGTAGTGGAGATTCAAAGGTGATAAATGAGAAATAGAGGTGGATAACTTGAAAAAATTATTAAGTTGGAAAATACAGTTGATTGTATTAGCACTTGTAGTTGTAGCTGAATTTATTGGGATAAAGAATTTTGACCTTGGTATTGGAGTAGTTGCACTTTTCCCTATGCTTTACGCATTAATAATCGGTGCAGTTATTAGTTTACCTAAATTGAAGTTGTTAAGCGAAAAAGATATGAATATTGCAGCTAACATTTTAGGTATTTCATTTATGTTGTTTGTGGCTAAACTTGGAACTTTGATGGGTCCTTCATTGCCGCAACTAATGGATGCGGGATTGTCGTTAACTTTACAAGAAGTAGGACATTTCTTTGGGACAATCGTGTTTGGTTTACCAATTGCATTGTTAATCGGGATGAAACGTGAAGCAGTAGGTGCTACATTCTCTATTGACCGAGAGCCGAACCTTGCAATTATTGCTGAAAAATATGGTGCAGATTCACCAGAGGGCCGTGGAGCATTAGGCGTTTATGTGTGTGGTACATTATTTGGTGCAATTTATCTAACTATTTTAGCTAGTATTCTAGCTAATTCTGGCTGGTTCCATCCAATTTCACTAGCAATGGGTGCCGGTGTAGGTTCAGGAAGTATGATGGCAGCAATGACAGGAGCGCTTGCTATTATTTTCCCAGAATCCGCTAATGATATTGCGCTATTTGCTGGTGCTGCAAACTTAATTACAACAATTGTTGGAACTTATGTATGTATCTTCTTTTCACTACCAGTTACCAATTATCTATACAGAAAATTGGAACCAGTTTTGGGTAGAAGATCTAGAAAAGCTGAAAACAAAGCTTAAGTTCTTTAGAAGTGGGGGAACGGATGTTCATGTTAGATAAAATATATACATTTATTATCATTGGTGCAATTGCAATTATAGGAAACTGGGTAGGCTATGATGTATCACCGATTGATGCCTTACCTGGTATGCTAATTATTGTTGCAATTACAGTATGTGGTTTTGCAATTGAAAAAGTATTACCAATTAAATTGCCAGTAGTTATTTGGGTTTCATTTCTTGCGTTGTTAGTTACTTCACCAATTTTTCCGGGAAATGAAACGATTGTAAAAGCAACAAGTCAAATTAATTTCATGGCATTAGCAACACCAATTCTAGCTTATGCTGGTTTGTCTTTCGGTAAAGACTTGAAAGAGTTTAAACAGCTTGGTTGGAGAATCGTTGTTATTTCTTTAGTTGTTTATACAGGAACATTCTTATTAGCTACTTTAGTTGCTGAAATCGGCTTTAGAGTTACAGGGAAGTTTCATTAGTAGAAAAAGACCTTACAAATATCGAGTAATCGATAATTTGAAAGGTCTTTTTTTTATGAAAAAGTAAAAAAGAACATCCAAGGATAATGATTTTTTTATAGAAATATATACCAATTGTTGATACTATTTAATTGGGAGGGGTAGAGATGAGTATTCATTTAGAAAGATATAGCGATAGATATGAATCACAAATTGCATGTTATCAATTAACGGATGAACAATTACAATTTACAGGATCACCAGTAGAATCTATCTTACTAGCAAAAAGTGATGAGGATCGTTATCCGATTTTAGTATTAGATGATGAAGAAATAGTGACGTATTTTGTTTTACATAAGAATGAAGGGGTCACGCCTTATTCTAATAATCAAAAGGCTATATTACTTAGAACCTTTTCCACAGATTTTCGCTACCAAGGAAGAGGCTATGCGAAACAGTCATTATTAGAACTACCAAGGTTTGTGAAAATGAATTTCCCGGAAATAACAGAGGTTGTTTTGGCTGTTAATCAAAAGAATATTGCTGCTCAAAGCTTATATCTAAAATGTGGGTTTATTGATGAAGGGGCTAGAACAATGGGGAGTCATGGTGAATTAATTATTATGAGTTTAAAAGTTAATGTATTAATATGAGATAAATACAATTATTTGTCTTATTTCAATTACATTTCTTCTTTTTTATAATTCTCCGCTTAATTATACTGTAGAGTTTGTTTAATAATTTTCTGTGATAGAAAAAGGACCGCTTGCTCTTAGTAAAGAAAAAAGTGGAAAGAGGAATTCGTATGAAAAGAATTATCATTGGGCTCGCTTTAGTATTGCTCATAGCGTATATTAGTCGTGGATTATATGCCACATTCCAAACCAAGTCATTAAATGAAGTAACAGATACACCTGGAATTATAGATAAACAATCTCTAGACTACATGTTACTAATAGAGTATCCAGAAATGGATTTATTTGAAACAAGGGATAAAAAGCAAGTACAAAATTCTCTAGAGCAATTACTACAGATGGAAGTTAGACCTGCGGTGCTAGATATAAAGGAAACGGAAAAACATTACAAACTTGTTTTCAGAAATGATGAAAACGATGAAATAATGTCGTTTATTTTATATGATAATAAATATGCAGAAATGCGAAGTTACATGGGCGCTATCGGAAGTACGGCATATATTCGAACGGTAGATGATACATTTTTCGAACAATTTTATCCGTTAATGTCTAAATGAGACCAATTCCGTATTGAGGGCTATTCTTACTTATTCGCCAATTGAAAAAAAACAAAGAGCATATTTCCAATTACAGGAAAGATGCTCTTGCTTTATTTAAAGGAAAAGCAGATTAAATGTGTACTTAGCAGAACAATTACTCAACCATTGTTCCGTTCTTAGCATAGTTGACGTACCAAGAAAATGCTTTTTCTAGATTATGAGGTGTTTGGCTATTACCTGTTTTTTCTACAGCATCATTATAATACGCCCATAGTTGTTCTTTAAAATCAGGATGTGCACAATTTTCAATGATTAAAGGCACGCGTTCTTTTGGAGCTAAACCGCGTAGATCAGCTACTCCTTGCTCAGTAATCAAAACATCAACATCATGTTCCGTGTGATCTACGTGTGAGACCATTGGAACAATAGATGAGATAGTGCCACCTTTAGCATAAGATTTCGTTACGAAAATACCTAATCTTGCATTTCTGGCAAAGTCACCAGATCCGCCAATACCGTTCATCATACGCGTACCAGAGACGTGTGTTGAATTGACATTACCGTAAATATCAGCCTCTAGTGCCGCATTAACTGAGATTAGACCCAAACGACGGATTATTTCAGGTTGATTAGTAATTTCTTGTGGTCGTAAGCATAGTTTATCAGCATACTTGTCCATATTTTCAAATACTTCATTTCCTAGTTCCTCAGATAATGTAATCGAAGTAGCCGATGCAAATGTTACTTTTCCTGCATCGATTAAATGGAAGACAGCATCTTGTAGTACTTCAGAATATATTTCTAAATCTTCAAATTCTGAATCTTGGAATCCTTGTAAAACAGCATTTGCTACTGAACCAACACCAGATTGTATAGGAGCGAGTTTAGAAGTTAATCTACCTGCCTTAATTTCATCTCGTAAGAAATTAAGTAGATTATTGGCCATAATATCTGTTTCCTCATCAGGAGGCACGATTAAAGAAGGAGCATCAGTATTTTGTGAAATGACAATAGCTTTAATTTTTTTAGGATCAACTTTAATGCCAATTTCTCCAATACGATCAGTAGCACTTATCACTGGGATTGGACCACGCTCACCTTGCTTTTCAGGTACATAAATATCATGAATACCAATGAAAGACTCAGAGCATGAGATGTTTAATTCTACAATAATATTTTCTGCATAATCTGCAAGAATCGGTGAGTTTCCAACCGAGTTTGTAGGAATTAGATAACCATCCTTCGTAATAGCACATGCCTCAATGATAGCAAATTTAATAGGTCCATAAATATTTTGTCGGACTAATTCAGCAACATGAGAAAGGTGACCATCAACATAAAGAACTTCACCTTTATTGATGAGATTTCGTAATGCCGGTTCTCCTTGATATGGTCCACGCTTACGGATAACGCCAGCTTCAGCCAAATAACGGTCTACTTCAGGGCCAAGAGAAGCTCCTGTATAAACATCGATTTGGAATTTTTCGTTTTTAGCACGTTCTACAAGTGCTAGTGGCACAACTTTTGCATCCCCAGCTCGAGTAAACCCACTCATCCCAACTACATCACCGTCTGAAATTAGTGCTGCAGCTTCTTCTGCAGAAACAACTTTGTCCGCTAATTCCTTCAAACCTAAACGTTTCTCAATCGTTGCTTTCATCTTAACTCCTCCTAAGTGCTTCGTTTTCTACAGTCTTTATCCATAGCAAGGATGATTCAAAAACCACCATATGATTCATATATTCGAGACAAAGGGAAAATATGACTAAAAAACAGAAATATTTTAATTTTTTTTAAAATATATTCTTTTTTTGAGAATGTACTTTACTTTAGATGAAAACATAGGGAATATATACGAGATATTAATATAAAGGTTATTGATATATTATTGATATAGTTTATGATAAGTTCGCAAATACTATACTGTAATGGAAGAGGAAAAGATTACAATAGACGTGTTAGAATCTCTCTAATTTCTATTCATAAAAAACTATTTTATTTCGTTAATTTCTATAACATTAGTATTAATAATCCAATCCCTTTATTTGGGTAAATTCAATTTTGAAGTGTTTACATTATTGGTGATTGGTTGGACTGCTGGATATCTTTTTTCTTTCTTTATTGATAAAAAAAGAAAGATTATAACTGAATGATCTTACAATCTAAACATTGAAAATAGCTAAGTCTTAATAATGCTAGAAATGTACCTACTAGTAAAAAAAAACCTGAGCAATGAGCCCAGGTTTTTATTTTTTACTTATTCATTAACCTCATGATGAAACTTACAAAGAAAATTAATATGATAGAACCAATTAAAGCTGGGATAATATAGAAGTCACTTAATGTTGGACCCCATTGTCCTAATAAAGTTCCTCCTATCCAGGCACCAATAATACCTGCGATAATATTACCTATAACTCCTCCTGGAATATCCTTACCAAGAATTAAGCCTGCCAACCAACCTAAAATCCCACCAATAATAAGATACCATATAAAACTAAACATATATAAACCTCCCTATAATCATGGTGTACTTATTCCCGATAAAATAAATATGAAACATAAATTGTAATAGTAAAATAATTTTCAAACTCAACTCTGGTTTCTGTCTAGGTGAGGGCTATAGCTATTTATTTGTTAGAAGATCAAAAAAATAAAAGATTAGTTAACTAGAATATAGAGAGTTAATAACATCATACTTGAAGGAAATATTTTAATAATGAAGTAAAGTTGAAAAAATAAGTGATTTCAGCCATATCCGATAATCTAGGTGAGTATAATTGAATGTTTCTAGATAAATGTTTACTTGCAAAGCCTCTACGAGTTTATCAAGAGTAAGATTTGCAATATTTCATTGTTAAATTCATATATAGGCCATAAGCGACTATTTCTCATGTTGCTACACCTTTTCTTATTCTCTACAGATGCATAAAATGGACCATTTTCCCTCAACAATTTTCCTTTGCTTCATCCTTATAAGATTCACACCAAAACTTCACAATTTATGAGTGTTTTCCACTTGCATTTATTTATTTGATTTGCTAGTATAACTAACGACCGTTCGTTCGGGTAAATTAATTGAGGTGACATTATTGAAAAGCGATGAAATTAAGGAGGCAGCTCTTAAATATTTCACAATTCATGGTTATGAAGGAGCATCCCTTTCTATAATAGCTGAGGAAGTCGGCATGAAAAAACAATCTATTTACTCCCATTTTAAAGGAAAAGATGATCTTTTTTTGCAAGTTTTACGAGATGCGAAAGAGACAGAACTATCTTCAAAACTTCAATATTTCAGTAAAGGTGATAAAAAAAATCCCGAAAAAGTTTTGTACGGATTTCTAAAATTGATCATCAATCTTTTCCAACAAAATGAGCAGTTAAAGTTTTGGCTACGAATGTCTTTTTTTCCACCAGCCCATCTTGAAAAAGTAATCGAACAAGAAGTTATTGACATCGAGGAAAAGGTGCAGAGGGTACTGGAAAGAAATTTTCAGGATTGGATTAATGATAAATTAATCATTGGTGAGTCAGCTGAAACGCCGACTTATGCTTTCTTAGGAGTAGTCGATTCCATTTTGCTGGAACTTGTTTACGGCAATGATGAAAAACGGCTAAATGATAAATTAGAAGCCTCTTGGACAGTGTTTTGGAGGGGAATATCACATCATTGAATCATACAGAAAGAGGTGTTAATACATGAAGAAACCAATAAAAGATCAAAAAGCAGTATTAATAATTCTGCTTAGCAATATATTCATTCCGTTTCTTGGAATAGGGCTTATCATCCCCGTTATGCCGTCCTTTATGAATATCATGCATTTATCAGGAAGTACGATGGGCTATCTTATTGCTGTATTTGCGGTAGCACAACTGATTATGTCACCTTTTGCAGGGCGTTGGGTTGACCGTTACGGCAGAAAGAAAATCATTACACTCGGATTATTCCTTTTTGGTATTTCAGAACTAATCTTTGGTGTAGGTACTCACGTATCGGTACTTTATTTATCAAGAATCTTAGGGGGGATTAGTGCCGCCTTTATTATGCCAGGTGTTACTGCATATGTCGCAGATATTACATCAGTTCAGGAACGGCCAAAAGCAATGGGCTATATTTCTGCCGCTATTAGCACAGGTTTTATTATAGGACCTGGTATTGGTGGTTTCATCGCTGAATATGGTATACGCTTGCCATTCTTCTTTGCGGCCGGCATTGCTTTTTTAGCATGCATTTCATCAATGTTTATTCTGAAAGAGCCGTTAACAAAAGAACAACTTGCTGAAAACTTTGATAATAATAAGCAAACAAACTTTATAGGCGATTTAAAAAAGTCACTTAATCCGGTTTTCTTTATTGCATTTATCATTGTATTTGTGCTGGCGTTCGGTTTATCAGCATATGAAACAGTTTTTAGCTTATTTTCTGATCATAAATTTGGCTTCACGCCGAAAGACATTGCAGCCATTATTACTATAAGCTCAATCTTTGGTGTTGTTGTGCAAGTATTTATGTTCGGAAAATTAGTAGATATTCTTGGTGAAAAGAAATTGATCCAATTATGTTTAATTGTAGGTGCTATATTGGCGGTGGCTTCTACCATGATCTCTAGCTATTTGGCAGTACTGACAGTTACTTGCTTTATCTTCTTAGCATTCGACTTGCTTCGCCCAGCATTGACGACATTTTTATCCAAAGCAGGCGGAAAAGAGCAAGGATTTGTTGCTGGAATGAACTCAACCTATACGAGCTTAGGTAATATTGTCGGACCAGCAATGGCCGGAATACTATTTGACGTAAATATAAACTATCCATATCTTTTCGCAGCTGTTATTTTGGTCATCGGTCTAGGTTTTACATTTATTTGGAAAGAAAATAAATTAGCAGAAAGCTTAGCCGAATAATTAGATAAGCTTGAGGCACCTTCTGAAGATGTGAACTGAACCCCGAATAATGGACACTTAAAAAGTGATCCTATTCGGGGTTTAGTTTATGTCTTTTTTATTTACTTATATGGACAAACTGTACTTGTTGCAGTTGTCTGTATGAAGGCAAATATAGGTTAGACATTATCGATATTAAAAAAGTTTTTGTTATCTTGGAGTTACTACCCAATGAAAAATGAAAACTTTAGATTGCAAAATCAAATAGCAGCTCAAAATTGAGACTGAAGTAAATGCTTGAACAACTAAAACAGAGTACTCACATCTGGCAAGCGATTTAGAGAAGTTACGACATGACATTTTAGTTTTATTTAATGCTACAAAAGGGATTACCAAACGTTAAATTGGCGAAAATAGATATGAATAGCTAAACGATTCTATCTATTAGGAGTGTAGCGTATGACACATGAAGAGCACGAATTTATTGTGGCCCAGCAAGACGAATATTTCAGAAGTATGGAACGCAAGCATGAAAACGGACAGCTAACGTATGAACAATTTGCAAAATTATCGTTGAAAATAGCCGAATGGACTCAGCGGATATATGAATTTGAGCCAGATTGAAAAAGCAGTAAAAATCATATAGGGCACCATTAAACGTTTCGATTTTACGACAAAGTTGGAATCACACCTTGAATCACACTTTGCTGATTTTATTGAAGGCCTTTGTTATATATCTTTCTACATATGTTGCTCGATAAAAAGTATTGTCTCTTTTACTTTATCCATAGCATCTGACTCAATAGAAGTTGCAGCTTTCATAGCGGTTTCTAATTTTTTTAAGACACTGTCGCTAAATTTTTGCTATCTTCCTTTTCCTGTAAATTGAGTAATGCGCTGAATTTTTTGTTGTATGCTCTCTCGCATTACTTTCGTTACATGTAAATATATTTCCGTTTTGGTTTAAGAGATGACATACCATACGTAAAAAATTCGCTGTTATATTCCAACTCAGTCTGTATGTTACTATCTCAGAAAACAAAGAGTACCACAACCAGAAAGGCTGTGGTATTCAATACATAAGATATATTACTTTCTCAACGCGACAGCAGGCTCAGTAGAAATTAACTTGTGGCTTGCTATCATGCTTATTACAATTACAACAACACCTGTGGAAAGTATTGATAGTACTATTTGTACTGGGGTGATGATCATGGCCAAATTGAAAATCATGCCGACTAAATACGTACCGCCAATAAGGACAGCTTGAGAAACAGCTGACATTATTGCTAAAAGTAAATTTTCACTGACAATCATTTTCCTAATTGTTCCTTTATTATATCCCAAAGCGGACAGCAGCCCTATTTCCTTGTATCTTGAATTTTGCAGTTTAATCAGTAATACGGAACTGATAAACAAACCAATTGCTAAGATTAAAATAGAAACGATTAAGAACAAACGGCTAAGATTGTTAAATGTATTTTGCAAAGCTTCTACTTCTTTAGCTGCAGTTTTACTGTCTACTTTTTTGACAGCAAGCATTTGACTGACTGAAACAATATCTTCAAAGTTCTTTACATCATAACTAATTGAGTAGTTTTTTTCTTTCTCAACATTTCTATAAAATTCCTTCTCGATATTGGAGCTTACAAAGAAATCATCGTAGTCTGCGTTAAAGATGCCGCTTATCGTAAGCGTGTATTTTTGATCACCATAATTTAAGGTAACTTCTTTACCAAGCAAACTACTAATATCATTTTCAAATTTTTTAGCGAGGCTTGGGCTAAGGGCTATTTCCTTTTCACCTGTTTTGGGCATAGCACCATATGACATCTTTTCAGTAGCCTTTGCCATTGGATATTTTTCTGCTAAAGCTTCAGTTTTATCATCTATCCTTAAAGTAACATCCGTTAATTTGTATTGATAATACACATTTTCGATACGCTCATCGGATTTCAACAATTCAATGACTGTTCCATCATCCTCACCTTTAATATAACCGTTGTTAAAGGCAGTGTTTTTATCTTGAAAATCCGAAATATTCTTGTCCATTATATTCCCAGAAGATAAAGACAACACAAATACAAGGATACCGATGGAAATTGCCAAACTGACAGCCATATAGCGTGTAATATTCACTTTGAAGTTCTTAAGTCCCCGCTTGAAAGCAGATACTTTACTAGCGTTATTTAAACTGAGTTTATCATCACTAGCAACAGCTTTTTGAGTGTTGGTGTTTTTTGCAATAATTTTGCCTTTCTCAATATGAACGAGCTCATCTGCAAAACTACAAATCTTTTGGTCATGCGTAATCACAATCACCAAACGGTCTTTTGAAATCTCTTTTAAAAGCTCCATAATTTCATTGGAGTTCTTACGGTCTAATGCACCTGTCGGCTCATCCGCCAAGATGATACGAGGATTACTAATCAACGCTCTTGCAATAGCGACTCGTTGCTTTTGACCGCCCGAGAGATTTTCAATTTTTTCATCAGTCTTTTGTGATAATCCCAGTTTATTTAGCAGTTCTTTGGCATTTTTTCTATTTTCCTCTTCACTTGCAGTATTTAGCTCACAAGAAAGCAAGATGTTTTCAAGAACGGTATATCCTCTTAAAAGATGGTAATTTTGAAAGATAAATCCTATATTATCTCTGCGATAGGCACATAATTCATCTGCGTTCATTTTGCTGATAGAAGTACCACAAATCGTAATATCACCACTGTAATCACTGTCGAAGCCTGCAACCATATTAAGCAGCGTGCTTTTACCGGAACCCGATGCACCTAAAAGGCAAACAAGTCCTTGGCTTGGAAAGTTAAAACTTGTATCCTCCAAAATAAGCGAATGATCATATCGTTTTGTAAGGTTGTTTATCTGTATCATTATTTGTCACCTGTCTTTAAAGCTGTTGTTGTCTTGGTCATTATGAAGGCAATAGCAGTTGAAACGTAAGCTGCAACGCCAACTAAAGCAATGAATAGCACGCCCGAAATCAACATCTTAGAATTTAAAATACTTGCGTTGAACAAGCTTTTGGTAGCTATATTGATAAGGGGTGATGTAACAAGCATTAACAGAATTGCTGTCATGATTTCCGTTATCTTTTCCGTCAAGTTAAGCAGACTAAAATGAGCATTATTAAAGCCGCTGACTTTATAAATTGCAAATTCTCTCTTTCTCATAAAACCTGTGATCAGAGAAATAGCAATCACCATAACGACAGCCAAAATCCCTATGAACATACTCGCTGAGCCTGACTGTTCAGTTGTTTGCTCATTTAATCTAACAATATCCTCGACAAGTTCAAATTGACCAAGAGGTACAATGCCTTGTTCGTTAAGCTCATCTTTTATGGAAATCATATCAGTTGGCGTCTTCGCTCGAATAAGAAAATTCATTGCTTCATTCTCAATTCCTGCTTGTCTTCTCAAATCGTGAAGTGCAGCTTTGCTGAAGAAGAAAGAGTCGTCAACAGTAAACTCAGAAGAGATAGTATTATCTGCAACACCTACGATTATTGCGGTAATGGATGCGTCTTTTAAAACAGGCTCACCTGTGTCCCAATTGAAAATACCGCTGCTAAAATCAATTTGTTTGCCGATTGCCTGCTCGTTTGATATGCCCATTGATTTAACAAAACTTTCTGGAACAACAACCTCGTTGTCTTTGCCAGTAGGCATTTTTCCTGCTACTAACTTATTGATTGTCGGAACAGTACCTGATCCTTGTATTTGATATTCTTTCCCGCTAACTTTTACTTTTATATTATCAAACGCTTGTAAAAAAGCAGTAAAATCAACGCGCTTATCGCCTACATATTTATCATATAAGCCATCAATATCCTGTGATACATCTGCGTTCGGCTTTTCTTCCTGATTATCGCCTACGCCTCCTGCACTGGTAAAGCTACTAACTATACTAATATCTTTAAGTCCATCACCATAAGTATCAATCAGCTCATCAAAATCACCTTGGCTGCTGCTCTCCACCGTCCCATTTACAGTTGTAAGCAAAAGGATACCTGCAATCATTAGAGAAAGGGCTGATACAAAAAATCGGCCAAATTTACTTTTAACATTCGATTTGGTCATTGTAAAAGCGTTTTTAATTGATAAGCGATGACTTTCACTGTATGTGAGTTTTTCTGTTTTCGTTACATTATTTTGCGGTAATGATACAAATTCCCCCTCATCTAAATCTATAACGTTTGAGTCATTGTCAATTAAATTGACATCGTGGGTTACAACGATAACTGTCCTGTTTTTAGAAATAGCTTTCAGAATATCCATTGTTGTTTCTGAGTTTTTTTCATCTAATGCACTTGTTGGCTCGTCAGCGATAATCACCTTTGGGTTTTTCATGAGCTCTCTTGCGATGGCAACACGCTGCTTTTGACCGCCGGAAAGAGAGTTCACTTTTCGATGTGCAAGGTCAAATATTTTGAGTTCTTTTAAAATCTTATTTGCGTTCTTTTGATTTTGTTTATTTTTCAAATACTGCGGCAACAGCACATTCTCTAAAACCGATAAATCTTCGAGCAAATTAAAATCCTGCCAAACAAATCCAAAGGTATTATTGTAAAAATAGCTTTTTTCATTAGAGGTTAATTTTTTTATATCTTTTCCGCAATAGTAAACCTCTCCATCAAAATCCTGCTCCATGCCGCTGATGATTTTCAAAAGAGTCGTTTTACCACTACCCGAAGCACCAACGATAAAATTCAGTCCTTGCCCCAATTTAGAAGAAATATTATCCAAGGCAAATTCGCCGTTGTATTGTTTCGATACATTCTTAATTTCAAACATTTGTATACTCCTATCTACTATGTTAGTTAGTTATTAATTAATTAATTACTTTTTTAGAACATACATTTTTTGTTCAACTGAACTTGTGTCACCATTGTATAAAAAACGATGTTAAATCTCCGTTAAGTGGTTTTCTTAGTATTGAAATAAATGCTTAACAGAGATTTAACACACACTTACAGTACAATATAAAGAGAGGTGATATTCGATGAGAATACTTATTGTTGAAGACGAGCTTGATTTGCAAGAAGCGATTGCAGATGGGCTTAGAATAGATGGTTATGCAGTTGATACTTGTGACAATGGTGAAGATGCTTACGAACTTTTATATGAAGTAAATTATGATTTGGTTGTACTTGACTTAAACCTCCCTAAAATGGATGGACTAGAGGTTTTAGGAAAGATACGAGATGAAAAGCCTGAATTAAAGGTACTTATTCTCAGTGCAAGAAGTAGTGTTAATGACAAAGTGAAGGGCTTAGACATAGGAGCTAATGATTATTTGGCGAAGCCATTTGATTTTGCCGAGTTGGAGGCAAGAATACGAAATTTGTTAAGACGAAAATTTGTACAAGAAAGTAGTATGCTTTTATGGGGTGAAATTAAGGTGGATTTATCAAAGCGTATTGCAGTTATTAACGAGAAAGAAATAGCACTTACAAAAAAAGAATTTGCATTGTTTGAGTATCTTTTGCTTAACAAAGACAGGGTGGTTAGCCAAGAAGAACTGATTGAACATGTTTGGGATCAGCATGCAGATAGCTTTAGTGGTGCTATTCGGGTTCATATTGCAACTCTCCGAAAGAAGTTAAAAGCTGTTTTAAACTATGACCCCATTGGAACTAAAATTGGGGAAGGTTACTTTTTATCTGAAAAGAGTGATAATGAAAATGCTTAAAAAAATGCCAATTCGTTTACGACTTACTGTTATGACTGTTGCTCTCCTAACTGTTTGTTGTGTAGGACTTACCTTAATATTAAATTTTTCTGCTATTAGAATGGCTACAATAATTGATGCAGCTGCCGTTTCACCTGCATTAGAGGTCGGCGAAGGAGGATGGATTGAAGAAAGCACTCCAGCAGCGTCGAGCAGCATGACACCTTCTGTTTCATCAGAGGCTTCTCAAAAAGCAAAAATAGATTTTAGAATTCAAAGTATTATTTATATGCTTTTAGTTATTGGTATCGGGGGATTATTAACCTATTATCTTTCGGGGAAGGCATTAAAGCCTCTTAATACGCTAAATGGTCAAGTGAAAAACATAAATGTGCATAATTTATCTGAAACATTATCCGTGCCGCCTACAAAAGATGAAATTGCAGAGCTTTCTCTAACATTCAATGAAATGACGGATAAGTTGAATAATGCTTTTATGATGCAACAGAGATTTTCTGCAAGTGCCGCCCACGAGCTTAAAACACCTCTTGCTGTGTTACAAACAAAAGTTGATGTATTTAAGAAGAAAAAAATACATACAACCGAGGAATACGATGCTCTTATTAACGTTATTGAGAATCAGACAAAACGCTTGAGAGGGCTCGTCGCTAGCCTTTTAGATATGACGAATATGGACGATAATCATGAGCAAAGCAGCATTTGCGTAAAGGATATTTTTGAGGATATTATTTCCGAGCTTTCACACATCGCTAAAGAAAAGAATATTACAATGACCTTAGATTGTGATAATAGCTTTGTTTTTGGAAACACCGACCTATTGTATCGTGCTTTTTACAACCTTGTGGAAAACGGAATTAAGTACAATATTGATGGCGGCAAAGTTGAAGTCATTGTAAACAGATTAAGTATGGAACAGGTTTCAATCAAAGTTAAAGATACAGGAATCGGCATTGCCGACGAATACAAAAAGGAAATATTCGAACCTTTTTATCGAGTTGACAAATCACGCTCCCGTCAAATGGGTGGTAAAGGATTAGGTCTTTCAACTGTTGACAGCATTATCAAAAAGCATAACGGTACGATTACTGTTACTGACAATGAAAGTAACGGAACTTGCTTTAATGTAATATTGAACATAGGGTCTACAGCAAAACAAGTACTTAATTAAAATCACCTCACCTCTAGAGATTTCTAAGAGTGGAGGTGATTTTTAATTGGATATTTGTGTTAATGTCAATAAACAGATTGTGAATTAATTTCCTTACACTACATAGCAGGATAGCTAAAGAGCAAATCAAAAACGGGACTAATGATTAAGTAAGTAGTATTCATTAAGTAGACTGTAATTGCGAAAGAACACGTTATAACTGAGCGAGCAAAGAATGTAGCTGTTTTATTCATAGACGATTTGTTTAATCCGTCTGACGAAAAAAACTTTCATCTTGGCAACAAAAAAAAATGTACGAGATTATCAATCACCGTTATTTAAATTACAAACCAATGCTGATCAGTAGCGAGCTAGGATTCGGTGAATTGGTCACAATTAACGAAGCATTAGGCAGTCGTATTTTTGAAATGTGTGAAGGATTTGCAGTACATGCGAAAAAAGATTTTCGATTAAATCATAGGACTAGAAAGATATTTGGAGGGGTTTAGATGAACGAGAAAACAGTGAAACCATCATACATCGGAATTGACGGACAAACGCCATACAACGTTATCGCATGGTTTGTAGATGGTGTGATTAAGCGTAAAACGGTCTGCTATGAAGAGGAAGAACAACAAGATGTATTAACTATGTATCACAACAAAGTTGGCTTATACGGTAAATGTGACGGTTATGCGGTGCAATATTCTAATGTTGAGTAGCGTGTGGCGTAAAAACAGCTCAAATTATGAGCTGTTGCGGATTTTTCGAAGAACATATAGAAGATTTAGATGATTTGATTGATATGGCTAGATACGAATATTCATACTAAGAATCTTATCAAGATGAAATTGCATGGCAAGCTGAATTGCTGATGGAATAAGCCAGGTATGGGATGTATGATTAAAAGAAACAAGTGAAGAATCTTTTTACATACGATGTATATTCGTTAGTTTTCTTCGGAGAATGTTCAAAATATAATCAATAAGTCACACCTAACCGTGTGGCTTTTTCTATATCAAAAATATATCAATGACATTCATTTCCATTCATACTATGATTGAAGTGGAGGGGAGATATAGCTCGATGAAAAAACTATCAATTATTTACGTTGAAGCAAATGGTGAATGTCTTGTAATGGAAAAAATAAAAGATGCAGTTCCTGTTGTACCTAATGTAGGAGAAAGAGTAGGATTAGGTAGTGCATTTTACGAGGTTGATCGCCGAGATTTTGTGTACATAGAAGAATCCAATGATCTTGAAGTATATATTTATTTAAATGAATATTAGCTATTAAAGTCACATCAATCTGGTGTGGCTTTTTCTTATATCCAGAAAGTGTAATTACAAACGTTTCCAATCGTATTATTATTATTGTAGAAGGGGATGAAATAAGAGTTGAAGATTAAAAATTTAATAACATCACTTATTGTTGCCATAATTACGAACTCAATAATTTCAATTATTACTGGCAAATTTGAATTAAGAGTACTTATAGCAATATTAATCGGTTTAGTTGCAGGGCATATTATTTCCTATTACATTTATAAAAATAAACAAGTTGATAGTAAAAAAAGAAATAATTATAAATATTAAGTCACACATAACCGTGTGGCTTTTTATATATCAAAAATATGTTAATGACAGACATTTCCTTATCACGCTATGCTTGATAGGTGGAGGTGATATTTATGAAGTGTAAGTATTGTAAAGGTTCGATGACGGAACAAGATAACGATAGAATAGGAAATCGTTACTGTAAACAACATGTATGTGTGAATGATGAATGCAAAGCAGTTTTTGAAGAAATTAGAACTATTAGAGGTGTTCGAGTACCTGCTGAAGATCGTTGGCTAAACCAAGAAACAGCTGAAGCTAAATAGTTATAATTAGAGCATCCAATGGGGTGCTTTTTCTTTTGCTCTGACACAAACGAATGCCTAGTTGTCCAAATCCCCTTATTTGATGGCGATCGTTTGTTTGAGGGTGAAATTTTGAAAAATTATTGTTATTAAACATATAAATAATGTACAAACTTCTAATGCTTCACATTCGTATAGGGGGAAAGTGAAATGGATCAAAAAAATTCATATGCAAAAGAAGTAAGTAAGGTTTATGAGATAATAAATCAAATTAGGAAGAAGATATGAACGTTCGTTCAACTAAAGGTATCAAAAAAATCATTGCAAAATATGCTTTAATTTTAGTAGAGGTAAAACAAATAGAGAGCTATTTTAATAGATTGGATTCTCCTTTTTGTTTTGTACATGAGCATCAATTTATGCTTAAAGTACTTTCTGAGTATGTAAAAGCGACCGAGGATATAGTTGCTGCTATTAAAGTGGAATCGCGAGTTTTTACAGAAGAACCATATTTAATTGCTCTTAAGAAACAAAATAATGCGACTGAAAAAATATCTAAAGTTGCAAAGCTTTTAATTTAATTAACCAGATAACTAGCAAGAAATAAAAAAACCACTATAAAGTGGCAAATGATTAAAAACTATTATCTTTAGTATAATTTTAGTAATCGCATGCCCATGCCGTACCTAACCATACACAATTTACTCCTAAAGTAGAGGTATCAGTTGTAGTTGCGGACACATGCAGATGTTGCACCGAAAAGTGCTGCAGCAAATAGAAGCATACCTAATTTCTTTTTCATATTAACCACCTCCCTTGTTAGTTTTATACTTCATTATTTGGAAAAATGTATAACAAATTCGATTATTCTGTTTTTTTAGTTAGCTATCGTTCTTTATAGTTTTCCGTTGCATACTATGCACAAAATTGTAATGTGGTCTTTTTTGAAAAATCACAAAAAAATCACATAAGAAGTGAAAAAGGGTGAAATTATACGTAAGTACATATACAATAAGAAGGTGAAAACACTTATAAATCAAGGAATATAAATAGATTATGAAAGAGGATGAAAATATGAATGCTTACGAAGAATATATGTTAGGTATTGTAAAACCAATGCGTGAGGAGTTAGTTAATGTTGGATTTACAGAGTTAGTGACGCCTGATGAAGTTGCTGATCATGTACAAGAATCTAAAGGAACTTCACTAGTAGTGATTAACTCAGTTTGTGGTTGTGCTGCAGGTTTAGCAAGACCGGCTGTTGCTGCAGCTCTTGAAGCAGCTGAACATAAGCCAGATCATTTAGTGACTGTATTTGCTGGACAAGATAAGGAAGCGACTGCACAAATGCGTAGTTATTTTGAGGAAGTGTTACCAAGCTCTCCTTCTATTGCACTATTAAAAGATGGTCAGTTAGCTTATTTCATCCCACGTGAACAAATCGAAGGATTCGCGATGGAACAAGTACGTGATCATTTAGCAGGTGTGTTAGATCAAGTATGTGCGAAATAACAACGATTGTTACCACTGCAGCAAGACCAGATGCATTATCAAAGCAACTTGCTGAACGAGCATGTACCATGTTAAATGTACGTTTTGTTGAGCGAAAAAAGCGTGGTATTGCGAAAATGGCAACATTATATAATGCCAACGTTATAGTTGCGGGAAAAAATCGCTATGAATATCATGCGTTAGGGGCAGATGCTCCATTCTTTTTCCACCCTAGTTCAGCTGCATTTCGTTTGAAACGTGCAGCTAGGGGGGAAATAGATACCTTTTTAGCAGCATGCCAGTTGAATGAGGGCGATACCTTTCTTGATTGTACATTAGGGATGGCAACAGATAGTATGATGGCGGCCTTTGCGGTCGGTGAATCAGGTAAAGTCATCGGTTGTGAGGGTAATGCAAATGTTGCATTCATCGTAAGCGAAGGGATGAAGCGCTACGATATAACGGATTTGCCACTTCTTTCTTGTATGGAACAAATTGAAGTCGTTCATTCGGTAGCATTGGATTATTTGAAATTACAGCCGGATAATAGCTTTGATGTAGTCTATATGGACCCAATGTTCGAAGAAACGATTGAAGAGTCTACTAGCTTTCAACCTCTTCGACAAGCAGGTCTTCACGAAGGTTTATCAGATGAATGGATGACACAAGCGGAACGTGTTGCTAAAAGAAGAATAGTATTAAAAGCCCACTTCCGTTCTGATTTATTTGAGCAATATGGCTTTGTTCGAGATGCCCGTTTGTCGTCAAAATTTCACTATGGAATTAAGGAAGTAACATAAAATGAGCTGTTATTCACGGAATCAAAATCGGTGAATAGCAGCTTTTTTATAATAAAATATGTCTAATATTTACCTATTAATCATGAATTATTTAAAGAGGAATGTTAATTTTTATATACTAAATGCCTATTAAATAATAAAATGTAAATAGGGAATGGCACTAAAATATCACTATAATTAACTTTTTTGGTATTTTTTTCAATAGAAATCAAAAAACAATATTATCTTTGAAAACACTAGCTCTTTGTGAAGTGGGGGAGAAAGATTTGAAACTTGGCAATAGAATTAAACGAATCAGACTTTTAAAGGGGTTAAAACAGGCAGATATTTGCCACGGAATCATCTCGCCAACCCATTACAGCAATATTGAGAATTGCAGATATACCCCTTCTATTGATACACTCAAGTTACTAGCCGGAAGACTTGAGGTGCCGGAAAGATATTTTCATAATATTTATGAAGATACAACTGAAATGCAAAATATCTTATCCACCCTGGAATCTAAAATTGAAAAGGAGAGTGTTGAAGAGGTCCGGCAATTTTTGGACTTACATCAAGTTCAATTTCAATATATACCTTCCGTTCGACAAGAATATTACTTTATGCTTCTCAAGTTTTTAGCATTAGTAAAGATGGAACAAGATAATTTGGCAATTGAATTATATGAAAATGAAATTTCAACAGTAGAAATTGATGAATCACAATTATTTGTTTCCACAAGGTATCAATATCTGTATGTCACAGCGGTATATCATTATTATGTTGGAGATTATAAGATAAGTGGAGAAATGTTCAAAAGGCTTCTTTTGACGAGTGAAGATCAATTACTAAAAGCTCGTATCTCATATAATATTGCAATGTCACATTATCATCTATGTCAATTTGAATATGCACTATCTTATGCTATAGAAGCAAAGGACTTATATTTAAAGCTACATGAATGGATGAAGGCTGGAGACAGTTATAATTTAATTTCTATTTTATTAATAGAGAAGAATGAATTTAAACAAGCAGTAGAGTTTATCAACAAAGGACTTAATATATGCCGTCCGGAGTTTCATAATTTAAAGGCATTATTGCATCATAATTATGCGTTTATCTTATTTCAGACAAATCAATTAGATGAAGCTTTATCACAAATTGATTTTGCAATTAAATATAAAAAAACAGTTAGCTATGCTGACAAATTTGTTTCTAAGAGATTAAGGTTAGAAATTTTATTGAAACTAAATCAGTTAGAAACTCTTGAATGTGAAATGGATATTTTAGAAAATAGTATCTTAACGAATAAACAGAGAGCAGGATATTATTTTTTAGTAGCAAAGGTAGAATATGAAAAAGGTAATTTTGTAAAATATGAAGATTTTATTCAACAAAGTATCGAAATATTTAAAGAACATATTGATTTAAAAGAATTAAAGCAAGCATCTGAGCATTACGCTACTTATTTAGCAATGAATAAAAAATATAAAAAAGCATTTGAAATGCAATTACTTTGCACTGAATGCTTAAAAAAATATGTAGGGGAGAATTAACTATGAAAAAAACTAAATTTGCTGTAATCAGTCTTTTATCATTATTATCATTTGCGGGGGCTTCTATTGCTACTTTCTCAATGGCTGAACCAGGACGTCTACACTTCATCACAACTATTTTAAACATTTTTTAATTGAACAACTCGCCTTATTGTTCAATCAATAAGGCGGTCTCTTATCTATTACTTGAAGGAAGTGAGCAAGGACATGGTCAAAGTTTATATGTTTGAAGTGAGAAAAAGTGGCCATATGGGTAAGTCAAATATCGGGGTTGTTTTTGACGGAAATGCACTTACAACTTCTGAAATGCATGAAGTGGCAATGAAAACTGGATTCACGCAAACAATTTTTATCGTTAAGTCAAAGTTAGCTGATATTAGACTTCGATACTTTACACCAAATAGAGAAGTGAATGCAGGAATTGATGGTACAATGGCAATTGTTCATGCGTTAGAGAAATCTCCATTTTCTAATAATAAAGAAGTCATTACAACTGAAACAAATGTTGGTATTTTCCCTTTACAGTTATTTAAGCAAGCGAAAAAGGTGAAAAAAGCTAAACAATTAGCTTCACATTCATTCAATGAATGTAAAAGTGCATCGTATTCTTATGGTGCAAGTCGTGACCCAGTTTTACAGGTATTGAATGGCTGTGCAGTAGATGGCGTAACAGAATCTGGGCTCCCGATGAGGAATATGGTTCAAAGTCACGAAAAATCTTATCCTGCTGTGGATCAGTCTGTCCATTATTTTAATATAAAAGAGGCAAAAGTTCCTACTAGCCTTTTTGCATCATCATTTTTCTTAATTACAGCTAATAATATTAGGCGCTATAAAAATGAGATGTTCGCTGAAAAGCTTAATATGAAAGCGGAATGTAAATTGAGAAATGAAAATGTCTCAATTGTCCGCATATTAATGAATGCCCCCCACATTGCTCGTCCTATTGAAACAGAAGGAATGACGTTTTATTTAGGACAGCGTTTAATACCAATATCTAATTAACAAAAAACACGAGTACTTTTTGTACTTGTGTTTTTTGCTTGCAAGAAAGAATATCATTCAAAAATTAATGAAAAACCGCCTTGTTCAAAAAGAACAAAGCGGCTTACTAAATATTAGTCCGTGAAACATAAAGAGCATAAGTATCCTAATAAACATAAAAATCCAATACCAATAGCAACTGAAGACATAATTTTTGTCCCTCCTTTATTACAAAAAGCGAACATGTTTATTCATTATTATTGTACAATGAATAATGCAAAAAATCTATACAATTCCTTATACATCAAGGATTTGTGAACAAATTTTTACAAATACGTCCATATATCTGTTGTAAATGATGATAGTTTATATCAAGCATATCAATATAATAGTGAGACATAAAATTTATGGAGCGTCTTAAGTATGTGTCTAATTGTACTTACAATAAACATAGATTTCCTGAAGATACTTCTGTAATAATGTTTTGGTTCAATAACTATAGTGTATAGTAATAGTATGAACTATTTATATAGTTCAGTTAATTATGAAATAGATTTAATTATAATAGTTTGTATATTCCTAATAGTATCTTTATTGATATGGTTTTTGTACAATTAAACTATAAATGTTGAAACTTTTACTAGTGAGATTCGTATATATATTATAGACATAGAAGATTATAAAATGTTCGAAAGTAGGTAATGATTATGCAAAAGTGGATTCAAAAGTTCCTTGTTGCATCCGTAGCGGTAATCACATTAGGTGTCATTACGCCGAGTCATGCAATATGGGAAGGTTTACTAGATCACAGTTCCAATGCTAAAGCGCAATTTTCAGGAGATACTACTAGTCAACTAACGAAATACATAGAAACGCAGAATGAGTCAGTTATTTCAACAGAAGAGGAACAGACTTTTGAAGAGTATGCCTTTGCAGCAGCAAAGGAACAAGCCTATTTAAAATTCGGTTCACGAGTAGGTCCACAGATTAGTGATGAATTTGATGATGTCATTTTCCCTAAAATGCAAGAAGCAATTGAAATGACAGTAAATCGTCTTGATAACGAAACAACAAATTCATTGGCAATTACTGAAAATCCAAGTGGTGATTATGCAGAGAAGATTTTCCATGTTTATAACACCGGAACTAAACAAGACGTCATACGCTTCCATGTACGTACAGAAAATCGTCCATTTGATGGCTATTACTACAATTTCCATTACCACACTTATGAAGATCAATTTACAGCTCATTATGACCTAGGTGAAATTTACTGGTCTAAAAATACTCCCCCTAAATGGTTGTCTTGATTCTAGATTACCAAAAAGGACTGACCACTTAAGTTGGATAAACAATTTAAATATTTCAAACAACCAATAGATTAGACTCTTCCGCTTAGAAAAGTGCGGGGGAGTCTTTTATTTATTTTCAGGAAATATTTAATGAGATAGTGAAAGAAAAGTTGATGGTATGTTTGTAAACTGTAGGTTGTTTGAAGGTAATAAAGGCCATAATCTATTATTTCCTACAACATGAAATATCTGAATATTACCCAGGAAATATTCAGATATTTACGGGCGTCATTGTAATCATTTCTTTCATCATTTTAACTATTTTCCGTTAGCTTTTAAGATAATAATGGGGAATATTATGATATAGTTAAAACTATATAAATTTCTAGGAGGCAGTTCCGTGCAACAATATTTACAACTTTGCCAACATATTTTAGACGAAGGAAATGATAAAGGAGATCGTACTGGAACAGGTACGCGCAGTGTCTTTGGTTATCAAATGAGATTTGACTTACAAAAGGGTTTTCCTTTATTAACAACAAAAAGAACTGCTTTCCGTCTTATTGCGACTGAATTACTGTGGTTTTTAAAAGGCGATACAAACGTGCGTACACTTATTGCACAGAATAATCATATTTGGGATGAATGGGCTTTTGAAAAATGGGTGAAAAGCGACCAGTATGAAGGACCAGATATGACGAATTTCGGTTTGCGTGTTAATGAGGACCCTGAATTTAAAATTCAATACGAAGAGCAGATGGCTATTTTCCAAGACAAAGTATTAAATGATGATGACTTTGCTCAAGAATTTGGTGACCTTGGACCAGTATACGGTAAACAATGGCGTTCATGGCCGGCAGATAATGGGGAAACAATTGATCAAGTGAAAAATGTCATTGAATCAATTAAAAACAACCCTAATTCACGTCGACATATTGTTAGTGCTTGGAATCCTGCAGAAGTAGATGATATGGCTTTGCCACCATGCCATACACTATTCCAATTCTATGTAGCAGATGGGAAACTCTCTTGCCAACTTTATCAGCGTAGTGCAGATGTATTCCTAGGTGTACCATTCAATATCGCTTCATATGCGTTATTAACGCATCTTATCGCGAAAGAATGTGGCTTAGAAGTGGGTGATTTTGTCCATACTTTAGGTGATGCACATCTGTATAGTAATCATTTTAATCAAGTAAAAGAGCAGCTATCACGATCACCACGTGAATTGCCACAGCTTATTATTAAAACTGAAAAAGAATCCATTTTTGAGTATGAAATAGAGGATTTAGCAATTGACGGATATGATCCTTATCCACGAATTAAAGCGCCAATTGCTGTATAAGGGGGTTAATAAATGATTTCATTAATTGTTGCTCATGATGAAAATAACGTCATTGGCTTAAATAATGCTATGCCATGGCATTTACCAGGGGACTTAGCTTATTTTAAACGTACAACGATGGGAAAACCGATGATTATGGGACGTAAAACATTCGAGTCTATCGGCAAGCCTCTACCAGGGCGTACGAATATCGTTATTACACGTGATGAAGAGTATGCAAGAGAAGGTATTATTATCGTGCATTCTTTAGAAGAAGCATTAGCTCAAGCTGAAAAAGAATCAGAGGAAATAATGATCATTGGTGGCGAGCAAATTTTCCGTATGACATTGCCAATGGCAGATCGTCTTTACGTTACGAAGATTGAAAAACAATACGAGGGCGATACATTTTTCCCATCATATGGGGATGAATGGCAAGTTGTATCCCAGTCTGAAGTGAATGAAACAGAAGATGGCTTGAAGTTTACGTATTTAGTATATGAGCGTAAATAAGCAAATGAAAAGGTTGCCACTGGAAAGTAACTAGTGGCAACCTTTTATTTGGCTTGAATATATTCGTGTTAAATAAGTGACAAACTAATAATGGAAATGGATATAAGAAAGTCAATTATACGTAGAACAATATGCATGAGTACATCATGGCACTACCAGCAATGACGAATAAGTGCCAGATTGCATGATTATAAGGTATTTTCCGATAGGCGTAGAAAAAAGCACCAATCGTATATAAAATCCCGCCACTTAGTAGTAGAGAGAAACCTGCACCAGTAATATGTGCATATAATGGCTTAATAGCGATAATAATAAGCCATCCCATTAAAATGTAGAAAATCACTGAAACAAATTCAAAACGGTGGATAAAGAAGCATTTAAAAAGAATTCCAAGTAACGCTAACGCCCAAATGATACCAAATAAAGTCCATCCTAATGCTCCGTTTAATGCAATTAACAGAAAAGGTGTATATGTACCTGCAATTAAAATGTAGATAGACGAATGGTCTAATATAGCAAAGATTTTTTTATATTTTTCAGGCATGCTGTGAAGTAAAGTTGAAGCTAAAAATAGTATTAACATTGAAACGCCAAAAACGATGAAGCTAACAACATATAGTGTAGATCCTTTATCAATTGCTTTCATAATGAGTAAGACAAGCGCTGGGATACATAATAAGAAAGCTATGCCATGTGTTATGGCATTCCATATTTCTTCTTTCGTGTTTTTATAATCAAAAGCTTGTTGCATATGAATTGCCTCCTTGTTGCGGTAAGTTTTTTGTATATTTCTATTATGCGACTGATTTTAATGCATTTGAACTGACAAATGTCACGTGTATCATGTGACAAAAGCTAGTAAAATAGAATAAATAGCTAACGGTTTACAATGACCTTGCTTTAAATTTATAATAAGAACAATGAAACAAAGGATGTGTCAATGTGAGACGAATTCATATAGTAACGGATTCAACAGCAGATTTAACAAAAGAAGAAATTGAAAAACACGCAATACATATCGTTCCACTATCAATTCATATTGAGGGTCAAACATATACTGATGGTGTCGATATTACTCCAATCGAATTCCTCGATAAAATGAGCAAAGCAAAGGAATTACCAAAAAGTTCTCAACCTGCTGCAGGTGTATTTAAAGAAGTATTTGATGAACTAGGAAAAGATGGCGATGAGATTATTGCTATCATGATGACTGGCGGAATGAGTGGTACTGTAAAATCAGCAGAAGCTGCTGCAAGTATGACGGATTCAAAGGTAACAGTTATTGATTCTCGTTTTACTTCATTTGGTTTAGGGTTCCAAGTACTTGAAGCTTGCCAATTAGCGGAACAAGGTAAATCAGTTGAAGAAATCGTTGAAAGATTAAATATCGTTCGTAAAAATACGAATTTATACGTCGTTGTTGACGTTTTAGATAATTTAATTAAAGGTGGCCGTATCGGTAAAGGAAAAGGTATGATTGGTTCTTTACTTAATATTAAACCAATTGCTTCTCTTGAAGGTGGAGCTTATAACCCAGTGGCAAAAGTACGAAGCCATAAACAAGTAGTTAAATATTTATTTAATCAGTTTATAGAAGATACGCAAGGGAAAGTAATAAAAGGAGTAGGTCTTTCACATGCTGAAGGTTTAGCAATGGCAGAGCCGCTTAAAAAACAACTTGAAGAATCAGGTTATATGGATACGAAATTTGCCTATACTTCACCAATTATTAGTACACATACAGGCCCAGGTGCAATTGGTTTTATGTACTATACTGATTAATATGATGAGCAGGGGATGATTTCATTCCCTGCTTTCTTTCATTAGACGTACTTAACGAAAGGAAGAAATGGAACGTGAAGAAATTAATAATTTTCATGCTTGCACTTCTTTTATTAAGTGCTTGCAGCAAAGAAATAAAAACGCCAGTTACAGAAGAAGTCATCCCTAAAGACATTATGTATGTTGCTTTAGGTGATTCTTTAACAGAAGGTGTTGGTGATGAGCTGAATCAGCAAGGTTATGTCGGTAGATTATCGGATCAGATGCTTGGCTGGGAAGGCGTTAAATACGTCGAAGTTGAAAACACAGCAAAAAAAGGTCGACGCAGTGATCAACTCGTAGCACAGCTTGAAAGCGGTAAAATTGACGAACAATTAAAAAAAGCTGATTTTATAACGCTCACTATGGGTGGAAATGACTTAATGAAAATTGTCAGACGTGATTTGATGAATTTAAATAAAGAAGCATTTGATACGGAACGCATCGAATTTCAAAAGCGTTATGGTAAAATTATGGAGTTAATTCGAAAGAAAAATAAATCTGCGCCCATAATTTTAATAAGCGTTTATAATCCTCTATCCATCTTTACGAAGGAAAAATCGGACTTAAATACGATTTTGTATGAATGGAATACAGATATTCAAGATTTTGCAGAGGCAGATAAAAACGCATGTTTTGTAAATGTAGAGGATTTATTCGATTCGAACGAGAATATGGTTTATCATACGGACTTTTTCCATCCTAATGCAAGAGGCTACGATGAAATGACTGACCGTATAATAGGGACAATCAAGTCATGCGGTTTGAAAAAATTAACCAACGGGGAAATGGACTTCAAGGAGTGATGTGACGGTGAATAAGTGGAAAATAGCTTTTTTCTTTTTAATTGCATTAATGTTATCAGTAATCATTGGTTTGTTTGTGTTCATTACGAAACCGGCAACCGATACGCCAATACCTGAAACAACCGCAATGCCTGATGGTAGTAAACTATCAGTTCAAACTACACCAGCGGATTTTGAAGCCATTGCAAACAAGTACATTCAGGACGCGATGAAATCAAAATCCATCCCTGTACATATGTACATTAATGAGGAAGTTTCTTTAGTAAGTGAGCTTAGTGTTTTTGGTATGGAGCTACCTATTACGATGAAATTTGATCCAACAATTGATGAAGGCGGCAATCTTATATTAAAACAAACAAATGTAGAAGTTGGTATGTTGAATATCCCTCCAAGCACAGCGTTAAAGTTATTAAATGACTCAGTAGATTTACCTTCATGGATGGTTATTCGCCCAAACAAAGAGGAAGTATATATGGGTTTAACAGAGATAGCAGTACTTTCTGGTTCTCGCATGCAAGCAAAAGAATTTAATTTAAAAGAAGGTAAGATTATACTGGAAGTAACAGTACCCGTTCAAGAATAGGAGGAGTAGCATATGGCTGTAGCAACATTTGCAGGTGGATGTTTTTGGTGTATGGTAAAACCATTCGATCAGCAAGAGGGCATTGAGTCTGTTATATCTGGTTACACTGGAGGACATACAGAAAATCCTACTTATGAGGCAGTTTGTAGTGAGACAACGGGACATTTTGAAGCTGTACAGATCACTTTTGATCCAGCGATTTATCCTTATGAAAAGTTAGTAGATCTTTACTGGACTTTAATCGATCCAACAGATGCTGGTGGTCAATTTTATGACCGCGGACAGTCTTATATGACAGCCATTTTCTACCATGACGAAGAGCAGCGTAAAATAGCTGAAGCATCAAAAAATGCATTACAAGAATCAGGTAAATTTAAAGCACCAATCGCTGTACAAATTCTACCAGCAACAACGTTCTACCCAGCAGAATCTTATCATCAACATTATTACAAAAAGAATCCAGCACATTATGAGCGCTATTCAATTGGCTCAGGACGAGTTGCATTCCAACAACAGCATTGGGGGACAAAATCATGAATAAAGAAGAAAAGTTGAAAGCATTAACACCGATGCAATATCATGTCACGCAAGAGCATGGAACAGAACCACCATTCCAAAACGAATACGATAGCCATTTTGAAGAAGGTCTGTACGTTGATATCGTTTCGGGGGAACCCTTATTCCACTCAAAAGACAAATTCAATGCAGGCTGTGGTTGGCCAAGCTTTAGCAAACCTGTAGAAGGTGCTAGCATACAAGAGAACTTCGATACAAGTTTTGGCATGCGTCGTACAGAAGTACGTAGTGGAGAAGCTGATTCACATTTAGGACATGTCTTCCCAGACGGTCCTCAGCCAACAGGATTACGTTATTGTATTAACTCTGCAGCCTTGAAATTTATTCCTAAAGATAAATTACAAGAAGAAGGCTATGGAGAATATTTAAAGTACTTTGAATAAAATAGAAAAATGACAATCCACATTTTGTGGGTTGTCATTTTTTTGTAGAAGACAGTGAATAGACTACAAAGTGTAGTTTATTGCTGGTTAAATACAATGCAAAATTCTTTTATATTAGAAATTTGTCTTTTAAAATAGTTATTTTTTATAGAAAAATGCTTATAATTTCCCCTTATTAAAATAATTGGGCGTATATTAGAAAAATAAGGTAAAATTGTAATGCGGTAATTAAAAATAATTCTATGTTAATAGTATGTGAATCAAAAATTAAATGGGGGATAGTATATTGAATCTAAATGATAATGTTTCATCATTTGACCTTGCACAACAATTTGTTAATTTTGTTATATTATGTCCTTTTAATTTGCCAAATGGCTGTTTTATTAAGAATATTTCTCTAAAAAAAGAATCAAGAAGTACTCGTTCTTCGATACGTTTTGAAATTATAAGTAAAAATAGAGTAGTAAGAGTAAAACAGTTTTATTATGATTGGGGGATTCCTATTGTATATGCGGATACTAATCTAATTTTCCCTGGTAAATCCTTTGAGATTGATGGGATTGTTGGTTTTATTGGTATAGATTACAAAGGGAACCAAGCGGCTTGTTATGCTAGATGGTTCACGAATGTAGAATTATCTGTTTTAAAAGGAAGATTTGGTGAGGATGAGCTAATAAGTATCATTAAATCACTTACTCCACTTAATTCGTTAATTATTGAAAAATGGGGCGAAAAGTCATATACAACAACGAGTTATACAGCAAGATATGGTATAGCTAAGTGGCAAGAAGATGAGATTTCTAGAGTGATATGGTATGAAAATAATTTCGACATCAACAAAAGAATTTCATCGCAAAGCATTTTTATCCCTTCATTTGAGTATCAAGAATTCTTCCTGGACTCAATCGGATTTAATCAAAATAAATTTGGTGTAGAAACTCACTTCCTATATAGGTCAAAGATTAATTATACTGATGGGATTTGGTTTTGGTTAGCTCCAGAAGAAATGATTGAAAATCTCTCTTATAAAGTCGGAGAAAATATTGGAGTAAGACAAAGTTGGAATGTTAAAAAAGAAAGACTCTTGATAGGGAATACAGAAATAACAATGTTAATACATAAACAAAATGCACAATATTATGGTTGGTATGCTCATTGGAAGATTGGAAAATATATTTATCAATTATTTATTCGTCCTTCAGTAAATTTTAATAAAGAAAAGTTAACAGGATTTATAAAAACATTAAATGAAGTGAAATAAGTAAATATCAATTATTATCAAGCGACTGTTCATGATTTCTCAAGAGGTTCTTTCGGATTTTCTTTGCTTCTACGGTATAAGATTACGGTGATCAGTATAATCCCAGCTGCAATCCAGATGGCTGTTTTTCCTATATACGTACAAAAGAAGGTCCCAATTAAAGCACCACAAATAAAGGAAAGAATAATAGCAGTAAAACCTTTAAATTTCCGCATCGATTCTGGATCATTTTTCACGAATGCAGTATAAGAAGCTTGAGCTGCAGTTCGTAAATTCCCTGTTGTTATGGTTGAATTGTAGCTCCATTTTTCCAACTTGTTGAAGGTGGCAATTTGTAAGGAAGATACAAACGCAATGCACATAGTGATCAGCATATTTGGCACACTAGCAGGTAACCATCCGGCTATAAATAAAATCGCGAATTCCAAAAGCAAAACAGCTCGTCCGTGGCTAGTATGCTTATCTTTTATATATTCTGCTACCAAGACTCCAGCTATAAAAGCCAAAAAAGGAGGTATATTTAGGATGGCGCCGTTATATTCCGTACTTGCAGCTCTCACAGCAAATAATACCATATTCCCTGTTTGTGCCGTCGCAAAAACAGCGTCCCTTGTGATATACGTATAAGCATCTAAAAATCCCCCAACTAAAGCTAATATCATGCCCATAATCAATGAATTAGGTGATAAAGCGAGTAAGTTTTTCGTTTTATTTCCCATTTGATTTATCTCCTTATTAACAATACCTTGCTTTCCCAATATGTAAATTCATTTTCTTTTATAGAAAAAAATTCTTTAGAGTTATTATAGCTTTACCTCACAATTCTCATTTATTCTGTTTCAGAAATATTTTCGTTTAAACTGTTGAGTACCCAAAAGGCTTAAAAAAGAAAAAAATCGCTCCACCAAATCAGTGGGGCGACTCATACAATCTTCTATTTATTACCTACAACAGTAAGTTCTTTCGCTTTTGAAAATGCTTGCTCAAAATCAGCTATTAAATCGTCGATATTTTCAAGACCAACAGAGAAGCGTAAAAGACCGTCTGTAATACCACGTTTTTCGCGTTCTTCTTTGGGGATAGCTGCATGACTCATTGTGGCTGGATATGAAAGAATTGATTCCACACCACCAAGACTAACTGCGAAAATTGGAATTTGAACATGTTCAACAAATGCTTTAGTAATTTCGCGATTAGGTAGTGTAAATGACAACACTGCTCCAGCACTTTTTGCCTGTTTTGCATGGATGTCATGTCCTGGATGTGATTTCAAGCCTGGGAAATGAACTTCCTCTACCAGTTCATGAGCTTCTAAATAATGAGCAAGTTTGGATGCTGATGCTGATGATTGTGTTAAACGGGCATTTAATGTTTTGATTCCTTGTATTAATGAGAAGGAATCTTGAGCACCTAAAATGGCACCAAATGAGTTTTGCATGAAGTAGATTCGGTTTCCAAGCTCGACGTCTTTTGTTACTGCAAGCCCTGCAATGATATCGCTATGTCCTCCTAAAAACTTAGTGGCACTGTGTAACACTACATCTACACCAAGGTCTAATGGACGTTGATATAGAGGCGTCATAAATGTGTTATCTAAAAATGTTAGAGCTCCATTTGCCTTTGCAATAGCTACAACGCCTTCAATATCAGTAATACCTAGAAGGGGGTTTGCTGGAGTTTCTATATATAATACCTTTGTATTCGGACGTATTGCCGCTTCTACTGACGCTAAATCCGAAAAGTCAGCAAATGTATGCTCAATCCCAAATTTGGTTAACACTTGGGTCACAAAACGGTATGTTCCTCCGTAAACTTCAGATGTTACAACAATATGGTCACCGGCTTCTAATATCATAAAGGCAGAGGCGATAGCGGCAATGCCTGAAGAGAATGCAAATCCGCGTGTTCCTCCCTCAAGTTCAGCAATCGTTTTTTCTAATGCGTCACGAGTAGGGTTGCCCGAGCGACTATAATCATATGGACCAAAGGAATCGAAATGTTCCTGATCAAATGTAGATGACAAGTATATTGGTACATTAACTGCACCTGTTTTTTGCTCATAATCACCTCGAGTAGAAGCTGTGATTAAACTTGTTTCAATATTTTCATTAATTGAACTCATATGATGACACCTCTTTTTCTAAGATAGAAAAAACTTGTTGTAAATCCGCGATTAAATCTTCCGCTTCCTCGATACCGACAGAGAAACGGAGTAAGGAGTCATCAACACCGCGAGCAATTCGTTCCGCTTCAGGAATATCCGCATGTGTTTGTGTAGTTGGATATGTGATAAAGCTTTCAACACCACCAAGACTTTCGGCGAAAACAATTAATTTCAAGCTTTCTAAAAACTTACCAACCCATTCACCTTTTTGTAAACGGAAAGAAATCATTCCGCCTTTACCAGCGAACAGAACGTCTTTTACTAAAGGTTCTTGCTCTAAATAAGCCGCGATTTGCTTAGCATTTTCGGTATGTTGTTTCATGCGAAGATGTAATGTTTTCAATCCTCGTAGGAGTAACCATGAGTCGATTGGAGCAAGTGTTGCACCTGCAGCATTATGGTTTGTGAATAGTTTTTCGCTAAGCTCTGTACCTTTACTTACTACAAGACCAGCTAGAACATCATTATGACCACCAATGTATTTAGTTGCACTATGTAGAACTATATCAGCCCCAAGCTCGATTGGGCGTTGATAATAAGGTGTTAAGAAAGTATTATCAACGATTAATAATAGACTGTGCTTTTTCGCAAGATTAGCATAAAGTTCAATGTCAAATTCCTGCATTAATGGATTGGTTGGAGTTTCAATGAAAATAGCACGAGTATTTTCATTAATTAAACCTTCAACCTCTGATACAGAAGAGAATTTTGCATAATGAGATTTGATTGCATATTGCTCTTGGTATTGCCCGAGTAGACGGTATGTGCCACCATAGATATCCTCAGGTAAAATAATTTCGTCACCCGACTTAAATAGGGATAGGACTAACTGAACAGCCGCCATCCCGCTACTACAGGCGAAGCCAGCGTCACCCGATTCTAATTTAGCAAAACCTTCTTCTAGAACGGTACGTGTCGGATTTTTGGTACGTGTATAGTCATAACCAGTTGATTGGCCAAGCCCATCATGAGTATAGGCAGTTGAAAGATAGATTGGTGTGTTTACAGCACCTGTTTTGGAATCGGTATGATTTCCTAGCTGAACTAATTGTGTTGCAATGTTTTTGTTTGTCATCATGTCATCATCCTTTATTAAAAAGTAAAAGGCCCTCTAAGGAAGAGGGCCTTCAAAATATGAAGTCAATCTCCTTATCTACAAGACTACGTCTACTGGAATTAGCACCTTGCCCGCATTTAGGGTGGTTGCTGAGATATCAACGGGCCAAGTCCCTCCATCTCTCTTGATAAGTAAGAATATTCAATTGTTTGAAAGTTAATAATAATGAAATTTTACCATGTGAAGATGATAATATCAACCTTATTATGAAGCAAAGATAATTTGAAAAGTTTATAAATTTCTATAAGTGGTATAATTTTATATGAATATGCTATTATTGCATAGTTGAATTGGAAGGTGACAGGATGAATTTAAATAACATAGCTGTTAATCAGTTATTACTAGAATTTAAATTTGACGAAGCTCAATTGATGCTAGAGCAAGCAGTAATGGAAAAAAGAGACATACAATCTCTTCATAACTTAGCATGTTTTTATATAAAAGACACAGAAGAATATTACAAAACTTTACCTCTTTTAGCTGAAGCAATTGAAAAACAGCCAAAGCATTATTTTCCTTTTGCTTTACTTGGCGAAATTTATTTACGAATGGAAAAATACATTTCAGCCATCAGGATTTTAGAATATGCTTTAAAGATGAAAGATACCGAAGTAGTTCATGCGAACTTAGCAGCAGCATATTTTAATATGAACAATTTTGAAAAGGCAGCAGAACATTATAAAAAGTCCGCAACTAATGGCGATTTTTTGAAATATGCAGAAATGGTTTCATATCTACAGTTAGACGATCATGATTCGGTACTTAATACGCTGAAAAAAGTTAATGCAAATGATGAAAATTATATGGGTGAAGTAAATGTGGCTGAAATTTATGCACAAATTAACTATTTTGATGAAGCACTTCCTCTATTTGAAATAGGATGGAGAGAAATTGTTAGGTCGTATGATTGGGTAGAACATTATGTTTATGCACTCACTCAATTAGGTAGAGTAGAAGAAGCCGCAGATATTATATACCAAATGAAAACAGAAACGACTAATGAAATTATAGAAAGTAAAGCGAGGGCAATGGAGGAAGAGTGTATAGAGGAAACTCTAGAAGAATCCATTATGGACTTGCAACATACAAATGAAAAATATAATACACTGATTGGTCGAATTTTGAAGGGTTACCGTCCTAGAATTTTCTTCGAGCCATATTATGTTTCTCAATGTTATCTTTTCGGCTGCAAATTACATGGTAATAAAACGTATGATGAATATGTAAATATGTAAGTGACCGAGAGAAATGATACTATCTCCGGTCATTTTTGTTTATATAAAGTATTTGGTGTAGGGTAGGGAATAACGGAATGAACTTAGTAATTTCTAATTAATCGAAATCAATAGTCGGGAATAAAAAAACTTGCAAACTCATTAGAGTTTGCAAGTCATTTAGTGGAAAAAACTATACTTTGAATTCCCCAACCACTTTTCTTAACTCATCTGCCTGATGAGAAAGTTCTATCGCTGACGCTGTAATTTCTTGCATTGATGCAGAGCCTTCTTCTGCAGAAGCTGCAGAACGCTCTGTACTCATAGCTGTATTTTCAGCAATTTGATTTACTTCTATAAAGGATACAGCCACTTCTTGGCTATAGCTTAAAGTTTGTTCAATTTGACCAACCATCTTGTTAATAATGGCTACAGTTTCGTTTGTTTGTTTGATAATTTTATCTAAAGAAGCATTTGTTTCATTTGTCACTTCAACACCACGGATGACGTTTTGTACACCATCATGGTTTTGTGTGACAATAGCTTGTACTTCTAATTGAATTGATGAAACGATTCCGGTTACTTCACGTGCTGCTTTTTGAGATTGTTCAGCTAGCTTTCGAACCTCATTTGCAACGACAGCGAATCCTTTACCATGTTCACCAGCTCTGGCCGCCTCAATGGCTGCATTAAGAGCAAGTAAGTTTGTTTGTTCCGAGATATCAGTAATTGTACGAATAATGGAAGTAATTTCGGATGATTTTTTGCCTAGTGCTTCAACGGTTTCTGTCGTATTGGCCATAGTTTCTTCTATTAACATCATAACATTTGATGACTGTTCGACAGTTTTACCGCCATGCTCAGCGGCGACCTTCATCTGATCAGTAGCTGTTTTTACATGTTCAGCATCAGTACTTAAATAACGAGCCGCTTCTTCTAATAAATTCATCTTTTGAACTGCATTATTCATCCGTAGCATTGTTTGTTCGCTACCTTCAGCGATTTCGCCTGTTGTATCAGCAATTGATTGTATAATATTCGAATTTTCATCTGCTGAAGCCATTAATTGTTGTCCACTAGCTGAAACATTCTCGGCAAGTGTACTCACGCGTTTTACTAATGCTGAGATAGATGTGATTAACACATTTGTACTATTGGCAATTTCTGCGAATTCATCTTTTGTCTTTACTTTTACGCGTTTTGTCAAGTCACCATTAGCTTGCGCGATATCTAAAATAGATGTATTAATTGCAGATGTATTGCGTTTAATTGAACGGAACAATATGGTACCCGTTACAATAGTCAAAATAATAGATGATATTGTTAAAATTAAGAAAATTATCATTGCAATTTCTGTTTGTTGTTCGAGTGATTTGATTTGTTCGTTGTTTTTCTTAGTTAATACTTCATTAATCATTTCAATATGCACATCTATATAACCCATTGCTGTCTTGCCATTTCCAGCGAGAACAAGTTTTTGAGCATTTTCAAGACCTGATTTTTGACGTGTATCAATCAGTCGCTTCGAATACTGAATATAATTGTCATAAAATTGGTCAATGGAAGTAATTCGGTCTAGCTCTTCTTTACGATCAGAGAATATTTTTTGTAGATCTAATAAATTTGCTTCAATGCGGTCCTTATCCTGACTATATTGTCTTAAGAAATTATCTTTTCCCGTAATAATATAACTTTGTTCAGAGTTTGATAGTTTCGCAATATCCGCTGCTAAACTATTTACTTTCATCTGCTCTACTAGATTTTTCCCTGTGAACACCTTTAATTCGTTTTGGAGGTTAGACATATTTGAATAGGAAACAACAAGCATTGCTGATAGAATAATGATGAGTATAAAGAAGTTAATAATGATGCGGCCACGAATCATTCGGAAAAAGTTCGACTGTATAGGTCCTTGAACTTCAATGTTTTTTTGCTTCTTTTTCAATTTGAAAAATGAAGCCATTGAAACTGATGACTTATTAGCGTTTTGATTTTTACGTCTCTTTACATTTTCATTATCTTTTTTCGATTTTTTAACCAATTTGTCACCAACTTTCCATATTTCTATTGAATTATGTTCATTTTACTTCTTTGTGAGAGAATATTCTATACTTTTTGAAAAATAAATCATTACTAAGTAACTATTAGGAGGGAGATATTTATGAATCAATCGTTCTACAGTTATGTACAAACATTTCGTGGTGGTGGAAAAAATGATGAGAAGTCTATGTTTGCAGAAGCGGCTTTTCACGATCATAGCTTTCCTAAACAGTCAACAGATTTTCATATACTTTCGAGATATATCGAAGAAAAAGTGGATGAAGAAATGAGTGCGCGCGTTTTTGATGAACTTTGGTATTTATATGAGTTAAAATATAACTAAAATAAGTAATAATTAAACAAAAAATGGATAAAATGATAAATATAGGTTTTTCTAATTATATTTAAGATAATATTTGTCAGAGGTCAGACTTTCTTGGTACAATGCTTGTAACATCATAGCTAAATTATTGAAATATGATGAATAACAATACTATTGAAAAGAGTGATACTAATGAGTATTCATATTAATGCAAAACAAGGCGATATCGCAGACATCGTACTACTACCTGGCGATCCACTTCGTGCAAAGTACATTGCAGAAACTTATTTAGAAGATGTTACTTGCTACAATGAAGTACGTAATATGCTAGGATATACAGGTACATATAAAGGTAAACGTGTATCGGTACAAGGTACTGGTATGGGTGTACCTTCAATCTCTATTTATGTAAACGAATTAATGCAAGAATACGGTGTTCAAAAGTTAATCCGTGTAGGTACATGTGGAGCAATTCAAAAAGATGTTAAAGTTCGTGACGTCATTATTGCTCAAAGTGCTTCTACTGATTCTAAAATGAATGAAATCATTTTCAATGGTTTAGATTTTGCGCCAACAGCTGATTTTGATTTACTTTTAAAAGCATATAATGCTGGGAAAGAAGCAGGTCTTAATTTAAAAGTGGGTAACATCTTTACTGCTGATATGTTCTATAGTGAAGAAAACCAAAATGAAAAATTAGCTCGTTACGGAGTTTTAGCAATTGAGATGGAGTCGGCAGCACTTTATACTTTAGCAGCTAAATATGGCCGTCAAGCACTTTCAATCCTAACAGTAAGTGATCATATCATTACTGGTGAAGTAACAACATCGGAAGAACGTCAATTAACATTTAATGACATGATGGTTGTTGCATTAGAAGCAGCTATTCAAGACTAATTGTATCAAAGATTTATAGTTCGGAAGAAATTTGCAAGTGACCAAAAATGACTAATCTAATTTTAGAAGTCATTTTAAAGGTTGCTTGCTTTTTCTTTTTGTCTTAGTTGTTCTTTAAAAATTTTTCAGTACAGAAATACTAATTTTACAATTAATTTTTTGATTAACGTAGTTGCTATCGTAGAAGGTCATTGAGCAATTCAGCCGGCTTTTTTTCTTATTCAACTAAAGGTGTAGATCAGAATAAAAGAGTTCACAATTTCTAAGTCCAAAAGTATAAGCTTTATTTATGTCTTATTATACGATATAAAGGGGTAGGGTTTTTGAACAATCATGTGTTAATAAGTAGAGAGTGAATATGTTGCTAACGGGATCAAATCCCACGGGTACTTACGTTCTACCCCAAAAGATCGGTGAGCAGTTCAGACGGTTTTTCATATATATAGGATTTTAGGTTATACTGAGTCCTTTTCGTGTACCCCAGTTCTTTATTAATTCTAGTTCATGTGTTCTTTTTCTAGTCTCCTATGATATAGTTTTTAAGAAAAGAAACATGTGATTGGGGGATATAAAAAGATGTTTGCAAGATCGAAATTAGTGTTTATAGTGCTTAGCATAATGGCTGTAATTGCTTTAACAGGCTGTGGTACATCAAAAGATGATGAAAAGGTGAAGGATACATCTAGCTATGCTTCTGAGGTAAAGGAAAAACCTGTTGTCACAATTACAATGGAAAATGATCAAAAAATCGTTATGGAATTAGATCCGGAAGTAGCACCAAATACAGTTGCGAATTTTGTATCATTAGTGAAAAAAGGTTTCTATGATGGTTTGATTTTCCATCGTGTTATTCCTGGATTTATGGTACAAGGTGGCGACCCATCTGGGAATGGTATGGGAGGGCCAGATTATGCGATCAAAGGTGAATTCTTATCAAATGGCTTTGAAAATAATTTAAAACATGAGCGTGGTGTCGTATCAATGGCACGTTCACAGGATCCAAACTCTGCAGGCTCACAATTCTTCATCATGGTGGATACTTCTGATCAATTGGATGGTGAGTATGCGGCCTTTGGTAAAGTAACAGAAGGTATGGACGTTGTTGATGAAATCGTTAATGCGGAGCGCAACGATTCAGATAAACCATTGAAGGAACAAAAAATGAAAAAGGTTGAAGTAGATACGAAAGGCTTCGATTATCCAAAGCCAGAAGTACAAAAATAATAAATTCAATAGATTTCCCTCCTTGAAATAGGCCCATAACTTTATGTGAGGGTTTTCTTTTGTGTAAAACAATGAATACGATTATTAGTATAGGGGAAGTAGGAGAACGTATTTTTACTCAGGTATTATATAACGAGCATTGTGATATGGTTGAAACCATTGAAGGGGAAGCTTCGTCCATTGGTTCAATTTAAGTTTCTTATGAGTAGGAGATTTGTCTACGGATGAATCTACTGCTCTTTTTCAGTTTAGGTTGAAATGTAAAAAGGAAACATTAGTTCGTAAGCTTTATTAAAAGATTGTTAAAGGGTGCGTTGATCCAAGAAGGCTAAAGTCACTTAATTAAACTGGTTTAACTCAGTAAATACAGTTCGATTGAGTCTGACGAAGGTTTAAAAGCTGAATACCACGCTTTTTCTAAGGCTCTAGATCCTCTTTGTAATACAATTCACCCTTAAGACAAAACAAAAAGCAACTTTTTTCAGATGCTTTTTAAGCAGATTCAGTGGTTTCATCGCTATGTTGAATGAACATCTGATAAAAAATGTGCAGCAAGAGTAGCTTTAATGAAGAAGTTCAGATATGCACGACAATCTTTCATACACATTTAGCAAGTAGACATATTGCAGTTCATATCACAAAAGATTTTTCGAAAATACTATTGTGTATAGTACGACCAAAGAGCGTAGCAATAGTCACAAAGGATGATAGTTAGAATTATCATCCTTAAAGAAAGGTTAAATCATTTATAAAAAAAATCTAAATAAACAAAGATTTATCGCTTTAATTCAGCCTGAGAATGTCGTTTCGCAAAAAGTAGCTAAAAATATAGGAATGGTAATGGAGAAGAAAATAATATTAGGAGGGAAAAGCGTAAACGTATTTTCAATATCATAACAATGTCTTATTGAACTAACTGTCCCAATCATTAGTGTAGTTCTCCTAATATTTATTACAGATAATACCCTTCTAAAGTGGGGGCTTCTAATAGTTGGAATAGTTCTAGTTAAAAGCTTCAGGTGAGCGTTAATCTATATATTAGGTGTGAATTAATATATAAATTAAAGTTTGTGAAGAATTTCGCTTAAACTAACGGGGGCTTTACTTGAAGATCATTGAGTTGCATATGCAGCTCTTTTTTTTCTTTCTTGAACTAACGGGGCAGGATAGTTGAACATGAGAAAAAGGAAGAGAGTGAAAAAGTTAAATATTATATATTAGATATTTTTTGATAAATGGTAATGTCTGTAATGTTCTTTCCATCTAAGCGTATATATTAGAAAGAATGTTGAAATACGAATTATAAACGTGTGAAAAAAAGGAGGAATAGATTTGAAAAAGATGAGTCTATTAACTAACCTGAATTTACGCTTTTAATAAAACGTCTTAAACCGTTGATATACAAGGGTCTTGGCGTTTTTTTAATGAGTTAATGTCGTTGAAAGAAGGATTAACGCTATTTTTGTTGAACTTATTGTACTAAAGCGCAGTGTAGTGCAAGAAAAAGGGTGTTTATAGTAAACATGCGTTGAGGAGGTTAGTTAAATAAGAAAACTAATTTAAATAGTTTTACGCAAAGGGTGAGTAAAATTCGTCAATTTTTAATAATTAATCAAAAAAAGATTGAGATACTTCAAAAGGGAGAAGCGGGCACACCAATAATTATCCTTACAGGAATGGGTTGCTCATTCGATGAATGGTACGAAGTGACAGAGTCATTAAGTAAAACAAATAGAGTAATAATGTTTCATAGACCAGGGCTAGGCACAAGTGAAATACGTGATGAAGTCCGTAATACACAAACAGTCGTTAACGAATTAAGTAAGATGATACAATTACTTGAAATATCTGAACCAGTCATACTAGTTGGTCATTCCTATTGTGGGTTAAATGTACAGCATTTTGTGAAAGAGTATCCTAAAAAGGTTGCTGGAATAGTATTAGTAGATTCAACTTCTGTTGATTTAAAGGATTTAGATGATTTGGATTTACCTGTTTTAAATGAAGGGTCAACCGATGAATTTTGGATGGAAAAATGTCATGCTTATTCTCAAATGAAAAGTGAAGAATTAAGTAAAGTTATTGAGCCTACTCTAACTGAAAAACAAAAGCTACTACCGAATGATATTCAACAACGCTTAATAAATTTCCAGATAAATCCGTCTTTATACAAAGCAATGCATTCTGAAATTAGTAATTGGAAGAAAGACGGAGATATTATTAAGAAATTGGTATGCTATCCTGATATACCATTAATCGTTATTTGCCGAGATAAAGAGCATAACATTCAGTTAGGCACAATGGATGGTTTACCAGAGTCCGAGTTAAGGTTATTTGAAGAAAAGTGGCAAGAACTTATTATGAACCAAGTTAATCTTACTTCAAATAGTAAATTTATAATCGCAAAAGAAGCAAGTCATTCAATACATTTTGATAGACCCGATATTATAGTTCAATCAATTAAAGAAATAAATTCCATATTCAACTAACGCATTTTGGTAGGCCTCATTTAAGTTAGGACTTTGATCTAATTTAGATGTATGATTATATTTAGTGAATTCTGAAAAATAGAACTACTGAATAGTTTACGAACTACATAGTTATATAATCGTGAAGACACAAAACTAGACTGATGGAGGTATTAGGAATGAATATTAAAGATCGAGTAGCCCTGTTAAGAAAAAAAATGTTGGAACATCAAATAGATGCGTATATCGTCCCGAGTTTTGATGCTCATCTAGGTGAGTATGTAGCAGATCATTGGAAATCTAGAGAATGGATTTCTGGTTTTACAGGTTCAGCGGGTACGGTAGTAATTACTTTAGATGATGCTGGCCTATGGACAGATGGTAGATATTATATTCAAGCTGTGAGCCAATTAGCGGACTCTGGAATCAGATTGTTTAGAATGGCTGATCCTGGTGTACCAGCGTACTCAGAGTGGCTTGCGGACGTTCTAAAAAAAGGAAATACAGTAGGCTTTGATGGCACTGTATTCTCTATTAATATGGTTAGAAAAATGGAAGCTGATTTTAAAGCGAAAAATATCAAATTAAAAATGAATCAAGATTTAGTAGGAGACTTATGGGAAGACAGACCAGAAATTCCTACAGGCGCAATTTTTATGCATGATGTGAAATTTGCCGGTAAAACTCAAATTGAAAAATTAACTGAAGTTCGAAGTGAAATGGCGAAAAAAGATGCAAACTATTATATCTTAACGTCACTTGATGATATTGCATGGCTGTTAAATATAAGAGGCGTAGATGTTCCAAACAATCCAGTAGCCATTGCGAATGTAATTGTAACGGATAAAGATTGTTTCTTATTCATTGAAGCGAGCAAAGTATCTCCAGAGGTTAAAGCAGAACTTGAGGCGCAAGGAATTCAAGTGAAAGCAACGGAAGAAATCCATGCAGTACTAGGTAAACTTTCAAGCGAAGATACAATTATTTTAGATGCAAATAAAACAAATAGTAGCTTCTACTATGCGATTAACAGCGCTACTAAAAAAGTTGAATGTACAGATATTACAACAGATTTAAAAGCTATTAAGAATGATATTGAAATCGAGAACATGAAATGGTCTCAAATTAAAGATGGTGTAGCGATCGTTAGATTTATTAAATGGTTAAAATCTGCGGTTAGTACTGGTGAGGTAACAGAAATTGCTGCAGAGGAAAAACTAGAAGCTTTCAGAAGTGAGCAAGAGGGCTTTGTTGGACCGAGCTTTGATACGATTGCAGGTTATAAAGAACATGCAGCGATGATGCACTATAAAGCGGCTGAAGAAACACAGTTTACGCTTGAAAATGAAGGGCTGTTCTTAATCGATTCAGGTGGCCAGTACTATGATGGAACAACTGATATTACGAGAACAATTGTTTTAGGTAAGCTTACAGAAATACAAAAAAGAGATTTCACATTAGTATTAAAAGGATTTATTGCATTGAGTGCAGTGAAGTTCCTACATGGCTCTTCAGGTGCTAATCTAGACGTTTTAGCGAGACAACCAATATGGCAACATGGTATCGATTATAAATGCGGTACAGGACATGGTGTAGGCTTTTTCTTAAATGTTCATGAAGGACCACATAGCATCCGAAATACGAATCATGTACGTTTAGATAGAGGCATGATTATTACAAATGAACCAGGTATTTATCTTGAAGGTGAATATGGTATTCGTACAGAGAACTTATTAGTCGTTGTTGAAGACGAAAAAACAGAGTTCGGTCAATTTATGAAATTTGATACGATCACATATTGCCCAATCGATTTAGCGGGTGTTAACACAGAACTGTTAGTTGAGAGTGAAAAACAATGGTTAAATGATTACCATGAAGAAGTATATGCAAAACTGTCACCTTACTTAAATGAAGAAGAGTGTGCGTGGCTAAAAGAAGAAACAAAAGCAATCTAAATTAGTTCATATTATGAGGAGGCTTTAACATGGAATTAACAGTCTACTTAGCTGGAGAAATTCATTCTAATTGGCGCCAGGAGTTAAAGGAAAAAGCGGAAGTATTAGGTATTCCTCTAAACTTCGTCGGTCCTATGGAAAATCATGATCGTTCTGATTTTATTGGAGAAGAAATATTAGGTGAACAGCCGAATGCGATTTATCGAGATGAAACTGCATCTAAGATTAATAACTTTAGAACGCAGATTTTAATGCGAAAATCGGATGTCGTAATCGCCTTGTTTGGAGAGAAGTATAAGCAATGGAATACAGCGATGGATGCAAGTGCAGCTGTTGCACTAGACAAACCCTTAATCGTGATTCGCCCAGAGAATCTGCATCATCCATTAAAAGAGCTGTCGAATAAAGCCAATGTTACGGTTGAAACGGTTGATCAAGCAGTAAAAGTATTAGCTTATATTTTTGATGAAAAATAAATAAATCTAAACTGAACCCCGAAATATTTTAATTTTGGGGTTTTTATATTAAATAGAAGACAATCAATTTGTATAACATCTGTTTGACATAATCACTTGTTACGATAAATTACAACAAATGATTAAGGGAGCATGATGGATGAAACTAAAAATGGGTATTGTTATTGGTCTTTTGAGCGCGATTATATTAGAGGTAGGCACGATTATTATTCACTACATGGATTTTTCTCAATATATCCTCATTCCGCTGCTTTATTAAATAGCATATTTAAAAACGAAAACTTCTCAACGATTGACCCTGCCATCAGGATTATATAGTCCTTTTTTTGTTTCTTTTTCAAAGTAGAATCCCATCCCGTTGTTAAGTGGCACAAAGATTATTTATAACAAAAGTGGAATTAGAAATAAAAAAAAGCAAGTAACCTTAAAATGACCATTAAAAAAATGGTATTGAAACGGTCTCTTGCTTTTTTTTATTTATATCAGTAAATTGAACATAAGTAATTCTAGGAATAGGACCATATGAAAAATTGATGGTCTTTTTGTTTAATATGTACAACCCACAATTTAAATCATAATATTTTCGTAGATTGACCATATTATAAGAATCTACTTAATTGCATAAAATCAAAATAATAGAAAACTGGATAAATTGGAGGAATTGACAATGGAACCGATTAGAGAAATAGTAGCAGAGCGAAGAACTTATACTTCAATTCAAGAAAAGCATTCTCATCGTTTTGCTCAGTTGATTCTCCCTCTCCAAGGAGAACTCTCTATAAAAACAGAGTCGAAAAAGCTTTTACTGGATCCTAAAACAATATTTTTTCTTCCTCCTGAATGTCATCATACATTTCATTCCGTTGAACGTAATGAGTTTTTAGTATTAGATATCCCTCATTTTATGCTCAACGAGAGGCAATTGCAAAATGGGGAGTTATCATATGAGCTAAACAATCAATGGAAAGGGATTCGATATCTCTTACTAAATGAGCTTGAACAACAGTCATGGAATGGATCTGCTGTAAAAGAACTGTATCCTTATATTTCTAGATGTTTAATACAAGAACAACAAGCTAAATCCATTACATATATCCATGAACATTATAATGAAAATATCTCAGTGCATGACCTTGCCGCTCTTGAACATTACAACCGTTCATATTATTCTGAATGGTTTCTAAAAGAGACTGGTCAATTACCTACAGCATATATACAAGATGTACGTATGAAAAAAGCTAAAGAATTACTGAGAGATACAAAATTACCTATTTTACATATTGCTATTCAAGTTGGTTTAGAACATCAATCCTCCTTTACACGATTATTCCAAAAACATGAGGGGATAACACCGAGTCAGTATCGAAAAAATCAGAGACAAAAAAATAGAGAATGCTCAGTATACGACATCTAGTTAAAAAAATCTGATATTCAGAAAAAATCGCTCATCAAATGTATGTAAAACTTAGTTATGATCTTGATTTAAGGTCATTTCAAAGATTATTTGTTTTAAGGAGCGAGAAGATGAAAACAGCAGTGGGTTTATTTTTTACATTTTTATGGTCATCTGCAGCTATAGCTACAAAATTTGGTTTATATTCTACAACCCCCATGTTACTGGCTACCAGTAGATTTTTAATCGCAGGCATATTACTATTTCTTTTTGTTTATTTAATTAGTAAAAAGTATCCTTGGCCAACGAAACAGGAATGGAAAACCTTATTTGTTTTAGGACTCTTGAATACTACAATTTATTTAGGCGCATCGTTCTGGGCGTTAAATTATGTATCTGCAGGTTTGTTTAATTTGTTTGTTACTACTAATCCTTTTATCGTTGCTTTTCTTTCCTACATTTGGCTGAAAAGAAAAGTTTCTTTACAAGAATGGATAGGGATGATTGTTGCTGCTGTTGGTTTATTAATAGCTATTTGGCCATCAATCTCACACAGTGAAGTGAAAGGGATAGGCTTACTTATTCTAGGGGTGGGGATGATATCAATGGCAGTGGGGAGTGTTTATTTTAAAAAAGCTAATTTAAACCTACCGAATATTGTAATTAATACATGGCAAGTGCTTATAGGGGGAGTAGTATTAATTCCTATAACATTTATACTAGAAAAAGATACATACTTTTTGAAAGTGGATTATTATTTAGTCGGATCGTTAATATGGTTAGTGTTAGTAATATCAATCGCTACGATGTTGCTATGGTTTTACTTGTTGAAGCAGGATGCAGTTAGGGCAAATAATTGGCTATTTCTTACTCCGATTTTTGGTTATGTACTGGCGGCCATCTTTCTAAATGAAATTATTACATTTTATGATATTATTGCAACTGTATTAGTTCTATCAGGCTTATTACTTTCTGGGAATATTGCAATCAAATCTATCAAAAAATTCAATTAGAATTTAATTAGACCACCTTTTGAAGGTGGTCTTTGTGATTTACTGTCCTGGATGAAGGATATTGAAGGGCACTTAATCAATGTTCATCAGGATCATTAAATCCAAAGCCACAAAATTCACCTGTATACTCAATTTATAGTTCAAATAAGTTAAATGAGTTAATACATATAATGATATTTCAACCTCTATGAAAGGGCTTGATTGACGTTGAAAGAGCCGTACTATATTATGGTATTAGTGTTTAAAACACTTGAAGATTGAAAGTGGTGAAATGAATGGACGAGCAAAACAAAGTGGAACCAGAAAAAAATGAATTACCTACCGATGAACAAGAAAAATTAGAAGATGTAAAGCCTGCTGGTAAATACATACGTATTAAACCTTTTGCGTTAATTATGATGGTAATTGTTTTAATATTATTTACTTCTGGTTTAACAATCTTTGCGCTAACATTTGGAGAGAAAAAAGTTGTAGAAGTCCGTACGCCGACTCATACAGAATTCCAAAAACTATTTAACGCATTTGATGAATTAAAAGCAAACTATTACAAAGACATTGATACAGAAGAAGCAGTAAATGGTGCAATCAACGGTATGATTGAAGCACTTGGGGATCCTTATTCAGATTATATGAATGTTGAGGAAGCTTCCAATTTCAATGAAAGTATCTCTTCTAGCTTCCAAGGTATTGGGGCTGAAATCCAAGAGCAAAGTGGCAATATCGTAGTTGTTTCACCGATTAAAAACTCACCGGCTGAAAAAGCAGGGATTTTACCAAATGATATTATAGCTACAGTTGATGGTAAAAGTATTTCAGGGATGACATCTTCTGAAGCAGTATTATTAATTCGTGGTGAAAAAGGAACATCTGTAACACTTGAAATTGTTCGTGGTGATAGTGAGAAAAAAGTTAAGATGAAAATTGTTCGTGACGATATTCCGATTGAAACAGTTTATAGTGAAATGTTAAGTGGAAAAGTTGCGCATATTCAAATTACAACTTTCTCTGATAACACATATAAAGAACTATTAACAGCACTTGATGACATGGAAGCTAAAGGAATGAAATCACTTGTAGTTGATGTGCGTCAAAATCCAGGTGGTTTACTTGATTCAGCTGTTAATATCGCTAGTTTATTTGTTAAAACAGGTGAACCTGTTATGCAAATAGAGGACAAAACTGGTAAAAAAGAAGTAATTGAAGCACAAGGTGGTCGTAAAGTAACAGTACCAGTGTCATTATTAATCGATGGCGGTAGTGCCTCTGCTTCTGAAATTTTAGCTGGTGCCCTTAGTGAATCTGCTAATATCCCATTAATTGGTGAGAAGTCATTTGGTAAAGGAACAGTTCAAACTGCTAGTAACTTAAAAGACGGTTCAAACTTGAAATTTACAACTGCTAAATGGTTAACACCTGAAGGTAACTGGATTCATGAAAAAGGTATTAAACCAACTATTAAAGTAGATTATCCTTCTTATGCTTCATTACCGTATCTTGATCCTGACAAAGTTATGAAAGAAGGTTCTTTATCAGATCAAGTGAAGGCTGCTGAAAAAATGTTGAAAGCAGTAGGTTACACACCTGGTAAAGTTGATGGGCTATTTGATGCATCTACAAAAGCTGCAGTTATGGCATTCCAAAAAGACCAAAAACTTAAAGAAACTGGCGTTTTAAAAGGTCAATCAACATACGCATTAATGGAAGAGCTTCGTCAGAAAATCAAAAAAGACGATCCACAGTTATTAAAAGCTAAGCAATTAATGAAACAAAAGAGCAGTTCAAAATAATATAAAATCACATTTAGTGACAAAAAGAAATGTATGAAGAGCTGACCGTCTTAGGAGGTCAGCTTTTTCATGCGTTCATATAGAAGAAAGGATGATTTACATGGTTGATGTATATCTATTTAGTGGATTTTTAGGAAGCGGTAAGACATCTATGATGACAGATGTAATCCGTCAATTGAAAGAACAAAATATTAAACCAGCAATTATTATGAATGAACTAGGCAAATTAAATTTTGATTCACAAGCAGTGGAAGAGGATGTTCCATTAAAAGAAATGTTAAATGGCTGTATATGTTGCTCAGGATCAGAAAAGACAGAAGCGCAAATACAAACATTATTAGCAGAATCAGAGTTTGATGTACTCATTATTGAAACAACGGGGGCAGCACATCCAGTGGAGGCATTAGATGCTGTATATTCGCCTCTTTTTGCCGACCAATTGAATATTAAGGGAATCGTTACAGTGGCAGATAGTAAACGCTGGCTAGAACGAGATCAATTATCACCTCAAGTACGGTCACTGTTTTTAGAACAAATCCGACATGCGCATCTTATCCTAGCCAATAAGTCAGATTTACTAACAGAAGAAGAACGAGCAAAAGTAACATTTGAAATTCAATCTTTAAATCCTCATGCGCAGTTATTACAAACAACTAATGGTCGAGTACCTTTAAAGTATTTACAAAGCCTACATGCAACAGCTCGCCCAACTAACATTGAATCAGCACCAATAAGTCAAATGCATTTAAGTTCTCGCTTAGTGACATTCACTGAACCAGTAGAACAAGAAGTTTTTGAAGAGTGGCTTCGAACAATTCCTTCAACTATTTATCGTATGAAGGGGTATGTACCTATTAAAGGTATGAAAAATCCAATGCTCTTTCAATATGCATATGGTTTAACTCAATGGATGCCTGAATATATGCAGATGTCACCTAATATCGTTATCATTGGTGAAAATGTGAATGAACTCGAAGTTGTTGGTACTTTGTAATATAAATGTTCATTATTTTGGGTGTCAACCCAATCCTCCTAGTAATAAAACGATAGATTGCTAAATTTGCACAATTTCATAGCCTGTTCTTGATTGAAATTAAGGCGTTTTTATTCTTAATTGGACAAAGTAGCAATAATTGGACACTTTATTACAAAAATCCCGCGTTACGATATTTGCAGACAAGGAGGAATAAAACATGAAAAAATGGTTATTACCAATGAGTCTCGTTATGCTAATGGGCGTACAGGCGGGAACTGCGGAAGCTTCAGCTTCTACAAACGCATCAGACACAGTGAAGCAAACGCAAACAACATATAAAGGTGCTAAGCCTTGTAAGATAACTTATAAGTATAATAGTAAAACAAATAAATACACTTATAAGGATAATTACAATACAAGTAAACCATCAGGTGGCACTACTTCAAAACCAGAGAACAAACCATCAAATGGTAACACAGGTAACTCAGGCAACGGTTCATCAAACGGCAATACAGGTAATTCAGGTAACAATTCATCAAATTCAAATAACTCTACATCATCAACTGTAGATCAATTCGAACAAAAAGTTATTGAGTTAACTAATGTTGAGCGTCAAAAAGCAGGACTAGCTGCTCTTAAATCAGATAAAGCTTTGATGGGTGCAGCACGAGAGAAATCTCTTGATATGCAAAAAAATAAATATTTCTCACATACAAGTCCTACATTTGGTTCACCATTTGACCGTATGAAAGCACTTGGGATTAAATACAGTGCTGCTGGAGAAAATATTGCTATGGGTCAAAAAACACCAGAAGAAGTTGTAAAAGGTTGGATGAACTCACCAGGTCACCGCGCTAATATCATGAGCACAACATTTACTCATATTGGTGTAGGTTATGCTGCTAATGGTAACTACTGGACACAACAATTTATTAAAGCAAAATAAAGAATAGTATATATAGTAAACCAGCTCTCAATTTTGAGAGCTGGTTTTTTTATTCTAAACTATAAAAGGTCGATTAAATTCATTTGAACTTTCCTATACTAATCCAAAAAGGGGGCGACTTAATGCAGCAAATTGAAACATTTATATCGCAACTACAAAAGACCTTTTATAACTCAGCAGATTTTGTAGCTCGCGAAATTGATTGGCCAGGTGAGCCATTCGCTGTTATTTGTTATTACAGTTCCCTGCTAAATAAAAAAGATGTTCAAGAGCAACTGGATGTTGTTAAATTTCAAGCTGAGCAAGAAGCAGCGAAATGGCCAGACTCCGTTTCTTCCACTATAGAATTATTTGATATGGAAAAGGCAGTTGGTTATGTTTGTGGTGGAGAGACACTTATTATTTTACTTAGCAAAAATAAAGTAGTTCGTATAAACTTACCAGAAATTGCACATCGTACGCCTGATGAACCTGTCAATGAACATATTATTAGAGGATCTCATGAAGGGCTAGTAGAAAACTTTGATACGAATATGGCACTTATTCGAAAGCGTCTACATATTCCAGAATTAGTCGTAAAGCAAATGAAAATTGGTAAAGAAACAAATACAGGAATATATTATTTATATATTAGTAACGTTGTAAAAAAAGAAACACTCATAGAAGTAGAAAAAAGGCTAAATGAAATAGATGCAAAAGTTTTATATAGTGTTGGGTTGATAGGGGACTACTTGGAAGATTCAATATATTCTCCATTTCCACAGCTTCTAAATACTGAAAGACCTGACAGGGTTGTAAGTAATTTAGTAGAAGGAAAAGTAGTTGTTATAAGCGATATTTCACCGACAGCGTTAATTGCCCCTGTTACGTTTTTTTCATTTTATCAATCACCTGATGATTACAATTCACGTGTTTTAGTAGGTTCGTTTTATAGAATAGTACGTTTGATGAGTTTTTTTACAGCGGTTTTTTTGCCTGCTTTTTATATTGCTATCATTAGTTTTCATTTTGAAATACTTCCATTAGAGCTAAGTAAAAAAGTGAAAATGGATGTTAGTGAAATTCCTTATCGTCCTTTAATTGAGGCACTAATATTAGAAATCATAATAGAATTGATTCGAGAGGCCAGTATTCGTTTACCACAATCAGTCGTTCAAACTATTGGGATAGTAGGTGGTCTCGTTGTTGGTGAAGTTATTGTCAATGCAGGGTTAGTTTCCAATATGATGGTTATTATAGTTGCCTTAACGGCTATATCTAGTTTTGTAGTTCCATCAAATGAATTAAATACATCTGTGCGTATATTACGGTTTCCTTTTATGTTTGCAGCATCGTTGTTTGGATTTTTTGGCATCACAATCGGGGTACTCATTTTATTTATTCATTTATTAAACTTAAAATCAATAAATCAGCCATACTTCTCACCTGTTGTACCATTTCAACCCTCAGAATTCAAAAAAATATTCTTTAGAACGCCATTTTATAAAGCGAAAGCCCAACCTACTTCATTCCAACCAAAAGGGTATGAGGAGAAACAATGAAATTACAACTGTCACGTGTTCAATTTTTCTTATTACTTTTCATTGTTGAAACGGGTGTTTCATATATTTCTTTTCAAACAGAACTTATTAATAGTGGCGGAAGAGATTCTTGGTTGATTTTTATAGTATTCACGTTGTTTCATTTCGTTCAATTGCTATTTTATGAAAAATTTTATGAAAAGTTAAAGTTAAACGCTTTTTTTGCTTTACTTTATAAATTATGGTGGATTATTTTGTGCATCAGTTATTTGGCTTATATCGACTATACATTAGCTGTCTGGGGGTTCCCAAGTACTCCGACTTATTTGGTAATTTGCCTCATTGTTTCAGTCTCTCTTTACGCTAATTTAAGTCAACCCGAAACGGCTGTTAATTTAGGTGTTATTCTACTGCCGTTAATTGTGATATTTCTTATTTTTATTTTTATGAGTACTGGTAATTTAGTTTGGACAAATGTTTTCCCGATCGGAACAAGTTCTGGGGAACAATGGCTATTAGGTTTTCAAAAATCTCAAACTGCTTATATGGGTGTTGAACTTTACTTTATCTTCAGAGTATTCGTTAAAAAAGGTCAGATTATTAAATGGAAGCCATTAGTGCTCTATCAATTGATTATAGGAACTTTTTCTATAGCCTCTGTTGTAGGTGCGCAACTTTATTTCTCACTTGAAGAACTTAGAATTATACCTGAACCAATCATGTACATTTTGAAATCCGAAGAAGTTACATTTGTTAAGCGACTTGATATTTTCTTTATTTATATTTGGCTAACTTGGAGTATTATTAATGTTACATTATTAGGTTTATCGATTCGAGTTGTTCATTTTTCAAAAAAGCGAAAACATCCACAATTACAAATCGTTTTATTACATTTGGCATTTGTTATCCTACCGTTACTCTTCTTAAGAGTTAATTTCATTGAAAAAATTCGAGATAATCTTCACTACGGATATATTCCATTCGCTATTGTATTCCCGATTATTATTGTTTTTATGAACAGAAGGAGGAAGCAGCCATGTTTAAACGAGTCTTCATCATCATCGCAGTAAGTACATTGCTCGTTGGTTGTTGGGATGAACGACTGTATAAAAACTTGTCTGTTGTATCTCTTGCTGGCATTGATGGGCATATTGGTGACTTGAAAGGCTACTATGCTTACCCAACCACCCCAAGTGATCCAACAAAATATGTGGTTATTGAAGGATTGGGTACATCAGCAAGAGATGTGCGGAATCATGCGGATTTGAAAGTTGAACAAACTCTTGATTTATCAGAACTATCAACACTTTTAATCAATCAAGAAAGTGCTACAACACCACTTTATGATTATCTTGACATTTATTTTCGTAATCCACAAAGTCCAATAACAGCAAAAGTTGCTTTAACAGATGGTTCTGTAAAAGAATTTGTAGATATAGGACATCAACTACCAAGTGATGTTGGTGAGTATTATCAACGCTTTATTGAAAGTTTTGAAAGAAATAGTATTTTTCCTAAAATGACACTTCAGAAGGTATGCTTGTTAATACTTGAAAAAGGTAAAGATCTAGTATTGCCATATCTTAACAAAGATAAGAAAAGAGGCACTCCTATAGCTGCAGGACTTGCTCTCTTTAAAGAACAAGTTTTTACGGGCACCGTTTTAGATCCGAAAGAATCGTTACTGCTCACTTTGTTAATGGGTGAAAGAGGAACTAATGCGAGAATAACGTATATGTGGGAGAAGGATGGGAAGAAATTACCTGTATCTCTTGATGTGATTAGAGTGAAGAAAAAATGGAAAATAGAGGAGAAGGGAACAACTGCAACAGTGCATTTAAAATACAATTTAAATGTGAATATTGAGGAATATCCTCATGATAGGTTATACAAGAATATTGTAAGGAAAGACGTAGATAAATTTTTGACAAAAAAAGTGCAAGAGGATGTTGAAGGAGTACTAAAAAAACTACAAGATGCTCAGTCAGATCCATTAGGAGTTGGTCTAAAAGTGCGTGCGTTCCACCCAAAAGTATGGGATAAAAATTGGGGTGAGAAATTTGCACAATTAACATTAAAGCCTGAGATGAAAATCACAATTGAAAGAACGGGTATCCTACAGTAATAGCTATACTATTAGAAGAAAAAACCTCCTCTATAAAGCAATAGAGGAGGTTTCTTGGGACTCTTTTTTCGCTTTCCGTTGAACAATAATAAGACGGAAGCTCAATGTAATAGCACCAGCTGTAAGACCACTTATAAGACCGATCCAGTAACCGAATGGACCTAAATCTGTATAATTTGCAATAACATAGCCAAGAGGTAATCCAATTACCCAATAGGATATCATTGCCATTATGAATGTAATCGTCACGTCCTTATACCCACGTAAAGCCCCTTGTACCGGCGCTTGTATTGCATCCGACAATTGAAAGAAAGCTGCGTAGATTAAAAACTGTGTTGCCAGAGAGAGTACTTGTGGATCAGTTGAATATACACCGGCTATTTGTTCCCTGAAAAAGATTAAAATAGTGGCAGAAATGAAACTGAAAATAACTGCCGTCACTACTGATATATAGCTATAAATACGTGCATCTTTGAATCGTTTAGCACCAACCTCAAAACCTACTAAAATAGTTGCACCCATTGCTATACTCAAAGGCATCATATAGGTAAGGCTTGCAAAGTTCATCGCAATTTGATGTGCACCAATTACAGCAGTGCTGTAATTACTCATCATTATTGCAACAACAGAGAATATACTTGTTTCAGCAAAAATAGATAAGCCAATAGGTACCCCGATTTTACATATTTCGAGCCATTTTGCGAAGTGTATTTTTGGCCAACTGGCATATAATTTAAAGTTTTTAAATGGTTGCCCCTTCATCGTAATGACAATAGCCACAGCACAAATTATCCAATAAGTGATGGCTGAAGCAACCCCGGAGCCGACTCCTCCAAGCTCAGGAAAGCCAAATTTACCAAATATTAATAAGTAGTTAAAGAAAATGTTGACAGGTGTAGCTAGTAAAGTTATGAACATCGATATTCTAGTTTTTCCAAGAGCATCGATGAAACATCGTAGTACACTATAAACAAATAAAGGAATTAATCCAAAGCTCATAGCAATCAAATAATCATGTGCAATGCGTTGTACTTCAGGCTCTAAAGTCATCGCATTTAGAAGGGGATTAATGCCGGCCATTAATAGTCCAAAAATAATAATTGCTAATACAATGGCAACATAAAAACCTTGTTGAACTGAAAATGTCGCTTCTTTCTGCCTTTTTGCACCGACAAATTGTGCTACAATAGGTGTTATGGATAACAGAATTCCTGATAAACCTGTATAAACAGGCAACCAAATCGAAGAACCAATGGAAACACCTGCTAAGTCAGCAGTGCTATATTTACTTGACATTAAGACATCGAAAAACGACATTAAATATAAAGCAATTTGGGTGATTAAGATCGGAAACACAATTTTCAGCATGACTGTCCATTTCGCTCTCATCGTAGTTGTTTCATGCATGTAATTCGCCTCCAAGTATTAATTGACATCTTTTCTATTGTGATTTCGTATAGTAAAATAAGTAGCTGTTCTAATAAATCCAAAGCAGTTCATACATTGTTCTAGCAGAATAGGAGAATAATAATGACGAACCAAACAATAATATTAACTGGTGGGGGTACAGCTGGCCACGTTTCACTCAATCAGGCTATAATACCATCTTTCCTTAAAAAAGGCTATGAGGTACACTATATTGGCTCAAAAGAGGGTATTGAAAAAGAAATTATCGGCCAGGCATTTCCTGACCTCCAATATCATGCAATTTCAAGCGGAAAATTAAGACGTTATTTTTCAATGAAGAATTTTACAGACCCGTTCAGAGTTTTAGCAGGTGTTGCACAAGCATTATCGATTATTCGTAAATTAAAACCAGTAGCGATATTTTCTAAAGGCGGCTTTGTATCAGTACCTGTTGTAATGGCAGCAAAAATGGCTGGTGTTCCAGTTATTGCTCATGAATCTGATGTTACACCAGGTCTTGCCAATAAATTATCATTACCATTTGCTTCTCATATTTTCACAGTATTCAAACAAACGCTTAAGCATTTACCAGCAGAAAAAGCTTCTTGCACGGGATCAATTATTCGCCCGGCTTTATTTGAAGGAAGAAAATCAACAGGCTTAGCATTATGTGGATTTAAAGAAAGAAAAGAAGTAATCCTAATTATGGGTGGTAGCCAAGGGTCTAAATTTATTAACGATGCAGTACGCGCTAATATTGTGCAACTTTTAGAAAACCACAATGTTATTCATCTTTGCGGAAAAGGGCATATAGATGAAGCTTTAGTGAATATGCCTGGCTATAAGCAGTTTGAATATGTAACGACAGAATTGCCAGATCTATTACATGCTTCTGATCTAATCGTATCAAGAGCGGGTTCAAACTCTATTTTTGAGTTTTTAGCTTTAGAAAAACCAATGTTATTGATTCCGTTATCCCTTCAAAAATCACGTGGCGATCAAATTCTAAACGCTAAGCTATTTTTTGAACAAGGTTTAGCTGAAGTTTTACAAGAAGATGATTTAACGAATAAAACATTTATGGAAGCTCTACTTAGCCTTAAGCAACATAAAGAAGGTTTAATCAAGCAAATGCGAGAAACCGAATCTCCTAAAACACCAGATGAAATGGTAGAGTTGATATTAAATTATGCTAAATAACGAAAGTATCTCTAACTGAGATAGCTTCATATTAAGGACATTAACTATTAATATAGTTAATGTCCTTTTTACGTAGAAAAAAGAGGGGATTTATGAATTTAATAGCTTATGGAATTTTTAAGAGCAGGGCTCTGAAAAAAGTAAATGTTGATATTTGATACCTCCCTGAATACTTGTTAAAATCAGGATGAGAACGGGTATTCGGGGTGTTAAGGTGAGAAAACTTTTAGACTTGTTAAAGTATATCGACAAGTTACCACATAAAAAAGAACAAGTCTTTCAATGAGTTAAACGCTATGTTGAACATTAAACCTCAATTGTATTGAAATGGTATTGAAATGACAGATGCTTACTATAGCCTGCGAATATCTAAATTAGTTCTGTAATCCTTATTCAAAGGGGCAGATTATTTTGGGGATTTCAGTAACTTGAATATTGGGGCAGAAGAAAAATGATAAAAGGAGAAAAAGTTATGTCAAATAACGTAAAACAGAGAAGAATAATTTTAGATTTAGCAGTTACTTTAGATGGTTTTATTGAAGGGAAAAATGGAGAAGTTGATTGGTGCATTATGGACCCTGATATGGGGTTCACTAATTTCTTGAATCAAATTGATACTATTATTTATGGTAGAAAAAGTTACGATCTATGGGGACAATATATTCCAAAAACTAAAGACTCTGATACCGAAAAAGAAATTTGGGAATTGGTTCATAGTAAAAAGAAATATGTGTTTTCCAGAACGCAAAAAGAAACGGATAATAGAGCAATATTTATAAATGAAAATATTGTTGAAGAAGTAAATAAATTGAAGGATAAGCCTGGTAAAGACATCTGGCTATATGGCGGAGCAAGTCTCATTACAACTTTTATAAATTTAGGGCTTGTTGATGAATTTAGATTATCTATTCACCCAGTTATTTTGGGAGAAGGAAAACCGATGTTTATTGATATAAAACAGAGGTTAAATTTAAAAGTGGTTAATTCAAAAACGTTCTCTTCTGGCGTTGTGCAACTAATTTATCATTTGAAAGGTGATTAATAATTTCGTTCATTACAATGATAAATTGTCATGAACATCAAAAGGTAATACACGATAGTAGATATCACTTATTCTACTAATTTATAGTGTGAGTTATTGCATTATTAAGGGAACCCCTATAAAAATTCTTTTCCCTTAAAAATATAAAATTATTAACATTAAATTTTAACAGAGCTAAGAGAAAAAAGAAGCCTTCACTTTTGTGAAGGCTTCAGATTGAAGACAAACACATTGTTCAATTAAATAATGTGTTTGTTTTTTTATCTATTTCTCTATTTTTGAATTAAAACACAGAAATAGGCAAAAAAAATAGAGTCCTTTTGGTCTCTTAATTTCAGGATTTTTGCTAATTTTTTTATATTTAGACCAGCAAAAGTAAGCCCAATTTTCATGTGCATTTTTTCTTTACCAATCATATTCATATAGCGAAGACCATGAAATTCTTTAGCTGTTCCAAATAATCGTTCTATTGTTTGCCTCATACTCTTAATACCATATAAATATTGAATTAATGGTAACTTGATTAATAAAACTGGATCTAAGCTAGGTCTACCATTATTTTCATCATATTTATCTTCTACTAATTCATAAATAAATTGAAATCAACATACTTATCAATATCTCTTAACAAATGTTCCTGTGGAACTAGATCATCTAAAGAATAAAAACCAATTTGATCTGTTTACTCATATCTTGTTTTTTCAACATCTAAATCAGCTCCTTTTCTCCATTTTACCAAGAAAAAAAGACAAAGTATCGAATAATCAGATACTTTGTCTACAGTCTGAGTTTGAGAAATTATTTTCTCAACCTTTTTATTCGGTGTTTTTTTATTTTCACTCAATATTTTCAACATTTAAACACTTAGTTTCACAGTAATATCCTTTGCCGCCAACATAAACTTTTTCTATTTCATTCTTGCTATTGGTGGCTAATTTAACTAATATTTCGGAAGGGGAGTGTAAAGAATAACCTTGTTCAAATACATAGACTTCTTTTTGCAAGTTGTGCTTTTCATAAAGGTAGCAAGCTAATGCACCGTTTGAAGTTCCAGTTGCTGCTTCTTCATTGATGTCGTATAGTGGAGCAAAATTTCTGCATATAATTCGATTGTCATTAAAAGTATATAGATGCATACCGACAACATTATAATACTTGCTGATTTCTTTAATTTTTTCAAAATTAGGCTGCAGTGTATGTAATCGTGTTTCGCTTTTTATAGGAATTAAAATATCTTTTAAGCCCGTGGAGACAATTTGAATTGGGTATTTATTGTCTATAGCTTTAATGTCAAAACAGTCGATGAACTCGTTTGGAGATACAACATCATAGAATATCGGTTTATTTTGTTCCATGAATATGATGTCATCTTTTATGGTAATAGTAAGAACACCGCTGTTCGTTTCAATCGTATAGCGATTCCTGTAAAGTTTATTTAAATGCATCAGTATCGCGAAAGAGCCAATTGTGGCATGACCACATAAATCAACTTCTTCTTTTGGTGTAAAATACTCAAATTTATAATCAGCAATTTCAGATTCTGATATAAATGCGGTTTCCGCATAGCCCAATTGTTTGGCTATTGCCATTTTTTGAGTAGTGGTCAATGTATTCTCAATAAATACCACTCCTGCTTTATTTCCGCCTTTATGATCCTTGCTAAATGCACTTGCAACATAAACGGATATTTTCATAAGACACCTTCCTTCCTCACTTATAGTAAATTGTAGCATAGAAAGCACTACGTATAAATGTTGTTGGATAAATTTGCCATAAAGCAAGAGACAAACTATTTTTTAGCATCTGAACTCTCCAAAAATAGTTTGTCTACAGTCTGAAGCCTTCACTTTTGTGAAGGCTTCATTTAATGAAAGTACCATTTTGTGATTGGACGTGCGATGGGCCTATAGGATGTTTGGAACTTAGGTTGTCTTCCTAAAGTAGGGTATCCAGCTTCAGGAGCTAGCTGTTCGGGTCGTTTCAGTCGTGCGCTCAAAGTCAAAGAGCGACTTTGGCTTCCGCCTTCCAACGACCTCACAGCTGAACGAGCGCCCTCAGCATTTAGGTTACATCGCTTGTTCTTCTTCTTCTTTGTTCTGACTAGCTGTATATAAATAAAAGAAGTCTTTTTGGATTTTCATTAATTCGAAGTGCTTGTCACCTTGGTTGATTTGTTCGTACAAGGATGGGTGGCTTTCTTTGGCATCCATTATATAGCCAATTTTTTCGGCAGCACGAAGGGATTTAGTGTTTTCGGTGCGAATGCGCAAGAAAACGGTATGAAAATCTAGTTCAAAGAACAGTTCGTTTAAGAAGAGTTCTTTTGATTTCTGGTTGTATCCCTTGCCTTGGTGTGGGGTACCGATCCAAGTGCCTAAAAAGCCTGCGCCGTCTTGCACATCATAGACGGTAATTGTGCCGATGGGTTGTCCCCAGTCATCGGTTATCGTACGAGAAACGGCTTTACCGTTCTCCTCGTCTTCCATTAGTTGGTTAGTCAAAAACCAGTACTCATCGGCACTATTAGCTTTCTGACGCACAAAAGGGAAGACAGATGGGTGTTTTAGTAACTCATAAAGATCGTTACATTCGTGTAATTCACGTCGCTTAATCAAGCGAAACGCCTCCTTTACGGGGGTGAACGTCCAAATTAATGGCAGGTCCTAGCCCCCTCGAAATTTTTCATATAATGTTGCATAAAAAATTTCGGGGTGGGAATCGAACCCACTAGAACCAGCATGACTACTGGTGGCGCACCATTTGCCTTCCCTATTGACTCTATAAAAAATAGGAATCATTTTATGAAATTATTTTGCAATTTAACTATACTAAGTTTTACCTGTTTTGCAAAGAAAAAAACATGAAAAAATAAATTTGTAATATTTACTAGCATTAAATGGAACATATACAGTTGTATGCTTGACAAAATAGAATTATGATATATAGAGAATACGGGGGGTTGCATATGTTAATGCAGTTACATAAAGTTCATGGTTCAGGGAATACTTTTTACATATTTGAAACAAATAATGAAGAAAGTATGGATTGGTCTAAACTTGGCATTTGGCTTTGTCAAAAAGACAATCTTGGAGGAGCAGATGGCCTACTTCTTGTCGCTCCATCTAAAATAGGACTCGCAAAAATGCGTGTCATTAATGCTGATGGATCTGAGGCATCTATGTGTGGCAACGGTTTACGCTGCGTTGCTCGTTATATTTGTGAAAAGCATAATGTTTCAGAGGCACTCATCGAAACAATGAAAGCCGTCCTAAAGGTACAAAAAGAAGCATCAATTTTCGGTAGCATTCCTACATATTCTGTTGAAATTGCACCAGTATCTTTTGATATTACTTCTTTACCGATGTTTTACAAAAACAAACAACAAATTCGCAATGAACTAATTGAAGAATTTGCTGATGATATATCATTCACAGCTGTTTCAGTTCCAAACCCACATTTAATCGGAATTGTACAATCAGATAAAATAATCAATACACAACATCAAGAAAGATTATCTAGTAAATTAAATGGAGATAATGAATATTGTCCAGACGGCGTAAATGTGAGCTACGTATACCCGATGGATGAGGACTCAATTTACGTACGTACATATGAACGCGGAGTTGGTTTTACTAACGCTTGCGGCACGGCGATGACAGCATCTGCATTAGTTTCTTCTATAGAAGGAGTAGTTTCGGCTAGTAAAGTAACAGTCTATAACCCTGGTGGCTTTGTACAATGTCATGTGCAACATAATGAAGAGGATTATGTTTTAAAACTGATTGGTAATGCAACATTTGTAGCTGAATTAGAGTTGAACACCGAGAAAGAATGGTTGTGGCAATCTGTAAAGGAAACAGACGAACAAAAAGCTTATGAATCTCTAATTTCTTATGCAGAGACTAAAACAGCATCTATTTATTTAACTTCTTGAAGAGGTGGCAATATTGAATGGCAATCTGATTACTAAAGAGCAGTTTGACGCGCTTTATCAAAATTGTTTAGATTTTGTTTTTTTAATGGAAAAAGTCAGTGATGAATATCACTACGTATACATAAATCGTGCAGCTGAAGATGTTTTTGACGAGTCGCCAATAGACAAAAGTTTATCTGCTTGTTTAGAAACAGAAGTCGTTGAGATGATAGTTAAATATTACAATGAATCTATCGAGAAACAGCAACTGCTTCAATACCGTGATTTCTATTTATTCTCTGACACTAAACGCACCAATGAAACAACCGTTACGCCAATTTATTATGGCGGAAAGCAATATATACTTGCTGTTACGAAAGAAATTTCACAGCAAAAAGTGATGGAGGAAAAAAACTTATTTCTACAATCACTTTTTGACATGAAAATGGATCCGACTATCGTATTAGCAAATGATTTAACCTTTTTTGATGGTAATCCGAAATTTGAGCAGTATTTTAACTGCAAAATTGAAGACTGGAAAGGGAGGATGTTTTTTGATTTTCAGCTTGTTTCACCAGAAGATCATGAATCATTCGCAGAGCATCTCCAAGACGCATTAAATGGAAGAGGGCATCCATCCGTTTTATATACACATAAAAAAGCGGATGGCATTGAGAGTCAATTCCTTGTCAGTTTTTCGCCAATCACTACTAATAATCAAGTTGTAGCTATTTATATTCAATGGTTAGAATTAACGAAAAATATTCAATTAAAAGAAGATTTACGTCAAGTAAATCACATGCTCAACAGTTATAAAGGTGCTCTGAATTCAGCGGCAAATATTTGTATTACAGATAAAAATGGCGTCATCAAATTTGTAAATGAGCGTTATGCGCAATCAAGTCAATATAGTGCAGATGAGCTAATCGGAAATTCGACTAAGATATTAAATTCACGAACTCAGCCTTCTTCATTTTATGAAGAAATGTGGAAAACGTTACTGAATGGTCAAATTTGGCGCGGGGAAATTTGCAATCACTCTAAATATGGTAACCGGTACTGGATGGATACTACGATTGTTCCAATCTTCAGCGATAATGGAGAAATTGAGAGTTTTCTTTCGGTCTGCTTTGATGTATCTGATAAAAAAATTATGATGACCAACCTTAGGAATATTGAAAAAACATTTCGACTTATAACGGAAAATACGAATGATTTGATTGTCATTACGAACGATGATGGAATAATTATTTATGTTTCCCCTAACCATATAAATCGACTTGGCTTTGAAAAGGACGAACTACTTGGGCGTTTCTATTTTGATATGATGTCTGATGATAGTAAGGAATTGTTAAAGAGTGAATTTTCATCGACTCTATTAGAAGAAGGGGACGTACAGATTGATTTACAAATTAAAACGAAAAATGGAGAAACTTTTTGGGCTGAAACCTATCTTACGGCAGTAAAGGATGCTGAACGTGACGAAGTGTTCCAATATGTAAGTGTCGCTAGGGAAATTACTCATCGTAAGAAAAGGGAAGATCAGTTGCGCTTTATGGCCTATCATGATAGCTTAACGTTGCTACCAAATCGACGTTACTTATTAATGGAATTTACTAAGTTGGTCAAAGAAGCGATCGCTCTCAATTATGCTATTACATTGCTCTATATTGATGGCGATGATTTTAAAAAGGTGAATGATGATTACGGTCATGATGTTGGGGATGATTTTATCCGTAATTTTGGACTTGCGCTTGTTGCCAGTGTTCGCGATTTAGATATAGTTAGTCGAATAGGTGGAGACGAATTTATTGTCGTCTTAACTAATATGTCTAATGACCAATACATTCGAAAACAACAAGTGAAAAATACGATTAAACGTATTCAACAAACATTAAAAGATGGCTGGACAATTAATGAACAACACTTTTCACCTACATCGTCTATTGGAATTGCTTCTTTCCCAGAGAATGGTCATTCAATTGAAGACTTGCTAGATAAAGCAGATGAGGCACTATATATAGCGAAAAAAACCAAAGGGAAAAACTCATATCATTTTTCAAGTTAAAAGATGGAAGGTGTTTTCAATGCAAAAGCATATTCTATTAGTAGAAGATGAAAAAAACATTGCGCGATTTATTGAATTAGAACTGAAGCATGAACAATTTGAAGTGACAGTTTGTTCTGACGGCCGTGTTGGTTTAGAAACGGCTTTAGAGCAAGAATTCGATGTCATTTTACTCGACGTCATGCTTCCTGAATTAAATGGAATTGAAGTTTGTAGACGCATTAGAGCCATATCGGATGTGCCTATTATTTTAATAACCGCTCGAGATGCTGTAATTGATCGTGTGGCGGGTCTAGATGCGGGAGCAGATGATTACATTGTCAAACCTTTTGCTATTGAAGAGTTATTAGCAAGAATTCGCTCTATATTAAGACGATACACTTCGGTCGAATCAACTGGTCAACAATTAAAATATAAAAATATTACTATTGATTCTGCGGCATACACTGCCTATGTCAATGAGGAAATACTTAGTTTGACGAAAACAGAATTTGATTTACTCAGCTTATTAATTGAAAATAAGAATCGTGTTTGTACCCGTGATCAAATTTTAGAGCAGGTATGGGGTTATCAATCCGATGTGGAAACAAATGTTGTCGACGTTTATATTCGTCACCTGCGCTCAAAACTACCTAAAATAGAAAGTGGTTACATTGAAACGGTTCGTGGCGTTGGGTATGTGATGCGAGAATGAATAGAATACAGCATTATTTATCGAACCAGTCGTTAAAGGGGAAATGGGCACTTACATCTGCTGCTGTCATTTTCGTTAGCTTTGCTGTTATTTGTTCAGTCCTTTATATTGCTATTCACTCATGGCTTTTAAATGAGCAGGAACAGTCCGTAAAGCGTACGATGGATGATTTAACAGTGTTCTTTGAATCTCAAGGTAATTTCTTAACCATACATGATATTCAGTCGAATAAGGGGCTTATGAATTCTATTGTAGATAAGAATCAAACAGTCCGTATATTGAATAAAGATAAAATTGAAATATTACGTATTAATGATTCTACTAAAATCATGCCTTCAGTACCAGATAATCTACCAAACCACGGTTATGCTATTTCGAAAGAAAAAGTAGAGAATGTAGATACGTTTTTGGCTGCATCGACAATTAGGATTGGACCTTTTTCAGGATATATACAATTGACGCATCCTTTGACTTCATTTGAATCCCTTATGCGATATATTTTAACGGCTATGTGTATTTTAGGATTAGGGGCACTCATAGCATCAGCAGGAATAGGCTATCTTTTGGCGACTACATTATTGAAACCGCTAGACGACTTAAGACTTGAGATGACAGAAGTAGCAGAACAAGGTTTTACGGCGCCTATTAAACTTCAATACGATGCAAAGGATGAAATTGGTGACTTATTGACCGTATACCGATCGATGATGGGGGAGCTAGAGCAATCATTCCTTAGCCAGCAACAATTCATTTCTGATGCCTCTCATGAGCTGAGAACCCCTATTCAAGTAGTAGAAGGACATTTATCGTTAATCAAAAGATGGGGTAAAGATGATCCATCTGTTTTAGAAGAATCATTAAATACGTCCTTACTTGAAATTACACGCATGAAAAAGCTTATAGAAGAGATGTTAGAACTTGCAAGAAGAGAGCAGAACGATTTACAAAACAATGCTGATATTCTTATGATTACTACCGACATTATGGAGGAAATAAAAGTGCTATCCCCGGATGCAACGATTGACCTAGAAGTTGATCCAGAAATTAGCTACTGGGCAATTATTTCTGACAATGCCTATGGTCAGATTTTACGCAATCTTCTGCAAAACGCTATACGCTATTCGGAAAATAGTCCAAAGATTAAAATCCAACTTTCAAAACAGCATGAAAGTGTGCAAATTGAAGTGTCAGATAAAGGTATTGGTATAGCAGAGGAAGATCAATCACGTATATTTGATCGTTTTTATAGAGTTGACTCATCTCGTTCACGTGATGGTGGGGGTACAGGATTAGGATTAAGTATTGTAAATATGTTGGTAAATAAATACCGTGGAACGATAAAGGTTAAAAGTAAACTTCATTTTGGCAGCACTTTTACTATAGAATTGCCGGCTGAAAAATGATGTTTTTATCAAACTTTATTCTATTATCTGTTCGTTCAAGAAAAAAATTGCTAAATTTGTTGAAAACGATTGTATTTTTTGTGAAGAGTAGTAAGATTGAAGGGGAAAAATGTTCTTCTTGATTTATTAATACAGTTGTTTCCCTTAAGCAGGAAGAATGGTAAGATAGTTAGTGGATTTTCAAATTATTAATTAATTTAATTAATGGAACTGCCACTTGGCAAAAAAGTTGGAGGTAATTCTACATGTCAAACAATGTTTCACCTGTAAGCTCACCATGGGCAGCTTTTTCAGGTCCCAACCTTGGCTATGTGATGGAAATGTACGATTTGTATTTAACATCACCAGAAGAAGTTGATTCAGAACTTGTATCATTATTCGAACAATACGGAGCACCAGTTCAAACTAGTGAAGTATCAAACGTTACAAACGTTGAACCAGGTAACTTTGCAAAGGTTTTAGCTGCCGTTCAATATGCGGATGCCATTCGTGTATATGGTCACTTAGGAGCAGACATTTATCCTTTAAAAGACCATCCACGTGACACTACTCGAATCGAAGCAAAAACTTACGGTTTATCTGATCAAGATCTAATCGAAATCCCTGCTTCGTTATTATTAAAAGACATTCCTGCAAGCGTTAACAATGGATTAGATGCTATTAATTACCTAAAAGCGATTTACACAAATAAAGTTGCTGTAGAAATTGCACACGTTGTTAACAGTGAAGAGAGAGTGTGGCTAGAATCTAAAATTGAAAGTGGCGTATTAAACGCAGGTCTTTCTAATGATGAGAGAAAAGCAGTTTTAAACCAATTAACAAAGGTTGAAGGATTTGAGAAATTCATCCATAAAACATTTGTAGGACAAAAACGTTTTTCTATCGAAGGTTTAGATGCATTAGTTGTTCTAATGGATGAAATTGTTCACCGTTCAGAAGACAAAGGTGTAAAAAATGTTATGATCGGTATGGCTCACCGTGGTCGCTTAAATGTGTTAACACATGTATTACACAAACCATATGATATGATGTTTGCTGATTTTGCGCACGTTCCAAATGAGTTATTTATTCCAAAAGACGGTTCTTTAGAAGTAACTAAAGGCTGGTTTGGCGATGTTAAATATCACATGGGTGCTACATATAACAGCAATAAAGGTACAACAATCAAATTAGCGTATAACCCATCTCATTTAGAAGTAGTTAGTCCAGTTGTTACAGGTCAAGCTCGTGCAGCTCAAGATAATACTTCTAAAGCAGGTGCTCCAACTCAAGATGCTAAATCTGCTCTAGCGATATTAGTTCATGGTGACGCAGCGTTTGCTGGTCAAGGTGTCGTAACTGAAACGATGAATTACTCTCGTACAAAAGGATTTAACACAGGTGGTTCAGTTCATATTATTGCTAATAATATGATTGGATTTACTACTGAGCATTATGATTCACGTTCAACTGTATACTCTTCAGACCCTGCAAAAGGTTATGAAATTCCAATATTACACGTTAATGCGGATGATCCAGAAGCAGTTGTACAAGTGGCTCGTTTTGCAGTAGAATATCGTGAACAATTTGGTAAGGATATTTTAGTAGACTTAGTCGGTTACCGTCGATATGGTCATAATGAAATGGACGAACCAATGATTACAAACCCAACAATGTACACAGGTGTTCATGGACACGATACAGTACGTGCATTGTATGGTAAAGCACTTGCAGACCAAGGCATTATAACAGCAGAAGAAGTCGCAACTTTAGATGCCGATACACAAAAAGAAATGCAAGCAGCTTATGATCATGTGAAAGAAGTTGGCGAAGGGCAACATGTTGAAAACGAAATGCCAGAAGCTGTGAAGAACGGTTATGATATCGTAGAAACTGGTGTTGATCGCGAACGTCTGGAAAAAATGAACAAAGAATTATTAACATGGCCACAAGACTTCAATGTCTTCAAAAAACTAGGCAAAATCCTTAGCCGTCGTGAAGATGCATTTGTAGGTAAAGGTAAAATTGACTGGGGTCATGCTGAAACATTAGCATTCGGAACAATTACACAAGAAGGTAATTCGATCCGTTTAACAGGTCAAGATGCACAACGTGGTACATTCGCACACCGTCACCTAGTGTTACATGACGAAAAAACGGGTGCAGAATTAACACCTTTACACCACATTTCTGGTGCAGATTCTTCATTTGTTGTATATAACAGCCCATTATCTGAAGCCGCTATCGTAGGTTATGAATATGGCTATAATTTAGAAAACGAGAAAAACTTAACTATTTGGGAAGCGCAATACGGTGACTTCGCAAACATGGCTCAAGTAATGTTTGATAACTTCATTTCAGCATCTCGCTCTAAATGGGGTCAAAAATCTGGTCTTGTTATGTTATTACCGCATGCTGCTGAAGGTCAAGGTTCAGAACATACTAGTGCTCGTTTAGAACGCTTCTTACAATTAGCTGGTGAAAACAACTGGACAGTTGCAAACCTATCAAGCGCTGCAAACTACTTCCATTTATTACGCCGTCAAGCTAAGATGTTAGGTACAGAAGCAATTCGTCCATTAGTTCTTGTATCACCAAAATCACTATTACGTAATCAAATCGTAGCTGCAGATGTTGAGGAATTAACAACTGGTCACTTCGAAACTGTTATTGAACATCCAACAACTGGTTCAGCTGCGAAAAAAGTAGAGCGTATTCTATTTGCTTCAGGTAAAGTAGCTATTGATATCGCAGAAAAAGTTGGAGATGGCAAAGATTTCGATCACGTACACTTAGTACGCGTTGAACAACTGTACCCATTCCCATCTGAGAAAATTGCTGCCATCATTAAGCGTTTCCCTAACGCGAAGGAACTTGCTTGGGTACAAGAAGAACCTCAAAACATGGGTTCATGGACATTTGCAGATCCTTATATGCGTGAAGTAGCAGAAGACAAAGACGTTCGTTACATCGGTCGTATCGTACGCTCATCTCCTGCTGAGGGTGATGCAGATTCATACAAAGCTGAACAAGCACGTATTATTGAAGAAGCTGTAACTCGCTAAAAAGCGAATATTTTGAAGGAGGAAATTATAGTGGCTGAAATTATTGTTCCGGAATTAGCAGAATCTATCACAGAAGGTACGATTGCACAATGGGTGAAAAAACCTGGTGATAAAGTAGAAAAAGGCGAGTTCATCGTTGAACTTGAAACTGATAAAGTAAATGCTGAAATTATCTCTGAAGAAGCTGGTATTTTGAAAGAAATCCTTGCTGAAGAAGGCGATACTGTTCTAGTAGGTGCTGTAATCGCAATCGTTGAAGCAGGTGATGCTGCTGCAACTCCAGCACCAACACCAGCAGCTGAAGAGGCTGCACCGGCACCAGCTGTAGAAGCACCAAAAGCTGCACCAGCACCTGTAGTTGTAGAAGAGTCATCATCAACTGAGCGTGTAATTGCTAGCCCAGCTGCTCGCAAATTAGCTCGTGAAAAAGGAATCGACTTAGCATCTGTATCTCCAGTAGATCCTCAAGGTCGAGTTCGCGTACAAGATGTAGCTGCACATGGTACAGCGCCAGCTGCTCCTGCTGCAAAACCAGCTGAAGCACCAAAAGCTGCTACTCCTGCAGTTGATGAATCTCGCGTGACAGTTGAAAAAATGTCTCGTCGTCGTCAAACAATCGCAACTCGTTTACTTGATGTAAAACAAAGTACAGCAATGCTTACTACTTTTAACGAAATCGACATGACAAACGTTATGGCACTTCGTAGCCGTAAAAAAGATCAATTCCAAGAAAAGCATGATGGTACTCGTCTTGGTTTCATGTCATTCTTTACAAAAGCAGTAGTTGCTGCACTTAAAAAATATCCATACGTTAATGCTCAAATCGTAGGTAACGAAATCCACTTAAATAACTTCTATGATGTTGGTGTTGCTGTATCTACTGACGATGGATTAGTAGTACCAGTTGTTCGCGATTGCGACCGTAAAAACTTCGCTGAAATCGAAGATGCAATCGGTGGTCTTGCTAAAAAAGCACGTGACAAAAAATTACAAATCGCTGACCTACAAGGTGGATCATTCACAATCACTAATGGTGGTGTATTCGGATCATTAATGTCTACACCAATCATGAATGGTACTCAAGCTGCTATCTTAGGTATGCATACAATCCAAAAACGTCCAATCGCTGTTGGTGATGAAGTACAAATTCGTCCAATGATGTACGTTGCACTATCTTATGATCACCGTATTATTGATGGTAAAGATTCTGTAGGATTCTTAAAAACTGTAAAAGAATTACTTGAAAACCCTGAAGATTTATTATTAGAATCTTGATTTATATTAACTTAATGTAAGTACTTAATAAGCCCTACACACTTTTTGAGAGTGTGTAGGGCTTATTTTTATTAGGTGTAAAGAGAGTAGAACTGGATGAAAAGAACCTAATGTGGAGTCTTCAATTAAGTTACATTAACATTTTTTTAATGAAGTGCATTGTTGCTTTTGTGAACAGGCGTAGCTAGACAAGGTAGATAGTATGGTTTCCTTTGAAGCAGTACTTAATAGTTCTGTCGCTATACGCTGTAATTGATAGGTTTCAATAGTAGTCAATTTTTGTGGATTAATATGTCGTTCCATGCGATTCACCTCTTATATTCATTATAAGAACATTCGTTCCTTTATTCAAGTGAAATATGACGATAAAATCGGACAAACGTAGTAAATTCTTTTATGTTCAAAGGAAACTATATAGGAGTGAAGGTGAATAAGAAGCAAGGTAAACATGTTAATGGAGGGGACTCAAATAGCCCATTGATTATATAACATCAATGGGCTCAAGTGTATTGATTTCTATTAACTTATGGAGTGATAAAATTATCGTAATGTTTCTTTCATTAATTGCCCCATTTGATTACTGAGTGATCCTAGTTCTTCTATAATTGAGCTGAAGTCTTGTACTAGCTCAGCTTGTTCATTTGAAGCGGAATTGATCTGACTCATGCTGCCCATTAAACCTTGTAAATTTTGTGTGATATTTTTCAGTGAATCTTCAATCTTTTCGGTAGCCGACTTTGTTTCTAGAGATAGTTTTCGTACTTCTTGAGCAACAATATTAAATCCAGCACCATGCTGACCTGCTCGCGCAGCTTCAATAGAAGCGTTTAACCCTAGCAAATTCGTTTGTTGGGAAATTGACTTGATAAAGTCTGTAACGCTATGAGAAGCTTCTGAATCAGCAAGGGCTTGTCGAGATTGAGCAGTAATTTCAGTACTTGTTGCTGCTAGCTCCTCTGAATGAGAAGCAACAAGATGTACTTTATCCTGTAAACCCATGACAGCATTTTGTAGATGATCCATATAAGATTGTAATTTTTCTTGTTTCTCCATAGAAAATACTAAACTAAAAGCTCCAATTACACGGCCATTTTCTTTAATTGGATATATGTTTGTGTGAAGTAAGACTCCATAAAATTCGGCAGGTATATCTCTTTTAACGTTTTTCCCTGTAAAGGCTTGTCGTAATTCTTCAGTATCTTCCATCGTATCACCAGTCTTTACTCCTAGATCAACTTTAGTTCCTGGTGATGCAAAGTAAACTTTGTTTTGGTCTCGCTCAACAATACTTACAAAGATTTCATTATTGAATGCCATTTGTATGTATGGTGTAGCCTGTTTTAAAACTTCTAATAAACTCAAATAAAAAACCTCTCTTCTATATACTAGACGCCAGATATAAGTAATTTGTATCTACAATTAATTTACATATAGATAAAATTAACTATGTTTATCATAGCTTATATTACATATAGAGTAAATATTTTGATTATTTGAAAGGCGAAATTATGAAAATCTACTTTGTATCGACGAAATTTATAGGGGGAAATGAACAAAAATAAAAAGGTCGTCTTTTAAGACAACCTTAAAACTTATTATAATTTTTTACTTTTTTTAATATCAGTAGTCGAATCATCTGTAGACTTAATCATCGTCTTACCAAGAGTCAGTAATGTTAGAAACATAACTCCTACTCCAACGGCTAAATAAAACATCGTAAACACTTTACCCAGATTTGTAGTTGGTGTGAGTGAAGTATCTACACCATTCGGAATCAGGCTGACAACACAAAAGTATATGGCGTCAAGAATAGACCAACCTTCTACCTTTGTATAAAACATCGTGCCTGACAAAAGGATGAAAAATAATGTAGTAAACAATGAAATAAATAACGGTTGCTTAAAAGCACGGATTAAAGCCTTTAAAAGGCGTTTTGTAGTTAATATAAATGAAATCATAGATTCTCTCTTTCTATTGCAATATGAAACTAGTATATAACAGATAGAGGATAAATGAATAGTTTTAAATAGTAGTTCTATGTATCTGTGAGAGGTGAAAAAACTAATAATATAAAACTATTTTTGGACTTTGAGACCATAAAAAATTGATAATATGATATAGTGAGTACGAATTGTAGTCTATACGATTCTTTTTTTATTTATATGAATAAAACGACTATATTTTAATGTCGAACTCTCCGAATAGATTATTGAGAGTGTTAATTTCATTGAAAATATCGTTTTAAAAATTAGATTTGGAGGAATTAAGGTGAATAAAATGCTGAAAAAACTAAGTGTCATTTTCATGGCGATGATCCTATTAGGTAGTTTAGCAAGTCCTATATATGCTAAAGCAAGTACTTCAAAAACAAAACAGGTGACACTAACTGAAAAAAGTAGGTTGTTTACTAAGCAAGGTGGATATGGAAGAAAATCTACAGTCGCTGCAAAAAAGAAAGTAACGATTATAAAAACAACTAAAGACAAATGGATGCAAACAAAAGATAAAAAGTGGATAAAGAACGGTTTCACTGGTGATTATATCTATCTTTCAAAAAAAACAACAACATATAAAAAAGAAAAAGGATCTAAAAAAGCTACAAAGCTTGCAGCTGGAATTTATAAAGTGAGCGTTGCCAATACAAATGGTTGGATTAAAGTTAAAAAAGGTAGCAAGACATACTGGATTAAATCTGGAAAATTTGTCGACAGTTACATTGATTTAGGAAATAAAAAAATGCAAGATCAAATAGTTACTATTTTAAATAAAGAACGTGCAAAAAAGAATTTGAAGCCTTTAAAACAAGATCCAAAACTAACAAAGCTGGCGATAATTCGTTCATTAGATATGGAGAAAAATCGCTATTTCAGCCATACAAGCCCAACTTATGGAAGCTGGTCTAACCTCCTAAAAGGATCAGGTTATAACACAAATGCTTCAGGAGAGAATATTGCAGCAGGTTATCCAACAGCAACAAGTTTCATGAATGGTTGGATGAATTCTCCTGGCCATAAAGCAAATATTCTATCTCCTAATTATCAAAAAGTTGGAATAGGTATTGTGGTCTCTGGTAAGGGCGCTCAATATCCAACATATGGAACTCAAATTTTTGCTAAATAGCTATAAAACCCCCTCTTGTCCAAGAACATGAGGGGGTTTACTATTTTGACAACTTCTGAACCTTATTCTCCTTTACTATCTATTGTTTTGTGAATATTCAGTTATAATAAAGTGAATATATATAAAGGGGTTTTCGATATGGTATTACATATGAAAGAGGTATGTTTAAAAAGAGAAGGACAATGGATTCTAGAAAATATTAATTGGCAAGTAGAAAAAGGAGAGCATTGGGTACTTTACGGTTTAAATGGCGCTGGCAAACGCTGGCAAATCAGCTTTGCTGAATATGCTCTGTTCATATTATTTTCCGACTAAAGGTAATTTAAAAGTAGTAGGAAGAACATTTGGGAAATCCATTTTAGGTGAAGAACTTAGAAGGAAGATTGGCCTCGTATCATCAGGACTTCAACAAAAATTAAATCCCTATGATAGTGCATATGAAATTATTCTTTCAGGTGCGTTTGCTTCAATTGGTTTATACGAAAAGCCAACACCAGCCATTCGAGAAAAGGCAATCAGCATTTTGAAAAAACTAGGTAGTATTGAATATGCTGATCGTGATTATCAAACTTTATCGCAAGGTGAAAAGCAAAGAATATTGATCGGTCGAGCATTAATGGATGATCCTGAACTACTCATATTAGACGAACCTGCGACAGGGTTTGACTTCATTGCAAGAGAACAATTGTTAGAAACAATTGGTGAAATTGCTGCTTTGGAAAACGGACCAACAATAATATATGTCACACATCACATTGAAGAAATTTTACCGGTTTTTCAGAAAACATTATTATTAAAAAAAGGCCAAGTATTTGCTTCTGGAAGTACAGTGGATATGCTAACAAGTGAAAAACTTTCTTCATTTTTCGATATTCCAGTAGAAGTTATTTGGCAAAATAATCGTCCATTATTATCGAAGCAAAATTAAATTAACCAAAAAACTAGCTGTTGAATCTTTTGTAAGATTCGGCAACTAGTTTTTTATAATGAATAATAATTATTTAGATTGTTTTTCCAATAACATGATAATCCTATCCAATTTTTCATTTAGTTCGGTAGATTCATTCTTTGGTGTTGTATTTATTATGATTCTTCTAATAAATAGCATAAAAGAAATCGTACCTAATAAAATTAAAGCAATGACAACGAATAGTATAATTATATCTCCAAAATTAGCCATCTAGTGCCTCCTTTATCCATTTACACTATTAAAATAGTATTATTTTCTATTTTAACATGTTTAATAGGAGTCATGGGGTTCACATACTGATAGATTCATTGAAAAATACAATTTTGAAATTAAGATAAATACATTCTTCCGTTGTTTTATGTAAGTATTTGATGTGAAATGGATAAAATGTCAAAAATAAATCATTCTTCAATAGATTAATTTTTAATATTATGATAAATTAATAGTAAGTGAATATTGTATGCCGGAATTAGGTGTAGTACATACATAAAAGGGAATTCGGTGAAATACCGAAGCTGTATCCGCAACTGTAAATGTTGATGAAATAAGGAAATACCACTGTTTTATACGGGAAGGTCCTTAAAGTAAATTGAAGCATAAGCCAGGAGACCTATCTAATTCAAAGCGTATATCTACTCTTCGGAATAAAGTGAGATTACGGCAAAACAATCTATATTAGACAATACTGTTGTCCTATATTTCTTTGTATTTATGCTATTTCTCTATGGAGAAATAGCTTTTTTCATTGTTAAGAACTTTTAAATTTCATCAATAAGTGAAAGTTATATAAAGATTAGCATGAAAAAGCCGAATTCCGAATCCAACAAACCTTAATAAAATCGGAGGAATTCAAATGTTGAAACGTTCATTCAGTATGATGTTAGCTTTTGTTATGCTACTTTCATTACTATCGCCGTTTACAGCTCAAGCTGAAAATATTACGGTAGTAAACAATGACAATGCATCTCAAACAACATCACCGCAAGTAATCAAAGAAAAACTAGTGAACTCACTAGAAAAGGCAAAACAATATTATATTACTAACAACCAAACTATTAGTTCTAGGGTAATTAGTTCACACAGTGGCTACTGGTCATTATCCGCAATGTATGCATTAGGTATGGATATTAAAAACTACAAATGGGCAGAGGGCTCAGAAGTTACTAGTGAAAAATCTTATTGGGTGAAACCTAAAACGGCTGCTTCAAGCACTTCAAATGAAGATGCAGGTACTATTATAGGCGCCTATATTCTAGGGTTAGATCCAACCAACCTTGGACAACGCAACATTGTTGAAGATTTACAAAACAAACAAAAAGCTGATGGTAGCTTTTTTACTGCATACGGTGAATCTTGGGCATCAATAGCGCTAGGATTAGCAAATGCAAACTATGATAAAGCCAAACATTTAGAAGTGATTTTAAAGAAACAAAATAATTCAGGATTATTCTCTGGATTTGGTTCATCTGATGATTTAGATGTAACAGGTTGGAATTTAACTGCATTAACGTTATTAAATGATGCTGATAAGTCCAATAAAACAATTAACGAGTCAATTAAAAAAGCAGTTGATGGTATTCATGCAAAATATCAAAAAGATGGTTTTGTAGATAATACAAACTCAATGGCAAGTATTATTATGGGACTAGCTACAGCTGGAGAAGATTTAACAGCTGACAAATGGAGCTATGAAAAAAACGGTAAAAAAGTTAACATCCTTGAAAAAATGATTGATGATTATCAATTAGAAGACGGTTCATTTAAATGGATGATCAAAGACACTAAAACCAACTTAATGGCTACTGAACAAGTAATCATTGCGTTAGCAGACGCATTGAATGGAAATTCAACATTTGCAAGATTAGCAGCTGGGGAAATACCGGATACGAATCCACCAGTGGAAAATCCAGATACTGAGGGCCCAACTGAACTTACAGTGGGAACAATTTCAAACAAAACAACTTCCGTAACAGGAACAACAGAAGCAAATGCAACAGTCTCAATATACAATGGAACTAAACTACTTGCATCAACAAAAGCTAACAGTAAAGGAACTTTCACGTTAAAGATTCCAGCACAAAAGGCAAATGTGAATTTAGTAGTAAAGACTGCAGACGAAGCTGGCAATGCTGGAGTAACAAAAACAATAACTGTATTAGATAAAATTGGACCAACAAAACTTACAGTAGGAACAATTTCAAACAAAACAACTTCTGTAAAAGGGACTACAGAAGCTAGAGCAACCGTTTCTATTTATAAAGGCTCTAAACTACTTACATCAACAAAAGCAAGTAGCAAAGGTAACTATGCGCTTAAGATTACAAAACAAAAAGCAAACGTAAAATTAGTCGTAAAAACTAAAGATACAGTAGGTAATAAAGGCGTATCAAAAACAATTATTGTAAAAGATAAAATTGCACCGAAAAAACCAACAGTATCTAAAATCACATCGAAAACTACAAAAGTAAAAGGTAAAACTGAAGCAAAAGCAACAATTACAATCTACAATAGTAAACACAAAAAAATTGGCTCAGCTAAAGCAAGTAGCAAAGGCAATTTCAGTGTGAAAATAAAAAAACAAAAAGCAAATACTAAACTATCAATTTACGCAAAAGATGAAGCAGGAAATAAAAGTAGCAAACTTAGCGTGAAAGTGAAGTAATGGTCATGTAAAAAAGGGCAGTCCAAAAAGTCGGTGAAAACTGGGCTATGAGGGCTACCCTTTTTCTTTTTATTTGGATTTGTCTGAGTTGATTATTGTTTTGAAGAAGCTTAAATTACCTAAATACAAAGGGTTTTGGAAATATTTACAGAATAGTTCTCTTAGTGCAAAACCTAAAAGGAGCTGATTATTTGATTACCATTTTAGAAAACATTAAGGATTTAGCCTTTTTATTAATATTCAAATATGTTGTGCTATCGAATGCGATGATTTCACAATAGGGAAGAGTTGACCGGGGAATTAGTTACATTTCTATTATTCTATCTGCATAATAATAAGCCTAATTTACAGCTGATTAGTCCAATTACATCAAGAAGAGTTTGAATCCAACCTCGTTTAATTTTAAGTGGAAGTGATATGATAAAATAATAATAGAAATATAGTGAAAGAGTGATTCAATGCAGGTCAATGTGAAGGATACAAGTTTAGTGCTTGAGGGTGGAACATTCCGTACGTTATTTACGTCAGGCGTACTCGATGCTTTTTTAGATGAAGAGATTATGATGCCACATGTTGTCGGTATATCGGCAGGGGCTATTAATGCCTGTTCGTATGTGTCAGAGCAAAAAGAGCGTTCACTTCGCGTCCTTGTTAATTATCGTCATGACAAACGCTATATAGGCATTCGTAATTTTTGGCGAGAAAGAAGTTTATTTGGATTAAACTTTGCTTACAATATAATTCCAAATGAGCTAGATAAATTTGACTGGGATAGATTCCAACAATTCGAGGGAACAGTAAAATTTGGTGTAACAAATGCGTATACAGGGGCTATAGAATATATGGACGCACTTGATATGGATAAGGAGTGTACGTTATTGCGCGCAACTTGTGCGATTCCAGTATTGTTCCCAGAGATTAAAATAAATGGTATTCCATACTATGATGGGGGATTAGCAGATCCAATTCCTATTCAGCATTTAGTAGACGAAGGTTTTGGAAAGCATGTGCTTGTGTTAACCCGACCAAAAGGATATCGAAAAGTAATAGATCGTCAAAGTAAATTAGTCATGAAGCTCCTTCGTAAACGATACCCCAATTTAGTAAAAAGCATGGAACAACGTGTGGAGCATTATAATGCCTCGCTCGATTATTGTGAACGCTTGGAAAAAGAGGGAAGAGCCTTTATTTTCAGGCCAGATGCACCGTTAAATAGTTTCGAAAAAGATTTAACTCAGATGCGAGCAAATTATGATATGGGCTATAAGAAAGCCGCAAAACAAATGGATGAATTAAAAGCTTTTTTAAATATATAAATGAGCAAAAAACAGATTCTCAGTTACGAGAATCTGTTTTTTATTAGTAAGAAGTATTAATTAATAGCCTAAAGTATAGTTGGCTGCGCCTCTAAATAATTAACTATGAGCATATGAAAGTATTGAAAATAATCCTAGTTTTTTTCTTCCGTCAATACAAACTCAATTCCAGTCATTTCTACACCATTAATAAAAATTGCTATTCTATGTTCACCTGGATAATGTTTTCTAGTAGATAACTGTTTAAAGGAATGACTTCTAGTATAAGTATATTCACCAGGTAGATACGTATTTTCTGTTATCTTAAAAAGCTTTCTACGAGTTATACCATTTGCTTTCATAAAATCAATGCCATACTCAATCCTAAGTTTTGCTGCATCTGTAGTGGGATTAGTAAACGTAAACTTAAATGTTAATGCTTCCCCAATAGCTAATAGATCTGTTGAAAGGTCAAATTCTTTTAATTCAACAATAGGATTGTTATGGAATCCGAATAATGCGAGTGTAGTTGGGTCTGCTTGTCTAAGAAGTGTTCTACAAGCATGTTTGATAATCCAATCTGTTTTAGGGTTATGACCTATCCAATTCTTACCTAAAGAGTTCACTAATTCTGGATGATCCTTTGTTATATCATTTAAATTATTTGCCACACTTTTCCGGACATATTCACTATCATCTTCCTTTAATAACTCTAAAATAGGAATAATAGGTGTAGGGTCTTTTTTAAACATCTTCAAAGCAGGCCCCCACGGAAGGCGCGGTCGACATCCTTCACTCGCTAATCTACGCACATGCTCATTTTCATCTTTAGCCCATTCTTCCATAATGGACATCATTTTCTTCGGATCTTTTTCAATAAATGGACGTACAGCAAATTCGGAGCTGGATGTTAGTGTAAAGAGTTTTAATGCTTCAATTGAAGTTTCCCAATCCGATAAACCATAAGCTTCTATAAAATCAGGGAAAAATAAGTACTCAAAACCTTTGCATTCAGGAACAAGTCGACTTAAGACAGTGATAGCATCTGGATAAGTTGGGGGTAAGGTAGCCCTTAATGTATGAGTAATATGTCGTGTTCGTTGTTTTAACTCGCGTTGTTCCCATTCTTCATCAAATAAAAGTGTCATGAATTGCTGTTCGTTAAATGATGGATAGACGCTTTTTACTTTCTTACAAAATTGATCGAAAAACGCTTTATTATAAACATCTTTTCGTAGTTCTGCCATAATTTTTTTTACTCCTTTAAAAAAGATAATACGTTCAATAAAAAATAAACTTCTGACCCATTACTGAATTAGAAGTTTAAGTATACCTTATTTTGAAAAGTGGTATGAAGTAGTGATGCCTTTAATAATAGCTCACTCGTACTGTCTAATCTGATTTCGTCCATTTTCTTTTGCGTTATATAATGCGATATCAGCGTTTTTGAAGATTTCATGGAAAGAATTAACCTCGCCTTTAAGGTTGGTTGCCATGCCCATACTAACTGTAAATGTAAGTATAGAGTCTTCTATAGGAATCTTCATGGCAGCTAATGTATGATTAAGAGTATTTGCAAATTCCATTACCTCAGTGGATGTTAGGTGACGGAGTAAAATGACAAATTCATCACCACCAAAACGAGCTGCGAACGTTGTTTCTAGATTGGATAATTCTTTGCAAGTGTTTGCGACTAGCTTAATGACATCATCGCCAATTAAATGGCCATATTGATCATTTATTGATTTGAATTTATCGATATCAAATACTAAACAAGTAACATTCGATTTTTCATTTGCTGCTTCTAATAACCACTTTTTTGCTACGTTTTCTAAATGATAGCGATTATAAATATTCGTTAAACCATCTAAGTTGGAGCGTTCTTGAATAGCTGCCACACGATGTTGAATTTCAAGCTGAAGGGTTGTTTTATAAATAGCGGCTCGTTTTAATTCATGTAAAATATCAACGTATTCTTTGTAATAATAATAACCGTCTTCAAAGTGATTTAACCGTTCACAAAGCTCTATTAACAGTGAGATAATTCTAATTTTAGCGGCTAAATTTCCTGCCTTTGACGTTAGTTCTTTGCAAGTAGTTGCGGCTTTGTAACTTACTTCGAATTGCCCTTTTAAATAATAAAACTCTCCGACATATTGATAATAAAGGATTTGCCACTTGATTGAATTAGAATCGTCTAAACAAGCTGATAATGTGCTTAAATACTTGGTAGCATCATTTACTAGATTTAGTTTTAACGATGCCTCAACAAGGTTACATAATGCTTGGAACGTAAGCTGGGGAATATCGGCATGTTTTGATAATGCTAAATCCAACCCTTGCAAAGCATATTCATGTGCCTCGTTATATTTTTGCTCCGCAATCGCTACCTTGCTTAAATTACAAAAACAATTGCTCATCATATCAGTAGCATATAGCTTTTTTGCTAAATCCATATTTAATATTATTGTTTCCCGTGCCTTTTCCCAGTTTTCATTATATTCATAAAGAAAAAATAGAAGAAGATAAAGGTTTTCTTTCTCCTGATCACTCAGATCCTCTTTGTTTTGTTGACAGTACTCATCGTATAAAAAGGTATAGTGGAATGCATTTTTTAAATCAGCTAATGCATGGTATGAAATTGCAAGGTACATATAGCCATAACGAATACTAATCCGATCTTGTTGTAACATAGCTTTTTCAACAAGCTCATGCCCAAATTTAATAGTCTCTACGAGTTTGCCGGATAGGTAAGTAGCGTGAGTTGTATTTTTTAATTCTTCAATTGTTAAAAGCATTTACACAACCACCTTTATATTAATTCATTAGAAAAATAGAACAAAGGTCAGGGGAAAAAGTACTTAAGAACTATTTTAACCTATATCTTTAAAAAATGTCAGCTGGTAAACGGAAATTGTAACAAATAGGAAAAAACATATGTGAGCTATGATTGAATAGTTAATATAACAATGGGAATATACTGTCAAATGGAGAGTTCTTGTAATCGCAATAGTTGTACATACATAAAGGAGTGCATTTATATGGATAAACTAGATGGCCAATCTTTTCATAATGTACAGGACAATATTGAAAAAATGAAAGAGCTTTTTCCGGAAATTTGTATAGAAAACAAAATAGATTTTGCAAAGCTTCAATTGTTATTAGGTGAACAGATAGAAACTGAAAAAGAACGGTTTGATTTTACATGGAATGGTAAAACTGAGGCGATTCAATTAGCCCAAAAGCAAACGACAGGAACTTTAAGACCTGATATCGCAGGGAGTTTAGATTGGGAAACAACAAAAAACCTTTATATTGAAGGTGATAACTTAGAAGTATTGCGATTACTTCAAACTAGCTATCATAATCGGGTAAAGCTTATCTATATTGATCCGCCATACAATACTGGAAATAATTTTGTTTATAAAGATAACTTCCGTGACCAGATGAAAAACTATAAAGAACATACGAATGGAAGTTTAGAATCGAATGCAGTGACTAGTGGAAGAGTTCATACAGAATGGTTAAATATGATGTATCCGAGGTTGAAAATTGCCCGTAACTTATTGTCTGATGAAGGGGTGATCTTTATCTCCATCGATGATAATGAAGTGGATAATTTAAAACGAATTTGCAATGAAATATTTGGGGAGGAGAATTTTGTCACGACCATCGTTGTCAAAATGTCTGAACCAACAGGTGTAAAAATGACGCATGTTAAAAGAAAAATTCCTAAATTAAAGGAATATGTACTTTGCTATAAAAAAAGAAACGCTACATTTGAAAAAATTAGAATCCCTAAAAGTACATGGGATAATGAATATAAAACAATTCTCACAAATATTAGTAAAAAAGAAATAGAAGAATTAAAAGCTATTCGTGATAATGAAGATAGAACAATAGAAGACATTAAAAGAAGTGATGTCATTTTAGCAAACATACAAATGGTCCCCGTTTCTGAATTTGCTAAAAAGAACAATATTGAAAAAAGAGATCTTGAAGGATTCTTATTTACTAATGCTTGGAGAATTATTAGAACCGTTTCAGTGGCGGCTAGTGTTAAAACTATTGCTGATGAAAAGAGAAAAACAAATCACAATCAAGCATTTGTAATGACTACACCAAACAACAAGCTGTATTTTATAAACAATCACTATAATACAGCTGTAGAGTCACCACGTATTAAAATACTTTTTGCTGATGATTATTTAACCGTACATCCTTGTGATTTTTGGGCAGATATTAAAACAACCGGTTTAGATAAAGAGGGATTCGTAGATTATCGAAACGGTAAAAAACCTTTAAAATTAATTAAAAGAATTTTGAGTATGGTCGCTTTAAAAGACGATGATATAGTGATGGATTTTTTCTCTGGCTCAGGGACGTTTGGTGAAGCGACTGTTCGATATAATATTGAAAGTAATTTATCCCTTCGTTATATACTTGTGCAAATTAATGAAAACCTTGAACAATTACAAGAGAAATTATCAAGTGAAGCTAAAAAAGAAACTAAAAAACTTATAGATTATTTAAAGAGTGTTGGAAGAAAGCCGTTATTATCAGAACTTGGTAAAGAGCGGTTGGTATGTATGAAGAGGGAGATACAACATTCCACTCACCATGATTTAGGTTTTAAAAATTTCAAACTCGATACGACGAATTTAAAAATGTGGGAAGAGTACCTATCAAATGTAGAACCGATGCCTATAAATTTAACTAAACCTTTGAAACAAGGAAGAAGTGAAGAGGACGTATTATTTGAATTGCTTCTCAAGCAAGGAATAGATATAGTACTACCAATTGAACGATTCATATTAGGGGGATGTACCGTTTTTTCAGTCAATGGAGGTACAGTATTCATCTGTCTTGAAAAGGTCCTATCACTAGACCAAATTAATATTTTAGCAAGCAAAAAACCTAGCCGTATGGTATTTTACGAAGATTGTTTTCATAATGAAGCAATACGCAACAAGGCACAGCAAATATTAAAGCGAAATGGTGTAGAAGAAGTTCTAGTAATATAGCTAGGTATTAATCTGAAACTAACAATCCTCTTTATCCGTATAAATAGTAATTAAAAAAGAAAGTCGGGATAAAATGGATAATCAGTATGTAGTCGGTTGGGGTACTCTTATGCTCATAAATGCGGGTATTGCGCAAGGGAAGAATCGCTCAGGATTCAACTGGTTTCTACTATCTTTATTTTTGGGTCCAATAGCTACACTTGCATTAGTACTTGTGGATAAAAAATAAATGAAATGAATAGGTTACTTGTTTAACATGTTGCAGATTTTTCTAGAAAGTACACCACAATACTAGTTGTGGTGTATTTTTTTATTGTCTAAAAATCATTGTTATATTCATCAATAAATATGAAACCGAAATATTGAAACTATTCTATGTGTTAAAATAATAAAAGTTAAAATTAGAAAATAGGAGGATACATAGGTGAGTGAATTAGTTATAAAGACTATTAAAGAAAGTGATTATCCAGCAGTAATTAAATACTGTTTACCTGAAGAGCAAGCAATTTATACTTCGTTACCAATTGATGTTATCGAGGAATTTAAGAAGGATCAATACAATCAGCCATTTATTGTAGTTTATGAGGGGAAATTAGTGGGCTGCTTTGCACTCTATACGAATAAAAGAGGGAATATATATACGAATAATGAAAATAGTATTATTTTTAAATCATTCTCTATTGACTCACGTTTCCAGAGAAAAGGATTTGCTCTAAATGTATTGAAATTATTGCCGACAATAACAAAACAGCACTACCCTGAAAAGAATGAGATTATTTTAACAGTTCATCATACAAATATAGCAGCAATTAATTTATACATAAAAGCTGGATTTAAAGAACAAGAATCAAGATTTGAAGGTGATTACGGAGAAGAATTAATATTCCATTTTGATTTGGCCGTTTAAAAAAATAAGAAATCTTATATCTAAACTGTATTATAAAAAGGATGGATAAAGGTTTTTTGCTTTATCTATCCTTTTGTATCTTTTAATTTAAAGTACAAGATTATTTGGTGTATCGATACTTTAAAAGAAGTTTTTATTTCGTTATTAGTGATTTAAAACTTTTGATAAAAATGTCTTTGCACGTTCAGATTCAGGAGCAGTGAAAAACTTTTCAGGTGAATTAACTTCAACAATTTTTCCTTCAGCCATAAAAACAATTTTGTCGCATATTTCGCGAGCAAATCCCATTTCATGTGTCACAACAATCATCGTCATTCCTTCCTTAGCAAGCTTCCGAATGGCATCCAATACTTCTTTTACCATCTCAGGGTCTAGTGCAGAAGTAGGCTCATCGAAAAGCATGATTTGTGGATCCATTGCCAAAGCTCGTGCAATGGCCACACGTTGTTGTTGTCCACCTGAAAGATGAGAGGGGTGGACGTGTATTTTGTCAGCTAAGCCAAGGGAACTAAGTAACTCAGTACCCATTTTTTCTGCTTCAGATTTTGTCATTCCTTTTACTTTAATAGGAGCTATTGTGACATTTTCAAGCGCTGTTAAAAATGGGTATAAATTAAAGCTTTGAAATACGAAACCGATATTTGTACGGGCTTTATTGATATCCGTTTTTTTATCATGAATCGAAGTCCCATCTACTATAATTGCCCCACTATCAATTTCTTCAAGAGCATTGATCACTCGGATGAGCGTGGATTTTCCTGCACCACTTGGTCCGATTAATGCAATCACATTTGATTTTTCTACCTCTAAGTTAATATCTGCTAAAACTTGATTGTTGCCAAAGCTTTTATTGACACTGTTAATAGAAATCATGCAATCAGTCCTTTCTTAATACTCGCTTTTTAACCAATGTTTTTCAAACTGTCGTATGATTAGAGATAATGTAAATGTCATTGCAAAATATAACAGAGCAACGAATGTCCATATTTCAATATAACGATAAGAGATAGCGGCTAGATTTGTCGCTTTTAATGTTAAGTCTACAGCTGAAATGGTTGAAACGAGAGATGAGTCTTTTATAAGAATGATGAATTGCGATGCCATAGGAGGTAATGTTTTTCTAAAAGCTTGAGGCAATATAATTAAACGCATAGCTTGAAAATTGGACATGCCTGATGAACGTGCAGCTTCCATTTGTCCTTTTGGAACAGATTGAATTCCCCCACGAACAATTTCTGCTATAAATGAACCTGAGAAAATAGCGAGAGAAACAATAGATCCCCAAAAAGCCCCAAGCTTTAAAAACTGACCAAGAACGAGATGAATCCAAATCAATATAACGAGCAGGGGAACACCACGCATAACTTCTACATAGACGGAAGAAATAAAACGAATGATAGGATTTTTCGATATCCGACCAACTCCGAAAAGAATCCCAATAGGAATAGCAAATAGTAAAGATAGTGCTGAAATCTCGAGCGTCAAATACATCCCTTTAAAAAAGATATCGAGATTATTTGTAATAACACTCCAATCAGGTTGATATCTCATAGTGTAGGAACTCCTCCATTGATATGACTTATATAAGAGCATTAAAATGATTGAAGACCTTATACGTACAAAGATAAAATAAGATCTTCAAAGTATCAGACTTAACCGGTCATTCTGCCTCTATTTTTGTATTAATATCTCCGTACCAATCATCACTTTCAAACCAGTAAGAACGTGAAGCTAACTCCTGTGGTCCACCTAAATAACTATAGAGGAATGAATTTAGCCATTGGACTGTTACTAAATCATTATGAGCTACGGCAATCCCTAAATTTTCAGCCGAAATATTCTCATCTAAAATATGAGATTTCCCATTCTGCTTTTGCCAAATTCGTACTGAAGACTCGTCATAGATTACGGCATCTAACTGACCTGATAACATCGCTAAAGCTGCAGCCGGCATTTCTCTGTAATCTTTGAATTCTGCATTTTTGAAGTTTGCTTTAGCAAAAATTTGACCAGTGGTCCCAATAATAGTTGCAATTTTCTTTCCTTTTTTATCGAGCTCTTTCCAAGACTTTGTTGTCTTATCTGTATCAGGTAATAACATAACTTGCTTTGTTTGATAATATGGATTCGGGAAACTAACAGACAATGCACGGGGGCCAGTAATTGTCATACCTGAAACGATCATATCAATTTCACCAACTTGCAAGGCAGCTATTAATCCATCAAATGAATATTCTTTAAATTCTACTTTTACATCTAACGCCTTCCCAATTGCTTTCGCGGTATCGATATCATAGCCGACAAACTCGTCTTTCAAATTGACCATTTCAAAAGGTGCATATCCTGTAGCCGTACCAACAACCAATTTTCCAGCCTTCTTTACACGATCAATTGTGGACTCACCTGCATTCCCAGCCTTATCACTGTCACCCCCCCCACATGCTGTTAAGATCATACTCGTTATCAATAGCAATATTATTAAACTTTTTTTCATCCTTTCTCCTCCTTTCAATTAAATAAGTGAAACTATTAAATCTTTAAAATCAATATATGGAGAGCAAGGTAGTAAATATACCAATTAAAATAGTGAATTTAATAGTTAGTTGAAAATTCTGTTTATTTAAGGTTTAAAAAAATGATTAAATTGGATATTTTCGGGTACTTAGTTTTATATAATGGATTGTATAGAATTAATAGGTTTTTGATCTGAATAGGAGGAGAGTTCCAAAATGAAGCGATCTAGATATATTTTGGCTATTGTGATTTTAATCAGTAGTGTAAGTTTCATTAACCTACCGAAGATAGAAGCAAAAACGAGTTTCACGACACAATATGTACAAGCAGATGTATTAAACGTTCGTATGAAAGCTACAACAAATTCAAAAAAGTTGGGTCATTTAAAGAAAAATGAGACAGTGAAAGTGATTAGCACCTCAAAAGGTTGGTCAAAAATTCAATATAAAAAAGGAACAGCATATGTTTCTGCCACTTATCTAAACTCTAAAAAAGCTTTGCAAAAAGTGACGGGGAATTTGCTACCTAAAATAGGGAAGTATACTTACAAAAATTACGAAGAAGACATATATTATGGTAATAGTACCGAATCCTATGTAAAAGTAAAAGGCGGTGTTAAAGCAAAGTCTAAAAATGGATTGGATACGTCGTATTTGGAAAATAGTAAGTACTTCACATATCTATCTCCAACCGGGCATACAAGTTTTCGACTGAACTACCCATTAACAAAGGGTAAGAAATGGAAAAATGAGCAAGATGAAGTGCAAATCCAAGATATAAATATGTCAGTTAAAACTGCAGCGGGTTCTTTTAATGAAGTTGTCAAAGTTCGAATAGATCACAAAATCTATGATACGTATTCCCATTACTACATTGCTCCAGGGAAAGGGATTGTCTTGTGGAAACTAAACGGTAAGAAAAAATTCCAATTGGAGAAGTATACAAAGTGAAGAAAATACAAAAAATCTCAAGCCAAATTTGTATGGCTTGAGCTTTTAATCTATTATCTGAGCTTGAAAAATCGTACGACAAAGAAAATGATCGTACCGAATAGGATAGCAAGGAAAAGTGGCATCTCATAGACTCCAAGAAAACTTTCACCACCACGGGCTACATGCACATCAGTCCACATATTAAAGGCGAAAAACAATAGAATTTCATTTTTTACAAAATTTAATAGTAACATAGAATTCTTATAAAGCCTTTCTGTATTGTCAGCTGTTAATGTACTATAGTTATGCAAATGTGGTTTTTGCTCTAGTACATGACAGAATAACCATAATACTACTCCTATAATTGGTGGTAAAAAGAACATCCATCTCGGGCCCCAGTCATCTGGTACACCCAATGCATTATAATGTGTTGGAACTTCAGAAGGTAGATTAGACCATTGTGTAATTCCATAAATAATTGCTACTACAAATATTCCGATAGCCAAAATATCAAATGTCGTTCTCACAGCAGAACGGGGAATAACTAACTTAGGTTGATTGAACATGTGATAACCCCCTTTATTTGTTTACGAACGAAGAAAGAGAAAGTTTCATAATAATTACTAAAATACTCCATTTTTAACATTAGTAATTATTGTTGCAAGTATATTTATGGTATAAATATAAAAAGGTTACTACAGAACAATTAGGAGGTATCTTGATGAATCCCCAAATAACTAGTAGGCAACGCAGAATTTTATGTTCACAAAAGAAAGTAAAAGCTGATTTTATATTACGAAATGCTCAGGTAGCTGATGTATTCAACTTACAATGGAGAATGGCTGATGTTGTTGTCTCAGAAGAATACATTGTGGCAATTGATCCTGATGGTCAATTTGAAGCAGAGCATGAAGAAGATGCGCAAGGAAGATATGTTATTCCAGGCCTTATTGACGGTCATATCCATATTGAATCATCGATGTTAACGCCATCTGAATTTAGCTGTATTTTACTACCACATGGAATTACGACGGTGATTACAGATCCACATGAAATTGCTAACGTCTCTGGGGTAAATGGGATTCAATACATGTTAGATAATGCTAAAAATGCAGCGATGGATATTCATGTAATGCTACCATCGAGTGTCCCTTCAACATCATTTGAAAATTCTGGAGCAGTGTTAGAAGCTAAGAATTTAGCGCCATTCTTAACTCATCCAGATGTACTTGGTTTAGCTGAAGTTATGGATTTTCCAGCCGTATTAGAAGCTAATGAAAAGATGCTTGCAAAAATTGAACAAACTGAATCTACTAAGAGAATTATCGATGGCCATGGTGCGGGATTATCCCCTCAGCAAATACGAGGATATCGTGCCGCTGGTATTCAAACCGATCATGAATGTGTAACGGCAGATGAGGCTAGAAATCGTGTGAAGCAAGGTATGTATGTACTCATTCGTGAAGGTTCTGCAGCCAAAAATCTTCGTGCATTACTACCTGCAGTAACACCGACAAATGCACATCGCTTCTTATTTTGTACAGATGATAAACATCTTGACGAACTCATGCAAGAGGGTAGTATTAATTATGACATTGCACTCGCAATTGAAGAGGGAATGGAACCGCTACAAGCAATCCAATTAGCCACACTTAATGCAGCCAATTGCTATCAACTACTACATAAGGGTGCTTTAGCGGAAGGATTTATTGCAGACTTTATTCTACTCGAAGATCTCAATAGTTGTGAGCCAAAAACTGTATGGAAAAATGGCAAAAAGGTTGCCGAACATGGTCAGATACTACAAAAGAAGCAAAGAGAAAATTATGTTCCAACTGCTATTCTGCAATCTGTTAATATTCCCGCATTGACTGAATCCGATCTGGCGATTCCTTTTATTAAAGGCTCAAAAGCGAATGTTATTGAAATTCAACCAAATCAGATTATGACGACGAAGTTGATAGCTGATGTTACTGTTGAAGATGGTGTTTTCATACCCTCAGTAGAAAATGATATGTTGAAGTTGGCTGTTATTGAACGTCATCATCAACTTGGGAATATTGGTCTTGGTATCACACATGGCTTTGGACTTCGAAAGGGAGCTGTTGCGACTACTGTTGCTCACGATTCTCACAATGCACTTGTGCTAGGAACAAATGACGAGGATATGTTACTTGCTGTTGAAGCATTGCAGAATATGCAAGGAGGCTATGTTGTTGTAGCAGAAGGACAAATATTAAGTGCTCTTCCTTTGCCAGTTGCAGGGCTAATGACAGATCAACCAGCTCCTATTGCCAAAAAACAACTGTACGAATTGCATGAAGCATTATTACAGCTCAACCCAGATTTAGACTTTCATCTATTTCTGACACTATCGTTCATTAGCTTACCTGTAATACCAGACATAAAACTAACAGATACCGGATTATTTGATGTAGTAAATTTCAAACACATTGCTGTTGAAGTAGAGTAGACTATCAAAAAAGCTAGTTTGAATAATAATTTGTTTTATTACATGAGTAGTTGATTGGAACGGAGGTGGCGACTCCTGCGGGAAAAGCGGGACAGTCCAAGACCCTGCAGGAGCGTAGCGACGAAGCGACTTGGCGCCCGCCCGCGGAAAGCGTCCACCGTAGCGGAAATCAACGGTCTTATCTATTGATTATTCAATATGTATTTGGTATTTGTTCAATGTGTCAAATGATTTAAGTTTGAAAATATTGTAAAGTAATTCTTCCGATGATAGAATAAATAAACAATTATACTGGAGGTTGCTGCCAATAATAAATACCTATTTATAATTTTGCTTATGAGTTTATATAAGTGACGTGAAAATTATGATAGGAGTGGAAGAATGGTTGAATTAAATACAGAAAGACTAAAACTAATCCCATTAAATCCAGAAAACTTGAAATTACTAATTGATAATCAAAAAGAAATGGAAAGAAGTTTATCTTTAAATGAATCAAATGAATTCTTGAATGAAGAGCTTAAACTAGCTCTGAAATTCAGGCTATCAAAAGTAATGGAGAATCAGCAAGATTATATATGGTGCACCAATTGGCTAATTATATCGAGAGATAAAAACTGTACAGTTGGTGGTATCATGTTAAAAGGTCGCCCAAATGAAGATGGTGAAGTAATTATTGGTTATTACACTCTTCCTCAATATCAGGGAAAAGGCTATATGACTGAAGCCGTTAATAATATTAAAAGTTGGTTGTTAAATCAGCCTGATGTTAGGTTTGTTATAGCAGATACTGATAAAACCAATATTGCATCACACAGGGTGTTAGAAAAATCAGGAGCAGAAATCTATAAAGAAACGGAAGACCTCTACTTCTGGAGGTTTTTCTAAAATTTATTGCAAAATCAAGAAGCTAAGAGCCAGCATTTTTATGCTGGCTCTTTTATATTGGGAAATAACAGATATTACGTTCGTTAGATTAAATTTGTTCAGTAGTGCTTATTCCAAACTCTATTTCAATTTTTCAATAAAAAGTTCTTCATGCATAAGTTGAATCGAGTGTCCTGTAGCAATAAGATGTTCAGCTTTCTGAAATTTACTACTTTTATGACCGGACTCTGAGTGTTCAATACTATTACGACTAATGACTAAATAATTGGTCTGTTTAGATACTATATTGCTAAATATACCGCCAGCTTGCCGTAATTTTTGTGCAGCAGAGGAACGAGTCATACCTTGTAAGCCACCTGTAAAGACAACCGTTTTTCCTTTGAAAAAAGGCGCATTCATACTTAAAGTTACATTTTGACTATTTTCGAAAGTAGAATTAAATAATCTATTTATTTGTTGAATATTTTTCATTTTACTAATTGTAAGTACAATGCTAGCAATCAAGTCAGCATTCTCCATAGATAATGGGATTGATAAATTAGATGCAACAGAGGTTAATTTATAATTTGATAGATTTGGGAATGCTTTTTGTGCTAACTCGAATGAACATCCGTATCGACAATAAGGGGAAAGTTGTTGAATACTCTCGCATGATTCTTGAATGACATTTTCATCATATTTGACATAATGCGCAACAACAAATTGATTGTTTAACCAACGACATAATGTTGGATAGAATTCTTTAAAGGTCGGCGCATGTTGTACCATTTCCGCTGTTAAGCCATGTTGATGTGTATGATATTCATCAAATGGTTGTTCTGGATTGATATATGTATATAGGGTGTCTTGTATTTCTCCATTCACCACTTTTACTAATCCGATCGAACAAATACTGTCGCGCCATTGGTTGGCAGTTTCTATATCAATGGCTACAAAATCCATATGTGGTCCTCCTAAGTTGAAAAAAATATAAATCTATTATAACAATTAATTTTGAAAGATTGGTTGTTCTTTATTTCTCAATTGTTATAAAAATGAAATCCCGCCAAATGATATATTGGCGGGATTTTCTTATGAATTAGTTAAATTGTGTTCACTACGAATTTTTTCAAGTAATGCGTGGCAACCGTCAGTAACAAGGTCATATGTCTCCTGGAAGTCTCCAGTGAAATATGGATCAGGGACATCTTTTTTATGATCAGTTAAATCGAGTAGACGTATGATTTTCGGATGATTAGGTTGGCCTGTCATTTCGTAAATATTCATGATATTACTATTATCCATACCTACTATATATTCAAATTGCTCGAAATCTTCTTTTTTCAATTGACGACCAGCCATACCAGCAGAAGAAATATTGTTTTTCTCCAAAATAGCAAGCGTACCTTCATGGGGGCGTTCTCCAATATGCCATGATCCAGTAGCCGCAGAATCAACTGTCACTTTGTCATCTAAGTTTTCTTTCTTTAATAAGTCACGGAATAATGCTTCGGCCATCGGTGAGCGACAAATGTTCCCAAGGCAGACAAATAAAACGTTAATCATAACTATATCTCCTATACAAAAGAATATTTTTGATACTTCGATAACTAATGAGCTTATATTATCAATTTTACGACGATTATAGTTTGAAGACAAGTTTATAGTTTATTTATAGTTAAAAAGGTGAAAAATGTTCATAGAATACTAATGGTTCAATAGAACTGCTTCAGTGGTGTGTCTAAGAGATATTTTATGATATCATAAAAATGTTGAAGGGAAAGTTAAAAAATCCAAATGAAATGTAGTAAATCAATTGAAAATAAATTCCAAAGTTAATTAAAAAACAGCACAGATTCATTTGTTTTTTAGAAGTTATTATAAAAGGGGTAGTAATTATGCTTCAATCGATTTTATTGAATCTATCGGTTGGTTTTGCCGAATTGAAAAAAAGATAGAACTATATAAGAAGCGGTGAAACGAGCAGATCAAAACTTGTATATCGCAATGGAAAAAGAGAGAGATCAGATCGAAGTAACAGAGATCCATGTTAAGCGAAGTTCGATGACTATAGGTGTGGAATAGAGTATTTAATGAGAGGGGAAACTTAAGTTATGACCAATTTAAGAATACCAACAATTCAACGTGGGGATAAAATAATAGAAAGAAAAATACGGTATGACTCCACAGTTGTAGAGTATAGTTGTATGCTGTTAAAAGCACAAAATCAAAATTTCGTACTTTTTCATGAAATATTGGATTCCTTTACGATGATAGCAAATCAACAAACAAAGTTAACTATATCTAAAGGTAGTTATACAATTGCGTATTACTGGAAGGATCGTCCATATAATTTATATATCTGGAGAGATAATAAGGGAAATTATATAGGTTCCTATTTTAATATCGTAAAAAACACATATATGATTGATAATTTGGTATCGTTTGAGGACTTGATAATTGATATTTTGGTCCTTCCGAATGGAGATTACTTTATTTTAGACGAAGATGAGTTACCTAAGCCGTTAGATCAATTTGAGGATGGTTTTGTCCAACAAACCATAAATTCATTAACGGATTCCCTTGATATTCTCCTTGCTCAAATTATTTCAGAAACTGAGAATCACTATAAACATGAAGAACTCCTTCTTTGGTTGAACAACAGATAATATTAGCTGATTATTTTTAAAATCCACAAACTAACGTGTAAATTAATAAAATGCTGTTTCTATTTGTTCATTAATAGGAGTCCCTGTATTAATTTGATTAAAATTTATTTCAAAGGTACAACTTCATAGAGAGTTAAACGGTATATTTACGTCTTATTCATCATAAATATAAATAGATTATATTCACTATTAATTAATTTACTATTCAGAAAATAAGTGATAAAATATAGTAACACTAAAAACTAAAATTATCCGCTAAGCTTATTGAAATCATTTTAGAAGGTAAAAATTCTGAATATGAAGTCATGTACATGCAAGCGGATTTTTTTGTATTTTCTAGAAGCCAGCAAATGAATCTACACAAATTCGAGCTAGTGAAAGGAATGATGCAGATGGAATTAATGAAAAAGGATATTGGTAAATGGGTGATTTCTCAAAACCTTGATGGTTATATTTTATCTATCGATCCAGAGGGAAGAGCAGCAGTTGTTAAATTTTTTGATGGTGTACAGCAAAAAGATCGCATTGTTCAATTCGAAAATTTAATCCTAAATGACGAAGACAAATTGCAACTACAAGATTTACTAGCACTACAAGAATTAGCATTAGATACTAATGATAAAAATTGGTTCGTTGAATTAAGTGATCAAATAGCGAAATTTAAAGTAGAGTTTTAGATGAATATCTTGAGCAATCGTTATTTAATAGTGAAAATTAGAATACTAGGAAACATCGAACTAAAAGTAAACAAATATATACAGATAAAGAAGCAGGACTGCAACTTAAATTGCAAACCTGCTTCTTTATTATCTTATCCTTCTAATTTTACCAAATAATCAATGATTCCCATAGCAGAGACTGCTGTATCTAGAGGTACCACTTTGAAAACAGGATGACTGAGCAATAAACCACGTTGTAACACATAATCATTTACAAGTGCATTCAAACGTTTTTCTAAATCGCGTGATCTAGCATAAAACTCCTCTTTTGCCGCCATTGCTTTTTTACCTTCTTCTAAGAAGATTGGTAACCAGTAGCGAACTTGCTCATATGCCATATCTGGCTCATAGTAAACACCATAATGGCCAAAGTATAGCTGGCTTGGCGCAAGTTTTTCATAAAACTGAATTGACTGTTCCATTGCATCAGGGTCGAATTGATTTGGTGACGTAGAAGGAAGGATTAAGTCGAAGTCTTCTTCCAAAAGTTCCGGATAATAAACTCCAGTCGTATCTCCAACAAAAATCCCATTGCTCTTACTATCATGGATAGAGATATGGTGATTCGCATGACCTTTTGTATGATAGAAAGCTAAAGTTGTTTCACCGAGTACGAGTTGATCCCCATTTTCAACGGTTCTCATTCGTGCCTCTTCTACAGGTAAAATAGGGTCAAATAGAGTTTCAAATTGATCCCCATAAACAGACTTTGCACTGGCGATGAGGCGACTAGGATCCACTAAATGACGTGCTCCTTTTGGATGCACAATTAGTTCTGCATTTTTACATTTCTCCATAAATAACCCAGCACCACCTGCATGATCCAAATGGATATGTGTCAATATTAAATAGTCTACATCTTCAGGGGTCACTCCTAGCGCCTGAAGTCCCTTCATAATATAAGGTACAGAAGGACTAGCAGATGTTTCGATTAATGCAATTTTTTTATCTTTTAACAAATAAGAACTAGTCCGATTTGGTCGTCCTAAATCATACGTATCGATGCAGTACAACCCTTCGCTAATTTGTTCGATCTTTTCCATCTGACTCTCCTCCAATATATGTAGTTTATACTAAGTGTAAATAGATTGAGAGAAAATGTAAAAGAAAAAGATTGATACTAAAGAATTAATGGAGTTATAGACACATATAAAGATCTACTAAGACGTAGACATTCATGTAAATTACAATAAAGTGAGTTTAAGTAAAAGGCTTTAAACTATTTACATAGTATTAGCAAGAATCAAAAAAGCCCATGGAAAATTACGATTTCCATGGGCCCTATTATCACAACTTAAATTGTTGAATTTCTTTTTGAAGAGATACCGATTTTGCATTTAAATCTTGAGCAATGCTATGGACTTCCTGCATTGAAGCTACTTGTTCTTCAATTGAGCTAGATACTGCCTCAATTTGAACTGAAGTACCATCTGAGTGGTTCGCGATTTCTGATATAGAAGCGGCTACTTCTTCAGCGCTTGCGGAAATTTCTTCGGAAGCAGCAGAAATGTCCTCGATTTGGGATGTCATTGAACGTACAGCACCTGTGATTGAGTGGAATGAGACATCAGCTTGCTCAATGATTTTGACACCTTCTTCAACAGTCTTCAAACCTTGTGAAACACCGGTTTCCACATTTTTTGTATCTCGTTGAATAGTGGCTGTTAAGTTAACTATCTTGTTGGCTGATAATTTCGATTCCTCTGCTAATTTCCGTACCTCATCTGCTACAACAGCAAAACCTTTACCATGTTCTCCAGCACGTGCAGCTTCGATAGCTGCATTTAAAGCTAGTAAATTCGTTTGCTCAGTTATTCCTGTTATAACTTTTGTAATATTTTCAATTTCTGCAGTTTGTAAACCGAGTTGTTTAGTTAATTCTGTTACTAGTACAGTTGCATCGTAAATATTTTGCATTTGTTCTTTAGCATCAATCAGTTTATTTTGACCTTCTTCTGCAATAGAAAGTGTATCAATTGCGGTTGTGTGTAAAGTTTGCGTTGATTCAGTAATACGCTGAACCCCAGAAGCTGTTTCGTCCATAGCAATAACACTTTCTTTAGCTGCAGCAGATGACATAGAAGCATTTAACGAAGTTGTTTCTATACTAGTCGAAACATTTTCTGAAGTTTGTGATACTTCTTCTGTACTTGCGGATAATTCTGCTGCAGAAGTGGATAAATGTTCTGCACTATTATTCGTTGCCAGAATTAGATGACGTAAGTTCTGCTTCATCTCGTTAAACGAATCAGCTAGTTCACGAAGTTCATCTTTCGTACGAATCATGATCTCAGGCTGTGATAAATCGCCTTTTGCTATTAGCTTAACCCCTTCATTTAACTTACGAACAGGGGTAGAAATCATTCGTGTAATAATGATACAGATGACCGTTGCAACAACTAGATTTACTATGAAATTAATAATTGCCGAAAGAGTTGCGTAATTTGTTTTATCTATAGCATTAAGTTGAATTTTCTCTAATTGTTCGTTTTGGTATGTAAGCATATCTTCAGCATTGCTTAAAATTTTGTCATTTATAGGCTGTATTTGTTCATTCATCAATTGGGTTGCTTTAATTGCGTTTCCTGTTTGATGTGCATAGATTGTTTCTTTTGTATAACGATCGAACTCTTGTTTAGCAGTGATTGAATCTGCTACCAATTCCTTCATCGTATTAGATTGGGCTATTGATTCTAGTTCGGCTAATTTTTCATCAAAAATGACTTGATGATCTCGTAATGATTCCAATGATTTACTATGTTTTTGCAATAAATATCCACGTAAATATGACCCTTGTAGAGCCATTTCATATTGAATATCATCCACTAACCTAATTTGAACAAATCGTCTATCTACCAATTCATCTAAACTTTGATTTATTTCACGAGTATGTTTTACTGTAAAAATAGAAGAGATCCCAATCAGAATAACCATCAAAGTAAATCCTAATAATATTTTTTTCCCTATCTTCAATACTATCACTACTTTCTATTTGTATTTAATGATAACAGTTTACAATAATACTTTTAACTTACATCTCTTTACATATTATAAGGAATATTGATATAAATTTCACCTAATTTATTTCGGTTTATGAATCTTTTTACCTGAACTATTGTAACTACTTATATGGATTAAGCCTTTTATCGCCAGAATAACATAATTTTAAATAATATAAGAAAGTGATTTAATGTCGATTAATAAGAGAAAATACAAGATTTATAAGGTTTCTATAGAGAATATTGATAGTGTAATTAGTTTGCGTTTAGCTTTGTTAAAGGAATTAGGTGAGATCAAATCTCATGAAGAGGAGCTAATTATTGTAAATTCTACAAGGGATTACTTAGAAGAAGCGCTTGTTAATAATGAGTTTATATCTTATATTGCTGAAATAAATGGGGAAGTAGTGAGTATCGGTAGCATGGTCATATTTAGAAGACCATCATATTTAGAAAATCTTCAAGGAATAGAAGCATATATTTTGAATATGTATACTCTGTCTGAACATCGTGGAAATGGATTAGGAAGAAGAATTCTTGAAAATATTACTGAAGAAAGTAAGATCAATGGGGCTAAAAGGATATGGCTGCATGCTTCAGAAGACGACAAATATCTATATGAGAAAATGGGATTTACAATGAAAAATAATGAGATGGAGTTATTTTTATAAATATTTCTTCTTAAATAAGAAAAAAGAAGGTGATCCACATAATTCGGGATCATCTTCTTTTAATATTGAAAAATTTCTAGTTGTTGTCCAGGTTCAATATTTTCTGTGTTTAATTTATTCCATTGCTTAATGGAAGTAACATTAACATTAACATTATAGGTTTCTGCAATATGATTTAGTGAGTCACCGTCTGCTACTTTAATGGTAGTTTTATTTTTTACTGGTTTATCATATTGAGTAAGATCATATTCAGCGATTAGTTTGTTTAGTTTTTTGTTATATTTTGAATCAGTCGCGTAAGATCCAGTTAAATGCTTTGTGGCATCTTTATAGGATTTTGTATTACTTTTAAAAACGCCTGTGTAAAACTTTTTGTTCCAAGAAAGACCATTACGTAGTAAACGTACATAATCCTTCAATGATTCTTCATAGGAAGGATATTTGCGGAATTCAGCCATTACTGTTGTCATATTACCTTTGCCATCATCTTCAGACGTTGCAAGTTTCACTGAGTCGTTTTTATATTTTCCCTTAATGCCAAATAAATTATTGTTAGGCGAGGAACCGAGGCCGCTTTGCCCATATTGGCTCTCTAAAGTTGCTTGAGCAATCATGACAGAAGCGTATAGGTCATTTTCTGCTGCAAGTGTACGAGCAGTTTCTGAAATGGAACCGATAAACTCTTCGACACTTTTTGTTTCTTCAACGTATTCCGGCTCAGAATCGTCATTTGAATTTTCAAATTGCTGCACTAGTACATATATACCTATGCCGATAATCGCGAAAAATACAATCATACCTGTTAGTAATTTTGCTAGTAGTTTCATTCATTTAATGGTATTGCAAATCTGCAAAACCTTCCTCCTTCCATATAATATCAAAAAATATTAAAGTCTTACTATTCCTAACTATTGTAAAGCAATTAGATAAAGGAAAGCAAAGATATCTTTCCATAGAGCATGTAATTAATAGGACGCATCAGGAAATTAATAGTTCCTATAGTAAATTTATTTAAGTACTAAGTAATAGCGTTTTATAGAGGCTATTTAAATATATAACTTTTCATTTAAATACAATTTGTAAATAACCTTCTTTATTCAAAATACATTCTGTTGTTTCAGTAGGGAAAATGATTTTTTTATTCTGCCAGTTATATATAAAATGCAATTCTTTAAAGCGATTACTTTAGTTCTATTTTTATCACCTCTCATTTTCCATCGAATTTAACGGTAAATTATAAAGAAAGCGACCAACTCAATATAGAGTCGATCGCTCATTAGTATAAACATTATTTACTTCCAATAATTCCATCCAATTTGAATCTTATCAATCAACAAAATAGATAGAGAGAATAGTATAAAGGAGGGCAATCACTATCCAAGTTTTCTTTTACTAATGCTTCTCTGCTTGCCATTGACTAAACTATTTACAACCATACCGACTATAACAAGAAACATACCGAACAATGAAAGACCTTTCGGGAAAGATCCATTTAATAATATCACTTCACCTATAACAGTAAAGATCATTGCACCAGCTTGCGTTGATTCAACAGCTGCAAGTAAGCCCATATTGTTTTTTGCCATATCTGTAGCTAAGAAGAAAAGAAGACTTGCAATCACACCGGAAGATAAAGCTAATAGTAATGCTTGTCCAAATTGTGAGCCAGTCGGTAATCCAACTGTAACAGTTCCATAAATACCAAATATAATAGCAACTGGTAAACTACTAATGGCCATACCTAATGTACGTTGGAAGGTATCGATTCTTCCTTGACACATCTCCATCATTTTTCGATTGCCTAATGGATATAAAAAGGCGGCAATGACAACAGGTATAAATCCTAAAATAAATTCTTTAACACTTATATGCCCCGCTTGATTTACTTGCATTAAAATTACACCAATTAAAATAATGACAGTTACTCGTAAACTTTTAAAAGGAATCTTTTGTCGGACTTTTTTATCTCCATCAACGCTCGGTACCATTACAAAGAATAACGGAGAAAGTAATGCACCTGCTAAAATAGTAACTTGCCAAGTACCCGATGTTAACCACGATGGACCATAAACTGCAGCAAAACTTAATAATGAATAAAAACCTACGCCACCGATTGTTCCCCATAATAACCATTGAAAAGGGTTCTTTCCCATTTCACGAAATAATTGTCTTAAATTTTTTCTGAATACTACGATGAGAAGAAGGAATGGAATGGCCAATATAAAGCGTAAAGAAGCTGTCCATGCCCAACTTGTTCCATCAAGATTCATTGCTCGATTTATGATAAATGTAGCTGAAAAAAATAGGGAAGATAATATCCCAACTACTACTGCTTTCATAAATTATCACCTCATTTTGATTTCTTTCACGGTGATAAATAATATACCTATCTTAAAATAAAGTAAAGTATAATATACTAAAACACACTTTATTTTAATTCGAAAAGATATGTTATAATTTATTAAATATTATAAAAAGTTAAGTATATATAAATAAGGAGTGAAGAAATATGGGTTCAAATAAGGATGAAACACAACAATTGATCCAATTTGTAGGAACTAAACTTCGTGAACTAAGAAAGGAACAAAAATTAAGTTTAGAGGACTTGGCAGCTAAAACTGGGGTAAGTAAATTAACATTAGGTAACATTGAACGTGGTGAAACAAATCCAACATTAGGAATGATTTGGAAAGTTGCGAATGGTCTTTCAGTACCTTTAATGGCACTTTTAAAACCGGAAAATAATATCAATATTTTACGTGCTGGACAAGGACCAAAATTATTCGGAAACGATCAGGAGTGGGTTATTGAGCCCTTATATAATGATCTTCGAGGAAGTACGGAAATGTATCGTGCATACTTGCAACCTCGTTGTAAATATGAACCAGAAGCCCATCATCCAGGTGCTGTAGAAATTGCGACGGTTATGGCAGGAGAAGTTGAAATAACGATAGGAGAGTCATCTTATACACTTAACAAGTTCGACTCAATTCAATTTGTTGCGAGCGAACAGCACTCTTACACAAACTTAACAGATGAACAGGCAGTACTCCATTTAGCGATAAATTATAAATGATTGATGTACATAATTGTATAGAAAAACTTGGCTGTATGAATGTCATCGTAAAAATAAATAAGGGTATACTGTGAGTACATTAAACGTGAGAGGATGTGACGTATGAAAAGATCACTTACTATGGTGTGTAGTTTACTAATGGCGATGGTACTAATATTTACATTGAGCCCTTTAACAATGCATGCTGAAACGAAAAAAGCAGTGACGGTAAAAACTCACAAATTTATGTTTAATAGCAATATAAAATACCCGCAAATCAGTGGTATGAAGAATAAACTAAGACAAGAAAAAATTAATTCGAATTTTAAAAAGTTAGCCCAGCAAGACTATAAAGACCGAAAGAAAATACTAAAGAGATATGACAAAGATCGAAAAGAACTTGGTTTATCAAAAAAAGATTATGCTTCATATGAGTATAAAACCTTTTTCACAGTCAAATACAACCAAAATAACAAAGTTAGTATTGTGAGAACAAAGTATTACTATACTGGCGGTGCGCACGGTGAGTATTACAGCGAAAGCTATAACTATAATACGAACTCTGGTAAAGAAGTAACACTGAAACAAAATTTTAAAACTACTGCTGCATATAATAATGCTGCAACCTGCACAGTTAATAAAATCCTTGCCGATAAAGAAAAATACCCTTTAGCTGATAAAAATTTGGATTTAAATTTGACGCCATATTACTGGACGAATTCAAAATCAGGGATTAATCTTATTTTCCAAATTTACGAAATCGCTCCTTATTCATCTGGTCAAATAGAATTGCCAATGGAAACAACATGTGAATAAATCTATATTGATACGGAACTTAAAAGCCATTCAATCATTATATATGATTAAATGGCTTTAAAATTATTTTCAATAAATGCACATCATATTTTTTCTTGGAGCAATTTGATAAATTTACTCACTGCTGGAGACATATAACGATTCTTCATATGAACAATACCTAATTGAATGAAGGAAAAGTTTGCAATATCCAAATCAATTGTCACCATAGAAGATTCGTTCATTCCACCATGGTCTTGAAAAGAGTAATCCAAGCCAAAAGTTAGTGCACCATCTCTAACAGCATTGTGAATTGCAACGGTATTATTCGTATTAAATAGAATATCAGGTTTACCATAACGGGCAATGATGTTGTTTAAATACCATAAGATAAAATCATCTCGATAAACAACGAGTGGATATTGAAGCAGCTGCTCAGGGGTGATGCTTTTTTGCGTTGCTAATGGTGAATTAGAAGGTACACCTACAACCATTTTACAATCACGAAGCTTTTCAATGGTTAGACCATTTAGTTTGTCGAGTACTTTTTCATACAAAATCAGGACGCCAATATCAATTCGATCTTGTAGTAAATCTGACAGAATATCCTTTGAACCACCTTCGAAAATATCTATGTCTACTTTTGGGTACACCTTCTTAAAATCAGAAACAGCACTTACAAATAGGTGCATAGGGCTTGGAATTGTCGCAATTCGCAATTGTCCCGTAAGCTCGTTTTGTATATTTTCCACTTCTGATTCCATTTCTTTCATAAGTTGAATAATTTGGTTCGCTTTTTCTAGTATCTTTTTTCCTTCCTCAGTCGGGACAGTACCTTGACGAGAACGGTGGAAAATAGTGATTTGTAGCTCATTCTCTAATGTAGATAACGACTGACTTACTGCAGAAAGCGTCACATGTAGTTTTTCTGAAGCCTTAGTTAAAGATCCACAGTTTGCAATTTCCACTATGTATTCCAATTGCTCTAATTTCAAATTCCACACATCCTTAAGTAATATTAAAGATAGATTAAATATAATTAAATTTTACTAAAACAATTCAAGTGTTACAATAATGCCATATTACACAAGTACAAATTGAGGAAGAGGGTAAAAACAATGAAATTAGAAAATAAAGTAGCAGTAGTGACTGGTGGAGCAAGTGGTATTGGTGAAGCAACTGTCCGTTTATTTGCACAAGAAGGCGCTAAAGTAGTCATTGCCGATTTCTCTGAACGTGGCGAAGAAGTAGTTGCCGATTTAAAAGCACAAGGTTTTGAAGCTTTATTTGTAAAAACAGATGTGACAAGTGAAGAAGACGTCAAAAACATGGTAGCTAAAACGGTTGAAACTTTTGGTTCATTAGATGTCATGTATGCAAACGCAGGTATTGCTCAAGATGGACCGATTCACGAATTATCAGTAGAAAAATGGCAAAAAACAATCGACATCAACTTATCAGGTATTTTCTTAAGTGATAAATTTGCTATTGAACAAATGCTAAAACAAGAAAATCGAGGCGTAATCGTCAACTGTGGATCGATTCATAGCCATGCCGGTAAAGCCGGCGTAACAGCATATGCATCAGCAAAAGGTGGCGTTAAACTGTTAACTCAATCTCTTAGCCTAGATTACGCTAAAGAAGGTATCCGCGTAAATGCAGTATGCCCAGGTTACATCGATACGCCACTTATTAAAGGCCGTAACGAAGCAACTAACCAACATTTAATCGCTCTACATCCAATGGGCCGCCTTGGCACACCAGAAGAAGTAGCAAAAGCAGTACTATTCCTAGCAAGTGAAGATTCTTCATTTGTAACAGGTACAACATTATTAGTTGATGGTGGATATACTGCTCAATAACAATCGATGATATAAATATTAAAAACGTAGTTAAAAAGACAAGATTTAATGTCTTTTTTGACTACGTTTTTTTGTGTGCATATATGAAAAGAGGCGTCTATTAGTACTTTAACTCTGAAAAAAAGAGTTATTATATAAATTAAGATTTAAATGATAAATGAGAAAAGAATGATCGTTTATTATGAAATTTATGAAAATCACCTCTTTAGTTTTTCTAAGAGGTGATTTTTTTATTGGATATATATGTTAATATAATATATTATAACCAAATGAAAAAGAGGGAACTGTAATTAAACATTTTCAAAATAAGCGTTAACCATTCTTAATAACTACAATACTACTAATTGCTTTTCTTCCAAATGAATATAGACACTATTCACTATTAGTAGTCATTATTTTTTGGGCGGTATTTAAAATCGTGGAGAAGAATAACAATAATAAAAAAGAGAAGTAGTCTTTAAATACTAGGAGCGTTTCTACGCTTCAACCAAGATGGAGTGTTTATCGAGCTCGCTCTGCAAAAATAAGAATAGCAGAAAAAATCAAAGAAAAGGTGATTAAATGGCATTACATAATCAGTATCAACAAAAGTATATCCAGCAGTCAACACATAGACCTTCTAAAAGAATAATGTCAAAGGGAAAAAGTGTTCTCTATGCCATAGTGCTCTTAATTGAATTATTGTCAGTTTCGAACTCATTTGGCTTGAAGCGAAACGAAAAAAACGTAAAAGTAGTGTTTGGACAATGAAGAGAAAGTTTCGATTTCAATGGGGAGCCTTTTTAATGTTAATCCTTTATGGAGGACTATTTTTCGCTATGTTTTTCCGTATCTTTTTTATTCAAGCTTCAGGACAGGTAGAGGGGGAAGCTTTGGCGGCGAAAGCGGCCGCAAAATACGAAAGATCAAAAGTAATTTCAGCCAATAGAGGTAAAATACTAGATCGGCAAGGACAAGTGATAGCAGAAGATACTATTAACTATCGCTTAGTAGCAGTAATTAGTCCAAAGGCTTCTAAGGGAACTAAAAGAATTATGCATGTTTCAGATAAAGAGCAAACCGCCAAAGTTTTAGCGAAATATCTTACTATTAGTGAAAAAGATATATTTGATAAATTAAATACAAAAGCGAAGAATGCGCAAGGTAATGAAATTCGCCAAGTAGAATTTGGTGCTGCAGGCCGTAATATTAGCCATGGCGTAATGGTGAAAATTAGTAATGAAAAGTTACCAGGTATCATTTTTATGGAAGAATCAAAGAGATTTTATCCAAACGGTATCTTTGCATCGAATTTAATAGGCTTAGCTCAAAGGGATACTCTAGAAGGTGGACAATCTAGAACGGTAGGTAAAATGGGTTTAGAATCCATCTATAACAAAGAATTATCCGGTACTGATGGATGGGTCCAATATAAGAGTGATTTATGGGGTTATTTACTACCTAATAGCGATAAGATGGTAGAACCTGCAAAAGATGGAGCGGATGTGTATCTAACGATTGATAAAACTATACAAAACTTTTTAGAGGATTCAATTTCTAAAGTTTATAAAGAATATAATCCTGAATCGATGGTAGCAGTCGTTGCCAATCCGAAGACGGGAGAAATACTTGCGGTATCACAAAGGCCAACATATAACCCGCAAGACGGTACTGGACTTGAAAATAGTTGGTTAAACCAGTTAACAGAGTTGACGATAGAGCCAGGTTCTACAATGAAAACTTTTACATTAGCAGCTGCAATTGAAGAAGGGAAATGGTTTCCAAACGCTAAGTTTCAATCTGGTCAATACATGGTAGGAAATGTACCAATTGGAGATCATAATGACAGAAAAGGTTGGGGAACGATCACCTACTTAGAAGGAATTCAGCGCTCCTCCAATGTAGGGATGGCGCATCTTTTGAAATTAATAGGCGATGACAAATTCAATTCTTATGTAGAAAAATTTGGTTTTGGTGAAAAAACAGGAATAGATTTACCAAATGAAGCTACAGGTCAAATCTTAGATAAATATCCTATTAACCGTGTAACAACAACTTATGGACAAGGCTCTACAGTCACACCGATACAATTAATACAAGCTGTTTCAGCTATTGCGAACGATGGGAAAATGATGCAACCATATGTTATTGAGAAAATTGTGAATCCAAATACGAAGAAAATTGTCAAAGAAAACAAGCCGACTATTATAGGAAAACCCATTTCTAAGCGAACGTCAAAAGAAGTTAGAGAGATTTTGACTACTACTATTACTTCTGAATTTGGAACCGCTAAAGATTTTGAAAGTAAGGAATATGAAGTATCAGGTAAAACTGGTACTGCGCAAATGCCAGACCCATCAACGGGCGAATACGATAAAAGAGGGAAAAATTATTTTCTGTATTCGTTTTTAGGTATGGCTCCTGCAGACGATCCTCAGTTAGTGATGTACATTGCAGTAGGAAAACCTAAACTTGGCCCAACAGAAGTGGGTTCTGAGCCAACATCAAAAGTATTTAATACAGTTATGGGAAGTAGTTTAAAGTACTTAAATATTAAACCTCAAAAAAATAAAAAAACGAAATCTCAAACGATGGAAAACTTAAAAGGTAAACTCGTTGAAGATATTGAAAAAGAATTTGAAGGAAATGGCATCAAAACAATTATTATAGGTAATGGTGATACAATTACGGATCAATATCCTAAAGAAAAATCAGAAGTCTTATCTGGTGGTTTTGTATTTTTGAAGACAGATGGAGATTCAATAGTACCTGATTTTACAGATTGGTCACTCCGTAACGTATTAACGTATCAAACAATGGCTAGTGCAAATATAGAGATTATCGGCGAAGGCTATGTACAAAAACAAAGTGTTAAAGCTGGTACTATACTTAATGGAAACAAAAAGATTATTCTGAACATGAAAAAACCGGAGGAAAATTACAAATAGTTAAAAAATTATTGAGGATAGGACGATTATATTCAATAGAGTAGATAGAGGCAGGAACAAACCATAGGCTCATGTTAGTGAAATGTCGGATATTGGTGTGTGAATTCTAAATAGGCAAGATATTCACGTAGAAGCTTGAGTATTGGAGTTTCTGGACGCGGGTTCGACTCCCGCCGTCTCCATAAGATGAAATCATACGGTTTCAATGAGTGTCAAAATCCTTGATAAATAAGGGTTTTGGCACTTTTTTTATTTCATTGGATTTCAATAAATATCAATCACTCGGAGTTAAATCCGATGTTAGTCCAATATTAAAAACTTAGATATTTAAATAATTTTCAAATTTTTGAATAGCTGATTCTCTAGCTTTTTCAGTAACATGGGCATAGATGTTCATTGTTGTCTGAATGTCAGAGTGTCCTAATCGATCTTGGACTTCTTTAATCTTTGCTCCCGCTTCAAATAAAAGAGAGCAATGTGTGTGGCGTAAACCATGTGTAGAAACTTCTTTTAGATTATATTTCTTTTGAATTTGGATGATCCACTTTCTAGTTTTTGTAGGCTGTAGGAAATCATTATATTCATTACTGAAAACTAATTGATTAGCAGCCATCGTATTGAATCCTAATTTGAAGTAATCTAATTTTTGTTTTTTACGCCATTCTTTCAAAATCGCCATTGTACGCTCGTCCATTTTAATTGTGCGAGCAATACCTGTTTTTGTTGATTTAACATACAATTGATTGTCCTTACCACGTGAAATCGCCGTATTAATGTGAATTTCATTTTCATTAAAGTTAATATTTTTCCAAGTAAGTGCGAGTGCTTCACCTTTGCGCATACCGCTAAAAGCTAGTAAACGGAATAGGGTATAGGCTTTCACATTATTTTCTTTTTCAAAGCAATTAAGAAATTCGATTAATTCCTCACGTGTATAGAAGTTTTCTTTCTTTTCTTCCGTGCTTGCTTGTTTTTTCTTTAATGCAACAGGCATATCAACGTGATTGAATGGGTTTGTTTGAATGTAGCCACGTTTGATAGCAAAATCTAACACTTTAGCTGCGTATGATTTAACGGTACGGAACTTTTTCAATTTATTTGACCATTCGTCAACGTGTTTTTGGCATACATCAATGTTAATCTTTTCTATTTTGTAATCACTCATAGCAGGTAAGATATGATTTCTAAAAATACCGCTAGTCTTAACGAATGTACTTTCCTCCACAGTCTTTTCATATTGCTTAATCCAAAGGTAATAAACATCTAAATATTTTTCTGGTGTTTGCTTTTGAAATGTACCATTCGCAATTTCTAGTTTGATTCGAGAAAGAGCAAATTTGGCTTCTTTTTGAGACTTGAAGTTTGATCGAGTTGTTCGTTTTTCATTACCTGTTAGTGGATCAAGTCCAATGTAAATTTTGAAGCGGTAACGCTTTTCGCCATTCTTTAGTTGATAGCTTTCGATAGTTGTTGTCAATCTTCTTGTCATGATAATTCTCCCTCTAGTTGCGTTGTAAGAGCAATAAAAAGAAGAGGAATTACCTCCAATATCCATTATACGCTCGTAGATAATAAAGACAATTCCTCTTAAGTTTTAATAACTGTGATTTTCAAAAAATGTATCAATTTCTTTACGTGATACTCGCTTGATCCCTTCAATTTCTGCTACTCGTAATCCCATCTCACGAAACTTGATAAATGTGTTATATGAAACACCCGCATATGTAGCAGCTTCTTTGAGTGAGAGCCATTCTTTAGGTGACATAATCAGTTCTTTAATTTTATTTAATAATTCATCAGTCTCTTTAGATTTCATTATTTAATACCTCTTCCATTGTTATTTGATGAGATTTAATAGGTTTATTTAAAAATTCTTTCTTACCATCCATTGCGTCATGTATGAACTTTCTTCCTTTTTGAGTCCATAAATACTCAATTTGTGAATTATAAGTCGTATGAGATATTTGATAGCCTAAATCTTGATATTTTGCGTATAGTACCCATGCTTTATCAGTTTTATAAATAATACCTAAACTATGTAATATGCTATGCATTTCAGAAGCACTTTTACCAAATTCTTTTGCAATAACCGACATACGTATTCCTTTTTTAGAACTTAAAACAATGTCATAATATTGAGCTTTAGGTTTCATAGATTCAATTTTTTCGCTAGCTTTTTCAAGAAGTTTTCTTAGTTTTTGGATTTCTCCATACTTTTTCTCCATGGTCAGTACCTCAATTTCACCTGTAATTTTTCTTTCTATAGAAGTTATATGGTGGTGAAAAATTTTTGACAAATAGAATTTAAATTTTTATTTTTTATTTTTTATTTTTTTGTCAAATAAATTATTTGCCATATAACTATTAGAAAAAGGGACAAATTTCGTGCAGCTATATATAGAATTTGTCCGAGATTTGTCCCATATGAAAGGTGAAAAGGAAATGAGCAATTATGTAACAGAGGATTTCACAGAAGAATTTATGGAATCATTGAGTAATGAGTGGCTTTATTTAATAGGGGGAGAATGTGGAAGCGGTAAGACAACAGCGATAATGGAAAAACTTGTTCCATATGCTGCTAAAAATAATAAAAGTGTTTTATATGTATGCAATCGTACTGCATTAAAAGATCAATTAAAGCAAAAATATAAACATGAGGATACATTGTTACATGAAAACCCACTAAAAGAAGTAAATGATAATTTAACTATAGGAATGTATCAATCAATTACAACTTCGTTAGAACATCGTAATATGTTTTTATACGCGCAGCATTATGATTATGTGATTTTAGATGAAGCACACCTGATTTATGATGCAAGTGACTATGATATTAATGCGTTTATGTTCCTTGAATATCTAAATCAATTAGAAAGCGTAATAATCGCTTTAAGTGGTACACCTAAAAGTGTAATAAAGATGAAAGAGTATTTATCACGAAATATTAATGTAATAAGAGAAGTAGATAAAACAAATAATCCTATTAGAAATATTTATCTAGTAGAAAATAGAGATGAATTTGAAACATTGAGAAAGAAATATTTAGATAATGGTTATAAATGGTTTGAATTAGTTTCTAAAAGTAATCAATTTATAGGATTTAAAAACTCCTTAAAAAACTATGAAGCAGCAACTATACTTTCTAATTCTAATCCTAAGAAAAATATTTATATGACAGACTATGATGAGTTGATTTTGAATTTTATTGTAGAGGAAGAAGAACTGATGTGTGATGCACTTGCAGCAACTAAAGTTTTAGATGTGGGAGTAAATATTAATGCACATGAAAATTTTGTAGTGGCATTTGATTGTGTAGAGATACCGAATACTTTAGAGCAGTTCAGGAGCAGGATTCGAGTGAATAAAAATAAACATTATCACGTTGACTTGATTTTTTATGTTCAAAAACCTCCATTATGGATAATTAAGCAATTAAAAGAAAAAATAAACGATATAGAACAAGTCTATAAGTCATTGGGAGATTACGAAACTATAGTGAGAGAACATAAACAGGTTATTGGAGAACGGTTTAGAGAGTCTGGAGTAATTAGTGAACGAAAATATAATCCGATTACTAAGAAATTACTAAATGAAAAACTGACTTTTTATAAGGCAATATATGATTCAAAAAATGTACTAGAATATTATCGAGAAATGCTAAAGGAAATGTATCCATGTGCAACAGTGACGAATATTAGTGCTGTGAAAGTGGTTGAATTTTTTGAGGAATTGTTCCAGGGGAAAAATGTGTATACATTAGATGAAGAGCAAAAGGACTTGTTAAAAGCAAAGATGAAAGAAATTCAAATTGATCGTAGACATTCAAATGAAGTTCCGTCGTTATTAAGAATAAATAATTATTTGAAGAAAGAACAATTACCTTATGTAATTAAGAGTAAAAAAACAAGAATAAATGGTAATCAAAAAAGAGTTTGGCAACTTCTAAAGTACATCATTTAGATAATAAACTTTATAATATATATATTCTGTTTAAAAAGAACTTTTATGGTAAAATATATATAAAAAATAGGAGATATGATATATGGATAATAATTTACCTACAATAATTAGAGTTGTAACAATTGAGGAAAATATAGATGGAGAAATTAAAGAATATAAGTGTTTAGCTGATGGAAGTACGGGAAGATACCTTTCTAGAGAAGAAGCATTACAGGTTTTTGGAGAAATAAAAGAATACTATAGTAAAAGTAACTATATCGAGACTAATGATGATTTAGAAAAAAAAGAGAGTCTAGATTATTTTTTAGCGGCAATGAATGGTTCATACGATATTAATTTTAAAAAAAATTTAAATGGAAAATATGATATTCCTAAAATAAAACATATATTTAAAACATTTAAGCCTAATAAGCGCAAATGGAGTTGTAAATGTGAATGGTGTGGACAGAAAATATCTAATACAGAAGATGAAGGATATTACAGAGTGCATCAACAACAAATTTCATGGGAATTTGAAAAAGCATGTTCTGTAGAATGTGGCGATTTAATTTGGAAAGAGACTATTAAAAATTGGATTAAATCTGAAGGATATACAAAGTTTTTCAATTTATAAATAAAATAAGATGGTTCACAACACACTACTTAGGCGGTGTGTTTTTTAATTAAAATGAGTATTTTAATTTATTTAAAATGGAAAATATATAGGAATATTCATAAAATAGGATTATGATGGTATTAATAATAAATATAGTGAAGGGTGATTACTAAATGGAATTATTTATTTTTTTTAAATCAAAAAACTTGAAAAATGACCCCTTATTTGATATTGAATTTTTCAGATACAATACATTAAGTAAGGAAGTAGTGGAAGAAATAACAAAGGGAATAGATAATTATACTGAAAAATGCGATGAAAATAATACAAAGCCTTATAATCCACTGTCACTAGAAAGAGGTAATGGAAAATTAGAGAAGATTACGATCAAAGATGGTGAGATTGATTCAGATATTTTTAAAGCATATAGAAATATAATTGTTAAAAGCCAGCTAAAAGATATTGATGTAACAATGGCAGAGAAAAAATATAGGCTTAAAAGCCTGAAAAAATATAACGATGCAACTTGTCCGGTTTTTTATTATGCAATAAAAGAAGGAGAAAATGTATTTTTTAAAAAAACTAGTGAATCTCATTTACTTTTGAAAAACGAAAATAAAATATTTATTAGAAAAGATAATGCTAAAGAAGTTGATATCGATGATTTGATGGTAATTGATACAAGATTTGATTTTCATATAAATAATAATGATATATTTATAAAAAATGGTACTTCATTTGAAAGTATATTAGAGTATGAAAATGTATTTAAAGTACATAAGAATAAAATAATAAGCAAAATTGAAGAAGCAAAAATAATTGATGATTTTGATGCATTTAAAGTAGCGTGTAGTAAAGCAAATTATTTTAGAGCATTTAAAGTAGTTTCTGAGTCGACTGACTTTAAAAAAGCTTTTAGTAATGGAGCATTTTTGAAAAAATTAGAAACTGATACTAAAGGTAAAATTAAATGGAATCGAAGAACAAAGAAAATAGAATTAGAAGATGTCCACATCCAAACAGTTTTACACATGTTTAGTGGACTAATTGGCGTAGATATTTATAATGAAATTGTGATTTTTAATGAAAAACATGCCATTCCTGCATAATATATTAATGGTAGTAGAAAAATGGTTAGAAATCAAAGATATGAATTTTGCTTTATTTGCATGTACAATTGTTGCTATTCTAATCGTTATTTTTTATTTCCTACCAATTTTAAGGGATGTTTCGAATAAGCTGTTATGGATTTATTCATGTATTTTACCATCTATAATATTAGTTATACTTAGATATCAACAGGAAGATGACGAGATGCAATACAATATTATTAATATAACACTATTAATAATCCTGTTATTCTTTTTACTTTTACCATGGCTTTTTCAAGTATGTATTATTCGGTTGTTTATTAATAATAAAAGGGCTGATCATATAGCACGCTTGAGTATAGAGGAAATTATATCAGAGGGTGTAAGTTCTAAGAAAGTAATGGAATATTTTGTTGTATTAATATTGCCGTTTATTACAATTGGTTCAAAAACAATCGATACTTTAACTATGTGCTATGTGCTTTTTATTTTAATTGCAATTTTTTTAAGACTAAAACTCTTTCATTTTAATTTACCTTTAATGTTATTTTATGATATTTGTGAAGTAAGATTATCTGATGGACAAATTTATTATCTTATCTCCCAAAGAAATATAACATTACAAGCTGATTCTGAATTACCTAGAGAGATTATTACATTATCTGATGAATTGAAAATAGCTATTTTGCATAAATAATAAAGATTTCACCAATAATACTAGTTTTGGGATGTTGTGTGTATAAGTTGTGAGGCTTGCTATTGGACATTTATTTTAAAATTTTTTAAAGCGATGAGGGGCATGTGAAAGAAGTGGAGGAAAGTAATAATGAAACATGAAAGTGATAAATTAAATGAAGTAAAGGTTTTAGACAGTAATATTACTTTTGAGCAAATTTATAAGAGTGAATATTTCCCAATAGAATTAGAAGAAGAATTAAAAAAATGTGATGTACTTTTAATACCTACTCTTGTGGAAAGAAATGAAGATGAACATTATGTTTTTCCAGAACAAACCATGAATTTTTATGATTATGCAAAAGGCTTTTTAGAGAAAGAACATATTTCAGCGGATATTTGTATATCAGATAAGGATTATAAAGAATTCGAGTTACATTCAATCGTAGAAACAATTGCCACTATTATTGTTAATAATGTGGCATTCCCATTTACCATTAATATGATTTCTTCTTATTTATATGAAAAAATTACAAACAGAAATAATATAAATAAGAAAATAAAAGTAAATTTCGAAGTAGTAGACGGCAAAAAAGCTAAAAAAATAGCATACGAAGGAGATGCTTCAAGTTTTAAAGAAACTATGGAAGCAATTAAAATATTTGAGGAATGAAGTTAAATGAATTTTATCAATGAGACAATGATTGAAGAATATTTATCTGATTTTAATGAGCTTTATTTAAATAAAGAAGTTATAAGTAAACTGAAAAGTTATAAAGAAGAATATGTTAATCATAATGACCAAAATACTGCAAAAAATATCTGGATTTTAGAACAAGTTTATAAAGTTATAGCTCATTATATAAAAGCTTTTAGATATCTAAAGCAAAAAAAACATTATGAAGCTTGGTGTGAGCTTGATAGATCTGATATTGAGCTATCGTTTTTATATAATCATATTGATAGGACAAATGATAAATTTAAACTAGAATTTATTAGTCAAAAAACAAAAGATTTACAATTGTTATTTCCATACACACATTTTTTAAGTAGAGAAGCAATTGTTCAAAACTGGAAATGTTCAATTTGTGGTAATAGTATAACTTTACGAAATAGATGTAGTCATCAATTAGGAGAAATTTATAATGGAGAAATGTGTTGTAGAATAGCACAAGATATGAAATTTGAAGCATTTGCCATTGTGACAGATCCTTTCGATAAATACTCAGTTTTAATGCTTGGAAACCAAGAATATAACTACGCTATATTAGATAGATTAATGGAAGTTTGGGAAAATCCTTTTGAAAATTGGAGATTAGAAAAGAATTATGTTATAAAAACAGAGTATCTAAATTTAAAAAGAAATGATACTTGTCCTTGTTTATCTATGAAAAAATATAAAAAATGTTGTATGGATACTCCAAAAGTTTACGATTCTAATCCATTTTATAAAGTCATATTTAATAATAAACAAATACCTAAAGAGTATAATGAAAATATAACAGCGGGAACTTGGAAAAATAATTAAGCTCTTACAACGCATATTTTTAGTGACTCGTAGTTAAATCCGATGTTAGTAATTCACAGTAACAACGAAAAACGTTGCTAATCTTTGATATAACAACATTACTATAAGAAGTGGGTTCGACTCCCGCCGTTTCCATACAAAAAATTTAGCAGTAGAAATGCTGTTAAATTGTGAAATGAACCATAAAATTTCCGTTTGGAAACTTTATGGTTCATTTTATTTTAGGGATTTTTATGGTTCATTTAATATTAAATAGTCTAAACACTGTTTTATTATCTGGAATAGTATTGATTAATGTCCATTTCCATACAAGTTTCTCTATTTTTGTAGTTTTTTGTGACAAATACCTTTTATAATTTAATAAAAAGAGGCGCTTCTTTTACTATCGGGGCGTTTTTTAAAGATTATTGAGTTACATAGGCAGCTCTTTTTTTCTTTATTGAACTAACGTGGCAGATTATTTTAATGAAAAAGAAGTGGATAAGAAGGGAGACACCATTACTGGTGGTTTACTTAGATGGACGCAAGATGGAACGTATGTAGAAATGAATAGTTCAAGATTACCGAAAGAAAAAATGTTAGAAATTGCAAGATCAATGAATTAACGTTCTTCAACTATAGGGGACTTTAATAGAAATATTAATATTATTGCTAAATCTCTCAAAAAAAGTATTGAAGTGATTACATTTTGAATGGAAAAATATTATTATCATGCATGGAAGATTTAAAGAAAAACTATACAAGTTTCTCCCTTGAAGATAAACTAAACATAATCAATTATACGAACGAGAATGGCAAAGTAATTTTAGGAATGATGGTATAGACGCGGAAGTTGAGGGATATAAAAGTATGAAAGCAGTAAGGGATCAAAGGAAATGGCATTGGTTGGACTATGTTCTTTTTCTTATTCGTACAATATGGATTACGAATATTGGCTACTTGATATTCATAGGTACAACAGGTTTGAACAAGTGGATTTTACTTTTGTGGGCTATTAGTTTATACATAATACCTCACCTATTTTATAGGCCCGGACTTATAAAATTCCCAAAGTATGTATTTGCCGAGGTATTGCTAACGGGTTCTGCGTTTATTTACCTATCGATTCAATATGAAATATCAGAGACTTACGGTTTTCTATTCTGGCCTATGCTTACTGTAGCTTATGCTTGTCAAGTGAAGCCGTTAATTTGGTTAGGACCTTTCTTATATATTTCTATTTTTTTTGCTGGCACATTGGCAGGCGATCTCTTCGCTGATGAGGGTTTCTTTGCTCGCTTCATTGATACAACTATTTTTTATGGTATCGGGTTATGTTTAGGAAGGATGACCATTGTCAATAACGCCAATAAAACGTTAATTGCTTCTATTGAGGAAAAAAACGAGGACTTGGAATATTACTCAAAAAAGATTGAGGAACTGACGATTAAGGAAGAGCGAAATAGAGTTTCACAAGATTTGCATGATACAGTAGGCCATATTTTCACATCAGTCATAACGAGTTTAGATGCCCTTCCTTTTCTATATCGGGCAGATAAAAAAGAAGCAGAAAAAAGTATAAAAGAGATTTCGGATTTAGCACGAGATGGATTGCATGATGTGAGAAAGACAATTCACCAAATGTCGCCCATGACTCATCAAACACTTATTGAATCTGTGCAAGAATTGATTGTTGATTTTATGAAACATACATCAACGGATATAAAACTGATTGTCGAAGGAGAAGCGACCAAAGTCGGCGAAAGGATAAAGTTTGCCATTATTCGTTGTATACAAGAAGGGCTTACAAATGCGAAAAAACATGGGCAGGCCACCATTATTAATGTAACTATTTCGTTTAATCAAGAAGAATTGATTGTTCTTATTGAAGATAATGGAATGGGCTTTAGTGAATTGCATTTAGGGTTTGGCTTACGTTCAATGAAAGATCGAATATCGGCATTGGCAGGAACAGTGGAATTTTATTCGAAATTGAATGCTGGTATGAGGATAACGTGTCACATACCTACGGCAAAGGAAGTGTCATTATCATGATAAAAGCGGCAATCGTCGAAGATCAAGAGATTTTAAGAAAGAGCTTAAAAATTGTGATTGAAAGCATTTCTGACATTGAGATTATTGGAACTGCGGAAAATGGAGAGAAGGCCATTGCTTTATGTGAAAGGAAAAATATTGATATTCTTCTAATGGATATTCAAATGCCGGTGATGGATGGTGTAAAGGCGACAGAAGAAATTAAAAAACGATGGCCGAATATAAAAATTATTATACTTACTACTTTTCAAGATGTTACATACGTTTTGAATGCCTTAAATGCTGGTGCAGAGGGTTACATATTAAAGGCTGTTGATCCTGAATTTTTGGTTCAGGGAATTAAAATGGTGTATCACGGAGGTTCCCTCATTCCTCAACAATTAGCAAAAGAGGTGTTTGGTCAGATACAATCAACTAAAAACGAACACTCGGAACAACTTGACCATAACTCTATGAAAAATCCATATGAATTAAATAATCAAGAATTAAAAGTATTAAAATGTTTAACTCAAAGATTATCCAATAATGACATTTCAGAAAAGATGTTTCTTTCAGTAGGAACTGTGAAAAATTATGTCTCTAACATTTATTCGAAATTAAATGTTAAAAACAGATCCTCTGCTATCATGAAAGCAATGGAAGAGAGTCTTATAGAAGATAAGAAATATTGAAGTAAGAGAGTGTGGACAAAGTCAAATTAACTTTGTCTTCACTCTCTTTTAATTGCAACGAACTGGAATGTTATTTTGAATTTGTTTACTTTATGGGCAATTCATAAGGTCCACCATTCAAAAAATCTTACGTGGATCGCCTATTAGATTATAGCCAATCGTCATAATTAGTCATTTTTTCAAAATAGTTATGACTTATTAATGACTTATTGGCACTACAGTATATGACCTTTCATCTGTAGAATAGAAATATGAAATGAAATAGGCATGTTAGTTAGGGAAATCAAGAAATCAACTTTCTACTTTAATAGTAATGGTAAAAATCATTTAATCATGGAAATGAAATTAATTACAGTATGTATTTTTGATGAAGTTGGAGAAGTCGTAAATAAAGATTCGAGAATTCAACTTACAAAAAAATGAGAAGAAAGGGAAGAACAGATGAAAACCATAAAGAAATTAATAAAATATATCGGAGCCATTATTATAATAGGACTAATCATAGCACTTTTTTGCCCTAATTGGACTTCGCATATAAAAGGTGATAACAGTATAAGTGCATTAGAACAAGTAGAGATAAATGGAAGTAATCATGAAATAATGATACGTGGCACTGATAAGGATAATCCTGTTATTGTTTTTGTACATGGAGGACCTGGATGCTCGGAAATACCATATGCAGAAAAATACCAAGACTTACTGGAAACTAAATTTACGGTTGTTAATTACGATCAGCGAGCAAGTGGAAAATCCTATCATTTTTTTGAGGACTATTCTAATCTTTCGTCAGACTTACTGGTGGAGGACTTATTGGCTTTGACGGATTATATATCAAAACGGCTCGGCAAAGAAAAAGTAATACTAATTGGTCATTCTTATGGTACATATATTGGCACGCAGGCTGCCCATAAAGCTCCTGAGAAGTATGAAGCATATATTGGTATTGGACAAATGAGTAATCAAGTAGAAAGTGAGATTGAAAGTTTAAACTACGTTATTAAGCAGGCTCAAAAAGCTGGTAATACGGATGATGTTTTATATTTACAAGGGTTAACTGAAAAAATTAAAAATGGCGATATGTTTACCCCACGGAATTATGTTATGAAATATGGCGGAAGTGTCAGACTCATTGATAACCCCGATGGAGATAACTTAGGTATATTACTCAGTAGTGAGTATAACTTATTAGATCTAATCCGTTATAATCGTGGGTTGGCCTATTCTCAGAAGTTTTTGTTAGAGGACATATTAAAAAATTCATTACCTACTAACGAAACGAAACTTGAATTACCGGTTTATTTTGTTATGGGTAAATATGATTATATGACTACATCAAATGTAGCAAAGAAATATTTTGATATGATTGAAGCTAATAAAAAAGAATTTATTTCTTTTAAGCAATCTGCGCATTATCCACAATTTGAAGAGAAGGAAAAATTTTATGAATGGATGTGCGATACATTTTTAAAATAAATAGGGTAGTTTTTTTCTTATCTTGAAAGAGAGAGTGTGAAGAATTGTACTTAAACTAACGGGGAGCTTTACTTGAAAATCGTTGAGTTGTATATGTAGCTCTTTTTTCTACGGGGCAGCATTCCTGTTTGAAAGATGTTCAAGGTTTTGAAAGAAAAAGAGTCCTCTAGTATGATGCTGAGTGTCAACGACCATTGACCCATCATATACAAGGAGGACTCCTAAATGCATTTTAAAATGAATTACAAAATTAATCAAGCGACTGATAATACACTCATACACTAAACAGGTAATAAACGCAGTCATATCAATGTCTAACGTAGTTTGTTAAGAACTAAATCAATGATTAACGTACAACTATTTATATTTCAAAAATTAAACTCTCTTTTAGTTATTTATAACAAATAACTGGAAGAGGTTTTTTGTTTTAGTTAAAATTAGCGACTTGATTGATGACTTTAAAATGAATCAGCAAATTTAAGGTCGTAAAGATAAGTATAATGAATACCATTTGGCTATGAATTATTTTACTAAGTTTTTACTGATATATGCAAGGTTAGGCAGTATACTAATAAAGTAAAAAGGTTTACTTCAGTAAAATAAGGTATATTATATTTGTTGAATAGATTCTCTTTAAAGACAAGAAAAGTAGGTGAACAAAGTGGGGAAATATCAATTGGATACCAAAGGTCAGGTGGCTGTGGCAAAGTATCATGAAAAACTTAAACCTGCCAAATTTGATAAAAAGCAGCAACTTGAAAAAATACGTGCGGAGTATTTGAAAAAAAAGCAAAAACAAACAGATAAATAATATGAATGAAAACATAGGGAGACTAAAATCTCCCTATGTTTTTTTATTCGAAGTTCTTTTTTTCAATTGATGAAAGAGTTTATTATTCTCCTAAATTTCAGATTCGGTGACAAAAAACTCGTCATCAGATATCCATTCCTTACTAAAGGAGGAAACAATCTATCAAAAGAGACGTGGTAACAACACGTACATGGATAGTCATTGTAAGGTTTGCGGATGTTTCGAGTGGCAAAACAGAGCGATTGAAAACGAAGCAAAGAAATGGGCAGAGTATAATTTAGACAAAGGAATAAGAGTTTAAGTTTTCTTCAAAAGCTTTGAAGGCTTTTGAAGCCAATTGAATTTTTCTAGGATGTAATAGTTGGATTAATAACTAACAAATTGATTCTGATAAAAGGTATACGCTGGTTGTTGCGTTCATTATACTTCTTTATTTTATAAGGAGGTAGCTAGCTTATGACTATACAGTAATATTAACACTAGAATTCTACAAATAAATATAATAGGATAAATGCAATTATTATTATTGACTTTATAAAGTGAACTTAGTAAAGTATATACAAATAGCGGAATAGTCTGATTTTTCAATAATTTAATTTTCAAGGTTGGTTGCTGTTGTAGACTATTCCTTCTTGAAATTAAAGAATAGCCTTCTGATTTATTATCCAAAAAACGTGAATCTACTATTCGTACACTTAATTTGTTTGTAAGAAAAGGGGTGTGACCATAACTAAACTGGATGAAGATGTATATTGTACTTCCTTTATCGTCCCCTGTAATCGCAGTAATGGTACTTTTTTATTCAGTAGGGCATTGGAATGCATACTTCAAAGCATTAATTTATTTGCAGGATCAAGATAAGTTCCCACTTCAATTGATTCTTCGACAAATACTGATTCAAAATCAAACTGATGACATGATTAAAACAACTTCTGAAAGCTTTTTAGCTCAACAACTTAGTGTTGAAGGGTTGAAATATGCAGTACTGATTGTGGCAAACTTGCCGATGCTTATGCTTTATCCGTTTTTACAACGGTATTTTGTAAAAGGGGTTATGATCGGCTCACATAAGGGGTAGCAAAGAAAAGAGATATACGAGGGGGAGATTGAATTGAAGAAGAGATATTTTGCTGGTATTGTAACTAGTCTATTACTAACATCTAGTATTTTAGGAGCTTGTTCTAGTGATGAAGGGACTACTGGAAAAAGTGAAAATGTAGATAATGTTAATAAAATGGGAATGCCTATAGTAAAAGAGAAAATCAAAGTTGACGGCTTTGGAGCAAAATTCTTTGCTTCGCAAGATTGGAACAAGCTAATGCTTTGGGATGAGTATGAGAAAATGACAAATGTTGATGTGAACTGGAAAACAACGCAAATTGAGGGTTTAGTAGAAAAGCGAAACCTAATGCTTGCATCAGGAGACTATCCAGAAGTATTTTATGCTTCGGCTTTTCCAAAGACAGATTTAATTAAATACGGAAAACAAGGTGTTTTCCTTCCATTGAATGATTACATCGATGAATATGCACCGAATTTTAAAAAGCTCTTGGAAGAGAATCCTTCAGTGAAAAAAGGTGTCACTATGGCAGATGGAAATATTTATGGTTTCCCTGCATTTTTTGACCCGAAATTTGACGCTTTTCATGCAGGAACACCTTGGATCAAAGAAGATTGGTTGAAAAAATTAGGATTAAAAGAACCAGAAACTACAGATGAATTGTATACAGTATTGAAAGCATTCAAAGAGAAAGACCCAAATGGTAATGGAAAAGCTGATGAAATTCCATGGGGTACTGGATACGGCATTAACATGTTCATCAATTATTTACGCGGGTCATTTGATCTAAACAAGCAAGGGGTTATGAATTCAAATCTTGACTTTAAAGAAGGTACTGAAGAATTCCGCTTTGTTCCTGCTACCGATGAATACAAAGAATTACTTAAGTATTTAAATAAGCTGTATACAGAAGGTTTGATTAACCAAGATGTGTTCACAGTTGAACCACAACAGTTTCATGCAGAAGCGTCTAAAGGTAATGTTGGGATGATAGACGATGTTGACCCAAAAGAATTATTTAAACTTGATGGATATGTAGGTGTACCAGTTCTTGAAGGTCCTACTGGAGAGCGTTCTTACAATGCAGTTACAAATGGACTTGGTAACATGGGAATGTTCGTAATAACGGATAAGGCAAAAAGCCCTGAAGCAATGGTTCGCTGGATGGACTATTTCTATAGTGATGAAGGTTCCAAGATGTTCTTTATGGGCTTCGAAGGCGTAACTTATGAGGAAGATAAGGAAGGTAACTTCAAGTATTTAGATACAATTACAGATAATCCCGATGGGAAAAATCTAGACCAGGCAGTCAGTGACTACTTAACTTGGCCAGGTGGATATTACCCTGGAATAGTTAAGCAAAAATACTTCCAAGGTGCTGAAGGAACAGAAGCTTCTGCACAAAATGCTAAGAAAGTAAAACCATACGTTGCTAAAGATGAAGACATCATTCCTGGTTTGAACTATACTCTTGAAGAAAATGATGAAGTTAGTGCGATTATGACAGATGTACAGACATATATTAATGAAATGACTGCAGGATTTATTACTGGTAAACAGGACTTTAGCAAGTGGGATGACTATAATAAAACACTTGATAAAATGAAAGTACAAGACTATCTTAAAATTGCTCAAGCGGCATATGATCGCACTAAAAGTGAAAAGTAAATTTAAAATTGCTCATACAAGGATCTCCTTGTATGAGTTTTACTTTTTAAGGTTCCTCGCAACTTCTGAGGAGGATTTAAATTTCTATTTGAAACAACCAACGGTATGTCTTTTTATAATTGCCTTAAACGGGCCCGATTGTGGAATAAACTTTACTTTTATTCTTCAACTAACCAGCTAATAGAATATCAAGTTAAACATTTTAAATCGAAAAACACTTCATGTTATACTAAAAATGCACAACACAAATAACCCTCCTCATTGGAACTGCACCCCAATTGTTAGACACAATCTAACAATTGGAGGTGCAGTTTTTGTATGACTAAATTTAGTGAAGAAATGAAATTAGGGAATTTAATTAACATTTTATAAAATTACGAAAACAATAAGAACGATAAAGGCCATAATCCCTATCGATAGCATAATGTCTTTAGCTTGTCTTTGAGCTTGAGGTTCTTTTGGATCCAATATTAATAATGGATAACATCCAGTTAGCATAGTGTAAAAATCGATTAAAATGTTTTCATAAACAACCCCTAATAATTATCCTTTGAACTATTTTAGGCTACTATAGGTTTGTATGGGTTTTGATTCACAATTGATTTTTATACTAATTGCACAAAATTTGAAACAGTAGAAGTTTTGAAAGATAACACAAAATGTACTAAAACTGTACTAAAACTAGAAAAATAATTTTAGTATAATTTAATTGATATAAATAGGCGTCAAATTAGTGTTCTTAGGGTTCTTATATGAAAACGAGTAAAAGATAAATGGGGAATTTTAAGAAAATTTAATAGAAATAATGAGGTGAGTATATATGGATTGGAAACCTGATAGAAAAGCAAAAAAAGCTATCTATAAACAACTCGCAGAATATATTGAAAAGGGAATTGCAGATGGTACATTTCCACCTGATAAACCATTGCCATCAGAGAGAAATTTAGCAAACATTCTAGAAATAAATAGAAGTACTGTGGTTAATGCATATGACGAATTAGAATCGATTGGGCTAATTGAAAGAAATAGAGGAAGTGGTACTACCATTAGTAAAGATATATGGGGGATAACAAAAAAAAGGATTCCTAGCTGGAATAGGTATATTGGGGCGGGTTCTTTTTTACCTAATCTACCTGTAACACAAAAAATAAGAAAAGAAGCTGTTGAACATAATTTAATAAATTTAGCTACCGGTGAATTGTCAGAAGAACTTTTCCCAAAAAGCTTTTTAAGTGAGATAACCTCAACACGTTCTTTTATTGGAAGCTTAGGATACGATCATCCACAGGGGAGTGAAATCCTCAGAAAAACCCTTACAAAACACATAAAAAAAAGTCGGGGAATCGAAACTAATCCTTCTTCAATACTTATAACATCAGGAGCGCAACAAGCATTACATTTAATTGTACAATGTTTGTTAAAACCTGGAGATGCAATAGCAATAGAAGATCCTTCTTACAATTATAATCTTCCTATTTTTAAATCAGCAGGTATACAAATACATTATCTACCTGTCGATAGGGATGGAATTAACCTTGAAGATTTGCAGTCATTATATAAAAAACACCGTATTAAAATGCTTTTTTTAAATCCAGATTTTCAAAATCCAACGGGTTCCTTAATGAATCTAAAAAAAAGAGAAGCTATTTTAGATATAACCTCAAAGTTTGGGATTCCAGTAGTAGAAGACGATCCGTATAGTTTAACAGCTTTTTCAGGTGATAAAATATCTACCCTTAAATCAATAGATAAGAACGGAAACGTATTATACATTAGTTCATTATCCAAAATTGTTGCCTCGGGGTTAAGAATAGGGTGGATTATTGGCCCGACATCGGTGATTGAAAGATTATCCGATGCAAAGCAGCAAATTGATTTTGGACATTCTAGCTATACACAATGGATAGCAAATGATTTTATAGAATCAGAAAATTTCAATTTTCATATCAAAAGTTTAATAAAGGAATTAGAAAAAAGGAGAGATAAAATAATAAAAAGCCTTGATGATTATTTAAGAGGCCAGGTGGAATATTCTATTCCTCAAGGTGGTATTCATATTTGGTGTAAAATCCTTAAAAATTTCAATGAAATCCAATTACTTGAAGAATCAATTAAAAGAGGCGTCATTTATGTTCCTGGTTCTACAATGGGATCTAAAAATGGATTTGTTCGTTTTACTTTCGCAAGAGAAGATGAAGATTCGATTGATGAAGGAATCAAAAGGTTTGCAGAAGCTCTTAATTGTTTGTAAACACCTAATATAAATGGATGGTCAAAAAACAATCCAATTGGATGGTTATTTAAAAAATAAATCCTTTATTATTGAGAGGTAGTTAATAAAACATTTTAAAGGATATTTAATAATTATTTTTGGCTATGTATGTGAATTGATTTACAATTTAACATTTGTATACAAAGGAATACCTTATGTTTTTAACGTTGTCTTACTAAAAATAGCCCTTGTTTGAAAATTACTATTTTGTGATAGTATACTATTAAAATAAGGGCCTATAGTAACCAGATATTATTATTGAAGGAGTTGATATAATATGACATGGACAGTTGCTATCATGATAGTTATTGGGATTTTTTTCAAATTGTTAATGAGTCCTCCAAATGCACTTGTGGCATGGTTTTTAGATAAATTCGAACTTCATCAAAAACTCGATTCAGAAGATGTTACTGTAACATTTAACGGAAAGAATTTAGAAGAGGAAGAAAAAATTAGATTTATTGAGTATTTTAATGAAGCTAACTTTTTAAAAAAACATTATATATTTCCAGGTAATGAAAAATTATTTCTACATCCAGAGACAAATGTAACTCCATTTGTCATCAACTTAAAAAAGGGTAAAAAAGATGTTAATTTCTTTGTTTATAATCCCGATAATCACGTTGATGTAGTTAAGCAGTGGAAGAAGAAAGTTGTTTCTTATAGTCTTAGATCTGATGATCTACAAAAATTTAATGTCAACTAGAAGAACATTGGAGTAAGTATACTTTTAAAGGTAAGTACAATATTTCATGAATTGTATTTTCCAAATTGGGGTCGCCATTATAAAGAAATTAAATCACTTCCTTGTAATTTTGATTTCAGAAACACCCCCCACTGCATTTCCAATGCAATGGACACCCCAAACTATGAAGGTTTTTATCTGACTTAAATTGAAAAAGCATATGATTATTTATAACCAGTCCATTAAAGGAGCAAATTATGTTCAACGATAAAGATTTACTTAGTGTAAATGTAGCAAAGATGTATTACGATTTAGATAAGACTCAAGGTGAAATTGCTAAAGCTCTCGATCTATCTAGACCTACTGTTTCGAAGTTATTGAAGTACGCCAAAGAAAAAAATTACGTGAACATCGTTATTAACGATCCTAGAGATTAGTCTTTTAACCTTGAATTAGCAATACAAAAAAATATCAATTGAATGCTGTCTCCATAGCATTCGCTCCAATAGATGGAGAACAGCAAATTAAATAGTACATGGTAAAACAACAGATTAATAACATCTCGACTTTATTTCAAACAGTTCAAATTTGTTTTAACAGACCTTAAAGTGATAATAAATTTATTTAATTTTGATATAAAAATATAAGAGCCTTACTACATTTTATTGTAGTAAGGCTCTTATAAGTTGTTTAATTCTTATTTAACTAACGTACCTGTAAGTTGAAAAAGGCAATAATAATATTTTCTTTATTATAGTCATAACAAAATCTGTTTTATTATCTGCATATTTCCCTTTTAGTTATTAACGAAAGTTAATTCTATAATATAAATTATGATGTTAATTTCCATTTAACATCATTTATTTGATTACAGTTTAGAAATCGGGCCTTACTGTGGAGCAGACTCTTTCGTAAGTAAAGCAAGAAAAATTCTAGTTCGACAAAAAATGACAAGTAATATATAATGTTATAGTAATATATGAGCATGATATTAGTACTATCTTTTACAAGTGAAAAGGCAAACTTATCGAAAGGTAAGGACGCAAAGCTACGAGTCTAAAATCCTCTTGGATAATGATAGTCGGGTTGCCAAGAATAAAACGTTTTTTTGGCTATCCCTATCTATATCTGGGATAGCTTTTATTTATAACATTCATACGAAAGAACGTGCAAATGTCAACAATGAAGTATTACAGATTATAGAGAATAGGGAGGTTAAAAGATGATAGTCGTAGATAAAAAGAAATATAAAATGGCAATTAATAAGGACTCGAAGGAAGTTCATGTACAGGTGCATGGATTAATGAAAGAGGAAGATGCAGAAGGTTATATGATAGATTTACAGGATACGATTAATAAAGTATCAAGACAAGAATATACGTTTGTTGTCGATGGAACTCACCAAACAACTGTCCCATCAAAAGTTGTACCGCAGTTGGAGCAAACGATGCAATTTTATTCTAGCTTAGGATTTAAGGATATCCTTGTAGTAAAACCTTCATCTAAAATTGCTCAAGTACAAATTAGGAATGCACTTGAAAGAATTAAGTTCACAGGTACATTTATCGATAAAGTAAATCATCCTATGTAATGTTAGGTCAAATAGAAATGGGATTTTTATTTTTTAATTCGAAAGGGAGATTAATAAATGCTAATAACACAAGAATTGTATACATATGAAATTATAACGAAGGATCAAACAGCATTAATTCAGAAAGCAGCTGAGTGTCTAGCTCGCTCATTTATTGGACTGGATGTTTCAGGAAAATGGGTTCAGGAACCGATGGTAGGTCAATTAAATATCAGTTATGAAGATTTTTATCATTTTACCAAAGATTATTTAGACTCCACAATAGAGCAGGGTTATTGCGCTGTCGCTCTGGATATTAATAATAATGTTGTTGGTGCGCTTGCTGGAGATACAAATGCACCAGAGATTATCGGAGAAGATATATTTGAAGGTTCTTTTTCTGATATGAATGTAATTCTGCGTGTTCTGGAGGATGTAGATAAACGTTTCATGGAAGATTATAAAAAACGAAACGGAAAAGAAATTAAAGACGGAGAGTTTTTACACCTATTCATGTTAGGAGTGACAGCTGAACATGGCCGTCACGAAATTATTCAGCAATTAGGAAATAGTTTGTTAACAAAGGCATCATCACAAGGGGTGAAGGCTGTTTTAGGTGAAGCAACAAACCCGAAGTCAATACGTGTAATGGAAAAATATCATAATATGAAAAAATATGAAGATATAGAAGGAAATTATATTGTTCATAAATATAGCGATAATAGTAAGTTGAATGGTATTCCTGCAAATGTAGCGGATGGAACATATATCCTTATAAAGGAGCTTTAAAATATTCATAATTAAGTCTAATTCAATAATTAATAGGAGTTAGGAGATATATTTATCATGGATGCTATTATGCTAGGAATAATTGTTATCTTAGTGGGGGTAGCGGTGTATTTTGCTTACCGTTATATTTCACTAAAACATCATCTTCATATTAATAACGAAATAATAAATGGAATGAAAGAAATATCAGCAGGTAATATTACAAACAAAGTTGATGAAAGAAGTTCTAATCATGCTGTGTTTAACCAACTAATTGATTTTTTCAGCAGTACAAGGAAAAGAATTTTGTCATTTTCAAAAAATGTACATGAAAAAGGAGAAAATCTCGCTGAAATCGGTGAATATGCTTCTGAGAAAGGCGATATTGTTAGAGCGGCTATTGATGAGGTAGGTAGAGGATTACAGAAACAATTAGTAGCCACAGAAGAAAGTGCTGAATCTATGGAAGAAATGGCACAGGCTGTCGAAGATCTTTCAGTGAGATCAAGTCAAATTTCAGAACAATCGAATACAACTTTAGAATTGACACAAGAAGGAAACGAGAAGTTAAAAGATTCCTTAGAAAAAATGGAACAGTTTAATCAAACGGTAAATACAACATTTGATGCAATAAATAAACTCGGAGAAAAATCTCACGAAATCGGCACTATTGTAAAAGTGATTTCAGGGATTGCAGAACAAATTAATTTATTGGCATTGAATGCAGCAATAGAAGCTGCGCGAGCGGGGGAACATGGTAAAGGATTTGCGGTTGTTGCTGATGAGGTTAGAAAATTGGCCGAACAATCACGCCAGTCTTCTTCTGAAGTATCAAATATTGTAAAGAATATACAAGAAGAAACTGAAAAAGTTGTCAAGTCAATGCAACAGGGAACAGAAGAATTTAAAGATACAAATGCGAACATTGTAGAGGTTGGAACCATGTTTGATGAGATTCTATCTACTACAAAGATCATTGCTGAAAATAATGAATATTCTTCTGCAAGTACAGAAGAATTATCTTCTGCTTCTCAGCAGATAATGGCAACAATTGTTGAGATTGCTTCTATCTCTCGAGAATCTGTTGAAATGTTTGAGGAACTAATAGAGATTAGTGATGATGAACTGCAAACAATGGAAAAACTTGTTCAAGAAGCAAAAAATCTTGTAGAGTTAAAAAATGATTTAGACAAATTATTATAACCGTGAAATCATGGTTTAGAAACTGCGGAAGCTAATGTGGGTCAAGATGATGAAAATAAGGTTAGTGTAGCAGTATAAAGATATTCATCTTGCTGGCAGATAAATAAAAGGGTGCTTCTCACAGGTTGATCCAACTTGTGGAAAGCTTCTTTTTTATACCAGTCAAGTATCGAATGTAGGATACATATTATTTTACAGTTGTTATTTTCTATTAAAATATTTAGATCTAATTGCTAACTTCTAGCAAAAACACCAAGGAGCTAAAATGATGAAGAAATTACAAAAATTGTTTCCTAGTATGGACGGGAATGAATTTCAAAGAGAGGAAACATTGTCTTACTTTAGGACGGTTTTAACGAAAATAGATGAATTAAAGGATCCTAACAAACTAACGCTAGGTGAAATGCCCGAATACACAGAGGGTTACTATAATCGTATCATTCAAAATGCAGATGTTCCGAAAACGGGTGTGCCGATGGAGGAAGTGATTCAAGAGCTTCTAAAATTGGTAGAAGGACACCGGTTCGTCAATCGAAATTATGTAGCCAACGCAGCACCCCTACCGAATATCGCTAGTATTATCGGAAATTTAGTAATGGTGCTAGTTAATGGGAACAATATTTGGGATGTGGAAGGCCCAGCAGCAGCTACAGCAGAAGTCGAAATAACTAGTATGCTATCCAAACTTATAGGATACGACGAAAGCATCAGTGCTGGATATACAACTTGGGGAGGACAAGGGGCTGTCTTTAACTCTTTACGTCTTGCCATTGCCCGTTACGCGCCGTCGTCTAATCAAAATGGTGTACCGCAAAATCTCTATTGCTTCTGTTCGGAGCTATCACACTACAGTCTGTATAAATCTGTAGAAGCAACTGGGATTGGCGTAGAAAATATGATTCGCGTGAAAGCTAATGCTGATCATTCTATGAATCTAGAAGATTTAAAAGAAAAAATGGAGTATGTTATTGCAAAAGGAGGCATCCCTCTTTATGTCCTTGCCACAATGGGAACTACTGATACATTTGGGGTTGATGACCTCGAGGGAATTAAGCGTATAGCGGAAGAATTAGAACGCACAAATGGTATATATCCAATCTATATCCATGCAGACTCTGCTATGGGAGGCATGTATACTTTCTTTAATAATTACGACTTTGAAAGTAATCCTTTGCGATTTGAAGACAATGTTAATGAGGTATTGAAATCCTATCAACAGAAGTTCAAACATATCAAGCTTGCAGATAGTATGGTCTTTGATTTTCATAAGCTTGGACAAACGCCATATATCACGAGTTTATTTTTAATTAAAAATAGAGAATATCTTAAGTATGTTGATTTAGATGCAGAGGAAACGCCATATGTAGGGAATCGTGGTTATGGTAGCTATCATACAGGCTACACGCTCGAATGCTCGCGAATGGGAAGTGCTTTGACGATTTATGCGTCTTTATTAGCATTTGGAATTGAAGGCTATCAAGAGCTTTTAGCCAACTATATTCGTGTCAATATTACATTTAGAGAGATGTTAATAAAAGAAGTTCCGAATATGGTGATCACGAATGAAGTTTCGCCGATTACAACATTCCGTTTTTATCCTGAAAATACAAAATGGAATGATGAATTGAACGGACTTTTAACCTTAGAAGAAATAATGGAAATCAATCAATTTAATGACGAGTTTGCAGAGGTAATTGGTGAAGAACGAGATACTGTCTTCTTTGGAAATACAAAAAAGCAGCGTCTCGTGGAAGTAGTAAACTCAAACAAGCGTATATCCGTATATGCACATAAATTTTTTGCAATCTCGCCATACACAACAATAGAAGAAGTCGAACGTTATGTTGGATTTCTAAAAGAACACCAAGAATATTTTATTAAAACAAGAAGTAGTGAAAATATACTTATTAGAGCCTAAAGAGGTAAGCTGAAAGGTTTAGGACAAGGTTTCTGATCATGTAGTAGATAATGTTAGAAAATTGTTTCGCCATAAACTTCTAATGGTATCTACAAATAACTAAATAAATGTCTACTTATAAAGACACTTAAATGTTTATTGATTTACGTTATTACTAAACATGGAGGTGTCTTTTTTGCATTCAGAATTTGAATTACAGGCAGATTCATTAATGTTGCATTACGAATCTAAGCAATTATTCTATTGTATGATGCAAGAAGATTTGAATTTTGAATAAAATCGATTTTGATAAAGAACCTTAGTTCCTAATAATGCAAAGATAGGTATGTGTTTTTCGGTCACAAATTAGCAGAAGACTTTTTAGATTGGTTGAAGTATAGGGACTTTAGCAATATATGTGGTTCAATATGAATTGAGAAAGTGAAAAGTATAAGTGGAAAATAAAAACTTATCTCTATGTACTTTAATAATATTAAGGATTATTCAGGATTTTTCCTACTGTTTCTTTAGGTTGGCACCACCTATGTAATCAGACTATATAACGTCAGTAGCTCAACCTGAAGAAGTTGATAAGTTAGTTGCTGTTTATTAAACAACGGTCGATACGGCCGTGTTGACAACAAAGAGCAGTTTTGAGGAGCTATTGCTAGAAGTACTATATTGACATAGGAGAAAAAAGATATATAAATAACGGGCATATTAGTTGAAAAACAGGGTGGATACTACATGTATGAAGTGACCCCTAAAAGTTAGACACGGTTATTTCATTAGGCAGCTTTGATAAAATGAGTTCGGTATTGCACTGGACTCATTTTTAATTTTGCCTTCATCCGTTTCGTGTTGTAATAATTGATATATTTATCTAATTCCTTTTTAAATTGCTCGGCGCTTTCAAATTCCTTGAAGTAGAGGAATTCAGACTTCATAATCCCGAAAAAATTCTCCATAACTGAGTTATCGTAACAGTTTCCTTTACGAGACATACTCTGCACAATACCTCTCGATTCTATGATCTCTCGATACTGTTTCATTTGGTAATGCCAACCTTGATCTGAATGCATTAATAACTGGTGCTCAACTGGTAAGCGTTCTAAAGCCTTATCCAACATCTCTGAAACAAGCGAATACGTTGGTCTTGAATCAATAGTATACGTAATAATTTCACCATTAAATAAATCTAATACAGGTGATAAATACAGCTTCTCGCCAAATAATTTAAATTCCGTGATATCTGTCACCCATTTTTCATTTGGCGCATCAGCTGTAAAGTTCCGATTCAAAATATTCGGCGCAATTTTACCGACCGTTCCCTTATATGATTTATATTTTTTCATTCGTACCACACACTTTAAATCTAGTTCTTTCATAATTCGTTGTACTTTCTTATGATTTACCTTTTGCCCACGATTCGCAAGTTCATCACGAATACGACGGTAGCCATAACGGCCTTCATGTTCTTCGTAAATGGCTTTGATTTTAACTTTTAAATCGGCATCTGGATCTGGACGATTCATCTTATTTACTAAATGTAATAAGTGCTACGTGGAATTTCTGCGAATGCCACGAGCGCCTTCACTGAGTATTTATGCCTTAATTCACAAATGACCTTTACTTTGTCTTCCTTGGTGATTTTTCCTTGTTTTGAACTAAGGCATTCAACTTTTTTAAATACTCGTTTTCCATACGTAAACGTTCGATTTCTGCTTGAAGTGCTTCTGTAGATCCTTCGACTGGTGCTTGTTTTAATTGTTTATTTGATTCTTTTTTCATTGAGGGACGCCCCTTTTTCTTTGATTGAAGGGCATCCATTCCTTGTGTTTCAAGTTGTCTTCTCCAAACAAGAATCGTTGAAGGAGCCGCTATTTTAAAGATAGCTGCCGTTTCATTTAAGGACGTACCGTATTCAATCATAAAATTTAGTACGTTTAGTTTAAACTGTTGTGTGTAATTTGTATATTGTTTAATAAATGCTTCAACACCATTGTGCTCATATTGTTTCACCCATTTATGAATCGCTGTATCATCTACACCAATAGATTTTGCGATAACCATGTAACTTTCTTTTCCTTTTAAAGCTCGTTCAACTGCATTTAATTTTTCTTCTGCCGTAAATTTAGCCATAGAAAAACTGCACCTCCAATTGTGAGATTGTGTCTAACAATTGGGGTGCAGTTCAATATTGTAGATCAAGCTCTGTTTTTTTTGACTGTTTTCTCAAGGATTGTTGTTGTTCAACTCCCATTAAAGAACGTAAACATCATTCAATTCTGTGGTGTAGTGTTAATTTTACACAACATGGATGGCTAACGGAGTAGTTTAGTTTAATAAGTACAAACTGAACTTGTATATGTAAATTTTAAAAGTAAATGCAGTTCCACAGGAATTGAAAGTGAGAAGCATAAGTGAAAAAAACTTATCACTATGAACTTAAAAAACCTAAGGATTCTCAAGGGTTTTTTCTACTGTTTCTTTAGGTTTAAAGTGTATTCTAAAATCGTAGAAAAAATTCAAACCTATGGAGTGATAGAGTGCATGAAACCTTTCATCCTTACTTGTAAATATCTATAAAATTCAAAGAAAAAAGAAGATAAAACGTAATGACAACAAACGTTCAACATGTACATTACAGCAAAGGAGATTTTTATTATGAGTAATGTTGGATTACTTTACGTTGGAGCTGTCTTATTTCTCAATGGAAATATGTTACTAGGAAAAATTGATGGAAAAAGCGCTGGTATTTTTAATTTATTTGTAGGTACTCTTCAAGTATTTACACCAATTTACTTGATCGTAACAGCAAATGGAGACACTAATACGATTCTTTCAGCGTCTGGCCTCTTTTTATTTGGATTCACGTATTTGTATGTTGGTATTACTAATTTAACCAATATCCGTAACATCGGAATTGGCTATTATTCACTTTGGGTTGCTATTCTAGCCATAGGGTTTGCTGGTATTAACTACTTTCACTTTCATGACATCCCTTTCACGATCATATGGCTTATGTGGTCCTTCCTATGGACATTATTTTATCTAAATATGGCAAAAGGAAAAGACATCGAAACATATATCGGTTGGGTTGCCATTATGCAATCATGGGTGACCGCAACTATCCCTGCCTTCTTAAGCCTAACTGGCATATGGCAAGAAATCAATACAGCTGTTATTGTTATCGTGCAAATAGGATTCTTTCTCTTCTTTATCGTCCTATATTTTATCCTGCGTAGAAAAAAAGAACAATGAATTAAGACACCACCAATATGATATTGGTGGTGTTTTTTTATTATGTAGGTAGTTCACCAATAAAGGTATACTTATTTAATACTGGTACTGAAGGTTTTATTTAAGTGTTCGAAATGTGAACGATTAAAGAAGAGTTATCAAACACTGTGCATCAAGTACTATTGGAGAAGCAAGATTCTATACCGACATAGAAGGAGTTACTAAAAATGCCCACATACAACAAACTAGTACGAGATTTAATCCCTCAAATAATTGAAATGTCTGGAAAAGAATGTACAAGTCGTGCTCTAGCACCAAAAGAGTATTTAGCAGAAATCAAATTAAAAATGCTAGAAGAAGCGCTTGAATTTAAAGAAGCAGAAAAACCAAAAGACGCTATTGAGGAGCTCGCAGATATATTAGAGTTAGTTCATGCTTCGTTAGCTGTTTATGAGATTTCTTATGAGGAATTGGAACAGATTCGTTTATCAAAAAAAGAAGAACGCGGTGGATTCTCAGAGGGTATCTATTTACTAGAGGTTGAGGGTGACTGACCTATAATACTTAATACTTTTAACATTTTATGTTTCAAAAGAAGCCCAAGAACTCGGACTTTACAGACCTGTAACTGTCGATTGCATACATACTTTGAAAAGAAGATGAAGAAGATGAAGAAGATGAAGAAGTTGAAGGAGTGTTAACGTACAACTTATTGATATTGAAGTACAGCCTATCCCCAAATGCATAACCTGTTTTTTTATATAAATCAATCTTTACTCCACTTGTAAAGAAAAAACTACCTTCCCCCTCATATTTTCAGTTGAATTTCATAATAATCAATTAAAATGAAATCAAATAAATAGTGAAGGTGATCAAATGTATAAAAAAATTCGCTTAGCTGTAATGCTTTTCTTTTGTGGGACATTAGTAGACGGGGGCATAGTGAAAGCTAATGATGACCACAAAAATAAGTATGAAGATGCATACGAAGATGATGAGGAAGAGTATGAATACGATGATGAAGATTACTATTCTGAAGATTTGTATGAAGATGAATACGATGAATCAAGTAATAACGATAAATTAATGACCAGTGAAAAAGGTACTTGGAATATATGGACAAGAAACTTAGCAAAAAGTAAAGAGGACTTACCTTTTACAGATTCTAAAACAGTCCAGTTAAAAGTTAGTGCAGAGAAAACTGTTAGGGATATTTACGTAATTCCAAAAGAAGGGGAGTTTTTTGTTCAAGGGAAATTAGTTTCAGAGTTTTTAGGCGCAAAAGCATCATTTTATAAAACTAGTAGAATTTTAGAGGTGATTTCTAAAGAAACAAAATTAATATTCCGTGCGAATACTAACGTGGTCTATGAAAACAATGTTAAAAAGCCTTTGCCAGCAATTTCTTTTTATATAAACGAAGAAATTTATTTGCCATTAAGTACAATTGCAAATGGCTTAGGTTATGAAGTTGAATGGCAAGAAAATGACAATATGTTTTTATGCCAAAAATTATCGTAAAAACATAAGGGAATGGATTAGCAATTTTGGATTTCTCTCCTACTTTTATTTTACGATAGCAGTTATATTTGGTTTGTTAAGAAAGTCTTCGTATGTTAGGCAAAATAAAAATATCTTCTATCAAATCCATCAAAGTGAAGGGGGAAGGGCTTACTCATTTTGCGCGGGTAAAAAAAGGCGGAACTCCAATGATAATTGAATATAGAAACTATAAAAAGCGCTTTGTAAAATCTCTCGTGAAAGAATACAAAGCGCTCGATTTTTATCTATAGAGTGGGAAAAGTAATAGTGAATGTTGTACCTTGTCCAATTTGACTAGTTACATTAATTGTTCCATTATGTTGTTCGACAATCGCTTTTGCGATAGAAAGTCCTAAACCTGTACCATTGCTTTCGCGAGCAGAATCACTACGATAGAAGCGATTAAAAATTAACGGAAGATCCTCTGGATGAATGCCTGTTCCAGTATCTTGTACAAGGATTTTAATTGAAGATTCTTCTTGTACAAGAGTTAATGAAATAGTCCCTTCACCTGTATATTGAACGGCGTTATCTAGCAAAATATAGATTAATTCTTGAATTCTTGTAGAATCACAGTAAAATTTGATGTTCTTATCTATATTTTGGGTAAATGTTACGGATGAATTAATAGTTCTTTCAAATTTATTCCCCAAATTTGTTAGTAACTCAGAAAGAGGAGTAACTTCCATGTTTAAAGGGAATTGATTTTGATCATGACGTGCTAGGAATAATAATTTTTCCAAAAGGTCTTTCATTAATTGGGATTCTTCTTTCAAATCAACTATTAATTCTTTTCCAAATGGACTCAATTTCTTGGCTTCATCTGTCTCTAACAAATCCAACGAGCTATAAAAAACGCTTAGAGGTGTTCTTAATTCATGCGATGCATCAGAGACGAATTTCTTCTGCTTATCGAATGATTGTTTAATAGGAATCATGGCTTTTCCAGCTAAATAGTTACTAAGTAATCCGATGAATAATGAGAAAATACAAGTTAAAACAATTAGCAACCAACTCATCTTTTGGAAAAAGTGATATTGTGTTGTAATAGATTTCCCTAAAATGATATAACCTTCAACTTTATTTGAATTTTTTATAGGTTTTTTTAATAATAGAAAATGTTGTTCATGCCACTCTAAATGACGTTTAGTACTCTTTGAGGTCTTCTCTTGTTGGAACATATTCTCAAGTTCTTTATACAATTCTTTATATGACTCGTTCCCGTGTACTAATACATGATCTTTTGTATAGATATAATAGAAGAAATCACGATTTGGGTCATAGGACAAGTGTTTTACTTTATCATTTTTGTGTTCGAAAAAGTCGTGCTGTTCTTTTAAATAATAGGATTCGAGTTCTTTTATTTGCTCATTTTCCATCAGCTTTGTAAGTGAAAAATAGAGCACAACAATAAAAACGAGGATAAATAGAAAATAACAAGCAGCATATAACATCGTTAATTTCTTTCTTATACGATTAAACATAAGAATCTCTCAATTTGTAGCCAATTCCTCTTACATTTTGAATAATTGATTGTCGTTCATTTTCATCTATTTTTTTTCGGACAAGCTTGACTAGAGCATCGAGTGCATTATTTGAGATATCTTGATCATATCCCCATATATGTAAAGAAATTTGATCACGCGTTAATACTCGACCTTTATTAATAAATAAATATTCTAATAGGAGAAACTCTTTCTTTGTCAATTCAATTTCTTCATTGTTTCGTAATAGTTTCCGTGAGTCTAACTGCAATAGGAAGTTATCTGCTTTTACAACTTGTTCAATAGGCTTATCTTTTCTTCGTAATAATGCCCGAATTCTTGCAAGTAGTTCTTCCATTTTAACTGGTTTTACTAAATAATCATCTGCCCCCATATCTAACCCTTGAATAATATCGGCTGTGTCATCTTTTGCTGTCAGTATTAATATGCCCCCTGTGTATCCCTTACGCCTTACTTCCTGACAGACTTCAAGACCACTGAGTTTTGGCATCATCCAATCTAAAATAAGCAGGTCATACTCATTATACATAGCATAATTTACTGCATCTTGCCCATTACCCACTGCATCAACTTGGTGAATTTCACGTTTTATTATTTGAACCAAATTCTTTCTTAATCTGGCATCATCTTCTGCTAAAAGTATTTTCACAACTATTACACCTCTTTAAAGTCATACATAATGTTTAAAATTGTACACGTCATTAATGAAAAGAAACTGAAAAAACGTTTCGATTGATAATTACTTAACATTATAATGGAAAATGGTTAAAACAAGTAAAGGAGTTTACTCCATATACTGCTAGCTTTACTATTAAAAATAATTCGCATGTCCAAGCAGATTTTTCAAAACCTTAATAAAGCTTTAACTAATAGAAGCTAAACAAATTGAATAACTAAAAAGTATATGAAAATTTCAGGCGTTTTTCAGTTTAAATGAGTACGATTTAAAAAAGAGAGGAGATTGATCTTAATGCCATTACATCCACTGATAGTCCATTTTCCTATAGCACTACTTGTATTTGGAGCAGTTATTGAAATTGTTAATGTTGTTTTCAAAAAAGAAACGCTCAACCAATTCGGAACGCTTTTAATAACCTTTGGAGTTATTTTGGGAATATTTGCACTTTTAAGTGGGGAGGGAGCAGAAGAGTTTGCTTTTCAAAACTGGGGACAGGGTTTACATAATCAAGTAGATTTACATTCGTTTTTCGCCAATGTATCCATTATTTTATTTGGTATATTAGCTATTATCAAACTCTTGTTCAAGCACTCCATTCTGAGCTGGAGTGGCTCTGGATATAAACAAATAAATAAAGGAATTATTTCAATAGTTATTGTATTTCTAAGTATCTCAGGTATAGTATCTCTAGCAATTACAGGTGATTTAGGTGGAAAACTGGTTTATGAAAACGACAACATCTTAATGGATAAAACTACTAAATAATTGTTTTTAAATAAAATGAATAGTTATGTTACACAAACAAGTTAAGACTCTTACGTCTAACACCTCCAATTTAAAGCCTTATGAGATGAATTTTAGTTGTCGCACGGAAAAAGATTCATAATCCGTGGATATTCAATATATTATTAGAGTGGAAAATTATGGTTAAATATTTCGAGTCCTTTGGAAATTATCGCATCTTCATTTTGACACAAGATTCCACAGGCTTTAGTCAATAATCAGACACAACCTACTTTCTTTTTAAATAAACAATATTGTACGGTAATGTAAAATTCGATAAGCTAGTAATAACTTCTGATTTTATCGTAGTAAATTGTTTGTAGGAGAGAAATTATGCTAAAAAATCCTGTTGGTCAGCTGAGATTAGCTGGCTATTTTGACGGCATTTCGCTATTAATATTATTATTTATTGCGATGCCGATGAAGTATATGTTAGATATTCCGATGGCTGTTCGTATTGCTGGTGCGGCACATGGTTTCATTTTCGTCGCTTACGTTTTAGTTATTTTATATGTAGCAATTCGTGTTCGCTGGAATGTTATTTGGTCATTGCTAGCATTTGCTGTAGCATTTATCCCATTTGGAAATTTCATTTATGATATCAAATTAAAAAAACTTGAACAGCGTTATTAAAAGAGGCTGGGACATAAATAGTTTCAGTTCACGTAAAATATCGAGACTGCATGTTGCAATCTCGATTTTTGCGTTTGATTTTGACAATATGTGATGGAAAATTATCCTCGTACCGCATATTTTCTTAAGTTTACGGCCATTAATGAGAGACCAATATCGTTTTCAACTTTCTATTTTCCAAGAACAGAAAATTACTGTTTTTTCTTCTGAAAGCTTTGCTCTTATATAATCTTTTTGTTGCTCCCACTTTTCATTAAACATGGGCTTACGATTTGTACCTTCTCTCGCTTTTGTACATAACTCATGCAATGGACAACCCGTACAGTCTTCACATTCATAGATTTAATTAAAATAGATGTGTTTCATTAGTTGTTTGAAGCGAAGGAGAAGGCTGGAGCCGTGCCCGCGGAAAGCGTCCGCCGTAGCGGAGAACAACGGCTACGAAGTAGACTAAAAAACAAAGCCTCGAAGATTTTACTGATCGTAAAATTTTCGAGGCTTTTCATTTTTGAGGTTAGTTGTTTTGTCCCAGCCTCTACTTGGTTATTTTTAAATAATATGAATTCGAGAGACTTTAAAAAACTTAAACGAAATGTCTTCTGTTAACTCAATTGTGTAAGAAAAGGGGAGCATAAGGTTTATTTCTTAAATTTAATTCTTATAAAAAACCAAGTTGTTGTGAAATTCTCGCTGTAGTTTGCAACAATTCCTGTTTTAAAAACTCAATACGTTCCTCATTAAGTGTAAATTGTAGAACGCCTATACTTACAGCGCCTAGTACTTCACTATTTCTTTGGAGGATAGGTGCTGCGATGGAAGCTGTACCTTCTGTTTTCTCCTCATAACTGATTGCATAACCATTAGCCTGAATTACTAATAATTTTTCAAACAATCCTTCCATTTCCTTTGGTGTTAATGCTTTCTTTACACAGTCATGTATTTGCGCTTTTGACATACAGGCAAGCATTGATTTGTTAGCGGCTCCAATATGCATCGGTATTCGCATTCCCAATTGATCGACAATTCGTATTCGGTTATTTGGCGCATCAATCCGTTCGATCACCATTGCTTCAGTTCCAATTGGTTTACTTAAATAAACGCTTTCATTGACGATATTGGCCAATCGATCTAATTCAGGACGAATGGTCGCTACATAATCGAAACGGTCATATAGTTGAAGACCAAATTCTAGCCAAACATTACCTAGTTGGTATTTTTTTGTTTCGTTATCTTGAACTATAAGTCTATGTTCAATTAGTGAAGAGAGCATACGGTGCAAAGTCGCCAGCGGTAATTTTGTTTGTTGTGTTAATTCGGTAATAGTAATGCCGTCTTCTTTTACATTAGAAACTATTTCAATTACTTGCATAATCCGATCAATCGTTTGCATAAAAGTCACCTCTAGTAATATTTTCAGATTTATTAAAATATATTGACATTATAATATATTTTTCATATATTCTAAATATATAGTTTCCTTTTAACGGAAAATTTTTCCGTTCATCGGAAAGGAGGAGGGGTAAGTATGTTTTGTGATTCAATGTACGCACCTTTGAAAAGGGTTATTGTGAAAAGTCCCGAGGCCGCTTTTATTAACCAACAGCATCTTCAAGAGAATTGGGAGAAATATTTTTATCTTAGTGAACCAAATCTTAAAGAAGCTATAAATGAGTACGAATCGTTTCTAGATATTTTAAAAAAGCATGTTGAAACGATTGATTTCTTGCCACAAAACGAATCTGTCGGTTTGGATTCTTTATATGCACATGATCCGGTGAAATTCACACCGCACGGAGCTATCATCTTACGTTCGGGAAAAGAATTACGACAGCCTGAAGCAGATGTATTTAAAGAGTTTTTGACAGAAAAGGATATACCGATCATCGGTAGCTTAAAAGGGGAAGCTATTTCAGATGGTGGAGATATCGTCTGGTTAAATGAGCGGACAGTAGCAATTGGGAGAGGTTACCGTACGAATGATGAAGCGATTCGTCAGCTTACAGAAATCTTCAAGCCTTTTGTAGATGAAGTGATGATTGTTCCTTTACCACATGATTTAGGTGAAGAAGCTTGCTTACATTTAATGTCTTTCATCAGTATTGTGGACAAGGATTTAGCGGTTGTACATTCAAGATTAATGCCAGTCTTCTTGCGCCAATGGCTTTTAGAAAAAGGCTTTACTCTACTTGAGGTGCCAAATGATGAATACGATACACTTGGTTGTAATGTTTTAGCAATAGCACCAAGAGTATGTGTATTACCAGAAGGCAATCCGATTACAGAACACCTATTGAAAGAAGCAGGCGCTACAGTTTATACGTATAAAGGCGATGAAATCACAGTAAAAGGGACAGGCGGGCCAACGTGTTTAACTTGTCCAGTTGAAAGATACTAAGGGGGAAAATGAAATGTTTTCAAATGTTATTGTAAAAAAACCAGGTAAAAGTTATGTAGAGGGATTAACAACTTCTGATTTAGGTACTCCAAATTACGAAGAGTTATTAGTACAACATGAAGCTTATGTTGAAGCGTTAAAAACTTGTGGCGTAGAGGTTACTTATTTAGAAGCAGATGAAGCATTCCCAGATTCTACTTTTGTAGAGGATACTGCTGTCTTAACAAAAGATTTTGCAGTTGTATCAAACCCGGGTGCAGCTAGTCGTAATGGTGAAATTGTCGAAATGGAACAAGTTTTAAAAGGCTTATATGAAAAAATCTATTACATCGAGAGTCCAGGCACATTAGATGGTGGCGATGTATTGCAAGCAGATAATACTTTTTACATTGGTATTTCAGAGCGTACAAATCAACAAGGTGCGGAACAATTAAAAGCTATTTTAGAAAAAGAAGATTACGTGGCTCATATTGTACCACTTAAAGAATTCTTCCATTTGAAAACAGGAATTGCTTATTTAGGTGACAACAAAATGGTTTTAGCTGGCGAATTTGTAGAGGATGAATTATTTTCTTCATACGACAAAATCGTTATTCCGAAAGAAGATGAATATTCAGCGAACTGTATTTTAGTCAATGATTTTGTCATTATTCCTGCAGGGTACCCAGCAACAAAACAAAAAATTGAACAAGCTGGATATAGCGTTATTGAATTACCAATGAGTGAGTTCCAAAAACAAGATGGTGGCTTAAGCTGCTTGTCACTTCGCTTTTAAAAACTTACATGGGGTGGGATGGGTATGAATGATCAACAAGGGGTGAATGATTCAAACCAATTAAAGAGATCCATGAAAAGCCGTCACTTATTGATGCTATCACTTGGGGGAGTGATTGGTACAGGCTTGTTTTTAAACGTTGGTTATACGATTAATCAAGCAGGTGCTGGTGGTGCAATTATTGGTTACTTAATTGGTGGATTTATTTTGTATATGGTGATGACTTGTTTAGGTGAGCTTGCCGTGCATATGCCTGTAACTGGCTCATTCCAAACGTATGCAACAAAATATATACATCCATCTGCAGGTTTTTCCCTTGGCTGGATGTACTTTGTAGGTTCAGCTGCTACCGCAGGTGTTGAATTTACAGCTGCGGGAATATTAATGCAACATTGGTTTCCAGATGTAGCAGTTTGGATATGGTGTGCACTCTTTATGTTACTGCTGTTTTCATTGAATGCTTTGTCTACAAGAGGATTTGCTGAAACAGAATTTTGGTTCTCTGGTATTAAAGTAGTGGCAGTTGTGATCTTTATTATTATTGGCATAGCCGTCATTGTAGGCTGGGTTCCTATTGCAGACCGTCCAGCACCGCATTTAACAAATTTAGCGCCAACTCAGTTATTCCCAGCTGGGATTGCTATTATTTTTGTCACGATGATGAATGTTATATTCTCATATCAAGGTTCTGAATTAGTAGGAATTGCGGCAGGGGAAACAGAAAACCCCCAAAAGAATATTCCGAGAGCTATACGTACGATTTTAGTTCGAATCATTCTTTTCTATATTGCTTCAATTATTGTACTATCTGCTATTTTCCCATCTAGTGAACTTGGTTTATTAGAGAGCCCGTTTGTAACTCTATTAGATTTAGTAGGGATTCCATTTGCAGCAGATATTATGAATTTCATTATATTAACAGCTATTTTATCCGTCGGGAATTCATGTCTCTATGCTTCAACTCGATTATTATGGGCAATGTCAAAAGAAGGAATGGCACCAAGAATTTTTGGAAAAGTCAATAAAAACAAAATTCCTTTTAACGCTCTTGTATTCACAATGGTATTTTCATTGTTATCACTTTTAACGAGTGTTATGGAAGCAGATACAGTGTTTGTATTGCTTATGTCTATTGCTGGAATTTCAGTTACGATTTCTTGGATGGGTATCGCATTATCGCAGTTAATGTTTAGAAAACATTATTTAAAAAACGGTGGGCAACTGAAGGATTTAGGTTATCGAGTAAAGTATTATCCGTTTATTCCTCTTTTTTGTATCGCATTTTGCGCGTTGATTTTAGGGTTTCTTGCATGGGATTCCACGCAAAGAGTGGGCTTAGCTTATGGGGTAGGGTTTTTCATAGCTTGTTTAATCTTTTATCAAGTAAGGCTAAAAGGGAAGTCCTTTGCACCTGAAGATCAAAAAGTGATTGTTGAAAAAGGGAGCGAGATATGATGTGGGGTACATCCAAGCAGTTACGAGAATTAATATGTGAACTAGTCAGCTGGGAAAGTCAAACATTGACTACTGGAGAACAGCAATTTTCAAGGAAGTTACAAGCTAAATTACAGCAGCTAACTTATTTTGAACAGCATCCACATAATATTGAATTATGTGATGTTGATAAAGGGCGCCAAGTTGTATCTGCTTTATATAAGCATCCTGATGTACAAGAAACGGTAGTTTTAATCAGCCATTTTGATACGGTACAAATCGAAGAGTACGGTTCATTAATGCCACTTGCAACAATGCCTGAAGAGCTTACAAAAGCCTTTTTAGCAGATCCAAATTTATTACCTAAATCCGCACAGAAAGATTTACGATCAGGTGATTATTTATTTGGTCGAGGCGTAATGGATATGAAGATGGGACTAGCACTTCATATGCAATTGATTGAGCGTGCAATTGAAGAAAAATGGAAATTGAATTTACTGTTAATAACAGTACCTGATGAGGAAGTAAACTCTGCTGGTATGCGACAAGCGGTAAAACATATTACACATTTACAAGAAAAAGAGAATTTAGAAATAGTCTTATTTTTAAATAGCGAGCCATCATTTTCACAAGGACCAGCAGATTTACAGGAATATATTTATTCTGGAACGATTGGTAAAATCATGCCTTCAGCCCTTTTCTATGGTAAAGAGACACATGTTGGAGAACCATTAAAGGGTATTACAGCCCCTTATATGAGTTCTTTCTTAACACAGGAAATGGAATGGAATGATCGATTCTGTGAAGAAGATTACGGTGAAAAAACACCACTCCCAGTTTCGTTACAGCTAAAAGATTTAAAAACGCAGTATTCAACGCAAACACCTTATCGGGCTGTAGCTATGTATAACGTTTTCTTATTGAAACGTAGTGCGGGTGAAATCATGTCGATCTTTGAATCTGTTGCAAATGAAGCGATGGCTAATTGTCAGAAGAGATATGATGAACTTTGTCAAAAACAAGGTATTGACGGTGTAGGTAACATACGTGTGATTAAATTTGAGGAATTGCAAAGCCATGCACTTGAAAAGCTGGGTGAAGCAAAGGTGAATTCAATAATCGAGAAAGTAATTGGGCAAGAAGAGTGGGATGATCGTGAGAAATCATTGCGCATTGCAGATCAATTAATGATTCACTGTCAAGAACTTGCACCAGCAGTTGTATTGCTGTTTGCACCACCATATTATCCGCCGGCGAATTCTTCTGAAAATCCGTTGATTAATGGTGCAATTTCATTATTGCTAGGAGAAGCCAAGAAATATGAAATTCCATTAGAACATATTCATTATTTCAATGGAATTTGTGACTTGAGTTATTGTCAATTTACAGCGGATAAAGATTGGAAAACGTATGAAAAAAACACACCAGTTTGGGGACAAACATATTCAATACCATTTAAAGAAATGGAACAATTCACTGCACCCGTATTAAATGTAGGACCTTTTGGAAAAGATGCACATCAAATTTCAGAGCGTCTACATGTGAAAAGTGCTTTTGAAGAAATGCCAGAATTGTTATACAAATTATTACAATATGTCAGTTCAAGCAATAAGATAAAAAGTTAAAGAATCCAATTAGATACATTAATTAGTATTGAGGATTTTGCCGTCTATTCTGAAGTGGCTCCTGCATCACCTTAAATTTAAAATCGATGAAGAAGCGCTAATCTATGGCGTAAAGTATTTTGAGGAACTTGCAAATCGCTTATGTCCTTAAAGTAATAGCATAATAAAAGATACGTCTCGTCATCAGAAAATTGATGTATGAGACGTTTTTTTGTGGGTAAAATAAATGAAAGCTATTTTGAAAGCTATGTAGTGATAAGTTGAAATTCAATGCATTTAATGACGCATGCAAAGTAATTTATTCAGAAATTGATATAGGTACATTTAGAGGTTTTGCTATATAACAATAATGCAGTTATGAGTAGAGGTCTTAAAATCAGACTAAAAAGTATAGTCGAGAAGAATAAAATAGAGATTTAGAATAAAAGAAAACCCATCTAGAACTACAGTAAACATGACGATACTCTAGATGAAAATAGGTATGTGGTGGCACAAATGGAAACGCTGTATATTTGTTATTTTAGTATACCTTAAAAATTAAATATTCTAACATATTATTTATGTGTTGACGGATAAATGTATTATGTGTTAAATTAATTTATGTACTAAAGAGCACATAACAAATGCGGAAGTAGTTCAGTGGTAGAACACCACCTTGCCAAGGTGGGGGTCGCGAGTTCGAACCTCGTCTTCCGCTCCAAAGTACGGAGGAATACCCAAGTCTGGCTGAAGGGATCGGTCTTGAAAACCGACAGGCGGGTCATACCGCGCGGGGGTTCGAATCCCTCTTCCTCCTCCATTTTTTAAATAGGGCTTTCAATAATATTATCGCGGGGTGGAGCAGTTCGGTAGCTCGTCGGGCTCATAACCCGAAGGTCACAGGTTCAAATCCTGTCCCCGCAACCAATCGGGTCAGTAGCTCAGTTGGTAGAGCATTAGATTGAAGCTCTAAGTGTCGGCGGTTCGATTCCGTCCTGACCCATACATAATTAAGAGTTATCCTACTAGTCTAATTGACTTGTAGGGTAGCTCTTTTTTGTTGTCTAATTTTGAGAGTGATAGCTACCTATGTAATGAACAATAGGGAGTAGTAGTTACAAACAGTGATGTTGATGAAAAAATCCATGATTAGATCCCAATATCCTTATCTCTTCTATTTACTTTTTTAATCCATTTAAGAAAATCCGAATAAATTGATCACTCTCTTGAACAAGGTCGTAATCTTCTCCGAATAGCAACCAGTCGTATAGTGTACCACGCATACATCTACTTATTAGTAAGGATGTTCTTCTAATTTGGAGGTTGCTAGAGAGCTCATTTTGCTCAATTCCTTCTTGTATGTAACCCTCAATAATTTTGTAAAGTGTACGTTCCATATTTACAAAAAAGTTGTGTTCGTTTTCAATAAGGCCACTCATATAAACTGTACGCATTAAATCTTTACCAAGTGATTCTTGTAAGTAAATCATTTGACCCTCGAAAAGCCTTAGAATTTTTTCGTTAAAAGAAATGTTTGATGGAAGTGACTTCGTAAATTCCTCATAAAATTGATCAATTTCTTTAAATTTCTCCAAAAAAACACCGTATTTAGAATCGAAATGAACATAAAACGCACCTTTGGATGTGCCACTATTTTTAGCAATTTCATCGATTGTTACATTGTTAAAACCGTTTTTGCTAAATAACTCTAGGGCTGATTTTAGAATTTTTTTCTTCGTTTTAAGTGCTTGATATTGCCTTTGTGTTAGTTGGTTCATAGTTTTCTCCCTTCTTTGTCTGGTATGAAAGTATATAACCTCAATTTACCCTATTCAAAAATTAAAATAAAGTTTAATTAGAAAATTCAGAAAATTATTGACATTGCAAATATATGTAATTAATATAAAAACTATAGTCAGTGACCGTAGTCTGTGAAATTCTAACTTACAAATGAAAACGCTTTAAATATATATAGGGAGGTAAATGTTTTGGATATTATGGGTCATATCACATTAAGAAGTTTACTAGAAGAAAGAACGCAGATGTATCCCGAAAAGACCTTTTTATTATTTGAAAATGCTAGTGGAGAGCAAGAAGAGCTTAGTTACATGGATTTTCAAAAAAGGGTGACGAAACTCGAAAATGTATTTCTAGATTTAGGTATTCAAAAAGGTGATCATATTACATTACATTTGCCAAATAGTATTGATTTTATGGTTGCATGGTTTGCAATCGGAGGGATTGGTGCCATTATGGTACCAACAAATATTCTATCCACAAGTGATGAAATGGAATACATACTGAGCCATTCTGAATCAGTACTTCTCATGACTGAAATGGAATATATACAAAAGTTTGAAGCGGTTAGAAAGAAGTTACCTTTATTACAAAACATATTGTTAACCCGATTTGAAGGAAATCATGAGCATGCTCTTAATGCTACTGCATTAATGGAACAGGCTTCTGAAAAAATGGAACGGGAAATTGAAATCTTTTCTGGTGATATAGCTGGAATGCTATATACATCGGGTACGACTTCAAAGCCAAAAGGCGTTCAAGTGACGCACGCTAATTATATTTATGCAGGAGAGATGATAGCGCAATCAATTTCCTTGCGTCCAGAAGATCGTCAGTTCGTTGTGTTACCACTTTTCCACGGTAACGCTCAGTATTATTCGACAATGTCGGCTCTAATTGTTGGGGCAAGTGTGGCATTAACAGAAAAATTTAGCGCATCGAGATATTTCAAGCAGGCTAAAAGGCTGGGTGCTACGGTTGGCTCACTGTTTGCAGCTCCAATTAGAATGATTTTAGCACAGCAATATGATTTAGAAGACCAAAAAAATAGTTTACGTTTAATCATGTTTGCGCAGTCTGTTGCTGAGCATCAGCTTGATGAATTTGAGCAGAAATTTGATATTCAATTACTTCAAATGTACGGTATGACAGAGACTATTGGGGTACCTTTGATCAATCCGGTACATGGCATAAGAAAAAATATGAGTATTGGTAAGCCGAGTATTGGGTATGAAGTGAAAATTGTAGATGAAAACGGTGTGGATTTACCTGAAGGTACTGTTGGACAAATTGCTGTTAGGGGAGTACCCGGTAGAACGTTGATGAAGGGTTATTTTAAAAATGAAGAGGCAACAAAAGAAGCGCTACAAAATAACTGGCTACTGACTGGAGATAATGCTCGAATAGCGCAGGATGGTTATTTTTACTTTATCGATCGTATGAAGGATATGATTAAGCGTTCAGGAGAAAATGTTGCTGCAAATGAAGTGGAGAGCGTACTAGTGGAACATTCCGATGTATATGAAGTGGCGGTCATTGGTGTTCCAGATGATATACGTGATGAGGCAATTAAAGCCTTTGTTATTTTGAACGAGGGTGCACAGGTGAGCGAGCAGATGCTCATAGAATTTTGTAAATTAAAGCTAGCGAAATTTAAAGTGCCAGATGAAATTGAGTTTGTGACAGCTTTTCCAAGAACACCTGTTGGAAAAATTCAAAAGCATATCTTAAGACAATCAATACGTACGAGCTAATCAACTATTAGAGGGAGGCTTTATATGAAAAAGAGACGATTACTTTTTGCAAGTCTAGCAGGGTCTGTAATAGAGTGGTATGATTTCTATCTTTATGGGACGGCAACAGGGTTAGTGTTTTCAACATTATTTTTTCCAACGGGTGATCCAGCAGTTTCCATTTTGATTGCCTTCGCAACATTTGGAGCAGGTTATGCAGCCCGTCCTATCGGTAGTGTTATTTTTGGACATATGGGAGATAAAATAGGTCGGAAAGCTTCTCTAATGTTGACCTTAATAGGTATGGGAGGGAGTTCGTTTTTAATTGGTTTATTACCGACTTATGCGCAGGTAGGGGTATTAGCACCGCTACTATTGGTTGCATTACGATTGATACAGGGAATTGCCCTTGGTGGTGAATGGGGTGGAGCTGTATTATTAGCGACTGAATCTGCTCCAAAAGGTGTGCGTGGTTTATTCGGCTCGATTCCACAATTAGGTGTTCCTTTAGGTTTAGTTGCAGGGACATTTAGTTTTACATTAATCAGTTCGTTAACGACAGAGACGCAGTTTATGGCTTGGGGCTGGAGGTTACCGTTCTTGTTCAGCGCAGTATTAATAGTATTAGCGATTTGGATTCGAAGTGGTATTGAGGAAACACCAGAGTTTCAACGTCAAAAGGATCAGGGCGAATTGGCGAAGGTGCCGATTGTTGAAACATTCAAATACAACTGGCGTGATGTGTTACGCATTATTGGCTTAAAGCTAGGTGATGGCTTTTTCAATGTATTCTTAATGTCCTTTATATTAGTATATGCGACATCTTATTTGGGCTATTCTAGAGATACAGCATTAATGGCATTAACAATTAGTTGTGCAACGATGATAATAACGATTCCTATTGTCGGTTATTTATCTGATTATATTGGTAGAAAGACTATTTATATCGTTGGCCTAGTTGGCATGCTTGTACTATCGATTCCGTATTTCATCATGATTCCTCAAAGTGTAACGATGTTCTACTTTATGCAGGTTGTACTGTTAGGAATTCTTTGGGCTACAATTTTTTCAACTCAAGGAACACTATTTTCAGAGCTATTTCCAGCTAAAGTCCGTTATACGGGTTTGTCTGTCGGTTATCAAATTGCAGCTGCCATCGTTGGCTTCGGGCCAATGCTATGGGCTTCAATGAGTGCAAAATACGGAGCTGCTCCTTATATATTTGGAAGCTTTATGATAGGTGGTTTATTATTATCACTAATTCTAGCGATTTTCGCACCTGATACGAGGAAGGTCACACAATATGAGGATCATGTAGAAGATGATGTAGATAGTGATGAAAGAATAATTTTAACTTCTGCAAAGCCATTAGAAATTGACTAAAAGAAAATCCAATATTTATTTTATTTCGAAAAGCTTCCGATATAACGTCGGAAGCTTTTTCATATGTTAAGAAGAGGTTTTAATTAAGCTTGGAATTGATATATCACTTTTTATAAAAAGTGTAATTTTACATCTTTTTTAACTATAATTATTGTTTTGTGTAAAAACAATGTGTATAATGACGTATATATTAAGTAGGAGGTGAGTGTAAATGCATTCAAATAATTTAGAGAAACGGCTAATTGAATTAGAGCAGGAAGTTTCCATATTAAAGAGGGAAATGGCTCAGCTACAAAATCAAATCGATCCACGGACCAAAAGAGTAGAAAAAGCTGAAATCATACATACTGAAATGAAAACTGTTATTAAGAACGAGCTGCTCAAACAGCAGCCAGTGCAGAAAGTGGAAGTAAATAAAACACCACTTCAAGAACCTAAAAAAGAAATGTCTATAGAAGAGATGCTAGTTTGGTCATTACCAAAAGTTTTTATGATTATGATTGTATTTGGTGTCTTATGGGGACTAAAGTTAATTAGTGATTATGGCATTTTAGCTAATGGTTTTAAAATTGCATTAGCGTATGTATTCTCTCTTGTTTTGGTTGGGCTAGCATACTTTATGGAATATAAAAAGAAACGTCAAAAAGCACTGTACATTACGCTTTACGGCGGTGCATTTATCATCGGTATTTTGACGACGGCTGCTGGAGCCATCTTGTATGATGTTTTACCTTTATTTATTGCTCTAATCGTTGCAATACTATATATTGCATACGGAATTGTTATTAGTTATATGAAAAAGAGTGAAGTACTGACTGTTTTTGTAGCATTCACATCTTTACTTCTTCCGTATTTACTTGAGTATATGGCATTTGGTGAGACTATTATATTAGGCTTTATTGTTTTATTATTTGCATGTTTACAAATTGTTATTTGGAAGCATCGACAAATAATTGCACTATATACAGGGTTACTCTTTTCGCAAATGGCAGTATTAATTGTTGGTTTTATGAATAATTATCAAGAGATTGCATTTGGCTGTACATTTTTAATTGTATTAGGAATTTTCTTGTACAGTTGGATTCGGTTTTATGAAGCTGAACAAAAAATATCAACGCTATATGAGAGTCTACTCTTTAGTATTGGTATGATTAGTTTATTTTTCATTAATTTAATAGCTGTTAATTATACTAGCTTTTTCTTACTAGTTTACATGATTGGTTTCATCGCTCTTGGGAGTTATGCTTATTTAAAAAAGCAGAGAAGACTTATAGATGTTTTCAGTACAGTGGCATTAGTAGCTGTGATGAATTTCTTCGTTCAGTTAGAAGTAGCAACTAATTTGAAAGAGTTCTTATTACCATTCACTGCATTTATCAGTTTGCTATTAGCCCTACGTTTACGTGCTAGCATGATGAAAGTAACAAATTCGCTTATATTCACAATTATTGTTTTGTTTGTCTTTTTAGATAGTTCAGTCGAGCCATTTTGGCGCTTTGAAAATATCAATCAATTACTCATGATTGTATACATGCTTGTCTTATTTAAAATTGCAAATCGTCCAAAAACTAAATTGGGGCGTTTTGAAAAAGCAATGCAAGAGTTTGCAATATTAGAGATTGTGCCGATATTAATTAGCTTCTATGTATTCGCCTATATTGCTAAGGTAGATTATGGATATTTTCATATAGAAGGTGAGTTACCATACTTCTTATTAATTGTCTTAGCTGTTACAACTATTACAGTACTATTAATAAAGGAGAAATTTATCGGAAGATTTTTACCGGTAGTATTCCTATTTAGCTTCTGCTACTCAATGGTCTATGTTTTACCCGTATATGATATATCTGACCAGGTAGTTGCCAAAAATATCTTCTTGAGAATAGTTTATGTAGTTATATTTAGTTACATACTATACTCAAATTATAAAGGGAAAAATTACTTTGGAAAATGGCAAGAAATATTAAGGAAATCCGTGGAACCAATTATTTCTATTGGACTTCTTGTAAATATGATTGCAGTTATTACATTGCTATCACAAATTCATACAGTACATTATTTCGGTGAAAGATTCCTATATACAGGGCATACGATTATTATTCTTATTACTGCATGTATTGCCCTATGGATTAGTTCGAAAGGACAGCAAAAATTCATCCGTTATACAGGATATAGTTTATTAGTTTTCGGAATAGCGAAATTAATATTCTTTGATCTTTCGTATTTAGATTTACTTATTCGTGCAATTCTCTTTATTAGCATTGGTGGATTTGGCTTATGGTTGTCGAATAAGTTATTACAGAAAGAAGATTTGTAGTAGTTGATTTGTTTCATTAAGTAACATATTTATACTAAAAATTAGGCTAACGCATGATATGTAATCATGTGTTAGTTTTTTTAGTTTTCGCAACTTTATATTCATGTTTGTCGCAATGTGATAGGGTTAATGATGTGTTAATTTCTGAATAAACTGTATTTTGTAAGTATAAAGTTGTGGTAAAATAATACTATTATTTTTGATATTATAATGTATAATGCTAGATGGAGGTTATTTGACGAAAATTGATTTAATATCATATATTTACTTATTTTGTATTTTTTAATAAGAAGGTAAACTTTTAATAGAATTACATAAAATAAACTAAAGGGTGAGAGTGAAGTTGGGGAAAATACTAGAGTTTAAAAACTTCAAAACAGTAAGAGCGAAAATATCAATTGGCTTTATGATCGTAGTACTTATAATGACAGGGTATAATGTGTATAGTTATATAATGCAGCAAAACTCCACGAAATCAACGAAGGAGATTGTTGATTTTGAGTTAGAAATATTAGCAGCAGATGATGAGTTGGCTACTTCATTTGCAAATCGAACGGCAGCAGCTAGAGGTTATATTATTTCCGGTGATAAAAAATATAAGGAAAAATTTGATGAATATACGGATATCGCTGAAGAAAATGCAGCAATTGTTGAAGGATTAACTTCTTCGATAAAATTAGATGAAATAGTAGAAAAAGCAAGAGTGTGGCGTACATATATAAAAGAAGATGTATTTGAAGAATATGATCGTGGAAATAAGCAACTAGCTGCAGATAACCTGAAGTCGGTGGATGAACAAGCCAGTGAAATACAGGAAGGTTATGAAGAGTTAGCGAACACTCGAGAAGAGGCTATTAAGAAAATAGGTAAAGAGATGATTGAGAATGGAGAAAATAATCAATTAATAAGTATTATTTCAACTATATTACTTACTATCCTTTCAGTGGTTGTAGCTTATATAACTGCTCGAATGATCGTAAAACCAATCAAACTCGTGGCAAAACGTATGACGGAGATTTCGCAAGGTGATATAAGTCAGCCAGACCTTCCAAAAACGTCTGAAGACGAGATTGGACAATTAATTGAAGCGACCAATTTAATGAGTAAAAATGTTCATGAAATTTTGAGTAATATTAAAGATGTGTCCAATCAAGTTGCTTCAAATAGTGAAGAACTTGCACAATCTGCATTAGAAGTAAAAACGGGTAGTACACAAATAGCGTTAACAATGCAAGAAATTGCTGAAGGAACTGAATCCCAAGCAAGTAACACAAGTGATTTAGCGACAGTAATGGACTCATTTACTCAAAAAGTAAAAGAAGCAAATTATGAGGGTGAGAAAATGAACAATCATACTTCGAATGTTCAAAGTCTTACATATGAAGGCAGTAAACTAATGATAGCTTCTACTGAACAAATGCGAAAAATTGATGGAATCGTTCAAGAATCAGTGCAAAAAGTAGAAAATTTAGCCGTGCAATCTTTAGAAATTTCAAAATTGGTATCTGTCATTACAAGTATTGCAGATCAAACAAATTTACTTGCTTTAAACGCAGCAATTGAAGCAGCCCGTGCTGGCGAACAAGGAAAAGGTTTTGCTGTAGTAGCTGATGAAGTACGAAAGTTAGCTGAACAAGTAACTTTCTCAGTAACTGATATAGCTGGTATTGTTCAAAAGATACAACAAGAAACAAAAAATGTAACAACTTCACTCCAAAGTGGTTATGAGGAAGTGATTCAAGGAACAGAACAAATCGCCTCTACAGGTGAGACATTCAACAATATTTCAAATGCGATTGGTAATATGATTGATAATATTAATGTCATATCAAATAATTTAAGTGGTATTTCTCAAACAACTTTGCAAATTAATCAGTCAATTGATGATATTGCTGCTGTCTCTCAGGAATCTGCAGCAGGAGTAGAAGAAACTACTGCAACTGTTCAACAAACAACAAGTTCGATGGAGGAAATTTCTAATAGCTCAGATCATCTAGCTGAACTTGCAGAAGAACTTAATTTACAAGTACAGAAATTTAAATTGTAAAGCACATAAAAACCAGTTTCTCCATCGAGAAGCTGGTTTTTTAAGGTGTGTAAAAGGAATAAGTTACGTTGTTAGAATTGTAGTAAGACATTTATAGAACAAACTATTGCACCTATTAAACATGCAAGAAAACCTACAAATGAAACAAACGCAACAATTCCATTAAGAAAAATGATAGCATAATAACGTTCAGGATATAAATAGCCTAACGAAAGAACTCTTCCTGAATTTGTAAAACTAAGCTTATGTGAATTTGCATAACTTTAAGGTGCTGTGTTTTAATATTCGCTTTCATAACAAGGAGCATAATCGATCTATTAATTCTAATACACTTTAAATTTGATAAAAACACAATCAAGTTAAACAGAGCCTTGTGATTAGAGAACTGTATTATTATTGACAAAGTGAAAGTTCCTAGTTAGTCTAAAAAGTAAGGAATTTTATTATAAAAGTAAGGAGATTAAACGGCTTCAAAGGAAAAACAGATTCAATATAGTGCTTGCTGAGTCCAATAAGCATAGGGGGAGAACGATGAAGCTAGAAGAAGTAAGTACGGTTACATCTAAAGGTCAAGTAACAATACCCAAAAAAATTCGGTCATTTCTTAAGATAAAAGAAAAAGATAAATTAAAATTCACAATAGATCTCTCTACGAAAAGAGTCTATTTAACCAATGATAATCAGGTAAATATTTGTCCTCTATGTGAAGGTGAAAAGGTAGTAGATTTAAACCAACCTTGCTTTATTTGTTGCGAGGAGGGGCGTATTGATTTAGAAATTAATCCTTACTCAATATTTAGAATATGGTTTGAAAAGTACTTAGTTTCGATTACATATATACAAACAAATGCAAATGGGACTTTACAGCCGAAAGTTGAAGTATTATCTCCTAATTATCGTGAAGAAACACTACGTAAAGCCGCAGGGATATTAGCATTATGGCTGTTAAATCAATCTTCTTTTGAAAAGAAACTCATTACTAATATTGAAGGAATCAATGAATTAGAAGAGCAACTTCCATATTTTAAGCAACTAGTAGAAAAAATAATTAATGAAGGAGAAATAAATGAACTATAAAGAGATAGCACAAGCGTTACAGGCTCCTTTTCCAAATGGTACAGTGCAATTCTCATCATCTAATCAGAGACAAGCACATATTCCAGTACAAGTTTATATTAGTCGACTGGAAAAGGTAGCAGGAGAGCATTGGTCTTGGTCTATAATAGGAGAACCTATAATTGTAGAAGCTGATAGTGCAGTAATTGTAAGAGGTGAGTTATCTATACTTGGAGCAAAAAGAAGCGGTATGGGGTTTAGTCATTATGTCAGAGGTAAGGATATCAAAAATGTTTCAGCATTTAAAAATGCAGTAAATGCTGCTGAATCAGATGCGATACGTAGCGCTTGTGATAAATTCCTTATCGGATGGTCTGACCTAGCACCATATCGTGATTGTGAGAGTGACGAAAGTATAGAAATAAATAGAAGTGAAGCTGTACGAGAAACGGATGTAGAACGAGTGTGCCAGCGTTGTGCTAAGAAACTAACTGATGTTGATCAATTATTCTTAGAAGTTAATAGGATAAAATTACCTTACTGTACTGAGCATGTACCTAAACACTTAATCAAGAAAATATAAAAATAAGAGAAAATCTATTAAGATTTATTTAACGTATTCAATTTGTAAGCATTTTTATAGTAATAGAGAGTTCTATTTCTTAGCATTACTTTTTAAGGGAATCAACTATATTAACTCTACATAAAATCTCCCCATAACTTAATTAGAAAAAAAGAAAACATATAAACTAAAACTCTTACTCAATTATGAGTAAGAGTTTTAAAGCATTTATTTAAGAAATCTATACCAAGATTTCATCATCAATTTCTTTGCTTTAAATCAATATGGTAGTTAAACTATAACAACTAAAACCTATCACTTGCTATAGTTAAAAGCTATACCGTTTTCATTTCTGTTGCGATACTTTCTTTTAAATAATCCAAGTAGACATGTGCGAGTGGACTTAGATCCAAATGTTTGTGTGTAATATAACCGACATGCATTTTTTCATCGACAAGTAGGGGAACGGCTACAATATCGTTATTGAGTTCTTCATTTATGACTCCACTTGAAATGGTATAGCCATTTAAGCCAATTAATAAATTAAATAGTGTGGCACGGTCACTGACACGTATATTTTTTGGACGTGATAATGTACTCAAAATTTCCTCTGAGAAATGGAAGGAGTTATAATCTCCTTGCTCAAATGACAAGTATGGGTACGGCAATAAATCCTCGAGCGTTACAAATGGTTTTTCCGCAAGTGGATTTTGGCGGTAAATAAACACGTGTGCATCTGCTTGAAATAACTCATTAAACTTCAAATTACCTTCGCGTAAAAACTTCTCAATGACTTGTTTGTTAAATTCATTTAAATACAAAATACCAATTTCGCTTCGTAGTGTTTTGACGTCCTCAATAATTTCATATGTTTTCGTTTCACGTAGCATGAAATCATACTCATTACGGTCATAGTTTTCGAGTAGGCGTACAAAAGCGCTTACCGCAAAGGCATAGTGCTGAGTAGAGACCGAGAATTGCTGTTGCTTTACTTTTGTTGATAAATAGCGATTTTCTAATAGTTCCATTTGCTCTACAACTTGGCGGGCATATTGTAAAAATTCCGTTCCTTCCTTCGTAATAATAATTCCTTTATTGGTTCGTGAAAAAATCGTGATGCCCATTTCATTTTCGAGTTCCTTTAGCGCTTTTGAAAGACTCGGCTGGCTAATGAATAATTCTTGTGCAGCTTTGTTAATGGAGCGATTACGTGCAACTGCAAGTACATATTTTATTTGTTGGATCGTCATACAATCCACCTTTCCTTTTCTGAAAATTATAACGTTTTTCTTTTGTAAAAAGTGCCTTTTAACGGAAATATAGGATTTTATCAATAAAACTATTAATAAAATGACGAGTTCTATTAAATTGATATAATATCTAGTTGCATATTCAATAGTGAACTGCCATTTTATATATTTTAAATTTTTTATCTCGTATTCTAATTTTGTTAGTTATTTACTTATTGTTCATTAACTTTGTTATTATTATAAAACCTATATTGTTATTTTTTGATGTACTGAAAATGTGAAATATCATAAAGAATATGTTGCAATAATAAAGGAGAATATTATGTACACTATTGGACAAGTTGCTCAATTTTTAGGTGTATCTAGAGATACCTTGAAATTTTATGAAGAAAAGGAATTAGTAAAGCCGAAGCAAAATATTGAGAATGGGTATAGAAAATATAATCGTTTTGATATATATGATATAACAACAGTAAATTTCTATAGAGAAATGGATATTGAGATTAAAAAAATCCAGGATTTAAGAAAAAGCAAGAGTATAGAGGGGATAAAATCAATATTAGAAGAGAAAGAACGAGATGTTTTAGAGGAAATAGAATATAAACAGCTTCTTTTAAAAAAGCTTCAGATCGTAAAAGAAGATTGCGAAAAAATTAAACAATTCTTAGGGAAATACACAGTAAAAGAAATGAAGCCTTTAGAAATAAAAGGAGAAATAGAGCATTTCACTGCGTATGATGAATATGAAACTCTTAAAGAGAACACAGACAACTTGAAAAAAGCAGTTACTCTAACCTCTTTAAGAAGAGTCATAAGATTCAATGACGAAGGTATTCTAGAAGATAAGTTTATCATTGTAAGAAAAGTAGAAGACTTTCATAAAGAAATTGAAGGTGAGATTCTATCTCATCCAAAATGTATGTATACCGTTATTGAAGATGGAAGATGGTCAACCGGTGGAAAAAATATTGACCATAACGTGGAAGCTAGTTTAAGAAAAGCAGCCATAGAAAATGGGTATGAACCGTTGGGGCTAGTTTATATAAATCTATTACTTACCACTTATGAAGATGGACTTGAACGTGTATTTTTAGAAATGTATGTACCTATAAAATAATGCAGACATGTATTGACCTGTGAGTAACCCCTAGGTTTAAGCTGAATATATTCGTAAATATGAGCGTTATGATATTTACGAAATACTTAGTTTGAAAAGGGGATTTCACATGAATAGAGAAAAGAAACTAAAAAAACCAGTAGCAAGTTTTATTCTACTAACCAATATCATTTTTTTACCACTTTTTTGTCTTGTAGGAGCCATAAAGTTGTTAGGATTTCCTGAATGGTTCTTTAATGTAATGCTCTGTATATCAGCTTGGTCCTCAACATTTGCTTTTGCAGCTTTATTTAAAAAAATCTATCCTGGGCAAAGTTTTATACAATTTGTAAAAGATAAATTCAAGAATAAACTTAAATTCTCTATGATTCTTACTGTAATTATGATTCAAGCCTTCATATTTTTCATGATTATGTTTCTCGTATCTAATAACAGTGAAACAGACTCAATTTTTACGATATCTTCATGGGGAATGTTGATCTATTTATTTTTGAAAAATCTTCTGTCAGGGCCACTAGGAGAAGAAATAGGGTGGAGAGGTTTCGCTCTAATGGAGCTCCAAAAGAACCATTCGCCATTAAAAGCTTCGATTATCGTCGGATTTTGGTGGGGGATGTGGCATCTACCAATATGGTTTACTACAGGATTTATGGGCATTGAATTAATCAAATACATTCTATTCTTTATGATTTCAATCATGTCCACTACGATCATCATGACAGCATTTTATAACTTAAATCAGAATTTAATCATCCCAATCATCATCCACCAATTCTTTAATTTTTTTATTGGCATAATAAACGGAAACTTAATCGATTTAATCATGTATAATGCAATTTTTTATTTAGTAGTAGCACTTTTAATCATCGTTATAAATCCAAAGAAAGTATTGTATGGAAGGGAAGATACAAACATTATTAATGGAAAGTATTTCATGACTTAGTGATTGTTTGTCCAACAATACACTTAAACTATCGGGAATGTTAGTTGATTAAGGCTTAATAAAATTTCAAACTTTTTATAAAGAAATGAATCCATTACATTAAAAAAGAGCATGTTTTGAACAGATTTGACGTTCACAACATGCTCTTTTTTAGCTTAGAGGTTCCCCAGACCTATTACATAAATTACTCTGCAGTAGACACCGCGGATTGATTACGATTATCTTTATTGAATTTTATTCGACTAATGATATAACAAAGTACAACACTAACTACAAAGAAGATTGATAAGGCTATTAGTGAGGAAGACAGGCCAGATTCCATTCTTCCATCGTAATAAATCAGTGAACGCATACCGTCTACTAAATGATGCGTTGGTAAAATGTTACTAAAGATTTGGTGAACAGACGGTAAAATATTTACTGGAATTGGCCCGCCACTAGCGAATATTCCCATTATATTGATTGGAAAGGCGATTAATAAACTCCATCTTCCAAAGAATAGATTGAATACTTGGAAGAACATGAACATCGTCATAGATCCGAAAATAAGGAATCCTAATATAGCCAATAAATTTGCCGTATGCCCAACTTTATAAACTGCAAATGTACAAATTACTAATAAAATTGACATGAGTGCAGTCATACAAATCCCAAATATTATTTCTGCATTTAAGACCGCATGTTTTTTCATTTTCAAGCCATGTGTCTTTAATGCTGTATACATAGAGTCTACATAACCATTTACCATTTGAGATCCCATCATACCTGTAATCATGCATAATAATGCCATTATAAAAGGCGTCATCCCATTATCGTTTTTGACTACAGAGATATTCTTCTCATTGATTTGAATAGGATTTGCTAAGACGAGTGCATTTTCTGGCGAGAGGGTAGATTTTGAGCTATCCAATGTTCCTGAAATTTGCTCAGTTACACTTTTGGAAATGCTCGTTGCCACTGCTTGTAAAGAAGATTGTGCAATCCCAGAAGCAAATTGACCTCCTGCTTTATTAACGATTAATTCAAGTTTTGCTTGTTTTGTATTCACTTTGTTTTGTAATAAATGGTCTTGTAACTTTAGCATTGATGTTGTGTAATTTTCAGGAATGATTAATGCAGCATAGGCTTTATTATTTTTTAAAATTTTTAAGCCGTCAGCACGGGTAGATGCTGTTTGCCACTTAATAGCCGTACTTTCTTTTGAATTAGCAATATTTGTACTAATGATTTTGCCCATATCTACTTGCTGCCCGTTCACTTTACTCCCTGTATCTTCGTTAATAATAACGATAGGAAAATTGTGAACATTTGGCGTGGCTTTAGAAAAAATTGGGATGTAGATGATGGCCATAACAATCATCAAAATAGATACCATCCAGACAGGCGTCCACATACTTTTAGTCTTTAAAAATCTTTTCATACTTAGACTCCTCGATTTCAAGTTAAAATAATTTTGTTACTGATACTATGAATATCGTAATGATAGTATCACTATCAATGTGATAAATACAATATCATGATAGTTAAAATATTACAATGAAAAAGTTAAAAATGACGGTTTTGACTTTCATCATCCTATTTGATAGAATCACAAGCGTCTAGAAGAACGGTAAAAAGGAGTGTGTACTACTATGGATCCCAAATCTCGATTAGAAAAAGAACGATTAGAAGGGAAACAAAAAAGAATTATTGAAATGGTAGAAGCAGCTGATCGAGTATTTGCAAGAAAGGGTCTTGAAAAGACTACTATGCAAGACATTGCAGATGAAGCAAGTATTGGCATAGCTACTTTGTTTCGATATTTTCCAAAAAAAGATAGGATTATTGTCGCGGTAGCTGCAAAAGCACTTGAAGCGAATATAGTTATTTTTCAAGAAGTGTTGGAAAAACCTGGTACTTGTTATGAGAAGATAGAGCATTTATTTGATACATTTATATCTTTTAATGAACAAAAAGAGAGTCGCATTAAATTTCTTGAAAGTTTTGAAACCTATGTAGCTCAATCTATTGAGCCGTTTGAAGGTATGGAAGTATATAATGCCACCTCCAGACAACTTGTAGATATTTACTATAAAATTATCGAGACGGGTAAAACAGATGGCTCTATTCGAACAGATATACCGATTTCGGATACTCTATCAACTTTGTCGAATGTGTTCGGTATTTTCTCTAAGAAATTATCCCTACATAAAAGCATAGTATTACTCGAATCAAATGTACCTGCTGAGACACAATTAATTATTCTGAAAAATATTTTCCTTAGTTATATTAAAAATGATTAAGCAATCATGAATACTTCAAACCTACTTCGGATTCCTTCATTTTGAAGGTTTCTTTTTTTTGTACAGAATGTTCCTTTCCTCAGAAAACCACTTAAATTCCTTCATATTTGAAATTCCTAATTATAGACAAGTGGAGATAAGACATCTTGTCTAATCTTGTATAAGAAGTACACACATATTGTCCAATTAATAGAAAACGTTTTCAAAATATAATTAATATCAGAATATTCATAACTATTGTTTAGTTTATATTCGCTTTCCTTATGAACATTTGAAAAACAATAAAGAAGGGGAGATTACATGAATTTAAAATTAGAAAATGAGACGTATTTACGAGATCGAGAAGCTGTCATTCAATTAACACGGGAGCTAGTCAAAATTCCAAGTGTATATAGAGAAGGTATTGCAGATGCAAATGAAACAAAAGTAGCGTTATATGTAGCCGAATATTTAAAGAATATAGGCATTCAAACACATATTGAAGAAGTAGTACCTGGTAGACCAAATGTTATTGGCATCATTGATTCAGGTAAACCTGGTAAAACACTTCTTTTTGAAGGGCATACGGATGTAGTAACAGAAGGAAATGTTGATGCTTGGACTTACGGTCCTTTCAGTGCTGAAATTGTTGATGGGCGAATGTACGGAAGAGGAACGAATGATACAAAAGGTAACTTGGCATGTATGATCACGGCTGTTCAATCAATTTTAAAAGATAAAGAAGAGTTTTGTGGAAAGATCATTTTGTGCATTCCTGTTGATGAAGAAGGAATGATGCTCGGCATTAAGCACTTCATCAAACAAGGTTGGGCAGACGGTGTAGACGGGGCTATCATTTGTGAACCTGAAGAAAATAATGTCTGTATCGCTCAGCGAGGAGCAATGCGCATTAGAGTTGACGTATACGGTAAGATGGCGCACGGGGCAATATCGTGGAGTGGCATTAATCCAAATTGGCGAATGGCGAGACTAATTGTAGAACTCGAAAAACTTGAGAAGGAAGAGCAAGAGAGATTAGGGGAGGACCCTTACTTAAAATGGCCTTCTATAACGCCAACTATTTTACAAGCACCTGTAAAAGGAGATGCTCAGATCAATGTAATTCCTGATCACTGTATGATGACACTCGACATTCGAACCGTTCCACAACAAGATCATGATGAATTATTAAATAAAATTAATGCAATTATTGCAAGATTAAAAAATGATGACGCCGATTTTAATGTAGAATTAACGATTTTAGATAACCGTCCATCTACATTTACAGATAAAGATCACCCTGTTGTTCATGCAGTTTATGATGCTGTCAAGGAAGTAACAGCAGAAGAACCAATTTATAATGGGGTACCTGGAGCGACAGATGGTACGTTTTTACACATGCATGGTGTACCGATTGTCACAATTGGGGCAGGAGATAGAGAAATTCCACACCAAATCAATGAGTATGTAGATATTGAAGAATTAGCGGTTACAACGGCTATTTTTAGAGATGCAGCATTACGCTTTTTAAAGGATGGGAGTAATGTAAATGACTGAATTTAAAATTGCGGTAATTCCTGGAGATGGTATCGGTGTCGAAGTAATGGCGGAAGCATTAAAAGTGTTGTCTGTCCTCGAAGAACATGAACAGGATTTTGTGTTGCATAAGGAAAATTTCGAGTGGAGTTCGGATTATTATTTGGAACATGGCAGAATGATGCCGGAGGATGGGCTTGTCACACTACAAAGCTATGACGCTATTTTATTTGGTGCTATTGGTGATGCTAGAGTACCAGATGACGTGACAATATGGGAATTAATAATGCCAATTCGTAAGCAATTCCAACAATATGTAAACTTTAGACCTGTAAAATCATTACCTGGCATTACATCACCACTTAGCAATGGGGATGATATTGATTTTGTCATTTTCCGTGAAAATGCAGAAGGTGAATATTCAAATAGTGGTGGTCGTATGTTTGAGACTCAACATTCAGAGATGGCCATTCAAAATACCATTATGACTACAGCAGGTATTGAAAGAATCGTTAAAGCTGCTTGTGAATATGCAGAGAAAAATGGTAAGAAGAAAGTTACGAGTGCTACGAAGTCTAACGCAATCATCCACTCTATGAAACTATGGGATGAACATGTTAAGAGAATAATAAAAAACGAATATCCAAACCTTGCATTAGAATCGATTTATATTGATGCTCTTGTTGCTTATTTTGTACAAAGACCACAATCATTTGAAGTCGTTGTTGCTTCCAATTTATTTGGTGATATATTATCAGATCTTGGCTCTGGAATTGTGGGTGGCTTGGGTCTTTCCCCTTCTGCAAACATTAATCCAGAAAAACAGTTTCCTTCTATGTTTGAACCTGTTCACGGCTCTGCACCGGATATTGCGGGAAAAGAAATCGCTAATCCAATTGCACAGATTTGGTCAGCAGCTTTAATGCTTGACCATCTAGGGAGAGCAGATCTTTCAGCAAAAATTATTAATGCGATTGAATCGGTACTCCTTGAAGGGAAGATAAAAACAGCAGATATTGGTGGAAATGCAACTACTGAACAAATGGGGGCAGCCATCTCAGATAAAATTATAGAACAGTACGCAATTAAAGAAGATGAGGAGTCGAAAATATGGACTTAAACAATAAAGTAATAGTTGTGACAGGTGCTGGTGGAGGAATGGGGAAAGCAATTGTATCTCAACTGCTCGAGCTAGGAGCTTACGTTATTGGGATTGATTTATCTACGGATTCATTACAATCAATCCAACATCCCAACCTTCACACGCATGCAGCCAGTGTCTTAGATGAAGAACAGATTGCTGAAATTTTCTTTCAAGTTCACAAGGACTTCGGCAAAATAGATGGTTTGGTAAATGCAATAGGCATTGCTCAAGCAGCAACGCCTATTGAAGAAGTCACATTGAGTCAATGGCATAAACTCATGGATATTAATGCGACTAGTCTTTTCATTTCATGTAAAGAAGCAGTCAAATATATGAAACCGAATCGCCAAGGTTCAATTGTCATTATTGCTTCGATTTCAGCTGTCAGACCACGACCTGGTTTACAGTCATATATTGCTTCAAAAGGAGCAGCAGAAAGTTTTTCAAGAGCGATGGCAATTGAATTGGCGCCTTATTCAATAAGAGTAAATACGATTAATCCAGGGCCAGCTGATACTAATATGTTAGGTCAATTTGCTGCCAAAGATGCTGATATCAGCACTGTAAAAGAGGAAGTATTTAGAAAAAGTGTTCCTCTTGGTGAATTAATCGAACCTGAAGATATCGCTAATGCAGTGACTTATTTATTATCCGATCGCGCGAAAATTGTAACAGGAGCTACATTGAATGTTGATGGTGGCAGAGGCCTGTAAAGAAGAGAGGTTGTGAAGAAGATGAAACGGATACCAATGTTAATTAATGGGGAATGGGTTGGTAACGATTCTAATGAGTGGTTACCAGTCTTCAATCCATCAAATGGAGAATTGATTGCTGAGATAGTAAAAGGTCAAAAAGAACATGTTGATGAAGCAGTACACGCAGCCCAAGTGGCATTCGAAAGTGATGAATGGAAAAAGGTAAAGCCTTATGAACGAGGGCAACTGTTAGTTAGGCTTGCTGCGCATATTAGAAATAATGCTGAGCAATGGAGTAAGTGGGAATGTGAAGATGTAGGTAAACCTATTTCACAAGCCAAAGCTGATGTAGAAGCTGCCGCTAGATATTTTGAATTTTACGGTGGAGCAGCAGACAAAGTGATGGGAGACACGATACCGATTGAAGAGGGGATATTAAATGCGACTGTTTTAGAGCCTGTTGGTGTGACAGCACATATTGTCCCTTGGAATTACCCTCTTCAAATCACTGCGAGAAGTGTTGCTGCAGCAATTGCTACAGGGAATGCTGTCATTGTAAAAAGTGCAGAAGATACGCCTCTTACTACTCATGCTATCGCAGAGTGGTTTGCAGTAAGTGAGCTACCTAAAGGGATCTTTCAACATGTAACAGGTCTAGGTGCCGATGTCGGTGGTCCATTAGCTGGACATCCTGGCATTCATCATATTACTTTTACTGGCTCCGTTAACACTGGTATTTCTGTAATGAAAGCTGCTGCAGACAACGTCGTACCCGTGACGCTAGAGCTTGGCGGTAAATCTCCAAACATCGTATTTTCTGATGCAAATGAAGAATTAGCGCTAGAAGGCGTAGTTAGAGCTATTATTCAAAATGCTGGGCAAACATGTTCAGCGGGTTCTCGATTACTTATTGAAGAGAAATATAAAGAGCGTTTTTTACATGAATTAACAGCGAAGTTTAATGAATTGACGATTGGTCCTGGTGTCGACGACAAAGAGATTGGACCAATTTTAAATAAAAAACAATTCGATCAAATTATTAACAAGATACAGGATGCAAAATCAGCAGGGAAAATAATCGTAGGTGGAGAAACAGTTACTATTAGTGGTTCTGAAGGTGGCTATTATATCCAACCAACAATTATTGACGGGCTAGACAATACACATGCATTAGCGAAGGAAGAGATATTTGGACCAGTATTAACAGTTTTCACTTTTGAAACAATTGAAGAAGCAATAGAGTTGGCGAATAGCACTGATTATGGATTGGTCGCTGGTATTTGGACTCGAAATATCGACGTCGCTCATTTTGTCGCATCCAAGGTGAAATCAGGGCAAGTATTTATTAATAATTACGGTGCTGCAGGTGGAGTACAGATGCCTTTTGGTGGTTATAAAAAAAGTGGAATTGGAAGAGAGAAAGGTTTCATCGCATTAAGAAACTACACTCAAGTGAAAAACATAGCAGTGAAGTTTTCTATTTGAACTTAAAATTGAGGTGAACTTATGGAAAGTCCACAACTGCACTTAGAGCCTTCAAAAAGTACTAACGATCTACTATTAGAAGTCAAAGGGTTAAAAACGTATTTCCACATAGGTAAAGGTAAAATAGCTAAAGCTGTAGATAATGTAAGTTTCGCTATAAAAAAAGGTGAAACTGTTGCGTTAGTTGGTGAATCTGGCAGCGGAAAAAGTATCACGTCCTTGTCCATTATGAGGCTTATTCCTAGTCCTCCAGGTGAGATTGTAGAAGGTTCTATATCCCTTGAAGGAAGAGATTTACTTACATTGTCAGAAGATGACATGACGAAAGTTCGAGGGAATGAGATAGGAATGATTTTCCAAGAACCGATGACCTCTTTAGATCCAGTTTTTACGATAGGAAATCAAATCGTCGAATCGTTAATGAAGCATCAAAAAATGAAGAAAAAAGAAGCTTATGAAAAAGCTGTGGATTTATTGAAAATCGTTGGATTTGCTAGAGCAGAAAAAATTATAAAAGAATATCCGCATCAATTATCAGGTGGAATGAGACAACGGGTTATGATTGCCATTGCAATGTCCAATAACCCGAAGTTACTTATTGCAGATGAACCGACAACAGCTCTGGATGTTACGGTTCAAGCTCAAATACTTAACTTAATGATTGATATGAAAGAACAATTTGGATCCTCAATATTACTCATTACACATGATATGGGTGTTGTAGCCGAAACAGCAGATCGAGTGCTTGTCATGTACGGAGGGCAAATTGTTGAAGAGGCACCGGTAAGAGATCTCTTCTTGAAAACGAAGCATCCCTATACAACAGCATTATTAAGGACTATTCCAAATATTGATGTGGACTTAAAACGGTTAGAATCAATACCTGGGAATGTACCACCTGCACATTTATTCCCAAAAGGTTGTCGCTTTGCAGCGAGATGTACACATGCTATGACAAAATGCCAAGAAGAAATGCCTCAACTTATAGAGTTTGAGAATAACCATAAAGTTAGATGCCACCTCTATGCCAGTGAAGGGGGAGCTATAGAATGAGCGAGAGAGAAAAAATACTTGAAATTAAGCATTTAAAAACCTATTTCCCGATTAAAGGCACTCTTTTTAAAGGGAAAGCAGGGCTTGTAAAAGCAGTTGATGACATTAGTTTTGATGTATTCAAAGGGGAAACTTTAGGAATTGTAGGAGAGTCAGGGTCGGGTAAATCGACTTTAGGAAGAACCATTCTACGTTTAACTGAACCAACTGATGGCGAAATTATTTTTGAAGGAAATCATCTAGAACATTTAGGGAATCGTCAACTACAGAAGCATCGCCAACATATGCAAATGGTTTTTCAGGACCCATTCGCTTCATTGAACCCTAGAATGCGTGTAGGGCAACTTGTAGGAGAGCCTATTGCTGTTCAGAAAATCTTATCAAAAGCTGAAAGAACTAGAAAAATAGAGAGCTTAATTGAAAAGGTTGGCTTACCAAAAGAAGCGCTCGCAAAATTCCCACATGAATTTTCTGGAGGACAAAGACAGCGTATTGGCATTGCGAGAGCATTATCGATGAATCCGAAATTTATTATTGCAGATGAGCCTGTATCAGCACTCGATGTATCTGTGCAATCGCAAGTGTTGAATTTAATGTTGGATCTACAAGAAGAATTCAATTTGACTTATTTATTTATTTCTCATGACTTAAGTGTAGTGAAACACATTAGTGACCGTGTAGGTGTTATGTATTTAGGAAGAATTGTTGAAATTGGACCTAAACATGATATTTATAATAATCCGCTTCATCCATATACTCAGGCATTATTATCTGCAATTCCAATAGTTAATTTCGAAAAGAAAAGGGAGAAAATTCAGCTGAGCGGGGAGCCACCAAGTCCTTCAGATCCTCCGACGGGATGTGCGTTTCATACGAGATGTCCAAAGGCGTTTGATCGTTGTAAAGTAGAACGTCCTGAACTTATTCATAACGAAAGCGGACAGCAAGTTGCCTGTCATCTATATTCACAAGAAGATAATAAAAAGATCTTGAATGCAGAAAGTAAAATTCTCCAATTAACTAAACAAAGTTAATTGAATGTTTTGAAAATAAGGAGGCGTGTACATGAGCTTTGGCAATATAACAGATGTACCAGGTATTAAGGTTGGTAACGTAGAAAATGTAGAAGCATTAACAGGTTGCACAGTTATCCTTGCAGAAGGTGGGGCTGTTTGTGGGGTAGACGTGCGAGGCTCAGCCCCAGGTACTCGAGAAACGGATTTGCTTGATCCCATTAATAGAATTGAAGAGGTACATGGTATTTGTTTATCAGGAGGAAGTGCATATGGTTTAGATGCTGCATCAGGTGCTATGCAATACCTTGAAGAACAAGGGGTTGGACTTGATGTAGGTGTCGCTAAAGTTCCAATTGTACCGGGTGCAGTGCTTTTTGATCTACAAATAGGTAGTCCAAATATTCGCCCAGATAAGCAAATGGGTTACGAAGCGGCCTCGCAAGCCAAGAAGGGAACGTTCACCTTTGGAAATGTGGGAGCAGGTTGTGGTGCCACAGTAGGGAAAATTACAGGACCGGAACATTGCATGAAAGGTGGTTTAGGTAGTGCTTCAATAGAATTAGAAAATGGTTTCGTTGCAGGTGCACTAGTCGCTGTTAATGCAGTTGGAGATGTCAGGGATCCACTGACAAGAGAAATACTAGCGGGTCCAATCGATGCTAATACTGGGCTTATTATAGATAGCCTTAAGTTTATAGAAGAAAATTTATCAGGTAATGCCCTACCTGGATCTAATACAACAATTGGGTTAGTGGCAGTCAATGCAAAATTGACAAAAGCAGAAGCAAAAAAGGTTGCTCAAATTACTCAAAATGCCTTAGCAAGAACCATTTTCCCAGTACATACTATGCTGGATGGGGATACGGTTTTTGTGTTAGCTACTGGAGGAAAGTCTTATCCTGTAGATTTCGTGGGAAATATGGCAGCAAAAGCGATGGAAGAAGCGATAATCGTCGCTATTAAAGAAGCAAATGAAGTTGAAGGAGCACCAAGCTATAAAAGCTACAACAGCAAAAAGAAATTAGAAATGCCGACATAAAAATATCTTTATTCAAAGAGGGGGCTATTTGAACATGAAGAGTACAAAGAGGCTAATGATTGTCGCAATGATTGTTGTTTGTATGTTTTTAATCAGTGCTTGTTCGGGTGGAAAAGAAAGTGGAGGGGGTAGTTCAGGCAACGGGAAAACACAAGAAATTAAAGTAAGGGTAAATGATGATCCTGACTTTCTTGACCCGCATTTAGCGACGGCATCTATTTCATTTCAAATGATATTAAATATGTTCGAAGGGTTATTTGCTCCAGAAACGGACGGATCATTAAAACCCGCAATTGCTGAAAGCTATGAATTATCAAAAGATGGTTTGACTTATACATTCAAAATTAGGCAAAATGTGAAATTCCATAATGGTAACTCCTTAAAAGTAGATGATATTCTCTATACATTTGAGCACTTAATGGGAACAAAAAATGGCAAGCCTCTTTCAGGTAACTTTGGCAATGTAGAATCTGTTAAAGCTCCTGATGAGTCTACAGTTGTTATTAAGCTAAAAGAGCCAAACTCTAATTTCCTTTATTCTTTAACAGCTTTACAATCTGCAATCGTACCTAAGGATAATGATGGCAAACAAAATGAAAATCCAATTGGAACAGGACCATTCAAATTTGTAAAGTACACACCAGGTTCTAATTTAGTATTAGAAAAAAATCCGGATTATTGGCAAGAAAACATACCTTATTTAGATAAGGTAACGTTCGCATTCCAATCGGATGATAACTCTGCAGTAATGAGTTTGATAGCTAAAGAAGTAGATTTAACAGGAGTTCGTGGGCACCGACTATCTGAGGTTGAAAATGATTTTAACATCAGTCACCAAAATAACAACTCAGCATTAATCATTACATTTAATGAAGAAAAAAAGCCATTTAATGATTTAAAAGTTCGTCAAGCTATCAATATTGCGATTAATAAACAGGATGTTATTGATTCTGTATATTCTGGATACGCTACTCGCCTTGGTTCTAATATGAGTCCAGCAATGGGAGATTACTATCTTGATGGATTACAAGATGTCTATGCACGCGACATAAACAAAGCTAAAAAGTTATTGTCTGAAGCAGGCTATCCAAAAGGTTTTAAAACAAAAATAACAGTATCTTCTCATAATGATATGTACTCTAATATCGCTCAAATTGCTGCAGAGAACTTAAAAGAAATAGGCATCGATGTTGAGATTGAAGTAGTAGAGTGGGGAATTTGGCTAGAGAGTGTTTACTTTGGAAGAGATTATGAAATGACTACTATTGATTTAACGGGAAAACCGTCAGCATATGAAATATTAAATGATTATATTTCTACAAATGACAAAGAAAACTTCTTCCGATTCAACAATAAAGAGTTTGATAAAGTCATGGCCGATGTATTAAAAGAAACGGATCAGAAAAAACAAATTGAGATGTATAAACGTGCACAAGAAATATTAAGTGAACAATCTGCTGCAGTATATATTGCTGACTATCAAGTACTATGGGCTGCAAATAAAAAAATTGAAGGACTAAAAAGTTACCCATTCTGGTTCCACGACATGTCAGAAGTAAAGTTTACTGAATAGAGGGGAAGAAGAGATATGGCCTATATCATCCGAAGAATTATATTATTTGTTGTGACAATGGCAATTGTATCTTTTATCACTTTTGCAGTTTTTCAAATTTTACCGGGTGATCCGATTCGTACAATGTTAGGAACAGAGGCAGATGAAGTGCAAGTAGAGACACTAAGAAAAGAACTCGGCTTGGACCAACCGCTATATGTTCAATACTTTGACTGGGCGAAAGGTTTAGTTACAGGTGATTTAGGAGAATCCATCAGATTTTCTATGCCAGTAAAAGAATTGCTCATGGATCGCTTACCGGTCACGATTTCATTAGCTGTGATTACACTGCTCATTGTAATAATTGTGGCTATTCCTTTAGGTATTTTTGTTGCAAAAAGACAAAATAAAATGAGTGATGTTGTGTTCTCCTCCATCACTCAAGTAGGGATGGCTATCCCTTCTTTCTGGTTGGGAATGTTATTAATCTTATACCTAGGAATGAATTTTAGTTTCTTTTCAATCAGTGGATATGTTCCTTGGACTGAGAGTATAGCAGGAGCGTTAGGTGCAATATTATTACCTGCTCTGACAATTGCTATTCCTCAAATCGCTGTAAAGTTCCGCTATGTTAGGAATGCGATATTGGAACAGTTAAGGTTGGATTATGTCCGAACAATACGTAGTAAGGGAATTACAGAGAAGTTTGTGATGTATAAACATGTTTTAAGAAATTCGATGATTCCAATATTAACGATATTCGGATTAATAACAGCTGAAGTTGTAGCAGGAACAATTATTGTAGAACAGGTTTTTGCTCTTCCGGGAATTGGCCAATTATTAATTACTTCAATTGGCTATCGTGATTTTCCGTTAGTACAAGGAATTGTTATGTATATTACATTTGCCGTAGTATTTATCAATTTCTTAGTAGATATTTTATATTCTGTCTTAGACCCAAGAATACGGTTAAATTAAGGAGGTCCATATGAAAACATTAATGGGTAATGCAAAAAATATTAATTTAATAATTGGCCTCCTCATTTTGATATCTTTTTTACTATTAATGATCGTCAGTTTTTTCTATACGCCACATGATGTGACTGCTATGAATGTTGCCAATAAGTTAAAGGGACCAAATAGTGAGAATTGGTTTGGAACCGATGAATTCGGCAGAGATATCTTCAGTCGTATTATGAAAGGTACTCAAACAGCCTTTTTTGTAGGTACTTTAACGGTAACGATCGGTGTTGTCTTTGGAACACTTATTGGTGGGATAGCTGGATATGTTGGTGGCTGGATAGATGAGGTTTTCATGAGAATCATGGATGCTTTGATGGCTTTTCCAGGTATTATCCTAGCACTAATGCTAGTAGCTGTGTTTGGTTCAGGTATTGTCAATACATCAATTGCACTTGGATTAATCGCCATTCCTAGTATCGCCCGAATTGCTCGTAGTGGTTTTGTACAACACAAAGAATACGAGTATGTTTTATCAGCAAAATTAATCGGGGTAAAACCATTCAAAATCATGTTCCGTCATATACTACCTAATGTTTCGTCACCTTTAATAGTAGCGGCATCTGTTAGCTTTGGTGTAGCCATGTTGGCTGAAGCTGCACTAAGTTATTTAGGGCTGGGGGTTAAACCGCCAGATCCTAGTTGGGGCAGGATGTTAAAAGACTCTCAAGCTTTTCTTAAAAGTGCACCATGGTACACATATGCACCTGGCATCGCCATTACATTCATGGTATTAGGATTTTATATGTTAAGTAATGCAATCCGAGATATTTTAGATCCAAGGTCAAACTAATCTACCGAAAATAAAAAAACCGGTTTTCTCTATACGAGAAAAACCGGTTTTCCTTCGTTATTATTTTGTTTAAGTAGTAACTGATAGGCTTTAATAGCAACTTCAAGTGCAAGACGGTTGGATGGTTCCATAAAATTTGAACCAAGAAGTGTTTCTAGTTTTTCTAACCTATTATATAACGTTTGCCTAACAATAAAGAGACGATCAGCTGTTTCATTCTTAACCCCGTTACATTCTAAATAAATGCAAAGTGTTGTAAATAAATCACTTTCATACTTTTGGTCATAGCTTAAAATAACGTCTAAATAATCGTGAACGTAGTTTTCAAGTTGTTTACTCTCAATTAACAATAATAGCAGTCTGTTTATACCAAGATCATTGTAGAAATAAGTGTTGACGATATCAGATTTTTTCAATGTAATGGCTTTCTTTGCTTCTACATAACCTTCTCTTACTTGAGCTATGTCCTTATATACTCTACTCACGCCAAATTTACATTCATCTCCGCAAAATGTACTTGTATCTTTCATATCCTCGATACTTTGTATGATTTGTTCAAATCTATCAGTTTTCTCTTTCAAATGATCTGCTGCAATAAACGATGCAATGACCGTTATTTCAGTCCTTTTAGAAGAAACAGCTGGAAAAAATCCAAGCCTTTTGAAAATGGATCGAACTAACATTGAGCGTTGTAACTTCATTTCTTCCCAGTCTTCTTCGACAATATTGACTTCTGAGGAATCTAACTGCATAACAAAAATCCTAAAGTACATATTGCGACTTGCGGCTGGTAAATAAGTTTGAACGTCATCTTGTTCATAGTCTCTGCCTTTTATAAGGTTTTGAACAAGTTCATCCTCCATATTTTGTTTTCGTTCTTGAATTGTTCGATTGCGTAAAAGGATTTGTGCAATGGCAAGGGCTGCTCGATCTAAAATAAGAAAGAAGAACTCATTAGACATCGGTTGTTGTACTTGTAAGCAGAGATGCCCCCAAACTTGTCCGAGTCCTTTAACCGGCATAAGGGCAAATGTTTCATTGGAAAGAGTGAAATTTCTTTGTACTGTCATATCAGATTGTGATTTTTCTATAAAAGAACGAATAGAAGATTCTAACTCTTTTATTTCAGATGGGTAATAATATGATTTTGAATGTTCCGTTATAAACAAAACTCCTTGTCGGAAGTAATGATTCAATTCTTGAAGAATTTTCAGTATTCCGTTAGGGCTTAATGAAAGATCGATAAATTTTGTGGACAGCGTATCAAGTTGGGAAAGCCATTGGTGATGTTGATTAATAATTAACGTATGTAAATCTTGAGTAATGTCGACAAAACGTACAACCTCTTCAAAGATAATCAGAGGAAAATCATGCTCATCCGCTAATGTTATAAGCTCATTAGGAATCTCTTTAAAATAAGGACCGATTTCAATACACATACCAGCGGCGTTTTTTTCTATTAAATTTTCTAAATACCTGAGTTGAGTTGTGAGGTCGAGTTGAAGTCCTACACCAGTTGTTAATATTAATTCTCCACCATTAATCAGTGTTTCAAATTCTTTTATTTCTAAAATATGAGACCACTTCACTTGATTATTTAAGCCTTTTGAACCTGCTATAACTTTTGCTGATTTAAACGATTTTCTTTCTAATATGTCTTGTATGGTTAAAACAAATTCAATCATTCCAATAGCCCCCCAATAAGTTAAAAAAAATCTAACATGAGTGTACTTTATGTAAAGTGTAACTATTCTAAATAATCTGTAAAATAAATTATGAGGTTAATTGTTAATAACGTCAACTTTAAAGAAAAGTAGAATAGGAGGACGTATATGAATAAGGTAATCACTGAAAAGAAAACGCTTTCAAATTTTATTAATGGACAATGGGTAAAATCGTCCACAGAAAACTACATTGAAGTGCCAAATCCTGCAACTGGAGAAATATTAGCCGAAGTTCCAATTTCAACTCAACAAGATTTGGAAAAAGCTGTAGAGGCTGCAAAGCAAGCTTTCACTTCATGGAAGAAAGTTGCTGTTCCTCAGCGTGCTAGAATCTTATTTAAATATCAGCAATTATTAATAGAGAACTGGGATGAACTAGCGAAAATTATAACGGTTGAAAATGGTAAAAACTATACTGAAGCATATGGCGAAGTCCAACGAGGGATCGAGTGCGTAGAATTTGCAGCAGGTGCTCCTACACTTATGATGGGCCATCAGTTACCTGATATCGCAACAAATATTGAATCTGGTATGTATCGCTATCCGCTTGGAGTAGTAGGGGGAATTACACCATTTAATTTCCCAATGATGGTACCATGCTGGATGTTCCCTTTAGCAATTGCGAGTGGTAACACGTTCATCTTGAAACCTTCTGAGAGAACGCCACTTCTAGCTAATTTCCTTGCAGAATTGTTACATGAAGCAGGTCTGCCAGCAGGCGTATTTAATCTTGTCCACGGTGCTCATGACATCGTGAATGGCATTCTTAGTCATCCAGATATTCCAGCCGTGTCATTTGTTGGATCACAACCGGTTGCAGAATATGTCTATAAAACGGGTACATCAAATGGTAAGCGAGTTCAAGCACTAGCTGGAGCCAAAAATCATACAATTGTTTTGCCAGATGCAGATATGGACTTAACAGTAACGAACATTATTAACGCAGCATTTGGATCAGCAGGAGAAAGATGTATGGCTTGTGCAGTTGTTGTAGCAGTAGGTGACATTGCAGACGAACTAGTAACAAGATTAGTAGAGGAATCAAATAAGTTAACAATAGGTGACGGCTTGAAAGAGGGGATTTTCCTTGGTCCGGTCATTCGAGATTCCCATAAGGATCGAACAATCCAATACATTGAATCTGGCATAGAAGAAGGTGCAACGCTATTACGAGATGGTCGCAATGATCAACCTACTGAAGGTGGTTATTTTGTTGGTCCAACTATTTTCGATCATGTAACACAAGAGATGAAAATCTGGAAGGAAGAAATCTTCGCTCCTGTTTTATCAATTGTTCGAGTAGATACATTAGATGATGCAATCTCATTTGCAAACAAATCTGACTTCGCAAATGGAGCATGTATTTTCACTGATAGTGCAAAAGCTATTCGTCAGTTTAGAGAAGAAATCGATGCAGGGATGTTAGGTGTTAACCTTGGTGTTCCAGCTCCAATGGCATTCTTCCCATTCTCAGGTTACAAAAAATCATTTTATGGAGACCTACATGCGAATGGGCGAGATGGAATTGAGTTTTATACACGTAAAAAGATGCTAACAGCTCGTCATGAATTCTAATATAGAAGGGAAGCGAAAGCATGGAAACTGTAAAACAACCAACTCAATCTTTAGTTGAAAAAGATCTTCAAAATGTTTGGCACCATATCTCAGCTTACAATGAAAAAAGTCAGCCTATGATCGTCGATAGAGGTGAAGGTGCATGGATCATCGACCACAATGGCAATAAATATCTCGATGGTATGTCCGGGTTATGGGCTGTAAATGTAGGGTATGGACGTGAAGAATTGGCACAAGTGGCATATGATCAAATGAAAAAATTAGCCTATGTGCCGATGACGCAAAGCCATGAACCAGCAATCGAGCTGGCAGCAAAGTTAAATGACATGCTTGGTGGAGACTATATGTTCTTTTATTCGAACAGTGGCTCTGATGCAAATGAGGTAGCATTTAAAATTGCTCGTCAATATCACCAGCAAAACGGTAAAGGAGCTCGCTTTAAATTCATCTCTCGTTACCGAGCTTATCATGGCAGTTCAATGGGGGCATTGTCAGCTACAGGGCAAGCGATTAGAAAATATAAATATGAACCACTTTCACACGGTTTTTTACATGTAGCACCACCAGATAATTATCGCCGACCAAAAGGGCAATCGATTAAAGAATACAATCTCCAACGTGCCCAAGAACTTGAAGATAAAATTATTTGGGAGCAAAAAGAGACAATTGCAGGAATTATTATGGAGCCGCTTATTACAGGTGGTGGTATTTTAATCCCTCATCCTGTCTATCTCGAGAAGGTTCAAGAAATTTGCAACAAACATGGGGTACTCCTCATTATAGATGAAGTAATCTGCGGATTTGGAAGAACGGGTAAAGCGTTCGGACATCAGCATTTTAATTTAAAACCGGATATTATTACAATGGCAAAGGGACTGACTAGCGCCTATTTACCACTCTCAGTGACAGCCGTTCGAAAAGAAATTTATGAAAAGTTCAACACGGGAGAAGAAAATAGCCATTTACGTCACCTCAATACATTTGGAGGAAATCCAGCGGCATGTGCAGTGGCGTTAAAAAATATCGAAATCATGGAGAGAGAAAACTTATTCGATCGTTCCGCAGAACTAGGTGATAGACTTCAAAAAGAGCTGAAAGAATTAAGTAACCATCCTTATGTAGGCGATATTCGCGGCCTTGGATTCCTATTAGGAATTGAAATGGTAGAAGATAAAATAACGATGGAACCAGCATCTAACGAACGTGTATTGAAAATTGTATCTGATTGTAAGGCAAACGGCTTAATCATTGGTAAGAACGGAGATACAGTAGCAGGCTATAACAACATCCTAACGATTAGCCCACCTCTATCATGCACAGATGAGGATCTTGAGTTTATGATAGCCGTTCTTAAAAAAGTTTTTAAAGAGAATGAATAAAATATAACGATAGAAAGCCACTCCGCTTATTTTTGGAGTGGTTTTTTTTGTGGTTTGATGGGGGGAGGAGTGTGAGTTTGGGGATTGTCGCTACTGGGAGGTGGATTGGCGCTGCTCGGGGAAGAATTGGCGCTACTGGGAGGTGGATTGGCGCTACTCGGGGGTGATTGGCGCTACTCGGGGGAGGATTGGCGCTACTCGGGGGAGGATTATCGCTACTCGGGGAAGAATTGGCGCTACTCGAGGAAGGATTGGCGCTACTCAGGGAGATTAGCGCTACTGGGAGAGGGATTGTCGCTACTCGGGGGAGGATTATCGCTACTGGGAGAGGAATTGTCGCTACTCAGGAAGAATAGCGCTACTCGAGGAAGGATAGGCGCTACTCAAGGAAGGATTAGCGATACTGGGAGAGAGATTAGCGTTACTCAGGAAAGGATTATCGCTACTCAGAGTAAAATTATCCATACTCACCACTACCAACAACCCGAAATCACATATAACAAATACCAACACCCTATTTATTCACAAAATAACTAATCTTATCAATCTAACAAAATGCCATGTGAGAAATATTCTTCACATGGCATCAAATTATTCAATATGGATTTTATAATCTTCTGATTTAATCATTTTAAGATTCGTTGAGAAGATGCGAAGTAAGATAATGTTTAAAACGGTTGGTATGACGAAGAACATGGCAATCATGACTGTAATATTCGAAGTTGTCCAGCCATCTGGTGTTAAGTTGATATAGTTTAATGGTCCAATAAGTCCAGATAGACCAAACCCGGCGCTCATAGACGTACCTTGTACATTAAGTACACCAGCAAGTGCACCTAAAATGGCAGCTGTAATTAGCATGGGAAAAGCTATTTTAGGTTTCATAAAGAAATTACGCATTTGAATTTTGGGTGAACCAAGTACGTGAGCTAGTGCTGTGCCCAATGAATTTGATTTATAGCTAGCGATACATAAACCAATACCTGCTGAAACAATACCTAAATTGGCTGCACCAGCACCAATACCAGAAAGCATAATGACCGTTGCTACTCCTACAGTCGAGAGAGGGGATAAAATGAGTACGCAGAAAATAACAGCGATAATTGCTCCCATTAGAATAGGTTGAAAATCTGTTACTTGTTGAATTCCTACCCCAATAATGCCTGTACCATTTTTTACATAAGGTAAGATCAAGTAACCAAATAATCCAGGGAAGAAAATAGTTAAAGTTGGTAGTAAAAGAATCGTGTAATCTTTTAATTTTGCACCAATATATTTAACGAAAAGTACAGCTAAGCCGGCTGTAATACCTGTATTTAAAACGACACCAATACCTTGTAATGTCATAACACTTTCATTTATTTGCACTACTCCACTACCGACAACAGCTGCTAATCCAATACTAGCTGTCTGAATAGGTGTTAATTTAAATGTCATACCAACAGTAACACCAATCATTATTGGTAACATACTCATCACTAAAATGGATATATCTAGTATTTGTTGTAAAGCTGGAAAATGTGGAATGAGTAGTTTTAATAGTTCACCTACAAGAGCGTTTGGTATCAAAGATACAACAATCCCAATACTCATTCCTGTTAACAGCTTATTAATGAATTCTTTCAAGAAAATCTTCCTCCAGTAAAATCATGATATCAATAGAGTTTATCGCTTTAAAGTAACGAAGTAAATAGAAAATTCTATATTGTTACTTAAATTGTTTTGGAAATATAGTTAAATGAAGTTTTGTAAGACGTAATATTTTTAGTGGAATTGGGAACCATAATACAACTACGGAAAAACTTTTCAGACCTTTAAAAGGGGATAGTGTGATGAAGAAATTTTTAATGTTGTGTTGTATTATGTTTGTTCTAACTGGTTGTATGAAATCAAATAATGTAATTGAGCTAGGTAATATCACTGAGGAAGGCGATGTATTTGTAAAAAAATCGATTGAAACCGAACCAAAATACAATGAATTAATGGAGATCTTCAATAATGGTACAAATTTGAAATTAAGCGATGAAGAAGTGAATCGTTTACCATATCAATATATTCAATTTAAGGATAGAACGCAGAATCTAATTGTAGTGAATTATAATATGTGGTTAGATGAGGAAAATGAGCGCATTTTATATTCTGATTATATAGCGAAAGTGCCTCTTTATTATGTAATCGAAGATGAAGAGTACAACAAGCTATTAGATGTATTTGAAAAAGATAAGATGCAAACCTTTGCCGACCAATATGAAAATTTTGATCAAACGAATTAAAAAAGTACATCACTTTTAAGAAGTGATGTACTTTTTTTGGCAGATTATACTTTATGCGTCGGCAATTCCTAATAAAACAATCCCCAACATTACAACCGTAATAACAATATATTGTTTTGGCGATAGTTTCTCTTTTAAGAAAATACGTGAAAGAATGATAGAGAAAATGCTATAAGAAGCGATCATTGGAGCGGCAATAATCGCATATGATGACATGGCAAATACATAAAAGAATTGACCGATAGTTTCTAAAATTCCTGCACATGCTTTGTCACGTTCTTTGAAAATTGAGAAAGTCTCTTTTTTTATTATTTTTAAATAAATATAAGAGATAACTGCACAGATGAAAAATGTATATTCATAAGCAAGTAATGCAGCATCTTCAGTCATTAATTTGAGCTCATCTAAATAGACTGCATCAGCAAATGTACCAGCACCATCGATCAACGCATAGGCAATAGGGAACATAATCGCCATAAATCCAAGCTGATATTTTTTGTCGATTTCGGTATTGTTTAATCGCAAAGTTGCATTTTCGATTTGTTTTTCAACTACTGCGATACCAATAACGCCAAGTGAAATAATGATTATTCCAATAATATGTAATGTATCAACTGGCTGAGGGAAGAAAATGAAGACAAGAACGGCTGTAATAGCACCAGATGAATTTTGTACAGGAGAGGCGATTGATAATTCTAAGTAACGTAACCCAATATAACCAATTGTCATAGATAAAATATAAAGAGAAGAAACAGGTAAATATTTTAACATGTCGGAAGGACGGAAAGTTAAACCCTCATACAGCATATAGCCAGTTGCATGGATTCCCATCACAAGACCGACCATGACGACAATTTTTAAATGACTGTATTTATCCTTGCTGTCTGAACCTTTTTTATAAAATAAATCTGCACCACCCCAAGCTAAGGCAGTTAGTAAAGCAAATAAAAACCACATAAGAGTGCTCCTTTAAACGGGATTTATTGGACGGGTTCGTAATAATAATTTCCTATACAAATATATATGGATGATCTTTGTGAAAAATACCGGTTCATCTATATTGATAAAATTTATACATTTATACAAAGTATGTTAAAATTATCCAAACTATTTCGTGAGGGTCAATATACTGCTCTTACAGTCAAAATAGAATCTAGTTATGTGGAGTTTAATAGTAATGCAGAATAAACAGAGAGTGTGGTTACATGAGGACTCTAATAAAATATTGTATCTTTTTGATGAGCATTTTTGTTGTATTAGTAGGTTGTTCAACAGCTACACATAATCCAACCGCAATAGAGCTATTGAAAGAGCATCCAGATATAGATATTTTGCAATATCAAGATATTATTTATTCGAAAACAGAAATGATTGAGTTTGAAGCTGGGAAGGGCGATTTTTTAGGTGAAATCAAAAAGCGCAAAACTACTGGTTCTATGTTTAAAGATTTCTATGCAAGTAAATTAGCTAAAGGAACTAAGATATTTGCGGTAGGGGATGACGATACCTTCATGCTGATTGCAGAAGTAGATGGCGAATTGATTTATTATAAAGCGTTATTGGAAGGGTAAAGTAGATTGGCATTAACGTAAGGTTTGTGAACTGGAGTTAATGAATCAAGAATGTATATTTGGATTACTTTCCCTTGTGATTAACTAAAAGTAAAAAGGACGGTATTCCTTAGCCAATTGACTATAAGGAAACTGTCCTTTTCTTTTTAGCGTGTTGTTTTAGAAGATTTGCTACGTGTAGTGGAGCTGAGATGTTGAATCTGCTCTTCTAATACAGTGCTCGCGTTGCCTATAAACTGCGAAATGAGAGCAAGTTCTTCCGGTGTATAGGAGGAAGCTAGATTAAGCATTGCTTTATGAAGCGGTTCGTACGTATTACGGATTTCTTCTTTAGATTCATACTCAGGGACTATGATGACTCTGCGACGGTCATTGGGATCATTTTGTCTCCGAACATAACCGATTTTTTCAAGTCGGTCTACTAAGGAAGTTATGCTACCCGTAGCGAGCCCAGTTTTTTTGGATAGCTCGCCAGCAGTAATTGGACCTGTTTCACGTAGGATATCTAATGAAATAAAATCATTATTGTATAACCCTAAAGAGGCAGCAACATTTTGCTGATGTAATATCGTACGTGTTCCTAAACCGCGCATTAGCGAAGTGAACTGTTCTTGAGGATCTAGAGTTGGATCATCTTGATGACTTGACAAAGGATAAACCTCCTTTTAAAATAAGAAAATATCTTGAAGGTCGAGATATTAGTTTATCGAGATATTTGATGAGCGTGATATTATACAAGTTCATTCTATCGAAATCATTAATAATTTGCAAAGGGGTTTATAAATGGAAGCTTCAAAAAGTAACATAAAGCTAGTTGTAACGGGCTTATTACTAGCGATTTTTATGTCGGCAATTGACAATACAATTGTTGCGACAGCTATGGGAACCATCGTTTCTCAACTAGGAGGGATGGACAAATTTGTTTGGGTTACATCCGCTTATATGGTTACAACAATGGCAGGTATGCCGATTTTCGGGAAATTATCCGATATGTATGGCAGAAAGAGATTCTTTATTTTTGGATTAACGGTATTCGTAATTGGTTCTGCACTTTGTGGCTTTGCTCAAACGATTGAGCAACTTAGTATATACAGAGCTATTCAGGGAATTGGTGCCGGCGCTTTAATGCCAATCGCATTTACTATTGTATTTGACATATTCCCACCACAAAAACGAGGAAAAATGACGGGTCTTTTGGGCGCGGTATTTGGTATTGCTAGTGTTGTTGGACCGCTTTTAGGTGCCTATATTACAGATAATATTGGTTGGGAATGGGTATTTTATATTAATTTGCCAATCGGTATCGTTTCATTCTTATTAATTATGAAGAATTATAAGGAATCTCCAGTACATACGAAGCAAAAGATCGATTGGTGGGGAGCGGCAACGCTTGTGCTTGCGGTCATCAGCCTTATGTTTGCACTAGAACTGGGCGGTAAACAGTATGATTGGAACTCAGCACCGATTATTTCATTGTTCGTTAGTTTTGCTATTTTCTTTATTGTGTTCTTTTTCGTGGAGCTAAAAGCAGAAGAACCAATACTTCCGTTCTTCTTATTTAAGCGTCGTCTATTTGCTTCTTCGCAAATTTTGGCATTCTTATATGGTGGTACCTTTATTATTTTGACAGTATATATTCCTATTTATGTTCAGGCTGTATATGGTGCTTCAGCAACAAATGCTGGTCTTATCCTCATGCCTATGATGTTGGGTTCCGTTGCAGGAAGCGCATTTGGTGGTATTTTCTTAACGAAAATAAGCTACCGTAACTTAATGATTATTTCTGTTATTTCGTATTTTGCAGGTATGTTCCTACTTAGTACACTCACACCAGATACTGCTCGAGTTCTTCTTACGCTGTATATGATTCTCGTAGGTTTTGGCATGGGCTTCTCATTCTCATTGTTACCGACGGCTTCTCAGCATAATCTAGATGCTCGTTATCGTGGAACTGCGAATTCAACTAATTCATTCCTTCGCACGCTAGGAATGACGATGGGAATCACGATTTTTGGAACGATCCAAAATAATGTATTTACAAATAAATTAGCTGAAGGATTCAAAAGTTTAGGTGAAAGTGCCAATTCAGCAATGTTTAATGTTGGTGATATAAGACAAATTTTTGAACCAAGTGTACGCGAGAAAATACCTGCAGAGATTCTTGATGTCATTGTTAATGCAATGTCCAACTCAGTTACGCACGTCTTTCTCCTTGCACTTGTTCCAATTGTCATAGCAGTGGTTTTCGTCTTCATGATGGGGAATTCAAGAGTAATTGTTACAGAAAAAGATGAACCAGAAATTTAATCAAAGTATAGTACGTATACATTTCAGTTAGAAATAATCGAAATGTATTAGATTGTCTCGGCATTTACCGAGTGGATGTACTATAGTGAGGAGGATATTCATGAAAGATACCATTTTTATTAAAGGTGCTTGGGAAAACAATCTAAAGAATGTGTCTCTTTCGATTCCAAAATACAAACTAGTTGTTCTAACAGGACCTTCTGGATCAGGAAAGTCAACATTAGCTATGGATACTCTTCAAAGGGAATGTCAGAGACAGTATTTAGACTCCATGGGAATGATGGCTGACACAATCAGCAAGCCAAAAGTCGAGTCCATTCGAGGACTGTCTCCGTCCATCAGTGTTGGACAGCATGTTACGAATCGTAATCCACGCTCGACGGTTGGTACCGTGACGGACATTTATATGTATATTCGATTTATCTTTGCCAGACTGGGAGAGCAAGTTTGTTCTTCTTGTAATGGCAGTATTCCTCCTTCTTTTGAACTAACAGGAGAGTTGACAGAGGAAGACCAGGAGATGGAAGCACAAACAATCAGCTGTCCGCATTGTGGAGAAATGCAAGAGAAGCTTGGCATGTTACACTTTTCTTTTAACAAGCCGGAGGGTGCATGCGAAACTTGTAGTGGACTTGGTCATGTGGCAAGTATAAACGAGGCGATGGTTTTCAATCCGGAGCTTAGCTTGCGTGATGGGGGTGTTGCTTCACTAAAAGGTGTTCATCGTGACATTCAAATGCGTATTTTAGTAGCGGCAGGGAAGCATTATGGCTTTGATTTCGACCCAGATCTCCCTTTGAAAAATTACAGTGATGTTCAGCATGATTTGTTATTCTACGGAGTCGAGAGTGATGAATTTAAACGTCATTATCCAAATGTTAAGCCTGCTGCAGGGACGAAATTTGAAGGAGTAATCCCAGGCTTATGGAGACGTTATAAAGAGAAAGAAGGCGACTCAGGTTCTAAAGAAAAAGAAGGCAGCTTCTTTCATGAACAACTTTGCCCGGATTGTCACGGAGCTCGTCTAAAAAAAGAAGTTCTTCTAGTGCAAGTAGCAAATGCAACTATCTCAGATGTTTCTGAGTGGTCGCTCGAAGATGTATTCGAATGGACGAAAAGTTTGCAAACGGAGCTACCGCAGGATGGTCTACATTTGGTCGAGCCCATTCTTCAAGATATGCTCACAAGGCTTCAACGGCTTATTGATGTAGGACTCGGCTATCTTTCATTAAACCGTCAGACAGTTTCACTTTCTGGAGGCGAAACACAACGACTTCGACTTGCAACGCTGCTTGGTTCAGCTTTAACTGGAGTACTATATATTCTGGATGAACCCACAACGGGTCTTCATGCGAAGGATACAATCGGCCTAATCCGAGTACTTCATGAATTGCGTGATTTGGGTAATACAGTACTTGTTATAGAACATGATGTAGAGATGATGCGTGCAGCGGATCATATCATTGATATCGGTCCAGGAGCAGGAGTACATGGCGGTACTGTTGTAGGCGAAGGGAGTCTGGAGGACTTGATGTCTAGTGAGCTGTCGGTTACTGGAACCTATTTGAGAGAAGAGAGTTTCCCACCTCCAACTCGCGTTCGTAGAAAAGGGAACGGACAGAGTATCGTTATTCAACAAGCACAGCTTAGAAATGTCGATATCCCGACTGTTTCCATTCCGCTTGGCTGTCTAGTGTCTGTCACAGGTGTTTCGGGTTCTGGAAAATCAACTCTTGTATTTGATATTCTTGCACAAGGAAGTCCTAAAGCACATGAACAAACTGGATGCAAGGAAATAACTGGATTAGAACATGTCGACGATATAGTTATTTTTGACCAATCGCCAATGGGAAGAGTACAGCGCTCTAATGTGGCAACTTATACTGATATGTTTACACATTTACGTAAGCTATTTGCAGGATTGCCAGAAGCAAAGGAAAGAAAATTTACTACGAAGCATTTCTCATTTAACTCCCCGGGTGGGCGTTGTGAAACATGTCAGGGGTTAGGCGTGCTGTCTGTTGACATGAACTTCCTACCCGATTTAGAAGTGAAGTGTACTGACTGCAAAGGGAAAAGGTTTACTGATGAGGTATTGCAAGTTAAATATGAAGGTTACTCCATTTCTGATTTGCTGAATATGTCGGTTGAGGAGAGCTTACCTATTTTCAAATCGGAGAAAAAGATTTCGGTCATGATAGAGATGCTATGTGAAGTTGGACTTGGCTATTTACAATGGGGGCAATCGGTTAAAACTTTATCTGGCGGAGAAGGGCAACGTATTAGGCTGGCAAAAGAATTAAGTAAGCCATATAAAAATCATACATTGTACCTGTTGGATGAGCCGACGACTGGCCTCCATCCAACTGACATTAAACAGCTGCATTCTTTATTAAATAGACTTGTCGATGCTGGAAATACTGTTATCGTTGTAGAGCATAGTTTGGAACTGATACGTGAATCTGACTGGGTTATCGATATCGGTCCAGAAGGTGGATCATCAGGCGGTAAACTTGTAGCTGAGGGCACACCTGAGCAAGTAGCCGAAGTTCCAACTTCTCATACAGGGAAGTTTTTGAAACGAATTTTGACTGAAGGACTGTAAATAGAAAATCACAAGTTATCATTTAACTTAAAAGGTGCTTTAAAAGCCAGTTAGTTGGCTATTAAAGCACCTATTTTTTATGTATTATTTGAAAATTTGTTTCTTAAGATGATGTTCCATATGATCGTAATGATCTTGAATGAGCCTATCTAATGTTTTAAGTTCCTTATTTCCAATTTTACATAAGTTTGATAATGACGATGATTTGTCTATTTAAAAGGCTGTTTTTGTAAACTTTGTTGCTTTTAGGATGAATGTGATTAATATGATATGATTAGATTATAGAAGGAGTTATATAGTAATTGTTTAAAGATTTGAATATGATAAATTAGAAATAGAAGTCAAATTAATTTTTAGGAGGTGAAGCACCTATGAATAACAAGATTTTAAACTTCGTTGTTTTTGCTCTAATATTGTCTATGTTAGTAATTAGTAGTTTAGAAGGGCTTTACACCTTCAAAACGGTATTCTACGATGTTACATTGGCTGTGTTCGTTTTGATTGTCTGTGTGAATCTATTTAGGTATAAAAAAGAAACAAAAAGGAAGTTTAAGCAAAAAGGGTAGCATACGCTATCCTTCTTTTATTACTTACGAAACTCTCCTTAAAGAATTGACGGTGGTGTAATTCGATTTTTGACACGCCGAAATAAGCATTTGCTCAACACGTTTTTCAAATGCTAAATTTTTTCCCTATATCGAGCCAACGGAACCAATAGAGATAGTTGTCCAAATATTTCGTTGCAACTCCTTGAAACCGTTCCATCCAACCTTTTAAGCGATTATGAAAGTTATTAACGTGTTGAATGTGGTAAATTCCTTTCTTTACACGCTGTTTTTGTCGCTCATTGACTGTTTCGTGTTGCAATCCCTTTATCTTGGCAAACTTTTTATAATTCGTTGCTGTATCCGTACATAACAAAGCAGATGGGTGAATATACTCACCTATCACATTGTCAATCTCTTCGGCTTTTACACGACCTGTTCCTGCTTTACGAGCAACGACACTACCATTGCGGTCTTGTGCTACTACAACAGCAACTTTAAGGTTAGAAATCCCTCTTTTTTCGTCTTTTTCCCCACGTTTCTTGGTTTTCCTATGGGTGATTTCACTACCTTTCATAGACTCACGAAAAAAGGTTTCGTCACTTTCAACGATACCTTGTAGTTGATTAAAGCCGAGACTTCCCAATGCGTTCAAGATTTTATGTCTCCAATAAAATGCGGTAGAGATATGAATGTTCAAGCGTTCAGCAATTTTTGGTAAAGTATAACCTTCAACCATTAGTTCAATGTACTTTACCCACTTTTCGGGGTAGCGAGAGCCTGAAAATGGCGTATTCGTCATATCATTGAAAGATTTTCCACAATCATTACACAGATAGCGTTGTCTTGAACGATATTTACCGTTGCGTTTAACCGATGTGCTACCACAATGAACACAACCCAAACCAGAAGAAAATCGGGCTTCACGAATACTTTTAAGTAGTTTCGTAATTTTATCTGGTTCATCGGGAAATAAGTCTTGTTTCATTGCATTAAACAACGCTAACTGCTCAGATTTAGTTAATTCGCTGAAATCTTCATATACATTTAACCACATAATTGAACGCCTCCTAACCACATTATATCAACAACCTTTTAATAGTATGGTCAAGAAAGCAACAATCTATACGAAAACAGCCATTTAAAAAGTAAAATAAAGTCAAAATCTCTTCGATAGGAGTATCTTGATAATTTGGCTTAGCTACCCATTCACCTTGATTGTAAGTGGGAAGTGCATAAGGCTGTTTTTCATATTGAATTTTAATGAAACGTTCAATGTTCATAATAGCTGAATCACAAAGGTGACCTAATATTTCTTTTTTTGACCATTTAGTTGGAGATGGTCTGTTAGTTACATCTATTCCTCCATTTCGTACAAACGCCCATACAAGCAAAAAAATATAATTTGTATACATTATTAGAAAATATATTAGGGGGTTCATTTGTGAATTCATGTGAAAAAAATTGTTCGTGTGAAGGTTGTAAACCTTGTAATGTTCCCGTATCAGGTGTAATGAAAGCAATAGATATATGTAATATCCAACCAGTTCCACGTCCGTCCACTGTTGAGAATTTTGTCTTTAACATACAAGAAGAATTTGTAGAAACAGACTTTTATACTTTAACATTGCCATCTATAGCCCTGACAGGAAATCAAAAAGTGCGTTTAGTTGTAACATCAACAGTAGGTGGTTTAACAACAAGTGGTCCTACATTTTATATAGAAGACATATATCTGACGCTACAAAGAAACGCTCTTCCAATTGGCCATAACGCCGAATCAAGGGTATCTAGTTCAATGGTAAAAGTAGACCCAACGTTTAATCAATACTACTCTACGCTAATTACGCTATTATATGTCGATAATCCAGGCCCTGGTATATATACCTACTCTGTTGATGTCAAAAATGAAAGTCAGAATGTAGAGGATCCATTCATTATTGCAACTGTCATTACAGCAACTATATATAATGCATGACCTCATTTCCTCCACCTCATATAAACGCATATGAACTGTATAAGAAGTTTAAAGTTTGTATTTCTTAAAACCCCTTAGACACTATTCTGAGAGGTCTCAGACAAATTGGGCTTCAAAGATAAAATGAACTTAAATGGTAAAGAGTATACACTTCAAGAGGGTAGCAAAGAGCCTTTGGACGCGGGTTAATCGCTCAACTTTCTGGGAAATCAGAGGTAAGGCTTTTTTGGGATAAGCACTTACTAAAGAGCATAAATAAATGATTCGTCAGATTTTTATTTAAGTGTGATGAATAAAAAACACTCGTAACATTGGTCTGGAAAAATGGGACTAAGTGAAGAATCAGTAATACCAAGGTTCCAGGCGAATGTTTGATTCCCTCCTGGGACGTACTAAAGAAACAAACATTAAATTGTTTGCTTCTTTTTTTGTTTTATAAAACTTCAGTGAAAGCAAAATATAGTTATTATCATTGACCAATTTAGATTGAAGATTGCAGTTGGTGAAGGTTTTGAATCGGATAAAGTATCTACCATCCAAAATAGTTGAAGTTGCAGGAGATCAATAGGAGATATACATAAATGAATAATTTAAAATTGATAACCTGCGTACAGATGAAGTAGAGACGAGTGGGGCAGGTAATTTCTTGGCATATGGAAACTAAGGGTTGAAATGAATGTTTAAATCATGAGTTATCTTTTAACATAAAAGGTGCTTCAAGAGCCAGATATTTGGCTTTGAAGCACCTTTTTAATGTATATAACTTACTATTAGTTTTACTTGAAAATTTGTTTCTTAAGATGATGTTCCATATGATCGTAATAATCTTGAATAAGCCAATCTAATGTTCTAAGTTCCTTATTTCCAATGTCACATAAGTAAGAGCGTTTTTCATCAGGAATATTATTGATAATGGCGATGATTTGTTTATTTAAAACGTAAAATAAAGTCAAAATCTCTTCGATAGGAGTATCTTGATAATTTTGCTTAGCTACCCATTCATCTTGATTGTAAGTGGGAAGTACATATGGCTGTTTTTCATATTGAATTTTAATGAATCGTTCAATATTCATAATAGCTGAATCACAAAGGTGTCCTAATATTTCTTTTTTTGACCATTTTGTTGGAGATGGTCTTTTAGTCACATCAATCTCTGACATACTTTTGATTTCTTTAGGAACGTAATAAATCCAATAATTGATACCATCTATCACATTTTTCACCTCTATCATCCTCCGTAATGAATCTTTCTATGTATATTCAATAGAATGATGGATATTCCTGTAATAGATTGAATTTTTTATTTATGTGAAAGTATCCAGTCCAGTTACTTGTTAACTGGTTGAACTTCTTTTATTGCTACGTTTCTTTCTAGCATACCTTCAATCAAATCTTCAATCGAAGCAGCAATTATGCCGTTTTGTTTGATTAAACCAATGACAAACAGATTACGGTAAGCAAACTGGTTTTCTGTTCCATCTGCGATTAAAGCATCGATTTTCTTTGTATTATCTCTGCCTTGTTGGCGTGTATCAGAGTATAGTGCGAAAATAGGGCGGTCTAGCATCGAAAATGCACCAATTTCAGCAGCAACACCAGAATCAATTTCAACACCATCAATGACAGCGATTAAGAAATCACTTGCTTTTAGAGCCTCAATATCAGCACCTGCAATTGCTAAACTATTAGCATATGATGACTTATCATTGATCGCCATATTTTCTTGAGGTACATATAAATCCACACCTGGCACTGCCTCGCGTACTGCTTTTGCAACCATTTCATTTACTAAGCGGTCTCCTAATCCAAATAATCCATTTGCTAAATAACCTTTTGTAGTCAAAGTAATTCCTCCTATAAATCATTTCATTCTAATATAGTATAACCATTTGAAGGAGAGATACATATTGTTAATATGAATATACGTACTGCAAGTAGTTTTCTATTGGTAAATTGTCATTGATTCAGTTAAGAATGAGGGCTTTCAAATTTGAGAACTCACAGGAATAGAAAGCGAGATAAAAGAATATGACAAGTGTAATTTCATACTCTAGAAAAGTAAATTAAGAAAAATGATTAAAACGGCACTGATTAGAGTTTTATTTAGAGCTAAGCAAGTGAAGTAAGTTATGGAGCTTTTGTTATGGTGTTGATTTATCAGTACAGCATACCTACAGCTTATTCCGTTCGTTTTACAAAAAGTGCATATAAATGTAAAATAATAGATATAATAGTTGGTCTCTTATTGAGGAATTCGGTTTTCTTTATGGAGAAGATTATGTACACCCTTGATGAGAAAATAAATGGTTATGTAAGTACCCTTGTCCAAAAGTTGATATTTGCAAGATTTAGAAGAACAGGAGTAGAGTATAATGAATAATTTGAAAAACAATGAAACGAGGAAAAGATCACGTATAAGAAATTTATGGCCATTTCTTGCGGGAGTTTTTGTTGCGGTGTTTATCATTAATCCTCTTACTGGTGTTGATAATTTAGTTGCAAAATTTTTAACGATGATTTTTGGTTAACAATTGAATTAATATTTTTAGTGGTTAAAGGAGAGTGGTTTATAACACTCTTTTTTTGTTTTGCAATGCTCTTTTAACTGCCATTGTCGATATCTTTTCAAGTGGGTATATAGTGAGTAGATTAGGATAACAGTAAAAATTATATATAAGGCTATTCAGTGAACCCTATTACGAAAATGAGCTATCTGTACTACAATTGTGTAAGCGGTTAGAATTTGAAAAGGGAGATACAAAAATGCCTACTCAACTCGAAACAATTCTTGCAGGTAATGATATAACCGAAATTCAACATCAATTACGGATTTATTTAATGAATCATCCACAAGATAATGACGGAGAATTAGCAAAAGCGATTACCAAAATCAACGAACAACAGTTAGGTGTTTGGATGATTCATGATGGCAAAGTGTTTATACAGGATGAAACTAAATGGAATCAAAGCTATTTAGCAGAACAGCAAATTGAATTACATAATAATTTTTCGCAAGAACGCTTTTTACATATGATGACAGTAGCTGATTTTTTAGCGAGTGATCCGTCTAATGAGGCGCCACCAGAACCTTTTAAATTGTACGGTGCGTCTATGGGAACGATTATGACTGTGGGTGTTATTATATTCTGTATCATTGCTATTACAATGGTCGTTGTCATACGGAATCAATTTATTTAATGAAAACTTTTAACTATTATTGAGTCTACTCTATTAGGGTAGACTTTTTATTTTCAACTGATAGGATAAAAGTATGGTATTTCTGTATTTATAAAAAGAACAAGCAAGGAGAGAGTAAAAGAGTGAAAAAACTAGTAGGATTTTTAATAGCATTAGTCATTATTTTAGGAGGACTATGGAGTTTTAACCTTCGTGATGACAGCAAAGGAGTTATGGAAAATAATAAAGATTATAAAGAAAGCGTGTTAAATACATTAGAAAATCATGAGCAGCCTGATTTTGAATCTTATCAATTTAAAGATATAGAAAGCATGGAGAAGGCTGAAACGTTAGAGGAAGCCTTTGACAAAATTTTTGGTAATGAACGGTTGTTTGATGGAGACATGGATGGTGGTGTAATTACTATTGAAATGAAACCGGGCTATGATACTCGAAGGGAAATGATAGACTTTTTACATTACATTCAGTATAGCGATTTAATCGGAAGTGAACTCGATGAAAAAACAGATATAGTAAATATGCAAGTTGTTCAGCCGATTAAACCGGGGATGAATCGCCCAGAAGCTCATCAAAAATGGGCTATACATGTGAATAAAGTGAAAATTATGGATTTTAGCGACAAGGAAACGATGCTGGATGAAATAAGTTTATACGGTAAATATGAAGTTGTAAATTAGTCTGGGATGAACTAATTTTAACAGGAGATACATGAAGATGATGGGCAATGCCTAGATAAAACTATTTATACTTTGAACAATACATAGAAGAGATTGAACGCAGTACAGCATTAAAAGAAAAACAGAATTAACGTATGCCCAGTAAAGGAGAATAAATGATGATAGTTTATACCGTACATCCAGAATCAATATACAAGATGATGCGAGAGCAAGGGTACTACGAAGGGTCTAGGACGCATTCTGATCACGCGGATTGGTTTGAGAGACAATATAACTGGATGGTAGCGCAAATGAAAAAACGATTACCTAACTATGAAGGCGATGAATATCCTGTTTGGGTATGGAAACGCCATCCCGACAGAAATGGACCAGCTAATTTACGTAGAGGAACTCGTGGGGTTATTCTTAAATTAATTCCAGATGAAGATATTCTTTGGTCTGATTTTGAGTCCTGGCACTTTCCATTAAACGAAGGTCCTTGTACGTCTAGTGAAGAAGAGTGGAAAGAGGCTGAGAATTGGTCTACTAAGGAAATTGAAAAATCATGGGAAATGATCTTTGATTTTGAAAAACTTTCGAATCGAGACCCTGATTGGAGCGGTACATTTGATCCAGAATGGATACAAGGTGTGACACCACGAATTACCATGGATCAAGTGAAAAAAGTAACTCGCTTTATTGCGAAAGGACCAAAGAGAAAAACTTACGGTCCACCTAAGAAAAAGAAATAGCTCAAGTTGAAATATAAAACGGCTGAGGGTTTTATTGAAGATATACAGATGCAAGTCTAGTAATGTTCTATCATATCTTATTACATTTAACCCTCGAACTTTTTTTCTCGCACAGTAATCTCCTAAATAAAGTATATTTTAGTATAACAGAAAATTAAAAAATCTTTCTTACCTGCTTATCTTCGACTAATTAAAAGCCTTTCAATCTATTAAATGTTACAATGGAAGGACATATATACGTATTGAAGGGGGTAGGTGAATGTTTGAAGAAGCACAACATCTGCTAGGGAAATATTTTGGTTATGATGATTTTCGCGAGGGACAAGCACAAATAGTTTCGAATGTTTTAGAACAGAAATCGAGCTTGTGTGTAATGCCAACAGGTGGAGGGAAGTCAATATGTTATCAAATTCCTGCACTGTTACTTGAGGGTACAACGATTGTTGTTTCACCCCTTATTTCCCTTATGCAAGACCAAGTGGACACGTTACTTGAAGTTGGTATTTCGGCGGCATTTATTAATAGTACATTGTCTGCAAGTGAATTACGTGAAACAATGGAAAACTTACATGAAGGAAGATACCAGCTATTATATATCGCTCCTGAACGACTAGAATCGCCTCAGTTTTTGTCTGAGTTAAAGAATATAAAAGTACCATTGATTGCTGTAGATGAAGCGCATTGTATTTCACAATGGGGGCATGATTTCCGTCCTAGCTATCGTGCTATTAATCGATTGATGACTGTATTTGAAGAGAAACCCGTTGTCTTAGCACTAACAGCGACTGCAACACCGGAAGTAAGGGAAGACATTTGCCACATTTTACAAATAACTGATGATAATACAGTTATTACTGGGTTTGCTCGTAGTAATCTATCTTTTTCAGTTGTTCTAGGACAAGACAAAGACCGTTACATTAAAGATTTTGTAAAGAAAAACATTAATGAAGTCGGTATTATATACGCTGCAACAAGAAAAGCAGTGGATCATGTATATGATGTGTTGATGAAAGCTGGAATTTCAGTCGCAAAATATCATGCAGGTTTACCAGAGGCTTTCCGTCAACAGGAGCAAACACGTTTCCTAAAAGATGAAGCACAAGTAATGGTTGCAACAAATGCTTTTGGTATGGGTATCGATAAATCCAACGTCAGATACGTTATTCATTACCAATTGCCAAAGAATATGGAAAGTTATTATCAGGAAGCAGGGAGAGCAGGTCGTGATGGGTTACCGAGTGAATGTGTTGTTTTGTATGCCTCTCAAGATGTGCAAACACAACGCTTTTTAATCGACCAATCACAGGACCGTGAACGTATTCCTGGAGAACTCGCTAAATTGCAAGGAATGGCAGATTATTGCCATACCGAACAATGCTTACAGCAATATATTGTGAAATATTTCGGTGAAGAAAATGCGGAAGTTTGTGGGAAGTGTGCAAATTGCAAGGACGATCGAGAGATTTTTGATGTTACCGAAGATGTACAAAAGGTACTGAGTTGTGTAATCCGCATGGGTCAGAAATTCGGTAAAACAATGATTGCTCAAGTATTAATCGGATCTCAAAATCAAAAGGTCATCAGCTTCGGCTTAAATAGACTTTCCACATACGGCATTATGAAAAATATGACTGTCAAAGAAGTATCCAATTTCATAGAATTCATGATTGCTGAAGATTTATTATCAGTGAAACAGGGGAATATGCCAACTATTTTTGTTTCAGAAAAGGGTAAAGATGTACTCCTCGGTAAAGTGAAGGTGCAACGTAAAGGTGTTGTTGTCACTAGACAAATTGCTGAAAACGACCCATTATTTGAAGAACTACGTACTATTCGAAAACAATTGGCAGATGAAGCGAATGTACCTCCATTTGTTATCTTCTCTGATAAATCATTACAAGATATGTGTGCAAAACGTCCAAAAACAGCAAACGAGTTTTTAGAAGTAAACGGCGTAGGAGTAAATAAGCTAGAGAAATACGGTGCTGCTTTTATGGATGTCATTATCAATTTTGAAGTAAATGTATAATGATTTAGAAAAAGAAGTGTCCTGAAAAAGGACACTTCTTTTTTGCGTTTTAATGCAAGCGCATCCATTATGAAGGAATAATTTGCTTTCAATTAATAGACAAATTATGAGTTGAAATTGAATTAAAATAGTGGAAGTAGGATGTCTGACGTTATAAAATAAATAAAGATAATACATCAATAGCCCATACACATCTTTCGCTTGGGTAGTGCATTTAATATAATAAAAGGAGTTTTTTCATGATGGATCAGAAAATCATATTTTACGTTGAAAAACTTCAAGAGGAAGTAATGTATGCTGTTGCTTCTGGAGCAGATTCAAATTTATACGATTTTACATGTGAAATGCTAGTAAGTGAATCTGCAGATAACAAAAATGCAATTTGCCAAGCTTATGAAGTAGTGAAACATGCTTTAATTGGTTAAAATACTGCCTATTGCAAAGGCATTTAATATAGATTAAAACAGATTCTTTTAGAATGAAAGAATCTGTTTTTTTGTTGTATTAGTAATCAATCAACAGAAAATAATTATGGAATATAGTTTGATGAATAAATCCAAATTAGTGTAAAAAAAGTTAATATAATCTGTTAAATCATTTTATTTAAGTCATATAAGCGTGTTTTTTTTGATAAATCGATAGATATTTACTATAATAATAGAGAAAACATAGTTATAAATCCTTGTCTTTATCGGATCAGTTTTATGCAGAAAAAGAGGAGGGTTACTATAATGGGAATCACAATTTTAGCAATCATTTCGTTAGTAGTTATTAATACTGTTATCTCTATTATTATGAGTAATACAATTTCAGATTAATTTATGTAATCATTTTTGCGGGCTCTTCTTTCAAAAGAAGAGCCCGCTTTTTGTTTTTTTCACCATTGGAGTAACTAATATGAAAATCTATATAAATATGCTCGGAAATAACTGAATTATATAATATTTATTTTCATGGTGTTAAAATCATTTTTCCATGCATAAGCTTTGTTAAGAAATTATTTTATAAAATTTCTCACATATTCAAGGCTATTCATTTCGAAATCGTTCATCTTTTTAATAGACATAGTCTTTGAATTAGTGAGAACAAGGGGGATGGGTTAATGCTGCAAAGGAAAGGTTGGAAAATTCTGTTGTTAGTCGTTTTTTGCGCCATTTTTATGGTTGCATGTTCTGATGACAAGAAAGAAACAAATAGTAGTGAAGGCAAAGGAGAGAAAGAGCCGACTACTGAAAAGAAAGAAGAACTGGTTGTCGCAGTAAATGAAAACTTCATTTCAATGGATCCTCATAATACAGGAGATACAAATTCTAACTCAGTACAATCGGCTATGTTAGAAGGCCTGCTTGGGTTCGATGATGAAGGTCAAATAATAAATGTTCTAGCTGAAGACTATTCAGTAAGTGAAGACGCACTTGTTTATACATTTAAATTACATCAAGGTATTAAATTCCATGATGGAGAAGACTTTAATGCTGAAGCAGTAAAAGTGAATTTTGAACGGATAATGAAAGACAAGAGCTTACGATTAAATTCACGTGGTTTTAGCTTAATTAAAAAAATAGAAACTCCAAGTGAATACGAAATAAAAATCACTTTAAAGGAAACATATAGCCCAATGCTAACTCGTTTTGGAGTAGCTAAAATTATTAGCCCTAAATCAGTGAAGGAAAATCCAGCAGATATTCCAAAAAAACCTGTAGGTACGGGCGCTTATAAATTTGGTGAATGGGTTCAAGGTGATCATTTAACAATCGAGCGTTTCGATGATTATTGGGGTAAAGGTGACCGTGTCAAGAAAATTACATTCAAGCCCGTACCAGAGAGTGGTTCGCGTGTAGCGATGTTAAAAACAGGAGAAGCAGGAGTTATCTATCCTGTTCCATCTCAAAATATAGCCCAAGTGGAAGGCGATAAGAATATTCAAGTATTTAAAGTCCCATCAACAATCGCTCATTATGTATCGATTAATACGTACAAAAAACCATTTAATGATCCAAAAGTGCGTCAAGCATTTAACTACGCTGTCGACAAAGATGCTTTTATTAAAGTAGTGAATTTTGGTTTAGGAGTACCACTTGATTCTATCATTTCTTCGAAAACGATTTATTATAAAAAACAAGAGGCTTATGCGCAAAATATCGAAAAGGCAAAACAATTATTAAAAGAAGCTGGATATCCAGATGGCTTTGAAACTGAGATTTGGGGTAATACAAACTCTGATACGATGAAGGGTATGCAATTTATCCAACAACAGTTAAAACAAATTGGCGTAAAAGTAGAAATTAAATCAATGGAGGAAGGTACTCTTTCTGATGAAATTTATGGTGCCCAAACGCCTGATGATGCAAAACTACAAATGTGGTATGTAAGTTGGTCTTCCTATGCTTCAGATGTTACAAATGCAACAAAACCATTATTCCATAGTGAATCATTCCCTCCAAATGGTGCAAATACAGCTTATTACAATAACAAAGAAGTAGATAAATGGATGGATGAAGCAAATTCAATTTCTGACAAAGCAAAACAAGAAGAATTATACGGGAAAATTCAAGAAACTGTTTATAAAGACGCACCTTGGATTTTCTTAGGTGTTGATGAAATTGTCTATGGTGTTCGTTCAGATGTAGAGGGAGTTGTCGTTGAACCAACAGGTGGATTGGATGTAAAAGATGCTAATTTTAAATAATCTCTAGCGGATTATCGGCAAGAGGCTGAAATTTTTATCAGCTTCTTGCTTTCTAAAAAGTAATGCAAAACGGCACTAATAAAAGTTTCTCGTATCCACCTTTTGAAGGAGGGAGTATATTTGCTTCGATATATCATAAAACGAGTGTTAGAAATATTGCCAATAATTTTTGTAGTTTCGATACTGTCATTCTTGTTTATTCACTTTATTCCTGGTGATCCTGCACGGTTAGTTGCGGGTAAAGATGCGACTTTACAAGATGTCCAAAATGTAAGAGAAGAGTTAGGTTTAAATGATCCTATATGGAAACAATACATTTCTTATATGGGGAATTTGTTGCAAGGTAATTTAGGCACATCTTTAAAGACGGGTTTACCAGTCTCCGATATGTTTTCATCGCGTTTCATGCCATCTATCTATTTAACATTTTTTGCGATGATTTGGGCGACAATTATTGGTTTATTGATAGGAGCTATATCAGCTGTATTTAAAAACAAATGGCCTGATTATTTAGGTATGGTAACAGCAGTATCTGGTATTTCATTACCGGGGTTTTGGTTAGGATTACTGTTGATTCAACTGTTTTCTGTACAACTAGGTATGCTTCCAACTGGTGGATCGGAGGGCTTCAAAAGCTATATTCTGCCTTCATTGACGTTAGGAGCAGGTATTATGTCAATGATTGCAAGGTTTACAAGGTCATCTTTATTAGAAACATTGCAGACAGACTATATACGAACGGGTCGTGCGAAAGGATTGAAGGAATCAGTTGTTATTATACAACATGCTTTGAGAAATTCTTTAATACCTGTTGTAACGATTGCAGGCTTACAATTTGGATTCCTTTTAGGTGGATCAGTTGTTGTTGAGACAGTTTTTAGTTTCCCTGGAATGGGCCGTTTACTCATTGATTCAATTGCATTTCGGGATTATCCAGTAATTCAGTCAGCACTTCTACTGTTTGCGATTGAATTCATTATCGTCAATTTAGTAGTAGATATTTTATACAGCGTTCTAAATCCAAAAATTCAAATTCAGTCCTAAAGGAGGGTATTTATGAATAGTGTTTCAATAGACAAAAATGAGAAAACAGTATCCATGCAACCAAAATACTCTCCAGTGAAAGAGTTTTGGAAAAATTTTAGAAAGCAAAAAGTAGCATTTATCGCTAGTGTGTTTGTTTTATTACTAATCTTAGTAGCTATCTTAGCGCCTTATATCGCACCATTCGATCCATATAAACCAAATTACGATGCTTTATTAGAACCTCCTAGTAAATCACATTTAGCAGGAACTGATGAATATGGCCGAGATATATTAAGTCGACTAATCATGGGGACAAGAATTTCGTTGAGCGTTAGCTTCGCTTCAGTTTTTTTAGGAATGATCCTAGGCACCATTTTAGGCTTAATGAGCGGTTACTTTGGCGGATGGTTGGATCGTATAATAATGCGTTCAAGTGATGTCTTGTTTTCTTTTCCAGACTTACTTTTAGCAATTGCTATTGTGGCAATTCTAGGACCTGGTTTAAATAATGTGATTATCGCAGTAACGGTATTTGGGATACCTTCATTTGCTAGACTCGTCCGTGGGGCCACTTTAGAAGCCAAAGAGAACACCTATGTAGAAGCAGCAAAATCAATGGGGGCACCACATCGTCGCATTATGTATAAACATATTTTCCCGGAAACAGTAAGTAGCCTTATTATTTTCGTAACAATGCGAATAGGGACAGCGATTTTAGCAGCTTCAAGTTTAAGTTTTTTAGGCTTAGGTGCTAGTCCTGAAACACCTGAGTGGGGAGTAATGTTAAGTACCGGTAGAGATTATTTAGGCACAGCTTCACATGTAGTAATTGTACCTGGGATTGCCATCTTTTTAACTGTTCTTGCTTTTAATTTAATAGGTGATGGATTACGAGATGTATTAGATCCGAAAACGAAGAACGATTAAGGGGAATCAGGATATGACTAAAAAACTACTTCAGGTTGAAGAATTACAAACGGAATTTACAAGGGATAAACAGAAGACGAGAATATTGCATGGAGTTAACTTTCATATCAATGAAGGTGAAGTGTTAGGTCTTGTTGGTGAATCTGGCTGTGGGAAAAGTTTAACATCATTATCCATTATGCGTTTGTTTCAAGGAACTACTGGTGAAATCACAAATGGAAATATCTATTTCAATGACTCGAATTTAGTCAATCTATCAGACTATGAAATGCGTAAATTGCGTGGCAAGCAAATGGCTATGATTTTCCAAGATCCGATGACTTCATTAAATCCAGTTATGAAAATAGGAAAGCAGCTCACTGAACCAATCCGAGTGCACTTAAAGCTAAATAAAAGTGAAGCAAGAGAACATGCAATTGCGATGCTCACGAAAGTAGGGATTGCAAGGCCAGATGAAATTGTAGATGAGTATCCTCATCAACTTTCTGGAGGAATGCGACAACGTGTAATGATTGCTATGGCGATGTCATGTAATCCAAATTTACTTATTGCAGACGAACCTACAACTGCTCTCGATGTAACAATACAAGCGCAAATATTAGAGCTTATGAAAAAACTTCAAAAAGAAGAAAAAATGTCAATTCTATTAATCACACATGATTTAGGTGTAGTAGCTGAGATGTGTGACAGAGTAGTTGTTATGTATGCAGGCAAAGTTGTTGAAGAGGCATCTGTTTACGATTTATTCGAAAATCCGAAGCATCCATACAGTAAAGGCTTGATCGCTTCTGTTCCAAAATTAGGCGAGAAAAAAGATAAATTAGATTCCATAAAAGGAAATGTACCCAATCCATCTAATATGCCAAAAGGTTGTAAATTTGCTCCTAGATGCAATATGGCGATGCCAATTTGCCATGAGCAAGAACCTGCTTGTCTAGCAATAGAGAATGATAGGTTATGCAGTTGTTGGCTATATGAACTAGAAACGAGGTGAGGCGAATGTCAAATACAATATTAAGAGTTGAAAAGCTCAAAAAATCATTCGAGTTGTCAAATGGCTTTTTTGAGAAGAAAAAAACAATTCAAGCAGTAAGCGATGTGTCATTTGAAATCCAAAAAGGCGAGACATTTAGTCTTGTTGGCGAAAGTGGCTGTGGTAAATCGACAACTGGTCGTCTCATCTCTAGATTATTAGAACCTACTGAAGGATCTATTTGGATTGATGGAATGGAAGTTTCTAATAAAAAAGAATCGCAATTAAAGCAGATGAGGCAATCGGTTCAAATGATTTTCCAAGACCCTTATGCATCATTGAATCCACGTATGAAAGTAAAAGAAATTATTGCTGAGCCGCTGACTATTCATACGAATCTATCGACTAGTGAGCGTCAGAAAAAGGTGTTAGAAATCCTAGAAGTTGTAGGGTTAAGTGAGTATCACTCAGAAAGGTATGCTCATGAGTTTAGTGGTGGACAAAGACAAAGAATTGGTATTGCACGTGCTTTAATTATGAAACCACAGCTTATTATTGCAGACGAACCTGTTTCTGCACTGGACGTTTCTATCCAATCTCAAATATTAAATCTATTAAAAGATTTACAAAGAGAGTATGGTATTTCCTATTTATTTATCTCACACGATTTAAGTGTTGTTGAGCATATAAGTGACAATATAGGTGTTATGTATTTAGGCGCAATCGTTGAATCGGGGCCTAAAGACACTGTTTTTGCTAATCCGCAACACCCGTATACGAAAGCATTATTATCATCTGTACCAGTTGCAAACCCTAGATTAAGAAAAGAGAAAATCATTCTAAAAGGGGATATACCGAGTCCGAAAAATCCTCCATCAGGGTGTACATTTCATACAAGATGTCCTTTTGCTATGGATATTTGTAAAAAAGAGAAGCCAAAAAGACAACAGCTTCAAGAAGAAAATCATTTTGCATCTTGCCATTTGTTAGACCAATAAATCGAAGAGGTGATCGCTATGAAAGTTGGATTAAGTACGTATAGCTTAGTAAAGAAAATGAGAGCAGGACATATGGATGTATTAGATGTCATTCAATGGGTTGCAGATAATGGTGGAGAGCACGTCGAACTTGTACCTTATGAATTCACAGTTGTAGATAACCCGGAACTTGCCGATCAAATTAAAGAAAAAGCCCAACAACTTGGACTTGAATTATCAGCATATTCTTTACCAGCAAATTTTGTTCAAGAGACAGATGAGGCATTTTATGCAGAGGTAGAACGATTAAAGCAACATGTTGATATTGTGAATCGAATGGGCATTAAAATTATGCGACATGATGTTACTGCCTTTACGTTACCAAAAGAGGATATGACAATACATTATTTTAACGAACACTTCGATCAACTTGTAAAAGGAAGCCAACTCCTCGCAGATTATGCAGCACAGTTTGGTATTACAACAACAATTGAAAACCATGGTTTTAATGTTCAAACGAGCGATCGCGTACAACAAGTTATTCACGCTGTAAATAGACCGAATTTTAAAACAACATTAGATGTAGGGAATTTCCTATGTATAGATGAAGAACCTTTAGTCGGTGTAAAGAAAAATATCCTGTACGCTGCAACAGTGCATTTTAAAGATTTTTATACTAGACCTTATTTTGAAAATCCAGGAGCAGGTGAATGGTTTAGAACAGTAAATGATAATTATATTCGCGGTGCAATTGTAGGACACGGCGACATTAATATTCGTGAAATCATGAAAACTGTTAAATCCTCGGGATATGACGGATATCTCACAATAGAATTTGAAGGCATGGAAGATTGCGAAGTTGGCTCAAAAATCGGGATGGATAATGTCAGACGCTTATGGCATGAGACGAACTGTTAACAGATAAACCTCATCAAAAGGAGCTGGAATTATGTCGAAAATAAATGTTTGTGTTATAGGAACAGGAACAATTTCTGACCATCATTTTAAAGCTTATGCTAATAATCCAGATGTCACTATATATGGTGTATATGATTATGTGTATGAAAGAGCGCAGAAAAAAGCTGAACAATATGGTGCGAAAAAGGTATTTAAAAGTTTAGAAGAGTTATTTTTAGACACGAATGTTGACGCGGTCAGCATCTGTACTTGGAACAAAACGCATGCAGAAATTGCGATCGAAGCATTAAAGCATGATTTACACATCCTAGTTGAGAAGCCATTATGTATGACAGTAGAAGAAGCTTATGCGATTCAAGAAGAGGCAGATAAGCATAATAAAGTATTCCAAGTAGGATTTGTGAGACGATTTGGTACGAACACAAAAGTATTAAAGTCCTTTATTGATGCTGGAAAGCTAGGAAATATCTATTATGCTAAGGCTACTTATACGAGACGCCTAGGAAACCCAGGAGGTTGGTTTGTAGATGTCAATAAGTCCGGTGGTGGCCCTTTAATTGATATTGGGGTGCACATCATCGATATTTGCTGGTATTTGATGGGTAGACCAAAAGTAAAATCAATCTCAGGCAATACGTATAACCATCTAGGAAATCGAAAAAACGTAAAGAATCTAAGTTTTTATAAAACAGCGGATTATGATCAAACAGAAAATACTGTGGAAGATTTAGCAAATGCCTTAATTACATTTGAAAATGGTGCCTCTTTATTAGTCGATGTGTCGTATACACTACATGCCAAAGAGGATGAGTTAGGTGTCAAACTATATGGCACAAAAGGCGGAGCTGAATTAGAACCAGAACTAGTTATTATTAGCGAAGAAAACGATACTATTTTGAATATGCAGCCTCAAATCGATCATTTAACTTTTGATTTCCAAAATGCTTTTCAAAATGAGATCAATTCCTTTATTGAATGCTGCGTAACAGGCGTAGTTTCACAAGCACCAGTTGAAGATGGAGTTGAAATTATGAAAATCCTAGAAGGTATTTATAAAGCAGCAGAAACAAAAAGCGAGGTGCGCTACTAAAATGACATCAACCTTACAACTATCCAATAAAATTGGTGTTATAGTGGATAGCCTTGGATTACCCCTTTATGAAGGTTTAAAAAAAGCGAAAGACATTGGAGCGGACGGTGTTCAAATCTATGCCGTTTCGGGTGAAATGGCACCTGAGAATATGTCTACATCAGCTCGAAAAGAATTAAGAGATTACTTAACATCAATAGATTTAGATATTTCCGCTTTATGTGGTGATTTAGGAGGGCATGGTTTTCAAAACAAACATGACAATGCACTCAAAGTCGAAAAATCAAAAAGAATACTAGATATGGCAGTCGAACTTGGTACCAATATTGTGACAACACATATTGGTATCATTCCAGAAGATCAAAATAGTGAAATTTACTATGCATTACAGCAAGCATGTGAGGAGCTAGGGCAATACGCGAAAGGTCTAGATGCTTACTTTGCTATTGAAACTGGACCTGAAAAAGCTGAAACTTTAAAGCAGTTTTTAGATAGTCTAAGTACCAATGGTGTGTCAGTAAATTTTGACCCAGCCAATATGGTTATGGTAACAGGAGATGACCCAGTTACAGGAGTGGAAATTTTACAAGACTATATTGTTCATACTCATGTGAAAGATGGAGTGCAGTTAAAAAAGACGGATCCAAGAGATGTCTATGGCTTTATAGGATACGGAGAAGGGGTAGATCATCGTAAAATTGCTGAAATGGTAGCTGCTGGAGAATATTTCAGGGAGCTTCCATTAGGCCAGGGAGATGTTAACTTTGACCGCTATTTTAAAGCATTACAAAGCATTAACTACACAGGATATTTAACTATTGAAAGAGAAGTAAAGGATGCTCCTGAAGCGGACATTTCTCAAGCTGTAGAATTTATCCGAAAATATAAGTAATAAAGTGATTTTTCTAGTAATTTCCATTATTATGAACATAAGGAATGATTCTCAAGAATTTTACTTATGAACAGGGAAGTGTGTCTTATGGAAAAGCAAGACCAATTATTGATGAAAAAACAAAATAGATTATTAGTTTTAGAATTAATAAGAACAATGTCACCAATTTCTCGGATACAACTGTCCAAAGTAACGAAAATGAGTCCAACTTCAATTACGAGAATTGTTCAAGAGCTACAAGAAGAAGGGTTTGTCCGGGAATCACTTATTGAATCAACAAGTATCGGAAGAAGGCCAACATTGTTGGAATTATGTCCAGATGTCTTATATACAGTAGGTGTGGAACTAGATCGTCGAATAGTTAGAGTTGGCTTAGTCGATTTTCTAGGGGAGCTTGTGGACTTTAAAATTTTCCAGAGAAAATCACAAGAGAGTTATAGAGAAACGTTAAATAATATTCATGAAAAAACTTTACAAATCATTAATGAAAACCAGATTGAGATGAAAAAAGTAATCGGTTTAGGGGTAGGATTACCAGGTTCTATTGATTATGAAAAAGGCATCGTTAAAATTTCCGAACAACTGCAGTGGGGAAATATCCCACTGGCAGATGATTTAAAGGAATTAACGACTCATAACGTCATCATTGATAATGAACTTAAGATGAAAATAATAGCTGAAAATACAATAGGGCAATCAATAGACTCTGATAATTGTATTTTACTAGGCATTGGATCAGGCATAGGTGCAGCCATATTACTTCATGGTGAAGTACACCGTGGCACTTCAAATAACGCTGGAGAAATTGGTCATACAGTGATCGATCCTAATGGCTTAATATGCCATTGTGGAAAAGTAGGTTGCTTATCAACGTATATTTCTGAAAGTGCCATTATTGCTGATGCCAATAAAGTAAAGCCAATCCATTCTATAGAAGAAGTGTATGATGCCTATCGTTCAAAGGAGACATGGGCATGTAATATAATGGACCGTGTAACTACGTATATAGCGCTTGCTGTTAGTAATATGGCTTGTTTGTATGAACCAGAGTATATCATTTTAAGTGGGCATTTAATTGATGAGCTACCGGGGATAGGCAAATTTATAGAAGAAAAATGTGACCGTTATATATGGCAGTCCATTCGTCAAAATCTTAAAATTGTATACTCAAAGCTTGGTAGTGAAGGTGTCGTAAGAGGAGCTGCTATTCAAGCTCAAAAGGTCTTACTAGATTTATGAGTTAAAGAATACCTTTGTAAGGTGGATGATTGCTAATGACATATGATATTTTGATAAAAGAATATCGAGCAAATATGCTTGAAAATACTCATACAGGTATAATTTGTGGCGTAAATGAGCAGCTACAAACTGCGTTTCATGTCGGTGATACAGAGCAATATGTTTTCTTACGTTCGGCAGCTAAACCGATACAAGCAATTCCTGTATTTATGACGAATATTATTGAAAAGTATCAATTGACTGAACAAGAAAGTGCTTTGTTTATGGCCTCTCATCGAGGAGAATCCTATCAAGTAGATGCATTAGAGAGTATGCTGTCAAAACTACCTGTAGAAGAAGAGGAGCTTTATTGTGCTCCCTCTTATCCATTAAATAAAAGTCCACAACATCAAGTTATAAGAGAAGGTAAAGTAAAGCGTAAATTGTATCACAATTGTGCTGGCAAACATATGGGCTTTATCACGGTTTGTCGTGAATTAGGTTACTCTGTTGATGAGTATTGGAAGCCAGAGCATCCTCTACAACAGCAAATTCTACATATACTTGCCAAACTATCAAATATGGCAGTTGATCAAATTAAAATCGGTATTGATGGTTGTGGAGTTCCGGTATTTGCAATTCCACTTGAAAATATGGCCATTTGTTTCCTTAAACTAGGTTGTCCAGATTTAATTGAAGATATCGAAATAAGAAAAGCGGTAGTTAAACTAACCGCAGCTATGAACCGACATAATAATATGATTGCATCAGACAATTTCATATGCAGCACTCTATTGCAAAGTTCAAATATTGTAGCAAAAGGAGGAGCGCAAGGAGTTTATTGCTTCGCTTTGAAAGAAGAAAGAATAGGTATTGCACTAAAGGTGATGAATGGTTCAGAAGATGTGTGGCCAAATATAATTGCTTCAATTTTAGAACAGATAAATTATAAAGATAAGAACATGATCCAGTACTTAAAAGAATTGCGACCACCTTTCATTAAGAATGATGCAGGGGATATTGTAGGACATATCGAAGATTCATTTGTAGTTAACCAATTCAAGTTAATATAACTGTTAAATAAAAAGCGATAGGAGACAGCATCTCCTATCGCTTTTAGTCATGTTATTTTCGTGTTTTCCATTCTGCAACGATAAAGAAGATAATGAAGAAGGCAAATGCGATGACGAAAAACCATCCCGGTAAGCTACCAAAGGACATGAGGACACCTCCAAGTGCGAAAAGTACAATTATATAGTATTAGCATACCACAAATCGGCTGAATATCACTTCGCAGCAGTCCATCTTGATTAAATTCAAAAGAGGTAGAGTTATAAAATCAACTCTACCTCTTGTGTAACATTTCTATTTATAAATACTAGACAAGTACCATCTAATTTAACTTAGCAAACGATACTAAATCGCCTTTATCACAAGATTGAAAGCCTTGTTTTTCATAAAAATGTCTTACATCTGGAGCTTCTTCAGTTAATAGTACTTTTTGTCGAACACTCTCATATCTGCTCATAACATCTTGTATTAATTGGGAAGCAATTCCTTTGTTTTGATATTCATTTAATACAAGTATGTCTTGGATATAAATTATCGTTAAACCATCACCAACAATACGAATTAACCCTACTAAGTTGTGATCATCCCAAGCAGAGACGACCTCTAAAGATTGAAGTAATGCTTGTTGAAGCAATTCTATATCTTTTGTATAAGCAGTCCAACCAACATCGTTATATAAATTTTTTAATTGTTCACTATCGATAGTTTTACTATTTTTATATGTTAATTCCATTTATTATCCTCCTCAAATTTTTATTTTGAAGAGTTAATTCTTAATTTATCCACTGTCTTATACCTCCTTTTGAGTTTACATGCTCCTAGTAATTGGTGAATAAATACAAATATTTTTATACAATGTTTTCCATATTAATTAACTATATCAGATTATTTTGAATTAGCATATATTCAAAGTTAAGTAAATTTGTTCTATTATAGTTCCAACTAATAAATATTTTTTAAAACCTACAATAGTTTTAAGAAAGCATTTCTAAATTTTCTTCTAAATAAATCTGTATTTATGGGAAAATTGAGAAATAACGATGATCATTGTTAATCCGATTATGAAGCACCACAATGCTAAATTTGAAAAGAGAAATACAGGTATACAAAGTAGAATGGCGACTGTACAACAAATAATCGTAGATTGTTTATTTGTAAATTTGTATTGAATGAAATAGTAATACAGAGCTATAGGTACAGCTAAAGTAAATAGTGGAACATAAATTGCTAAGATGCTTGTTTTAACAAGGAATAATGAAAGTATAGCTATCATAAAACCTAATAAAATAGTTCCAGTTTTACCTATGTCGACTTTTGATGAAATGGAGCTATGCAGAAGAAAGCCTAAAGTAGATACAATAAGTAGCAATCCTGTTGTTGCAGCAAACGAATCCCCTTGTAAAAATGCGATTATTGAAAGAGTAAGTAAAGTAATTATTGAGAGCGATGTTAGTAAGCCATCTGGACTCTTTTCAATGTTAGTTGTATTTGTAAAACAAACTATAAATAGTAATGTGAAAGGAATTGTTAAATAGCCTAATTCGATATGATTAATAAAGCTGATTTCTACGCGACCTATTAAAATAACTACTAGTGCGGCAAGAATTTGGGTTAATAAAGTCCAAATATTAGATAATTTAAAATTTTGAACGAGTATTGATGTAATAACGATTAAGGAAGCGCTAATAATTATTGGAATTGTATAGTTTACTTGCTCATTTACGATAATCATTCCAATTATAAAACTAACAAAAATAGCCAAACCTCCTGTATGTTTATTAAGGTTGAATTTCTTTGATATTGTAGGCAATATGATAGATAAAATAATGCTAGTAAGCAAAGCTATGTATAACAATTTGTTTCCCTCCTAAATCTTCTTTTTCAAATATAATCCATTTTAACATAAAATATCTTACGATGGTTTTGCTTACAATTTGTGAGTTGCTAAAAATGATGGGTTTTTGTATGTGGATTTTATAGTAATTATGAAAAGCTTTAATTAATAAAAGTCGTTAAGATTGGCTAAGTTTATAAATCACTTTACTATTCAGTTACAATTTCTCAAAAAAATATGCGCTTTTCTCGCACTTTCCAGTGAAAATCGTTTAAAATAGGAGAATGTAATCTATTTACGTATTTATTAAGGATTTTCTAATAAGAGAGGTTGTTTATACCATGTTACATTTAAAATGGAAAGACGCACCAACGATTAAAATAGTTACTTGTAAACAAACAGATGCAAAGAAATACCTTGTATCAAATGTACTAACTGTTGGGAAAGAATATGAAGTGAAAAATGAAACAGAAGAATTCATTTTTGTTATCGATAATTCAGGAAATATTGGTGGCTTCTACAAAGAATACTTCGAATAAGTAGTAGTATTAAACAAAAACGGCTTCCGCAAAAATATGCGAAAGCCGTTTTTTATCATATGTAAGCTCAACAAGGAGGAACTAGACATGCATGATTTAGTTAAAAAGATTAAGAATGAGCGTCTTGCTCGTGTATATAGCGAAGAACAGGCATTACTTATTGGAAATGGTGGCTACATTTCACCAGACCCGACGTTGTGGCAAGATGTATTGATCAGTGTTGCTTTGCAAAAACCAGTGCTATTAAAAGGGCCAGCGGGTTCAGGTAAAACGAAGTTAGCTGAATCGGTGTCTGCTTATTTTGGACAGCCTATGCATAGTATCAACTGCTCGGTTGATTTAGATGCTGAAAGCTTACTTGGCTTTAAGACAATCGTGCAAAAGGATGGAGAAACAGTAATTGAGTTTGTGGAAGGACCTGTTGTTAAGGCGATGAAGGAAGGGCACTTACTATATATTGATGAAATCAATATGGCAAAGGCGGAGACATTACCGATTTTACACAGTGTTCTTGATTATCGACGTATGTTAACAAATCCGTTTACGGGAGAAGTAATTGAAGCTCATCCACATTTTAATGTAATATCGGCTATTAACGAAGGCTATATCGGAACAGCACCGATGAATGAGGCACTGAAGAACCGTTTTATTTCCTACAGCATTCCATACTTGGCTGGTGAGCAGCTTAAGAATTTATGGGAAAGTGCTTTTCCAAATGCACCACAAAGTTTGAAAAACGTCATGTACAATTTAGCTGAGGATTTGAAGTTGCAGGTGCAAAATGGCTTGCTAAGTGAAGAAGCCGCATCTATCCGTAGTTTAATGGACGCTACTGAGTTAGCTCAATATATTGAACCACTGCGCGCAATTCGCTATGCAGTTGCAGAGAAATTGGACGATGTTGGAGAACGTGAGCTCGTAATGGAATTAGCTAAAACGTGGGTGAAGTGAGGTTGATTGCATGTCACAGATGAATCGCTTTATTCAATTTAATAATGAACAGATTAATGCACGCCAGATGCTTCATTATGAGCAATTAACGCGAGCGTTATCTCATGCCCCATACTTATCTTTAACAGAAAGACAAGTACTAGAGTTACGTCCAAAGGAGCAGGCACTGTCAATTAGTGTTTTTTGGCGTCATCGTGATCGGGCAATCATGCATGCTGGGCGATTATCGGATATCTATTTGCTAGCGGCTGGCTTTTGGCGCTATTTTTCAGTGGAGCCCTTTTTAGAATTACTTGAGGATTTACAAGGGGAACCTAATGCCCATTTATTTGAGCAACTTGTATTAATGGCAGAAGAATTCCGTTTAATGGATGCGGTTGAGAAGGAACGCCCAGGTACTGGTGAGGCATTTAACGTAAGACGTAGAGTGTATTTGGAATTTCATAAGCAGCAACTTCAAGTTAATTTACAAAAGGGCTTTTTAGCAGATGCTACTTTGAATTATTTATTCGTCATGGCACATGAAGGCTCTATGCAATTAGATACATCTAGTATGCCTGACTTTTTTGAACTATTACAATTCACTTGGCAGTCTCTTTATGATACTCGTTCAACTGAAGATAGCATTGAGGTTGTTTATCGCGTAATGGCTATGATTGCAGAACATATGGAAAAAGACTTAATGCACACTTACTATGCAATTATGGATTCTATAGCAGAAGCAGCAAAGTTCAATGAACATAAAGGTGTTACAGAACAAGAACAAGGTAACAAAGAAGAGGCAAAAGAAACGATTGAAGAGCTATTCCGCACTTGGCATCGCGAGTCACAGTCTGACGATGGCGTCCATATGCGTTATGAACTAGAGCATGGTAATGAAGGAAAGGCAATGTCAACAGAAGCGGAAGAAGGACGAGAAGGAGCAGAGATTTCCGAAGTCGGTATTGGTGGAGCACAAGATCAAAAGGATTCTGTACAACAAGATGATACTGACGATGTAAAAAAATTGCCTCCTGAGAAAAAGCGAGCAGGCAAATATTTTGGTGAAGAACATCGAAATGTCGTCTATGAAGAGAGAAGAATTGAAACGGTCCGAGAAACTGGTTCAATGGATGATTTAGTCACTTGGCGTACTACGCAAGAACCTTATGTGAAGGCATTAATGGCTGAATTCAGAAAGCGTATGGCTCAAAAGGAAATTGCCAGACGTGACCATTTAACAAAAGGTCGACTTTCCTCCAAACTAACAACCTTTTTAATCGATGAAAGACCAAAGCCATTTTATAAGAAAAATTCACCAGCGAAGCCTCTAGATGCAGTGTTTGGTTTATTAGTTGATGGCTCGGCTTCTATGATTGATAAAATGGACGAAACAAAGCAGGCAGTTCTACTTTTTCATGATGTTTTGCGTAAAATGGGTATAACACATGAAATCGTCTCTTTTTATGAAGATGCCTACGAAGCAACGGAAGAAAAACAACCGAATACATTTGAATGGGTGCATAAATTAGAGGACGGTGCAAAGGATAGTGGCTCTGCCATTATGGCATTAGAAGCACATGAAGATAATCGAGATGGCTTTGCAATTCGCTGGATGACGAAGCGATTAGCAGCTCGTGATGAAAAGCATCGATTTCTACTTGTATTCTCCGACGGGGAACCCTCAGCATTTGGATATGCGCAAAATGGGATTGTTGATACAGCAGAAGCAGTAATGGATGCAGAGAAGAAGGGCATTCATGTCATGCATTTATTCTTGAATACTGATATGCCAAGTGAGGAGCAGTTGCAGTTATTCAGAATGATTTATGGACCTCAATCTGTTGCAGCGGATAGTGTGGAGAAGTTTACCGATGTGACCTTGAGGTTGTTAAGAAAGATGATTGGGCTGGTGATACAGTCAGGGTGATAAATGATGATGGTTGGTTAAGGAATTAAATATAAAAAATTCGGTGTTTAAACAGCAGAGTATATAAAAGGGGAAATAGAATGAAATGTAATTGTAATTCACAGATTTCTAACAATTTGATTGTAGAGGCGGATTTTACAGATCCAATTTGGTGTGGAAAGTGTCGTGCTAATTTTGAGATTGAAGAGTTTGATTTATCGATAAATTTACTTGATTCATTCTCTAGTTGGTCTGAAAATTACGGGGAATGGATAGATTGGGATACTGACAAGAGATTACCTAATGCTGATGAATTAATCTCTAAATTTAATAAAGAGGGCTTAAGACTAACAGAACAGTTACGGGATGAGTTAGGAGAAAGCTATACAATTACATTTTCTCCATCTAAGTAAAACATATTAAGAGTATTGACGATAGAATGCTTAAGGTTATTAGGGAAAATTCATTTCGAACTGGTATTTTCCCTATATACGAAAGGAAAATCATAATTTCAAGTGAATCAGGCATTTTTTCAAACGGTCACTCTCCTTTGATGTATTTGCAATTAGTAAACTTCAAAAACAATATGGTGGAATGTGATTCAAAAAAACAGTGAAAATAAGCGCACACTCTTTTTGTTTATGAAGTTGTTTTTTACGTTATTTCCCACATGAAAAAACCCTGAATTAGACCGGTTTTGGTCGGATTCAAGGGTTTTTTCGATTTTTGACTGCCTCTAAAATCTAGTATATAAAATAGGGGTGAATATAATTTACGTCTTCTATAAACAATTTAATTAGTTTGTTTGTACCGAGAAAAAAGCTTTTCTGATCCTAATTAAATTTATGTATGTAATTACAATTAAGCTTAAGCTAATTAAGAAAGGTACTACGTAATAATGGCTGTTAAACAATTTATTATATCGATCAAGAGGAGTAAAATAAATTGCTGCAATAAGACTCATCAAAGCTAATATAATTGTAGTAGTTAAATTATTATTTAGACCTTTTATATTTCTATAAATAAAAATAGAGTAGGTAGTTAGCATCCAAATACTTAATAAAAGCAATGCGTGAGACATTCTTTCTTCATATAGAGAATGAAAATTGTATATAACAATTGAAAGTATAAGTAAGGCAATTATAGGTATTGTCATGAGTATTTTAGTTTGCAAATTTAATTGCCTTGTTGATGAATAATTTTTTAAACAGATAAGCTTATTGGTATTTAAAACTGATAGTATAGGAAAAATAATAGCTAGAAATATTGTAAAAAACAAGAAATCACTTCCTAATCCTGGTATGAAAATATCATACAATAAAATAATATATAAGAAAATACTTTCTGCAAATAAAGTCAATTATTTTAACTATTCTTCAATAATAATTAGCTTAAAAAGAGTGTATGTAAAGTGGGTGTATGGAGTCTAAATCGACATACAACTGTGAGTGGCTAAATCGAGTAACTGTTGATTATAAATCCGTTTGGTAGCATAGCTAAAGACTATTACTGATTTCAACAGCCACACTATTAAATCTTCATTCAGTCCTTATTGTGATATATTTTATGGAGAGAAAAAGGCATCATAATGTACACAATAAAAAAGAATTAAGTGATAGTCTTTCAGTTTAGTCAAGTTGTTGAGAGTCAAAAAAAGCAATTCATCATTGTATTTTCCCAATATATGAAAATAAAGCATAATTATTTTCTATTTCCTCAATCCATCTTTATGCTAAATATGTAGTGAGGTGAGTGAGTTGAAGGCAACAGAACAGAGAACATTGCAAAACGGGCTTAGGATGCTGGAGTTATTAAAACGGCATCCAAAACTGAAAGCGACTGAGATTGGGGATGAACTTGGATTAAGTTCTACTTCAACTTATCGGATTTTAGCGATTTTACAAGAATACAAGTTAATCACGAAAGAAAAATCCTATTTTCAAGTGAATCAGGCATTTTTCCAAACAGTCATTGTGAACCTTAAAAAGATTCCTTGGCATGAATTAAAAACGCCATTTGAAGTCGTAAAAGAAATACAAGAAAATGTCTATCTTGCAGTGATCGAAGATGAACAACTTGTCACGAAACGAATTGTGAATAGGGAAGGAATTGAGATTGATGTGCAGTCAAGGAAGAGAGAATCAAAGGTACATCATTCTGCCATAGGTAAAGTATTACTTTCTTTTTCATCCGATGAAGATCAAAAAGCCTTAATTAATAACATCGACTTTACGCCAATGACTGCTCAGACTTTTCAGGAAAAGGATCTATTTCTAAGACATATTCAAGAGATTAACAAACGTGGTTATGCTATAGATGATGAGGAAACTGAAATCGGTATGCGCTGTATCGCAGCACCGATTTTGATCAATCATGAAGTAGTAGCGGCCTTTGCAGTCTCGGGTTCAACTGAGAATCTATCACGTCGGAAATTTAATCAGCTATCAAAAAAAATCATTAGTTTTAGTCACCTAGTTGCTGAGGAACTCATTCACTTATCACGCTAAATATAAAAGGAGGAATCTTGGATGAACTATACGACAATTGAAAAACAGGATATTTCCATTTCAACAATTGGTTTAGGCACGAATGCGGTCGGAGGTCATAACTTGTTCGAAAATTTGAATGAGGAAGTTGGAAAAGAATTAGTGAAAGTAGCATTAAACAATGGAGTTACTCTCATTGATACGGCAGATATATATGGGCCTGGTCGTTCAGAAGAATTAGTTGGAGAAGTACTTCAAAGTTTCCCACGTGAGCAATACATATTAGCTACAAAGGGTGCGAGAATGCAGAATGAAAAAGGAGAAATAGTCACAAATAACGAACCTGACTATTTACGAAGTGCATGTGAAGCTAGCTTACAACGTTTAGGTTTAGACTATATTGATATTTACTTTATCCATTTTCCTGAACAAGGTGCTTCGCTTGAATTAGCAGTTGCTGAATTGGTGAAGTTGAAGCAAGAGGGCAAAATTAGGGCAATTGGTATTTCAAATGTAACGCTTGAGCAGTTAGAAGAAGCTAATAGTACAGGAGATATTGATGTTGTCCAGTTGGAGTACAATATGCTAAACCGTGCTATTGAAGAAGATATTTTGCCATATTGCATCGAGCAACAAATTGCTGTTGTTGCATATGGACCTCTTGCTTTTGGTATTCTAGGAGGGAAATATACAAAAGATTTGAAATTAGATAGCGGTGACTGGCGAAATCGTGTAGATTTTTTTAAAGCTGGAAATTTTGAAGTAAACTTATCAAAAGTTGAAAAATTAAAAGAAATAGCTGTTAAGAAAGATACTTCAATTGGTAACTTAGCAATTGCGTGGTTACTAGCACAAAAAGGTATAACAGCAGTTATACCTGGTGGGAAAAAGACAGATCAATTATTAGAAAACTTAAAAGCAAGTGAGATCAAACTTACAGCCGAAGATTTAGCTAATATTGAAGCGATTATTTAAGACAATACTCAATGCCATAAAAGCCAGGAATGACAACGTTTTGTCATCCCGGCTTTTATTTATTTCTCTGTTTATCATTACACATGAATAATAAAATAATCTGCTTTTTTTCAGTAGAATCATAAAATATTACGAATTATCTACTTTGTTTTTAGATGTTTATTAAAGGTTATTTTACTTCAATTGAGAAGGCGTGATTTCCACTTCCATTTTTCCAATTAGCTATAACGAGATAAAAGTACACACCCTTTTCTTTGGGTGCTGAAATTTTGGCGTTTTTAACTTTTATATTTTTAATACTGTTTTCATTTCTCAATTCTTCCACTATTAAAGTTCCGGCAAGAGGTTCATTTTTAAATTTAATCTTAATTTCTTGATTAGGAGAGACTTTCATTGGTTTATGTGCTTTTGCCATTTCTAAAGGGGAAGAATAAATCTTATCTACACATCTAGCAAATAAAGGTCCATCCCAACAAAATGAACCTTGTGTAGCAGGAATGACAGTTTTTCCAGTCGTTATTTTTGGTGTAGGTGGTTCTGAACGAAAAGGTTCAAAAATAAATGTACAAATTACAATCAATCCAATAATAATGAATACATAAAATTTTTTAATTCTATTCACCTTCTTCTACCGTAGTAACTATAATTTCCTGAAATGCATTTTTGAAAATAGCTATTACTCCAACTAATTAACTTATTGAATTGAAGCATGAGTAGTACTTTTTCTATTTTAATAATAAATTCTACAAATATAACGGAGTACCTTTTAATTAGTGATTTCAATTTTTTTGTATATAATTTTGATATAGTTATTTCTACCAATATAAGGTAAAATAATAAATTAAGAGGTATTATGAAGAAGGAGAAATTGATGAAAATTGATGCCATTATACAATTACTATTATTTATTATGATACCAACTTTTTTGATGAGAAGGTCTTTAATGAAAATGTCAGAAGAAGATCGAAAACGGTTTGTGGGTGAGTTGACGAAAAAAAGTGTTCTCTCTACTTACGGTTTGATAGCACTTAGTATTCTACTTTTAATGATTGGACGAATCGTTGACATAGTTTTTTTGAAAATAATTAGCGGTTTGCTATTTTCAATTGGAGTAATTGTACATAGCGTTCTAATATGGTTTCATGTTTCATCTAAATATAAAGCATTACTAAGTAACACCTTAGGAATTATCGGTTTAATAATTTTTTTATGGTCGTTATGGAAAATTTACTGAAGAAAATATCGAAGAAGTTATCTGGTAATAATCAATTAAGTCTATTCAAGAGGTATGTTTGTATAAAAATAGTACATAGAATGGAAGTGCCGAGCTTATGAAATCTATTAAAAAGTATATTTTTATATTCTTGGTTGCCATTATTACATGGAATATTATCGATTACTTCACTCATAAAAATGAGCCTTTTATGAAAGGATTCCTCTTCTGTTTGGCATTAGCACTAATGCAAATAGTTGTAGATTGGGTATGGGACACTAAAGAAGAAAAGTAGAGGAACATTTCAGTATCACTTTCTATTTTTTCCATAATTAATCATAGCCTTATATTATTTAGCTTCCACTCTAAACAAAATTTAACCTTTTATTATCAGTAAATCCATATTGAGGTATAATTACTTGTGTGAATATGTAAAAGCTAGGAGCGATAAGTGCATGCAATCTAATATTTTGCTAGTTGAGGATGATATATCTATTCAAGAAATGGTCGAAAGCTACTTAACAAAAGAGGGGTTTGTTGTAGCGACGGCTTCTGATGGAGAAGATGGGCTAGCGAAGTTTATGCAAGGTTCATTTGATCTAGTGATTCTTGATATTATGATGCCGAAGATAGATGGTTTAGAAGTTGTGAGATTGATTCGCGAAAAAAGTGCCGTGCCAATTTTAATGATGTCTGCTAAGGATACTGATGTTGATAAGGCGATTGGGTTAGGTCTTGGAGCAGATGATTACATTTGCAAACCCTTTTCAATGATTGAGTTGTCTGCAAGAGTAAAGGCAGGGATTCGTCGTTCGACAAAATATTCAGTTCCTCCAAAAGTAGATGATAAGAATATACAAATTGGTGACTTGAAAATAGATACAATCAATTATACAGCTTGGAAGAAAGGTGAAGTCATTAAACTCACATCTAAAGAGTTTGAGCTATTAAAGTTATTTGCAAAAAATTGTAATCGTGTATTTTCGAAAGCTCAAATTTATAATCTCATTTGGAATGAAGAATATTATGGTGATGAAAATGTTATTAATGTTCATATGAGAAGACTGCGAGAGAAGATTGAGGACGATCCATCAAACCCAGTGTATATTAAAACGTTATGGGGAATCGGATACAAATTGGAAGTGATGTAAAATGGTGTTTTTTTTAATATTGATAATTATCGTATTAATAGGATTTATCGTTTTCCAATACAATATGCAGAAAAATAAAGATAAGGATTTAAGATACATTTATGAAAAGCTACAGAGTAACTTAGAAAAGCAAACAACTGAAAAGTTATTAGTAGTAACTGATGATAAAGAACTGCAAAAGTTATTAGTGGTTATTAATCAATTCTTAGTTGCAAAGCATACAACAAATGCAAATCAAGCAAAGGTAGAAATATCAATGCGTAAAATGCTCTCTAATATATCGCATGATTTGAAAACACCGCTTACGGTTGTTCTAGGCTATATAGAGATATTACATACAGATCCAACAATGAACGAGGATGAACGACAAGTTTTGTTAGAAAAGGTACATATAAAAACAATTGAAGTAATGGATCTTATTCAAAAATTCTTTGATTTATCCAAACTGGAGTCAGGAGATAAGGAAATCGAGTTAACGAGAGTTAATATGAACGAAGTATGTCAGGAAAATATTTTATCGTTCTATGATTTACTTATGGCGAAGGGCTTTTCGGTTGAAATTGATATTCCGAATGAACAACTATATGCACATGGAAATACGGACGTGTTAAGTAGAATTTTAAATAATTTAATATCGAATGCAATTACGTATGGTGATGATGGAAAAACACTAGGAATAACTTTAAGAAGTGATGACAAGACAGTGTACATTGATATTTGGGATAAAGGAAAAGGTATTTCGGAGTCACATATCGATAAAGTTTTTGAGCGAATGTATACATTAGAAGATTCAAGAAATCGTTTATATCAAGGTAGTGGACTTGGGCTGACAATCACAAAACGGCTTGTCGAAGCTTTAGGTGGGGAAATTCATCTTTCAAGTAAGCCTTATGATAAAACAGTATTTACAATTATGTTAAAAAGAATGAAATATTAGCTTGTAGAAAGATTCTACAAGCTTTTTGTTTTGTTTCATGCCAGAAAAAATGAATATCTCCTTTCGCTTTTGAAGGGCTTAAGAAATTTGTAAGAATCGAGTAAGAAAAAAGAGATGTTCGTTCCGTACAATAAAAATAGACAGCGAAAGGGGAAGACAAAATGTCATATATATTAAAAACAAATCAACTAACAAAAGTATTTGAAGGAAAAGAGGTTGTTTCCGGGGTCAATATGCATGTGAAGCAAGGTGAAATATACGGATTTTTGGGTCCAAACGGGGCCGGTAAAACTACGATTATGAAAATGATTACAAATTTAATAAAACCGACGAGCGGTGATATTGAAATTTTTGGTCAAAAGTTAACGAATACATCATACGAAGTCTTAAAAAGAATGGGGACAATTATTGAATATCCTATTTTTTATGAGAAGCTAACAGCTCGAGAAAATCTTTACTTACATTGTGAATACATGGGCTATTATGACAAGAAGTCAATTGACCATGCTTTAGATCTTGTGAAGTTAAATAATGTAGAAGACAAAAAGGTGAAAGATTTTTCACTTGGAATGAAACAAAGATTAGGAATAGCTAGAGCGATTACTACAAAACCAGAACTGTTAATTTTAGATGAACCTATCAATGGTTTAGACCCAATCGGTATTAAAGAATTGCGAGAGCTATTTAAAATGCTTTGCAAAGAATATGGCACTACTTTATTAGTTTCTAGCCACATATTAGCCGAAATGGAACAAATGGCAGACACTATTGGAGTCATTCAAAATGGAAAATTGATAAAAGAAGTTTCTATGAAGAGTATCAAAGGAGAACAGACAGATTTTATTGAGGTGAAGGTTCAAAATATCAAAAAAGCTGCTTTCATTTTAGATAATCAGCTAGGATTAAAAAATTATAAAATCGTGAGTGATCAAACAATTCGCATATACGAGATGACCGCAACACAGCAAGAGATTTCAAAAGCCCTTATTATGAATGATATTGAGATCGAAAGTATCAACAAAAAGCATAGCTCTTTGGAGGAATATTTCATGAATTTAATGAACGGAGAGGGGATTAATGCTTAAATTAATGCAATTAGAACTTGTGAAAAATAAATTTGGCTGGTATTTCAGAGGAGCAATAATAGCTAACATCCTCATGATTGCCTTACTTTGGTTCATAATGTACATCTCTCAAATTGAAAATGACATAATTGCTACGACGCATCTAGACTTTTTCGTATTGATTGGTGCAATGGTCAGAGCTACATTTATTGTGTTTGCCTCTGTATTAATCGCGAAAATAGTGATTGGGGAATATAAAAGCAAAACCATACTGATCATGTTTTCATATCCAATTAATCGTAAGAAATTAATTGCTAGTAAATTGCTTTTTATAGCTGCTATAACTTTTATAACCATGTTATTGAGTAATATCGTAGTTGCGGGTTTATTTTCTATCATTAGTAATGTTTTTAACATTGTTCCATTTTCAATAACTGCAAGTCAATACATTGCTGAAGTTTTGAAAATGATCCCATATTCATTTGCCTCTGCAGGAATCAGCTTGATCCCATTGTATTTTGGAATGCGTAAACATTCTGTTCCTACAACTATATTGTCATCTCTCTTAGTAGTGTCAATTGTTTGCTCATCTAATCCAGTATTCTCAATGGTTACTTTTATTCCGGTTCAATTAGGCCTTGCAGTTGTAGGAGTTATCATTGCTTTCTTATCGATTCGAAATATTGAGATAGAGGATGCAATTTAATTTTAAAAGAGGTATTTAAAGAACGTTGCAGGATAGAAAAAATAGTATTTCTTAAATCTTTCTTGGAGGTAATCGTCATGTTGAAACTTATGAAACTGGAATGGAAAAAAAATCAGTTATCCAGTTATTTTAAAGGGTTAGTATTTTGTATATTGGGGATCTTAGCTGCTGTTTGTTTAATGGCGTGGGGATCTAAAGTAGAAGATGATCTTATGTTTCGAAATTATGCTGAATTCATGTCTTTAACAAATATTTTCATTAGAATCGTATTTATAATTTTTTCGAGTGTCATTTTATCACGATTAGTAATAGATGAATACAGGAATAAAACGATTCAATTATTGTTTAGCTACCCGCTAAAACGAAAAAGATTAATGCAAGCAAAGCTATCAATTGTCTTTGGATTCTGTTTTTTTAGTATTATCATCGCTACTTTAATCATTAGTGTGATAATTTATTTTTTAAATCCAATTTTAGGATTCTTTGCAACACCAATGAGTTTGAGTGAAATAGTTGCAACAGTTCCAACAACTTTTATTAGCGCTTTTATGATTGCTGGAGTAAGCCTGATTCCTCTGTACTTTGGAATGAGAAAAAAATCAACTGCTACAACCATTACCTCGGCCGTAATAATTAGCTTCTTAATAAATGGAAATGTATCAAGTGGTGGAACTCAGGTTAGTCTTATACAATTCATTGTTGTTCCAATTACACTATGTCTTCTAGGCCTTTTAATCGGCTATCTCTCTTATCATAAAGTTGAAAAAATAGATTTGGTTTAAAAGGAATGAGGAAAAGAAGTGAAAAAATTCATTATAACATCTATTATGTTAATCGCTATTTTTGGATTTCTCTTAAGTGTCATGGATAAAAGAGGGGATAAATTTCAAGAAGAAAAATCATTTGATATTGAGGGCATAAAAGAAGTAGTTATTAACAATGAATCTTGGGATCTTGAGTTGGAAAACAGTGAAACAAACAAACTAACTGTCACAGTTGAAGGTAAACAAAAAGACAAAAAGAAAAATCCTGTCACAATCAAAAACAAAGGCATGAGGATAATAATTAGTCAGCAAGATGAAGAGGGTGGGTTTACTGATAACTTCAGCTTTGGAAAAAAAGGAATTATTCATCTTTCAATCCCACGGAACGCTTTAGATACGCTCACAGTAAATAATAACTTTGGTGATATAAAAATGAATGATATTAAGACTAAAAACATTGTGATATCAAACGACTCAGGTACGGAAAAAATTGAAGGACTGTCAGCGGAGAAAGGAAGATTTACGTCAAAAGAAGGTGAACTAAGTTTGAAAGAAAGTTCGTTAAAGAATTTATCAGTAGCTTCTACTTCGGGTGATAACTATCTAATGAATGTGAATAGCCTAAATATGAATATTACTTCAGTAGATGGTGAAGTGTCAGTGAAAGATGCAATAGAAGGAAAGACATTACTCGTAGAAACAAAGTCAGGAGATATTACTGTGGCTTATAAAGAAGTTCCGACCTCTTTGAAACTTTCCTTAAATAGTAATTCATCTGATATAACACTAAATTTAGATAGTTTGAAATTAGACAGGGATACTGAAAAATCAAAAGTAGGCACAATTGGTGACGGGTCTAATCAATTGGAGCTCTTAAGTGAGTATGGCACGATCAATGTAAAATAAATAGAAAACGGCATTATATTAAATGAACTATTAATGCTATCTTCAATAAACCACTAAAGTAGACTAAAAGCTGTGTCAGCTCTTAGTTTATTTTTTTGTAATCATTAGTTAATGTAATAACGATGAATAGTTTTATGTATTAGGTGAGTAAAAAAATTTTTATCCAATTGACAATAATCTACCATTCATGTAATGTTTAATTTGATTTAGAAAATTGTGAATTATTTGATTTAAAGGTAATGAATTGATTTTATCATAGCGTATTTTTAATAAAATAATCCTTATTTGAGGTTACTATTCTATTGTTAATCGTATATTTTCTTTCTACATTAAAGAAACTTTGGTCCAATCTTATTAGGTCATAGACTTATTGAGATAGATGAATAATTTTGAGGAGAGTGATTCATTTGTCATTGTCGATTCAAGAATTGTTAGAGAACAAGGGTATTCCAGTAAAGAAAGACCATGTTGAAAGTTTGCAAGTGAAATGGGAAGGTATACAAGCGCTAAGAGGGAGCTTAGAGGGAGTTAATATTGACGATGCTGATATTAGCCTGAAGAATATTCCTGGAGGTGACCACATTGATGAATGATCTAATTTTGAAGTCAGTTGATGAACTTGCACCGTTAATTAAAAATAAAACATTATCGCCAGTTGAGCTAACAAAAGCTGTTCTAGATCATGCTGAAAAAAGTCAGGACAAGATTAACTCATATATGGCTTTTTATAGAGAAGAAGCAGTAGAAGCTGCTAAAAAAGCAGAACAAGAAATTGTGCAAGGTAATTATCGTGGGATGTATCATGGTATGCCAATTGCTCTTAAAGATAATTTATATTTTAAAGATAAAGTAACGACAATGTCTTCAAAAATTCATAAGGATTTTGTTTCTGATTACGACGCTACGGTAGTTAGAAAATTAAGAGAAGCAGGTGTTATTTTTACTGGGAAACTCAGCATGCACGAATATGCATGGGGGATAACAAATAATAATCCACACTATGGTCCTGTAAGAAATCCTTGGAATTTAGACAAAATTCCTGGGGGGTCAAGTGGTGGTTCAGGAGCTGCTGTAGCAGTAGGTGCTAGTATTGCCTCGTTAGGGACTGATACTGCGGGGTCTATACGTATTCCTTCATCTGCATGTGGTATTGTAGGTCTTAAGCCAACACATGGACGAGTTAGTAAGTATGGATGCTATCCACTTGCTTGGTCACTGGATCATATTGGACCAATGACAAAAACAGTTAAAGATGCAGCGGGGATGCTAGAAATCATTTCTGGTTATGACAGAAATGACCCTACTTCTGTAAATGTCGCTATTGATAATTATCTAGGACAAGTTACAGGAGATGTGAAGGATTTAGTAATCGGAGTTAATGAAGATTACTTCTTTAATGAAGTAGATGAGGATATTAATAAACTAGTTCGTGCAAGTATTCAAAAACTAGTAGATCAAGGAGCTAAAGTAGAAACGGTTAAAATTCCTACTCTTCAACATTCTGAATGGGCTGAATTAGTTACTTCTTTATCAGAAGCTTCAGCTATACATCACTCAGATTTAATGAACCGACCAGATGATTTTGGTGATGATATTCGATTCTTATTTGAATTAGGAGAGCTTCCTTCGGCTGTGGATTATTTACAAGCACAGCAAGTTAGAAGACAGTTAAAACAGGAATTTAATGATGTTTTTGAAAAGGTTGATGTATTAATATCACCAACACTGCCAATTATTGCGCCAACTATCGGTGAAAATTTTGCAGATTTGAATGGTAAAAAAGTAGATTTAATAGATAATATTATTCGCTTCACTGGTCCAGGGAATTTAACGGGTTTACCTGCATTATCAGTACCTTGTGGTTTTAAAGGTGATATGCCAGTAGGATTACAAATCATGGGACCAGCTTTCAGTGAAGGTAGAGTATTAAATGTAGGCTATGCTATTGAGCAAACTCAACCTTTAAAGGGAAGAAAACCGCTTATTTTTACTAACGCATAATGCAAAACACAAATTGATCTTTAATAATAAATAGAAAAAGCAGGAGCATTTTAGCTTCTGCTTTTTTGTTGTTTGATAAGGTTAGTTGCTAATTATTTGAAGAAAGGGTCATTGAATAGGGAATAATAAGACAAATGATATTAATTATTTCCTTGATACATTGTTAAAATTTCTTCAGCTTTTAAACGCAATCCATCTATTAATTCCTTTGGTTCTAATACTCGCGCATCTTTTCCAAGTCTAAAAAATAGCGGGGTAATAAAAGGAATTTCACCTTGGTCAATGTCAGAATCGATATATCCAGTGCCATCTTCTTTAGTTTCTACAAGCCCTTCAAAACTAGGTACACTTTTACATTGACGTACACCCTCTATAGATAAAAGAACATGCAATTGAATTGGTCTTTTTACTTCATTTGAGCTAAACCATTCTTCTAAATTCATGAACTCATCTTCATTATTTTCAGTGGATAAAATTGAAAGAATACGATCTACACGATGCAGTAAAATTTTCTGCTTACTAAAATCATAAGCAGGCAAATACCATAGTCCATCATGAGCATACACACCGATAGGGCGAATATGTTTTGCTTTCATTCCTGACTTAGACTCATATTGAATATGTAAATTTCTATTTTCAATAGAAGCTTCTAATACATCCTTTAATAATGGTGTATCAATTGTCCTTTTAGGGTTCCAAAAAGCGATATAAGAACGAATCTTATCGACTTTCACTTTGGCATCATTCGGTAGTGAACTATATAATTTATGTTCGACTGAGCTGATTTCTGTATCAAATGGCAAGTTGCGATAATAATTTAGAGACTGAAAAGCAAAGAATATTGAAACAGCTTCTTCCTCTGTAAATAAAATCGGAGGGAGCAGTCTGTTTGATAAAACTGTATAGCCTCCGTTCCGACCTTGCTCAGCATAAATTGGTAAACCCATATCGCTCAAATCCAATATATATCGATGAACTGTACGAATGGAAATCTTAAATTCATCCGCTATTTCTTGTGCAGTGAACTTTCGCTTTGCATTGGCAAACATAAGAATATCTAGTAGACGCTTCGCTTTTGACATTTTTTCACCTTTTCTTTTTAACCATGCCATTACTTGTCATGTTTTAACGTTAGTATAGTTTATACCTAATGATATTATCAAAAAGGGACAAACTAAAAATAAAAGGAGACAAGATTATGGCACGAGAAGTTATATTATATATTGGCGTTAGTTTAGATGGGTTTATTGCTAAGGAAGATGATGATTTGCAGTGGTTAGAAGAAGTTGAAGGAGAGGGTGACAATGGATATGCAGCGATGTATGAAACAATTGATACAACGATTATGGGTAAAAGAACATATGACTACGTTATGGAACACGCTGATGCATTTCCATATCCTGATAAGAAAAACTATGTATTTACTACCTCTGAACAAGGTTCAACTGAATATGTAGATTTTGTAAAAGAAGATGTAGTTGAGTTTACTAAAAAATTAAAACAACAAGAAGGCGCTAAAATTTGGATGGTTGGTGGTTCGGGTATACTCGATGCTTTTATTAAAGAAAATCTAATAGACGAATATATTATAACTGTCACACCCCATATATTAGGGTCTGGCATTCCATTATTTAAAGAAAATAACCCACAAATCAATTTAACTTTAATAGATACCAAGCGTTTTGGACAATTTGTCCATTTACATTATAAAGTGAAATAACTAGTATTTATTCGTTTGCTATTTTAAAATATTATTAAGAACAGGGCACTTCTATCAATTATAGAAAGTGTCCTATCGTATTTTGAGCAATATGCATAAATATACACAATCAGTAATAAATGGTTTTATTTAGAGCTTTTCTATTAATATCTATTATCAAACAAAATGTCGAAATAAGCAATAAACAATAACTTTAAAACAAGCGGATGTAGAATACATGATTTCAAGTACAGAATTTATAATATAGCGTTCTTTTTTGTTTAATTATGGAGTAATTTCGATATTTATAGATGTTGTTGTAATCGCAGTCCTTTTGGAATTCAGTTTATGTGAATGGGTATCTAGCTTAGTCACTTTTCGTAAGCTCTTTTTTTGGGGGGGCATTAAGATTAATCTTGCTAATTGATGTGACTTACATGTGAAATAAAACTCTACATAGTATATAGCAGCCTGTTATCCATCCTTTTAAAACGTTATGCTATACTAGATGAATCATCAAAGCAGTAGAGAAGGGAATTTTCAAATGAACGGACAAAACCGAAGTGACGTAAAACCTGGACTTGTCGTAGATATTATCTTGAAGAAAGATCAACGTACAGGTATTAAAACGAGAGGTGTCGTAAAGGATTTATTGACGAATTCTTCTTTCCATCCTCATGGTATTAAAGTTCGTCTTACAGATGGTCAAATTGGCCGTGTATGTGACATCATCGAATAAAAATAAAAAGCTGGGAATGACTGATTTGGTCATCCCAGCTTTTTATCTTGAATTAGTTTTGAAAACAAATGCTATATTGTCATGGCTTTATTCATTGTATTCTGTTGTAAAACTGTATAACGTTCCATTTTGATTTGACTGTAAAGTATAATTTATATTCAATGACCTAGCTATATCTTCAATTATTTTTAAACCTAGCCCTGTATTATTACCATCGATATTGAAACCAATTCCATTATCTTGGAATGAAATAATATTATTGTCTACGATAATTTCTAGTTTTGTTGCATTTGAATGTTTTAATGTATTTTGGAAAATATTATCGAACAATCTTTGAAGCCACAAATCATTACTTACCCATGTTAAATCTATAATTTGTGAGCTATAAATTAAATCAATATCATGAATGCTATACAAATAACCCCACTTTTTGCACATGATTTCTAATAAATTATTCATATCCACTTCATCATTTAGGATATAAGAATTCTCCAACGATTCAGTAGAATTAATATTCAGTTCATTTGTTAAATCAGAAATGTATTGTATTTGTTGGTAGAGTGATTCTAGTATAGGTACTTGATCAGTAAATTGGTCTTCTAGATAAAACAATTGTAATCTAACAGTAGTTAGCGGTGTATTAATATCATGCCTTAATTTATTTAAAAGTTCTTTTTTTGTTTCTTCTTTTTGCTTTAGTTCTAATTCTCTATACGTTGTTCTTTCGATTAATATATTTACAGACTTGATTAGTTCACCTATTTCATCATCTCTATTAACTACTATTTTTTCAGGGATTTTTTCATTACTAGCTAATTCTCGAATGGTTTTATTCAAAATATTAATTTTATTTAATAATGAGTTAATAGATCTCGAAAATAAAAAGGCAAGCAAAAATAAGGAGATCAAAAATACGAACAGCATTGTTGGATATGCAAAAGATTCATGAAAAGGGATGTCTTGATGTTTTGATTTAAAGATAGCGTTATAAATTATTGACATAAGCACACTAATCACCAGTAACAAAAAGGGCACACTAATAATTGCAGAAAAAAGTAATATCTGATATTTCTTTTTTAATTTCATTTTTTTATATAGGTATTTAATCTATACCCTTCTCCATATATATTTTGTATAATCTCACCATTTATATCATTAATCTTTGTTCTGATTTTTTTCATGTGTACGTTTATGATATTTTGATTTCTATCATCAAGTGGCCATAAATAATTAAAGAAATGTTCTTTTGTCAAAATGCGATCTCTATTATCATATAAATAAAAGAATATTTTTCTTTCAATAGAAGTAAAAGAAACCTCGTTTGTTAAGTTTTTATTAAAAACCCTAGTAAGATCCGCATCAATATATAAATGTTTGATTTGTGTAAAAGTACCGTACTGATTCTCTAGCATTTTTTTCATTCTTAGTAACAACTCTCTAGGATCAAATGGCTTTATCATATAATCTTCTCCAACTGCCAATCCTTGAAGTTTGCTATCAATATCCTGTCTTGCTGATAAAAAAATAATTGGGATATTTAAGCCTAAGTTTTTTATTTTTTTGGTGATTTGATAACCGTCTTCACCGGGTAACATGACATCCATTATAACTAAGTCTATTTTATGGATTACATCTAGTACTTCTTTACTGTCTGTTTTCCAACAAACTTTATACTCTTCGCGAAGTAAAATCTTCTGTAGTAAATGACCAATCATAAGATCGTCTTCAACAATTAATATGTTATATTCTTTCATTATTTTACCTTCCACTATCAAAATTTAAATCAGCTAATTTTTCTCAACTTTATTATTAATAAAATCCTTAGCAAGGTTATATATCTCATCCGGAGAATATAAATAAATGCTGTGTTTTCCTTCTATAGTTATCACATCTGATATTAAAAGTTGTTCTGCAAACTCCTCATAATCTTTATTTTTCTGCTTTGTATATTTCGAGTTTTTATTTTCTTCAGTAATCGCATCTAAAAATAAAATAGGTGTTTCTGTTGGTATCGGTAGGGCAACTGATTTTTTACCATTTTCGTATACTTGTAAAAGTTCTTGTTTCATATTGTTATTAAAAAACTGTTTATATGAAATGGCTTTAAATACTTCTTTTTCATGTTCAGTTAAAAAAGACTGTTTAATTACTTCGGGATTAAATGTTAAAGAAGGAAAGAGTCGATGAAAACCCATTTTCGATAAAAGATTCATTCCTCTTACTGTTAATGAATCAACTAGGCTCATTTTATGAGTTACATATTGTTTTGGTAAACCAATATCTAAAGCAATGATTCCTTTCACTTCATTTGGGTATTTTTGTGCCCAGTAAATAGCTTCTAATCCAGATAAAGAGTGTGGGACTAATATATATGGAGGTTTATTTCCACTCTGAATAAGTGAGCTTCTAGTTTGTTCTAATATAGTATCAATATTTCTGTTATCGTTAAAAACATCGCTGTGACCATATCCAGCTCTATTAATTACAGCAATTTTATTTTCTTTTGAGAATTTACTGTAAAGACCTTTCATTTCATATACAGGAGCAGCTACCCCGGAGCCGGGCATAAATACATACGTATCCTCACCTCTACCTTCGATGTAAACATTAATTTTTTTACTATTAAAATCGACTAACGTACCTGCATTTTTAATTAGTGCCGACTCTTTCTTTAATAAATAATTATGATAGGTAAAGATCGATACGGTTACTAGTATCATAAGGATAATGAACAGAACAAATAGTTTTTTTAATACTTTAAATATTTTTCGCATAGAATTCTCCTTTCGACTTATATTGAAAGGATATAATATAAAAATAAATTTCTAATAAATTTTCTAGTAATTAATTTTCATGATTTACCAAAGAGAAACTAGGTGAGATGATTATTGGATTGCTCACTGGAAAAATACAATATGAAAAATAGAACAATGTTGTAATTACATTACCACAATAATACAATTTCTAATGGATTTTTTTCACAAAAAAACCCATTAGATAATAAAAATCCAATGGGGGATAGCTATACAATGTTTATTCTGTTTGATATCTTATCCAAAAAATGCACTTGAGTATTCAACTACACCTGAAACATTACTAAGAGCATCATCACTTAATTTTAACGCCATAAATGCATCATCTGGCACTTCAAAAGGTGCTTTAATTTTCCATGTTGATGCTTTTTTAAATCCGAATTTCGGATAATAGTCTGGGTGTCCTAATACGACAACGGAATTGTAGCCAAGTTCTCTTGCTTTTTCTAGTGAAGTGTTTATTAAAAGCTTGCCAATGCCTTTATTTTGATATTCAGGTAATACTGAAACTGGGGCAAGTGCAAGAGATTCTGTAGATTGATCCTCATTGATTATATTAATTTTTGTTAAAAGAATATGCCCAATAACTTCATCATTATCAAGAGCGACTATAGATAATTGTGGGATAAAGGCATCCGATTTTCTTAAACGACCCACTAGCTCATGTTCTGTTTTATCACTAAATTCCATGTTCGCAAATGCTTTTTGTACAACATCTTCTGTAACTTTATAATCTGAAGGTTGTTCTTGTCTAATTGTTATGTTCATTTTTACAACTCCTAAATACATAGCTTTTCTTATATAGACCTTTAGTTTAGCATAATTCTTATGTGTTCAATCTGTTTGTAAGTAGTCTTGTTTATAAAACACATTGTATTTAATGAAGTTTTTTATCAGGAAAAAAATTAATATTTTTCAGTAAAAAGGTGCTCACTATCAGAGCGCCTTTTTAGTATAATTATTTCACAATAGGTCATAAATAAAATGCGTGGATTAAATGACTCGTTTTGCAACCTAGGAGTGAGCCGTAATGAAATTAAACATACTTTTGGAACATGTAGATAAAGCTGTGAATTCGCAGCTTCTTGATATTGATGTAGATATTGAAGGAATCGCCACAAATTCTTCTTTAGTACGTCCTAACGACATTTTTGTTGCAATTCCAGGTTTTCGTGTAGACGGTCATCAGTTTATTGATGCCGCTATTCAAGCGGGAGCGAGTGTAGTGGTTGGAGAGAAAGACTTGAAAGATTTGATTGTACCTTATGTTCGAGTATCAAACAGTCGTTTAGCTCTTGCACAAATGGCGTGTCAGTTTTATGGTAACCCTTCACGAAATAAAATTGTAATTGGAATTACTGGTACGAATGGAAAAACCACAACTACCTATATGCTTAAGTATATTTTGGAAACCTGCGGAAGATCGTGTTCTTTATTTGGTACCGTCCAGAATGTTGTTAATGGACAAACCTTACCCTCAGTAAATACTACCCCCGATGCACTAGAACTTCAAAAACAAATTTCCTTAAGTGAAGATGAATTTATCATAATGGAAGTTTCATCACACGGTCTTTCTCAATATCGAGTAGAAGGTGTGGAGTTTGATTATTGTTTATTTACGAATTTAGATAAAGAACACCTTGATTATCATAAAGATATGGAAGCTTACTTCTCTGTAAAAGCAAGCTTGTTTGATCAATTAAAGCCAAATGGATTAGCTATTATAAACCATATGGACAGTTGGGGAAAAAGGCTAGCAGATATCTTAACTTCAAAAGGGATATTTTTGGTAGGCGACCAAAGTTACCATGACCTACAAATCATTCATTTAAAGTCAGGTATATCGACAGTTTCCTTTAAAGGAAATCAAAGTGTGGAATTAAGCCTCAACATATTAGGCAAACATAATATCCTAAATGCTTCTATGGCTTTTTTAACTGCTTTATTGATAGGTATTCCACAACAAAAAGTTGTTTATGCATTAGAAAAATTTCCGGGAGTACCCGGTAGATTTGAAATGCTACAACACCCTAATGGAGCTACGGTTGTAATAGATTATGCTCATACAGCAGATGCTTTTTATCAATGTCTTCAAACGGCAAGAGAGGAAGGAGCCAATCGTGTATTTCACGTCTTTGGATTTAGAGGAGATAGAGATAAAGAAAAAAGACGGGATATGGTTAGTGTTTCCAAAGAAATAAGCGATGTTCATATTCTTACATTGGATGATTTGAATGATGTCCCTTATGAAGAAATGGAGCAGACTCTATATGAATTAAGTGATGGAGGGTACGTCATTTCAGATCGAACTATAGCGATTAAAGAGGTATTAGAGCATGCCCATAAAGGAGATTGGGTTTGTATAACAGGCAAAGGGGCAGAAGATTACCAACAAAAATTTCGTTTGCCAACTGCCTCTGATAAAGAAACAGTCCAGTTTCTTTTTCAACAAATTGATCAAGAAACAAATGGAGGATTTGAGCCGCTTCATTAATGAAGAATCCACAACGTGAAAGAAATTGATATGTTAAATGCAATTGGAATTTGAGGTATAAAACGAGATGCAATTTTCCTAAACGATGTAAATATAAGCTTTCTCAAAAATTAAATAATTTTAAAATATTTTGTCCAAAAATGTATAACGCATCAACTGAAATAAATAAACATATTAAATTTAATTAGGGCATGTCAAAAACTCCTTTTGATTGAAATTTAATCAAAAGGGGTTTTTATTTATGAAAATAATTATAACGTGTATTTGCTAGTTTTAATATAAATAATAGTTGACTAAAGCCACTTTCTAATTTAAAGTAAATTTAAAATTCAGAATAGGATGAAAATTTAGAAATGACAGAAAAAATAATACAAGATATAAAAAAGTTCAATCGTTTTTACACGCGTCATATGGGACTTTTTAACATTTACACAGATGAAAGTCCTTATTCAGCAACGGAAGCATTAATTCTATTTGAAATCTCCAACAAGAAAGACTGTACAGCAGCATATTTATCAAATTATTTTCTATTAGACAAAAGTTATATTAGTAGAATTCTTAAACATTTTGAACGAGATGGTCTTATAGCAAAGAAGCTTTCTGAATTGGATCGTCGTATTCAACATATAGAGCTCACAGATATAGGAGAGGAGGCATTAAAAACACTTGCTGATAAAGCTAGTAACACTGTTCAAAGTATGATTGATAAAATTTCTGAAGAAGAAATCGAAATCGTAGTTGAATCGATGAAAAAAATCGAGGAAATATTATATTCAAAAACTCAATAAGGGGGAGCATCGTTATATGAAAAAAAGCATCTTTGTTTTATTAGCATTAAGTTTATTGTTAATGTTATCTGCTTGTACTGAGGGTACTGCAGGCACGAGTAATTCAGGTAAAGAAGGTAACACTTCCTCATCAAAAAAAGATAGCCTTGTCATTGCATTTGAAGCTGATGCTGGAACTTTAATGGCAAATACAGACGTTAATTATGTAACTGACACACAAATTCGTAATGTCTATGATGCCCTTATTGGTCGGGATGGTCAATCTGGGGAATTCGTCCCTGAGCTTGCTGAAAAATGGGAAAACGTAGATGAATTGACTTGGAGATTGAATTTAAAAGAAGGAGTCAAATTTCATAATGGAGCTGATTTCGATGCCAATTCAGTCAAATTCAGCATTGACTACATCTTGGACGATGCGAATAAATCATTTTATAAATCTCGATGGGTGGACGTGAAAGAAGTGAAAGTTATTTCACCGTTGGAAGTTGAGATTAAAACAAGTAAGCCTTTCCCAGGCATAATTCAACGTATTGCTGAAGATTTACTAATAATGGAACCAGGCTATGTTAACGAAGTAGGAACGGAAATAGCAGCAAAAAAACCAGTAGGAACTGGAGCCTATAAATTTGTTGAATGGTCTAGAGATAACTACTTGAAATTAGAAGCTTTTGAGGATTATTGGCAAGGGAAACCACAAATTAAGACATTGGAGTTCCGGTATATCCCAGAATATAGTTCTCGTTTATCGGCTTTCTTAAGTGGAGAAGTAGATTTGTTTAAAAATATACCAGTGGATTCGGTTGCGAAAATTAAAGGTGACGATAAATCGAAAGTAGAAGAAGTTGCATCAGCACGTATTAATTACCTTGCTTTAAACACATTTTTTGATGGTCCACTAAAAAATGAAAAAGTTCGTCAAGCATTAAATTATGCGGTGGATGTAGATGAATTACTCAATTCGGTTTTGAATGGCCATGGGACAAAAATGACAGGTCCGCTTTCAGAAATCAATTCAGCCTACGTTGAAACCAAAGGCTATGATTACGATAAAGAAAAGGCAAAAAGCTTATTGAAAGAAGCAGGATATGAATCTGAATCTTTAACTTTAACGTTGGATACACCAAATGGTCGTTATCCCATGGACTCCCAAGTTGCTCAAGCTATTGCTGCTCAATTACAGCGAATTGGTGTGAAGGTCAATGTTCAAGTGAACGAGTGGGGAGCACATTTGGAAAAAATAAGAAATAGAGAAATGGGTGACATGTTTATTCTAGGATGGGGTCCAGCATTCGATCCGCAATCTACAATTGAAGATCTCTTCACAAAAGTTGCGCCGTACAGCAGTTTTTATGACAAAGATATTGAAACAAAAATTTATAAAACAACCGCTTTGTTTAATGAAGAGGAAAGACTTGCTGGATTTGCTGAACTTCAAAATAGTTTAGTTAAAAAAGCTGCTTGGGTTCCTTTATGGCAACAGGCAGACTTATATGCTGTCCGAAAAGACTTGAATTTCAAAGCACGAGTGGATGAGAAAATGCAAGCGTATGAGATGTCATGGAATTGAAAATTTTATATAAAATTGGACGAAAAAGAGGGATTTGTTGTTTCCCTCTCTTTTAATAAATAGGTAATAAATATTTAGCTGATTTAAGGGGGTCGAGTATGCTTGATTTTATAATCAAAAGACTGATTCAAGTAGTGGTTGTTGTCTTATTAGCACTTACAGTTGTATTTTTTCTAATACGTTTATCTGGTGACCCAACAGCTTTGTTCTTACCCCCAGATGCTTCAAGGGAACAAATTGAGGAATATAGAGAAATGTTGGGGTTTGATCGTCCAATATATATTCAATATGGGGAATTTATGGTGAATGCGGTTCAAGGTGATTTTGGCCAATCTTTACGTAGTAAAGAAGATGCTTTACCACTCGTATTGAGTCGTTTACCGGCTACATTTCAGTTAGCAATATCAGCATTAATTCTTTCCTTATTGATTGCCATTCCGCTAGGAGTACTTTCTGCTTATAAAAGAAATTCAGTTTTTGACAGAATTAGTGTCGCTTTAACTGTACTAGGTCAAGCTGTCCCAAGCTTTTGGCTAGGTCTAATACTCATTTACTTTTTTGCTGCTCAACTTAACATACTCCCTTCAGGTGGTGCAGGTTCAATAGTACATTTAATTCTTCCGATGATAACTCTAGCGGCTTATAGCGTAGCAAGATTTACTCGCTTCACTAGATCCACTATGTTGGATGTGTTAAGAAAAGATTATATTCGAACCGCGAAGGCTTCCGGTGTGCCGACTATTCGATTAGTGGGGCGATACGCACTTAAAAATTCACTAATTCCAATTATCACGTTGGTAGCACTTGATTTAGGTACCTTACTTGGAGGAGCTGTTATTACAGAAGTCGTTTTTGCATGGCCAGGGGTTGGCAGGTTATTAATGCAATCCCTTATGAATAGAGATTTTCCAATCGTACTTGCTGGGGTATTTATCGTAGCCCTAATTTATGCAGTGATTAATTTCATTGCGGATATATTGTACGCATATGTTAATCCGCAAATTCGAGTGAAGTAGGTGAGTGAATGACAGTAGATTTTCCAAAAGTACCTCATACAACAAAGATACGGAATGTTAGAAAAAATAGACAATCGGCAATAACTACGTTTTTCTTAAATCTAATGAGAAGTTGGACAGGAATTATTGGGTTTATCATCATACTAATCTTGCTATTAATAAGCATTTTCGGTCAGTGGATTGTTCCTTTTGATCCTCTTCTTGCAGATTTCAGTAAAAAGTTGTTACCTCCTATGACTGGAGGACATCTGTTAGGAACGGATCAGTTAGGAAGAGATATATTTTCTAGAATAATTATGGGAGCAAAAATATCCGTAATTATAGGTTTAAGTACTGTGCTTATTGCTGGTACATTTGGAACAATTGTTGGAATCATCTCAGGCTACTTTAGAGGATGGGTTGATGTTGTATTAATGCGTATTGTTGATGTCCAATTAAGTTTTCCTTTTATTCTATTGGTTTTAGTAATTAACGCCATTATAGGATCAGGTCTTCGAAATATCATTATCTCACTAGCAATTGGAGGCTGGGTTATTTTTGCCCGTGTCATTCGGAGCGAAGTTCTTGCATTACGTGAACAAGAATTTATAACTGCATGTGTGGCAACCGGTGTTTCAAAATTTGGGATATTGTTCAAACACATTCTTCCTAACTTATTTACACCAATTATTATCCTGTCTTCCCTTCAAATTGGGACTTACATTATTGCAGAAGCCTCTGTAAGTTTCTTGGGTTTTGGTGTTCAACCTCCAGAACCAGCATGGGGCAATATGTTGAATGAAGGTAAGGATTATATTTTCAGTTCGTGGTGGCTAATCACATTTCCGGGAATCGCCATTATGATTACTGCTCTGGGTGTTAACCTTTTTGGAGATTGGCTCCGTGATACATTGGATACGGAATTGAAGGGTGAATAGCAAGGAGGGATGATTGTGATGGAAAAAATCTTGCAAGTAAAAGACTTACGTATTCAATTTAATAATGGCAAAGAAAATATCCAACCTATAAGAGGTGTATATTTTCATGTGAATAAAGGAGAAACCCTCGGCATTGTGGGTGAGTCAGGATGCGGGAAAAGTGTGACATCCCTATCTGTTATGGGACTTCTCCCGCAAAAAACTAGCGAAATTGTATCTGGAGAAATTCTATTCAATGATAGAGATTTATCGAGATTAACTGAAAGAGAGTTTCGCAAACTACGTGGGAATGAGATTTCAATGATATTCCAAGAACCCATGACTTCCTTGAATCCTGTATTTACTATTGGTAAACAACTGAGCGAACCTTTAAGGCAACATAAGAAGATGTCTAAATCTAAAATACGGGAAACGATTATTGCAGTTTTAAAGCAGGTGGGTCTTCCGAGAGCTGAGCAGATTATCGATGAATATCCACATCAATTGTCTGGAGGGATGAGACAAAGGGTGATGATCTCACTTGCTTTGTTGTGTCAGCCTAAGCTCATGATTGCAGATGAACCTACAACAGCCTTAGATGTTACGATACAAGCCCAGATATTAGAGTTGCTGAAAAATATTAAAAGAAAGAATGATATGAGTTTAATACTGATTACCCATGATTTAAGTGTTGTTGCAGAAATGTGTGATCGTGTAGTCGTAATGTATGCTGGTGAAGTGGTAGAGGAGGCAGAAGTAAATGAATTATTTGATCAACCTTTGCATCCATATACCCAAGGACTTATACAATCATTGCCGTCAAATAATAAAAGAAAGAGTAAACTATTTTCCATCCAAGGACAAGTACCAAAACCTTCTGAAATTAAAGAAGGTTGCGTTTTCGCAAATAGATGTCCATTTGTATTTGGAAAATGTTTGACAGAAACTCCTCCATCTTTTCAAAAGGGAAAGCATATTAGCAAATGTTGGCTTCAGGATCCAGAGGAAATGGAGGTGAAGCGTATTGGAGAATCAAGTACTGTTATCAGTTAAAAATTTAAAAAAGTATTATGAAATTTCCCAAGGAATGTTCAAGGAAAAGATTGTAGTAAGAGCTGTGGATGATGTGAACTTTACAGTAATGAAAGGGGAAACCTTTGCATTGGTTGGGGAGTCTGGATGTGGTAAATCGACAACAGGCAGGGCGATATTAAGATTGACTGAACCAACTGATGGAGAAGTCATATTCAACGGAACAAATCTAGCGTTATTACCATATGAGAAAATGCGTTCTCTTCGCAAACATATGCAAATGGTATTTCAAGACCCATATGCATCACTTAATCCGAAAAAAAGTATCCGTCAAATATTGATGGAACCATTAAAGGTTCATAGCAAATTTGACAAAAAAGAATCTTTACAAAAAGTTATTTCGATACTTCAGATAGTTGGATTATCAGAGTATCATTTGGACCGGTATCCTCATGAATTTTCTGGTGGTCAAAGACAGCGAATCGGGATTGCACGTGCGATGATACTTCAGCCAGATTTTATTATTGCAGATGAACCAGTATCTGCTTTAGATGTATCAGTACAATCACAAGTAATTAATCTGATGCTCGAACTACAGAAAGAATTTGGCTTAACTTATTTGTTTATTTCACACGATTTAAGCGTTATTCAGCATATGACTGACCGTGTAGCAGTAATGTACTTGGGTAAAATCGTGGAGATTGCGAAAACAGAAGATTTGTTTAATAACCCGAAGCATCCATATACTCAAGCCCTACTATCTGCAGTTCCGATAACTCATCCAAAAGAAAAGAAAGAAAGAATTATTTTGAAAGGGGATGTACCTAGTCCCGCAAACCCGCCATCTGGATGTACGTTTCATCCAAGGTGCCCATTCGCAATGGAGATATGCAAATCAGAGTTACCAGATCAAGCTAGATTTGAAGAAGGTCACACGGTAAATTGCCATTTATATAGCCAAAACAAGGAGGAAATTAATTATGCTATTAGCCATTCCTAAGTATGAATTTAAGGACCGCCAACAAAAGTTTTTTGGGAAATTAATTGAAAAAAATTGTGATGCTGCGATCGTGTTTTCAGTAACAGATATCTTTTATTTAACTGGTTTTCATTTCCATCCAACTGAGAGACCAATCGGGGTATTTATAGATCCTAACCAAAATGTACACTTATTTGTACCTGCTTTGGAGCATGAACATGCTGAAGAATACGGAGTTGTAGATTTTGTTCACTCCTATCCGGAATATCCAGGAATTAAACATCCAATGGAGTACTTAAAGGAACTATTAAAGGAGTATGGATTTGAAAATAAAACAGTAGGCTATGATGCTATTGGGTATGGCTCCTCAATGGGCTATCGTGGTCAGTCGGTTGATGCAATAATTACCGTCAAAGAATTTGTAACATTAAAAGGTGTAATAGAGGAAATGCGTTATATTAAATCTAAAAATGAAATTGAGCTAATTAAAGAATCTTGTCGTTGGGGTAATTTAGCACATCGATTATTACAAAAGTATACTAAAGCCGGATTGAGCGAGATTGAGATTACTAGCAGAGCTTCTATGGAAGCTACTATGGCAATGATTGAAACATTAGGGCAAGAATATAAGCCTCACGGAAATACTGCTTATGCTATTTTCAGAGGCCAAATTGGACCACAATCCGCATTTCCGCATGCTGTAACTCAAAATATTGTGCTGAAAAAAGGTGATACTTTAGTAACTGGAGCTGCTTCAGACGTCTTTGGTTATACGAGTGAATTGGAGAGAGTTATGTTTGTAGAAGAAGCAAACAAAGAGCAAGAGAGATATTTCCAATACATGTATGAAGCACAAGAAGTAGCGTTTTCAGCAATAAAACCTGGTATACCATGCTCTGCAGTTGAAGAGTCGGTTCAAAAATATTTTAAAGAAGCTGGCATAACAGAATTAACCAGCCATCATACAGGTCACAATATTGGATTACTTGGTCATGAAGCACCATTCTTTGATTTAGGAGATCACACGGAAATAAAACCTGGAATGATATTTACTGTGGAACCTGGAATTTATGTAAAGGGACTAGGAGGATTCAGACATTCAGATACGGTTCTTGTCACTGACGAAGGTATCGAAATGTTAACATATTATCCTAGAGATTTGCAGTCTCTAATTTGTTGAAATTACTTTACACTTGGCCATGTTCTGGTCAAGTGTTTTTTTAATTATCTATATTTAAAATACTGAAAATACGTCCATTAATCATTTGAATAACTGACGGTGAACATTTGCAAGGTGCTATTCACTCAATTTTCATGGTACAAAACAAGAAGTGATACATGAGCGATATACATGTCATTCCTATGCAACTTCTAACCTGATAAATTCCATCTCAAACAGAAATAAACTAGCAATTTCTCCGATTCCACTAAACACTTATCTACTGTGATTTCATTATAATTCTATAGAATTTTTATGTTTTTTCTACAAACTTTTATTATTATCTGTTTAATTACCATTATTGAAATACTTCCAAAAACATATTTTTTTATAAAAATAGGGATAAATTACACTGAAAAAGGTGTATAATGATAAATATTTACTACATAAATAAAAATTTAACAAAGTATACTTATTTTTGTAATAAAAAGTGGAGTATATTTAATTATAAAGAATAAGTATTTATATTTGTTAGAGTGTAAGTTTACTTCAATTCTATTTTTGGGGGAAAAGAAAGATTATAAATATATTTAATTTTATTAAGGATGAAATAAATGAGTGAAGTTTTATTATATACGAGTGTAACCCTTTCGATAATCATTACGATTGCTTTTGGATTTGAAAAAGTCTTTGAGAATAGACTTTTTCAGATGTTATGCTTAGGTTTAATTTTTATTATAGGAATTCTGGTGTTGATTAATTTTTTTATAGCTAAACAAGAAGGATTATCGAATTTACTTCGTAGTTACTTTGTATTAATGCTAGCTTTTTTATTACTGAATTTTATGTCTGCACTAGTAAGTGTGAAGCGTGCAATCATTTGGGGAACCTTATGGATCTTCATTAGTTTTGTTTTATTAATATCTTCATAGAATAAATAATGCAAAGATTACTCTATAACAGTAAAGACAAGCAATTGAACATGATGATTTATTTCATCATAACTTGTTTATAATGTTGAAAATATTGTGGAAATGTACATTACTAAATTCAATTTTAGTGGTGTACATTTTTTTTGCTTATTTTTCAATCTTTGAATTATTAGACACTGAACACCTGATTGGTCCAGCACTTTTTAGAGGCTACCAAAAAACTGAATATTCATTTATAATTGACAATATGAAAATATTGTAAAATTATACAATATTTGTTTTGATAGTGCCTATTAGATAAAGTGTATTAAATACTGATTGGCCTTGTAATAATTTTAGAAACACAAAGAAATTGGAGGGGAAATACCATGATAGAAATCAGAGACTTAAGTAAAACTTATAACCACTTTTCGGATAAAGTGAAAATACTTAATAACATATCATTAAGTATTGATAAAGGTCAGTGGTGTACGATAATTGGTCCTTCCGGCACCGGAAAATCGACATTTTTAAATTGTGTCGCGGGACTCTTACAACCCGATGATGGTGAAATTATTTACGAAGGAGTAAATATTTATAGTCTAAAGGATAAAGTGAAAAGTGAGTATAGGAGATTTAATATTGGGTTTATATTTCAAGATTTCAAACTATTACCACATTACTCAGTATTGGATAATGTAGCATTACCGTTAATATATGATGAGCCAAAAAAACCCCTCTACACTAAAGCAAAGAGTCTATTAGAAATGGTGGGAATTAAAGAACAAATTTTTAATAGATTACCTGAAGCCTTATCTGGAGGTGAAAAGCAAAGAATTGCGATAGCACGGGCGCTAATTGCCAATCCCAAAGTGCTTATTTGTGATGAACCAACAGGGAATTTAGATATTAATAATCGTAATATAATTCTAGACTTATTAAGTGAATTTAAAAATTCTGGTAAGACAATCATAATGGTGACGCATGATGAAGAGGTGGCAAATCGAGGAGATATAATCTACAAGTTATCTAATGGGATTTTGGAAGAGAGGATGAAAAAAAATGATGCGTTTAGTTTGGAATCGAATAATTAGTAGGAAGTTGGTTTCCTTTACAATCATTTTAGCTCTTTTTGGGATTTTCCTACTGATACCAATAGGCTTTCAAAACACTAATGAAACAAAATTAGCTGTTGATAATTCAATTGCAGAACAAGGTAGAGGCACTTATGATATTTTAGTAAGACCAAGTCATTCAAGAACAAAAGTAGAAAAAGAAGTTGGTATGGTAGAAGAAAATTACATAGGGGATAGCGAAGGTGGTATATCCATTCAGGAATGGGAAAAAATCAAACAGAACCCCACCATTGAAGTTGCAGCACCTGTCGCATCAATCGGATATTTTAGCGGTAAAAAAACATCAGTCGAACTACCACAATTAGATGAATCCACTAGATTTACATGGGAATTTTATACTTCAGATGGACAAAAAGAATATTCACTTAGTGAACCTCAAAGCTTAGTATACTTCAAAGAATCGGAACCAGGGAATACTCAGTATTTAAAGGTTCTTCATAATGAAACTGCGTCAGGCGCTACGCTGGATGTTATGCTTCCCCAAACTTATCATTTATTAGCAGCCATTGATATTGAAAGTGAGCAGAAGCTAACGAATGTTGACTACTCAGAATTGAAAAATGAGTTTGATTCATTTTCACTTGATGTAATAATTAAAACCTTTGGAAATATTCCCATTATTAAAGTCATTCAAAGAGAAGATATTAATATTCCAATAAAGATGAAATTAAAAGCAGATACTCTTACTCTTGATATTTCTGACTATCGTAAAAAACTTTCATTAACAGAAAAAGATTGGCTTATGTCAGCTGATAGAAATAAGATTAAACAGGTAATCGGAGAATTAAATACGAAAAAACCCGCCTCTACTTCTGAACATGAAATTGATCTTACTTCTTTTCAAAAACCATTTGATGGAACTGCTGTTAAAATAAATAATCAATTTAAAGTAGATTTGGCTTCTGACTTTGCTTCAGATAGAGGAGAAACTACTGTTTATTATACGGCTGAAAAACTGGATTATAATAGTGAAAATGATATTTTAAACATAAAAATAATTGAAAATGGGCAACCTCCATCCTATAAAAAGATAGTGAAAAAAGGAGAAAGTTTATACAATGGGGTGAAACCGAAATTCCTTATTGAGCAAGTAGGGATATTTTCACCAAAAGTTGATAAAGAAAGTAAACTCTCTTCAAGTCCTTTGGGAATTTATGCAACTTCTGAAATAAAGATGGAGAAAGGACAAGTACTAAAACCTACTACTGTACCTGGAAGCTTTATTCCTCAACCAGCAGGGGGATTAATTACTCTTGAATCTGCTGAAATAATAAAAGGATCAAAGCCTATAGACGCAATAAGAGTTAGAGTCGCGGGAATTTCCAAATATAATAAATTGGCACAGCAAAAAATTGAAAAAGTAGCAACCAAACTTCTTCAAGACGGTTATGAAGTAGATATTGTCGCAGGGTCTTCTTTTAAAAATGCGACTTTAGAAGTTGAAGGGATAGGAAAAGTAATAGCTCCTTGGACAACTTTAGGGGTTGCACAAGAATTAGAAGAAAGTTGGAATGGTTTAACACTACTAACTACGATATTATTTGTTACTTTTGTTTTTGTATGGTTTGTATCTAGATTACTATTTGAAAAGGGCACGTTAGAAAAAGAAGATGAACTATTGACTATATTAGGATGGCCACGTAAAAAAATTATCAGAAGAAATTATCTTGAACAATACTTTTTATTATTCATAGCATATATATTAAGTATTTTATTTATCGCTATATTAAATCTGGAGATAAATTACTATCTCATTTCTTCATGCATTTTAATAATAGCAATTCTCATGATAAATATCATATTTTCAATTAAGAGAAAAAAATCAGACCGTGTGATAGCTTATAAACATTCACCATCTCTTGTCTATCATAGTCGTATTATTATGCCTACTATGTTAATTCTTTTTACTTCTACAATCTTATTAGTTGTTCAAATAGCAAGTTTTGGAAATACACTATTCATGTCTCAACAATCTACATTAGGGCAATTTACAGTAGATGTAATTTTGGGGTTTCAATTATTCATTTTAATTTCTACCTTCATTTTATCAACTTTTGGCTTAACTGAATGCTTAAATACTTTGTTTTATGCTAGAAGAGAGGAATTTAATATGTATCATATTATTGGGTGGACTAAAAAGAGAATACTAATTCATTTATCTAAGGAAATCTTTATATGGACGTCTTTCTCAATTTGTTTAGGATTAATTACGAGCTACCTAATCTTATTGAAGATGGGAGTTAGGATTGATTGGATTATAGTGGGGATAATATCTTCAGCATCAATATTATGTATTGTAGTGGGTTTCGTTACAATTGCAAAAAATTTATTTATGCAAAGTCGTGAAAATTAACAACTTTTAATTCTATCTAAGTATATAAAACAAAAGAAGTGCAATTGCTTATTATTAACGACTGCACTTCTTCTATATAACCTTAGACTCTATTTAATTTACTAACTAATTTTACCCAACCAGTAGCAGTATTACCATCTGATACTCTTAGGGGATTATCCCAAGATTTTAGTCTATATTTTTTGACTATCTGCATTGGCCATATTTGTAATATCATTATGACCGAGTTAATCACGAAGAAGAATATTAACTTGATATTTTCAATTGAAGATAATGCGCCTAAACTCATGTATATCAAGGGTTTAGACGCTTTTTGTTTTTTTGTAATGACAATGAACGTGTTATTAACGAAACTACAATCACAATTTCAGGTGTTGACCTTGGCAAAATTAGATATGTAAGTAAATCACGATAAAGATTGTGAAAAAATGTACTTAAACTAACGGGGCAGGTTAGTTGAAGAAGGATTAATAATTCTTTTCTAATTGGAGATAGTAATTAGAAAAGAGGTGAATTTATCTTGAAAAAAATGTATGTACTGATTTTAATCATATCTTTATTTACTTTGATATCATTTGAAGCTTATGCACAGCCTAAAAATTGTCCTGTATTAAGAGAATTAGAGAAAACATCGCTTAAGGATAAAAAAGAGGTAATAGAAGCGTTAAATACTTTAATACCAAAAACTTATGG
>NZ_LILB01000005.1:7069-14524 GCF_001274945.1 Viridibacillus arvi | reverse complement strand
ACTCCATTTGCGGAGTTCAAAAGGCATTTAAGGATTAAATAATAACTTTATTCTTATTGTGCTAACGGGGCAGGTTAATCCGACAACGATAACGCTCTTTTTTGTTGAACTTATTAAACTAATGAGGTAGGTTTGTAGAAGAATGCAGGTACAAAGATTTTTCTGAAACTAAAAAATTAAAAACCTGGGGGAAAGTAAAATGAAAGATATTCATGATGAAAGCACCTGGCCCGTTTGGGCTAATGAGACAATAGACATTGTCGAACCAAATCCCAAGTGGGTAGAAAAAGGTATTCAGGAAAAAGAACTTCTGCTTAATCTTCTTTCAACTTTCGGCATAAAGGAAATTCAACATTATGGCAGTACATCTATTCCTAATTTACCAGCTAAACCCATCATTGATTTAATGGCTAAAATTGATTCATTTCAAAAAATTAAAGAAATATCTTTATGGTTAGCTAATCACGACTGGCATTATGTACCACCTAACATAGATAATCGACCTTGGCAAAGGTTTTTTGTGAAAGTAATTAACGACAAACGAGTAGTACATCTACATATTTTACTTGAGGGAGAAGAACGGTGGGATAATCAGTTACTTTTTCGTGATTTATTACGGAATAATCAGCAGTTTATTGATGAATACGCTATTCTTAAAAGAAATTTAGCAAAAAAATACAGCAATGATCGTGAAGCGTACACTAAAGCAAAAACAGAATTTATCAATAATGTTCTTAAGTCTTAGTTGTGAACTAATATAAGTTTGTGAATAAATGTACTTAAACTAACGGGTGCTTTAATTGAAGATTCGCAACCAGAAATAATCAATCTTTATTATAAAAACCAAACTAGATAAATAAAGAACCAACTGTTTTGATCAAACTTTGTTTCAAAACAGTTGGTTTCTTTCTGTATAAAATCAGCGTTTGCAACTTACTTTTAATCGAACTTTATTCAAAAGCTACATATTCTTCTCTCTAAACAATCCAGGTATATATAAATTAATGCTGTTGATTGATAAAACTACGGTCTTAACATGTCTCCCTCTTTCCATGAATCGATTAATCGATTCAATCTTCTTAGCCTAGTTTCTTCTTTTTTGGCACTCATTACCCACCAAATAGAATCTCTTTTGTAAGAAGCCGGAAGCTGATTAAAGAATTTCCAAGAATTTTGATTTTTTTTAATTTCATCCTCATATTCTTTTATTAAAGTAACGTTCCTATTAGCGGAAGAATAACCTGTTTGATCATTTCTTTGATTAAAAATAGTCAATCCTTCAGGCTTCATTTGATTAAGTTCTATTAATTTATGCACCTTTTGCACGTTAACTTTACTCCAGAGGCTATTAGACTTACGTGGAGTAAAGCGGATTTTATAGCTATCTTCATCAACTGTTTTTCGTATCCCATCAATCCAACCAAACGACAGTGCACAATCTACTGATTCTGACCAAGTAAGACTAGCTTTATTGGTCTTTTTTTTGAAAAAACTACCCAAATCTCACTAGCTGTTTGGTGATGAATATCTAACCAATCAATAAATTCTGTTTGATTAATAAAAAATAAAGCTTCACTCATTTTATCAGCCATTTTAAAATCATTTGATTAAGCTCTTCAGGTCTTTCTTCTTGAATCCAATGACCAGTGTCCAAACTCTTAACGTCTATATTAGGTACAAAATCTTTTATATTTTGAAGTGGCGGAATAATATCTTTCTCGCCATATACCATCAATGTTGGCTGATGAATAATAGGAGAGACGTCACCTAATAAATGCCAATTACGATTTAGATTTCTGTACCAATTGATGCTTGGAGTGAAACCTGTCTTATTGAACCCTGAGATATAAACAGAAAGATCTTCATCACTCATAACAGGTTCACCTAATGGCTTGGTTGCTTTAGCTAGATTAATCATTTCCATTCCTTTACCAGGAACTTGTGATGGAGCATTCTTTCGATATAAGTTATTAAGAAATTGTGATGAATTTTCATCTAGTATAGCATCTGCAACACCTGGTTGTTTGTTAAAGTGAACAAAATAGTAATCGTCTCCAAAAACTTCTTCCATAAAATCAATCCAAGGTTTCTCTCCACGAACTTGATAGGGCAAGCATAAGTTAATCATTTTACGAACACGTTCTGGGTGCAGCAAAGCCATGCTCCAAACAACACTTGCACCCCAATCATGCCCCATAAAAATGGCATCTTTGTACTGATAGTGATCCAATAGAGCAACAAGATCACCGGTTAAATGTTTAATATCATATTTTGTAACTTCTTTGGGACAAGAAGATTCTCCATATCCCCGTTGATTGGGAATAATAACGTGATAACCTGCTTCTACAAGAGGAGTCACTTGATGTCTCCAAGAATAGGCATGTTCTGGCCATCCGTGGCAGAGAACGATAGGTCGTCCCCAATTTTTTTGTCCAGCTTCAAAAACTTCTAGTTTCACACCGTTAACTGAGATAAGTGTTGGTGTTGGAAATTCATAATTGTTTGTCATTTAACGTTCCTCCTAATTAAAATAAAGGTGTCTTACAACAACAATATTATCACGGTGATTTGACAACAGTCTGTCAACTTTGAGAGACGCAATTAACGATATTTTTCAGCCATCAATCTGAGTTTTGAAGCAATTGCTTCACGCATTTCTTTTGGAGCTAAGACCTCTACATGCTCTCCAAAACTAAATATGAGAGAGAACAACCATTCTTTTTCGGGGAGTGTAGCTTTAACAAGAAGTTCACCTGTTTCTAACACCGAAATATCTTCTTTATTAAAAATATCCTCCACACGAGACTGCATTATAGAGGAAATTTTTAAGACAATTGTTGTCATTATTGTTTGCTCATTTAATAATGTCCTAATCTCATGATACGATTTTTCTCGACGTTCAAATGATTGATTTTCGATATAACAATCACTTATACGGGAAACTTTAAATATTCTGAAATCTTCTTTTGAAAGACAATAAGCAAATAAGTACCAAGTATAATTTTTAAATATGAGTGACATAGGTTCAACTCGTCTTTTACTGACAATATTATTATAATTTCTGTAGTCAATCATCAGTATATCAGTCTGTGTAATAGATTTTCTTAGCGTTTTAACTAATGACTTTTGTTCTAGAGATTCTCCAAAAGGATGTAAATCAATGATGATTTGTTCCATATGCAGCTTTAGTTCATCTGCCTTGTTTTTAGGAATGATATTTTCTAACTTTTCTATGGATGATTCTAGCTCAATGTCGTCAACCGTGGAATTAATATCTTTGAGAACAGAAAGAAGGGAGGACAGATTATTAAGAGTCAGTACTTGATGATTTAATTTATAATTTTCATAAATGCTGAATCCACCATTGTTTCCAGAGTGGGAAATGATAGGAATTCCGGCTAGATTGATTGTTTCAATATCTCGGTAAATAGTCCGAACCGACACTTCAAATTTTTGAGCCAATTCATTGGCTGTTACACGATTTCTATTAAGTAACATCACAATAATGGTTAACATACGTTCTATTTTCATTTTGTTCTCCTTAGATAAGGTTTCTTTTCATTCTACACTACACAATATGATGATACATTAAAAAAACTTTTCAAAAGAACTAATCTTTCATATACAAAAATATTATTCAAGACTTGTATGCTTAGAGGTTCTTTTTTTACGTAACAAGTATGATAAAAGAATACTCAATACTTTTGATTGAGAAATTAAATCATGATATACTTTAAGTGCGAAACGTTATGAAATTTAGCAAGACAACACGAAAGCCAGTCCTACAGCGAATAGGACTGGCTTTTTTTTCGTTTGTTGCGAAGCCAAACGCGTGTTCAATACATGCGTCACACCATATAGTTCACCTTTTCCATTATGATTAATTGCAAAGTCTAAATCATTGATAATTTGCTTCATGTATTCGAATGCAATACGCGTATTTTCATCAGTAGGTGCCCATTGATTAACTAAATCTGTTGATTCCATTGCTTCACCATTAGGATCTAAATGTACCGTACGGGCAGCTTGCTTATTAGATTTATAACTTGTTAAAAGGAACAAATTTATATAATCTTTTTCCAATTCTTTATTTCCTTTAATTAAATGGATTGGTGATTCATCATTGACTACTAGTGACTTCAAGTAATACTCGAAACCTTCATCGTTACTCGCTTTTTTCAATTTTGGGTCGTTCATCGGTTCGGAAAGTAATACGTTCATCTTTGAAACCCATTCTCCGATTTCAGCATTATAAATTTGGGATTCAGATGCTTCTACAATGTTGCTATTTGTTGAGTCATCTTTGTCGCTTGAATATTTAAGAGCCCCATATTCACGAACTCCAAGTGTGGCAATAAGTATAACGGCAATAGCAGCAGAACCGAATAAGATTTTTCTTTTCATTCTCAACACTACTTTCCCTAATAAAGTTAGTATAACCAATAAGAGGGGCTCTTACAAAAAAACGGGAAAGGGATGGAGAAGTAATTGTAATTGAATGATTTAATTGTATTTTCTAAATAAAGATAAATTTGATTAGTAATGATATTACAACTCTTATTCAACTAACGGGTGCTTTACTTGAAGATCATTGAGTTGCATATGCAGCTCTTTTTTTATTGAACTAACGGGGCAGTTTAATTGAAGAAGGATTTGTTATGGTACATCAAGAAAATCCTGTTTATATCACTTCATAAATTAACGAGAAAGATCACTACATCAGGAATAATTTAATAATAATTGTAAATATTTACAAACTATCTTACAATAAGGTGGAGTGAAATTGATAGAATAGAGGAGATTATTATGAAAAAAAGAAATTTCATTATTATTTTTGTAACTTTAATTTCTGTAGTTAGTTTGTATCTTCTATTAGATTTTGAAAAGGATTATAGTCAGCTTTCAATTGAAGAGTTACACCATTTGGCACAAAAAGAAGACGCAAAAGCCCAAGGAATGTTAGCCTACTATTATCAAGAAGGTATAAATGTAAATATTAATTATGAAGAAAGTTTAAAATGGTATTTAGAAAGTGTTAATAATGGAAATACAACAGCTATGGTCAACTTAGGTTATCTTTATGGAAATGGAATAGGTGTAGAAAAAGATTTAACAAAAGCATTTGAATTGAATTTAAAGGCTGCTAATAGTGGAGACTCAGCTGGGATGTTTAACGTAGGTAAGAAATATGAGATGGGTATTGGAATAGCTAAAGATACTTTGAAAGCTAATTATTGGCTGGAGAAATCCAAATTATCAAAGGGGATATAAAATAATAGACCTGTTGCAATTGAAACTTACAATGCTTCTTTCTTGATCAACAAACAGGAGCTTTACTTGAAGATCATAGAGTTGCATATGCAACTCTATTTTTTAAAGACTGTCGAAAAATTAAAGACGTAAAGATTTAACGTTGTTCATCTGGGAGACTACTACGAAGAAAATAAAAAAGGGAAAGTTACTATACGTAACACATAAAACTTCTTCTTCAACTAACGGGTGCATTAACAAAAAGTTATTGAGCTGCATAGTTAGCTCTTTTTTTTCTTATTCAATTTATGGGGAAGGTAAGTTGAATAAGAATAATTATGGATGTCAATGAACAAGATACCTATAAAATAAATAGTAGGTGTTTAAATGAAAAAAATGTTTACATTTATTATCTTTGTTATTTTAACTACAACATCGGCTATAGCGTTTGCTAACCTTCCTACAAATACAAAAGCTACAAGAGAAAATTTGTTAGAAGATGCGGTAATTGACCTTTTACGACCACAGATTGGAAAAGTGATAGAAAACCATTATGGAACAACCTTTGAAATTGGAACTTTCTGTGAAAGAATTATTGATATAAAAAAGCTGGACCATCCAGGTTCTTGGCTTTTTCAAACTAAGCTGGAATTTACAACATTTACAGGAGCTCATAACTCTTTAGATGTTTTTACTGTTACGTTAAAAAAAGATTGGGATTCAAATGATTGGATAATTAAGGAATACAAAGTGAGGAAGTTTGACCCTGAAAAAAATAATAAATGTAGAAGTCCAGCGTAAGAGTAACTTCCTTGTTCAACTAACAGTGCAGATAAAATGAAATCAAATAAGAAACTCGATCCGTTAGCCATGGGTCGAGTTTTTTAGTTTAAATTTATTTAAGGCTGTTTTCTCAAGGATTTGTGTTGTTCAACTAACGGGGCAGTTTAGTTGAAGAAGAGGAATAGATAAAAGGCTCTTTTCGTAAGGTTTGTTGCTTTCTAAATAAAATAAGGTTTTTTTACATTTTTATGGTATTTTATTTACAGGAGCTTATTCAACTATAGGGGCAGATTAGTTCAATAAGAATTTCTTGAAAGAAGGTAAAATAATGAAACAAGAACAAAATTCACTGGTGTTGTATGGAAAAAGAAAGCTGAAATGGATACAAAATAATATACCCCCTCTTGAAAAAGATGAAATCCTAATAAAAACTATTGCGGGTGCAATTAGTATTGGGGCAGAACTGCCACAATATATGGAAAGTGATTTTACTGATAAATCTCCTATTTATCCGAAAGAGACTGGGTATGAAAGCTATGGTGAAATTATTAAGATAGGTGATAATGTTAAATCATTAAATCTTGGAGACAGGGTAGTAGCATTTTATGGGCACAAGGATTTTGGAGTAATTAAAGAATATAAAGCTATTCCAGTTCCTAAAGACATTCACTATTCCTACGCATTACTCACTATTTTATCCTGTGACTCGTCAAAGGGTGTCCTGAAACTCAAACCTAAAGAGTCAGATAGAGTAATAGTAAGTGGAATGGGGACAATAGGACTTTTAACTCTATATTTCTTAAAACAAAAAGTAAAAGTTCAACATGTGGATGTAATAGAACCGAATACCTCAAGAGGGAAATTGGCTAAGCTGCTGGGGGCAGACTCTGTTATTAATTATGGATCTGCATGCCCAAGAAATCATTATGATTATGGATTAGAGTGTTCAGGACATAATGATGCATTTAATATATTACAGAAATCACTAACGAAAGAAGGCAGTATATGTATTCTTTCAGATGGGAATAAAGAGAGGTTTGAATTACAACCTGAATTTTATGAGAAAGAACTAAAAATTGTTGGTTCAAGTGACGGTTGGGATTATAAGAAGCATTCCGAATGGTTTATTAATGAAGTACGAAATGATACTAAATTAAATAAAATATTCGAGAAAAAAATAAAAAAAGAGGAACTGATTAGCTGTTTTGAGGACATAGCTGAAGGAAAAATCAATCCTTTAAAGGTCTTAGTAGAATACTAAATTGCATTATGGCATTTTGCCGCTACTTCACGGCGAATCGTAACATAAGTAGGTGACATTCTTTAGTAAGAAGTGTTTTTCTTGTTCAACTAAACCAGCTAATAGAATGTCAAGTTATACATTTTTAATCGAAAAATACTTCATGTTATACTAAAAATGTT
>NZ_LILB01000005.1:0-5447 GCF_001274945.1 Viridibacillus arvi | reverse complement strand
CTCCGGCTACTATCAATCTATAAATTGAATAAAAAATAGTCAACCAGATTTCTCTCTGGCTGACCTTATAATACGAAAGGGGTGCTTTACTTCAATAAGGAGTAGAGCCTTTTTCTTATTCAACTAACGAGGCAGGTTAGTTCAATAAGGAGTTAAATTCCTATCTATAACAGGAAAGGTTTTAGATAATGGTGCTTGGCCGGAAAAATATTCTATAAAACCCGCTAATGAGGGCTATATTATAACTGATTGATTTAACGCCCAAACTTGTTGGAATTGCTAAAAATAAAGCACAGGAGCACGATTTAGAAGAGTAATTTAATGGTTATTTTTGTTGGTACTAGCGCGTGTAATTGAAAAAGCTATTGCAGTACACCAATCGAAAGAAGGCTTTGAAAGTATCTATGATAAGATTTGTCAAACGATAAAGGTAACTAACAAAACAGAGGTGATTGTCGGTATTGAGCCGGGTCTATTTTACACAATAACTATAAGTAACAATAATTATTTATCGTTTTACGATAAATAATTATTGACTAAGGATGTTTTTTTAAATTATTATAGCTATAGGAAGTTGATAAGGCGGTGAATTATGAAACAAAAGGAATTAGCAAAATGGTTAAAATTAATAATTGTTTTTTGCGGATTATTTGGTTTTTTATTCTGTATCTTCGTTGGACCAGAAATCGGAAGAAATGTATTACTAGAATCTAAATCTTTTAAGCCGTTATTTAAACCTTTTATAGTGTTTATTTGGATAACAGGAGTTCCATACTTTATAGCTTTATGTGTAGGTTGGATTATCTGTTCAGATATTAGCGTGGGTAATGATTTTACAGTTGAAAATGCTAAAAGGTTAAAGCTAATAGGTGTGTTAGCAATGATAGAAGGGGTATTATATGCTGTTGCATTGCTATACATCGTTATCACTGGAAATTACAACACTAATCTATTAATGATTCTTTTGCTTATTCTGTTTTTTGCAATTGTTATTTCTGTATTTACTTCTTTGCTTTCTTATTTAATGCTTAGAGCAAGTGAAATAAAGCAGGATAATGAATTTACGATTTGAGGTGTAACATGGTTATCATAGTTAATCTTGATGTAATGCTGGCAAAGAGGAAAATGAGTGTTACTGAATTATCGGGAAAACTAGGAATTACAATGGCGAACGTTTCAATATTAAAGAATGGAAAAGCAAAAGCTATCAAGTTTTCCACTTTAGAAAAAATATGTGAAGTATTAGATTGTCAACCAGGTGATATCTTGGATTATAAAAAAAATGATTAAACTAATTTTTAATTGGAGGAAAATGATTATGAAAAAGTATTTAATTGCATCTACACCAATTTTTTTAGGAGTAATTTGCATTATTGCAAAAGCAATAATAGGGAGTAACGTGGCTTCAGACGGTACCTTAGAAGAACCCTTTTTCTTGATTCCAATTGGTTTTTTACTATTCTTCTTAGGCATTGTATTAGTAATTGGTATGGCATTAATTTCAATGTTTAAAAAAACTCAAATTTCTAATTAACAAATGTACACTTTTTACCTTTTAAACACAATATTAAATTGTTGTAAAAGTGCAATTGGAAAAAGCTCCTTCTTCAACTAACGGGTGCTTTACTTGAAGATCATTGAGTTGCATATGCAGCTCTTTTTTTTGTTGAACTAACGGGGCAGGTTAGTTGAATAGTGTTGTTTAACTTGCGTTCAACAATCGGGCCAGTTTGCGGAATAAAGTTTATTTACAAAAGATAAATATTATTATTTAAAAATGCGCTTGACATTGGAGTCAACTCAAATGATATTCTGTATTCATGGAAAAACTTTATTCAATACAAGAGGTTTCGACGATACTTGGGATGTCTAAGGATACACTGTATGTGGAAGAAAACCTACACGAACCACTTACTTTGGAAAATATTGCAGCACAATCAAATTTTTCAAAGTATCACTTTCATCGAATATTCCAATCCACGGTTGGCATGACGGTGTAAAGTTTGTAGGAATTAACACGCTTGTTCATTACTTAAAGTTTTGGTGAAAATATTGCTTAACTATACCGCAATCGGGCGCGATTGTTTAATAAGCGTCTCTGTTCTTATTCAACTAACGGATGCTTTACTTCAAGAATGAGTGAAGCTTTTTTCTTATGGAACTTACGGGGCAGTTTAGTTCAAGAGAGAGTGCTGTTTGATCTTTGTTCAATAATTGGGCCATTTTGTGGAGATCAGCAGAAACTATTGAGATCTTTATCAAAATAGTAATTAATCTATCGATGTTGTAAAATTAGGTTAAGAATAGTTCTGGGGGGGATTTATATACATTATAATGCTATTAATCTAAGCGAGAAACTGTCCAAATTCAGTGAACACTGGTCGCCCAAAGTCATTGGTGAAATGAATGACTATCAGTTTAAGTTAGTTAAGATTCTGGGGGATTTTGTATGGCATGATCATAAAGACACCGATGAGGCATTCATTGTGTTAGACGGAGAGATGTCCATCGCATTCCGTGATGGAGAGGTTAAACTTTCCAAAGGAGAAATGTATGTGATACCAAAAGGTGTGGAACATAAGCCTTACGCTGAAAAGGAATGTCATATAATGCTGGTAGAGCCTAAAGGTGTAGTCAACACTGGTGAAACTAATTATAAATTAACCGCTGAAAATAATATATGGATTTAAACTAATAATTCTGTTGCTTTCTTTGGAACAACACATAAAAGGAAGTTACATATTTTCCGCAATCAGGAGCGATTCTTTAATAAGAATCGCTTTTCCTATAGAACTAACGTCGTACTTTAGTTAACTTTAGAATTGGAAGTGTGAATTTCCATATAAAGTGGGCGTATTTTGGGTTGTGTTACGTGGAAAGTAGGAATACTCTTTCAAGATTTCAAAATATCATGTTTACGGCAGGTGGTCCAATCGTATCTTTTTTCTATTTGCTGGTGCTTATCTTACATCTTTAGAAGTAACGTATTATGAAATCAATAACTTTTTAAATGGAATTACTTATTTTAATCTCATCCTGTTTATATTTACGAGTATTCCTTTTATCTATCCTAAATGGTTAAAACCTTATGCAGGACTTCCTTCGGATGGTTATCAAATCCTAACATTAATAAGAGGGAAATCTAATTAAAGATTGAGATAGATATATGACTGAAACCTTTGGAAGCGTTCAATTCCTTGTTTAACTAACGGGGTGCTTTACTTTAAGATCATTGAGTTGCGTATGCAGCTCTTTTTTCTTTATTGAACTAACGCAGCAGTTTAGTTGAAGAAAGAAACAAGATGAAACATGCTATTCTGATTTAATTGATCCAGCTATAGAAGCAAAAAGAGAGGCTATGATTGAGAATCAAAATCTTAATAAGGATAATCAACATCGATTCAATCTATTTAATAATGAATTAGAAGGAGATTCAGAAAATGAAGGATTAGATGAATCATATGAATCAGAAAAGATTATGGAAGAATTTGCAGAATACGATAAATTGATTTCAGAAGCAAAAGATGCGGAATTAGAAGAATTCCTAGAAAATTACAATGATGAATTGCCAGTTGGATCGATATCTACAAGAGCAGCGATTAGTGGAATAACGCATCTCAAACAACCTTATAGTCACTGGTGTGGACCAACAAATGTAGTTCAAGCGATGAGCTTTCATGCCTCTAAACAAGGAGCGAAATTTGATGCGAAAGACTGGCTAAATAAGATGGGGATACTTATGCATTACAGTGCAAAATCCGGAAGTACTACTTCAGATTTTATGAAAATTCAGCTCAATAATTTTAGGAATGTATATAATTTTTCTTCAACACCATACATAACTGGTACAATAAAAGAATTTGGAAATGATGCAGCAAATAAAGTTGTAACTAGATTAGATGGTGTGTTAAAGAAAAAATCAAATGCACCTATTGTGTTGGTTCATCAGTATTATTTAGATGGTTATAAAAATGTTAACCCTAATATTAACTCAGGTCACTACTTAACTGTTGGATCAGTAAAGAAGGTAGCTGATAAACATCAAGCTTATTTATATGATACAAATGGTAAACATTTTACAAAATGGTGGGAACCTATTGGCACTGGAAAAGGGAAAAAAGGAACATTGACAAAAGCAATGTACGAAAAAAACTTAAGTAGTCCAAATCCGGTCTTCATCTATTAGAGGAGAATTATGAAAAAAAATAAATTTATTTTCGCCATTACTATTTTAGTTATGAGTATAAGTGTATATATATATTACTTCAAAAAGTCTAATACGGAAATTTCATTTGCCATCAATCATCATAAAGATCGTACTACTTATACGACCAGTGACGAGTATTCACTTTTCAATGTAGCAAATACAAAGCGACACTTCTTTACGTCAATTATGAAGGATGAAACTATGTTAGGAAAAGTACTTCAAGTTGACAAGAAGGATGGCGAAACAAAGCAGATTTATGATACAAAGTTCAATGGGGGAGGGGTTCGTAATATAACCGCAAATGACGAATATGTTATATGGTTAGATAATAATGGTGTTGACTATTTAAATGAATTGGTGATTTACGATATTAAAAAGGAAAAGGTCATTAAAACGTATAAAGATTCGGAGAAGCGAAATATTAATGCGGCCTTCATTAAAAATCAAACAATTTATTGGATAGAGGAAGACAACACAAAAATCGTAAACCAAGAGCCGAGTAACAATGAGAGTGACACAATGAAATTAGGTACATATTCCGCAACAATTATTGGCTATGATATTGTTACTGGTAATCAAAAGAAAATTGATACAATACAAACAGTCCATTATCCAAATGAGTCACTCTATTTTTCAGAAAATAAAATGTGGTATATAGATAATAGGAAATACGATGAAAAAGCAATCATTAAAAAATTAGATTTAAAGAGTGGAAAACTGGAAACTTATAAAACACAATTCCAATTTATTGGACATTTAAAACCGGTTGATGATGAAAATGTAGCATTTTTTGAATATACCATTCACAACTCACCTGAAGGATTGCTTCTTTTGAACACTGAGTCAAATAAAATTAAGCTATTAGATGCTAATGAAGATGACACAGGTGCGGGATATGATGGAAAAGGTTTGATTTTCTCTCAAAATAAAACGTATAAGATTTCAAGCTTTAATAAAAGAAAATTTAATGATGAAATTCAAATGAAAAATGAAGAAGACTTATTACTGGTTACCAACGGACCTCTATTTGGATTGGAGTTTGTCACAAAACAAAAAAACTCTATCCATCCAAACCAGATTGTCGATTGGCATGTGGAAAATCTAAACTGGAAAGAATAGTGTATTTATGTATTAAATCGAGCTTCTTTAAGACTTATAATACGAAACCAGCTAATAGAATGTCAAGTAAATCATTTTAAATCGAAAAACACTTCATGTTATACTAAAAATGTTCAACACA
>NZ_LILB01000008.1:446778-490069 GCF_001274945.1 Viridibacillus arvi | reverse complement strand
TGGGGGTTTCCCCCTGTGAGAGTAGGACGTTGCTAGGCACATTAAAGCACAACTGATTTAATCAGTTGTGCTTTTTTATTTCTTAAAATGTAATGATATTTGAGATTTCTCTATCATTAAATGCGATTTTTAATATTATTATAAGTTTCATTCCTATGACAAATTTAATTGGTGAGATGGTAAGGTGAATATAGTGATTCCAATTTGCTTGGCAAAGGAAATTCATTATTTAAGAAAGTTTGAGATTTACAACTTTTGAATGTTCTTATTTATAGAGAGGTAATGTAACTTCATTATTAAAACTATTACTGATAGATAGTTTAAAGTGTTAGAAATGCTTGAATCATACAATATTAGCTGGATAAAGTAAAAGTATTTTATATAAAAGTAATTTTTTTATGAAAAACTATTGCTAAAGCGTAGATTAGCTGATATAATAAATCTTGTCTTAAAGAAATGGTCCGGTAGTTCAGTTGGTTAGAATGCCTGCCTGTCACGCAGGAGGTCGCGGGTTCGAGTCCCGTCCGGACCGCCATTTACTTTTAAATTCAAATGTAAACACAGCTAATGTAGCTGTGTTATTTTTTTATGTCTAAAAATTTTTTAGCTCGTTCACTTTGAACATTTGCGATGCTTTAGGTAAACTATAGTTAATGTAAGTTTGAGAGGATAAGGTCGAATGACAATGGAGATATTGGTTAATTCATTAGAAGAAACAAAAAGTCTTGCTTTGAAACTGGCTGATTTGCTGGAAGCACAGGATACGATTACACTTGAAGGAGATCTTGGTGCAGGTAAGACAACTTTTACACAGTCTTTGGCTAAGGGATTGGGAATTACACGTACAGTGAATAGCCCAACCTTTACAATATTAAAGCAATATGAAGGTAGATTGCCATTCAATCATTTAGATGTCTATCGACTAGCTGATAGCGATGAAGATTTAGGCTGGGATGAGTTGTTTTTCGGTGATGCCGTGTCTGTAATAGAATGGGCGCATCTAATTGAACAAGATCTACCTGCTGAACGTCTAGGGATTGAAATCCATCGAATAGATGAGAATAAAAGACGATTTTTATTGAAACCAATCGGAAAGCGTTATGAACGATTGTGTGAGGAGTTAATGAAATGATTTGGTTAGGAATAGATACATCGAATTCCCCGTTAGCTGTAGCCATTGTAAAAGATGGTCAAGTTGTAGCGGAGGAAGTAGCGAATATTAAATTAAATCATTCAATCGGGGCTATGCCAGCGATTGAGCGATTGTTTGAAAGAACAAAGATGAAACCAGCTGAAATTGATGCAATTGCAGTTGGTGAGGGTCCTGGTTCTTATACTGGTGTGCGTATTGGTGTTACGATCGCTAAGACACTTGCTTGGACGCTGAAAAAACCACTAGTTGGTATTTCTAGCTTAAAGCTTTTAGCAGCAAATGCAGCACTCTATAATGGAGTTATATGCTCTATTATCGATGCTAGAAGACAAAATGTCTATGCAGGTGCATATAATACGACTGCAGGTTTAACGTCAGTAGTTGAGGATGGGCATTATAGCTTGGAAGGCTTACTTGAAAAATTAAAGGACTTAAATGTACCGGTAATGTTCGTTGGACATGATGTGGATTTATTTTGGGAATCAATTCTAGCTCAATTAGGAAATCATGCGGTACGTGCACCTTTTACTTTAGATCTTCCTAGTGCTAGTCAGCTTATTCAATTGGCTTCACAACAAGAATTGCCTGATATTGAAGCTGTACATTCATTTGTACCTCAATATCGTCGTTTAGCTGAGGCTGAGGCAAATTGGATAAAAGAGCAGAAAGGTCAGTAATAGGTGAAACGATGATTACTTATCGAGAGATGACAGTGGCGGATGTACCAGCAGTGCATGCGATTGAAGTTGAAGTATTTCCTTCACCGTGGACGATGGATTCTTTTTATCATGAAATGACTACAAATACACAAGCTACCTATGTTGTTGCTGTGGACGGCGCAGAGCAGATTATAGGGTTTTGTGGCATGTGGATTGTATTAGATGAAAGTCAAATTACAAATGTGGCAGTAACGGCATCTGCTAGGGGTTTAGGAATAGGTGAAGGGCTAATGCGTGAAGCAATTCGTATCGCTCGTGAACGGGCAGTCGTTGTCATGAGTTTAGAAGTACGTGTTACAAATACAGTTGCCCAAAATCTTTATCGTAAACTTGGCTTTCAAGATGGAGGTATCCGTAAAGGATACTATACTGATAATCAAGAGGACGCTCTTGTCATGTGGGTGAATTTATAATGGAAAATCGATATATATTAGGAATCGAAAGTAGTTGCGATGAAACAGCAGCTTCTATTGTCAAAAATGGGTGTGAAATCGTGTCAAATGTAGTGGCATCTCAAATTGAGAGTCATAAACGTTTTGGTGGTGTTGTACCAGAAATTGCTTCAAGACACCATGTAGAGCAAGTGACACTTGTGATTGAAGAGGCATTAGCGCAGGCGAATATGAAGCCTGAGGATTTGGATGCGGTAGCTGTTACGGAGGGACCTGGATTAGTTGGTGCACTTTTAATAGGTATTAATGCGGCGAAGGCTTTTGCATTTGCTAATGGTCTCCCATTAATAGGCGTGCATCATATTGCAGGGCATATATATGCAAATGCTTTAATGCAGCCGATGGAATTTCCTTTACTTGCTCTAGTCGTATCTGGTGGACATACAGAACTTGTTTTCATGAAGGAACATGGCTCATTTGAATTGATCGGAGAAACACGTGATGATGCTGCTGGTGAGGCTTATGATAAGGTAGCTCGCGTATTGAATATTCAATATCCAGGTGGTCCGCACATTGATCGTATGGCGCATGAGAGTGATGAAGCAGTTAAATTTCCTAGAGTTTGGCTGGAAGAGGATTCATATGATTTCAGCTTTAGTGGTTTAAAATCTGCAGTGATTAACTATAAGCATAATGCCGAGCAACGAGGCATCGAAGTGAATCCATTGCATGTTGCCAAAGGGTTCCAAGATAGTGTTGTAGAAGTATTAACAGCGAAAACATTACGAGCGGCGCGTCAGTTCAATGTAAAGCAAGTAATTGCAGCTGGAGGTGTTTCCGCTAATAAAGGTCTGCGTAAATCATTAGAAGAAACATTTGCTAATGAGGGAATTCCTTTTTATGTGCCTCCGCTTAAGTTATGTACAGATAATGCTGCGATGATTGCTGCTGCAGGTACATTTATGTTTGAAGCTGGAAAACGTAGCGATATGGCAATGAATGGACGACCGGGTATGGAATTGGTATCTTGGCATAAATAATATCACTTCTATTTACTGAAACTAAATTGTGTATGAGAAAAGATTACTTTCGTCAGAAAGTGATCTTTTTTTCATAAAATGGGAACAAGGGTCGAAAAATGCGAACATCCGTACTTATGCACAATCTGTGGATAACTTGTGGATAAGATGTGCGTTTTCAATATATAGTATTGTCTTTTGCACAGCTAAATGTGTGTAAAATAAATTTATACTGTGGATAATGTGTATAACTATGTTAATACATTGGTAATAAAGGATTTATGATGTGTATAACGCAGTGGATAAAAAATACGTAAATTTTCTTCTTGACCTATATATGGGACATGAATTGTTCTTATACGACAAAAACCGCGTGCTTATCGACACGCGGTTTTCATTTAAAACATTTCAAGTTGTTCGTTTAGTCCAAGCCATTCCATTTCAGCTGTTTCATGTTCTTCTTTGGTTTCATCAAGCTGTTGTTGAAGGGCCATTACTTTTTCGTGATCAGGGAAGATTTCTGGATCGCACAATTGCTCTTCTATGAAACGAATTTGTTCTTCATAGTTTGCCATACTGTCTTCAATCTCTTCAATCCGTCGACGTATTTGACGTTCTTTCTTTTTCGCTTCCTTATCGATTTTTCCATTAGTAGTCACTTTCTCAGGAGCTTGCTCTTTTGGGAGAGGCATTGCAGCGAGTTTTTCAGCTGCTAATTCTTCAAGCTCTTTTTTCTTCTCTAAGAAATAATCATAATCACCTAAATATTCAAAGCTTCCATCCGCTGATAAATCAATAACTTTTGTAGCAATACGATTAATGAAATAACGGTCATGCGAAACAAATAGTAATGTGCCTGGGTAATCGATGAGCGCATTTTCCAATATTTCTTTACTATCTAAGTCTAAATGGTTCGTCGGTTCATCAAGAATAAGGAAATTACATTTTTGAAGCATTAATTTCGCGAGTGCAAGACGTGCCTTTTCCCCACCCGATAAATCTTGTACGATTTTACTAACATCATCACCAGAGAATAGGAAACGACCTAGTACTGTGCGAATGTCTTTTTCGTTCATCAATGGCCATTCATCCCAGAGCTCTTTTAAAACAGTTTTATTGCTTGTAAGTTTCGCTTGCTCTTGGTCATAATAACCGATTTGAATATTCGTACCATAATGAATGTCTCCTGCAAGTACAGGTTTGTCCTTCACAATGGTTTTTAGCAGTGTAGATTTACCAACACCATTTGGTCCAACAAGCGCGATGCGATCTTCGCGGAAAATACGCATATTAATATGTTGAGATACTAATTTTCCTTCATAGCCTATCGCCACATCATTCACTGCAAGTACATCATTACCGCTTTGTCGGTCAATACCAAAGGTAAATGTTGCTGATTTTTCATCGCCATCAGGTGAATCCATCCAATCCGTTTTCTCTAGTACTTTACGTCGGCTTTGAGCCATTTTTGTCGTTGAAGCACGAGCAATATTTTTTTGGATAAAGACTTCTAATTTTGCTTTTTCATCTTGTTGCTTTTCGAATAGTTTCATATCACGTTCATAGTTTTTCGCTTTCTCATCTAAGTAGCGACTATAGTTACCTGTGAACTTTGTGACATGATGACGAGAAACTTCGTACACAATAGATACAACTTGGTCCAAGAAATAGCGGTCATGTGATACGATTAAAATAGCCCCGTCATAATTTTTTAAATAGTTTTCAAGCCAGCTTAATGTTTCAATGTCTAGATGGTTAGTAGGTTCGTCCAAGATTAGCAAATCAGGTTTAGTTAAAAGAAGCTTTGCAAGGGCAAGACGCGTACGCTGTCCACCAGAAAGGGCAGAAATATACTTATCATAATCAGCTGGATAGAATTGCATACCATGCAAAACGGAGCGTGTATCGGCTTCGTATTGATAGCCACCTTGCTCTTTGAAGTCATGCTGTAATTGATCGTACTCAGCCATTACCTTAGCATAAGTTTCTGCATCCTCATAAACAGCTGGATCAGCCATTTTATGCTCTAAGTTTCGTAACTGCTGTTCTTGTTTTTTTATTGGTTCGAAAATAGTCATCATCTCTTCCCATATAGTTAGAGAAGATTCTAAACCAGCATGCTGTTCTAAATATCCTAGGCGAACATCTTTTGGCATTATGATATCACCAGAATCATAAGAAAGCTGACCCGCTATAATTTTCAGTAATGTAGATTTACCAGCGCCGTTACGGCCAACAAGTGCAACACGATCTCGATGCTGTACTTCTAGCTTAACGCCGCTTAAAATTTCGTCCGCAATGTAAGATTTATATAATTGATTGACTTGTAAAACAATCATTTTAGACACCTCAGTTCAATCTTAGTTTATCGGATTGCGCAGTAGGGTGCAATGAGATAGCTTTACAGGAGAACAATCGTCATGTAATATTGAAACGATTTCGGATTGATTGCAGGAGGAAACTGTGTGAAACACGAAACAACTAAAATTCCACAAGCTACGACAAAAAGGCTTCCTCTCTATTATCGATTTATTCAAAACTTCGCTAAAGCAGGGCAGGAACGCGTCTCTTCAAAGGAATTAAGCGAAGCTATGAAAATTGATTCTGCGACCATTCGTAGAGACTTTTCTCATTTTGGAGCGCTTGGCAAAAAGGGCTACGGCTACGATGTCCAGAAAATGCTGGCGTTTTTTAGAAATATTTTAGACCAAGATGAGCGTATGAATGTTGCACTAATAGGGGTAGGAAATTTAGGGAACGCCTTTTTGAAATATAACTTTCAAAAGAATCATAATACGAAAATTGTCGTTGCATTTGATACAAAAGCTCCATTAGAAGGTAAAATGATAAGTGGTATACCTGTTTATCATCCAGATGCTTTAGAGGACAAGTTTGTTGAGTACGGAGCAGAGCTTCCTATCTTAACAGTACCGTCACGCTCTGCTCAGATGATGACAGATCGTCTAGTGAAGATGAATGTCAGAGGTATATTAAACTTCACACCTATTAGAATATCAGTACCGGATTCAATCCGGGTGCATACGATTGACTTATCTATCGAGTTACAAACGCTTATATATTTCATGCGAAATGATGAAGAATAACTCGAAATATTCACATAAATAAAATAGCATAATTTATCGAAATGAGTTAAAATAATAGCATATTATGAGGAGGTGTCTGTTATGGGAATTGGCCCAGGGAGTGCTATTATCATTGGGATTGTAGCCCTACTTATTTTCGGACCGAAGAAATTACCTGAGCTTGGAAAAGCAATGGGTTCTACTCTCCGCGAATTCAAAAACGCTACTAAAGGTTTAGCTGATGACGAAGATGAATCAAAAAAAGTCATTGAAACTAAAAAAGTAGAAGAAAAATAAGTTAGGATGTTAGTTGGATGAACAATAATGAACTAACGATTATCGAACATATAGAAGAATTAAGAAAACGGTTATACATTGTTGCCGTTTTCTTTGTTATTAGTGTGGTTGGTAGCTTTTTCTTAGCAGAACCGTTAATCCACTTTTTACAATTTAATAGTGAAGAAGCACAACAACTACAATTGCATTCATTTAAAGTAACAGATCCAGTCAAAGTCTATTTCCAAGTTATTTTCATTTTATCAGTTGTTATAACATCACCTATTATTTTGTATCAGATATGGTCATTTATCAGTCCAGGTTTATATGAAAAAGAACGTAGAGTAACATTAAGCTATATTCCTTACAGTGTGTTACTTTTCTTAGGTGGGGTAGTATTTTCTTACGAAGTATTATTCCCATATATTATTAAGTTTATGATGCAAATGTCTGTGGAGTTAGATGTTCAGCAAACGATAGGAATCAATGAATATTTTCAATTTTTAATGCAAATCACCTTACCATTCGGAGTAATATTCCAATTGCCAATAGTGGTTTTATTCCTTACACGTTTAGGTATAATCACACCAATGATGTTGGCTAAAGTACGGAAATACGCGTACTTTATCTTACTAGTCATTGCTGCTATCATTACACCGCCAGATATTATGTCTCATATGTTTGTAACATTACCACTGTGTATTTTATATGAGATTAGTATCCTTATTTCTCGCGCAGGCTACCGCAAGTATTTAAGAGCAGAACAGCAACGCCAGATTGAATTAGCAAATAACCCTTCGACTGATGAATAATCGGTTGTAGGGTTTTTTTTATGAGAAATATACCTTATTTAAATTTATATACAAAAAAGCCTACTCAACAAAAGAGTAGGCTTGGTAATCTTACTGTCCTAAAAACCTCATAAGATCATCTTGATAAAGTTGAACTAAAGTTACAAAGCCGTTTAGCATCATATGCGCAATAATCGATGTAATAATGCGTTGTGTTTTATAATACAAAAATGCGAATATAAAGCCCGATATCGCATACAGTATGATGTGTGAAAAGTCGAAGTGGATAACGGCAAAGACAATTGCACTCACTGCAGCAGCGATGAAGAAATTAGCTTTTCGGAAAATTGAACCGAAAATAACACGACGGAAGATAAATTCCTCTAAAATTGGTCCAAATACTACGATACCTATAATAGCTACTGGAGCCACATCTGCAATTTCAATTAAATTGGCTGTATTTTCTGAGCCGGTTTTTATGCCTAGACCTTGTTCGATGAGAGCACCAACTGTTTGGCCAAAGAATACGAGGAAGAAGCCAATTATACCCCAGCCAATTGACATAAGAATAGAAGCTTTTTCACCTTTAAAAACTTGCCAAAAACCTTTGTCTCGCTTTACGAGAATGAGTGAAACGATTAGAGCGGTACCCATACTGATGAATATCCACCAACCTTGGGTCATAAGTATAGCTGTCTTTAAACTAAGGTCAGGATTCATTTTTTGTATAAGCTTGAGAAGCGGTTTCAAAAAAAGAATAGATGACAGTTGCATAATAATGTAGACAATCAAAACAAAAAATGCGGTTTTCTTTGATTTCAAATTTAAAATCCTCTCTTAAAAAAGGTGTTATCTCTATTGTAGAATACTCGCTTTCGAAAACAAAATAATTTATGCTTCTTACTTGCAAAAAAAGACGGAATTCTTTATTATTAGAATTGTGTTAGCACTCATGACTTAAGAGTGCTAATAAAATATAAATTCCACATTTCTAGGAGGTTGTTTCACTTGTTAAGACCATTAGGTGATCGCATTATTATCGAATTAGTCGAAGTAGAAGAAAAAACAGCATTCGGCATCGTCCTTCCAGACTCTGCAAAAGAGAAACCTCAGGAAGGTAACGTTATCGCAGTAGGTACTGGCTTCTTGACTGACAGTGGTACAACTGTTCCACTTAACGTAAAAGAAGGAGACCGCGTTATCTACTCTCAATACGCTGGTACAGAAGTAAAATATGAAGGTAAAGAATATTTAATTTTACGCGAAAGCGATATTTTGGCTATTATCGGCTAATAACTGAAACTAAAAACTATTCAGGGGGTACGCATCAATGGCAAAAGATATTAAATTTAGTGAAGAAGCACGCAGCTTAATGCTTCGTGGTGTAGATAAATTAGCAGACGCTGTTAAAGTAACATTAGGACCTAAAGGACGTAACGTAGTTCTAGAAAAAACTTTCGGCTCACCACTAATCACAAACGATGGTGTAACAATCGCAAAAGAAATCGAGTTAGAAGATCCATACGAAAACATGGGTGCAAAACTTGTATCTGAAGTTGCTTCTAAAACTAACGAAATCGCTGGTGACGGTACTACTACTGCAACAGTTCTTGCGCAAGCAATGATCCGTGAAGGATTGAAAAACGTTACAGCTGGTGCTAACCCAGTTGGTATTCGTAAAGGTATCGACAAAGCAGTAGCTACAGCTATTACTGAACTACAAACTATTTCTAAACCAGTTGAAAACAAAGAAGCTATCGCTCAAGTAGCGGCTATCTCAGCAGCTGACGAAGAAGTAGGCGAACTAATCGCAGAAGCTATGGAACGCGTTGGTAACGACGGCGTTATTACTATCGAAGAGTCAAAAGGCTTCACTACTGAACTTGATGTAGTAGAGGGTATGCAATTCGATCGTGGTTATGCATCTCATTACATGGTGACTGATACAGATAAAATGGAAGCTGTCCTAGACAACCCATACATCTTAATCACTGACAAGAAAATCGCTAACATCCAAGAAATTTTACCAGTACTTGAACAAGTTGTTCAACAAGGTAAACCACTTTTAATCATTGCTGAAGACGTAGAAGGCGAAGCACTTGCTACATTAGTAGTGAATAAACTTCGTGGTACATTCAATGCAGTAGCAGTAAAAGCTCCTGGATTCGGTGACCGTCGTAAAGCTTTATTAGAAGATATCGCAATCCTAACTGGTGGACAAGTAATCACTGAAGATATTGGTTTAGATCTTAAACAAACTTCAATCGATATGCTTGGTCGCGCAGCGAAAGTTGTTGTAACTAAAGACCACACTACAGTAGTAGAAGGCGCTGGCGAAATTGCTTCAATCGAAGCTCGCGTAGGCCAAATTCGTGCACAATACGAAGAATCTACTTCTGAATTCGATAAAGAAAAACTACAAGAACGCCTTGCTAAATTAGCTGGTGGTGTAGCAGTAATCAAAGTTGGTGCTGCAACTGAAACAGAACTTAAAGAACGTAAACTACGCATTGAAGATGCTCTAAACTCAACTCGCGCAGCAGTACAAGAAGGTATTGTAGCTGGTGGTGGTGTTGCACTAGTAAGCATCTACAACAAAGTAGCAGAAGTTGCAGAAGCACACGAAGGCGACGTAGCAACTGGTGTTAAAATTGTTCTTCGTGCTCTTGAAGAACCAGTTCGTCAAATCGCTAACAACGCAGGTCTTGAAGGTTCAATCATCGTAGACCGCCTGAAACGCGAAGAAAACGGCATTGGTTTCAACGCAGCAAACGGCGAATGGGTTAACATGATCGACGCTGGTATCGTAGATCCAACTAAAGTAACTCGTTCAGCACTACAAAACGCAGCATCTGTAGCAGCTCTATTCCTAACTACAGAAGCAGTTGTAGCAAACATTAAAGAAGCAGCAGCTCCTGCAATGCCTGATATGGGCGGCATGGGCGGCATGATGTAATAAACCGCTACAACCCTTGATATATAAGGATTTGTATGTAAGGTGAAAGTGAAATGCAAACATAGAGGATTATAATAGAGGCTTCCCATTAGTTGTGTAAACTTTTGGGAAGCTTCTTTTTTTATTTCTTCTTTTCGTTATGTAATATAGTATCGGTGTATTTTTGCGTAATGAAAAACCATTATATACAAGCTCGAGACGAGATAGATTCCTTATATATAATGGCGTAGTTTTAATGATCAACAATTGGGCGAACTTGTTGGTTTTAATAAAAAGGTGGGATTCTTAATTGTAATGTTTGTCTTGATAAAGCATTTGAAGAATTTCCTCGCCGTTGCTATCATCTATCTGAGAAATCTAAGGCTGATCAAACTGATTTTGTGTAAACTGTTCACTAGGATTGACTGCTACTTGCGAGGGCGAAGTTCCCTCTCCAAATTTTATGCGCTTAGCAGTAGCGATAAAGCTTTGCTCATCTTCTATTAAACCACATGCTCCACAATGAACGCGCCTCCCGCTTCCATTGTATTGTATTTGCAATTGTTCCGGATTATCATACTGCTGGATAACTTCCCCACTCTGTGGATCTAATTTTACATAAGCAGGAGTCTGTTCAATAATAGCAAAGCGAGTACGGTTAGTTCGACATTGTGGGCATAAATACGGTTGACTCATAATTTTAACTCATCCTTTCTTTTGGACTCCATATTATCTTCCTACTAGAGCTTATCATTTATTCAAAAATGTGAACCTCACTCAAAAAAATTCCCTTTTGAAAAAGGTTGAAATTCCTAAACCAAATTAGCAGTGGAATACTGCCTCAACTCTTCTATATTTACTATCAACAAACCTTATAGCTTAACTAAGTAGTAGAAATATAATCTATACCAAAAGTTTAATATTCTAAATTTTAAACATCACTTTCTTATGAAAGCAAAAGCAACCCTGCAATTACTGCAAGGTTGCTTTTTTTCGTATCAAAAATTATTTACTATGAAGTAATATTTTCGTTAAGTGCTTACTCTATACATCTACATATCTAAAGAGCAAGCATACTATAACCTTATAATAAGTAGGAGGGATATCCAGTGTCTAACGCTTACTTAGACTTATTAGCTTACTTTGGAATTGGTGGTGCACATCCTGGTGGGTTTAATCTAACCCAAACTATATTGGAAGACGAAAATATTCAGCTAAGTGAATCTGTACTAGATGTAGGTTGTGGTACAGGGCAGACATCAGCTTTTTTGGCAAAACGATTTAATTGCCAAGTGACTGCAATAGATAAGCATCCAATTATGATAGAAAAAGCAGTGGAACGATTCAAGAATAATCCAGCCTCAGTTAAAGTAGTGGAAGGGGACGCGGAATGTTTGAATTTTGAGGATGACTCCTTCGATTTCATCATCGCTGAATCTGTTATCGTGTTTACGGATATTGAAAAGACGTTACATGAACTTGCTAGAGTTATGAAAAGTAATGGAAGGATAATTCTTCTTGAAATGACAGCAGAAAAGAACCTGTCGAAAGAATTACAAAGGACTGTATGCAACTTATATGGTATCAAAGAAATTTTAAGTGAAGAAGAGTGGCGGGTAAAGCTTCAACAAGCTGGATTTACTCGTATTGAAATAATCGATACACCTTCTGAACTTAGTCCAAGTGAAGTAGATGATATTAATCAATCGGATAACATAAAAAAAGAGCTCTTTGATTTATTGGAAGAGCATAACGAATTAATAACTCATTATCGTCATTTCATAGGTTATCGTGCTTTTAAATGCTATTTCTAACTTAACTTTTTTTCGGAAGAATTGGTAGAACCCTTTTGCAGTTACTCATCAATTGTAAATTTGGAACCGGCAATTATTTCGTCAGAGGATTTATAATATAACTCTCCTTTATTAAAGGGACCGTGATTTTTTTGATAGCTATCAACAATCTGAAATCCTAAGTGATAACCAATCCATTTTGGAAGTGGACCTCTAGTTTTACCATATAAAAAAGGGTAATGATTATTTATGTCTTGAACATTTAAAGAAGGTATAAAGAGTCGTTTCCATATAGCAGAAGCGTCTTCAAATGAGTAGAGATTAGCCCAAGGACCAAGCCATTTTTCACCATACAAATCTTTTACTGCATATTCTCCAAGTCCTTCAATGATGAGTGAATCTTTTAACGTAATTTTATTTGAATCCAAATTTAAATGTTTTATTCGACAAACATGGTTATATTCATGGGCTAATAAAGCCTTTAGTTCTGTTATTGGAAGATCTACAGATACAAATAAAAATAATGCCCCACTATAGGCTACACCGTTTTTATTTGGTGTTTGCTTTCCTGACTTCATATTTGCATTTTTTATAGGGAAAATATAGATTGAAACTTTTGGCCCCTTCCATAATCTCCGTAAATACTGATATTCTTGCTCGACAATTTGCCAAACTTTCTGATCTTCTAACTTCTTAATGGTGCTTTTTAAGTCGTTCCATTCATATGGCTCAAAAAGTCCATAATTCTGAAGTTCATATTGCCAGACTTCTGGATTGGCTTTAGGCTTTAATCCTTCGAGTGGTCCGCATAGGGTCTCACATTGTATGTAAGATGCTCCTTTACCAGACTGCTCTTCACATAGTTCGATAAACTCATAAAGCCAAGGTTGCGTTTTGATCACCGACATATATCTCCTCCTTTTAGTTTTGATGTCTTTTATTATATGTTTAGGACACTTCATTGATTTTGATAAATATAAATAGCGACTAATCCTTTATTCACTAGACGATTGTCCATTACGGTAATTTAACACTCCCATATACTAGCAGAGCATACGTGTATGTAAATAATTATGGGAGGAGGATGGAGATGAGTATATATAATCAATGTTGTAATCACCATGGGAAAATAGTGAGAATTACTTGTCACGATGGCAGAGTCCATGTTGGAAGAATTACTAGAGTTGAGAGAGATATGGTCTGGATTCAACCAAATAGAGGTCTAGGTGGATTTGGTTTAGGATTCTTTGGAGACGGATTTGGATTCGGTGGATTCAGGACTGGATTCGGAACTGGATTTGGTATAGCTCTTGGTGCAATTGCTGGGATCGCATTAGTTTCGGCATTCTTCTGGTAAAACATATTCTATCTTACTCAAACCAATTACACTATTTAACAAGCATAGTCTAAATTCCATTAATTAATCTCTTGTAAATTAAAAAGGGAAATGGGGCAAACACTTGCTTTGGCTGAACGACATAGCCATAAAATGGGGAGCAAATTGAACTGCACTCAATTGTTAGGAGTAAACTGGCAATTGGAGATGCAGTTTTTTGTACTTAAGCACCCCTTATTTGCTCCATAAAATATGATATTTTTCCATAAAAAAAACGTGCAGGCAAATGCTGCACGTTTTTTTCTTATCTATCTTCATCTTCCCAACATTCCGTATTTTTTAATCCCGGAATTGATTTTGCATAAAATGATGGGTTTTTACCTTGTTTACGTTGTTTAGTAAAGTCATCTAATACACGGAAAGCTACTTTTCCTAGTAAGATAATGATGATGATATTTAACATCGCCATTAGCCCCATAAATAAATCAGCTAAGTTCCAAACAAGTGATACATGAGCTACAGAACCGAACATGACCATACCTAGAACTACTAAACGGTAACCAGTTAACCATCCTTTATGTGCGTTCATAAATTCGATATTTGTTTCACCATAATAGTAATTTCCCACAATCGAACTAAATGCGAAGAAAATAATCGCAATTGCTATAAAGTATGGAGCCCAACTTCCTACGTGTACAGCGAAGGAATTTTGAGTTAGGACGATACCGTCATCTGGACCTGTTGAATATAGACCTGCCAAAATAATAATGAAAGCAGTGGCAGAACAAATAACAATTGTATCAAAGAATACGCCTAGGCTTTGAACGAGACCTTGTTTTGCAGGATGTGAAGTACTTGCAGTAGCAGCTGCATTTGGTACACTACCCATACCAGCTTCATTTGAAAATAAGCCTCGACGTACACCTTGCATAATCGCAGCCCCTATAGCTCCTCCAGCAGCTTCTTTCAAGCCGAATGCCTCAGATAATATTAAGCTGAAGACTGAAGGGATTTCAGAAAGATTAGTCACGACAACGTAAAGAGCAATGAGTAGATAGAAGATGGCCATAACGGGTACAATTACTTGTGTAACTTTCACAATTCTATGTACGCCACCAAAAATAATCATAGCTGTTAACACAACTAATACGATTCCAATGATATAAGGCTGGATATTAAATGCTTCTCCAACTGAAGTAGCAATCGTATTGGATTGTACTGCATTGAAGATAAAACCAAAGCTTAACGTTAAAAGAATACTAAAGACTATTGCCAGTTTACGTTGGCCTAGCGCTTTTTCCATGTAGTAAGCAGGACCGCCACGGAAAGAGTTACCATCTCTTACTTTGTAAACCTGTGCAAGTGTACTTTCAATAAACGCGGTAGCCATTCCGATAATGGCGATAATCCACATCCAGAATATAGCTCCAGGTCCACCGACCCCGATAGCTAGTGCTACCCCTGTAATATTTCCTGTACCTACACGAGAAGCTGTACTAATAGTAAAAGCCTGGAACGCAGAAACGCCCTCGTCCTTTTCCTTTTTCTCCATTATTAAACGGAACATTTCGCCAAACATACGAAACTGTACAAACTTAGTCCCAATCGTAAAATACAAACCAGCACCTAGTAGTAATACGATTAATATATATGTCCATAAAACATTATTTGTTTCATCAACTATATTCGAAATCCATTCCATTTATCTGCCTCCTTTATTGCATACCTTTAAGTTTATAACATTTTTTAATAAACAATCAACTTAAAAGGGAAAATTAGTACGGTTAGTCACTGACTTAATTTTTTTACTTGATGAATAATATTAAAGTCATAAAGAAAGTTAAGAAGATTTTGATTACAAAATCATCTTTTTAGTATTGCTTAATCCAGAGTTATGATTTTTGCTAATTTGTTTTGTTTTTCTTCATATTTAAATATAAGTTTAATTTCTTTAGCATCATAATGTGTTTACTGTAATTTGATTTATGACCAATGCTATACTTTGAATAATTGTTTGTTAGGTGGTGTATGAGGTGAATGTAAAGGAACATGTTTTAAAAAGGTTAGAAGAACAGCTTCAATTGCATGGCCATCTCATTGGAGTGGCAGCAGGTTCTGGGATGACTGCCAAGTATGCAGAAATTGGAGGTGCAGATTTTATATTGGCTTTGAGTTCAGGTCGATTTCGTCAAATGGGAGTCAGTTCTCTAGGAGGCTTTTTAGCTTACGACAATAGCAATGATCTTGTTATGAGCTATGCATCGAAAGAGTTGATACCTATTGTTAATAATATTCCCGTAATCTTTGGATTACAGGCAACAGATCCTACAATCGAATTGGCAGAAAAACTAAATGAAATTGAAAGAGCAGGATTTGCTGGTATTAATAATTTCCCGAGTGTGGGTTTAATAGATGGCCAATTTCGAGAAGCATTAGAGGAAAATGGGATGAGTTATGCACTCGAAGTGGATGCTATTGCGATGGCGAATAAGAGAGGGCTATTTACTGTTGCATTTGTGTTTAATGCAGAACAGGCAGAGCAAATGATGGAAGCAGGGGCAGCTGTTATTTGCGTACATTTGGGACTAACAGTAGGTGGTTCTCTTGGAGCTAAGAAGATTTTATCATTGCAACATGCAAAGAATCTTGCTATGGAAATATTTGAACGTTGTGAGCAATTTAATAGGCCGGTTATACATATGATATATGGTGGTCCCGTGAATAAACCAATAGATGTTCAATTTATGTATGACGGTACGTCTATTATGGGCTATATTGGGGGCTCTTCTATAGAACGTATACCAACTGAACAAACAGTTACGCAAATTACAAAGTCTTTTAAGAAATCGGATGACTTCCATTATGATGAGTTAATAGAGAAGATTATTGATGGGATGGGGAGTCAAAGAGACTATATTGAATTTGTGAAGAAATATATTCATCTCCATTATATGGATCAAATTCAGTTACGTGATATTGCCAAAATATTGAGTTTATCAAGTTCATATTTAAGTACATTATTTAAATCTGAAGTAGGTATGGCTTTTACACAATATCTAATTGAATTTCGATTGAATAGAGCTGTTGATATATTAAAAAAGCAATCTTTACCATTAACAAATGTGGCTGAAATGGTAGGTTACCCAAACTATGCACAATTTAGCGTCATCTTTAAAAAGCATAGAGGCGTTTCTCCAAAAGAATTTATAGAATCTAATATAAACAAAAGATAATGAAATATAAACAGATTCATTTTACCTGTATAAGTTAGTATATTAATAATAAGAAAATTTGAAAGCGTTTTCTTTGTTGTTATTTATAGATTTATTAAAAGGGAGAGATGAACTTGAAAACAATCGCATTGACAGGTACTTTCGATACAAAAGGACAAGAGTTTCTATTTGTAAAAGAACTTATTGAATCTTTAGGTATGAAAACATTGACGATTCATACGGGAGTATTTGATCCTCAATTTAAACCAGATGTGAATAATGATGAGGTTGTAGGTATTGTTGGAGAAGATATTATAGCAATTCAAGATAAAAAGGATCGAGCACATGCTACTGCTGTTTTATCAAAAGGCATGGAACAACTGATTCCAAAACTCTATGCTGAAGGTAAATTTGATGGCATTCTATCGTTCGGTGGCACAGGTGGTACATCCATTGCGACGCCAGGCATGCGTAAATTACCAATAGGTGTTCCTAAATTGATGGTATCTACTGTAGCTTCTGGTAACACTGAGCCGTATGTTGGTACAAGCGATATTGTGATGATGCCATCTGTTGTAGATGTTGCAGGGCTAAATGTTATTTCTACTCGTATTTTTACAAATGCAGTATTTGCGATTGTAGGGATGCTTCACTTTGAGCATGATTTGAAAGTTGAAAAGAAACCGCTAGTAGCAGCTACCATGTTTGGTTTAACCACTCCTTGTGTGAATTTTGCTAAGAAATATATGGAGGATAGGGGATATGAAGTACTGATATTCCATGCTACTGGTGTGGGTGGACGTACAATGGAACAGTTAATCGAAACAGGTTTTATAGATGGCGTATTAGACTTCACCACTACTGAATGGGCAGATGAATTAGTTGGCGGTGTTTTAGCTGCTGGACCAAGCCGTTTAGAAGCAGCGGCTAAAAAAGGTATCCCACAAGTTGTTTCTTTAGGGGCTATTGATATGGTGAACTTCGGAACATTTGATTCTGTTCCAGAGAAATTTGCAGGGCGTAATTTTTACAAACATAATCCTACGGTTACATTAATGCGGACAAATGAAGAAGAAAATAACCAAATTGGCGAAGTAATTGCTGAAAAGTTAAATATGGCAAAAAGAGATACCGTATTAATGCTTCCTTTGAAAGGTTTATCGGGTCTTGATGTAGAAGGACAGTCTTTCTATGGTCCTGAAGAAAATGCTGCATTATTTACTGCATTGCGTAAAAACTTGGACAATCCAATAGTTGAAATTGTTGAGATGGATATAGATATTAATGCACAAGCATTTGCAGAAAAAGCAGCTGAGCGCTTAATAGCAATGATGAAATCATAAAGAGGAGTGACAAACATGATCCAATTAAATAGAAAAGAAATTTTAGGACGCTTTACTGATGAAATTGCCAATGGGAAAATCTTATTAGGAGTGGGAGCAGGTACAGGTATTACTGCGAAAAGTAGTGAGGCAGGCGGGGCTGATATGCTAATTGTATATAACTCAGGTCGTTACCGCATGGCTGGCCGTGGGTCACTTGCAGGATTGTTATCTTATGGAGATGCAAACCAAATCGTTGTAGAAATGGGTAATGAGGTATTACCAGTAGTCAAAGATACACCAGTATTAGCAGGAGTGAATGGTACTGACCCATTCCGTGTAATGGATGTCTTTTTAAAGCAATTAAAAGAACAAGGTTTCAGCGGTGTTCAAAACTTCCCAACAGTTGGATTAATCGATGGTGTATTCCGTCAAAACCTTGAAGAAACGGGCATGGGTTATGGACTTGAAGTAGAAATGATTCGAAAAGCACATGAATTAGATATGTTAACAACACCTTATGTGTTTGATGAAGAACAAGCGAAGCAAATGGCTGAAGCAGGTGCAGATATCTTAGTTGCTCACATGGGATTAACGACAAAAGGAACAATTGGTGCACATACTGCATTAACATTAGATAACTGTGTGGAACGAATCCAAAAAATTATTGAAGCAGGACGTGCTATCAATCCAGATATTTTAGTTATTTGCCATGGTGGACCAATTGCGGAACCATCAGATGCTGAATATGTGATTAACAAAGTGGACGGTATTTGTGGTTTCTTCGGTGCTTCAAGTATAGAGCGTTTCGCTGCAGAAAAAGGAATTAGAGAACAATCAGAAGCGTTCAAAAATATTCGTTCATAATCTACTCTTGCTCAAAATGAAAATCTAAAGCAACCATGCAGATACTTAGCATGGTTGCTTTTACATATCATCTATTATTTCTGCATAATCCATTTTTCCATGGAAAGACTATATTTATAGAAAGGATGGGTGTTTAGATGGAAGAAAATAAATACGCACAACTTAACCATGAACAATTGAAAGAAATCAATGAAATGGAAGAGAAATTGGGTGTAACTCTGATTGCCTACGATACATCTGCAACTCAAACTAATAGGTCAACATCTTTTAACGCTGCATCTTCTGAAATAAATCCGTCTTAGAATCCCCATTACTCATGGGCAGTGATTAATAAGAGTATAAGCTGAAAATCAAAAGAAACTCCTCATCTTATGAAAAAGGTGAGGAGTTTCTCTTTTTTATACAAATACTTATGGATTTGTTGACCATAAACCAGCTGATTTAAGAAGAACTCTTGGGTGCAATTTAAGTTGAGCAACCATAAAGTCTGCAATATCTTCAGGCTGCATTACTTTATCTGGATTGCCATCAGTTAAATTCAGTTCGACTGCCATATCAGTAGCAACAGTGCTTGGTGTTAAAGTACTAACACGAATATTGTGTTTTCTTACTTCAAGCATTAATGATTCACTTAGAGCAATAACAGCAGCTTTTGAAGCACTGTATGCACTAGTTACAGGCGCCCCTTTTTGACCAGCTGTTGAAGAGATATTAATGATATCACCAGTTTTGCGTTCAATCATTTCTGGAAGAACTGCACGAGTTATGTAATATACGCCCATGACATTTACTTGTATGATTTTCGCCCACTCTTCTGGATCAAGTTCAAGGAAGTTGCCGAATTTAGAAATACCAGCGCTGTTTACTAAAATATCGATGGCACCAAGTTCCCCGCGGATTTTTTCAACTGCAGCATTTGCTTCATCGATATTCGATACATCACCAGTTGCAATGGCTACCTTCACTCCGTATTCTTTTAGTTCAGCCACTACATTTTCTAAATTTTCAAGAGTTCGGCCAATTAAGCCAATGTTAATGCCTTCTTTTGCGAAAGCAATTGCTGTAGAACGGCCAATCCCACGTCCTCCACCAGTTATAAGTGCTGTTTTACCATTTATATTTTGCATCTATATCTCTCCTTACTATTTATAAAATCGTACAAATTTTAATTTAGTATTCATATATGGTACCTTGACCGAATGAAAATGTATATTATTTTGCTTTGTAGACGTTTTCTAACACACTGAAAAATGCTTGTCTTCAACTAAAAACTAATCAGTCGTTTTGTAGTCATATGCTAAATTGTGGATTGCTTTCTTTACAAACTCATCAATTTTACTGTCTAAGCGACACTTAGGGTATACGAGCTGAATCTTTCGAGTTAGTGTAATATCATTCAATTCCTTTTTGAGTAAAGTTCCTGATTTTAGTTCTTCATCCATTAGAGCAACAGAAATAAAGGCTAATGTTTTGCCGTAAGTTAACATCTTCTTTATGGTGCTAACTGAATCTAGTTCAATAGTGTAGATAGATGGCGCGAAAGGTTCTAACCATTTTCCAATGAAATGATTAGTTGAACTTGAAGAGGTGTGTAATAATATTTTACTTTTAAGGACATCTGATTTTGAGATGTCCTTTTTTGTTGCAAGTTCGTGTGTGGGACTTAATGCAAGAACAAGAGAGTCTTCACCAATAGTTTCGTAAATGAGTGTTGGATCCTCTTGTTTTGTTTCCATTATAAGTCCGAAATCTAACTCTTGAAGTATTAATTTCCTTTCGATTTCAGGAGCTGTTTTTACTTCTAGAGAAATCCGTATATCTGGATAAGCTGTGGAAATCTGATCAATGATATCAGGCATGAAAATATGAGCAGGAAGCCCGCTAGCACCTAGCCGAATTGAGCCGATATTACCCTCTATTAGGTTTTCAAAGAATTGATTCATGTCTTTTTGTAGCTGTACGATTTGCCGTGCATAGTGATAGAGTCCTTCACCCGCCTCAGTTAAACGATAACCACCAGCATTTGTACGGAATAATCGTACACCATATTCATCTTCTATTGAACGAATATGAAAGGAAACAGTAGGTGCCGTAATGCCCAGCTCTTTAGCGACAGGAGCTAGCTTTTTCAAAGTCACTAGCAAGCAGAATGCCTGTAATTTGAGATTATTCATTTTATCCTCCTAAAGTAAATTAGATAAACTCTTGCATTGGCTATAGTATATTAGAGTTTTTTTAACGAATTGTTAATACTAGGTTAATATTTCCTAAATATCTGGACCTTATAGTGGTTATAGACGAGGAGGGCATTATGAAAATCTCGATTACGAATATAGAAAAGAAGTATGGGAAATCTCAAGCACTCTGGCCGATTAACGTAGAACTAGACAGTAAGTTTGTAACAATTTTAGGTCAATCGGGTTGTGGTAAGACGACGTTATTGAAAATACTAGCTGGTTTAGAGAAGCCAACAAATGGTGAAATCAGATTTGACGAAACAGTCATCTATTCGTCAAATCTTCGAAAGAACGTTAGACCAAATAAGCGTAATATCTCAATGGTCTTTCAAGATTTTGCACTTTGGCCACATATGACTATCTTTCAGAACATTGCTTTTGCATTAAAAGGGATATTGCCCAAGTCAGAAATTAAGGAACGTGTAGATCATGTTATGCGATTGGTGAAAATGGAGGGATTTGAAAAACGTAAGCCTGGCGAATTATCTGGTGGACAGCAGCAACGTGTGGCACTTGCTAGGGCTCTTGCAACAAATCCAAAACTAATCCTATTTGATGAACCTTTATCAGCTTTAGATGCAGTTCTTCGAGAGAAGATGCAAGAAGAAATAATGCATATTATTCATGAACTAGATTGCCAAGCTATCTTTGTAACACATGATCAAACAGAGGCTATGACAATGTCTGATCAAATTATCGTGATGGAGGCAGGGAGAATTGCACAGGTAGGTTCACCGCAAGAAATCTATCATTCACCAGCTACACCTTATGTGGCAGACTTTATCGGAAAAGTAAATTGGGTAGATAAAGGTAGCCGTATTGTTCGTCCAGAAGGAGTTTCAAGACATTCACAATTAGGAGCTATAGCAAAACAAGCAAAAATAGTGAAAAGTACTTTTATTGGAGATCGATATTTAGTTCAAGCAGAAGTGGAAGGCAATCAATGGAGCTTTTACGAAAACGCTCCGCTCGAAAAAGGAAAACTGCTTAAAGTTTTTATAGATGAAAAACAAATTTATCAACTGGAGGGATTACATTGAAGAAAAGTAGTTTAAAAATGATAGCAACAGTTGGAACACTTTTGACATTAGCATTAGCATTAGCAGGGTGCGGAAATAACGACACAGCCGCAAATGAAGGTGAATCAAGTGCACAATCGAAAGAAAACAAAACACTAACAGTTTATTCTGCAGGGCCAGATGGTTTAGCAGCAAATGTTCAACAGGCATTTGAAGAAAAAACAGGAATGAAGGTAGAGATGTTCCAAGGAACAACAGGGAAAATTTTATCTCGATTAGAGGCAGAGAAAACGAATCCTGTTGCAGATGTTGTCGTATTAGCTTCAGTAGCTTCAATGGATGGGATGAAAGAAGCCGATCAACTTCAAAGTTATAAAGACGCTGAAAATGCAGACAAAATCAATAGCGATTGGTCGGACGCAGAGGGCTATTACTACGGCTATAGTGCATCAGCTTTGGGGATTGCTTACAATACTAAAAATGCAAAAACAGTTCCGAGTGAATGGTCTGATTTAGCGAAAGCTGAATGGAAAGATAAAATCAATATTCCAGATCCAAGTCTGTCAGGTTCAGCTGTTGATTTCATCTATGGATATACGGAAGCAGAGAAAACGGGTTGGGACATTATTCAATCATGGAAAACAAATGGTCTACAAGTAAATGGTGCTAATAAGGAAGCATTAGATTCAGTTATAACTGGAGATAAAGATGCAACAATTTCTGGAGTAGATTACATGGCCTATAAAGCAAAAGCAGATGGGGAGCCTGTAGAAATTGTTTACCCGAAAAGTGGAACGGTTGTCAGCCCACGAGCAGTTGGAATTATGAAAGATGCAAAAAACGTAGATGGAGCGCAAGCTTACGTTAATTTCTTGCTTTCAGATGAAGGTCAAAAGCTAGTAACAGATGCTTATTTACTTCCAGGGAACAAAGAAATTCCAGTGAAGGATCGCGCAGCATTGGATGAAATTCCTCAACTAACTGTGAATTGGAAAGACGCAGAAACAAAGCAAATCGATATTTTAACGAAGTTTAATGAGATTTTCCAATAATAATTTATGAGCTGAGACATGTTTCTCAGCTCTTGTTTTCTAAGGAAGGAATGAAACCTCGATGATTATGGAAGGTAGACGAACTTTTGGAGTATTACTAGCCATTGTTGGTACGTTTGCTATCGCGCCATTATTAGCAATTCTATATTATACATTTGTTAATGGTGGACAATTAGATTTTTCGCAGATTAGTAGAATGTTTGAAAATGATAGAATGTGGCATACGTTAGGCAACTCTTTATTATTAGGTGTTTTAGTAATTATGGGTACTACGATTATAGCTTTACCAATGGCATTAATTCGGACGAAAACTAGCCTCATCAAATTTGATTGGTTAGATATTATTCTAACGATTCCCTTTATGACACCACCTTATATTGGGTCAATGGGTTGGATATTGTTTATGCAGAATAATGGTTTTTTGCAACAATTAATACCAAGTGCATCATGGATGTCAGATTATTTCTTCTCTCTGTTTGGAATGGTGATGGTGATGAGCTTGCACCTATTTCCTTTTCTATATTTAATGCTGAGAAATACACTGCTAAGAATAAATGGATCCTTTCTTGATGCTGCGTTGATATTCGGACGAAATCCATGGAGAAACTGGGCTAAAATTGTTTTACCATTACTAGTCTCGAGCTACGTACTAGGCATATTACTAATTTTCATAAAAACCTTGGCTGAATTCGGTACTCCTGCAACTTTTGGTAGCAGAATTGGCTTTCAAGTTTTTACTACAGAGATCCATTCCTATTTATCGAGATGGCCAGTAGACATTAGTATGGCCACATCACTTTCTTTATTCTTACTTTCTGTTTGTCTAATCATCTGGTACTTCCAAAATCTAATTGGACGAAAAAATACATATAGCGTGTTATCTGGTAAGACGCAAGCTGTTCGTGAAATGAAAGATAAGTGGTATATAAAGCTAGGCGCATGGCTATATGTAGGAATTGTATTACTGTTTTCAATCGGAATTCCTTACTTCTCAATTATTGTAACTTCACTTCAAAAGGTACGGGGGGATGGCCTTAGTGCAGGGAATTTTAGCTTGGCCTCTTATCAGGCAGTATTTACGAGTGGGAGTGCGGGATTATCGGCATTTCTGAACAGTATCGTATTTTCATTTATCACAGCAAGTGTTACTGCTGTAATAGGATTATTCATTGCACTTTATATTAAAAAAGGCGAAACAAAAAAACAGCAAGTATTGGATTTCTTTAGTCTTATGCCAAATATTATTCCGGGAATTGTATTTGTAGTAGGCTTAATCATGTTCTGGAACTCACCTTTACTACCAGCTACGATATACAATACGAAAACAATGGTAGTAGTGACTTATTGTGTACTATTCTTACCGTACTCAGTTCAATATACTAAATCTTCTTTATCTCAATTAGATCAATCCATTTTCCAATCAGCTGCTATTTTTGGACGGAGCAGTTGGGACGTGTATCGTCACATCTTTATCCCATTATTAATGCAGGGAATTCTAGCCGGGATGATGATGACATTTATTATTTCAATGCGTGAACTTGTAGCTGGATTACTCATTTTGCCACCTTCAGTAGAGACAGGTGCAACGTTTATTTACAGTCAGTTTGAACAAGGAAATGTTGGTTTGGGAATGGCAGTTGCTGTTATTACAGTAGCTATGACTGTCATCTTCATGTTCTTATTAGATTGGTTACAAAAAAGAGGAGGACATGCGGGTGCTTAAGGTTGAGATTTTAGGGGGAGTTGGCGAGTACGGGCGTAATTGTTTTTTTATAGAAAATGAGGGGCATGCTATTTTGCTCGACTGTGGTATTATGAATAACGCTGAAAAAACTCCTCCTAATTTAACAAAAGATCATGTAGGAAAACTCGATGCTGTGTTTATCTCACATTCGCATATTGATCATTCAGGTGCTTTGCCGATGCTCGAAACATGGGACTATAAAGGCGAAATTTTTATGAGTAAAATGACAGCTAGACAATTAAAGCGATCCTTTAAAAATACAAAGATTTTTCAACCAGCTACGATTGAGAAATGGTTGAGAGTTAGTGATTATCTTGAATTTCAGTGGGGCTATAGCGGCCATATAGTAGGGAGTGTTTGGTACAAGATTCGATTCTTTGAGGAGGTGATATTTTTCTCAGGGGACTATGTCATGGATTCCTATTTGTTAAATGCTACTTTACCACAAAAAGATGGAACCAAGTATGATCTAGCTTTAATAGATAGTGGGCATATTGAGAAACAAATTAATAATTTGGAAGTATTACAACAGATTAAGAATTATATCATCCAACAACCAAGTCGTCCTATTATTTTCCCATCTTCTTTTTCAGGTAAAACAGCAGATATTGCTACGTATCTTTTTCAACATACAGAAAGAGAAGTGAATATTGATAAAGAATATTTTTCTTTTTTTGAGGATTACTATAATTCACCTGAAAATATTTGTACACCAAGATATGAAGAAATCTTGAAACCATTTAAGAGGGACTGTTTTAGAGAGAGGGTAGAGAGTGAAAATGCAATTTATTTTGTTCCAGAGGTTAATGAGTGGAAAATTGAAGAATTACTACACATATATCCAACTGCAATAGTAATTTTTACAGGCTACATGAAAAAAGATGGATATTTAAAGGGACTGGCCAGAAATGAAGCTCAATCGAAACAGTTTTTTTATAAAACACATTTAGATTATCTAGATACCTTAGAGCTTTCCAAAACAATCAATGCTACTGATACTATATATTTCCATAGTCGATTAACAAATATGAAAACTACTTTTACAAAATTAGTAGAAAAAAAGGAGGAAATAATATAATGAAAAGTGTAAAGAAAATAGCACTACAGTTATTTATGGTTAGTCTTGTTCTTCTGTGTATTAGCGGGTTCGGTTCCGCTCAGGTGAGTGCAGCGATTAATCCTGGAAATGAAATTAAGTATAATATCAAACCTGATTTTTTTAATGAATCTAAGATAATAGATGTCTTTTTAGCAACGAAAAAGGATGAAGTGAAAATTTATTATTTCGATACAGTAAATAAAGCATTTTTAGGAGCGGACTATAACCATCGCTTACGTGTATATAAAGATAGTAATAAGATAGATATTACTTACAAAAAAAGATTCCTAAACACACCACTTAATGAGGCGATTGCGATAACACAAGATCATGGTTTCACTGGGAACGAGTCTAATTATAAATTTGAATTAGATATTAAAGGTGGAAAGAAGAATTTTGCGGTAAGCAGAAAAGAGTCATTAAAAGAAACAACAAAAGTTTCTTTCAACGAGGTTGATACTGAAGCAGCAAAAAAACTAATTTTAGATAATGCACCGAAAAAAATTCAAAATTGGGATACAGAAAGTTGGTACAATAATACATTAGCGCAGTCAGTTGTTTATGGGCCAGCAAAAGCTACAACATATAAGGGTAGTTATGCAGGTTACGAGGCAGATATAGAAGTTTGGAATTATCAAGGTGATATTATGGTTGAACTATCAACAAAAGAAGATGATGCTTCAAAAGCTGCTGTTATTGAAAAATTATGGCGCGATAAGTTAGAGGCTGAGGGTTATCTAAGTGAAGATCAACGTGGTAAAACTGCATTTGTAATGGAGAAGTAAATGATGAGATTATTAAATTAGTTTTAATTAAAGAATACAAAAAGGATATAGACTCTTTTTTAAAGAGCTCCATATCCTTTTTAGTTTGTACTAAACACTTATTGAATACGCGTATTTATTTACTGAAGTGCGACAGATTGCTTAACTACATTCTCATACGATTCAAACAAAATTCTAAATCTTTTTGAATGTGATCTTTCATTAAACGCTCTGCTTCATCACCGTTATGTTGAAGGATAGCGAGATAGATGTCGTTATGCTCTTCTATTAAAAGAGGTCGTTTATGATAGACAACTGTTTTGCGGAAAAGGTAAATGATGGACTGCATGCGGTCAATGATATCAATCATCATTGGATTGTTCGTTGCGCCTACGATGATTTGGTGAAATTCATAGTTTGCTGTCATAACTTCTTCTGTAGTTCCTGTGCGGCCAATTTCTACACAAGATTTAAGTTTTTCAAGTGCTTCTTCAGTCATATAGCTGGCGCAATATCGCGCAGCAAATCCTTCCAATAATATACGTACTTGAAAAATATGACGAAGATCCATATCACTTGGGTTTACAACGCGCTTATTTTGAATTAGCCCTTCTTGCTCTAGCTTACGTATTGCTTCGCGCACGGGTGTCCGACTAATACCTATTTCCTCTGCTAGCCTTTCTTCAGTAAGCTTCGTTCCGCGTTCTAATTCACCATTCAATATTTGATCTCGAATATATTCATATGCATGAGTATATGCAGGAATAGTCTCCTTTTTTACCAATAAAATCGTCTCCTGGAATCTAATTTGTACTTATATAAAGTATAAGTATAAGCTTTGTAATTTGAAAGTAGTATTTTTGTATGCACTTTCATAAAAAATGTATACAAAATAATTTAAAATGTGTACAATGTTTCCTAAGGTTATGAAAACGCTTTTTTAATGAAAAGCTATTGGCTCTGTGAACTGAAAAGTTCTATATTTTAGAACAGGGTTTAAACCTAGGATAAAGAAATTTTAGTTAACAAATGAATCGCCTTAAGTGTGATTACAGCAGAAGGAGCTAATTTAAATGACTAAAAAAGTTGGATTTATAGGATTAGGCATTATGGGAAAACCCATGGCATTAAATTTACTTAAAGCCGGTTACGAACTAACGGTTTTTGATATTAATACACAAGCTGTAGAAGCACTTGTAGAAGCAGGAGCAACAGCTGGAACAGCAATAGAAATGGGCGAAACCTGTGATGTCATTATTACAATGTTACCTGCCTCTCAACACGTGAAGGACACGGTACTAGGTGAAACTGGTATTTTGAGAACAGCTAAAAAAGGAACTGTCATTATTGATATGAGTTCTATCACTCCAGGCACTACTGTTGAAATTGCAACAGAAGCGGCAAAACAAGGTGTAGGAATGCTAGATGCACCTGTAAGTGGTGGAGAACCAAAAGCAATCGATGGTACATTAGCGATTATGGTCGGAGGAGAAGAAAGCGTTTTCGAATCTGTCAAAGATGTACTTCAAACTGTTGGTAAGGAAATTACCTTAGTCGGTAAAAACGGTAGCGGTGTAACAGCAAAATTAGCAAACCAAATTATTGTGAATTTAAACATTGCGGCTATGTCTGAAGCGCTTGTTCTTGCTGCAAAAGCAGGTATAGACGTAGAGAAAATGTATCAAGCAATTCGTGGCGGTTTGGCTGGAAGCGCAGTACTGGATGCAAAAGTACCGCTTATCTTGGATCGTAATTTTGTAGCAGGTGGGAAAATTTCAATCAACTTAAAAGATATAACAAATGTAATGGGAGCAGCTCATGATTTAGATGTGCCATTACCACTTTCAAGCCATTTGCTTGAAATCTTCCATGCGCTTAAAGCCAATGGCAAAGAAAATGATGATCACGGCGGTATAGTACAATATTACGAAAAACTGGCAAATGTTGAAGTGAGAAGAGGTTTAAGTGAGAATGACTAATTTAAACGTAAAAGAAACTTTCTCTAACCTACCTGCAATGCCTGAAGAAAGAATCGTCAATGATTTACTTGCAAAAGAACTAAAGGCATTCAATAAAAAGATTATCGTACTAGATGACGACCCAACAGGTGTTCAAACGGTACACGGTATTTCTGTCTACACTGACTGGTCAGCAGAAAGTATTGAAGCAGGTTTTGCTGAAGATAATACAATGTTCTTTATCTTAACTAATTCACGAGGCTTTACAGAAGCTGAAACTGAACAAGCACATAAGGATATCGCTACTGTTATTGAACGTACAGCACAAAAACAAAATAAAGAATTCATCATTATCAGTCGTGGGGACTCTACATTACGTGGTCATTATCCTCTTGAAACTGAAGTATTAAAAAATACAGTTGAATCTCAATCTGAAATGAAATTTGATGGTGAAGTAATTATGCCTTTCTTTAAAGAAGGTGGTCGCTTCACGATTAATAATATTCATTATGTACAGTATGACAATGAACTAATACCTGCGGGCGAAACTGAATTTGCCAAAGACCGTACATTCGGTTACAAATCTTCACATCTAGGTGAGTGGGCAGAAGAGAAGTCAAATGGCCAATTTAAAGCCTCTGATGCTACTTATCTATCATTAGAGAGTATTCGCAATCTTGATATTGACGGTTTAGTTAATCAGTTGATGGCAGTCAATGATTTTAATAAGGTCGTTGTAAATGCTGTTGATTACGTTGATGTGAAAGTAGTAGTTATTGCATTAATTCGAGCGATGAATGCAGGAAAATTGTTCATGTTCCGCAGTGCTGCCGCTTTAACTAAAGTAATCGGTGGCGTGAGTGATAGAGATCTTTTGACTAAAGAAGAATTGATGAAAAACCATTCTAAAAATGGTGGTCTAATTATGATTGGCTCTCATGTGAAGAAAACAACAGAGCAATTTGAAGTGCTAAAAGAATGCGATTTTATTGAATTTATCGAATTTGATGTACACCTTGTATTACACCAAGAGCAATTTGAAGCAGAAATTGAGCGTATTATAGCGCTTAGTGGAAAGCTAATTAGCGAAGGGCAAACAGTCGCAGTATATACGAAGCGTGAACGTCTTGACCTTGGTGAAGGTAAAAAAGAAGAAGAATTAATGTTGTCAGTGAAGATTTCAAACGCTGTGACAAGCATCGTTAAACGTCTTGAAGTACGCCCGAGCTTTATTATCGCTAAAGGTGGTATTACTTCAAGTGATATCGGAACAAATGGACTTAGCGTTAAGCGTGCACTTGTAGCAGGACAGATTAAACCTGGGATTCCAGTTTGGCTAACAGGTAGTGAAAGCAAATTCCCTGGCATGGCTTATGTTATTTTCCCTGGGAATGTGGGAACAAAAACAACCTTAAAAGAAGTAGCAGAGTTATTACATCAGTAAAGTAAGAAAGGTTGAGTAGACATGCTAGTAAATACAAAAGATATGCTGATTGCAGGACAAAAAGGCAAATATGCTGTAGCAGCATTTAATGTATATAATCTTGAAACTGCACAGGCTGCAGTTCGAGTTGCTGAAAAAGAAAACCATCCAGTAATAATTGCTTTAGGAGAGCGTTATTTTGATACGGTGGATGTGGAAGGTTTTGCAGCATTAGTTAGAGTACTTGCGGAGAAAGCTTCTGTTCCGGTTTCACTTCACTTAGATCATGCTTATGAAAAGCAATCTATTATTCGAGCAATTCGATGTGGCTTTACTTCGGTTATGTTTGATGGTTCAAAGTTCGATCTTGAGGAAAATATGAGATTGACAAAAGAAATTACGGAGATTGCTCATATGGCGGGTGTCAGTGTAGAAGCTGAAATCGGTTCAGTTGCCCGTGGTGCCTTTTCAGATGAAGAAGAAGGAGATGGCACTTTAACAGATCCGCAGTCTGCAAAAACGTTTGTGGAGGAAACAGGTGTTGATTTTCTAGCTGCTTCAATTGGAACCGTTCATGGTATGTATACAGGAGAGCCAAATATTAATTTGGACTTGTTAGATGAAATTCGTGAACTAGTTGGCATACCACTTGTCCTTCACGGCGCATCAGGTACACCGGACGAAATCATTAAGCAAACTATAGCCAAAGGAATTTGCAAAATCAATGTAAATACTGAAGTATCACTAGCTGCAACATCTTATTTACAAAAAGCTTTTGAACAAGATCAAAATAAAGCTGCTCATTTATCAGTAATTATGGCAAGTATGCAAGAAGCTATGGAACCTGTGATGACTAAATTTGTACGATTATTATTTGCAGCTAAAGCCTAATAATCTTGATTTTTATATTATATTTTAAGTAAAAAAATATCGATGCTATTCAGCCTTATAATAAAGATTTATATTAAAAAAATAAATCGGAATGCCAAGAAGTTATCGCTAGATTGGCATTCCGCAACTTTTATGAGAAGAGGATTGCTATGCCAATAGTTTCTATATGTGTAGGGGTTGCCCTATTACTATTATTAATGGTGGTATTTAAGTTAAACGCTTTCATATCATTAATTATTGTTTCGCTACTAGTAGGTATTCTTGAAGGTATGTCGCCAATCGATGCTATGACATCGATTGAGAATGGTTTAGGTTCAACCCTAGGTCACCTTGCAATGGTCATTATTTTTGGAGGAATTCTTGGTAAGTTAATGACGGATTCTGGTGGTGCTCAACGTATAGCGATGACACTCATCAAAGTTTTTGGGGAAAAGCGAGTGCAATTAGCTGCTGTGCTTACGGCGTCAATTGTAGGGATTGCTCTTTTCTTTGAAACAGGCGTTGTTGTATTAATTCCTTTAGTCTTTACAATCGCGGCCGCAGCAGGGGTACCTGTTCTTTATATCGGTATGCCGGTTATTGCTGCTCTTATTACGATGCATGGCTTTGTTCCACCTCACCCAGGACCAACAGCAATTGCTGACGTGTTTGGTGCGAACATTGGTAAGATGTTGATATATGGTATCATTATTGCTATTCCTGCAATTATTTTAGCAGGGCCGGTATTTACGAAGTTATTTAAGAAAGAAAGCTTAGAAACAACGATTCCTAAAGAACTATTTAATCCAAAACATTTTGAAGAGCATGAAATGCCAGGGTTTGGCACTAGTATTTTTACAGCTATTATCCCTGTTATTCTAATTGCAACGAAGGCATTTGTTGAGATCTTCTTGCCTGATTCACCGATCATGCCAGCTACTAATTTCATAGGTAATCCAAGTGTTGCTCTTTTAATCTCGGTTATTATTGCTATCTTTACCTTTGGGATTAGTCGTGGTAAAAAGATGCCAGAGATTATGAATTCTGTTTCAGAATCTGTTAGTGGTATTGCGATGATTCTATTAATTATCGGTGCTGGTGGTGCATTCAAGCAAGTACTGATTGATAGTCATATTGATCAATATATTTCAGATATTATGGCAGGCTCAACCCTTTCACCATTATTACTTACTTGGTTAATTGCAGCTCTTTTAAGAGTTGCGGTTGGTTCTGCAACAGTGGCAGGTATGACTGCTGCTGGTATCGCGGCACCTCTTGTATCAGCTGCAGGTATAAGTCCAGAGTTAATGGCTTTAGCTGCTGGTGCAGGAAGTATAACTTTCTCTCACGTTAATGATGCAGGTTTCTGGATATATAAAGAGTACTTCAATCTTTCAATCGGTCAAACAATTAAGACCTGGTCTGTTATGGTAACCATCATTTCTCTTGTTGGACTAGCTGGTGTACTTCTTATAAATATGTTCATATAATAAAAGGTTTTAAAATATCGATATTCTATTGATGAAATAATGTTTATCCAAGGCACTAACTAAGGAAACTTAGTTAGTGCTTTTTTTCGTAGGTTCCAAAATGGTACTACAACTTATTCACTTCATTCGACTTTTCACTTGCTTCAATTGAGCCACGATAATAATACTAATGATGACTAATAAAAACCATGAGCTAATTTTGCCGATTGGAACGAGGGACCAAGTTTGTTCTTGATTTGGGTACTGCCATGCGCCGAAGAACGTCACGATATTTTCAGCAATCCAGATAAAGAAACCGATTAAGACAAATGATATAATCATTGGCATTTTAAAGACTTTTTCGTTCAATGTATATCTTACTGTTGTACGAAAAAAGATAACTAATAACAATGCTTTTAAGACCCAACGCAAATCATATATATAATGATGCGTAAAAAAATTCATATAAATAAGAATGCTAATACTGTAAGCGAAAAATGGCTTTGGCCAATTGTAAATATGTAAATCTAAGCGCCTCCAACTTTGACAAATATAACTTGCTACACTGGCATACATAAAACCACTATAAAGTGGAACACCAAAAATTTTACTATACGCCTCCTCCGGGTATGACCAAGACCCCATATGTACTTTGAATAATTCAAGTCCAAGCCCAATGACATGAAACAAGCAGATGACTTTGAATTCATCCCATGTTTCTAATTTTGAAAGAAGCATAAAAACTTGTGCAGCTAGACAAATGATTAATATAAAATCATAACGTGGTAAATAGGGAATTCTCAACAAATTTGATAAGGCAAGTGTGGCGAAGATAATGACCGGGAAAATACATGATAATGCCTGTAAGTATGTGAATTTTAATAATCTTTCCATAAGATCACCCTGAATTTGGACGAAATTACATAAGATTAGGTTCGTATTGATGTTTTTAAATAGAAGGGTGCATTTAAATTCATTTGAATGCACCCTTTAATTATTTACGCATATGATTTAAAGAATGAGTGTATCGTTACAAGGAGGTCATTATGCATTGGGTTACCATTATACTTATGGGGGTTGCAGCTAATTTAGACAACTTAGGCATTGGTCTAGCTTATGGGGTTAAACAAACAAAAATCCCTATGATTTCAAACGTTACTATTGCGTTTGTGGCGATGGTCATAACGTATATAGCGGTAATCGCGGGTTCTGAGGTGACCAGATATATTTCGACCCATAGCGCTAGCCTTATAGGGAGCTTTTTGTTGTGTGGAATTGGGCTATGGACTTTATTGTCCACAAGGTTCAAAAATCAGGAGTCTTTGAAAAATCCTGAAACAATGGATAGAGATATGAATCGAATTATTTCTGTAAGAGAATCGATACCGCTAGGATTGGCTCTATCTGCAAACTGCCTTGCAGGGGGGATAGGAATCGGTGCCAATGGTATTTCAGCGATATGGACAGTTATATCAATTGGTTTATTTTCACTAATTACGATAGGAGTAGGTAACCATTTTGGCTCTTTATTGACCAATACCTTTATTAGCAAATATTCCACGGTGCTTTCAGGATTATTGCTGATCTGTATTGGGTTAATTGAGATGTTCATTTGACTACAAAGTCACCCTAAATCTAATTAGATTTAGGGTGATTTTTTTGAGTTTATTTAAATGAGAAATGTAGGTGAAAAATACAATCTAAATAAAAGAGTTACAAATCAACAAAATAGAGTAAGAGAATTAAAATTAAAATGGTTCCAGTGACTATATAATGTCGACAATTATTCTTTCCATAAAGAGCTACACCATTAAGTATTCTTGATGATAATGAGGAATTCAGTAGCAATTAACCAGATGAAGGATAATGTACTAAATAAGGTTGCAATGCCTAACGCTAAAAAGAAAAAGTGACTTATTGCGAAAAAAGTTAGCGAAATCTTTTTAAAAATGCTTATTGTTATGTTCTGTTTTAAATTCCCAATTATCAAGGCAAACAAGCCAATGATGCATACCATAGAATATAATATTATTATTAAACTACTAACCAATTTCATCCATCCTTTCGTATTTATTCAAGGATAGAATATGGGATCAACCCCACGTCAACCAAGTAAATTTTTAGGGGCTGAAGCAATGAAAATTAGTGAATTCATAAAACAGGTGAATACGACAAAGGATACAATTCGCCACTATGAGGAATTAGATTTAGTGAAACCGAAATGGATTAATGGTATGAGGGATTATTCATTAAAAGATATTAATGATTTTCATGCAATTAAGGAAATGCAGTTAATTGGATTTACATTAAAGGATGTACAGGAAATATTCAATTTAAAGCGAACTGATGGATGCGGGTCAGAAAAGTTAATTCAAGGATTATTAAATAGCCTTGAACAAGAACTAGAATCTGTACTAAAAGAAGAACAAGAACTTCAACATAAAAAAAATAAAGTTACAAAGATGATGTTGGAATTAAATCAGTTAATGTAATCCCAGTAGAGCATTTTGTAGTATAGGAGAAGTGGTTTAAAAAACTAATCTCACAATGAGGAGTTGGCAAAATGGAGTTTGGAGTATATACCTTTGCTGATTTAGGAGTCGATCCTCAAACAGGAAAGTTAGGCAATGCAAAGGACCGTTTGCAAGAGGTATTAAAAGCCGCGAAACTTGCGGATGAAGTTGGACTTCAAGTATTTGGAGTAGGTGAACACCATCGGTTGGATTATGCAATTTCTTCAGTGCCAGTAGTATTAAGTGCAATTTCTCAGCAGACAAAAAATATCCAGTTAACAAGTGCTACAACAGTTCTCAGTACTGTAGATCCAGTTCGATTATATGAAGATTTTGCAACGTTAGATTTATTATCGAATGGTCGTGCGGAAATTATGGCAGGACGTGGAGCTTTAGTAGATTCATTTCAATTGTTTGGTTACAATCTTGAGCAATATAACGAATTATTTGAAGAGCATCTTGAATTGTTCTTGAAGTTAAATAGTGAAGCAACTATTACATGGAAAGGAAATCACCGTCCTGCATTATCCAATGCAGACATTTCCCCAAGAGCTACAAATCCCATTCCTGTATGGGTTGGTGTGGGAGGTACACCTGCAAGTGCAAAGAGAGCAGGGCGTTATGGGGTAGGAATGGCAATTGTTATTCTTGGTGATAATCCAAAATGTTTTGTACCTTTAGTAGAGGATTACCGAACAGCTTTTAATGCTGCGGGCCATCCAAAAGAACAGTGTCAATTAGCTTTAACGGGTCATGGATATTTTACCGAAGACGGAAAGCAAGCGAGAGAAACATTTTATACTTACTTTAATAATTATTGGACATATGTTAACAAACAACGTAATATGTTTTTTCACTTAGATCGTGAAGATTATGATCAAATGACATCCCCTGAGGGCTCATTGTTTATCGGAGAACCAGATGAGATTATTGAGAAGATATTAAAGCAACATGAATTATTAGGCCATTCTCGTTTTTTAGCACAGCTAGACATCGGTGCACTTCCTTATAAAGAGGTAGAGAAGTCAATTGAATTACTAGCGACTAAAATAATGCCAGGGGTTAATAAATATATATAATTCTCAAAAAAGGCTGTCCCAACATCATGTGGTGGCAGTCTTTTTGCTTATAATTTAATAGCGAATACCGAAAGTGTTAGAAGTGTTGATGACTGAATTATTTAAAATAGTTTTCATTAGATAGGGGAAGTAACACTATGAAGTAGAAGCGCTAAATTAATTAGACATGCTATAATAACTAACAAAGAGTCGGCGATTTGAATGCTGATACGAAGGGTATGTTAGCTGTTGAATCCTATCTTAAAGCTATTGGGAATTATTTTATTTTTATTTATTATTTTGAAATTTGGCATGTCAATTATGAAATTGTTCGTTACGCTTCTACTTTATAAGTATTTTATTATTGTCTTCATCATTGCGGGGATTGCATATTTTATTAATAAAACATCCCCATTTAAACAGGATAAAAAATAATAAGACAAAAAAGGAAACGCCTCTGATTAGAGAGGCGTTTCTTTTTCATTTTACTTGTTAAAATAATTTATCAAACCATTTGTAATTCCGTTTGCTGCAGAATTACGGAAAGTAGCCGTTTTTAAAGTTTGTACTTCTTGCACATTCGTGATGAAACCTAATTCAACAAGGACACCGATTTGTGGATTTTCTCTGAGTACATATAAATTTTGATATTTGTGTCCACGATTAACCATGTTCGGTAGTGAGCTGCTCATTCCTTGTTTGACGTACGAGGCAAGAGTACTGTCTTTCCCTTTTGTATATAGAACGCTGAAACCACGAGCTGAAGCTGTAGCAGAATCATGATGAAGACTTATAAAAGCATCCGGCTTCATCATATTTGAAAAGGCAACGCGGTCATATAATGTAGGGAAAATATCCGTAGTTCGTGTCATTTTCACTGTAGCACCCGCAGCTTGCAATTTTGATCGCAAAGCTAATGCAGCTTGAAGATTTAAATCTTTCTCTAGTACACCGTTTGCGACAGAACCTGGGTCTGATCCTCCATGACCTGCATCAACAACAATAACCTTACCACTTAAAGAACCATCTGATGAATTTGTCCCATCATTTGATACGGGCTTTGTAGGTTTAGATTTTGTAATTTTACCGTAGCTACCAGAAACCCAACCTGTTTTACCTGTAGCATATGTAATTTTAATCCAGTTATTGCTCGATTTATCCAAAATCTTAAATGAGCTGCCATATTTAACAGCACTCAATTTTGTTGCAGTTGCTGAAGCACTTTTACGTACGTTTAAAGAATCAGCTGTAATAGTAAAGTATTTTCCAATGTCAGCTGAAGGTACTACTGTCCCTGTATTTGAATTACCATTAGATGTAGTAGTGGTTGGCTTTGTTTTTGTGATTTTACCATAGCTAGTACTTGCAGAAACCCAACCTGTTTTGCCTGTAGCGTATGTAATTTTAACCCAATTATTACTTGACTGTGCAAGGATTTTAAATGAGCTATTTTTTTTAATTACTGCTAATTTTGTGGAACTAGCTGAAGAGCTTTTTCGAACATTTAAAGAATCAACTTTTACGGTGAAGTATTTACCAACATTAGCAGTTGAAGTTGCTGCTGGTTTTACTGTAGAACCATTTGAACTATCAGTTGAAGTGCTTTGCTTGGTCGTAATAGAGACATACGATTTACTTACCCAACCTGTATACTTGCTCGTTTTGATTTGTACCCAGCCGTTTTTTTCAGCAAGGACTGTTCCTGATGTTCCTTTAGATAGCTTACCAAGACTTTTATACGAAGTACCAGCTCCGCTACGAATGTTTAAATTGCTTACTGTAGCGACGGCTTTTTTCGTAGTACTTGACGTTGCTGTCGTTGAGACTTTCACAACATATTTTGAAGAAACCCAACCTGTTGTACTGCTAGATTTCACTTTTGTCCAAGTACCCTGTGTTGAAATCTTTGTTACCTTGTTGCCCTTTTTTAAAACTTTTACAACTTTGTAGTTTGTACTTGGACCTGATCGCATATTGAGTGATTCAGCATTCACTTTCATAGTGACGGTTGACGCAGCGTTTGCTTGTCTTGCACCGACAAAGGAAGGAATGATTAATATGCTACATAGGAGAAGTAAAAACATGAATTTGAATCTAGTATTTTTCATTCTATACCTCCTCATTCGCTATATTAATGCTTATTTAGTAAAAAAGGCGTATTTTAAATAAAACGTGAGAATTTTATATTATTTGTTACTTAAATGTAATGGTTTTTTAATAAAATTAATCTATATATAACTATAAAAAGACCTTTATATGTGATATGTGAAAATGAATCTATATAACCAAATAAATATATTTAAGTGACTAAAGTATTGTTTCTCTGGTGGTATTTTTGATAAGTAAATAGAATCATTTGATTTAAATATTTTTTTTGAAAATATCAATATCTCTGAAATGATGTAGAAGGTTTGAGAGGCTTTCTGAGGTATGAAAAGCACCTCAGAAAAATGTGCGAGATTCGCTTTTTATGTGGTAGTGAGAGGCATCAAGGTAAAGTATCTGAGCCTATAAAATCAAAGTGTAATACATGTTGTACTTTAACGTGAAAAGGAATGGTTTAATAATAATAGGATAGGAGCTAAAGTACAGTGACTCTATGGAATTGCTAGTGAAATATGGAAGGTTTAATGAGTTTTTAGACTATATATATTAGTAGGTTCATATTTAACATGCAGATTACATACGTTACTTTTTAACATACTACATTACGGATAAATTCACACTATATTATTATTGGTAAGTTATTCCGGGTTTTTACTATATACAAATCGTGATTAGAAAAAACATACAAAAACGAGCACTAAAACTTTAAAAAGCTGCCTTTTAGATTTACTTTGATGTAAATCAGAAAGGTATTTTTTTATTGGGTTTAATTTGAAAATAAATAGGAGAAAGTACTTTTTGAAATTAAGTAGTTCTATTTATGAATAAATAGAGAGTTTGCTATAAAATGCTAGGAGCAGTATAGAAGTAACATGATCTAACTAATAAATAAATATAGTTTTTTGAAGAAAAAACTATATTTTAAAAACTATTCTTTTGTTTAATTCGTCAAATATAAATAGAAAACAGTAGTGCGTATTTAGGGGGTAGTGTAATGCCAAAGCCAGTGAAAGATAATCGCAGATATATAAGTGGTTTGGATGGACTAAGGGCTTTGTCAGTATTGGCGGTCATTCTATATCATCTACATTTTAAATCAGTAGACGGTGGATATTTAGGAGTAACTATTTTCTTTGTCTTGTCAGGTTATTTAATAACAGATTTACTAGTAAATGAATGGGATAAGACTGGCAGGATTGATCTGAAAGGATTTTGGATTCGACGTTTTAGAAGGTTAATTCCAGCATTATTTATCATGTTAATCCTAGTTGGTACTTGGATTACACTTTTCCAGAGAACGTTTTTAGTAGGGCTACGTTCAGAAATTGTAGCGGCAGTTTTATATGTTAGCAACTGGTTTTACATAGCACAGGATCATTCGTATTTTACGTCGTTTGCTCCACCATCCCCGTTGCAACATATGTGGTCACTTGCTGTAGAGGAGCAATTTTACATATTATGGCCAATTATTATGATGATTGGTTTGAAAGTAGTTAAGAATAGAGGAACTCTTGCAATAGGTATTTTCTTAGGGGCACTTGTATCTGCTATTTTAATGTTAGTAATGTATGAACCAGGTGTGGATCCAAGTCGCATTTATTATGGCACAGATACTCGAGCATTTTCAGTTTTAATAGGGGCAGCGTTGGCATTTGTATGGCCAAGTAGAAAGCTTGCTAAAAACGTTACAGATGATGCTAAAAAACTTCTTAACATTGTAGGAATTATTAGCTTTGCCTTATTAGTATTAATGATGATGACGATGGATGAGGCAGGTTCGTTTTTATATATGGGCGGTATGTTATTAGCTTCAATTGTGACTGCTATTTTAATTGCAGTTATAGTGCATCCGGCAAGTTTTATAGGAAATCTATTTAGTTTTAAACCTCTTATTTGGATAGGGGTACGCTCTTACGGAATTTATATTTGGCATTTTCCTATCGTTGTTTTAATGGGAGCAGGAGTTGGAAATGAGCAAATAAGTTTTACTAAAATAATGGTTATTATTATTTTAACTTTATTATTTGCTGGATTATCTTGGCGATATGTGGAGGATCCGATTCGCAGAGGGCAATGGCGAATATGGCTAAAAAACTTTCAATCGAAAGAATGGTCATGGTCGTGGGCTCAATGGGAATTACCGTATCGTATTGGCTCAGCAATAGGTGGATGTGTACTGATTATTTTTATTTTAGGGATGATTTTCACGCCAACTAAGCAGTCTGCGAGTGAACAATTGGAAGAACATTTAATAGCAGAACAACAAAAACTTGAAAAAGTACAGCAAGAACAGAATATAGAAGAAAAGAAAGCTAATGAAGAGAAAATGGTTCAAGAGGAAGAAGAGAGACGCGAAGAAGCAAAGGCGAAAGCTGAAGCAGCAAAAGAACAAGTTGAAGCTTTAGAAAAAGAAAAGGCTAAAAAGGCACAAGAAATACCAAGTGAAGTATCAGTTAGTGCGATTGGTGATTCGGTTATGTTAAGTGCTGCTACGGAGTTACAGAAGAAGATACCTCAAATTATTGTTGACGCCCAAATAGGTCGTCAAGTATACGATGCTTCGAAAGTTGTAACGGATTTAAAAAGCCAAGGTAAACTCGGACAAGTTGTTGTAATAGGTCTTGGTTCTAATGGCGATTTTAGTACAACGCAATTAGATACATTATTAAAAGCAATTGGCAAGGACCATACTATTTACTTGATAAACACAAGGTTGCCAAGAGATTGGCAAGACGGGGTAAATAAAAAATTAAGTGAAGCTGCAAGAAAAAATAGTAATGTAACATTAGTAGATTGGTATAGTGAAACAAATAATGATAAAGACATCTTCTATCCTGATATGATTCATCCAAATGAAAAGGGTGGAGAATTTTATGCCACAATTGTTCGCGAAGCTATAGCGCAATCTATGAATGATAAGTGAAAAGTAGTAAATAAAAAACTGTATACCTAAATTATATAAAAGCCTCCAAAAGTTGATGTTCTAACTTTTGGAGGCTTTTTGCAAAACTAAATATAGATATTCAATACTAGTACGTTGAGTAATAAACTACTCATGTTATTGAATCAGAGCATTATTTGTTGAGAGGAGTTTTTCTTGTTACTTTATCTTCTTTATTAATTAATGAATTGGCATGCTCAATAACAGCTTCCTTTGGATCGAGAATTGCAGTCAATTTATTTTTACTATTCATTTCATCACATTTATCAATCCAAAAATCAGCATTTTCAATGCCAACTTTCCTAGGATCAAAAATCGGATCCAACCCAGCTTTCTTCTGACTATCATAGTCTTTCAATACTTTTAATGCGGGCTTAGAAAGTAACAAAATAGCTGCTAAGTTAAGCCAAGCCATACTCCCAATACCTAAATCACCTAATGCCCAAATGAAGGAGACCGATTCTACACTACCAATATAGACCATACCTAATAATCCTATTTTCAGAACAAAATTTAGCCAACGGAATTTTGTGTGTTTGTCTAAATATACTAATGTAGTTTCAGCGATATAGTAATAGGCCATTAAAGTCGTAAAAGCAAAGAAGAATATTGCAATTGATATAAAAATGCCTCCGAACCCTGGTAATACGGCCTCTACAGCAGATTGTGTATAAATAGGACCTGCGTCGATTCCTTTCATATTATCAACAATTGGTGCCTTACCTTCAGGTGTTACGCTATACATACCTGAAATTAATATCATAAAGGCAGTTGCTGTACAGACGACAATTGTATCAATATATACAGAAAATGCTTGTACAAGACCTTGTTTAGCAGGGTGAGATACTTCAGCTGCTGCAGAACTATAAGTTGCCTCGCCTACACCTGCTACGTTTGAGAATACCGCTCTGCGGACACCCCATGAAATGGCCGCTCCTACAATACCACCAAATGCTTCATGTGCACCAAATGCACTTGAGATGATAAGAGAGAACATAGCTGGAATTTCTGAAAAGTTAGCAAATAATACTATTAGTGTCACTGCTACATAACCGATAGCCATAAAAGGAACTGCTTTATCAGCAACTGTTGCAATACGTTTAACACCACCGAAAATGATAACAGCTAAAAGCGCTACGATAATAATGCCAGAAATACTTTTATTGATACCGAAAACGTTTTCAAAACCTGATGCAATACTGTTTGATTGAACGCCTGGCAGTAAGATACCGTAAGATATTGTCACAACAATAGCTACTAATATCGCAAACCATTTAATCTTTAATCCTTTTTCAATAAAGTAAGGTGTCCCCCCGCGATATTGAGTACCTATTTTACTTTTATAAACTTGAGCAAGTGTAGATTCGATAAAAGCGCTGGCACCGCCTAGTAAAGCCATAACCCACATCCAGAATACTGCACCTGGTCCACCAAATGCGATTGCTGTAGCCACACCTGCAATATTCCCTATACCAACCCTTCCTGATAAAGCTAAGCAGAAAGCTTGGAAAGAAGAAATACCATGGTCAGAATTTTTACCTTCAAATAGTAGCATGATCATTTCTTTAAAGTATCTAAACTGTACAAACTTTGTCATAAGCGTAAAAAATAAACCTGCTCCTAAAGCAAATACAACTAGTCCTGTACTCCATACCTGATCTACTAACCAAGTTACGATTGTCTCCATCTTGACTCCCCCTCATGATTGCAAATAGAATTTATAACAATAATTAATTGATAAAATTTCAATAACTGCATTACTCAGTGGCGTATATGATTGAAGCATCATGCTGTATAACTCTAAATAGTTATTTGTTGAACTAGATATTTTCTTAGTAATAAAATAGATGAAGGAATAAAGTACTTATTAAAAATTACCCCCTTTGTAAAAGTAAGTTCAGTTGACATTGGATAGTAGTGGGTGAGATTTACTGATGTAGTATATTCACGCTCCTTTCTAAATCTAAAATGAATAATTCCTTCCTGAGTTATAGATTATGCAATTTTTGTGCCAAGATTTTTTGGGGTTACTTTGAAAATAAAAAAAGAGCCACTCCATTAGTTAGGGACTGACCCCTGTATTTAAGACAGGGATCAAAAAAGCATTTATCCAACCAGTTGTCGGTATTGTACCGGCGAC
>NZ_LILB01000008.1:391694-445461 GCF_001274945.1 Viridibacillus arvi | reverse complement strand
TGAATTTTAGGTATCTAAACCCGAATTCAATCGAAGATGCTTTTTTTATTTGTCTATACATTTGGGGTCAGTCCCGTTAAGCTAAACTTGAATGGAGGAGCTCTTTTTCTTTTAGTTTTTTACTAGTTTTATATCTTGTTGATGTTTTATCCAGTATTGCTGTAATTTTTGCTTTCCAATGTTGATATTCGGGTGGAATTGAATAAATGCATTTGCCCTAGTTGAGTTCAATTGTTTAAGTGCATCTTGTATCTCGTGTTCTAGTTTGCCATTATAATTTTTATTGGCAATTGTTAAACCCGCTAAATGTCCTTGCTTAATAGCAATTTTAGCACCCTCAATCCCTGTGATATTGCCAGCTACGTAAAGGCCATCTAGAACTGTTTCCATCGTCTCATTATGTAGGGGAACATAGCCACCAAGTTCTTCAATCCAATGGAATGGACAGCCTGCTAAAGCGGCTAATTCTGCTAAAGGATATAAGCCACCAGCAATGCAGACAAAATCAACACTAATTTTTGTTTCTGTCCCAGGGATTATTTCACCGGATGGACTAATATCTGCTAGGACAACGCCTTCTACAGAATTATTACCATAGATCTCAATAACAGCTTTACGAAGCATAATGGGAATATCCCACATTTTCATCCCTTTTTTAGGATAGAAGGTGATGCCCATTTTCTTTAGAAAATCATTTTTCATTAATTTACTGCCCATTTTTACTAATTGGGAAGGAGCCATATGAGCCACATTTAATAAGGAATTCATAACGGCTAATGGATTCCCAGTTTCCTCCGATACCTTTGTTAGCTTAGGTAAAGCAATACATGCAACTTCTATATTTGCTATTTTTAACTCCATTGCAATCGCAGAAGAAAGTACATTGACACCTACTATTACGCCTTTATTCCCTGGTTTAACACGATGAACATTTGTCATAACTTGAGCAGCGCCTACAGACATTACACCTGGTAGCGTCCACCCAGGTATAGGGATTGGCGATTCAGCAGCACCTGTCGCTAATAATAAATTTGGTGTTGTATAGGTATGTTCATTAGTATATACAACCCACTGGCCATCAATTTTTTCGATATTAGAGACTGGGGTACTTAATTTAAAATCAACACCTAATGCTAGTGCGCTATTATATAGGTTCGCGGATTCCTTGACGCCATTCCACCAGCCACCTGTTGGTTCTTCATATAATTGACCAAGTAATCTACCACCAGCTTTCATATATTCATCAATAACTGTTACTTTGAATCCTTGTTGTGCCATGGAGATAGCCCCAGATACGCCTGCAGGCCCTGCACCGATTACGATAGCATTATTCATTATTAGCCCTCCAATCACGAACAGGTGTCGGTAATTTTCCACCACTTATGATGTCCATATTCTCCTCTAAAGGTGTTAAACATGCACGGACTCCTTGTTGGCCGTTAACATGTACTCTGCATTCGAAACAATGTCCAATATTGCAGTAAATACCTCTTGGTGTACCGCTCTCCTCATGATAACGGATTGTACGAATACCATTTGCCAATAAAGCAGCAGCAATAGACTCTCCTAATAAACCTGTTAGTGTTTCACCGTTATATGTAAATGAAATTGTATTTGAGTCATTTAATCGCCCTAATACCGGGTGATCTATAATACGCATTGTCATTTATTTACACCCCCCAAGTCTCCGAAGTGAATTGGACGAATAGGTGGTTGATATTTCAAGGAAACTTGTTTCTCGTTACGCGGTTGGACTTTATTAGCTATACTGTCGACTAAATTACGGCATGTTCTACCTCCACAGTAGCCCATACCCGCTCTAGTGCGAAGCTTTAGTTCGCGTGCTGTGCAATCGTAGGTTGTTGCTGTCTCGACCAATTGCCCGTAAGTTACTTCTTCACATCTACAAATTATCATGTTATTTTCTGACAATACGCTCACCACTTTCAAAAATGTTTGCAATCTATTCTTAAAATAAATGCAAGAACTATGCCAAAAACCAACTGTAGTTATTTTATGCCTAATTTATTTAGACGGTTGTAAAGTGTAGCGCGGGTGATACCAAGATTTTTTGCACATGTATTTTTATTCCCATCGGCTTTATGTAACTCTTTAAGTAATATATCTTTTTCGTATTCCTGCAATTGCAGATTCAAGGGAAGGGAATCGAATTGTTTCAAAGAATCGCTCTCCTCTTTTTTACTATTGGTATGGGAGGGAACATGTAATTCAATTGGTAAGTCTTCAGATTTTATGATTCCGTTATCAGAGAATACAACAAGTCTTTCAACGACGTTTTTTAGTTCGCGAATATTTCCTGGCCATGAGTAGCCCATTAGATTTTGTAGTATATCTTGAGAAATACCGTGAACAGGGCGGTTATACTTAATAGAAATTTCATATAAGAAATAATGGGTTAATTCGATTATGTCGCTAATTCTTTCACGTAGAGCAGGAATTTTAATGTTGACTACGTTTAAGCGATAATATAAATCTTCTCTAAACTTTCCTTCTTTTATAAGCTCCATAAGATCACGGTTAGTAGCTGCAACAACATGGAAATCAACTTCAATTTCCTTAGTTCCCCCAACAGGATAGAATTTCTTTTCTTGCAGAAGCCGTAAGATTTTAACCTGCATATCGAGTGGCATTTCACCGATTTCATCTAAAAACAATGTTCCGCCCTTTGCAAGTTCTACTTTTCCTTTTTTCCCTTTTTGATCTGCTCCAGAAAATGCTCCTTTTTCATAACCAAAGATTTCACTTTCAAATAGTCCAGGTGGAATGGCACCGCAGTTTATGGCTATAAACGGAGCTTTATCATCTTCTCTAATGGTGTGAATGGCTTTAGCAAATAACTCTTTTCCAACACCGCTTTCACCATTAATTAGAATATTGGCATGTGTTGTGGCAGCCTTTTTTACTCTTTCTAATGTCTTTTTTAGAGTAGGGCTATTTCCTTTAATGTAAGTGAATGGATTATCAGCGTTCTTTACTTTTCTTACTTCTTCTTCTAAAGAGAATAATTTTTCTGAAGTCTCATAAAGCTCATTATTTAAACGAATTTGATTTGTAATATTAGCTTCTGAGACAACTGCCCCAATAATAGTATCTTGCCAAATTACTGGATTTGAGTTAATTCTTACAACTAAATCTTCTCGTGGCTGATGCTGAGCGTGTTGAATAGATGTCCCTTTTTGCAATGAATTTAGAATTTCGAGGTGTTCAGCCTGGAAAAAATCAGTGATCGGTCGACCTAATACATCACGTTCCTTTAACGTAAATAACTCTTCTGCTCCTTTTGTCCAATATAATATGTTCTGATTTTCATCAATAACTGTGCAAGATTCATCAATCGTATTTAAAATCGTATCAAAAAATATATTAGCTTTTATGTGCTCTGCAAATAAATTTGAAAGTAATAGAGTGCTAGAAGTATAGCCGATAAAGTCACCATTCATAGTAAATAATAAAGGCTTATTATGCTCACAAGCATTAAGAATAGTTGATATCGGAGTATCCAAAGAAAAGATATCGCAAAAGATTCGTGAATCATCTAATTTAATAAATATTTCCCCAGTATCATTACGAAAAAAAGTTTGTTCTGAGGGATTAGTTTGTAATGAAGAAGTTAAAAGTTCTTTTGAATTCAGTATTGAAAAGTTTTTTGATAAGAGCTTAAGAAGTAATTTTTGTTCATTATTCATTAATATCCCCCACCTTAATTGTTTAATAAATTAGAATTGTCTAATTTATTTTACACAATATAAGAAAAAATAGAAAGTTAATCCATCAATTCTAAAAATATCTTAAAAATGGGTTGTTACATATTAATAGTGATTTTATTTTAGCAATCCATCTTTATTTTATAAGCTGAATGCTAAATAGATAATTCAATACAACAGAAATAGAGAGGTTTATTATATTAATTTATTTATCAATTTTTATTAAATACGTGATATTTTCTGAGCAAAATTAAAAGTTGGCACGGTTCCTGCATTATATATTGCTGACAGAAAGAAAAAGGAGGAGACATAGTGAGTGCTATACAACATCGAGATATTGTTGTGATAGGTGGTGGGATCATTGGTGCAGCAATCGCGTATTATGGCTCAAAAGCTGGTTTAGATATAACAGTACTTGAAAAAAATGAACTAGCTAGTGGAACATCCTCAAGATGCGACGGCAATATTTTAGCAATAGATAAAGATCCAGGTTTTGATAGCCAAATGTCTTTAAAAAGCCAGGAACTTGTTCATAAATTGAGCAATGAATTAGAAATACCTTTTGAATATAGAAATCCGGGTAGTATTTTAGTTTGTGAAAATGATGCGGAAATGGAAGCAGCAAATCAATGGGTGAAAAGGCAACAAGAAGCTGGCCTCAATTTTAGAATGTTAGATCGACAAGATTTACGTAACGAATCAAAGTATTTTGCAGATGATTTATATGGGGGGCTAGAGTGTGCAACTGACTCAACTGTAAACCCATATATGCTGACGTTTTCTATGTTTCATAGTGCAGAAAAGCAAGGTACAAGAATTCATAAAAATATTGAAGTAAAGCATATAAAGAAAAATCCTGATGGTCGCTTTACAATCGAAACATCAAATGGCATCTTTTCAGCAAATAAAGTAGTTAATGCATGCGGAGTTTGGGCTCCCAAAATTGGTGAAATGTTAGATGTACATATCCCCATCTTACCAAGGAAAGGTCAGCTTATTGTGGCATCTCGTCAAGAGCCAGTTGGTCTGCGTAAAGTGATGGAATTTGGTTATTTAATATCGAAATTCGGTGGAGAAAGACAGGTGGATAAAGCGACTGAACAATATGGCGTTGCTTTAGTTTTTGAACCAACAGAGAGTCAAAATTTTTTAATTGGTAGTAGTCGCCAGTTTGCTGGATTTGATACAAGAGTAGACCATGAAGTAACGAAGTATATAGCAAAGAGGGCAGTTCGTTTTTATCCTAAAATGGCTGATATGACAGTAATTCGAACGTATGCAGGATTACGACCATGGACAGAGGATCATTTACCTATAATTTCTGAAGTAGAACATATTCCTGGATTTTATATTGCAGCAGGACATGAGGGTGATGGTATTAGTTTAGCAGCTGTGACTGGAAAATTAATTGAAGAAATGCTTACTGAAAAAGCTACTTGTGTTCCAATTGAACCTTTAAGATTACAACGTTTTAGGGAAAGGATGTTGACCTAATGAATCTGCAAAGATTATTTACAACTGTTGATACTCATACAGGAGGGAATCCAACACGAACATTAGTTAGTGGGTTACCACCTTTAAAAGGTAAAACTATGTCTGAAAAAATGCTCTACATGCAACAAAACTATGATTGGATTAGAAAATTTTTGATGAATGAGCCTCGTGGACACGATGTGATGTCCGGTGCTTTTATTACGGACCCTTGTCATCCAGAGGCAGATGTAGGCGTAATTTATGTAGAAACAGGCGGTTATTTACCAATGTGTGGACACGACACAATTGGTCTGTGTACAGCATTGATTGAAACAGGAATGGTGCCGGTTGTTGAACCATATACAAATATTAAAGTAGATACACCTGCAGGATTAGTGGATGTTCAAGTGAAGGTGGAAAAAGGCATAGCAAAAGAAGTAACTTTTGCTAATGTTCCAGCATTTTTATTGAAGTCTATTGAAATTGATGTGGCGGATATTGGGGAAGTGAAATGTGACATTGCTTATGGTGGGAATTTTTATGGAATTATAGATGCTCGATCATTGAATCTACCATTAGTTGAAAACAATGCATCTACAATTATCGACATAGGTATTCAAATTCGTAACGCTATTAATGAGCGTGAAGATATTGTGCATCCTGAATTTCCGTTTATCCGTGGTCTAACTCATATTGAATTTTTTACAGATCCGGTTCATCCAACGGCAGATGTGAAAAATACAGTAATTGTTCCTCCAGGAGGAATTGATCGTTCACCTTGTGGAACAGGGACTTCTGCAAAACTGGCTACATTATTTAGTAAAGGTGAAATTGGCATAGATGAGCTCTTTGTACATGAAAGTATTGTGGGCACTCTATTTAAAGCAAGAGTATTAGAAAAAACGAAAGTTAAACAATTAGATGCAGTGATTACTGAAGTAACCGGTTCGGCTTGGCTTATGGGTATGCACCGCTTCTTCTATAATGAACGTGATCCTTTAAGAGAAGGGTTCCTACTTATTCCACCAATGGAACATGAAACAGAGAAAGAAGGTGTCTAAATGAAGTTTGAGAAAATGTTTAGCACGATTGATGCGCATGTTGCGGGCGAGGCATACCGTATCGTATTTCAATCACCCATCACCTTTGCAGAAAATAACATTAAAATGAATCACGAAAAACTACAATCACAATTTGAAAATACTAAAAATCTGTTGTTAAAAGAACCTAGAGGCCATCGAGGTATGCACGGATGTATCGTTCTACCATCGGTTGTAGCAGATTTTAGCCTACTATTCTTTACTCATGAAGGAGTAAGCAATTTTAAATACGAGTCTTTAATTGCAACTTTAACAGGACTATTAGAAACAGGGAATTTACAACAAAAATCTTCACACCTTTATACCGTTGAAACAGTGAATGGAATTTTTGAGTTACATGCTGAAATAGCTGATGGTGAAGTTATTGCTGTAACACTTTGTCACACAAGTGATTTAATAGTTGAGAATTCTCAGGATACGCCTCTAATAGTAATAGATGCAGAGAGACAGTATGCATTATTTGAGAAGGAAAATAAAGCTCAAGAAATTACTTTGGAGAATTTAGCTTCACTTAGTAGATGGGGCAAAGGGAAAATTCGTAACTTAGTGGAAAAAGGTATAAATGTTACGGGTGTCATTTTAATAGAGCAAGATGCTGAAGATATTTCTCAAGTACGCTCAGTAACATTTGAGAGCGATGGCTATATTTTACGCTCACCAGGTATCGATAGTACTCTTGCGATTGCAAAAGTTTATCAGAAAGAAGTATTACAAAACTCAAGTGTTTTTAACAGTACTTTTAAAGTACAAAAGGATTCAAGTGAAGCGCTTTATACTATTTCAACAGAAGCTTTTGTGACAGGTATACATCAGTTTATATTCGATCGGGAAGATCCGTTAGAAAACGGTTTTATATTAGCTTAAACAAATTTGAGGAGGAATTAACATGACAAAATTAGAAGGCGTATTTCCAGTATTAATCACACCTATGTTCGACAATGGTGAAGTGAATTGGGAAGGATTCAAAAACAATATTGAGTATTTTGTTGCACAAAACGTAGGTGGTATCACGATTAATGGTAGTACAGGAGAATTTGTTAGTTTAACAAAAGAAGAACGTTTTAAAGCAGTTGAAATCGCTGTTGCACAAGTAAATGGTCGTATACCCCTAATTGTTGGTACAGCAGCAGAAACGACTGCTGATGCAATTGAGTTTACAAAACAAGCTGAAGAAGCAGGTGCTGATGCAGCATTATTAATCAATTCATACTATGCTCACCCAAAAGAAAATGAAATCTACGAGCATTTCAAAGAAGTAGCAGAATCTGTGAAATTACCAATAATGATTTATAATAATCCGTTCACATCTGGCGTAAATATTAGCCAAGAAACGATTTTACAAGTCGGTCGTGACGTAGAGAATATTACACATATTAAAGAATCAAGTGGTGAAATCCGTAAAGTACGTGATATTACACGCCAAGGTAAAGGATTTATCAAAACATTCTGTGGTGCAGATGATTTAGTATTAGAGTCATTCCTAGTTGGAGCGACAGGATGGATTTCAGTAGCAGGTAATATTGCGCCAAAATTAGCGGTGGAACTATATGAGAGTGTGCAAAATGGCGATCTAGATAATGCTTGGTCAGTATATGATCGCTTATTACCATTATGTAACTTCCTTGAAGGTTCAGGAAAATATGTGCAAATTGTTAAACGCGCAATGGAGATTAAAGGATTAGCGGGTGGCCCAGCACGTAAACCACGCTTACCATTGAATGAGGAAGAAGAAGCACAATTACAAGAACTTATTAAAAATGTAGAAACAGTACCACAATAGTTTAATAGAAAACTATTAAAGGAATATGACAGTAAAGAGAAAATAATCCTCTTTTAGTGAATAACTATTAGAGGATTGTTTTCGGTCAATTTAATTTTGGAGGGAGTATGAGATATGACAACAATTAATTATAGTCTAAAAGAAAAAGTAGTAGAATTTCTAAACGGAACTATCGGCTTGTATATTAACGGAGAATACGTACCATCTATTAGTGGGGGAAAGATAGACGTTATTGACCCTGCTACAGAGGAAATCATCACACAAGTATGTGAGGCTCAAGCAGAAGATATTGATGTAGCAGTAACTGCAGCTCGTAATGCTTTCGATGAGGGTGAATGGACGAAATTAGAAGCAGCAGAGCGATCACGTCTTATGTACAAATTTGCGGATTTATTAGAGGAACATCGTGAGGAACTTGCACAATTAGAGTCACTTGATAATGGTAAACCGTATGAAGTGGCTTTGGCAGATGATATCGATGGTACAATTCAGCATTTTAGATATTATTCAGGATGGGCAACAAAAAGTGTAGGTAATACAGTTCCGGTTTCTCCTGATTACGTAACTTATACGGTTCACGAGCCAGTAGGTGTTGTGGGGCAGATAATTCCGTGGAATTTCCCGTTAGCGATGGCCGCTTGGAAACTTGGAGCTGCTTTGGCAGTAGGTTGTACCGTAGTTATTAAGCCGGCGGCAGAAACGCCATTGTCATTATTATACGCGGCTAAATTATTTAAAGAAGCGGGTTTCCCAGATGGTGTTGTAAATGTTGTTCCAGGATCGGGTCAAGGAGCAGGCGGGGCAATTGTAGAGCATCCTCATGTTGATAGAGTGGCGTTTACAGGATCTACTGCGACGGGTAAAAAAGTAATGGAAACAGCTGCACAGCAAATTAAAGGTGTGACATTAGAACTTGGTGGTAAATCGCCAAGCATCATTTTAGAAGATGCTAACTTGGAAGAAGCTATTGAAGGTGTTTTCAATGGGATTATGTATAACCACGGTCAAAACTGTAGTGCGTGCTCACGCTTGTTTATTCACCGCAAACATCATGATTATGTTGTTGGGGAATTAGTGAAGCGAGCTAATCAGTTAAAACTAGGACGTGGTTTAGAGCCGTCAACAGATATGGGCCCATTAGTATCTGCAAAACAGCAAAATACTGTTTTAGGCTATATTGAAAAAGGAAAAGCTGAAGGTGCAAAATTAGTTGCAGGTGGCGGCAAGCCATTTGATAAAGGATATTTTGTAGAACCTACTATTTTTGTAGATGTTGAAGATCATATGACTATTGCTCGTGAGGAGATTTTTGGACCAGTACTTGCTGTATTTGTATTTGACACAGTTGATGAGGTTATTCGACGTGCAAATGATAGTGACTATGGTTTAGCTGCTAGCGTATGGACTGAGAATATTAAAACAGGTCATTATATCGCCAACCGTTTACAATCAGGGACAGTATGGATTAATGATTTCGGTCTTGAATGGGAAACAATGCCGTTTGGAGGTTATAAAAAATCCGGGGTTGGTAGAGAAATGGGCGGAGAATATGGCCTAGCAAATTACACTGAGGTTAAGAGTGTATTTGTGAATATTAAACGTTCATAGTTAATCGACTTTAAAAAGAGATGTTTTAAGACTGCGTAAAATTTAGAGTAACATTTCAATATTACTATTATAGAAAATGCTCGATATCCTATTAAGGGGTATCGAGCATTTTGTAGTTCAGATTAAAGTTCCTTACGCTTACTAGCAGAAGGAATTCTCATTTCTTCGCGGTATTTATTGATTGTCCTCCTAGAGATTGTGATGCCATATTCGGAGTTGAAATATTCCGCCATTTTTTGATCGGAATAGGGTTTTATTTTATTTTCTTCAGCAATGAGCTCCTGCAAAAGAGTCTTTACTCTTTCTTGTGAAATCGTATGACCATCTTTTGTTTCGAGTTTAGATGTAAATAAGTTTTTAAGTTCAAATGTACCAATTGGTGTTTGAACAAACTTATTGGTTGTTGCTCGACTTACGGTAGATTCATGCATTTCTATAGCTTCTGCTACTTCTTTTAAAGTAAGTGGTTGTAAAGCAGAAAAACCTTTAAGAAAAAATTCCTGCTGCTTTTCTAAAAGTACCTGCATGATTTTAATAATTGTATTACGACGTTGTTCAATGCTGTTAATGAGCCAATTATAGTTTTTATAATGCTCATTAATATATTTTTTTTCATCACGATTAGCAGTCGGTAAGTTCATATAAAAACTATTTAATTGGATATTTGGCAAGTAAGTATCATTTAAATGGAATAGTAGTTGATGATTATGTTCTTCCACAATAATATCTGGACGCAAATATTCCGTTGTTTCATGACTCATAACAGCACAGGGTTTCGGGTTCAAGGTTTTAATCAAATCATTGCATTCTTTTATTTCTGAGAGTGAAATATGCATTTTATTGGCGATAACTTGCCATTTTTTATCTGCCAATAAACTTAAATGTTCATTAATAAGTATAGTTAGTTGTTGATGTTCAGGATATCGATCACGAGCTTGTAATGTTAGACATTCTTCTAATGTACGGGCACCAATACCAGAAGGACCGATTTGTTGTAATAGTTGTATTCCTTCAGTAATTTCTTTTGTTTCAGAAGTGGTATGTATGTGATCCGTTTGGAAGTATCCTTGATCATTTAAATTATAAATAATGTACTTTAACTGTTTTTGTATGTAGTCATCATTGAAATTAAGTTTTACTAATTTATATAAATAATCTCTAAAATCAATTTCAGCTTTATATGTAATATCTGTAGTTTCTTTTCTTGAGTGATTCGAAAAAGTGTACATAGGTAACTTTTCGACGTATTGATCATCTGCTTTTTCTTGAAGTTCAATTAAAGGGTTCTCTAATTCTTGTTGCCGGATAAATTGTTCTAAATCATCATTAGAGTATTGAAGTAACTCGATTGACTGTCTAAGTTGAACCGTCATTAACATTTTCAATTCCTGGCGTTGTTGAATTACAAGTTCCATATAATCCCCCTCTAATCTAATTCAACCATTATTTAATTATTGTAGCACATGTTCTATTTCTTAAAATATAAGTATTTCTATGAAAATATACCAAAGAAGAAATCGTTTCCATTCAAATTTTCAGTATTATTCCATTTAAAGTAAAAGAAATAGTGGTTAATGTAGTTATTTTCTAATGATAGATTATTTTGAATATAAAATCAAAATATGTCTTGTTGTGTCGGTAGAAACTCGAAGTGGCATGAAGATTGCATATAATAATATGGAAATGAAGGATTTCAATTTAATGGGAGATGGGGGGTATTTTATGTTTCGATATATTATGAGTAGGATTGGTTATATGTTTGTTACATTGTTTATCATTATTTTATTATCTTTTGTATTAATGCAGACGTTACCTGGGTCACCTTTTAATGATGAAAAATTGCCACCTGCACAAAAAGAAATATTATACGAAAAGTATGGGTTAGATAAGCCGGTAGCCGAACAGTTTGTAATTTACTTGAAAAATTTATCACAAGGGGATCTAGGTGTTTCCTTTACCTTTGACAATCGTCCAGTAACGAAGATTATTAGTGAACGCATTGGCGCATCAGCTGTTTTAGGGATACAAGCGATTCTATTAGGGACGATGGTAGGTTTATTATTAGGTATTTTAGCTGCACTAAGACATAACTCATTTTGGGATTATGGTGCCATGTTAATAGCAGTATTGGGTATTTCAATTCCATCATTTGTATTTGCAGGGTTTTTACAATATTGGGTAGGGGTCAAACTAGAGTGGTTACCAATTGCCTTTTGGGGAGGATTTGAATATTCAATTTTGCCGACATTTGCGCTGTCAGTGAGTGTTGTTGCAACGATTGCTAGATTTACACGAATCGAAATGTTAGAAGTCTTAGGACAGGAGTATATTATAACTGCAAAATCAAAAGGGCTATCCAGTTTCGAAATCATAGGTAAGCATGGAATAAGAAACGCACTTATTCCTATTATTACAATTATCGGTCCACTAATTGTTAATACTATTACGGGTTCACTTGTTATTGAGAAGATTTTTAGTATACCAGGATTGGGCGAACAATTTGTAAATTCAATTATTACGAATGACTACCAACTGATTATGGGAACCACTATTTTTTACGCTGTTCTCTTCATAGTAGTTGTATTAATTGTAGATATTTTATACGGCTTTATTGATCCGCGTATTAGAGTAGCGGGGGGGAACCGATAATGGTAATAAAACATGATGAAAATTTAAAAGTAAAAAAGTATACACCTGATTTATTTGAACCATCCAATCAAGATGCAATAAAAAGAGAACAAATCATGAGACCTGAGCAATCCTTTTGGCAGGATGCCTGGAATAGGCTGAAAAAAAATAAAGCGGCTTTCTTAGGTTTACTGATTATTGCAGGTGTCATTTTATTGGCGATATTTGGACCTTATATGAACAGTCATGGTTATGACGAACAAGATTTAACCCGCACTAATTTGCCACCGAAGATTCCTGTGCTAGAGAATATTTCATTCTTAGGGGTTGATGGCAAGGATATTCGTAATGTCGATCAATATGCTTCTAAAAACGTTGATGAGTTCTTTTGGTTTGGTACAGATGAATTGGGACGAGATTTATGGACGAGAGTTTGGCAAGGGACTAGAATTTCGTTATATATTGCTTTTTTAGCAGCCACTATTGATTTAATTATTGGCGTAGCATATGGAGCGATATCTTCATTTTATGGAGGAAGACTTGATACATTGATGCAACGTATTATTGAAGTTCTAGTTGGGATTCCAGGTTTAATTGTCAATATACTATTGATTTTAATACTAAAGCCTGGGATTCTTTCAATTACATTAGCAATGGTTATCGTAGGTTGGATAGGAATGGCTCGGATTGTCCGAGCACAAATACTAAAGTTGAAAGGTCAAGAATATGTATTAGCTTCTAAAACTTTAGGTGCGAGCAACCAGCGTTTAATATGGAAGCATTTGATACCAAATACATTTGGTCCGATTATTGTGGTTACAACTTTCACTATTCCAGGTGCTATTTTTACCGAGGCTTTATTGAGCTTTATTGGCTTAGGATTACAGCCGCCTGTCGCCTCTTTAGGAACCATTGTTAATGATTCTTATAAATTATTGCGAATATATCCTCATGGAATGATCGTATCGTCAATCATTATTAGTTTAATCATGATTAGCTTCAATTTATTAGGTGATGGTTTACGGGATGCGTTTGACCCTAAAATGAGAAAATAAGGGGGATGAAACATGGATAATATACTTCAAGTAAAGAATCTTCATGTATCTTTTGATACATATGCAGGAGAAGTACAAGCTGTACGAGGTGTTTCTTTTGATTTGAAGGCTGGTGAAACACTAGCGATTGTAGGTGAATCAGGTTCAGGGAAATCTGTAACATCAAAAAGTTTGGTGCGATTAAATCCCCCTGATTCTACTAGGGTAAAGAACGGTGAAATCCTGTTTGAGGGAAAAAATATCTTGAATATTACTGAGCAAGAAATGCGTAAAATACGTGGCGCAGATATTGCGATGATTTTCCAGGATCCGATGACCGCATTAAATCCAACGATGACGATTGGAAAACAGATTGCGGAGAGTATCCGAAAACATACTAGTATGGGTGGTGCTAAGGTTAAAGAGCGAGTAATTGAGCTCCTTCAAATGGTCGGAATAAAAGATGCTGAAATTCGAATTAAGCAATATCCGCATCAATTTTCTGGAGGGATGCGGCAACGTATTGTCATTGCAATGGCGTTAGCATGTGAACCTAAGATTATTATTGCTGATGAACCGACAACCGCATTAGACGTTTCAATTCAAGCGCAAATACTGGAGCTTTTAAAACATATACAACAGCAAATGGGTTTATCTATTGTATTTATCACACATGATTTGGGTGTTGTAGCAAAAATGGCTGATCGTGTAGCGGTTATGTATGCAGGCAAGATCATTGAAATCGGCTTGGTAGATGAGGTTTTTTATAAAACAACACATCCGTATACCAAGGGATTACTAGCAGCCATGCCTAGACCAAATATGATGTCAGATGAACTTTATTCAATCCCAGGATCTCCGCCAGATTTACTAAATCTTCCTCAAGGTGATGCATTTGCAGAACGCAATAAACAGGCGTTGAAAATAGATTTTTTAGAAGAACCACCTTTATTTCAGATATCAGATACGCATTTTGCTGCGACATGGCTATTGCATGAACTTGCACCCAAAACAGCGCCATTAGAAAATAAATCTGTGAATCCAATACCTAGTAATCATGCACTAGAAAAGGATCGTATTGCAAAGGGAAATCTGATTTTAGTTAAAGGATTAAAGCAGTATTTTAAATTGGATAAGCATAATACTGTAAAAGCAGTTGATGATATCAGTTTTAATATATATAAGGGCGAAATTTTTGGTTTAGTAGGTGAATCAGGCTGCGGAAAATCAACGACAGGTCGCTCTCTTATTAAACTAAACGAGATGACAGAGGGAGAAGTAATTATAGATGGTAAGGATATTAGAAAAGTGAAGTCTAAGAAGGAGTTACTGGAGTTTAATCGTAAAGTTCAAATGATTTTCCAGGATCCTTATTCTTCTCTCAATCCGAGGATGAAAGTCGCTGACATAATTGCAGAAGGGCTTGATATTCATCAGCTAAATTTAGGGCAGCGTCAAGAAAAAGTATATGAATTACTTGAAACTGTCGGCCTAAATAAAGAGCATGCTAATCGCTACCCTCATGAATTTAGTGGTGGTCAGCGCCAACGTATTGGTATTGCAAGAGCTCTAGCAGTGGAACCAGACTTTATCATTGCGGATGAACCAATTTCTGCGCTAGATGTTTCGATTCAAGCGCAAATAGTAAATTTGCTAAAGAAGTTACAAAAAGAAAAAGGGCTTACTTATTTGTTTATTGCTCACGATTTATCGATGGTGAAATATATTAGTGATCGAATTGGCGTAATGTATAGAGGGAAAATTGTAGAGATGGCTAGCAGTGAAGAATTATATGGAAATCCAATACACCCTTATACAAAATCATTACTATCGGCATTACCACTGCCTGATCCATTGTTAGAAAGAGAGCGAAAACGTATTATCTTTGATGATAAATCTCATGAAGGTAGAAATCGAGAAAATGAGATTCTAAGAGAAGTTAGAGAAGGGCATTTTGTGATGTGCACCGAACAAGAATATGAAGAGTATAAGAAAAATCTTGAGGTGGTGGCTCATTAATGTCTTTTAAAGATGTTTATAGAATCGTAATTTGTATGTTGATTTCTATTGTCTTGTCAGTCGTATTCATCTATGTGTTTGGACAAACAAATGTATTTCTGAGTATATTAAATAATTTGTTTATCATAGCATCTATATTGTTAATAATCGGTGGAGGATTTTTTGTTCTTCAAGGGGGATTCTTCAATGGTATTACTTATAGTTTTAAAAGATTTTTTAGTCGAATAACTAGATTAGGAGAGTATGCTACAGCAATTGACGGAGAAGTTGAATATACTTCAGTTTTTTCAAGTGATTACACGTATCCCATATTAATAGCAGGGGGTATTCAATTTATACTCGTATTGATAATCTCAGTTGTTTATTTTTAAAAAAGAGATGTGAGCAATTTGCTCACATCTCTTTTTAATGAATTATTTTAGAGATTTTTAATCTTGTTATTCGGATAGTGATGTAAGAGTCTGTTAGTTAATCACATTCTATTTTTCGATGTATGCCCATTTATAACTTATATCTGCAGAGAATGGATGCTCATAAAGGTTTTTTACATAAGGTTTCGTCAAGCGGCTAATTCCTGTTTGGTAAGTTGGTGCGAAAGCGGCATCATCTAGCATTAACTTCTCAGCTTGTTGCATTAGTTCCCAACGTTTTTTAGTGTCGACAGTTACTTTCGCTTCTTTGATTAGTTTATCAACACTACTATTACTGTAGTTAGATTGATTGTATGGTGCACCTGTCTCAAATAAATCGATATACGTCATAGGATCTTGGTAGTCAGGTGACCAGCCACCATAATCTAAGTCAAAATCTACTTTAGCTTCTAAAGCTAATTTTTGCTTGTTAGGTTGCATATTAATAGTCATTTCTAAGCCCTTTAGATTTTTTTCAAGTTGATTTTTAATGTATTCGACGGCACTTTTAGTTTGTGCAGTATCATAACTTAGTATGTCTAGAGTAACTTTGTCTGTACCTAGTTCTTTTAATCCTTTAGCCCAATATTCTTGAGCTTTTTTAATATCGGTTTTGTTCATATCACCATTGCCGTCACGGAAGTCTTTACCATCAGGACCTGAAGATAAACCTACTGGTACTAAGAAATATGCTGCGATAGAACCGTTTTTCATAATGACATTTGCCATCGCTTCTTTATCCCAGCCCATATCGATAGCTTTACGGATATTTTGATTAGATAGATATTTATTTTCGTGATTAAAACGTAAAAAGTATGTGTTAGGTTTTAAGAAAGTTGAGAATTCTGGGCTATCTTTGTACTGATCAACAAATTCGCTTGATAAAGTAGCTGTATCAATCTCATTTGCTTCGTATAGGTTCATAGCAGTTGCCGTATCTTTAACGATTTTTTGGTTAATTGTAGTTAGTTTTACAGTATCTTTATCCCAATATTTTTCATTCTTTTTAAATGTCCAGCCTTGACCTTGTTTCCATGATTCCAATACAAAGGGACCATTGTATATCATTTTGTCAGTTTCAAGTGCATACTGGTCGCCTTGTGCTTCTGTGAATTCCTCATTTTGAGGGAAGAAAGGTGCATATGTTGTTAAGCTTAAGAAATATGGAATTGGTCGTTCTAGTTCGATTTCTAATGTATAGTCATCTACTGCTTTAATTCCAAGTTGATCGATTTTACCATACAGTGGGTCGTTTTTATCTTGAATTTTCACAGCATTTTTAATGTCTAGCATTAGGTAAGAATAGACAGCTTGTGTTTCGGGATTAATAGCCTTTGACCAAGCATAAATAAAGTCGTGTGCCGTAACTGGAGCATCGTTACTCCAAACAGCATCTTTTCGAAGTTTGAAAGTATAAGTCTTACCGTCTTCGGATATTTCATGTGACTCTGCGATACCTGGAACTGCTTCGTTTTCAGGCCCAATACGATACAAGCCTTCATAAACAGAGTTCATAGCAGTTACTGCTAGGGCGTCTAAGCTACCGAGTGTACTCATCGTTGTTAAATCCCCTGACGCAGATAGATTTAATACTTGTTCAGCCGTTGAACTGTTAGGGTCATTAGCCTTTTCACCTTCCGTTTTAGTAGTTTCATCCTTACCGTAACAGCCTGTTAAAATAATCATTAAAGAAAATAATAACGTGAAAGAAAACAAAAATTTCTTCTTCATAAAATAAGCCCCCCTATTTTAAAATCCCAACAAACGAAAGGAATCCTATACTCCTTCTGAATGTGAGTCGTAGTAATAGTATGCAATATTCGTGCCTATATTTTTAATTAGGTACGAATTTAGTGGAAGACTGGCATAATACTTGCAACATGTTAAATATTAAATTATTGGAGGGTTGAAAATGGGGAAATTAGAAAAGCTAAGAGCCGTATTAGAAGAGCAAGGGTTGGAAAGTTTAATTATAACTAATGATCAAAATCGACGTTACTTAACAGGGTTTACAGGGAGTGCAGGAACTGTATTGGTAACAAAGAATAAAGCATTTTTATTTGTGGATTTCCGCTATGTTCAACAAGCGCAAGATCAAGCAATGGACTTTACTGTGCAAGAAATTGACCGCGCTGTTATGTATGAAGTAATTTCTAATACATTACAGGAAGAAAATATTGGTAGAGTTGGATTTGAGGAAAAGAATATTACGTATTACTTACATTCATTATTTGCTAAGCATATTCAAGCAGAACTTGTACCCGTTTCAGGCGCAGTTGAAAAATTACGTATGATTAAATTACCTGAAGAAATTGAAAAGATTAAAATAGCGGCAAGTATTTCTGATGCGGCATTTACTCATATATTAGATTATATAAAACCAGGCATATCAGAAATAGATATTGCCAACGAACTAGAGTTTTACATGCGAAAAAAAGGAGCTACTTCGTCTGCTTTTGATATGATTATAGCTTCAGGGCATCGCTCAGCACTACCACATGGTGTCGCTAGTAATAAGTTAATAGAAGAAGGGGATATCATAACGCTTGATTTTGGGGCTTACTATGATGGCTATCGGTCAGACATGACACGTACAATTGCTATTGGACAACCAACAGAAGAAATGAGAGAAATCTATAATATTGTTCATGGCGCACTAGAAAATGCACTTGCTCATATGAAGGCAGGCATTACTGGCAAAGAAGCTGATGCTTTGACTAGACAATATATAGAAGAAAAAGGATTCGGCAAACAATATGGGCATGGTTCTGGACATGGAATTGGGTTAGATATTCATGAGGACATTTTCATGTCTACAGTATCGGAAGATGTATTACAAGAAGGAATGGTGTTGACTGTTGAACCCGGTATTTATTTACCTAATATAGGTGGAGTTCGTATTGAAGATGATGTTTTAATCAAAGAGGATGGAATAGAAATTTTGACTTCTTCTCCAAAAGAGTTAATTATTTTATCTATGTCTATAAAATAAGACAGTTGTCAAAAAATCTATACAGTACAAAAAAGAACGACTGATAATATCAGTCGTTCTTTCTTTATGTTACTCAATTACTTCATACAATGAAATGCTCTCAATATAATTTACAAATCTTCGTAGCTCTTTTTCTTCTGCGCGTTCAATTTCACCGGCTTCGTACATTTTCTGAATTTCCATACGTTCAGTTTCGATTAAAAGAGCCCGTAATTCTTCTTTTATTTCATCTCGTCGTTCGGAATTTTGAGTGACGGATTGTTTCATCCTATCCATAATTTTGCGATATTCGTAAATAATAGAATTTGCAAGATCAGGATTTTCTTCCGATTTAGCATGTTGTTCTAAAGCATCTATACCTGCACCTAAAGCGCGCATACGCAACTCTTTCTTTTGGCGGAAATATTCAATACGCTTATCTTTATTTAGACTGTATCTTTTTCTAGAAGTTCGCCAGTGAAGTAAAATTCTATATAGGATAGCAATTACTTTAGGGCGATTTGGATTACTAATATTTTTTTCACGTTCTTTAAAAGCAGCTTGGCATGCTGAGTATATATCAGGGTCTAAGTTTTGTTCTTTTTGGGTCCTTTCTATATACTCCTTTTCTGCTTTTAAGCCGAGTAAACGCAGGCCCTTTATCTGTTGTTTTCGTTCTTTAGAAGCTAACTTTTCTGCATTGAGCTCTACATCGATCTGATTAAACATTAATTTATATTCGTCTATTAATTCAAAAGCGACAGTTTGGTTTTCTTCAGTCATCACTGAATTGATTTTACGAATTGAAGCAATCAGCAAGCGTTTCTTTGCTTCATTGAAAGTGAGTTTTCCTTCACGTATTTCTAAAACTTCTTCTTCATCAATTAAAAGAGGTAAGAAAATTGTAGCAATCAGCAATGTAAATAAAATAACACTAGATGCTAAAAACAATATCAAGGAGCGTTCTGGAAACAAATCGCCGTTATCGACTAGTAAAGGAAGGGATAAGACCCCTGCCATTGTTACAGCACCACGCACGCCTGTTAAGCTTGTTAGTAAACTCGTTTTCAAACTAGGTTTTTCAATTTCTTGAATTGCGTCTTTTTTATATTCATAGTAAGAAAAAGCGTATGACCAAATGAAACGAATACCTAAAATAACAAAGCCAATGGCAATAGAGTAACCGATGATTTTCCAGTTATTCATAGATGGATTCTCTAATGTTTCGGTCATAGACAATGGAATATTCAATCCAAGTAATAAGAATACAACCCCGTTTAAGATAAACAGTACGATAGACCAAGTGTTTTCTGTAATTAGCTGTTCTTCTGCAATTAAAGTCTCCGTATGATCTTTAACAAGTGCATGAATAATACCACCTACAACAACTGCAATAACCCCAGATGCATGGAAAACATCTTCAGCAATTAAGTAAATAATAAAAGGTGTTAATAGCTGTAATAGTGAATGGAAAACGACATCATGGATGCCCTTCTTCCTAAGGGTAAAGCGCAGCTGTGTAATTATGACGCCTAAGATTAGGCCAAGAATAGCTCCGGCTAAAAATGTATAAGTAAATTCAAAAAGAGCTTCCTTAATTGAAAAATACCCTGTGACAACAGCAGCTACTGCGAATTTGAAAGCAACTAAACCAGAAGCATCATTAATAAGTGATTCACCACGAACGAGATTTAAAATCTTCTCAGGTATTTGGATACGCTTTGCAATACCGTTTACCGCAACTGGATCTGTTGGCGATAAGATGGCTGCAAGTGCAAATGCAGCAGCAAGTGGTATATCAGGAATTAACCAATGAATAAAGTAACCACCGCCAAGTGTCGTTAGAAGAACCAGTATAATGGCATTTCCAAGAATAGGGGCGCGCATTCTCCATAGATCCTCTCTCGGGAAATTGCGTCCATCATTATACAAAAGTGGGGCAACAAAAAGTAATAAAAACCATTCGGATTCAAGCTGAAGCGTCATTTCATTTGCGAATATAGCCAGTAGAATGCCAAGTGCTATTTGGATTAGTGCTGTAGGTATAAATGGAATATAATGTCCAATTACATTTGATAATAATAGGCACACTAATAGTAAAAGGATTGTAATTAATAAATCCATAAAAAACTCCCTTCAAAAAAAGTATCGATAGAAAAGTAAGTAATTATTCATTACCCTTTTTCAGAAAAATGTACTGGATAAAGAAACTTTCAAGACTATTTACGAAAAGACCACGTTAATTTTGACAAAGATGTAAACGTTCGCAAATAAGTACTTAAATAAGTGATGGATATCATGACAGTTTTGAAAATGAAAGTTTATACTAGAACTACAAACAACCAATTAAAATAAAACAGAATCCGCTATGAGGAGTGAATATATTGAAAACAGTTGTTGTAGTTGGTGGCGGTATAACAGGTCTTTCTACTATGCACTATTTACAAAAGGAAAAAGAAGAAAAAGGCTTAGATATAAATTTAGTATTGATAGAAAAGAATGACTACTTAGGCGGTAAAATGCACTCTGTCGAAAAGGACGGCTTTATATTGGAGACGGGTGCAGATTCGATTGTTGCACGTCATTCTAGTGTTATGCCTTTAGTAGAAGATTTAGGATTACAAGATGACCTTGTATATAATGGTACAGGAATTTCGTATATTTACACAAATAATACATTGCACGCAATTCCAGCAGACAGCGTTTTTGGCATTCCTACAAGTGTAGAGTCTCTGGAAAGTAGCACATTAGTTTCGGAAGAAGGAAAAAAAGAGGCGTTAAAAGATTTAGAATTGCCTAATGAATATTTTACAAAGGATAGCTCGATCGGTTCTTTCTTAGAGCATTTTTTAGGAAAAGAACTTGTTGAAAAGCAAATTGCTCCAGTGTTATCAGGGGTCTATTCAGGAAAATTAGATACGTTGACAATGGCTTCAACATTACCGTATTTACTCGATTATAAAGAGCAGTATGGAAGCATTATTAAAGGGTTTGGCGCACATAAAGAAGAATTTCAAAAAGCGGCAAATAAAAAATTCATATCCTTTAAAAATGGATTATCTTCTTTATTTAATCGATTTGAAGAGAAGCTATCAGACGTTACAATATTAAAAGGCGTTTCAACAAATCATATCGAAAAAAGAGATGACAAATATAAACTGACATTTGATAATCACGAAGTAATTGAAGCAGATTTCATCGTGTTAACAACACCACATGATGTAACTAAAAAGCTATTAAAAGATCCAAATTTGGATGAGGACTTTAATGAATTTAGCAATGCCTCACTAATTACGATTTATTTAGGTTTTAACATTCCTGATAGTCAATTACCTGCAGATGGTACAGGTTTTATTGTGTCTGAAAACAGTGACGTCAAATGTAATGCTTGTACATGGACAAGTCGTAAATGGAGCCATACTTCAGAAGATGGCAAATTACTTGTTCGTTTATTTTATAAAAATTCAAATCCGGATTTTGAGAATATGAAGCATTTAAGTAAAGAAGAATTAACTAAAATTGCTTTAAATGATATTGCAAAAAGCCTGAAGATAGAAGCACAGCCTACTGTAGTAGATGTGACAAAATGGAATGATTTAATGCCTGTTTACCATCTTGGCCATGCAAAAACAGTAGAAGCTTTATCAACTAAACTGGCTTCTTCATATGAAAATATATTCCTTGCAGGCTGCTCTTATTACGGTGTAGGTATTGGTCCTTGTATTAAGAACGGGAAAGAAACAGCAGAATCAATTCTAGCTAAATTATCAAAGTAGGTAGAAAAGAGCTAAGGAGATACCAATTTCTTTAGCTCTTTCTTTTTTGATAAAGTTTAACGTTATATCAAACCGCTCGAAAAAGCTAAATGAAGTAATACTATAAAATGAGTGAGTAAAAAGAAGGAGGATAACATGCGGAAAAAGAGAAGTTTAATATTAGGTATCCTTTTGCTAGTAATTGGTTTAGTATTTATTTTCTATCAGCCTATCATGGGGTATTTCATTTCGAATATGTCGAGGGCAACGATTGAGAAACAAGACATAGCATTGGAGATGAAGAATCCAGATGCATCCTTTGATTTTCAACAAGTGGATGATCTAAATGTAAAAGATGTAGTAAAGGCACAATTCAATCAAAAGAAAATAAATGCCATAGGCGTTATTAGTGTACCTCAAGTGAATATGCGATTACCCATTTTATATGGTGTATCGAATACAAACTTAGCCATTGGTGCTGGTACGATGAAACCTGAACAAAAGATGGGGAAAGCTAATTATGCCTTAGCAGGTCATAATATGAATAATGGGAAGGCACTCTTTAGTCCTCTTACAAGTGCGAAGGAAGGTATGCAAGTTTATGTAACTGATTTTAAAAAAATCTATGAATATAAAATTGATAAAATGCATATTGTACAACCGGAGCAAATTGATGTGATTGATGATTCAAATGAAAAATTGATAACGCTTGTTACATGTAATTATGATGGTTCTAAGCGACTGATTATTCAAGGTAAATTGGTTGAAATAAAGAGCTATGATAAGACATCAGCCAATAATATTTTTGCAAATAAACAGTTGTGAAGGCGAGATTGACGTTATAATACGTAATCATCAAAAGTCCTCTTCTTTTGTTTTGTAGTCAAAATATACGTATAATACAGAGTTTTTCTACAATTCAAAAAATCCTCTTGACGATATTCTTTTCTAGGGTTATGATTCTTTTAATTATTCGAACAATTAAATAAATATTTCTTATCAAGAGAAGCTGAGGGACTGGCCCTTTGAAGCTTCAGCAACCAGCCATCTGGTCAGGTGCTAACTCCAGCGGATTTACAGATTGTCCGAAAAGATAAGAAGGAGCGAACATCGTAATCGTCAAGCCTTCTTATCCATAAGAAGGCTTTTTTATGTAGAAAGGAAGGGATTTTAATGGGACTACTTGAAAAATTGCAAACACAAGTGTTAACAGCTGACGGTGCGATGGGCACTTTATTATATTCTTACGGAATTGACTATTGTTATGAGGAATTAAATATTACTAAGCCTGAAGTGATTGAAAATATACATCAACAATATATTAAAGCAGGCGCTGACATTATTCAGACTAATACGTATACAGCGAATGCCATTAAATTAGAACGTTATGGTTTAGAAAGCTCAGTAAAGGAGTTTAATGAATCGGCAATCGCCATTGCAAAACGTGCTGCAGCACCAGGAGGCCAATTTGTCTTAGGAACAATTGGTGGTATTCGCGGTATTCGTAAAAGTGAAGCGACACTAGAAGCGATTATAGCTGCATTAGATGAGCAAGCGGGGTATCTATTAGCTGGTAATCCTGATGGTTTATTACTAGAAACTTACTATGATTTTGAGGAACTTTCATCTGTAGTGAAACATTTGAGAAAATTAACTGACTTACCGATTATCTCCCAAGTGTCAATGCATGAACCAGGTATTTTACAAAATGGTTTATTGTTAAATGATGCACTGCACCAATTAGAAGCTTTGGGTGCAGATATTGTCGGAGTAAACTGTCGTTTAGGCCCACATCATACAATCCAAGCGTTTGAAGATGTTGAATTACCATCCAAAGCATTCTTATCTGCATATCCAAATGCTAGTTTGCTAGATGTAGAAGATGGCAAAATTGTTTACGAATCAGAGGCTGATTATTTTGGTCGTGCTGGTGTTTTGCTACGTGACCAAGGTGTCCGCTTAATTGGTGGATGTTGTGGGACGACACCAAAGCATATAGAGGCTGTGAAAAAACGTATTGCTGATTTACCCCCAATTGAAAATAAAATTGTGAAAAAGAAAAAAGTAATCGAAATTAAAGAAGCGACTCCTGATCATCATGAGCCACTTCACGAAAAGGCAAAAAGGGAACGTACAATCATTGTAGAGCTTGATACCCCTCGCCATCTTGATACGACATCCTTTATAGAAGGGGCGCAAATACTCAACTCAACAGGTGTTGATGCTGTCACTATGGCTGATAATTCATTGGCATCCCCTCGTATTAGTAACATGGCAATGGGCTCAATTTTGAAAACGCAAAATAATATTCGTTCCCTTGCTCATATTACTTGTCGTGATCGCAATCTTATCGGCTTACAATCGCATTTAATGGGTCTAGATGCATTAGGTATTAATGAAATTTTAGCAGTCACTGGAGACCCTACAAAAGTTGGCGATTTCCCGGGTGCAACTAGCGTGTACGATGTCTCAAGCTTAGAGCTACTTCAATTAATTAAACAGTTGAATGAAGGAATATCATTCTCAGGTAAACCTTTGCGTAAAAAGGCGAATTTCTCAATTGCAGCTGCATTTAATCCTAATGTACGGGTGCTTGATAGAGCCGTAAAAAGATTAGAAAAGAAAATTGAGTGTGGAGCAGATTATTTCATCACACAGCCTGTATATACGAAGGAAAAAATAATAGAGATATATGAGGCGACTAAACATTTAGAAACCCCTATTTTCATAGGAATCATGCCGCTAACAGGTATCCGAAATTCAGAGTTTTTACATCATGAAGTACCAGGAATTAAGCTCTCTGATGAAGTGCTTGAAAGAATGCGCGCAACGGGTGATGATAAAAACCTTGCAACTGCAGAAGGCATAGCGATTGCGAAGGAATTAATTGATACAGCCGCAGAGTTATTCAACGGCATTTATATCATTACGCCATTTACACGTTACGACATGTCAGTAGAATTGATTCATTATATTCAAGAGCTAGACCAACAGAAAGTAGGAGATCACAACTATGTTAAAACAACCAATTAAAGAACGACTCCAACAACATATTCTTATATTAGACGGTGCAATGGGGACAATGCTCCAAAATGCTAATTTAACACCAGAGGATTTTGGTGGAGATGAATATGATGGCTGTAATGAATATTTGAATATTACACGACCTGACGTGATCGAAAATGTACATCGGGCTTATTTAGAGGCGGGTTCAGATATTATTAGTACGAATACATTTGGTGGAACTCCTGTAGTGTTAAATGAATATGCACTGGATGATCAAGCGCATGAAATTAACTTATTAGCCGTGCAAATTGCTAAAAAAGTAGCGGATGAATTGTCAACACCTGAATGGCCTCGTTATGTTGCTGGTGCAATGGGACCAACAACTAAAACCTTATCAGTAACGGGGGGGATTACATTTGATGAGCTATTACATGACTTTTACGTGCAAGCAAAGGCATTAATTGAAGGTGGAGCGGATTTATTATTACTTGAAACAAGTCAAGATATGCTGAATGTTAAGGCTGGTACTTTAGGTATTAAACAAGCATTTGAAGAGCTTGGTAAAGAGCTACCTGTGATGATTTCGGGAACAATCGAACCTATGGGTACTACTCTGGCAGGGCAAAGTATAGAAGCCTTTTATATTTCAATTGAACATATTAAACCGTTATCAGTAGGGTTGAACTGTGCTACAGGGCCTGAATTTATGACAGATCATTTACGCTCGCTTTCAGAATTAGCAACAAGCTATGTTAGTTGTTATCCGAATGCAGGTTTACCAGATGAAGAAGGGCATTATCATGAAACTCCAGAATCATTATCTAAAAAGCTTGAAGGTTTTGCGGATAAAGGTTGGTTAAATATCGTTGGGGGTTGTTGTGGTACGACGCCTGAGCACATTAAATCAATCCGTAAAGTAGTAGAAAATAAGCAGCCCCGTCAAATGCCTGAAGCTGAGCATGGTCATGTCGTAGCGGGAATTGAACCGCTTATTTATGATGATTCAATGCGCCCATTATTTGTTGGAGAGCGTACAAATGTTATTGGTTCGCGAAAATTTAAGCGTTTAATAATAGAAGGTAAATTTGAAGAAGCGGCAGAAATTGCTCGTGCCCAGGTGAAAAACGGTGCGCACGTAATGGATATTTGCTTAGCAAACCCTGACCGTGATGAACTTGAAGATATGAAAAACTTCATGACGGAAGTGGTAAAGAAGGTAAAAGTTCCTCTTGTAATCGATTCAACGGATGAAAAGGTAATTGAAGAAGCACTGAAATATTCCCAAGGGAAAGCAATCATAAACTCTATCAATTTAGAGGACGGAGAAGAGCGTTATGATGCTGTTTTACCAATAGTGAAAAAATACGGTGCATCTATCGTTATCGGCACAATTGATGAAAAAGGAATGGCTGTTGACCGCCATAGTAAATTAAAAGTTGCTGAACGTTCTTATGACCTGCTAGTGAATAAATGGGGAATCGCACCAGAAGACATTATTTTCGATCCTCTTGTATTTCCAGTTGGCACGGGTGATGAACAATATATAGGAGCAGCTGAAGAAACGATTGAAGGCATTCGCTTAATCAAAGAAAAAATGCCTCGAGTATTAACTATTTTAGGTGTTAGTAATGTATCGTTTGGTTTACCGCCAGTTGGACGTGAAGTATTAAACGCTGTCTATCTATATCACTGTACACAAGCCGGGCTAGATTATGCAATTGTAAATACAGAGAAATTAGAACGCTATGCTTCAATTCCAGAAGGTGAGATTAACTTAGCAAATGATTTAATCTATAAAACAAACGATAAAACACTAGCTGATTTTACGGATTTCTACCGTGACAAAAAGAAAGAAAAGACCGAAGATGATATTCCGAAAACAGTACCCGAGCGACTAGCATATTATATTATTGAAGGTACAAAAGAAGGGCTAATCCCTGATTTAGAAGCTGCAATGAACATGTACGATTCACCGTTAGAAATTATTAATGGACCTTTGATGACAGGAATGGCTGAAGTTGGACGTTTGTTCAATGATAACCAGTTAATCGTAGCCGAGGTACTACAAAGTGCTGGAGTTATGAAAGCGTCTGTATCATTCCTAGAACAGTTCATGGAAAAAAATGAAAATGACACTGGTAAAGGGAAAGTAATATTAGCAACTGTTAAAGGTGATGTACATGATATTGGAAAAAACCTTGTTGATATTATTTTAAGTAATAATGGTTATAAGGTAATTGATGTTGGTATTAAAGTTACACCTCAAGCACTAATTGAAGTTATTAAAAAAGAACATCCAGATATCGTTGGATTATCAGGATTACTCGTAAAATCAGCACAGCAGATGGTGATTACTGCGCAAGATTTCAAGGATGCAGGCATCATTACTCCAATGCTTGTAGGTGGAGCGGCATTATCAAGACGCTTTACCGAAACGAAAATCGCAGCAGAATATGATGGTCCAGTAATGTATGCAAAAGATGCAATGCATGGTCTTGAGTTAGCTAACAGACTGCAAAGTGATGATAAAGGTGAATTGCTACATGAGTTAGAAGACGCAATTGAAAAACGTGCAGCATCAGAAGAAAAGCGCGCTGCAAGACCAGCTGTTGCTATAGCAGAAAAACCGATTAAAACAGTACGTTCAGATGCACCGGTTTTTGTACCGACTGATTTACGACGACATGTATTAAAAGACTATTCAGTATCCCATTTGTATCCATATGTGAATATGCGTACATTAATTGGCCATCACTTAGGTTTAAGAGGATATAGCGATGAAATGCTTGAAAAAGGTGATTCTCGAGCAGTTGAATTATATGATTTAGTAACAGAATTCTTGGAATCAGGTATGTTAAATCCATCAGGTATGTATCAATTCTTTCCCGCACAAGCAGACGGAGATGATGTAGTCATTTATGACCCAAAAAATAGTAAGACCGTTATTGAGCGCTTTACTTTCCCACGTCAAAATAAGGCGCCGTACTTATGTTTAGCTGATTTCTTGAAAACAGTTGATAGTGGGGAAATGGATTATGTTGCTTTTATGCAAGTAACGGCTGGGCACGGTGTACGTGAGGCTGCAGCGCGTTTGAAAGAGCAAGGGAAATTCCTTGAAAGTCATGCATTCCAAGCAACAGCTCTGGAATTAGCAGAAGGGTTTGCAGAACGCATCCATCAAGAAATTCGAGACCAATGGGGATTCCCAGATGCCACCGATTTCACAATGCGGGACCGTTTTGCAGCAAAATATCAAGGACAGCGTTTTTCATTTGGCTATCCAGCGTGTCCAAATTTAGAAGATCAATCGAAACTATTTGGTTTGATCAAGCCAGAAGATATAGGTGTACATCTTACAGAGGAATTTATGATGTCACCAGAAGCATCCGTTTCAGCAATTGTTTTCGCACATCCTGATGCAAGATATTTCAATGTAGAATAAGAAAAAGCGAGATGGTTTTAAGCCATCTCGCTTTTTGCGTTCTTTTAGATAAATTGTAGGTTTTTTTCGAGAAGCCATCATAATTATTTAATGATGGCTATTAAACAACAAAGTAAGTAGTATCAAGTGGATTTTTCGATATTATTACCAAGTATTAAGACTTGCTATATGACAGATGTCATATGTTAATCATGACAACTATATCTACTAACATGTAACTATAAGTTTTAAGATGAGAATATATAAAAGCGAAGAAAAGTGAGGGACATCACATGAATAATATAGAAAAGACGAAGCAATTACGTAAGGACGTCGCACCATTCGCTAAGTCTCATTTGAATAAAAGTATTATGCAAATGGTTAACACTTTGCTACCACTTATAATCTTATGGACAGCAGCGTATCTATTAGTTCCAGTTTCTGTTTGGGCATCGGTTGGCTTAAGTATAGTCGCAGCAGGTTTTGTAGTTCGTACATTCATTATATTTCATGATTGTACTCACGGGTCATTTTTTAAAAATAAAAAAGCAACAGATATCGTTGGTACATTAACTGGAGTATTAACATTGTTTTCTTATGAAAAATGGAAACGTGAACACGCAATTCACCATGCAACAAGTTCAAATTTAGATAAACGTGGTGTTGGTGACATTTGGGTGATGACAATTGATGAGTACATTGCAGCATCAAAAAAGGAACGATTCAAATATCGTGCTTACCGTAACCCGCTTGTAATGTTCGGATTAGGACCACTATATTTAGTTTTAATTTCAAGTCGTTTTAATCGTAAGGATGCAAAACGAAAAGAGCGTATGAATACGTATCTATCAAATATTATTATCGTAGCATTAGCAACTACGCTCGTGATGACTGCCGGATGGACAGCATTTTTAATCGTACATGGTACGACGATGTTTGTAGCTGGTGCATTAGGAATTTGGTTATTCTACATTCAACATACATTTGAAGATTCATATTTTGAAGAAGAGTCTGAGTGGGATTATGTAAAAGCAGCGATTGAAGGAAGTTCATACTATAAATTGCCACTAGTTTTACAATGGGTAACAGGTAATATTGGTTTCCATCACGTGCATCATCTATCACCACGTGTACCAAATTACTTATTAGAAGAAGCACATGAAAAAGTACCGCCACTTCAAAAAGCTACAACAGTAACTATCAAAACAAGTTTAGAATCATTACGTTATAAATTATATGATCCATCACATAAAGCCTTTGTGACTTTCAAATCTGTACAAAGGTTAGTAGATGAACATGATCGTTTGTCAAAAAATCAAGAAGTACCTATGAAAAAAGCAAGCTAAGTATGAAAAACGGTCATTTCTTTAAACAGAGATGGCTGTTTTTGTTTATATGACATTTGATATAATAGGGGCAATTAGATGGGGCGGTGAATGAATTTATGCTGAGCTGGTTTAGTATTTTCCCGAAAAGTCCTTGGCTAAGTATCTATGCTTGGGTAATTTTCTGTTTACTACCGTTCTTTTTCATATTTAGGTCATCTTCATTTTTAGAAATAACGATAGGGATTTCAATTTTACTTTTATATTTTGTTTCATATCGTTTTTCACATAGATCACACAATGGACTCGTATATATGTGGGTATCCTTTGAAATGATAATTAATGTTGCGATGACATTACTTTTTGGTTATGTTTATCTATCATTATTTACAGCGTTTTTTATTGGGAATATCCGTAATACTGTAGGGTTTTATATTATGTATGGCTTACATATCGCTTTTACAATAGGCGCGATAGTAGCAGGGTTTTTCATTGAAATTGACTTGTTTCTTCCTCAAATTCACTTTATCATTATTTCGGTTATTGGAACGGTACTATTACCATTTAATTTATATAACTGGAATAGACGTGAAAAACTTGAGGGACAACTAGAGTCGGCAAAAGAACGTATTTCTGAGCTTAGTATCTATGAAGAACGCCAGCGTATTGCGCGTGATTTGCATGATACCCTCGGGCAAAAGCTTTCCATGATTGGTTTGAAAAGTGATTTAGCTGCACGTTTAGTGGAAAAGGATCCACAGGCTGCAGTGATGGAATTAAAAGATATTCGCCAAACAGCAAGTATTGCTTTGAAGGAAGTACGCGAACTTGTAGCAGATATGCGTACAGTGAAGTTACATGATGAACTTGTCCGTATTCAGCAAATTTTAGATGCAGCAGAAATGGAATTGACGATTGTAGGAGACCCTAATTTTGATAAAGTTCCAACAATCGTTGAAAACGTTCTAAGCATGTGTCTAAAGGAAGCTGTTAATAATATAGTGAAACATAGTGATGGATCGAAGTGTGAAATTACATTCGCCCAAAATAAAAATGAATTACAGATTATCATTGCAGATAATGGTGTGGGTCTATCAGCCAAAAAAGAGAAATCAGAAGGTAATGGTTTGAATGGCATGCGAGAACGATTAGAGTTCGTCAACGGAAATCTGCAAATTACTGAACAAAACGGCACAGTGCTTAATATTACTGTACCTGTCGTCATCACACATCAAAAGGGAAGTGACCAACATGATTAAAATCGTCATAGCTGAAGATCAAGGTATGCTATTAGGTGCTATGAAATCTTTACTCAATATGGAAGATGATATGGAAGTAGTCGGCATTGGCAAAAATGGTGCTGAAGCTGTCGCGCTTGTAGAGGAGCATAATCCTGATATTTGTATTATGGATATTGAAATGCCCTTGAAAACCGGGCTAGATGCTGCTGAAGAATTACAAGATCATCCTTGTAAGATTATCATCTTAACTACTTTTGCGCGTCCAGGTTATTTCGAACGCGCTCGTAAAGCGGGTGTGCGTGGTTATTTATTAAAAGACAGCCCTATTGAAGAACTTGTAAATTCTATCCGTGTAATTGTGGAAGGCAGACGACTATATGCACCTGAGTTAATCGATATTGTTTATGAAGAGACTATTGAAAATCCGCTCACAGAACGTGAAAGTGAAGTACTTGAGCTAGTAGCGGAGGGTAAAACGACGAAGGAAATCGCGGGGGAGCTTTTTCTTTCGCCCGGTACCGTGCGAAACTATATTTCAACCATCTTAGACAAACTAGAAGTAAGCAATCGAATTGAAGCTATCGCTCGTTTTAAGGAAAAAGGATGGAACAAATAGAACAATAGGCTGGCTAAGTAAGTTTTATATAAATCCATATTTTAAATTAATTAGCATCTCCTTGTGAGGTGCTTTTTTTGTTGGAAAAATTACTGATAGAGGATAGTTGAATGAAAGAGAGCCCGAATGAGTCAAAAGAGGGCGAGTAGGTTAAAAGGGAGCCCGAGTGAGTTAAAAGAAAGAGCGAGTAGGTTAAAAGAGAGCCCGAGTGAGTCAAAAGAGATAGCGAGTAGGTTAAATAAGTTCCCCAGATAGCTGCAAATGTTTAATTCATTAAAATACAGGACAAGATGGATTGTGAAGACATTCAAGGAGGCTATTTTATGACACATAATGATAATCATATTGAAGAGGAAGACACGCTTACCAATAGACAAGGGCATCCTATTACAAACAATCAAAACTTGAGAACTGTTGGTAATCGTGGGCCGGCTACTTTAGAAAATTATGATTTCCTAGAGAAAATGAGTCATTTTGATAGAGAGCGTACACCCGAACGTGTAGTACATGCTCGTGGTGCTGGAGCACACGGCTATTTTGAAACGTATGGAACTGTAGGTAATGATCCTGTGTCGAAATTTACTAGAGCAAAGGTATTTCAAGACAAAGGGAAGCAAACGCCAGTTTTTGTTCGTTTTTCAACTGTAATACACGGAAATCATTCACCAGAAACTTTGCGTGATCCCCGAGGATTTGCAGTGAAATTTTATACTGAAGATGGTAACTGGGATCTAGTAGGGAATAATATAAAGATCTTCTTTATTCGTGATGCTATGAAATTTCCTGATATGATTCATGCATTTAAGCCGGATCCTATTACGAATATACAAGATGTTGAGCGCTTTTTTGATTTTTGTGCAAGTTCACCGGAATCATTCCATATGGTCACTTTTATCTATTCACCTTGGGGAATTCCTGCAAATTACCGAATGATGCAAGGATCTGGGGTGAATACGTATAAATGGGTGAATAGTGATGGAGAAGCCGTTTTGATCAAATATCACTGGGAACCAAAACAAGGAATAAAGAATTTGACGCAACAGGAAGCTGAAGAAATTCAAGCTAAAAATTTTAACCATGCTACTCAAGATTTATATGATGCGATTGCAAATGGAGATTATCCAGAATGGGAATTAAATGTTCAAATCATGTCTGATGGAGAACATCCAGAACTCGACTTTGATCCTTTAGATGATACGAAGCTGTGGCCTGAAGATCAATTTCCTTGGCATCCTGTAGGGAAGATGGTATTAAATAAAAATCCTGAAGATTTTTTTGCAGAAGTAGAACAAGTATCGTTTGGAACAGGCGTATTAGTTGATGGACTCGATTTCTCTGATGATAAAATGTTGCAAGGTAGAACGTTTTCTTATTCAGACACACAGCGTCATCGTGTTGGAGCAAACTATTTACAACTCCCGATTAATGCACCGAAGAAACGTGTTGCTACAAACCAAAATGGTGGTCAAATGTTATATAAGCGTGATTTAGCGCCTGGTCAGAATCCACATATTAACTATGAGCCATCCATGCTTGGTGGCTTGCACGAGGCTAAACAAAATGCAAAAGAGTATACACCATTTATTGAAGGTAATTTAGTACATGAATCCATCGATCGTCAAAGTAATACGAAACAAGCAGGGGAAACGTATCGTAATTTTGAAGACTGGGAAAAAGATGAGCTTCTAGAAAATCTTATCGGTGATTTATCTAGTTGTGATGAAAAGATCCAAAAGGCAATGATTGCATTAGCAGAGGAAGCAGATGAAGATTACGGCCGTAGACTAAAAGAGGGACTACAAAATGCCAATAAACACTCATCTACGCAAAGACCTTTAGCAAATAATGATGGAGATAAGGCTCCTGAAGATGCCATTGAAAAAGGACATGACGCAGAGCCGTATTAAAATGAAACGTGAGGATAATAAACCTCACGTTTTTATTATTGTTTTCTTTTTTTATAGTCGATTGCAAAAAAATCACCGAAAACTTATTGATATTTATAAAATTGCGCATGCTATAGAAGGTATTTTTTTGCTACTGAGTCAAATTATTGGAACATTCCATTTTCAAGGTATATGCTTTACTTGTTACAAAATTTTAAAATAGAAAAGGAAGTAGACATTAAATGACTATTAAAGTAAAAGCAATAATAGGTTCAACTAGCTCAACTTCAAATAATTTAAAACTTGTAAACTTCATGAAAAAACGCTATGCAAACAAATTGGATATTACACCAGTATTAATTAATGATGTTGAAATGTTCTCGATTGATATTGAAAACAATCCACCAGCCGGTGCAACAGCTTTTAAAGCGGATGTTAAAGATTCTGATGCAGTATTATTTGCTGTTCCTGAATATAACTATTCCATTCCAGGTGCATTGAAAAATGCAATTGACTGGTTATCACGTGGTGGAGATAATACAATCAAAGATAAACTGGGATTCATTGTAGGTTCATCAATGGGTGTTTTAGGAAGTGTTCGTGCACAAATCCATTTACGTGCAATACTTTCAAATCCAGCTTTAGCGCCGGTACTACTGCCAGGTAATGAAGTATATATAGGTGCGGTTCATACGAAATTAAACGAAGCTGGCGAACTAACAGATGAAAGTACAATTGCATTCCTTGATACTGTAGTAGATAACTTTATAGCTTTTTACGACAAACATACTAAATAATATATAGCTCCCCAGTACAATTATTATGACAAAAAGCTTCTTCTCTAAGACGTATAGAGAAGAAGCTTTTTAATTAAAATTTTTCTTTCAACATTTGCATGCGACTATTAAACAATGTTGGATAGGACAAAAAACCAAGGAAAATACTCGATACAGCCGCTGTCGTAAGCAAGATGAAAACGATTAGTAATTGAAACTGCACTGCCTGGATCGGGTCAGCGCCAGCAATGATTTGACCACTCATCATGCCTGGAAGTTGGACAAGCCCAATCGTTTTTTGGCTTTCTATAGTTGGAATCATACTTGCCTTAATGGCACTAATTAATTGATGATGAATAGCCTGTTTTGGTGTTCCACCTAATGATAAAATAAGCTCTACTTGATCACGATGAGCATGCATTTCAGCTGTGAAACGATTTAAGAATAATATGGATAGTACCATGGAGTTTCCGATGATCATTCCACTAATTGGAATGATATATTGTGCAGTTGCGGGTACAATGTGGAAGCCTAGTAGTATGGCTTGCGTCAATACTTCAACAGTCAGTAAAGTAACAGCAATTTTCCACGTAATCCCGTCTATGGACTTACCTTTTTTACGTGCGTTTAATGTAGCAGTTCCAATCATCAAAGCAATCATTAAGAATATATAGATAAAATGATTGGAATCAAAAACAAATTTTAATACATAGCCGACAGCAAGTAACTGGATAATAGATCTTATCGTTGCAATAAATGTATCTTTTTCTAATCCGAGTTTTAAAGTTTTTGATAAAATTAATGGAATAAGTACGAAAATCAATGTTAAGGATAATGCCAAATAGCTCATTTAATCACTCCTTGTACAAAGTGTTTTACAAGGTCATTTTGAGGGTTCTCTAATAGTTTGCTCTCTCCGGTCTCAATGACTTCACCTTGCATTAAAACCCAAGTATAGTGACCAATTTTTAATGCTTGCTCAAGATTATGTGTAATCCAAATCATCGTCACATTATATTTTCCGTTGATTTTGACGATTAGTTCTTCTATTTCTTTTAATGAAGCACGATCAAGTGCAGATGTAATTTCATCTAACAACAAAATTTCGGATTGATTTACTAGGGTTCTAGCAATCGATACTTTTTGGCGTTGGCCACCAGATAAATCATCTGCATTTTTATGTAAAAAATCTCGTTCCAATCCGACATCATCTAAGTATGAGATAGCATCTTCTTCAGGTAATTTTTTGCTCTGCAATGCTAATGGAAGCTCCAAATTTTCAAAAACTGTGCCTTTGATCATAGGAGCAGCTTGCAACGCCATTCCAACATTTCTACGTAAATCAATTGGGTCATAATCAGTAATGAGTTTATTATGAATGAAAATTTCACCAGCGGAAGGGGAGATTAAGCCGTTGCACATTTTGAGTAAAGTTGTCTTGCCCGCGCCAGATGGTCCAACGAGTGTTGTGATTTTTCCCTTTGGAAAGGATCCAGTAACTTTTTTTATTATTTTAGAGTCACCAATTTGAAAATCAACATGATTAAAATGTATAGCTGGCTCATATACCTTATCCATTTGTAAGCCTCCTGAATAAAAGTCTTTACTATAAATGTACCATAGTTGAAGAATAATCTTCTATTTTAGAATGGCTTCAGCCGCCATTATTAAAGCAAGAGACGCTCTATTTCTGTAAGATTTTCGATATCTTACAACCTAAAACACACGTTCAACTAACAATATTGTGTATATTATAATTACACTAAAAAAGTAAGGTTTGACATGTGCTATATCTTTTATAGGTGTGAATCAAATGTATTGTTTTTATAGCATTATTAATGAAAATGACTGATGAAATATCAAAATATTAACGAAAAAAAGGGAGCATTAGCATGATAAAAGAAATTTATTGGACATGTTTTCAACATGAGGATTGGAGAATTTATTTAGCTGCTACAGACCAAGGACTTAGTTATGCTGGCATTAGTATGGAAGAGTTAGAAATGATGTCCGCAAAGAGGTTTAAAAAGTACAACTTAATAGAGTCTGAAGAAAATTTAGAAGTGTATAAAAAAGAGTTGATAGACTATTTAAAAGGTGAAAATAAGGAATTTGTGATGTCCTTAGATACAGGAGGCACAGAGTTTCAACAATCTGTTTGGAAAGCATTACAAGGAATCCCTTATGGTGAAACAACAACTTATTCAGCTATTGCCAATCAAATAAATAATCCAAAGGCAGTGCGAGCAGTAGGTACAGCAATTGGTGCAAATCCAATTTTGATAATCGTACCCTGTCATCGTGTTATCGGAAAAGATGGTCAACTTACAGGCTTCCGTAGTGGAATACCTATGAAAAAAGCACTCCTTGCATTAGAAACATCAAGTACGTGAAACATGTAATCACAGAATTATTTTACCAAAATGATGAAATAAAATTGAGTTTCTTCCTATATAAATAGAAATAATAAAATGAATAATAAAAGTTTGTGAAGTCCTTATATCATTTTGCAAGTGTGATCTAGTTCGCATAACCTAATGAAATATATCTATTTGAAATTATTTTTTAAAAAATTAAAAGCCAATTCAAAATTTGATTGAATTGGCTTGTGGATTTGTAAGTTTATTGGTGATGAGGGAAGAGGGGCAATTCTCCTAAGAAAATAATATCATCCCGTTTAGTGGCATCACCTTCTGCTATAATAGCAGCTTTTGCAACAACTCGACCCCCTGCTTTTGTAACAAGCTCTTCTAAAACTTTGATAGACGCACCAGTGCTAATAACATCATCAATAATTGCAACCCGTTTATATTTTAAAAAGGCAACATCATGAAAATCTAAACAAAGGATTTGTTTTTCTTCTGTCGTAATAGATTTCACTTCATGGATAAGTGGTTCAAGCATATAAGATTTTAATGATTTACGCGCTACGACATAACGTGGTAATTTCATTCGCTTTGAAAGTTCATACACTAAAGGAATCCCTTTTGCTTCTGCTGTAATGAGTAGATCTACATCAGGTATCTTTTCAGCAAGGGCAGTAGCTGCTGCATCCACCATCTCTATATCACCTAATAAAATAAAACTAGCTATAGAGAGATTTTCTTTTATTTGAATAATAGGTAAATGTCGTTTTAAACCTGCGACATGTAATTCATAAGTTTTCATTGCATAAAATCCTCCGATTTACAAAATAACTAATGAGACAAATTCAAAAAATACCCGATGGCCTATATAAATAGGTCTCTAATAGTCTTTACATTTTTCAGATGATTTAAGTCGTAATAATGCGCATCATCAAAAAATAACGTGACATAATCCTTAAATTGCAATATCACGATAAATACCTAGATATTTTCAATACACTTTTCTGGAAGTATACGGGATTGTTCGATTCAAAACAATGTTATCACCTTTAAAACTAATGTTCAAATTTATAGTTAATGGATTACTGAGAAGATTTAGAAATTTACAGTGGGATTAATGAAGAAATATAAGGTTCATGAGATAGAATAGCGGTTTTCAAAACATGTTTAACGTTAAATAGTGTATACTATGACTAATTACGATGGTGGAAGAAGGGACTAAGTATGAAGTCGAAATATCCAGATGATAGCTTAACGCTACATACAGACTTATATCAGATAAACATGGCAGAATCTTATTGGGCGGATGGTATACATAATAGAAAATCAGTGTTCGAGCTGTATTTCAGAAAATTACCATTTGGCAACGGTTTTGCAATTTTTGCTGGTCTAGAAAGAATGCTGGAATATTTACGTGATTTCCGTTTTAGTGAAAGTGATTTAGAGTATTTGGAAAATGATTTAGGTTATAGTGAAGATTTTATTGGGTATTTAAGAGATTTACGCTTTACCGGAGATGTGTATTCAATGGTTGAAGGTGAACTAGTCTTCGGTAATGAACCAATTGTTCGTATTGAAGCGCCTTTAGTCGAAGCACAATTAGTTGAAACTGCTCTACTGAACATTGTTAATTATCAAACATTGATTGCTACAAAAGCAAGTCGTATTAAGCAAATTGTAAAAGACGATGTAGTAATGGAATTTGGTACACGTCGTGCTCAAGAGATGGATGCAGCTATTTGGGGTACACGTGCAGCAATTATAGGTGGATTGGAATCAACAAGTAATGTGCGTGCGGGTAAATTATTTAATTTGCCAGTTGCGGGCACTCATGCTCACTCACTTGTTCAAGCTTATAAAAATGACTACGAGGCGTTTCATGCTTATGCAAGACGTCATAAAGACTGTGTATTTTTAGTTGATACGTATAATACTCTAAAATCAGGAGTTCCAACTGCAATCAAAGTAGCAAAAGAACTCGGCGATAAAATTAACTTTATGGGTATCCGCTTAGACAGTGGTGACATTGCATTTTTATCAAAAGCGGCACGTAAAATGTTAGATGACGCTGGATTCCCAAATGCCAAAATCGTTGTATCAAATGATTTAGATGAGTATACTATTTTGAATTTAAAAGCTCAAAATGCAATGGTTGATATGTGGGGTATTGGTACAAAATTAATTACTGGTTACGATCAACCCGCTTTAGGTGCAGTGTACAAAATAGTAGCTATTGAAAAAGAAAATGGACAAATGGAAGATACCATTAAAATTTCTGCTAACGCTGAAAAAGTGACTACGCCTGGGCAGAAAAAATTATATCGCATCATTGATCGTGAAAATGGTAAAGCTGAAGGTGACTACATTACGATGTTTGATGAGGAACCTCAATTGGAGGAACGTATTAAAATGTTCCATCCAGTCCATACATTCATCTCCAAATTTGTCACTAACTTTGAAGCGAAAAATTTACACACGAAAGTAGTAGAAAATGGACAAGTAATCTACGAAAGCCCTTCTGTACAAGCAATGAGAGAGTATGCAACCGAAAATTTAGACTTATTATGGGATGAATATAAGCGTTCTTTAAATCCAGAGGAATATCCAGTCGATTTAAGCCAAAAATGCTGGGATAATAAAATGCGTAACATTCAAGAAGTGAAAGATATGGTTGAACAAATCGAGCTTGGTTAAGGAGGTAAGTAGTATGTCAAATTTACAACAACAAATTATTGAAGAGTTGCGAGTATTACCAATAATTGATGTACAAGAAGAAATTCGTCGTTCAGTAGATTTCCTAAAAGCATACGCACTTAAGCATTCTTTCGTCAAAGGTTTCGTTTTAGGTATATCCGGTGGTCAAGATTCCACTTTAAGTGGTAAATTAGCTCAAATGGCAGTAGACGAACTAAATGCACAAGTAGGTAAAGATCAATACTCTTTCTGGGCAGTACGTCTTCCATACGGAGTACAATCTGATGAACAGGATTGCCAAGACGCAATTGATTTTATCCAACCTACAAAAGTCTATACTGTGAATATTAAAGCAGCTGTAGATGCTGGTGTACAAGCTTTGGCTGATGCGGGAGTTGTGCTTTCTGACTTTGTAAAAGGGAATGAAAAAGCTCGTGAGCGTATGAAAGCTCAATTTGCAATTGCAGCAACAAATGCTGGGATTGTCATTGGGACAGACCATGCGGCAGAAGCCATTACGGGATTCTACACTAAGTTCGGTGATGGTGGATCAGATGTTGTGCCGATATTCCGTTTAAACAAGCGCCAAGGTAGAGCATTACTTGAGGAGCTTGGATGTCCAAAGCATTTGTACGAAAAAACACCAACAGCAGATTTAGAAGAGGAACGACCTGCATTACCCGATGAGGTTGCGCTAGGTGTGACATATGATCAAATTGATGATTATTTGGAGGGTAAAGAAATTCCTGATGAGGCTCGTAAAGTCTTAGAAGGGCATTACTTACGTTCACAACATAAACGCCACCTACCAATAACTGTGTATGATGATTTTTGGAAGTAATTAAATAACATAGATGAGCCGAATCCCGAAGTGGGGATTCGGTTTTTTTATTATCCCAACCGAAGGACGTGCATGGGTGAAAGATATTATAAACAAGCAATTAATTAATAAACAGTTACCTATTATTAAATGAAAGTTCTGCTCTAAAGTATATTTAAAAATTATAAAGAAAAAGGGGGTTAGTAAAGTGCAATAAGGAGCAATAATATAAGGAACTAAAAAGATGAATGGAGCTAATAGTTTTTCTACTCTATAACTTGTTAGAGGTTTGTAATCAAACGAAAGCTAATGGACATGGTATAATAAGTCCAATTATATTGGAAAATACGGTTCATAAGACTTATTTTTCGTCTAATGAATTAAAACGATAGACTTTGTAAAGTGGAGGTTCAATTGATGGAAACACAAGAAAAGCTTCAAGAGATCGTACGTAATATTGAAAAGGTCATGATAGGTAAAAAGCATATAGCTGAATTGAGTGTAGTATCGTTACTTGCTCAAGGGCATGTATTACTAGAGGATGTACCTGGAGTTGGTAAAACGATGATGGTACGTGCTTTAGCAAAATCAGTAGGAGCACAATTTAAGCGTATTCAATTTACACCAGATTTATTGCCTTCTGATGTTCTAGGTGTATCCATTTATAACCCAAAAGATATGGAATTCCATTTTCGACCGGGGCCAATCATGGGCAATATCGTATTGGCTGATGAAATTAATCGTACTTCTCCAAAGACGCAGGCTGCTTTACTTGAAGGTATGGAAGAGGCTGCTGTGACAATCGATGGTGAAACATATAGTATCCCAAAACCTTTTTTTGTAATGGCAACACAAAATCCGATTGAATATGAGGGAACCTATCCATTACCAGAGGCACAACTCGATCGGTTTTTATTGAAAATGAAAATGGGATATCCATCTTATGATGATGAAATTGAAGTACTGCGTCGTGCTGAACAAGGTAAGCCAATCGATTTTTTATCATCTGTCATTACATTAGAAGAGCTAATTACTTTGCAACAACAGGTGAAAGATGTTTTTGTTGATGAAGTTGTGAAAGGTTATATTGTCGATCTATCCCGTGCAACTAGAGAAAATCAATATGTATATTTGGGTGTTAGTCCACGAGGCTCGATTGCATTGATGAAAGCTTCACAAGCGTACGCATTACTTCGTGGTCGTAGTTTTGTCACACCTGATGATGTACAGTTTTTAGCACCATTCGTATTCTCTCATCGTATAATGCTAAGACCTGAAGCTCGTTATGATGGAGTATCACCTGAAGAAATTATTGGACGCATTTTAATTAATACAGCTGTGCCCATTAAAAGGTCTGCAAATCAATGACAATAAGTAGATTACGATATGTTTCAGGAAGAATCCTGCGCCTGATGCTAGTCGTTTTGCTACTGCTTAGTACACTAGCATTTGGCATCATAGAAGGTGGTTTTGTAACCTGGTTTGTCTTTTTCATGTTACTACCTTTTTCAACGTATTCATTGCTGTTGTTTTTTACACCCTTAAAAAAAATGAAAATAGAGCGCAGTATTGAACAGGAACATATGAGAAATGGTGATTCATTGAAAATGACAATGACTCTAAAGCGCAATAATAGATGGCCAATTGTATATGCAGTTATTCGTGAAGCGAAGCCAAGTGAAGTATTGGTCAATGCAACGACACAACCAATGCAAAGGTTATTGGTAGTTGGATTTAAAAAGGAAGTTAAGTGGACATATGAGATTGAAGAAATACCGCGAGGAGAGCACTATTTACAAGGTGTTGAAATAACAGTCAGTGATTTCTTTGGCTGGATTAAAAAAACGCAAATCATACCTGCGAAACGTACTGTTGTTGTGTATCCAAATGTGACGAAAATGATTTTCAGACCACTTGATATGAGCATGCAAACTGGAACTGGACCGGTATCTTCCGCAATTGTACGAGATACGACGATGGTGTCAGGGTTGCGTGAGTATCAACCTGGAGATCGAATGTCATGGGTACACTGGAAGACATTCGCAAAAACTGGAGAGCTTCGTACGAAAGAGTTTGAAGATCAACAATCACAAGATTTATGCCTTGTGCTAGATTGTTCGCCATCAGCATTATTTGAAGAGCAAGTTGAATTTGTTGCCTCTATATTGAATGCGAGTGTTCGTCAGCAAATAACGATGGCATTTTTGTCGGCAGGTAGAAATCGTGTGCTTTTTGAAGCAATTCAAACAGAAAGCCAATTGCAAGAGGTGATGTTTCATTTGGCGAGTGTACAAGATGATTTGGGAGATTCAGTTAATCGTTTGTACGGACAAGATCGTACGTTAGCGAATGCTGCTCAAATTCTTTTTGTGACAAGTGAGCTTACAACAGATTGGCTTGATATTTTAACAAAGGCATCAAAGTCATCTCGTGCCTGTCTTTGTTTTGTTATTCGAAGTAAAGGACAAGTCATGTCTACTCAGGAAAAGGCTATGGAGAAATTAGCTCGTACACGTGGTATAAGAGTTAATACGATTGCAAAAGAACAATTTACAGAAGCTTTTATGGGGGTGTTGAAATGACGAATCACCCTATTAAGAGAACGATTGTATTAATGGCGCTCTATATAGTGATTTTCTTCATGTTAAGAGAATGGCTTCTGCCTATAGTAGATTTGACAAATACAGGTCATCTAAACTTATTCTTATTATTCGTAGCTATCTGCCTACTAACAAATATAGTCCATTTAAATGGTTGGATATCGGCTGTTATAAAGTTTGCCTATATACTATGGTTCTTAATGTACGTTTATACAGGAACGAAAGTATTCTCGATTGAGAGTGTACTAACATTAAGTAGTGATATTCAAAATAGCTGGTCAGCATTGATGCAAAAAGATTGGAACGGTGTGGAAAATTCTTTCCGAAGTATCTTATTCTTTATCTTACTTTGGATGACAATTTATCTAATTCACTATTGGGTAACTGTGAAGCATACCATTATTCATTTTTTACTCGTAACGATTATATTTTTAGTTTTGCTAGATACTTTTAGTGAATATAATGCGAAGTTTGCCATTATAAGAGTTATGTTTTTAGGATTACTTTTACTCGGTACTTTACATGCTAATCGTTTATTTGAGACAAATGCTGTAGAGAGAAAAGGTATAAAGTATATCGCTGTTCTTGTTCCGTTAGCAGTTATGCTTATTGCGAGTACTGTATTTGCCTATGCGATGCCTAAAAAAGGTCCGATGGTAACTTTACCGAAATCACTTTCGACTCTAATGGACCAACAAGGTAAAGGCAGTTCAGCAATAGGGAAAATTGGTTATGTCGAGGATGATAAAAAGTTAGGCGGACCATTTAAAATGGATGCTCGAGTAGTCTTTAATGCTAAGGCTGATAGTAATCAATATTGGAGAATTGAAACAAAGGATATTTATACTTCTAAAGGGTGGGAACGAAAAAAGGGTGATGTTTATGTCGAAGCCTTTAATCAAAATGAGAATATCCCTTTGACTATAAAACCAGGAAGTAAAATCGATCAAACTACTGCAGAAATTGAAATGGAGAAAGATTTTAAATTCATTATGCAGACATATGGTTTGATGAACGTTAGTAATGTGGAACCAGGCGTATCTTTCTACCGAGAAATAGACGGTGAAAAAATCCGCTCTTTAAAGGACGAAGAAGAAATTGCGTTAGAAGCGTATACGATATCCTATAGTTCACCAAAGTATAGTTTGAAAGCACTCAAGAAAACTAGCACAAAAGATTTGAAAAAGTTATCGAAGGATTATAATACTTATTTGCAATTACCTAAAACTTTGCCGAAGCGAGTGAAGCGACTTTCAAAAGACATTACAAAAGATGAAAAGAGCTTATACGGTAAGGCTAATGCAATTGTAGATTATTTTAAATATAACAATTATGTCTATAGTCGTGATAAAGTGGCGATCCCAGGAAAAAATGATGATTATGTAGATCAGTTTTTGTTCGATACAAAAATGGGTTATTGTGATAATTTCTCAAGTTCAATGGTTGTCATGTTACGTTCTATTGGTATTCCAGCACGCTGGGTAAAAGGTTTTTCTGAAGGTGAAGAAGTGCAAAATGTTGAAGGTGAACAGAAGGAATTCGTCATCACAAATAATAATGCACATTCATGGGTAGAAGCATATTTACCTGGAATAGGCTGGATGTCTTTTGAACCTACTATAGGCTTTGAAGGTTTTGATAATGTGTTAGATGATGTGAAAAATCAACAACAACCTACACCAATCAATCCAAAAAAAGAAGACAAAGAAGAAAAGCAAAAACAGCAAAAAGCTGAGAAGAAGAAAGAAGAAAAAACAAAAGAAGAGAAGCAGAAGCAAGAAAAAGATAAAAAACAAGCTCAAAAAGAAAAAGCAAATGAGCCTGTAATGAGTAAGAAGTCTACAATGGTGATGGCAACAATTATAGGGGCTTTATTGGTACTGACTTTAATTCTAGTATTATTCCGAAGAAAGTGGATACCAAAAGCAATTATTGCTTTATATCGTATGAAGAAGCCAGAAAATATCTCGATAGACCATGCTTACCATCAATTGTTAAAACAATTAGATCATGCTGGTTTGAAAAAGGGGAATGGGCAGACCTTGCAAGACTATGCAAATTATGTTGATGAACGTTTAAGTACTACGCATATGAGCAAAATAACTTCTTTATATGAGCAACGAATTTATAGTAATAATTACACTCAATTAGATTGGTTAGAAATTAAAGAAAGTTGGGAATATTTAATCAATCGTACAAGCGGTTGATTTTAAGCGTTACAACATGTAAAATTGAGAAAAATTATATATTGATTACCCTCATATATGTTCGAAAATAAGGTTCGGATGTCTCTACCAGGTTACCGTAAATAACTTGACTATGAAGGTGAATGACAGCGTGGTTAATCCATGTACTAGCATTCACCTTTTTTGATGTAGAGCATAAGGACGCGTAGGATGTAATTTCAGACGCGTTCTTTTCGTATAGAAATGTTAAAATGAGTAGGTAAACAGTTATTAATAATTAGAAGAGGTGGAAACGTTGTCAGCTAGTTCAATTTTACAAGATCAAGAAAAGATTATCGTTCTTGACTTTGGTAGCCAATATAATCAGCTTATTACTCGTCGTATTCGTGAATTCGGTGTTTACAGCGAATTGCATGCACATACTATTACTGCAGAAGAATTAAAAGCAATGAATGCTACTGGGATTATTTTCTCTGGTGGCCCTAACTCTGTATATGATGAAAATGCATTCCATATCGATGAAGAAATTTTTAATTTAGGTCTTCCTATTTTAGGGATTTGCTACGGTATGCAATTAATGACACATGCTTTAGGTGGAAAAGTAGAAAAAGCTGCACACCGTGAGTATGGTAAAGCAGAAATCCAAGTATTGAATGACAATGCATTATTCGGTGAATTACCAAAAGAGCAAGTTGTTTGGATGAGCCATGGTGATTTAGTAACTGTAACTCCAGAAGGCTTTGAAACAATTGCGACGAGTGCTTCATGTCCAATTGCTGCAATGGCTAACGCTGAGCGTAAATTCTACGCTGTTCAATTCCACCCAGAAGTACGTCACTCAGTTTACGGAAATGACTTATTACGTCAATTCGTATTCGATGTATGTAACGCTAAAGGCGATTGGTCAATGGAAAGCTTCGTAGAAATTGAGATTCAAAAAATCCGTGAGCAAGTTGGCGACAAAAAAGTTCTTTGTGCACTTTCTGGTGGCGTAGATTCATCAGTTGTTGCTGTTCTTATTCACAAAGCGATTGGTGACCAATTAACTTGTATGTTTGTTGACCACAACTTAAACCGTAAAGGTGAAGTTGAACAAGTAATGAAAACTTTCACAGAAGGTTTCAACATGAACGTTATCAAAATCGATGCTCGTGAACGCTTCATGAGCAAATTAGCTGGCGTTTCAGATCCTGAGAAAAAACGTAAAATTATCGGTAACGAATTTATCTACGTATTCGATGAAGAAGCTTCAAAACTTGAAGGTATGGATTTCCTTGCACAAGGAACTCTTTACACTGATATTATTGAGTCTGGTACAGCAACTGCACAAACAATTAAATCTCACCATAACGTAGGTGGATTACCTGAGGATATGCAGTTCGAACTTATCGAACCATTAAAAACATTATTCAAAGACGAAGTGCGTGCACTAGGTTCTGAACTTGGACTAGCTGATGAAATCGTATGGCGTCAACCATTCCCAGGTCCGGGTCTTGCAATCCGCGTACTTGGTGAAGTAACAGAAGAAAAATTAAAAATTGTACGTGAATCAGATGCCATCTTACGCGAAGAAATCGCTAAAAATGGTTTGGATCGCGACATTTGGCAATACTTCACAGTACTTCCTGATCTGAAAAGCGTAGGTGTAATGGGTGACCAACGTACTTACGATTATGCGATCGGTATCCGTGCTGTAACATCAATCGACGGTATGACTTCTGACTGGGCACGTATCCCTTGGGAAGTTTTAGAGAAAATCTCAGTACGTCTAGTAAACGAAGTTGATCATATCAACCGCGTACTGTATGACATTACATCTAAGCCACCAGCAACTATTGAGTGGGAATAATAATATTAAAGCTTGGAGAGCCTACATTTGTAGGTTTTCCAAGCTTTTTTTGTTTGCGTGATATCAATATACTTTAGGGCCAAATCTATCGTAATAATGTTCATCAGTAGTCATCTCAGTTAAAAAATGTCGGTTCATTTTACTATGACACAATTAAATTTAGGGATGCGGAAAATGCATATGTAGAAGAAAATAAGGAAAACTATGAACGTCAATGGACGGAATATTATTAATAGAACTTTATGCAACACATTAACTGTGTTAAATAAAAATAGATGAAAAATTCTATAAACTTTTACCTTATCACAAAAATATAAAGAAATTTGCCGAAATTACGACCGAATTGTAAATGCTATGTAAAGAGCTTGTAAAAACTCTGTGAAAAGCCAACGTAGAAAGTCAGTATTTTTTATAATAAATGTGATAAAACATGAAGGAGTGGCAGCATGGAGTTAAACTGGCAAGAAATGATTTTTGAATTTCTAGGAGGTCTAGGGCTCTTTTTATTTGCAATTAAATACATGGGAGATGGTCTGCAAAAAGCAGCCGGAGACCGTTTAAGAGATATATTAGATCGTTTTACGACAAATCCATTTATGGGTGTCTTAGTCGGTATTTTTGTCACAGTACTTATTCAGTCGAGCTCGGGGACAACCGTTATTACGGTCGGTTTAGTCAGCGCAGGCTTTATGACATTGCGACAAGCGATTGGTGTCATTATGGGGGCGAACATCGGGACGACGGTTACAGCCTTCATCATTGGAATTAATGTAGGGGAATATGCTTATCCTATTATGGCACTTGGGGCAGTTCTGCTGTTTTTCTTTAAGAAAAGTAAGATTCAAAATATTGGTCAAGTATTATTTGGCTTCTCAGGTTTATTTATCGGTCTAGAGTTGATGTCGAGTGGTATGAAGCCATTACGTGATTGGCCGGCCTTTATTGATTTAACATTAAATATGAGTGATTCTCCGATACTCGGTGTTATTGTTGGTGCAATATTTACGCTAATTGTACAATCATCTTCTGCAACAGTGGGTATTTTACAGGGCTTGTATGCTGAAAACTTAATAACGCTTCAAGGTGCGTTGCCAGTACTTTTCGGTGATAATATCGGAACAACAATTACGGCGATATTGGCAGCATTAGGGGCTTCTGTTGCGGCAAGACGTGCAGCGGCAACACATGTATTATTTAATGTAGTTGGTTCAATTATTTTCTTGCTCGTGCTAGGGTTATTTACGAATTATATGGAATGGGTTACTGGCATATTAGGCTTAGAACCTAAAATGCAAATTGCCTTCGCACATGGAACGTTCAACGTTGTCAATACACTTATTCAACTACCGTTAATAGGCGTATGGGCTTATGTCGTTACCAAGTTAATACCGGGTGAGGATACTATTGTTGAATATAAACCGAAGTATTTAGATTACTCGTTAATTACTAAATCACCAGGTATTGCGTTAGGACAAGCAAAACAAGAAGTGGTTCGTATGGGAGATTTCAGTGTGCAAGGATTATCGTCAGCAATGGACTATTTAAAAACACTAGATGTGAAGCAGGCAAGTACAGCGGCACAATTAGAAGAGGCTATAAATAATCTCGATCAAAAAACAACGGATTATTTAGTAAGCTTATCAAAACAATCATTATCAGGTGCAAATTCTCATATCCATCATGCTCTACTTGAAAATATTCGTGATATTGAACGTGTTGGGGATCATGTCGAAAACCTAATTGAGCTTATTGATTATAAAGAATCAAATCGCATAAAGCTTAGTGAAGAAGCGACGCAAGAGCTAGAGGAAATGTTTAAGCTTGTTATTGATACTGTAAAAATAGCAATGCAGGCGTTGGATACACGTGATGTGTCCTTGGCGCAGCAAGTAAGATCGCAAGAAGAACGTATTGACGAAATGGAACGTAGTTTACGTAAACATCATATTCGTCGATTAAATGAAGGTATTTGCTCGGGTTCAGCAGGCGTTGTATTTGCGGATATTATTAGTAATTTAGAACGTATTGGCGACCATGCCAACAACATTGCTGATACGATTTTCGAACAAGATTAAGGTAATAAGCATTCTTTCGGGAATGCTTATTTTTTTGCCCTAATTTTCCGAGGATACAGTAGAGTCTTTTTAAGCATCGTGTCTATAGTTAAGATCAATAATTGGTTTCATTGATTAGATAATCACATAAGTAACTGGAGATACCAGATTGACAACTTACTTTATTTAATGATTTAATTTACCTAACGACAGGTAAAAAGAGGTGTAATGTGAATAAAGGTAAAGAAACGTATCAACGTGTATTAGATGTGGCTATTTATTTCTTTGCTAAAGAAGGAATTCAGAAAACAAGCTTTGCAATGATTGCGAAAGAGTTGGGGATGTCAAAGCCTTCTCTTTATTATTATGTGGAATCGAAAGATGAACTAATCAAAAAGGTCTTTGATTATATCTTTGAAGATTATACTTTTGAGGATTATTTTCATTTAAAAGATATGACTAAAGAAAATTTGATTGAAAAGCTTTATTCAGGTGGCATGGATTATATAAAAGAGATTCAAGAACAGGATATATTACTGAATTTATTAAGTGAATTTACTTTGTATGCTAATCGCAAAAAAGAAGTGGATGAAACTTATATAGAAAAGATAAAAGAAGTACAACAAATGTTTATTGATGGCTTTGCCCAAGTTTTACAGAAAGCTGTAGAGTTTGGCTTAATGGAGAAAAATAATATTCAAGCAAAAGCTGGAGTGTTGGCTTTAATGTTGGATAACATTCTGAATTATAAAATGCTAAATATGAAAATAGAGGAGGCTACTATTTGGAAGCAAACAATTACAGATGTAATAAAGTGATAGGAGTGTAAAGGTATGAATCATACAACTGTGCATTTGAATTTTTCTAAAGCTGATAAATTATTTTTATGGTTGATGTTGCCGCTCATTGGTTTAGTAATAGGTTATTTCTTACCCCCAATTTCAGAATGGGCAAGTAAGTTAGAGTGGATTCCATTTCAAGGGCCGTTTAAGTTGGTCGCGAGTCTAAATGCTGGGTGGGTTATTTTCGCTACAATGGCATTTGGATTACTAGCGGGTATAATTTTGACGGTACTCATTTATGATGAAATATTAAATATTTATATTAGCGAGGATACATTAGTCTTTAAAATTGGGAAAGTTGAAATGAATTATGCCAAAGATGATATTAGCTATATTTATATAGATCACAAAGATTTAGTTGTGATTGGGCATGAAGGTCATGAAATTTTCAGGTATAAAAAAGAAATTAGCACAAAAATATTAAAAGAAGAACTTGGTGAAAGGGATTATCTTTTTAAAGATGGAAATCCATATAAGGAACAGTTTAAGAAATGGGTACCAGGATTGACAGATTTATCTCTTGAAGCGAATGCATTGTTAAAGGCAAGAGAAATGATGCTTAAAAATGATAATAGTGAAGAGGCTTTACAAATTGCAATTGAATTGTGGAAGCTCCATGTTTCAGTAAAAGAGATTGAAACGAAGCAATATTATAGGGTCGCGTAAGAAAAAATAACCGTACCTCCTAATCGAAGGAGGACGGTTATTTTGCAATTCTTATTGAATATTAATGCCGAGGATAGCGACGATGGCAGTGGCCTGATCATGACGAATGGATAATCCTTTTGCTAATGTTGGATCTAAGTTAATTTGTTCGAAATAGCAAGAAGATAAATCAATTCCTTTTAAATTTGTATCAGAAAAGTCAGCTGCGTTTAATTCCATTCCTTGAAACGTGACTTGAGTTAATTTTACATCTTGTAAAGTGCTTTCGTTTAATTGGCCATCTTTAAAAGCAACTGCATTCATTTTTGATTCTGAAAATGTACCATAGTTTAAAAGACAATCAAGTAATTCAACATTTTTGAGCTGTGTACGGAAGAAGCTGGAACCGATTAGTTTACACGTATCAAATTTGACGCGATAAAAAACAGATTCGGCAAAATTACAATTTGATAAATCGCATTTTGCAAAAATGACATCTAAAAACTCCATGTTAGTAAAATCATCTGTTAGGAATACACAATTCTCGAATTTAACCTCGTTTAATTGGCGCGTACCAAAGCGACAATCGATTTGACATCCTTTAAGTAAAGAGTTCGCTTCAATTTCCTCTAGCATTATTTCTTCATTTTCGAAAGTTGTTAAATAATGTTGCGAAGGTTCTATGATTTTAGGCATATTATAAAATCCTCTCCAATCCACTTTGTATCATTTTATCAGTAATACACTAGATACACACTTAATAAACCGCTAAAACATGTATTGTGAATCTGTAGTAACTCGGGATAAAAATAGCTTATTCACGAACTATAATAAAGGAAAGTTAAAAAATGTTCGGAAAAACTATTGAAAACGAAAACCAAGAATGATATATTATCTACTATAAACAAATAACGTCGTCGTATAATGTCGGGAATATGGCCCGAGAGTATCTACCAAGTTACCTTAAATAACTTGACTACGATTAAAAGATATTAGCTTTGCTAATTCTTTTATAAACTTGTGAGTATGAATACTTAGCAAGGAATCGTAGACATTCGACTATTTCTAATTAGTTGAATGTCTTTTTTATTCTCTTAGATGTATAAGACGACATACGGAGGATTATTATGAAAAAGTATTTCCAGTTTGAAGAACTTGGAACAAATTATCGCCGTGAGATCATTGGTGGTATTACAACATTTTTAGCGATGGCCTATATTTTAGCGGTGAATCCAGGGATTTTAGGAGACGCTGGTATGGATAAAGGTGCCGTGTTCGTGGCTACAGCATTAGCAGCAGCAGCTGGTTCGTTAGTGATGGGGATCTTTGCTAAGTTTCCGATTGCATTAGCACCAGGCATGGGGCTTAACGCATTCTTCGCTTACACAGTAGTATTAACCTATGGTATTCCATGGCAAACAGGTTTAACTGGTGTATTCTTCTCAGGTATGATTTTCATTATCTTATCTTTAACGGGTGTTCGTGAAACAGTTATTAATGCTATTCCGACACAATTAAAATATGCAGTATCAGCAGGTATCGGTTTATTTGTAACATTTGTTGGTTTAAAAGGTGCTGGAATCATAGTTGCTAATGAAGCTACACTAGTTACTTTAGGAGAGTTTAAAGGTGCAACACTATTAGCGGTATTTGGTATCGTTATAACAGTCATCTTAATGGCTAAAAATATTAAAGGTTCGATTTTCTTAGGAATTATTATTACAGCAATTGTTGGTATGTTCTTCAACTTAATCGCTGTACCAACTTCTGTTGTATCAAGTATTCCTGATATATCTTCAACATTCGGAGTAGCATTAGATCCTATTATCGATGGATTTTCAAATGGATATAAAGAATTATTCAATGTTCAATTTTTAATCGTTGTACTAACATTTTTATTTGTAGATTTCTTTGATACAGCAGGAACATTAATGGCTGTAGCAAATCAAGCAGGTTTAGTTAAAGACGATAAGTTACCGCGTGCAGGTCGTGCTTTAATGGCGGATGCAATTGCAACAACAATTGGTTCTTTATTTGGTACATCAACAACAACTGCTTATGTTGAGTCTTCATCAGGCGTTGCTGCTGGAGCGCGTTCAGGCTTCTCAGCAGTTGTAACAGCAGTATTATTCTTACTAGCAATGTTTTTCTTTCCGTTACTAGATGTAATTACTTCGGCAGTAACTGCGCCGGCGTTGGTGATTGTTGGAGTATTGATGGTTTCATCATTACGTTTAATCGAGTGGAATAAATTCGAAATTGCAGTGCCAGCATTCTTAACAATGATTATGATGCCTTTAGGTTACAGTATCGCAACTGGTATTGCAGTAGGATTCATCTTCTACCCAATCACAATGTTATTAGCAGGTAGAAAGAAAGAAATTCATCCTTTGATGTATGTATTGTTCTTTGTCTTCCTTGCGTACTTCATCTGGGTACGATAATTAAAACTCTATTATATAGAAGAAGCTCCCTCCAAATGGTAGGGAGCTTCTTCTATATATATAAAGATAGTTAAAGAGTTTTTTATATTAATAAAACTTTTTAATAGAAAACTATTGCAACATATCACTTAGGGTGATATAGTAAGTAACGTTGTCACTGAGACAATGAAATCGCAACTTAAATACTTAGTTAAAACTCTTTATACAAAGGTGTTGACAACAAGGTGATAAGTTGTTATGATATAAAAGTTGCTGATTGAGCAGCGGTAATACATTCAGGAAAACAACTTAAAAAGAATTTTAAAATAGTTGTTGACAACGAAAAGTTATCCTGATATAATAAGTGAGTCGCTAATGAAGCGGCGAACATAATGAACCTTGAAAACTGAACATGCAAGACGTTAATCAATAAAAAGTTTTGAACATCAACTCTGTTGGTGGGTCAAAACAAAAATAGATATCATCTTCGGATGATACGCTAGCAAAGCTAATG
>NZ_LILB01000008.1:272105-391356 GCF_001274945.1 Viridibacillus arvi | reverse complement strand
CGAACACGGAAGTTAAGCTCTTTAGCGCCGATGGTAGTTGGGGGTCTCCCCCTGTGAGAGTAGGACGTTGCTAGGCATACTAAGGCACAACTGATTTTATCGGTTGTGTCTTTTTTATTTATTCTTTTAAAACCAAAGGCTATAACTGATTAAAAATAGAACATATAAAATTTTAAAGGATATATGCCGGTGCCGTTGGATTGTATGAAAAAACAACTGCAAAGTATATAAGAAATCAAGAAATGATAGATTGCTTGCGAGAGAGTAAGCCCAATAAGAATGCAGCTATCAATAAAACAGATTATGAAAAAATAGTTTACTGTTAATTGAGACGATCCTTTAGATGTTTGTAAGCAAAGATAGAGAAACCAAAATCACTTGTTCAACAGGTTGATTATTATTTATTACAATTTTATAAATAATAGTTATATATAATCTAATATATTGGTGTTAAATATGTATTCTTTAGGTAGTTAGTTGATAATGTTCAGCGTTTAATAATCAAGTAGCGACAATTATTCGTGATATTTTACTTAAATAATTTCCACATTAGTACATTAATAAATAGTCATTAGGAAAAATACATAATAAATTGACGGAATTTTCAGAATGAATTATCATATATTCTTATAACGTTTAAATAGAAATTTATAAATAACCTAAGTTATGCATGAATTTTTTTGTTTTGTGTTAATATAGAAAATGAAAAACGAAAAATATCCTTAGTTATGTATGATATTTTCTATTTTGTGTTAAAAAATGAATCGGGGGAAAAGCATGAGTGAATTAAAAAATAATGCGTTAGCAATGCATAAAAAAAATAGAGGTAAGATAGAAGTGATTTCCAAAGTGGAAATTAATACTATAGATGATTTAAGCTTAGCTTATTCTCCAGGAGTTGCTGCACCTTGTATGGAGATAGCGAATGATCCAAATGCAGTTTACGATTATACTGCAAAAGGGAATTTAGTGGCTGTTGTGACAGATGGTACCGCTGTTTTAGGGTTAGGTAATATCGGTCCTGAAGCTGCCTTACCTGTTATGGAAGGTAAGGCAATTCTTTTTAAAAAGATGGCTAACATCGATGCTGTACCTATTTGTTTAGATACTACAGATGTAGATGAAATAGTACGAATTGTAAAAGGAATAAGCCCAACATTTGGAGGCATTAATTTAGAAGATATAGCAGCTCCTAGATGTTTTGAAATAGAAGAGAAGCTACGTAAAGAATGTTCTATACCTGTATTTCATGATGATCAGCATGGTACAGCGATTGTAGTTGGTGCTGGTCTAAGCAATGCCTTGAAGGTTATTAATAAGGATAAGAGCACTGTGCGTATTGTTATAAATGGTGCTGGAGCTGCGGGTGTAGCTATCTTGAAAATATTAAAACAAATTGGCTATGAACATATAATAATCTGTGATTCAACGGGTATTATCTATGAAGGTCGCGAAAATGGGATGAATTCGGTAAAACATGAACTTGCTAAAGTGACGAATAGCGAAGGACGAAAAGGATTATTAAGCGAAGCACTTATTGGTGCAGATATTTTTATCGGAGTATCTGTTGCAAATATTTTGAATGAAGAAATGATACAGAGTATGAATCATGATCCTATTATTTTTGCACTAGCAAATCCAAATCCAGAGGTATCTTATGAAAATGCTATGCGATGGGGTGTGCGTATTTTCGCAACAGGACGTTCGGATTATCCTAATCAGGTAAATAATATGTTAGCATTTCCTGGGATTTTCCGTGGTGCATTGAATGTTCATGCTTCAGAGATTAATGAGGAAATGAAATTGGCTGCTGTTTTTGCAATTGCTTCTTTAATTGATGAAAATGACTTAGCACAAGGTACGATTATTCCAGATGCTTTAGATGAACGTGTTGCACCTATAGTTGCGAAGGCTGTTAGTGAAGCTGCGATCAAGACTGGCGTTGCTAAAAAGCCTGTAGCTATCGAAAATAAATAAAGTTAAGTAAAAGGGTTGTCCAAAGAGTCGATAAAACGACTTTTGTAGGACGTCCCTTTTTCATTGATTTAAATAGAAAAGATATCATAAATTCTTAAAGATTTCGAGTAAGAAATGAAGAAAGCAAGCTATAATAAGGATAATGTTATTTAAGGAAGTGAAAGTATGAGTAAAAAGCAAGTATGGTTCGAGGTGGAAGAAAACGAAACGATTGATGCGTGTTTGCAGCGCATGAAAGAGGCTGGTTATATGCCGATTTCACGAAAGGAGGAACCTCTTTTTGAAATGAAAGAAGGAAATCCTGTTCCAGTTCGTCAAATAATACGATTTAAAGGTATGTTATGTGAAGATTAACTAGAAAATGAATCGAAATACGAACAATACTTAATGACTAAAATTTATCGTTCGTATTTTTACGTTGACTTGTACTCGTTCAATTGTTAAAATGTGAGAAGGAAAACATCGAATCCCCATATATGCTAAGGAATTGGCCTTAGTGTCTCTACCCGACACCGTAAATGTCGGACTATGCGGGAAAGCAACTTTTGGAATGAGAGTGAAAGGTGTGACACAATTGCGTACAGCTAATGTTTCTAAGCCAAACTCTTTTGTTATGTCCTCAAGTAAATTGCTTTCACGCATGGTTGTGTGAAGTATTTATTTGGGGACTTTTATTTGTTTAAAGGAGCGGAATGTATGAGTTCAAAAATTGGCGTGATCATGGGAAGTTCAAGTGATTGGGAAACAATGAAACATGCGTGTGATGTATTAGATGAATTACAGATTCCATATGAAAAAAAAGTGGTTTCTGCACATAGAACACCAGATTTGATGTTTGAATATGCACAGGAAGCTCGCACAAGAGGCCTTCATGTCATTATTGCTGGAGCAGGTGGTGCAGCGCATTTACCAGGTATGGTAGCTGCAAAAACAACTCTACCGGTCATTGGTGTTCCTGTTCAATCAAAAGCATTAAATGGGCTTGATTCTTTATTATCTATCGTGCAAATGCCTGGTGGTGTTCCTGTAGCGACTGTAGCTATTGGTAAAGCTGGTGCGACAAACGCAGGATTACTAGCAGCACAAATTCTATCTACAACAGATTCTGAAATTACAGAAAAAATAGAAGCACGACGCCAAGCAATGAAAATGAAAGCTCTAGAAAGTTCAGGTGAGTTAGAGTGACGAAAATTTATCCTGGTCAAACTATTGGTATAATCGGTGGCGGTCAACTTGGTCGTATGATGGCAATGGCAGCAAAGGAAGCTGGTTTTAAAATCGCTGTTCTTGAGCCAACAATGGATTCACCATGCGGTCAAGTTGCAGATATTCGTATCGTTGCCCCATATAACGACGAAGCGGCATTAGAAGAGCTTGCAGAAGTAAGTGACGTTATTACGTTCGAATTTGAAAACATTGATTATGCAGGTTTGAAAAGATTATCTGAAATTGCTTATGTACCTCAAGGTGCTGAACTTGTACGTATTACCCAGAACCGTATTCTTGAAAAAGCTGCAATAAATGAGGCTGGGTGTCCAGTCGCAACATACATAAATGCTGAAAGCTTCGAGGAGCTTCAGAGTAAAATCGAAATTGTTGGTTATCCTTGCGTCGTAAAAACTGCAAGAGGTGGTTATGATGGGAAAGGCCAACAGACACTAAAATCGGAAAATGATCTGCCTTTAGCGAAATCTTTATTTGAATATTCTGCTTGTGTAGCTGAAGCATTCGTACCATTCGAGAAAGAAATTTCTGTCATCGTACAACGTAATGTTCAAGGAGAAACGTATTGCCTTCCTATTGGAGAAAATATTCATGTGAATCACATTTTACACGAAACGATTGTACCGGCACGTATTACAGAAGAAACTGCTATACGAGCTACTGAAGAAGCAGAAAAAATTGCGAATCATCTCAAATTAGTGGGTACACTAGCTGTAGAACTCTTTGTTTTAGAGAATGGACAAGTTATTATTAATGAGTTAGCACCACGTCCACACAACTCAGGACACTATTCGATTGAGGCCTGCAACATTTCGCAATTCCATCAGCATATTCGTGCTGTATGTGGTTGGCCATTACGTGAACCACAATTATGGTCACCTTCGATTATGGTTAATGTCCTTGGACAACATGTCGTACCACTGAGTAATTCTATTTCAAAATACTCTGACTGGTCTATTCATTTATATGGTAAGCACGAAGCAAAACATAATCGTAAAATGGGCCACGTTACAATCATGACAAACGACATTGAAAAAAAGTTAACAGAAATTAATGATTCCCACATTTGGTCGGAATAGAAGGAGAAATTTATGATAGAACGCTATACTCGTCCCGAAATGGGCGCAATTTGGACAGAAGAAAACAAATATCAAGCTTGGTTGGAAGTTGAAATCTTATCATGTGAGGCTTGGGCAGAACTTGGTGATATCCCGAAAGAGGATGTTATGAAAATCCGTGAGGGTGCAAGTTTTGATATTGACCGTATTTTAGAAATTGAAAAAGAAACTCGACATGATGTAGTTGCATTTACACGTGCAGTTTCTGAAACTCTAGGGGAAGAACGTAAATGGGTACATTACGGTTTAACTTCTACGGATGTTGTAGATACTGCTCTTTCTTATTTAATCAAACAAGCTAATGAAATTTTACGTAAAGATATCAAAAACTTTATCGAAATTTTAGAGAATAAGGCAAAAGAACATAAATACACAGTTATGATGGGCCGTACACACGGTGTTCATGCTGAACCAACTACATTTGGTTTAAAACTCGCATTATGGTTAGAAGAAATGAAACGCAATTTAGAACGCTTTGAAGCATCAGCTCAAGTAATCGAAACAGGTAAAATTTCTGGAGCGGTTGGTACTTATGCTAATATTGATCCATTTGTTGAAAAATACGTTTGCGAAAAATTAGGCCTTCAAGCAGCTCCTATTTCTACACAAACGTTACAACGTGACCGTCACGCACAATACATGGCAACTTTAGCTTTAATCGGATCTTCAATTGAGAAATTCGCAACTGAAATTCGTGGTTTACAAAAATCAGAAACACGTGAAGTTGAGGAATTCTTTGCAAAAGGTCAAAAAGGCTCTTCTGCAATGCCTCACAAACGTAATCCAATCGGTTCTGAGAATATGGTTGGTATGGCTCGTTTACTTCGCGGTTATATGATGACAGCTTATGAAAACGTGTCACTATGGCATGAACGTGATATCTCACATTCATCAGCAGAGCGTGTAATCTTACCAGACGGTACAATTACTCTAAACTATATGTTAAATCGTTTTGCAAACATTGTGAAAAACTTAACGGTATTCCCTGACAATATGAAACGCAATATGGGTCGCACATTTGGCCTTATCTATTCACAACGTGTATTACTTGCTTTGATCGACAAAGGCCTTGCACGTGAAGAAGCGTACGATACAGTACAGCCCCTAACTGCTAAAGCTTGGGATGAACAAGTGCAGTTCCGTGGACTAATTGATGCTAGTGAGAAAATCACTGCTCATTTATCAAAAGAAGAGTTAGATGATTGTTTTGATTACAATTATCACCTACAACATGTAGATACAATTTTTGAACGTCTAGGATTAAACTAAACCGGGGGAATTAACAGTGGAAAAAGGTCAACTTTTGTATGAAGGAAAAGCTAAAAGATTGTACTCGACAGCAGAAGAAAATATTCTGTTTGTTGAGTACAAAGATAGTGCTACAGCATTCAATGGTGAGAAAAAAGAGGAAATCGCAGGTAAAGGTATTTTAAATAATAAAATTACAACTTTAATTTTCGATAAATTAAAGTCAGCGGGTATCGAATCTCACTTTGTTGAACAAATTTCAGAAAACGAACAGCTTGTAAAAAAAGTAGACATTATTCCAATTGAATTGGTTGTCCGCAATATTGCAGCAGGTAGCCTTGCAAAACGACTTGGATACGAAGAGGGTACGCCTCTTCGTCGTCCAATCGTTGAATTTTATTACAAAAACGATGATCTTGGAGATCCACTCATCACAACAGAGCATATTGAAATATTGAATATTGCTACACCAGAAGAAGTACAAGCTCTTTACGACAATGGCTTAAAGGTGAATGAAGTTCTCCGTCCATTATTCCAAGAAATCGGCGTAACTCTAGTAGACTTCAAACTAGAGTTTGGTCGTGATGCTAGTGGGCAAGTGCTATTAGCAGATGAAGTTTCACCAGATACTTGCCGTCTTTGGGACATAGAAACAAATCAAAAGCTTGATAAAGACGTTTTTCGTCGAGATCTTGGTAATTTAACAGATGTTTATAAAATCATATTAGCTCGCCTAGGAGGACTATCAAAATGAAAAAGGTAAAAGTTTATGTAACATTACGTGAAAGTGTATTAGATCCACAAGGTTCTGCAGTGAAAGGCTCATTACACACAATGGGCTACAAAGAAGTTGCAGACGTTCGTATTGGTAAATACTTAGAATTACAAATCGAACCATCTGATCGTGATTTAAATGTAGTAGTAAAAGAAATGTGCGAAAAACTACTTACAAATACTGTTATAGAAGACTACCGTTTTGAAGTCGAGGAGGCTAACTAACTATGAAGTTCGCAGTACTCGTTTTCCCAGGATCGAACTGTGATTTAGATATGTATCACGCAATTAAAGACGAACTTGGTGAAGAAGCAGAATATGTATGGCACGATACAAAAGATTTAAGTAGCTATGACGGTATCTTATTACCAGGTGGATTCTCTTACGGAGATTACCTACGTTGTGGTGCAATTGCTCGCTCTTCAAACGTTATGACTGAAGTAGTAAAAGCTGCTGAAGCAGGTAAGCCAATCCTTGGCGTTTGTAATGGATTCCAAATTTTAACTGAGGCAGGACTACTTCCGGGTGCCCTTCTACGCAATAAAAATTTGAAATTCATGTGTCGTACTGTTGACTTAAAAGTAGTTAATAATAATACACAATTTACAAATCAATATGCAAAAGATGAAATTATTAAAGTACCTATCGCACATGGTGAAGGAAATTATTACTGTGATGAAGATACTTTGCAATCATTAAAGGACAATAACCAAATTGTTTTCACTTATTCTAGCGAAAATCCGAATGGTAGTTTAGAAGATATTGCAGGAATTGTCAATGAACGCGGTAATGTACTTGGTATGATGCCTCACCCAGAGCGCGCTGTGAACGAATTAATCGGTGGCGCGGATGGACTTGCAGTATTTAAATCAATCGTCAAACAGTGGAGGGAATCACATGTCAATCAAGCTTGAACCAACACAAGAGCAAATTAAAGAGCAAAAACTCTATGCACAAATGGGCTTGTCCGATGAAGAATTTGCGCTAGTTGAAAGTATTCTAGGACGTCTACCGAATTGGACTGAAACAGGTCTCTTTTCAGTAATGTGGTCAGAGCACTGCTCATATAAAAACTCAAAACCGGTGCTACGTAAATTCCCAACTACAGGACCTCGAGTATTACAAGGCCCTGGTGAAGGTGCAGGAATCGTCGATATCGGCGATGACCAAGCCGTTGTGTTCAAAATGGAATCACACAATCACCCGTCTGCAATTGAACCTTATCAAGGTGCAGCAACAGGTGTCGGCGGTATTATCCGCGATGTATTCTCAATGGGTGCACGCCCAATTGCCATGTTAAACTCTCTACGCTTTGGTGAGTTGAAAACTCCACGCGTAAAATATTTGTTTGAAGAAGTAGTAGCTGGAATTGCAGGCTACGGTAACTGTATCGGTATTCCAACAGTTGGTGGCGAAATTCAATTTGATGATTGTTACGAAGGTAATCCACTAGTAAATGCTATGTGTGTTGGTTTAATCGATCATAAAGACATTCAAAAAGGTATTGCTTCAGGTGTGGGGAACCCAGTAATGTACGTTGGTGCTAAAACAGGTCGTGATGGTATTCACGGTGCTACATTCGCTTCTGAGGAATTAAGTGAGTCATCAGAGGAAAAACGCCCAGCTGTACAAGTTGGCGATCCATTCATGGAGAAATTACTTCTTGAAGCTTGCCTAGAATTAGTGAAATTTGATTCACTAGTTGGAATTCAAGATATGGGTGCTGCAGGCTTAACTTCATCATCTGCCGAAATGGCTTCTAAAGCAGGTTACGGTATTGAGATGAACTTAGATCTAGTACCTCAACGTGAAACAGGTATGACAGCTTATGAAATGATGCTTTCAGAATCTCAAGAGCGTATGTTAATCGTTGTGAAAAAAGGACATGAAGCTGAAATCGTTACTCTATTCGAGAAGTATGGTTTAGATGCTGTAACAATCGGTCATGTAACTGACGATAAAATGCTACGCCTTATACATAAAGGAGAAGTTGTAGCAAATGTTCCTGCAGATGCTCTTGCAGAAGAAGCACCTGTTTATAACAAACCATCTGCAGTACCAGCTTACTACAATGAATTCCAAGCAATGGAAAACGTAGAGCCTACAGTTGCTGACTATAAAGAAACTTTAATCTCACTATTAAAACAATCTACAATTGCTTCTAAAGAGTGGGTTTATGACCAGTATGACTATCAAGTACGTACATCAACAGTTGTAGCACCAGGATCTGATGCAGCAGTAGTACGTGTACGTGGTACGAACAAAGGTCTTGCAATGACGACTGACTGTAACTCTCGATACATTTACTTAGATCCAGAAGTTGGCGGGAAAATTGCGGTAGCAGAAGCAGCACGTAATATCGTTTGTTCTGGTGGTAAGCCACTTGCAATTACAGACTGTTTGAACTTTGGTAATCCAGAAAAACCAGAAATCTTCTGGCAAATCGAAAAATCAGCTGATGGTATTTCAGAGGCTTGTTTAGCACTAGAATCACCAGTAATCGGTGGTAATGTTTCTCTTTACAATGAGCGTAGTGGAGTGGCTGTTTATCCAACACCAACAATCGGTATGGTTGGTTTAGTAGAAGACTTAGCTCATGTTACAACACAACAAGTTAAAGAGGCTGGAGACTATATCTACTTAATCGGCGATACAAAAACTGAATTTGGTGGATCTGAACTTCAAAAAATGCAAAATGATGGTCGTATTTTCGGTCTAGCACCAGAAATCGATTTAACTGTAGAAGCAGCACGTCAAGACGCGTTATTAAAAGCTATCCAACAAGGTTTAGTAGCATCTGCACATGATGTTGCTGAGGGCGGAGTAGCTGTTGCATTAGCAGAAAAAACATTTGGTACAAAATTCGGAGCAGAAATCATCTTAGAAGGTTCGGCAGTAACTGCTTTATTTAGTGAATCACAATCACGTTTCTTAGTAACAGTTAAAGCTGAAAATGCTCAAGCATTTGAAGTAGCTGTAAAAGATGCTCGTAAAATTGGTGTTGTTTCAGCAGATGCCAAATTGAGTGTTCGCGGTGAAGACGGTTCTACATTAATCGAAGGTCCAGTAGCAGAATTCCAAGATGCTTGGAAAGGGGCAATACCATGTTTGGTGAACTCAGAGGCTTAAATGAAGAATGTGGCGTGTTTGGGATTTGGGGTAATGAAAACCCAGCGCAGCTTAGTTATTATGGTTTACATGCATTACAACATCGTGGTCAAGAAGGTGCGGGGATTGTTGTCAAAGATGGCAAGCAATTTCGCGCTGTAAAAGGTGAAGGACTTGTAAATGATGTATTTAGTGAAGGTAAATTAGAAGGCTTAAAAGGACAAGCAGCAATAGCTCATGCACGTTATACAACAGCAGGAGGCGGCGGAATTGAAAATGTTCAGCCGCTGCTGTTCCGCTCATCAACAGGCAGTTTATCAATTGCGCACAATGGTAATTTAGTTAATGCAAATCACTTAAAGCAACATTTAGAACGTCAAGGTAGCATTTTTAACTCAACTTCTGATACAGAAGTACTTGCTCACTTAATTAAAAAAAGTACGCATCCGACATTTCTTTCAAAAGTGAAAAATGCGCTTACTTTGTTAAAAGGTGCATTTTCAATCTTGATGTTATCTGAAGAAGGTTTAATCGTGGCTCGAGATCAGCACGGTTTACGTCCTTTAGCGCTTGGTAAGTTAGGTGACAGCTGGGTTGTTGCTTCTGAAACTTGTGCGTTCGATTTAATTGGCGCAGAATTCGTCCGTTCAGTAGAACCAGGAGAATTAATTGTCATAAATGATTCAGGTGTGAAAAGCGACCGTTTTGTAGAACCAGATAAACGTGCAATGTGCGCAATGGAATATGTATATTTAGCGCGACCAGATTCAGAAATTGGTGGCATAAACGTGCATATGGCACGTAAACGTATGGGTAAAACACTTGCTAAAGAATGTGCTCATATTGAGGCAGATGTTGTAACGGGTGTTCCAGATTCAAGTATTTCCGCAGCAATTGGTTTTGCAGAAGAAAGTGGGATTCCTTACGAATTAGGCCTGATTAAAAACCGTTATGTTGGTCGTACCTTCATTCAACCTACACAAGAGTTACGTGAACGTGGTGTGAAAATGAAATTATCTCCAGTACGTCAAGTTGTTCAAGGAAAACGTGTTGTAATGGTAGATGATTCAATTGTTCGTGGTACAACTTCAAGACGTATAGTGAAAATGTTGAAGGAAGCTGGAGCAGCAGAAGTACATGTTGTTATCAGTTCTCCACCAATGACAGACCCATGCTACTACGGTATTGATACATCTTCATCAGAAGAACTTATCGCTTCTAGTCATAGTGTTGAAGAGATCCGTGATGCAATTGGTGCTGATACGGTAACATTTTTATCTGTTGAAGGCATGGTAGAATCTATTGCTCGTCAACACGAAGGTCCAGAGCGTGGTCTATGCTTAGCATGTTTTACTGGAAAATATCCAACTGAGATTTTCCCGGATACTATCTTGCCACACGAAAAAGAACTTATACGTTAAGGAGACGATCTACATGTCAAAAGCATATGAACAAGCAGGCGTTAATATTGAAGCAGGCTATGAAGCAGTCCAAAGAATGAAATCACATGTTGAACGTACAGCAAGAAAAGGCATCATGGGTTCATTTGGTGGCTTTGGCGGCATGTTCGATTTATCTGAATTAAACTTGAAGGAACCAGTTCTTATTTCTGGTACTGATGGTGTTGGTACAAAATTAAAACTAGCGTTTATGGCTGATAAACACGATACAATCGGAGTAGATTGCGTAGCAATGTGTGTAAACGATATCGTTGCACAAGGTGCAGAGCCGTTGTACTTTTTAGATTACGTAGCAGTTGGTAAAGCTGAACCTGCTAAAATCGAGCAAATTGTTAAAGGTGTTGCTGATGGTTGTGTTCAATCCGGTGCTGCGTTAATCGGGGGCGAAACAGCTGAAATGCCTGGTCTGTATGAAGAGGATGAATATGATTTAGCGGGCTTTGCGGTAGGTGCTGCTGAAAAAGCAAACATCGTAACAGGCGAGAAAATTTCAGAAGGTGACGTACTTCTAGGTCTAGCTTCTAGCGGTATTCACTCAAATGGTTATTCACTTGTCCGTAAAGTTGTATTTGCTGATAATGACTTTACACCTGAAACAATTGTTGAAGGCTACGAGAACCTAGGCCCGATTGGTGAAGCTTTATTAGTACCAACAAAAATTTATGCAAAACCTGTTTTAGCAATGCTAAAAGAGTGTGAAGTGCATGGTATGGCACACGTTACAGGTGGAGGTTTCTACGAAAACCTACCTCGTATGATGCCGGAAGGACTAGCAACTGAAATTGATTTAGGCACTTGGCCAGTATTACCTGTCTTTGAATTCTTAAAAGAGAAGGGTAACCTACAAGAGCGTGATTTATATAATGTTTTCAATATGGGAATTGGATATGTACTTTCAGTACCAGCTTCTGAAGCAGCCCGCATTATCGAGATTGCTGAACAACATGGTGAAAAAGCGTATGAAATTGGTCGCGTTGTGAAAGGTGAAGGTGTTCTTTTCAACGGTAATCATGATGGGAGCTTAACTCATGAGTAATATCGTTTCCATCGCAGTTTTCGCATCAGGTAGCGGTTCAAATTTTCAAGCTATTCAAGAAGCAATTGAATGCGGTGAACTAAATGCGAAAATTGAGCTCGTTGTCACAGATAAGCCTGGTGCTTATGTTGTAGAACGTGCTAAAGCAAAAGGTATCCCCGTATTAGCGCTAAGCCCTAAGGATTTTGGTTCTAAGGAAGCTTTTGAACAAGCTATTTTAGCTAAGCTACAAGAGTGTGAAGTGAAATGGATCGTTCTTGCGGGATATATGCGTTTAATCGGTGAAACATTATTAAATTCCTATAATTCGAAAATTGTCAATATTCACCCTTCTCTATTACCTTCGTTTCCAGGGAAAGATGCCATTGGACAAGCAATGGAACATCGTGTGAAAGTAACGGGTGTAACAGTTCACTTTGTAGATGCAGGGATGGATACAGGTCCAATTATTGCGCAACGTGCTGTAGCAGTCACTGACGGAGACCGCGTCGCAACTGAACAAGCAATTCATGCTATTGAGCATGATCTTTATAAAGAAGCATTACAGGCAACTTTAAAATAAATAATTAAGTGGAACCAGAGCTTCGTGCTTTGGTTCCGATTATGTACAACATAAGAATTACAACTTGCTTTCAAATCTAAGGAGGAAATAATCGTGACGAAACGTGCGTTAATCAGTGTCTCTGATAAATCAGGTGTTTTAGAATTTGCTAAGGAATTAGAGGCATTAGGCTATGAAATTTTATCAACAGGCGGTACAAAAAAACATTTACAAGAAAACGGTGTAGCAGTAACTGCTGTTGACCAAGTAACAAACTTCCCAGAAATTTTAGGTGGACGTGTTAAAACATTGAACCCGCTTATTCATGGTGGATTACTTGCAAAACATGATGATCCTGAACACCAAGCGCAAATGGTTGAACATGGTATTCAACCAATCGAAATCGTTTGTGTAAATCTATATCCATTCGTTGAAACAATTTCAAAGCCTAATGTAACAATCGTCGATGCTATTGAAAATATTGATATTGGTGGTCCTACAATGCTTCGTTCGGCTGCTAAAAACCAAAAATATGTATCTGTTATCGTCGATTCAAATGATTATGCAACTGTATTAGCAGAGCTAAAAGCAGAAGGTCAAACAACACTTGAAACACGCCGTCGTCTAGGTGCAAAAGTATTCCGGCATACAGCTGCTTACGATTCTTATATTTCTAACTACTTAACAGAATACACTGGTGAAGAATTCCCAGAGCAAATGACTTTAACATATGAATTAAAACAACCACTTCGTTACGGTGAAAATCCACATCAAAAAGCAGCTTTCTACCAAAAGCGCTTAGGCTCAGATTTCTCAATCGCATCAGCTGAGCAATTACATGGTAAAGAACTTTCTTACAATAATATTCAAGATGCAAATGCTGCACTTCAAATTATCAAAGAATTTGACGCACCAGCTGCAGTAGCCGTAAAACATATGAATCCTTGTGGTGTTGGTACAGCTGAAACAATCTCTGAAGCATTCGCTAAAGCATATGAAGCAGATTCAACTTCAATTTTCGGTGGTATTATTGCGTTGAACCGTGAAGTAGATTTAGCAACAGCAGAACAACTTGCTGGGATCTTCCTAGAAATTATCATCGCTCCTGCATTCACTGCTGAAGCACTTGAAAAATTATCTGCGAAGAAAAATATTCGCTTACTAACAATTTCATTTGCACAAGAAAAACGTGATGCATTCAACACGGTATCTGTTGAGGGTGGCTTACTTGTTCAAGAGCCAGACCGTTTTGGCTTAAAAGATGGAGAAGTAAAAGTAGTTACAGACCGCGAACCAACGGAAGAAGAATGGGCAGCAATGAAACTTGGTTGGTCAGTAGTAAAACACGTTAAATCAAATGCTATCGTTGTAACTGATGACAAAATGACATTAGGTGTTGGTGCTGGTCAAATGAATCGTGTAGGCTCAGCGAAAATCGCATTAGAGCAAGCCGGTGAAAAAGCAAAAGGTGCAGCACTTGCATCAGATGCATTCTTCCCAATGAATGACACCGTAGAAACTGCTGCTAAAGCAGGAATTACAGCAATCATCCAAACAGGCGGCTCAATCAAAGACCAAGACTCAATCGACAAAGCAAACGAATACGGCATCGCAATGGTATTCACAGGAGTAAGACACTTTAAACACTAATTAGAGGAAGGCAACCTAAAAGCGCGACGTCGTGTCGCGACGGTTGCATGACCAGCATCCTGTTGGCCCAAGGAACACAATGATTAAACATCGGCGTGTTCCATTAATTTATAAGTAGGGGGAAACATCAATGAAAGTACTGGTTATTGGTAGTGGCGGTCGTGAGCATGCAATTGCTAAACAATTTGCAAATGCAGCATCCGTTGAGAAAGTATTTGTAGCTCCAGGTAACGATGGTATGAAAAATGATGCAGAGTGTGTGGCAATTGACGTTTTCAACTTTGCGGAACTTATAGCTTTTGCTAAAGAACAGTCAATCGATTTAACATTTGTCGGACCTGAACAACCTTTAGTAGCTGGTATCGTAGATGCTTTTCAAGAAGAAGGTTTGCGCATTTTTGGACCAACAAAGGCGGCAGCTAAAATAGAAGGTAGTAAATCATTTGCAAAAGAACTAATGCAAAAATATCATATCCCAACAGCAACTTCCGCAACATTTACTGAAGCAGATGCTGCAATTGCATATGTGCAAAAAATGGGGGCACCAATTGTTGTTAAAGCAGATGGTCTAGCTGCCGGAAAAGGTGTAATCGTTGCATTAACTGAAGAGGAAGCGATTGAAGGCATCAAAGACATGATTGGTAATCAACGTTTTGGTGATTCTTCTTCTCGAGTAGTAATTGAAGAATTCCTTGATGGGGAAGAGTTCTCTTACATGTCATTTGTACATAATGGTCAAATTTATCCAATGGTTATTGCACAAGATCATAAACGTGCATATGACGGTGATAAAGGTCCAAATACAGGTGGAATGGGTGCTTACTCTCCGGTACCTCAAATTTCTGATGCGGTTGTTAAACGTGCATATGATGAAGTAGTCGTGCCAACTGTACAAGCGATGACAACTGAAGGTGCACCATTCACTGGGATTTTATATGCAGGACTTATTTTAACTGCTGAAGGTCCAAAGGTAATTGAATTCAATGCACGCTTTGGTGATCCTGAAACACAAGTTGTTTTACCACGTATGGCATCTGATTTTGGAGAATTCTTGATGGCGTTAATGAATGAAGAACCTTATACATTGGAATGGTCGAACGAGGCAATGCTCGGTGTAGTAATTGCTTCTGAAGGATATCCAGGCGATGTAAAAAAAGGTGCTAAATTACCGTCCCTTGAAAAATTATCGTCAAACTTCGATGTATTTCATGCTGGAACAAAGTTAGTAGGAGAAGACTTTGTAGGAAATGGTGGACGCGTACTACTAGTTACTACAAAGGCTACATCATTAAAAGACGCACAACAAAAAGTATATGAAGGTTTATCTAAAGAATCGTGGGCAGGCTTTTTCCACCGTTCGGATATTGGTTGGCGTACAATGAAGTAAAACAAAAAGCTGCCCGATTTTTAGGTCGGACAGCTTTTTGTATAGTATGGGAATTATGAATTAGTTGAGTTAGATTGACTGTTATTATTGTTCTTATTTTGATCATTAGACTGATTTTTAGAGTTGCTGTTTTGTGAATTATTCTTTTCACCATTATTATTGGAGTTACTATTCGAATTAGTATTCGTATTAGCATTCGAATTACTATTAGAATTACTATTCGAATTAGCATTCGAATTTCCACCAGCAAAATCTTTCATCAATTGATCAATATTCGGAATAATACTTGCAGCTTGGCCACCAAAAGCACTTGTCATAGAACTATCCATTACGGATTTCATAGTGGAGTTCATCATTGCCTTTGTTGGACAATACTTTAATATACCTTCCGCTGTTTTCATAGCACCGAAAATAATCATCAATCGACCACCAGTACAATTAGAATCGCGCGAAATTCTACCGATACCAAATGCTGTCATAGTTATACCACAAGTTAACCGCATAAAAGCATTCTTCGTACTTAAGTTTTCTGATTGTGTCAATTAAGTCACCCTCCTATACAAATTTTCCCACAAAATACTACTAAAAACTTTGCTTTCCTAAAGTGCTGTGATACGATAATTCAATAATGCTAAAACAGAATTAAATCCTATTTTTGACATAAATTAAATAATCGATTTAACGAGCATATAAACAAAAAAGAAAAGCGAAAGGAGATGGATGTAATGCCAGAACCCTCATGGAAAATCAGTCAAATCCGTCAACAAATAGCTATCATTGATGGTAAAGAAGCACCTAATTTAGTAATTAAAAACGCGCGTTATTTACATGGTGTATATAAACAATGGATCCAGGGGAACATTTGGATTGATAAAGATCGTATTATATACGCAGGGTCTAAAATGCCACCAAACACAGCTGCAACAGAGATTGTTGATGCCGAGGGACAGACGATTGTTCCAGGTTACATTGAACCACATGTTCATCCATTTCAGCTTTATAATCCCCAATCCTTTGCGGATTATGCAGCGCAACTTGGAACGACGACGTTTCTATCTGACAACTTGATGCTATTTTTAGCAATTAAAAACAAGAAAGCGTTTACAATACTAGATCAATTAAAGCAACTGCCATTCTCATTCTACTGGTGGGCTCGATTTGATTCGCAAACGGAGCTTGAAAATGAACATGATCTCTTTACGACAAAAGCAATTAATGATTGGCTTGAACGAACAGATGTCATGTTAGGTGGGGAGTTAACAGGTTGGCCAAGATTACTAGCAGGCGATGACCAAATGCTATATTGGTTAAAACTCGCAAAAGCACATGGTAAAAAAATTGAAGCGCATTTACCGGGCGCATCTGAAAGAACATTAGCTCGTATGAAACTATTTGGTGCTGATGGAGACCATGAATCAATGACTATAGAAGAAGTGGAAAATCGTATTTTACATGGATATGCAGTAACTTTACGTCATTCTTCCATCCGTCCAGATTTACCAATACTTTTGAAAGATATTGTTGAGAAGAAATTGAATATTTTTGATCACTTAATGATGACAACAGATGGTGCTACACCTTCATTCCATAGAGATGGTGTGATGGACAAATGTATTCAAGTAGCCCTTGATGCGGGGGTTGCGCCGATTGATGCCTATCAAATGGCATCTTACAATGTCGCGCGCTATTATAATATGAGTAATTTACACGGACTTATAGCAACGGGACGATATGCTACGCTGAATTTTTTAGAAAACGAATTCAATCCGGTTCCTGTAAGCGTATTATCAAAAGGTGTTTGGTTAAAACGCGACAATAAAAAGGCGTTCACTCTACCATCAATCGATTGGTCAGCAATGGGCACACTCGATTTGAAATTTGATTTATCTGATGATGACTTCCAATTCTCGATGCCATTTGGGATCCAATTGGTGAATGATGTTATAACGAAACCATATAGCGTATCCGTTCATACGAATGAAGGTAAACTTCACACGGACCACGATGAATGCTATTTAATGCTAGTTGATAAAAATGGAAAGTGGCGTGTAAATACTTTGCTAAAAGGGTTTGCGACACATCTTCAAGGATTTGCATCCTCTTACTCAAGTACTGGCGATATAATTTTAATAGGAAAAAATACAAAAGATATGTTAATAGCCTTCAATGAAATGAAAAAAATGAAGGGTGGTATCGTAATTGTTGAAAATGGGCGAGTTTTAGAAAGCCTACCACTTTCAATTGGAGGAGGATTATCCACCGAGCCTGTTGAAGTATTAATAGAGCAAGAATTAGCTCTAAAGAAAGCGTTACAAGAGCGAGGCTACCATCTAGGTGATGCTATATATACTTTGCTATTTTTACAATCTACACATTTACCTTATATTCGGATTACTCAACGCGGTATTTTCGATGTGATGAAGAAAACCGTTCTATTCCCGTCCGTTATGAGATAGGAGGAAATCTTTTGAAAAAGAAGTTGATGGTGGGGCTATTAGTACTTGGCGTTTTAATCGTCGGATGCTCTAAAGATAAAGAAGAAAAAGAAGTAAAGAAGGAACCAGAAAAAACGGAAGTACAGGCTGAAGCAGAAGTTGAGAAAAAGACATATTTCACACCGTTTACTGGTTTAGAGGTAGAGCAAAAACCAAAAATGCGACCAGTGATGGTGACGATTAATAATCATCCGCAAGCACGTCCTCAATCTGGTCTGACTTCGGCTGATCTAGTTTATGAGATGGTAGCTGAAGGGAATATTACACGTTTACTTGCTGTATTCCAAAGTGAGTTGCCTGAAAATATGGGGCCAGTTAGAAGTGCAAGAGATTATTTTGTTGATCTAGCAAAAGGCTTAGATGCATTTTATATTGCACATGGGTATAGTCCAGAGGCACAAAGGATGTTAAGTGCTGGTGTAGTGGATAATATTAATGGAATGCAATATGATGGTTCATTATTTCAACGTTCAACGGATCGTGTAGCACCACACAACTCCTATATTTCAGAAGAGAATGTAAAGTTGGGATTTAAAAAAGTAGGAGCTTCATTAAAAATGCAGAAAAAAGTACCTTTCTCTTTTTATGAGTCTGCTGAAGATGTTAAAATAGAAAAGTATATTTCGAAAATAGATATTCGTTATGGTGTTGATGAACAATTCCATAACACATATACTTTTAATGAAGACAGTAAATTATATGAACGTCAATCTGGCGGTGTAGTTACTAAGGATTTATTAAACGATGAATCTGTACAAGTTGCCAATGTATTATTCTTTGAAGTGAATCAAAGTACTGTTGATCAAAAGGGACGTCAATCGCTTGATTTGACTTCAGGTGGAAATGGTTATGTATTTCAAGCTGGGCAAAAGTTAGATGTCAAATGGCGAAATGTAGATGGTGTATTAGTACCATATGCAAATGATCAGCCTGTCAAACTAGTGCCTGGTAAGTCGTGGATTCACCTCGTACCTTCCAATCCTGGATTAGCAAAAGCGGTCACATATGAACCTTAATGAGGAAAGGGGGAAGGAAGCATGCAAATTGAAAAAATTAAAGGTCATCAAACAGAACAACTATTTAAAGCGGTTTTGGAGTTAAATGACATAGAAGAATGCTATAAATTTTTTGATGATTTATGTACAATAAGTGAAATCCAATCTTTAGCACAACGTTTTGAAGTAGCGCATTTATTACGCTTGAAAAAAACGTATGAAACAATCAAGAAGGAAACAGGTGCTTCTACAGCAACAATTTCTCGTGTACGTCGTTGTTTCGATTACGGAAATGATACATACGATGAAATGCTTGGTCGCCTTTATCCAGATGAAAAACCTTTTCTAGCTCCTAAAGACTGAGAAGTTGTTTAGCAAATATAATGAAACCGACTGAGCAGATGTCTGTTCAGTTTTTTTCTTGTGAAATAAATTTCAGATAAATTCTTTCGAGCCTTTTCGAATATTCAATGGAGGGCACGTTTGACTAATGTATACTGGTAATTAGAGAAAAACTTGGTTGCTCTTTGACTAAGTCAAATAGATATTAATATTACAGATAGGTGGGTTAAAATGGAGTTTCAAAATTGGCGTCATGTATTTAAAGTTGATCCGGCAAAACCAATGACAGATGAGATGCTAGAGCAATTGTGCGAATCAGGCACAGATGCAATAATTGTTGGTGGCACAGATAATGTGACAATCGATAATGTATTAGATTTATTGGTAAGAATACGTCGTTTTACAGTGCCAGTTGTTTTAGAAATTTCTAATTTAGAATCTGTTACACCAGGTTTTGATTATTACTTTATACCAACAGTATTAAATAGCAGTAACACTAGATGGGTGAAAGATTTACATCATCAAGCGATTAAAGAATACGGCGATATCATGATGTGGGACGAACTTTTTGCAGAAGGCTATTGCATTTTAAATGCAGATTGCAAAGCTGCAAAAGTGACGGAGGCAAATACTGAGTTAGATGCAGAAGACGTAGTTGCTTACGCAAGAATGGCTGAAAATCTGTTCAATTTACCTATTTTTTATCTAGAATATAGTGGCATTTACGGGAATCCTAATATAGTAAAAGATGTTCAAGCTGTTTTAGAAAATACACGATTATTTTATGGTGGAGGGATTTCTAACGCTGAACAGGCAAAGGAAATGGCTCAATCAGCTAATACCGTCGTAATTGGCAATATTATATATGAAGATTTAAAAACAGCGCTTAGTACAGTAAAGGCAGTGAAAGAAATATAAAACTATAGTATAATCAAGAACAAATGTTTGTATTGTAAAAAGGTGGTGCGTTATGGAACAACTAACGGATAATTTATTAAAAGGAATGAACCCTGAACAGGCTGAAGCTGTGAAAACAACAGAAGGTCCATTGTTAATAATGGCTGGAGCAGGATCAGGGAAAACGCGCGTACTAACTCATCGTATCGCGTATTTAGTAATTAAAAAAAAGGTTTATCCTTCGAAAATATTAGCCATCACATTCACGAATAAAGCGGCTCGTGAAATGAGAGAACGTATCGATGGTTTGCTAGGCAACGGAACGGGTGCACAAATGTGGGTATCTACATTCCACTCCATGTGTGTTCGTATTTTACGTCGGGATATCGATCGTATTGGCTACAACAAAAACTTCTCCATTCTAGATACAACTGATCAATTAACAGTAATTAAAAATGTTTTGAAAGAGTTAAATATAGATCCTAAACGTCATGATCCACGCTCTATGTTAAATGCGATTAGTTCTGCGAAAAACGAATGTATCGATGTTGAAACATATAAAGCACAAATAAGTTCAACAAATCCATATGAAAAAACTGTGGCGGATGTATATGAAGGTTACCAAAGACGTTTGCGAAAAAACCAATCATTAGATTTTGATGATCTAATCATGATTACTATACGTCTATTCAAACAGGTACCTGAAGTACTTGAATATTACCAAAATCGATTCCAATATATTCACGTGGATGAATATCAAGATACAAACCATTCGCAATATCAATTAGTTCAAATGCTTGCGAAGAAATTCCAAAACATTTGTGTTGTTGGTGACTCTGATCAATCCATTTATCGTTGGCGTGGAGCAGATATCCAAAATATTTTATCTTTTGAAAAAGACTATCCTAAGTCAAAAGCGATCATGTTAGAACAGAATTACCGCTCGTCTGCACGCATCCTTCAAGCGGCGAATGACGTCATAAAAAATAACTCAAGTCGTTATCCAAAAGAATTACGTACGGAAAATGCTGAAGGTGAGAAAATTGCTATTTCACGTTCTTATGATGAGAAACAAGAAGCGCAATTTGTCGTACAAACAATTCAAGAATTAATGATAAAAGATAATCGCTCACTTGATGATTTCGCAATTCTTTATCGCACAAATGCACAATCACGTGCAATGGAAGAGGTGCTTGTGAAGTCGAACATGGCTTATACAATCGTTGGGGGCACGAAGTTCTATGATCGTAAAGAGATAAAGGATTTACTAGCATACTTACGTCTAATTGCTAATAATGACGATGATTTATCGCTAGCGCGAATTATTAATGAACCAAAACGTAGTATTGGTGCAACTTCTTTTGATCGCATGGCGCAATTCGCATTCGAACAAGATCGCTCTATCTTTGATGCATTAAGAGAAGTTGACTTTATGGGGCTGCCAGCAAGAGCAGCAAACGCGGCAGCAAAATTTCATGCGATGATCTCTGACTTTACACGAATGCAGGAATTTTTGTCTGTGACAGAACTAGTTGAGCAAGTGCTCGAAAAGTCAGGCTATCGTGAAATGCTCAAAACGGAAAAAACGATTGAAGCAGAAAGCCGCTTAGAGAATATCGATGAATTCTTAACAGTTACAAAAGCATTTGAAGCTCAAAGTGATGATAAAACGCTTGTTGCCTTTTTAACTGATTTAGCACTTATAGCAGACATTGATTCTCTTGATAAAGAGGATGAGTCTAAAGGTAGCATTGTTTTAATGACTATGCACTCGGCAAAAGGTTTAGAATTCCCAGTCGTGTTCATAATCGGTATGGAAGAAAATATCTTCCCACACTCACGTTCATTGCAAGATGAAGATGAAATGGAAGAGGAGCGTCGTCTTGCTTATGTAGGTATTACACGTGCTGAACAGAAACTATTCTTAACTTGTGCACAAACTCGTACTATTTTTGGACGTAGCAGTTATAACAATCCATCTCGATTCTTACAGGAAATCGATAATGGAATTATTGAAGATGTTTCGGCTAACAATAGTAATAGTAGGACAAGTGCTGGACGTTCACCACGTCAGTCTGGATTTGTTACATCAACAACACAGCCAACTCGTACAGTAGTGACAAAACCAGCATATACACAATCTGGTGGAGAAAAACTTGGCTGGGCTTCTGGTGACAAAGCATCTCATAAAAAATGGGGTGTTGGTACAGTTGTCAGTGTTCGTGGTGAAGGAGAGAATGTTGAGTTAGATATTGCATTCCCAAGCCCAACAGGTATTAAACGATTATTAGCAAAATTTGCGCCTATCGAAAAAGTATAGGCGCAGTTGCGGAGGAAAATGAATGGACAAAATACAACTGGAAAAGCGTGTAGCTGAACTAAATGAGCTTCTTCATGAATATGGACATGCCTATTATGTACTGGATAAACCGGTTGTTTCAGATGCAATTTACGATCAATTATTAAATGAACTCATTACAATTGAACAAGAAAATCCGGATTTAATTTATCCGGACTCACCTACACAACGCGTAGGTGGGGACATATTACAAGGTTTCAAAAAGGTTACACATGACTATCCAATGCTTAGCCTTTCAAATGCTTTTAACGAAGCAGATTTGAATGACTTTGATCGAAGAGCACGTGCTATTATTGGTGACAATTTCAATTATATTTGTGAATTGAAAATCGATGGTTTAGCGATTTCTCTTCGCTACGAAAATGGTGTTTTTGTTGTAGGTTCAACACGTGGTGATGGTCAAATTGGTGAGGATATTACAGAAAACTTAAAAACGGTTCGTTCTATACCGTTACGTTTAAAAGAGCCGATATCCATTGAAGCACGTGGAGAATGTTATATGCCAAAACGCTCTTTCACAAATCTTAATAAAGCACGTGCAGAAAAAGGCGAGGAGTTATTTGCAAACCCTCGTAATGCAGCGGCTGGATCACTTCGTCAACTAGACCCTAAAATTGCTGCGAGTCGTAATTTATCGACTTTCATTTATGCTATCGGAGGTAGTGGCGAGGCTTACAATTTAGACAGCCATAGTGAAGCATTAGATTACATGGATAAATTGGGATTCCATACAAATCATGAACGCAGAGCATGCAAGGATATTAAAGAAGTAATGGCTTACATCGAAGAGTGGACAGAAAAACGTCCAGAATTACCATATGAAATTGATGGGATCGTCATTAAAGTAAACCGTTATGACCAGCAAGAGGAGTTAGGTTATACAGCGAAAAGTCCACGTTGGTCTATCGCATATAAATTCCCCGCTGAAGAGGTGGTCACTAAAGTTTTAGATGTTGATTTAACTGTCGGCCGTACAGGTGTTGTTACCCCTACGGCTATATTAGAACCAGTTCTTGTAGCAGGGACAACTGTTGGGCGTGCAACATTGCATAATGAGGACATTATTCGCGAAAAAGATATCCGAATCGGAGACCAAGTTATTATCCGTAAAGCCGGTGATATCATCCCTGAAGTTGTTTCCGTATTGTTTGATCAACGTAGTGAAGATTCAGTTCCTTATGAAATGCCAACACATTGTCCAGCTTGTGATAGTGAGCTTATCCGTTTAGAAGGTGAAGTAGCACTTCGCTGTGTAAACCCACAATGTTTCGCTCAAATTTCAGAAGGTATGGCTCATTTTGTATCACGAAATGCCATGAATATCGATGGTTGCGGAGAAAAAGTTGTAGAGCAATTATTAAAATCTGATCTTGTAAAAGATATATCAGACCTATATAAATTAAAAGTAGAAGATTTAGTTCAATTAGAGCGCATGGGTGAAAAATCAGCAAATAATTTAGTGACAGCTATTGAAAATTCAAAAGAAAATTCAATGGAGCGCTTATTATTCGGCTTAGGGATTCGCCATGTTGGTGCAAAAGCAGCACGAGTATTATCTGAAGAATTTGGTTCTATGCAGAATTTAATGAAGGCTACTACGAATGAACTTGTGAATGTAAATGATATTGGTGAAAAAATGTCCGAATCATTGCTTTCATATTTTGAAAATGAAGAAGTCCAAGCATTAATACAAAGGCTTTCTGATGCAGGTGTGAACATGGACTTTAAAGGTAAAAAAGTAAATGTGGCTGACATAGAGAGCGTGTTTTCAGGAAAGACAGTTGTTTTAACCGGTAAATTAGAACAATTGACACGACAAGATGCAAAAGAGAAAATAGAACAGTTAGGCGGTACAGTTACTGGAAGTGTAAGTAAAAAAACGGATCTAGTAATCGCCGGAGAAGAAGCAGGTTCGAAACTAGCAAAAGCTGAACAACTTGGCATTGAAGTTTGGGATGAAAACCGCCTTCTTCAAGAATTAACTGTGTAAAGGAGATCAAGATCATGAAACGACTTCGCTGGATACCGGCGATGATTGTTGTCACCATGCTTGCAGGTTGCGTTCCATCATTAAAGAATGACACGGAAGTAGTACAAAGCGATGCTAAAGACAAGGAAGAAGCAACGATCATTCCTAATATGCAAATTGATGACCAATACTATCGTACTCTTTTACCTTATAAAGCAAGTGCAAGTAGAGGTTTGATTGTTTCAAACATTTATTCAAAATATGATATTACAGAAGCAGAAAGTGGACTATTACGCTTATCTCAAAAGGCATTTGACCCAGGTAAGTACTTTTTCCAGGAGGGGCAGTATATAGATAAGGAAACTGCCTCTTCATGGCTTGCGCGTAGTTCTCAAACAGATGATGGATTAAACCCTGCTACTACCAAAAGTATGTCGCCAACAGAACGTGCTAAAAAGGCTCCTATCTATTTAGCGCATATCGTAGAGCAAAATTACCTTGAAAAAGCAGGGAAAAATAAAGTGAAGCTTGCTGGTGTTTCAATCGGCTTGGCTCTTAACTCTATTTACTATTATCAAAAAGAAGATTATGGTGCAACATATGAAGAACCAATACCAGAACCGGTTTTAACAAAACAGGGAGAAAAAATTGCTGCCCAAGTCATTCAACGATTACGTCAAAAAGAGGGACTAGAAAATGTGCCAATGGTTGTTGGACTATTTAAACAGCAAAGCCGTAGTTCCATTGTTCCAGGCACATATATCTCTTACGGTATTGTAGATGAGGGATCTAATAAAATCTCAGAGTGGAAATCGGTTAAAGAGGAATATGTCTTGTTCCCAACAAATGATAGTGAAGAAAATTACCGTGAGATGAATCAATATTTTAAATTCTTTAAACAAGATATTGAAAAGTACTTCTCTAACTATACAAATGTTATTGGAACAGGTTTCTATCAAGATAATAAAATTAAAAAGTTAAACATAGATATTCCGATTAAATTTTACGGTACTTCTGAAATTATTGGTTTCACACAATTCATGGCTGGTGCAGTAATTGACCAATTCCCTAAAGGCTTAAAAGTCGAAGTTAATGTGACCTCTGTCAACGGACCAGAGGCATTAGTAGTAAAAGATGCTAATTCAAGTGAGCCATATATTCATATATATAATGATTAGTTTTTAATAGAAAGAGTGCGACAAATCTGTCGCACTCTTTTACTTTAGTAGAAAGTATGAAAATCATACTTATTTGTGTCGATAAATTGTATAATCTGAAGGTAGTCAATTATCTCTATTCATTTTGCTATAATGGATTATGAGTCTAGTAAGGTTGTTAATAAAGGAAAGAAAAGCCTTTATTTTCAAGCGTTTGGCGTCACTTTAGCGGAAAGTATCGCCTTGCATAAATATTACTAAAAATGATATTATTATCGGTATGGTTATTGAATTCGGAGGTGTGAAGAATGGCGAATATTACAAAAGAAGAAGTTAAGCACGTTGCTAACTTAGCTCGTCTAGCTATTACAGAAGCTGAAGCTGAAAAGTTTGCACAACAATTAGGTGCGATTACTAAATTTGCAGAGCAACTTAATGAATTAGATACTACTAATGTTGAACCAACAACACATGTCTTACCACTTGTAAACGTTTTACGTGAAGACGTTGCAGTGAAAGGTTTAGATCGTGAAGTTATGATGTTAAACGTAAAAGAACATGTAGACGGTTTAGTTAAAGTACCACCAATCATTACAGAATAATAGTCAGTAAGGAGGGCCACATATGACATTGTTTACAAAATCAGCACAAGAGTTACAAGAACTTTTAAAAACAAAAGAAATCTCAATCGCTGACTTAACAGAAGAAGCTTATAAACGTGTAGCTGCACTAGATGGTGAAGTAGGCGCGTTTTTAGCATTAAATGAAGAAAAAGCAACAGCACAAGCAAAAGAAATGGATGCAGTACCTTTTGAAGAAAGAGGACCATTATTCGGTCTACCTATCGGTGTTAAAGATAATATCGTCACTGAAGGCTTGGAAACAACTTGTGCAAGTAAAATTCTAGAAGGCTTCAACCCGATTTATGACGCAACAGTTGTCAATAAATTACGTGAAGCTGGAATGGTAACAATCGGTAAATTGAACATGGATGAATTTGCAATGGGTTCTTCAAATGAAAACTCAGGCATCAAACCAGTTCGTAACCCATGGGGTCTTGACCGCGTACCAGGTGGATCTTCAGGTGGTTCAGCAGCAGCTGTAGCAGCAGGAGAAGTACCATTCTCATTAGGTTCTGATACAGGTGGTTCAATTCGTCAACCAGCATCATTCTGTGGTGTTGTTGGGATGAAACCAACTTATGGTCGTGTATCTCGTTACGGTTTAGTAGCATTCGCTTCTTCACTTGATCAAATCGGACCGATTACTCGTAATGTACGAGACAATGCATTATTACTTGAAGCAATATCAGGTGTAGATGCTAACGATTCAACTTCAGCAAACGTTGAAGTACCAAGCTTTGTAGAAGCTCTTACTGGTGATGTGAAAGGTCTTCGTATCGCTGTACCTAAAGAATATTTAGGTGAAGGTGTTGGAGAAGCGGCACGTCAATCAGTTCTTGATGCACTTAAAGTATTAGAAGCTCAAGGCGCAACTTGGGAAGAAGTATCACTTCCTCACTCTAAATATGCATTAGCAGCATATTACATCCTTTCTTCTTCTGAAGCATCTTCAAACTTATCACGTTTCGATGGTATCCGTTTTGGCTTCCGCGCTGAAAACGTTACAAACTTAGAAGAACTTTACAAAGAAACTCGTGCTCAAGGTTTCGGAGATGAAGTAAAACGTCGTATCATGCTTGGAACTTATTCATTAAGTGCAGGTACTTATGATGCTTACTACAAAAAAGCGCAACAAGCTCGTACATTAATCAAAGAAGATTTCGATAAAGTTTTCGAAGAATTTGATGTAATTCTTGGACCTACAACTCCAACTCCAGCATTCAAAATTGGAGAAAATGTTGAAGATCCAATGACAATGTACGCTAACGATATTCTAACAATTCCTATTAACTTAGCAGGTGTACCAGCTATCTCAATTCCATGTGGATTCGAAGATGGTCTACCACTAGGTTTACAAATTATTGGTAAATACTTCGATGAAGCTACAATTTACCGTGTGGCAGATGCTTTCGAAAAAGCAACTGAATTCCACAAAGAAACTCCTCAAATTTGGGAGGTAAAATAATATGAACTTTGAAACAGTCATTGGTTTAGAAGTACACGTAGAGTTAAAAACAAACTCTAAAATCTTCTCTGGTTCACCAAACCACTTTGGTGCTGAACCAAATACAAACACAACAGTAATTGACCTAGGTTACCCAGGTGTTTTACCAGTTGTAAACAAAAACGTTGTAGATTACGCAATTCGTGCATCTCTAGCACTTAATATGGAAATCGAACAACATACTAAATTCGACCGTAAAAACTATTTCTACCCTGATAATCCGAAAGCTTACCAAATTTCACAATTTGATAAACCAATCGGTAAAAACGGCTGGGTTGATATTGAAGTAAACGGTGAGAAAAAACGTATCGGTATTACTCGCCTTCATATGGAAGAAGATGCTGGTAAACTTACTCACGGTAAAAACAGCTCTCTAGTTGACTTTAACCGTCAAGGTACACCACTTGTGGAAATCGTATCTGAACCAGATATCCGTACTCCAGAAGAAGCATACGCTTACCTTGAGCAAATCAAATCAATCATCCAATATACAGGTGTATCTGACTGTAAAATGGAAGAAGGCTCACTACGTTGTGATGCCAACATCTCAATCCGTCCATACGGCCGAGATGAATTCGGTACAAAAACTGAATTGAAAAACTTAAACTCATTCAACTTCGTTCGCCGTGGTCTTGAGTTTGAAGAAAAACGTCAAGCAGCTGTATTAAATGCAGGCGGTGTCATCGAGCAAGAAACTCGTCGTTTCGATGAGAAAACAGGTAAAACAATCCTTATGCGTGTAAAAGAAGGCGCGGACGATTACCGTTACTTCCCAGAACCGGACTTAGTTGATATCGTAATCGACGATGCATGGTTACAACGCGTGAAAGATGAAATCCCTGAACTACCAGCAGCTCGTAAAGTTCGCTATGTTGAAGAACTAGGCTTAACAGCATACGATGCAGGCGTGTTAACATTGCAAAAAGACATCGCAGATTTCTTTGAAGCAACAGTAGCAGCTGGAGCAGACGCAAAACTTGCTTCTAACTGGTTAATGGGTGAAGTATCTGCTTACTTAAACGCAGAACAAAAAGAATTAAAAGATACTGCTTTAACACCAGAAGGACTTGCAGGTATGGTTAAGTTAATCTCTGCAGGAACAATTTCTTCTAAAATCGCTAAAAAAGTTTTCAAAGAGCTAGTTGAAAACGGTGGCGATGCAGAAAAAATCGTTAAAGATAAAGGTCTTGTTCAACTTTCTGATCCAACAGCTTTACTTAAAATTGTTACAGAAACTTTGGACAACAACCAACAATCAATTGAAGACTTCAAAAACGGTAAAGATCGTGCAATTGGCTTCTTAGTAGGTCAAATCATGAAAGCTACTAAAGGACAAGCTAACCCACCAATGGTTAACAAAATCCTTCTTGAAGAAATCAACAAACGCTAATTTAAAACTTTCAAAGACTGCTTGAGCATCCGTGCCTCAAGCAGTCTTTTTTGCTATAGTAGAGAAAAAGTATGGGGGTATTCATATGGAAACATTAAGTCGTTCTGAAGGCATCGTTTACGCTTTTGATAAAAATCACAAGCCTATTAAAACCATTTCATCAGGTACCACAATTCGTATTGAAACATTCGACTGTTTTCAAAACCAAATAATATCTGAGAAAGATAAGATAGAGCAACTAGCTTGGGATCAAACAAATCCCGCAACAGGACCCATTTATATTAAAGAAGCGATGCCTGGGGATATTTTAAAGATCAAAATTAATAAAATCGAAGTTGGTTCACAGGGTGTGATGATGACTCTGCCGAATGAAGGTACATTAGGACATCGTTTTACTGAATCGACAATTAAAATTTTACCAATAAAAGAAGACCATGTACTCTTAAACGATATTAAATTATCTATTAATAAGATGATTGGTGTTATCGGTGTTGCACCAAAAGAAGAAGCAATTAATTGTGGCACGCCTGGACCACATGGGGGAAATATGGATAATAAAATGATTACAGAGGGTGCAATTTTATATCTCCCTGTTTTCGTTGAAGGTGCATTATTTGGTCTTGGTGATTTCCATGCAGCAATGGGTGATGGGGAAATTGGCGTTACTGGTGTTGAAGTAGAAGGAACAGCGACGGTTACATTAGAGGTGTTAAAAGGAGAGTCAATAGAGCAGCCTTTATTAGAAAATGAAGACGTGTTTACACAAATCGCTTCTGCCGAAACATTAGACGAAGCAAGCAGGCTTGCAACAGAGTTAATGGCTAATAGAATTGTACAAAAAACGGGACGATCACTAGCTGAAGTTACCATGTTATTAAGTGCAGCTGGTCAAATTGAAATTTGCCAAATAGTAGATCCACTCATGACAGTGCGCTTTGTTCTATCAAAATCTATACTAACTCAATTAAATACGAAGTTAATTTAAAACGACTGTAGTAGAGTAACAATATCTTATTGGAGATTAGCATGTTTATAACTTTGCCAAAAATTCATAAAACATTTACACTATTTTCAAGGGGGTTTTACATATGAAAACTGAAAAACAATATTTTGACGAAGCAATTTCAATTCAAGATTATATGGATAGTATGACAACGCATAAGGATAACAGCTTTAAAGTTTATAATAATTACCAGCTGCCTGAAGATGAAGAGTTTATTTCATTACTTGCATCTAAAAAACCACATATTTTAACAATAACAGAAGACTGGTGTGGTGATGCGATGATGAACAATCCAATCATCCGTAAAATTGCAGAGGCAGCAAATTTAGAAATGCGTTGTGTTTACCGTGACCAAAATTTAGAGTTAATGGATCAGTATTTAACAAACGGTGGTCGCTCTATTCCTGTTTATATTATTTTAAGTGAAGCAGGAGAAGTGCTTGGAAAATGGGGACCACGTGCACCACAGCTACAAGAATATGTGTTAGCAAAAAAAGCCACACTACCTACACAGGATGATCCTACATTTGAAGAGAAACAAAAGGAATTATTCGCAAGTATTACTGAAGAGAATGCTTCAAATGAAGAATTTTGGAGCTGGGTATATGATGATTTCCGTAAAGTTGTAACAAACACTTTAAAATAAAACCGTCATTTGCACAATAAGGATGATTCTGTATAATGGGATTGAAAGCTTTTCATGTTTGACTGCTACAAACTGAAATTTTGATATACATTATAAGAAATAAAGGGCTGCCTAAACGTATTTAATTTAATCGTTGAGACAGCCTATTTTGAGCCTTAAGTACTTTTGGGAACATTCCTCAGAATTTTTCCGTTAACATATATAGAAAATTGTAGAGCAAAGAAGGTAATGATATGAAACGAGCACGAATCATTTATAACCCCACATCGGGTAGAGAAATTTTCAAAAAGCATCTACCTGAAGTATTAGAAAAATTAGAAGTCGCCGGCTATGAAGCCTCTTGTCATGCTACTACCTGTGCAGGCGATGCAACTACTGCTGCAAATGCAGCAGTTGAGCGTAAATTTGATGTGATCATTGCTGTAGGTGGAGATGGTACATTAAACGAAGTTGTCGCTGGGGTTAGTGAGTTTGAAGAAAGACCTAAAATTGGATTAATACCAATGGGGACAACAAATGACTTTGCACGTGCGGTACATATTCCACGAGATATAAGTCAAGCTGTAGATATTATTATCAAAGGTGATACTATTCCAGTGGATGTAGGATTAGTGAATGATCGTCATTTTATTAATATTGCTGGTGGCGGTCGTATTACTGAACTAACTTACGAAGTACCTAGTAAGCTTAAAACAATGATTGGACAACTGGCTTATTATTTGAAAGGAATTGAAATGCTACCTTCAATAAAAGCTTCTAAAATGCGTATTGAATACGATGGTGAAGTCTTTGAAGATGAAGCAATGATGTTCTTAATCGGTTTAACAAACTCGGTAGGCGGATTCGAAAAATTATCACCAAACTCAAGTATTAATGATGGTTACTTCTCCATGTTTATACTAAAAAAATGTAATATCGCCGATTTTATCAAACTTGTTTCACTTGCAGTTCGCGGAGAACATTTTAAAGATCCACATGTTATCCATGCAAAGGCTAGCCATGTGAAAGTGACTTCGGATGAAGTAGTACAGTTAAATTTAGATGGTGAATACGGTGGAGATATTCCTGCTGAATTTAGAAATTTAAAAAGACATATTGAAGTCTTTGTACCAATTGATGATATTAGAGAACAAGATAGACCATAATATAATGAATGTTTTTAGACTAGAAGCTATGTTGCTTTCTAGTCTTTTCTTTTATCTAAAATGTGAAAAGCAAATTCTTTGCTCAAGATAAATAACAATTCACATTTTGAACATTCTTTTATCATATTTTGAACATGAATACGTGATAAATCTGACACGTTCGGAAGTTAGAATACCAGTTGCTCTGGGTATAATAATAAGTAAGGGAGAGTGCGCTATGTATAAAACACATGAGAAGAAACTAATCTGGTTAAGCTTTATCGTAGCAGGTATTATGCTGCTGTCACTCGTCGGACGTATTTTCGGAAGCTGAGGAGGAACAATCATGGAAAATGAAAGTGCTGTATTTTTTAGCCGTGTCTTAACGGAGCTTACATTATCTTTCCATATCATTTACGCTACAATCGGCGTAGGTGTCCCATTAATGATTATGATTGCACAATGGGTTGGGATTAAGAAGAATGATGAGCACTATATTTTACTGGCAAGGCGTTGGGCGCGTGGATTCGTTATTACCGTTGCAGTTGGTGTAGTGACAGGTACAGCTATCGGTTTGCAGTTATCGCTACTATGGCCTAACTTCATGCAGCTAGCAGGTAATGTTATTGCCTTACCACTTTTTATGGAGACATTTGCATTTTTTTTTGAAGCAATCTTTTTAGGTATTTATTTATACACCTGGGATCGTTTCGAAAATCAAAAGAAACATTTACTATTATTAATTCCTGTTGCAATTGGTGCATCGATGTCAGCAGTCTTTATTACAATCGTGAATGCATTTATGAATGCACCACAAGGCTTTGATGTCGTAGATGGTCAGCTCGTTAATATACAACCAATTTTAGCGATGTTAAACCCAGCAATGCCAACTAAAGTAGCGCATGTTGTCGTAACAGCCTACATGACAGCAGCCTTTGTTCTAGCAGCTATTGCAGCATTTAAAATGCTTAAAGGTTCAAATCACGTTTATCACAAAAAAGCGTTGTTCTTATTAATGAAAGTTGGTTTAGTATTTGCCATTGCATCAGCAATCATTGGAGATTTCTCTGCAAAATACTTAGTAGAATATCAACCAGAAAAATTAGCAGCAGCTGAGTGGCATTTTGAAACTGAGAAAAATGCTCCACTTGTTCTATTTGGTGTAACCGATGGTGAAGAAGTGAAGTATGCCATTAAAGTGCCGTATGCTTTAAGTTTTTTAGCACATTCAAACCCTACAGCTGAAGTTATTGGGTTAAATGAATTTCCAGAAGATGAAACACCTCCACTTTACATTCACTACTTGTTCGATACTATGGTCATGATAGGTATGTTCATGGTATTAGTGTCAGCAGCGTATGTATTAGGTAAAATTCGAGGTTGGTCTTTTGTAAGTACTAAATGGTTCCGCAGGGTCATTGTTGCAGGAGGACCGTTATCTATTATTGCCATTGAAGCTGGCTGGTGGCTTGCAGAAGTTGGTCGCCAACCGTGGATTTTACGTAAGTATATGAAGGTAGCAGAGGCTGCAACAACAAGTGATCATGTGGACATTATGCTGATATTATTCTGTGGCCTATATATTATTTTAGGTGTTGGTAGTGTCGTTGTACTTCGACGCATGTTCCGTCACAATCCAATTGAACAAGAAATTGAAGATCGTAAAGCTGAAAAAGGCGGTGACTTCTCATGACATTAGAAATATTGGGAATTTCCGTATTATGGATGTTTTTACTTGGCTATTTAATTATCGGTTCGATTGACTTTGGTGCAGGATTTTTCAATGCTTACGGTGTATTAACGGGGCGACAACATATTTTAACTAATATCATTCAACGTTATTTGTCACCAGTATGGGAAGTAACGAATGTATTCTTAGTATTCTTTTTCGTGGGAGTAGTTGGTTTCTTCCCGAAAACAGCTTTTTATTATGGAACAACATTACTCGTGCCAGCAAGTATAGCGATTATTCTCCTTGCCATTCGTGGTAGTTATTACGCGTTTGAATCGTATGGGTCACGAGGACATAAAGGTTATTCGTTTATGTACGGAGCAGCAGGATTGTTAATCCCTGCTTCACTATCAGTAGTATTAACAATTTCTGAAGGTGGCTTTGTATCGATGGTGAATGGTAATCCGGTTTTAGATTATCATGCATTGTTTACAAGCCCATTAACTTGGAGTATAGTCGTGTTGGCAATTGCGGCTGTTCTATATATATCAGCGGTATTTTTAACTTGGTATGCAGATAAAGCTGGAGATCGAAAAGCTACAAAGCTTCTAAGAAAATACGCGCTCATTTGGGCGGGGCCATTAGCAATTTCTGTTATTGGGATTATGTTTGAGTTAAGTAAACATAACGTAGAACATTTTAATCGTATGATCGATATTGCTTGGATGTTCGGTCTGTCAGCAATCATGTTTGTCATTACAGTTTGGTTTATTTGGAAGCAACAGCATTATAGCTGGGCGTTAGGCTTACTTGTTGGTCAATTTGCATTAGCATTTTTTGCCTACGGTATTTCACACTATCCATATTTGCTTTACCCATATTTGACTATATATGATAGTTTTACGAATCCAGCAATGGCAACTGCTTTAGTAGTTGCTTTCGTGCTAGGACTTTTACTGCTAATACCATCAATATATTTGCTTTTGAAGTTATTTTTATTCAACAAAGATTATATTCGTGGGAAAAAAGACCATCATGCATAAGGGAGGATTTTCAGAATGGTTAATTTTCTAATTTTCTATGCACCATTTATCATATTAGCAGCATCCATTGCCGTCGCCTTCTATGTAGCATTAAAAGATGGGCCAGTTACGAAAGGTGAATAATTAATTTTATAAATCCAAGTGTCGATTCTGGCACTTGGATTTTTTCTACATCTAGCTTCGTATACCACACCCTTGAGGTCGCTTCGAACACTTATATGAAGTCAAAAAGCGACTTCACATGAGTGTCCTCAACTGCTTGACGGGTGTAAAGGGGCACTCTGCGCTTTTGTTCCTTCTAAGAGGTCATGGTACAATAGAAGAACTGAAATGGAGGAAGTACGAAAATGACAGCACCAGTAAAGAAAAATGACCGCTTGACGGTTTATATAGAAGACTTAACACATGATGGAGCAGGGGTTGCGAAAATCGATGGTTACCCACTTTTTATCCAAGGTGGACTGCCTGATGAAACTGCTGAAGTCCATGTATTGAAAACATTAAAAAACTACGGCTTTGCTAAAATTATCAACATTACAGAACCTTCACCTGACCGTGTCGCAGCACCATGCCCTGTATTTGCACAATGTGGCGGTTGTCAGCTACAACACTTATCGTATGAAGGTCAATTGAAATGGAAAGAGAAAATGGTCCGTAATGTCATGACTCGTATCGGTAAGATTGACGCACCAGTGTTACCTGTTAAAGGTATGGATAATCCATGGAACTATCGCAATAAAGCTCAGATTCCATTCGGCTTAAACGGCGAAGCACCGATTGCAGGTTTTTACAAAACAAAATCACATGATATCGTCGATACAGACCGTTGCCTAATCCAAACAGCAGAGGCAGATGCCATTTTAGAAGGCTTAAAACCACGCCTTTGGAAGTTAGGTATTAAACCATATGATGAGCAAACAGGACAGGGTATGCTACGTCATGTAGTAGTACGCAAAGGCCGCGCAACAAACGAAGTAATGGTAGTACTTGTAACGAAAAAGCGCAAATTCCCGCAAGCTGAAGCAGCAGTAGAATTAATCAAGCAACTCGTACCAAACGTAACATCAATTATGCAAAATATTAATGGTGAAAAAACAAACGTTATTTTCGGTAACGAAACGTTAAAACTTTGGGGCAATGACACCATTGAAGATACAATTGGCGACGTACGCTTCGAAATTTCAGCGCGTTCATTCTATCAAGTAAACCCAGAGCAAACAGAAGTGCTTTATAAGCAAGCTTTAGATTACGCAGATCTAAAAGGGGACGAAACAGTAATCGATGCTTACTGTGGCATTGGTTCAATTTCATTATTCCTAGCACAAAAAGCTAAATATGTAATGGGTGTGGAAATTGTACCGCAAGCAATTGAAGATGCGAAACGTAACGCTGAACTGAATGGCTTTACAAATACGTATTTCGAGGCAGGTCCAGCTGAAGAAGTCATTCCACGCTGGTACAAAGAAGGCAAAACAGCAGACATTTTAGTAGTCGATCCACCACGCAAAGGTTGCGACGAAGCATTGTTAAATACAATTTTAGAGCAACGTCCAAAACGTGTTGTGTATGTATCTTGTAACCCAGCTACATTGGCAAGAGATTTAAGGATCTTAGAAGATGGTGGCTATAAAGCACAGGAAGTACAACCTGTGGATATGTTCCCACATACGGCTCATTGCGAAGCTGTCGCGTGGTTGGAATTAGTATAGTAAAGAAAAAAAATAGTCTCTTGCTACATGAAATAAAGATGTGCAAACCGTGTGGATAAAGAATGGAGAGAAAAGGGGATATCCCCATCTCACCATACTTTATCCACTTTTTGTTTTAAACGAAGTACAGGTTAAGAAAAAGATGATGAGGAATATCTTATATGAGAAGAGATAAAATCTAAGATTCCAGCTTTTTAATTGAATTTATCGAACTAAAAAAACATCCAGCCCAATTTAAATCAAAAAACTATTCTGAAAAACAGGGTTTACCGTTACATGAAATTCATATATATAGAGTAAAAGTTAATAGGGGTGGGGCTCATTGGAAAAACGAGATAGCAGATACAGATGGGTTGTATTTGTTGCTGTATTGTTTACTTATTTGTTAATGGCAAGCCAACGAACCGCTCCAGGATTGATTACAGACCAATTGATGAGGGATTTTAATGTAACTGCATCAACGATTGGGTTATTAACGAGTATACAATTTTTAGTGTACACGAGTTTGCAAATTCCGATGGGGATTTTGGCTGATCGTTTTGGACCTAACTTTTTTCTAATTATAGGGGCAATACTTACAGGTTTAGGTACGATTTTTTATAGTCTTAGTACACATGAATTCGTCCTATTCTTTTCCAGAATATTAACAGGGATAGGGGATGCGACTATTTGGGTTAATATGGTGCTAATTTTGGCCCGATGGTTTCATACAAAGGAATTTGTGAGATTAATTGGCCTGGCGGGCATGACGGGAAGTCTTGGTTTCTTATTGGCGACAGTCCCTTTCTCCACATGGATACTTTTACTTGGTTGGAGAGGAGCATTTTTCTCAGCTGGATTAATATTATGTTTATGTGGACTTCTCCTTTATATTGTACTTGTAAAAAAAACTAAGCGAATCTTTTTAGATGAATCGGTAGTTGTGATAGCAGAAGTACAACGCGAAAAAACAGTAGTTTTATTACGAAGAATTTTTTCGAATCGGCAAGCATGGGCTCTATTTTTTTGTCATTTTGGAGTAGTCGGAGGTTATGTAGGGTTTATCAGTTCTTGGGCAGTACCATATGGGATGAATATGTATGAAATGACACGCTCAGATGCAAGCCAACTGATTATGATCGGTCTCATCGGGGCACTTATTGGAGCGCCGCTAACTAGTTGGATTTCAAGCCGGTTAGAAACAATAAAAAGGCCATATATTTTCGTTCATAGCATTGTTTTATTGGGTTGGTTTTCTTTCCTTTTATCTAAGGGGCATCCGTCCTTTTTCTTGCTAATTGTACTATTCTTTATCATTGGCTTTGGATATGGGTCAAGTGCATTAACATTTGCAGCGGTACGTCAATCTTTCCCTATAAAAGAATCTGGTATTGTTTCTGGTGTTGCGAATACGGGTGGCTTTCTAAGTGCGGTCTTGCTACCAATCATTTTTGGATATATATTAGATCATTTTCAAGCTACTTCAGGTAATCAAGTTGATGGATATTATTATGGTTTCATCGCGCCGGTTATCTTCTCGATAATAGGCTTGATTGGAATAATTTCATATAAAGAAAAGCATCAAGTAACAGAAAATAAAACGAATATAAGCATGTCTTAACTAGCATAAATAAATAGAAATATTTCTAGAAGAGCGCTTGTTAAAATGTGTTTTTTAGAAAATAAAATGCATGATTCTATGTGTTATGTATCCCCTAATGTAGCTCATATATTATTTTTATATAATATGCTATGGTAAAACAATTTATAGTTTGTTAGAATAAATAACAAGATAATTATCCTTTAATATAGCCCAGAGAGGCTAAAAAGGGCTACTTGATATTTTATTTGTTATTATATCTTTGTTTTTTCATGCCCTTTTGTCATCTCTGACGGAAGGGTATTTATTTTGCTTTAATGTTATGCGTAGATATAACTTTAGTACCTCTTTTAAAGGAAGTCCTGTGAGGCTTAAAAGGAAAATGGAGAAGTTTCATTTAATAGATTGATACATCCATTCCTCTGGAAATAAAAGAGAATATTTACAGTAAGAAAATATTGGAGGATCGTAAAATGGATTATCGTAAAAAAACAGTGGTAGCGTCGGTAGCTGGTTTAACATTAGAAGGCATGGACATTATGTTTATCTCTTTTGCAATGACAATGATTATTTCGGAATTTAACATTGATTTGGCAACTGGCGGACTTATTTCTTCTATAACAAATATAGGTATGTTATTAGGTGGAATTATTTTTGGGGTTTTAGCAGATAAGTATGGACGAGTAAAAGTTTTCACCTATACCGTTTTGCTGTTTGCAATGGGCACAGCATTAACAGGATTAGCAACAAATATTGAACAAGTATATATATATAGATTTATTGCTGGGTTAGGTGCTGGTGGTGAATATGGGATCGGTATGGCGCTTGTTGCAGAAGCCTGGCCAAAGAACAAACAAGGGAGAGCATCTTCATATGTCAGTGTAGGTGCTCAATACGGTGTCATTATCGCGGCGTTGCTTAGTGCAATTATTCTTCCTACATTAGGTTGGAGAGCATTATTTTTCGTTGGTGTAGTGCCTGTTATTTTTGCTGTTATTGTACGTAAGAATCTTGATGAATCACCTGAGTGGCTAGCTGCTCAGAAGAATAAGAAAATAAATAATAAAAATGAAAAGAGTAAGTTAGTTCAATTGTTTGAAACTCCTCGAACTACCATGACAACTATCTCTTTAATCATTATGGCAACTGTTCAAATTGCTGGTTATAATGGCTTGATGATTTGGCTGCCATCTATGTTGCAACAATCACAAGGTTTATCTATTTCAAGCTCTGCACTTTGGACAATCAGTACAGCAGTAGGAATGATTATAGGTATGTTAACCTTCGGAAGATTCATGGACCGATTTGGTGCAAAGCGTGCCTTTGGAATCTTTCTTCTTGCCTCTGCATGTGCGGTGTTTTTATACTCATATGCAACTGGAAGTGTAGGTGTATTATTAGGTGGTGCAATCGTTGGATTCTTCTCAAATGGAATGTTTGCCGGATATGGTGCATTAATTAGCAGTTTTTATCCCGTTCAGATTCGTAGTACAGCTACAAACACGATTTTTAACTTTGGTAGAGCTATAGGAGGATTTTCACCAATCCTTGTAGGTTATATTCTACAGAGTTATGACATGACAGTCGCGATGGTCTATTTAGCAGTACTATATTGCATTTCCTTTATTGTCATGCTTACTTTGAAAAATAGTACATGGAAGCCTATGCAATCAATTGAGGAAGTATAAACACAAAACAACTTAACTTACAGTACAATGTTAAAGAAGACCATGGATTTGAAATAATCTATGGTCTTTTTTTTATTAAAAAAACTAATGGGTAGTATAGATTAGTTAGTGAGTGAGAAGATAAAAATGTACGAGTACTAAGCGAAACTTGAAATAAACCTTATTTCTTGTGAGAATGGAGATTATAAGAGTGTTTACACTTACTTGTAGAGTAGTATGTCTTTATAGCTCTTTGAATAGGCGATTTAAATATTGATGTCGACTCCTAAAGCTAATTGATAGAAATAGAGTTTTTTTTAGGTACTACTAACAACGTTGTGTATATACGTGTTAAGATTCTTTAAGGATAATCAAACTGCTGAAGCGGCGAAGAAAAAAAGCAATAGTATGAGGTGCATTATAAATGGATAACAATGATATTTTAATTAGAACAAGATACGCTCTAGATATAAAAAATAGAGATATGGTAGAGATATTTAAACTTGGTGGAATGGAAGTAACAAGAGAAGAAGTACCAAAGATACTGACAAAAACAAAAGATGAATTCGATGATGAAGTTAACGTAGAAGAAAATGACGATCAGATAAAATGTGATTATAAAATGTTAGAGTCATTTTTAAATGGCTTCATTACTTTCAAAAGAGGAAAACAGGATGCAAAACCAGGGCAACTAAAAGCTCCTGAAACAACTAAGGATCATGTGAATAATATGCTTCTTAAAAAATTGAAAGTAGCACTACAATTAACAACAGAAGATATGTTGGATATCCTTGATGATGGTGGTATAGCTGTTTCAAAAGGCGAATTAGGCGCTATCTTTAGAAAACCAGGGCATAGAAATTATAAAGAGTGCGGTGATAATTTCGCACGTAAATTTTTAAAAGGCTTGGCTGTAAGGTATAGAGCGTAATAGAAAAGAATATTTAATTTTCACAAAAAGCCTCTTTCTTTGGAAAGGGCTTTTTGTGTTTTATTAGTTTAGAGTGTTGAAGAAAAAGTTTAGCTATAGTTTAAAGCTATAACTAGAGATACATTATATGTGTTATATGCTAACAATATTATCATGCTACACTTTCCTTACATCACAAATTTAAGGAGATACAAACTATGACAGTAAAAACTACAACTGCTCCATTTCGTTATGATCATGTAGGAAGCTTATTACGCCCTACAAATTTAATACAGGCACGGGAACAATATAAATCAGGGGCAATTACATATGAAGAGTTAACAAATATTGAAAATAACGAGATTATCAGAGTTATTGAAAAGCAAAAAGAAAATGATGTATTAGGGGTTACAGATGGTGAATTCCGTAGAAGCTGGTGGCATTTTGATTTTTTAGGCGAGCTTGATGGAGTAGAATTATACGCAAAAGAAACCGGTCTTAAATTCCATAAAATGGAGACTCGTAAAGGCGGTATCCGTGTTGTTGGAGATATCGATTTTTCAAGACATCCATTTGTAGAGCATTTCAAATTTTTAAAAGAACATGCTGGTGATACAGTAGCGAAACAAACGATTCCAAGTCCAAACATGCTTTTATGCCGCGCTGATGTAGAACTCGAAAAGTACGAAGATCGAGAAAAGCTTCAACAAGATACAATTATAGCTTATCGAAAAGCAATCCAAGCATTTTATGATGCTGGTTGCCGTTACTTACAATTAGATGACACAGCGTGGGCAGATTTATTCTCAGAAGAAGGTCACAACAAGCTACGTGCTAAAGGTTTAGATCCAGCGGAAGAGTTAAAAGTAATGCAAACTATGATTAATGAATCTATTGCTCATAAACCAGAAGATTTAGTAGTAACAATGCATATTTGCCGTGGTAACTATAAATCTAATTATTTCTCAAGTGGTGGCTATGATTATGCTTCTGAAGTAATTTTCGGAGGTTTAAATGTAGATGGTTTATTCCTAGAATTTGACGACGAGCGTTCAGGAAGTTTTGAGCCATTAAAATATGTTAACCGCAAAGATTTAAAAATCGTACTAGGCCTAGTAACATCTAAGTCAGGTGAATTAGAAGATAAAGAATATATTAAAAAGCGTATTGCAGAAGCGGCAACTTATGTACCACTTGAACAACTTTGTTTAAGTCCACAATGCGGCTTTTCATCCACAGAAGAAGGCAATATTTTAACAGAAGAACAACAATGGCGTAAACTTCGCTTTGTTAAAGAAATAGCAGATGAAATTTGGCGATAATACATTTTTTTTGCAAGCATGTAATCAGTTTGTGAGAAAAGTAAAATAAAAAATAATTAGAATTAGATTGAAAGCTATCATTTTTAACTGAAAATCTTTTATTTTCTTTCTAAAGATGGTAGCCATATACCTTAAATTAAATGCATATCGGAGGATACAGTGAATACAGTCAACCCCATTGAAATAGTTAATCAGAGTAAATTAAAAGGTTTTCATTATATTTTAATTATTTGTTTGTTTTTTATTATGATGTTCGACGGCTATGATGTTGTCATCTATGGTGCGACCATTCCTTTGTTAAAAGCAGAATGGGGACTGTCTAATATAGTAGCGGGGTCAATTAGTAGTTATACAACAATGGGAACTGCAATTGGTGCTGTCTTATTCGGGTTGTATTTAGATCGTTTCGGAAGAAAACGCATTATTATTTTAACAACCCTTATCTTTAGCCTCTTTACATTATTATCTGGATTCGCACCAACGCCTCTATTATTTGTAATTTGTCGTGTTATTGCAGGGTTAGGATTTGGTGGTGTTATGCCAAATATCGCTTCTTTGATTTCAGAATATGCGCCAACAAAACACCGTGCTGCCATTATTTCATTAATTTTTTGTGGTTACTCTGTAGGTGCTATGCTTGCCTCGTTTAGCGGACAAGTATTACTTGAAAAATTTGGTTGGCAACCTGTTTATTGGATTGCTGGTTTACCACTTCTTATATTACCGTTTATTGTACCTATAATTCCAGAATCTGTTAATTATTTAATTCAACAAAAGGATACAAAAGGTCTTGTTATTGTCCTACAAAAAATAGAGCCAATGCTTCCTAAAGATGTTCAATTTGCATATGTCAAACAGGAAAAAATTCAAAAGTCACCAGTACGTGATCTGTTCAAAAACAAACTGGGTCTAAGTACGATGATGTTTTGGCTATCATGCTTCTGTACATTTATCTTAATGTATTCTTTGAATACATGGCTTCCAACATTAATGATGAATGCAGGCTATGACTTAAAATCGAGTCTTATGTTTATTGTAGCACTACAATTCGGGTCAATTGCTGGAACAATGATATTCAGCAACCTCATTAAATTCCTTGGTTTCAAACGTGTACTTATCCCACTTTATTTAGTTGGAGCTGTGTCACTAACACTTATTGGATTTTCAAAAAATATTTATCTTGCATATGTGCTAATTATTATTATTGGTGCTGCTTCACTTGGTTTACAAAACATGTCTAATGCATATGTAGCTGAATACTATTCTGTCGATGTTCGCGCGGCTGCACTAGGTAGCACAATGGCATTCGGACGTATCGGTTCCATTGTTGCTCCAACTTATATGGGTATTCTATTAACTTTTAATCTCCAACCGCAGTATAACTTTTTTGCAATTGGTATTGCCGCAATTTTTGGGGCAATAGCTATGAGTTTTATTCGTGAAGAACGTGCAGATTACGCATTAGAGAAGCAAGTGACTGCTAATAAAGTTACAATATTAAAATCTTCTACGAATAGTTAATATTAAATAGCTAATTTTAAATCCAAAGTAAAAAGGTAGAGCATGATAACTCTACCTTCATACTTTGGATTTTTATTGTCCAGATTTACCTTTTACTTGGTTTTCAGCCATTTGAACTAGTCGTTTAGTGATTTCTCCACCAACTGAGCCGTTTGCGCGAGAAGAAGCTTCTCCACCAAGTTGTACACCAAATTCTTGTGCAATTTCATATTTCATTTGATCAACTGCTTGTTGAACACCTGGTACTTCAAGTTTATTAGAACTTCGATTATTTGAAGCCATAATTTTCACCTCCTTGAGATATTAGAATGGACAAGAATTTGTTTTTAATACATGTAGTGAAGAGGATGTTTTTTAGGCTCCTATAGCAATTACAAAAAGTATATTCTGTGAAACGAATGGAAAAATAATAATGCAGGCAGAATAAGTGTAGTAGAGTTTAGTAATAAAAAGTGTAGAAATGCCAATTGGGTTACACACTAAAGAAGGTCATCATATTCAGAATAATTCCAATGAACAAGTGATTATTGATTATGAATGAGGTTTATGAGGAAGTGAATTAGTAGCTATCAAAAAAAGTATCCAAAATACTTTAAGATATTTTGGATACTTTCTCTTGTCTATTTTTTATGAAAAATTCTTATTGTAGTTGTTTAATGAATTCCCTCATAAATCCTGGTAGATCCGGCCAAGCATGTCCGGAAATGAGGTTTCCTTGAACATGGAGTGGGTCTTCAATATAAGTTGCTCCCGCGGCTTCTACATCTGGTTTACAAGCGATATAAGCCGTTAATTCGCGACCTTTTAAGTATTGAGAAACAGTTGTTAAAATGAGACTAGCGTGGCAAATTGCTGCAACAGGTTTATTTGCCTCAAAGAAATGAGCGACGATTTTTGGAACATTTTCATTTAATCGAATGTATTCAGGAGCTCTTCCTCCAGGGATAATCAATCCATCATACTCTTCAGGCTGTACATCCTCAAACGCCAAATGAGATTCAATAAGGTATCCTTTACTCTCAGTATAAGTATCCCAACCAATAAAATCGTGAACGACCGTTTGTAAGTTTTTCTTCGATGGAGCAGCTATTTGCACATCATAGCCCTCTTCAAGACAACGAAAATACGGATAATAAATCTCCAAAGCTTCAACGGCATCTCCAGCTAACAATAATACTCTCTTTGACATTACTCATTTCCTCCTCTCAAAAATGGACTTTCGCCTTCACTTATATATTCTGAACATATCATCAATTTCCTCTATTACGTGGTTTTTTTATAAATCTAAAGGTGCCAGTCACCCAGTCAGCGATACTATTTAAGTTATGAGTATTAAATTGAATATATTGTTGATATTAAATTATATAACGGAAGACTGGCGCGAAAAATAAAATTTGATATAATAAAGTATAGTATTTATTAGGAGGAAATGGATTGTCAGTAGAAATTGGTAGTAAGGTACAAGGTAAAGTTACAGGAATTACAAATTTTGGTGCGTTTGTTGAGTTGCCAGATAAGGTGACGGGACTTGTGCACATTAGTGAAGTTGCAGAAGCTTACGTAAAAGATATTAATGAACATCTTAAAGTAGGGGATCAAGTAGAAGTAAAAGTCCTAAGCGAAAAAGAAGGAAAAATTGCCTTATCTATTAAAAAAGCGATTGATAAACCTGTTGAAAGTACGTCTTCTTATACGAAGCGCCCTTATCGTCAGAAGGATAATCGCCAACGAGGCAATTTCCAACCGAAAGAAACTTTTGAAGATAAGATGGCTAAATTCTTAAAATCAAGTGAAGATAACTTATCTACTCTAAAACGCAGCACCGAGTCTAAACGCGGTGGAAGAGGCGGAAGAAGAGGGTAATTATAGATAGCAGAAGAAACGCGCATCTTTTAAGATGTGCGTTTTTTTATTTTAATGACCATTTCAACGACACTACGTATACTAGATATCTTATTATGGGTTTTGTCTTTTTTTTAGTTGAAATTGAATACATAAATATAAGTAGAAAAGGACATCTTATCAACTAGGAGGTGAACCCTACTATGTCGATAATCGGTGTAGAGCAATCATTAACGAATGTATCAGAGGCTTTGCTTGCAAAGGGATATGAAATCGTTGAACTGAAACATGAATCAGATGCAACGGGTGTAGATTGTTGTGTCATTACAGGGTTGGACAATAATGCACTAGGCATTCACGATACGTCTATTCAAGGTTCAATCATTGAAGCGGCGGGCCTATCCGCAGATGAAGTCTGTCGGAAAGTAGAAGAAAAACTTAATCTACATTAATAAAACAATGCCAGGTCTAGTATAGAGACCTGGCATTGTTTTATTATGTGGTAGCCTAAATTACTTAAATCAATAGAATTAAATAAAAGAAACTAATTTCAAATATACGTAATAATAAATATTTAACACAATGAAATTTGGGGTTAACAGGTAAATAGCGCTAAATATTGACAATCTATGGATATACATGTAGATTGATAACAAGTAATTAAAAATATGTAACTTTCTTATTTAGAGAGATGGAGGGACTGGCCCTTTGATATCTCAGCAACAGACTTTTTTTGCACTGTGCTAATTCCAGAAGCGTAACGCTTGAAGATAAGAAGAGTAAACAGCTATGAAGCCAATCTCTTCTTTTTTTAGAAGGGGTTTTTTTATACCCCGAAAAGCTAGTGAAAAACATAAATTTAACTTCAGAGGGGTTGTCCATTTTGACTAACACAATAACTAAAGCACCATTTCGAGCAGACCATGTAGGGAGCTTTCTTCGTCCCCAAGTACTTAAAGATGCAAGAGCACAATATCAACAAGGTCAGATTACTAAAGAAGAATTACGTTTAATTGAGGATATAGAAATTGCTAAGCTTGTTGAAAAGCAAAAAGAAGTCGGTCTATCTGCTGTAACTGATGGCGAATTTAGAAGAAGATGGTGGCATTTAGACTTTATCAGAGCGATTGATGGGATTCGTGTTTATGAAGTAGACATTTCCGGGGCTTTTAATGGGGCTATGAAAAAAGCGGAGGCATATACGGTCGATTCGAAATTAAATTTCCCTAAAGACCATCCATTTTTAGAAGACTTTAAGTATTTGAAGAGCATTGCTGGTGAGCATGTTGCGAAAATTACAATCCCAGGACCTAATATGATTTTTTACTCAGGTGTAGTTGCAAGCGAACCGTATTTAAGTAATCCTTCATATGCTTCACTCGATGATGTGGCTAAAGATATTATTAAAGTATATCAAGATGCGATTCAAGCTTTTTATGAAGCAGGATGCCGCTATTTACAATTAGATGACACAAGCTGGGGAGCTTTGTTCAGTGATGTTTTTCGAGATAAGATAAAAGAAAAGGGATTTGATCCAGATGAATTAGTGAAAAAGTTTGCTGATATTACTGTTGAATCACTAGCAAATAAACCGGAAGATATGTCGGTTACAATTCATATTTGTCGCGGGAATTTTAAATCTTCTTGGTTATATCAAGGGGCATATGAGCCGATCGCAAAAGAATTGTTTTCACGTGTGAATGTGGATGCCTTTTTCTTAGAATTTGATAATGAAAGATCCGGAGATTTTAAACCATTACGATTCATAAAAGATCAACATGTCGTTTTAGGGTTGATTACTTCCAAGACTTCTGAACTCGAAGATGAAGCGGAAATTAAAGGAAAAATCGAAGAAGCAACGGAATATGTGAATATCGATCAGCTTTGCTTAAGTCCACAATGTGGTTTTGCCTCTACTGAAGAAGGAAATCTATTAACGGAAGAACAGCAATGGGATAAATTACGACATGTTGTACGTATCGCTAAAGATGTTTGGGATAAATAGATTTTAAAATATGGACTACCTACAAAGTCAGCTATTAATGACTAGTGTGGGTAGTCCTTTTTACCATTACGGATGTATAAAAACCGCAGTCCCAATCGGAACAATACTTGCTAGCTCTTCTACATCTTCATTATGCATGCGAATACAGCCGTGAGATACGGCTTTACCGATTGAACTTGGATCATTTGTACCATGAATTCCATAGGATTCTTTTGATAAGCTCATCCACATCGTACCGAATGGGCCTCCTGGGTTAGGTGCTTTATTAATAATAATATAATATCCTACAGGTGTAATGGTTAACATTTTGCCAACTGCAATGGGATATCGCTTTTGTAAAATACCATTTTTATATAAGCTAAGCAAGCGTTCGTTGAGTGAAACAAAAATTTGATATGGAATCGTATTTGGATCAGGAAAACCTGGAATAACAATCGGTTGACCAATATAAAGTACATTTGGATTGATAGATGGGTTCGCGCTAATTATTGCGGAAAGTGGTGTCCGAAAATCTCTAGAAATTTGAAAGAGTGTTTCACCTTGTTTAACCGTATGAATCAGTATGATCACCTCCGTAGTTGTTACAGTATATTATATGTTTGTTACATATGGAGTTTCATAATGAAGCATTGACAACCACAATCTTTTTATAAGAATTAGCAGAAGAAGTCAAAACTGCGACAACTTTAAAATTGGTCTTTAGTAGGATTAGTGACACTTTAACTAGTTGAATTCAAGCCTCCCATTAGATACTTCAAGATTTACTTAAGGAAGAATCCTCAACAATGATTCATTAATGGGTATCATTATTTGTCTAATTTCATACTATGTTATAAATCAGGCTAAGAATGGAGGGAAGGCTATAGACATTTTAAGTAAGTTTAAGGTTTATCGTGAAGAAGAAAACAGGCTTAAGTGGGAAGGTTCTTTTGCGGATTACTTAAACATTGTGAAAGAAAGGCCGGAAGTCGCTCAAACAGCCCATTCACGTGTGTATAATATGATTAAAACCTCTGGACTAGAAGAAAGAGACGGACAAAAATTATTTAACTTTTTTGGACAAGAAATTTTCGGGCTCGAATCAGCAATTGAACGATTGGTAGAGGAATACTTTCACCCTGCAGCACGAAGATTGGATGTTCGCAAACGGATTTTATTATTAATGGGACCCGTAAGTGGAGGGAAATCGACAATTGTGACTTTGCTAAAGCGAGGACTTGAGCAATATTCACGGACTGATGAAGGCGCGATATACGCAATAAAAGGATGTCCGATGCATGAAGACCCACTCCACCTAATTCCACATCATTTGCGTAAAGATTTTTATGAAGAGTATGGTATACGTATAGAAGGTAATTTATCTCCTTTAAACACGATGAGACTTGAAAAAGAATATGATGGCCTTATTGAAAATGTCATGATTGAACGTATTACTTTTTCAGAAGATAAACGTGTGGGAATTGGGACATTTACACCTTCTGATCCGAAATCACAAGACATTGCCGATTTAACTGGTAGTATTGATTTTTCAACGATTGCGGAATTTGGGTCGGAATCAGATCCTCGTGCTTACCGTTTTGACGGGGAACTAAACAAAGCAAACCGAGGCATGATGGAATTTCAAGAAATGCTTAAATTAGATGAAAAGTTTTTGTGGAACTTATTATCATTAACACAAGAAGGCAACTTTAAAGCGGGTAGATTTGCATTAATTAGTGCAGATGAGTTAATTGTTGCTCATACAAACGAAACTGAGTATCGATCTTTTATTTCAAATAAAAAGAATGAGGCACTTCACTCAAGAATTATTGTGATGCCTATTCCTTATAATTTAAAAGTAAGTCAGGAAGAACGAATTTACGAGAAAATGATTAATGAAAGTGATATGGCGCATGTTCATATTGCCCCTCATGCATTAAAAGTCGCTGCAATCTTTTCCGTCTTAACTAGGCTTGAAACACCGAAAAAGCAAAGTATTGATCTTGTGAAAAAGATGCGTATGTATGACGGAGAAAGTGTAGAAGGATATAATTCTGTTGATGTAGAGGAATTGAAAAAAGAGTATCCAAACGAAGGTATGAATGGCATTGATCCACGCTATATTATAAATCGAATTTCGTCTGCCATTATTCGAAAAGAAGTACCATCCATAAATGCATTAGACGTATTACGTTCGCTTAAAGACGGACTTGACCAACATGCTTCGATTTCTCAAGAAGATCGAGAGAAATATACAAATTACATTGCAGTTGCACGAAGAGAATACGATGAAATCGCCAAGAATGAAGTTCAAAAAGCATTTGTTTATTCGTATGAAGAATCTGCAAAAACACTAATGAATAATTACCTCGATAATGTTGAAGCATACTGTAATAAAAATAAAATTCGAGATTTCCTTACTGGGGAAGAAATGAATCCAGATGAAAAACTAATGCGATCCATAGAAGAACAAATAGGTATTTCGGAAAATGCGAAGAGGGGATTCCGAGAAGAAATATTAATTCGTATTTCGGCCTATGCAAGAAATGGAAAGAGATTCGAATATCATTCTCATGAAAGATTACGTGAAGCAATCCAAAAGAAATTGTTTGCTGATTTAAAAGATGTTGTGAAAATTACAACGTCTTCAAAAATGCCTGACGAGTCTCAACTTAAAAAGATTAACGAAGTTGTTGCAAGGCTTATAGATGAACATGGATATAATTCAACTTCTGCAAATGAATTGTTACAATATGTAGGTAGCTTGCTGAATAGATAAACTTAAGAAAAGCGTCAAACGAATAATATTTTTTCTTCTTAAATAAGGGGTGTCCGGATAAACTTTAGGGCACTCTTTTTTATTTATAAAAATAAGTCAAATAATTCTAAAAACTAACATATTATAAGAAAAGTGCCTTCCGATTTTAAGCAATCTAACATAAGAAGTAGATCTTATAGGAAGTCGTACTTAATTATGTAATACCAAGAAAGAACGTTTTTTTTGAACAGGGTGTAAAGTCGGTTGCTAATAGGCTTAGGCGAATTTGATTTTATAGATGGGTGAGGATAAAAATGAGCGAAAACCAGGATAAACGCTTTGCCATCTCTCAGGAAAATTGGTCCCTCCATCGTAAAGGGTACCAAGATCAACAACGCCATATGGAAAAAGTAAAAGAAGCTATTAAAAATAATTTACCAGATCTAATAAGTGAAGAAAGTATTGTTATGTCAAACGGTCGAGAAGTTATTAAAATTCCTATACGATCTCTTGATGAATATAAAATTCGCTATAACTACGATAAGTCAAAACATGTTGGTCAAGGACAAGGTGATAGTCAAGTCGGTGATGTAGTAGCACGAGGTCCGAGCCAAGGCGATAAAGGCAAAGGTGCAGGGAACGGTAAAGAAGCAGGTGACAAACCTGGAGAAGATTACTATGAGGCGGAAGTCAGCCTTGAAGAAATAGAGAGCGCCTTATTCAGAGAGTTAGAATTACCAAATTTGAAAGAAAAAGAAATGGCAGATATCACAACCGAAAAAATTGAATTTAATGATATTCGCAAAAAAGGGCTTATGGGGAATATTGATAAGAAACGTACCATTTTAAATGCGATTAAACGTAATGCCATTAAAGGAAAAGCGGAGATTACTCCTATTCATAATGATGATTTACGTTTTAAAACTTGGGATGAAGTGACAAAACCTGAATCGAAAGCAGTAGTCCTTGCGATGATGGATACAAGTGCTTCGATGGGCAATTTTGAAAAGTATTGTGCAAGGAGCTTTTTCTTTTGGATGACAAGATTTTTGCGCTCCAAGTACGAAACAGTTGAAATTGAATTTATTGCACATCATACAGAAGCAAAAGTGGTGTCAGAGGAGGATTTCTTCTCGAAAGGAGAGAGTGGAGGAACGCTTTGTTCATCCGCCTATAAAAAGGCATTAGAACTTATTAAACAAAAATATAACCCTGCTAGATATAATATTTATCCTGTCCATTTCTCAGATGGTGAAAATATGTCAACAGACAATGAGACGTGTATGAAATTGGTTGGGGAATTAATGAAAGTATCCAGTATGTTTGGGTACGGAGAAGTAAATCAACATAATCGTTTTTCTACATTAATGTATAACTATAAAAAAATCGATGATCAGAAATTTCGCCACTATATTTTGAGACATAAAAGCGACGTTTATGAAGCACTAAAAAGCTTTTTCCAAAAAGTTGAGTCTTAAGCGAGGGACGAATGGTGCCATGCACTCATTCCCTAATAATAGACACGGGGGGATTTAGATAAATGGAAAAAGAGCTTCACCAAGCGATAGAAGAAATTACGGAAATTGCGACTGGGTTTGGTCTAGACTTTTACCCGATGCGTTATGAAATATGCCCTGCAGATATTATTTATACATTTGGAGCATACGGTATGCCTACTCGCTTTTCTCACTGGAGTTTCGGTAAACAATTTCACAAAATGAAGCTGCAGTACGATTTAGGTTTAAGTCAAATTTACGAGCTCGTCATTAACTCAAACCCTTGTTATGCATTCTTACTTGATACAAATAAGTTAACACAAAATAAGCTAATCATTGCGCACGTTTTAGCGCACTGTGACTTTTTCAAAAATAACGTTCGCTTCTCCAATACAAGACGAGATATGGTCGAGAGTATGACAGCTACGGCTGAACGAATTGCTAACTATGAAATGCTCTACGGAAAAGATGAAGTAGAAGAGTTTTTAGACGCTGTTTTAGCTATTCAAGAGCATATTGATCCATCTATACAGCGTCCCAAGTTGTTAACGTATGAAAACGATATAGATGAAGATGAGGATGTCGCCCGTAAAACGCCTTATGATGATCTTTGGAGATTAGACGAAAAAGAAAAAGAAGAGAAAACAATACGACAAAAAAAGAAACAGTTTCCGCCATATCCAGAAAAAGATCTACTACTATTCATCGAGCAATATAGTCGGGAATTAGAGGAATGGCAAAGAGATATATTAACGATGATGCGTGAGGAAATGCTCTATTTTTGGCCCCAATTAGAAACGAAAATAATGAATGAAGGTTGGGCTTCCTTCTGGCATCAACGTATTATGAGAGAGCTAAATTTAACAACGGATGAATCGATTGAATATGCTAAGTTAAATGCAGGTGTTGTTCAACCTTCAAAGACGACGATTAATCCATATTATCTAGGATTGAAAATTTTCGAAGATATTGAGAAGCGATATGATTCTCCAACGGAAGAGATGCTAAAATTAGGAGTGAAACGGCACTCCGGTCGAGAGAAAATGTTTGAAGTAAGGGAAGTCGAATCGGATATTTCCTTTATCCGAAACTATTTAACAAAAGACTTAGTAAAGCAAGAAGATCTTTATTTATTTGAAAAAAAGGGCAATGAATATAAAATTACAGATAAAGATTATGAAAATGTACGTGATCAACTCGTATCAATGCGTGTGAATGGAGGATTTCCATATATTGTTGTGAAGGATGGAGATTACTTACGAAATGGTGAATTATATTTAGTCCATGGATTTGAAGGTATGGAACTCGATACTCGCTATTTAGAAAATGTTTTACGGTATATTTATCAGCTGTGGGGGCGCCCAGTTCATGTAGAAACGCATAGTGAAGAAAAGATAGTTCTCTATTCATATGATGGTAAAAAAAATTCAAGGAAATTTTTATAAAACTAAATATGAAACTATTGATTGAGCCCTTGAATTGATATATTTAAGGGCTTTATTTGTTGCATATGTAAATGTAGGAAGCTATGCATGTAAATAGTGAATTAATTAAAGAACATGCAAAATAACTCGAACAACTTTTTGCCCAGTTTCATATGTATATAGAGGAAGGGGCGAATTAGATGGTTTCAACTGAAACAATTAATATTGAAGGTTCTATATTTAAGGCTGTTACTGTAAGCTTACCTAAAACGACGTTGTTAACGGTTTCAAATGATGTAGGTTATATTATGTGTGGTGCGTTAGATGTCGGACTTTTGAATACGAAATTAGCTGATCGTAAAATAGTTGCCGGTCGAGCAGTTGGTGTGAAGACAATTGAACAATTGTTGAATGCACCACTTGAGTCAGTTACCCTTGAAGCAGAGCAATTTGGCATTGCTAAAGGAATGATTGGATCAGAGGCATTATTGAAAATGATTTAAACGATCTCCTAACAATAAGCAATGAATAGTAGTAATGATGTAAAGTTGAGGTAGAAATCAATATAATAAGTGATCTAATGGGTCGGTCTTCATTACGTAAAGTAATAGAAGATTGACCCATTTATTTTTATATTATTAGCAAGTTTTTTTTATAATACGGATATTATTGGAGATAATAAGAGAAGTAAAAGGATTGAGAGGATGTGTCACTATGGACTTTTTCCATGCACAAGAGACGCTTACGGCAATTCAATGGATTCTCCGAGCAATTGTAGCATTTCTTTTTTTACTCATTGCAGCGAAAGTTATGGGGCAACGTTCTATCTCTCAGTTGAGATTACTCGATTTTGCTATGGCAATATCTGTAGGAAATATTATTGCCCATCCCTTGTCTGATGAAGGGTTAGGGATGAAGGGTTCCATTATTTCTATGTCAACTTTAGTTATTTTATATTCAGTAGGCGTATACTTGAGCCTTAAATGGGTCCCGTTTCGACATTTAATAGATTCCTCACCATTCCCACTTATTAAGGATGGACAAATTGTTTCTAAAAACTTATCAAAGGCTAGGATTTCCGTCGATTTACTTTTATCTGAATTAAGAAAAGAAAAAATAGAAGATATTCAAAAGGTTGCTCTAGCTTTATGGGAGCCAGATGGAACTATTTCAAGCTTTTTATACCCTCAATACCAAACATTAACTCGAGCAGATATGAAGTTAGCACCTGAAGCCTTTTCTTTACCTACAGTACTTATTAAAGAGGGTAAGATTGATTACTATGAATTGAAAAACTTAAATATTAATGAGGATTGGCTTAAAGACAGAGTCATATCCATGTTTAACGTAGATGTTAAAGATGTATTATTAGCAACAATAGACCAAAACGATAATTTGCAAGTTTATCTATATAACTAAAGTAGGTCGCTCAAGTATTTCTCTTTGTGTTTAAAGTAGATAGAATTCCATCCAAAATTTAGTGGGATTCCTGTCTATTAAGATGAACATTGGAAACTAAATTGGAACATTTAGTATTAAATGAATACAAATTTCAAAATAATATATATTAATTGGTATAAATGATGTACCTCGTTAAATAGAATATAAGGATTGCTATTTAAGGAGGGTTATTGTGAAATCTATTATAAAAAAAGTAGTAGTAGTTTTAGCAAGCTTTGCATTGTTATTTTCACTAGTCAGTAGTTTAAAAGTAGACGCAAAAACTAAATCTATTGCAGCTAAATTGCACTCGCTTAGCCAAAATGAACGAACATCTAAAATTGAAAAGACTGCGAATTATAGTGACGACACAATTATTATTAAATATTCAAGTTTGCTAAGCGCTAGTGATCATCGCAAGGCTGGCGGTACAGTTGTAAACCAAATAAAAGGACTTAACTATGTAGCTGTTAAAGTTAGTAATAAGAACAAACTACAGCAAACTATTAAAAACTATCAAAAAAACAGTAAGGTAGTTTCTGTTGGTCTTAGTCCAAAATATCAGCATGCGGGCTCAGTTGACCCGAAAGTAAGTGAACAATATATGCATAGCATACTAAAAACAGCAGATGCCCAAAAGTTGGCTGGGAAAAATCAAGTAAAGGTAGCGGTTATTGATACGGGAATTGACCGTAATCACCCGGAGTTAAAAGGGTCTATTCTTTCAAGTACAAACATTATGAATCCGATGAATCCGGCAACTACTGACATACATGGAACTCACGTGGCTGGCATTATTGCTGCTAAAAAGGATAACGGTATCGGTGGCTATGGCATAAATCCAAATGTGAAGATTCTTTCTTATGATATCTTTGACGGAGATATGTGGACATTCGACTACACAATTGCAAATGCTATATTAAAAGCTGTAGATCAAGGAGCAGACGTCATTAACATGAGCTTGCAGGGCTCAATGCCATCTACCGTTCTAGAAGAGGCTGTGGCAAAGGCGATTAATAGTGGTGTTGTTGTCGTTGCAGCAGCGGGGAATCAAGGATCTGATATGCCAATTTATCCTGCCAAGTATGAAGGGGTAATTAGCGTAGGCTCTATTAATAACGAAAAAAAATTAAGTGAATTTTCATCTTACGGTGCGTCTACTGATGTGGTAGCACCTGGTGAAAATATTTATGCACCTTTTTATGATACACAAAAGGGATCAACTTTTGCGAATTTAAGTGGAACATCTATGGCTTCCCCTGTAGTTGCTGGAACAGCAGCATTGCTGTTGTCTAAATATCCAAATTTAAAGCCGGCTGAAGTAGAATATATTTTAGAAAAAACAGCGACAGATTTAGGAGACAAAGGGTTTGATCATAAATATGGGAATGGCCTTATCAACCCAGTTGCTGCAATGAAATTTGATGTGAAAAAGATTCCTTCTCTAGTGAAAGAGAAGTGGGGCGAAAAAGAAATTATAAAGAATGCTGAGCAGATTTCAATTCCTGCAAAAGTGAAGCATTCTTTTACAAAGCCTTCAGAACAAAAGTGGGTTAAAATTCCTGTAGAAAAGGGAGAATACATTCAAACTTCATTGATTGCTGCAAAGCAATATGATTATAAAATGAGTATTCATTTTTATGGTAATAATCAAAAGCAACTTATGGATGTTAACGATGTGACGGAAGGAAAAACGGAAGGAAAGCTAATTCAAGCACCGTTTAGTGGAACATTAGCGATTGGTGTAAAAGATGTGAATGGTAATTTTGATGTCTCAGGTCAGAATCAATCTAGTTTCACATTAATTGTAGATAAGGTATCTCAAATTCCAAAAACTGAGTCTACATTAGAAAACCCAATTAAAATAGATAAATGGCCATTTAACCAAGATAACCTTTATATGGCTGGTGAAAATGGCGATACAGATTACTTCCACTTTACATCAAAAGAAGCGCAATTTATGAAATTTGATGTTACAGGTATACCGGGAGTAGATATAAGTGCTGCTGTATATGAAAAGGAGCAGTTATTCCCAGCAACATCTGAAGAATTAGGCACAGAAGATATGCCAGCTTTATATACAAGTAATACGCATGGTATAGGAGAAGGTGAAACGCTATTATTCCAAACTGAACCTGAAAAAGAATATTATTTAAAAGTAACAAATAAAGGAACTTTTGGTTACGTTACTTTAGAACAGTTACTATTAGGATTGGTTGGAGGCATGGAAGAAAAAGAACCTGCGGGGTCTGCACTCCCATATAGCGTGAGCCTAGTCGGAAAGATTATTCCAGAAGATGAAGACCACTATAGTTCTATGGATGATTCCACAATGATGAATGTATTAACAGAAGATGACTCAGAACGAATTAATCTGTTGGAATCGGTAGCAATACCATACGAATTAGGTGGAACCATTCAAGGCTATCTACAAAATACAATGGACCAAGACTGGTATAAATTTAACACTTCAAGTGCGGGCATTTATCAGTTCCAATTACCAACACCAAAAGAGAATATTCCAAATCTAGGATTGTATGAGGTAATAATAGATAAAGATGAGAATGGTAAGGAATTTCAACTCTTATCTCTTGTCTCAACTAATGAGGACTGGTCTTCATATGATGATTGGGTCAAAGGGAAATTTTTCGCTAGTTTAAAAGCAGATAAAACGTATTACTTATCCATCAATCCAAACTATAATACGTATCAAATTCCGTATGATGGGTATCAAGTAACTTCTAAACTTGTCGTTAAAGACACCGGTGATAGCTATGAAGAAAATAACCACCCAGAGCAAGCAAAAGATTTTCCGGCTTCTGGTGTGACGGCAAATTTCTCTACAGCGAATGATATTGATACTTATTATTTCACTGCAAAAGAAAAAGCAATATACGGAGTGAAATTCTCCCGTACACCACTGACTTCTAAGCTTAAAGCTAAGTATCCAAAAGAGTTGTTGAGCCCATATTTAGGCCTCATGGAAATTACAGAGGACGTTAACAAAAATCATAAAATAGATGATAAAGATATGGAATATAGAACATACCTATTAAAAAATACTGCAGATGGAACGACAACAGGCTCTTTTGAAGCAAAAAAAGGTAAATCATATTTTATCACAGTATTAGGTTTAGTTGACTCAAGTTCAGCAATTTCTTTATGGCCATATCAACTAAAAGTAGACTCAGTGAATAAAAAAGATGAAGATGCCGGATCTAAAGTGAAAAATAACAAACCTTCTAAGCCTATCAAGCTACAGAAGAAAAGTAGCAAATTATATTCAACGACAGGATACTTTAATACAGGATATGAAGATGGTGATGAAGATTGGTATATTTATCAACCAACTAAAACAGAACAAGTGACGTTGACACTCGATGCTAGCCAAGAGCTAGATGGTGTGATTGAAGTCTATCGTAATGGCAAAAGAGTAGCTAAATCGGATATTTATGGGCAAGGGGATAAGGAAATTCTATCCTTAAATATGACCAAAGGAACTTATTATGTGAAGGTTCGAGATGGTCAAGGACGTGCGTCAATTGATCCGTACACATTATCTTTGAAAGTAAAGTAAGAAAATGAAATGAAATGATGCCTCCGAATGCCGTTACCAAGCGGCTTTTGGGAGGTATCTTTTTATGTTATTGCTGCAACAAAAATCGTTATAGAATAGAAAAGGTATGCATACACTCCAACTCTATTGTTGAAAGACTGTTCAGTATCATCGAATTTGATTACAATAACTATAGTCATGGAATATACAGAGAACGGGAATGGTGAATTATAATTGAAAACATTTAAAAAAGTTTATGTTGAAATTACAAGCGTCTGTAATCTTGCGTGTAGCTTCTGTCCACCTACGAGTCGTAAGGCGAATATAATCAAACTAGATGCGTTTAACAATATACTTGATCAGATTAGACCGCATACGAAATATATTTACCTACATGTGAAAGGAGAACCTCTTTTACATAATAAAATTGACCAATTACTTGACGCAGCACATGCTAAAGGATTTAAAGTGAATATCACGACTAATGGAACATTGATTAAAAAGAATCGAGAGAAATTATTAGGAAAGCCTGCGCTACGCCAAATCAACTTCTCATTACATAGCTTTGATGGACATGAGGGGTCAGAGAATCGTGAAAAATATTTAGGAGATATTCTTGAATTTGTGCGTGATGCGGCGGAACATAACATTATCATATCGTACCGATTATGGAACCTACAAAAAGATCAGGTTACAGATTTAGAGAAGAGAAGAAACCGTGAAACGTTAGATATATTAGAGCAGGAATATAACTTAGACTTTAAGATTGAAGAAAAAGTACAACCGGGAAAAGGTGTTAAAATTACGGATCGTGTTTATTTAAACCAAGATCATGAATTTCAATGGCCGAGCTTGCAAGCCCCTGAGGATGAAGGAAAAGGATTTTGTCATGCACTTCGCAGTCAAGCAGCAATTCTTGTTGACGGTACAGTTGTCCCATGTTGCCTAGATGGAGAAGGCGTCATAAATCTAGGGAATATTAATAACACACCATTCTCTGAAATTGTAGAAAGCGAGAGAGCCAATAATCTCTTTGATGGATTCACTAGAAGAGAAGCAGTTGAAGAATTATGCAGGAAGTGCGGCTTTAGACAAAAATTTGGAATGTAAGAGCAATTAGCTTCAAACGATTTTAAGTTTATGTCATGTCAGCTACAGGCAATATAAAAAAGCATCTCTTATGAGATGCTTTTTGTTTTGGAATTAGAATGAGTGAATCAGAAGAGGGAGCGAGTAGGTTAAAAGGGAGCCCGAGTGAGTCAAAAGAGAGAGTGAGTAGGTTAAAAGGGAGCCCGAGTGAGCCAAAAGAGAGAGTGAGTAGGTTAAAAGAGAGCCCGAGTGAGTCAAAAAAACCCCGATAAGATTAAATAAGAGCACCAGTCAGTTAAAAGTGATCACAAGTAAGCAAATTATGATAATAAAATAGAATTCCACAGCTCCTGTTAATCTACAAGTACAAAGCATCCAATCTAATTAATCTGTAAATCCAACTTAATTCATGAGAAAATATTGACAATTCACAATGTTATGTGATTTGCTATAATAATATAAAAATATAAACGGAATATAGTAGAAGTAGTTTAGAAGGAGAATTGATGATGGTGCAAATTTTTTCAGATAGAGTTTTACAAGCAGATAGTTCTTTTATAAAAGATATTTTAAGTTTGACTGAGGTGGAAGATATTATTTCATTTGCAGGAGGGTTACCAAACCCTATTTCATTTCCAATGAAAGAGTTCCAAGAATCGATTAATCGCGTTTTACAAAATTCTGGCGACAAGGTATTCCAGTATTCAGGGACTCAAGGCTATTTACCATTACGCCAATGGATTGCAGACCGTTATAAAAAACGATTTGGTATGGATGTTACAGCAGATGATATTTTAATTACAACAGGTTCTCAACAAGGACTAGATTTAATGGGGAAGGCTTTAGTAAATAAGGGGGATAAAGTAGCTGTAGAAAGCCCGTGTTATCTGGCTGCTATTCAAACATTTGCACTTTTTGAACCCGAGTTTTTACCAATCAGCCTTGAAGATGACGGTTTAAATTTAGAAGAGCTTGAAGCAACTTTACAAAATAATGATGTAAAATTATTGTATACAGTCCCTAATTTCCAAAATCCCACAGGCTTAACTTACTCAAAAGAGAAACGTGAAGCTATTTTTGAAATCATTAAGAAGACGAACACAGTTTTAATTGAAGACGATCCCTATGGAGAACTTCGCTTTGAAGGAGAATCATTACCTTACATTGCAGGTGGAAAATCCGAAAATAGTGTACTATTTGGTTCTTTCTCTAAAACTTTATCACCAGGAATGCGTATTGGTTATTTATGTACAAAAAATAAGGAGCTAATGGGCCATTTAATCGGAGCAAAACAATCGTCTGATTTACATACGAATGTACTTGCACAATATGCTATTTATGATTATTTAGCGAATAATGATTATGAAGCGCACATTAGTAAAATTACAGCACTATATAAACAACAGTGTGATGCAATGATATCGGCGATGGAAAAATATTTACCAGCGCATGTTACGTTTACAAAACCAGAAGGCGGTATGTTTTTATGGGCAGATTTGGGAGAAGGAGTCTCTTCAGTAGAAGTCTTTAAACGAGCAACTGAGAAGAAAGTGGCTTTCGTCCCTGGAGATCCGTTCTATACGAATATTAAAGGAGCAGGAACTTTGCGCCTTAATTATACGAATTCTGATCCAGAAACAATTGAGGAAGGTATCAAAAGACTGGCTTCCGTTTTATAAAGAAAACAAGAATTTCAATTAGGCAATTAGTATTAGATGAATAGAAGAAGGTAGAACCTCAGGAGATAGATCTGGTTCTGCCTTCTTTTTTTGGGTCAAATAAAGAAAGTTAGAAAAGTATGGTAAAATTCATTGACAATTTGTGACGAAATTGTGTACAATAAATTAAGACACATTTTCGTCACATTTATAATTAATATGTTTGAAAATTGGGGGATGCACAATGAACTTTACAGATGTGATTTTAATCGCTATTGCATGTATGAGTATTCCACTCGTCGTTGCTATTTTTACGGACATTTTCTATGCACAGAAGAAACAACGTCAATTTTCGTTACGACGTATGTCTTTATGGTACATTTTATTTTTTGGCATTTCTTTCATACCATCCATTTTTTTAGTTATACCGAACTCATAAATTATTTCAAAGTCTTCCGATTGGAAGACTTTTTTTTGTATCTGAATGATGGCGAGGTAAATGTCTTAGATGAATAATGTGGAAGTTAATTCCATAACCTATATAGCACTGAAGAAATGAATACAAAAAAGGATGTTTATCTTCACAACAATAAACATCCTTTTTAATATAAATTATGAATTAGCTTTCAATAGCCGAAATTTTAAATCCATTGCTTGTTTTGATAATTGTGAAATAAACTTCAGCACCAGAATCTTCATTTTCTTTGATTAGCAATGTACGTATCCAATAGCTCCCTTTGCCATCATAATTAAACCATTCTATATGAACTTCATAAATAACGTTTGAATTGATTTCTGAAACGATTGGTATAGGACTTTGACCATCCTTAATTAATTCAACTTGTTTGTTATTTTTTTTGATCGTAACGTCTTCTGTAAATAGTTTTTGCAAGGCATCTACATCTGTTGCATTAACCGCATCCTCATATGAAGTAATTAAATCTGTAACTTCAGAGTCTAATTTCGAAAGATCGCTTTCATTTTCCAACGGTTTTGATGAATCTTCTGAGTCGATTTTTGCAGTTATAGATGTCATTTCTTTTTCTATTGTTTCAAGTTGTTGTTTAAGTGTATTGTTTTCTCTTTGAAGTGTATTCACTTTCTTTTCTAGTGCTTCTGTATCGCTTCCACAACCCACTAGTAATGCTGTCCCTAATACTATAGGAATCCATTTTAATTTCATTAAAAAAACCTCTTTTCTTCGCCTACACAGGTGTTTTTCTGTAAGTAAGGATATATTTATGTTATTCATCTTGAAATAAAAATTCACTTAACATAAAGCAATCTCAGATTATTTGATCAAATCAATTACACTTGTAAAAACATGAATTCCATAATATTTCCATAAAACATTTGAAATTACCAGTTGTATTTGTGATACTAAAGATAGAACAGATTGAACAAAGGTATAGTATACGTATTTATTATTTGAACCAGGTAGAAAAGGAGTTTATAAATGAAAAAATATGTAATTTGGCTTTGCGTGCTGGTGTTTTTAGTAGCTTGTTCTAAGGAAGAAAGTCCAGAGGTTAAGAAAGGTGTGAATGATGATATGTTAGGACAATGGCAAGGGAATATTGATCTTCCGCAATCACCATTAGAAATAGTTTTATCGCTTAAAGAGAAAAGTGGCACTTTATCAGTACCGGCTCAAGGGGTAAAGGACTATCCATTTAAAGAAGTTTCATATGACGGCAATAAAGTTGTGATTACAATTGATTTACAAGGTTCGAATATCGTAATAGACGGTAAGTTACAAGGTAATTTGATAACAGGAACATTTAAGCAAAATGGCAATACACTACCTATTAAATTAACTCCTTACAAAGAAGAGAAGGCGAGTTATGAATCCATTAATATCCCAGTTAATGGAGGGAATCTAAAGGCAGCTTTGCAACATCCTGAAAAGGAAGGCTCATATCCATTGGCGATTATAATAGCAGGGTCTGGCCCGACCGACAAAGATGGAAATACTATAGGCGCTGGCAAAAATAATAGCTTGAAAATGCTAGCTGAAGACCTAGCTAATCAAGGGATTGCATCAATTCGTTATGACAAAAGGGGAATTGGTGATAATGCTCCATTAACAACAAAAGAAGAAGATTTATCAATAGAAAAATATGTAGAAGACGTTAACCAAGTTATTAAATACGCAATATCAGAAAATAAATTTAAAAGTATTCATATTATTGGTCATAGTGAGGGCTCATTAATTGGCATGTTAGCAGCACAGAATAGTAACATTGCTTCATTTACTTCGATAGCAGGTGCAGGACGTCCAGCAGATGAGATATTACTTGAACAATTAGAAGGCAAATTAACATCGGATCTTACAAAAGAATCTACTGAAATCTTAGCATCATTAAAAGAAGGTAAACCTGTAGCAACCATATCAACAGAATTACAATCACTATTTAGACCTTCTGTTCAGCCGTATCTTATGTCTTGGCTAAAGTATGATCCAGCTAAGAGTATTCAAAAAGTAACAGCACCTGTCTTAATTATTCAAGGAGCACACGATATTCAAGTTCCAGTAAGTGATGCGAAAATATTAAAGGCCAATAACGAAGAGGCTAAACTGATGATTGTAAGCAAGATGAATCATATTCTAAAAGATGCACCAGAGGAGATACAAGGAAATATGGCTACTTATTCTGATCCGACACTTCCGTTATCTAAAGAATTAGTTGAGGCGATTAAAGAATTTATAAATGAGTAGATGTCAGTCTCTGTAGAAGTAAACTGAGGAATGACCTTTGTAGAGATTTAATTTGTATTAATACGATAGTAAAACATAATATAAAAAGACTGAACGCTGCGAACGTTCAGTCTAGTGGCTAGTAACCGCAGATGAAGCGGTTGGTCCGAGGTCAATAATAACCGTCAAACCTTATGTGGAGGGGACGGTTATTTCTTTTTTAATAGAAAAAAGAGTACCGACAACAAAACTGAAAGGAATGCTATCCATCCAACTGAAAGTTGAATCAATAAGCTTATTATTTCGAAAGTTGTCAATAGTATCACCTCCAATCCCTTGGAAGTGACCAACCGTCCAACCTGCACAACTAGTTATTATTATTTTACCAGATAAGGCATTTACGTTCTAATATTTACCCTGAATATATATATAATGGTATAATTTAGGTATATGTGTTTAGTGAACTAATAAATTTATTGTGAAAATAAGTTTCTTTAAAATGGAAAACTTATGATGAGTGGAATTAAATAATGTGAATAAATTTATTACAGACTGTGTTGTGCATGAAGATAGGCTTGAAAAGTACGGAGTAAAAATACTAAAATTGGAGGAATATAAGATGAAAAAAATGTTAGTAACAGCATCTATTGTATTGATGGCTACGCTCCCGGTGACAGCAAGTGCACAGAGCGTTCCAGCCAAGCCAATTCTTAATGGTCAAGGGGTTGCTCAGAATAAAGTGAAAGCTTCTCCGGGGACAATTGGTCAAATTACAAATTACGTAAACGATAAGACTGGGAAATTTATTACTGTAACTGGACATGGGCTTGTTACAACAGATCAAAGTGAAATAATTCTATCTATCACTAAAAGTACTAAAATTATCGATTCCAAAGGAAAAAAAGTGTCTTTTAAAAAAATCATCGAAGACAATAAGACTGTAAAGGCATATTATGATCCTAAAATTACGAAGAGCATTCCAGCGCGAGGAAAAGCACTAAAGCTAGTTGTTCAAGATCAGGATTTTACAGGAATTAATGGCACAATATCTGAAGTGAATGAAAATGGGATTGTTGTAGAAGGTACAGATATCTACACAACACATAAGGATAAGATTGTTTTGCATTTCGCTGATAAAGCGCAGATATTAGACCAAAATGGAAAAGCAATAAAGATAAGTGCTATCAAATCAGGCATGACGGTCAAAGCCTTCTATGGACCAGCTGTTACGATGAGTATTCCGGCTCAATCGACAACGGATTATGTCGTTGTTAACTTGGCAACTGATGAGGTGGTTCAAGAAGACGCTGTAGGTACAAACGGTATTATTACAAATGTAGCAGATAGCAAGTTTACCGTGATTGGGAATTCGATGAAAAAAGGCGGAGTGGATTATGTAATTCTATCGGTGGATGAGAATACGCAAATAGTCAACCAGCTAGGTAAATCATTAACCCTAGAAGCTTTGAAGACTGATGTTCGGGTTGAGGCCTACTACGGTGAAATGATGACCATGATATATCCAGCTCAAACACATGCAGAGAAAATTGTTGTGAAAGAAACGGAACACAATAAAGTTGAAGGCACAATTGTCACATCAAATAGTACGACAAAAGATCAGCTGTATATCAATGTTGGATCTGACCAAATCTCAAACAATGATGTAATTCTGAACATCTCGGAAGACACAAAAGTAATCTCATTACTAGGTGGAGAAACGGTATTGAGAGCAGGTATGAAAATTACGGCATACCATTCCCCGATGATGACGAAATCATTGCCAGGTATCACAAATGCTGAGATTGTGATTGTAACTTTTGATGATAAAGTAGAGGCGCCAAAATAATAGAACATGGCGATTATATAATATAAGGCAATACAATCCATTTATTGAAAATTTATTATCAGAATTGTATAATAGAGTTAGAAAAGCATACCATAACAAGACCGAACGCTGCGAACGTTCAGTCTACTGACTAGACACCGCAGAAAAAGCGGTTGGTTCGAGGTCAGAAATAACCGTCAAACCTTTTGTGGAGGGGACGGTTATTTTTTTGGGATTAAAAAATCAACAAGTAGATAATATAAAATGAAAATAATATTAAACTTACATATTTAATCGAGCATCTCACAGATGCTCGATTTTTTTGGGGAATAAAGTGGTCTAATTGAATAGAGAAAAGAAGGAGAAAACAGCAAATTATTATGGTATATAATTACATTGGCTCATGATGAATGGACTTAATTAATTGAATAGATGAGAGAGAAATAACATATAAAGAAATTGAACGTTTTATAGATGAAAGTATTCAGTTTTTTATAAGGTCAAATCTTACATATCCTTGTCAGTACTGAATTAGTAAAGAAATAAGAGACTATTAAATTTAACGTTTATTACTCACAAGAAAAAGAATAATATGCTATAGTTAAGTTAATTGGGATTGTTTAAATATGGCATTTGTATAAGACGATTCCCCTGTCTTAAGGTGAGTAAATTTATATTAAATTATTTTGATATAAGATTGTAATTGAATTTTAATATTTCCTTGCAACCAAATCCTATATAATTTGTCCTGTTAAATAGAAAGTATGAAATGAGTGAAAAGGTTGTCAGATATACTGTATTACCTACTTGAAATGATCCCTGTTATGCTTGTAGCGATTCCTTTTGTCGTTTATTTACGATTCAAGTCTCGCAAAAGAAAAGGGAATCCTCCGACTAATAGGTGGCATGAAATAGGATTATTGTTCTTTTCTGTGTATGTAATTGGTTTGTTTTATGAAACAATCGTACCTAGAAATGGAATAAGTCTACAGCATTTTCAAATGCGCTTCCAAGAGGATATGATTTTAGGTGTGAATTTAAAGTTGTTCCAAGTATTTAAGGATGTGTATAACGCCATTCATTATTTAGATTTATGGCAGCCTTTTTTCATTAACTTTCTTGGGAATATAGCCATTTTCATGCCAATTGGTTTTTTACTACCACTGCTATGGCGCAAGATGGAGAAGTTTCCTTATGTTTTTATTACAGCGCTGAGTTTATCTATCTTTATCGAAACGATGCAACTACCACAAATGCGTAGTACTGATGTAGACGATCTTTGGTTAAATACATTGGGCGCGATATTAGGTTATCTTGTATACAAAGGGATGAAAAAGGGGATGCCAAGTATCGGGCTAAAATGTAAGCAAATTGTTTAATATTCGAACTTTCGGGTATGGGTAATATAGCAATTTAAGTAAGAAGGGGTTTTTTATATGATTGAACAACGAGAACAATTAGAAGAAAGCAAAAAGATGCATATTATAGATGATTTAATGGCTTTAGGTGTTTTTAAAGTTAATGATCAACAGCTTTATCAAGTATCTATAGAGGAGCTTGTGGAAGAATATCAAAAGCATTGTCAATAAAAGATTGCTACTAGGTGGCAGTCTTTTTCAATTTTGTGAGAAAATAGTATAATAATCGTAGGTTTTAGGCGACAAAATGACTTTATCATCATAGACAAACATTGGAGAAATCGAGAAAATAGCGTATAATTACTATGTAATTTTTTATTATAAAGCAAACTAGTGCATGTTAAAAATATAAGACTGAATGTAACAAGATAGGAGAATTTAGATATATGTGTGGATTTACAGGATTTATAGGTGAGGTTTCAAACCCTGACGTAGTGTTAGAGAATATGATGAACCAAATTATTCACCGTGGACCAGACTCTGCAGGTACTTTTACAGATGATGAAGCTGCACTTGGTTTCCGACGTTTAAGTATTATTGACTTAGAAAATGGTAGCCAACCTTTGTATAATGAAGACCAATCTTTAGTATTAATTTTCAATGGTGAAATTTATAACTATCAAGATATCCGTAAAGACCTAATAGAAAAAGGGCATACATTTACAACTGAAACAGATAGTGAAGTTTTAATTCATGGCTACGAAGAATACGGTACTAAATTAGTAACTAAATTACGTGGTATGTTCGCATTCGTTATTTGGGATCGTAACAAAAAACGAGCATTTGCTGCACGTGATATGTTCGGTATTAAACCTTTTTACTATGCCCATATGAACGGTACTTTAATGTTCGGTTCAGAAATTAAAACCTTCTTGCCACATCCACATTTCGATAAAGTATTAAATGAAAAAGCGTTAAAACCTTATTTAACATTCCAATTCCCAGTGTTAAACGAGACATTCTTTAAAGGTGTTTTCAAATTGCCAGCAGCTCACTATATGACGTACGAAAACGGTAAAGTGACAACTACTCGCTACTGGGAACCAAAATTTAATCCTGAAGAGCGTCCACTTGATGAAATCGTTGAAGAGATCGATAGTGTCGTACGTGACTCAATTAAAGCACACCAAATCTCAGATGTTAAAGTTGGTTCATTCCTATCAAGTGGTGTTGACTCAAGCTATGTAGCATCTGTTTTAAAACCAGATAAAACTTTCACGGTAGGTTTTAGTGCTCAAAACTTCTCTGAAATTGACACTGCAAAAGAGCTATCTAAAGAGCTTGGTATTGAGAATGTCAATGAAGTACTTGATCCAGAGGAATGCTTTAACAAAATCGACGAGATTCAATATATTATGGATGAGCCACATTCAAACCCATCAATCGTACCACTTTACTTCTTAGCAGAGCTTGCACGCAAACATGTAACGGTTGTGTTATCTGGTGAAGGTGCAGATGAATTATTCGGTGGTTACGAAGAGTATGATGAATCAGCATCTATGAAAAAATATAAAAAAGTACCAGGCTTCATCCGTCGTCCTGTATCTGAAGTTGCGAAAATGCTTCCAGAAGTTAGAGGTAAACACTTCTTGATGAAAGGTGGCTTACCAGTAGAGGAAACGTTTATTGGACAAGCGCATATTTTCGAAGAGCAAGAAGCAGCTAATATTTTAACAGCAAAATATAACGATGCACCATCTGTCAAAGATATCGTGATGCCTGTTTATAAAAAAGCAGCGGGCGAAGACGATTTAACGAAAAAACAAATCTTAGACTTAAATTTATGGTTAGTCGACGATATTTTATTAAAAGCAGATAAAATGAGTATGGCGCACTCAATTGAATTGCGCGTACCGTTCTTAGACAAAGAAGTAATGAAAGTGGCTTCGAAAGTGCCATCTCGCTACCGTGTTAATGATGTTGATACGAAATATGCATTCCGTGTAGCTTCTAAACGCGCATTGCCTGAAGCTTGGGCTAACCGTAAAAAAATCGGTTTCCCAGTACCAATTCGTTTATGGATACAAGAAGAAAAATACTTCAACAAGATTAAAGAATCATTTGAATCTCCAGAAGCAGCACAATTCTTTGACCAACAAGCAATTGTTAAATTATTAACAGACCATTATGAAGGTAAAGCGAAAAATCAACGTAAAATCTGGACAATTTATATGTTCTTAGTTTGGTACAAAAAATATTTCAGCTAAAAACAAGCGATAAGTAGAAGGGATCATCAGCATTGGATAAGAGAAGTAAGATGCCAATGAGGCTGCTCCTCTTTTGCTTTGTACTGCTGGTAGCAGTGAGCGGTTGCAATAGTATTTCCACAGCAAAAGAAAAGCAGCAAGATGAGGGCATAAAAGTACTCATTGTTGAATTCGGCAGCCGCACGCCGATACCTGATATGAAAGTGACCGTCCGAGATATGGAGACAAATGAGGATGTAACGACAGCGACTGGAGATATAGAAGGAGAAGCTATCGTTACGGACTTACAGGAGGGGCATCAATATTTGTTTGTCCCTTCATCTATTTACACAGATGATAGTGAGCAAGAAAAAAGTGTCGGTAAAGTTGTGACGATTCAAGAAGATATGGGCTATGTAGTATTGGAGACGTATTTTGAGCGTGAGGAGCAGCAATTAGATGTGCCGATCATAATGCAAAACCCTGAACTACCCCATGGATGTGAAATCACGGCTTTAACTGCAGCACTTAATTATTATGGATTAAATCTGTCAAAAACAGATATGGCTAAAAATTATTTACCAAAACAAGAGATTGTTGATAAAGGGAATAAACGCATAGGTCCTGATCCAGCAAAAGCTTATGCTGGTGATCCCTTTAACAAACTTACAGGTACTTATGTCTTTGCACCAGTTATTGAAAAGGTAGCAAAGAAGATAGCAAAAGATAAGAACGTATCGTTGAAAGTAGAAAATGTAAGTGGTCAAAGTGCAGAGGAAATAATCTCGCTCGTACAAGAGGGAGTACCTGTCGTAGTTTGGGTTACACTTGATCTATCTAAGCCTACTTTTAAAGAGGGCTGGTGGATTAAAGGAACAAATAGAAAACTGGATATGTATCGTAATCTTCATGCTGTTGTTCTAACTGGGCATATGGATGATAAAGTAATTGTGATGGATCCGTTACACGGCTATGTTTCTCACGACGAAACTAGCTTTTTCAAAAGTTATAAGAAACTCGGATCACAAGCTGTTGCAATTTGGAAGTAATCATCACAGGGGATTAACCTCTGTGATTTTTTGATAAGGGTACATAAGTCGTATATGAACATTCAAAAAGAATTTACGAAATATGTTACACTAATGGCAAAACAATAGACTATAAGTGAGATGATATACAATGGCAGAACAACCATTTTTACCAATATTAATCGGATCTGATATGAATGCATATGGAATGGCTCGTTCATTTTATGAAGCATACGGCATTAAACCAATCGTTATCGGTCGTTCACATTTAACTGCAACACAAAATAGTAGTATTCTACACTTTGAACAAGTACCCAATATAAATAAACAAGAAAATTTTGTAGATGAATTGGTGAAAGTTGCAAAGAAATATTCTCATAAAAAATTATTACTACTAGCTTGTGGCGATGATTATGCAAAACTAATTATTAAAAACAAACCAGAGTTAATCAAATATTTCACAGTGCCATATATCGATGAATCATTAATGGATCAAATTTTGTTGAAAGAAAACTTCTACAAGATGTGTGAGAAATATAATTTCAGCTATCCAAAAACTGATACGTGCACGTACGAAACATATGAAAGCTTTGATGTGAAATTTAAATACCCTATTATTATTAAAGCGTCTAACTCAGTTGAATACTGGGCATGTAGCTTCCCAGGGAAGAAAAAAGTATTCGTTGCACATGATGAAGCGGAGAAAACTGCAATATTAAAAGCTATTTATAGCTCAACATATAAAGACCATCTAATTATCCAAGAATTCATCCCTGGTGATGATTCGTATATGCGAGTATTGAACGCTTATGTTGGACAAGATGGTAAAGTGAAATTGATGTCTCTTGGTAATCCAATCCTTGAAGAACATTCACCAGAAGGAATTGGTAGCTATGCAGCTATCATTAACACATATGATAAAGAAATTATGGACCGAGTACGTTTCTTCTTAGAAGATATCGGCTATACAGGCTTTGCTAACTTCGATATGAAGTTTGATTCTCGTGATGGTGAATATAAATTATTCGAAATCAATTTACGTAACGGTCGTAGTAGCTACTACGTAACAGCAAGTGGACATAACTTGATGAAGTATGTAGCAGATGATCGTATGTTAGGTAAAGATTTAGGTTTAACGTATGCGAAAGAAAAGCATTTATGGATGATTATTCCTAAAGGGGTTCTATTCAAATACGCTCAAAATGAGGAACTTAAAGCAGAAGCCAAACGTTTAATCAGAGCGGGTAAAATGACGAATTCGTTATTTTATAAAAAGGATTTTAACATTAAACGTTGGTTTAAATTAACGCTTAACAATTTAAACTACTACCGTAAATACAAAAAATATTTTAATAACAAGGGTTTGTCTTAAGTCATGAATAAAAAAACATTAGGTATTATTGGTGGAGTAGGACCGCTTGCAACAATGCTTGTAGGGGAAATGATTGTCCGCAGAACGAAGGCTTTCACAGATCAGGAACATGTGCACTTCATTATAGATAATGATACGCGTATTCCTGACAGAACAGCTCATATTCTGAATCCATCTGAACCAAGTCCGGTACCTTTAATGGTTGAGGATACGCATAAGCTAGCAACTGCTGGAGCAGAGCTAATTGCAATTCCTTGTAACACAGCACATACATTTTATGATGAGCTACAAGAAAACTCACCAGTACCAGTACTGCATATGATTCGAGAAACAGCTAATAAAGCAAAGCAACTTGGTGCAAAACGCGTTGGAGTATTAGCAACAATTGGTACCCTTACCTCTGGTGTGTATCAACATGCATTGGAAGAGGTTGGATTAGAACCAGTTATTCCAAATGAACAGCTGCAAAAGCAAGTCATGTCTATCATTTATGACTGTGTGAAAGCTGGAAAAACCGTTACACGTAACGAATGGAATATGATTGAAGAAGCGATAAAAGCTGAAGGCTGCGATCGTATAATTTTAGGATGTACTGAGCTATCAATAGTAAATCGTGAGCTTGCTCTTGATGATTCTTATATAGATTCGTTACTTGTACTTGCTGATTGTGCTATTGTTAGTTGTGGATATGAATTACTAGATTAGAGCGCAAAAACCTGTCCTTTCATCTCAATTAAAGGGCAGGTTTTTATATAAAAATTATATTTCACATTATTAAATGTGAATGAGAGAAGGTGGAACAGCAATGTCTTTTTTAACATTATTAAATGAAGATTTACAAAAAAAATGGACTTTTGAACATACAATGCCAATCCAAGATGAAATGATACCAGCATTACTTGAGGGCAAAGACGTCGTTGCAGAATCACCAACAGGAACAGGTAAAACACTTGCGTACCTTTTACCAATTTTACAAACAGTTGATGGTTCTAAAAAAGCGACACAAGCATTAATTATTGCTCCATCACAAGAGTTATGTATGCAAATTGTTGAAGTTACCCGTGCGTGGGTTGCAGGAACGAACATTACAGTTGTGCCATTAATAGGTGGTGCAAATCCACAACGTCAAATTGATAAACTAAAGAAAAAACCAACAATCGTTGTCGGAACACCAGGTCGTCTAAATGAATTAGTAAAAGCAAAAAAACTAAAACTTCATGAACTAACGAAAATTGTCCTTGATGAAGGGGATCAACTTCTAAGTCGTGACTATCGCGTATTAGTTAAATCATTTATCGATGGAGCAAGCCATGGTCGCCAAGTTGCTGTTGTTTCTGCAACAATTACGGAGGAAATCGAGCTAGTTGCTGCACGTATGATGAATGAGCCTGTACGCTTCAAAGTTAGCTTAGATGAAATGCCAAACCAAGGCAAAGTAACGCATTCATTTATGAAAATCGAAGAGAGAAATAAAACAGAAATGTTACGTAAGCTTTCAAATGTAGAAGGATTACGTGGTTTAGCATTTGTAAATAATTTAGATCAATTATTGATGAAAGAAACAAAATTATCATACCGTGCTGCACCAATTGTTGTTTTACACTCAGAAATGAAAAAAGAAGAGCGTAAAAAAGCACTAGATTCGTTCCGTAAAGGCGAAGCACGTGTTTTAATCGCGACAGATGTAGCTGCACGTGGATTAGATATTGAAGGTCTAACACATGTAATACATGTAGATGTACCACATACAATGGAGCAATACTTACATCGTTCAGGCCGTACAGGACGTGCAGGAGCAGATGGTGAAGTATTAACATTACTTGCACACCATGAAGAGCATACGTATCGTAAATGGACTCGTGAGCTGCCATCAAAACCCGTTGAAAAAACGTGGACAGCTGGAAAATTAATTGAAGGAACAACAAAACCTACTGTGAAAAGGGGCAAATAAGAATGACATTCCAGGAGAAATTAGCACAATTTGCTGAGCTTGCTGTAAAAGTAGGCGTTAATATTCAAAAAGGTCAAACACTTCTAATTAACACAACTACAGATACAATTGAGTTTACACGCTTAGTTGTAAAAGAAGCATATGCAGCAGGAGCAGGCCGCGTTACAGTCAATTTCTCTGATGGAGAGATTGACCGCGCTTTTTTTGATAATGCTCCTGAGGATGAATTCGCAAAATACCCTCGTTGGATTAGTGAACAGCGTGACGAACTAATCGAACGAAAAGGTGCCTTATTATGGATTGATGCCGCAGATCCAGATTTATTATCGGGTGTCTCTGTGTCTAAGTTATCTGCACAACAAAAGGCAGCAGGTAAAGCATTAGCGAATTACCGTAATGCTGTTATGAATGATAAAGTTGCATGGGCAATCATTGCCGTTCCGTCGAAGCAATGGGCGGCGAAAGTATTCCCGAATGTAGAAGCAGATAAGCAAGTTGAAGCCTTATGGGAAGCAATTTTCAAAACAGTTCGTATTGGCGAGGGAAATGCTGTTGAAAACTGGCAAGGGCATTTAGAGAATCTAGACACTCGTGCTGCAATACTGAATGCTAAACGCTTTGCAAAACTTCATTACACAGCACCAGGAACTGATTTAACAATCGAATTGCCTGACAAACATATTTGGCAAACTGGTGCTAGTAAAACACCAGAGAATACTTCATTTGTGGCTAATATGCCGACGGAAGAAGTATATACAATGCCATCAAAATATGGAGTAAACGGAACTGTATCAAATACAAAACCTCTAGTCTTCCAAGGTAATATCATTGATGACTTCAAATTAACATTTGAAAATGGCAAAATCGTTAAAGCTGAAGCTGGCGTGGGCAATGATCTATTACAAGAATTGATCAAAGCTGATGAAGGTTCAAAATATCTTGGTGAAGTAGCATTAGTGCCACATGAATCGCCAATCTCTGCTTCAAATATTCTTTACTACAACACATTATTTGATGAAAATGCTTCGAATCATTTAGCTATTGGTGAGGCATATCCAACATGCTACGAAGGTGGAAGTGCGCTATCTCCCGAACAACTAGAAGAGCACGGTATTAATACTTCTATTACACATGAGGATTTCATGATAGGTAGTGCCAACATGAATATCGACGGTGTTTTAGCAGATGGTACAGTAGAACCAATCTTCCGCAATGGTAGTTGGGCATTTTAAATAAATGAGTTAAAACTGGTACGCCTCCTTGATGGGGCGTACCAGTTTTTTTATTGTATAGAAGAATGTAAAGTGGAGGATGTTTAGCTGTAATTTGGAATGTGGGGGGACGTGAATATTCTGCTAAACAACAAACAGGCGAGTTAGCGCAACAAACAACTCGGTTAGCGCAACAAACAGGCGAGTTAGCGCAACAAACAACTCGGTTAGCGCAACAAACAACTCGGTTAGCGCAACAAACAGGCGAGTTAGCGCAACAAACAACTCAGTTAGCGCAACAATCATCTCAGTTAGCGCAACAAATCCCAGAGTTAAAGAAATAATCATAATTCCATAAAAAAACCCCTATGCTTGGATTTATCCGCATAAGAGCAATTAATACTATGGTTTATATCTTGTTGTGGGCGTTTGTTGTGCTTGTGATTTTGCTTTACGAGAATCAATAACTTTAATAACAATAGGATAAATAATTGGCGCTAATTTAATAGCAGTTTTTACTACGTTTCTTACCTTCATTTAGTAGCACTCCATTTCTTATAAGCTAATAATAATTTATTCCCATAGATGCTGCATCTTAAACACGTAGTACACGAACACCTTGGATGATATTCCAAATGATCACTGCTACAGATAGTAGGATTTCTAAAATGATAAACGAGACAATTAAAATAGGCCCTGTACTTATAAAATTATCAGAACCACTGCCATAAACTCCAAAAACGATAAAGAAAATAATGAAACCGATAATGGATGGGATAATGAGTAAAAGATGTGATATGAATGCTCGTTTCGCATGGTTTTTTACACTCGAATCAGCACTGATAAAATAAACAATTACTGGCAAAATAAATCCTGCAAAAAATATACTAAAGTAACATAATGCCGACATTACTCGATTGTTATCCAGCCCAAGCACCTCCATTCATATTATTATTTACGCTAGAAAGCCCAAAAAGATTCAACTCAATACATGTGCCTTTATTATATTTGCGTAACGGTATACAGATGAAATGCTGACATATTCAGCGGGACCATGCCAATCTGCTCCAGTAGGACCGAATTCAATGGCTCCTACGCCATCTGCAGCATAAAATCGAGTATCAGCAGATCCATGTTGTCCAAATAGTGTGGCTTGCTTGTCGCAAATTGCAGCAGTTGTTTTTAATAATGATAAAACAAATGGATCGTCAGCACTTGTTGTAACTGCAGGAGCAATACTGTGAATAATGATTTCAGCTTGGATTTTTTCTTCATCTAGAATTTTTTGAATATCATGTAGAATAACTTCAGCTGATTGTCCTGGAACGTATCGGATATCATAGCGTACATTGCACTGATCTGGAACGACATTAAAACGTTCACCTGCCTGTATTGTAGCCAAATTAATCGATGGAGAATCATAAAATGTATTATGAGCATTTGTTATTGGTGATTCTAACAGTTTTGAGTGGAAATGCATGGCTTGTAAAACAGCATTTAGTCCCTCCCAAGGACGACTACCATGGGATGCTTTACCCTTGAATTGAATTTCGAATTGAAGAATGCCTTTTGCTTGTAAACCAATTTGCAGTTGTGTAGGTTCACCACAAATAACAAATTGACCATTATACCCATTACGAACAAGCCAGCCTGATGTATTTTCACCACCGGTTTCTTCGTCTGTCACCAAGTGAAGTTGAAGGCGTCTAGGCAGCTTGTCAGATGATTTAGATAGCTCTACAAAACTGAACATCATCGCCGCGACTCCGGCCTTCATATCAGCAGCTCCACGCCCGAATAAAAGGTCCCCATCTACAAAGGGGGTATATTGTTCAATTGCTGCTGGTACGACATCGACATGGCCGTTCCAGATAAGACAATCTGCGCCTTGTCCAATTTCAGCTGTTAAAATATCAAGTCCGTTATTTTGATGTAGGTTAACTTCTATACCTTGTTGCTCTAGCCAATTAGCACAAAATTGTAAAGCTTCATTTGCCCCAGTAGGAATATCACTTTTGTGTATTATTAGTTTTTTTAGTAAATCAATCATTTAATTACCACTCCTATAATTAAATTCCATTTCGTTTATTATATACGTTTTTGAAAGAGATCTGTCATTCATTTCAGAGTAATCTATTGAAATAAAAGAATTGTTTGAGTACAATAGGGGTGTTCTACAATTACAATTAAATGATGTATTTACCACAAGGGGAGCCGAAATGGTCGGCTGAGAGTGAACCCAAAGTTCTAACCCTTTGAACCTGTAAGTTAATGCTTGCGTAGGAATGTGGATAGAAACCGACATATAACCGATGTCAGGACCTGTCCTGATGTCGGTTTTTTATTTCTAAGTTTTACTATCTAGAGCCCATTACAAAAGGGATACGTTTAGGTCTTGTGTGTTCTACATCAGAACTACGGGAGGATATTTATTTTGGATAAAAAGAAATTGTTGTTTTTAATTGAGATTGCAATTTTTTCCGCAATCGGTTTAATTTTAGATCAGCTGTCATTTAAGCTGTGGGCTCAAGGCGGCTCTATTAGCCTCGTTATGGTACCAATTGTATTAATGGCGTTCCGATGGGGTGTATCAGGTGGTTTGATTACCGGTTTTTTAATTGGATTATTGCAAGTGGCGATGGGCGCTTCAATTTTTACACCGATTCAAGGATTTATCGATTACTTTATAGCATTTACTGTAGTCGGACTTGCTGGAGTGGTGAGACATCTAGTGTTTGCTGCAAGTAAGCAATTAAACAAAAAAGCAATGACTTTGTACATTGTGCTAGGTACAACACTTGGTGGTTTGCTGAGATACATTGCTCATACTACAGCAGGGATTGTCTTCTTTGGCGAATATGCAGGAGATCAAAATGTATATTTGTATTCTATAATTTATAATGGTACGTATATGTTGCCAGCTACTATACTAACAGCAGTTGTAGCTGTACTTTTATTTACATCAGCACCTCGTTTATTACAACAACAAAATTGATAAAAAAGAGGATTCCTTATAGATGGAATCCTCTTTTAGCACTTTCAGTAACGTATTTTCATATGTTTAATATAAGAACTAAACAAAATTATTCTAAATATATAGACATTTGAAATAGCAAGATACTCGGTTTTCATGTTCTTCATTTCGCAAAAAAAGTGTTATAGTAGAGAGTAGACATATGAGAAGAAGGGATCGTATAAAATGATAGCTATAACTCAAGAGGATATTGCAGGATTAAAAAAAGCTGGACGTGTGATGGCCCAAATTCGTGAAGCGATGAAGGCAGCAACAAAACCAGGAATTACAACTAAAGAATTAGATGAAATTGGTGGCCGTTTATTTGAAGAAAATGGAGCCGTTTCAGGACCTAAAAGTGAATATGATTTCCCCGGATATACATGCATAAGTGTGAACGAACAAGTTGCACACGGCATTCCAGGGAACCTTACTCTAAAAGAGGGAGACCTTATTAATATCGACGTTTCTGGTCATGTTGATGGCTATTTTGCAGATACTGGCGTGTCATTTGTTGTTGGTGGTGGATCTTACCCAGAAATCGACAAACTTTGTCAAGTTGCAGAAAGTGCATTTGATCGTGCGATGACAAAAGTAAAACCAGGTGCTCGTTTAAACCAAATTGGTAAAGCGGTTGAACGTGAAGCAAAAGCAAACGGTCTAGCGGTTATTATGAACTTAACAGGTCATGGCATTGGCCGTTCACTTCATGAAGATCCACAACATGTATTAAATTATTTTGATGCATGGGATCGCACAATTTTAAAAGAAGGTATGGTTTTAGCTGTTGAACCGTTCATCTCTCAAAAAGCAGAACATATCGTTGAATCAGGTGATGGTTGGACATTTATAACGCCTGACAAATCACTAGTTGCACAATATGAACATACAATCATCGTAACAGATGGTGAACCAATTATTACAACTAAATTAGACTAAAATATTGAAAAGCCTCCCTTGAATATCCGCCAAGGGAGGCTTTTTTTTTCAATTGTTATTTAGCAGGCTTTTGTTTTTTTATAAACAAGATTCCTGCCAATAATACACCACTTAGAAAAAGTGCTGCTGTTGTTACTAATAATTCCTCAAAGCCATTTTTTATCGCAATTCCTATATAAGCCCAAATGAAGACGATAGGAAAATAAATATCATAATGATGGAAACGAATATGAAGTGCAATAGCCGTACCTAGGGTAAGCATAATAACAGCCCACAAAGGATTACTTAAACCTAATCCATTCCAATGATTAGATGTTAAAACGAAAGAGATATTTGTTATTGTTGCTACGCAAATCCAAGCAAAGTAAATGGAAATGGGTATGCGTTTTGACCACTTTTGTTCATCATTACTATATGAGAAATATAGAAGTGCTAAACAAGTTAACAATAGTAGCATTACGACAATAGTCAGTTGGAAGTAATTAAAATGCCATAGGAAAATCCACAAAATATTAAGTAGTGAACTGGCTGTAAATAACAGTGTTTGTTCAATAGAAATTGAGTTCTTAATCTGATGATTGTTCCAATGTTTATAAATCCAGTAAGCTAAAATTATGTATATAAAGCCCCAAATAGTAAAAACATATCGTGCTGGAGTGAAAAGAACCGTATAACTGTCGGAGATTTCGCCAGTAGTTTGACCATTTAGTGGAAGAATATTAGCAGTTAAGTTCACGGTTACCATTGCAATATAAGCGATGGTAATAATAATTAATCTCCCCAATAAAATCTCCTCCTTCATGTTGAGAATAGTATAAAAATCTGAATTTTGTTGCACTCTGAAGTAGAAAAGTATCTAGGTATCCATTGCGTAAATATACAAACAATCTCTTCGAATTTTAAAGTGTATGTTTAAATTATACATTCGATTAGTTAGAACAACAAATATCATTTCAGAACAATTTACTGTAAAATAATAGTATAAAAGTAAAAGGAGTGGTTAAAGTGAGTAAACGCATTGAAGATATGAAATTAGACAAACATCTAAACGATAAACCTTCCTACAAAAAGGAACTAAAAAAATTACAATTAGAACTATTAAATATTCAACAGTTCTTGTTCAATCATAATATCGGGCTTGTATTAGCATTTGAAGGAATGGACGCAGCTGGTAAAGGTGGAGCCATAAAACGTTTAACACAACGACTGGATCCTCGAGGATACATCGTACATCCAATTGCCGCACCACAACCCTTCGAGCTGAAATACCACTATCTACATCGCTTTTGGACGCGCTTACCTTACAAAGGGCAAATCGGCATTTTCGATCGTTCATGGTATGGACGAGTACTAGTAGAACGTATAGAAGGCTTTGCTGAACAAGAAGAATGGCAACGTGCCTACGAAGAAATTAACCAATTTGAAAAACTACTTACAGATGATAACTATATCGTAGCAAAATTCTGGATTCAAGTGTCAAAAGAAGAACAATTAAATCGATTTAAAGAACGACAAGAAGATCCTTATAAAAAATGGAAATTAACAGATGAAGATTGGCGAAATCGTGACAAGTGGCCACTCTATGTAGAAGCAGCAAATGAAATGTTCAAGAAGACAGATAAACCTCATGCACCATGGATTTTAATCTCTGGTGATGATAAAAAGTACGCACGAATTCAAGTGTTAAAACAAGTAATTGCACATGTTACAAGAGAATGTGAACTAAGAGGATTACAAATTACTGATCCTTCTGAAACTATTAGCAAAGAAGTCTAACTATTTCGGGTCCGGAAGTATTATACTGAATATGTAAGATAATTTGGTAATGGAGGCTTGAATATGACAAATGTAAAATTTCCAGAAGTATGGGATTTAGAGAGCGTATTTGCAGGAGGTAGTAATTCAGAAGAATTAAGAATCCAATTAGACAAAATCCAAGTTGAATTAGAAGAACTACAAAATGCAGTTTCAAGTATTGTAGCAGAAGATTCGAAATCCATTTTAAATGTTCTAGAATTAATGAAAGAAGTATATATTAATATGGGGCAAACCGGTTCATTTGTATCGTGTTTACAAGCACAAGATATGACTGATAAAAAAGCATCTTTACTACGTAGTGAGATTTCATCATTAGCTGCGAATTTCGCTCCAATTAAATTGCAATTTCAACAAGTACTAAGTGGCATAGAAGAAGGAAAATGGGCAGAACTACTTGCAACTGAGGAGTTATCACAATTTAAATTCACTTTAAATGAATGGCGCGATGAAACTAAGTTAAAACTTTCTGAGCAGGAAGAGAATATTATTTCCGCTTTAAAGGTAGATGGTTATAGTGCTTGGGGAGAAATGTATGATCTATTGATTAGCGATATTAAAATCCCTTTTACAATTGATGGTGAGGAAAAAGAGCTTTCTGTAGGTCAAGCAAATAACTTAAGTTCACATCCAGATGCTACAGTGCGTCAAGCGGCTTATGAAGCTCTTGAAAAAACATGGACTGAAAAAGAGGAATTCTTTGCAAAAACGTTGAATCATATAGCAGGGTTCCGGTTAGCTACATACAAAAAAAGAGGTTGGGATTCGGTATTACAAGAGCCGCTTCAAACTAACCGTATGCAACCTGAAACAATTGATGCAATGTGGGGTGCAATTATAGATCATAAAGCACCTTTCGCAGAATATTTAAAGCGTAAAGCAGAGCTATTAAACACAAGTACAATGGATTGGTTCAATTTAGATGCTCCAATTACTGCATCAACTGAAACGATTTCTTATCAAGAAGGTGCAGCATTTGTTATCGAAAATTTCGGAAGATTTGGCAAGAAGCTAGAAGCCTTTGCTACAAATGCAATTGAAAACGGTTGGGTTGAAGCTGAAAACCGCCCAAATAAACGTCCGGGTGGATTTTGTACCGGACTACCATTAACGAAGGAATCACGTATTTTCATGACTTATAGTGGTACTATGTCTAATGTTGCAACATTAGCGCATGAACTAGGTCATGCATTCCATTCGTATGCATTACGCCCTATTCATACTTTGAATACTGGCTATGCAATGGGTGTGGCAGAAACAGCTTCTACATTTGCTGAAATGATTGTTGCAGATGCAGCTGTTCAAGAAGCAAAATCAGAAGATGAAAAAATAGCATTACTTGAGGATAAAATTCAGCGTAGTGTAGCATTCTTCATGAATATTCATGCTCGTTTCTTATTTGAAACACGTTTTTATGAAGAACGTGAGTCAGGAATTGTACCGGCTCATCGATTGAATGAAATAATGGAAGAGGCACAGAGGGAAGCATATGCAGGTGCGCTAAATGTTGCTCATCCACATTTCTGGGCTTCAAAATTGCATTTCTATATGACAAGTGTGCCGTTTTATAATTTCCCATATACATTTGGCTATTTATTCTCATTAAGTATTTATGCTAAAGCAAAAGAAGAAGGTAGTAGTTTTGAAGATAAATATATCGCTTTATTACAAGATACAGCTGTTATGTCAGTAGAAGATTTAGCGATGAAACATTTAGGTGAGGATATTACAGAAAAGGCATTCTGGGAAAAGGGAATTCGTATATGTGAACAGGATGTTGAACAGTTTTTAGAATTAACCACTCAAAAAGGGTGATCTAACATGGTATTTCTTGAAGGGAATCGCTGCTATTTACGAACATTAGAAGAAGCCGATGTTTCGGCATTCACAAATCTAGTAAAGCGTAATAAGCGTTATTGGTCGATTTATGAGCCATTACATGAGGATGAGTTTTACACAGAACACACTCAAAGAAAGAAAATTATTGAGTCTATTCAACGTATGAGACTCAACCGTGAGTATAGTTTTGCAATATTTGCAATGGGAACGTCGGATCTTGTAGGACATATATCGATTTATTCTATCAAGAGATTACCATTTGCAAGTGCTTTTGTAGGTTATTCAGTAGATAAGCGTTATATTGGTCAAGGAATTGCATCTGAGGCGCTAGAGCTAGTAATTAAATTCGGCTTTGAAGATTTGTCACTACATCGAATAGAAGCTTATGTATCGCCTAATAACATTGGCTCTGTCCGCGTTCTAGAGAAAGCGGGATTCCTACGTGAAGGATTATTAAGAAAACTATTGTACATTAATGGAAACTGGGAAGATCATTATTTGTATTCTTATATAGATGATGATTTTTGAAAGGGCAAGGCTGTCTGGCGGAGATGGAAAAGTACTGTCAGAGGGATGCTGTACGGAATGAAATAATTAGCGAATCATTTCCTGGGAAATGCGTCGATTTCTGTTTGAAAAAGAAGAAGCGAGGGTCACTTAAAAGGTGGCCCTCGCTTTTTGTCTTATCTATTATTTTGAACCGTCTTCAACTACATCAAGACGACCTGTACTTGGGTCAATTACTAAACCGTGAACGGGAATAGAGTCGATAACTAGCGGATGACTTCGAATCATTTCAACACTATTTCGAACGTTTTCGGTTACATCATCAAAGCCTCTTAACCATTCATATAAGTTTGCACCTGAGTAATTTAGAAGGTCAATGGTATCTTGTGAAACACCACGATCAACCATTTTAGCTAACATTTTGTCAGGGTTAACTGCGCTCATACCACAATCGTAGTGCCCAATAACAAAAATTTCATCTGCTTGTAACTCATAAATTGCAACAAGTAGACTACGCATAATACCACCAAATGGATGATTTAATGTTGCACCCGCACTTTTAACGATTTTGACATCGCCATTACGTAAATTCATCGCTTTTGGTAATAGTTCTACAAGGCGAGTATCCATGCACGTTAATATAACAAAATGCTTATCTGGAAATTTACTGGTAATAAAAGGCTCGTATTGCTTTTCTTCTACAAAAGTTTCATTGAATGTAAGAATCTCATTAATAATGGACATTAAACCGTTCCCCTTTCCTTACATACTTATTTTAGAATAACTATTCAGAAAAGAGAATAAGTTTTAACGAATTTATGAATTCAATTTTTGTAAAAGGTTCATTGTATCTAGAGATCTTCCAGTACCAATTGCAACAGATTCTAATGGTGATGGAGCTAGAATAACAGGAACAAGTAGTTCATCTGAAAGCCATTCAGGCATACCTTTTAAAAGAGAACCGCCACCAGTTAATACAACGCCACGGTCTACAATATCTCCAGATAACTCTGGTGGGCAGCTTTCTAATGTTCTACGGATAACCTCTAAGATTGAAAGAAGAGATTCTTTAAGACAACTTTGAATTTCTTCTGAATTTATAGTGATCGTTTTTGGTAAGCCAGTAACGATATCTCTACCGCGTACTTCCATGAACTCTTTGTCATGTTGGATTAAAGCATAACCAATTTCTTTCTTAATATTCTCAGCAGTACGTTCACCGATTAGCACACTATATTCCTTACGTGCAAAATGAATGATCTCATCATTCATTCGGTCGCCACCTAGTTTCATAGTGTTTGAAGTAACAACACCACCAAATGAAATGATTCCAACCTCTGTTGTTCCTCCACCGATATCAACGATGACACTTGCGATAGGTTCACTAACGGGAAGATCAGCACCAATTGCAGCAGCAACCGGTTCCTCGATTAAGAAGACTTCTTTAGCACCACATTGTTTTACAGCATCTTTTATAGCTAAGCGCTCAACTGAAGTAGCTCCAGAGGGAGTGCAGACAATTACACTCGGTTTACGGATTGAGCCACCTATAATTTTCCCGACCTTTTGCATAATGACTTTAATCATTTCGGTAGTCATATCAAAGTCGGCAATGACACCATCACGAAGGGGACGGATTGCTTGAATATTTGCGGGCGTTTTACCGATCATATTCTTCGCTTCAGTACCGATTGCGATGACTTCATTTGTAGTTGTATTTACGGCAATAACTGATGGTTCGTTTAATAAAATTCCTTTGTTTTTTGTATATACTAACGTATTGGCTGTGCCAAGATCGATTCCAATTGCAGTTGTTGAAAACATTGTATACTTCCTCCCTTATAACATTGCCTCATAAGTATAGAGGAAAAACGATAAAACACATATGTTACATTTTGGAAGTTGTAAATCGTATTAAGGAAATATGTGAAATTAGTATTTTTTGATAATCATTTTTTGGTAAAAATATAGGTAATTAGATTTATTATGTCACAAGTTTGTTACAAAATTGTGAGGAAAATATAAAAAAACAGTTACTTATTAGTAACTGTTTTGGATTAAAAGTTAGTTTTTTGGTTTTGGATCAACAAGAGTTGCCGTTGAAGAATCTAATCCTACTAGTAAATAGTGAATAAGGATTCCACAAGTGATTAGGATAAGTGCTGAAAATCCTAATACTGTTACTATAAATGTACCCATGATAAAACTCCTCTCTACCATTATTAAAGATTCATTAACTACCAGTATACATGATATTTTGCTTCAACATAAGTCTAATTTATGGATTACCATTTACCTTCTACCATATATGTACGTAAGTTGTACAATTTAGTGGGATTTAGGTTGTAAAATTAAAGATATATTGTTTTTTAATAGACTACTAGTTTGAATATTAAAATGCCCAGCTTCCTTGGCGGAATATTGGTTCTACGTTGTTATCTTCAGTAATACCGTCTATATCCATCTTGTCAGAACCAATCATAAAATCTACATGTGTTAGACTTTGGTTTAAGCCGTTCTCGGCAATATCTTCACGGGACATGGTTTTACCACCTTCTATGTTGAATGCGTAAGCACTACCAATAGCTAAATGGTTGGAAGCATTTTCGTCAAACAGTGTGTTATAGAATAATAGACCCGATTGCGAAATAGGTGAATTGTGTGGAACTAAAGCAACCTCACCTAAATAATGTGAACCTTCGTCAGTAGCTACAAGTTGTTTAAGTACTTCCTCACCTTGCTCAGCAGATACGTCCACGATTCGACCATTTTCAAAGGTGATTTTAAATTGATCAATAATATTGCCACCATAGCTTAATGGTTTAGTACTAGAAACAAAACCGTTGACGCCGGTTTTAAAAGGTGCAGTAAAGACTTCTTCTGTAGGCATGTTAGCCATAAACTCTTTACCTTTCACATTGACACTTCCGCCACCACACCATAAATGGTTTTTAGGAAGCTCGATTGTAAGGTCTGTTCCAGGTGCACGGTAATGCAATTTATGGTATTTTTTTTCGTTTAAATAGGATACTTTATCGTGTAGTGATTCATCAAGTGTTTTCCAGGCTTGGATTGGATCTGCTACATCGACTCTTACAGCTTTGAAAATTGCGTTCCAAAGTTGCTCAACTTGTTGGTCTTGAGGTAGTTCAGGGAAAACTTTGGCAGCCCAATCTTTAGAAGATGCTGCAATAACATTCCAACTAATTTTATCAGATTGTGCATATTCTCTATATTTACTCAAGGCTTTACCTGTAGCTTTTTGGAATGCAGAGATACGGCTAGATTCAATCCCCGCTAGTAAATCTGGACTTTGGGAAACAATGCTTATGAAAGCAGCACCTTGTTCTGCTAACCAATTGCGTTCTTCCGTTTTCCAATGTGGGTAAAAGTCAAAAGAGTCTGCGGGAGCTAACTCATAACGTAAACGGTTAATTTGATCATCTGCGAAATCAACAAATACTTGTTTAGCGCCAGCTTCATAAGCTTTTTTAGTAATTAAGCGGACTAACTCTACATTATCAGTAGAAGTGCTGATGTAAAGAAATTGATTGGGTTGGATGTTGACACCTATTTTAACAGCAAGTTCAGCATAACGATCTAATTTCTCATTGAATGAAATCATGACGACATTCCTCCTTAATTTAAGTCAATTGTAACAATTTTTGAAAGATTATAAAAGAAAAAGTGGAGGACCATAATTTTGACCTTTTCACGAAATATCTTCTATTGTTTACAATAGATTATTAAAATAATGAAATATAAACCGAAATAAAAAAAAGAATGACGATTTTGGGGGTACTAAAATGGATTTATCATCGATTATTGGTTTAATAATAGCTTTTGTTTCGCTATTAGCAGGAATGTATTTTAAAGGTGTTACTCCTGATGCATTACTGAATCCAGCAGCGATACTTATTATCATCTTCGGTACGATCGCAGCGATTACGATCGCATTTCCTAAGAGTGAACTAAAACGTATACCTAAGCTGTTTGGTCTTATCTTCAAGGAGCAAAAGTTAGTAAGTGATGTAGAGATTATTAAAATGTTTTCGCAATGGGCAGATTTAGCTCGTCGTGAAGGGCTACTTGCACTTGAAAGTAAAGTATCGGAAATTGATGATCCATTTTTGAAAAATGGATTGACTTTGGCTATTGATGGACAAAATGCAGATTATATCCGCGACGTCTTAAATGAAGAAGTGGAAGCGATGGAAGATCGCCATGCAAGTGGAGCTTTGATTTTCTCACAAGCAGGTACATATGCCCCAACTTTAGGGGTACTTGGTGCAGTAATTGGTCTTATCGCAGCACTAAGAGATTTAAACGATATTGAAAAATTGGGACATGCTATTTCAGCAGCGTTCGTAGCAACACTTCTAGGTATCTTCACAGGATATGTATTATGGCATCCATTTGCAAATAAGTTAAAACGTAAATCTAGCCAAGAAATTCGTCAAAAAACAATGATGATTGAAGGTATTTTATCGGTTCTAGAAGGTGAAGCTCCTCGCGTAATCGAACAGAAATTGGCATCTTATTTAACCAAAGAAGATCGCGCTCAAATAATGGACGAAAGCGGGGCGAGTGGCCTTGGCAAAGAGATCTAAAAGAAGAAAAAAGCATGAAGAACATACAGATGAATCTTGGCTAATTCCATATGCCGATATCCTAACATTATTATTAGCGCTCTTTATTGTCTTATTTGCTTCTAGTACTGTCGATGTACAAAAAATGCAACAACTTTCTACAGTTTTTAGCTCTATTTTCGATTCAGGTGAGGGCGTATTTGAGCAGCCCTCACCAGTTGAACCACAAAAACCAGAAAGTGCTGAAAAAGATAGCGACTCAGCATATTTAGAAGATCAAGAAGCCTTATCACAGATAAAAGGGAATGTAGATGAATTTATTGCTGTGAATGAGCTTGAAAAGCAATTCGCAACAAAGCTGACAGATGAAGGGTTACTCGTAACAATTCGTGATAGTATTCTCTTTGATCCAGGTAAAGCTAATGTAAAAGATGAATATCAAAATATTGCGAAAGAATTATCCAAGTTACTTGTATTCGATCCACCACGTCATGTAATTATTACAGGTTATACAGATGATGTACCAATGAACAATGCAGAATTTGCTTCGAATTGGGAGCTAAGTGTTATGCGTGCAGTTAATTTCTTGAAATTAGTTGTAGATGAAAATGTTAAACTTGATCCAGCATTTTTTAGTGCAAAAGGATATGGAGAAAATGAACCTGTTGCATCTAATAAGACAGATGAAGGTCGTTCGAAAAATAGACGTGTAGAAGTACTTATTCAGCCTTTAGTGAAAAAAGAAGATACAAATACAAACGAAAAAGAAACATCAGCAAAATCAGAATAAGAAAAAACGATATGTATTTTACATATCGTTTTTTTTTTTTTTTTTTACATTTTAAAAACAAAAGTTTATAATCTAAACAAAAGTAATAAGGGTGATGACATGAATGAAAAAGAGTTAATGATCCTAAAGCTTATTCGCCAAAACCCTTTTTTGTCCCAACAAGAAATGGCCGAAGAGTTAAATATGTCTAGACCCGCTTTAGCGAATATTATCTCAGGGTTAACACGTCAAGGTAAAATTGTCGGGAGGGCGTATATATTGCCGGAAGAAAATGAAGTAATTTGTATCGGTGGAGCTAATATGGACCGTAAGTTTCATATTAAAGGTAAAGCTCAGTTGGGAACCTCTAATCCAGCTGCCGTTACACAAAGTATCGGTGGTGTAACTCGAAACATTGCTGAAAATTTAGGGCGCCTAGGACACCATGTTTCACTTTTAACAGGTGCAGGCAAGGATTCAGATTGGAATGCTATTAAAGAAGCTTCAGCAAGCTATATGAATGTTTCAAACGTAGAACAATTCCAAAACGCTTCAACGGGCTCTTATACGGCAGTTTTAGATGAGCAAGGTGAAATGCTTTTAGCTGTAGCGAATATGGATGTATATGATCTATTAGTGCCAGAGTTGCTGATGAAGCACGAGGCAGCAATGTCAAATGCAGCATGTATCGTTATGGATTTAAATTGTCCTAAAGAAACAATTGAGAGTATCAAAGAACTTGCATTGGTGAGACAAATTCCATTTGTATTAATTCCAGTATCGTCACCTAAGATGGATCGTATGCCAAAAGATTTAAATGGTGTAACATGGTTTATCTGTAATCGCGATGAAGCAGAAACGTATTTGGATAGTGCGATCACTTCAGAGGAAGACTGGAAGAAAGCAGTACAAGCTTTATTGGAAAAAGGCGCAGAAAATGTTGTTATTACAGCAGGTAGTAAAGGCGTCTATGCAGCATCTAAAGATTTGCCTGTGAAGAGCTATGCTGCAATTCAAATTGATCATGTTGAAGATGTAACTGGTGCGGGAGATGCTTTTGTAGGAGCATTGCTACATAGCTGGATTCTACAAGAACCTTTCGCTGAAAATATTCAAAATGGTTTGATGAATGCAGCAAAAACTTTACAAAGTGCATTTACAGTAAGACCAGAGTTATCTGCAAATAAACTAAAAAATGAGCTGGAGGAATAATTCATGAAACAATACTTATCATTCTCAGAAGAAGTAAAAGCTGCACAAGAAAAAGGGCTACCAATCGTAGCGTTAGAATCTACAATCATTTCACACGGTATGCCATACCCACAAAACGTTATTACTGCACGTGAAGTAGAACAAATCATCCGCGATAACGGTGCAGTACCAGCAACAATTGCTATTTTAGATGGTAAAATCAAAATCGGTCTTTCTGATGAAGAGTTAGAAGTACTAGGTAACTCACCAGACGTAGCAAAAACATCTCGTCGTGACCTTGCTTATTTATTAGCAACAAAACAAAAAGGTGCTACAACGGTAGCTGCAACAATGATCTGTGCAGAATTAGCTGGCATTGAAATGTTCGTAACTGGTGGTATTGGTGGTGTTCACCGTGGCGCTGAAACAACAATGGATATTTCAGCTGACTTAGAAGAACTTTCACAAACAAATGTAGCAGTAGTATGTGCGGGTGCAAAATCTATTCTAGATATCGGATTAACTTTAGAGTACCTTGAAACAAAAGGTGTTCCAGTAATCGGTTATGAAACAGACTTAGTACCTGCATTCTACACACGTGAAAGTGATTTCGCTGTAAACTTCCGTGCAGATAATCCTGAAACAGTAGCAGAAACTTTACGCGCAAAATGGGATCTTGGACTTAAGGGTGGAGCAATAATTGCTAATCCAATCCCAGAAGCAGATGCAATGGATCATGATTTCATCACGAACATCATTGAAACAGCATTGCAAGAAGCTAAAGAAAATGGTATTAGTGGTAAAAAAGTAACTCCATTCCTATTAGGTAAAGTAAAAGAATTAACAGAAGGCAAGAGCTTAGTAGCTAATATCGCATTAGTAAAACATAATGCTGTAGTAGGTTCTAAAATTGCTGTAGCTTTAAATAAATAATTAGATGAAAAAAGCTAGGAACAAGGCCGTTATATTATGGCTGTTCCTAGCTTTTTTATGATTTTCGAAGTGAGCCTAACTCACTTACGATTGCTTGCATTTCACTTGGGCTAAATGCATCGCGTTTCATAACCATTTCATAAAGATAGACAAGGTCTTCGTATTGCTCGGTATCAAAATGCTCTGGTTTCATTGCATCAGCATTAACCATACGAAGTTTATCTTTGATCATATCAATCATATAGATGACATTCTCAGTAGAGGGTTCAGTTAAATTCATTGGATTCCCTACCTTTCGTTACATACATAGTATCATTTCATGCAATGAATTGAATGTCAATTACAAATTGATTAGGCTTTTGCAGATTGCTCAGCTTTGTTATTTAATTTTTCTTCTTTCTCTTCTTTTAGCTTTGCTTTAATACGTTTCGTTTCAAAAACAACTATCCCTGATAAGCCAATAAGACCTATTAAGTTTGGAATGGCCATTAAACCATTTGCAACATCGGAGAATGTCCAAACGATATCAAGTGGAATAGTCGCACCGATAAATACGAAACCTACAAAAATAATGCGGTAAATTAAAAGAGCAAACGGATTTTTAAATAAATATTGGAAGCATTTCTCTCCATAGTATGCCCATCCTAAAATAGTTGAAGAAGCAAAGAAAATTAATCCGATTGCTACAACAATTGGTCCCCAACTACCTAAGAAGTGACCAAACGCTTGAGTTGTAACTGCATTAGCTTCTAATTTGGGGTTTGTATAAACACCCGACATAACAATTGTTAAGCCAGTAATTGAACAGATTAAGAATGTATCAAAGAAAACCTGTGTCATTGAAATAAGTGCTTGTCGACCAGGTAAATCTGTTTTTGCAGCCGCAGCAGCAATTGGAGCAGAACCTAGACCCGCTTCATTGGAGAATACTCCTCGAGCAACACCGTAGCGAATTGCCGCACCAATTGCACCACCTGCAGCAGCTTCCCCAGAGAATGCCATTTTAATAATTGTCATAAATGCTTCAGGTACTGCCGTAATATTCATAATAATAATGATTAAACCAGAAGCTAAATAGAAAATAGCCATAACTGGAACAAAAACTGCAGTTACTTTACCGATAGATTGAATTCCACCTAGAATTACAAGACCTACAAAAATAGTTAAAATAATACCAGTAATCCATGGATCAATTTTAAAAGTAGAATTTACAACTCCAGCAACTGAGTTAGATTGTGTACCATTACCGATACCAAATGAAGCTAACACTCCAAATAATGCGAATAATACAGCTAGCCATTTCTGTTTAAGACCATGTTCAAGATAGTACATCGGTCCTCCAGCCATTTGTCCCTTCGAATCTTTTACGCGGAAGCGAACTGCTAAAATAGCTTCGCTATATTTTGTTGCCATACCAAAGAATGCAGAGAACCACATCCAAAATATAGCACCAGGTCCACCGAGAATAACTGCTGTTGCTACACCAACGATATTCCCGGTACCAACTGTAGCAGCTAGTGCTGTTGTTAAAGCTTGAAATTGTGAGATATCGCCTTCAGCATCTGTAGCGTGTTTTTTAGAAAATACAAGTCTAAGAGCTGTAGGTAATAGTCTAAGTTGTAATACGCCCACTCGAATAGTGAGATAAATACCAGAACCGACGATTAAGACAATTAATGGGATTCCCCATAGAACGCCTGATATTGATCCTAAAATTTCATTTAACTTATCCATTTAATAATTCCCCCTTATCCACTTCTTTATTTGTAAATTATTCCTCCTTTTTCTATTAATTTCCCCATCACATACTATTATTCTTAATTTTCTGTCTATAAGTCAAGAAATATTTTTTAAAGAGATTACATTGTATAGCCATCACTTTAGTTTTATTGTTAAAGTAGAAGGGCATACTATTTCAAAAGGATTAAATGCAAGGAGGAATTTTTAATGTCGAATAAGTTATTTGTAGGAATCACAATTGGTGCAATTGCTGGAGCAGCAATTAGTATGTTGGATCGCAGTACTCGTGAGAGCACATGTAAAAAAGCTAAAAGCATTTCAAATGATGTTAAGTACTATGCAAAAAATCGTGATGAATTTGTTGAAAAAGTACAAAATAAAGTTGAAAAGTATCAAACTTTATATGATTCATTTTCAACAGAAAAAGATTATTTAATGGAAAAAGTTGATGAGATTCGAACATATACACCACAAGTGAAAAATCTAATAGAGGATACTAAAAATGCGTTTGTATCTCCAAAAGAAAAAGAGGAAGATCCTAACATAATTCATCTTTGATCTGAACAAAGGGGGAGAGATCAATGAGTAGAAACAATCGTGATGATTCAAGGTCTTCAACTGTATTTAATAAAGTAAAGATGATGCAAATAGAGAAAAAGGATAAGGATGAAAAGGTTAATGATATAACGACATCAAAAGGCTTTTTGATGGAGTTTATACAGCGTATAAAAAATGCAGATATTACGGGATTTAGTGCGCAGTTAGCGTATTTCTTCCTATTATCTTTTTTTCCATTACTCATTTTCTTAGTGACATTACTGCCGTTTTTAAATATTGATCCAGATCAAATTTACTTGTTTTTGAATGCCATTTTACCTGATCAAGTGTACTCATTGATAAATGGGACAATTAGTGAAGTTTTAGAAAATAGGAACGGTGGATTATTGTCGATAGGTATTATCGGTACGATTTGGTCAGCATCTAAAGGTGTAGATGCGTTGATCAAATCGATAAACCGTTCTTATGATAAAGACGAAACAAGGCCATTCATCATAGTGAGATTTGTGTCGGTTATTTTCACGTTTTTATTAGTAGGATTGATTATTGTGGCATTGCTACTATCAGTCTTTGGTAAGCAAATTGGTGTTATACTATTCTCTTACTTTGGGTTAGAGGTGGATTTCCTAAAGATTTGGAATAGTATTCGTTCGATCATACCACCGCTATTGATTTTCACAGTATTAACAACGATGTATTGGATTGTACCTAATATAAAGTTGTATTTACGCAGTGTATTACTCGGTTCGGCTGTTGCGACGTTCGCATGGATAGTATTATCTTATGGATTTTCTTACTATATTAGTAATTTTGCGAATTACTCTGCAACGTATGGTAGTATCGGGGGAATTATCATATTAATGTTATGGTTATATTTCACAGGCATGATTTTAATGGCCAGTGGACAAATTAATGCCATTATGCAGAAGAGACTAGAAATATTGGGAGTACGAAAAAAAGAGTGACCTTAAATGGTCACTCTCTTTTTTATATGTTTTTATTTAAAAGTCTCAAACCGTTTAAAATCACTAAAATTGTACTACCTTCATGTCCGATAACACCTAAAGGTAAATCTACTGCTTGTAGGAAGTTTGAGATAATAAGCAAAGCAATGACCGAAATAGAAAATGCAATATTTTGCTTAACGGTTTTTTGCATTTTACGCGATAGTTTAATTGCATAAGCAATTTTAGAAAGGTCATTTTTCATTAATACAACATCCGCTGTCTCTAATGCAACGTCTGTTCCTTCACCCATCGCAATCCCTGTAGTAGCTGTTGCTAGTGCAGGTGCATCATTAATACCGTCACCAACCATTCCTACATGTTTGTACTTAGCCATTAAATCTTTCATATGTTGTACTTTTGTTTCAGGTAAACACTCTGCAATATAAGCATCAACGCCTGCTTCTTTGGCAATCACTTTAGCGGTATTTTCATTATCCCCAGTCAACATAATTGTGTGAATACCTAGCTCTTTTAGAAGAGCAATTGCACGTTTTGCTTCTTCACGAACCGTATCTTTCATCGCAGCGATGGCAACAATTCCTTTTTCATCACGAACGAAAATAACCGTTTTACCTTCATCCGCTAAGGTAAGTGCAATCCCATTAGCAAAACGCATTGCGTCTTCACGACCAACGAAATCAGCTTTGCCTACTTTATAAGAAATGTTATCTACATTTGCTTTCATACCCCAACCAGGAATGTCTTCAATTTGAGCTTTATGGAAGGATGTCAGCCCTTGTTGCTTTGCATAAGCTGTAATCGATTGTGCAAGAGGGTGATTTGATTGTGATTCAATACCAGCGACTATAGAGAGCATTTGTTGTTGATCTATACCTTCACGAACTATAAACTCAGTAACAATTGGTTTACCTCGTGTAAGTGTTCCTGTTTTATCAAATGCGATGGCGTTTAATACACTCAAATTTTCTAAGTGAACGCCACCTTTAAATAGAATACCGCTTTTTGCACCATTAGAAATGGCCGATAGTGTAGCTGGCATTATGGATGCTACAAGAGCGCAAGGTGATGCAACAACTAGTAATACCATTGCGCGATAAAAGGTAGTTGTCCAATCCCAATCAAGTAAGAAGTGGGGGATGAACATCATTAGCAAAACGGCGATTAATACAAATTTTACATAAGTACCTTCAAAGCGTTCAATAAATTGTTGAGAAGGTGATTTCTCATCTTGAGCAGATTGAACAAGGTCAATGATTTTCTGGAATAGTGATTCGGAGTTTGGTTTCGTCATTTCCATTGTCACTGCACCACTCATATTGACGGTACCTGCAAATACTTCATCACCTTCAAGCTTAGTAACAGGAATTGCTTCGCCGCTAATCGCAGCTTCGTCAATCGCGGTAGTACCTTCAAAAATTACGCCATCAGCTGGAACTCTTTCACCCGGTTTAATAAAAAGATGGTCACCTTTTTTTAGAGTAGAGACAGAGACGCGAGTGAGTTCACCTTGTTCATTTACTAGCCACGCTTCTTCAGGTTGTAAATTCATAAGTGCTGAAATTTCTTTGTGACTTTTATTCATTGCGTATGTTTCAAGTGCGCCACTTACTGCAAAGATAAAGATTAAAATTGCGCCCTCAGTCCAATAACCAATAATTGCTGAACCGATAGCGGCTAAAATCATAAGGAATTCTACATTTAGTTCCTTATTAGCAATTGTTTCTTCAACACCTTCTTTTGCTTTTGCGAAGCCGCCAATTATAAATGCAAGGACATAAACAAGTATAGATAAAGTGTTCAAATCATTTTTTCCTAGTAACCAAGCAATTAAAATGAATAAACCTGAAGCTAGAGCAGCGATTAGTTCAGCGTGTTCCTTCATATTCTCAATTAGCGGGTGGTTTTGTTGTTTTATAGTTTCCATTGTTATACCTCCTGATAATGAATATCAATATCAAAACCTTTATTAATGAACAAAACTGGCTTACCACAAGGGCTTACCAGTCATTTTTACAATCATTTTTAATTTAGAATTATTATAACATAGAGGTGATAATTGTGGAAGTGCATTGTTTAATAAATGTTAGTTTGTGAGAAAATGTGCATGTAGAAAATGAAAAACTCTTGAAAACTATAAATAGTCCCCAAGAGTTCCATAAAGATTCTATTAAAATACGCGTTCAGCGTGTAGTGCTAATTTATCAAGAGATGATTTTTGAACATCTGCGTGTAATGAGTTACCGTGAGAGTCCATTGTTACAACAGCTGTGAAACCTTCAACTGATAAGTGCCACATTGCTTCTGGAATACCGAATTCCATTAGGTCTACGCCATCGACTGATTTGATACAATCCGCATAGTATTGTGCAGCGCCACCGATTGCATTTAAGTAAACGCCACCGTGTTCAGCTAAAGCAGCAAGTGTTTTTGGTCCCATACCGCCTTTACCCATAACTGCGCGGATACCGAATTTTTTCATAATATCGCCTTGGTAAGGTTCTTCACGGATAGAAGTTGTTGGACCAGCAGCTTTTACTGTCCAATTACCATTTTCGTCTTTCGCCATTACTGGGCCACAGTGGTAAACGATTTGTCCGTTTAAATCGACTGGAGCGTCATGACTCATTAAGTGATGGTGGATAGCGTCACGGCCAGTATACATACGACCAGTGATTTTAACTACATCACCAACATTTAATGAACGAATTTGTTCTTCAGAGATTGGTGCTGTTAATTCAACAACTTTTTTCTCTGATTTTGGTTCTTCTGTTTGTGGTTCGTCTTTGAACGAGATTTTCTCGCCGTCTTGGTAATGCCAGTTTTTGATTTCACCAGTAGTAGCATCAACATCGATTGCCATACGACGGTAAGCCCAACAGTTATAAGCTACAGATACGTAGAATGATGCTGGGATACGGTTCATAACGCCAACTTTACAGCCAAGTAATGTTGCTTCACCACCGAAGCCCATTGTACCAATACCTAATGTATTAGCTTTTTCAAGTATGTAATCTTCTAATTTAGCCAAATCAGGATTTGGATTTGTATCATCAACATGACGGAATAATTGTTCTTTCGCTAAATCATATCCAGATGAGCGGTCTCCACCAATCCCAACACCGATGAATCCAGCTGAGCATCCTTGTCCTTGTGCTTGGTATACAGAGTGAAGAACACATTTACGGATTCCATCTAAGTCACGACCAGCGCGTCCAAGTCCTTCTAATTCAGTAGGTAAGCTGTATTGAATATTTTTGTTTTCACAGCCTCCACCTTTTAATATTAACTTAATTTCGATGAAGTCATTTTCCCATTGTTCAAATTTCATAACAGGAAGACCTTCACCTAAGTTATCACCGCTGTTTGCACCAGTTAATGAGTCTACTGAGTTTGGACGAAGCTTAGCATCAGCAGTAGCACGAGCAATTGCCTTTTTGATAACCTTTTTGATTTCAATTTGGTTTACACCAACAGGAGTTTTAATTTTGAATGTTGGAAGTCCAGTATCTTGACAGATTGGTGAAATATTATCGTCAGCCATATGAATGTTAGTAGCGATTGTATCTAAACTCATAGCAGCACGAGTGCCAGCATTTTCGGCATCTTTTGCTTTTTTTATTGCACGGCGTACATCTTTTGGTAAGTTTGTAGATGTTTCAGTTACTAAATCATAAATGCTTTGTTCAAGCTTTTCTAAATTCATGTAAATTGCCCCCTCAAATAAGGAAATGTTTTAATTCCAATACTCATTATACCCTTTTCAAAATATGAAAAAAAGAGCGTGAATTCACGCTCTTTTTTTACTGATAAAAATTATTCATTTTCACTAATTAGTTTTCAGGTCTGTCATTGAATTGATCCATTTTTTCTTCTAAATCGTCCATCATCTGAATAAGACGATCGATATCTTCTAATTCAGTAGTTTCAGGGTCAATTGCGTCTAGCACTTCTAAAAAGATTTGAAGACGTTCTTTTAGGTAGGTCACTTGTTGATCTTTATCTGTAATTGATTTACCCATCATTACACCTCATTTCTTCTACCCAATAGTAGCTGATTTGTATAGTTTTTTCAATTGAATTACGGAAATACTAGGACTTATTAAATGTTTTAATGTTATTTGTATTTAGAAAATTTACATTATTCAAGTATTGTGGTAAAGTGAATACAAGAATAAGAAAGGAGAAAAATTAGAAAAGCAAATTGAAAATCCAGTAGTAGAAGGAGGGAGATAGCAGTTAACGGCGAACTACCGCTAAGGATTTAAAGGCAACTGCAAATTAAAATGAATATTAGTTATTGTTAGAGGGCTCAGTACACATGTTATCAATGTGAACTGGGCCTTCATTTTTTGTGGGGAAAATCATATCAGCTTCCAACCGAGTTATGATAATATTGTACAAGAATTAAGTAGTACTTATATTGATGTATATTCGCAAGGAGGAAGAAATGGAGCATAGTATTAATTTTGAAAAGAGAAGATTTTGGATTTTGGTAATTATGGTCTCCATTTCAGGCTTCTCTCAAGGTATGTTATTGCCGCTTGTGTCGGTGATTTTTGAGCAGGATGGTGTTTCTTCTGCTTTAAATGGTTTGAATGCAACAGGTTTATATATTGGAACATTATTAATAGCTCCTTTTATTGAACAACCGTTACGCAAATTTGGATATAAACCAATTATTGTGATAGGTGGAGCTCTCGTTTTTTTATCTTTACTCATGTTTCCGTTATGGAAAAGTATAACGTTCTGGTTTATATTACGATTGCTGATCGGTATTGGGGATCATGCATTGCATTATGCAACACAAACGTGGATTACAAGTACGGCTCCAGCAAATCGACTTGGTAAGAGTATCGCAATTTATGGCTTATCATTTGGTCTAGGTTTTGCAGTCGGACCTTTATTTGTACCATTGATGAACGTTTTCGAGGCACTACCATTTATCGTGTCATCGGTTCTTTGTTTAGTAGCATGGTCACTTATTTTTCTATTGAAAAATGAGCGTCCAGAGGCGATTCAAATGACAAATGCAGATGAAAAAGCATGGGGACGTTATGTATCGACCCTGAGATATGCTTGGGTAGCATTTTTACCACCATTTTGTTATGGCTTTTTAGAATCTTCATTAAATGCATTGTTCCCGGTTTATGCACTACGACTTTCATTTGATGTAGCAATGTTATCATTTATTTTAGCAGCTTTCTCAGCAGGAGGGATTATCTCTCAAGTGCCATTAGGTATGCTTGGAGATAAGATTGGACGTCGTAGAATCCTATTAATTGCATTAGCAGGTGGAGGAACGATTTTCGGTATCGGCAGCTTTCTAGAGGGATCTGAAATTTTAGTAGCAGTTGTCTTTTTATGTGCAGGGTTATTTGCAGGTTCATTATTCTCATTAGGAATTACATATATGACAGATTTAACTCCAAAAGAATTGTTGCCAACTGGTAATTTACTATGCGGTATATTTTTTAGCTTAGGTAGCTTGAGTGGACCATTTTTAGGGGGACTTTATTTACAATTTGTAACGCAATATAGCTTCCTATTACTTGTATCAATCATGTTACTTGGTGTGTTTTTCATTTCTCTAATTGGTGGAAGAACAGTAAATCGAGCTATATAATTTAGGGTCTTTGTTACTTTGTATGTAACAAAGACTTTTTAATTTGAAAAATTAAGAAAAAAATCAGATTTCCTTTAATCTTCCTTCATTTCTATTTGGTTTAATAGAAGTGAAAGGAGATGTTTCAGGTGAAGAAAAGAAAATTGAAATTAAGAACTAAATTAGTGATGGTTCTATTAGTATTAGGTTTACTATGGATTGCTAATTTATTTATAGATGAAAGGCAACAAATAACACAGGCAGAATCGGGGCTATTCAGTGAAAATGCCATTTTAGTTGATTTAAATAGTGGAAAGGTTTTGTTTGATAAACAAAGTGAAATGGAAATATATCCTGCATCTTTAACGAAAATGATGACCGCCATTGTAGCAATAGAGAACTTACCTGATTTAGAACAACGAATCACAATACCGGATGAGATATTTGATAAAATTCGTGCTGAAAATGCTTCAGTAGCAGGGTTTGTATCACAAGAGCAAGTAACAGTACGTGATTTATTATACGGAAATATTTTGCCTTCTGGAGCAGATGCGGCGATTAGCTTAGCTATTGTAGTTTCAGGCTCAGAGAAAGGCTTTGTAAAGTTAATGAATGATAAGGCAAAACAGCTTGGTATGAATGATACGCATTTTATGAATGCTACAGGTTTACAAGATAAGGAGCACTTTTCAACTGCTAAAGATTTATCGAAATTACTACGTTATTCTTTACAGGATGAAACATTCTATAAAGTGTTTACGGCTAAGCGTTATACTACTTCAGCAACAAATGTACATCCAAATGGCATTACTTTTAATAGCTCAATGTTTGAAAAGCTACCCTCCACTACTATTGAAGGTGGAATGATTTTAGGTGGCAAAACAGGCTATACAGATAAAGCGGGGCTTTGTTTGGCAAGTTTAGCTGAGAAAGATGGGAAGCAGTATATATTCATTACAACGGGAGCACCTGGAGATCATAATACGGAGCAGTTTAATATGACTGATGCGATTGCGGTTTATAATCAAATATTCTAATGATTTGGATTGTACTTGTGAGTGCGATCCTTTTTTCGTTGCGGCGGTGGTGTTGTCACTATATGATAAATATAATGAATAATTTGAATATAGTGGAAAAGGAAGTGTGGAATGATTATTGAGACACGTGAAAAAGTAGATTTCGAAAAGGTTTGGCAAGAAGGGATGAAAGATTGGTCTGGGAAGATGCCAGAGCGCATGGTCAATGATGCTTTAGAAGAGCAATTTTGGGCTCAATATATTCAAAAAAATGCTGGTAAAGAGACAGATCCTTATGCAGAGGGTATCTTTCAAACCATTAAAAAGCGCATCGACCAAACTGATACGGTTCTAGAAATTGGACCTGGTTGGGGGAATTATACATTTCCACTTGCAAACCACGTAAATAAGCTGACTTGTGTAGATAGTTCTGCAAGTATGATTGATTATTTGCAAAATAAATGTACTACCGATAATTACAACAATATTTCCTTTATTCATGAGAAGTGGGAGGATTATAAGAGAACTGAGCAATATGATATTGTTTTTGGAATGAATTGTTTTTATCGTATATATGAAATAAAGAGAGCGCTACAACAAATACATAATAGTGCCAAGAAGTTAGCCATCATTGGTGTGACTTTTGCACCGATGCGACCTCATTATATAGATTTACAAAATAACTTTGGTTATTCGTTGAAGTACCCTAGAAGAGACTACATAGATTTGATGAATATTCTCTATGAATTGGATATCCATGCAAATTGTCAGATAGTAGATTTAGAGAAAACGTATACGTATGATTCTTACGACGAGATGATTGATGCTAATAGTGTGAAGCTATTGACGCCAAATGTAGAGCAGTCGCGAGTTGAGGTAGCAGTGCAGAAATATGTTGAATACAAAGAAGGTAAATATATTTATAAGCATCAATTTAAAGCTGCTCTTTTGTATTGGAGTCCTAGTCAATAAAGAAGAAAGCCGTTCTCATTAAATCGAGGACGGCTTTTGTCTACTTATTTTAGCTTGAATTGTGCAATAGATGATTTTAATGAATTAATTTCATTCGATAACTGCGATGCAGATTTAGCCACAATATCCATGACATGTTGCTGTTCATCAACCGAGGCGAACACTTCCGTTGAAGCTTTGGCATTTTGATCACTTACTTCAGCAATGCTTTCAATCGCAAAAGTGAACATCTCCGTAGAAGCCATTAATATATTGACGCTCTCTGTGACATTTTCGATGGAGGAAATGATGGTACCTACATTCGATTTAATATCCTCAAATGACATTTCAGTATTTGAAACAGCTATATTTTGTTCTTTGACAATCAAAGATGTTTTGTCAATTTCTTGGTTTGCAAGTAAGGTTTCCTGTTCAATACCACGTAACGTTTGTTGAACACTTTCTGTGGATGCTGCAGTCTGTTCGGCTAGTTTTCTGACTTCATTTGCTACAACAGCAAATCCTTTACCGTGCTCACCAGCTCTAGCAGCTTCAATGCTTGCATTAAGAGCTAGTAAATTTGTTTGGGCAGAGATTTGATTAATCGTTTGTATAATATTTTCAATATCTTTCATTTTGGAAGATAGGGATTGGAATACTTTTTGTACATGCTCTACTAGGTCAGCTGATTTTGTTGATTTCTCTTTTAATAAAGTTAAATTATTTAGCCCTTGTTCATTTGAATTTTGCATCTGTTCAGAAGACTGTTGCATATATTCATTTTTTTGATATAGATTTTTAATTTGTTCTGAGATACCCATAATGACTAGTTTTGTTTCCTCAGCATCTCTTGCTTGCTGTAATGATCCAGCTGAGACATCCGATACAGCACGCGTAATTTCTGTTGTAGAAGCAGTTGCCTCTTCTGATACAGCGGTTAATGTTGATGAGGCGTCTTGTATATCATTTATCGTTGTATCTACTTCACTTATTAATGTTTTTAGTTGTGTTACCATCACATCAAAATGAGTATTCAATTGTCCTAACTCATCTCCGCGATTTACTTCATGTAATTGGACAGTTAAGTCACCCGTAGAAATCTCTTTTACCTTATTCGTTAGTCTTAAAATAGGATTACCAAAATGTTTAGCTAATAAGTACATAATAATAGTCGCAATGATAAGCGAGGCGGTAAAGGCTATCCCCATGACAATAAGTAAATTTTGTGCGGATGAGTTAAAGTCTTTTTTGTAGCTTCCGGCACTTACAATCCAACCCCAGTGTGGGTCGATTTCAGCATATGTAATTTTTTCAGCAAGCTTCTTTTCATCTTCAGGTAGATGGAATGGATATTCGACAAAACCACCACCTGCTTTTGCACTTTTAATAATATTCTGGATAAAATATTGTCCATTACTGTCTTTTAACTCCCACGATTGTTGATTTTCAATATTGGGATGGGCAAGCATTAAGCCATCTTCTTGCAAAATGAATATATAACCACTTTTTCCTAAATCACCGGGATATGTAATCTCTCGATGTCCATCCTCTATCTTTTCACCAATGATTTGAACCTTAACAGCTTCTTGCGCATCTTCTAGGGATAAGTTTCCTTTCTGTACTTCAGCATCTAGTGAAGCAATTAGCTGCATCGTCGTCTGTACGCTGTTTTTCACAATCGTTTCACCTAATTTATCCATATTAGATTTGGCGCTTTGATAACTGAAAAAACCAATAATGATACAAGGTATTGCGACAAGAAGTAATGAATTTAACATGAGCTTCCATTGAATAGAGTTACGTATCCTTTGCATTAAGCCCCCTCCTTAATTGTAAAAAATCTGTTAATACTATTATGGATTTGTAAACTATGATAAGCAATGAGAAAAAATGCAGAAAAATGTAATAACTTGTCGAGAAGTAGCTATAAATGTGTTATTTCAGTAAATTGTTCTGTGTGATAAGTAGGAGAATGTACTTTTTTTATTAAAACAATTCAGGGATTTGAATCTATGGAAGGGGGTAATAAGTAATAATTAAAAAGATTGAAGCTCATAAGAACTTCAATCTTTTTAATGGATTATTTCAATGTTAATAATGTGACTGATTCAACATGAGCTGTTTGAGGGAACATGTCAATCGGTTGAATATATTCAATGTTATATACCTTTGTAAGCTCCTGTAAGTCCTTTGCTAAAGTCGATGGATTACAAGAAGTATAAACAAAGCGTTTTGGTTTAACTTGTAAAATTGTATTTAGAAGGCTTGGTGCAAGGCCTGTTCTTGGAGGATCTACTGTTAATACATCCGGTACGAATTTTTCTTTGCGCCATTTTGCTAACCATTCTTCAGCGGAGCCTGTCACATATTTAACATGGTTAAAGCCATGCTTTTTGGCGTTTAGCTTAGCATCTTGAATACTTTCGGGAATAATATCCATTCCACGTACTTCTTTTGCGTCTTTTGCTAACCAAAGGCCGATTGTACCAACACCACAATAAGCATCAACAACAGTCTCTTTACCTGTTAATGCAGCCGCTTTTTTTATCTCATTATAGAGATGGACAGTTTGGGTAGGGTTAAGTTGGAAGAAGGCACGTGCCGATAAATCAAAAGCAAGTTCACCAAGTTCTTCATGAATCGTCTCTTTTCCAGCTAGTGTATATGTCTCGTCACCAAATATTAACGAGGTTTTTTCAGCATTAATATTTTGCACGATGGATACGACAGCTGGATCAATTTGTTTTAATCGTTCAACAAGCACTTCTTTTTTAGGGAAGTTTTTACGTGTCGTAATAAGCACGAGTTGTACTTCGCCTGTTTTTATTCCAGTACGAACAACAATTGTACGTACAATTCCTTTTGAGCGACCATCGTAAATAGGGATGTTAAGCTCATCTAAAATATTTTTTGTAGCCGTAGTGATTTTCGTTGTTGCAGGGTGTTGTACAACGCATTCTTCAATGTTCAACAGCTTATGGCTATTGGCAGAATACAAACCAGCAAGCACTTTATTGCCTGGCTTCCGTACTTGGAATTGGCTCTTATTTCGATAATGCCAAGGATCTTCCATGCCCATTGTAGGACGCACATCGATTTTGTTTGCTTGTGATTTTACATACTTTGTTAGAGCTTGAACGATGACATCTCGTTTTGCTGCTAACTGTCCTTTGTATGTTATATGTTGTAATTGGCAACCGCCACATTCCTCATAAACTGGACATGGTGGTGTTTGGCGTATCGGTGATTTTTTGTGAATTTTCACAACTTCTGCTTCTGCAAAGTTACGATTTACTTTCGTCACTTGTGCGATGACGTCTTCACCAGGAAGAGCGCCTTTGACGAAAACAACGTTACGTTTATAGTAGCCGATTCCTTCACCATTAATGCCGAGCCTTTTAATTGTTATAGTAAGTTTTTGTCCCATTTCCATAATTGATTGTTGCGTCAAAAATTACACGTCCTTTTTCGCTATGTTCCTTCATTATAACGAACGGTCGTGTGTTTTGAAAGAACCAGCTAAACCTGCTTCTTTGTTTACAAGATTATTAATGGAATCAAATCGATAACCTTTTTTGCGTGCAGCTTCGATGAATTTTGGTAAAGCTTCCGCATTATCAGGCGACACGGTATGCATGAGGACGATGGCACCAGGATGTAGCTGTGACATAAGGTTGTCATATGCATATTTCCAGCCTTGAGGTTTGTCTTTAAGCCAGTCTTTAAAGGCAACAGACCAGAAGATATGTCGGTAGCCAGCATCATTACCTACTTGAAGCAGTTTTTCGTTAAAGGTGCCTTCAGGTGGTCTTGCAAAAATAGTTCGTTCGACTTTTGTAATCTCTCTTAGCTTATCATCGAACTTCTTCCATTCCTTTAATATTTCTTCTTCACTTAGTCTTGCCATATTCGGATGGCCATATGAATGGTTACCAATATCATGACCTTCATCTATCATACGCTTAACAAGAGGAGTAGCACTCGTTAAATAATGACCTGTCAGGAAAAATGTCGCTTGAATTTTCTCCTTTTTTAAAGTGTCAAGTATGCTTGCTGTATAACCATTTTCATAGCCATTATCAAAGGTTAGATAAATAACCTTTTCATCAGAACTTCCTTTATAAATAGCGCCGTACTTTTCTAATGTTTGATCGAGTGCTGCACCAGCTTCTGCCGGTTGTTCGTTCTGAGCTTTTTTAAAACCCCAATGAAGTTCATCTGCAGAAGCGCTAAACGGATTGACGATAGCACCAATAAAAACAATAGCACTTGCAATGACAATTCCGAGCAAATGGTTTTTCCACATATAAACGCAACCTTTCTATTTTTAAAGTAGGTTGCGCTAAGGAACGATCTTTATGCGTACAAATTTTCTAATGCAGCTTCTAATGTTGGATATTCAAAATGAAAGTTTTCCGTTAGTAAAACTTTAGGTAAAACCTGCTGTCCTTCTAAAACGAGATTACTTTTTTCACCTAATGCAATTTTTAGTAAAAATGATGGAGTAGGAAACCAATGTGGTCTACCAAGAATGGATGAAATTATTTCGCCTACTTGCTTCATCCTAATTGGATTTGGAGCGGTTACATTAAATGGCCCTACAATACGATTATTTTCTAATGCAAAACATAATGCCGATGCGACATCTTTGACATGTACCCAAGATACCCACTGGGAACCAGAACCAACTGTACCACCTACATAAAGTTTATACGGTAAAACCATTAGAGAAAGTGCACCAGCATCTTTACCTAAGATGACACCGAAACGTGCCATAGCTACACGAACTCCAAAGTTTTCGGCTTTTTTTGCTTCTTGCTCCCAGTGTTTGACGGTTTTACCTAAAAAGTCTTTTGCCACTTGAGGTGAGCCTTCAGTGTAGGCAGCAGCTTTTGAAGATGGATAGATGCCAATTGCACTTGCATTAATCAGTACTTTAGGTTTCACATCAAGTGTTTCAATAATACGTAGGACTTCCTTGGTGGCAGTGATGCGACTGTCGTAGATTTCCTTTTTACGCTTATCTGTCCAACGTCCTTCATTTAAAGAAGTACCTGCCAGATTAATAAAGGCATCTATCCGTTGTAAATGTGCTTCAGGCATTGCATTATCTGTTAGCCATTGTATATAGCGAATACCATTTGCTTCATAGCTTTTTTTCCGCGTTAAGATAAAAATGTCATGACCTTGTTGCTGTAAGAGTTTTGTAAGCTCACGTCCTACAAAACCAGTGCCACCTGCAATTGCAATTTTCATAATTTTAACGTCCCTCCATGTAAGATTGGGTAGTGAAAAAACATGAACTATTTGATTGCTTTAATCAAAACAAGTGAAATAGCTTTCCATACATATGTATGCTTTCATTATATATAAGTATAGATGAAATGAAGGTAACTTAGAAAAGATGTATACTATATTTAAGTGAAGGAGTGTTTCGATGACTCGAGTAATCACAAAAATTACGCGCCAAAAGAAAAACCAAGAGCGCTATAATATCTTTTTAAATGAAGAATACGCTTTTAGTGTTGATGAAACCATTTTAATTCAGTTTGGCCTGACAAAAGGTAAAGTGATTGAAGGGCTAGAGCTAGATGAGATTGCCTTTGATGATGAAATTCAAAGAGCGTATAATCGGGCACTCGGCTTTCTAAGTTATCAAATGCGCAGTGAATATGAAGTAAAAAAGAAGCTTCTTGATTTAGAATTTGGAGAGGCTGTTATTCAAGAGGCTATTCAAAAATTAAATAAACATGGTTTTTTAAATGATGCCACATATACAAAAGCACTTCTTGAAACGAAGAAGAAGACTGCCAAAAAAGGCCCTCGTGCAATTAGACAAGATATGCAGAAAAAGGGTATTGATAAAAAGTTACAAGAAGAAGTGCTCGAAACCTTTTCTGAGGAAGAGCAGCTTAGTATTGCCTTGAAGTTAGGAGAGAAGGTGGCTTTTTCTGAACGACGTAAAACGCCGACTCAAGTAAAACAGAAAATTCAAGATAACTTAATGCGAAAAGGCTATTCCTTTGCGATAATAGAGCAAGTACTTGAACAAATTGAATTTTCACGAGAAGATGATGAATGGCAACAAATGATTCAAGTGCAAGGTGACAAAGCATGGCGTAAATATGCTACGAAATATAGTGGATATGATCTGCATATGCGTGTAAAGCAAACTCTATATCAAAAAGGCTTTCCGGCTGATATTATAGAAACTTTCATTGAAGAGAAGGAGCAAGAAAATGGATAAAAAATATAGCGATATGACACCAACAGAATTACGAACAGAAATCGCAACATTAAAAGAAAAAGCGAGAAAAGCAGAGCAACTAGGTATTCTCAATGAATTTGCTGTTTATGAACGAAAAGCATTGATGGCTCAAGCATTTTTATTGAACCCAGACGATTTTAAACCTGGTGAAATGTATCGTATAGAAGGTGATCCAGGTGTGTTCTTTCAATTAGAATACTTAAAAGGACGCTTTGGATGGGGATATCGACTTGGTGGCGATCATTATGAAGAAGCTTTACCAATCTCAATGTTAACACCAGTAAAGGAAGGTATGTAAATTGGAAGCAATAGTAGATCAACTTGTAATGGAACTAAAAGATAGTAATGAATTACTAACAGAAGAACGTGCACGCGTGTGGATCGAATTATTATGGTCTGATTTTGAAGCGACATACGCAAAAGCGGGTTATGATTATCAAGGTACTGAAATGACTGAGAAAATCATTCGCCAATGGATTCAAGGCTACGGTCATCAACTACATGAATTCGCAGGGCGTAATCCAAAATACGCTCACTTACTAGATGCAACTGACAACTGATTACAATAAACTGACCGCTACGTTAATGTGTAGCGGTCAGTTTATTGAGGATGTTTATTAGTCGATAGCATTTTTTTGAATGAGATACTTGATTAAAATTTATAATATTTATCAAGCAACTTCATTATAAACACGCAAAGCTGCCGATTTTGGCAGCTTTTCTAAAGGTTGGATAAATAAAAGGGATATCTCGTTTTGGTTAGACTAGAATTACGTCAGTCTTAGGACGTGAATATTCTGCTAAATAACAAAGAGGCGAGTTAGCGCAACAATCACTCGAGTTAGTACAACAAAGAATGAAGTTAGCGCAACAAATAGCGGTGAAAATGCAACAATCACTTGAGATAGTGCAACAGTTGGTACTAGCTACTCGCGAAGTTTCAATCTGGCGCTCGCCGTCAAAGAGCGCCTTCAGCATTTAAGATATCCAGCTTCAGGCGCTAGACTCTCGAGGTCACTTCCACCTTCTCGGATGAAAACTGAAAAAGCGTTTTCGATTCGAAGGTTCCAGTGCTTGTCGAGTCTGAACGAGCGCCTTCAGCATTTAAGATATCCAGCTTCAGCGGCCAGCCCCTCGAGGTCACTTCAGCCTCTCGGTCACAGGCAAAAAGCGCCTTTGATTCGAGCCTTCCAGTGCTTGTCGGAGGCCAATAGGATGTTGGTCAGATAGCCGTTGCCACAGGACGTGGCGTACTTAGGCTATCTTCCTCTGAACGGGCCGCTTCAGCATTTAAGTTAATCCACAATCAGTTTCTTTCGTAGTTTGTCTTCGCTAAATATCCAGCCTGTGTAGGATTGGATGACATCATTATTGTCGTTTAGTAGTGCGACGGCGACGAATGGATAATGATTTTCGCTTCGATAACGCAGATCGATTAGTCGTACTTCATGGTAATTATCTTCAAGCTCGCTTACTTCCCAACGGTATAAGGGAGAGAATGATACGAATGCAGCTAAATTGGAATCTTCTAACGCTGCGTGGAATAATGGAGTATCTGGTAGTGGTTCTATTGGGAATTTATCGTAAATGGTGATAGACCGCCCATATGCTCGTCCGACGTAGTGTGTGGAGCTTGAGTTGACCGCAACACGCCATTGGAAAAAGCGCATTGTTGGTGAAAGTATTATTTTTTCGGCGTCTGGAATGGTGTTTTTAACAGCATGCTTAACGGATCGCTGTAAGATAAAGCGGATTAAATAGTAAATCACAATAACGCTATATAAACTGGTTATTGTCCAAACGGGATCGGAGCCAAATGCCCATAGCATTAGTGCTATTACATGTAATCCGAAAATTATAGGATCGAATGTGTTAATAACACCGAGCGCAATCCATTTTTTCGAAATTGGCCGAAATGCTTGTGTTCCATAAGCGTTAAAAATATCAACGAAAACGTGAAGAAAAACAGCCAAAAATGTCCAAAGCCATAGATGCAATATATTAGCGCCTTGAAATAACAAAGCTAATACGCCTGTAATTAGAATAGGCCATAATATAACAGCGGGAATTGAATGTGTAATCCCGCGATGGTTCCGAATATAAACAGCATTATTACGCAATTTTAAAACTGTATCGATATCGGGTGCTTGTGATCCAATGATTGTTGCTGTAATAACAGCAGCTGTTGTCATGGAACTATCAGCTACTACTGGGTCAGCTAATGCTAAGCCACCTAGTGCAATACCCATTACTAAATGTGTACCTGAATCCAAAAATAATCAGCTCCTTAAATATTGGGAGAGAAATTGTTTCAATTTTATTAGATAAAATAATCAGTTGGTTTACATTTTATTGCTATATGCATTGTTAAAATAAATCGAAAATACCTAGGAGGAAAAAGTGTACTATCAATATAAACATCAATTCCAACAAGCATTAGTCGAGTGGTTTAAAAAAGAAAAACGGGATTTACCGTGGAGAAAAACGAACGACCCTTATAAAATTTGGGTGTCAGAAGTGATGCTTCAACAGACAAGAGTCGACACGGTTATCCCATATTATGAACGATTTTTAAGTGAATTTCCAACAATTCGACATTTGGCAGACGCACCAGAGGAGAAGTTGTTGAAGCAATGGGAAGGGCTAGGATACTATTCGCGTGCCCGCAATTTACAAGCAGGTGTTCGAGAAGTGGTCGAAAATTATAACAGCAAAGTACCTGATAGTCGACCAGAAATTTCGAAACTAAAAGGTGTTGGCCCGTACACTGCAGGAGCGGTTCTTAGTATTGCCTATAATAAAGCGGAGCATGCTGTTGATGGCAATGTTATGCGTGTACTAAGCAGAGTTTTACTAATTGAAGAAGATATTGCACTTCCTAAGACGAAAAAAACATTTGAAAATGCAGTTATGGAACTTATTGACCCAATTCATCCATCCGAATTTAATCAAGGTTTGATGGAGTTAGGTGCGATGATTTGTACTCCGACTTCTCCTAAGTGTTTATTATGCCCAGTAAGAGAATTTTGTACCGCTTTCAATGAGGGGAATCCGGAGAAGCTACCTATTAAAACGAAAAAAATAAAGATGAAGCACATTCCTTATGACGTGTATGTTGTAAGAAATACTAAAGGCCAATTTTTAATCGAAAAGCGTCCTGAAAAAGGTCTACTAGCGAATATGTGGCAATTTCCAATGATTGAGCAAAAAACGGATACCGGAACGACAAACGAAATGAAATTAGCAGAACAATATAGCTTAAACTTATTATCACGCGAAAAATTAACTTCATTCAAACATATTTTTTCACATTTAACTTGGCATATAGAAAGTTACTTTGTTAATTGTGAGGAGCAACAAATCATTCCTGATAATTGCCAGTGGTTCACGGTTGAAGAGATGGCTGCTTTACCAATGCCAGTACCAATGCAAAAAGTGTGGCAATGTTATCAAATTGAATCAACAAATTTATAAAGGAAATATTACCAAGAATAAATAACTCCAAGCTACGCAAATTAGATAGCACGGAGGTGATTTCCATGAAAAAGAATCAAAACAGTGCAAACAAATCACAAAACAATGCGCAAAACAATGCGCAAAACAATGCGCAAAACAATGCGCAAAACAATGCGCAAAACATGTTTGAGGAGTTTGGAGCTGAAACTGATTTCAGCGAAGTAGCAAAGCAAAATAATAAAGCTGAGCAAAACAAGCAAAAAGCTTCGGGTAAATTTGCTAAGAACAATCAAAATAACTCGAACTAATCATGGGACACACCCTAATGAGCGAAGGCTTTTGGCCTTCGCTTATTTTTTGCTACAAGTTTTTAATCATGATTGTTATAATGTTAAGCAAAGAGCGCTTTTCCAATAAGTGTTTATCGAAAAGGTGGGCATTAGCATGGCGATTCCATTAGAAGGTGAAACAATACAAATACATAGTTATAAACACAATGGCCGTATCCACCGTGTCTGGCAAGAAACGATGGTATTGAAAGGCACAAAAAATATAGTCATCGGAGCGAATGAACGTACACTCGTAACGGAGGCGGATGGTCGAACATGGTTAACACGTGAACCGTCCATTTGTTACTTTCATGCAGAGCACTGGTTTAATATTATTTGTATGTTGAGAGAAGATGGAGTATATTACTACTGTAATATGAGCTCTCCATTTGTTTTTGATAATAACGCTATTAAGTATATTGATTATGACTTAGATGTAAAAGTGTTCCCCGATATGTCTTATACTTTACTTGACGAAGATGAGTATGAACAACATAAAGAGGAAATGAGTTATCCATCTGTAATTGATCAAATATTGAAATCAAATGTTGATAAGTTACTTAGCTGGATTCACCAAAGACGTGGACCATTTGCGCCTGACTTTATAGAAGCTTGGACGAGCCGTTATCAATTTCAAAGAAAGCTTCATGATAATGACTAATAAATGCCTGTTGGTGAAAACCAGCGGGCTTTTCGCTTGAAAAGGGAGTGACTTTTTGGACAGTATTAAACGCTATATGCGATTTGTAAAGCCTTATAATTGGGAGATTCTATTAACACTTGTTATAGGAATTGTAAAATTTGCAATCCCGTTATTTATTCCAATATTAATTAAAATTGTAATTGATGATATTGTGATGGCAGAAAATTTAACAAATGATGAAAAAACATTACAGCTATTCTATTGGTTAGGTGGAACAGCTGTTGTATTTTTTGTTTTAAGACCACCAATAGAATATTACCGCCAATACTTTGCTCAGCATGTGAGTAATAAGATATTATATGATATTCGTAAAGAATTGTATGGACATCTCCAAAAGTTAAGCATGAACTATTATGCAAATTCACGTGCTGGTGAAATCATTTCACGTGTTATTAATGATGTGGAGCAAACGAAGAATTTTATCATGACTGGTCTGATGAATGTTTGGCTGGACTTAGCAACAATTCTAATCGCTATTGGGATTATGCTAACGTTAGATGTGAAATTGACATTAGTAACATTAATCGTCTTTCCATTCTATGCGTTTTGTGTAAAATACTTTTTTGGTAGATTACGTGATTTAACACGCAAACGTTCACAAGCATTAGCAGGAGTACAAAGCTATTTACATGAACGTGTTCAAGGAATGAGCATCATAAAAAGCTTCACATTAGAGAAGCACGAACAGAAAATTTTCGATGAGACTAACGGGGAATTCTTGGACAAGGCACTTGATCAAACCAAATGGAATGCTAAAGCTTTTGCAGTGATTAATACGATTACTGAAGTAGCTCCGTTACTAGTTATTGGATTTGCAGGTTACATGGTTATTCAAGGACCACTTTCAGTCGGTGCGATGGTAGCGTTTGTTGCTTATATCGATCGACTATATGGACCATTACGTAGACTTGTAACTTCTTCAACGACACTTACTCAATCAATCGCTTCGATGGACCGCGTATTTGAATTGATAGATGAGAAATACGATGTAGAAAATCAACCAAATGCAGCAGCACTACCTCCACTAAAAGGTGATGTACAATTTGAAAAAGTTTCATTCCGATATACCGAAGAGGAACAGAATGTACTGAACAATGTAAGTTTCAATATTCAAGCAGGACAAACAATTGCGCTTGTTGGAATGAGTGGTGGAGGTAAATCAACGATAGTAGGGCTAATACCGCGATTTTACGACGTGGTGGAAGGTTCTATAAAAGTTGATGGAGTTGATATTAAAGAGGCAACAATCCATTCGTTACGCTCACAAATTGGAATCGTACTCCAGGATAATATTCTATTTAGCGATTCTGTTAAATCAAATATTTTAATGGGACGACCAAATGCCTCTGATGAAGAAGTAATTGCAGCAGCTAAGGCAGCTAATGCTCATGATTTCATTATTTCATTACCAGAAGGTTACGATACAAAAGTTGGAGAACGTGGTGTTAAATTATCTGGTGGACAAAAACAACGGGTTGCCATTGCCAGAGTCTTTTTAAAAAATCCGCCAATCCTTATTCTGGATGAAGCAACTTCAGCTTTAGATTTAGAAAGTGAATCACTAATTCAAGAATCATTAGACAAATTAGCTCATGATAGAACAACAATCGTCGTAGCTCACCGTTTATCAACAATCACACATGCCGATCAAATTCTAGTTATAGATCATGGTGAACTAAAAGAACAAGGTACACATGAGCAATTGATAGAACAACAAGGTATTTATCATAACTTGTTCCATATGCAAAGACTAGATGCATAATAAGTATGTAATATAGCATAAAATAAAGACTTCTCATTCTTGGGGAGTCTTTATTTTTTGTCATAAAAATACTTAAATATGAAAAGTATTGCAATTTTTCAAATTAACAGTATAAAATAGATAAAAAGAATTGAATATTTAGAAAATATCGAATTATCGAATTTAAGAGGGGGACTATATGAGTGATCGTAAAGAATTACTACGGGTGAGAGGACTTCAGACGACATTTTTCACAGATGATGGTGAAATCCCTGCAGTAGATAATATTAATTTTTCGGTAAGAGAAGGTGAAATACTTGGCATTGTAGGAGAGTCTGGCTGTGGCAAGAGTGTAAGCGCTTTATCGATTATGGGGCTTGTACCATCTCCGCCGGGTAAAATTACAGGTGGACAAATAGAATTTGATGGCAAGGATTTAACTAAGCTTTCTCAAAAAGAAATGCGTAAAGTACGAGGGAAAGATATAGCAATGATTTTCCAAGAACCAATGACGTCACTGAATCCACTATTTACAATAGGGAATCAATTGATGGAAGCAATATTAATCCATCATAAAGATTGGTCAAAAAAACAAGCTAGAAATCGGGCAATTGAAATGATGAAGTTAGTAGGTTTACCAAGATCTGAAGAGTTAATAAAGGAATACCCACATCAATTATCTGGTGGTATGCGCCAACGTGTGATGATAGCGATGGCACTTGTTTGTGATCCAAAGGTACTTATTGCTGATGAACCAACGACAGCATTAGACGTAACGATTCAAGCACAAATTTTACAATTAATGAAAGACTTAAATGAGCGATTGAATACAGCAGTTATTATGATTACACATGATTTAGGTGTTGTTGCAGAAACTTGTGAGCGAGTTGTCGTGATGTATGGCGGGCAAGTAGTGGAGGAAGGGCCAGTCAAATTATTATTCAACGACCCACAACATCCATATACAAAAGGACTTATTCAATCTGTACCAGATATGCGCTTCAAAAAACAACGTTTATATTCCATACCTGGAAATGTGCCAAAACCGGGATCTGTTAATACGGGTTGCCGTTTTGCTGCTCGTTGTGAATTTGCATTTGAACAATGCCGTGTAGAAAATCCGAATTTATATCAAACAAGCCCAGAACATAAAACGAGATGCTTCTTGCACGAAAGAAAGGAGGTGTCTGCAGTTGACAGAGCCGTTGTTGAAAGTTAAAGGGTTGAAGAAATACTTTCCGATTCGCCAAGGGGTGCTTGGAAAAGTATCCGGTCAGGTCAAAGCGGTTGATGATGTTTCCTTTTATGTTAATGAAGGTGAAACGCTTGGGATTGTTGGAGAATCTGGATGTGGAAAATCTACTACAGGACGTATGCTTATGAGATTGCTAGAGCCAACAGAGGGAAGTATTGAATTTGATGGTAAGTTGCTATCCGATTTATCTAAAGAAGAAATGCGTAAAGCTCGTAGGGAAATTCAAATGGTTTTCCAAGATCCTTATGCCTCATTAAATCCTCGGCATTCAATAGGCAAAATTCTAGAGGAGCCTTTAGTTGTTCATGGTATTGGAGATGTAAAAGAACGTAAGAAAAAGGTCAATGAGTTCCTAGAAATTGTTGGCCTCAGTAGCTACCATGCCAGACGATACCCACATCAATTTAGTGGGGGACAAAGACAACGTATTGGTATAGCTAGAGCGCTAATGACAAATCCAAAATTGATTATTGCAGATGAACCTGTTTCAGCTCTAGACGTTTCGATTCAAGCTCAAGTTTTAAATTTAATGCAAGATTTGCAAAAAGATTTAAAGCTTACTTATATATTTATAGCGCATGATCTAGGTGTTGTTCGTCACATTAGTGACCGTGTAGGGGTCATGTATTTAGGGAAGATGGTTGAGCTAGCAGATAGTGAGTCTTTATATAGCAAACCATTGCATCCTTATTCAAAGGCTTTATTATCAGCAGTTCCTGTACCAGATCCGAACTTTACACGGGAGCAAATATTGATAACAGGGGACATTCCAAGTCCTTCAAATCCTCCTGCGGGATGTACGTTCCATACAAGATGTCCATTTAAAATGGATATTTGTTCGAAAACAGTACCTGTATTAAAGGAAGTTGAGAAAGGTCATTCTGTTGCTTGTCATTTATATAATGAGCAAGGTCAACAATGATAATAGAGCAAAGTGTGGAGGGGTTATGTATATGAGGAAAAAGAGATGGTTAGCGCTAGGCTTGATGTTATTACTAGTATTGTCTACGGCATTAGCAGCATGTTCTTCTGATGAAAAGGATGATGTTAAGGGCGATGATAAAGGCGGCGGAGAGAAAAAAGAAAAAACGTTAGTCTTTGGTCGTGGGGGAGATTCTGTATCACTTGATCCTATTGCTACAACAGAGGGAGAGACTTACAAAGTAACAGAGAACTTATATGAAAAACTAATCAACTTTGGTGAACAAGATACAACATTAAACCCTGGTTTAGCTAAGTCTTGGGAGGCTGCTGAAGATGGTTTAAGCTACACATTTGACTTACAAGAAGGCGTAAAATTCCATGATGGAACTGATTTCAATGCTGATGCAGTAGTGAAAAACTTTGAACGCTGGATGAACGGCGATGCAGAGAAATTCCCTTACTTTAAATCAGTATTTGGTGGTTTTAAAGATGATAAAAGTCTAGTAATCAAATCTGTGAAAGCTGACGGCGATTTAAAAGTAGTTATCACTTTAAAACAACCTCAAGCTCCATTCTTGAAAAACCTTGCAATGAGTCCATTCGCTATTGCGAGCCCGACGGCATTTGAAAAGTTTGGTGATAAGTTTGGTGATAATCCAGTAGGTACTGGACCATTCAAATTTGTCTCTTGGAAACGTAATGACTCAATTACAATCGAAAAGAATCCAAATTATTGGCGAGAAGGCTTGCCGAAACTAGATAAAGTAGTATTCCGCTCTATTCCAGATAACTCAACCCGATTAAACGATTTACTTTCAGGTGCAATTGATTTAGCAGATGGTATTAGTCCGTCGGATGCGGCATCGATTGAAAGTAATGCAAATTTACAATTGCTTAAACGTCCATCTATGAATATTGGTTATCTTGGTTTAACTGTAACGCGACCACCTTTTGATAATGTAAAAGTTCGTCAAGCAATGAACTATGCAGTCGATAAGCAAGCGATTGTTGATGCTTTCTTCGAAGGTCAAGCTGAAGTTGCGAAAAACCAAATGCCACCAGTAATTGGTGGTTACAATGAAGATGTTAAAGGCTATGAATATGATCCAGAAAAAGCTAAGGCTCTATTAAAAGAAGCTGGCTATGATGGTAAAGAAATTGAATTATGGGCAATGCCTGTACCACGCCCGTATATGCCAGATGGTAAAAAAATTGCTGAAGCAATTCAAAAGAACCTAGCTGACGTTGGTATGAAGAGTAAAATTGTTTCATATGAATGGGGCGTATATTTAGATAAAGCTGAAAAAGGGGAAGCAGATGCATTCTTACTTGGCTGGACTGGCGATAACGGAGATGCGGATAACTTCTTATATGCTCTTCTAGACGAGGATAGCATCGGTAGTAATAACTACACTTACTACAAAAATTCTAAAACTCACAAATTATTAATTGAAGCTCAAACAGAAGTAGATGAAGAGAAACGTAATGAGATATATAAAAAAGTTCAAGAAATCTTTAATGAAGAAGCACCTTGGGTTCCACTGGCTCACTCTACACCACTTTTAGCTAGTAAGTCAGATGTCATTAACTTATTACCACACCCAACTGGTTCTGACAGATTAGAAAACGTAGATTTTAAATAAGCTAGACAATTAAACTACGCCTTTCGCTTATTTGGCGGAAGGCTAGTTTTTTCAAACGAGAGTTATTCAACATGATTGAGATGGAGAGGTGAAGAAAATGCTTCACTATATTGGAAAAAGACTATTGCAGTTAATCCCGGTTTTGCTCGGAATGACCTTTATTGTATTTTTAATAATACGTGCAATTCCAGGCGATCCTGCTCAAGTAATTTTAGGACAGCAGGCTACAAAAGAAGCGAAAGCGGCATTGCGAGCAAGCCTAGGATTGGATAACCCTTGGTATATTCAGTACGTAAATTATTTAGGTGATCTATTGACAGGTGATTTAGGTGAATCGATGCGTACGAAAGCAACGGTATCAAGTGAATTGTGGCCGTATTTAGCAGCGACATTTGAATTGGCTCTTTTTGCAATGATTTTAGCAGTAATCATTGGAGTGAATGCAGGAATTGTTTCAGCATGGTTCCAAAATTCTTGGTTTGATTATTTTGCAATGATTTTAGCACTTATCGGTGTATCTATGCCTATTTTCTGGTTAGGTTTAATGGGGCAGTGGGTATTTGGTATTCAAATGGATTTACTCCCTACATCAGGTAGAGAGGATGCCAGGAATCCTGTCGATCCCATTACATACATGTATGTTGTAGATACGATTATTCATGGTCGATTTGATCAGCTTTGGGATGTATTAAAACATTTAATATTACCTGCAATTGCATTAGCGACAATCCCGATGGCAATTATTGCGAGAATGACTCGTTCAAGTATGCTTGAAGTGATGCGTTCTGATTATGTTCGAACAGCACGAGCTAAAGGGCAAAATATGTTCTGGGTTGTTTATAAACACGCTCTCAAAAATGCCATCATTCCTGTATTAACAGTAATTGGTTTGCAAATGGGACTACTATTAGGTGGGGCTATTTTAACAGAGACGATCTTTAGTTGGCCAGGTATTGGTCGCTACATTTACGATGCTATTGGATACCGTGATTATCCGGTTATACAATCCGGTATTTTAGTGATCGCTTTTGTTTTTGTTATGATCAATTTAATCGTAGATATTTTATATAGTTTTATAGATCCGAGGATTAAATATGACTAGGAAGGGAGGAGTTCGTTATGTCTGAAATGGCACCGAATGCAACTATAGATGTAGTTATTAAACAAGATCAATCGGTTGGTCCATGGAGAGAAGCATGGCGTAGCTTTAAGAAAAGTAAAGCTGCGCTTGTAGGGGCAGTAATTGTTGCGTTCTTCATCCTTCTAGCTATAGTTGGTCCATTTTTTGTTCCAGAAGGAATTAATGACCAAGTATTAAAGAATCGTTTACAACCACCATCTGCTGAGCATTGGTTTGGCACAGATGATTTTGGTCGGGATATTTTTTCACGGGTCGTGCACGGCGCTAGAATATCATTATGGGTTGGATTTTCTTCAGTTATTGGATCAGTTGTAGTGGGAAGTATGTTGGGGATTATTGCTGGTTATTATGGTCGCTGGATTGATACCATCATCTCACGAATTTTCGATATTATGCTAGCGTTCCCAAGTATATTACTTGCTATTGCAGTTGTATCAATACTTGGCCCATCTTTGCAAAATGCTTTAATTGCTATTGCAATTATTAATGTTCCGAACTTTGGAAGGCTCATTCGTTCGAAGGTATTGAGTATTAAGCAAGAAGAGTATATAACTTCTGCAAAAGCGATTGGTATGAAGGATGCTCGGATTCTATTTTCTCATATTTTACCGAATTCAATGACGCCGGTTATTGTGCAAGGAACACTTGCCGTCGCATCTGCAATTATTGAAGCAGCTGCACTTGGCTTTCTTGGACTTGGAGCAGAAGCACCTACACCAGAGTGGGGTAAAATGCTAGCTGATGCACGTATCTATTTAATCAATGCTCCTTGGACTATGATTTTCCCAGGTTTAGCGATTATGCTAACTGTTTTAGGGTTTAACTTAATGGGTGATGGTTTAAGAGATGCTCTTGATCCAAAAATGAAAAACTAAATGATAAAAGCATCCAATGTGTCGATGAACTGACCCAAGAAAGTTAGACATATTTAGTTAAGCAGCTTCTAAGACCTGAGTTCGGTATTCCACCGGGCTT
>NZ_LILB01000008.1:265272-270624 GCF_001274945.1 Viridibacillus arvi | reverse complement strand
TGTTCAACTCGTACTTTTGCCATAAAAAAACCCCCGTAAAAGTTAGAATGGTGTCTAACTTTTACGGGGCAGTTCACGATTAAAAACGATACATTGGATGCTTTTTTTTAGAATATGCTGTCTTCAATTTCGAGTTTAATTTCATCACCGTGGTGATTTTGATACGACATAATAAGCGTATCTAAATGCTCTAAGTTTTCCTCATAATCTAAAATACGTGAGAGTATATGCAGTAAATGATAGCTTGAAAATTCTTCATCCTCATCATTTTCGCGTGAAATTGCAATTTGTTCTGCGAAAATATCCATTACTTCGTTTCTTTGTAAATACTCCTCTTGACCAATCCAAGCCTTATGATCAGGCTTTAGTTTTCCGGAATATTTCAAAAAGAGTTGTTCGTGATAAGTAAGGAGGAAATCTAAACGTTCTTGAATCATAATATGAAACTGCTCAGGAAGTTTGGATAACTCGTTTTCATGTAAATGTAGTCTTTGTAAAACTTCTAGACTTTTTTTCGATGTTGTAATCATTTGTCTATAAACAACAAGCTTTCTTGCTTTTACATGCTTTTCATTTTTTATATATCTACGTTCTTCCTTATAAAATAAATATAACTGGTTGAGCTTTAAATGATGTTCTTTTAATTTTCGTAAAGATTGTTTTGTTGATGTATGTTCAGATGCTTGTCGAACTGCAAGACGAGTCCAGCGAATAATTTCATCCTGCAACAGATTGATGGATTGAAATAATCTTGTTTCATAGCGAGGTGGTAAAAATACAAGGTTGACGATGAATGCGGCAAGTACTCCGATGAGAACTGTAACAAACCGAATCAAACCGAAAGTAAGAAAATCACCGTCTTGGACTTCTAAAATCGCGATGACGGTTACAAGAGATAAGGAAATACAATTTTCCAAACCAAGTCGGATGACGATAGAAATAGTTATGATAGCAGCTAATCCAACGGCTACATATTGATGGCCGAATAGTAAACCAAAAGAAACAGCTATTGCAGCACCGATTAAATTAGATTGTACTTGTTCTAGAATTGTTAAATAAGAGCGATAAATAGATGGTTGGATTGCGAAAATAGCAGCAATGCCGGCAAAGACGGGTGATGGTAAGCTAAGCAAATCTGCAACATATAGTGCAAATATAATAGCTAAACCTGTTTTTAAAATACGGGCACCTAATTTCATCTGAAATGGGTAACCTCTCTTTCTGTATACTAGTATTCCGCTACTTTAACCGATTACCTCAAGATGGTCAACAACGGATTATTCATGAGCTTAATTAACTTATGACGGTAACCTATAGTGTAGACAAAAAAACGACGTTTCTTCAAAAAATTGATACAATTATTGTAAAAGTGAATAGGAGGAGTAAATATGACAGTACTAGAAGGACAACAAGCACCAAATTTCACTCTAAAAAATGAACAGGGCGAACTGGTATCACTTGCAGATTATATTGGAAAGAAATCGGTAGTGCTATATTTTTACTCAAAAGATATGACACCTGGTTGCACTACAGAGGCATGTGATTTTAGAGACTCCCATAGTGATTTCTCTGATCTAAATACCGTTATTTTAGGAGTAAGCCCAGATGATGAAAAAAGACATGAGAAATTTATAGAAAAGCACGGTTTACCATTCTCGCTATTAGTAGATGAGAATCATGCGGTTGCGGAAACATACGGCGTGTGGAAATTGAAGAAAATGTACGGTCGTGAATATATGGGGATTGAACGCACTACTTTTATAATAGATGAAAATGGGGTAGTTATTAAAGAATGGCGTAAAGTCAGAGTGAAGGGACATATTGAAGAGGTGCTTACTTATATACGGGAAAAGGGGAAATAATTATGATAGTGTATTTTACTTTCGATCCAAGACCAGATTTAAAAGAGGGGCTACTACAAGATTTTCCTACTATTGAATTTATCTTTCATAACAATATAGATCATACTGTGTTAAAAGAGGCAGAAGTTGTAGTTACTTATGGTGAAGATATTGAAGCGCAGCAAATATGGTTAGCAGAGAAGTTAAAATGGATAATGGTTGCTTCTGCAGGGATAGAGAAAATGCCTCAAAAGGAAATTGCTGAACGTGGTATCGTTGTTTCTAATGTACGTGGTATTCATAAAGTTCCAATGGCAGAATCTGTACTAGCCCACATTTTATCATATAAACGTGAACTGGCATGGATCTATGAACAAGAGCAAAAAGCTGAATGGAACCGTAAGTCTAAAGCAACGGAGCTTCACGGTTCTACCGCCCTTATTTTAGGACCTGGCGCAATTGGTTCTGAGATTGGCCGATTGTTGCAAGCTTTTGGCGTACATACAATAGGATGTAATCGCTCAGGAAATAAGGCTGATTATATGGATGATATGATTTCTTTTAGTGCATTGCAAAAGACATTACCAAGCGCTGATATAGTTATTTCTGTTTTACCAAGTACTCCGGATACACAATATTTATTAAAGAGTGAACATTTCGAAGCGATGAAAGGCAGTACATTATTTCTAAACTTTGGCCGAGGTGATTTAGTGTCAACAGATGTATTGATACACGCATTGAATGCAGGAGAAATCGCACATGCTGTATTAGATGTATATGAAGAAGAACCGCTACCAGCAGATCATCCTTTTTGGCAGATGAATACTGTTACTGTTTCGCCTCATGTCTCCAGCCATTCTTCAAGATATTTGGAACGTAGTTTAGAAATTTTCAAACCTAACTTAAAAAAGTGGTTAGAGGGAGATACAGAACTTATTAACAAAATGGATATTATTAGAGGGTATTAGTCAGGAACTTTTATCGTTGTAAGAGAAAGTATCATTAACCAGGAACAATTGAGAATGAAACAAGGAATAAAATAATATATTTTGGATTATTAGAGCAAATTTTTGATGGATAGTAAATTATCCTTATTAAAAACCAGAACAAAAAGGTGACTCGTAGATGGAAATGTTGACATTTGCCCTAGTTTTTAAGTAAACTAATTATAACAATTATAAACTAATAATTTTTATGAATTGAGGTGCATGGCGATGACTGAAGTGCAATTGAAAAGCGCTCTAGACACGCTAAAGACAACAGGCGTAAGGATCACCCCCCAACGTCATGCTATTTTAGAGTATTTAATCGAAACAATGTCACATCCAACAGCTGATGAAATATACAAAGCACTTGAAGGGAAATTCCCTAATATGAGTGTAGCAACGGTTTATAATAATCTTCGTGTATTCCGAGAATCAGGTTTAGTGAAAGAATTAACATATGGTGATAGCGCAAGTCGTTTTGATTTTGTTACAAATAAACACTATCACATTATTTGTGAGGGCTGTGGGAAGATTGTAGACTTCCATTACCCAGGGCTTGATGAGGTTGAACATTTCGCCGCTCACGTTACTGGCTTCAAAATTAATTCACACCGTATGGAGATTTATGGGACTTGTCCAACGTGTTCTGAGCAAGCTACTAAAGTTCAATAAGTAAGGAAGCTACTTAACTGTCAAGAATGACACATAGGTAGCTTCTTTTTATGGTAAACTATATAATGCTTTTTTGATAAAAAAACCCCGTTACAATTTAGTAACGAGGCGAAGGCATTAATCTTTAACGTTTTGTGCGATTGTTTAATGATTGATCAAACTCTTGTCCTTCTAATGAAGGATCTAAAGTAAGTGGTTCATTACAATACATACACATATCTACGCGGCCAAGCACTTTCGTGTGTTTATGGCAACTCGGACATTCAACTAATACTGCTCGGGTTGAAAGGAATCCAATCCATCCATATACAAAAGTACTTCCAAGAATACAGAGGATACCTAGTGTCATGAAGATAATAACTAACCATTGGTGTTCTCTGAAGAAAATGGCGCCGTACATGATGATAAAGCCAATAAATATGAGAGATAAAGCAAATGAACGGATTTTATTTATCTTGTTTTTATATGGTTTCATTTGTAAGCCTCCTAATCTACAACATACTATAACACAAAATGATATCGTAATATGAAGTGAAAATTTTATGCAGGAATCTTATTATTTTTGTCGAACGTTTAAGACAGAGTAAATTGACTATTGACTATAGGAGGATCATTATGGAGCAGCTACTACGACCCATATACCAAGAACGAGCAAGTCACCCGAATACAATAGGTGTAATTTTAATAGAAAAAAGGGAAGAAGTAAGTCCGATAACAGATACATTCGATACGATACTTCTTATTATTACAAAAGAAAGTGACCGACCAGTCTTTACAAAACATTATACATTTAAAGAAAAAAAAGCTGCTATGCACATCATTACGGAGAAGCAGTTAAATAAATGGTTATTAGTAGGAACTAATAAGAAGATAGTCGACTGGCTATTCTTTGGGAAAGTATTATTCGATCGTAATGAGTATCTCTCTAATTTAAAAAAGGAACTGAAGGAGTTCCCTTTTTATGGTCGGAAAATTAAAATGGGTATTGAGTTTGCAAAGTTAATACGAAGATACTTAGAGGGTAAAGTATGTTTCGAAGAGAAAAATTATTTAGATGCCTATAATCATGTTGTTGAATCATTGCATCATTTAGCTCGTCTTGCTGTAATGGATAAAGGATTGTACCCTGAGGTTACAGTGTGGTCGCAAGTAAAACAAATTGATCCAGCCATTTACAAATTATATGAAGAACTTATTACAAGTGAAGAATCATTAGATAAACGATTAGAGTTATTATTCTTAGCAAGCGAGTTCTTTATTCACTCTCGTACTGCAGATGGTGCAACGCATGTAATAGAAGTAATGTCTCAAAAAGACTTTTGGACAATTCAAGAACTGCATGAACAAGAGGAGCTAAAAAACTATTCAGTTAACCTTGAAGTTTTCATCGAATACTTAATAGATAAAGGTTACATCTCTGTAGAGCGTGTAGAGACTAAAGGAAATAATATATATCATAGAGATTATAAGGTTGAAGAAATCGTTGATTAGTTGTATATTAATTGAGGCGTTTAAAACGCCTCAAATTTTTTCAGAAAAAGTGTTGACATGAGTATCGACATTATTGTATTATATTAATTGTCGCTAAGACGTGTTGTTAAAACTTAAAACTTTCACTCGATAAACTTTTTTAAAAAAGTTGTTGACATCGAAAATGAAAGATGTTAAGATATTAAAGTCGCTGCAACAACAACGACAATAACAACAAAATGAACCTTGAAAACTGAACATGCAAGACGTTAATCAATAAATAGTTTTGAACATCAACTCTGTTGATGGATTAAAACAAAAATAGATATCATCTTCGGATGATACGCTAGCAAAGCTAATGAGCTTTCAAACTACTTTTATGG
>NZ_LILB01000008.1:0-265170 GCF_001274945.1 Viridibacillus arvi | reverse complement strand
GTTCGAGGTGGAAGTGTGGCGACATACGGAGCTGACGAATACTAATAGATCGAGGACTTAACCAAATTTTACTTAACTAACTTCAATGTAATTTATCCAGTTTTGAGAGAATAATAAAAAACTTTTCTAAAATAGCAAAAAACACTTGCTAATCTTTAAAAAAGATGATATAATTATTCTTGTCCTTAGGTAATACAATAGTCTAGTGATGATGGCAAAGAGGTCACACCCGTTCCCATGCCGAACACGGAAGTTAAGCTCTTTAGCGCCGATGGTAGTTGGGGGTTTCCCCCTGTGAGAGTAGGACGTTGCTAGGCGATCATATTATTCCGAAGTAGCTCAGTGGTAGAGCATCCGGCTGTTAACCGGACGGTCGTAGGTTCGAGTCCTACCTTCGGAGCCATTTTTGGAGAGCTGTCCGAGTGGCCGAAGGAGCACGATTGGAAATCGTGTAGGCGAGTAACCTTGTCTCAAGGGTTCAAATCCCTTGCTCTCCGCCATACACATTCTAATTTATTAAATGGCCCCTTGGTCAAGCGGTTAAGACACCGCCCTTTCACGGCGGTAACACGGGTTCGAATCCCGTAGGGGTCACCATTTATAACATTATACGGAGGATTAGCTCAGCTGGGAGAGCACCTGCCTTACAAGCAGGGGGTCGGCGGTTCGATCCCGTCATCCTCCACCATTTAAATTAATAATACCATTATCGCGGGGTGGAGCAGTTCGGTAGCTCGTCGGGCTCATAACCCGAAGGTCACAGGTTCAAATCCTGTCCCCGCAACCAAATGGTCCGGTAGTTCAGTTGGTTAGAATGCCTGCCTGTCACGCAGGAGGTCGCGGGTTCGAGTCCCGTCCGGACCGCCATTTTTTTAAAAAAGAATATTAAATTATTATGGGTCAGTAGCTCAGTTGGTAGAGCATTAGATTGAAGCTCTAAGTGTCGGCGGTTCGATTCCGTCCTGACCCACCATAATAATGCCGGTGTAGCTCAGTTGGTAGAGCAACTGACTTGTAATCAGTAGGTCGAGGGTTCGACTCCTTTCGCCGGCACCATGTTTTTCTGGAGGGGTAGCGAAGAGGCTAAACGCGGCGGACTGTAAATCCGCTCCTTCGGGTTCGGCGGTTCGAATCCGTCCCCCTCCACCATTTTTTTATTTTAGGGGCATAGTTTAACGGTAGAATAGAGGTCTCCAAAACCTTTGATGTGGGTTCGATTCCTACTGCCCCTGCCAATTTAAATTATATAATGGCGGTTGTGGCGAAGTGGTTAACGCACCTGATTGTGGTTCAGGCATTCGTGGGTTCGATTCCCATCAGTCGCCCCATTTAATTTTAAAAATAAAATAATTTAGATATAATAATAATATTATGGCGGTTGTGGCGAAGTGGTTAACGCACCTGATTGTGGTTCAGGCATTCGTGGGTTCGATTCCCATCAGTCGCCCCATATTATTGGGGTATAGCCAAGCGGTAAGGCAACGGATTTTGATTCCGTCATGCCCTGGTTCGAATCCAGGTACCCCAGTTAAATTTGCGGAAGTAGTTCAGTGGTAGAACACCACCTTGCCAAGGTGGGGGTCGCGAGTTCGAACCTCGTCTTCCGCTCCATTTTCTATTTACGGCGGCATAGCCAAGTGGTAAGGCACAGGTCTGCAACACCTCTACCACCGGTTCAAATCCGGTTGCCGCCTCCAATTATTTTTAAATTAACTACATATGTTTTATAATAATATTATGCCGGTGTGGCGGAATTGGCAGACGCGCACGACTCAAAATCGTGTTCTTTCGAGAGTGTCGGTTCGACCCCGACCACCGGTATCAAGGTTTATATAAAAGATTCTAGTACAAGTTACTAGGGTCTTTTTTTGTTGTTTAAATTTCGTTCTGCGAATAGAGAAGTGAATTTAATCAACAGCAATGACTTTTAGTAAATTAACAAAGTTCATAATTGATGGATTAACAATAGTGGGATTTAAGGCACAAGACATTATAGAAGCACATTAGTTCAATGTTAACTATAAAGGCGCAGCGGGTTTCTGCAATGTTTTATGAACTTAAAGAAGAGGGAGAAAACTAAAAAGAGTTTCTCTACTCTTTTTTTATAGTAGTAGTTATAGAAACAAGATCAGGATTTATTGACTTTTATTCTGAAGAAACACATAAAAATTTAACAGGTGTACTTGTAATATTCAACCAATAATGTGGACTACTAGAGTCGATGATAATGGAGTCATGTTCGTTTAAATGATATTCTTCATCATTTATTTGTACGGTCAGCTTGCCATCTAAAACATATAGAAATTCTTTTCCGGGATGAGTAAACTGATTCCCCTTGTTTTCTCCAGGATTTAGAATTATAAGAAGTGGGTTAAAGCCAAGGCCTGTATGATTGACGGACAGGTCCTTGTATATGAATTGGTTGACCGTCATATCCGCACTGCTATTATTTCCCCGAATGACAGTAGGCTGCTTTTGTTCTGTTTCTGTGTTGAAAAAATAACTAGGATTTACTTGAAGTACTTCGGATATTTTCTTAAGTGATTCCAGTGTTAGAGATGATTTCATACGCTCAACTTGTGATAGAAAACTGATGGATAGATCAGTCTTGTCTGCAATTTCTTTAAGGGTTAATTTTCTTTCTTTTCTTAGGCTTTTAATTTTATCTCCAATTGTTTTGTCCATAACAATACCTCATCTCAATTTATGTAAAGTATACATCTTTATATATTTTAAAAAATAAAGTTGACAGAATATTAACTCTAATCTAATGTTAGGTTATTGTAATTTAAGTAATGCTTCAAATATATTGAACTTTCACTTAAATTATAAAACATATGTAATTAAATAACTAGAGTCTCTTTTTATAAGTCATTTTGAAATAATATATTAAAAATTGGATTGGAGAGATTTAAATGATCATTAAAAAAGTATATACAACAGTAGATGTACATGTTGCAGGCGAACCATTACGAATTATAACGGATGGGCTACCTGAGATAAAAGGTGATACTCAATTGGAAAGACGTGCTTATTGCATGGAACATCTTGACTACATAAGAGAAGTACTGATGCTTGAACCGAGGGGGCATCACGGTATGTATGGATGTATTATTACGCCCCCTGCAAGCCCTCATGCAGATTTTGGAGTACTGTTTATGCACAATGAAGGTTGGAGCACGATGTGTGGACATGGAATTGTTGGTGTAATCACGATGGGTATAGAAACAGGTCGTTTCATCGTGACAGAAGAAAATCAGAAATTTATCATCGATAGTCCAGCAGGTGAAATAGTAGCTTATGCAAAATGCAATGGTTCTATTGTGGAAGCGGTTTCTTTCGAAAATGTCCCGTCATTTGTATTGGAAAAGGATATGCCTGTAAGTATTGATGGTTTTGAATTCAATGTTGATATCTCATTTGGAGGTGCTTTCTACGCAGTTGTTAAAAGCAAAGAGATGGGCTTGAAAGTAAATACTAAAGATTTACCTGCAATTCAAAAATGGGGAACAAAAATCAAACGATATATAGAAGATAAAATGGATGTAGTTCATCCACTTGAAAGTGGTCTTAGTGGCATTTATGGTGTTATTTTCTCAGATGATCCAGTAGGAGAGAATGCAGATTTGCGCAATGTGACAATTTTTGCAGATGAACAAATCGACCGCTCACCTTGCGGTACAGGGACGTGCGCAAGACTAGCGAGCCTTTATGCACATGGTGAATTGGAAGAACAGGGAAGCTTTGTTCACGAAAGCATCACAGACGGCCAATTCATTGGAGAGATTCTATCGATTAGCAATGTAGCGGGGTATGAAGCGGTCATTCCAAAAGTTACAGGAGAAGCTTTCTTGACAGGTTTCCACCAATTTTTAGTTGATCCAAGAGACACTTTACCAAGAGGATTTTTATTGGAAGAGATTTGATAGTTTCGTAACGTTAAAGAAAAAAGGAGTGGCCTAGCAAATACAGGACTTGTCATGCCTTCCGTTGCCAAAGAGTTGCAAACAATGGGTGTTAAATATGTAACAGTTGTTCCCGATAATAAGAAAACTGGCAAAACCATTCAGGGTGTCGTTTTATTATCCGATATTGAAACTGGTGAACCGTTAGCTTTGCTTGAAGGCTCTTTTTTAACTCTTATTCGGACAGGTGCTTTATCAGGTGTTGCGACAAAGTTTTTTGCACGTGAGAATGCGAAAGTATTAGGTGTTATTGGAACTGGTGAGCAAGCAAAAGGTTTGTGTGAAGCAGTTTTAGCTGCAAGAGATATTGAAGAAATTTATTTATTTAATCGTAGTGATTCAAAAGCAAAAGAGTTTGCTCAATTCTTAGAAGAAAAGTTTAAAGTGAAAACAGTTCTTTGTGCTAATCCTAATGAAGTGGTACGAAAAGCAGATATTTTAGTGACTGCAACGAGCTCGACAATCCCGGTCTTCACCGAAGCATTGAAACCAGGTACGCACGTAAACGCGGTGGGCTCATTCCGTCCAACGATGCAGGAATTACCGTCAAGTGCAATTGCTTCAGCACATAAAGTTATTGTAGAAGCAAAAGACGCAGATCTGGAAGAAACAGGAGATTTACATATGCCGATTCAAGAAGGAGTATTTTCTGAAACTGGTATTCATGCAGAACTTGGAAAAGTGGTAAGTGGGGAGCGGCCAGGTAGAGAAAATGATGAGGAAATTACCGTTTTTAAATCTGTGGGTCTTGCGATTGCGGATATCGTTGTTGCTAAATATTTGTATGATAAGGCCATTTCGAATAGAGCAGGGGTGCATGTGGAATTATAATTAAATTTATGATAGCGAGTAATGAGGAATTTGAGAAGGTTCCGGTAACATTTTAAGAAATAGATGTTTAGAAGAGAGAGGGGCTAAAAGAGTGCTCCTCTTTTTTTGTGCATTTCTACATATAGACCCCCTAGCAATTTACTAAATGGTAGAAGTTCTGATGTTAACAGTTCTCAATGGAATAAAAGTATTATATTGTAACTTGATTAAAGTGTACTTCCAGCAGACTTATAATACATCGAGAATAAGTAAATCAAGGAATGCTTCTTTATTCGCTTTTCATATATAGAGTTTGATAAAGTAGAGATAAGAAACAGAATATATTATTAGGAGTTTTAAGAAATGAAAATACGACCAAAGAGATTGCAAGTTGGGGATACGGTTGGGATTATTGCGCCTGCTAGTCCACCAAATTTAGAAAATTTAACAAAGTCATTTGCTTTTTTAGAGGAGCTTGGCTTGAAATATGTAATTGGAAAGTCTGTACAACTGAAGAATGGTTATTTGGCAGGAACTGATGAGGATCGTTTATTGGATCTACACGAAATGATTGAAGATCCTAATATTGCTGCTATTTTCTGTGCTAGTGGTGGGTACGGTGCTGCGCGTCTTGCAGAGCGCATTGATTATCAATTACTAGAGGAAAATCCTAAAATCTTCTGGGGATTTTCAGATATTACGTATTTACATACCGCTTTTGGTTTGTATTCTGATATTGTAACTTTCCACGGTCCAACTTTATCAAGTATGGGGCGAGAAGATGTAGCAGAACGTTCTAAGCATATGTTTAAGCAGTTGTTTGAACCAGCTGAGATTCACTATGAAGAGAATATCTCTACACTTACAACAGTGTCTGGTGGGGCTGTAAGAGGGGAACTAACAGGAGGAAATCTAACTCTAATTGTCAGCAGTATTGGTACTAAGTATGAAATCGATACTAAAGGAAAGATATTGCTCATTGAAGATATTGGTTTAGAGCCAGCTCAAATTGATGGTCTACTCAATCAGTTAAAGCTAACACGTAAGCTAGACGAAGTAGCAGGTGTTATTATCGGAGAATTTACAAACGCAGAACCTAGAGATTACGTAGATTCACTCACGATAGATGAAGTGTTTGCTCATTATTTTGGCAATTTAGGTAAACCAGTAGTGAAAGGTTTCAAAATTGGACATTGCGAACCAAATGTAGCAATTCCATTAGGTGTGGATGCAATTTTAGATGCAGATCGTAAGCATTTAGCTATTTTACCTGGTGTTCAGTGATAGCATACAAGTAGATAAATTCAATGCTTTTAGGTATACTCTTCAATCGTTACCTTATAATACAATAACTTCTAGTTAATTAAATTCACTTTAAACAAAAAACATTTTCTAAGTAACTCATCTCTCATAGAGGTGAGTTTTTTTATTTATTTCTATTAGTATATCCATGTATTAATGGAATGAAAAAGTAAATGTACTAATTTATAAATAATTGATATTAAAGTAAATTTCTGTTAATGTATTTTTATAATATTATCAGAATATTATAAAAATGATAGGGGTGGTAGAATGAAGTATTTTTTATCAGTAGACATGGAAGGGATTACGGGTTTACCAGATTACACGTTTGTATCTCAATCAGAAAATAATTATGAACACTCTAGAAAAATTATGACAGATGAAGCCAATGCGATAATAGGAGCTGCTTTTAAAAGTGGAGCGAGAGAAGTGCTAGTAAACGATAGCCATTCCAAAATGAATAATCTGTTAGTTGAAGAATTGCATGAGGATGCAGATTTGATCACAGGAGATTTAAAGCCTCTCTCAATGGTTCAAAACGTGGATGAAACATTTGATGGTGTAATGTTTGCAGGATATCATGCGAGAGCAGGGCAACCTGGAGTAATGAGCCATTCAATGACATTTAGTATTCGAACAATTTTCATTGATGATGTGGAAATTGGCGAAATTGGCTTTAATTCATATGTGGCTGGTTATTTTGGGGTACCAGTTATTTTCCTAGCTGGTGATGATTGTGCTTGTCGTGAGATTGAGGCACTTATTCCTGGTGTTGTAACTGCAGCAGTAAAAGAATCAATTTCAAGATCGGCTGTGAAGACATTACATCCTAAAAAAGCACGAGCGTTGTTAGCTGAAAAAACGGCTGAAGCGATTGCAAAAAAAGATTCAATTAAACCACTTGTACCACCTGCTACACCAACATTACGGATTGAATTCACAAATTATGGCCAAGCCGAATGGGCTGCATTAATGCCAGGAACGAGAATCATTGAAGGAACAACAATGGTAGAGTTTAAGGCAAAAGATATTCTAGAAGCATATAAAGCAATGCTTGTAATGGCAGAGTTGGCATACCAAACACGGTATTGCTGACAAGGAGGAGGGTTTGAATGATTCAATATATTATAAAGCGCTTCTTCATGATGGTTTTAACAGTGTTGCTTATTGCGACATTGACGTTTTTTTTAATGCATGCAATTCCAGGGTCGCCATTTGATGATGATCGTACTTCAAATCCTACAATTCAAGAAAATCTAGAAAAATACTATAAGCTAGATCAACCATTGCCGGTGCAATATGCGAACTATTTAAAGGCTATTGTTACGTTCGATTTTGGTCCTTCGATTAAGAAACCAAATGACTCAGTTAATAGCTTATTGGCCAGGGGATTCCCTATTTCATTTGAGCTAGGGATCATAACGATACTAGTTGCGGTTTTATCAGGGGTAACATTAGGCACTTTAGCAGCACTCCGGCATAACGGAATAATTGATTATCTTGCGATGACTTTTGCGGTTATAGGTATTTCTATTCCTAACTTTATTTTAGCAACTTTACTTATTCAAATTTTTGCAGGTGAACTGAAGTGGTTACCCGCTGCAACTTGGCAAAGCCCGCTTCATATGATTTTGCCTACTTTAGCATTAGCAACAGGACCTATGGCGATTATTGCAAGACTTACTCGCTCTAGCATGTTAGAGGTACTGACACAAGATTATATAAAGATGGCGAGAGCAAAAGGTTTGAAACCGTCTAGAATTATTATCCGGCATGCACTACGAAATGCCATGATGCCTGTCGTGACAATTATGGGAACGATGTTAGCTGGAATTTTAACGGGTACTTTTGTTATTGAACGTATATTTGCAATTCCAGGTATGGGAAAATACTTCGTTGAAAGTATTAATAATCGTGACTATCCCGTTATTATGGGTTCAACTGTTTTTTATAGTGCATTTTTAGTATTCATGCTATTCCTAGTCGATATTGTATATGGCATATTAGATCCGCGTATTAAATTGCACAAAAAAGAAGGTGAATCATCATGACTAATTTAAAAGAAGTTGAAATAAAAGACGAGTGGTTTAAGCCTAAAGCGAAGAATTTGGAAAAGGCTGAAATGGTTGTAAGGCCATCATTATCGTATTGGGCAGATGCTTGGCGTAAGTTAAAAAAGAATAAGCTAGCAATGTTAGGGATGTTTTTTTTAATATTCCTTGCCATTATGGCTATATTTGTTCCGATATTTTCTCCGTATTTAGTTACAGCAACTGATTACCCTAGTCAAAATAAAGCGCCTTCTATGACGCATTGGTTTGGAACGGATGAAGCAGGGCGAGATGTGTTTACAAGAACATGGTACGGCGCCCGAATTTCTTTGTTTGTAGGTTTGATGGCAGCACTTATAGACTTTTTTATAGGTATTATTTATGGCGGTATTAGCGGTTATAAGGGTGGCAAAGTGGATTTAATTATGATGCGTATCATTGAAGTTTTATATGGTCTTCCACATTTACTAGTAGTTATTTTGTTGATGGTCGTAATGGGTTCCAGCTTAACGACAATCATTGTTGCCTTAACAATTACAGGGTGGGTAGGAATGGCACGTATTGTACGTGGCCAAGTGTTGCAATTGAAAAATTATGAATTTGTAACAGCTTCTAAGTCCTTTGGGGCTAAGACTTCACGCATCATACGAAAAAATTTGTTACCAAATACTATGGGACCAATTATTGTACAAATGACACTGACAGTGCCGAGTGCAATTTTTGCAGAAGCCTTTCTAAGCTTTCTAGGCTTAGGTATTAGTGCGCCATTTGCCAGCTGGGGTGTAATGGCAAACGATGCCTTACCGGTTATTTTATCGGGACATTGGTGGAGATTGTTTTTCCCAGCATTTTTTATTTCATTAACGATGTTTGCATTTAATGTTCTTGGTGATGGGCTACAAGATGCACTTGATCCAAAACTAAGGGGGTGAGTGGGATGTTACGTGAACAAGTGCTACACAACAAATCTACGGGGAAGCCAACATTCGAGGGAAAAGAGAGAATGGAAGAAAAAATCTTACAAGTGGAAGATTTACAAGTGACTTTTACTACATTTGGCGGTGTAGTTCAAGCTGTAAGGGGCGTCACATTTGATTTGCATAAAGGTGAGACACTTGCCATTGTAGGAGAATCTGGTTGTGGTAAAAGCGTTACATCAAATGCGATTATGGGATTAATCCCACAACCTCCCGGGAAAATTACAAACGGCAAGGTTGTCTTTAAAGGAAAAGATTTAACTTCTTTTAAAAAATCTGACCTTCGTAAAATTCAAGGGCTAGATGTGTCGATGATTTTTCAGGATCCAATGACTGCATTAAATCCAACGATGACAATTGGAGAACAATTGACTGAGGGGCTACGTACGCATCATAAGATAAGTAGGGTAGAAGCTAAAACTAAGGCTATTGAAATGTTACTACTTGTAGGAATATCAAATCCTAGTGAACGTTTAAATCAGTACCCCCATCAGTTTTCTGGTGGTATGAGGCAGAGAATTGTTATAGCAATTGCATTAATATGTGAACCTACCTTATTAATAGCTGATGAACCAACAACAGCCTTAGATGTAACTATTCAAGCGCAAATTTTAGAACTGTTTGAAGAGATTCAAAAGAAAACAGGCGTCTCCATTATCTTAATAACACATGACTTGGGTGTGGTTGCGAAAATAGCTGATCGGATTGCAGTAATGTATGCAGGCAAGATTATTGAAATAGGTACGAAGCGAGAAATTTTTTATGAACCAACACACCCTTATACAAAAGGATTATTAAATTCAGTCCCTAGACTAGATTTAGTAGAGGAAGAATTAGAGCCAATTGAAGGAACACCACCAGATTTATTTGCACCACCAGCAGGCTGTGCTTTTACAGCAAGATGTCCATATGCGATGGAAGTATGTAATCTTGTATATCCAGTGGCAACATCGCTATCTGAGAAGCATAAGGTAGATTGTTGGTTACAAGATGAGCGTGCTAAGGGTTTATTTAACTGAAAATGGTGAGAGGCACATTGTGCTTAATATATTTCACAAAAGAGTTAAAGGGGGATTATTTATGAAAAAGTGGTTAACAGTTTTATTCGTAGCAGTATTTGCAATTGTTTTATCCGCTTGTACGGCAAATAAAGATGCAGGCAAAGAACCGTCATCCACTGATGGTGGGGGAGATGCCAAGGAAAAAGTCCTTTACTTAAATAACGGTAGTGAACCAACTTCTTTCGATCCGTCTGTCGGTTTTAATGCAGTTTCTTGGAATGCATTAAATAACTTGATGGAAGGTTTAGTTCGCTTTAATGACAAAGATCAACCTGTAGAAGCAACAGCTGAAAAGTATACTGTTTCTGATGATGGATTAACTTATACTTTTACAATTCGAGATGGAGCTAAATGGTCAAATGGGGATGCAGTCACAGCGGGAGACTTTGTTTTTGGATGGCTACATATGCTTGATCCAGAAACAGCATCACCAGCAGCATTCTTAGCTTATCCAATTGATGGCGCTGAAGCATATAACACTGGAGAAGGTAAAGCGGAGGAAGTAGCTATCAAGGCAATTGATGATAAGACATTTGAAGTGAAGCTGAATGCACCAACTGATGCGTTCTTGAGCATAATTACTAATCCAAGCTTCTTCCCGGTGAATGAGAAAGTTGCAACGGAAAATCCAAAATGGTTTGCAGAAGCAGATTCATTTGTCGGTAATGGACCATTCAATTTATCAGAATGGGAGCATGATGTAAAATTCGTATTCAAAAAGAATGATCAGTATTGGGATAAAGACATTGTAAAGCTTGATAAAGTTGATTGGGCAATGGTGAATGATACGAATACTGAATATCAAATGTACAAATCAGATGAGCTAGATGTATCGAGTGTACCAGCTGAGCTAGCTGAACAGTTAAAGAACGATAAAGAGTTACATGTAGAAGACCAAGCAGGCATATACTTCTATCGATTTAATGTAGAGAAAAAGCCATTTACAAACAAAAAAATTCGCCAAGCTTTTGCTAAAGCAGTAGACCAAGAAAATATCGTGCAATATGTAACGAAAAATGGTGAGAAAGCAGCGCATGGTTTCGTAACATATGGCTTTAAAGGTCCAGACGGTAAAGAATTCCGAGAATCAGTTGGAGATTTAGTGTCTTTAGATAAAGAAGAGGCAAAGAAATTATTAAAAGAAGGTATGAAAGAAGAAGGTTGGTCTAAGCTTCCTAAAGTGACATTAACTTATTCAACAAGCCCAGAACACCAAAATATTGCGGTGGCGCTACAAAGTCAATTTAAAGAAGCGCTAGGTGTAGATGCAAAACTTCAAAACGTAGAAGCTAGTGTATTTTTAGCTGAACAAAAAGAATTGAAGCATCAAACATCTCGTTCATCATTCTTATATGATTATGCAGATCCAATCAATGCACTTGAAAGTTTTATTACAGGTTCTCCTATGAACCGTACAGCATGGTCAAACAAAAAGTTTGATAGCTTGATTAAATCTGCTAAACAAGAAACAGATGCAGCAAAACGATGGGAAACTCTACAAGATGCAGAGCGTGTATTAATAGACGAAGCACCTATTGTACCACTATATTTTTATAACCAAGTGTCATTAGAGAAATCTAATATATCTGGTATTGTTCGTCACCCAGTTGGTTATACGGAACTGAAATGGGCAGACAAAAATTAAAAAGTAGCGGTGCCTATTATTGGCACTGCACTTTCTTTAATAAATGAAAGAATGTATATGTTACGTTCCTTGATTTATTTTAGAAAGGGAGGAAATGATGATGAAAAATAGACCTATGAGACTTCAAAAAGGTGACACGATTGGGATTATAGCTCCATCAAGTCCACCAAACCTGGAAAGCCTACAACACTCACTCGCATTTCTTGAAGGGCTAGGTTTGCAATATAAATTTGGTTCATCTGTAGAGAATATTTATGGTTATCTAGCAGGAACAGATGAACAACGGCTAAATGACCTACATACTATGTTCGCGGACCCTACAATTGCTGGCATCATTTGTGCTGGTGGCGGTTACGGCTCAGCACGTTTTACAGATAAAATTGATTTTCAGCTCCTTGCTAATAATCCTAAAATCTTCTGGGGTTATTCGGATATTACATTTTTACATACAGCGATAGGAAAGTACTCTAATTTCATTACCTTTCATGGCCCAATGTTAGCTTCTGATGTTGGTAGACCTACATTCCGTGAAAAATCTGGTCAAATGTTCAAACAACTTTTTCAACCAATGGAGTTACAGTATACAGAGGATTACTCACCATTAGAAACAATGGTCGCAGGAGTGGCAAAAGGAGAAATTACAGGTGGTAATTTAAGTCTTTTATCAAACGGACTAGGAACAGAATTTGATGTCGATACGAGAGGGAAAATTCTATTAATCGAGGATGTAGATGAAGAGCCTTATAAAATCGATTGTATGCTAAATCAGTTGCGACAAGCTGGTAAATTACAAGATGCAGCAGGCTTTATTGTAGGCGATTTTAGTAATACAGAGCCGAAAAAGAGAAAAGTATCATTGTCGCTAGAGGAAGTGTTAACTCACTATTTAGGTGCTTTAAATGTACCAGTTGTAAAGGGCTTTAAAATAGGACATTGTGAGCCTCATTTTGCTATACCTTTAGGTACAGAAGCTATTTTAAATGCGAATGATAAAATTTTAACCATTTTACCAGGGGTACAATAAGTGAAGGGGTGACACGCCATGATTATCCAATCTATTGAGGCATTTCAAGTTGCGGTACCGTTAAAAAAACCATTTAAAACTGCGTTACGAACAGTAACAGTCGCAGAATCCATTTATGTACGTGTAACAGTAGAAGATGGGCGAGTAGGTTGGGGGGAGGCACCACCAACACTTGTCATCACAGGTGAAACTTTAGGTAGTATCCAATATGCAATTGAAAAAGTATATACACCCCTATTAAACGGGCAAGATCTCCGATTTTATGAGCAGGTTTTTCAAAAGCTGCACACTGCTTTGGTGGGAAATACAAGTGCCAAAGCGGCAATAGATATGGCATTATATGATTTAATTTCACAACGAGCAGATCTGCCCCTTTATCAGTTCTTGGGTGGACATAAAAAGGAAATAGAAACGGATTACACAGTAAGTGTAAATGCTCCGGAGGAAATGTCGGCTGACGCAGCAAATTATATTACTAATGGATTTCATGTATTGAAAGTAAAAGTGGGTATTGGTGAAATTACTGAAGATATCGCTAGGATAAAAGCAATTCGGGATGAAATTGGCTATGCAACGAAACTTCGACTAGATGCCAATCAAGGTTGGAGTGCAAAGGAGGCTGTATACGCCATATCTAAAATGGAAGACTTAGGACTAGATATTGAATTTATTGAACAACCCGTATTAGCACACGATGTCCATGGTTTAAAATTTGTAACTGACCATACATTAACGCCAATTATGGCTGATGAAAGTGTTTTTTCAGTTCACGATGCAAAAACTATTTTAGAAATGCGTGCAGCGGATTTAATTAATATTAAATTGATGAAAGCAGGAGGAATTTATCAAGCCTTGAAAATCAATGCACTAGCAGAAAGCTATGGGGTGCAATGTATGACAGGTAGTATGATAGAAACCAAAATCGGCATTACCGCTGCAGCTCATTTTGCAGCTAGTCAACCAAATATACAATATTATGACTTTGATGCCCCTTTAATGTTGAATTTTGAGACCATCAAGGGAGGCGTCATATATAAAGAAAGTAAGATTTGTTTTTCAGGACGAAGTGGATTAGGTATTGAAGAAGTTTTAAGGGGGGAACTAGATGACAGCATTACATAATATTTGGCATTGCTCTGTTGCAGTAGCATCTATTTGGACTAAGCCAGAATCAGCTCGAGAAATCGATCAATCAGCTATTACAAACCCCGTACAGCTCGTCAAATGGTTAGAAGCTCTTCCTTATAAAGAGCGTTTAGATTTATGTAATAGTAACAGAATCCAAACGCAGCTATTGTTTGGCGAACCTGTAATGGTAGAGGAAATTCAAGGAGAATGGGCGAAAGTCATTGCCATCTTACAACCTACCCATAAGGATGAAAGAGGCTATCCGGGTTGGGTACCTTTAGCACAATTATCTAAACAACAACTTTCAGATTCAACGGAAAGTATCATTGTGAATGTGGACAAAACACAATTATGGTCTGAAGATGGTACACCACAAATTGTCTTAACTTTTAATACAATATTGCCTGTATTAGGCGACGAAGGACAGTATCATATCGTTGATACTCCAATAGGAAGAGGGAAAGTTTTAAAATCAAGTGCAGCAAAATATACAGGAGATATTGTACAGTCGATGGATAAGGCTGTACAGTTTGGTCTGGGCTATTTGGACTTACCGTACATTTGGAGTGGCATGTCTTCGTATGGCTATGACTGCTCCGGCTTTACTTATAATATGGCAAAGGCTTGCGGTCTACGAATCCCGAGGGATGCAGGTGACCAAGCTACATATGGTGTGGCTATATCAAAGGACAATACAGAGGAATGGCAAGTTGGAGATTTATTATTTTTTGCAGATGAAAAGGGTACAAAGCCTGTGAGGCATGTAGGTTTTTACTACGGTGAAGGACAAATGCTGCATTCTCCACAAACTGGTAAATCAGTTGAACTAATAAAACTTGCAGGGACAATATTCGAGGAAGAGATTTGTGCTGTTAGACGCTATGGACCGGGAGTGAAAACGACATGACAGAAAATGTGATTTTATCGGTACAAAATTTGAAAAAACATTTCGATTTAGGCAAAGGTACCACATTAAAAGCGGTAAATGGCATAAGCTTTGACGTGATGGAAGGCGAGACGTTTGGATTAGTTGGCGAGTCTGGGTGTGGCAAATCTACAGCAGGAAGAACAATTTTAGGGTTGTATAATCGTACAGATGGTAAAGTCCTATTTGAAGATCAAGATGTTCATTCAATGACAGAGAAGGAGCGCAACAACTTCTTGAAAAAGATGCAAATGATTTTCCAAGATCCATATGCATCATTAAATCCACGTTCTACTATTTTTGAAATTATTGCAGAACCAATAGAAATTCATCATTTAAATAAATCGAAAGAAGCACTAAAAGAGAGAGTATATGAATTACTAGAGGATGTTGGTTTGAATCGTGATCATGCCAATCGTTATCCCCATGAATTCTCAGGTGGTCAACGTCAAAGAATAGGAATTGCCAGGGCATTAGCACTTGAACCGAAGTTTATAATTGCCGATGAACCGATTTCAGCTTTGGATGTATCTGTCCAAGCGTCTGTAGTAAAACTATTGCAGAAGCTCCAAAAGGAAAAAGGTTTAACGTATTTATTTATTGCACATGATTTATCGATGGTAAAATATATCTCAAAACGAATTGGCGTTATGTATTTAGGGCAAATGGTAGAATTGACGACAAGTAAACAATTATACAATGAGCCTCTACATCCATACACACAAGCTTTATTATCAGCTATTCCTATCCCTGATCCGGATATAGAAGAGAAAAGGGAACGTATTATTCTTGAAGGGGAATTACCAAGCCCTATCAATCCACCAACAGGATGTGTTTTCCATACCCGCTGTCCAATGGCAAAAGCAGTTTGTGGACAACTACAACCAAAATGGTTAGAAAAAAGTGAAGGGCATTATGTTGCTTGCCATTTATATGATGAAGAAGTACTTGCCATAGAGCAATTTGAGACGATTGCCCACTAAATAACATATAAAAAAATGCGCTCTCCACGAAGGAGGAGCGCGTTTTTTCGTAACGGCAGATCGGGTGATGCTTAACTAATAATTTGTGGGCCATTGCATTGGTTGGTCATTGGTCACAGTTAATAAGTTAAATGGTTATCGGTCATCGGTTTGAATTCAACTAATGAATAAGGTGATCATGCCAGTTACGCCCCGAGGAAGAGTCTCACTGCCTCAAGGTTAGAAATATTTACTATCATCAAAATCGATTTCGATTGTATAGTTTTTTGCATTGATTAAGTTAGATAACTTATGCGCATCCTTCTCAAGTTCTACTGCTTTCAAACGGTATTCCTCAGGTTCAAATAAGGCAACACGATAAACGGTTGTACCGTCAGAATAGCCGTATTGAATTTCCTCTTTTTCTGCTTGAGCAAACTCTTTATAGGTTGCTGCTCTAGCACGAAGTTGTGTTGCCAATTCAATTGCTTCTACAATTGCATACTCTTCACCTTTAAATGAAAGAAAATGATCAATATTCGCACGGTATACTAATTTATCTAATATGCGAATATCTTTTCGAACATCTTCAAGTTCAGTATCTACTTCTGTAAGTAAACGCTTAGAAGGTTTTGGGTCTTCGCCTTTTTCCACTTGTACAAAAGCGACACGTTGTAATTCGGAGGATAGCTCATGTACTTTTTTTGTTAATATGCTTTTCAGTTTTACTGCTTCTGCTAATGTAATAGTACCCACTATAGAACCTCCTTAAATTTCAAGCGATTGTTGATCTTTGAATAATAGACCAGTCGTGAAGTCGCCACCATGCACTTGTGAGAACATTTTACCTGCAGCCGCTAACAATGCATTACTATTTTCTATAGATAAAGATGGACGTAAATAGAATACTTGAAGTGCTTCAACCGTATTCTCCGTTACAGCTGTCCTTTTCGAATCAACAAAGGGGCTACCAAATGGTCCTTTAGCATCTAAAGTGACGAGAATATTATGTAGCGAATTGAAACGTCCGTTTAATCCTTCATAACCCGTTTCCTCATCACCTAGTGTTACAGTGACATTCCCATCTAAATTTTTAACATCATATATTCCAACTGGCATTTCGTATTGTAATGAAAAGAAATTATTTAAATCTACTGCTGAGTGAAATGGCGTTATGTAATTTTGCTTGGCAATACGGCGCATCAAACTTTCAGCTGAATGACGATAGCGGTTTGGGTCAGAACCAAGTGATTTCCAAAGCTTACGCCATTCAGAAATACCCTCTCTCTCAGTGACAGGGGTGTCCTGTAATTCTAGAAATAAGTTCTCTTGATATAACTGTGTACGTCCTTTAATCATTTGAGGAGATTCAGACACGACAATTTTGGTATAATGGATAATGCCGATTTTAAAGTCTGGTACTTTGTTTATTAAAGTAGAATCTAATGCAACTTTTATCATGAACATCACCTATATCTTGTATTTTCACAAGTGTAACATATAGAAAGGAGTAGAACCAAGTGATTGTCAACGACTTACAAGAAGAGCTGATTGAGTACGCAAAAACAATTGGCATAGATAAAATTGGTTTTACATCCGCTGCACCATTTATTGAGTTAAAGAACTTATTGCGTCGACAGCAGGAGCTCAATTTCCAATCGGGCTTTGAAGAATCTGATATTGAAAAACGTACTGAACCAACCCTTTTACTAGAAGAAGCACAGAGTATTATCGCTATCGCAATTGCTTATCCATCACGAATGGAAAATGCACCTAAAGGTAAGCGAGGTGAGCGCAGAGGTATTTTCTGCCGAGCATCATGGGGAATGGATTATCATACAGTACTTCGCGAAAAATTAGCGTTACTTGAAGCATTTCTACAGGAAAAAGTTCCGCAAGCTAAAATGCGATCAATGGTTGATACTGGAGAGTTATCTGACCGGGCTGTAGCCGAACGAGCTGGCATTGGTTGGAGTGCAAAAAACTGTTCAATTATAACTCCGGAATTTGGGTCTTACGTTTATCTAGGAGAAATGATTACGAATATCCCCTTTGCTCCAGACGAACCTATGACTGACCAATGTGGGGATTGTACGCTTTGTATTGATGTATGTCCTACGGGTGCTATTGTGCAAGCAGGTCAATTGAACTCGAGCCGCTGTGTAGCATTTTTGACGCAAACAAAAGGGTTTTTACCCGACGAGTTTCGTGCGAAAATTGGTAATCGAATTTATGGCTGTGATACATGCCAAACGGTTTGTCCAAAAAATAAAGGCAAACTAAATTGGCTACACGATGCTTTTAAGCCAGATCCTGAAATTGCGAAACCTCTACTTGAACCGTTATTAACTATTTCAAATAAGGAATTCAAAGCGAAATTTGGCTATATTTCTGGTTCTTGGAGAGGGAAGAAGCCGATTCAACGTAATGCTATTATTGCTCTCGCTCATTTCAAAGAAGAGTCAGCCATGCCAAAATTGATTGAAGTTTTGCAGAATGACGAACGTCCAGTAATTCGTGGAACAGCTGCATGGGCTATTGGTAAAATGGGTGTAGTAGAAGCAAAAGAAATTTTACAAGTAGCACTACAAAAAGAACAGGATCCTGAGGTTATAATAGAAATAGAAAAAGGATTAGCCTTTTTAGCACAAAAATAAAGGAAGTGTCAAAGTTGTCTTTGCATATCGTTTTATATCAACCAGAAATCCCAGCCAACACTGGTAATATCGCCAGAACTTGCGCAGGTACAAATACAAGCCTACATTTAATTCGACCATTAGGATTTTCAACGGACGACAAAATGTTAAAAAGAGCTGGATTAGATTATTGGCATAGCGTAAATATTACGTATTATGATTCAGCAGATGAATTTTTTGAAAAGAATGATGGTGGTTCATTTTATTATATTGAAACATATGGTGATAAAGCCTATTCAGATTTTAATTTTAGTAACCAAGATGAAGAGATTTTCTTTATTTTTGGAAAGGAAACGACAGGAATTCCAATGGAGTTAATAGAAGGAAACCAAGATCGTTGCTTGCGTATTCCTCAAAGTGATAATATACGCTCATTAAATCTTTCAAATACTGCAGCTATTTTAATCTATGAAGCAATGCGTCAACAAAATTTCCCTGGCTTAAAATAAAAAAAAGACAGCCTGTAAGTAGGTTGTCCTTTTTTATACGATGGATTACTTTTCAGAAGTGCCTTGTTTGTCTTCATATCCACCAGTGAAGATTGCAGTTAAAAATGCTACACAAACACCAAGAATTAAAATTAATTTCATGGAAGTACCCTCCTCATGGTTATAAAAAGTTCTTATCAAGTATAGCCTACTTTGTATAAAAATGAAATATTCACAGTTATAAAATTATGGCAGAAATCGTTCTTTATTATTTGCAATGTGCATATTAATCGAATAGGATGAATGAAAGGTGCTAATAATTCCTAAGTAATGCATTTTTGTTAAAGGAGCGGATAATATGGATAACAATGAAAAGCAACCAGAAAACGGCTCAATGGCAACTTCTATGGAGGAGCTTAAACAATTAGGCAAGCAGATGGATAAAATGCGTGATGGCGAGGAACTTGAGCGTGATGGTCGCATACAAGATCCTGTCCAGTCAGATAAGGCACCATCGATTCATCCACGTGATTAAAAAATGCCCATTGCATCTAAATATGCAGTGGGCATTTTTGTGTATGATTAAGATAAGAAAGTTAATTGGAATGCAAACAAAATAGCAAATACATAAAGCAACGGATGTACTTTTTTTGCTTCGCCTTTCGCTATTTTTAAAATAGGATAAGAGATAAACCCGAAGGCAATTCCTGTCGCAATACTTGAAGTAAGTGGCATAATCAAAATAATTAAAAATGCTGGGAAAGCTTCTTCGAATTTTTCCCATTCGATTTCTTTAATAGAACCAATCATCAACGTACCCACGATGATTAATATTGGTGAAGTAATAGCAGATACTCCTGAAATAGCACTAACTAAAGGTCCAAAGAATGAAGCAGCGACGAATAGAATAGCAACAGTTAAACTCGTTAAACCTGTACGGCCACCAGCAGCAACCCCAGCAGAAGATTCAATAAATGCTGTAGTTGGGCTTGTTCCAAACATAGCACCAAAAGTTGTAGCAACTGAGTCGGCTAACAATGCTTTGCGAGCGCGTGGTAATTTACCATCTTTCATTAAACCCGCTTGTTTCGCAACCCCAATCATAGTACCAGTCGTATCAAATAGTGTAACTAAAATGAAAGAAAATACAACGCCGTATAATCCATAAGAGATAACCTGGCCGACTGCTTCAATCGGATTCCAGACTAATATGCCTTCAGGAAGGTGAGGAACTGCAACCACCTTTTCAATATGCAATTGATTTGTTAAAGTTGCAACAATACCTGTAATAAACATACCAATAAATAGGGCACCACTAACATTCCGTACCATTAAAATTACAGTAACGAATAATCCGAATAATGTTAGTAGCACCCCAGGAGAAGTTAAGTCACCTAGCATCACTAAGTTACTTTCACTATCGACAATAATATTCCCCATACGCAAGCCTAGGAAAGCAATAAATAGACCAATACCTGCAGCAATTGCCCGTTTTAAATTCTCAGGAATTGCTAAAATTAGTTTTTCACGTAGTGGTGTTAGTGATAATAGAACGAAAATAATACCTGATACAAAAACAGCAGCAAATCCAGTTAAATAATCGATGCTGCCTTCTGATGATACGACGATTGAATAAGTAAAATATGCATTCAACCCAATACTTGGACCGATAACAAGTGGATAATTCGCAAATAGCGACATCCATAAAGTACCTATAACGATAGCGATAATAGTCGCTATGAAAACTTGATCAAGTGGAACCCCAGATGCAGATAACATACTTGGATTTACAACAACAATGTATATCATAGTAAAGAATGTAGTTATTCCTGCTATAAGTTCCGTCTTAACATTCGTTCCATTTTCCTTTAAACGAAACATTTTAATACCCTCTTTCATGAAAATAAACAATTTTTATAACAATAAATACGATATTTATGCATTTTTGAGAAATAACAAGAATATATTAATGATTTCTATTTGAGAAATCAACTGTTTTCCTAAAGTCTTTATTCTCGAAATAATTTGATTACATTTGTATAATGAAATTAATCAATTAGAAGGAGTTGTGCGATGTGTTGAATATTACATCTACAAAAACACTACATAACGGCGTGGAAATGCCACGTTTTGGACTTGGTGTGTACAAAATGACTGATCGTGAAGAAGCGATTCAAGCGATGACCACTGCAATTGATACAGGGTATATCGCAATTGACACAGCTTCACTATATAACAATGAAGTAGAGGTCGGGGAAGCAGTCAAAGCTTCTAATGTGAGACGTGAAGATTTATTCATTACATCAAAAGTTTGGAACGCTGATCAGGGATATGATGAAACTTTACGTGCTTTCGAGACTTCATTAAAGAAATTAGATATGGATTACTTAGATTTATATTTAACTCACTGGGCAGTACCTGGTAAATTCAAAGACACATATCGTGCAATTGAACGTTTATATGATGAAAAACTACTTCGCGCAACAGGTGTTTCTAACCATCAAATTCACCATCTAGAAGAAATATTTGCTACTGCTAATGTCAAACCAATGGTCAACCAAATTGAAGTGCACCCATACTTAACGCAAGTAGAAGTACGTGACTTCTGTACAGCAAATGACATCGCCGTTACAGCATGGTCTCCATTAGCTAGAGGTAAAATTATAGATGATGCAACTATCACTAGTATTGGCCAAAAATACGGAAAATCTGCAGCACAAGTAGTAATTCGTTGGCATTTACAGCTGGGTAATATTGTTATTCCAAAATCAGTAACGCCAAGCCGTATAAAAGCAAACGCTCAAGTATTCGATTTCGAACTTACAAACGAAGACATGCAACTGATTAGCGCACTAAACAAAGACGAAAGAACAGGCGCAGATCCGGATAACTTTAGTTTTAAATTTTAATGTTGAAGGCTTTCGCCAAGTTGCAACGTAATAACGCTTGAAACGTATATTTAGGTACGTTTTAGGGAATGTGTTAGAAGGAAAAATAATAAAAAACGCGAGAAGAAAATGTTGTGTTTTCTTCTCGCGTTTTTTTATTTTATTGCTTGAGAAGCGCTATAGCCGTAGTGAGAAGCGCTAAAGCTTGGGTGAGTAGAGCTAAAGCCGGAATGAGAAGCGCCAAAGCTTGGGTGAGTAGAGCTAAAGCCAGCGAGTAGCGCCAAAGCCAGAGCGAGTAGCGCTAAAACTGGAGCAAGTAGCGCCAAAGCCGTAGTGAGAAGCGCTAAAGCCGTAGTGAGTAGAGCTAAAGCCGTAGTGAGTAGAGCTAAAGCCTGAATGAGTAGAGCTAAAGCCAGTNCTAAAGCCTGAATGAGAAGCGCCAAAGCTTGGGTGAGTAGAGCTAAAGCCAGCGAGTAGCGCCAAAGCCAGAGCGAGTAGCGCTAAAACTGGAGCAAGTAGCGCCAAAGCCGTAGTGAGTAGAGCTAAAGCCTGAATGAGAAGCGCCAAAGCTTGGGTGAGTAGAGCTAAAGCCAGCGAGTAGCGCCAAAGCCAGAGCGAGTAGCGCTAAAACTGGAGCAAGTAGCGCCAAAGCCGCAGTGAGAAGCGCTAAAGTCGTAGTGAGTAGAGCTAAAGCCAGTGAGTAGCGCCAAAGCCAGAGCGAGTAGCACCAAAGCCGTAGTGAGTAGAGCTAAAGCCAGTGAGTAGCGCCAAAGCCAGAGCGAGTAGAGCTAAAGCCAGAGTGAGTAGCGCCAAAGCCAGAGCGAGTAGCGCTAAAACTGGAGCGAGAAGCGCCAAAGCCGAGGCGAGTAGCGCTAAATCCAAATAAAGTAACACCAATCCCTACCCAAATCCCCCAATAAAAAAAGTACCTCCAAGCAATAAACCGCTCAGAGATACCTTATTAATATTTATTGATCAATAATCTCCATTTTCTTATCTGTGAATGGATGAGTAAATTGGAGTTTTCTAGCGTGTAGAGAATAATCGCCAGATGCTGTTTCTCTTGCATCATATAAAGTATCTCCGACAATTGGGTGACCGATATGTGAAAGATGTACACGAATTTGATGCGTACGTCCTGTTTCTAATACAAGATTGACGATTGTTGAATATTGCAGATGACGTACAACTTCAAAGTTTGTAATAGCCATTTGACCTTCTGGTGCAACGCGACGGCGGGTACCATGGTGACGGTCTTTCGCAATAGCTTCACGAATTGTCCCTTTGCGCTCTTTCATATGACCTTGAACTTCTGCTTCATATACGCGAAGGATTTTCTTCTCTTCTAATAAACGGTCGAAAATGGATTTTGCAATTGGGTGTTTTGCAACGAGTAAAAGTCCAGCTGTACCTTGGTCTAGTCGATGCACATGCTCCGCGTATACTCCACCTTGTTCTTGTATATAATTCATAACATGATTCATACAAGTGAAGCGATCCCAAACGTCATTTGGATGTGTAGCCATACCTTTTGGTTTAGAAACGATTAAGCAATGTGGGTCTTCGTATACTACTTTAACTTCGCATTCACGAGTTGCTTCATATGAAGATTCTGGTACATCCATAGATATGACAATTTCCATACCTTTTGGACGGGGATCTTTCCATTGTAGAAGTTCGCCGTTTGTATCTGAAATAGCTTTTGTCATACGTAATTCGTGTACGATTTTTTTTCCTAGCTTCCATTGTTCACGTAGTAGTTCTTCGATAGTTTGGTTATCTTGTAGAATAGTGAATGTCCAAGATTGTTTCATTATTATTCCTCCATTAAAAAGAAGGATTACGTTGTTTGTACAACATAATCCTTTCTAGTTGTATTATTTCACGAGATCAGTTTGTTTTAGGAATGCTTCGAAAGTAGCTTTGTCTGCATCGCCTGCCATACGCTGAATCTCTTTACCATCTTTAAAATAAGAAAGTGTTGGTGTGCCTTTGATGCCGTACTTGTCATATGAATTTTCATACTCCAGTAAGTTCAATTGATCGATGTGTACACCTAATTTTTTTGCTAATGGCATTAATTTAGGTGTTGCAGCTCTACAATGTGTACACTCTGGACTGAAGAAGTATACCACTGTTGGGTCGCCTTTAGATAGCTTTTTCTCAAGTTCTGTCGGTGTAATGATGTTTTGATAGTTTTTATCACTAAGTAGATCAATTGTAGATTGTTTTAAATCGTTAGTGCCGTAAGGATTATCTTTTAATTTCGCTTCATTTCCTTGGTAGTTTAAGACGATGATTAGTCCAAATATGACAACAATTACTCCAGCAATGATGAGTAGCTTTTTCAATTATTTTTCCTCCTTAGATGCTTTTAACATGTAAAAACTTGCTCCTGCGATTAAGACGAATGCTGTTAATGCAAGGAATGGAATGGTAATGAAGCCAAACCAGTTGATGTATTGACCTGTACAAGGTACACGACCACATGTTATTGCAGAGCTAGATAAAAATTCGAATTTTTGAATACCATAATGGTAGATAGAAATACAGCCACCGATTATAGAGAAAACAGCTAAAGTTACAGCAATACGTGCATTTTTTTGGATATAAGCTACGGTTGTAATGATGACAATCGGGTACATTAAAATACGTTGATACCAACAAAGCTTACAAGGTTCGTATTGTTGAATTTCTGAAAAAAATAGGGAGCCTAGCATTGCGACCAATGAGACAATCCAGATGAATAGTAAACTATTCTCAATTTTTTTTGACATACAAATATCTCCTAGTATTAGAGTATTTCCCTTTGAATTATAGAGGGAATGCATATATATGTAAAATATTATATCCTTAATAAAAACTTCTCTTTTATACATTAATCTGATGAACTGCACACAATGATAATAGTTATTATACCAATGATAAACTAGTTGGCTATAAATTATACAAAAATGAAGATACAGTCAATTCTAATTATCACCATATATAAGTAGTACAATTACTTAATGATGTTTGAAAAGGTTTGACTCGTCAATTTTATTGGAAATCTGTCATTAAAGGACAGGACAATTCTAATTATGAGGTTGAGAGTTCAATAGTGCGCTCATTTGAAAGAGCTTCATCCAAACCAATATCGTTTACAATATTCAAAAGAATAATAAGTTTTAACCACTTTATTTTATGAGTAGAAATGGTGGTTTTTTTATTTTCTCGGTCAAAAGAATGAGAGCTATTTCATGCGAATGTATGACAGGCAGTGGTATCATAGTAGGTACAATATATTTATAGCTGGAAAAAGGAAGGAGGCAATTACATGCAGCAAAATGATCATTCGAACATTAGTTTACTCAAGGAAATTGCCGAACTTCTAAATGAAGAAACTGAAATTCAAGCAATGTTGCAAGGTGCTCTGAGAAAGTTTTTAGCAGGGACGAATTTTGAAACAGGTTGGGTATTTTTTATTAATAAAAAAGGTAGACATGAGCTCATAGCGCATGAAAACTTGCCACAAGCTTTAAAGCATAATAACTGTCACTTTTTAGAAAAAGGTGGTTGTTGGTGCGTATCACGTTATCGGAATAATGAATTAAAAAAAGCTTCGAATATTATTGAATGTCAACGCATTGAAAGCGCCAATGCTGCTGAACTAGAGGGGGATGGCGGGATTACCCATCATGCCACAGTACCCTTGCAATCTGGACAAGAGCGTTTTGGGCTATTAAATGTAGCTACTCCAAATACCGTCAGTTTTTCTGATGATGAGCTAGCTCTTTTAGAATCAGTTGCCTTCCAAATGGGATCCGCAATAAAACGAATTTTACTAACAAAACAAGAACAGCAAATGGCACTAGTTGAAGAAAGAAATCGATTAGCGAGAGATTTACATGATTCAGTGAATCAATTATTATTCTCTGTTACTTTAACATCTCGTGCCGGAATTGAAATGGCTGAGCAACCAGAAATGAAAGAAACGTTTAAGGAAATTCAGAATTTAACACAAGAAGCCTTAACAGAAATGCGTGCTTTAATTTGGCAATTACGCCCTAAAGGTTTAGAAAGTGGCTTAATGGAGGCGATTAAAGGTTATGCTGAAATGCTAGGTCTAAATCTTTCTGTGAATGTATCGGGTGTTTTACAATTGCCTTCTCGTGTGGAAGAAACGTTATTTCGTATTACTCAAGAAGCACTAAACAACGTACGAAAGCATTCAGGTGTTAAGGATGCAGAAATTTTCGTCATTATTACACAGACAGATGTGTTATTAGTTATTAAAGATGAAGGTAGAGGATTTCAAGTTGACTCTCTTGTAAAATTACCATCAATCGGTCTGCAAAGCATGCGAGATCGTGCAAAAGCACTTGGCGGTAAGGTTGATTGGGTGAGTAATTTTGGAAGAGGAACGGAAATTTTAATCCGTCTACCATATTAAGGGGGATTTCGATGATTAGAGTATTAATCGCAGACGATCACCATGTTGTAAGAAGAGGATTATTGTTTTTCCTGAAAACGCAAAAGGACATAGAAGTTATTGGTGAAGCTCAAAATGGTAAGGAAGCAGTAGCATTAACGTCTGAATTAAAGCCGGATATCGTTTTAATGGATTTAGTTATGCCTGAATTAGATGGTATCCAAGCTACAAAACGTATTAAGGCAAAATTTCCTGACACGCAGGTACTAATGCTGACGAGTTTTTCGGATAGTGACCATGTCATTCCTGCAATTGAAGCAGGGGCTGCAGGTTACCAGTTGAAGGATATTGAACCAGATGAACTGGTGACATCAATCCGCAGAATAATGGCAGGAGAAAATACATTGCATCCACAAGCGACAACTCAACTTATTAAAAGTCGAGAGATGCAAGAAGATTTGCCACATATGAAGCATACTTTAACACCTCGAGAACGTGATGTTCTAGCTGAACTAACAAAAGGTAAGAGTAATAGAGAAATTGCATCCTCACTTTTTGTTACAGAAAAAACTGTAAAGACGCATATTTCAAATATTTTTTCAAAATTGGAAGTACAAGATCGTACCCAAGCTGCACTTTATGCTGTCAAACATGGGTTAACTGAATCGAGTGAGCAACAATAGAAGAAAAAGCTGTCCCTTAGTCATCGAAATGACTGATAGGACAGCTTTTTTTAACGTTTTTTTTGTGGTTTTTGGCGTAAGGTTTTTGAAACCTGTTTCCATTTATTACGTTCAGCAATTTGTGCTTGAGCGTTTGTTTTTCTTTCAATATAAGCCAATTCTCGCTTTAACTTTATATAGCTATTGTATCGTTCGTTTGTTAGTGTACCCTCATGAATTGCATTTTGTACTGCGCATCCAGGTTCACGCTTGTGCTCACAATCTCTAAAGCGGCACTGAGACGAAAGTTCTTCTATATCTTTAAAACTGCTATCTAAGCTTTCACCTTGATCCCATAACTGGAATTCACGCATTCCCGGGGTATCAATTAATAATCCACCACCTGGAATCTTGAATAATTCTCTATGTGTTGTCGTATGGCGACCTTTATCATCATCCTCACGAACTTCTTGGACGAACATTACTTCAGTGCCACATAGTGCATTGGTTAAAGATGATTTACCAACACCAGATGATCCTAAAAGTGCAGCTGTCTTAGCATCAACTAATAATTGTTGAAGCTCATTAATGCCTTCACCAGTAAAACTACTTACTGTATAAATGGGTACACCAAAAGCAACAGATTCTGCTTGTTGAATAAAAGGTGTGACATCTTCACAGAGATCTTTTTTCGTTAATACGATGATTGGTGTGGCACCTGAATCCCAAGCAGCGATTAAATAGCGCTCTAATCGTCGAAGATTAAAATCTAAGTTCAAACTCATGATTAAAAAAACGATGTCAACATTAACTGCGATTAATTGTTCCGCAGTGGTTAATCCAGCGACTTTACGAGAGAATAAAGAGGTACGCGGTAATACGGCATGAATAATCGCTTTTTCTTCACCAGGCATCTGTTCAACTAATACCCAATCACCGACTGCAGGGAAGTCGCGACGTTCAAAAGCAGTATGTTGGAAGCTGCCTGATGGACTAGAAAGCCATTCACCTTGTTCCGTGATAACACGGTAGGAGTGCTTATGCTCTAGCAATACACGTCCGGGAATTGTTTTTGCTAATTTATTTGAAGCTTGGGCAATTTTATACTTTTCTTCCCAAGTTGTATTCCAGCCGAAATCTTGTAATTTTGTCATTTGTAAATCCTCCTATTGTGTGTGTAGAGATATTGAGCTGAGGCGGTTATATTTCTTGAAAGGGTCCTCAGCACATTAAGATATCCAGCTTCACACGCCAGCTACTCAAGTCACTTCGGTCTCTCGGCACAAGACAAAAAGCGTCTTGAGTTCGATTCCTCCAGTGCCAGTCGTAGCTAAACGGTCGTGTTCAGCATTTAATTAAGATATCCAGCTTCACACGCCAGCTACTCGGGTCACTTCGGTCTCTCGGCACAAGACAAAAAGCGTCTTGTGTTCGAGCCCTCCAGTGCCAGTCGTAGCTAAACGGTCGTGTTCAGCATTTAAAATAAAAAAAACTGTAGCTGCAAATCGGCAGCTACAGTTTATACACGCACAATAAAAGAAAGTATCCTTAAAAAGCATACGGATGGCGAGTATTTTGTAACAAACCGATTTGCGTTGATGCAATGCTCATTAAATTTGTCATAAAACCTCACCTGCTTTCCTTAAAGTTGTTATTAGATTAACAAAATGGAAAAACAAAGTCAACATAAATATTCAATTATTATCAAAAAATTACATTAAACCAGTATTATGTTCATGTACTAAGCCATCTGGTTCAATATGCACAAGTACTACTGTCAATGGTTTTGCTAGACGAATTGTATTTTCAATATCTTCGGTAATTTGATGACTTTTCCAAACATTTAGTTCAGGATTAACAGTGACTGTTAAATCTACAAATACCATATTTCCATGATTACGTCCTTTAAAATCTATGAGATGAATAACACCATCTACATTACGGACAAGAGTAGATAACGTTTCAACCTCTTCTTCGTCAAAGCCGTCAGTTAATGTATGAACAGCTTCAAAAAATATTTCGTAGGCTGTTTTAATTATGATAATACCAACGATAATGGCGGTAATGGAATCAATTATCGGAAAACCAATAATAGCACCTAAAATACCAATTGCAGTACCAAAACTGACAAGTGCATCTGAACGATTATCAAGAGCAGCTGCTTTTACAGCCGAACTTTTCGTGCGTTCAGATAACTTTAAATTATAACGATAAACACCGTACATAATGACACCACTAATAATAGCGACAACTGCTGTTAGCAGGGAAGGAGAAGAGTGGTTGTTCTCGATAAAACTTTTGCCTGAATTAAATAATACTTGTAGTCCAACGACTGCCATGATAAATGATGCGATAAGGGAAGCAACCGTTTCAGCTCTTAAATGACCATAGTGGTGATCACCATCTGGTGGCTTTTGTGAAATACGTAATCCAATCAGAACTGCAACAGAAGCGATAATATCTGTTGTATTATTTAGTCCATCAGCTTTTAATGCAGTAGATGCACCTATAAAACCAATTGTTAGCTTTGCGGTGCTAAGTATGAGATAAGTGGCAATGCTTAGCCAAGCACCTCTTTCCCCTTGTCTTAAATTTGTGTATAACTCCACAATGTTTCCCCCTTGCAAAATTTCTAGGCAATACAAAACGACGCACACTATTATTAGTGTGCGTCGTTTCTTGTTAAATTTTCATAATTATTCTTCAGAAGATGAGTTTGTATCTTCTAGTGATTCATTGTTGGATTCATCTGGTAACTTAATAACTTCTAAGTATAAGATATGATGACCATCTACTTCTTTTACGATAAATTCATAGCCTTGTTCAATAATTGCTTCGCCTTTAACTGCATCGAAGTTTTTGGTCATAAACCAACCGCCGATAGTATCGATATCATCTTCATTGATGTCAATTTTAAGGAAATCATTTACGTTTTCAATTAACATTTTGGCATCAAAGATAAAATGGTTCTCATCAACTTTACGAACTTCAGGAATCTCGTCTGCATCAAACTCGTCTCGAATATCACCGACAATTTCCTCGATAATATCTTCGATTGTTACAAGTCCAGATGTACCACCGTATTCATCCATTAAAATAGCCATATGAATACGTTCTCGTTGAATTTTCAACAATAAGTCACTAACTGGGATTGTTTCGATGACGCGAATGATCGGTTGCATATATTCCGTTACTAATTTTGAACCATTAGTTGGGTCTTTAATGTAAGCAGTTAAAAGGTGCTTCATATTGACGAGACCTATAATATGGTCTTTGTCTCCATCAATAATAGGGTAGCGCGTATACTGCTCAACACCCATCACTTCGAAAACTTCTTTAAGAGTCATTTCTTTTTCAATACCAATGATTTCAGTACGAGGTACCATAATTTCTTTGGCAATACGATCGTCGAATTCAAAAATGCTATTCACATATTTATATTCAGACTGATTTATTTCACCGCTTTTCAAACTATCCGATAAAATCATACGCAATTCTTCTTCGGTCATTGCCACTTCTGATTCAGATACATCCTTTAAACCGAAAAGTGATGACAATGAACGAGCAGAGAAGTTTAATGCTTTAATAAAGGGATACATGATGTTGTGGAACGTAATTAAAGGACCTGCTGTTGCTAATGCTACAGATTCTGCCTTCTGAATGGCTAATGTTTTTGGTGCTAATTCACCAACTACAACGTGAACAAATGTCACGATGGAGAATGATAATACGAAGGATAGAACAGATGTCACACTTCCTTCAAGTGCAAACAAATCAAATATCGGTCTCAATAAAATCGATATTGTTTCTTCACCGAGCCAACCAAGTCCTAAAGAAGTAATTGTAATTCCCAACTGACAAGCGGATAAATATTCATCTAAATTAGATACTACTTTTTTTGCTTTTAATGCGTTTTTGTTACCTTCAGCTATAAGCTGATCAATTCGAGTTGTTCTGACTTTAACGATAGAAAATTCAGTTGCTACGAAAAAAGCCGAACATGCGATCAAGACAGCAAATGCTGTCAACCGTATGGCTATGTCCAAAGACTTCCTTTGTTCCAGACCCAAATGAGGGGAGAGAACAAAGTGTACACCTCCTGTGATATAAAAAATAGTTAAGTAATACAATGATATGACAACTAAGTTGAAAAAACAAATCATCTACATAATTTAAATTGGCTATTAATAATAATTGTTTATTGAAGTAAGAAATATCGTCAAAAGTAAGAATATAATTAAATTACCCAATTTATTCTAAAAGTATTGACAATTCAAAATTCGGAATGCTAATATTGAGAGGCACTAAATAATTTATGGAAAAGGAGGTATGGATTATGAAAAAGTTAAGAAGTTTATTTAGACAATTAAATAATGAATCCACACCTACCTATTCAGCAATTAATTCTGTAATTTAACTTTTATAAATAATTGGTATGGGTGTAGATACCTGTATCTTTTTTCAAAAGCGTATGCTCTGAAAGGGGTGTGCGCTTTTTTTGTTGCCTTTTTAAGTGAATTACGAGTGCAAAATTCTAAAAGGAGAGCTGAATATGTTTATTCAAAAGCGGAAAAAGAAATTTAACAAGGATTCGATTGAAGACGGTTAGTGTAAAAATAGAATAGGAAAGTAGGAATAAAAATGTTTGAGGTCTTATTTAAATTAAAATGGTTTTTTAAAGAAAATCGAAAGCGTTACGCAATAGCTATCGCATTGTTACTAGTGGCTAATGTAATTGAAGTGACGCCACCTTGGATTATTGGTCAATCGATTGATGCAATCCATTCAGAAACATTAACAAGTCATTCTCTTATGTTTTATATTGCTGCGATGCTAGTTATTTTGGTGTTGTCGTATGTAGTTAACTTTATATGGCAATATCAATTATTTGGTGGAGCGAATGTAATTGAACGTAAACTTAGATCAAAGCTCATGACAAAATTTTTGAAAATGTCTCCACCTTTTTATGAAAGAAATCGTACAGGAGATTTGATGGCGAGAGCGACAAATGATTTACGAGCTGTTTCTGAAACAGCTGGTTTTGGTATTATGACGTTAATTGATTCGACATTATACTTACTAACAATTTTACTAACAATGGGATTCCTTGTTTCGTGGAAGCTAACGATAGCAGCAATATTGCCATTACCGATATTAGCAATCGTTATGCAAATTCTTGGTAAGAGAATTCATGAGCGCTATATGAAAGCTCAAGACGTGTTTGGTGAAATGAATGATAGTGTACTTGAAGCTGTAGAGGGTGTTCGTGTTGTTCGTGCATATGTTCAAGAACGTGCTACAGAGCAGCAATTTAGTGAAATGACAGAAGATGTTTACAAAAAAAATATGCATGTCGAGAAAATCGATGCATTATTTAATCCAATTACAAAGATTTTAACAGGTCTTAGTTATATGATTGGTCTTGGTTTTGGTGCTTATTTAGTGTCTAAGCAAGAGATGACTTTAGGTGAGCTAGTTACATTTAATGTGTATCTAGGTATGATCGTATGGCCAATGTTTGCGATTGGAGAACTCATCAATGTTATGCAACGTGGGAATGCTTCACTTGATCGTGTACAGGAAACATTAGACGAAAAAGAAGATGTTGTTGATCCAAAAAAGCCAACAATCATTCAAAATCCAGAGTCTATCGTTTTCAAAGATGTTACATTCCAATATCCACAATCATCTTCTATTAACCTGGCAAACCTTGAAGTTTCTTTGAAAAAGGGTCAAACACTTGGGATTGTTGGGAAAACGGGTAGTGGAAAGACAACGGTCGTTAAACAGCTATTACGAGAATATCCAAATGGAGAAGGTGATCTATTTGTCTCAAATAGTCCTATTCATGATCAAACAAAAGAACAGGTTCGTAACTGGATTGGATATGTACCTCAAGACCACGTACTATTTTCTAGAACAGTGAAAGAGAATATTTTGTTTGGTAAATCAAATGCGACAGAGGACGAATTACATGAAGCAATCCGTTTAGCAAACTTCGAGCGTGATTTAGAAATGCTACCACTCGGTTTGCAAACATTAGTTGGAGAAAAAGGGGTTTCACTATCAGGAGGGCAAAAGCAACGTATTTCAATTGCTCGTGCATTAATTCGTGATCCAGAAATATTAATATTAGATGATTCCTTGTCAGCAGTGGATGCTAAAACAGAAGCAACAATTATTCAAAATATCCAAACAGCTAGAAGTGACAAAACGACTATAATTGTGACACACCGTTTATCAGCAATTCAACATGCGGATTGGGTCATTGTATTAGAGGATGGTCGTATCGTTGAAGAAGGTACACATCAAACATTGCTTGAAGATGAGGGCTGGTACAAAGAACAGCATGACCGTCAGCAAGTTGAGGGGGTGAAATAATGGGTACTGGTAAACGATTATTTCAATATGCTTTAATGTACAAAAAGCTACTTATTTCAGGCCTGTTATTATTAGCTATTGCAGTTGCCGCAGACTTAGCGGGACCGTTAGTAGCAAAGAAAATTATTGATGATCATATTGCAAAAGCAGAAGTCGCAGGTATTGATTTTCAGCCGATTGCAATTTTATTGGCTGTATTCTTCGGATTAGCAGTTGTTGCGGCTATTTTTAGATACGGTCAGTATCTTTTACTTCAAATGGGTGCAAATCGTATAATTCAAAAAATGCGCAATGAAGTCTATGAGCATATCCAAACATTGCCGATTCGCTATTTTGATAATTTGCCTGCTGGAAAAGTGGTTGCGCGTGTTACAAATGATACGGAAGCTATTCGTGATTTGTTTGTAACGGTTGTCTCACAGTTTGCCGCGAGCTTTATGACGATTTTCGGGATTTATATCGCATTATTCTTCCTTGACTGGAAGATGGCATTAATCGCATTATTTGTTATTCCAATTTTAATTGTTTGGACGATTGTGTATCGTAAGTATGCTTCTAAGTACAATCATATTGTTCGAGGAAAAGTATCTGATATGAACGGTATGATCAACGAATCAATTAATGGAATGACTATTATTCAAGCTTTTAGTCGCGAAAAACAAATTGAGGATGAATTTGCGGCACTAAATGAAGAGCATTATCGTTATCAAAATAAGCTACTTATATTAGATGCAGCTACATCTCACAATTTAGTAGGCGTTATTCGTTCGCTTACATTTGTCCTTTTTATCTGGTACTTTGGCAGTGCTGAAATGAATGGTGCAGCTGCTATTTCAGTCGGTATGCTATATGCTTTTGTTGACTATATTACACGTTTATTTAATCCTGTAACTGGTATTGTCAATCAGTTGGCTCGCTTAGAAAGAGCGAACGTTGCAGCTGAGCGTGTCTTTGAATTATTAGATCAACCAGGGGAGCCTGTAGTCGATAAACGTATACCACGATATAAAGGAAATGTTCGCTTCGAGCATGTGTGGTTTGCTTATAAGGAACAAGAATATGTGCTGAAGGATATTGATTTTGAAGCGAAGCAAGGGGAGACAGTCGCGCTTGTTGGTCATACGGGCTCTGGTAAAAGTTCTATCATGAATTTACTTTTCAGTTTTTATGACGTTTCAAAAGGTGCGATTACAATTGACGGTATCAATATTAAAGAGCATTCACGTCAAACCATCCGAGAGCATATGGGAATTGTATTGCAAGACCCTTATCTATTTACGGGTACGATTGAATCGAATGTTAGTTTAGGAGATCCTAGGATTACGCGTGACACCGTACAGAAAGCATTGGATGCAGTTGGTGGTGAACGCGTCTTGAAAAATTTACCGAAAGGTCTAGATGAACCTGTGATTGAGAAAGGAAGTACATTATCTTCCGGGCAACGTCAGTTAATTTCATTCGCCAGAGCGCTTGCCTTTGACCCAGCGATATTAATCCTTGATGAAGCTACTTCCAATATAGATACGGAAACTGAGGAAATCATTCAGCACGCAATGGATGTATTGAAAAAGGGGCGTACGACATTTATCATCGCACATAGACTTTCTACTATTAAGAATGCAGATCGCATTCTAGTATTAGACCGTGGTGAAATTGTAGAACAGGGTACTCATGATGAGCTACTGAAACAAGGTGGGCGTTATGAACAAATGTATAAACTGCAATCAGGTGAAAAAAATATTAGTTAATATGAAGACCCTTTAATTGCTCAAACAATTGAAGGGTCTCTTTTAATGAGGAAATCAGTTCATTATAGTGGTGATGAAAATAGAAAGAACAGCACAAAAGGTAATAGTGGTAAGCCAGTTCAATTTTGAAGTGGTTTCCAAAAAGACATTTAATATGCCACTAATAAGTAGTGACACAAAAAAAGAGAAGAATAAATAATAGACTACTTCGGGCATACAAACGTTTCCTCCGAATCAAGAAATATAATGAGTTTATTTAATTAAGAATAGTGTATTTGAAGCATGTAGCTATTGCAAATTTTTGCCGATACTCGTATATTTAGGGAGACGAATTAATTAGTTGTGTGAAAGTAGGTGTCAATCCTGAGCTGGTGGCAAGATTGGTTACAAAGTATCAAATCTTTTAATCGAAATATAAAGTTGTTCATGGTTGGGAATATACTTATTCAAATTGGAATGGGCATATTCAGTGTAATGTACAATTTATATATTAAGGAATTAGGTATGAAGGAAGCTGTTAATGGAAATGTTATTGCGATGACAGCTTTAGCAACAGCTATTATGCTAATTCCAGCCGGTCTTTTAAGTGATCGATTTGGACGTAAGTGGGCGCTTATTATCGGAACAGGATTAACAGCAATTACATTTTTCTATAGAAGTATTGTCACTGTTGAACAACCGATGCTTTGGTCAGCATTTGCAACAGGTATTGTGTGGGCAGTAGCTCAAGTTTCAGGGGTACCGTTTTTAGCTGAAAACTCCAAGGCTTCTGAAAGAATGAAATTATTTAGTATTCACTTTTCGATCATGACAATTGCCGGTTTTATTGGGAATTTACTTGGTGGAGTTGTGGCTGACTGCGCAAGCTTTCTTATGAATTTGTCAGCTGTTGAAGGGATTCGGGTATCACTATATAGTGGGGTCGCATTCTTCGTCATTGGATTATTTCCATTGTTCCGCTTGAAAATGGATAAGAAAGTTGCCATGGAAACAGTAGATTCCATTAAAGATGTCGTAAAAGTATCAGAAAAAAATGCAAGCTTCAAAGAAAATATAAGAATCATTGTATTATTTGGGGTAGCTCAATTGATTATTGGTATAGGATCTGGGCTAGTCATTCCATATTTAAATTTGTATTTCGCTAATCGATTTAATGCATCCAATACATATATAGGACTTATTTTAGCACTAGGATCTGCAATGACAGCTGTTGCAATGTTGATAGGCCCTGCTTTAGTTAAACGTGTAGGTGAAGTTAGAGCTATTATCATATTTCAGTTTTTATCCATTCCGTTTTTATTTTTAACTGCGTTTACGAATTCTTTATATGTAGCATCTATTGGTTTTTTATTCCGCCAAGCATTGATGAATGCAGCGAACCCAATCCAATCGGCTATTGCTATGGAAATTGTGCATGATAAATATAAAGGGTTAGGGAATTCAGTCAATCAGATGGTATTCCAAGTTGGCTGGGCATCAATGGGATTACCGGCTGCCTTTTTTGTTACGAAGTATGGGCACTACTGGGGATATGCTTATACCTTTACAATAACAGGAATATTATATTTAATTGCTTCTACTTATTTTTATTTGGTGTTTGGACGAAATAAAAAACTCGCAGTGGCGTAAAGAAAACTTAAGAAAAAAGAACATCTACTAGTTGTGCGTGATATTAAAACGACTAGTAGGTGTTTTTTATAGTTCTTTCAATAATTATTACGTAATACATCAATTACCATCGCCTTTCTAACATTCGAAAATTCAAATACGATGGTAAAACTGCTATTATAGAAATTAGTGTTTTTAAAAGTGAACCAATTTCGAAGAGAGGAAGATATGTTCATGGGACAAGTAGTAGCTAAAATTGAAACGGTGCGTACAAACCTAATCATGACAAACAAAGCACGTGAAGGAATTTTAGCATGGTCAAAAGATGAGCATGCTTTTTTTCATATTCAAAAATCGTTTTTAGTACATATTGAAAGAATGAGTAATTCTGCACAAGGAGAGACAGCAATTACAATTTATTTTGACAATGTAGCAAATGCAAACCTTGCTGAAAAGCTAGATAGTCAAGTTGCAGTGATGAATTGTATTGTGAAATATGAAGGGCTACTGGCAACTAATTTCCGTGTTATCAGTTCCAGGGTACCTGTTCGTACAAATAGAAGATTTGCTACACAGTTAGAGTTTGTGACAGCCCCTAAGAATACAGTAGGATTGCCAATTGAACTCCATTCTAAAATCCGTCAGTTGCCGATAGCTGAAGAACGTTCAGAATATGTTAGAAAACGTATTTCTAGCTGGGAAGGTTATTTGAAAATTCAAGAGCGCGACGCCACGATAGAGGACATGACAGCATCCTTCTCAAAGCTTTCGGTCAATGAAGACTTCAGTCGTATGACTCTAAATTGTAGTGGTTTAAAGGATAATGAATGGAATAAAGCTAAGGGATTAAGTGCGAAATTTAAAGGCTCTCGAGATGAACTTGGTGAAGTATTAAAAGTGAATCGTGCGAATAGAACAGTAGAAATTGAGCTACGTCCTTATATAAGGGAGCAACTTCGCAAAAATCAGCTAAAACCAAAAACAAAGGAAGTAGTCTTTAGTAATTTTGCTACTTTAAGTCAGATTCGAAGACTACGTAGAGGTTTTGCAGATTTAGAAAAAGGCTTAGCTGCAAATGCTAATTTGGAAAAGATATTATTTGAAGACCGACCTCGAATTCAAGCACCTAAAAAGCGAGCTAAACTGGAGTTTCATAACCGATTAAATGAATTTCAGCAAGAAGCTGTAATTGGTGCAATGTCAGCTGAAGATTTATTTGTTATCCAAGGTCCACCAGGCACTGGTAAAACAACAGTTATCTCAGAAATTTGTCAGCAAAATGCGAAGGCAGGTTTACGTACATTAGTCGCGTCTCAGTCTAACTTAGCCGTTGATAATGCGTTAAGTCGACTGCTTTCAAATAAAGACATTCGCATTTTACGCTTTGGTCGAACAGAAAGTATTGAAGAAGAAGGTAAAAAATTCATTGAAGAAAATGTAGCGGAGTATTGGAGAGAGCAAACGTTACAAGATATCAAGCAGGAGCTAACGATGCATGATAGTCAAGAAACGGAGCTCACTGCAACTTTAGCGACATGTGAGGAAGAACTTCAAAAATTAGAAGACCAGCTAGTGGTTATAAAAGAAAAAATAGTAGAACAACAACAGGCGAAACTCGATTATGAAGTAATAACTGAAGAAATTCAAAAACTAAAAAAAATGTTAGGTACTTATAGAAGAGAGCTTCGGGACCTTGAAGAACATTTTGGAGAAGTAGCAAATAAATACGAACATGTCCTATCGAAGGTAGAAGAGTTAGAGCGTTTTCTTGAAACGAATGAAACCAGTGAAAAATTACTTGAACGGACTAATCGATTAGCCAATGAAATTGAAAAAACTAGAAATCAATTGCTGTTTCGTCAAGCTGAAGAAGAATTGGCTGCTGTTAACGAAGAGCTAAACAATTCTCGTAATGAATACATGACTTGGCAAAAAAATATTTTAGAACTACATCAATTGCAACATGAGTTGAAAAACTTTACTAAAGTTGATGAACTCTCTGAATTTATGCAACAGTACGACATTCCAATGGGTTTCATCATTGAACGCCAGATTAATGCATTAGAGAAAATTAAAAACCAAATGGTAAGTTATCATGATTGGATGTCTGTAAATAATAAGTTGAAAGCAGCAATTGACTATGTAGAAAAGCAAATGGGGCATGCTGCTCAAATTATTTTGCAACAAATTAATGCACGTCCCGAGGATAGCTATTCATCTTATTCGATCCGTGAAGTGCATGAAGCGATAGATTATATGAAGCAGTTTTTAATAACACAAAGAGTTGTAAACCCTGCACAGTTAAAACCACATTTAGAAAGACTTTATTTAAGAAGAAAATTTGTGTGGGAACAAGGTACAATTCTACAACAACTAAAACAAGAAGCTGTTAGATTGTTTGAGATGATCAAGCGAGAAGTGATTAAACAAACAACTGAAGTATTAGCTAATGCACAGCAAAAGAAAAGTACCTTAACGAATAAAGGAATGCTACTAAAAGATAAGCAAGCCCAGCTTCAAAAACGATATGACCAATTAAAGTTAAGCTTGTCTGACGGACCTATCTCTAGCAATTCAGAGCAACTAACCGCAATGTTACACAAATCAGAAGAAGAATTACAGCATGTTAAATCAACCCACCAAGTAGTTTTACGAACCATCCCTCAGTTAGACCAAATGCAGCAACAGCACCAAAAGTTAATGGAAGAAAGAACTACTATAGCTAGTGACCTTGAAGAAAAGAAACTAGCAATTCAAGAGATTAATTCACAAGGGTTAAAGCAGGAAAAGGATTTAAAAGCTCTGGAAGAAATCCTTGATCAAGATTATGAGGACCAACAATTACAAGCAGAATATTCTATTAAAAAGCTTACAGAAAAAATAACAAAACTCCAGCATAACAAAGCACAGTTACCTATTAAACAAGCACTACAAAAACAATGGTATACATTACTACAAGAAGCCAATGAACATGATTTAGATGAAATTAGAAAAATGTATGTACGACATGCCAATGTTATTGGGACAACATGTGTAGCTTCCGCAAGGAAAGAATTTATGGATAACTATCCAACATTTGATGTTGTTATTATTGATGAGGTATCAAAAGCAACACCACCAGAATTGTTGCTGCCAATGTTAAAAGGGAAAAAAATTATACTTGTGGGAGACCATCATCAGTTACCACCATTAGTTGGAGACGATACGTTAGAGGAAACGTTAAAGGCGATTATCGAAGAAAGTGACGCACTAGAAGAAAGCGCTGAGCTAAAAAAATTATTAAAAGAATCTTTATTCGAACGTCTTTTCAAAAATCTCCCTCGAGATAATAAACAAATGCTAGCGATTCAATATCGTATGCATGAGGATATTATGAAGACAATCACCCCTTTTTATGAAAATGAAGATGACCAACTGCAATGTGGTCTAATCGATTCAGATAACGTTCGAGATCATTTCCTAGAGGGGCATTATGTAAAACGAGATGATCACTTATTATGGCTAGATATGCCAAATGAAAAGCCTTATTTTGAAGAACAAATGAAGAATGGTAAAAGTCGTTTCAATCAAGGTGAATTAGATACGATTCGCCATATGCTATTAGATTTAGACCACGCAACTGAAATGGCTAAAGCGGCAGGGAAAATAAAACAAGATGAACGCAAAAGCATTGGTGTTATAAGTTTTTATGGGGAACAGGTTAAGAAAATCGACCGCCTTATTCAGCAAGAACTAAATCTACAACATTTACATCTACGCACGGGTACTGTTGATAAATTTCAAGGGATGGAAATGGATGTTATTATCGTGAGTATGGTTCGTAATACACAACATAAAGGCGGAGATATCGGTTTCGCCAATGATTATCGTAGATTAAATGTAGCGCTATCGCGTGCAAGGGAGCTACTAATTCTTGTAGGTAGTACAGAAATGTTTACACAGAGAGCGAAGCAGAAACATGCGCGAGATATGTATAGTCAACTATTAGAAACGGTGAAAGAACAAAAAGGCCTCCGTGACCAAGACGGAAATGTGAAACAGTAAAATGGAAAGGAGAGCCAAGTATGCAAGCGTTAGAAAAACGATTGAAAAGAGAAGTTTTACAAAATGGTAAAGTAGAAATTTTAAAATCTTCCAACTGGTGCGTGCCAGTGCAATCAATTGATGTCACTTATCAACCAGTAAAGCGATTGAAGATGGATATATTGATGAAAATGATGCTACTGACTTTCCAACAAGCTGAAATTTCAAATGCTAGCGAATTGGGTGAATTACTGTTAGTAGAGGATCTCTTCATTCAAGACCTCCTCATAAATTTAACGAAAACAGGGCTAATTGAAAGAGGAGAGAAATACTATCATTTAACATTTAAAGGCAAAATCCAACTTGAAAATGGCGTATTTGAAGAAGAGCAAGAAATAGAAACACAGCAGTTGCTTTACAGTGCTTGCCACGAAGCATTCTTGACTGCTGAGATTGATCAAATGGATGAGTATGACGAGTTGCCAGATCTATTTCGATATGCTTCAGAGGAACCTGAGGAGACATTAAAATTTGTAGAGGAAGAGTTAATAGAAGTTCTGCAAAATAGCCGTACATCTGAAGACGAAGGTGAAGAACAGACAGTTATTACTGATATCATATCAAAAGAAGCACGTCAGATTAATGATGTACCTTGTCTTGAATTTATCTTATACAACCGTGAACAGGACCTTCTTTTCGTTAGAGTATGGAACACATTGTTATCTCAATGGGATGATAAGTTGGAGAAGCTACTAGTTGAAAAAGAAGTTGTTATGTGGCGAGAAGAGTTATTGAAGGTGTAGTTACTTAGTTAACATTATTGGAAGCATTATTATTAGGGGCCCCTTGGAGGAGTTTTCTATTAATAATGCTTTTTTATTTTGTGGCATAAAGGTTTAATTGTAGTTAAGTAATCGATGATTTTATGAGGGCTTTTGATTCGGGCCTTCCAGTGCTTGTCAGGGCTAAACGGGCCGCTTCAGCATTTAATAAGATATCCAGCTTCAGGCGCTAGCGGCTCGGGTCGTTTCAGTCGGGCGCTCAAAGTCAAAGGGCGACTTTGGCTTCCGCCTTCCAACGACCTCGCAGCTGAACGAGCACCTTCAGCATTTAGTCATACACATGATAAAGCATTAGTTCGTGTATCATTTTTTTTACGGTTGCTTCATTTGGTGGTATTGACCCTGACCAGATGATGGAGCCGTCTTTTTTATATTCGCCTTCGTATCGTTGATGCTTGTAGAAAAAGGCGATTTGCCAGCCTGGTAATTTTGTATTTTCAAATAATGGTTTAAAGCTGAAATGTTGAATCATATGTATACCCCTTTTCATAGTGCCGGTCCCGTTCGCATATAGTGTGAAAAAGCGTATAGGAGATGGCGGTATGTTTGAAGAACAGCTAAAGAAAGCGATTCAAGATGAATATCAGACGTATTATTGGTACAAATCGATGCTTGGGCTGACGAACGATCCCACATGGAAATCTTATATCGAGCATGCAATAATAGATGAGAAGTGTCATTATGAGATGTTCCAACAACTTCATTATATGATGACTGGAGAATATGTACAAAATTTAACGAAAAGACCCCCATGTAAAAACCTTAAAGCTTGTGCAAAAGAGGCAATAGGTGAAGAGCTTGAAGCGACAGATTTATATAAAGAAATGTTTTTGAATACTCCACTTGAACAAGGACAATACCCATTCTTTATCGCTATGCAAGATGAAATGGAGCATGCGATTCGCTTTTCAACAATTTACAATGCTCTATAAATAGTATGAAATCCCTAACTTCAATAGCTATTAATTCTCACCTACTTGACTGTCTGTTATAATGTAGGAGAGTTTTTGAAGAAATGGGTGAAGAATATGGGTGTGTTCGTAACAATACTATTCATGGCTGTCATTGGAGCAGTCATTGGTGGTTTTACGAATCATTTAGCGATTAAAATGCTCTTTAGGCCTTATAAAGCAATTTATATTGGATCTTGGCGTGTCCCTTTTACTCCGGGTTTAATTCCAAAACGCCGAGATGATTTAGCAAGACAACTAGGAAAAACAGTAGTGAATTATTTACTCACACCTGAGACTTTCCGTAAAAAGTTCTTTTCAAATGATATTCGATTGAAAATTGAACAATGGTTAAATGAAAAAATAGAAACAACTTTGTTTACAGATGATAAAACAATCAATGACTGGTTGAAGCAAGCGGGTATTGAAAATATCCACTTAGCGATTGAAGAAAAAGTTGATGCTCTAATCATTGACCAAGTAGATAAAGTACAAAATGTTTTATCTACAAAAACGGTTCGCGAACTTTTACCTGAAAGATGGCAAGAGAAGGCGAATACGAAAATTCCGGATATCGCTCGTTATATTTTAAATAAAGGCGATGTTTATTTTGAATCAGAAGAAGGCTATCAAACGATTAAACGATTAATTGATGATTTCCTTGATACAAAAGGAACGCTTGGTGGCATGATTCAAATGTTCTTAGGTGATTCTTCATCAATAGTTAACAAAGCTCAAAAAGAAATTAAAAAATTTCTTAATGCAGATGGCACATTTGTGCTCGTTTCGAATATGTTAACGAATGAATGGGTTAAATTACAAGACCAAACGGTTACTCAACTAGTTGGCGATTTAGATTTTAATTCTACTACTAAAGCGATTCAAAGCTATGTGAAGAATGAATTGAAAATTGAAAATCGTTTAGATCAGCCAATTGTACATTATTGGACAAATGGTGCCCACTGGATGCAACAAAATGTTGTACCACAGGTTGTTGACAATGCTTTTGTACAAGCAGAAATGAAATTGGAAGATGTTTTAAAACGATTGAATTTAGAAGAAGTAGTACGTGAACAAGTTGACACATTCCCTGTTGAAGTACTTGAGGATTTAGTACTGGGCATTTCAAAAAGAGAATTTAAAATGATTACAGTATTAGGTTTCGTACTTGGTGGTATTATTGGGGTTGTTCAAGGTATTATCGTGACGCTGATTAATTAAAATTGAAAGTAGGGTATCAAAATGATTAACATTTATAATGACATTAACAAGTTAGAAGCAACATTCCGTCAAACGGCAGAATTTGAAGCATTAAAAGCTGCTGTTGAGGAAGTGAAAAACGATTCAGAGGCACTAACATTGTTCCAAAACTTCCGTAAAGTTCAATTGAATTTACAAGAAAAACAAGCAAAGGGCGAACAAATTCAAGAAGATGAATTAACTTATGCTGGAAAAACTGCTCAACTTGCTCAACAAAATAGTAAGATTGAAAAAATGCTTCAATCAGAAATGGCTTTAAGTGGTTTAATTGAAGAAGTAAATCGTACTTTGATTAAACCAATTCAAGAACTATACGCAGAAATCTAATCACGAATATAATCTGTGAGGAATACACCAATACATTAGATTAAGCAAAATAATAAAGAGAATTGAAAAGGAGATACTACAAGAAATTGTAGTATCTCCTTTTTTTATTTTTAAGTAAATTTAATTGACATAGTAATTTCAATTAATAAAGCTTAGTTAGAAACAACAAAATATTAATAAATCAGGTTTTTCTTTAAAGATATGACAATGAATGTACTTAAATATTTTTAGTTTTAGAGTGAAGGAATTACATATGTATGGTGTCCCAAAAATATATAAACGCAATTTTTAATAGGTATAAGTTATTAGGTGCAATGGATTTAATAAGCAAAATTTATTAATCAATTAATAAAGAGAGATTACTAAAATATATTATATTATGTATTGTTTGTAAATTAAGCATCCTAGTTGGATGGGTATTGTAAAATATGTAAACGTTGTCTAGGTAATATAGAATCTATGAGAGGCATACCATATAATCGAAGTGGTTGAACTTAATAGAGATTTTCTATTAGGTAAATACAACCCTAAAAATAGAGAGGTGTGAGATAGTGAGGAATTACAGTTATAAATTTGTAAAACCTTTAACATCATTAGTGTTAGGAGCAACTTTATTAACAAGCGCCGTCATTGCTCCGATAACCAGTGCGGAGGCAGCAGTGTCTTCTAGCTACAAAATTACCAAAGGGAAGCTAGTTTCAAAATCAACTAGCAAAATAGTAAAAGGGTTTAAGACTTACAAAGGTAAGGTTTACAAAGATGGCAAGTTACTAACAGGTTTAAAATCAGGGGTTTATTACAAAAAAGGTGTTAAATCTACTGGTTGGTATAAAGGCAAATGGTACGAAAAAGGTAAAGCATTAACGGGGTTTGGTAAAAACACTAGTAAATTATATATTAATGGAAAGCCCGCAATGGGTAATTGGTATAAAGGTAAATGGTATGAAAACGGAAAAGCTTTAACTGGACTAGGTAAAAATACAGGGAATTTATATGTTAATGGTGTTTTAAACACTGGAAAGTATTTATATAAAAATAAATTATACGATGGTGCAGTTTTAAACAAAGGTCTAAAGTTATATGGAGACAAACTATATAGTGGTGCAGCCTTAAATCAAGGACTAATATTGTTTGAAGGTAAACTATACAATGGCACGGCATTAAATCAAGGTTTAACACTATTTGAAAATAAACTATATAACAATGCAGCATTAAATGTAGGCATCGTACAGTATGGAGGTAAATGGTACAACGGCTCTGGATTAGCGTCGGGAACTATTACAACCCCGGACGGAAAAACAATACAGGTTGAGAATGGTGTTGAAAGTAAACCAGGTAACGGATCGTCATCAGGAAATAATGGTGGAACAAGTGATCATGCCCCAACTGCATCAAGTGTCAAGATTGTTGGAGCTGCAAAAGTAGGTGTAACATTAGAAGTTACTTATACTTATACAGATATAGATAAAGATGTAGAAAAGGGTACAACATTCCAGTGGTATGCAGATGGAAAAGCAATTATTGGCGCAACAACTTCGACATTTAAACTGACAACAGATCATGTAGGTAAAGTAATCTCTGTTCAAGTGACACCCAAAAATGATAAAGCGATAGGAAATGCCGTAACAGCAACTTTACCAAATGTAGTAGTAACTCCTCAATAAAATTAAACGAAACGTTACTTTATAAGCTAGAGAAATATCTAGTGAAATAAGTAGAAATAAACATTTATGAATAGAATATTTAATAAGAAAAAAAACTTCATAATGAATGTTTCTAACTGTTATTTTCCAATTGGTAGGTGTAATTCCTACTCTTGCACAACAGTCTTTTGAAGCAAGTGCCTAATCCTCCTGGACCCAGTGATGCGCTGATCAGCAGAAGGGGTTAAGTCAGGTGAAGTCGTACTCGAAAAACGAGGCGGGGCTCTTTAAAAGACAGCTATGGTTAGGCAGACGAATCCATGTAGGCAGTGTGAGGTAGTGAATGTTGCGAAATGCTAGGAGTTCAACATTCATCCTTATAGATGAAATGATGTAATGGGGGTTAGCAAAATTGACTGTTAAACTAACCATTCTCACAACTGAATAGTGGAGACCTAAGGCTGTCAAAATAAGGGATGGATATAACGGAACGTTTGAAGTTCTTCTTGACGAGGTGAATCAGCACTGAAGAAGCAAGAAGAACGGCAGCGGGTTCGTAGTAGTGATGATTGCTGGCCGTTTGGATTTGTATGGTAACATACGAAAAGGATAAAACCAGCTGGAGCGAAGGAACCCAGTCAGCAGAGTATTCTCTAAATTGCTTATCTCCTCAATAAATAATTCTGAATATTCAATTTGTATAAGTATTTAATTAGGTAGAAAAAAGTGAAAAGACAATATTTCTACTGATAGCACGCCGTATGCGATGAAAGTCGCCTGTACGGTGTAGGCCCGAACCGAAAGCCACAAGATGTGGTATAAGACGGGAATAGCGAAGAAAACTTTACTTTATCATTAATGCATACCAACGACACACATGCACATTTAGATAATATAGCGAAAAGAACAACTGCCATCAAAAATGTTAGAGCTAAAAAGCCAAATTCGTTATTACTAGATGCAGGTGATGTTTTTAGTGGCACGCTATATTTCAATGAATTCCAAGGAAAAGCAGATTTGGAATTCATGAATTTATTACGTTATGATGCAATGACCTTTGGTAATCATGAATTCGACTTAGGCTCAAGTAAAGAAGGGCATCAGGCTTTAGCTGATTTCATCAAAGGTGCAAATTTCCCATTCATTAGTGCCAATGTAGACTTTTCTGCAGATGATCGCTTTAAAGGTCTGTTTACAGATCTAATCTCAAGTAAGCCTGAAAAAGGTAAAATTTATAATGGAATTATTAAAGAAATCAATGGCGAAAAAGTAGGGATTTTTGGTTTAACAACGGAAGAAACGAAGGATATATCAAGCCCTGGCAGTATAGTATTTGAAAATTATATTAAAGAGGCTGAAAATGCAGTTAAAGCGTTTGAAGGGCAAGGCGTCGATAAAATTATTGCTTTGACACATATCGGTTATGATGACAATGCGAAAATCGATAATGATTTAACATTAGCTTCAACAGTTAAGGGCATTGACGTAATTGTTGGTGGGCATAGTCATACACAGTTAGATGAGCCAGTCGTTATAGATCAAGATAATAACAATAAAACAAAAGATCCAACTGTTATTGTTCAGGCGTATCAATATAGTGATTTTTTAGGCACTGTTGATGTTGAGTTTGATAGTAAAGGTAAAGTTATTACAACAAATGGAGAATTGATTAAACTTAGCAGCCTTGCAGACGACGCAGAAGCGGCTAACATACTTAAGAAATACTCTGAACAGATTAAAGAAGTATCTAATAAACCAATCGGAGCAGAAGCGTTAAGTGAACTGACTAACCCAAGAACATCAGACACGGGCCCAAGTGTCCGTAATAGTGAAACAGCACTTGGAAATATCATTACAGATGGTATGTTAGCAAAGGCAAGAGCGCAAACCCAAAATCCTAATATCATTATGGCACTACAAAATGGTGGAGGTATTCGATCAGGTATTGATGCAGGTGAGATCACTGTTGGAGAAGTTATAACAGTACTACCATTTGGAAACACATTAGCAACAATGACGCTTACAGGAGCTGAATTAAAGCAAGCATTTGAAATAAGCTTTAAGGAATCTCCAAAAGAAAGTGGAGGCTTCCTTCACGTATCTGGTGCAAAAGTTGAATTTGATTCATTAAAACCAGTGGGCGAACGAGTTGTATCGATCAAGTACAAAGATACAAATGAAACTTACGTGGATATAAAAGACCAAGAGAGTTATACAGTAGCAACAAATGCCTTCACTGCAAAGGGTGGAGATAAGTATGATGTCTTTAAAAAAGCCTATGAAGAAGGTCGTGTAACAGACTTGGGACTTTCAGATTGGGAAAATTTAGCGGAACATTTAGCGTCTCTTAAAAAAATCAAACCTACACTAGAAGGACGTATTGTAGACGTGAAAAAGGGTGAAGATCCAGATATTAGAATACCAGGTACGGAATTTTCTGGTACTACTGAATCTCCAAAAGTTTACAATGGGAATGTGATCGTTGATATAACAAATGTTTCCTCTTTATCCAATGCGGTAATTAAAGGAAATTTAATCATCACTGGCACATTATCTGAAAATATTACCATTTCTAATATTAAAGTGGAAGGTAACTTAGATTTATCCGCTGTTAAAGGGGATAGTGATAACAGTATTGAGAATATCGAAGTAACTGGTGAAACAATCTTATAATTATTTAACGGAATATTCTGGAATTTAAAGATTTGACTTCCCCATTTAATACATGTTAGCGCTACAAATAAACTCTATAAGTGTAGAAGGAGACTGACTCTATGAGTAAAGGGAACTGGAAAAAGACATTTAATGCTTTGTTGTCGGTAAGCTTAGTGACAAGTTTCATATTGCCTTCACTGTCAACACCTGTTAAAGCTGCAACTACTATGACGGATTTAATTATTTCTGAGTATATTGAAGGAAGTGGTTTTAACAAAGCAGTAGAAATTTACAATGGTACCGGTGCTACAGTTAATTTAAATGACTATACGTTAGAGCTTCATATTAATGGAGCTGCGGCGGCATCTCAAAAAGTGGAATTGGCAGGAACTTTGGAAAATAACGATACGTATGTTGTATATCATAAAGATGCAAATACAGCTATTAAGAGTAAAGGGAATCTTGAAAACTCTTCTGTTGTTAATTTTAATGGTGATGATCCAATTGTTTTAAAAAAATCTAGCGAAGTCGTTGATTCGATCGGACAAGTTGGTTCACAAATTAAATTTGGAGAGAACATGACACTTGTACGGAAGAGCTCTGTGACGACTGGGGACAAGATTATCAATGATGTCTTTAATAGAGAGGCAGAGTGGGCAACTTATCCAATTGATACAACAGAGTATTTAGGCTCTCATATAATGGGTGATACTCCAGTAGAGCCTGGGAATCCAGGGGAAAATACAGTCATTTTAATTGCCGATGCACATGCTAAAGCAATGGGAGAAACTGTAACGATTAAAGGTATCGTCGCTGCAAAGTTAAAGAATACTATTACAGTTCAAGATGCGACTGGTGGTATTGCAGTTCGTCCGGTAAGTTTAAATGCAGTGGTTGGAGATGAAGTCACTTTAACAGGTAAATTAGCAGATTATCGTGGATTGCTTCAATTAGATGGAGCAACGATTGTAGAAAATAAGGAAAATGTAGGAGAACCTCAACCAAAAGTAATTACAGGTGCAGATGTTAAGGAAGAAAACGAATCACAACTTGTGACAGTAAAGAACGTTTCACTTACCACAGTACAAGATGGAGGTAGTTGGGCAAACTTTACTGCGAATGATGGAACAGAATTCATCGTACGGGACGAAACGAATGCTCTAGGTTTAACAGCCAATACGAAATATGATTCTATTACAGGGATTGTTCAACAATTCGATAATGACTACCAAATTATCCCGCGTTCTACAGCAGATATCGTTGTTGATAGTACAACATTAGCGCCTGCTGTAGCTACTCCAGGAAGTGGGACATATGTTAAAGATACAGCTGTCACTTTATCTACAACTAGTGCAAATGCAGAGATGTATTACACGCTAGATGGTACTGATCCAACTATTGCTAGTACCAAATATGAAAAGCCAATCCAAATTACTAAAACTACAACACTTAAGGCCATCGTGAAAGATCAAGATGGTAAATTAAGTGAAGTGTCGACTTTCAATTATACAATCGCAGATCGGTTTGAAATTCATGATATTCAAGGAGATAAACATGTTACTCCATTTAATAATCAAATTGTGGAGGGAATTGAAGGTGTAGTAACTTATTCATTTAAGCTAGGCACTGCAAATTATTATACGATTCAAGCGCCAGATGATATGGCGGATAACAATCCGAATACATCAGAAGCTATTTTACTTTATAGCGGAAACAAATCTTGGCCAATTAAAGTGGGTGATTTAGTATCTGTTACAGGAAAAGTAAGTGAATATGCATACGATGGATATAGTGATCGTCAAGATACAGACTTGAAAACAACTCAAATTAATGTTCGTGATGATCAAGGTGGAAAGGTTACAGTCATTAAAAGTGGTGTTAATCTGCCAGCGCCAATCACTATTAATGAGGATAAGATGTCATTAAAAGCAATCGATAGTGATAATTTATCCGTTTTTAATCCAACAGTAGATGCAATTGATTTCTGGGAAAGTATTGAAGGTATGCGTGTACAAATCGGAAACGTGAAAGCTGTAGCGCCACAAGATAATGGTGACTTGGTGACGGTTCTTGAAAGTGCAAAAACAAATTCACTTCACGGCGGAGTTTTATTTGAGGAAAAGAACCAAAATCCAAATCGTATCCAATTCCGTTTAGAACCAAATGGAACTGCACGTGATTTTGAAGTAGCGACAGGAGATCGATTTAATGGTCCGATTACGGGTATAGTTGGTTATTCATATCAAAACTTTAAAATTTATGCTTCTCTAGAGGACATGAAAGCAGCACATAAAAAAGGAAACGCGACACCTGAAAAAACAACGATTGTCAAAGCAGATGACAAGTTAACGGTTGCTTCCTATAACTTAGAAAATTTTTCCAATAACAAGACTTCAACTTCTGATAGCAAAGCTAGTAAATTAGCTAGAGCAATTGGTATTGATATGCAGAGTCCTGATATCGTTGGTGTGACTGAAGTACAAGATAATAATGGTGAAACTGCAGGAGATAGCAAGGCAGATCAAAGTTATGCAAGATTGATTACAGCTATAAAAGCAGCAAGTGGTGTGGAATATAAATATGTGAACATTGACCCAGTAAACAATCAAGATGGTGGAGCACCAAATGCTAATATACGTGTCGGATTCTTATATAATCCAAATCGTGTGACATTAACTAATGGGAATCCACAAGGGGATGCAACTACTGCAGTAGGTTATGAAAATGGAAAGCTTACTTTGAATCCAGGTCGAATTGATCCAACAAATGAGGCATTTAATAGTAGTCGTAAACCATTAGCAGCACAATTTAATTTCCAAGGTGAGAATGTAGTGGTCATTGCAAACCATTGGAATTCTAAATCAGGTGACACACCATTATTTGGTTCTATTCAACCACCTGTTTATAAAAGTGAAATTCAACGTAAAAAAATTGCACAAATTGTTTCAAATTTTATAAATGATATTAAGGAAAAAAATCCAAAAGAAAATATTATTTCTCTTGGGGATTTCAATGATTACCAATTTACTGAATCTCTAAAAATTCATGAAGGTAAGAATATGACCAATATGATTAATAAAGTAGAAGAATCTGATCGTTACACATACCTTTACCAAGGAAATTCCCAAGTGTTAGATCATATTCTAGTTTCTAATAACTTAGCAAACAAAACCGCAATTGATATCCTTCATATCAATGCTGATTTTACAGATATGGCTGGTCGAGCAAGTGATCATGACCCTGTTATGGTACAAGTCGATTTCGATGAAGAATCAGAAGTTGAACCTGTGAAACCAGAAAAAACGTATGATTTGGTTAATTTTAAAACAAAGAAATTGACTATTACGAAACCAAGTGTTGCCATACATTTAGATGGGGCATCTATCATCACAGAAGGTATCTTATTAAAAAGTAATTATGCAGAACTGAATGGTGCTGGATTCAAAACAACAAAAGTCATAATAGCCCCTAACAAAGAAGGGACTATAATAGACTTAAAAGGTACAGAAATGAAAGAGATAATTATTGATGGACAAAACGTTAGCGAAATAAAAGGCGCAGAAAATATTCAAAGCATTGAGTTTATTAACGGTGCCAAAGCAGAACAAATTAAATTTACAAGTACGAAAGGGGAACCCATTGAGGTTCCTTCTTTCCCTTCTGAAAACAAAGCACCAGTTGTAACGAGTAAAATTCCAAACAAAACGTTAAAGACTGGGGAAAAGGTTTCCGTGTTACTTACAGACCACTTCTCTGATCCTGATGGTGACAAACTAACATTCACTGCAACAAAAGGTACTGTCAATCAAGCGACTGCCACGTTGACACTTTCACTTGAAGAAGGAAGCTATATTATTGGTGTTACAGCTACTGATGGTAAAAAAGAAGTAACAACTAATTTCTCTGTAACTGTTACTGCAGGCGATGTTCCAGCTGACGATTATTATAAAGACGCAATGGGGAAAACTGGTCAAGCTTTAAAAACAGCATTACATGACATTATAGATGAGCATAAACAATTAACTTACGACCAAGCATGGGAAGCGTTAAGAGAAACAGATGAAGACCCAAATAACTCAAATAATGTGATTTTGTTTTATTCGGGAGAATCGCGCTCTAAAACCCGTAACGGAGGAAATGTTGGTGACTGGAACCGAGAACATACATGGGCAAAATCACATGGAAACTTTGGTACAACTAAAGGTCCCGGTACAGATATCCACCATTTACGTCCAACTGATGTTAAAGTGAACAGTAGCCGAGGTAATCTAGATTTTGATAACGGCGGTAGTCCAGTTGCAGGGTGTAATGGTTGTTTTAAGACTTCTAATTCATTCGAACCGCCTAATAGAGTAAAAGGTGACGTTGCCAGAATACTATTATATATGGCAACACGCTATGAACAAGGTGATAAAGTAGATCTCGAATTAAATGAAAAATTGAATAATGGAACTGCTCCATATCATGGCAAGCTTTCTGTATTGTTACAATGGCATTTACAAGATCCAGTCGATGAGTTTGAAATGAACCGAAATAATGTCATTCAAGAATGGCAAGGCAACCGTAATCCATTCATTGATCATCCTGAATGGGTAAAGCTCATTTGGGGAACACAAAGTAACAGCAAAACAGGCACTGTCAACTTAGCATCTTAAGTACTACTGCTCAATAAAATATACGGTGTATAGACATTTGTAAACCCTTTGTTAAGGACATTAATAAGACATTAAATAGCTTTCTAAAACTTCATTCACAGGATACGTCGCTTATTTTCGCTTTCAATTTATGATTTTGATGCAATGAATAAACGCCAATAATGTGAGATAAAAAAAGCCAATGGAAAAAAATTATTTCTGAATACTGTAACAATCATCTTCCTCCGTATCTCTTAAAGGGGAAAATATATAAAATTAAAACCATGTACTGACAATTGTCAGTACATGGTTTTAATTTTACATAGCAGTTAATTTTTTGTTGCGTTATGGATGCGTTCAGAATTCTTCTGAATAGAATTTAGGTTTCCGTTTATATCTCGTACATCTATAAATAATTAATTATTCAGAAATTTTATATTCATAAGTCCAACAATTTTCTCGAAGGATTAATCTGTTGCTAAAACTTGAGTACAAGATTCATCAACAAGATCCTGTAGTTTTTGTGAAGTCATTTTTTAAAGCGCTTCTTGATGGTGCTTTTCATGGGCTTCTAATACAATTAGTTGTTCAAAATTAATGATTTTAAGTTGTTCCTCATGATTAAAATGAGTCTGTTGTACAATTGAGAAAAAGCCATTGAGTAAATCTTGAAAAGCACTCATATACCACTTAGGCTCAAGCCCGATTTTTGCATGGACAAAAGCGATTGTATAACGTTTCTTCATAAATTCTTCATCAATGTGTCCATTGAACATTTCCGAAATATGTCCATTCAAAGCAGTTCTTAAACTATTAATCGAACTGTTTTGATTAATAATTTTACCTAATGAATTTTCTTTTTCGAGATTTTCATAAAACTTTGCTACAATGGATTCAATGTTTTTGACTAGAGTAGGTTTCATAATGCGCAAAGTAGCTAAGTCGTTTTTAGTTAGCTGGATCATATCCATCTGTATATAAATGGACCGGTTGAGAGAATTAGATATAACAATGTTATTAAGTTCTTGAGAAACTAATATTTCTAAAGATGTATTTATAGGCTTTGACTTTCTTGAGAAAAAAGACATTTACTCGCTCCTTTAACATTGTAGTAAGAATGGTATAAAGTTTTTCTATTTTATATGGAAGTAAATACGAAAGAAGTGAATAGATGATATGAAAGTCCTTGGAATTAATGGAGATTACCCTCAGGATTGGGTGCGAGTCTTCAATCATATTACAAATTTGTTTTTTGAGGATTCGAAAGTTTCGAAAACGGAAAAAGATACAGATTTAAATGTTTATTTTGAATGGCATATAGACGCCGATCATACAGTAACAACAACCGCTGAATTACATTCAGATGGTAAAACGTATAAGAGTAAATTTGTTCAAGAGTATACTAATGAAGCAAATGAAAAGGAACAAAATATTCGTTTGAAGAGAGCATTATCTCATGTGCTTTTAGACACACTTGAAAAACTGACGGGTATTCACCAGAAATGGGGTATCTTAACGGGTATACGTCCTACAAAGCTGTATCATAAATTTAGAAAAAGTGGATTAACTGATTTAGAAATTCATACTAAGCTAAAAGAAGAATTTAGACTATCAGATGAAAAAATAACCCTAATGAAAAAAATCGTAGATCGTCAGCTCACGACCATTCCAGATTTAGATACAATAGGTAATGAAGTGAGTATTTATATTGGAATTCCATTTTGTCCTACAAAATGTGCTTACTGTACATTCCCCGCGTATGCTATCCATCGTAAAAATGGACGAGTAGAGTCGTTTTTAGATGGTCTTCATATTGAAATTCGTGAGATGGGTAAATGGTTAAAGAAACGTGATATGAAAATTACTTCTATTTATTGGGGTGGAGGAACACCAACTTCCATAGAAGCAGATGAAATGGATGCATTATATCAAACGATGTATGAATCATTTCCACATGCTGAATCGATTCGAGAAGTCACTGTGGAGGCTGGACGCCCAGATACAATTACTCCTGCTAAATTAGAAGTCTTGAAAAAATGGGGAATTGACCGTATTAGTGTTAATCCACAATCCTATACAGATGAAACATTAAAGGCGATTGGACGTCACCATACAGTCCAGGAGACTATTGATAAGTTTTGGCTTTCTCGTAATATGGGAATGAATAATATTAATATGGATTTAATTATCGGTTTACCAAATGAAGGTCTCGAAGAGTTTGAGAACTCATTAGCTGAAACAGAAAAAATGCAACCGGAATCACTAACTGTGCATACGTTATCATTTAAACGTGCTTCAGAAATGACGCATAACAAACAGAAATATAAAGTTGCAGACCGTGAAACGGCTGAGAAAATGATGCATCGTGCACATGAATGGACTGCAGATAATAACTACGAGCCGTATTACTTATATCGCCAAAAAAATATTTTAGGGAATCTAGAAAACGTAGGATATTCTAAAAAAGGTGAAGAGAGTATATATAACATCGTGATTATGGAAGAAGTTCAAACGATTATAGGACTTGGTTGTGGAGCCTCAAGTAAATTCGTTAACGCAGAAACAGGCAAGATTACTCAATTTCATAACCCTAAAGATCCAGCAGCATATATTATGACATTTGAAGATGCTATTGATAAAAAGCTAGAAATTCTTGATGAACTTTATAAAGAAGAAACCGAATTAATATAAAAAACAGGTGAGCATCTCTACCCAAAGAGATGTTCACCTGTTTTTATTTGTTTCTTAACCAAAGGGCAATTTGAAGAATGATTGCCTCTTGGAATATGGCAGGATTATAACCGGTCAATTCATGTATTTGATTCAAGCGATATGTCAGTGTATGTCGGTGAATACCTAGTTCTTCAGAGCAAATTGTAAGCTGTTGATTATTTGAAAAATAGACAACCAACGTATGTATAAGTTTATTATTTAAACCCTTTAGTGTACGGTTCGTGAATAGCAAAGCTTCCTGAGAGTCACTTTTTTTTAGTAAGGAAAAAACTTCAACTTCATCAAAAAAATTTATCGTTTTTTTTCTGTCACCATACTCAATGGCGTTTTTCGCCATTTCATAAGAGTTAAATGCTTTTTCTAATGTTTGAACTGGTAGACCTATGCCAATTTTGACATTGAAATATTTTTTTACTTGAGTTAACAATATCGTTAATTTATTTACAATCGCTTTAGCATCCATACCAGATACTAAAATGAAATGCTCATTTACTTGATATTTGCCAAAGATGACAGACTCATGAATGAAAAAATCTTCCATATGTTCAACAAAAGATTGGTATGCTGTTAATTTAGGATCGGCATCCAATGTTATCGCATAAAAGGGTGGTGCATGAAAGAAGCCAATTTTAGATAAACGATCATTCATAGCTTTTTGTAACGGCTGTTGAGTCATCAAATCTTCGAAAATCGTTTCACGCAACTTACGTTTCCATTCAGTTTGGGATGCTATAAGCGCTTGGTGAACCATCATTTCAGTAGTTAATTGAACGAGCGGTGCCCATTCTGCAATATCGACTGGATTACCAGTAATGCCAATTACACCTACAAGCTCATTTTGAAAGAAGATGGGCAAGTTTATACCAGGTTTTGCATTTTGAAAAAGATGATTATTTTCCTCAGTAATAACGAGTGTTTTTTCTGTTTCTGCAACAATTCTAGCCCCTCCGTGTATACTTTCTACACGTAATCTATCTCCTGAAGCCAAAATTCGTCCATTCGTATGTACAACGTTTATATTGCGGTGCAAACGTAGCATGGTCTGTTCTACTATTTGGTTCGCTAACTGTTTTGATATCATAATTTTCCTCCGAAGTGTATAAAAACTAGTTGTTATAATACAGGGAATTTATACGTTAAGTATAATGTAAAATACTGAATTTATCACTATAATAATTGTAAGCGCTTTATTTTAGGGGGATTGTTGTGAAAATCGTTGTTAGTCCTGATTCTTTTAAAGGTTCACTTACAGCTACCGAAGCCGCAAAAGCAATGGTAGCTGCTATTCATGAAATAAATCCAGAAATTGAAACTGTACTATTACCTGTAGCAGATGGGGGTGAGGGGACACTAGAGCCACTACTGGAAGTTACAAATGGCCAAATTATTAGTGTAAAGGTACAAGATCCAATAGGTCGACTTGTTGAAGCTGATTACGGCATTTTAGGTAATGGAGAGACTTGTGTCATTGAAATGGCAAAGGCGTCTGGTTTAACGCTTTTGACGAATGACGAAAGAAATCCACTTATCGCTTCAACTTATGGAACAGGACAGTTAATCCGTCATGCATTAGATGCTGGGTTCCGTAAATTTATCATAGGTATTGGGGGAAGTGCTACGAACGATGGAGGTACTGGTATGCTCAATGCACTTGGTATGAGGTTTTTAAATATTGACGGAAAAGAATTAGAACTTGGTGCAGAAGCACTTAGTACGCTTCATCAAATTGATGATTCGTTTTTCGATGAACGCATAAAAGTATCGGAGTTTATTATTGCGTGTGACGTTGATAATCCATTTGTTGGGACGAATGGGGCGACTACTATTTTTGGTCCACAAAAAGGAGTAACACCAGAAATGGTGCAACGAATTGATGATAATTTAACGATTTTAGCAAATAAAATCGAAGCTATCACAGGTGTTGCATTGCACCAGGAACCTGGTGCAGGTGCTGCAGGCGGACTAGGTGGAGCATTTTTAGCATTTTTTCCAGTAGTATTAAAACCAGGGATAGAAGTCGTTATGAAAGCAATTGATTTTCATGGTCAAATTCTAGGGGCATCTTTGATTATAACTGGGGAGGGCAAATCAGATTTTCAAACACTTTCAGGGAAAGCACCCATCGGCGTCGCAAATGCGGCAAAAGAATTACAAATCCCAGTAGCCTTAATTTCGGGGTATGTAGACGATGATAGTCATGTATCACTATCTGAACATTTCTCGGCAATCGCAAGCGTAGTAAATGAATCAATTACACAGCAAGAATCAATTCAAAATGCAGCATTTCATCTGAAAAAGAGAGCGTATGAAACATTACAACAGATTATTAAAAAATTATAGGTTGCAATACTTCTAATGATTGTCCTAAGAGGATTATTTGTCGTTTTAACTACCACGTTATGTTCAATATGCATAGCGTGGTTTTTTATCTAGATGAAACAAGTAAGAATTTTACTACTTGATTATGATAGTTATACCAATAGTGATTTTTTCTTGCATCAAACATTGTAGATTCATTTTGCTTTAAAACAAACTCTTGACCTTCAATACTAACTGTCAATTCACCTTCTACAATGAAAATAAACTCATGTCCATCGTGTGAAAAAGCATTACCTTCATTTTCCCCAGGATTTATCGTCACTAGCATTGGAAGATAAGATGCACCAACTGTACTATTTGATAGGTCTGAATAATGGAATTGTCTATGTTCTTCAGCTAACAATTCATCGTTAGCTTCGAAAAAAATGCTTGGATTTACTCCTAAAGCGTCTGAAATTTTTTTCAAAGATTCCAATGTTACATTCGATTTTCCTCTTTCAACTTGTGATAAAAAGCTAATCGATACCCCTATTTGAGAAGCAAGCTCTTTTAAAGTATATTTTCTTTCTTTACGTATCTTTTTTAATGTAGCTCCAAGAAAATCAAGTGACATTATGCAAAGCTCCTTTAAGTTGTTTATTAGTCCATAATATACAAAATACAAAATAAAATCTTTATAAAAATAAAAATTCACAATATTGACAGAAAATTAAGATGAATATAAAATTAAAGTGACACTTCAATTTTGCAAGGGGGAAAATGTATGGATGCAAAACAGATGAGAAAGATTTGGATTGCTAGTTTGGTAGGTAGTTCTATTGAATGGTTTGATTACTTTTTATACGGAACAGTTGCCGCTTTAGTTTTTAATCAGGTGTTTTTTGTTAATGAGGACCCGACTATAGGATTGTTGCTATCTTATGCATCATTTGCTTTAGCATTTTTTATTAGACCGTTCGGTGGAGTAATATTTAGTCATATCGGGGATAGGATCGGGCGTAAAAAAACATTAGTCATAACGCTAAGTTTGATGGGTGCTGCAACCTTTGGGATGGGGTTATTACCTACTTATCAAGCAATTGGCATTTGGGCTCCAATACTATTGATTACACTTCGATTAGTACAAGGTTTAGGTATTGGTGGAGAATGGGGAGGCGCATTATTACTTGCTGTCGAGTATGCACCTAAAGAGAAAAGAGGCTTATACGGTGCAATTCCGCAAATGGGTGTAACAATTGGGATGGTATTAGGAACAATTGCTTTATCTCTTATGTCGTTACTTCCTGAAGGCTCATTCATGACTTGGGGTTGGCGTGTACCATTTTTAATAAGTGCAGTTTTGGTGTTATTTGGATTATGGGTACGTAAAGGTATTGATGAAACGCCTTCATTTAAAAAGGTAAAAGAATCAGGTGATATACCAAAACTACCAATTGTAGAAACACTGAAAAATTATTGGCGAGAAGTATTAATTGCTATTGGTGCAAAGGTTGTTGAAACAGCCCCATTTTACATTTTTGGTACATTCGTTGTATCATATGCAACTTCAAATTTAGGATTTTCAAGAACAGCTGTTTTAAATTCAGTAATGGTAGCAACAGTTATTACGACTATATTAATTCCTATTATGGGGAGTTTATCGGATAAATATGGTCGAAAAAAACTATATATAGCAGGCACTGTTGGTATGATGCTATATGCCTTTCCTTATTTTTGGATGTTACAGCAACAATCTGTAGCTTTACTTGTAATTGCAACAATCGTAGGGTTAGGTGTTATTTGGGCACCTATTACAGCAGTTCTAGGAACAATGTTCTCAGAAATTTTTGATGCAAAAGTTCGTTATACAGGTATTACTTTAGGCTATCAAATTGGTGCAGCTGTAGCTGGAGGAACGGCTCCGTTAGTTGCAACTGCTTTACTAGTTAATTTTAATAACTCTTATGTGCCTGTTGCATTATATATTATTATTACAGCAATTATTTCTCTATTAGCTATTTGGGCAGTGAAAGATCGTAGTAGAGAGAATTTAGATGATGAAATTCAAAGGGGTTTGCAAGAAGATTCGAAGAAAATTCCATTAGGAACTATAGAGCCGTAATGATACGGCTCACTTTCGGAGGGTATTAAGATGTTGATATTAAACGAAAAACAAATTATGAAAAGTTACAGTATGAAAGATGCTATTGAAGATGTAGCATCTGTATTAAAAGCAAAGGAAGGAAATAAAATTGCTAGTCCGCATCGTACCGTTATTGAATTTCCCGATCGGGATGCTTCGGCATTATATATGCCAAGTGCCGATCTGATAAGTGAAGTAGCGGCAGTGAAAGTGGTAACTATTTTTCCGCAAAACCCTACTAAAGGGATGCCAACGACTCAAGGAGTTATTTTGCTAACAGATGCAGAAAATGGTTCACATATCGCTATGATGAATGCCTCTTATTTAACACGATTGAGAACGGGAGCTTTAAGTGGTATTGCTACGGACTATCTAGCAAAAAAAGATGCCACTGTGTTAACTGTAATCGGAACGGGTGGGATGGCATTTGAGCAAGTGCTTGGAGTAATAGCTGTAAGGTCTATATCGAAAATATTACTTGTCAATAAAACTATATCAAAAGCACATCAATTCGGTGAAAAGTTACAGGCATTTGGTATTACAATTCCTTTTGAAACTGTAGAAGTTGTGGCAGATGCTGTGAAACAAGCTGATATTATTTGTTGTGCTACCAGATCAAATGAAGCAGTTTTAAATGGTGAAGACCTTAAGCCTGGCGTACATATTAATGGAATTGGATCATATTTACCTCATATGCGAGAAATTGATGAAACTTCGATTTTGAAAGCCAGTAAAATTGTAGTGGATGATTTGGATGGTGTAAAAGGTGAAGCGGGTGAATTTATTCATGCGGCTGAAAATGGGGTATGGTCATTTGATGAAACATATTGTGAACTTGGTAGACTTGTTACTCATGATAAAAAGGGGCGAGAAAACAATCATGAGATAACTATTTTTAAATCAGTAGGTGCTGCTTACTATGATTTAGCCGTAGCAAAGGGAGTATATAAAAAGGCTAAGCAACAAAATAGTGGCGTGGAAATTGATGTGTAATTGTATGGAAAAATAATAATTTTAAAAAGCTCTTAAGCAACTGCCACTTGGCAATGCTTAAGAGCTTTTTCTGTAAAAAGTTTTAGTTCTCTAGCTTGATGAGGATATAACCAATGTTTTCTAATACAAATACAATGATTTGGAAGATTAATCATGAATAACCTCATAAGTGAATATGTTAGTTTAAGAGAATTATCACTAAAGGTGGTGTAGCTATGAATGAGAAAGAAGTAAAGAGTCTACTATTAGAGTTGCAAAGTGGTCAGAAGAGTTGGGCAGAAGTAGCTGAACATCGTTATGTGTTTTCGATGATGGAGCATATCGGGTCAACAGATGTTGAACTTCGTGATGAATTAATTTATCAAGTATTTTGGAAACTAATTCATAACGGGCATTTATCTGAAGAATTAATGATAGATATGCTAAATACTGCTCTTAGTGACATTTATTTATTTGATGAAATTGGTGAAAATGGCGTGGATAGCGTCTTTAAACGCTCGTACACAGCATTATTAATTGCTTTACTATTAAATCAAGATTTACACCATCCATTTTTGACAGAAGAAATGATCGGAAAAGTGAAGGACAAGTTAGTTGCATATTTAGATTTGGAAGAAGATATTAGGGGTTATGTTACAAATAAGGGGTGGGCTCATAGTGTTGCAAATACTGCGTATGCAGTGGATGAACTAGTAAAGAACCCAAAGTTAAAAGTAGCCGATTATGATGAAATCTTTCAATCGTTAGTGAATAAGATTTTTACTTCGAAAACAGTGTATCTTTCAAATGAGGATGAGCGAGTAATCATGCCGATACTTACGATGCTTGAAAATGGATTATCTATTGATATAGCAAAAGGACTTTTCGAGCGGATTCCGCCTTTTTTAGCTAAACAAAAAGAGAAAGGATCTACTAAGAAGTTTGTTATTCTACAAGCGAACTGCAAGATGTTTTTAAAAAGCTTCTATTATATAGCTTCTACGGATAAAAAGTATGCTTTTATCGAAAGAAAGATTGAACGCTGTTTGACAGAAATTAGTTGAGTAATTTTTCAAGTTTGTATCGCATTTTACTCAGAACAAAACTGTATTAGAATTTTTCTTATTTGAGATAAAATGCCCTTAAGTAAGCGAATACTATCAAAATTAATATAATTAACCTAAAATGCCTACCTGTAATATGTTACAATTGTTGAGAAATATATGTTCGGAAGGTAGGGAGTTATGGATTTCAAAGTTTTACTAGCAGGCGGAATAATCGCTAGCACATTAGTGATTTCAGGCTGCTCATCTGGTGAGATAGCAGAGAATAAACAGCAAGATAAAAGTGACGTTGCAGTAAATCGAGACTTAATGAATATCGAAATAAAAGTCCCAGCTTCATTTTATGAAGGTGAAGATATAGATGCAATTATTGCAGATGCCAAGGAAAAAAAGAGATATATAAAAGTTGGAAAGAACAGTGATGGTTCTGTGACCTACATTATGTCACGTGAGCAGCACGATACTCTGATTAAGGAAATGAAGGAGAGTACAGCTTCAAATGTAAAAGAAATTGAAGATGATTCGGAAATACCTTCTGTTCTTAAGATTAGCAATAACAGTAATTTCTCTGAGTTTATAATAACCGTAGATAAAAAAGAGTTTGAAAATAGCTTCGATAGTTTTGCGGTATTCTCTTTAGGTATTGCAGGTATGTTCTATCAAGTATTTGACGGAACAGCCGAGGAAGATTTGAAGGTTACTGTCAAAATGAAAGACGCCAAGAATGGTAAAATATTTAACGAAATAATTTATCCAGATGCATTGGATGATATTGGTGAAGAAAATTGAAACCCTTTATAGTAGGTCATTAGCAAAGAATATCAAGCTAATGATCTTTTTGTATTATTGGAAGGGCAGTGTCGACTTATTTTGAATAATTCTTATTATATGTAGCTTGAAATATGCTAGGATAATGATAATACATAAACTTTTATTGTGATGAGGGAGACGATTATTTTGACCATTCGAACGGTAATATTTGACTTAGATGATACTTTACTTTGGGATAAGAAAAGTATTGCGACTGCATTTGAACTTACTTGTAAAAAGGCAGCTGAGCAGGTGACAGTAAATCCTTTTGACCTTGAAGAAACTGTGCGAGAAGCAGCACGCAATTTCTATGCATCGTACCCTACATATGAATATACACAAATGATTGGCATTAACCCATTTGAAGGTCTTTGGGGGACATTTGATGATCCAACAGATGAATTTCAACAATTAAAAAAAGTAGTTCCATCTTATCGTAAAGATTCTTGGACAGTAGGTTTAGCTAAATTAGGGATAGATAATGAGGAACTTGGATCAGAACTAGGGGATTATTTTATCGAGGCGCGTAAGCAATGTCCTTTTGTTTATGAAGAAACATTTGAAGTACTGGATACATTAAAAGGGAACTTTAAATTAATATTATTAACAAATGGTTCACCAAGTTTACAGCATACAAAATTGGAAATTACACCTGAAATCGCTCCTTACTTTGATCATATCGTTATTTCTGGTGATTTTGGTCGTGGTAAACCGGATGCTTCTATTTTCGAACATGTCTTAAAAGTTGCTGAAATTCAAGCGGAAGAAGCTATTATGGTTGGCGATAATTTGATGACCGACATTTTAGGGTCATCGCGTGTTAATATGCGTTCAGCTTGGATTAATCGTGAAGAAAAAGCACCAATAAAAGATGTTACACCAACCTATGAGATTAAATCATTACGTGAATTAATACCTCTACTTAAAACAATCTAATGCTTCGAAAAGCTGTCTATATTTTTTATTAGACGGCTTTTTTTGAAGCTTCATTTAAATACACGAGTTAAAACAACCCGATCCTTTAAAGGATCGGGTTGTTTTTTAGATACATGTGAATTGAAGTCTCTCGGTCAAAAGCTGAAGTGATCCTTTATCCAGTGCTTGTCGGGGGCCAACAGGATGTTGGTCAGATAGTCGTTGCCACAGGACGTGGCGAACTTAGGCTATCTTCCTTTAAGCGGGCCGCTTCAGCATTTAAGAATATCCAGCTTCACACGCCAGCTACTTGGGTCACTTCGGTCTCTCGACACAAGACAAAAAGCGTCTTGTGTTCGAGCCCTCCAGTGCCTGTCGTAGCTAAACGGGCGTGTTCAGCATTTATTATAAATCAATAGTTTTTGCATCAAAGATGTTGTCTTGTACTTTTAGGAAGTCGACGTTTTCGATGTGGTTATCTACTGATAACATCATGATGGCATCTCCGCCTTGGTTTGACCGACCAACTTGCATTGTTGCGATGTTGATGTCTTTTTCTGCTAATAGTGTTCCGACACGGCCGATTGCACCTGGTTTATCAGTATGTTTGATAAATAGTAAGTGGCCGTCTGGTACAACATCAATTACATAGTCATCTACTTTAACGATACGAGCACCAAGACCGTTTAATAGAGTTCCTGTTACTTTATGTGTTTCAGTAGCGGTAACTAATTCAACAGCAATTGAGTTTAAGAAACCTTTTGCTGTAGTAGTTTTATGTTCGTTAATTTTAATTGTGTTACGTTCAGCTAAGTAACGTGCATTTACGTTATTTACGTGGTTGCCTAAATTTCGTTTTAATAATCCTTTTACAGTATTGTTTGTTAATGGACGAACGTCGAAGTTAGCTAACTCACCAGCGAAGTATAGATTGATTTCTTCAACTGCCGCATCTGATAGGCGAGACACGAAAGCACCTAATTTTTCACCAAGGTCGAAGAAAGGTTCGATTTTCGCGATAATGTCTTTAGGAATAGATGGCATGTTCACTGGATTTCGAACAGTACCAATGTTGAAGTAGCTTAGGATATCATGACTTACATCAACAGCAACTGATTCTTGTGCTTCAATAGTAGAGGCACCTAAGTGTGGTGTTGCAATGACTTGAGGTAATTCTAATAGGCGGTTTCCTACAAATGGTTCTTCCTCCATTACGTCAAGAGCAGCACCAGCGACTTTACCTTCAACGATAGCATTATAGAGTGCTTCTTCATCAATAATGCCACCACGAGCACAGTTGATGATACGAACGCCGTCTTTCATTAATGCAAAGATTTCTTTGTTGATCATATGTTTTGTTTCTTTTAATAGAGGTGTATGGACTGTGATAAAGTCAGCTACTTTAACAACATCTTCAACTGAACCGAAGTCTACGCCTAGTTTTTCAGCTTTTTCAGCAGTTAAGAATGGATCGTAAGCAATAACGTCCATGCGATTACCTTTTGCACGGTGTGCCACTTCTTGTCCGATACGCCCGAAACCGATAACACCTAATGTTTTATTTTTTAATTCAACACCGACGAATTTTTTACGATCCCAGCGTCCTTCTTGTAATGACATATGTGCATGTGGAATATGACGAGCAAGAGCCATAATCATTGCAGTTGTATGTTCAGCAGCAGAATTAGTATTACCATCTGGTGCATTTACTACGATAATCCCTTTTTCAGTAGCAGCATCTAAATCGATGTTATCTACACCAACACCAGCGCGGCCGATTAATTTTAAATTATCAGCAGCCTCAATGATGTCACGAGTAACCTTTGTTTGGCTACGAACTAATAAAACATCAAAATCTTTAATTTTAGTCTTTAATTCATCTGGAGTTAAGCCAGTTTCAATAACTATATTTAAATCTAATTTTTTTTCTTGGCGAAGAGGGTAAATACCATCTTCGCTTAGTGGATCACTGATCAAAATGTTAATAGCCATAATTAGTTGTTCGCTCCTTCAAGATAAACTTTTTGTGCTGCTGCTAAACCTTTTCCAAGCTCAATCTCTTTACCAATTTTAACAAGTGCAATTTCGATTGCTGCCAATGTTTGTAGCACATCAGTTGGAGCGCAGTAGCCCATATGACCAACACGGAAGATTTGTCCTTTTAAGTGTTGTTGACCACCTGCTACAGATAGGTTGAAATCAGTTTTTAGTACTTTACGGAATGCTTCAGCATCAAAATCAGCTGGTTTAACAGCCGTAACTGTTGGTGAAGCATCATTATCTGTTGTAAATAGTGGAATATCTAGTGCTTTAAATGCTGCACGTGTCATATCACGCATTAATGCATGACGTTTATATACTTCTTCAAATCCTTCAGCTTCCAGATTTTTAAGTACTTGTTCAAGCCCAAATAGTAAAGATAAAGCTGGTGTGAATGGTGTTGTATCTTTTTCCAAGTTATCGCGGTATTTTGTTAAATCTAAGTAGAATCCTTTTTTAGGGTTATCTTCGATGACTTTCCAAGCACGATCACTTACACCGATAAAGTTTAGACCTGCAGGAAGCATAAAGGCTTTTTGTGAACCGGTTACTAGAACATCGATACCCCATTCGTCCATTTTTGTTTCAATGCCGCCCATGCAAGATACACCATCAACAATTACAAGTGCTTCAGATACTTCATGAACTGCTTTTGCTAATTCGCCAACTGGATTGATAACACCTGTTGATGTTTCGCAATAAGTAGAGAATACAGCAGTAATATCTTGGTGTTCTTTTAAGTAATTTTTTACCGCTGTCGGATTTAACGATGTACCCCATTCAACTGCAAATTCTTCAACGTCAATTTGATATGCTTGGCAAATTTTTGTGAAACGTTGGCCGAATACACCTGTTGCTACAACTAACACTTTATCACCAGGTTTTACAACATTAACGATTGCAGCTTCTAAACCGGATGTACCGCTACCTGTAATCATAAGAACATCTTGTTCTGTACCGAATGCTTTTTTCAAGCCCGGTTTAATGTTTTGGATCATTTTAGATGTTTCTGAACCTCGGTGACCAATCATAGGTTGTGCCATAGCGCGTTCTACGCTTGGTGGAATTGGAGTTGGACCTGGAATTCTTAATAATTGATAATCTTGTAACATGTTAAATCTCCTCTCTTATTTGAAAAACAATTAAAGTATTTGAAAATATAAAAAGCCTTCCGTCCCTTACATAAGATTATGTAAGGGGCGAAAGGCTAAATTAACAGACGCGGTACCACCCTTGGATTACTGTCCACTCTAAAAGGACAGTCTTTGCTATATGCGTAACGTGCATGATTCGTATAGGCATACTTTGGAATGTTCAACCTATCTATTCGGGAGTGGAACCTGCCGCTGAAACCGCTAATTTTCACCAACCATTAGCTCTCTAAAGATTTCAAAATCGGGAAGCATGTCTCCGTCATCATATTTTTTCTGTGTTTTAAATTTAAATCAATATTAATGCTATATTCGGGTAATGTCAACATTGTTTTGGAAAATTAATATAAATTAGGTTTAAATGAGGTGTAAATTAACTTAAAACCGAATCAATTAATCTTTTTATATAAAAATAGTTCGTATTATAGGAGAGGACACTAAAAAGTTGGAATTTGTGTTTTTGGAACTGGTTTTAATGTGGATTGCATTTTAATATGGCTAAGACATTTTTTAATAAGTCTATATAGAATGCATATTCTAGAAGATTTATGATATTAGTGTAATAAAGTGAAGCGTTTTCATGAAAAGACATGTCTTTTCAAATTATCGTTCGAAAATAGTAAACTTTAGTTTGAAATTTTATTGTTAAAACAGTCAATCGTTCGGAATATAGGTAATTCAGATTTTCTTAGTGAAAATTAAAAATGTAGCACAATATCAAAAAGAAAGGTTTAAAGGTGTTTAGAGAAATTAAATTACATACGCAAAATGAAAATTAAAAATAGATATCTTTAAGGGGGAAAAGATAATTTATCCTAATGGTTTACATGAATTATTACTGAAGAATAAAGACTTATTTTCTTGAGTGGCTACTTAAAATTTAGATATTCATAACTCATATTTTAAAAAAATTCTAATTTCTAAGCTACATTTATTGTAAATAGAGGTGTTTAAACATTAGGTGAAGAAATATAATGAAACGTTATTCACTTTAATAGTAAGGAGGGTGAGAGTTATGGATTATGACGTGATAGTCATAGGAGCAGGACTGGCTGGACTCGTAGCTACAGCGGAATTATCGGATCAGGGAAAGAAAGTATTATTACTTGATCAAGAGCCAGAAGCTTCTCTTGGCGGACAAGCTTGGTGGTCTTTTGGTGGATTATTTCTTGTTGATTCACCAGAACAAAGGCGTCTTGGTGTAAAGGATTCAAAAGATTTAGCTTGGAGAGATTGGCTAGGCTTTGCAAAGTTTGACAGAGAGAAAGACCAAGATTACTGGGCTATAAAATGGGCAAAAGCGTATGTTGATTTTGCATCAAGGGAGAAACGCGAATGGTTGCAAAGTTTAGGTATTAGATTCTTTCCTGTTGTAGGGTGGGCAGAACGTCAAGGTAACTCAGTTCCTCGCTTTCATATAACATGGGGAACTGGCCCCGGATTAGTGAAGCCATTTGAAGAAAAATTAAGGGCCGCTATTAAAGCTGGGCTCGTAGACTATAAACCACGTCATCAAGTAGATGAATTGATAACTTCCACTAATGCTGTAACTGGAGTAAAGGGGAAGATTTTAGTGCCTAGTAGTGCTAAACGTGGAGAAGAAAGTGCACGCGATTCAATAGGCAATTTTGAATATAAAGCGAAGGCCATTATTGTCACAAGTGGTGGAATTGGGGCTAATATCGAGTTGGTACGCAAAAATTGGCCACAAAGTTTAGGGGAGGCTCCAGAACGAATGATTTCTGGAGTGCCTGCACATGTAGATGGGCGAATGCTAGATATTTCTGAACGTGTAGGAGGTCGCATAGTTAACAAAGATAGAATGTGGCATTATACAGAAGGAATTCAAAATTGGAATCCCGTTTGGCAAAATCATGGTATTCGCATTTTACCTGGACCGTCTTCACTTTGGTTAGATGCTGAAGGAAATCGTTTTAAAGCTCCTAATTTTCCAGGTTTTGATACCCTTGGTACGTTGGAGGCTATTCAAAAAACTGGCTATGATTATTCTTGGTTTATATTGACGGAGAAAATTATTGAAAAAGAATTTGCGTTGTCAGGATCAGAACAAAATCCGGATTTAACTGAGAAAAATGTTAGGAAAGTGCTTCAACGTATTTTACCTGGGCCGACAAAACCTGTTAAAGCATTTATGGAAAATGGAGCAGATTTTGTGGTGGCTAATAATTTAAGAGAATTAGTGAATGGTATGAACAAAATTGCAGGAAATGAACTAATTCATATTGAACATATTGAAGAACAAATAAAAGAACGAGATGACGAGATAAATAAGAAATTTACGATGGATTTGCAAGCAAAAGCAATTCACGGAGCTAGAAATTATATAGGGGATAAAGTCATTCGTGTGGCTAAACCACATAAACTATTAGATGCTAGTAAGGGGCCGTTAATAGCTGTTCGACTAAATATTCTAACACGAAAAACATTAGGCGGTTTACAGACAGATTTAGATGGCCGAGTGTTAGATGAATCGATGAATCCGATTGAAGGGCTGTATGCCGCTGGGGAAGTTGCTGGTTTCGGTGGCGGAGGCGTGCATGGCTATAGAGCATTAGAAGGAACTTTTTTAGGAGGATGTTTATTTAGCGGTAGGCAGGTAGGACGTGGAGTTTTGAAAGATATAAAAAATAATAATCTTTCGAAAAATAAAGGTATTCTGGAGAAAATAGAGAATATTAATATATGAATAACTGTTCATTTTTAAACAAAGGGGTGTTTTTAATGACATTTGAAACATTAAAATTAGAGAAGAATGGTAGATTGGCTACGTTGACTTTGAACAGGCCAACTGCGATGAATTCTATGAATGAAGTGATGATGAGAGAATTAGCTGAATGCTTTGAAGCGTTAAATGATGATGGGGATATACAAGTGCTCATTATTAAAGGGGAAGGGAAAGTATTTTCAGCTGGTGGGGATATTAAAGCGATGTTGAATGAGGACAGCCCGATGGATATTGACGAAGTAATGGTTGATATTACACGCTTTGTTAAGGCCATATATATGTTACCAATGATAACAATTGCAGCAGTTCACGGGGCATCAGCAGGTTTAGGCTTTAGTTTAACACTAGCTAGTGACATTATCATTGCTGAAGAAACTAGTAAACTGGCGATGAATTTCATTGGAATCGGTCTTATACCAGATGGTGCAGGCCATTTCTTCATGAAGGAGCGTTTAGGCACACCGCTTGCAAAACAGATGATTTGGTCAGGTGACGTATTGCCGGGTCCTGAAGCAAAAAAACTAGGCTTGGTAGATGAAGTAGTGCCTGAAGGGAAAGCTTCTGAACAGGCGGATTTATTAGCGCAAAAATTGTTACAATCACCAGTAGCTGCGATGATTGCTTCAAAGGAAATCTTGCATACACAAAAGTGTGCAGAGCTATCGAATGTGCTCAAAATGGAAGCCGCTGCGCAATCAAAAATGCGTAAAACGGTGGATCATTTAGAGGGTATTCAAGCATTCGTACAGAAACGTACACCGGTTTTCAACGGACAGTAAAAAAATGCCTTTCACAATGTAACTTTTGTGAAAGGCATTTTCATTATGAATGGAACAATATTAATTTGCCAGCAGAGTTTACTAAGCGATGTGTTTGATCAGCCAACCCTTTTTCTTCAACTTGTTGTTGCCCTTTAGTTTTGGCAGTTACATCATCAGCAAATTCCCAAGCTTCGTCAAAAAGTGTTTTACCTGATTTTTCGAACGCTGTAAATCGATACGTTTTCATATTCATCACCTTTTTTTATGAATGTGTATTCATTATACTAGAAAAGTCAGAAAAAACATACAAATCAGTAAAGGGATTTTAATAGTAGTCTATCAGCTATGCCAGAGCTTTTGTAGAGCTTTTGCTATAAATTACCGGAATTTTGTGATAAAATAAGAACAAATATTCGTATCTATTGAAGGAGGAAATCATGTCTACAATTCGATTTTTTCATACTGCTGATTTACATCTAGATAGCCCATTTAAAGGGATGTCAGCACTCCCAAAGGAGCGTTTACAGGAACTTCGTAATAGCACATTTGCAGCATTTGATCGATTCATCCAATATGCTGTAAGAGAACGGCCTGATTTTATTGTCATTGTTGGCGATATATATGATGGAGAAGATCGTAGTTTACGTGCACAAGCTCATTTCCAAAAAGGTATGGAACAACTTTTTGACAAGAATATACCAGTCATTTTGAGTTATGGAAATCACGATCACCTGAATGGGAAATGGACACGCTTCGAATTGCCTCCAAATGTCCATGTACTACCAAAGCAAACAAAGCAAGTGAACTTGCAAATTCGCGAAACTGCAGTTCATATATATGGCTTTAGTTATCCTGATCGGCATGTGACGGAGCCTATGATAAATACATATCCAGTTGCTACAAATAAGGAGGCATTTCATATTGGTATGCTCCATGGAAGCTTAATGGGAAATACAACACATGATGTCTATGCACCGTTTACAAAAGAAGCTTTACTTTCGAAACAATATGATTATTGGGCACTAGGGCATATTCACTTACGTCAAATAATAAATGAACATCCACCGATAGTTTATTCAGGTAATATTCAAAGCCGGCATCGTAAAGAGCGGGGTATAAAAGGGTTTTATGATGTAGAGATGGACCAGCATCGCACAAACCTGGATTTTATACCGACATCAGTGATTGTTTACGATGAATTTGAAGTTAATTGTGATGGTCTTATTCATGCTAATGAAATTTTACAAGCATGTGAAAAGTCGTTGCAACAATTTCGTGATATTAATGGTGCAGGTGTTGTAGAACTAAAGCTTGTGCAACTAGAACCTAGCGCTAAGATGTTATTTGAAGAGAGTACTATAGAAGAATGGCTTGAATTGATACGAGAGAGAGAAGAGTTGAAATCTCCTGCTATCTGGGTACAGTCTGTTCACGTCAATTGGCAAGACTTCATAGTATATGATCCCACTGTTGCAACAGAAGCAGTACTCAATGTTATTGATAGTTGGGACGACAGGCAATGGAAGGAAAAGCTGAAAGATCTCTATCAACATCCTAGAGGAGGCCGTTATTTAGAACCTCTATCTGAATTAGATTTAGAGCAAATATCAGAACAAACAAAAGACTTATTTAAAAACTTAGTATCAAAGAAACTTTAACTTTGAAGTTATGAAGGGAGTGAACAATATGTATATCCACAAATTAGTTATTTTTGGATTCGGTCAACATGAGAATGTAACGATTAATTTGAAACAAGGTATTAATGTATTTTATGGGCTCAATGAAGCGGGAAAAACGACGATTCAGCAATTTATACTTCATATATTATTTGGTTTTCCTCAAAAGAATGCGCAACAGCTCCGCTACGAACCGAAAGCAGGCGGTAAATATGGAGGCCAAGTGCATGTGATAGACGATGAATTCGGAAATTGTATTATTGAGCGAGTGAAGGGGAAAGCGATAGGGGATGTTACGGTCTATTTTGAAGATGGTACAAGAGGGTATGAAGAGGCGTTAGCGAAAATAATACATGGCTATAATCGTGAAGGCTTTGAAGCCATTTTTTCGTTTTCTGTTCACCAATTGCAACAGCTAGAGCATATGTCTGAAGACGAACTAAGTAAAGTATTATTAGCTTCAGGTACAACAGGCATTGATCAGTTAACTAAACTTGAAAAGGATCTTGATAAGAAAATTGGAGAACTCTTTAAGAAATCTGGAAAAAACCCAACGATAAATAAACAGATTGAAGAACTTCGTGAAAGTGATCAGACTCTAAAAGAAGAGCGTAAAAAGCTTGAGGAATATGAACCTACTATTTTAAGGTTACAGCAAATTACAGCAGAACTAGATAATATTAAATCAACTGAATCTATGCAATTGCAAGAACAGCAGAAGTTACATATATTCCGTCAACTTTATCCGCTATTACAAAAGAAGGAACAGGTGGAACAAGAGCTCCGATCAATTTTACAAAGAGGATTTCCGACAAATGGAGTGCAACGTTATGAGTTGTATAAAGACAAAAAACTCGAAGTACAAGCTGTATTAAACCAAGTTCAGCAAGAAAAAGAAGTAATCCAAAAGCAGCTCCAAGCAGATTTTAATGATGAACGATACCAACTATTAAAGAATCTCAATGACCAAGATAGTGAATGGCGCGAGTGGAACTCAAAGGTGAAAAGTTTAGAAAATGATATTGAAATACTACAACAAGAAAAAATCGCTCAATATCGTTTGTTAGGTATTACGGATGGTGAACAGCAACATGCTTTAGAGCAAACGGAAGTTTCTCTTGAGCAGGAAGAATATTTTCGCCAATTAGTAAAGCAATTGGAAGAAAATGAAGAGCAATATCGGTTCGGTCAACGTACTGTAGATCAGCTTCAACAGGAGTTAGCAATAGTCGAACAAAAACTAGACAATCTTTTTGAACAGCAACCGTCTGACTATGAGATAGAACGAGCTGCCAATTGGTCGGCAAAAATACAAAAAGTAGCTGAAGCGAAGGCGACCTTAAATCAAGATGTAAAGGGATTTAAAAATACGAAATCAGTAAAACTCTTAAGTGTAGCGATTGCTATAATAGCTATTCTAATTGGCACTAGTCTATCTAATTGGCTTGTAATCGCAATAGGTATCATTGTAGCTGCTGCATTATGGTTTATTTTGGACAATGGATCAAATGATAATGATTCTGTAAATACAGAAGCTCTTCAACGTGAAATTCGCGAATTTCAATCACAGCAATCTGACATGGAACAACTACTGAAAAAAATTCGCCAATTTGAAGATCGTATTACTCTGTTACAAGAACAATATGATGATAAAAAAGTACAAATGAGAGAAGCCCAACAAGCCGTATCTAAATTCAATATGTATATCGAACAAAGTGAAGAGCAACTTCAACTTTTTTTAAAACGTTTTCAAATAAGCGGCTCATTACAGCCTGAACTTCTAACAGAGCTATTTAGGCAAGTACGTGAGCTCCAGCAAAAAAGCACAAGTATAGTGATGAAAGAACATCAATTAGAGCGACTTTATGCGCTAATAAATGAGCGTATGAAGGATGCCTCATCTGCTTGCGAAATAATTTGTACGAGAGAAAATTTATCCGCTACAGTTCAATCTGTCTTTTTCAAAATGACTGAGCAACAGCAGCTTGTTGTAACTGCTAAAGAAAAACTACAACAATTAGATAATATTATTGATGAGAAGACGAATTTGCATAAATCTTATACAACTGAAATCTTAAATTTATTTGAAGAAGCCGATGTTGAAACAGCCGAGGAATTCTATAAGGCTAACGAGCAATTTCAGCTATATAAAGATAATTCCCTAGCATTAAAACAAGTAGAGGAACAATTGTCAATGTTCGATGAATCAGCTGTCAAAGTTCAATTAAACGATATAGAATCCCAAAGTCTACTTGAGCACATATCAGCTACGCTGCTATCTTTACAAGAAAAAAAAGATAAGTTACTCAGCGAACATGCGGAGCTACAAGCGAAAACAATAGGTCTATTATCAGATGAGAAATATGGTATTCAGATTCAAAAGTTTGAAGAGCAAAAAGCCGCTTTAGCAGAGCGAGCACGTGAATGGGCGATTAATCAAGCAATTGCAACAGCAATACAGGAAACTATGCGTAACTTAAAAGAAAAAAGACTTCCATCAGTTTTGCAAGGAGCAGAACGATATTTTAAACAGTTAACAGGTGGCCGCTATGAGACATTAGAGATAAACTCGGAAAGTGTTTTCGAAGCAGTTGCTGAAGATGGTATGCGCTATACAATAGCTGAATTGAGCCAAGCGACGAAGGAGCAAGCCTATATAGCATTACGATTTGCTTTGGCGGATTCATTACAACAATCTGCACCATTTCCGATTATTATGGATGATCCTTTTGTCCATTTTGATCGTTTGCGCATTGGGAACATGGTACAATTAGTTGATAGTATTCAAACGAAACACCAGATACTCTATTTTACATGTCATGAAAATATGATAGATCAATGGGCAAAATCATTCGTCATTCATGTTTCAAATTTAAAAGGTGAAAGGAGATTGACTTCTATATGAATGGTATAGCATCACTTCAAGTCGGAGAGCCAGTCGATCATTATTTATTAATTAAACAAGCTACAAAAGGCGTTACAACAATGGGGAAGCCATTTATGACGCTTATTTTACAAGACAAGAGCGGCAGTATTGAAGCGAAATTATGGGATACAGGCGAAGAGCATGAAAAACTATATCAATCTGAGGGTATTGTACGTGTCGGTGGAGAAATCCATGATTATCGTGGTAAAGCTCAACTACGTATAAAAGCAATCCGTCCAGTAGCGAATGATGAGGGAGTTTCCGTAGTAGATTTAGTACCTTCTGCAGAGACGCCAAAAGAGGAATTATATGAGCAATTGATGCAGTTCTTCTTCGAAATTAAAAACCCACAAATTTCTCGCATTACTAGACATATATTAAAAGAAAACCAAGATGAAGTTATGACGTTCCCAGCAGCGACAAAAAATCACCATGATTATGCATCTGGTTTACTTGATCACGTTGTATCGATGTTGAAATTAGGTCGAGCAATAGCTGATTTATATCCGACTTTAAATAAGGACTTATTATATGCAGGCATTATTTTACATGATATCGGTAAGGTAGTTGAATTATCTGGACCAGTAGCAACATCATACACTGTCACAGGTAATATGCTAGGGCATATTTCGATTATGGTGACAGAAATTGCGAAAGCCGCAGATACACTTCAAATCGAAGGTGAAGAAGTCATGTTATTGCAACATATGGTGTTATCTCATCATGGTAAAGAAGAATGGGGAAGCCCTAAAAAGCCAATGTTGCAAGAAGCGGAGATGCTTCACTACATCGATAATATCGATGCAAAAATGAATATGCTAACACGTGCTCTAGGTAAAACGGTTCCAGGGGAATTTACAGAAAGACTATTCCCATTGGATAATCGTTCATTCTATAAACCAACAATAGACTAATAAAATAAAAAAGGACCTTTCAGCGATGCTGAGAGGTCCTTTTTACGTACTAAAGGAGGTTTACTGTTAACAGTTACGGAACAGTCCATGGAATGGTTTGTGACATGGCTTATTCGTATTGCAGTGAACTGGATTACCTGGATCAACTACTACGTTTTCAGTAGATTGTGTGTAGTAATGACGCGGTACATTAACAATGTGTTTTCTGTTTACAGTAACTACTGGGTGGATAACTGGAACTTCTCTTTCAACATAGCAATCATTGAACTGATATTGAGTAGGGCATACGACCGGGTGTTGACCGTGATGGCAATGACCGTGTCCGTGACCGTGGCCGTGGCCGTGACCGTGACCGAAACCATGGCAGTGGTGATGGTTGTGACGTTTCAAAGGAATCACCTCCGTTCTAACTTGTTAACTCTATAACATGCGACAAAGTAAAACATTAAGAGGACAGAGGCCCGTAAAAATAAAAAAATACCTGACCCATCGTAATGGATCAAGCACTTTTATCTTGCTAATTATTTTTCTGTAGTAGATTTATTATCTAAAAATTGGCTTAGTGCGTCTTTAAGATCTTTGTCTTTAATCTTCACGTCAGCTTCTTTAATTAATTTAGTAGTTGTTTCAATGAATTTATTTTGAGCTGCTTCAGTTGCAGCAATTTTTTGTTTAATGTCATTTTTGCTTTCTTCTAAAGAAGGAAGGTCTTTAACATCACGCTTGTCCTCTAATTTAATGATGTGATAGCCGTGAGCAGATTTAACTGGTTCACTAATCTCACCTTTTTTAAGAGCATATGAAGCGTCTGTAAATTCAGCAACCATTTTATCTGGACCGAACCAACCTAGTTCACCGCCAGCTTCTTTAGAACCTGGATCTGTAGAGTACTTTTTAGCAAGTTTAGCAAAATCTTCACCTTTATCTAGTTTAGATTTTACTTCTTTAGCTGTTTCTTCATCAGCAACTAAGATATGGCTTGCTTTTACTTCTGTTTTCATACGTTCGTAGTATGCTTCGATATCTTTTTCAGAAATATCCATAGCTTTTTCTTGTAATAAAAGAATACGGACGTAATCTTCTTTGAAATCTTTTTCTGTTAAGCCTTGAGCAGCAAGAGTTTGTTCGAAACTTTCACCCATTGCTTCTTTTTGCTTTTTGAATTCTGCTTCTACTTCTTTATCAGTTATTTTGTATTTATCTTCTAAAACACTTTTGATAACTAATGTTTGAAGTGTTTGTGTACCAGCCGCGCTCTTCATTTCTTGGTACAGTTGTTCTTTAGTAATATTTCCTGCTTTTGATTCTGCTACTACTTCGTCACTTGAATTATTTCCACATGCAGCAAGAGCAAGAACAGATGCTGCTAGTGTAAGTGATAATACTGTTTTCTTCATCTTTAAAATCTCTCCCAACTTTAGTCACTTCTAACTAATGTATTTGTAACTATAACACAAAACGAAAAAAAAAGAAAAAGGTTCCATATTCATTTAGCCTAAAACCCTAAAACATATTTGCATAAGATAGCAAAGAGAAGGGAGGTGCGGGTAATGGGTAATGGTGGTGGATATTCTAATGGTTCAGGCTTTGCTTTACTTGTCGTGTTATTTATTTTGTTAATTATTGTTGGCGCAGCATTTATGTGCTAATTTTTAGGCAATAAGAAAGTCCATTTGCAGTAATGCGAATGGACTTTCTTATTTATTATTTTCACTAATTTGAGGACAGAGGAACTAACTTAATGTTGATAGAACTTATCCAACAAGCTATTTTCAATGCTATAAAATGAATATTGTTTACACAGTAAACAGAATCTCCAAGTAAAATGAGATTAACAAAATAGTAATCAATACATTTATAGTTCGGTATATTTTTGGTTGTTTTTCTTCAGGAATTTCTTTTTGCGCACAAAGTGCATACGTCATCCGGTTGATTTGAAATAAATAAAACACCGAGAATAGGACGACAATGGCAATCATCAAGTCTTTTCCTCCCCTCTATCTACATCATAAGCATAACAAACAAAGAACAGAAATGACAAGTTAATCATCACTGGTTAGATGATGGAACTAAAATTTCAAACCCCTTATCTGTTTCTTCAATCAATGCCGTTTTAGGCGAATGTATAAGATGTTTGACATACAATAGATCAATTAAGCAAAGTCCACAGTGATAAGCCAACAAAATCGAAAAGTAATGTCTAAAGGATGGAAACATTATCGCGCCAATTACTAAAACTAAGTTCAGTAGAATAAATGGTACAAGCAATGCAAAAACATAACGACTTTTTAAAATGGGCTCATGGATACGCATCGATAATACAGGTAAAAAACTATATTGTTTCTCGATGGAAAAGCGCAAACTTTTACGATAACTAAATAACGGCATAAAATGTAGCAGCTTATGAGCAGGGTAAATCATAAAAAAGACCATTAAGAAGAGCGGAAATAAGTGATCTGATAACGGAGCTTCTTTAAATATATTTAATACTATATAAAAAACAGAAAATACGCTAATGACGATTATAGTAGACAATAAAAAAATACGATCGTGGCCGTATTGTTTCTGTACATTAATTGTTTTCCAGCAATGCAAGGTTTAGCATCTCCAATTTCAATATATGATAATCTTCGAAACCTAACATTAATGCTTTTCATAAGGAAAATCAAGTTATTTTATATTAAAAAAAAGATAGCGTTTTCATACCTGAGTATTGAACGATTGGAGCAATACTCAGGTTGAACTCGTTTTGAATATTATTCAATTTTGCGTAATGAACCTTCAAAAATGTCCATGAAATCATCCCCGTAGATATTACGAATAATAGCCATAAGGTCTAATAATTCAGGGAATTTACCATACATTTCTTTTAAAGGAAGTGAACCTTCAAGAACACTATGCTTTGATTGGTTGTAATTTTCTGTCAATTCAACAAGTAATGACTTACCACTTTCGGTGAGCTCAACATATGTATTTCGCTTATCGTCATTACGTTTAGAAAATGCAAGCAATCCACGCTCCTCTAAATTTTTAGAGAAATTAAATGCGGTTGATACGTGCATTACACCAAATTTTGCAATATCAGAAATCGATGCGCCTTCAAGATTAGAAGCAATCCATAATACATGGTGCTCATTGATATTCAAATCATATGGTTTAATCCATGCTTGCCAATCTTTTTCAGCAGCTTTCCAAAGGGCCTTCGATAGCTGGGCGATTCTTTGGCTGTAAAGCATAGCTTCACGAACCGTATACAAGTCTTCAGACATAGCTATCACCAACTTTCGCAATTTTCTAACATTATAACATTATTTGTAAATAATAAACAATCGTTTTCCAATATAAAATAGTACAAAAAATATATTTTTATATTAGTTTAATTACTTTTCTCAAAAAATATACTTTTATCGTATGATTTTATTCATTATTTTTTTGATTTTTACGATTTTGGAATTCTGCTAGATGTTTTTCGATTTCTTCTACAGAGCTTTGTAAAGAAGCAATTTCTTGTTGTAGATTTTCTTGAATAGGCGCTGTCTCAGCTTGCCAAGAAGCAAAAGATTCTTTTGATTCTTCAATCACCTTAGGTATTGTTTGTTGAGCTTCATTTTTTATGTTCTCAATTGACCCTTTAATATCAGCAAGTCTATTTTGAAGATCCTCTTTAGTAGTTTGCAATGATGATCTAAATTCTTTACCTGATTGTGGCGTAGATAAAAGAACAGCTACCATACCACCGATTGCTCCAGTTGTTAAGCCGAGTAAAAATGTAGATGTTTTCATATTATCGTTTCTCCTTCCTACTTTAAACTATGTATATCCTTCTTTTACTATAATAAAACATGATATTCAATAAAAGAAATTAAAACAAAAATTATTTATTATTTATAGCTATTAAAAAGAAGGTCATTATCTATAGTATTGTAGATAGTGACCTTCTGAATTATATTATCTTTTATTTTGGTATTTAGGCATGTGTTAAAGATGTATTAAATTTAGATCGTTTAACCAAATTAATGATGATTGGGTAAATAATAATAAATGCTACGACGTTAATGGCAACAGCAGGTAATACAACTGTTATGAATAATGCTGTAAATGGAATTTTCGCGCCAACAACTAGTATTGCAGAACCTAAGAAAACACTTCCTGAAATAATCGTACCTACACCGGCAAGAACAGCCGATACTGCAATTTTCTGAGCAAACTTTTGTAATAATACAACTGCTGCATAGAAAATAAATGCTGTTACTAATTTGTCGATAATGTTCGGTACAAAGCCAGCTGGGAATGTTGAAAATAAGCCTGAAATCACGCCTGTTGTTATCGCTAATAAGAAAACTTCCTTAATACCAGGGAATAATAAGATGCCGATAAACATCATCGTTAGCATGAAGTCTGGCTTCATACCACCATTAATTCCTGGAATCACGACATATAATGCTGCACCTACACCAACTAAAAGTGCCATTAAAACTAAATTCTTCGTATTCATTTCTCATCTCTCCTATAGCTACACTGAGCTCAACTTTTGTTATTTCCTTCCGTATCCTCGTGATCGGAAGCGAAACTTATACATGATATTACAGGTAAATTATCGTGAAATCAATACTATTATATAATAGTAATAATAAGAAAGTTATCTTATTTATTTAGATGGGCAATAATTTGTTCAGCTAAATCAGCTAAAATTACTGGCGTATATTCATCTGGTTTTGTAGTCCAAGTAGGTTTAAATCCATCTGTTTCATCATATCTTGGAATGAAGTGTAAATGAAAGTGGAATACAGTTTGTCCTGCCGCTTCACCGTTATTATTTACTAAGTTCATGCCAGCTGGGTTGAATGTATCTTTGATAGCATTAGCAATTTTAGGTGCAACGGCAAAGAGATTCGAAGCTACTTCAGAAGACATTTCAAAAATATTTGCCACGTGCTCTTTAGGAATTAATAATGTATGACCTTTTGATAAGGGGCCAATATCCATAAAGGCATAGACAAATTCGTCTTCGTAAACTTTCGTACTAGGAATTGAACCATCGATAATTTTACAAAATAAACAATCGCTCATAAAAAACACACCTTTCATCATTTTGCTTTTTATTTTACCATATTGGTAACTGCTAGATTGCGAAAATTTTGATAAACTGTAAGAAGAATAGGAGTGACGAGGAATGACAGTATTAGAATTACAATCCGTAACAGGTGGTTATACGAGAAAACCTGTTATTCATGATTTATCCTTTACAATTCAACCTGGAGAACTAGTCGGACTAATTGGACTGAATGGGGCAGGGAAAAGTACTACAATTAAACACATTATCGGATTAATGACTCAAAAAAGTGGAGACATTCTTCTAAATGGGATCACAATAAAGGAAAATATGGATCAATATCGTTCCTCATTTTCATATATTCCAGAAACGCCTGTTTTATATGATGAGTTAACTTTGAAAGAACATTTAGAACTAACAGCAATGGCATATGGTTTGGATGAACAAACATTAAAAGAACGCTCTGAACCATTATTAAAAGAATTCCGTATGGAAAAACGATTAAATTGGTTCCCGTCTCATTTCTCAAAGGGGATGCGTCAAAAAGTAATGATTATGTGTGCATTCTTAGTTAATCCATCATTATATATTATTGATGAGCCATTTTTAGGACTAGATCCTTTAGGTATTCAATCATTATTAGATCATATGGATGAAAAGAAAAAAGACGGGGCATCTATATTGATGTCTACACATATTTTATCGACGGCTGAAAAACATTGTGACCGTATTTTATTGTTACATAATGGCCGACTTCGCGCACAAGGGACGATGAATGACTTACGCCAAGCATTCAATATGCCAGGTGCAACTTTGGACGACTTATACATCGCAATGACGAAGGAGCAAGAACATGAATAACTTGCATGATGTGTGGCGTACACGCTTCTTTCATTATATAAATGAAGTGCAAAAGTATATGAAGTATGTCTTTACGGGGCATATGGCAATCGTACTTGTATTCATCATCGGTGCAGGTGGCTATCAATATAGTGAGTGGCTGAAAACCAATCCAGTAGATTTTCCTTCTATATTAGTAACTGCAATTGTATTAGGTTTTCTATTAGCATTTAGCAATCCTACGACTTTAATCCGTGAGCCTGACCAAGTGTACTTATTGCCACTTGAGACAAAGCTTCCAATTTATTTTAAGAAAGCCTTGAATTGGACATTTTGGTCGCAGATTCTTGTCGTTGTTATACCTTTTATCATAGCCCTACCTATGCTAAAGCAAATAGGACAAGTATCTAGTGGAACAATCGGATTAGCATTTGTTATTGTTGTATTCATGAAGTGGTGGAATGTACAAGTTGATTTTGCATTTCGTTGGGCTAATAGAGGACAAGCAGTATGGGGAGATCGCATTGTAAGAGTACTGATTTCTATTACTGTTGTAGCATCAGTGTTATTAATGAATGTATGGATGATGCTTATTGTTGCTATTCCAGTAATCTATTATGGTTTTACTTGGATGAAACAAAAGGCTATGCATCCCTTCCCTTATGAGCATTTCGTAAAACTTGAGCAAAATCGTATGTTGCGTCTTTATCGCTTTGCTAATTATTTTACGGATGTACCGCACATACACGGTAGCATTAAAAGACGTCAGTGGTTGGATGCGCTATATAAAATGGTGCCGTTTAAAAAAGAAAATACACAAGCTTATTTGGTGTTCCGCACTTTCGTTCGTACAGATGACCATTTCTATTTATGGGTACGCTTAACGGCGATAGCTGGAATAGGCGCTTTTATCATTAATATGCCTGTTGCTGTTGGCGTCTTTTTAGCAGCGCTTGCATTTGCGACGACAATTCAGTTGAAGCAAGCATTAATTTCTTCAACAGATTTCAGTATGTATATGTTATATCCATTACCTGCAGTTTATCGTAAACTAGCAGTTCATAAAATTGTTCGAGTAGTAAATATTGTACAAGCGATTATCGTGTTAATTTGTGGCATAGGTAACCCATTATTTTATGTTGGACCTGTGATTATGTTAATCGTTGGAGAGATTACATTACGAATGACAAAATAAAGAAAATCCTGGGACAGTGAAAATGTCTCAGGATTTTTTTGTTATATATTTTGATAATCGAGTACTGCTGCACCTAACGTTTTAGAAGCAATCAACATTGCTTCTTCACGGAAATCGAATTTTGCATGATGATGAGCATATGCAGTTCCTTCAGGCATGGCACCTGTAAAGAAGAATACACCAGGTACCTTTTCTAGATAGTACGAAAAATCTTCCCCAACCATAAGTGGAGCACATTCAACTACTTCATTAACACCAGGAATATCCTTCGCGATATCAAAAAGGAAAGTAGACTCTTTTTCATGATTGACAACAGCTGGATAGCCCCTAATATATTCGAATGTGTAGTCACAATCAGCTGCAAGGCAAGTACCTTTAATAATACGTTCAATTTCAGCTTCAACTAGATCACGGACTTCAGGTAAAAATGTTCTTACAGTACCTGACATTTTAGCTTCTCCTGCAATAACATTAAAAGTGTCTCCTGCGTGGAAAGAACCGATTGTTACTACTGCTGATTTAATAGGGTCTACTCGACGAGAGACGATATGCTGTAAATTTGTAACAAGTTGTGCACCAATTGTTACAGTATCAATCGTATCTTGTGGCATTGCACCATGTCCACCACGACCGTGTATAGAAATTTCGAAGCGATCAGCTGAAGCCATCATAGGACCTGAACGATGTTCGATAGTGCCAAACGGTGTTTGTGACCATAAATGTGTGCCAAATACAGCGTCAACTCCATCCAAGCATCCCGCTTCTACCATAGGTTTTGCTCCACCAGGCGCTATTTCTTCAGCATGTTGATGAATGATAACATATTCACCAGCTAGCTGATCGCGCATTTCATGAAGTGCTTTTGCAAGTTGTAATAATGTGGCTGTATGACCATCATGACCACAAGCATGCATAACACCAGCGACAGTTGATTTATAGGGAACATCGTTTAATTCTTGAATAGGAAGTGCATCAAAATCTGCTCGTAATGCAATTGTTTTACCAGGTTTTGCACCTTTAATGCGTGCAACAACCCCGTTGCCACCAACGTTTGCTTCATAAACAACGCCGAGCTGATCGTAAAATTTTTGTATATACTTAGCTGTTTCAGTCTCATTAAAAGAAACCTCAGGATACATATGTAAATGGCGGCGAATTTGCACCATGTCTTTATAAGAAGCATCTAGTTTATCAAAAAGTTGTAGTTTCATCTGTTATACCTCACTCATAATTAGTATTTTTGATTTGCTTTTATTATAACAAAAAAAGCCGAGCGCTTGACTCGACTTTAGTAATTAATCTTCAGTTTCTTCATTTTTTGCAGTGGTATAAGTTGTTACATACGCTTTACTTGTGAATATGTTGCGATTTTCAATACCTACTGCAGCAACTTGATTTTCAAAAGCGTCTTTATATGCTTTTGATACTTTCCAAGCTTCAAAGGAAGTTGGACCTGACCATTCCGTTAAGACAATATAAGTTTCGGAATTGATAGGTTTAAGTAAACGGTATGCTTTGAAACCAGGATCTGATTCAATTACATGCGAACGACTTAAAAAACGATGTTCAAATAGTGGTCGGCCTTCATCAGAAACAGGTAGATGATTCATTACAAAGAATCCTTTGTCTTCTAATTCATTAATTGAATCGATTACCTCGTAGCTTCTAGGGGTTTGGAATACAGATTTTCCCTCTGTCTCATGTAGCAACATAGAGTTGCCAGAGCCATGTAATACAATCATTTTTTCGTTTGAGTATTTTTTTCGTAAGCTCTCCATAAACTCTGGAGTTCCAGATGTTAAATAAATATTCAATAATAACGCCTCCTATTTAATTTGTGTATTCTTAAAATTAATTAGTTTCAGTGGCTAGCGCTTTCAGCATTCCCTTATACAATATTTAGCCTTAGCTTATATTAATTAAACATTATAATGTGCACAATTAATAATTGTATGTTTGATATATCGATAATAAGTAAAATATATTAAAAGAATTTGAGGTTTTCTAGATTGTCAGACATCTTTGTCGAAAAGATGTCACCAATACAAACATTTTCATGACATTTCGGGCGGAAAACTATACAATAACATGGGAAACGACTATAGTGAAAACGGATACGAAAGTCGAAACGAATAACTTTTTTAAATGAAGGGAATGAATCTATTCATGAGAAAGATTAATGATACGCTTTTACGCGCAGCACGTGGAGAGAGGACAGCCTATACGCCTGTTTGGTATATGCGTCAAGCAGGACGTTCACAGCCTGAATACCGTAAGATTAAAGAAAAATACTCGTTAGAGGAAATTACACATCAACCAGAATTGTGTGCTTATGTGACACATTTACCGGTACAAAATTATAATGTTGATGCAGCCATTTTATATAAAGATATCGTAACACCACTACCAGGTATGGGTGTTGATGTGAAGATTAAAGCAGGTATTGGTCCAGTGATTTCAAATCCGATTCGCTCTGTAAAGGATGTAGAAGCTTTACGCGAATTTAATCCTGAAGAACATGTACCATTCGTGCTTGATACAATAAAACTTTTAACTGAAGAACAATTAGATGTACCGTTAATCGGTTTTGCGGGCGCTCCTTTTACACTTGCGAGCTATATGATTGAGGGTGGCCCTTCTAAAAGTTACAGCTTAACAAAATCATTCATGGTCTCTGAGCCACAAGCCTGGTTCATGTTAATGGACAAGTTAGCGGATATGATTATTGTGGATATTAAAGCGCAAGTTGGAGCAGGGGCTAAAGCATTCCAAATTTTCGATTCATGGGTTGGAGCACTAAGCAAAGAAGATTATCAAATTTTCATTAAACCAGTTATGACAAGAATTTTTACTGAGCTAAAAGAGTTAGATGTTCCGATGATAACATTCGGTGTAGGTGCAAGTCACTTAGCAATGGAATGGCATGACTTACCGGTAGATGTTGTCGGCTTAGATTGGCGTTTGCCGATTAAAGAAGCGCGCGCTATGGGTATGACTAAACCAGTGCAAGGAAACTTAGATCCTACATTATTATTAGCTGATTGGTCTATTATTGAAGAACGTACAAAAGCAATTATTGACCAGGGCTTAGAAGTACCGGGGCATATTTTTAACCTAGGACACGGTGTTTTCCCTTCAGTAGATCCAGATGTTTTAAAACGTTTAACAACACTTATTCACGAGTACAGTGCAGAGCAAGTTAAAGTACGTTCTTAATAAGTAGTAAATAACTTTTTGAGGTGAAATTACAATGAAAAAAACAATGGGCTTATTAGTTATGGCTTATGGTACACCAAACAACGAAGATGAAATTGAAGCATACTATACACATATTCGCCATGGTCGCAAACCTAGCGAAGAATTAATCGAAGACTTACGTAGTCGTTATCAAGCTATCGGAGGTATTTCTCCTCTTGCTGAAACAACTCGTAAACAAGCAGCAGCATTATGTGCTCGTTTAAATGAAGTTCAAGACGAAGTAGAGTACAAATTATATATTGGTCTAAAACATATTGCACCATTCGTAGAAGATGCAGTTGAAGCAATGCATAAAGACGGAATTACTGAAGCTGTTTCCATCGTACTTGCCCCTCACTTCTCAACATTCTCTATTAAATCGTACAATGGCCGTGCGAAAGAAAAAGCAGAAGAATTAGGTGGTTTAACAATCACTTCAGTTGAAAGCTGGTACAAAGAGCCGAAATTCATCCAATATTGGACAGAAAAAATCAACGAAGCGTTTGCTGACATGTCAGAAGAAGAACGTAAAACAGCTTGTCTAATTGTTTCTAACCACTCATTACCTGAGAAAATTGTTAAATTAGGTGACCCGTATGCGGACCAACTACATGAGACAGCTGAAATTCTTCAAAAAGAAACAGGAGTAGAACATATGGAAGTAGGCTGGCAGAGTGCTGGTCAAACGCCAGAGCCTTGGCTAGGACCAGATGTTCAAGATTTAACTCGCGAACTATACCATCAAAAAGGCTTCCGTTCATTTGTTTATACACCAGTAGGCTTTACTGCGGAGCATTTAGAAGTTTTGTATGATAATGATTATGAATGTCGTGTTGTTTGTGAAGAATTAGGCGCTAACTATCGTCGTCCGGCTATGCCAAACGATGATCCATTATTCATCGATGCTATGGTTGATGTTATTAATAAAACGTTATCTCAAGCCTAATAGAAAGTGATGATTGATGTGACTGAACAAAAGCAAAGAGTAGCCGTTATCGGTGGTGGGATTACAGGCTTAGCTGCTGCGTTCTATTTGCAAAAAGAGGCTAAAGAAAAAAAACTTCCATTAGAAATAGTACTGATTGAATCTTCTCATCGTTTAGGTGGCAAGATTCAAACTGTACGAAAGGAAAATTTCGTCATCGAACGCGGTCCAAACTCATTTATTGATAACAATAATAGTATGGCCAAATTAGTAAAAGACTTAGGTATCGAAGACCAGCTGATTCGAAGTGAAGCAGGTCAAACGTACATTACTGTCAATGAAAAACTATATCCAGTACCAGCAGGTTCAATTTTAGGGATTCCCACAAAATTATCTTCATTTTTAGCTTCTGATATTGTGTCATGGAGTGGTAAATTACGTGCTACATGTGACCTATGGTTTCCTCGTTCTAGAATACAAGAAGATCAGCCGTTAGGAAAATTTATACGTAGAAGATTCGGTAAGGAAACTGTTGAAAATATTATAGAGCCGCTTTTATTAGGTGTTTCTGCTGGAGATATAGAACAGCTTAGTTTGGAAGCGACTTTTCCAGAACTAATTGAAATGGAAAAAGAATATAGAAGTTTAATGACAGGTATGAAAAAGGCACTTTCTGAGATCTCTCATGATGACTCGAAGGGTATTGAAGAGCAGCGTTCATTCCAAACTTTTATAAATGGTCTTGAAACGTTGATAGAGGCATTAGAGGGACAACTTATAGATACAACTATATTAAAAAGTGTCAAAGTTGAATCGATTGCAAAAACAGCGCATCAAGTCACATTATCTTTGAATAATAAGTCCTCAATTACCGCAGACGCAGTAATTTTAGCTACACCACATCTTATAAGTCAAAAAATGTTTGCCAAACAAGGATTATTACAAGGATTGCAAGATATTCCACTAACAACTGTTGCTTCCGTTTCGATGGCATTTCCCATTGAAGCAATGAATGAAAGTTTTACTGGCACTGGACTAACTGTTGCGCGTAATAGCGATTTTTCAATTACATCTTGTTCATGGGCACATCGAAAATGGCCGTCATTTGTTCCAGCGGGCTATGCTTTATTGGAAGTCTATGTAGGACGTTCAGGCGATGAAGCGATTGTTGAATTATCGGATAGTGAGATTGAAAAGATTGTCTTACAAGATTTAAATAGAGTGATCCCACTAAAAGGAAGTCCATTATTTACGGTTGTTTCAAGATGGAAAGAAGCTATGCCTCAGTATAAAGTTGGCCACGCTCAGCGTGTGGAATTAGCTAAACAAGAATTAAATGAACATTTTCCTACAATGAAGTTGGTAGGGAGTTCATATGAAGGAACAAGCTTACCTAATTGTGTTGACCAGGCTAGAAGCGCAGTGGATGAGTTATTAATAAAGTTATTTGAATAATGGAGTCGTTCTTTTCGTTGGTTTAAAGATACCTACAGAAGAGCGATTTTTTTTGACCTTTTTTATTTGAGGCGTCTTCCACATTTCTAATTTGTTCACAATTTACTTAGCTTTCTTTCATTATTATTTCACATTTATACAGTATGATGAAAAGGGAGGGGGGATGGAGTTGAGAAAGCGTATTACGGTTATCATATTATTTGTCTTATTACTCCTTTTTGGATGTGGAAAGGATGCATACCCAGCGATTCCAGCAGATTCTTCCTTTATCGCAGCTGTCAATATACAGCAGCCTTCAGTAACTTTTGTAAACAAAGAACTTAAGATTTTTGCTACTTGGCAATTAGAGAAAGCCTACACAGGTGCTACTTTGATTGGTCAGCAATATTTACTACTTTATGGTAATCAGCTAGAGAGTGCGGACGTTTATAATTTAAGTACCGGTAAAGTGGTGTATTCTATTGCAACTGGTGTTGGAGTAACGAATGCTATCTATGCACCAAATAAGAAAATACTCTACATATCAAATGGCAAAACGAACCGTGTTACGGCTTATACTAATCAAGGTGAGCAAATTGCTGAGCAGAAAGTTGGTAATTATCCGATGTCGATGGTTACCCACGGACAAAATTTGTATGTAGTTAATTATAAAGATACAAAACTTTCTGTCCTTGATGCAGAGTCTCTGGAAGTGAAAGATAAGTGGCAAATTCCAAAGTCCTCTCATGGGATGATTATTTTAGAAAAAAGAAAAGAATTATGGCTTGGTGGACACGGTGCAGGTATGAAACCGAATACGTCTGTCGATATTTTTGATATAAATAAGGGGCAGAAGGATCGTGAACTTTCACTACCAATGATGCCAATTGGTTTTGCGATTGACGATGACCGAATATATGTTGTCAGTCATGGGCAAAGTCAGTTATATGAAGTAAATGACGAAGGTCATGTATTAAGTGCGCAAGAAATTGGTGCTAATCCATTTGCGGTGCAACTTTTTGAACAATATGTCGTAGTGGCAGGGTACGATGATCAAACTTTATACTTTATGAAAAATAATGAAGTTACAAAGAAAGTAAAAGTTGATAAAGGACCATTTCAATTGATTGTAAGGGAGATGAGCGAATGACATCCATTCTAATTGTAGATGATGAACGAGATATGAGGAATTTAATCCATATGATGTTAAAAAAGTCAGGATTTCAAACACTACAAGCTGAAAATGGTAACGTTGCTATAACAACCTTCGCTCAAGTGAAAGTCGATTTAGTATTGCTCGATGTTATGATGCCAGGTATAAATGGCTTCCAAGTATGCGAAGAAATTCGTAAAACATCGACTGTACCAATCATTTTCCTAACTGCAAAGGACGCAAATGAGGACAAGGTAAAAGGTTTAACGATTGGTGCAGATGATTATATTGTAAAACCATTTACATCAACAGAACTTGTAGCCCGAATAATAGCCGTGTTACGTCGTACGGGAAATGCTCCAGTGGAGATGCAAGTAAAGCATTTATGTAAAGGAACAATTGATTTAGACGAGGTATCCAGAAAAGTATTTGTATCTGGAAAAGTAATCCCCCTAACGTTAAAAGAATTTGACTTATTACATTTATTTATGACAAATGAAAATACGGTTTATACTCGTGAACAATTATTAGTGAGTTTATGGGGTTTAGATTATGCAGGGGGAACAAGAACAGTAGATACGCATATTAAAACACTTCGATTAAAACTAGGGAAAGAAGCTGGTCAATTTATTCATACAGTATGGGGGCTAGGCTATCGTTTCGAGGTAAGAATATGAAAAAACTGTCCACGCGTATTTGGGCTATGATTTTAATCTTCTTAACGCTAACGGTTCTTTTTATGTACATACTAACCCATTTTTTATATGAACGATTGTACGTTAAGGATGCGGAACAGTCGATGATTGATGTTGGGGAGAAATTGGCGACGATTTATGAAGGTGGAAAAGTAACCGATGAATTAATCGCGCAAATTGATAATTACAACAACTACTCAAATGTCTCTGTATTTGCAGTTAAGAATCCACGTGAACTAAGTGCTTGTGTACCATTTGATATTGATTATAAAACATTGATTGGTGCAGAAGAGCGACAGCAACTTTTACAAGAACAAACTGTCACCAAAATGGGATATGAGGAGCGCTTCGATCGCCAAATTATTTCTGTCATTATTCCGCTGACAGATCAAAATCGTTTAGAAGGTATTATTTATATATATTTCCCGTTAGCGAAAATATCAGAATTGGCATCTAAAGAAGTTATTTTTTTATTAGGTAGTGCAGCAGTATTTTTAATAATTGTAGGTTTTGGTATTTATAAAGGAATAGGTCATATTATGAAACCTCTTAATGCATTGCAAAATGCTGCAGAGAAAATGGCTGAAGGAAATTATGAAATGAGAGTCCAAGTTACATCAAAGGACGAAATAGGCAAGTTATCAAAAACCTTTAACAAAATGGCGACTGCTATTCAAGAAAATGATGAGTTGCAAAAGAGTTTTTTAGCTACTGTATCACATGAATTACGAACACCTATAAGTTATGTGAAAGGATACGGAGAAGCTATTCAAGAAGGTTTAATTCCTGAACAAGAACAGCATGAAACGATTTCCTTAATCGTCCGAGAAGCTAATCGTATGGAAAAGCTGACAAATGAATTGTTACAATTATCACGAGCAACTAACTTATCTGAACCGATTGCGTTATTTCCGTTACCACTCGCAGAAACAATTCGTGAGGTAGTGCTATTAACGGAGCAACAAGCGCTTAAAAAGGACATGAAAGTGAATATAGATGTTAGTGAGGATATCATTGTTAATGCAGATGAAGAGAAATTAAAGCAAATTCTCATTAACTTGATTGAAAATGCAATACGTTACTCTAATAAGAAGACATCAATAGAAATTAATGCAAAAACGAATGGACGTTTTGTAAGCATTCAAATACAAGATCATGGTATCGGGATTCCAGCGGAGGACTTACCTCATGTAACAGAGAGGTTTTATAGAGTAAATAAAGCGAGAAGCCGTAGTGATGGCGGAAGTGGATTAGGTCTTTCAATAGTTGACCAGCTTGTTAAATTGCATGAAGGTACTTGGCAAATTGAAAGTGAGTTTGAAAAAGGAACAACAATTACAATACAAATACCAATGGTAGAGGAGTTTTAATAATGAAGAAATGGATGATGGGGTTATTAGTAATTACAGGTTTACTTGCAGGGTGTAATAATGATGACAAACAAGAAGACCATTCGTCAAATAATGAAGGAACAACAGTTGAAGTAAAAGTTGATATTTTAACACCAGAAAAAGTGGAGGCAAATAAAGAGATTGAATTAGCTGCACATGTAACACAAGGTGGAGAAGATGTAAACGATGCAGATGATGTGAAATTTGAAGTATGGGAATCTGGTATGCGTGAAGATGGACAAATGATTGAAAGTAAATTGGACAAAAATGGTGAGTACAAAGCAGCTATCACTTTTGATCATGATGGAGTTTACTACATGTATGCTCACACAAATGCAAGAGGTCTACATGTTATGCCTAAACAAAAAATAATTGTGGGTAATCCAGATATGAATAAAGTGAAAGAAGAATCAAATGATACATCAAAAGGTATGGATCATATGAAGAAGGATGATAATGAAGATGAAGAATCGTCTGATCATTCATCAAAATAAAATAGCTCGTTATTTTGTATGGAAAACACTTGCAACTTTCAATTGTTGCGTGTAGAATAAATGACCAGATGACTAAATTAGTTTTCTGGTCATTTTTATTCAAAATGAAAGTTGGTGAGAAACAAAATGGACCGCAGACAAGAAATACTTGAAGCGGCTTCGAAGTCATTTTCTTTGTTTGGGTATAAAGCTACAACAATGGATCAAGTAGCGAAAATCGCAAACGTAGGGAAAGGAACAATTTATACTTTTTTTAGTAATAAAGAAATCCTTTTTCAAGAGATTGTCGTGAAAATGATTCAAGAGATGAAAACGGCAGCAGACGAAGCAATCTCAGCAGAAAAACCATTCCAGCAAAATGCACACGCGGTGTTGATGAAAGTATTAGAGTTTCGAGAAGTACATCTTCTGTATGCAAAATTGATAGAAGAAGAAAAGGAACTTAGAACACCTGCAGTGAAACATGTGCTCATTCGAATTGAACAAGAAATTGTTAACTTTGTGGGTGACAAAATTAAAACAGCCATTAGCAAAGGTGAAATTCGGGAATGTGAACCAGATCTAGTTGCATACTTATTATTAAAAGCTTATTTTGGTTTTGTTGCTGACTGGGGAGAAACGCATGATTTTGAACTGTCAGAAGAGAAAATAGCTTCACTGTTTCGAGATACCATTTTTCGGGGTCTCTTACCGTGAGACTCTTTTTTTGAATAAAAATGACTGATTGAGAGATTCAGTCACACAGTTTTATAGGAGGAATGAAGAATGATTAAGGCAGAGTTTACGAAAATTCTCCGCACGAAAAAAATGCTGATTGCTATTATTGCGGTTCTTTTCGTTCCTGTACTATATGCAGGTATGTTCCTATGGGCTTTCTGGGATCCATACTCACATTTACAGGATTTACCGGTCGCTCTTGTCAACAATGATAAAGGCGCTGAAATAGAAGGGATAGAAATGCAATTAGGTAATGATTTGGCAGATAATTTAAGAGATAGTAAAGAATTTAAATTTGTTGAAGTATCTAAGGCAAAAGGGGAGGAAGGATTAAAGAATCGCGATTATTATATTTTAATTGAAATTCCCGAAAACTTCTCAGAAAATGCTGGTACTTTATTAGATGATAATCCTGAACAAATGAAAATTATTTATCGGCCAAATGAAGGATACAACTTCTTAGGTGGACAAATTGGTAATTCAGCAATGGAGCTTGTGCGTGCAGAAGTAAATAAAAATGTTTCTGCTACTTATGCTGAAACGCTATTTAAAAATATTGCAAAATTAGGAGACGGTTTCGGTGAGGCAGCAGATGGTGCTGTAAAACTTGAAAAGGGCTCTAACAAATTAAAAGACGGTGCTAGTCAATTAAAAGACGGTATTGGCAGTGCGGCAGATGGCGCTACTCAATTAAATGATGGTGCTAAAACAGCAGCAAAAGGATCAACAGATTTAAAAAATGGTATTGATTCAGCAGCAGATGGTGCAGGTACGTTAAACCAAGGTGCTTTATCTTTAGCAAAAGGATCTGCAGATTTGAATGCAGGTATTCTATCTGCTAAAGACGGTTCAAGCCAATTACAATCTGGTTCAACAGAATTGAAAAAAGGTACCGAAACTTTAGTGCAAGGTTTAGAAGGAAATACAACAAATATTAATGCACTAAACGATGGTGCACAAAAAGTAAATACAGGTGTTGGCACGTTAAGTACAGGATTAGGTCAATTAGCACCAGGTGCACAAAATGTTTCTGCAGGAGTTACGCAACTTGTAGATAGTCTAGGTGCTATGACTGAAAAAGTGCCAGCCTTGCAACAGGGAGTTAAGGATACAAAAGATGGAGCTGCTGGTTTAAGTGCAGGATCACAAGGTTTAGCAGCGGATACAAAAGAGCTAGTTAATCAAATTAAGGCTATGAATATTTCTGAAGAACAAAAAAGTGCTTTACTTCAATCAGCAGGAAAGATCGATGCAACTGCTACTAAAGTCAGTGAAAATGCTGCTGCGTTAAGTGAGGGAACAGCACAACTAAACAATCAAGTTTCTACTATGAAAATACCTACGTCTGATAAGGCAGTAGAATTAAAACAAGGTGCAGCAACAGTTGCAGCTGGTTTAGATAAAATGAATAAAACAGTTAGTGGAGAATTAGCTCCTGGTACAAAACAATTAGCAGCAGGCACTAATCAATTGGCTTCTAATTGGAGTACATCAATTGCTGGCGCTAAAAAACTAGATGCTGGAGCAGGTCAATTACAAGTTGGTTTAACTGATCTAACTGGTGGTTTCAATAAATTACAATCAGGTTCATCACAATTAGCTGATGGTTCATCACAACTTGCAAATGGTACACAATCATTAACAAGTGGTATGGGTCAATTACAAGATGGTTCTAGTAAACTTTCAACAGGTTTAGTAACATTAAGCGGTGGGACTACATCACTTATAACAGGCTTAGATAAACTACAAGATGGTTCAAGTCAATTAAAAGACGGAACATCTGAACTAAAAGATGGTTCTAACACATTACAAGGGAAATTAAAAGAAGCGAATGAACAAGCTGCTGAAGTAAATGCAACGCAAAAAACTTATGACATGGTCGGTGAACCAGTAGCGGTTGAGAAACAAGAAATTAACGCAGTACCTAACTACGGTACAGGTTTCGCTCCATATTTCTTAGCACTTGGTCTATTTGTAGGTGCGCTATTAATCACAATCGTCTTCCCATTAGTTGAACCAGCGATAAAACCAATTAACGGTGTTTCATGGTTTACTAGTAAAGTAGCTGTTTTGGCAGTCGTTGGATTAATTCAATCATTGACTGCAGTCGCGATAGTCGTTTGGGGTCTAAAACTTGAACCGGCTAATATGGGTGCTTTCATTTTAATGGCGATAGTTACAAGTTATACATTCTTATCATTAACTCAAATGTTAGTATCAATTTTCTCAGATCCAGGTCGTTTTGTAGCTATCTTAATTTTGATACTACAACTGACAACTAGTGCAGGTACATTCCCATTAGAATTAGTACCGAAACCATTGCACATTTTTAATACGTTATTACCAATGACATACTCTGTCCAAGGATTTAAAGCTGCGATTTCTACTGGAGATATGAGCTTCTTCTGGACAAATGGAGGTATTCTATTAGGATTCATGGTTGTTTGTTTAGCCATTACTTTTGGATACTTTGCATTAATGTTTAAAAAACGTCATTCAAATACTGACGCAGTAACTGAATAATATTGAAAAAGGTTAAAGAGTGAAATATGCTCTTTAACCTTTTTTTTGTAAAGTGTTTTGTGTAAAAAGAAAAAGCGAAGAGAGTGGTTCAGGCTCTCTTCGCTTTTTCAAAAGTAAGCGATTTAATATAGGTTCATCTCTAAGGTTCAATTAGTGATGAATGTGAGCTATCAATCGAATGGGGAATTCGATTGATCAATAATTAACGATTAAAGAGAATTGCAATGTTCACAAGTGTTTGAATAGCACTCGCTTTGTTCTTCGATTTTCTCACCGCATACAGTGCATTGTTTTGCGGGTAAATTTTTGAAAAATTCAACGACATTTTCTAACATTGTGTCTCGCCTCCCAAACAATCTGTTATATTACTGATTTGTTATTATGTATTGTATTATAACACAGACATTTATGTCAATACAAAAACCTAATTTTAAGTTAAAATAATTGTTGAGACACTAAAGAGGAGTGAAATGAATGTTTTTTATAGATAATAAAGGTATTACAGATCCACGCATTAACTTAGCCATTGAGGAGTATGCATTAAAAACGATGGATGTAGAGAAAGATTCTTTTTTACTGTTCTATATCAATCAACCCTCAATCATTATTGGTCGAAATCAAAATACAGTTGAAGAGATAAATACTGATTATGTTGAAGATAATGGTATCATCGTTGTACGTCGATTATCTGGTGGTGGTGCTGTGTATCATGACCTAGGAAATTTAAACTTCAGTTTCTTAACAAAAGATGACGGAGATAGCTTCCAAAACTTTAAAAAATTCACACAACCGGTAGTGGATGCGTTACAAAAAATGGGTATTAACTCTGAGTTATCAGGTCGTAATGATATTCTGGCTGAAGGTCGTAAAATATCAGGTAACGCTCAATTCTCAACAAAAGGTCGTATGTTCAGCCATGGTACATTATTGTTTGATACAGAAATTGATGCAGTTGTTTCAGCTTTAAAAGTGAAAAAAGAGAAAATCGAATCAAAAGGAATCAAATCGATTAGATCACGTGTAGCGAATATTACAGAATTTATGAATGAAGCAATGACAGTAGAAGAATTTCGTTTGGAAATCTTAAAATCGATTTTCGGTGGCGAAGAGAATATACAATATTATGAACTAACTGATGAAGACTGGGCTAATATCTACAAATTATCTGAAGAACGTTATCAACAATGGGATTGGAATTATGGACAATCGCCAAAATTTAACGTACAACGTTCTCAACGTTTCCCTTCAGGAAGTATTGATGTGCGTTTAGAAGTTAAAAAGGGAATTATGGAGGAAGTACATATTTTCGGCGATTTCTTTGGCGTTGGTGATATGGCAGATGTAGAACAGGCATTAGTTGGGAAAAATTATGAACGCAATGTTATTGATGAAGCTCTAAATGCTATCGATGTACCAACGTACTTTGGTGGTGTTACGAAAGAACAATTTATACAATTGATATATTAATTAAATTTGACAGCATAATGTTTGAAATTGCGGTCAAGATGAAGGGGAGAGTGGAATGAATACTCATCGTATATTAATCGTAGAGGATGATTTGAAAATTGCTTCGTTACTTGCTGATACTTTGCGCAAATATCATTATGAAGTAAAAACTGTAGAATCTTTTGATAGCATCCTTGAAGAATTTACGGCGTTCAATCCTCATCTTGTTTTGCTTGATATTAATTTACCTTCATATGATGGATATTATTGGTGTCGTCAGCTTAGACAGTTAACGACTTGTCCAATTATTTTTATATCGGCTCGTTCAGGCGAAATGGATCAAATTTTTGCACTGGAAAATGGTGGAGACGACTTTATTACGAAACCGTTCCATTACGAAATCGTGCTAGCAAAAATAAAGAGTCATTTACGTCGATCATATGGGGAATATGCTACTAAGCAAGAAGAGAGAACTGTAAAACAAGGTCAGCTTCACTTGTTCTTGGAACGTATGGAATTGCATACGAAACAAGCTCAAATTCCGTTGCAGAAAAAAGAATGTGTAATTTTAGAATTGTTGATGGGACAAGCTCCTAAAGTTGTATCTCGAGAGCAATTGCTAGAAGAGCTGTGGGATGATCAAGCATTTGTAGATGAGAATACGTTGAATGTGAACATGACACGCGTACGAAAGAAGCTGTCAGATTATGATGTTCAGTCGACGATTGAAACCGTTAGAGGCGCTGGTTATCGGTTTGTATTACACTCAGAGGAGTCTTAATGATGCCGAATGTCAGATTATTTCTGAAGGATAATATTACATTAGTCTTTTTTGAAGTGTTATTAGTGCTATTTATTTTAGTGTTATTTTGGTTAGATGGCTTAAGAAATGTGGATACGGCAGTGTATTCCATTGTGATTACTTTAATATTAACGTTCACATATTTAGCCACACGTTATATTATGCGGCAATCTTTTTATAAAAAGATATCTGTTAAGCCAAAAGCAATGGAAGATGCATTACAAAAAAATGCAAAAACACCAGAGCATTTGCAAACAGAGGTTTTCATCCATACACTTTATAAAATATATCAACTAGAAGTACAGGCTTTATATGCGAAGCAAAATCGACATTTACAATTCATGAATCAATGGGTACATCAAATGAAAACACCTCTTGCTGTATTAGAATTACTCTTACAAGAAGAGGGTGAATTAGATAAGAAGAGTGTCCAAGAAGAAGTCGATCGTATGAAACGAAGTCTTGAGACTGTATTGATGAATGCGAGAATCGATACATTTGAAGAGGACATGAAAATTGAACAAGTTGAACTTCGTCAAATGGTTGTTGAGGCAGTTAATGAGCATAAACGGTTATTTATTGCGAATCGTGTTTATCCTGATATTGCGATAGATGAAAATCTTATGGTTCCAACTGATTCAAAATGGATGAAATTTATTATTGGTCAATTTATTACAAATGCAGTTAAATATACGTTTGAAGAGGGTAAAAAAATATATTTATCCACGGAAGTTACGGAGAATCATATTGAACTGACAATTAGAGATGAAGGAATAGGTATACCTCCATCAGATTTGAAGCGTGTAACACGTCCATTTTTCACAGGTGAGAATGGACGTAAAACAGGTGAGTCGACGGGAATGGGTTTGTATTTAGCACAAGAGGTTTGTGATAAATTAGGACACCAGTTATTAATTGAATCTGAGGTAGGTAAAGGGACGAAGCTGAAGGTTTTGTTTAATCGTTCATAGAGCGACCCTAGCATTTCATAGAAAGTGAGGCGGACTTGTGTCTATCTTGAAAATTGATGAAGTTACAAAAGTTTATGAAGGAAAAGTTACACATCGAGCGCTTAATCAACTGAGTTTTGAAGTAGAGAAGGGCGAGTTTTTGGCTGTTATGGGTCCTTCGGGTAGCGGCAAAACGACATTGTTAAATGTTGTCTCAACGATAGATACACCTACTTCTGGTGAAATCACCGTAGATGGCATTAAGCCTCATGAGTTGAATAAGAACGAACTGGCTTATTTTCGACGTCGTCAACTTGGCTTCGTATTTCAAGATTTCAACTTATTACAGATGCTAACGGTTGAGGAGAATATGGTATTACCCTTGACTTTGGATAATATGGATGTTGAGCTAATGGAAGAGCGGGTGCAGAGTGTATCAAAGCAGCTAGGCATTCAGTCTATTTTAGAAAAACGTCCAAATGAAATCTCGGGTGGACAAGCCCAAAAGACGGCAATTGGAAGAGCTCTTATTCATAAACCATCTCTAATTTTAGCAGATGAACCAACTGGGAATTTAGATTCCAATTCCTCAAGAGATGTGTTAGAGCTGTTAGGACGCATAAATAAAAAAGAGGGTACGACAATCGTAATGGTGACGCATGATCCAATTGCAGCAAGTTATTGTGATCGTGTGTTATTTATCAAAGATGGTGAGTATTTCAATGAAATCTATAAAGATGATCACCGTCAGACATTTTTCCAAGGGATTTTGAATGTGCTCAGTCTATTGGGAGGTCATGTCGGTGACTTTTCGACAGTTCGCCTACCGTAATGTTATAAGGAATTACCGAGTTTATGCAGCATTTTTTATGTCGAGCGTATCATCCGTGATGGTGTTTTTTATTTACTCAATGCTCATGTTTCATCCGAAGGTAGAGGATGAGTTTCTAAGGGAAATTGCATTCCAAGGAATGTTTGTCGCAGAAGTCATATTAGTGTTATTTATGATGTTCTTCTTATTCTACTCAATGCGTGCATTCCTTCAGGCCCGTTCCAAGGAATTTGGTTTACTCATGCATCTTGGAATGGAAAAGCGCCAGTTAAATAAGCTGGTATTACTAGAAACGATAATTATAGGAGTAACTTCTATTATTGTAGGGATTGTATTCGGTTATGCCTTTGCGAAATTCTTTTTTATGATTGTTCGCGAAATTTTACAAATCGATAGCCTTCCATTGTATTTTTCTTGGGAGCCATTTGCATTAACAATTGGGACATTTACAAGTTTATTTGTAATTATTTCGTTTGTTAGCGTGATGTTCATACGAGATCGTGATGTTATCGATTTGCTAAAGGGTTACTGGCGCAATGAACAGACGGCCTCTTATTCGAAATGGCGAGCTATTTTAGGATTGTTGATATTAATTCTTTCTTATGTGCTAGCTTCATTAACGACACAAGAACGTTTAATGGTTTTATCAGCAATATTACCTCCTTTAGCAAGTTTGGGGACATATTTGTTTTTCACGGATACACTACAGTGGCTGATGTCTTTTGTGCGTGCTCGAAAGAAAATGTATTGGCATAAGTATCGTTTAATAACCGTTTCTGAAGTGTCTATTATTATGCGAGAAAATGCGCGTATGTTTTTTATCTCTTGCATGGTTTCCACCTTGGCTTTTTTAGCTATGGGTACGCTTATCTCTATGTCGACATTTACTCATCAGTTTCATCGTCTAAATCCACTGGGCCTCGTCTATTCGAGTAAATTAGATAATCCTTATGAAGAAGCACATATTAATGGTTTGACGAAAGAATTAGAAGCAAAGGGACTGTCTTATCATCTAAATAAGTTTACGGTTAAACGTCAAACATCTTCTAATACTCAACAGCCGGTAAAAATTATTCGACAATCAGATATAAATAGACTGGCTCTAGTATTTGGTTATCCTGTTGTCAATTTGGATCAAGGGGAGGCCATCTTTTTAGCCTATTCCGAGAAGTCTTTAGAGGAATTAAGGAACAAGAAGGTCAGGACAGTTTTACAAGAAAATAGTATTCCACTTTACATCAATTCAGTTTATCCACGTGTTCTTTTTTCTCCTACTGAGCTTGGAACTAATGTCATTGTCATAAATGACGATGATTTCAATTTAATCGATGAGGCAATGGTTGGAGCAAATGCCGAACAGTCCACAAATCACTTGTATGTATTTCATGTACCACAGTGGACAGCTACTAAGAATATTGGAGTAGAGTTAGATGCGATGGTGACAGATGCTTATCTAAATAATCATCAAGGTGAATTACCATTCTACTTTGAGAATTCCGGCTTAGACTATTCATTTATACGTTCGACTTTTGCACTGTTGCTTTTTATTGGTTTATTAGCAGCTTCTGTGTTTTTCTTAGCATCTGGTAGTTTTATTTACTTTAAATTATATACGGGTTTAGAGCGAGATAAGCAGCAATTTAATGCACTCAGGAGAATGGGGATTACGGAAAGGGAACTACGGAAAATTGTGAATAGACAATTGATACCACAGTTCTTTTTACCTTGGGGTCTAGCAATGTTGCACAGTACATTTGCATTTATGTCATTACAGGCATTTTGGATAGGTATTGCAGAGCTTTCGATATTAAGGGAAATATTAATCGTTTTAGCAGCTATCACTTGTGTTCAATTTTTCTATTTCTATTTAATTCGCTGGCGTTATTTATCCCATATTCGCTAACGCTAATTACCTCTAATGCTATAGAACTATGCAAGTCTATCAATTACCTCTGGTGATTGATAGGCTTTTTTTGATGGAAAAAAGATCTAATTACTACTCTCTACTACATAACACTATAAATAGCTGTCTGTTGTTTTATTTTGTAAATTTTCGTATAATATAGTCAGAAATGAATGAACATTCATTCTGTTTTGACAAAGGGGAGATTAGTATATGAATTTAGTTTCGGCAGTTCATAAAACATCAAAAGAGCAACCAGAAAAGATTGCGTATCATTTTATGGGGAAAGATACGAATTATGGGGAATTTGAAGAATCGGTTGCACGCTTTGCTTCAGCTTTAAAGGGATTAGGGGTAGGGAATGGGGATCATGTTGCATTATTACTTGGCAATACACCTCATTTTTTAATTTCTTTATATGCAACAATGCGCGTAGGAGCAACTGTAATTCCGATTAATCCAATTTATACACCAGATGAGATTACGTATATTGTACGTAATGGAGATGCTAAAGTAGTTATTGCATTAGATGCATTATTGCCATTAGTGAAAGTAGGAGTAACTGCCTTTCCAAATGTGGAAGCATTCATTGTATGTGAAACTGCTCCTGAAACAGCAGCCAAGTTGGCAGAGTTAGAGAGTCCTGTGAAAGAAAAAGTAAGATCGTTTTCAATGTTGCTAGCTTCATCTTCAGCGGATTTTGAACCTACAGAATTAGATCCAGAAGATACAGCTATTATTTTGTATACTTCGGGAACGACAGGACAACCCAAGGGTGCAATGTTAACGCATAAAAACCTTTTCTCAAATGCGCGTGATGTAGCGGAGTATTTGACTATTTCTCCTGAAGATCGTGTGATTACGGCTTTACCGGTCTTTCATGTGTTTGCCCTTACGGTAGTAGTGAATGCACCACTATTAAATGCGGCAACATTATTAATTGTACCTAGGTTCAGTCCGAAAGATGTATTTGAAATTGCAAGAGAGAAAAAAGCTACAGTTTTTGCGGGAGTACCTACAATGTACAATTTCTTATATCAATTCCCTGATGGTAATCCAGAAGATTTCTCTGAAATTCGTTTAGCTATTTCTGGAGGTTCTTCTTTACCAGTAGCATTGCTACATAATTTTGAGGACAAGTTTAACGTGCGCATTTCCGAAGGCTATGGCTTATCTGAGGCATCGCCAGTATCAAGTTTTAACCCGCTTGATCGTGAGCGAAAACCTGGTTCAATTGGTACGAACATCGTCAATGTAGAAAATAAAGTATTCAACCAATTCGGTGAGGAAGTACCTGTTGGTGAAGTTGGTGAACTTGTTGTCAAAGGTCCTAATGTGATGAAAGGCTATTATAAAATGCCTGAAGAAACAGCAGCAACCCTTCGAGATGGCTGGTTATATACAGGTGATCTTGCGAAAATGGATGAGGAAGGTTACTTTTATATTGTTGATCGAAAGAAAGATATGATAATAGTAGGTGGCTATAATGTCTATCCACGTGAGGTGGAAGAAGTACTATATGCACACCCAGGTATAGTGGAAGCTGCAGTAATTGGTTTACCTGATCTCAATTTTGGTGAAGAAGTATTTGCGTATGTGGTGTTAAAAGACAAGAATCTAACTATTGAAGATATCTATGAATATTGTAAAGAAAAGCTAGTGAAATATAAAATACCTAAGCAAATTGAAATTATTGAAGAGCTACCCAAAAATACGACGGGGAAAATTTTGCGTCGTTCTTTGAAAGAACATGCTCTAAATAAATAATAAAAAGGAGATGCTTAAACGGCATCTCCTTTTTTTACTTTTTATAAATTAATTGGTACATAATATAGACAAATAAAATCCATATCGGACCGACAATAAGCGCGATACGAGTATCTGGGAAGTATGCCATTAAAATCATGACTAGTGATAAAAAGGCAAGAGCTAAATATGGTCCGACTGGATACATAAATGCTTTATATTTTAGTTTAGATACTTGAGCTTTTGATAATGATTTCCGGAACTTTAATTGGGTAATTAAAATAATTCCCCATGTCCAGATGGCTCCGAAAGTAGATATACTAGTTACCCATACGAATACTTTTTCAGCGACAAAATAGTTCAGTGCCACACCGATTAGTAATACGAATGCAGATGCCATAATGGCAGCAGCTGGTACGCCACCTTTACTAATTTTCGCAAATACTTTTGGTGCTTGTTTTTGTTCAGCCAAGTTAAAGAGCATACGGCCAGTACTGAAAATACCGCCATTACAGCTAGATAATGCGGCTGTTAAGACAACAAAGTTAATAATCCCTGCAGCATAACGTAAACCAATTTTATCAAACATTAAAACAAACGGACTACCCGTAGAGCCAACTTCGTTCCAAGGATAAATCGACATGATTACAAGTAATGCACCTACGTAGAATAATAAAATACGCCATAGTACAGTATCAATTGCTTTAGGTATAACTTTTTCTGGGTTTTTAGCTTCACCAGCAGTAATCCCGATCATTTCGATACCTAGGTATGCAAACATTACTATTGGTAAGGACATGAAAACACCTTGTATTCCATTCGGGAAAAATCCTCCATGGCTCCATAAATTACTAAAGCCAACAGCAATACCACCATTGCCAATACCAAATAAAATAACACCTAAGCCAAGTACAATCATCGAAATAATCGCAAGGATTTTAATAAGTGCGAACCAAAATTCAAATTCACCATAAGCTTTCACAGCAATTAAATTAACCATAACCATGACAACTAACGCTGCTAAAGCCCATAACCATTTCGGAGAATCTGGGAACCAAAGTTGCATATACACGCCAACTGCTGTAATTTCTGCCATACAAGTAACAATCCACAAGAACCAATAGTTCCAGCCGGTTATAAATCCAGCTAGAGGACCTAAATAATCTCTAGCGTAACGACTAAATGAACCGGCAACTGGATTGTTTACGGCCATTTCGCCAAGCGAACGCATAATAATGAAAATAACAGCGCCACCAAGTGCATAAGCAATTAAAATAGCTGGACCAGCTAATTTTATTGCTCCTGCAGAACCTAAAAATAGACCGACTCCTATAGCGGCACCGAGCGACATCAACGTAATGTGTCGTTGCTCCAACCCTCGTTGGAGCTCTGGTTTCTTGTTCATAATGTTAGACTCCTTCGATGCTAATGATAACTCCCCTATATTATCATAAAATTTAATGAATAAAAATCCACATGCCAGGGTAACAAGAAAAAATATGTAAACTCTTTGTCTTTATAAGTAATTTATGGTTACAATACATATATATGTTTGATTAATGCAAATATATTGATAATTTAAGAGTTTTCCATTTATAGGGAAGGAGAGTTTTTTCATGTCTAAACGTTTATTAAAAGCAGAAGATTTATATGTATTGAACTCTATTACAAATCCACAATTATCTCCAAGTGGGGAAGAGGCAGTTTTTGTTCGTACAAGTATTGATGAAGAAAAAAACAAATATATAGCGCACTTATTCCACCTAGATCTTACAAGTGGTGCAGTAACTCAGTGGTCATATGGAGAAGATCGCGTTTCATCTCCGACTTGGTCAGCAGATGGGCGGAATGTTGCATTTGTATCAAATCGTAATGAAAAAAAACAAATTTATATCATTTCGAAAAATGGTGGAGAGGCACGTCAGCTTACAACATTAGCAAATGGTGTTTCACAATTTCAATGGTCACCGTGCGGTCAGAGTATTTGGTTTAGTGGTCGACTTAAGGAAGGTAAAAACTTCACAGATGTAGCTGAAAAAGAAGAAAAGAAAAAGCCAACAGCTTATATTGTAGAAGGTATGAAATATAAAGCTGATAGTATAGGATTATTATCTCAAGATAGTTATAATCATATTGGGAAAATTGATGTAGCATCTGGTGATATTGAATTGTTTTCAGAAGGCAATCATAATTACAGTTTAGAAGCAGTATCACATGATGGTAAAAAGTTAGTTTTATCAGTAAATCGTGCAGAAAATAAAGACTTTGATTTCAGTCAGCAACTGCTATTAGTTGATATTGAAACAAAGAAAGAAACGACCATTCTAAATGAAGAAGGCAATTATGGGGATGCATATTTTTCATATGATGATCGTTACATAGCGTTTTATGGTGGTAATCATTCATATAAAAACGCGACACACGGAGCAGTTTATATTTACGATACAGAAGAGCAGAATTATAGAAATCTAACCGAGGGTTTTGATGCACCAATAGGAGATCTTGCTGTAGCAGATCATCAGCAAGGAGCTACTGCACCTACTGTTGTATGGACGAAAGCGAACGATCTGTATTTCCAAGTGTCTACAATGGGAGATATACGATTATATTATGCAACATTGGACGGAGCAATTTATCCGGCAAGTCCAGAAAATGAACATGTCTATGGCTACGATATTGAGCGTGATGGTGCGTTCGCGCTGTTAGCAATTAGTAATCCTATAATGCCAGGTGAACTTTTCAAATACGATGTAACAACAGGTGAAAGACAACAAATAACTCATTTCAATGACGCCTTTGTAAACGAGGTTGAACTAGTTCAACCAGAAGCAATTACTTATAAGAGTTCAGATGGATTTGATGTGTATGGTTGGTTGATGAAGCCAGCTCAGTATGAAGAAGGTAAAAAGTATCCATTAATCGTTGAAATTCATGGTGGACCGCATGCAATGTATGCAAATTCATTTTTCCATGAGATGCAGTTGATTGCGGCGCAAGGTTATGGTGTCCTTTATGTCAATCCAAGAGGGAGCCATGGATATAGCCAAGCATTCGTAGATGCAGTACGTGGTGATTATGGTGGTGGTGATTATGCAGACATCATGGCTGGATTAGATGCGGTGATTGAGAATCAGGATTGGATTGATACAGATCGACTTGGAGTTACTGGTGGAAGCTACGGTGGTTTTATGACAAACTGGATTGTAGGTCATACAAATCGCTTTAAGGCAGCAGTAACACAGCGCTCAATCTCTAACTGGATTAGTTTCTTTGGCGTATCAGATATTGGTTACTATTTCAGCGATTGGCAAATCGGTACGGATATGAAAGATGTAGAAAAGTTATGGCAACATTCACCTCTTAAATATGCAGAAAATGTGGAAACGCCATTATTAATCTTGCATAGTGAAAAGGATTTCCGCTGTCCAATAGAACAAGCAGAGCAACTGTATATTACGTTGAAATCTATGGGCAAGGAAACTCAATTTGTAAGATTCCCAGATGCAGACCATAACTTATCTCGAACAGGCTTACCAAATTTACGCATAGAAAGACTTAATCAAATTACAGGTTGGTTTGAAAAATATTTATAATCTAAAAGTTCTAAGGTTGTATACTATTTTGTGACAAGTTTAGAAGGCAATATTTAAAGTATATAAATAGCCTCATAATTAATATAAAAAGTTCCGCACGATTTGCGGAACTTTTTATATTTTTGAACGTTTATTAAAAGCATACATATTTATAAATCCGTGACAGTATAGTGAGAAAACAGTATGATAAACAAGTGAGAAAAAAAGATTGCGAGTGAATTGAATGATTGAACTTATACAGAACTTATTTAGCTTTATAATGCATATTGATCAACATCTCGTTGAAATAATTCAACAATTTGGTGTTTGGTCATATGGTATTATCTTTTCCATTGTTTTTGTAGAAACGGGTGTTGTAATATTCCCGTTCTTACCAGGTGATTCATTACTTTTTGCCAGCGGAGCATTTGCGGCACTTGGAGCATTTAATTTACCGATACTTCTTTTAGTGTTTTTCGTAGCAGCTGTGTTTGGAGATTCAGTAAACTATGAAATTGGACAAAAAGTTGGAACGGCTATTTCACCTAAAAGCTTTTTAGGACGTATTATTAATCAAGACCGTATGCAAAAAGCACAGGACTTCTTTAATAAGCATGGTGGGAAAACGATTATCTTCGCCCGCTTTATGCCATTTATTCGAACGTTTATCCCATTTGTAGCCGGTGCTAGTAAAATGCATTATCGTCAATTTTTAATGTATAACATTATTGGTGCATTCTTATGGGTAGGTATTTGTACATTAGCAGGTTACTTCTTTGGTAATATCCCATTAGTTAAAGACAACTTCTCAAAAGTAATATTAATTATTATTTTCGTTTCAGTTTTACCAGCAATCATTGGTTTATTGAAATCGAGAGTAAAGAAATAAATAATTGCAGTAAAACACTTTAGTTATTGGCTAAAGTGTTTTTTTATGAAAACCAATTAAAATAATAAGAATTGTTGGAATATTTAGTGAAAAAACATTTGGAAGATGGTAATATTGATATTGTATATAGAAGACTAATAGTAAAAGGAGTTTGATATCATGGGGAAAATGAATGTTGAAAGCTTTAATTTAGATCATACAAAAGTCGTTGCACCATTTGTTCGATTAGCGGGTCTTAAAAAAGGCGTAAATGGTGATGAAGTTTATAAATATGATATTCGATTTAAACAACCAAACAAAGAGCATATGGAAATGCCTGCATTACATTCAATAGAGCATTTAATGGCTGAGAACATTCGTAATCATACGGACCATGTTGTCGACCTTAGTCCAATGGGATGTCAAACGGGCTTCTATTTATCAATGATTAATCATGATAACTTTGATGAGGTACTAGATATTTTAGATAAAACTTTTAATGATGTCTTGGTAGCAACGGAAGTACCAGCATGCAACGAAGTACAATGCGGTTGGGCTGCGAGCCATAGTTTAGAAGGTGCGAAGGAGCTTGCAAAAGAAATGCTAGCGAAACGTGATGAGTGGAAACAAGTTTTCATAGAAGAATAAACAGATAAGAGGCTGCGTATACTAGCAGCCTCTTTATTATTATCTTCCTGTAAAATTTGGTTTTCGCTTTTCAGAGAATGCATTGAGTGCTTCAATACGATCTTCAGTAGGAATGGTGATTTCATATGCTTTTCGCTCAATATGAAGACCTGTTTGTAAGTCGGTATTCATACCATGCTTGATAGCAAATTTTGCTTGTTGTAATGCAATTGGACCGTTATCTAGCATCAACTCTGCGAATGCCACTGTTTTTGTAAGAAGATCTTCACGCTTTTCGACTTTAGTTAGAAGACCGTATGCTAATGCTTCTTCAGCCTGTAATCTTTTTGCAGTTAAAATCAGTTCTAAAGCTTTTGCTTCTCCTATGAGTCTAGGAAGTCGTTGAGTTCCACCAGCTCCGGGAATTATACCAAGGCTCGTTTCTGTTAGGCCGAGTAAAACATCATCTGCAGCAAAACGGAAGTCACATGCTAATGCTAATTCGGTACCCCCACCGAAAGCATAGCCATTAATCATTGCAATAGTCGGTTGAGGTAAATTTTCAATAGCTGAAAAAACCTCACCAATCTTATAGAGGTTACGTTTTACACGTTGCTCAGTTAATGTTTTTCGTTCTTTCAAGTCAGCACCAACACTAAAAGCTTTATCACCTGCGCCTGTAAAGATGACCACACGAATATCAGGATTAATCCGAATAGATTCAACAATTTGTCCTAATTCAACTAGTAAATCATAATTGAATGCATTCATCGCTAGTGGTCTATTCAATGTAACAAATGCCAAATGGTCCTGCTGTTTATAAATTAGTGTTTCCAATGAAATTTCCCCCTTATTGTGAAAAAATTACTCCCCATTTAAACGATAGCATGTCTATGGTTTTTCGTCATCTTTGAATAAATATTTCCAGTTATTAAGTGTTTAAAATTATCCTTATATTTTCGATTAAAGGATAATTTTATTGTGAAATGTGTATTTACATGAAATTAAAGGTAAAATGAAAGGTTTAAAGTAACGGGGTAAACTAAATACTTTAAGTAAAATTGCTGATATAATGAAATGGAAATAGATTTTAAAGGAGAAACCATATGGAAGTATTTATTGGTCGTCAACCTATATTTAATAAACAAAAGCAAGTTTTCGCATATGAATTATTATATCGAAACGGAGCAGTCATGAACGAGTTTCCATCTATTGATTCAGATAAGGCAACTGTTGAAGTTTTGATCAATTCATTATTTTCAATTGGTTTTGATGAGCTTACAAATGGTAAACCATGCTTTATAAACTTTACTGAAAACCTTTTAATGAGTAATATATTTGATCATTTACAACCTGATCAAGTAGTAATCGAAATTTTAGAAGATGTCCCCATCACGGCAAAATTGGTGAAGAGAATCAAACAATTAAAAAGCCAAGGTTATAAAATTGCTCTTGATGATTTTGAGTTGCAAAAAGATGTGACACTATATAATGAATTATTTACATATACCGATTTTATAAAAGTAGATTTTCTCCTTACTTCAGAAGAGGAACGAAAAGAGATTGAGAAACGTGTCAGAAAAGACTTCCCTAAAATTGTTTTGTTAGCTGAAAAGGTAGAGACACGATCACAATGTTACATAGCAAATGAAAATGGATATCAACTTTTTCAAGGTTATTTCTTCAAACAACCTCAAATTATCCGAGGTAATGATATCCCTGCCAATGTATTACAATATTATCGTGTAATTTCATTATTACGCGGGAAAGATCCGGATATTGATGATATTACTAAGCAAATTGAGCATGACGTTGCAATGTCATTTAAATTGTTAAAATTGATCAATTCATCTTCGAAACGTAGAAAATCTAAAATTCGTTCGATTAAACAAGCTATATTATTATTGGGCTTAGCAGATTTACGTAAATGGATATATATTTTAGCGTATCGTGAATCGCAAAAGGATGCTCAAGCTGATATGTATGATGAGCTGATGAAGGCATCCTTATGTAGAGCTAAAATTTGTGAAATGTTAGCACGTTATAAATATAAAGAGAATTATTCCGAATACTTCTTAGTAGGAATGTTTTCATTAATCGATGCAATTTTGCAGAGATCTATGAACAGTATATTATCACAACTTCCTTTGTCGGATATTATTATAGAAACGATTTTAGATGGTGAGACGGAGATGACTCCATATCTACAAATGGCTATTGCTTTGGATAAGCTAAATTGGGATAAAGTTGCAAAGTTAGCTGTTGAGATAGGCATTAATGGAAAAGATTTATATGCAATATACCAAGAAGCAAATAAATGGTCAGATAATATTCTTTAATGTCTACTATAATGGTGTGTTAAAAATGGTTGCAATAGTAAAATGAAGACTAAAACAGTTGAATAAGCTTTTTATTTTGGGGAATGCTGAAATAGTGAAATTCACAAAGATGAAACAACTTGCTGTATACATTGCTGTATATGTGTTTACAGGGCTTTTTAATGGGTATACCTGTTAGTGGAAGGTTTTAAAAAATCCTATATTCGGTATAATTATTCTGTAAGCAATACAAATGATTGAGGAGGTCTTCAAATGAAAAAAACTCTACTTGCTATACTATTCGGTTCAGCCCTAGTGCTTGGTGCATGTGGTGGTGGAAATAAAGCAAAAGAAGAAACTACAAATGAAAAAACTGGTTCAGAAACAACAGCTGTTGACGCACAACAAATTATTCAACAAAAATGTATCACTTGTCACGGTGAAAATCTTGAAGGACGAGGTAATTTCCCTAATATCTCAAAAATTGGTGCCACTCGTTCTAAAAAAGAAATCTTAGATATTATTAATAATGGTAAAAATGGAATGCCTGGTGGTCTCATTTCTGGTGACGATGCTGAGGCAGTAGCTAAATGGTTATCTGAACAAAAATAAGCTCTATATTAAAACTAGCTTTCTGAGGGGGAAGCTAGTTTTTTGTAGGCGGATTATACAGCAAGGATAAGAGCAACCCATAGAGCATATGGATTGCTTTTTTCTATTTGAAAATTTGGTTTATGGAAGAGGAGTTTTCTTTGTTTTCTTCAACTTTAATTTAGATAGTGAAAATATCATTTTGTTCAATTCCTACCGTGACAGTCGTAGCTGGACGAACGCGCTCAGCAATAAAATTTATGTTAAAATATATTCCAAGTGTTGTTATTTTAAAGGGTAGTTTTATGGGAGGAAGTGTTAGTTTTGGATCAAGTATGTACGAAAGATGTTATTAAGAGGTTTGACTTGAAGCTTATCAGTGGCCATGAGGGAATTGGTCGACATATATTAACAAGTGATATTTCTAGACCAGGTCTTGAGATGGCAGGCTATTTTACGCATTATCCAGCTCAACGTGTTCAGCTATTAGGAAAAACAGAGCTGTCATTTTTTGATATGTTGCCAAGGGATGTGCAGTTTGATCGAATGAACAAACTTTGTTCACAAGATACACCTGCTATTATTATTTCGCATGATATGGAAGTACCTGAAGCGTTATTTGTTGCTTCTAATGAGCACCATGTACCAGTATTATCAACAAAAATGGCAACAACTCGTTTCTCAAGTATGTTAACGAATTATCTTGAAAGTCAATTAGCCCCTACGACAGCTGTTCATGGTGTATTGGCTGATATATATGGTATCGGAGTTTTAATTACTGGTAAAAGTGGCGTAGGTAAAAGTGAGACTGCACTTGAGCTTGTGAAAAAAGGGCATCGTCTAGTTGCGGACGATTGTGTAGAAATTCGTCAAGAAGGTGAAAATACATTAATAGGGAATGCACCTGCTTTAATACAGCATTTGCTTGAAATTCGAGGCATAGGTATTATTGATATTATGACATTATTTGGTGCTAGTGCTGTTAGGAGTCATAAACGCATTTCACTTGTTATTGATTTAGAAGTATGGGATTCTGATAAAACCTATGATCGTTTAGGTTTAGAAGAAGAGACGATGAAAATTATTGATACGGAATTGACGAAGTTAACAATCCCAGTTAAACCAGGACGAAATTTATCTGTTATCATCGAAGTAGCAGCAATGAATTATCGCTTGAAAAAACTTGGTGTCAATGCAGCAGAAGAGTTTTCTAGAAGGCTTGATAGTGTGATTGAGTCTAAAGGAAATTGATGTAGGCAACTTCGTAATTTGAAAGGAGAAAAGTATGGATTCAATATTATTACAAATTAATCCAGTAGCACTTGAGCTAGGACCAATCTCAATTAGATGGTACGGGGTTATTATTGCGACGGGTATTATTATTGCCTTTTTGATTGGGCAACGAGAAATGGTGAAGCGTGGGTTTCATAATGATTTTTTAACAGATTTATTGATTTGGGCAGTACCAATTTCTATTATCTGTGCTCGAATTTACTATGTGATATTTAAATGGGATTTCTATAGTGCAAATCCTGGTGAGATTATTCAGATTTGGCATGGTGGGATTGCTATACATGGTGCACTAATTGGTGCATTTATTACTACATATATTTTTGCTAAAAAGCATGGGGCTAGTTTTTGGAAAATTGCAGATGTATTAGCGCCAAGCTTAATAGTAGGTCAAATTATTGGTCGTTGGGGTAATTTTATAAACCAAGAGGCTTTTGGTGGTGCTGTGACACGCGATTTCTTAGAAGGTCTGTATTTGCCGAATTGGATCATTGAGCAGATGAATGTGAACGGTATCTACCATCATCCTACTTTCTTATATGAATCACTATGGAATGTAGTTGGCCTTGTATTGTTATTAGCTTTACGAAAAGTGAACTTACGACGTGGTGAAATATTCTTAACTTATATTATTTGGTATTCATTTGGTCGTTTCTTTGTAGAAGGATTACGTACTGATAGTTTATTGATAGGTGATTTGCGCATGGCACAAATTGTGTCGTTAATCGGTTTAGTAATAGGTGTTGTACTTTTCATCTATAGAAGAATGACAGTAAAACCTGTTGTAAAGTATTTAGATAAGTAATATTAAAGAGTAGTGAATGGAACGCAAATAAAGTATTAATGACCAGGCTGAAATCAGCTTGGTCATTAATGCTTACCATGCAATTGATGAAACTAAATGCATTTTGAACGTTAGGAATCCCTATATTGTCGTTATTTTTAATCACATTATGACAGCGTTCGTTTTTCTCGTAGCTGTAATAACACTTTGACGAAGAACGGAAGAAAAGAAAGAAAAAGGAGCTGCATTCGTATGACAAATAGAAAAATTAAAGCACTATTATTCGACTTTGACGGTACTTTATTAGATACAAATGAGCTTATCATACAATCTTTTTTACATGTATTAGAGACTAAATTCCCCGGGAAATATAGCAGAGAAGATGTTTTGCCATTTTTAGGACCTTCTTTAAAAGATACATTTTCAACTGTCGATTTAGAGCGTGTAGATGAGCTAATACAAGATTATCGAAAATGGAATATTGCTCATCATGATGAACTTGTAACAGAATTTGATGGTGTTTTAGAAACATTACTAGCACTGAAAGAAGCGGGAATTCGACTTGCGATTGTTTCAACAAAACGACAGGATATGCTAGCAAGAGGACTTCGTGTTTTACAAGCAGAAGGACTATTTGAAGTCATTATTGGTTTAGATGATGTGAAAAATGTGAAACCAGATCCAGAGCCAATTTTATTAGCACTTGAGAAGATGGGTCTACGAAAAGATGAAGTAATAATGATAGGCGATAATTCTCACGATATTGAAGGTGGTAAAAACGCCGGAGTAAAAACAGCGGGCGTTGCATGGTCATTGAAAGGTGAAGCATTCTTGGCACAATTCAAACCGGATTATATGCTACATCATTTGAGTGACTTATTAGAAATTGTTGGGGAAGTTAACTATGAGGAGAACTGAGCGATATCCTGTTGAAGGTGCAAGTTCTCTTTGGCAAATTTATAAAACAGTTTCCTTTTGGAAGGTAGCAAAAACATTCATCGTTATTCAACTGGCGCGTTATACGCCATTTTTATCGATGAAAAACTGGCTTTATCGTACATTTTTGAAAATGAAAATAGGAGATAAGACGGCGTTTGCTTTAATGGTAATGCCAGATACGATGTTTCCTGAACGGATTCAAGTTGGAAGTAATACGATTATTGGCTATAATACGACGATTTTAGCGCATGAATATTTAATAGAAGAATATAGATTAGGCGATGTCATTATTGGAGATCGTGTAATGATTGGTGCAAATTCAACAATTTTGCCTGGCGTTAACATTGGGGATGATGCAATTGTCTCTGCGGCAACATTAGTGAATAGAGATGTTCCAGCGGGCGCTTTTGTCGGAGGTAATCCGATGCAAATCATTTACACGAAAGAACAAATGGATATCAAAAAGTCAGTGAATTCTAAAAACTCATAAAGTTTGTATACTTTATGGGTTTTTTCTATTGACGGCATGTAAGAATTGAGATAAAATACTTTCATACATCATCACTCTAACACTCTAGTGAACTAAAGTATATAGATTAGGAAGTGTCACTATGTCACCAATTCGAAAGTTTGAAAAGCCACTTGGAATGCGCGATACGTTTCCAAAGATTTTTGAAAAAAAAGAAGTTGTCAGACAGACTGGTCGAGACTTTCTACAAATGAGAGGCTTTGACTTTATAAAAACACCAACGCTTGAATATTACGATACAGTTGGTAAAGCCTCTGCAATCGTTGAATCTTCTTTATTTAAGCTAGTAGATAGTCAAGGAAATACATTAGTACTTCGTCCAGATATGACAACACCAATCGCACGTGTAGCTTCATCGAAGTTATTAAAAGAAAAGATCCCATTACGTTTAGCTTATTTTGCGAATGTATTCCGCGCTCAAGAAACAGAAGGTGGACGCCCAGCAGAATTTGAACAAATGGGTGTTGAAATTATTGGAGATTCTTCTGTTTATGCGGATGCTGAAAGTTTATTGACTGTGATTGAACTTTTAAAGGTATTAGAAGTAAAACAATTCAAGATAACAATCGGAAATGCTGGGATTCTAAATGCCATTCTATCTCAAAATGTCAGAACAGAAGAGCAATTCAAAGAATTACATAAACTGCTTGTAGAAAAGAATATTGTAGGTTTTGAAGAAGCGGTTAAGCTTTATGAGCTGCCTCAGAAAAACAAACAAACATTATTAACTTTTATTGAAGAAGCGACAGATCTAAATCATATTAATCAAATTGATAAATATTTAATAGAAAAAGATGATTTTATATATATGGAAAGGTTGCAAAATATTTTAGCTATTTCCGAAGTAGAAAAGTACATTTATTTTGATTTCACATTAGCGAGTCATATGAATTACTACACTGGCATGCTATTTGAAGTATTTGCAACAGGAGCAGGTTTCCCATTAGGAAATGGAGGCCGCTATGATGGATTACTGGATGAATTTGGATCACAGGTTGGAGCAATTGGTTTTGGATTACGTGTTGATCAATTGTTGGAAGTCATGCCTTCATTTCAAAAGGATCAAGAAGAGGTGCTCGTATTATTTGCGCAAAATGAGTTCCCGGTAGCTGTAGCAAAGGCAGCTGCCCTTCGTAAAGAAGGCAAACGCACCACGTTGCAATCGATTGAAGGTTTAGAGAATATATCAGTGTTTGAGCAACTCTTTTCAAAAGTTGTACGTATCGGGCAAGGAGGAATCGAACATGACTGAATTGACAATCGCGATGCCTAAAGGGCGCATTTTCGAAGAAGCATATGAAATGCTCATTCAAGCAGGTTTTGACTTGCCAGAAGATGTTGAAATATCACGTAAATTAATGATTGAAATTCCATCTGAAAAAATTCGCTTCATCCTAGCAAAACCAATGGACGTACCTACATATGTTGAACATGGAGTAGCTGATATTGGTATAGCAGGAAAAGATGTTCTGCTAGAACAAGGAAGAGCGGTACATGAATTACTCGATTTGAAAATTAGTAAATGTTATATCGCTTCCGCGGGACTACCAAATACAAAGTTAAATGATATCGCACCTCGTATTGCGACGAAATATCCAACAGTAGCCTCTCACTATTACCGTGAAAAAGGGGAACAAGTTGAAATTATTGGACTAAACGGTTCGATTGAATTAGCTCCAATGATAGGACTTGCTGACCGTATTGTGGATATTGTTTCAACTGGTCAAACTTTAAAAGAAAATGGGCTAGTTGAATATGAGCATATTACAGATGTATCATCTCGATTAATCGCCAACCCGGTAAGCTATCGTATGAAGAATGAGCGTATTCAAAATCTCGTAAAACGTTTAAAAAAATGTGTGAAATGAGAGAAGGTTTAAACGATGAAGATTCAAGACTTAACAAATAATATATCCTTACGCCGCCCATTGGAGAGCGGCAACGAGGAGCAATTACAAACAGTTAGGGAAGTGCTTGCCAATGTTCGTCAAAATGGTGATGTTGCTGTCAAAAGGTATGGTGCTAAATGGGATGGTGTTTTTCTAAAAGAATTGCGCGTGTCACCAGAAGAAGTGTCCGAAGCAGTTAGCAGTATGGATGCACAATTAGTAGAAGATTTAAAAGAAGCCGCATTGAATATACGCGCATACCATGATAAGCAAAAGCGCCAAGGCTATCGACTAAATCTAGAAAATGATTCTTGGTTAGGGCAACGTATTACAGCATTAGAGGCTGTTGGTCTTTATGTACCAGGAGGATCAGCTGCTTACCCGTCATCTGTTTTAATGAATGTTATTCCAGCACAAGTAGCTGGTGTTGAGCGCATCGTTTTAGTATCACCTCCAGGAAAAGACGGTAAGCTACCAGCCGCTGTTTTAACTGCTGCATCCATATTAGGGATTACTGAGATTTATAAAATGGGTGGTGCACAGGCAATTGGTGCTCTTGCTTACGGTACAGAATCGATTCAAGCAGTTGATAAAATTACAGGACCAGGTAATATCTTTGTTGCGTTAGCAAAACGTGAAGTGTTTGGTGAAGTAGCCATTGATATGATTGCTGGACCAAGCGAAATTGCTATTATTGCAGATGAGACTGCATATGCAGATGAGATTGCAGCAGACTTATTATCTCAAGCCGAGCATGACCCTATGGCATGTGCGATTTTAGTTACAACGAGTGAAAGACTAGCTGAAGAAGTAGCAGAGGAAGTTGAAAATCAACTAACATTATTACCGCGAGAAGCAATTGCACGTAAGGCAATCGAAAACTTTGGCAGTATTTATATAGCTGAAACGCTTGCTGAAGCAGTGCAAGCAATCAATCAATTAGCACCAGAGCATTTAGAAATTGTTACGGATAATGCTGAAGCTGTTGCTGGGCAAATTCGTAATGCGGGCGCTATATTTATCGGTCGCTATAGTTCAGAACCAGTAGGAGATTATTTTGCAGGAACAAATCACGTGTTACCAACAAATAGTACAGCTCGGTTTGCTAGTGGCTTGAATGTTGATGACTTTATAAAAAAAACAAGCGTTGTTTATTATACAAAAGAAACTTGGGCACAAAATTCGCCGAAAATAGCTAGACTTGCCAGATTAGAAGGATTAGAAGCTCATGCCAGAGCAGTGGAGTCTAGAGGGTGGGAAAAAGGAGACGAATCAAGTGGAAGCAACTAAAAAGCGTTTTGCCAAAATCGAACGAAAAACAAATGAAACTCAGATTGCAGTAGAAATTAATTTAGATGGTGAAGGGAAGTCTACTATTTCAACGGGTGTTCCTTTTATGGACCATATGTTAGATCTATTTATGAAACATGGTTTATTTGACGGTTCTATTACTGCAAATGGTGATACATATATTGATGATCACCATACAACAGAAGATTTAGGGATTGTGTTAGGTCAAGCAATTAAAGAAGCGTTAGGTGATAAAAAAGGTATTAAGCGCTACGGTAACGCATTTGTGCCAATGGATGATGCATTAGCACAAGTTATTATTGATTGTTCAAATCGTCCACACTTAGAATTCCGAGTAGATATCCCGACAGATAAAGTTGGTACATTTGATACGGAGCTAGTGCATGAATTTTTATGGAAATTTGCATTAGAGGCTCGTATGAATGTTCATGTCATTGTTCCTTATGGACACAATGCTCATCATATTATCGAAGCAATATTTAAAGCGTTGGCTAGAGCGATTGATGATGCGGTTTCGATTGATCCACGTGTGAAAGGTGTACCTTCAACTAAGGGGCTGCTAACATGAGAATAGGCATAATCGATTATGGTATGGGGAATTTATTTAGCGTTGAACAGGCTATTAAACGTCTAGGCTATGAAGTTTTAGTATCTGCTGACAAAGAAGAGCTATTTGCAACGGATGCCCTTATTTTACCTGGGGTCGGTTCTTTTAAAGATGCTATGAAACGACTACAAGAAACGAATTTAGATTCATTAATAAATGAGATAGAAATAAGCAACAAACCCTTACTAGGTATTTGTTTAGGTATGCAGTTATTATTTCAAAGAAGCACTGAGAATGGCAGTGGCAAAGGACTAGGGATTTTCAAAGGGGAAATCGAGCGCTTTGCTGGAATTAATGATGATGGTATTGCCTATCGAGTACCACATATGGGATGGAACGAACTACAATTTGCTCAACATCCAGAATGGTTACAAGAAAATGAAATGACTGGTGATCATTTCGTTTATTTTGTTCATTCATACTTCGCAACTAATATAGATCAAGAGGAATTAGTTGCTTTTGCTCATTATGGGAATGAACTAGTGCCAGGTATTGTGCAAAGAGGTTCTATTACAGGTATGCAATTTCACCCTGAAAAATCAAGTGAATTCGGTGTTCTACTATTGAGACTGTGGTTAGATGGTGTAAAAAAAGGAGTTGTTATGTAATGAGTTCAATTCAAGTTTTCCCAGCAATCGATATGAGAGGTGGCAAATGCGTACGCTTATTTAAAGGCGATTACGCACAAGAAACAGTGTACGCAGATTCTCCTTTTGAAATGGCAAAAAGCTTTGCAGAAGCAGGTGCAAGCTTTATACATATGGTCGATTTAGATGGTGCTAAAGATGGTGAACGTACACATGCAACTGAAGTTATTCGCGTAGCAAAAGAATTACCTGTAAAAGTGCAAATAGGTGGGGGTATTCGTACTGAGAAGGATGTACGCTTCTATCTTGAAAATGGGGTTCATCGTGTGATTATTGGCAGTCTAGCCATTCGTGAACCAGAGCTTGTTGCAAGCTTTATAGACGAATTTGGTGCGGAACGCATAGTAATTGGACTAGATGCAAAAGATGGCATGGTAGCGACGCATGGTTGGCTTGAGACGTCTAATAAATCTGCTATTGAAGTAGGTAAGTATTTTGCAAAGGCAGGCGCAAAATATTTTGTTTTCACTGATATTGCAACAGATGGTACTTTAGCTGGTCCGAATATTCCAGCGAACGTAAAATTAGCTGAGGCAACAAATGCCGAGATCATCGTATCCGGTGGTATTAGTTCACTTGTAGATATTCAGCGAGTAAAAGAAGCTGCGCAAAACTCGTCAGTTGCAGGTGTGATTATTGGAAAAGCCCTTTACGCAGGTCGATTTACATTGCCAGAGGCACTTAAGGAGGCGGAATAATGCTTACGAAACGAATTATTCCATGTCTTGATGTGAAGGAAGGACGCGTTGTAAAAGGCGTTCAATTCGTCTCATTACGAGATGCTGGTGATCCTGTAGAGCTTGCTAAGTTCTATAATGAACAAGGCGCAGATGAGCTTGTTTTTTTAGATATTTCTGCTTCGCATGAAGGCAGAGAAACGATGGTTGATGTTGTAAGACAAGCAGCTTCTAATTTAGCAATTCCTTTTACTGTTGGGGGCGGCATTCGAACGCTTGAGGATATGAAACGATTACTCCGTGCGGGTGCAGATAAAGTATCGGTCAATTCTTCTGCTTTGCAACGTCCAGAACTTATTAAAGAAGGCTCTGATTACTTTGGAGCACAATGTATCGTTGTGGCAATCGATGCTAAGTGGAGCGAAGAAGACGATACGTGGATGGTATATACGCATGGTGGTCGTAACAAAACGGATTGGCAAGCAGTGGCTTGGGCGAAAGAAGCAGTAAAGCTTGGAGCAGGAGAATTATTAGTCACAAGTATGGATCAAGATGGAGAGAAAAGTGGCTTTGATTTACCGTTAACAAAAGCAATCCGTGAAGCTGTCAACGTACCAATTATTGCGAGTGGCGGGGCTGGAAACGCTGATCACTTTTATGATGTTTTACAACATGTAGATGCTGATGCTGCACTAGCAGCTTCTATATTTCACTATAAAGAAACAAGTGTCGCAGAAGTGAAAAATAAATTGCGACAAAAGGGAGTGTTCGTGAGATGATAGAAAATCTTCAATTTGACGAAAAAGGTTTGATTACTACAGTAGTACAAGATGCGCAAACGAAAGAAGTATTAACTGTTGCATACATGAACAAAGAATCTTTAGAAAAAACATTAGCAACAGGTCAAACGTGGTTTTATAGCCGTTCTCGTCAAGAACTTTGGCATAAAGGTGCCACAAGTGGTAACACACAAAATGTGATAGCTATTCGTTCTGACTGCGACAAAGATGCATTAGTTATAGAAGTTTTACCAGCAGGACCTGCGTGTCATAATGGTACGACAAGTTGCTTTACAGAGACTATAAAAGAAAAATCAGATAATGTAGGTTCTTTAGATATTATTACTGAGCTTCGTAGTGTTATTCAAAACCGCGAAAAGGAAATGCCAGAGGGTGCATATACAACTTATCTATTTAATGAAGGAATCGATAAAATTTGTAAAAAAGTTGGTGAAGAAGCAACAGAGGTTGTTATAGCTTCAAAAAACCGCGAAGCCGAAGAGTTGAAATGGGAAACAGCAGATTTAATTTATCACTTATTGGTACTATTACAAGAACAAAAGTTGGATGTATTTGATGTTTTAGGGGTGCTTCAAAAGCGCCATGAGCAACATTAAATATGTTATAATGAAGGATACTAGAGTATAAGGGACGTTTCTATACGTTCCTTATTTTTTTCGGAGGAATTTTTTTGGAGAAAAAACGTAAACTAAAACCGCGAGAAAATGTCGTATCTTTTATTCCAAATGGGGATTTTTATTATAATAAAGCATTACAAGCGTTAGATCGAGAGCAGTTTGAGAAGGCGCATAAATACTTACAAAGAGCAGCAGAACTTAGCCCTGAAGATTCACTTATACTTATGCAATATGGCGTCATTAAAATGGAGCTTGAACAGCATGATCATGCTTTAGAGCTCTTGAGAAAAGCCCATTCTATTGATCCTGATGAACCGGAAATAGTATTGTTTTTAGCTGAGGTTTCTGCTCATCTAGGCATGTCAGATGAAGCGGGGAAATATGCAAAGCTTTATCTAGAGTTAGATCAACAAGGTGTTTATGCGGAAGAAGCGCTTGAAATAATTGATTTTTCTGAGCAAATGAAAGAGCAACCAACATCTGATGAACCGCAAGATTCAGAAGCTGTGTATTTACAAGAAAAAGCTCGCCGTATGATGGAAGAGGGAAATTTTAAAGAAGCTATTGAGCAATTTGAAGAGATTATTCAAGATAACCCAGATTTCTGGGCAGCCTATAATAATCTATCTCTTGCTTATTTTTATCTAGGAGAAGCTGAGCAAGCAAGAGCGTTATTGCATCAAGTGTTAAAAGGGAATTTTGGTAATTTACATGCCCTTTGTAATTTAACGGTCATGGCTTACTACGAAAAAAACAAAGAAGAATTGGAAGAGCTACTTGAGTTATTAGTGAAAATCCAACCATACTCATTTGACCATCGTTATAAATTAGGGGCTACATTAGCTCTCGTTGGTCGTTATGAAGAAGCTTATAAATGGTTACGTAGTTTGCAAAAACGTGGATTTGAGGGCGATCCTGGATTTTACTTTTGGCTATCCCATGCAGCTTATTTCTCAGGTAGAAAAGCTGTTGGGAAAAGTGCTTGGAAAAAACTACTTGAAATCGATCCTGATAAAGAAGGCTTTGAGCCATGGGCACATGAGAGCCGTGTGACAAACCCAAATGCTATTGAGCAAAATCGCGAATTTATCGTTGAAAAGCTTGAAAGTAAATACCGTAGTGATCGATTATTTGGTCTGTTTTTATTAGGTAAAACAATTCACAAACAGGAAATTATTGCACATCCAGGTTGGATAGATGTCGATGAATATTCTTCGATGGAAAAGCTATTTCTAGCATATGCACTTGAGCATGAATTTGATGCTCAGGATAAAAGTATTCTACCGTTTCTAAGAGCTATGGAAGCTTCAGATATTTTATATATGCAATCAATGCCTATCTCAATGCCTAACACATTTCTATTTCAAATGTGGTTCGTATTATGCGAAAGAGCGTTAGATGAAAATTATCAATTCAAGAATCCAAAAGCACTTGTAGCTGCAGCGGATTATATGTATAAATCTTCACGTATGAAAAGTGTTACTAAAAAGTCTGTTGCAGAAGCCTATGGGGTTACAACAACTACTTTAACGAAATATGTGAACGAATTAATACATTTTTTACCTGGATTCGATGCTTAATTGTCGAAACAGTAAGCAGAAATATTGAACCTACACCAGTTATCCTCTACCATGGATATTGAATATAATGAAATGCTTTATACAGATCTAGGAGGAACAGTTATGTCAGAAGAGAAAATTTATGATGTAGTTATTATCGGTGCAGGTCCAGCGGGAATGACTGCTGCAGTTTATACTTCACGTGCGAACCTATCTACATTAATGTTAGAACGCGGTATTCCAGGTGGACAAATGGCTAATACAGAAGAAGTTGAAAACTATCCAGGTTTCGATTCTATTTTAGGACCTGAATTATCTACTAAAATGTTTGACCACGCGAAAAAATTCGGTGCTGAATACGCTTATGGCGATGTTACTGAAATTATCGATGGCGAAGAATTTAAAACAATTAAAGCAGGATCAAAAGAATTTAAAACACGTGCCATCATTATTACAACTGGTGCTGAATACAAAAAAATGGGCGTACCTGGTGAAAAAGAGCTTGGTGGACGTGGCGTAAGTTATTGTGCAGTTTGTGACGGGGCATTCTTCAAAAATAAAAACCTAGTTGTTGTTGGTGGTGGAGACTCTGCTGTTGAAGAAGGAATTTACTTAACTCGCTTTGCGGAAAAAGTAACTATCGTTCACCGTCGTGATAAACTACGTGCTCAAAAAATCATTCAAGATCGTGCATTTGCTAACGATAAAATTGATTTTATTTGGAATAACACTGTTAAACAAGTGAACGAAGAAAATGGAAAAGTAGGTAGTGTAACACTTGTTTCTACGGTTGATGGTACAGAACAAGAATTTGCTGCTGATGGTGTATTCGTTTATATCGGTATGTTACCATTAACAAAACCATTTGAGGGTCTAGGTATCTTAAATGAAGCTGGATATATCCCAACAAATGAAGAAATGGAAACATCTATTCCAGGTATCTTCGCTGCTGGTGACGTTCGTGAAAAAACGTTACGTCAAATCGTAACGGCAACTGGTGATGGTAGTATCGCAGCTCAAGCAGTTCAACATTATGTTGAAATGTTAAAAGAAAAAATTAGTAATTAATTGCTGATTTTAACGTCTTCTTAACATAGCTGTAACTCATTTGCAATATAATAAAGGTATAGTTATAAGTGCAATAACCCCCTATTAAGATAGATATATTGGTAAGGCTGTTTCGCGGTAATTTGCCGTTAGAAGCAGCCTCTTTTTTTATATAGAGGTTATATAGTTTCTTGGAAAAGGACTAGAATAGTGAAAACATGTGAAATCACTGTCCTTTCGTTCATATTTTTGTACGCTAATGGTGTAACAATGTATAATAATGATTATAAGTTTACAATGATTTGGAGTGTCGTGTGTGCAGAGAATAGCAAATTTGATTGTTAGAAAAGATAACAAAGTTCTTTTACTAAAAAAACCACGACGAGGCTGGTATGTTGCGCCGGGTGGTAAAATAGAGAGTGGGGAGTCTATTTTTACAGCTGCTAACCGGGAATTTAGGGAAGAAACGGGGACAATCCCTTTAAACCCACACTTAAAAGGTATATATACAATGGTGATAAAAAACGATCAAGATATTGTAAATGAGTGGATGCTCTTTACATTTGTTGCAGATGGCTTAGAAGGTACACCTTATGAAGATACAGTTGAAGGTGTCCTGGAATGGCATCCAATTGAAAGCTTGCACCATTTACCGATGGCTGAAGGAGATCGTACTAATTTATTGTTTGCCGTAAACGAAAAAGGCATGCAATACGGTACTTTTACTTATACAGAAGATTTCGAACTATTAAATGAAACAATTCAAATTTCAACTGAAGGAGATGGCATCAATGCCTAGCACTCAACCGGTTAACGAATTGATCATTATTACAGGGATGTCCGGAGCAGGAAAAACGGTCGTAATCCAAAGTTTTGAAGACTTAGGTTTTTACTGCATCGATAATTTACCACCTGCATTACTACCAACTTTCTTAACTCTAATGAAAGAATCGAAAAAAGAATTTTCTCGTATCGCAGCTGTGATGGATTTAAGAGGTGGTGATTTCTTTTCATCATTAATTGATGCATTAGAGCAAATCGAAAAACAAGATTTAGTTGCAACAAAAATTTTGTTCTTAGATGCAGATAATGAAACACTAGTGAGACGTTATAAAGAAACACGCCGCTCACACCCACTTGCACCTGCTGGTGGATTGCCGTTAGAAGGGATCCATCATGAAAGAGAATTACTTGCTGAAGTGAAACAAAAAGCACAATTTATATATAATACATCAAGTATGAAACCTCGAGAGTTACGCGAACGAATTATTGCGCAATTTTCAGGTGTAAATTCTCGAAGATTTACAGTCAATGTTATGTCATTCGGATTTAAGCATGGCCTTCCAATTGATGCAGACTTAGTATTTGATGTTCGTTTTTTACCGAATCCTTATTATGTGGAGAGTTTACGCCCTAAAACAGGATTAGATAAGGACGTATCATCATATGTTCTAAAATATGATGAAGCACAGACATTAATAAAAAAACTAACGGATTTATTTGAATTTATGGTGCCTCTTTATAAAAAAGAGGGTAAAACACAACTCATTATTGCATTTGGTTGCACGGGGGGGCAGCACCGCTCTGTTACATTAGCCGAATATTTTGGTGATTATTTGAATAAAGATGTGCCAACGGTAATTACGCATCGCGATATTGCGAAAAGAAAGGGCTAATTCTATGGGGAAACGAAATACTCGTATCGTCATTCTCGGTGGAGGAACTGGATTATCAACTCTTTTACGAGGGTTGAAAAAGTTCCCGATTGATATAACTGCCATTGTGACGGTAGCGGATGATGGGGGAAGCTCGGGTAGATTAAGAGATGACTATGAAATACCGCCACCAGGTGATGTACGAAATGTCATCGCTGCACTATCTGAAGTCGAACCTCTGGTAGAAGAAATGTTCCAATATCGATTTTCAGCATCTGAAGATTTAAGGGGTCATTCACTAGGCAACTTGATGTTAACGGCATTAACTGAGATTACTGGTGATTTTTCGCATGCAATTCGAGAAATGAGTCGTGTCTTAAATGTGCACGGTAAAGTATTACCAGCAGCAAATCAAAGAATTACCCTTTTTGCTGAGCTAATTGATGGTACAATTGTTAAAGGTGAATCTAAAATTCCAACATTCAATACAGGCATCAAACGAATTTTTTTATCGCCTGAGGATGTGAAACCGCTACCAGAATCTGTAAGCGCGATCAAAAAAGCGGATATTATTATTATAGGACCTGGAAGTTTATATACGAGTATTTTACCGAATCTGTTAGTAGATGATATTCAAGAGGCCATTATTAGTGCTAAAGGGAAGAAAGTGTATATATGCAATCTCATGACGCAAGCAGGAGAAACGCAAAACTTTGCAGCATCAGACCATGTAAAAGCACTATATGATCATGTAGGGCAACCTTTTATCGAAACTATATTAATTAATAAAGAAGAGGTACCAGCATCTGTAAGAGCAGCTTATAAAGAAGAAGAAGCAGAGCCAGTTTTTTTTGATGTTGGAGTATTAGAAAAAATGGGTATACAAGTAGTGAAAAAAGAAATTGCTACAACTCATGATGGCGTTGTGCGTCATGAAGCCTCAAAAGTTGCTGAATGGTTAGTAGAGTATGCCCATTCTTTTAACAGTGACATAAAAATGATATAAAATCCGTTATTTTATATAAATTATGATAGAGAGGGGGATTAATATGTCATTTGCTTCAGAAACAAAAAAAGAATTAACGCAAGTTGAAGCAGGCGATACCAGCTTAAAAGCAGAATTATCTGCCCTCATCAGAATGAATGGCTCTCTGTCATTTGCAAACCGTCAACTTAGTCTTGATATTCAAACTGAAAATGCAGCAATCGCACGAAGAATCTATACAGTAATGAAGAGGTTTTATAGTTATAGAGTTGAGCTTCTTGTGCGAAAGAAAATGCGTTTAAAGAAGAATAATGTTTATATCTGCCGTGTGAGAGAAGGATCAAAAGAAATTTTGGAGGATTTAGAAATTGTCTCTGGAAACTTTTTGTTCAATCATACAATTGCAGACGCTTTAGTCGATACAACAAGTAGTAAGCGTTCATATTTAAGAGGCGCATTTTTAGCTGGTGGCTCTGTCAATAATCCGGAAACTTCTGCGTATCATTTAGAAGTCTATTCGTTATATAAAGAGCATGGTGAGGCACTGGCCGATTTAATGAATAATTTTGATTTAAATGCTAAAACAATCGAAAGAAAAAAAGGATTTGTCACATACTTAAAAGAAGCTGAAAAAATTTCAGACTTTTTAAGTTTAGTAGGTGCACATCAAGCCATGATGAAATTTGAAGATGTGCGTATTGTACGTGATATGAGAAATAGCGTGAATCGACTTGTAAACTGTGAAACGGCCAATTTAAACAAAACGATTGGAGCAGCTGTTCGCCAAGTAGAAAATATCCGATATATCGATCATAGTATTGGGATTGATCAACTACCTGAGAAGCTTAGAGAGATTGCTCGATTACGTGTGGAATATCAAGAAGTGACATTAAAAGAACTTGGTGAAATGGTATCAGCAGGTACTGTTAGTAAGTCAGGTGTTAATCATCGTCTACGTAAAATTGATGATATTGCTGAATCATTGCGTCGAGGCGAAGCGGTAAAGCTTTAATGGAATGAAGATTGACGAATAATGAATATGTAAGTAATTATAGGAGGAGTAAAACGAATGGCAGAACAACAAGTAGAAGTAAAACTTAAATCAGGATTACAAGCAAGACAGGCAGCTTTGTTCGTGCAAGAAGCAAATCGCTACTCTGCGGATGTGTTTTTAACGAAAGATAATAAAAAAGTAAATGCTAAAAGTATTATGGGTATTATGAGTTTGGCTGTTGCAAAAGGATCTACAGTTATTTTAACTGCAGATGGTGCCGATGAAGCACTTGCATTGGAAGGCCTAGTAAAACTAATTCAATCTGAGGATTAAATGAATAAAATATAAAAACCGCTATTCTCATCTTGCGAGAATAGCGGTTTTTTAGATGTTTATTTAATTTCGTTACGTTCAAAAATTTGATCGATTAAACCATATTCTTTTGCACGCTCAGCTGTCATAAAGTTATCACGATCTGTGTCTTTTGCTATAACTTCGATTGGTTGACCTGTACGTTCAGATAAAATACTGTTTAGTTTTTCGCGAAGGAATAAAATGCGTTTTGCAGCAATTTCAATTTCAGTCGCTTGACCTTGTGCACCACCAAGTGGTTGGTGAATCATAACTTCAGCATTCGGTAATGCAAAGCGTTTGCCTTTTTCACCAGCAGCAAGTAAGAAAGCACCCATAGATGCAGCCATACCGATACAAATTGTTTGTACATTTGGTTTGATGAATTGCATAGTATCGTAGATTGCCATACCAGCTGTAATGCTACCACCAGGGCTGTTAATGTATATAGAGATATCTTTCTCTGGATCTTCAGCTTCTAGGAATAAAAGTTGAGCAACAATAGCGTTTGCAACGTTGTCATCGATAGCGCTACCTAACATAATAATACGGTCTTTCAATAAGCGTGAGTAAATGTCATAAGCACGTTCACCGCGGTTTGTTTGTTCAATAACTGTAGGGATTAAGTTCATAAGAATATCCTCCTCAAAAGGTAAATTCAATTTTCCTGTATAAAAGCAATTTGCTTCTATTGTATCTTTATCATACACATTATGGTCAAGGAAGGTCAAATGATTCGAATCAAAATTCCTATGGTTGAATTGTTTTGGTTTCCTTTGTATAATAGAAAAGTCGCAATTGATGAATTGCCCTCGTAGTGTAATGGATAACACATAAGATTCCGGTTCTTAGGCTGGGGGTTCGATTCCCTCCGAGGGCGTATATAACTGCACTTCAAACATCTAGGTCGTTATTTAAATAGCGACCTAGATGTTTTTGTATGATGGGCTCCTGTAATGATAATATGCCCAAATCAATAGAATAATAAACTGTAATATAGAAATTAAAAGTCGCTTTTATATTGGAAAGCGACTTTTTGTGTCCGACTAATTACTATTTAAAATGTTTAGGTTGTTATTTTGTTTTATAAATAGCCATATAAGATTTGCAATTTCTTGGGCTTCTGCAGCATGTTTAGTACCTTTAAAGCTAGTGTTAAAGGGTAATACAATTGCTTCAATTATATAGTATGGGATGGTTTCTTCCCGTAATGATTTAATAAGGCAGGCTGTATATTCTTTACCAGCTTGTAAATCATCTTCGATAAGACCTTCTGAAAATCCATTTAGCTGTTCAACTAAATATTCTTTCGTTACATATTTATGTTTGAAATTCTCATGTAAGTACTTTGCTAAATCACAGCCAAGGAAATGTTCACCTTTCTCAATTTGAGCAGGTAAAATGGCGTCTAGTTGTTGAATGACGTATTTTACAATCAGTACTGGGTCAAGAGAATCTTCACGAGTAATTTTCCAAATATGTAGCATGTGTTGTATCATACCGAAAGTTAGGATGGCAGCATCATAACAGTGTGGCTTTGATTCTTCTCCGTAAATATCGACAATTCGTTTTGCGAGCCAATTTAATTCGTTAAGATGAAATCGCATTACTACTTCTTTAAGTTCCGGGTCACCTGAATGGAAAATCGATTCAAAGATGGGGATTAAATTTTGATCACGGTTTATTTGCATCAATACAGCAATTTGCTTAGCTAAAATGTTTTTATCTTTTGGATCCTGTCCTATAAGCATCTCATGCTTGCGAACATCGGCTTCCTCGCGACCCTTTGCTATTATGGCGATTAAGCATTCGTTTTTTGAAGCAAAATAATTATAAAAAGTGCCTTTAGAAATATGCGATTCATCTAGAATGTCTTGGATGGAAGTATTTTGAAAACCTTTTTCGACGAAGAGCTTTTGAGAGGCAACGATAACTTGACGTTTACGATTGTTCATAAATTCACCTGTATTTTCGATTAGTGTACTATCATTCTAACTTGGAAACGCTTTAATATCAATGTTTATAAAATGACAAAATTTTTTAGTTGAAAAAGTTGTACCATGAGTATAAAATGAATCAAGTAAACTTCTATATACGAAATATAATGAAAGTAGAGAGGATAAAATATGAATAGTAACGAATTACAGAAAAAGCCGCCTTACGCAATGATAGTAATCTTGTTTATAGGTGCTTTTGTTTCTTTTCTTAACAACACATTATTAAATGTGGCATTACCAACGATAATGAAGGAGTTTGATGTAGCGGCTTCTCAAGTTCAATGGTTATCAACTGGTTATATGCTTGTCGGAGGTATTCTAGTTCCAGCAAGTGCTTTCTTTATCACTCGATTTAAAAACCGTCATTTATTTATTACATCAATGACGTTGTTTTCTATAGGTACAGCGTTAGCTATATTCGCTCCAGAGTTCTGGGTACTTATTGCAGCTCGTATGATCCAAGCAGCAGGTGCAGCGGTATTAGGACCATTATTAATGAACGTTATGTTAACAAGCTTCCCAATTGAAAAACGTGGATCTGTTATGGGGATCTTCGGTCTAGTAATGATTTCTGCTCCAGCTATCGGACCAACATTATCAGGTTGGATTGTAGAGCACTATGATTGGCGTATGTTATTTGAAATCATCTTGCCTTTCGCAATTCTTGTATTATTGCTAGCAATCTTTAAACTAGGCAATGTAATGGAAACAAGAAAAGTAAGTCTAGATGTCTTTTCATTAATCTTGTCTACAATTGGATTTGGTTCTTTACTTTATGGCTTCAGTTCAGCTGGAGATAAAGGTTGGGATAGTCCAATCGTTTACGGTACAATTATTGTCGGTGTCTTAGGGGTTGCTGCATTTGTTATTAGACAGCTATTCTTAGAACAACCTTTACTAGATGTTAGAATCTACAAACACCCGATGTTTGCGCTATCTTCAGCGATTTCAATCGTTGTTTCTATGGCAATGTTCTCGGGTATGATTATTACACCAATTTATGTGCAAACAGTCCGTGGTATTTCGCCGTTAGATGCTGGATTATTAATGCTACCAGGTGCACTTGTGATGGGGATTATGTCACCAATTACAGGTAAGTTATTTGATAAATTTGGACCTAAAGCATTGGCTCTTACTGGGTTAACAATTACTACGCTTGCAACATATGAGTTAACAAAATTAACTGCTGATACGAGCTATGGTTACTTAATGTTTGCATATACAATTCGTATGTTCGGTATGTCTATGGTAATGATGCCGATTATGACAAATGGTTTAAACCAATTACCAATGAAGATGAATCCACATGGTACTGCCATGAATAATACGCTACAACAAGTTTCTGGCGCGATTGGTTCAGCTGTATTGATCACAATTATGACAAAGCATACAGCAACTCGTGCAAAAGAGATAGGTTTAGAAATGAAAGAAAAAATGGCTTCAGCTGCGCAATCTGGTAATGTACCAAGTGCAGCAGAAATTGCTCAAATGAAAGCTCAAGTTGGTCAACAAGCGTTGATTGATGGTATTAACTTCTCATTCTTTGTAGCGATGTGTATTACGATAGTTGCGTTTATATTAGCACTATTCGTTAAACGTGTTAAGGTTGATGGAAAATCAATGAAACCAACTGAAAACACTCAAACTCAAGAACAAAAAAAAGAAGTTAAAGCATAATTAACAAAAGAAAAAGCCCAGGTCATGACGTAAAGTCATAACTGGGCTTTTTTATTATTGTAGGCGGGAATTTGGAGCGGGGGCAAAAGCATTCAATAACTCTTGCATATCTTTTCCATCTAATTGTGGAACTTGATAATATTTATGTTTGTTTTGATACAGAGATAATTCGTAAGCCATTTCGATACAGTTCGGTATTGAATCGGCTAGCACACGTCTTGTGACTGGGTTAGTTGTTTCGAGGGCAGTTGTTGCCTTACATGAAGCGAGTTGTTTATGCCCACCTAGTAAGTAACCTGAAATCATTTCGTCATTCAGCTCAGAAGCATTGGACATTGGCTTTTTTGGCTGAGATGGTTCTAACCCGTAGATGAAATCATGGTTAAGTTTCATCTTATAGCTACCTGTCGGATGTGATGGATCACGTCCTCCTCTAAATGACTCAACTGTAATATTGTACTCATCTAGGCTGAAGTTGTACTGGCGGTCTAAAATATCCAGTAATTCTGGGTCTTGTACATGTGGACGCAAAAGTACAGCGTGATTAAGCATAGCAACTGTTTCAGATAATGTTTCGTGCATATCTAAAACTTCATGGCCACCATGATTCATCATCGCCGATTGTGGTTTATACATATCACCGGATTCAGTTTGTCCAAATTGGTTATTAGTCAATTGTTTGGCCTCCTTAATGAAATAGCGTTTTTACCGCAATTGTAGTATGGAGTTATTGCAAAGCATTATACGGTGAAAATGAAACTTCCAAATGTTTGAAGCGTATAATAAGTCGTATGTTTTTTCATAAGGAAGTAAGGGAAGAATAATTAAAAAATGAGGAGGTTATTCATTTGAAAAAGTTGGTCACACCTTTAATAATAATAGTCGTAATTATTGGTGTTTTAGCGATGATGATTGTACCGCGCTATAACAAACTAGTGAATGCGGATGAGCAAGTGGATTCGAAGTATGCTCAAATTGAAAATCAATTACAAAGACGTTTGGATTTAATACCTAATTTAGTGAATACAGTTAAAGGATATGCAAATCATGAAAAGGAAATTATGACGGACATCGCAGAATCTCGATCGAAATTAGCTGGGGCGAATACTCCGCAAGATCAAGCGATTGCAAATGATCAATTAACTGGTGCGTTAAATCGATTATTAGTTGTTGTAGAAAAGTATCCAGATTTAAAAGCAGATGCGAATTTCCGCCAACTGATGGATGAACTTTCTGGAACGGAAAATCGTATTGCTGTCGCGCGTGAAGATTATAATGAAGAAGTAAATAGTTATAATAAATTAAGAAGAGCATTTCCAGGGAACCTTATTGCTGGAATGTTCAATTTTGAGAAAAAAGAATATTTTAAAGCAAATCCTAATGCCAAAGATGCTCCAACAGTAGATTTTGGCGGAAATGATTCAAAATGAAAAAAATCACTCTTGTACTAGGTATATTATTTACTGGGGTGTTCTTTTTTATAACTTCTGCAACGACTCAAGCCGCAACTTTACCGAAGCCTGAGCAAGAAGGTTATGTGCAGGATTTCGCAAATGTTGTATCAAAAGACACAAAAGAAGAATTGAATGAGCTATCCAAAAATTTAGAGATTGCAACCGGTGCACAAATTTATATTCTAACTGTAGATACTTTAGATGGTTTGGATGCTGCATCTTATGGTACAAAAATCGTGCGTGCATGGGGAATTGGTAGCAAGGAAAAGAATAATGGCGTGCTTATATTAGCAAGCTTTGGTGACGCTGAAGGTGATCGAGATTTACATATTACTGTTGGTCAAGGTCTGGAAGGCGCATTACCTGACGCTAAAATTGGTCGGATTTTAGATGAATATATGGTGCCAAATTTAAAAGTTGGAAATTATGATGCCGCTTTTAGTTCTGCATATAAACTTATATATAATATCGTTGCAGAGGAATATAACTGGGATGGGACAGTAGATAAACCCGTAAAGCCTGAAGAAGAGGGCTTATCGCCACTATCGATAATCATCATCGTTATCCTTTTTTTGATCATATATAGTATTTTTTCAAAAGGCGGAGGTGGATCTGGTGGTTCACGAGGTCGCCGAAGACGTATATATGATTATGGTGGCTGGGGAAGTTTTAATTCTGGTGGTCCTGGTAGATCTAGTGGCAGAAGTTTTGGAGGATTCAACGGAGGTGGAGGTTCATCAGCTGGAGGGGGAGCAGGGCGTAAATGGTAGATGAAGTGGTTTCGCAAAACATGCGGAACCATTTTTTTTATATGAGTTTTGGATTGGCATGGTCATCGCATAAACTTTATAATTGAGGTGGGGGTGTGAAGAAATGTCATTTCGTTTTGAGCAAACGCAAACGCAAATTCAAAAGCTAGCACTAACGCAGGAAATGCGGCAATCATTAGATTTACTGCAATATTCTTCTGAAGAACTGCACGCATTTCTACAAGAAAAACAAGTTGAAAATCCCTTTTTAAAAATAAAAGTAAAATCATCAAAGAATCACCAGGCTAAAGATTGGGTTGAATGGACTGCATCAGCAGAATCGGATTCAATTCAAAGTTCTATTATGGATCAGTTATTAAACGAATCCTTATCTCCAGAATGTAAAAAAGCTATCAATTGGTTAATTAATGATTTTGATGATTTTGGCTTCTTAACTAGTACTGATGAAGAATATTCTAAATGGCTTGGTCTGAATATTACGACTATAAAACAAGCTAGACAATACATATTACAGTGTGAACCAACTGGCATTGGCGCATGCTCGATGTCACAATGTTTATTATTACAAGCAGAAAAAGGGCAAATGGATGAAGTAGTTTGCAATATTTTATCTAGTTACTACACATTATTTATTGAGAAAAAGTGGCAGGAGTTAGGGCGTGTTTCCAACTATTCTTTAAAACAAATCCAACAAGCAGCTGATGCAATTGGTACATTGAATCCGTCACCTATAGATTATTTAAGAACACCTAAAACAGAATATATAATTTCAGAAGCAGACGTTTTTATGGAAAATGGTAAATTGTTAATTAGATATACAAAGGAAGCATTTCCTTCTGTAGAGTTAGATGAAGAGTATGTTAAGCAAATCCAAGGAGATCAAGAATCACTTGCTTATATTAATGGAATGAAGGAACAGGTACGTATTATAGATAAGCAACTATTACAAAGAAAAGAAACTCTGCGCCTCGTCATTCAAGAAATCGTTAAAAAACAATCAGCATTTTTTTCAAAAGGTTATGATGCCATTGTTCCTTATACAATGACAGAATTAGCTACAAAGTTAGAATTACATGAGTCGACGATTAGTAGGACAATTAAAGAAAAATATATTCATACTGCATTGGGTACATTACCATTACGTAGATTCTTTTCACAGCGGTCAACGATGATTAAGGACGAAGACGTTTCTGTTGATCGTGTCAAAACACAGTTACAACAATTAATTCAAGCTGAAGATAAAACAAAGCCATTATCGGATCAAACAATAAAAAGTTTGCTCGAGCAACAAGGTTTGGTATTATCAAGACGTGTCATAGCGAAGTACCGGGAGCAATTGGGTATACTTGCTTCGACGAAACGAAAAAGGTTTGAGTAATGAGGTGAGTAGATGAACATTAAATATTATAGTCGTCCGGGTTGTGGGCTTTGTGAAGAAGGGATAGAACTATTAAAGATAGTACAAGAAGATGTTCCATTTACAATAGAAGAAATTAATATTGAAACAGATGATGAGCTGCATGAGAAATTTATGTTAATGATTCCGGTGGTTGAAAAGAATGGAGAAATCGTTCAATATGGATTACTTGATTATGTGACTTTATTAGAGGGATTAGCTATTGACGAGGGGTAGTTCCCCTCTTTTTTTCTAAAAAAATTAATTTATTATTCACTTTTTAGTTGCGATTTCTGAAAGGCAATTGTATACTATGGGCATGAAATAAATTTTTTTACCCCATGTGGGACAAAATTATAACCAGTGGGATAGAAAATAACCCACCGCTGATGGAGGAAGTAATAATATGTATACATTATCGGAGGCACAATTAAAATTACTACCCGAAATGTCAGACATCCTTCAAATCAGATATCGACTTCTTCAAACGATTCAGATGATGGGTCCGATTGGCCGTAGAGCATTAGCTGAGCAATTATCAGTAACTGAGCGTGAAGTACGTAAGGAAACTGATTTGTTAAACGAGCAAGGATTAATATTTACAAGTCGTTTAGGTATGAGTATTTCGGATAGTGGGCATCATGTACTCAGTAAACTAAAATCTCTCGTGCATGAATGGTCAGGAATATCATCATTAGAAACTATACTCACAAGACAATTCAAAATTCAAAAAGTAATCATTGTACCTGGCAATAATGATGTTGAACCTTCTGTCAAAACTTTAATGGGGACGGAAGCTGCAAATGAGCTAGAACGTTTAGCGAATGGTAAGAAAACCGTAGCTGTCACTGGTGGAAGTACTGTCAGTGCAATTGCTGAAAGTTTAACTCCATCGAATAAATTTTCACAACTACAGTTTATTGCAGCTCGGGGTGGCATCGGTGAAGAAATGCAGTTGCAAGCAAATACCATTGCATCTGTATTTGCAAGTAAAACAGGCGGTACTTATCGCACGTTATATTTACCGGAATATTTAAGTGAAAATGCTTATTCTACAATGATGCAAGAACCTATTGTGAGAGAAATGATCGATTTATATGAACAGACTGATATTGTCATACATGGTATCGGTTCTGCAGAGGAAATGGCTGTTCGCAGAAATTCATCACCTGAAGATTTACAAGCATTACAAAGTTTTGGAGCAGTCGGTGAAGCTTTTGGTTATTATTTTGATGAAACGGGTAACGCAGTACATAGAATTCGTACTGTTGGTATCCAGCTGGAACAAGTTCATAAATGCCCGTCTATTTTAGCAGTAGCGGGAGGAACTTCGAAGGCTAAGGCAATTCTTTCGTATATTAAAAATCCTGCTGAGCAAACTATCCTTATAACGGATCTAGGAGCAGCAGAAGAAATGATTCAATTACTTAAGTAATTAAACAAATGGAGGAATAGAACATGACTTTAAAATTAGCGATTAACGGATTTGGACGTATTGGACGATTAGTATTTCGAAATGCAGTACAGCACGAGAATATTGAGGTAGTAGCAGTAAACGATTTAACAGACGCAGCAATGTTAGCTCATCTGTTAAAATATGATTCCGTACACGGTATTTTAGATGCAGAAGTATCTTCTGAAGGCGAATACCTAATTGTTAATGGTAAGAGAGTACGTGTTTATGCTGAAAAAGATCCAGCAGTTTTACCTTGGAAAGAACTTGGAGTCGATATTGTTATCGAATCTACAGGACATTTTGTTAAAACAGAATTAGCAAGTAAACACCTTGAAGCAGGTGCTAAAAAAGTTATCGTTTCTGCACCAGGTAAAGGTAATATGCCTACATTTGTTATGGGTGTAAACCATAAAGAATACAATGCTTCAGAGCATGATGTTGTTTCAAATGCATCTTGTACTACAAACTGCTTAGCACCATTAGCAAAAGTATTAGATGAGAAATTTGGTATTAAACGTGGAATGATGACTACAATCCACTCATATACAAATGACCAACGCATTTTAGACTTACCTCATTCTGATTATCGTCGTGCACGTGCAGCTGGTGAATCAATGATTCCAACAACAACAGGTGCTGCAGTGGCAGTTGCAAAAGTTTTACCTAACTTAAAAGGCAAATTAGACGGTATGGCAGTACGTGTACCAACTCCTAATGTTTCTTTAGTAGACTTAGTAGCTGAATTAGATAAATCAGTAACAGTAGAAGAAATCAATGCTACACTAAAAGAAGCTTCAGAAAACGAACTAAAAGGTATTTTGAATTTCACAGATTTACCACTAGTTTCAATTGATTATAATGGTAATAAAGCATCATCAACAATTGATAGCCTATCAACAATGGTCCTTGAAGATAACCTAGTTAAAGTACTATCTTGGTACGACAATGAGTCAGGATATTCTTCTCGTTGTATCGACTTAGCTCTTTACATGTACGATCAAGGTTTGTAATAGAAAAACCGTAGCCTTTATGAACCCGAGAGTTTATAATGTATTAGGGTAAAAGGAGAAGGGGTTACTCTTCTCCTTCTTTTGTTCCTAAAAGAGTAAGCGTTTGCCTACTAGTACTATTGGAATGAATTTTCGAACGTATTGTCGAATAGCCTGTTGTATTATCAAAAAATTATAAATAAGATGCTTGTTTCACATAGTTGGAAAAGCAATTTTAACAATTGGAGGAGGCTCTCTTCATGTATCAGAAGAAGACGATGAATGATGTAGAAGTAAACGGAAAACGTGTATTTGTGCGCGTAGATTTTAATGTGCCTATGGAAGATGGTAAAATCACCGACGACACTCGTATTAGAGCAGCACTTCCTACAATTTCTAACCTAGTTGAAAAAGGTGCTAAAGTAATTTTAGCTAGTCATCTTGGACGTCCAAAAGGTGAAGTGAAAGAAGAGTTACGTTTAACTGCAGTTGGTAAACATCTAGCTGAATTGCTAGGAAAACCTGTTACAAAATTAGACGAATCAATTGGTGAAACAGTAGAAAAAGCAATAGCAGAAATGGAAAATGGTGACGTTGTATTACTTGAAAACGTTCGTTTCCATGCTGGAGAAGAAAAGAATGATGCTGACCTTGCAGCAAACTTTGCTAAATTAGCAGATATTTATGTGAATGATGCATTTGGAGCAGCTCACCGTGCACATGCAACGACTGCGGGCATCGCTGAATACATCCCAGCTGTTTCGGGCTTATTAATGGAGAAAGAGCTTGATGTATTAGGTAAAGCATTATCTACTCCAGAACGTCCATTCACTGCTATTATTGGTGGAGCTAAAGTTAAAGATAAGATTGGTGTAATCGAAAACCTTTTAGAGAAAGTAGATAACTTAATTATTGGTGGAGGTCTATCATACACATTCTCTAAAGCACAAGGTTTTGATATCGGACAATCTTTATTAGAAGAAGATAAAATTGAGTTAGCGAAATCTTTCATCGAAAAAGCGCAAGCTAAAGGTGTGAAATTGCATATGCCTGTCGATGTAGTTGTTGCAGATACCTTCTCTAAAGACGCAAACACAAAAGTTGTTGATATTGATCAAATCCCTTCTGATTGGATGGGGCTTGATATTGGTCCTAAAACAACTGCAAATTATGCAGATGTCATTAAAAACTCTAAGTTAGTTATTTGGAATGGACCGATGGGTGTCTTTGAAATGGATGCTTTTGCGAACGGAACAAAAGGTGTTGCTCAAGCTATGGCTGAAACTGATGCCTACACTATTATTGGTGGTGGAGATTCAGCCGCAGCAGTGGAAAAATTCCATGTAGCAGATAAGATGGACCACATCTCAACAGGTGGCGGTGCATCACTAGAATTTATGGAAGGCAAAGCTTTACCAGGCGTTGTCGCATTAAACGATAAATAATGGAGGGTATTCACATGCGTAAACCAATTATTGCAGGTAACTGGAAAATGTTTAAACACTTAAGCGATGCTGTAGAATTTGTAGAGGCAGTAAAATCATCAATTCCAAACAAAGAAAAAGTGGACTCAGTTATTTGCGCTCCAGCTTTATTCTTGCCAACACTTGTCGAACAAGCTAAAGGCTCTAATTTAGCGATTGGTGCTCAAACAATGCACTTTGAAAAAGAAGGTGCCTTTACAGGTGAAGTAAGTCCTTCTCAACTATCAGACATTGCTGTTTCTTATGTGGTTTTAGGCCACTCTGAGCGCCGTGAGTATTATAACGAAACGGATGCAGCAGTTAACAAAAAAACTCAGGCAGCATTTGAATATAACTTAACTCCAATTGTATGTGTTGGTGAAACACTAGAAGAGCGTGAAGCTGGAAACACAGTTGCAAAAGTAGCTGGTCAAGTACGTGCAGCTCTTGAAGGTTTATCAACAGAGCAAGTAAAACAAACTGTTATTGCATACGAGCCAATTTGGGCAATCGGTACAGGTAAAACGGCAACTGCTGAAGATGCAAATGAAGTTTGTGGAGCGGTTCGTGCCACTGTTCAAGAAATTGCTGGTCCAGATGCTGCTGCAGCAATTCGCATTCAATATGGTGGAAGTGTGAAACCTGAAAATATTGTTGAATTGCTATCAATGGAGCACATTGACGGGGCTCTTGTAGGTGGAGCAAGCCTACAATCAGATTCTTATTTGAGACTTTTGGAGGCGGGCGCAAATGCCTAAAAAACCTGTAGCACTTATTATTTTAGACGGTTTAGGTTTACGTAGTGAAGTGTTTGGAAATGCTGTAGCACAAGCGAAAAAACCAACATTTGATCGTTTATGGAATACGTATCCACACTCGACTCTACTTGCTTCAGGTGAAGCAGTAGGGTTGCCAGATGGACAAATGGGTAACTCAGAGGTTGGCCATTTGAATATTGGTGCTGGACGTGTTGTGTATCAAAGTTTAACGAGAATTCACAAGTCTATTAAAGATGGTGACTTCTTTGAAAATGATGCATTAGTGCAAGCAGTAAAACATGCAAAAGAGAATAATACGAAACTACATTTAATGGGCTTACTTTCTGATGGCGGTGTACATAGTCATTATTCGCACTTATTCGCACTGTTAAAGCTAGCTAAGAAATATGGTTTAGATGAAGTTTATATTCATGGTTTCTTAGATGGTCGTGACGTAGCACCAACATCAGCAGTTTCTTATATTGAAGAAACTGAACGTCAAATAGCTGAAATCGGTGTAGGAAAATTCGCATCAATCAGTGGTCGTTACTATGCAATGGATCGTGACAATCGTTGGGATCGTATTGAAAAAGTGTATCAAGTACTCGTAGAAGCTAAAGGTGAAGAAGCAAGTTCTGCAATATCTGGTGTGCAAGATTCATATGCAAAAGATATTACAGATGAATTTGTTGTACCTTTTGTCGTGAAAGAAAACGGCAAACCTGTTGCAACAATTGATTCAAATGATTCTATCATTTTCTTTAACTTCCGCCCAGACCGAGCAATTGAACTTTCAAAAGCATTTACGAATCCTGCATTTAATGGTTTTGAATTAAGTGAAAAACATCCTAAAGATCTCGTATATGTAACGTTCAAGCATTATAGTGATGAAGTAAATGCGAAGGTTGCGTTTGAAAATGATAACTTGGTCAATACTATTGGCGAAGTAATAGCAAATGAAGGTTTAACTCAATTGCGTATTGCTGAAACTGAGAAATATCCTCATGTCACATTCTTTATGAGTGGTGGACGTGAAGAGAAATTCGCTGGTGAAGAGCGTATTTTGATAAATTCACCGAAAGTAGCGACATACGATTTAAAACCTGAAATGAGTGCTTATGAGGTAACTGATGCACTATTAGCAACGATTGAATCTGATGCATTTGATGGCATTATTCTCAACTTTGCTAATCCTGATATGGTTGGCCATAGCGGTATGCTAGAACCAACGATTAAGGCAATTGAAGTTGTTGATGAGTGTTTAGGTAAAATTGTAGATGCTATCATTGCAAAAGGTGGAGCAGCAATTGTAACTGCTGATCATGGGAATTCTGACGAGGTTACTACTTTGGAAGGTCAACCGATGACAGCTCATACAACGAACCCTGTTCCAGTAATCGTCACAAAAGAAAATATCGTTTTACGAGATGGTGGAATTTTAGCCGATTTGGCTCCAACCATGTTAAAATTACTTGGAGTGGAACAACCACTTGAAATGACAGGAAAACCATTATTTTAAAACTGAGGAGAGTTAAAACAATGCCAATTATTACAGACGTACAAGCTCGTGAAGTATTAGATTCACGTGGTAACCCAACAGTAGAAGTAGAAGTATTCACAGAAAGCGGTGCATTTGGTCGTGCAATCGTACCATCTGGTGCATCTACAGGGGAATATGAAGCAGTAGAATTGCGCGATGGCGATAAAGGTCGCTACCTTGGAAAAGGTGTTTTAAAAGCAGTTGATAATGTAAATAACGTCATTGCACCTGAATTAATCGGTAACTATGCTGTACTTGATCAAGTATCAATTGATAACAGCATGATCGAATTAGATGGTACTGAAAACAAAGGTAAACTTGGAGCAAATGCTATTCTTGGCGTATCTTTAGCAGTTGCACATGCAGCAGCAGACTATTTAGGAGTTCCTCTTTATCAATATATCGGTGGCGTAAATGCAAAACAATTACCAGTACCGATGATGAACATCTTAAATGGTGGCGAACACGCTGATAACAACGTAGATATTCAAGAATTTATGGTAATGCCTGTAGGCGCTGAATCTTTCCGCCACGCATTACGTATGGGTACTGAAATCTTCCACAACTTAAAAGCTGTATTAAAAGAGTCTGGACATAATACTGCAGTAGGTGATGAAGGTGGCTTCGCGCCAAACCTTTCTTCTAACGAGGAAGCACTTGCTACAATTATGACAGCAATCGAACGTGCTGGTTACAAACCAGGCGAAGAAGTATTCTTAGCAATGGACGTTGCATCTTCTGAACTATTCAGTAAAGAAGACGGTAAATACCACTTAGTTGGTGAAGGCGTTGTTAAAACTTCTGAAGAGATGGTAGCATGGTACGAGGAAATGACTAATAAATATCCAATCATCTCTATTGAAGACGGCTTAGATGAAAATGACTGGGCTGGTCATAAATTATTAACAGAACGTATTGGCGAGAAAGTACAACTTGTTGGTGATGACTTATTCGTTACAAATACGAAAAAATTATCACGTGGTATCGAAGAAGGCGTTGGTAACTCAATCCTAATTAAAGTTAACCAAATCGGTACTTTAACAGAAACTTTAGATGCTATTGAAATGGCTAAACAAGCAGGCTACACAGCTGTTATCTCTCACCGTTCAGGTGAATCTGAAGATTCAACTATTGCTGACATCGCAGTAGCTGTAAATGCTGGCCAAATCAAAACAGGTGCACCTTCACGTACTGACCGTGTTGCGAAATATAACCAATTACTTCGCATCGAAGATCAACTAGACTCAACATCAAGATATAATGGCTTAAAATCTTTCTACAACTTAAAAAAATAAGTTAGAAATTTACTTAAGCTCTAAATAACAGAGAGCTATTTCACTGTCTCAATAAGGGCAGTAGAAATAGCTCTATTTTTTCATTAGGTAGTCGTCAAAATTGTATGGAAATGTTAGAATATAACTTAAGCGCTAGTCTATTTACAGGCTACATAGCATGATTGAATTAGAACAACGTTGTCATTACGTACAGTTTTTGGTAAGATAAGACTGTTGTGATGTTTCGAATCAGGAGGTGGAACATATGCATACTGTGATTATGACACTATTAATCATTGTTTCTCTTGCATTAGTTGTCTTAGTATTATTACAATCAAGTAAAAGTGCAGGTCTTTCGGGAGCCATCTCTGGTGGAGCTGAGCAACTTTTTGGTAAGCAAAAAGCTCGAGGCATGGACCTTATTTTGCACCGCATTACGGTAGTATTATCAATTTTATTTTTTGTACTAGCTTTAGCTATTGCGAAATTTTAATGAGCGATATTTGAACCGCCTGACCACCATATGGTTAGGCGTTTTCTTTTATAAAAGCATATAATTAATAATAGAACACTTACATACATGAATTGTATTATTAATGGAGGTTTGCTTCATGGAAGTTTTAATGTCACAGCCTTTCTTTTTTAAAGCAGGTCCACGCGCAGTTTTACTGTTGCATGGCTTCACTGGGAATTCTTCTGATGTACGAATGCTTGGAAGGTTTTTGGAGAAAAAAGGCTATACTACGCTTGCTCCTCATTATAAAGGCCACGGTGTACCACCAGAGGAATTAATCCATACAAAACCATCAGAGTGGTGGGAAGACGTTCTACAAGGATATAATACTTTAAAAGAAGCTGGTTATGAAGAAATTGCAGTTGCCGGTTTATCTTTAGGTGGTGTATTTTCACTGCGTTTAGGGTATACACTACCTATTAAGGGGATTGCGACAATGTGTGCACCAATGTCAATGCGCACTACGGATTTAATGTTCGAAGGTGTATTGAAATATGCACGTGACTTTAAAAAGTTTATTGGAAAAAAACCAGATGAAATCGAGCAAGAGATATCTGAGCTGAAAGAACAAGGGATGCCTTCACTTTCAGAATTACGAGAACTTGTTTATCAAGTTCGAGATCAGATTGATCTAATCTATGCTCCAATATTCGTTGCCCAAGGATTATTAGATGACGTGATTGACATAAATTCAGCACAAATCATTTATGATCAGGTGGAGTCCAATGATAAAGACATAAAATGGTATAAAGAGTCCGGGCACGTTATTACTCTTGACAAAGAGAAAAAACAATTACATGAAGATATATATGCTTTTTTAGAAAAACTCGATTGGCGAGAGTAGAAATGGCATTCTTCGCAAACGCTATTAGAAGGAGGGAAGAAAGATGAACAATCAAGAATTAACATTGCAAGAACGATTATTAACTTTCATGAAAGAAGAACAATATAAACCGCTCACTGTTGCCGAATTCGAACAACAATTTGGTTTTAAAGATGCGGATGAATTTAAAGAACTAGTGAAAACACTAGTGAGAATGGAACAGCAAGGGCAGGTAGTACGCTCTAATACGAATCGATATGGTACGCCAGATCGTATGAATTTGTTAAAAGGTCGCTTCATCGGTCATGCAAAAGGTTTTGGCTTTGTTGCACCAGAAGAAGCAGGAATGGATGATGTGTTCATACCGCCAGATGCTATTAACGGTGCATTAAATGGTGATACAGTATTAATTCGTGTATCTAAAACAACTTCTGGAGATCGACGAGAAGGTAAAATCATTCAAATTGTAGAAAGAGGAACAACGAAGGTTGTCGGCGTCTTTCAAGCAAATCGTGGTTTTGGCTTTGTAGTGCCAGATGATAAGAAGTTATCAATCGATTTCTTTATCGCAAAAGGGGATACTCTAGGTGCGATGGATGGTCATAAAGTAGTCATTGAAATTACTGGGTGGCCAGATGATAATCGCTCAGCAACAGGAATCGTAACACAAATTTTAGGTCACAAAAATGATCCAGGTGTAGACATCTTATCGATTATCCATAAACATGGTATCGCTATCGACTTCCCAAAAGAAGTGATTGATGCTGCATCAGCTATTCCTGATGAAGTAACTCAAGCAGATTTAGAAGGTCGTATCGACTTACGTGATCAAATGATTGTCACAATTGACGGTGAAACGGCAAAAGATTTAGATGACGCTGTTACTGTGACAAAAAATGATGATGGTACGTATAAGCTAGGCGTTCATATCGCTGACGTAAGCTACTACGTAACAGAAGGTTCAGATCTTGATGAAGAAGCGTATGATCGTGCTACTAGTGTGTATTTAACAGACCGCGTTATTCCGATGATTCCTCATCGACTATCAAACGGTATTTGTTCGTTAAATCCACAAGTTGACCGACTAACATTATCTTGTGAGATGACGATTAATGGTAGTGGTGAAGTAATAGGACACGAGATTTTCCAAAGTGTCATTAATACGACTGAGCGTATGACGTATACAGACGTTTATAAGATCTTAGAAGAAGATGACGAAGAGTTAAAAGAACGTTATGCAGATCTTGTTCCTATGTTTAAGGATATGGGCGAATTAGCGCAAATTCTACGCAATAAACGTATGGACCGCGGTGCTGTGGACTTTGACTTTAAAGAATCTCAAGTTCTTGTAGATGAAAATGGTTGGCCTACAGATGTTGTATTACGTGAACGTACAGTCGCAGAGCGTCTGATCGAAGAGTTTATGTTAGCAGCCAATGAGACTGTTGCAGAACATTTCAAATGGATGGATGTACCTTTCATTTATCGTATTCACGAAGATCCTAAGCCAGAAAAACTTCAACGATTCTTTGAATTTGTAACAAACTTTGGGTTAGTGATTAAAGGTACTGGTAACACAGTCCACCCACGTGCATTACAAGAGATTTTAGAATCAGTTGATGGATTACCTGAGGAACCTGTTATTTCGACTATGATGCTTCGTTCTATGCAACAAGCAAAATATAGTGCGGAATGTTTAGGACACTTTGGTTTATCTACAGAGTTTTACACACACTTTACATCTCCAATCCGTCGTTACCCGGACTTAATTGTTCACAGATTGATCCGTACGTACTTAATTAACGGTGATGTTTCATCTGCTACAATTGCACACTGGAATGCTATAATGGATGAAATCGCACAGCATACTTCTGAGCGCGAACGTCGTGCAGTCGATGCAGAGCGTGATACAGATGCACTGAAAAAAGCACAATTCATGGCTGATAAAATTGGTGATGAATTTGAAGGTATCATTAGTTCAATTACAAACTTTGGTATGTTCATCGAATTAGAAAACACAATTGAAGGCCTTGTTCATATTAGTAATATGACAGATGATTACTACCGTTTTGACGACCGTCAAATGGTGATGATTGGCGAACGTACCGGTCGTATTTTCCGTATTGGTGATGGTGTAGAAATTAAAGTTAAGGCTGTCAACGTTGAAGAATCAGCTGTTGATTTTGAAATCGTCGGTATGAAACGCGAATTCGGCCGTACTCGCAAAGAAGCACCACGTGTCATTCATGCGAAGAAAAAAGAGGGCACTAGAGGTGGCAGAGGAAAAGGCAGAAGCGAAAGTGCAAGCGGAAGCGGAACTCGAAAACCAAGTGGTGCAAAAGTGAATGGTAAAACACGCAAGGAAGAGCGTAAAGCTTCCGGTAAAAGTGGTAGCCAAAAGAAAAAGTTCTACGAAGGTATTGCTAAAAAGAAAAAAGGCAGCAATGGTAAAAAGAAAAATAAAGAGAAGCGCTAGTCGCTTCTCCTCTATTTAATGAGGTGAATGATAATGGCTAAAGGGTCAGGAAAAGTTCTGGCACAAAATAAAAAGGCAGGACATGATTTCTTTATAGAGGAAACGATCGAAGCAGGAATGGTATTACAAGGAACAGAGATTAAGTCAATTCGTAACGGTAGAGTGCAATTGAGAGACTCATACGTCCGCGTCAGTGGTAATGAAGCTTGGATTTCAAACATGCACGTTAGTCCATATGAACAAGGAAATCGTTTTAACCACGATCCATTACGTTCACGTAAATTATTGCTTCATAAAAGACAAATTGCTGAGCTGATTGGTAGAGTTAAACGTGACGGTTATACTATCGTACCGCTGAAAATGTACATAAAAGACGGTTATGCGAAATTATTAATCGGTGTCGGTAAAGGTAAGAAAAACTACGATAAACGTGATGACCTACGTAAAAAAGAAGCAAAACGTGATATGGAACGTACATTCAAGGCGAAAAACCAATTATAATTGAGATGCTCAAACTTGAAGTTTCACCAATTTTGCCTTATAATTTATAAAGTAAACAAGCCAGTATAAATACTTTTTCTAAAAGTATTTCCGAACGTCCTTAAGACATTTATTGTCATAAGGATCCCTAAGGCTTCTAACTACAAGTAGTAGAAATACCTTGTAGAGCCTATATTAAGGGGACGTTACGGATTCGACAGGGATGGTCTGAGCTTGAGTTGCGCGTCGGAGGTCTCGGCTTCGTCATCAACGGAAGTTATATAATAACTGGCAAACAACAAAACAACTTAGCTTTCGCAGCGTAAGCTGATGAAACTGCCTGTCTATTCTATCGCCCATGTAGCATAGTTCAGGCTCACTTATAGTGGGATACGGTTACTAGTGCCACTTGAGCTAGTAACAAGAGCTTCCCAAGTTAGCGCTCATGATGCCTGCTTGCTGGCTATTGAAGCGTGAATCCTAAATAGGCAAGATACACGCGTAGAAGCTTGAGTATTGGAGTTTCTGGACGCGGGTTCGACTCCCGCCGTCTCCATTTTAAGAAATCAAATGATTTCAATGAGTGTCAAAATCCTTTGTAAATAAGGGTTTTGGCATTTTTTTTATTTCATGGAGTTTCATATAGTTTCAACAAACCGTAGCTAAAGACGTAGCTGCTACGGGGAGTATATCTAATATAATAATTTATATTATTAAGGATAGAAATATGTTCTGTTTTGTGTTGTCTATAAATGGTAGAATATATTTTAGATTTTGTGAATTGGAGGTTAATTATAATTGTGCCAGATACAAGACAAAAAAAGAATAAGCGGTTCATTAAGTTTTATTGGGCAAAATCTATTATTTTTTTCATTGCTTTAATTTCACTACTTTGGAGTAGTATAAATTTAAAGTTTAGTAATAATAGCCTTATGCTTTTTAACATTAATATATTTATTTGGTTAATAGCATATTTATTTGTTGTATTAGTGTCGTTTATTTTGCATTATACAGTTTATCGGACAACCATTAAAAAGTTTGAGAAAGAAGCAATGTCATTAAAAAGCTGTGTAAAAGTGTGTTTGTGTAAACTTAATAATTCTAAAAGTTTTATTGATTGGATATTCCACTTTTTTTATTTATTTTTTTCATCAGATTATCTATTTGCGAAAAAATTTAAAGAGATTTTAAAACAAGATTTAGATAATTGTTGTCCAGCTAGAAATCCTAACCAAAAAAATCAACCTTTTCATTATTCTAAGGGTGAAGTTAGATGTACAAATTTTAAATTTATACATTATTATAATGATGAGGTTAGATGTGCAAATTTTGAATGTGAAGAACATTTAAAGAAAAAAAGTCGGAAATTATTTATTATAAATAGTAATTGGGCTAATATTTTTATTACATGCATTTTAGTAATAATAGCTCCAATCATCATAAAAATAAAAAATCCAATAAATTTAAAAATAAAAGATATAGTATCTCTAACAGTTGAATTCGATATTTCAGATTTATTTTTAGTTTTTTTATTGCTTCATACATTATCGAGAGGGATAGAGATTGTTTTTGCTTTTTACAAAGATGTTACGGCTAGTACAATGACTGAAAAAATAGAAATTGGTAAAAGGCATTCTTCCTTAAAGAGAGGAAACAGAATATCTTTGGCTATCCATAGCTATTTAGAAATTACATTCCTTTTTGGCTTGATTTATTTTTTTAATCCTTCAAATTCAGAAAATAGTCTTTTAGAAAGTGTTTTGTATAGCTTTTCTCTTACAGCGTTTAATATATCTTTTGATAACAAACAATCGATTGAGCATAACTTACTTCATGTGTCTCAAATTTTAATAGGTATGACTTTAGTTATTCTTTCGATAGCGAATTATTTAGGATTAGAAGATGAAATGTCAGATTTTGAAAAATCGGATTTCAAAAAGGGTAAGTACATATAATTCAATATATTATAAATTTGAGCTTCATATTTATTAAGTATCAAAACCTAGATATATAAAGGCTTTGGTACTTTTTTATTTCAAATCATTGTATCTAAATACTTAAATACGCTTCAAACTTCTGAATAGCACTTTCTTTTGCTTTAGCAGTAACGTGTGCATAGATGTTCATAGTTGTTTGAATGTCACTATGTCCTAATCGATCTTGCACTTCTTTAATCTTTGCTCCCGCTTCAAATAATAAAGAGCAATGAGTGTGACGCATGCCATGTGTAGAAACTTTTTTGAGATTATATCTTGTTTGAATTTGAATAATCCATTTTCTCGTTTTTGTAGGCTGTAAAAATTTATTTTCTTCATTGCTGAAAACTAATTGAGTTGCAGATTTTGTATTGAAGCCCAATTTGAAGTAGTCAGCTTTTTGTTTCTTTTGCCATTCATTTAAGATTGCCATTGTGCGAGAATCCATTTTGACTGTACGTACAATACCTGTCTTAGTTGATTTCACATACAATTGGTTATCCTTACCACGAGAAATAGCCCTATTAATATGAATTTCATTTTCTCTAGTGGCTAGACGGTTTAGAAAAAACAGGTATTCCAATTTATTTATTAGAAAAAATAAAAAAAACTTACGATTACATATATCGATATCGGGTAGTAAATATTTGATTTGAGAGGTGATCGCATGTTTAATAAATCCGAGAATTTTGTTGATCTACAAGACATGATTGAAGAGTTAGAACACAAATTCATTAAACTTGGATTTTATACGGACTCGCTTACCAAGTATTATCAAATTGGTAAAGTGAGTCTTGAAAGATCCGATGAAGTTTTATTTAGTGGTTTTAAATATGGAGCTTTTACTATGTTAGTATTAGAAGATCTACCTACAGAATTAAATGGTGGCTATTATATTATTAATGCCTATAATCCAAATAAAGGGAGATCTTAGTTGAGAAAATTAAGGGTACGTAAAGAAATATTAGATAAAGAGATGGAAGCGAGAAGGGGATTAGAAGGACCTTATTTTGTAGGTGGTTTTGTTACGAAACCTTCCTCACAAGAGATCCCGGTATTTCAGAGCTTTGCTTTGCTTCCAATATCTGATTATGGAGCGCCTATTCAAAGTTCATATGAAAGACGTTTATATAACGAGTTAGGTAAACAAAAACGATTGGTACAAAGACCTACAACAAGTTATGATGTCAATTGGAACGGTTTTATTCCTGATGGTATATTTATTGATACAGAACCTTAAACGATTTTAGAAGTGTTTGGTATGAGCGAGAATAATATAATTTATCATCAAACGAAAATAGCTAAGAAACACCACTTCTCTAGTTTAGACAAATATAATTATTGGGATTGGGATGCTTACAAGGATGATCGGATTCCAACTTTGCCATTAAGGATGAATAAATTATAGATTAAGTATATTTAAATTAGTTACCAAGAAATAATATGTTGATTATTGGTCGCATATTATTTCTTGGACCTATAATTTTATTAACGCACATTTTAAAGAAAAAACCGCTATATTTTCATTTGGTTTTATCATTTGGATGAAATTGTGAAGAGCCGCTCCAAAGCTATTACATACTTTGACATTATTACCTTCTTTGGAGGTTTTTAGTGTGGAGTCTTAAGCCATTATCTCATCCAATAGAGAAAAAATGCAATTCGAGTTGAATTCGAATTGCATTTTTATATTTTTAGGATAGCCTCAGTAAATGTCTTCTAAAATGTTGTTTTAGCAGACTATTAAATCCATGTTACATAACGATAGTTATTTGGATTTATTAAAGGTTTCTTCTATTCTAACGGTTAAGTACTCATTTGAAAACGAAAATGAAGTTTCAATTAATGAAGGGTGTTCAAATATATTATTTTAGTTACAATGAATATACAGGGATATTTAGGGGTTTTTTTAATAAAAAAATCTATAGTAATTAGAAAATTTAACAGGTAAGTCGATTAACTAATTGTAAATATTTTCATTAAAGTGGTAAGTTGGTTTTCGTTACGGGATGCTCGCTTTCCGCGGGCAAACAAAGTGCCGCTTCCTTCGCATCGATCCATGCAGGGTCTCGGTTCGTTTGTACTTCCACTATAATCAACTAAAAGTGCGTAATATACGTTCTTGTTAAATAAACGTACAGCCAAGTGACAACTTGTTTTTTCTCTAATCAACACACATGGAAATTTAACTATTAAATAATCTAATTTGGAAGTGAATTAATTTGCAGTCGCAAAACCTTAAATATAAAAATGTTGATGGAAGTCTGAAAGCTTTGGAAAATTGGATGTGCTTTAGTATTGAATTAGGAGGTTATCTTAAACAATTATCTCAACCGATAAAAATCTATATTTCTGTCCCGTCTAATTTACTCTTTTCTTATTTTTTTGTATTTGGTGCAGTAGACTATGATTTTAAAAATCCATCTACAGAAGCACTATTAGATCAATATCTAAACTTAAAAAAAGGTCAAAGAATTCTTTATAAAACAGGGGATGATTGGGTAGCCCATTCTGTTATAGAAGTAAGTCACCAGCCTAACTCAGATACAAGAGCTATATTAGTAAAGGATCGACTAGACTCTATTAATTATATACCGGAAACAAGATGGTTTAATTATGTAAGAATCCATGATGACGATATTACTACAGTGCGAAATACTAGACTTGTAAGAAATGTATATAACATTATTGATAATGAAAAGTTGAAAAAATTTTATTCAGAGGAAAAACTTCAATTATTAATGATGCAGAATACACCGCAAACATATGTATATGCAAATAAAAAAGAGTGGAAGGATTTTTTAGATGTTATTAAATTGAATCTTGATGGAGATTCATTTCAATTAAGTGAATTACTATTTGATGGTTCAGAAAGTACCTTTAAAAATCTTGCATTTATTGAACAAAATCGTTCAGTAACAATTCCGAAAGAAGCTATAGCAATCTTTGTTGGAAGTAGTCGTGCACTTAGAAAAATGGATGATTTTGATGAACATAAATGTGTGTTTATTATAGATCAATATGATTCAAATGAAAAATTTGAAGATCTTCAGTTTAAAATTGAGCAAGATTTTCTCATGAGCCAAAGTCATTCAGTCAATAAAGAAATATTAGAATATATGGATGGAAAACATGTTGAAATTCCGAAAGGGGTAGAAATTTTTGCCTGGTTATCGTAGAGCTAATATAAGTTTAGCAAATGAACTGTTTTCTTCAGTAACGACCGTAAAATTTATAAAAGTTGAGGAAGAGCGGATAGGACAATTAATGCATGCCTTGAAAAATTTAAAAACCGCTGTAAAAACCTATTATGAGTATGACGAAATATTGATAGAGGAAACAGAGTTATTTATAAGGGTATGTAGGAAGATAGTAGGTTCAATTAGAAACTATAGTACCTATTTTAAAGCAAATAATGAGTCAATTGTAAAATATTTTTCATTTACTAAAAAAGCTATTTATGCGGATTTATTTAAAAAAAATATAGAACCAATTATAGAACTAATAAAGTATTTAAGAAAACAGGATCATAATGCATATATAGATACTTTAAAGAGAATGCAAATTAGTAATGATATTACTGGTGATAATACATATCTTTTAACCAAGCAAAAGATAGTAGATGAATATATTGAAATTAACGAATGGAAAATAAAGGTAATGATAGATAAAGATTTTGTTGAAGCTGGGATTTATGCTGATCATGTAATTTTTCTTGGGACTTCTAGTTATTTTGATCGGAAGTTCTCGGAAATTTTTTATGGTAAAAACACAATATTTCTAGGTTATTCATGCTTCGAAAATCGTTTAATAAAAAGAAAATCATTTTCCAACTTAATGAGTCAGAATGATTCGATTAATACAATATATAAGAATGTAAACCTAGAGCAAGGCTTCGAAGGCATTGATTATAGAGATGCGTTTTTAATAAAAAACGAAAAAAAATCAGAAGAAGCTATAATCAGTCAGTTCGAGAATGCTGCTAATGATGCTTTAACAGAGAAAGTGGAAGTGAAATTAGCGGCCATTTCAAACAATAACTACATTTTTCTGCCAATTAGACAAAAAGTGAACGTCATTGACCGAGAATCTTTAAAGATAACGCAAGAAAAAGTTCGAGATTTATCTATAGGTGATTTATTAGTGTTTCGGACTCAAAACGCTTCGGGTTTAGTTCGAGAAGTAGCAGATAAAATTATGGGGGCTAATGCAGGCGAATATCGAGAAAATGTAGAGAAATGGAAGAAAAAATTACGATTTAATGTAAGACGTAAAGGAATTGAAACAGTTTCCAGGATTCTAAAAAAAAGATATGGAATTGAAGTAGCTAAGGAAAATAATGTTAAAAACTGGATAGGTAGTTACTCGATTAAACCTAGCTGTTTAAATGAGCTATTAGAGGCTTTAAATTTTGATTTGAAAGATATACAGGAAATAATTAACTCAACAGATAAAATTGTTAGTGCTCATATTTCTGCAGGACACCAAATTTCACATGTTTTAATGAATGAACTGGATAAAAATCTAGAAAGTTTAATAGATGAAAACGGGTTTTATACATTTGAATCAAAGGAATTTGAAGGTGCAACCTTTAACATTGAGGAAGTTAAAAAAATCTCAAAACAGACCTATTCTATTCCGGAAAATGAGGCATTAAAGATTATTAAGAGAAGAGGTGTAGTATATGGAAATTAAGTTAGAACGGGCTTTAGAGAATCGAGAAATATTAATAAATGCAATAGAAAAAGAAATAGTAGGTCCAAGTGATATCAATAATACAACAAAGTTATTAAATACTACAGGTAATACAAAATTTGATAATTTTGAAGACTTAAATACAAATTATCATTGGTTTTCAGCTACTTTGAAAGAAGAAGTGATTCAAAGAGATAGTCCATCTCGAAGATATGCTGCAGGCATGCTTTATCCAATTCAGCTTCAGGCGGAAGAAATAGATGTTGAAAGTGATGAAATGGTAGGTGATAAGAAAATTGATGAAAAACAGGCTGGATTTTATGATGAGATTGATAAATTAGACAATCAAGATGACATAGTTGAAGATACAGGATTAGAGGATATCGCACCTAAAGTTCAGCAAAAAGATTCCATGCCGTCTAGTATGGGCGTTACGTTTTGTCTGGCAAAGGATGTTGAAAAATTCAAAATCAATTTTACCGGTGGTATCTATGATAAGCATCGAATTTATACAGACATACACGCTAAAGATAAAAAAACTGGAAAGGAAACACACTATGATTTTAAAGAGGACTGGTGGCTTCGAACTTCTATTTTTGGTGATTTAACTGTTCTAATTTCAGAATTTGATTCGAGCAAGAAAATTAGTTTAAAAGAATACGAGTTAGATGTATTTGATGCAGCAAAGGTTAAAATTGAAAAAATTAAGTTGAAATTACATATTCAATGTCGAATCAAAGATGAATATATTCTTTTTACGGTAACAGTATTAAATATTACAGAACCGCCTCTTAGATTTAACAAGGACGAATATACGGTATTTCAATCACAGTTAAAAATCTCGGCGGATCTCGGCGATTTTTTAAATTATCCCAAGATTTCGGAACGTAATTTAGGTCTAACAAAAGATGAATGGAATAATGAATTGTTATTTAAAAATAAATTTAATTATGCATTTGGACACGGTTGTTCAGTTAAATGGGATCAAAATGCTGAAAAAATTAGTGAGTTATATTCTAAATTTATTCCAGTTTATGAAACAGAAAGTATGACACCAGATATTACAATGGATGTTGATGGTGAAGAAGTAGTATTAAAAATTGAAATGCGAGAATTAATGGATGTACAAAACTATCAAGAATTACAAGGGATTTTACAACCTTTAGTATTTGGATATAAGAAATGGATTGAAGATCAAGAATTAGAAACAAGAAAATTGAACTTAAAAAAAGAGTTAAAAAAAGCTGCTGAAACAAATTTAGACTTTTGTAAGGATAGTCTTCGTCGAATGGAGAAGGGATTAGAATTACTAAAGGATTCGAAAGTATTTCAAGCGTTTAAGTTAGCAAACAAAGCGATTTTACTTCAACAACTTAACGGGAAAATGCCACGTAATGCCTACTATGATAAAAGTGATACTAGTAAGGCTATGGAGTTGATTATTGATCAATCTTATAACGATGTAATGAAAGCTATGCAGAATTTATCTGATTGTGATAATAGTTGGCGTGCTTTTCAAATTGCCTTTTTCTTATTATCTATTCAATCATTAGTCGAAAAAGATTCAATTGATCGTCAAACTGTTGATTTGATTTGGTTCCCAACAGGTGGAGGTAAAACGGAGGCATATTTAGGTGTTGCTGCCTTTCAAATGTTTTATCGCCGTTTATTAGATCCAAATGATGCAGGTGTAGATATAATGATGCGTTATACGTTACGTTTATTAACTGCTGATCAATTTCAACGTGCCTCAAGATTAATTTGCGCTATGGAATATATTCGCCGTGATTGTGAGAGGAATCTTGGTACAACACCTTATTCTATTGGTATTTGGGTAGGGTCTAAAACTTCGCCTAATACAAACCAGATAGCTTTGTCACAAGTTAAACAAATGCAAAAACCTCAAGGACCAGATAATTTAGTTATCACAAGATGCCCTTGGTGTGGTTGTGAGATTGGTAAAGTAGCAGTTAAAGGTAAAGGCTCAAAATATAATGAGACTGTTCCTCTTGGGTTTAAAAGAGTAAACGAGCAATTAATAGTCCGGTGTCCAGATGAAAGATGCGATTTTCATGGTGAAATACCTGTTTATTTTGTAGATGAAACCATTTATGAAAAAAAGCCGACTTTTTTAATTGGGACCATCGATAAATTTGTTCAGCTAACATGGAAACCGGAAGCAAGAGGCTTATTTGGAATAAATGATTTAGGAAAACGATCTATTTCTCCTCCACAAATTATTATTCAAGATGAATTACATTTAATTTCAGGACCTCTTGGAACGCTTGCAGGATTATATGAAGTGTTAATTGAAGAATTATGTATCGATGATCGTGGAGAAGTACCTATAAAACCAAAAATTATTTCAGCAACAGCAACTATTAAGGAGTTTGAAGAGCAAGCTAAATGCTTATTCGGACGAGAAAATGCACGACTTTTCCCTAGTCCCGGTATTGATATTGACGACTCTTTTTTCTCAAAAGTGGCTGCAGATAAAAATGGTAAGCCTATGCCAGGTAGAAAATATATTGGTGTTTTCACATCGCGTGTTCGTATTTTAATGGCCCAGGTTATGACTTATTCAGCGATTTTACAAAAGGTAGAGAGTTTGCCAGAAGAAGAACGAGATCCGTTCTGGACATTGCTTTCTTTCTATAATAGCTTGAGAGATTTAGGTGCAGGTTTGAACTTATTTAACAGTGACATACCAACTTACATTGATGCTTTAAATAAAAGAGAGGGAATAGCTAAAGATAAAAAAAGATTTTTATATGCTCCATTAGAATTAACCTCTCGAAAACAAAGTAACGAAATTTCAAAAACGATCGATGATTTAAATGTCTCTTATACGCAAAAAGATAATAAAGGGCGTACAAAGTCACTTACATCATGTTTAGCTTCTAATATTATTGAAGTAGGAGTAGATATTGATCGTTTATCATTAATGGGAATTGTAGGGCAACCTAAAATGACAGCTCAATATATTCAAGTAAGTGGTCGCGTAGGTAGGCGCCCTCATGAAAGACCAGGATTAATTGTAACTGTTTATTCTAATCAAAACTCCCGTGATAAATCGCATTTTGAACATTTTAATGAATATCATCAAAGGCTTTATGCACAAGTAGAAACGACAAGTTTAACACCATTTTCAACAGCTTCTTTAGAGCGTGGATTAACAGCAGTATTAATTGGCTTTTTACGTCAACGAATGGATATGCAAATGGCATTATATCCTACAAATCGAGAATTGAAACGTGTAATGAAAGATGAACGTTTCATAGCATTTCGTAAGAGATTTAAAAAGCGAGTAGAGCTAATTGATAAAGAGCAGGTTGATATTTGGAAGGAATTATTTAAGACGTTTATGGATGCCGTATTAAAGGGTCGTTATGAAACTTGGAGAGTTTCTGAAACGGAACGAGGGTTAATGTATCAAGCTGGAAATTTAAATGATGGAGAAAAATATCAGGGAAGTATCCCTGTCATAAACTCTTTGAGAAGTGTTGATGCTGAGAGTCGTGCATCTATCGTATCAATCGAGAAAGAAGAAGATGAATTTGTCTGGGAGGATGATGACTAAATGCGATATTTACCGATGAGACGTTCAAAATTAGTAGGAACTGAAGGTCCAGGCTCCTTAGTAATTAGCCCAGAAGGTGAAACGGCAGTCGTAGGTGCATTAGATTTATGGTTTAAAGATAGTTATGGGAAAAAATCAATTAACATCGAAGAATTTACAGTACATGAACCTCGTTTAAAAGCAATTTTAAAGGTAGATAAATTTTATACGCCACCTGAATTTAGAAAGGCTTCAACAAATGCAATGGAAGTTGTTCCAAATAGTAACCTTGTAATGCCATTAATGCGTTTTCCTAAATGGCATTACTGCAGTTCTTGTCGATCTTTACGAGAATTAGAGTTAGACCAAACATCTGTCTATTTAGATTGTCCTAAATGTAATCAAAAAAGATATTATAAGCAAGTTCCTTTCGTAGTAATTTGTGAACATGGGCATTTGTCGGATTTTCCATGGCGTAAATGGGTTCATGGCAATGAAGAGACTAAATGTGAAGGTAATTTAGTTATTCAAATGGGAGGGGGTACAACATTAGATTCTTGGAGAATTGTTTGTGAAAAATGTAAAGATAGTAGGGATCTTCAAAGGGTCACTTCTTTTGATAAAGAGAATAATACTAGTTATTTAGGTAATCAACTTAATAAGAATAAGGCAGGAAACTACACATGTGAAGGTGAGCGTCCATGGTGTGATGATAATAAAGAAGAATGTTCAGCAGCTCCAGTTGCAATTCTAAGAAATTCAATAAGTGTTTATATGTCCAAGAAAATTAGTGCGTTAGCAATTCCGGGAGATTATAGTGAAAATGTTGACTTGATTGTTTCTAAAATACAATCACCCGCTAAACACTTGGTCCGTACAAATCTAAGTTTATTAGATAACCTTGAAAAAAAGGTTAAATTTATTCGTGAAAATCTAAGGTTTGACCTTAAAGAGGACGCAACAGATCAGGAAATTGAAGATGCTTTAATGTATATTCAATCAGGTGATGAATATGAGTATACTGAGGAAGAGCTTGAAAAACCAGGTTTGTTAATTAAAGAAAAAGAATTTGAAAAACTCACGTCAGAGGTTAATTCTAGGGAATTAAAAGTTGAACCCGAATGGGAGTTTGACAAGGATGAAGCTGTTAATGGTAATTACTATAAACCATATTTACAGCGTTTATCAAGGGTGTTAAAGTTGAAAGAAACAACTGCTTTGTATGGGTTTGATAGAAAAGATTATAAAAATACCACCGAATATAGTAGCTATTATCCTTCTTTGTATAAGGATTTCGAAAGCGCACATGAAAAATGGTTGCCTGTAAATGAAGTATATGGAGAAGGTATTTTCCTTCAACTTAATCTAGAAAAAGTGGTAGAATGGGAATCCTCTTCAGAAGTTCAAAATTACTTTAACAGCTATCTAGAAAGAATTAGGCATGTAGAACATCGAGACGATTCAATCTTAAAGCCACGTAATATCATGATACACACACTATCACATTTTTTGATTGATGAATTAGCGAATGTATGTGGATATAATCGTGCGGCAATTAGAGAACGATTGTATATAGATGAAGCTCAGGTAGGCGTATTAATTTACATTTCAGCAGGAGATTCAGAAGGCACTTTAGGTGGACTGGTAAGATTAGGATTGGAAGAAAAGTTCTTTCATATTCTAGATAAGGCGAAAAATAATGCGGAATGGTGTAGCTCCGATCCTGTATGCACAGAATTAGGTAAGACACAGGGGCAAGGGGTTAATGGATTAAATGGTGCATCATGCTATAACTGTTCGCATATTCCAGAGACATCTTGTGAATTCTGGAATCTGTACTTAGATAGAAGTTTATTAATTGACCCTAATTTCGGTTATTTTAAATAATGAAATAGTAACTGCACACAAAACCTTATTTTTTGTGTGCAGTTCCATTTTTTAGGGTGAAATATTTTTTGTTTACTTACGAGTAAGCATTGTTTTTAATTCATTAATTGAAAATGCTGGTTTTCTTTTATGTAATATCGCATGGCAGTTGGGGCATACAGGTCTAAGATCTTTAATAGGATCTATCTCGTAAGTGTCGCCAATTGTACTTATTTCAACCAAATGATGAACATGAATGTAATCTTTTCCGATATCACCGTAGAAATTTAAAAAATTAAAATCACATACTTGACAATCATATCCGTAATGATCAAGGCATTCTTTGCGTGCTTTTGGGTTTCTTTCATACCGTGTTGTAATACTAGTTGTTTTAGTACCTTCTAAAAATTTTATACGTTGCTTTACTTTAGCGTTACTATTTGAAAAAGGAATTGGTGTTATGTCTTTATGTAATTCCCAAGCAACATATGCAGGCTTAATATCATCATAATCGACCAAAGTACCTAAACCTTGGAATATGAAATTAACATTTTTGCTATCTGTTCTTGTGAAAATATAAACCTCTATTTCACCACTCATTATTCTTTTTAGACGTGAAACATGAATTGTATCTGTTGTTTTACTATACCAATGAAGAATATTCCCAACTAATAGGTTCGCATAGTCATGTCCAGTTGTACCTGGTACACCTAAGTTTGCAAAAATAAAGGCACTATCATCATAAATGGTATAACCAGTATTCCAAGCACCTTTTTGTCTATGAATAGGAACATTTACAATTTTATAAATATCCTTTCTGCTATAAAAATCCCCTACAACAAATGGATGTTTCAAAATTATTCATCTCCTTAATTATAAAGGTTAAGTAAATAAATTTTAATCTGAAATCTGATAAAAGTTTTTAGAATGAGGCGCTGTACAAAATAGCATCTATATTTTGCGCAGGGTTATCTGGGTTTGGAATCTGAATTTCATTTATGGTTAAGATACCTTGGTTGATAAATTGTGTTAAATCTGGTTTTGTATCTAATGCAATGTAAGTACTTTTTCGCATTAATACATAAATTTTTGTATTATTTGAATCAGTGTTTAAATAATTTGAGAATACATTTCCTGGATGTTCAATTCCCCACATTCCTCGGATTCTTAAGTATGTAATACCTAAGGGATCTACGCGATTAATTCTTCCTAACTCTTTAGTTTCAGAAAATTGAACACCTGGAATCTTATTAACACCATTTTTCATTGTTTCGGTAATACGTTCGTAACTTTCTTTATCAGCACAATAACAATCTCCATATACTAACCAAAGACTGTGTAAGTTTACATCTGTTACATTCCCAATTGCATAAATCATGTCCTTTTTTTCCCAACCGCCATGTTCATTCTCACATTCACGACAGGATTGCTTAATTTTACTGTCATTAGAATATAGATAATTTTTTGGAAATGAACTATTTAGAGCAATCGAGCCTCCGGCTACCTTTTCGATTTTTTTGACTTCAACAGCGGCACCGCGTCTTATTATGAAATCGGGTGGATTATTAGAGTTTCCTAAATAACTAAATACTTGTTGATATTTAGATAGTTTTTCATTTGTTTTTTCAAGGGAAGAGCTTCCGTCACAAAAAGCATCTTTAACATAAAATTCTAACAAATCACCGACGCCATTAATCCTATTGCTACTATAGTGATCAATTACTGTGGGTAAAGTATTACTTTGATTTAACAAAATATTTTTTAGTGCGATTAAAACATTGGATGAAGGTTTTGTCATTTAAATTCTCCTTAAAATTTAATTTTAAAGTCCCGATATTGTTTGTTTTAAAATGAGACTGAATAACCTCTTAAATGTATTATATGTGGGAATATTAGTCAATTGGAAGTGTGTGTATAATATAGTACTTACGTATAATAAGGTCTAATGTTTAGATATTTTCTACTTTTGCTTGTTAAAGATTTAGTATGTTAGACTAAATTAAACGAGCATTTGTTGTATTCCATGGAGAATAGGAGTCTTTTAAAAGAGCAAAAAACTTTAAAATTCGTCCGTAAAGTGAAGTAGGGAAATAACGTGGCAGAAAATCTATTTGATATGAGTAAGTGGAGTAGTAAATAGAGCTACAACTAAGTGGTTTAAAGTTAGTATACACTTTGCAAAACAAATTACGGTCATGTATCAATGTTTCACTAATTTTAGACAAGTAGTTGGTTTAAGTGATTAAGTCGTAAGTATTAACCAAAAGACAAATGATGTAGCTAAGCATATCTAATTCATTCTTATAAAGGAGCATATTAATTGAAGATTTACGAAGTGAGTTTCAATAGTAATACATTTAAATTGGAAGCCAATGTAGTTAATATAAATTATAATACGTTAGATGAGCAATACGAAAAATTACTTTATATACTGAACTCTGAAGGATTAGATGTTCTAGATTATAATGATGAAATTGCAATTCTAGTGGATGATCGTGGTTTTGAAAAAGTTGGTAATCCGATATTTGAAGTGAAATCTGAAGATGATTTAGTATTTGTATTGGCAGGTAAATTATTGTTTGTTCGAAATATATATAATGAGGAAAGTACAGATTTTGGTAGTATTAAATCTGAGGATATATTCAACTTAAGAAATTATTTAGATATTAAATTTAAAGGCATTTTAAAACAAACACTTTAATAGCTACAAGTATTTTGAAAAAGTGAAAAGCTGGCCTTTGAAATGCTCCTCTGATATAATAAGAACATGCCAGGAGGTATTTTTATGATTGAAACAGAGTTGGATGTTAAGAACGAAATTAAAGTGGATAAAAAAGGACGAGGAAAATTTAAGCCCGCTCCTAATTATAAATTAGATGATGTGCACCGAGTTTTAGCTCAGAAAATATTGGAAGAGAATACAAAAATATTAGAATCAGATGTAGATAATGACTATTTAAAAAATATCCATTATAGAGAAGATAAAATAAATGTTATTAGTTTATTTTCAGGTTGCGGGGGATTAGATCTAGGTTTTGAACTATCTGGATTAGCAGCAGTTATAGGAGAAGAAGAAGCATTAAATGCTTTTTCAAATAAAGAATTGTTCAATAAAGTAAGAGAAAAAAGTGTTTTTAATACAATTTATACAAATGATTTATTTAAAGAAGCCAATACCTCATACAAAGAGAATTTTCCTGACAGTGTTTTTCAACATGAAATGGATATTCGTAAAGTGAGAAATTTTCCACGTGCTGATTTAGTAGTTGGTGGGTTCCCTTGTCCTGGATTCAGTGAGGCCGGACCGAGACTAATTGATGATGAACGAAACTTCTTATATATTCATTTTATTCGCTGTATAACACAAGCAAAACCCGATGTTTTTGTGGCTGAGAATGTAAAGGGGATGCTTACGTTAGGAAAAGGTGAAGTTATTAAGCAAATTACGGAAGACTTTGCTTCAGCAGGTTACCGAGTTCAATATAAATTATTAAATTCAAGAGATTACGGCGTTCCACAATTAAGGGAGCGTGTTTTTATCGTTGGTGTTCGTGAAGACCTAGATTATGATTATGAATACCCAGAGCCTACCCATGGAGAAGGGTTATTACCATATGTTACTCTAAGAGATGCTATAGGTGATTTAGAGGCTAATCCAGGTCCTTATTTCACAGGTTCGTATTCAAGTATATATATGTCGAGAAATCGAAAAAAACGTTGGGACGAGCAAAGTTTCACTATTCAGGCTTCCGGAAGACAAGCTCCTCTTCATCCAGGTGGTGTCCCTATGGAAAAAATAGGTAAAGATGAATGGTGTTTCCCTGATGGTGAAGAAAATCATCGTAGACTATCAGTTAAAGAAATTGCACGTATTCAAACATTCCCAGATTGGTACTATTTTGATGATAGTGGAAATATGAAAGTACAAGAAAACAATCGTTTAGATAAACAATATAAGCAAATAGGAAATGCGGTTCCTGTATTTTTAGCAAAAGCTGTTGCTACACCAATTGCTAATTGGGCAATTGATCGTATTCAAACTAGATTAAACGAGAATACACAGCAATTGAATTTATTTTAAAAGCCAGTTTCGTAAAGAGTGTTGCTATTCCTAATGGTGCAGAATAGTTGAAGGAAGATTAAGTTTAATACGGAACTTTTATCAATACTATTTGTCTAACTGTCTATTTAACGAATAAATGGTTACTAAAGATATTGAAAAAAATGTTAGTTTATTTTGAGTCATTAAAAATGTACAATGAGTTCAAACAAAAGATGGTGAAAAAATGAAGTTCAAGTATTTTAATGATACAAAAAGAGACGTTTCTATTCATCCGGCTACATACGAGTATGGCTGTAAATCGGATAAAGAAGTTATACGTCCTTTAGAAATATTCACTTTTCATTTACCAGAAAACACGTATCCTTGGGTTAAGATGTGGGATTACGGTGAGGAAGGGCTAAGTATCTTGGTTATACCTGAAAAAAATGATTAACAATCTAGCTCATAACGACACCAATTCAAGTCTGTTCTTCATTGTCATAGTGACTTGTAACTGTTAAGCTCCCTCATGGAGTTAACTGAATAATAGATAAAACTCTGGATTTACCTTTAATAGTGGTAGTGATTCCTTTATCACAATACAGTAATAGCAGCAATTTATGTGAAAACAACCTGTTAAAAAGAACGTAGTACATCTAAATATGTGCTACGTTTTTTATACTTTTTTGTAATGATAAGGTTTAATCATTTTCAAGTTCGTTCAATAACTGATTAAGGTGTAAATTAATCGCCTCAACAAGTAGTAATAAATTCGTATAATGTCAAACTGATTAGATACATGTTCTGGTTCTGATAGTATAGAGTAAGACTTTAATTGTGTATAAATATTTTTACCAGGGTTCCAATTTTAAAATAGCTGAAATTGTGTTTTCATCAGCGGACACTGTGAACGACACATAAAAACTATTTACTTAGTTTATTAGAGATTTTTATATCTTCGGAGTCTTCAATATTAAAATGAATTAATAACGAAATTAATTTACTGATACATTATTTGTATCGTTACATAATATTAAATGTGTTTATTAAAGGGGGATAATTTATGAAAGCCAATGAGGAAATGCTTAACAGTATTATTTTAAGTATTAAGCCAATTTATAATGAATTGATATTAAAACAAGAGAAAATTTATGAGTTTAGAAATTTTAAACCTAAAAATTTTTCATCCTATTTTTGGGTGTATGAATCCTATCCAATTAAGTATTTAAAATATATTATACGAATTTCAGAACCAATAGAGTATCCCTTAAAACTAAATGGAAATAGTTATGGTGTGGATCGATTTAACTCAAGTGAGATGAATTGCAAATATGCTTATAAAATTGAAGAATTATATGTAATTGAAGAACCAATTTCAATGGATGTTCTTAAATCTAGATTTGGATTTACTCCCCCACAAGCTTATACATACCTGCAAAGAAATGTAGAATTACAAAATTTTATTCGATCTAATGTAAATTTAAAACAAATAATATGAAACAAGTGAAAAGAAAAAAAGATCTTATTTAATAATCAGGAAGAATGCTAGCACAGAAAAGAATATAAGAGATTATATTAACTTAAATATAAATTAAATTTCAAGTTCAAGTTCTAATTATACGATTTACTTGAACGATTTTTAAAATTTGTCCCCGCAAAACAAATTTAGTTAAATGGCATTTAGTTTGGCATTTAGTAAACTTATAAAAGTGCTTAAACCCCTAATAAATGCTGGTATAAAAAGATATCTAAGAGACAGTGGTTCGGCTCCCGCCGTCTCCTTATTACGAAATCATACGATTTCAATGAGTGTCAAAATCCTTGATATAAAAAGGGTTTTGGCACTTTTTTAAATTCACAGAGTTTCCATGAATCTCATACGAACGTCCAAGTGTCCTAATCGGTCTTATACTTCTTTAATACTTATACCCGCTTTGAACAATAGAGAGCAGTGAGTGTTACGTAAACCATGTGTAGTAGTCATAGTAAGATTGTATTTAGTTTGCACTTGTACAATCTATTTACTAGTTTTAGTGGATTTCACATACAATTGATTCTCTTTACCACGAGCCAATTGGCACTATCATCTTTCAAATGGAGGACATCATTAACCATGGTTCTTAGCACCAAATGTATATAAAATTATAAAATAACGATTATTTAGGGAGTGAGGAACATAATGAATAATGAATTCTTTATTCAAGATGCATCGAATATATGGAATGGTGAAAATTTTAGAAATGATCAGCACTTTTCATTAATATCAATAGGTTTTTCTATAGGACATCAAGAAATTAGCTTAAAAAAAGTGCTTATTGAAATCATAGAATATCCATGTACTATAGTTTTTGACGAATTATTTCCCTTGGAAGAAGATATTGCAAATAAAATGAAAGTGATAAGAATAAATAACACATTAATTGCAACGATTAATTCAAAAATGCAATTCGAAGACATAATGCCAATTATTTATATAAATGCATTAAATGGAATGGAAATCGATATTATTATAGGACGTGAGAAAAAGGAAATCCCATTAAATCATTTCTTTGGAAATGATTTAATGAATAATATAGACTACCCCAAATTAAATGCAGAAGAAGTAGAGACATTCCTGAAAATAACGGAAATCGGCATAATTGTTCAGACTGTGGATGAAAAAAAATACCCCTAAAAAGTTATTGCCATTTATGCCAATTGGTTTGGTTTTAAATCGTGAAGATAGTGATGTGTAGTTTAAAATGTTCAACTGCATCAAGTCTAGGTGATGCACTATCTCAAAATGGTTATACGTATGCGAATAACAATATGTGGATCCGAATGGCAAGATTGCTGTAAGGACAACTTATTTAGAAAGAGGAAATAATGTAGTCATTGCAATATATCTTTTTGTTTAATTCTTTTGCATATCCGCTTCAAATAAAAGAGAACAATATGGGTGGTAAAGCATATGTAGTAACTGGCTTTAGATAATACTTATTTTAAAATTGATTGAGAAATAAAATAAATAATTTTAGCAACTTGCTTTTGTAGGATTACTTTTAAAAGTTTTAGATATATAAAAGTGTAATTTCAATCAGAAAAAGTCTATTTTTCATTTACTTCGAATGGAAAATAGACTTTTTTATCGCTTCAAAGGTGAACTTCCTTAAAATAACAGGCTTTCAGTGATTCCTTTTTTAATAAGCGTATATTTTTGATATTTACTTTTATATTTGATTTGCCATTGAAAGAGATATTCTATTCCACGAGTTGATTTGATTAATCAAAATTACTAAATCCGTGTATTCTTTTTCATCAAAAAATTGTCTTGTTTGTTGATAAAGGCTATCTGTAATTCTGTTACCAGAAATCAAAGTAAGCGTTTCAGCAAATTCAAGTGCTATTTTTTCTTTGTCTGAGTATAAATTAGTTTCTCTCCAAGCGTTTAATAAATACGTTGTTCGTTTCTTCATGTTTGCGAGCATCTTTTGTGTGCATATCTATACAAAAGGCACAACCATTCATTTGGGAAACTCTAATTTTAACCAATTCTACTAGTTTTTTATCTAAACTAATTTCCGAACCTAAGTATTTTTCCATTGCCATCATATTGGACATACCTTCAGATGCAATTTTATAATAATTAATTCGATTTTTCATATTTTGTCCTCCTTAAAACACAAATGTAAAAATATTTCACAAAAAACTGTGCTGAACTCAGCTAATGATAATAAAGAATGTGCTGATTGTCCTTCTAGTCATACTCCTTGTATCATTAACATAACAATGCTTGAAGCAGAGCAACAATGCGGGAGTTCTTACGTAGCAAGACATTGGCTTGGTTAAATGAAGAGCTTGACGAAATCTTATCAGAAAAAACTCGAACAGATACTCGGCAATACTTTAAAAAACAAGAAAACCGTTGAGGAATCAACGGTTTTTGTTTTGAAAAAAACTATTTGGATTGAAAAGAACTTTCAAAGATTTGTTTCCTTTAATAAAATTTCACAACATCTTCAAAAGGTAAGAATGTTCTTTCTCCTGGTTGTTCATTAGGTTCACCAAATGGCATTTGTGCTACTAAACTCCATTCACTTGGGATATTCCAAGTTTGTTTTACTTCTTCATCAACAATTGGATTGTAATGCTGCAATGATGCACCGATACCTTCAGCAGAGAAAGCCAACCATGTTGCATACTGTAACATTGCACTTCCTTGATGAGACCAATACGGGAATTGATCTTTATACAATGGTGCATTTTCTTGCATTTTTTTTACTGTTTCTTGGTTTTCAAAGAAGAGAACTGTACCTATACCATCGTGAAATCCTTGTAATCGTTCTACAGTTGCAGCAAAGTTCTCTTCTGGAACACGTGAACGTAGAGTTTCTTTTACGATATCCCAAAACTTTTCATGTTCTGTATCCATTAATACAATGACACGTCCACTTTGCATGTTAAAAGAAGTTGGTGCATGTAAAGCAGTTTTTAATACTTCATTAATTTTTTCTTTTGTAATGTTTCCATTCTTTTTCACCTTACGAATAGAACGGCGGTTGATGATTGCTTCTTTTAAATTTGTTGTAGTTACTGACATTTTAATTCCTCCAATTAAGTTTAAACTTAGGTTCTTCAAACGATTCAATCTGCTAAATAAAGTAATACTTAAAACGATTCATTACCATTTGAACCTATGTTTAGCAATACCCATCTATATCGCATTGCATGCCATCCAAATCATTTGATTTCAATTTTTTTAATTCTTTATCAATGACCATCTCTAATCTTTCTTTGCTAGCTAATCCTTGAATCACTTCATCACCAATAATAAACGTTGGTACAGCCATAATTTGTGCCTCTTCATATGCTTGTTTTAGTGCATATTGATGAACTTCTCGATATGTTCTTGCTATTAAAGCGTCTTTGAAATCAACTGTAGACAGTCCAACTTCACCTGCTAGTTTTGTTAATACTTCTACATTTTCAATGTCTTGTTCCTCTTGGAAAAACGCAGTAAATACTCTATGGTGAAATTCATTTCCTTTTCCATGTTCTTTTGCGAATTGATAGCCCTCGAATGCTAAGTAAGTATATGGGTGAGGGGAAACACGTGGTAAACGCATATCAACTCCTAATTTTTTTGCAGTAGGCAGAATAAAGGAATCCCATGAAGCTAATTTATCGGGTTCTTTCCATGGATCAATTTTGGGATGAGGGCTTGGGCGTAATTCAAATGGCATCCATTCTACTTCTACATCTTTTTCCTTAGTAATCTCATCTAAAGGACCTTTTCCTAAAAAACAAAATGGACAAACAAAGTCCGAGTATACTTTTATTTTTACAGTCATCTTATATTTCCTCGCTTTTTGATTATTAGAACATAATTGTAACTGATTAAGTTACAAGTTATCTAAAAAAATATGGTGGATAAAGAATTATACACAGCAATTGACAAAAATACTAATTTTGAAATTCAACCTCCTGCCTGTAATCATTATAGTTACAGGTTTAGTGAAAGTCAATTAATTGGTTATCTATTTGTTCTATTGAAACTTCTATTACTGTGGAGAATGTAAAAAAGTCCCCATTAGCAAGATTAAATAAAGCACAAATAGAGAAAGCTGTAACCACAATTAAAACCACGAAAAAGAAAGGTTAGGTGGCTACAGATGGAATTAGAGAAAAAATTATATTGCTACAACTGTAAGGAAGAAACAGTGTATCAAAAAAGACGTAATAATAACACGTATATGGAAAGTCATTGCAGAGAATGTGGTTGTTTTGAATGGCAAAATAGAGCGGTAGAAAGTGAAGTAAAGAAATGGGCAGAGTATAATTTAGAAAAAGGAATACCGAATTTTGAAGAAGTACAGCGAATTATTTAATGAATAGCTTAAATCCAGGACAGCATGTTTTTTATCTTTAAAATATATCGGCTAAATAAACATCCCTCTTAAATTAATACTTTTAAGAATGCTCAGAGTGTACAAAAGGCATCGAGAAGTGAATTCTCGATGCCTTTTGTCATTTTTACCATTCTTTTTTTAGGTTTAAACAATAGGATAATTCTAATTACTCGTACTCTTCAACCAACTTCCCACTAAATTTATCGTTTATAGTAGGCTATCATAGTTACACATTCAGTTGATTGGAGCGGAGAGCGGCGACTCCAGCGGGAAAAGCAGGATAGTCGAGACCCTGGACTGAGCGTAGCGAAGGAAGCGGCTCGGCCCTGCCCGCGGAAAGCGTCCGCACGTAGCGGAAATCGTCGCTCTTATTCATACTTATTTATTGTAAAAAGGGCTTAAAGTCCTTGGGTAATTGGAAGCGCTATTATAAAAATACTTATTGTCAATGGGTGAAAAAATACATACAATTAGACAGAACGGAGGTATTTCTACATGAAAAAAGCTTATTTAGCCAACGGTCTGTTCAGTTTAGGCAATCTATTTGTTAATGGACTTAATATACAGAATGGTGAAATTGCTGCTACAAAGCAAGAAGTAACCGAGGCTTTCAAAATGCATTACTCTCCATAATTTTAATGGTTATTTACCTTACTATTATTTCAATATTACTAGGTTACCATTAAAAAGGAGTTTATTTAGATTATGTGGTTTTTATTTGCAATATTAACATGGCTCTCATGGGGAGCAGCGAACTTATTTTACAAAAAGGGCTCAGATTCAAATGACAAAAATAGTCATATTAAAATAACGATTATGGTTGGTCTTGTTATGGGGATTCACGCAACGATCTATATGTTCGTGAAAGGTTTAGAATTCCATCCACAAGATATGTTAACGTATTTGCCCGTTTCAACATTGTACATTGTTTCAATGGTTTTCGGTTATATTGGTTTACGTTATTTAGAGTTATCCATTGCAGCACCAGTGCAAAATGCTTCAGGTGCCGTTACAACGATTTTATTATATATGTTCTTCCCACAAGAAGTTACTTGGATACATTTTGCAGGTATCATTGCTATTACAGCCGGCGTTATTTGGATTGCTGTTATTGAAAAACAGCAGGACGATGCATTATTACGTTCTCAAAAAGTTAAAATTGAACGTAAATATCAATTTGGATTTTTCGCATTGTTATTCCCGATTTTATACGCATTAATAGATGGGGTAGGAACTTTCGCTGACGGTATCTACTTAGATGAGTTAACAATTATGACTGAAGATGCAGCGCTACTAGCATATGAATATACATTCTTTATCGTAGCAGTTGTATGCTTTATTTATCTTCGCTTTTATAAAAAAGTGAAATTCAATGTGTTTAAAGAGCGTGATCGCACATACGCAGCAGTTTTAGAAACGATTGGTCAGTTCTTCTATGTGTACGCAATTTCAGCCTATGCGTTTATTTCCGCGCCAATTATTTCATCATACTGTATTTTCTCAATTATACTATCGCGTATTTTCTTAAAAGAAAAACTAACAAAGAAACAATACTTCGTTATTGCAATTATTATGCTAGGTATTGTCATCCTTGGTCTTGCCGACGAATTATAATTGTAAAACGTCAATCGAAAAATCGATTGGCGTTTTTTGTTATATTTAAAAATAGGATGAACTTTTTCTTTACTACTAGGTCTAATACATACAAAGCCCGAAACGAGGTGACAGGATGGAACCACAAGAGCTAGCGCAACAAGCGATTAAAGAAGATGACAATGCCTTTTTAGCTATCATGCAGTTGTATAAGAATGATTTATACCGTACTGCCTACGCCTTTCTAAAGAACGAACATGATGCAATAGAAGCTGTTCAGGAAGTAACAGTCCGCGCCTATCAAAAAATACATACGCTAAAGGAACCAGCCTATACAAAGACGTGGCTCATCCGCATAATGATGAACTATTGTCAGGATCAAATAGCAAAGAACAAACGCTTTACTTCAAATGAAAAGCTACAAGAAATTGCAACAATGGATGACACGAGTTTCTTAGAATTGAATGAAGCAATGGCATCCTTATCTAAAAAAGACCAACAACTCATTACGTTGAAATACTTGCAAGATACGAAGATAAAAGACATTGCTGTACTAGAAAATATACCTGAAGGCACAGTGAAATCGAGATTACATAAAGCATTGCAATCACTACGGACGTTTTGGTCAAAGGGAGGAGAGAATACAGATGTATGAAAAGGAAGAAGCTAAATTACATGACATGCAAAAGGATTTAGAGAAAATATCAATTCCTGAGGATGAGCTTAATCAAGCAATTCAGCAAGGGATGCAAATTGCAAAGTCTTCGAAACGCAGAAAGAAGCGCTCATTCAAGCGCATTGCTTGGTCCATTTCAATTGCAGCCCTTCTTTTTATCACACTCGTTACTTCTATTCGAGTATCGCCAGCCTTTGCCAAAACCGTTGCGAGTATTCCAGGATTGGAACGTCTAGTTGATTTAATCCAGTACGATAAAGGGCTTCAAGCAATTGTTGATAATAAATACTATGAAGCAATTGGTGTATCGCAAACAAAAGATAATATTAAGTTTACGATTGATGGGGTTATTGTAGATGAATCGGGTATGGTCATATTTTATACAACTGAATCACCTACTAAATTAAGTTCTGGAGATTATGGAATGATTGAAATTTTTCATAATGGAAAAAGTCTCGAAGGTTCAACAGAGTATGGTTATCCAGATCAAGAGGATAAAAAATATCGAACAGATGAAATAACTTTTACATTTGGTGAACAGCAAAAATATAGTTCTAAAGAGTTTGAACTGAAACTAAATTTAAGAAACGAGCAAAAAACGAGTTTTAGTATTCCGTTTACACTTAAAAAGGACATTCAAAAAGGAAAAGTGTTCACAATTAATAAGGAAATAATAATGGATGGTCAAAAAATCGTTATAGAAGACATTACTCTCTATCCATTACGTGTTGCTGTTAATATGACATTTGATCAGCGCAATACGATGAGAATATTAAATTTTGAGGATATCCGAATTGAAGATGAGCATGGGGAAATCTGGGGTAGTATTAGAAATGGAATTACAAGTTTTGGAGGAAATGACGATCATCAAAGAACTTTCTTCTTACAAAGTAATTTCTTTAAACAGCCTAAGAATCTGTATTTAAAATTTGATAAAGTTCAGGCATTACCTAAAAAAGATGCCTATATTATCGTAGACTTGAATAAAGAAAAAGTAATTAAAGGACCATATAAGGATAAGCTAGAAATCACTAATATTTCCAAGCTTTCAATCGAGGCGAAAATGGAAGGAAAGCATGAAGATTTACCATATCAATTATTCTACGGGTTAAAAGACTTTGAAGGAAGAGAACTGGATACGAATTCATGGTCTGGATGGTCAGATAATGATTCTGTTCATTGGCAGGTAGGAATTGAACCGCAAAAAATAGTCAATCCTGTAAAGGTATACTTCTCAGCTTATCCAAACTATCTTAAAGGAAGTACATCCATCCAAATCAAATAAACAAAATGCCTAGCTCACTCATACAGAGAAGCTAGGCATTTTTCTATTAGGGAGCTATAACTGAGTATTATTCTTTCAATTAAATTCATTACTTATTATTGGAGTAATAAACTGCATAACTAGATAGATAAAAAAGAGTATAGCTAAGATAATTTTATATATTTTATTGGATTTATCATTTATAAATCTAATTCCTATTTTGCATGATAGTGCTAGTAACATTGCATTCAATCCAATATTAATAATCAGGAGAGAAGGATTAACTATTATACATAGGAAGTTTAGAATACAAAGAGCTGTCATAATTTTTTCATTTTTAATTAAATTGTTTTCTTCGAAATATTTACTAGTTCTTAATTTGTACAATAAAAGTATTATCTGGAAAAGTGAATAGAAGCTTATACTTATAATAATAATTCTTTGTCCCAAAAGCATAGTTATAAATCCTTTCTATTTTCGCTTACCAAAATCAATAACGATTGCACCAATGCATCGCCATGAATTTTAAATTACGTTTACATGTTCTGACGTATCTTTGGGAACAATGATATTAAGGTAACCGTCTTTATACTTACAATCATAATCGATAGTATTCCAGCTCTTTGTCTTTTTCTCGATGGCATTATATTTTTCAGGCTAAACTGTAACGCCACCATCAAACATCTTTTTCACTAGATAAGCTATGGGCGAAAAGAGTACATAGAGTGTAAATATTAATAAGATCGTTGTGAAAAACGAAAATGTCTATCCGATGTTTCTTCAATAGAGTGACCGGTTTTCCTTCTATCAATCTGCATTCTATTATGGCATAATTTGTCGTGGGCTTCGAATGCTTTTCTATTTAAAATAGGATTTATAAATTTTTTGAGGTGAAACATAAATGTATAAGAGAAAACGACTTTTACAAGGAATACTTGTCATTTCAGCATTAGAGATGCTGTATTATCACTTTATAGGGAAACAATATCTTTTTATAAATGGTCTAGGAGATATGCCATACTACATTATTGGCGGTAATGCATTATTGTTTGTAGCTTATTTTATATTGGTTGAAAAAAGTAATATTAGAAAAAAGAATGCACTTATCATTATTGCATATGCACTTTTAACCATAGCTCCTTTCTATTTCCAAAAGCATGTACCGAGTTTTAGTGTAGATGATGCAGCGCAAATTATTTCTCGAACTGAGGGCGGGAAAGTTGTGAAGGATCGTAAATTTAGCGGGACAATTGTCGACTATGATGGGTTAGAGGTATATATTATTACGCTTGAAAAAGATAAAGTAGTTTCACGTTATGCATTTGATCCCTATACTGAAAAATATTATTCATTTGCGAATTAGAAATGAGGTTGGATCATGGCAGAACATAGTTTTCATTTGACTGCAAATTGGCCAGGTGGTCGTAATGATGTCGGCACAATCGCATCAGGTCAATTACAAACAAAAGTGTCTATTCCCCCTGAAATGGACGGGCCAGGTATTGGCACTAATCCTGATGAGATGCTGTTAGGAGCTGCTGCGACTTGTTATATTATTACATTAGCCGCAATGCTTGAACGAACAAGTATCAATGTAGAGAGCCTAACGATGCAATCTGAAGGAATTGTTGATGTAACGAATGGCGTCTTTACGTATAAGAAGATTATTCACAAACCACAAATAACCTTATCAAGCGGCACAACAGTCCGAGATGCTAGTTTAACTCAAAAGCTTGCAGAAAAAGCAGAAAAAACATGTATGATCAGTAAGGCAATACAAGGAAATGTTGCACTTGAATTGCAAGTACATTTAAAAATAGAAGAGTAAGATGAGCTGCTAAGTATTCGCTAAAGTCGATTACTTAGCAGTTTTTTTATGAATTAAAAACATATCACTTTTGTTTAGGCAAATCCCATGAGGTCTTTCACTTGATGAGTATTTTCTTTTGTCGTTAGCATTTCAAGCAATAGGAATGCGACATCAAAAGCAGTACCTGGATTTGATGATGTAATGATATGGCCATCTTGAACAATTCTCTCATTTTGTACATTTACACCAAAATTCTTTAACTGTTCTTTTCTTATACTTGTTGGGTGAGCATAAGTTGTAGCTTTTCTATTTGTTAAAATACCACTTTTACCAAGTGCTAATGATGCGACACAAATACTAGCAATAGGCTTTTGTCTTGCATCAAAATGACGGATTATGTTTGAGAAGGATTCACTAAAAGCATCGTCATAAAAGCCAGCCTCTTCAAATCCTCCTGGAATAGCTAATGCATCAAATTCATCTAATTGAATGTCATGAATCGTTTTTTCAGGGACGACGTTAAAATTCCATGTGCAAGTTAATTTATCTCGAAGACCGACTGTCACAACCTCAGTCGAGCCGTCGCCTTCCCATTTGTTCCAGCCTAGAACATCTGTAAATACACTAGCCTCTACTGCTTCAAAGCCATCTGCCAATAACAATAATATTTTTTTCATTTCTTAAATCCCTCCAATGTCTTTATTTTAATTAAATGAAAAGTTATATTACATAGGTTGAAAAAGGATATATATTTAAATGAATTTATATTATAAGGATTTTGAGTTATTCTATTTAATAAAAAAAGGTGAGTGAAAAAATGGATCAAATAGATAAAAAGATTGTAAGGGAATTGCAGTTAAATGCCAAAATTTCTATGAAAGAGTTAGCAGAAATCGTTCATTTATCGGCTCCTGCAGTTATTGAGAGAGTTCGAAAGTTAGAAGAACAGCAAATAATTGAGGGTTATCATGCAAGTGTTGCATTAAAAAAAATGCACCGACCAATGCGTGCGATTATTTTGTTCGAGTCAAAGGACTGTAAAGCATTAGCGAATTTTTGTCATAATCATCCGGACGTACTTGAGTGTTACCGAGTGGCAGGAGAGATTAGCTATATTGTCAAAATAGCAACGCATTCTGTAGAGAGTTTAGAGCAATTTATTGATGACTCCATGCAATACGGCACACCTTCAACAAATATTGTGTTATCTTCGCATGAAAAGAAGGTAATAGAACCATTTATAGTGGAAGAGAAATAATAAAAGGAGTGTCATCGAAAGTAAAGTTTTCTTGAAGTTATTAGGCGTTCAGTAAAAAAGGTACTATTTAGTCTCTATAATAATCCTGTATAAAAAATAAAGAACCTTGATAAAAGCTTATTGTTGTTCAGCAACTTTATCCTGCTAAAATACTACATTGATAGCACATGAGAAATTTTTACTTTTTTACAAAAAGTACTTAATTTCAGACTGATTTTATGTAGAATGAATGTAGTATATTAGGAAAATTTCATATTTGGTTCGTCTTCTTGAAGTTGTACATAAAAGGCGAAAAGCATACTGGAATTTTCACGATGATAAAGAGGATGTGACTGTTAAATGATTACATTAGATGGAAAGAACCTATCATTGGCGGATCTAAATATTATTCTAAATGATAACGTCAAAGTTGAATTAGATAATGATGCGATAGAACTTGTTAAGAAAAGCCGTTTAGCTGTTGAGAAAATTGTACGTGAAGATCAAACTGTCTATGGTATCAATACAGGTTTCGGGAAATTTAGTGATGTGAAAATTGCAGAAGTGGACACAAGAAAACTTCAACTCCATTTAATCCGATCACATGCTTGTGGAGTAGGTGCGCCTTTTGCTGAAGTCGTTTCTAGAGCAATGGTCGTTCTTCGCTTGAATGCACTGTTAAAAGGTTTTTCGGGCATTCGAATTGAGGTACTAGAACGTCTTGCATATATGGTAAATAATCGAATTCATCCAGTCATTCCGCAGCAAGGGTCACTTGGTGCATCAGGTGATTTGGCTCCATTGTCACATTTAGCTTTAGTATTAATTGGTGAAGGGTTTGTTTGGCAGAAGAATGAGCAAGTGCCAGCGGCTGATGTTTGGCAAACTCATAATTTGGAACCGATTACATTAGAGGCGAAAGAGGGATTAGCATTAATAAATGGTACACAAGCAATGACAGCTCAAGGCGTTGTGAATTATTTAGCAGCAAGTAAATTGGCTTATGACAGCGAATGGATTGCAGCAATGACGATGGAGTCCTTATTTGGAATTGTCGATGCTTTCCATCCATCAGTTCATGAAGCGCGTGGCTATCAGGAGCAAATGGATGTCGCGGAGCGTATGCGTAACTGGTTAGCTGGTAGTCAATTAGCGACTAAACAAGGAGAGAAGAGAGTACAAGATGCTTATTCTCTTCGTTGCATTCCGCAAATTCACGGGGCTAGCTGGCAAGTACTCAACTATGTGAAAGAGAAGCTTGAAATTGAAATAAATGCGGCTACTGATAATCCGCTTATTTTCGATGATGGTGATACAGTCATTTCAGGTGGGAATTTTCACGGTCAACCCATCGCGTTTGCTATGGATTTCTTGAAAATAGGTATGGCTGAATTAGCAAACGTTTCTGAACGTCGAATTGAACGTCTCGTAAATCCTCAGTTAAGCGAAGGGTTACCAGCATTTTTAAGCCCACAACCAGGTTTGCAATCTGGAGCAATGATATTACAGTATGCAGCAGCAAGTCTTGTATCAGAAAATAAAACATTGGCACATCCAGCATCTGTAGATTCTATTCCATCTTCAGCCAATCAAGAAGATCATGTCAGTATGGGAACAATAGGCTCAAGACATGCTTATCAAATAATTGAAAATGCTAGAAGAGTGTTAGCAATAGAAGCTATTTGTGCAGCACAAGCAGTTGAATATAGAGGCGTAGAGAAAATGTCTAAAGCGCTTTATACTAAATGGCAAGAAGTACGCGCAGTTGTACCTACAATCAATGAGGATCGAATTTTTAGCGAAGATGTAGAAAAGCTCGCTGATTGGTTATCTCCAGCTAGCCATTAAACAGCCATAAAAACGCGTCTAATTAGTAGCGATTACTTGCTATTAATAGACGCGTTTTTATATATGTATATTCATTTAATACTCCTTACAAATCTATTCATATTTACCCATAGAACGCACAACTTAATCATTCTATCTAGATATTTGTTATAATGAATGCTTACTAGATATTAAAGTGAACAGATTGAGAGGATATATATAATGAATGAGCAACCACATATTTTAGTAGTAGATGGAATGGCACTGTTATTCCGTTCGTTTTTTGCAACAGCCCCAATGAACCAGTTTTTTAGAAAAGCAGACGGTACACCGACAAATGGAGTACAAGGTTTTGCACGTCATGTTTTGACTGCACAATCGATGATGAAACCGACTCATTTGGCTATATGTTGGGATATGGGTGTACACACTTTCCGAAATGACCTATTTGATGGTTATAAAGCAAATCGTCCGAGTCCACCAGATGAATTGAAGCCACAATTTGATATGGCGAAGGAAGTATCAGAAATGATTGGCTGGAAAAACTTTGGTGAAGTAGGAATGGAAGCAGACGATACAATTGGTTCAATGGTTGAAAAGTGGAAGAATGATGCGAAGATAACAGTTGTCAGTGGCGATAAGGATTTATTACAGTTATTAAATCCTTCAACTACGATTGCCTTAACGAAAAAAGGTTATACAGAATACAATGTTTATGATGTTCAACGTTTTGAGGAAGAGTATGCAATTGCACCTGCATTGTTTGCGGATGTTAAAGCATTTATGGGCGATTCAAGTGATGGTTACCCAGGTGTTAAAGGAATTGGCCCTAAAACTGCTTTGAGCCTCATCCAAAAATATGGAACAGTGGATGGTGTTTTAGCTGCGATTGATGAGCTTAAACCAGCACAACGTTCGAAAATCACAGAATATGAAGAAATGTTAAAGCTATCACATCAACTAGCGAAAATTCATACAGAAGTACCTATTCATGCAACAATTGATGATTTATCATTGCCAACACTAACGCAAGAGAAGCTTGATCAATTAACGATGGATGGTTATTCACTAATTACACGTCATGCAAAATCATTATTCCCGAACGGATAAAGGCGTCATTTTTACAAAGCTAAGTACTTTTTGATTGGCTTTATAAGAGACTTCGCGTATTTGACTATCACGATTTTGCCCACCATTATCATGGATAATGAGAATGACATCGTTCTCAACCTCTTCATAACCAATGAGCGGTACCCAGTGATAGGCGTATTTGGGCTTTAAGCAAAAATGAAAAGAAAAATATTTATCAAACTTCATTGCAACCGGTCTTCCCGCGCGCAATTCAAACAAAGCATCATGAAAGCTACAGCTTTGAATAGACCAATCTGGCCCAACTATTTTCCGCATATTATGAATGAAGCGGTATTTAAAAAGGCCTATTGGTGTTGTTCCTAGCTGTTTATAAAGCTGATTGATGCTTTTTGTTTTTTCATGAGGTAATAGATAATCTAACATGATGGCAGCGGTTGTTGGTCCACATGCAGAATTCCGCCATTGCTCCCGCACATTATCGGCATGTTGGGATTGACCATTTACGGGTAACTGAATGCGCATATAATTCACCTCCATAAAGAATGTATGAATCTATACGGGATAGGATTCCGCTTAGAGATACTTATAAGAGAAAATACAAACCTATTTATGGTTACAATAATATATGAAGTGGTAGTTTAATCATTAATATAATGATCATGAATAGTGGTATGTAATTGTTAGAACTTTTCATGAATAGAATACATAGTATATTACAAAATGTATAAGAAAAAACGGATAGACATTAACTTGCTTTCCATTTTTGAACTTGCCAAGTACAATTGGCGAGTTTCTTTAAATTCACAACAGCAAAAGTAAGCATCTTCTGCATGGACACTTTTTAAGACCTCTTAAGGTTGGCTACCGCAACCTCAATTTTCCCCATAAGATGTTCTTGGGTACTAGTTGATACAAAGCAATCATTTCAATTTGATTTCTTTCGAGATTTTTTTATTTCCCATCATCTCTAAAGATTGGTTTATATTACATGTGTAGTTGATTGGAGCGGAGGTGGCGACTCCTGCGGGAAAAGCGGGACAGTCCAAGACCCTGCAGGAGCGTAGCGACAAAGCGACTTGGCGCCCGCCCGCGCAAAGCGTCCACCATAGCGGAAATCAACGTTCCTATCTATTTATTTAAAACAAAAAGACTGTAGACAAACTCGAAATTCTTCGAGTTGTCTACAGTCTATCCGTTAAAAATGTTACGCATTTGCCTTTTGTGCTTCTAAGAATTCAGTTACTTGAGCTGGTGATTTCGCATTTGCACTGTGAAGATGCGCCAACTTTTCGCCTTCTTTGAAGATCAGTAAGCTAGGAATACCCATAACATCATACTTTTCAGCAAGTTCTGGAAGCTCATCGCGGTTCAATTCATACCAATCATATTGATTGTATTCTTCGATAATAGGGTCGATGAACATGTCCATGCGTGTGCAATCAGGGCACCAGCCAGCGTGGAATTTTACGATAACAGGTTTTGCTGTTGAAGTAGTTTCAGTAAATTGTTCAATAGTTGTAATTGGTTTCATAAGTATATCCCTCCTATTAAAACAGTGTACACGTTTTTTGTTGACCCTGAAAGCAACTTGTTTTAAAAAAAGTGATGATAGTATTTTTAAGGGATTAAAAACAAAATTTAATCCATATTTTTGTAAATTATGTGGATTTGATTATTGCGAAAAAACAGAAAATAGTCTAAACTAAGAAGCAGATAAGGAAGTTTTATTTTTTTTATTCTTAAAATGAATGAGCATTCATTCAAAAAGGGGAAAAGGGAGGATTTGCTCATGGCTTATCAAATAAAGAAAGCAGCAGTATTAGGTTCGGGGGTAATGGGTTCGGGGATCGCAGCCCATTTAGCAAACATCGGTATTCCAACAATTTTGCTTGATATCGTACCAAAGGAATTGACTAAAGAGGAAGAAGCGAAGGGGCTTACTTTAGATAGTCCGGTCGTACGTAATCGATTTGCAGAAACTGCATTACAAAAGCTTTTAAAACAAAAACCAGCACCATTAACTGCAAAGAAAAACTTAGCATTATTATCAGTAGGGAACTTCGAGGATGATCTTGAAAAACTAAAAGAAGTAGATTGGATTATAGAAGTTGTCGTTGAAAACTTAGCTATTAAAAAGAGTCTATATGAAAAAATAGATACAGTTAGTCAACCAGGCACAATTATTAGTTCAAATACATCAGGCATTAGTATTGATGCAATGGCTGAAGGCCTTTCAGAAGACTTCCAAAAGCATTTCCTAGGCACTCATTTCTTCAATCCACCACGCTATTTGAAACTGCTTGAAGTAATTCCGGCAAAGAATACTTGTCCTGATGTTGTGGCATTTATGAAGGAATTTGGAGAAGACAAACTAGGAAAAGGTGTCGTTCTTGCAAAAGATACACCAAATTTCATCGCTAATCGGATTGGTACATATGGCTTGCTTGTTACTTTACGTGAGATGCAAGAGCGTGGTTATTCCGTTGGTGAAGTAGATTCTGTTACAGGACCTTTAATTGGTCGTCCAAAGTCAGCAACTCTTCGTACATTAGATGTTGTCGGCTTAGATACTTTCGTTCACGTCGCAAAAAACGTATATGATCAAACAACTGGCGAAGAACAACGAGTATTCGAAGTACCGGCTTATGTTCAGAAGATGGTTGATAATGGCTGGCTTGGAGCGAAGTCAGGTCAGGGGTTCTTCATTAAAAAGGGAAAAGAGATATTAGAGTTAAATACAGATACATTTGAATATGAACCAGTAAAAAAACTCCGCACTCCTTCAATTGAAATGGCAAAGCAACAAAAAGGATTAGCAACAAAAGTGAAGTTGTTAACATATGCTGATGACCGTACAGGAGAATTATTGTGGAATGTACTAGCACCAACTTTACTTTACTCAGCACAGTTACATGGTGAAATTGCCGATGATGTTGTCGCAATCGATAACGCCATGAAATGGGGCTTCGGCTGGACACAAGGACCATTTGAAATTTGGGATGCAATAGGTGTAAAGAAATCAGTTGAGAAGATGACTGCTGAAGGTAAAGAGATTCCTAGCTTCGTAGAAGGTTTACTAGCTAAAGGCTATGAAACTTTTTATAAAGAACTAGAGGATGGATTAGCTTACTTCGACGGTGAAGATTACAAGCTAGTACCGGTTAATGAAAAAGCAATCGATTTAAAGCGCTATAAGAAAAAACACGGTGTTATTAAATCGAATTCAGGAGCTAGTTTAATAGATATGGGGGATGGCATTGCGTTACTGGAATTCCATTCACAAGCAAATGCTATCGGTTTAGATGTTATACAAATGATTAATTATGCCATTGATGAGGTAGAAGCAAATTACAAAGGGCTTGTTATTGGTAACCAAGGGAAGAACTTCTGCGTTGGTGCCAACTTAGGAATGATTCTTATGGAAGCCCAAGATGACAACATTTTCGAATTAGACTTTACGATACGTGGTTTCCAAAATGCGATGACGAAAATTAAGTACAGTTCAAAACCAGTAGTAGCAGCACCATTTGCGATGACGCTTGGTGGCGGTTCAGAAGTTTGTTTACCAGCAGCTCATATTCAAGCAACAATGGAAACGTATATGGGTCTAGTGGAAGTAGGCGTAGGTCTAATTCCTGGCGGTGGCGGTAATAAAGAATTGTACTTAAAGCATTTAAAAGGATTACCAAATGGAGTACAAGTCGATTATCAAAATATCGCAAACAAAGTATTTGAATCTATCGCAATGGCGAAAGTTTCAACATCTGCTGAGGAAGCTAGAGAAAATAACTTCTTAAACTTTGCAGATGGTATTAGCGTTAACTCTGATCACCAACTATATGACGCCAAACAAGCAGCATTGGCATTATATGAAGGTGGTTATACAGCGCCAATTAGAACTAAGGTGCCGGTTGTAGGTGAAACTGGTTATGCAACGTTATTGTTAGGAGCACAAGGAATGTATCAATCAGGCTTCATTAGTGAGCATGATTTGAAAATAGCGAAAAAGCTTGCCTATGTTTTAGCGGGTGGCAAAGTTCCATACGGCACATTAGTGGATGAACAATACTTACTAGATTTAGAGCGTGAAGCATTCTTAAGTCTTGTTGCAGAGCCAAAATCACAAGCTAGAATGCAACATATGTTAGTGAAAGGAAAACCACTTCGTAACTAGTTTTAGAGAAGTGATTAAGGGGGAATCTACTATGCGTGAAGCTGTTATTGTAGCAGGTGCAAGAACACCTATTGGAAAAGCAAAAAAAGGATCTTTAGCAACTATTCGTCCTGATGATCTTGGAGCATTAGTTGTGAAAGAGACATTACAAAGAGCAGGTTATGAAGGGGACATAGATGATTTAATTCTTGGCTGCGCTATGCCAGAAGCCGAACAAGGGATGAATATTGCGCGTAATATAGGAGCTCTTGCGGGGCTACCTGATACAACACCAGCTGTAACAGTTAATCGATTCTGTTCATCAGGTTTACAATCAATCGCTTATGCTGCAGAACGTATTATGCTTGGACATTCAAAGGCTATTATTGCAGGCGGTATTGAATCTATGAGTCTAGTACCAATGATGGGCAATGTGATTAGACCTAATGCGACTTTAGCGGAAACTGCCCCACAATATTATATGAGTATGGGGCATACAGCGGAAGAAGTAGCTAAGAAATATGATGTTAGTCGTGAGGATCAAGATGCCTTTTCTGTTCGTTCACATGAATTAGCCGCTAAAGCAATTCAAGAAGGTAAATTCGTCGATGAAATCGTGCCAGTGGAAGTCGTGCAACGATACGTAGATGCGGGGAATAATTTGCAAGAGAGAAAATTCACTTTTGAGATGGATGAAGGTGTACGTGTTGGTACATCTCAAGAAACACTTGCAAAATTACGCCCAGCGTTTTCAGTAACTGGAAGTGTAACAGCAGGAAATGCTTCACAAACTTCAGATGGTGCAGCAGCAGTACTTGTTATGGACCGTGAAGAGGCTGAAGCACAAGGATTAAAGCCGATGGCGAAATTTTTATCCTTTGCAGTAGGCGGAGTGCCTCCTGAGATTATGGGGATTGGCCCAACAGTTGCTGTACCGAAGGCGCTGAAAATTGCTGGCCTATCTATCGAAGATATTGACCTATGGGAAATTAACGAAGCCTTTGCTTCACAGTCAATCCAAGTGGTGCGTGAACTGGGTATCGACCTTGAAAAAGTTAATGTTAATGGTGGTGCAATTGCATTAGGGCATCCGCTTGGTGCTACAGGTTCCATCCTAACACTGAAATTAATTCATGAATTAAAACGTCAAGGTAAAAAGTACGGTGTAGTAACAATGTGTATCGGTGGCGGTATGGGAGCTGCTGGCGTATTTGAAATTCTATAAATAACACACAAAAGGGGAGCGATTATTATGACAGAGAAATTAGCGAATATCATTAGAGGCGGTAGCTTTTTAACTGAAGATGTAGAACTTGATCGTGTATTTACGCCAGAAGATTTCACTGAAGAGCATAAAATGATTGCGAAAACGACTGAGGACTATGTGCAAAATGAAGTATTACCAGTCGTTGAAAACTTAGAAAATCATGAGTTTGATCATTCTGTACGATTATTGAAAAAAGCTGGTGAACTTGGTCTTTTGGCTGCAGATGTACCTGAAGAATATGAAGGGCTAGGCTTAGACAAAGTAACATCAGCAATAATTGCTGAGAAGATGTCAGTAGCTGGCGGATTCTCTATTACACACGGTGCACATGTTGGAATTGGTTCATTACCTATCGTATTATTTGGTAATGAAGAGCAAAAACAACAGTACTTACCTAAGCTTGCATCTGGAGAGCTAATTGCAGCTTATGCATTAACAGAGCCAGGTTCTGGGTCGGATGCATTAGGTGCTAAAACAGTAGCCAAATTAAATGTAGAAGGCACACATTATGTATTAAACGGTGAAAAACAATGGATTACAAACGCTGGTTTTGCTGATGTATTCGTCGTATATGCAAAAATTGATGGCGATAAATTCTCAGCATTCATAGTAGAACGCAACTATCCAGGTGTTTCTGTCGGAGCTGAAGAAAAGAAAATGGGGATTAAATCTTCTTCAACTCGCACACTAATTTTAGAAGATGTAAAAGTACCAGTTGAAAACCTACTTGGTGAAGTAGGGCGCGGTCACATTATTGCATTTAACATTTTGAACATTGGTCGTTACAAATTAGGTGTTGGCTCAATTGGTGGATCAAAGCGTGCTCTTGAATTAGCGATTTCGTATACAAACCAACGTCAACAATTTAATACACCTATTTCATCTTTCAATTTAACGAAAGAAAAACTATCAACAATGGCTTCAAAGTTATATGCTACTGAAAGTTTAATCTACCGTACAGTAGGATACTTTGAAGATCGTATGGGCCAATTAAGTGAAGAAGAACAAAAAGACGGTAAAGCGATTGCAGCATCAATTGCAGAATATGCTATTGAATGTTCTATCAATAAAGTTTTTGGTACTGAAACACTTGACTATATCGCAGACGAAGCAGTGCAATTACATGGTGGATATGGTTTCATGCAAGAGTATGAAGTAGAGCGCATTTACCGTGACTCACGTATTAACCGAATTTTCGAAGGAACAAACGAAATTAACCGTTTCATTATACCTGGCACATTTTTGAAAAAAGCAATGAAAGGTGAGTTACCTTTATTGCAACAAGCGCAGAGCCTACAACAAGAGCTATTAATGCTAATGCCTGAAGAAATTAGTGATGAGCCATTAGCACAAGAAAAGTATCTTGTGAAAAATTCGAAAAAAATCGCTCTATTAGCAGCTGGTCTTGCAGCACAAAAATATGGCCCAAAATTAGATGTCGAACAAGAATTACTAGTGAACATTGCGAATATCGCTAACCAATTATTTGCAATGGAATCTACTGTATTACGTACAGAAAAAGCTATTGCTCGAGATGGCTTAGATAAAGCAAGTCAAAAATTACTATATACTCAAATCTTCTGCCAAGAAGCATTTGAAGAAATCGAAAAAGAAGCAAAAGAAACAATCATCACAGCTGTAGATGGAGACAATGCTCGTATGATGTTATCTGCGCTTCGCAAACTTACTCGTAACAATCCTTATAATGTCATTGCGAAGAAACGTGAAGCATCAGTTAAACTAATTGCTGCTGAGAAATTTGTTGTCTAAAATAAGCTAGTTGAGAATCCGAACACATCTTTTGTGTTCGGATTTCTTGCTTGTATACTATACTCCCACTACAATAGAATTAAATAGTTTGGAAAAAGGAGCATGTATATGTCTATTTTATTCATTCAATATCCAAAATGTACAACTTGTCGTAAAGCAAAAGCATGGTTAGACGAAAATGAGGTAAACTATACCGATAAGCACATCGTTGAAGAAACACCTTCTAAAGAGGAATTAAAACAGTATCTAGATGCTAGTGGTTTACCATTGAAGAAGTTTTTTAATACTTCAGGGATGAAGTATAGAGAGCTACAATTGAAAGATCGACTGGCTGATATGTCGGAAGATGAGCAATTAGAATTGCTTGCTTCGGATGGTATGTTAATCAAGCGTCCAATCGTTACAGACGGTAAAAAAGTGACGTTAGGATTTAAAGAATCAGACTTTGAACAGACATGGAAATAACACAGACATATGCTTGTTTTTACAATGGAAATATGTCAAACTTAAAGTGAAGATAATTACATATTTGGAGGGGTATTCATGAGCACACCAAAAGACTTACGCTATTCTGAAGAACATGAATGGGTAAAAACTGAAGACGGAAAAGTACGTATCGGTATTACACATTTCGCACAATCTGAACTAGGCGATATCGTTTTCGTTGAACTCCCACAAGTTGGCGACGAATTAGTAGCAGACGAGCCATTCGGCAGTGTTGAATCTGTAAAAACAGTATCTGAACTTTACGCACCGATTTCTGGTAAAGTTGTTGAAATTAACGAAGAGCTTGAAGATAGCCCAGAGTTCGTTAACGAATCTCCATACGATAAAGCATGGATGGTTGTAGTTGAACCAGCAGATAACGCTCAAGTTGATGCATTATTAACTGCAGAACAATACGAAGCAATTATCGAAGAATAAGATCTAAAAACGCCGTGCATTTGCTCGGCGTTTTTTTAAACTTGGTGAACGGCAAAAAGTATTTGTTAGGAGGGTATATATGACTTTTAACAAACTGATTATCGTAGAAGGGCGCCAAGATAAGTTGCGAATTGCGCCAATATTAGCAGAGAACATTCCGATAATATGTACGAATGGAACAGTTAGTGCAAGCCGATTAGAAGAGATTTTGGCACCATATGATGACTGCGAAATGTATGCATTTTTTGATGCTGACTCATCGGGTGATAAGCTCCGTGCTCTTTTTAAAAGAGAGTTTCCAAATGCTCGTCATCTACACACCTCCTCTACTTATAAACAAGTAGAAGCTACTCCTAGAAGACATTTAGCTAGAATATTATTGGCGGCAAATTTTACAGTTCATAAAGAATATCTAATAGTATAGGAATGAAGAAGATGGAAGAATGGTCACGTGAACAATGGGAAGAAACTATGAAAACCTCCTCGCTTTCGGCTTTTTATTTGTATACACCATTATGTGGTACATGTGCAGTTGCGTCGAAAATGATGGAAGTAGTAGAGCATGTCGTTAGCGATATTCCTATTGGTAAAGCGAACTTGAATTATATACAAGATGTAGCGTTTGATTATGAAGTAGAAAGTGTTCCATGCTTGATTATTTCGAAAAATGGGAAAGTTCATGATAAAATCTATGCCTTTCAATCAGTACCTTTTTTGTTTGAAAAATTACGTCAAAACGATTGACGTTGAAGCAATAGCGTGATAAAGTAGCAAACATAACTAATTAAATATAGTCGTTACTCTTATTTAGAGAGGTGGAGGGAAGTGCCCAATGAAGCCCGGCAACCGTCATATTTATATGGCACGGTGCCAAATCACACAAAGTATTTACTTTGGAAGATGAGAGAACGGTTTTACGTATATAGCTTTGCGTTGAACCCTTCTGTTAATCTGCAGAAGGGTTTTTTTAGTTTCTAAGAGATGCCAGTATAAAGTGCATACTTTTTAGTTTTAAAATAAAGGTGGTATGACAGTGATTCAGTTAGAAAATGTAATGAAAAAATATAAAACTGCTAACGGAGAGTTAACCGCTGTCAAAAATGTGAATTTATCTGTTGAAAACGGAGAAATATTCGGCATTATTGGATACAGCGGAGCGGGTAAGAGTACGCTCATTCGTTTATTAAATGGTTTGGAGCAACCGACAACCGGTAAAGTAGTTGTGAATGGTCAGGAAGTTTCGTCGATTAAAGGAAGTGCATTACGTAATGCACGTCAAAAAATCAGTATGATCTTCCAACATTTCAATTTACTTTGGTCACGTACTGTTGAAGAAAATATTGCATTTCCATTAGAAATTGCAGGTTTATCTAAGGCGGAACGTCAGAAAAAGGTATTAGAACTTATTGAATTGGTAGGTTTAAAAGGCAGAGAAAAGGCATATCCTTCTCAATTATCAGGTGGTCAAAAGCAACGTGTAGGTATTGCTAGAGCACTGGCAAATAACCCAGAAGTACTGCTTTGTGATGAAGCTACTTCAGCACTTGATCCTGAAACTACGGATTCAATATTAGATTTACTAGTCGATATCAATGAAAAATTAGGCTTAACAATCGTACTTATCACACATGAGATGCATGTCATTCGTAAAATTTGTCATCGCGTGGCGGTAATGGAAGCTGGACAAGTTGTTGAAAATGGTGATGTCCTAGAAGTATTCCAATCACCACAAGCAGACGTTACAAAACGATTTGTTTCTCAAATTACTGATACGAATGAACGTAAAGAATCAATTGAACAAATTATTGAAAACTACCCATCAGGAACACTTGTAAAATTAATGTTTGTAGGCTCTTCAACTGGCCAGCCAGTTATTTCACATTTAAGTCGTGAACTTAATTTAGACGTGAATATTGTCCATGGTAATATTTCGCAAACGAAAAGTGGACCATATGGCACGCTGATTATTCAGTTAGATGGCAACAATGATAATGTACAAAAAGCAGTCGCATATATGAACGAACATGGAGTAAAAACGGAGGTGATCGAAAATGCTTAATGATCTCTTCCCGAATGTACAATGGGACAGAATGTGGGAAGCAACATTTGAAACACTGTATATGACAGGTGTTGCTACAGTTTTCACATTTGTCATTGGTTTAGCTTTAGGTATATTACTGTTTTTGACAAGCCCTCAGCAATTATGGGCAAATAAATTAGTAAGTTGGTTAACAGGTTCGATCGTGAATATTTTCCGTTCGATTCCATTCATTATTTTAGTGATTCTATTAATACCATTTACGAAACTATTATTAGGCTCAATTCGAGGTCCCAATGCCGCATTACCAGCATTAATTATTGGAGCAGCACCATTCTACGCCCGTATGGTTTTAATTGCGTTAAAAGAAATTGATAAAGGTGTCATCGAAGCGGCACGTTCAATGGGTGCAAAAACTTCTACGATTATCGGTAAAGTGTTAATCCCAGAATCATTACCCGCATTAGTTTCGGGTATTACTGTAACAGCTATCGCACTTGTTGGTTACACAGCAATGGCAGGTGTTATTGGGGCAGGCGGACTAGGGACATTAGCGTTTTTAGACGGTTTCCAAAGAAGTCAAAGTGATGTAACTTTTGTTGCAACAATCCTTATTTTAGTAGTAGTATTTGTTATTCAATTCGTCGGCGACCTTATTACGGCGAAGATTGATAAAAGATAATTTGAGCTTATACGGTATAACCATTCACATATAACTAAACAGTAAAAAGGAGCGTTAAGAACATGAAGAAACTTGTAGCAGGAATCCTTACGGGAGTATTAGCCCTAAGCTTAGCAGCTTGTGGTAAATCCGAAGAGAAATTAGTAATCGGTGCAGCTAATACTCCGCATGCTGAAATTTTAGAAAAAGCAGAGCCATTACTTGAAAAAGAAGGTATCAAGCTGAAAATCGAAAGGTATCAAGATTTTGTTTTACCGAACAAAGATCTGGCGAATAAGGATTTAGACGCCAACTTTTTCCAACACGTCCCTTACTTGGAACTTCAAAATAAGCAAAATGGATATGATTTTGTAAATGTTGGTGGAGTGCACGTCGAGCCAATCGGTATCTATTCTAAAAAATATAAAAAACTCGAAGATCTTCCAGAAGGCGCAACAATTCTTCTGAGTAACTCAGTTTCAGACCATGGTCGTATGTTATCTCTACTTGAAGCAAAAGGACTTATCACGTTAAAAGAAGGCGTTGATAAAACTGCAGCTGAAATTAAGGATATCACTAAGAACCCAAAAAACTTAAAATTCGATGCAAACACTGCTCCTGAAATGCTTGTACAAATGTATAAAAACGATGAAGGTGACGCAGTATTAATCAACTCTAACTTCGCTATTGATGCAGGTATAAGCCCAGGAAAAGATGCAATTGCATTAGAAGATAAAGAATCAGATTACGTTAATGTGATTGTTGTTCGTAAAGAAGATGAGAATAACGAAAAGATTAAAAAATTAGTTAAAGTGCTTCATTCAAAAGAAATCCAAGACTATATATTAAAAGAATGGAACGGGGATATTGTTCCTGTATCTGAATAAGAAACAAATGAAACACCCAAGCTTAATAAGCTTGGGTGTTTTTATATATTTATAAGTTAAGTAACAATTTTTAGGTAATTATGCTACGTAAATATTGTAAGCCTTAGAATGACTTGATTAACACAATCTAATTAAAATAATCAGAAAATACTTAATATTCCGGATTATTAATATGCTATTCACTTTAATAAGTGGGTGTGATAGAGTGTGCATATACTTTTAGAAAAGACATATGTATTTATCAGGAGGACATTTTATGAAAATCAAGTTTGGTTTACTCCCACGAATTATTGTCGCGATTATATTGGCGGCTTTACTAGGGACTATTATGCCGAAAGATGGCGTTCGTATATTCGCAACCTTCAATGGTATATTCGGGAATTTCTTAAATTTCATCGTACCGTTATTAATCGTCGCATTTATTGCGCCGGGAATTGCACAATTAGGTAAAGGGTCTGGAAAACTGTTAGGGTTAGCTACTTTCTTTGCTTATTTTTCTACATTAATTGCTGGATTCTTTGCATTCTTTGTTGCTTCAAATGTTTTACCTAATTTAATTTCAACTTCGGGTAGTGAGCAATTTGCTAACCCAGAGAAATTTTTAGCGAAATCATTCGTAGTAATCGATATGCCGCCATTGATGGACGTTATGACGGCTCTATTATTAGCCTTCATCCTAGGGATTGGAATGGCATCTATCAATAGTGAATTTATGAAAAAGTTCTTTGATGAGTTTAATTTGATTATTGATAAAGTAATTTCGAAAGTTATTATTCCTTTATTACCTATTCATATTTTCGGTATTTTCTTAAATATGACTTTTGCTGGTCAAGTGGCAAAAATTCTATCAGTTTTTGCATTAGTATTTTTATTAATTATTTTAATGCATTTATGTATCTTGATAATACAATATGTAGTGGCAGGCGCTATTAATAAGAAAAACCCGTTCTACTTATTGAAGACGATGGCACCGGCATACTTCACAGCTCTTGGTACACAATCATCAGCTGCGACGATTCCGATTACATTAAAACAAGCACGTAAGGCAGGTGCTTCTGAGAGAGTAACAGGTTTCACTGTCCCACTATTTGCAACAATTCACTTATCAGGTAGTACAATTACATTAACAACATGTTCAATTGCTGTAATGATGTTGAATAATCATGCGTATTCATTAACTGAAATGATACCTTTCATTTTCATGTTAGGTATTGTAATGGTTGCAGCACCAGGTGTACCGGGTGGTGCAGTAATGGCTGCGACAGGAATTCTTCAATCAATGTTAGGTTTTGATGAAACTATGGTGGCGTTAATGATAGCTCTTTATCTCGCGCAAGATAGTTTTGGTACAGCTACAAACGTAACAGGTGACGGTGCACTTTCAATGATCGTTGACCGCTTCAGTAAAAAAGAAATTTCATAATGTTAATTTAGCATTCTATATTGATCGGGAAAACAGTGCATTTCATATTTGAAATGCACTGTTTTTATGCGCTTGGGTGGGAAAGTGACAATGTTGTGGAAACTGCTGAAAAATGAATTGATTTTTAGGGGATATAAGTATAACTAAATTACAATGAACGTACAAATTTAGAAAAGAGATTTAATTTACTTGGTATATGGAAGATTACTGCACTCAAGAATCGAGTACACTGGAGCCACCTTTTTTTTATAAGCAATAGCAATTTGTTTTATTTCAATAAATATTAAGGAGGAATAAAATGGAAATCGGATTAATCGGAGATAGTTTAACTGAAGGGCGTCCCGGAGTATCATTCTTTAACATTTTAAAAAGTAAATATCCGGATATTACATTTGTTAATCTTGGCAAACCAGGAGAATCGACTAAAAGTTTGTTTACTCGTCTAACTAAAACTACATTAGATACTGATTATGATCTTTCCTTTCTTTGGATTGGAGTAAATGATGTTTATTCAAAATTGTTGAGCGTTCAAGCACAGCCAGTGGCAAAAGATCACGAGGAGATCGAAGAATATTATAGAAAAGTTTTAGAGTTCGTTTTAGCATCTGCTAATAAAGTAATTGTTGTTACTCCAGCATTAGTAGGTGAAAATGTTACAAGTACTTCTAATAAAGAGATTAAGGAATTATCTGTCCTAATTGAATCCATTAGTAGTGAACATGAAAATGTCAGTTGTCTTAATTTGCGATCTGTATTTGAGGGGTACCTTGATAAAGTCGATAGTTCGGATTACATCAGTACGAAAGTGATGAGAGTTATGAAGGATGTTCTACTATATAAAAAACTGTCTAGAATTGATGCATTATCAGAAAAACGAGGACTTCATTTTACTTTGGAAGGGATTCATTTAAATAGTAAAGGTGCTCAAATTGTAGCGGACGCTTATTCATTTTTGATAGATCAATTTATAATTGACGAAAAAGAGGTACGCGATGGAGAACCTTATGAGGTCTAAAGAAATTGTCCATGCAAACGATGTTTACTTTACTGCTATGAATTTAAAAAAGCTCGCCACTTGAACATGACGATCAGCTTAATAGCGTTTTCTGTGCACTTTGTGTATTTGATTCTTCATCATCTTCCATCATCTCAAAAATATTGTTTATAGTAGACTGTAATAGTTACATATTCAGTTGATTGGAGCGGAGAGCGGCGACTCCAGCGGGAAAAGCGGATAGTCGAGACCCTGGACTGAGAGTAGCGAAGGAAGCGGCTCGGCCCCGCCCGCGGAAAGCGTCCGCACGCAGCGGAAATCAACGGTCTTACGGATTCTTCGAGTTTGAATATAGTATGAACGGCAGTGATTTTACTGCCGTTTTTGTATATAAAAAATATTATTAATGAGCAATTGGTAGTTCTAACTACCAAGTTAGGAAGAAGCAAAAAAGAACGCTTTTAAAAGTGTTCTGAATATGTAAATCATAATCCTTTGTATTATTTAAATTGAGTCAACAAAGAGAAGAAATTATTTACAAAGCTTAAGAAAACTTGTTCAGAAGGAGCTAAATCACGATTAGTAGGAGAAATAATACCGACCGTTCTTGTAAACTCTGGTGAAACTAGTGGTAACTTTACAGTACGTCTAGGCGTAGAGTCATAAAAGGCACTTTCAGGTAACAAGCTTATGCCGATTCCTGCAGCAACTAAACCTTTTAAAGCATCCATATCTTCACCCTCTGAAGTTATTTTTGGTGTGAAACCAACAGATTTACAAGCTTCAACGGCTACTTTATTGAGAATATAACCTTCGGGGAAAAGAACAAAATCTTCATTCCGCAAATCAGATAAATGAATGGATTCCTTTTGGGCTAAAGAATGAGTAGCAGGTAATAAGGCTGCAATATTCTCTGTAAATAAGATGGTCGTATTGATGGCATCGTCTTTTTGTGGAAGTGGGCCAAGGAACGCTAGGTTTAGTTCTCTGTTTTTCACTGCATTTATTAGATATCGGTAAGAGCCTTGGCGCAGATGGAATGATACATTTGGGTGCTCCTTTTTAAATGCTGAAATAACAGTTGGCAACAAGAAGCTTGCTAAGCTCGTAGGAAAACCGATTTTGATCGTTCCTTTTTCTGGATCTAGGTATTCGTCGATTTGTTTTTTTGCAAAATCGATTGCTTGTAGGGCTGCAATGCTATGTTCGAGAAATATTTTACCAATTGGCGTCAGTTTGACATTTCGCCCAACCCGCTCAAACAGCTTTGTGCCGAGTTCTTCTTCTAAATTAGATATTTGGCGACTTATCGCAGATTGAGCAACGTGTAAGTTTTCAGCAGCTTCGGAAATATGTTCAAGCTCCGCAACCGCGACGAAATAGCGTAATTGGCGTAGTTCCATCGTATGTCATCTCCCATTCATCTAATTTATAGATTAATAATATATAAATTATATATTGTTTATATCAATTTGAAAAACTAAAATAAATTTAAGTCACTTTTTAAGTGAAGAGGGAGGGATTTACATGACATTTCATCAACTTCCAACAGCACAGGGATTATACTCCCCACAATTTGAGCATGATGCCTGTGGTATTGGTTTATATGCTCATCTAAAAGGTAAAGCCACTCATGACATCGTAATGAAGGGGTTAGAAATGCTGTGCCGTTTGGATCATCGTGCAGGGCGAGGTAGTGACGGCAAAACAGGTGATGGGGCCGGATTAATGGTCCAAATTCCAGATGCATTTTTCAGAGCGATTTGTACTGAGTGGACTTTACCTGAACAAGGACGCTACGGTGTCGGGATGTTATTTTTCACTCAAGATCTTACTGAACGACAAGATATAGAGAATAAGATGAATGAATTGATTGCTGAGGAAGGCCAAGAGTTAATAGGCTGGAGAACAGTACCAATCAACATAAACCCTTTAAGTGACACTGCTAAGGAAACAGCACCAGTTGTACGCCAAGTGTTTATTAAAGCGGCTAATGTCAGTGATTCCCTCGCCTTCGAGCGTAAGTTGTATCTAGTTCGTAAGCAAACTGAGCACTGGGCAACAAAAAATGACAAGAAGTTTTATTGTGCAAGTTTTTCGAGCCAAACAATGGTTTTCAAAGGATTGCTGACACCTCAAGAAGTGGACGAATTTTACATGGATTTGCAAGATGAGCGGTTTGCATCAGCATTTTCATTAGTTCACTCACGTTATAGCACGAACACATTCCCGAGCTGGGAGCGTGCACATCCGAATCGCTACATTATTCACAACGGGGAAATTAATACATTACGTGGCAATATTAACTGGATGAAAGCACGTGAACAACAATTTGTCTCAGAAGCATTTGGGGATGATTTAGAAAAGCTTCTACCGATTGTTGACCAGAGCGGTAGTGATTCGTCAATGCTCGATAACGCTTTTGAGTTTTTCGTTTTAGCAGGACGTACGCCGGCACATACAGCAATGATGATGATACCGGAACCTTGGACTGAGAATCCGCATATTTCAGAAGAGAAAAAAGCGTTTTATGCGTACCATAGCTGTTTAATGGAACCTTGGGATGGGCCAACAGCGATTTGCTTTACTGATGGTAAGCAAATAGGTGCGATTTTGGATCGTAACGGTTTACGACCAGCACGCTATTATGTCACAAAGGACGACTACATCATTTTCTCATCAGAAGTTGGTGTAGTTGATATAGAGGAAGAAAATATCGCATACAAAGAACGTTTAAGCCCGGGGAAAATGTTGCTTGTTGATTTAGAACAAGGACGGATTATTTCAGATGAAGAGTTAAAATCAGATATGGCAGGGGAAAAGCCATATACACAATGGTTAGAAGAAAACCTTGTGACTGTGAAGACGAAAGAAGATCAACCAGAGGACATGATGGATTTACTGTTCCGTCAAAAGGTCAATGGTTACACTTATGAAGATATTCACAAATATATCGTACCAATGGTAGCTGAGGGGAAAGACCCCCTTGGCTCAATGGGGAATGATACACCGCTAGCGGTATTATCAGATCGTCCACAATCATTATTTAATTATTTTAAACAGCTTTTTGCACAAGTGACAAATCCACCAATCGATTCGATTCGTGAGCATATTGTGACGTCTACAATGACGGTTTTAGGGGCAGAAGGTGACTTGCTACATCCAACAGAAAAAAATAGCCGTCGTATTTTCTTAGAAACTCCGGTTCTTACAAACAGTCAATTACAGCAATTAATAGTAAATGATAATGAAAATTTCAAAAGTGCATTATTGCATCTTGATTTTTCAGAAGAATTAGAAAACGGGTTGGCTAGACTGACAAAAGATGCTGATAAAGCGATTGCTAAAGGTGCTCAACTACTCGTGTTATCAGACCGTCTTTTACATGCAGAAACACCGACTATACCAGTGTTACTAGCTGCTAGCTGTTTACATCAGTATTTGGTGAAAACAGGAAATCGTACAAAGGTAAGCATTATTGTAGAATCTGCTGAAGTACGTGAAGTGCATCACTTTGCAACTTTAATCGGCTACGGGGTAGATGCGATTAATCCGTATTTAGCATTTGCTTCAATTTATCAAGCGATTAAAGATGGTCATCTGTCACAAACATATGATGAGGCTGTTGCCAAATATGCAAAAGCGATTTCAGATGGTGTTGTTAAAGTTATGTCTAAAATGGGCATTTCAACTGTTCAAAGTTACCGCGGTGCTCAAGTTTTTGAAGCGGTGGGTATTAGTAAAGACGTTATTGCTAAATATTTCACAGGAACAGCTTCTCAATTAAGTGGTATTGATTTAGAAACAATTGGTAAAGAAGCACTTCGAAAGCATGCTGAAGCAGTTCACTCTACTGAGCAAGTGTTGCAATCGGGCAGTGATTTCCAGTGGAGAAGCAATGGTGAGCATCATGCCTTTAATCCGAAAACAATCCATACATTGCAATGGGCAGCACGTAAAGGGGATATCGGTCTTTATAGACAATATGCTGAAATGGCAAATGAAGAGCGAATTGGTTTCTTGCGTAATTTATTTGCGTTTAAAAAAGCACAACGTCGTATTCCTATAGAAGAGGTAGAATCTGTTGCATCAATAGTAAAACGCTTTAAAACAGGTGCCATGTCATTTGGGTCATTAAGTCAGGAAGCACATGAAACATTAGCTATTGCGATGAACAGATTGGGCGGTAGAAGTAACAGTGGTGAAGGTGGGGAACACCCGAGCCGTTACGAAATAGATGCTAATGGGGATAATCGTAGAAGTGCAATTAAACAAATTGCTTCAGGTCGTTTTGGTGTGAAAAGCCATTACTTAGTGAATGCAGATGAATTGCAAATTAAAATGGCACAAGGGGCAAAGCCTGGTGAGGGCGGACAGTTACCTGGCAACAAAGTATACCCATGGGTAGCTGATGTTCGTGGTTCAACTACAGGTGTAGGGTTAATCTCACCTCCACCGCATCATGATATTTACTCTATTGAAGATATGGCTGAATTGATTCATGATTTGAAAAATGCTAATCGTCATGCACGTATTAGTGTGAAACTTGTTTCAAAAGCTGGGGTTGGTACCATTGCCGCTGGTGTTGCGAAAGGTGCGGCTGACGTAATAGTTGTTAGTGGATATGACGGTGGTACAGGTGCTTCACCAAAAACGAGCATTAAGCATACCGGATTACCATGGGAGCTTGGTCTTGCAGAGGCGCATCAAACGCTGATGTTAAATGGTCTACGTGATCGCGTCATTTTAGAAACCGATGGTAAGTTGATGACAGGTAAAGACGTCGTGATGGCGGCTTTACTCGGAGCTGAAGAATATGGTTTTGCAACAGCTCCTTTAATCGTCCTAGGTTGTGTAATGATGAGAGCGTGTCATTTAGATACATGCCCAGTTGGGGTAGCTACTCAAAATCCTGAGTTAAGAGCGAAATTCATGGGAAATGCGGATCACGTCGTAAATTTCATGCAATTTGTTGCTGAAGAAGTACGAGAACATATGTCTATGCTCGGTTTCCGTTCAATGGATGAGATGATTGGACGCACAGATGTTTTAGAAATTAGTGATAGAGCTTTGAATCATTGGAAAGCAGGCCAATTAGATCTTTCAGCTTTATTGTATCAACCTAAAGGACCTCGTACTCAGCAAGTGATGCAAGATCATAAAATCGAGGAATCTCTTGATATGCGTGAAATTCTTAGTGCAGTTGAGGAAGCTATAATAGATGGAAGTCCTATAAAGCTGCATTATCCGATTAAAAACACAGACCGAGTTGTAGGAACAATTATCGGAAGTGAAATTTCGAAACGTTATGGTGAAAGAGGATTAAGTGACGATACAATTTCACTTCAATTCACAGGTTCAGCTGGGCAAAGTTTTGGTGCGTTTATTCCTAGAGGGATGTCTATGTCTGTAAATGGCGATGCGAATGATTACTTCGGTAAAGGGTTATCAGGAGGTAAAGTTGTCGTTTCTGCACCAATAAAAGGCAATGTTGAAAAAAATGTCATTTCCGGAAACGTTTGTTTATACGGTTCTACGAGTGGTAAAGCATTTATCAATGGCCGAGCAGGAGAACGTTTTGCAGTCCGTAATAGTGGAGCGGATATCGTTGTTGAAGGAATAGGAGATCATGGTTGTGAGTACATGACTGGAGGCCATGTTGTTATTTTAGGTGATGTAGGTAAGAACTTTGGTGCTGGTATGTCTGGTGGTATTGCATATGTTTTAGTAGAAGATGAAAAATCTTTCAAAGAAAAGTGCAACATGGAAATGATAGGATTTGAAGATTTAGAGAATGAGGAAGAAATTAAATTTGTCCGTGCATTAATTGAAGAACACATCTTAAACACAGATAGTTCAAAGGCCAAAACAATCTTAACTGATTGGACGCAGTCTGTTGCTAGATTTATAAAAGTTGTTCCTGCAGACTACAAGAAAATGATTGATCGTATTAGTGATTTCAAGGCTGAAGGTTTATCTGCAGATGATGCAGCGATGAAAGCATTTTTAGCTACTTCTAAAAAAAAGGAAGTAGTGCTTTCCAATAAATAATCGAGGAGGGGTTCTAGATGGGGAAACCAACTGGGTTTATGGAATATAGTCGAGAAAAAGCAAAAGAACAACCACCACTAGAGCGCATTAAGAATTGGAAAGAATATGCTTCAAGATTAACCGATGAAGCTCTTCAAATCCAAGGTGCTAGATGTATGGATTGTGGGACACCTTTTTGTCATATGGGAATTGAGATTCGCGGTACGGCTGCAGGTTGTCCGATTAATAATGTCATCCCCGAGTGGAATGACTTAGTGTACAAAGGTAAATGGAAGGAAGCGTTAGAACGTTTATTGCTTACAAATAACTTCCCGGAATTCACAGGGCGTATTTGCCCAGCACCTTGTGAAGGTTCTTGTACATTAGCAATTACAGACCCTGCAGTTGCAATTAAAAGCATTGAACGTACTATTATAGATAAAGGATTCGAAAATGGCTGGATTCAACCACGTATGCCTAAACTGCGTACTGGTAAAAAAATTGCAATCATTGGTTCAGGACCAGCAGGACTTGCTGCAGCGGATCAATTAAACCAATCAGGGCACTCGGTTACTATTTACGAGCGAGCTGACCGAGCGGGTGGCTTGCTTATGTACGGAATTCCGAATATGAAACTCGAAAAAGACGTTGTAGAACGCCGAATTCAATTATTAATGGAAGAAGGCATAGAGTTTGTCTTAAATACAGAAGTAGGTAAGGATATTACGGCCGAACAGTTAAAGGCCGAATATGACGCAATCATCTTGTGTACTGGTGCAACTAAACAACGTGCTCTTCATATGGAAGGAAGCGATTCAGAAGGGGTTCATTTAGCAATGGACTATTTAACTTCAACATCTAAGAGTTTACTAGATTCTAATTTTGCAGATGGTAAATATATAAATACAAAAGGTAAGGATGTCATTGTTATTGGAGGTGGTGATACCGGGGCTGACTGTGTAGCTACAGCAATTCGTCAAAATTGCAATAGCGTCGTACAATTCGGTAAACATCCTCAGTTGCCGGTCAATCGTGCTGCCGATAATTTATGGCCAACGGATCCTCATATTTATAAATTAGATTATGCCTATGCTGAAACGGATGAAAAGTATGGTAAAGACCCGAGAGAATATTGCATCCAAACAAAGAAAATTGTGGCGGATAAAAAAGGTCATGTGAAAGAATTACACACAATCCAAATGAATAAAGTTATTAATGATGAAGGTTACGCTTATTTTGAAGAAGTACCTGGTACTGAGAAGGTATGGCCCGCACAACATGTGTTCGTTGCAATCGGTTTTGAAGGTGTGGAGCACGCTTTGCCAGAACAATTTGGTGTTAAAGTAACGAATAACAAAATTGCGTCAGTCGGGAAAAAATATGCTACTAATGTAGATGGTGTTTTTACCGCAGGTGATGCACGTAAAGGGCAAAGTCTAATTGTATGGGCGATTAAAGAAGGTCGTGGTGTAGCAGAAAGTGTTAATGCATTTTTAACAGAATACGCCGCTTTATAATTTGAGAATGTCCAAAAAAGCCTGTTCAGCAGGCTTTTTTTTATGCGAAAAATAGCGATGTATCGGATTAAAATTAGTCAGTAAACAATAATATGTGTCGAATGAAAATATTAAAAAAACATAAATTCACAGAAAACTAAGGTTATCACTATACTGAGAGTGAAATCGATTCTCAATTAGAGTATCTGTATTGAAAATGAATTGATTTTTTAGAAATAGCAAAGAATTGCTAGAATACTTGATATAAAGCTAGTGGACATCTACTGTTTAAAGGGGAAGTGAGAATAATTTTCAAAAGATTTGCAAGCCACTTCTTTTTAAGTTAAGATTAGAATGATATTAAATTAGAAATGGGAAACCATTCATTGAACTTTAAATGGAGGTAATGAAATGTCAACATTAGTAATCACAGATCTTCATGTCGAAATTGACGGAAAAGAGATTTTAAAGGGTGTAAATTTAACACTTAATACAAACGAAATCCATGCAATCATGGGTCCAAACGGTACGGGTAAATCTACTTTAGCTTCTGCTATTATGGGTCACCCAAAATATGAAGTAACTTCAGGTTCAATCATGCTAGATGGTGAAGACGTACTTGAAATGGAAGTAGACGAACGCGCTAAAGCAGGTCTTTTCCTTGGTATGCAATACCCATCAGAAATTTCTGGTGTAACAAACGCTGACTTCTTACGTTCTGCTATTAACGCACGTCGTGAAGAAGGTGACGAAATTTCACTGATGAAATTCATCCGTGAATTAGATAAAAAAATGGAATTCCTTGAAATGGATTTAGATATGGCTCAACGCTACTTAAACGAAGGTTTCTCTGGCGGTGAGAAAAAACGTAATGAAATTCTACAATTAATGATGATCAAACCTAAATTTGCTATTTTAGATGAAATTGACTCTGGTCTTGATATTGATGCATTAAAAGTTGTTTCTAAAGGAATCAACGAAATGCGCGGCGAAGGCTTTGGCTGCTTAATGATCACTCACTACCAACGTCTACTTAACTACATCACTCCAGATAAAGTACACGTTATGATGCAAGGTAAAGTTGTAAAATCTGGTGGAGCTGAATTAGCTCATAAACTTGAAGCTGAAGGTTATGACTGGATTAAACAAGAATTAGGCATTGAAGACGAAGAAACTGCTGAACAAGAAGCATAAGAAGGGGGACGAGCAGAATGACGGTTGAAACAAAATTGGCGGTAACCGCTCAAGACGTACGCTCCTTCTCTGAAGCGAACAATGAACCAAGCTGGTTAACTGAGCTTCGTGAAAGTGCACTAGCGAACGTAGAAACGCTACCATTGCCAAAACCAGATAAAACTAATATTACAAAATGGAATTTCACAGAATTCCCAGCACATGTTGTAGAAAGTACAACATATGCATCACTAGATGAACTTCCTGAAGAAGTGAAGTCAATTGTAGATGTTGAAAACCAACATAACATCTATATCCAACACAATAATACACCTGCATATTTGGAGCTATCAGAAGAGCTAAAAGCACAAGGTGTTATTATGACTGATATTATCACTGCAAGTCGCGAACATAGTGACCTAGTGAAAAAATATTATATGACAGAAGGCGTAAAAGCTGATGCTCACAAATTAGCTGCATTACATGCTGCATTGCTAAACGGTGGTGTCTTCGTTTATGTTCCAAAAAACGTCATCATTGAAGAACCTCTTCAAGTTGTGTTCTTACATGACAATGCAGAGGCTTCATTATTCAATCATGTATTAATTGTTGCTGAAGCAAACAGTTCAGTTACATATGTGGAAAATTATCTTTCTACTGTTGACGAAGCTGCTGGACAAGCAAACATTATTGCAGAAGTTATCGTAAATGATAATGCAAAAGTGATTTTCGGAGCGGTAGATGTACTTGCTAAAGGTTTAACAACTTATGTTAACCGTCGCGGTATTTTACACCGTGATGCAACTATTGAATGGGCTGCAGGCTTAATGAATGACTGCGATACAATCTCAGAAAATATTTCACATTTAATCGGTGACGGGTCAAATGCTGATAGTAAATCAGTAGTTGTTGGTCGCGGAAATCAAAGTCAAAACTTCACAACTGAAGTTCGTCATTGGGGTAAAGCATCTACTGGTTACATCCTTACACACGGTGTTATGAAAGATTCTTCTCGTGCTATTTTCAATGGCATTGGCAAAATCGAACACGGCGCTACTAAAGCAGATGCCGTTCAAGAATCACGTGTGTTAATGTTTAGCGAGGATGCTCGTGGTGACGCTAACCCAATTCTATTAATCGAAGAAGACGATGTAACTGCTGGACACGCAGCTTCTGTTGGACGCGTTGACCCAATTCAATTGTATTACTTAATGAGTCGCGGTATTGCGAAAAAAGAAGCTGAACGTTTAGTTATTCACGGATTCCTTGCGCCAGTTGTAAACAAATTGCCTATCGAGGGTGTTAAAAAGCAACTGACGGAGGTTATCGAAAGGAAAGTTCGCTAATGATCAAAGATGACATTCGAAGCTATTTCCCGATATTAAATCAAGAAATTAACGGGCACCCGCTTGTTTATCTTGATAGTGCTGCAACTTCTCAAAAGCCGATTCAAGTAATTGAAGCAATCAAAAATTATTACGAATTTGAAAATTCAAATGTCCACCGTGGTGTTCATACACTTGGGAACAGAGCAACAGATTCTTATGAAGGTGCTCGTGAAAAAATTCGTAAATTTATCAATGCAAACTCGACTGAAGAAATCATCTTCACAAGAGGTACTACAACTGCATTAAATATAGTTGCACAAAGTTATGGTCGTACACATGTAGGTGAAGGCGATGAAATCGTCATCACTTATATGGAACACCATTCTAACTTAATCCCTTGGCAACAACTTGCTAAGGAAAAAGGTGCGACATTAAAATATATCGATTTAGAGTCTGATGGTACTTTATCATTAGAAAAAGTGCGTGCAACAATTACTGACAAAACAAAAATTGTCTCAATGGCATACGCTTCAAATGTCTTAGGTACGATCAACCCAATCAAAGAGATTACTGCAATTGCTCATGAGCATGGTGCTGTAATGGTCGTTGATGGGGCACAAGGTGTACCGCATTTTAAAACAGATGTGCAAGATTTAGATTGTGATTTCTTAGCATTCTCTGGGCACAAAATGTGCGGGCCAACTGGTATTGGTGTATTATATGGTAAAAAAGCGCTTCTCGAAAACATGGAGCCAGTTGAATTTGGTGGCGAAATGATCGATTTTGTAGGTCTTCATGAATCTACATGGAAGGAGCTACCTTGGAAATTTGAAGGTGGTACTCCAATCATTGCTGGAGCTATTGGATTAGGTGCGGCTATTGATTTCCTTCAAGAAATCGGCATGGACACGATTGAAAAACACGAACATGATTTATCGCGTTATGCTATTGACCATATGCAAACAATTAAAGGTTTATCAATTTATGGGCCACAAGATCCTGCAAAACGTTCAGGTCTTGTAACATTTAATTTAGATGATGTACATCCACATGATGTAGCAACTGTTCTAGATATGAATGGTATTGCTGTACGTGCTGGACATCATTGTGCACAGCCTCTGATGAAATGGTTACAATGTACTGCAACTGCACGTGCTAGCTTCTATATTTATAACAATGAGGAAGATATTGACCGTCTTGTTGCAGGGTTGCGCACTGCGAAGGAGTATTTTGCTGATGTCTTTGAATAATTTAGATCAACTTTACCGTTCAGTTATTATGGATCACTATAAAAAGCCAAGAAACAAAGGGGCTCTAGAAGGTAGTAATGTCACTATCGATATGAACAACCCTACTTGTGGCGACCGTATCCGTTTAACTTTACAAGTAAATAATGGCATCGTTGAGGATGCTAAATTTGATGGAGAAGGTTGTTCCATCTCAATGTCTTCTGCTTCCATGATGACTCAAACAGTCAAAGGGAAAACAGTTGAGGAAGCTCAAAACCTTGCACATATTTTCTCTGATATGATGCTTGGAAAAGAATATGACGATTCAATCGATTTAGGTGATGTAGAAGCACTTTCAGGTGTTTCTAAATTCCCAGCTCGTATTAAATGTGCAACTTTAGCTTGGAAAGCGATGGAAAAAGGCGTACAAAACGAATCTGAAAATAAGTAAATAATTTATTAATGAACTCTGAACGGAGGAGAAACGATGGCTAAAAAAATGCCTGAAATTGGCGATTACAAGTATGGATTCCATGACAAGGACGTATCTATTTTCCGTTCAAAACGTGGATTAACTGCTGATATCGTTAAAGAAATTTCTAAAATGAAAAACGAGCCTCAATGGATGTTAGATTTCCGTCTAAAATCACTTGAGATTTTCTATGAAAAACCAATGCCTCAATGGGGTGGCGATCTTTCTGAGTTAAACTTCGATGAGATTACGTATTATGTAAAACCTTCAGAAGCAACTCAAAAATCTTGGGATGAAGTACCAGCTGAAATCAAAGAAACATTTGATAAGCTTGGTATTCCTGAAGCAGAACAAAAATACCTTGCAGGTGTTTCTGCACAATATGAATCTGAAGTTGTTTACCATAACATGAAGGAAGAACTTGAAGACATGGGCGTTGTGTTTAAAGACACAGACTCAGCACTTCGAGAAAACGAAGAACTTTTCAGAGAGTACTTCGGTAAAACAATTCCACCACAAGACAACAAATTCTCTGCATTAAACTCAGCAGTATGGTCTGGTGGTTCGTTCATCTATGTACCAAAAGGTGTGAAACTTGAAACACCTCTACAAGCGTACTTCCGTATTAACTCTGAAAACATGGGTCAATTCGAACGTACATTGATTATTGTTGATGAAGGTGCAAGTGTACACTATGTTGAAGGATGTACAGCTCCAGTTTATACAACAAGCTCTCTACACAGTGCTGTTGTAGAAATCATCATCAAAAAAGACGCATATTGCCGTTATACGACGATTCAAAACTGGGCTAACAATGTTTATAACCTAGTAACGAAACGTGCGGTATGTGATGCTAATGCTACAATGGAATGGATTGATGGTAACATCGGTTCTAAATTAACAATGAAATACCCAGCATGTATCCTTAAAGGTGAAGGTGCTCGTGGTATGACATTATCAATTGCCATTGCAGGTCGCGGACAAAACCAAGATACTGGTGCGAAAATGATTCACTTAGCACCAAACACATCTTCTACAATCGTATCTAAATCTATTTCTAAACATGGTGGTAACGTAACATATCGCGGTATTGTACGTTTTGGTAAAAAAGCAATCAACGCTCGTGCAAATATCGAATGTGATACATTAATCATGGATAACGAATCGACTTCTGATACAATTCCATACAACGAAGTAATGAATGATCAAATCTCTTTAGAGCATGAAGCAAAAGTTTCAAAAGTATCTGAAGAGCAATTATTCTACTTAATGAGTCGTGGTGTTTCTGAGCAAGAAGCTACAGAAATGATCGTAATGGGCTTCATTGAGCCGTTCACTAAGGAACTTCCAATGGAATATGCAGTAGAAATGAATAGACTTATCAAGTTCGAAATGGAAGGCTCTATCGGTTAATCAGAGCTAACTTTTAAGCTTCGGTAACTCAATTTGGATTTTCAAATTGATGCCGAAGCTTTTTTTCATACAATTAGAATGATTATTGCACAAGAAGGTAAGAGTGAATCTGTTCTAACACAGTAGAATGTTATGCTATCATAAACTAAACGTCTGTTAATGAGGGGATATGAGATGATACATATTGGTTTAACTGGATGGGGAGATCATCCAGATCTATATAGTCCGTTGTCTACAGCTCGTGATAAGTTATTTGATTACAGTGGACACTTTCCTGTTGTTGAAGTAGATACGTCATTTTATTCTATTCCGTCTGAAACTAATGTGAGAAAGTGGATTGCAGAAGTACCGGATCATTTTCAGTTTGTTGTAAAAGCTTATCAAGGCATGACAGGTCATTTGAGGCAGGATAATCCTTATGAAACTAAGGAAGATATGTTTGAGGCATTTAAAGACGCGATTATACCTTTTCAACAAGCAGGAAAGCTTGCTATGATTTTAGTACAGTTTCCGCCTTGGTTTGACTGTCAAACAAAAAATGTTACTTATATTCGCTATGTGAAGCAACAATTAAAGAATTTTCCTGTAGCGATTGAGTTTCGAAATCGCACTTGGTATAGCGAAAAATTCATGGATGGTACTTTGAATTTCTTACGTCAAGAGGGTCTAATACATACAGTTTGTGATGAGCCACAGGCAGGAGAAGGTTCAGTTCCACTAGTACCAAAAGCGACAAATGAACGTGTCCTTGTTCGGATTCATGGTCGTAATGTGCATGGTTGGCGCAATCCAGGAAATAATGAAGAATGGCGTAAAATTCGTTTCTTGTATAACTATAATGAAGAAGAATTAAAGGGATTACAAAAACATATTGTAGCGTTACAACAGCAGGCAAAAGATGTGTTTGTGTTGTTTAATAATAATTCAGGAAATGATGCGGCAAAAAATGCAAAACAACTACAAAAAATGCTGGGCGTACAATATGAAGGATTATCTCCGAAACAATTAGATTTTTTTGAAGGAGAATAGTAATGGAATATATTTTAATTGCTGTAATTGGGTTATGTTCAGGGTTAATTGGCGCTTTAGTAGGTTTAGGCGGGGGTGTGATATTAGTACCAGCAACACTTTTCGTAGGGCTCACACTCGGTTTAATCCCGGATATAACACCACAAAAAGTAGTAGGTCTATCTGTAGTTATGATGATTTTCACTGGATTAGCATCTACATTATCTTATATGAAATCGAAAACAGTTGACTATAAAAGTGGCGTAATTTTCTTTGCTGGGAGTGTACCTGGGACGATTTTTGGTGCTTGGGCGAATAAAGGATTAGATTTGCCATCATTCAATTTATATTTTGGTATTTTATTAATTATATTAGCGACAATTTTAATTGTGAAAGATAAATTGAAACCAGTTAAATGGTTTGTTGAAAATGGGCAGAAGCGAACTTTTGTCGACCAAGAAGGTAAAAGTTTTGTTTATGGCTATCCTATTTGGTTTGCATTGTTATTAACTTTTGCAATTGGCTTTGCTTCAGGGTTATTTGGAATTGGTGGAGGATCAATGATTGTTCCTGCAATGATATTATTATTTTTATTCCCTCCCCATGTGGCTGTGGCAACATCCATGTTCATGGTGTTTTTATCATCTATCGTTAACTCAGCTAGCCATATTTATTTAGGAAACGTTCCCTGGTTGTATACGATTCCTGTCATTCCAGGGGCTTATATAGGGGCGAAATTTGGAGCAGCACTTAATAAGCGTATTAAATCAGATACATTAGTGCTCTTTTTACGAATAATTTTATTACTTCTCGGAATTCGTTCAATCATAGATGGACTAATCTGAATGTAAAGAGGGGATATTATGCTAGAAACAATCCATTTTTATCATACAAATGATGTCCATAGCCATTTTGAACATTGGCCTCGAACTCATGAATTTCTTATGACACGAAAGAAGTGGCATATAGATGCAGGTGATAGTTGCTTTGTTCTTGATATAGGGGACTTTATGGATCGTTCGAATGTTTATACTGAGGCGACGTTGGGTAAAGGGAACGTGGAATTATTAAATGATGCAAATTATGATGCTGTAACGATTGGTAATAATGAAGGTATTACATTATCGAATAGCGAATTGAATATGTTATATAAAGATGCGAAATTCGATGTCTTAGTAGCAAATTTGCACAATAATGATGGTGACTTGCCTCATTGGGCAAAATCATATCAGATTTATAACACAACAACAGGTGTAAGAGTAGGAATTATTGCAGCTACAGCACCTTTTTATATGTTTTATGAGCAACTTGAATGGCAAGTATTAGAGCCACTTGCAGTATTGAAAAAACAAGTAGATGAACTACGTGATCGAGTGGATGTGCTTGTTTGTATGTCACATCTAGGTTTATCTGACGATACTTTATTAGCAGAACTGTGCCCTGAAATTGATGTTATTTTCGGAGCCCATACGCATCATATTTTGCATGAAGGTAAAATAGTGAATGAGGTGCTGTTAACTGGTGGAGGAAAATTCGGTTTATTTGTAGGGCATACTGAAATACTATTTGATACGGATACAAAAAAAGTTGTGAAGAAAAAAACGATGCTTCATAGAACTATAGATCTTGCATCTGTAGACAAGGAGAAAGAGATAGTAGTAGGTCTTGAACAACGGGGGCGTGAGCTACTTGATGTCCCTGTATTTTATACAGACCGGTATTATAATAAGGAGTGGTACCATCATTCAAATCTATCACGACTATTTGCCAAAGCGTTATTACAATTCTCAAATGCTGATTGTGCTTTGTTTAATGCAGGGATTTTCTTAAGTGGGCTTCCAAAAGGCAGAGTGACAGCTAATGATATACACAGTATGCTACCACACCCAATCAACGCTTGTGTAATAGAGCTTACAGGTGAGCGTTTAAAAGAAGTTTATATAGAAGCACAAAATGTAGATTGGCCAAGAAGAGAAGTGAAGGGCTTAGGGTTTAGAGGTGTAGTGATGGGTAAGATGCTAAACTATCAATTTGAAGTGGACGATATGGGGCAGTTAGTAATAGGGGGACATATAGCGGAACTGGAGAAAAGTTACAAGCTTGTGACTTTAGATATGTATACTTTTGGTTATTTCTTTCCCGATTTCAAAAATACACCAAAAACATACTTGTTACCTCAATTTTTACGTGATATTCTAATTCTGTATGGACTTGAATTTTTCAAAGGGGAAAATTCAGAAAGACCTGATTAAAGTTTTATATGAGTCAATATATAGAGAATAGATTATGTTTATGAATGGGGAAATAGTATGAGGCTGATTTCAACTAAAGTGTTGCAACCTGGAATGGTGATCGGCAGAACAATTTGGAATGAGGCTGGAAGACCTTTACTACATGAAGGGGTCGTAGCATCAAATCAAATAGCCGGCCGACTTTTACAATTAAATGTTCAATATGTATATATTAACGATGAAATTTCTCATGATATTAATATAGTTGAAGCTGTGCCTTTACACATAAGAAGAAAAGCTGTTGATAAAATTACAGAATCCTTCAAAATGTTAAAAAACCAAAAAAATGCAGATTTAACCTATTGTTTAGATCAACAGTCCAAACATTTTGGATGTATTATAGAGCAGTTACTTGAAAGTATTGTAAATAGTGAAGAAATGATTACAGTTTTGAGTGATGCATTTATATATGATGAATATATCTATCAACACTCATTGCAAGTGGCAATCTATTCTATTGCGATTGCTAGAGAGATGAAATATACATCAGATGAAATACGCCAAATTGGGATTGGTGCCATGTTACATGATGTTGGTAAGATGCTAATCCCACTTGAGATTTTAAATAAGCCTGGGCGCTTAACAAATGAAGAATACGATACAATGAAACTTCATGCAAAGTATGGCTTTGACTTATTAAGAAACTTACATACTATTTCTTTATTATCAGCACATTGTGCATTCCAACATCATGAAAGACTTGATGGTAGCGGGTATCCACGTGGGTTGATTGATTTTGAAATTCACCCATATGCTAAAATTATTGCTGTTGCCGATGTATTTGATGCAGTGACTTCTAATCGCGTATATCGAAAGAAAATGTTGCCATCGCATGGGATGGAAATAATTAAGCAAGGTATCGGTACTTTATACGATGAGAAGGTTGTAAAAGCATTTCAAAAATGTATCGCCATATATCCGAATGGAACTGTCGTTTTACTATCTGATGGTCGACGAGGAATTGTCTCAAAGCAAAATCATAAATCTACAGATAAACCTTGGATTCGTATTTTTGAAGAGGATGGTGAAATATTGCCAGCAACATATGAATGTTGTTTGGAAGATGAACCAGCTGCTTACATCCATCAGGTTGAGGTGGAATACCTCGTACATAATGAATAAATAATCCCCCTTAGTCATAGCCTATGATTAGGGGGAATTTTTTTGCGTTTACCAAAACATAGACGTAGATTGTTAGTGCAAAAACGACAAAAACGCTCTCGATTATTACCACTTTTTATAATAAGTTTTTTTGTGATGATTGTTCTCCTATTTTACTTAGTGAATATAAGACTGATGCCAACATATTTGCGATATGCTGAAACCCAAACGAATAGAATAGCATCTGAAGTTATTAGTAAGGCTATAAACTCTAGAACTGCGAATGTCCTTGATGTCAATGATATAATAGAAGAAGTACCAGGCGAAGATACTAAAATGACAAAGTTTAATTCAGAAATTATTAATCGTGTTATGGCGGAAACGTATACACTAGTACAAGAACACCTTGAAGATGCTGAATCAGGGAATTTAAGTAAATTGCCGAAATACGATGATATTGAATATGATGCCAATGCAATGCAAGAAGATGGTGGAGTTGTCTTTTTTGTTCCACTTGGCCAGGCAACTAATTTGCCATTGTTAGGGAATTTAGGCCCTAAAATCCCTATTCGTTTTCATGTTATAGGCAAAATAAATACAAATGTAGAAACAGATATTCAGGAATTTGGTATTAATAATGCACTCGTGAAAGTTCAAATTCACTTATCAGTAAATGTTCAAGTCATCGTTCCGTTTGCGAGTAAATCAACCACTGTAGAGCAAAGAATTCCAGTGGCTATTGGTATGCTTAAAGGGACAGTTCCTAATATTTATACGACAGGTGGAGGTACGCAACCATCAGTTGAGGTACCAATAAAAATACAATAAGAGGTATTTAATTTCCCTTTTTATTTCATTTAAATTAATATTCACGTAATGCAGGTATAGCAAAATATTTTGACAATATTAGTAATCGAAGGTTGTTTGAAACTATTTATTATGTTACATTGACAAAAGTACTACAATATATAAATAAGCCTTATGATGGGAGACGAATCTTCAATGACATCATGTAAACCAACTAAAGAAGAACATATAAGAAAACCGGATTGGCTAAAAATTAAACTAAATACTAACGACGACTATAAAGGCCTAAAGAAACTGATGCGAGAAAAGAACTTACATACAGTTTGTGAGGAAGCCAGATGCCCAAATATTCATGAATGCTGGGGTGAAAGACGTACAGCGACATTTATGATATTAGGAGCTGTATGTACACGCGCATGTCGCTTCTGTGCAGTAAAAACAGGTCTTCCAAATGAATTAGATACAGCAGAACCAGAACGCGTAGCAGATTCAGTTGAAATTATGAACTTAAAGCATGTCGTTGTAACTGCAGTAGCACGTGATGACTTAAAAGACGGAGGAGCAGAAGTTTTTGCGGAAACTGTTCGTGCAATTCGTCGAAAAAACCCATTCACATCGATTGAGGTATTACCTTCAGATATGGGTGGGATTGAAGAAAATTTACGTATATTAATGGATACGAAACCTGATATTTTAAACCATAATATCGAGACAGTTAAACGCTTAACACCAAGAGTTCGCGCTCGTGCTAAATACGATCGCTCATTAGAGTTTTTACGCCGTGCAAAAGAAATGCAACCTGAGATTCCGACAAAGTCATCATTGATGGTGGGACTTGGAGAAACAGAAGAAGAAATTATTGAAGTAATGGACGATTTACGCGCAAATAATGTAGATATAATGACGATAGGTCAATATTTACAACCGTCAAAAAAACATTTACCTGTGAAAAAATATTATTCACCATTAGAATTCGGTAAACTGCGTAAAATTGCGATGAGTAAAGGATTCTCTCATTGTGAAGCTGGTCCACTGGTGCGTAGTAGTTATCATGCCGATGAACAAGTAAATGCCGCAGCGAAACAAAAACAACTGCTTGGCGAAGAAAAAAGCGCTATCACGAATAACTAACGGATGGTGGTAACATGGTCATTGCAGAACGAATGGCGTATGATATATTAACAGACTATCGAGAGGGTTTCCAAGAAGAGGCTTTTCTTGGGCGATTTAGCGATATTCTAACGAAGTATGACTATATTGTTGGTGATTGGGGCTATGGCCAATTACGTTTAAAAGGCTTTTTTGATGACAAAAATCAAAAGGCTTCTTTCGATACGAAAATAAGTACATTACAAGATTATTTATACGAATATTGTAATTTTGGATGTGCTTATTTTGTACTAAAGAAAACGGGTAAAGCGCCGATTCCTGTAAAAGAAGCAGTGATTGAAGAGGTAGAATCTGAAACATTAGATGAGCCTGAGATCATTTTCACTGAAACATATAACGAAGAACAAAAAAACATCGATTCCGAGCTGTAAAAGCCGGAATCGATGTTTTTTTAGTATCTTTTTGATTTTAAATGGTTAAGTTAGAGTGATGAGGTAAGGGGTTTTATCCAGCTTCAGCGGCCAGCCCTTCGAGGTCACTTCAGTCTCTCGGTCAAAGGCAAAAAGCGCCTTTGATTCGTGCCTTCCAGTGCTTGTCAGGGCTGAACGGGCCGCTTCAGCATTAAGGTTTATCCAGCTTCAGGCGCTAGACTCTCGGGACGTTTCGGTCTCTCGGCACAAGACCAAAAGCGTCTTGTGTTCGAGCCCTCCAACGCCTGTCGAGTCTGAACGAGCGCCTTGGGCTAACAGGATGTTAGTCATGCAACCGTTGCGACAGGACGTCGCGAACTTAGGTTGCCTTCCTAAAGTTAGATATCCAGCTTCAGCGGCCAGCCCCTCGAGGTCACTTCAGTCTCTCGGTCAAAAGCTGAAGTGATGCTTTTGATTCGAGCCTTCCAGTGCTTGTCGGAGGCCCGCAGGATGTGGGTCAGATAGCCGTTGCCACAGGACGTGGTGTTCTTAGGCTATCTTCCTTGAATCGGGCCGCTTCAGCATTAAGTAAGATATCCAGCTTCAGGCGCTAACGGCTCGAGGTCGTTTCCGTTCTCTCGGTCAAAAGCTGAAGTGATGCTTTTGATTCGAGCCTTCCAGTGCTTGTCGGGGGCTGAACTGCCGCTTCAGCATTTAGGATTACCCAATCAATTCATGTAGGTATTCTCGTAGTTCTTGTGCTTCGTCTTCGGGACGGTTATATACTTGTTCTAAGTATCCTGGTTCTTCTAGGTCGTCTGAGCCGAGAATAGCAAAGCGGCCGAGTTGCATATCTAAAACGAGCACTTTTCCAAAAAAGCGTCCGCTTTGTAAAATAGCTAAATCATAGCGTTGCGATTCGCCTGTGAAGCTAACGAAACGAGTCTTTGTATCTTCGACATCGTCGTATAAGAAAAATCTTTCCATTGCGTGTGCAACTCCTTCCGATTCTAAAGATATGGTACTATAGAAAGGAGTAGACTATCAACTTTTATAATTTGAATGGAGGAAGTACTTTGTATTTCGTTGATCGTAAAAAAATAATAAAAAATCTTGAATATATGAATTCATTAATAGTGGTTTTTGAAGGCCAAAAAGACTGGTTATCAGATGATATCCGTAAATTGGCTTTGGAGCGTATTGCGAATACATTAATCGAAGCGATAATTGATGTGGGTAATTCCATGATTGATGGTTTTATTATGCGTGATCCTGGAAGTTATGAAGATATAATTGATATTTTAGTCGATGAAAAAGTCATTACAGTTGAAATGGATCAACCATTAAAAGAGTTAATTGGCTTACGACGTGCACTTGTGCGTGATATTTTAGAAGTAAATGATGAAGAGTTAGTAGTTGTATTAAATAATAATATGGATGCCATTAAAGCATTTGCACCAAAAGTAGAGCATTATTTAGTGAATGAGCTAGGTCCAGTATCTGCATTCATTCCAGAGGTACAAAAATGAAAGCGTACAAAGCCTATTGTTTCGATTTAGATGGGACTGTGTATAAGGGAACTGAGCCTATTCCTTCTGCGGTAGCTTTTATTCATGCATTACAAAAGAAAGGCATAGAACCTTTCTATATCACTAATAATGCACGTATGACGCAAAAACAAGTACAGCAGAAACTACTGAAAATGGGGATATGTGCACCTGAAGCACATATTTTAACTTCAGCTATTGCAACTGCAAAATATATCAGCAATCATTATCCAAATGCTACAGTGCAAATGATTGGTGGAGATGGCTTAAGAGAAGCTCTACTTGCTGAAAATATAACGTTCACTTCTGAACAACCGGATGTATTAGTGCAAGGTATTGATCTGGAATTAAATTATTCTAAAATAGAAAATGCTTGCTATGCTATACAAAATGGTGCAGATTTTATAGCGACAAATGGTGATATTAAATTTCCAAGTGAAAAAGGCTTTGCACCAGGAAATGGATCGATTGCGGAGCTAATTCATAATGTGACAGGTGTGGAACCTACGTATATCGGAAAACCACATCCTCATATGCTAGCAATTTTACAGCAATTGAATGGGTTTGAAAAAGAGGATATGCTTATGATTGGTGATAATTATGATACGGATATATTAGCAGGTATCGGCTTTGGTATAGATACATTACATGTGAATACTGGAGTAACACCTACTGAATCTGTATTGAAAAAGGATATCCAACCAACTTATTGCATTAATAATTTACTCGATTGGCAATTGTAAAATAAAAGTCGCAAACTATGTTGTTAATTCACATAGCTTGCGACTTTTTTTGTTAAAATAAAGGATTCTCTTCAATAAATTGATAGATATTCTTTGTTAATTCTTCCGGCGTTTCAGCTTCAACCATTTCGCCATTTACTAAAGCATATAAAGAATCAGAGCATTTCGTACAATAGCTTAAACAGCCATATTCTAAAACATCTATATTCGGATCCATTTCTAGCACTTCAAATGTATCTTGGGAGCCATTTGCTAAATTACTAACACAAAACTCAACAAGCGGATTCATGTGCGCTTCACCTCACTACTCGAAATGCTACTATTTTTTTTTTCATTCGTCAATTTTCGAGTCTATATTGTGAAACTTCTCACAATCGTTTATACTCTTAGTGGACAGTTTTGAAATGAAACGATATGTAATATTGTAAGAAGAAGGAGATTACTATGAGAAAATTAGTCTTATTAGGCGGTGGCTACGGTAATATGCGTATTCTATTGCGTTTATTACCAAACAATTTACCAGAAGATGTACAAATCACTCTAGTAGACCGTGCACCATTCCATAGCTTGAAAACCGATTTTTATGCTTTAGCTGCAGGTACAACACCTGAGAAACATATTCGTGTAAGTTTCCCTGAAAATGAGCGGTTATCGATCGTTTATGGCGAAATTGAAAAAATTGATACAGTTAACAAAGCCGTACTATTAGAAGGTGGCAATAGTGTAGCGTATGATGATTTAGTGATTGGTCTAGGTTGTGAAGATAAATATCACGGTGTACCTGGTGCGGATGAATTTTCGTATAGCATCCAAACAATGGCAAAATCACGTGAAGCTTATAACGCTCTTTGTGGCCTTCCATCTGGTTCTGTCGTAGGAATCGTAGGTGCAGGATTAAGTGGTATTGAATTAGCAAGTGAATTACGAGAGAGTCGCGCGGATCTTAAAATTAAATTGTTTGATCGTGGCGCTCGTATTCTAAAAGATTTCCCAGAACGTTTAAGTAATTATGTTAAAAAGTGGTTCGATAATAATGATGTTGAAGTTATTGCGAACTCGAATATTACAAAAGTAGAACAACATATGCTACATAATCATGAAGAACAAATTCCAGTAGATGCAGTTGTTTGGACGGCGGGTATTCAACCAGTTAAGGTAGTCCGTGACTTAGGTCTAGAATCTGATCGAACTGGTCGAGTAGTTATAACACAATATATGAATATACCAAATGATGAACATGTCTATGTGGTTGGAGATTGCGCAGCCTCACAATTTGGTCCAAGTGCACAGTTAGCTGAAGAGCAAGCGGAACATATTGTTCGTATTTTAAAATTGCGTTGGAAAAATGAAGCTCTTCCGGAGAAAATGCCAGAAATTAAGCTAAAAGGCTTTATGGGCTCTTTAGGAAAGAAACAAGGTTTCGTTTATTTAGCGGATAAGACTGTAACAGGTCGTATTGCTCGCTTGATGAAATCAGGCTTGTTGTGGATGTACAAACGTCAAAACGGTTAAAAAAAGCTGTCTCACGTACAATGATAAAACATTATACAGTGAGACAGCTTTTTATTGTATTTATTTATCAATCGGTTCAAAGCCTAATTTCTCTAGTTCCTTAAAAACAGGCTTTAACTGAATGTAGCCCTCGCCAATAATTTCATTATTAATTAATACTAATGGATAGAAAAACTCATCATCTTTTACTCGTTCTGCCCATTGATTACGGCGTTCATCCTCAATAGGATTTTCTATATCGATATATGTGATTTGATAAGGTTGTTCCGGATATTTGCGATCAATAGCAGCTTGTAGCCATTCATAAGTATCCTTTGAAGACGGTGCATTAACACAGCTTGCACACATGACACTAGCCCCGTATATTTCGATTGCAATTGTCTGTTTTGTCACTTACAATTCATCCTCTCGTTTAAAATATTAAAATTTTTCCATATGTACTTACATATAAATATAAAGATAAACGGTAAGATTGTCACTTACAATATTAAACTATTAAAGATTATCTATCATTAAACATCGAAATTGCTCAGTAGAAAAAAAGGTGAAGGTAGAATAGTATTTTTGGAGTGGATACTAATTAAAATATTGTTATACCATTAATTGAGCATTTTAATTACTTTCCTTTGTGTTCGTCTGATATTATAATAATTATAAGGAAAGGAGTCGATTGAATATGCAAGAACAAGTACAAGAAGTTTTAGATAAATTACGCCCATTCCTTCTTCGTGATGGAGGAGACTGTGAATTAGTTGATATAGAAGATGGTATCGTAAAATTACGTTTACTAGGCGCATGCGGAAGCTGCCCAAGTTCTACAATCACTTTAAAAGCAGGGATTGAGCGCGCGTTATTAGAAGAAGTTCCAGGTATTATTGAGGTAGAACAGGTATTCTAAGCAACAACCGTATAGAGATAAAAAAGAGCCCTCTTTTAGAAGGCTCTTTTTTTATAGATAAGTTTAAATAATAAAAGGAATCATTAAGCTTCGGTACTTTCAGCCATTTCCTTTTCATGTCTCATGGTTTGCCATTGTTCCTTGGCCATTTCAATGATCTTTGTTTCATTTGAAGTACGTTGTTTTTCTATAACACGAGAGAAGTAGCGAATGGCCTCTTCTCTTTCTCCCAATCTTCTTGATAATTCGGCTATTATGTATATAACACGAACTTCCGACATGGAAGTACCGTTATGATCGCCATTGGAGAATGCCTCTATATAGTGATTTCGTGCAATAAGCATAAATCGATGTTCTTGCTCTTTGTTTTCAAGTGTACGATATAGCCAAGCTGTTCTTAATGCAAGTCCCGCTAATGTAATATGTTTTTCTTTTTTTATTTTTCCACAAACAAGTGCTAATTTATATGCTTGCAGTGCATCATCTATTGTTCGTTCTTTTTCAAATGAATGTTTTTTCCAATGTAAGCTGATTTTTTGATCAATCTCTTCTGATATGCCCGGTCCAAAATACTTTGTAAAGTCTTCTGTGAAAGAAAACCCGCAGTGCTCACAAACAAATGCATTATAAAATAGAGGGTTAACATCATTTTCGTATAACGGATGAAAATCACTTTCACTATTACTGACCTTAATAAATTTTGAGCGCACTTTAATTGTTTTAAATTTCTTTTTACAATGAATGCAGTCTATTTGCTTCTCGTAATAAGGTGAAATTCCCATAATGTAGTCCTCATTTCCTATATGTATATATGAATCGATTATACCAGAATAAAGACCTTTAGATGTGTCTATTTTTCGAGTATGAGATGTTTTACTCCAACATAAATTATTGTTATGATAGAAATATGAAAGAAGGTGACACAGATGACGCAAGTAATTGAAATTACTGAAGCTGCTGCTATCCATGTAAAAGAAATGATGCAGCACAATGAAGAAGAAGGCTCTTTTTTACGCATTGCTGTAAAAGGTGGCGGCTGTAGTGGTCTGTCATACGGTATGGGTTTTGAAAAAGAAAAGGCAGAAAATGATTTTATACAAGAAGAACATGGTTTACAAATTCTTGTTTCCAATGAAGATGCACCAATCTTAAAAGGAACTAAAATCGATTACAAAGAATCATTAATGGGTGGCGGATTTACAATTGATAATCCAAATGCTATCGCTTCATGTGGTTGTGGGACTTCGTTTAGAACAGCCAAAACAGAAGGTACTCCTGAAAGCTGTTAATGTGACCGTTCCAAAAATGGATTATGAATTACAATAGGATTTTGTATATAAACAATCCTCATATAGCGTAATAACAACCTTAAAATCAAGCATTTGAGGTTGTGAATTACGTACCTTCTCGATAGTTAATGTTCGTTACATTACTATTTGAGGAGGTTTTTTTATGGGCTTAAACATGAGAAAAATACGCAAACCTGTCAAACGCATGGAGAATTTAAAAGAATATCCTGAGCTTACTTTTGAACAAGCAATAGATTTAGTAATAGCAGGTAAAAAGGCAGAAGGTTTAAGAGAAAGAACACTGAAAGATTATGAGAAGAATTGGAGATACTTTGTTGACTGGCTTCAACAAAACTATGAAATAACAACAGTGGATGAACTTTCACCACAGATTTTTAGAGATTATATAAATTATTTAAAATATGATGCGATAAAGTATGAAGGTCATAAATTTATAAAAACTGAACAGGGAATAGGCTTAACTGATACAAGTATTAATATCCGTTTAAGAGTGTATAGAGCTATGTTTAATTACTTAGAAGTGGAAGAATTCATAGAGATAAGCCCAATGAATAATGTAAAGCTATTAAAGCAGGATATAGACCTTACAAACTGTTTTACTAATGATGAGGTCAAAGAATTGATAAGACAACCAAATCAAAGGGATTATGTAGGCTTTAGAGACTACGTAGCGATGATTTTATTACTGGACAGTGGTTTAAGAGCTAATGAATTATTAAGCCTTAGAACGGCTCATATAGACTTTCAGACACGCTTTATAACACTTTCAGGTGAACAGAATAAAAATAGAAAGCCTCGTTTTGTTCCTATTTCAGCTCATACTGTGAAACTAATATTACAATTAATAAACGAAAATAAAAAGCACTTTTCTACAGATAGAATCTTTCTTTCTTCATATGGAGAACCGTTAGGACAAAATCACTTTAACAAACGTTTAAAATATTATGCAGATAAGGCTAATATAAAGGGGAAGAAGGTAACGGCACACGTATATAGACACACATGGGCTAAGAATATGACTTTAAACGGCTGTGATGCTTTCACATTGCAAAAAATGGGTGGTTGGTCTGATATACGTACTATGAGAAGATACATTCAAATGGATACAGATAACATACGACAACAACATGATGAGTTTTCCCCTGTGATGAAGATGATGAATAAGAAAAGGTAACTAACTTAAAGACCCTTCCTTTAGTTTATTTTGAGGAAGGGTTTTATTTATGGGTTGGTAAGATTCAAAGTATAGAACAGTCATTCGTCAATAATATGAGAATAAATAAGGAATTGGTTTACGAACCTAAACATGCTTAATTTATTTATAGTATAATAGGACTTATTTATGGGTTAAAAAGTATTTTTAAAGAACAAAAAGAATTATATAATCTTAAATAAAGGCAGAGAGTTAGTGAATTAATAGGAAAAGTAGAGAGTAGCGATTCATAAAAAAGACAATATATTTAAATAAAAATTTAAAGGCATTATTGGTTTCTAGAGCATTGTTCGTATAATTTAGGACAAATTACTTGAATTTAAATTATGGAGGTAGTAGTAAATGTGTAATTCAGTAACAATTGAAATAAATACACTTAATGAATATATTTCACTTATAAAAGAAAAAAAACTGAGTGAATATTATTTTAGAGGAGAGAATAAAAAATATCCTACAATTTCTTCATCTCTATTAAGAAGAGATACATCAAGCCTTCTGAAAGACGAAAAATTTTCCTTTTATGAGGATATAGTTAACCATTATTATTCAGAGATTGCATCTAATATTGGTGAAATTGAGCGTAATAATTTTTTAGCTTTTAGTCAACATCATGGATTAACAACCAACTTAATCGACTTTACAACTTCACCTCTTATCGCTTTGTATTTTGCTTGTGCAAACAAGAATGATGTATTAGACAAAAATACAGGATTTGTATATTTGATAAATAAAGAAAAAACAATTGATATTTCAAAAATGATTAATGAAGTTTTTATATCTCCAGCCAATAGTTATAGTCTTATACAAACGATTATAAAAAATAATAATTCTTTTAAAGCTTTTGTTTCGTATTTGAATCATTTTTTTTGGGAAAATAGTATTCTTCCATATAATCAAAATCTAACTGAATTGTCTCTACGTCTTTCAACTATGATAAATGATGAATCTTTACCAAGCTTTCTGAAAGAGTACATAAAAATCACAGATAGAATTTCAGATATTTCAGAGATTAGTGATATTTTCGATTATTTACCCGAGTTAATATCAGAATATGTATCAAATTTTGATATGAAAATAGATGCTACAACTCTCCAAGTATGGAGGTATATAATTATGTTGTATGAATACTTCAATAATGTATCTTATTTAGCATTCTCTAAACCTACAGAAGGAATTATTGAATTTCCTCAGATGCCTTATTTTATTTATAAAACACCATACAAATTTGATAGAATACGCAATCAGGATGGGATTTTTATATATCAGCTTTATCATACCTTTGCAACCAGATATGAAGATGTACCAGAAGAAATATTAAGACAAGAAATTATTCCAGATGTAACGATAGTTATAAATAATCAGAAACAAATATTAGAAGAGTTAGATTTTATAGGTATCAACCTTAAAAGTATTTATGGAGATTTTGACAATATAGCAAGTTACGTTAATAATAAGTTTTTCTGAAATTGATTAAAATTGAATCTGTTTAAAATAATTAAGTAAGCCACTCCAACATTAAGAGTGGCTATTGTTTTTATATGCTTAAATAATATTTTTTTTTAGACGGGTTACGATGAACCACAATATATATAATGTTGGTGTTATCTATTCTTTAATGGGCATATCTAATTAAGGTAGTTATATTTTTAGTAAAAATAATGATTTAGTAATTTTTCATAGGTAATTACATAAGTCTCTGCACCTTTTAAATATTGCACCCTTTGGTAGGTAGAATTACGATACTTTTCAATATTTACTTTTCCTCCAAAAACAGATGTTTCTTTATATATAAAGTTAATTTGTCTATTTTCTGCCAAACTTTGAACCTTCTGTTTATGTGCTTTATGGAATTGCTGTTTATGTATATTGTAATAGATACTTGGATTCTCTACATATTCAGATAAATCATTATGTATATGTTTTTCTATCCATTGCTGAACAGTATAATCTTTATCGATTAATTCCAAACTATGTACAGCGTAAATAAAATCTATATACAATTTTTTATTATTATCATCTGTTATATTTTTTAATACCTTAGAATACTCAGTATTAAATTGTATAACTAAAGGCTTATTACGAAGATTATTCAAATCAGCGGGCATTAAACTGTCGTATTTAGCTGAGTTAAGTAACTCTGTTTTTAACGTATCAGCATATTTTTTTACTTTATCAGAAATATCAATATATTTTTCTGATTTATCAGGTAAAGTGCATTTTGCTTTATATGAAATGTTATGATTAATAATGTTTGATTCCTCCAAATCTCCTACTGAATCTAAGAAATATCTGTTGATACGTTGACTCTCATTTTTATTGAATTCTTTTAATACATATTTATCCTTTGAATCGATAATATTATTATCAGATAGTAGTTCTATTTCTTTATCAAATGCTACTTCAGAGTATTTAAATTTATTAGTTTCATACATTTGTTCAGTAATAACGCCCATCATTTTTAACCAATTATTAGTAGTTTGAGGCTCAGATACTTCAAAATTTATTAAATGATTAAGTATAATAATTGGGAAGAATGTCTCGATTTCTATAGGTTTTTGTCCTTTTCCATTATCCTTTCTATTATCCTCACGTGGTACTAAAGTATCTCTCTTTCCGCCAATAGTTATTTTGGTTTTTTTTCCACCTTTCCCTTCTACAGATACATATTCGTATTTTTGGTTTAAATCTCTTACAAATCGATTAAACACATTGGTTTGCAATCGCCCATTTTTTTTGAAATGTGCTAATAGTTTTTCATCTCCTTCAATATTAATTACTTCTGATAATGTGTATGTTGTTGTATTCACAATTAAAAATCTCCTATTTAATTTATTTTGATACAAAATCGGTTAGTAATTATATTATATTTATAATACTAATCAATCTTGTATCATTTAATATTATTACTAAGTGTGTTATGGCGACTTTTTGCTTCTTTTGTGTCGCGGCATGGTGAAATAAATTGCAAAGCAATTTTTTTAACATGTTTGTACAAAAGAAGGGTTTTCGTCATTTACGTTTAAAATGATGCAAGATAAGCAATATTTATGTTTTCTCTTTATATTATAGGGGGGGTGCTTTTCACCTTAATTCCAGCATTATATGTGAAATTGCAATACAACACCCTCGTCCCCGCAATATGAGTTAAATATGTATACCGTATGAAATAGCAAAGAATTAGTAAGAATTATGTTTATAGAGGTATTTCTTTCGTACGAGAATGTATGTCTATCGTACGAAATTATATGTATATAAAACTCAAAGAATTTTGTTAATAAAGGTAATTCTCCCCCTGAAAGGTTATAACCACCGTACGAGAATATATTTAGGTATAAAATTCATATTTTATATTGATTATCTATCCAGGAATAATAGTAACAATACATCAAAAATAAGTCAATTTAATGAAAAAAACGTTAAAATTAACATATGTATATTGTTAAATAATACTTTAATACTATACGAAGTAGTATATAACGATAGTTATGTATTACTTAACTTTTGATAATGTATAAATCTATGGTGAAAATCTATGATTTAAAATAGAAAAATAAATTTGTTTATTTTTGAATAAATTATGTATCTCATTTGACTCTATCCAACTGATTTAAAATGTTGTGTCAGTGTTTACGATAATTACTTCTTTTTAGGAAGTAGTGTTACTCACAAATTATTCGTATTGCAACAACCACTTTTCAAAACTAAGAGAGGTGGTTGCTAGAGAAACTTACTAAAGAAATCACCGTATATGGAGCTTTCTACAAACTACATTTTGGACAAGAAAACGAATATGTATTATTGAATCGTGATAACAAACCAATGACAGACTACTCAATTTCACAGGTATTTGATAACTTACGTTTAAAGATGAATTATAAAGATGTACGTGTTAGTCAACATACTTTTAGACATACGTTTTGTCACAGGCTGGCTATGAGTGGTATTTCAGCATTTGCAATTCAATAGATGCTGCGACATAAGAACATTTCTGTTACGATGCGATGTGGGGAAATGAGCTTAAAAAAGAGAATAAAAAAAGTAATCCTTTGAATAATCTAGATTTCTAAATGAAGTTTACTTAAAAGAAGGAGCTGAAATGCTACTTTTTCAACACATAAAACACATTTCATTGATATAATAGTACTAATTTATGTATAAAATAGTTAATTGTAAAGGAGATGAGAATGGTAATTAAGGGGGAGCGAAGAGTGAGTGACTTAATTACTTTAGATGAAGTTAAATATTGGAATAAATAATGAGTGGTTGTGGGAGGGATACTTCTTCACCGAAAGATGCATTATTGGGTCATTGGGAATCTGAAGCCGCTGACTTATATATTTCTCGTGATAAAATAATTACCGTTTTAAAAGAGGATGGTAAAACGTTGGAAAATAAATACATAATTGTATCTTACAATGATAAGAAACGAAGCATTACAATTAAGCCTAAGAATAGTGAGGAGGATATAACTAATCTTGCTAATGTATTTCAGTTTAATAAAAACTATACAAGAATAAACGCTACGATTGATTTAAGTGAGTCCAGCTTTTCAGAATCTGATGAAGATACATATAAAAATATTGACCAAAAATATATGGACTCACAAGTTAATGAAATAAAATTTGTGGACAAAAAACAAGAACCAGAATAGAAAAGTTGGTAGTAATTGGTGTGTTAAATATAAATAGCCAAGAGTAAAGGTAATTACAATGGAAATAAAGGAAAGCTAATTGAATTAAAAAGTAAATCTATGAGTATGACGTATAGATTGTTACGGTACTATATATAGATTGTCGGATAGAAGGATTGAAATAGTATACATTGATTAATTAGCAAGGAGGGGTATTATGGGGAAATACGATTTTTCGGTATTATCATCGGATGAATTTGAAATACTATGTAAAGACATTCTAGAAGCTGAAAGTAATATAAAAATAGAGCATTTTAAAAGTGGAAAAGATGGTGGTATAGATTTGCGGTATATATCTGATGAAGAAGGAACCGTGATTGTACAATGTAAACGTTATGCCGACTTTTCATCATTAAAAGGCACATTAGATAAAGAAGTGTCTAAAGTTGAAAGATTGGCTCCACATAGATATATTATAATGACTTCAGCAGGATTGAGTCCATTAAATAAAAAACATATTATGGAGATATTTAAAGGTTATATTTTGAGTTCCGCTGATATTATTGGAGGAGATGAGCTGCAGGAGAAAATAAAGAAATACCCAGAAATCGAGCGTAAACATTATAAATTATGGTTAGCTAGCACTAGTGTTATGCAACATATTTTATACAGTGAGATTTTAAATGAGTCGGATTTTAATGAAGAAGTAATAAAAGAAAAAATAAAAACTTTTGTACCTAATTCGAGTTTTAATGAAGCATTAAAACTTATTGAAAAAAATAACGTTATTATTTTATCTGGAGCGCCTGGTGTAGGAAAAACAACTTTAGCACAAATGGTGTGTCTAAATTTCTTGAAAAAAGATTATAAGCTAATATCTATTGGAGAAAATATAGAATCAGCATTTAAATTATATACAAAAGATGAAAAGCAGATATTCTATTATGACGATTTTTTAGGTAGGAATTTTTTAGATAATTCTCTTGAGAAGAATGAAGATAGAAGAATTATAAATTTTATCAATAAGATAAGAAAATCTAAGAATAAAGTGTTCATTATGACTACTAGAGAATATATATTAAAGCAAGCTCAACAACAGTATGATATTTTAGAAGATGAAGAGCTGAATCATCATAAATATGTTATTGATGTTGGTCAATATACTACAGAGATAAAGGCGAAAATTTTATATAATCATCTTTTTTTCTCTGATATTTCTCAAGAATTTATTGAAGAAATAATATTGAAGAAGTCTTATAAAAAGATAATTAATCATAAAAATTATAATCCACGAATTGTAGAGTGGATGACAAAAGTAAATAGAACTGAAAACAGCACACCTCAAAAGTATAATAAAGAATTTATAGATAATTTAGATTATCCAAATCAAATATGGAAGTTTGCTTATGAAAATCATATTAATGAATATTCACAGTACATACTCTTATTATTAATGATTATGCAACATGATGGAGTTTTATTGAATGATTTAAAAGTTAATTTTGATTCTTTAAATAGAAATTTACAGAATAAGTTTTCTTTTTTAGATTTTAATAAAGGAATAAAGGAATTAGAACAATCCTTTATTAAAACTAATTGCTTATATGACAAACATTATGTGGATTTTCAGAATCCATCAGTTACTGATTTTATTATTAATTATATTAATAGTAATGAAAATATAGAGTTATACCGTATATTGTGGAAATCAACAAGATTTTTTAAAGCGATGAATAATATTTTTACTTTTAAAAGAGAAGAAGGAAAAATAGCTTTAGATTTATCATATGAAATTGAGTATTTAGAGAACATCCTTAATAGATTTTTTGAGTTTAATGAAAGTGAAACATTATATGGACAATTAGAAATTTTCAGCTACTTAGATAAAAATATAGAGTTTAATGAAAAAATGAAAAAAATATTAATTGATATTTATAAAAATGAAAATATTTTAAATAACCAGGAATATGTAACGTTGCTTATAAAATATAATAATATATTAACAAATGAAGATGAAATAGATTTATTTTCAATTTGTTCTCAACTAATTGATGACATTGAAGATGTTGTAAAATTAGATTTAATAATGGACTTGTATTATTCATTTCCAGAACCAATGGAAGAATGTTTATTTAATGAAAATATAGATATTGTTCTAGATAATGTGATTTTTTCTATAAGAACTACATTGGAAGAAGATATTGATAGTATTGATTATATTGAAGAAACGTTCACAAGAGTTGGAAGAGAATGTGGGTTTGATATAAAGCCTTATTTAAATGAAATAAATAAAATTTATGAGGAAGTAATGATAGATTTACAGTTTGATGGTTATGATGATTATATAAGTGATAGAGGTGATATTTTAGAGGGGAGATATGATGGTGAATCTCGAGATATGGGTGACGGATATGATTATCTATTCAGTGGATTATTAGATAAATAATAATTTAATATTTTCAAATTTCATCCATACCTCTCAAAATGTAGCATCTGTAGAAGCTCTGTTGTAGCATATGATTTTTTTCCAAAGGGAATTCTTAAATTAAGTATTTTCTTTTTGTTTTACAGGTCGTTGCGATATTCCATTTCTAGAAGCTTCCAGTTTTGAGAGTGGAATGATGAGTATTGTGAGTATTTACGGAGTGATTGGAAAATCACAAATTACATAATTAGTCGTGGTTAGAATATATTCAAATCCAAATGGGGGAGTTCAAGTGAAAAAAAAACTTCAAATTTTTATATCATCAACCTACGTTGATTTAAAAGATGAGAGACAGGCTGCGGTAGAAGCAATTCTTGATGCGGGTCATATTCCAGCGGGGATGGAATTATTTAAAGCAGGGAATGAAGACCAACTAAAAACAATAAAGCGTTGGATAGATGAATCAGATGTATATCTGCTGATTCTTGGTGGGAGGTATGGTAGTGTAGAAACAAAAAGTGGAAAAAGTTATACACACTTAGAGTATGAGTATGCCATAGAAAAAGGAATGCCTGTATTTGCAACTGTATTATCTGACTCTTGGCTATTTAACAAGGCTGCAAAAATAGGAGCGGAAAATGTATTCGAACAACAGGAGAAGGATAAATATAAGCAATTTAAAGATTTTGTCCATTCCAAAATGATTAGAAAGGTTGAAGACCTGAAAGACATTAAACTCTCTATTCATACAACGTTAAGTGAATTTAAGGACTTGTATAATTTCTCAGGGTGGGTTAAAGGTAGTGAATTAGAAGATAATACAGAACTAATTAAAGAAAATAGAGCCTTATTAAAAGAAAATAAAAAACTAAAGGAGTTAGTAGATAAGCAAGTCTCAACAAAAATGGTAGGTAACTTTGAATACAAGGAATTAAAAGAAACTTTAAAAAATAAAGAATTAACACTTCCAGTTAAAGAATTTGGAGATTATGGATATAAAAAAGATGAAATAATAAATTATCTTGAACTTTTTATTGATTTTCAAAATGCATTCGCAACGGGTGTTGAGAACAAAGTGGGAAGTAGTAATGCTGAAATATATCTATATTATCATGTTGCCCCTATACTAATGAGTTTCGGATTGCTTGAAAAGATTAAGGTTGCTGGAGCCAAGTATGAGAGAATTCAGGCTTCAAAAGACGGTCTAAAATTTCTAGCATTCGTTGACTTGGATACAAGCAAATAAATACACTAGTTTAAAGTAATAACTTGATAGTAAAGCATAACGACTCAGACTCTTTTGTTGAATTTATAATAAAAGCGTACATAAATTAATTCTATAAGTCAGAAAAAGATTCGGTATGGGTAGGATTATAATAAATAGGAATACAAAATAGGCTTGGTAAAAAAGGTTTTATTATAAAGATTCTAGTTGTAAAGGGAATATAATAGAAGATTATATTAAATTGAAAATATTGAATCATCTATGATAACTGGAGCAGCTTTAGGAACTTCAGTAGTTCATAGAGTTGAATCCTCCAAAGGGGACATAATACCTCAACTGCAGTATCTACTGTCTTAACACCTACACCAGATACTGCAGTTGAGGGGTTTCATTTGTATCTAAAAGAACCTGATATCTTGCTCAGCACCTCAAAACGGAACATCTGTAAAAATATTTAATTTAGAGAATTTCATTACAATATGATGGAGTTCTTTTTTTACTAATGGATGTATTACAGCAATTAGGATACTATTCAAATAACGACATTAACAATCGGGATGGCTTGCAATTAACAATCGTGCTTGTAATTAATAATCCATGAAAATAGCTTGAAACCTTGATATATCAACTATTATAAAGAATCACTAATGTGGGCGTATTTTCCACAATTTTGAAGGGTTAATGTACGGTATAACACTTTAGTTGGTTCATCCACACGCCACAAAGTTTTATAATGAAATCATAAGGGCGGAAGTAATATGGAGGTATTTCAGATGATTGAGGAAAGAATTAATCTTTATGTAGATGATTTAAGAGATTGCCCAAAAGGTTTTACTATCGCAAGAAATGTCGGAGAAGCAATACAATACATTGAAAAATATAAGATACACATTCTCTCCTTAGACCATGATTTAGGAGAAGATGAGAATGGAAACTTATTACTTAATGGTTATGATTTAGTGAAATATATTTGTGAAAATGGATTACGTGCAGATAAGATTTATATTCATACGGATAATGGTGTTGGAAGAGAAAACATGTTTCATACACTTAAAGCAGCTCAAAGAAGAGGGTTTATAGATACTGATATTGAGATTTATCATTATTCAATCACTCAAAATAAATACTCTGGTTAACGTTGCTAAGGAATTAGGAGTATCTAGACAAGCTCTGAACAGGTTAATCTAAGCGCATCAAAAAGTATGTTAAGGGACTCTTTTGAGTCTCTTTTCTTTTGTTATTGAAAGAGGATATTCCGACTTTTTAACTGGGGTCATGGAAAAGTTATAACCTTGGGAAATATACATTAAATTATGGGGTTGAAAATATTAATCCTCATGAACTAAGAAGGGGATTTGCAAAGAGTTTACTTAATAAAGGAGCAAATATAGCTTTAATCTCTAAAGTTCTAGGACATGCGAATTTAGCGGTTACAGATGAGGTAGCTAGAAATTTGAGAAGATTTATTTGAAAGGTATAAATGTGAACTTCAGTCTTAATATATTCAACGATTATAAATAAAATGTTAGTCCACATACAATCTACCATAGAATGGCATGTCAGCCTTTACGATTCAAAATATGATGCGACACAGGACCCATAACAAAAATTACAATAACTAGAATGAGATAGAAGGACAATAATTTTCTTTTTATCCATCTACCTGCATCTCCTTTTAGTATTGGTAACTAATGATTACTTTTTAAGGCTACGGTTTCTAACAGAATTTTATATTTGTGGGATTATCGTAGGTTTGAAATAAAACTTGTGGCTTATTAATAATATATTTCTTCAAATTCAACAAAAGAACAGCTATCCTATTGGTTAACGCAACTATTTCTTCGGAATATAATGGTATAATAGTCATAAAAGTAATTTGTAGGGGGTTATCCTAATTATATTAAATCGAGTTTCTTATGCTGGTGAAGTAATATTAACTATTTTACATAAAGGTTTGGATAACCAAATTAATGCAAATAGAAATCTATATAAAAAAGAAAAAATAGGGTACCATAATTTAATTTTTGAAGAAAAATTTGTTAATGATGATTTCCTAGAGAATATTAATGATTTTATATTTATTGAAAAAGGCTTTTTAGTACCAGAACACGAGTTGAATCCTTATTCACACGGGGCTTGTACCTCTTTAAAAAGATATGTATCCACAAAGCCAAGAAAAATAATAAAAACATTTGATAATAAATTCGAACTTAAAATTGCATTAAAAGATTTACTAAGTATTAATAGTTTTATAAAGAAATATACAGGGCTTAATCTTAACTATAATCCAATTCTATATGGAGATACGTTATTATATGAACATTCAAATGTACATTACCAACTGAATGATAATAACGGTATAACTTTAAGTAACGTTAAAGAAAACTCAATAGTAATTGTTAGGTTTAAAAATGAAAGATTAATCGTATCTTCTGAGGTGAAATTAATTGAAAAATTAACACCTAAAATAGAAATAAACCTCACTGAGGAGTGGCAGGCATTTGATATTGAAATTTATAGAAACAATAATCTAGTGTATTTTAATTATGATGTTTCATTTATGAGAAGATTACATCTAAATATGAGTGTTTCCAATAGACCTAAGAAAATCAAATTAAATCAGTTAGATGAATTTTTTGAATTAAAGACTAGCTCTAATACACAAGAAACAATAATTGGGGAAGCCATTGGTGAATTGGAAGAATTATTCGTAAAATCAAATTATGAAATGAGAAAAAAACTTTTAGAGGAGCAAGAAAAAGAAAATATTACATTCATTAGACCAGGTGAAACTAAAAAATCTATAAAGATTATTTCTGAATATATACAGCAAAAACAAGAAGAATTATGGATTTTTGACCCTTATTTCACCGATAAAAATAGATTTAAAAAAAGTTTAGATTGGCTTAGAATTATTTATCAATGTTCCTCATATCCAAAGAATATTATTTTCTTCTGCAAAAATGAAGATAAAGCTTATAATTTCAATACAATTAAAGAAGCAATTAAACAAGATACACAATTAATAGAATTAGTAGAAAATAAATTGTTTAATATGAATTTTATAGAAATCAAATCTCCTATACACGATAGATTTATAATAGGTAAAAATGAAAATAGTTATTCAGGTTTGACAATTGGAACTTCATTAAATTCAATTGATAGTAACCATTTTTGTATTAGTGTTTTAAATCATTCAGCAGCAAAGAAAATTTTAACTGAACTTACTGAATATATAAATGAGTCAAATATCATAGGCAATTGTAGCCTTTAGTTTGAGTGGTGATTTTTTTGGATAATACAACAATTCAAGAACTTGCTAAAATAATAAATGATAATTGGATAGAAAAAAATCAAGATAATAAAGAAAAAATTAATAAGGTTCTTAAAAGGAAATCTTTAAAACATGTTCTTTCAGAATTAACTGAGGCTATAAATACATCAAAAATATTAGATAAAAATAAGGCTACATTATTTGTCGTACTTGCATTACTTAGAAGGAATTTAGACTGTAAAGAAGAATTAGGACAATATCTGGCTCAATATGGAATGATTAACTTTCTTTACGGGGGATTGATTCAATTCTTAAATGGAAAATCAGAATCATTTAAAATTGAGATAAAATGGAACATATATGATAATAGCAATTGCTATGAATTTATATTTAGATTTCCAGCACCAGAATATTGGAGATTTATCGATTTAATTTTGGCTGCATCAATATTATTAGAAGAAAATCATTCAGATAAATTTGAAAGTGTTTTACTAAAGGATAAATCAAACCTTTTGTTATTGAATAGTATTCATAATCATAAATTTATCCCGAGTGAAAAATTCATAATAAATTTACTGAATGAAAATAGTAACTTAAGGCGTAGTATTGGACTTTATATGCTAATAAATCCTATTGAGGAAATACTTAAAAATAAAGCGAATAATAGAAAAAATTATAAAACTTTATTAAATGAAAAAATTGAATTTGCTTCTAAAATGATTATTACTTTACCAGACTATATTCAAGCAGAACTTTTAGTGAACTATTTTTTATATAATAAAAGGGCAGATACCTTTCTTTCTTTTTTAGCAAAGTTAATGATTAATCCTATATTAACGGAGAGTTTGATTAATGAAATTAACTCTCCAAAAGTAAAAATCCTAGATGATTTAGTTATTTTATTAACAGTTATAAGAAAATCAAGAAGTAAATATCCAAAAAAACATAAATGTAAAGAAAAATTATATAATGCAATTACAAAAAAAATTCAAGATTTTATAAAAACAGATTCAGGTATTTATTCTTGGGATGAATTATCAGAATATCAATTTGGGGTTATATGTAACTTGCTACCTAAAAAAAATAAAGTTTCTCTTAAAGTGTTTATTCAAAAAATAAGTCGAAATTTAATGATTTCAAAGTTAGACGAATTAGTTAGATATGAAATGTATCTAAAAGATATAAGTAAATTATTAATTCTAAGTGGAATGGAAAAAATTGTTAACTCTAATTTGAGCAACAAAAGTATTTATTAGCTACACCAACAGCTTCACATGCCAGAACAACGAGTACCAAAACCACTGTTGCTACTAAAACTCTGCATGCTAGACTCGTAACAAGTCTAAGTAAACCAGAGACTCCAAATCAAACAGAAGAAATAGAAGGTAGAGTACAGCGGTCATAAAGAATTCTAAAGGAGGAACGTATACAATCGAAATTAAAAGAACTTCATTACAATATGGTGGAGTTCTTTTTTATTAATGGAAATATTATAGCAATTAGGGTACTATTTAGATATCGACATTAACAATCATGAGAAGGTACAATACATAATCCTACATGCAATTAGTAATCCTTTAAAATGCGTATAAACATTGATATAACAACATTCTTAAAGAATCACTAATGGGTGGCGGATTTACGATTGATAATCCAAATGCTATCGCTTCATGTGGTTGTGGGACTTCGTTTAGAACAGCCAAAACAGAAGGTACTCCTGAAAGCTGTTAATTTAAAAAAACTATATAAAAAACCTCCGCATTTTAAAAAAATGAGGAGGTTTTTATTTATTCGTGGATACTTTATTTTTTTAAGGGAATAAATAAACTAATAGTTAGCATAAAATCAGTTGCATATGAATGAATTTTATGCATGTATGAATCATAATGATAAATTGACAAAAATTATTAAATTATACTAAAAGGAATAAAAATAAAAAAACAACCCTGAAATAGTAACTTAATTCGCTCGTTTTTTCAACAATACTCTATTGAAATCAGTTAACAAAAGGTCTAATATAGTATGTAGGTATTTTGTCGAAAAATAGACACACTGATGGTGGAGATGAAGTATGTAAAATACTTCTTTTTTATTGGTCAGAGAATATAAAATTTAAAGGTGGTTTCGATTCTAGTGAATAGACCGAAAATATTAATATTGGGTGCAGGATATGGTGGCTTAACAACAGCTGTTAACTTGCAAAAGAAAATTGGTTCTAACGTAGCCGATATTACAATTGTAAACAAAAACTCATACCACTATGAGTCAACTTGGTTACATGAGGCTTCAGCAGGAACTCTATCTCCAGAGAAAGTGCGTTATGACATTCAAAGTGTGTTAAATAACAAAGTTAACTTTGTTCAAGCAGCTGTTGAATCTATTGACGCTACAAATAAAAAAGTAATTACAGATGCAGGTGAAATGTCTTACGATTACCTAGTAGTAGGTCTTGGTTTCGAAGGTGAAACTTTCGGTATCGAAGGTTTAGATAAATTTGCGTTTGGTATTTCTGATGTAAACGAAGCTCGTAAACTTCGTGATCATATTAACTCTCAATTCGCTGAGTGGGCATCACAAGCTCCATCTGAAAAAGATGATACGTTATTAACAATCGTTGTTGGTGGCGCAGGGTTTACAGGTATCGAATTCCTTGGTGAATTAGCTAACCGTATTCCAGAGCTTTGCAAAGAATACGATGCACCTCAAGAAAAAGTACGCGTTATCTGTGTAGAAGCAGCTCCAACTGTATTACCTATGTTCTCTCGTGAATTAGTAGAATACGCTGTTGGTTACCTAACTAAAAAAGGTATCGAATTCTCAATCGGTACTCCAGTAGTTCAAGCTACTCCAGAAGGCGTTAAAATTAAAAAAGGCGAGGAAGAATTCGAATTCATCAAAGCTGGTACTGTAGTATGGGCTGCTGGTGTTCGTGGTTCTCGCATTGTTGAAGAATCAGATATCCCATCAAAACGTGCACGCGTTGCAGTTGATAAAGACTTACGTGTACCTGGATTCCCTGAAGTATTCATCGTTGGTGACTGTGCATTCTTAATGAACGAAGAAGCTGGTCGTCCTTACCCAACAACAGCTCAAATCGCTATGCAACAAGCAATTACAGTTGCTGAAAACCTTATTGCTTTAATCGAAGGCAAAGACACTAAAGAATTCGTACCAGCACTTAAAGGTACTGTATGTTCTCTTGGTGATTCTGACGCAATCGGTGAAGTATTCGGTAAAGAAATCACTGGTAAACCAGCTTCATTCATGAAAAAAGTAATCGATAACCGTGCACTTTACATGGTTGGTGGCGCTGGCTTAGTTCTTAAAAAAGGTAAATTCAACGTACTATAATTGTACCTTTCACGCTCCCTTCAGTTATTATAACTGTAGGGAGTTTTTTATTGGGAGGTAATGTCATTGGATAAACAAGACCGTATGAAAGTTTGGTTAGGTGTATCAGGTTTAGTAGAGAATAATAATGGTGAATTGCTTGTAGTGATGAAGCGTTATGGTGGTCTTGATGGTAAATGGTCATTACCTGCTGGTTTTGTACAGCCAGCTGAAACAGCAGATCAAGCTGTAATTAGAGAAATAAAAGAAGAAACAGGAATCGATGCTACTATTCTAGGCTTAATTGGTTTACGGACAGGCGTAATAAAAAATGATATAAGTGATAATATGGCCGTTTTTCATTTAATAGTGAACGATCCTTTACAGCAAGTTGTTGCACAATTAGATGAATTATATGAAGCATGTTGGATGTCCCCATTAGCCTTAAAAGAGGACGAGCGTACGTCGTTAATGATACTAGAGTTATTAAAAACAGAAATAAATGCTCGTAAAAGTGCTTTAGATAATTTAGAACCAGATAATATATTTGGTTATACCTCATATAAATTGTTTTTCTAGTAATATTTGAATTATGACAAAGCTTTGAAATTACTTACTAGTCGTTGAAAGCATTGTTCCAATCATGTACACTTATGAGAGGAAAAATGGAGGTTTCGAATATATGGCTGGTTCATTTTCAATTGTACAATTGGTATTATCAATGATATTATTCCTCGTTATGTTCTTTGGTATCGGGTTCTTAATCAATATGTTACTCCGTGCTACTTGGTTCATGGCGATTGTCTACCCAATAGTTGTCATCTTCATTGTTGATGAAGTTGGTTTTTTCGATTATTTCTTTAAGCCAGGAACGGCATTTCCGGCATTAGGGGATAAACTAGTATCATTACAATTAGTTGATATTCTTATTCTAGCAAGTGGACTTGCAGGCGCTATTATTGCAGGTTTAGTAATGAAAGCACTACGAAAAAACGGCTATCGTATGTTCTAATTCGAACGATCGATACACAAAAAAGCAGTGTCACGATTTTAAATCGGACACTGCTTTTTTACATTTTAAAAGATTGTATAGATGATAACTGAAATGAGTATACCAGTTAAACTTCCAAAGAATACTTCGCTTGGTCTATGCCCTAATAGTGTTTTTAGTTCTTGTATTTTTTCTTCTTCATTTTTATTAATCCAGCCTTTTGCTTCATTGACGAAAACTTGGAAATCTTTACGCAGTTGATTTATTATGACTGCTTGTTGTCCTGCTTGATAACGTATACCAGTGGCATCAAACATAACGATAATAGCAAATACGGTGGAAGCTGCAAACAATGGTGAATCCAAACCACTTTCAAAGCCAATAGCTGTTGTAAGAGCTGATACAGCCGCAGAATGTGAGCTTGGCATGCCACCAGTAGACGTGAAAAGTGACCAATCGATCTTTTTTGTTGCAATGAAATGAATAGGGATTTTAACAAATTGTGCAAAGATAATTGCAAAAAGTGAGGAGAGCAGGGGAATATTTTGAAGCAGTTCCACTAAATCAGCACCTTTCTAGCCGGAAATAAGTTAGTAATACTATAACATAGGACAGAACATTGAAAAAACTCTAAGCAAATTCGGAATCCGAAAATTTCGTGTGGTGTAATGTTTTTGATATAATGGAATTGATAATAAAGGAATGGAGGATTCAGATGAATATTAATAAAGAAGGTCAAACATTTCAATCGATACAATCAGAAATATTAATTGTTGGTGTATCTAAGAATCAAGAACAGTTAGTAGGGTGGTTAGATTTCGTAGAAGTCTTTGGCAATCCAATTACAGAATGGATTAAAGAGGGAGATATTGCTACAGATCTAAAAAAACTAACGAAAATCCCAAGTTTAATACCAACAACTCAAGTGAAGCGTATACTATTTGTTGGACTAGGAGACCGCAAAACGATAAGCACAGATGAATTACGTGAATCATTCGGCTTAGTAGGAAAAGAACTACATAAACTAAAAGCTAAAAAAGTTACATTATGGGTAGATTCATTTGTAACCGCTGACATTGATTCGACAGAAGTATCAATTATTGCTGCTGAAGGTGCGGGTTTAGGTTATTATAACGTACAAAACTATAAAACGTCGTCAAATGCAATCGATGTGAAAATAGAAGAAGTTAGTTTCATTACGACAGCAGATATGCAAGAAATAGTGGCTGGTTTTGAAGTAGGACAAGTATATGCTGAAGCTGTAAATGAAGCACGTACTTTAGTGAATTTACCAGGTAATATATTAACTTCTGCAAAATTAGCAGATTATGCGGAAGAGCTTGCTAAACAATACGATTTCGAAATCGAAATTTTAAACAAAGCTCAATTAGAAGAACTAGGAATGGGTGCTATTTTAGCTGTCAATAAAGGTTCAGTAGAAGAACCACGTGTTATTACGATAAAATACCAAGCAACAGATAAATGGGAAGATGTCATTGGTCTAGTTGGTAAAGGTGTAACATTTGATACGGGTGGCTATTCTATTAAAACTAAAACAGGACTAGTTGGTATGAAAGGTGATATGGGCGGAGCGGCTGCTGTACTTGGCGCAATGAGAATAATTGGCGAATTACGTCCAAGCAAAAATGTCATAGCTGTTATTGGTTCAACAGATAATATGATCTCAGGTGAAGCTTTCAAACCTGATGATGTAATTACATCATATAGTGGAAAAACTGTTGAGATATTAAATACTGATGCGGAAGGTCGTCTTGTATTGGCAGATGCTGTAACTTATGCAAAACAACAAGGCGCAAACTATATTATCGATGTGGCAACATTAACCGGGGGAGTCATTACAGCTCTTGGTTATGATAAAACAGGTGCTTTAACTAATGATGAGACTTTATTTGAGACATTCCTTGAGGCTTCTTTAGAAGCAGGAGAATTTGTATGGCGATTACCATTAACTGAAAACGATAAAAAACGAATTCGTAAAAGTGATGTAGCGGATTTAAACAATTCTCCAGGTTCTGACGGGCATATGATTTTCGGAGGAGGCTTTGTAGGAGAATTCGTTGGTGATACACCTTGGATTCATTTAGATATAGCTGGAACTTCGGATGCTCATGGGGCACATGATTTAGGTCCTAAAGGTGGAACTGGTGTAATGGTACGCACTCTAGCAACATTTATAGAACGTTTAGCAAAGGAAGATATATAGTGTAATAGGCTAAGACCTAGCTGCTCTTTACTATGAAACATAGAATAGAGCAGAAAGGAGGAGGCTTATGTTTCCATTTTTCGGCGGACCATTTTTTGGTGGCTTTCTTGGTGGTCTAGTCGGTTCATCATTTAGACCACGTCAACCTTACAATCGATTTTATGGCCCAAACTACGGCCCAAACTACGGCCCGAACTTTGGCCCAAATTACGGCCCGAATTTTGGTCCGATCTACGGTCCACAATGCGGACCTCCGTTTGGACCTCCATGTGGTAGACCTTACTGGTAAAATAAAAAGCTTTTGTCCCATTAATATGGAGACAAAAGCCTTTTTTTATTCTTTTTCTTTTATAGAAGCTTCTTTCATTTTGCGTTCATATTCTGGTTTTAATTCATCCTTCACAGTGCCTTTCCAAGCTTTTACACCTGAAAAGTATGCTGCACGAGCTATAACATGGCCACCAACAGGACCTGTGATGAACAAAAATAAGATACCGAGTAAAATACGAGGATTAAAATGATCTTCTATTAACCAAAAGTGTAAGAACACGCCGATTAAAATACTCATTACACCTAATGTAGCACTCTTAGAAGCCGCATGAGACCGCGAATATACATCGGGTAGTCTTATTAGGCCGATCGCAGTAACCATGATAAATATAGCTCCAAAAGAGATTGTTAAAACGATTAATATATTAGCGAGAATTGTCACGTTCTATGATCTCTCCTTTCTCTATAAACTTAGAGAAAGCTACAGTACCGATAAAGGATAGAATCGCTAACAGTAAAATAATATCTAAATAGAAACTTGTTTTGATGAAAATGGAAAACAAGCCGACTAGAGATATAATGGATACACCTATTGAGTCAAGCGCTATCACACGATCTGGAACAGAAGGCCCTTTCACAAGGCGATAAACTAAACCGATTAGTGATAGTGTCACATTGACAATAATAGCCCAAATAAAGTACGTCATGAACGACTCACCTCCAGTATGGCCTTTTCAAAGGAATTTTTGATAGAGTCAACTGCTGAATCAACATCGTCAATATCAATTGCATGAATATAAAGTGTTTTCGAATCATCCGACACATGGACAACGATCGTGCCAGGAGTCAATGTTATTAAACTGGATAACAATGTAATTTCCCAGTCTTGTTCTAGTTCAGTTTGCATAGCGAAAAATGCTGGACGCATATCAAGCTTAGGTTTAATGATGACCATAAATACTTGGAAATTAGCGAGTATCAGCTCTTTCATAAACAGAACAATTAGTTTTACCACTGCCCAAAATCGACTAATATAAAGACGACTCGAGAAGAAATTTCGCATAATATAAATCATGATCATACCTAAGATGAAACCTACTACAAAGTTACTTGAAGCGAAGTTAGTAGACAAGAACATCCATATAAATGCGATAAAGAAGTTTAATAAGATTTGAAATGCCATCGTCATCTACTCCTTTAACACGGCATCTGTATACACAGATGGATTATTTAATATATTTCCTGCATCTTGCATAAATGGTGTAATCCATTCTGAACCAACGCCATAAAATACCGTCAGCACTACTAGAATAATGGTAGGAATAAACATCATTCGATAGTAACCTTTATCCACAGGTTGTAGTGGACCTTTCTCTTTGCCCCAAAATGCATAGATAAAAATGCGGATTACAGATAGTAATACCACTAAGCTAGATAATAAAATCCATAGACTCCCCCATAGATTACCTGCTTCAAAACCTCCACGAACGATTAATAGTTTACCGATAAAACCGCTCAATGGTGGGATACCAGCTAGTCCAAATGCTGCGATTAAGTAAAACCAGCCTAAAGCAGGGTGAGTTTTCATAAGACCACCCATTTTCCGTAAATCTGAGGTGCCTGTAACAGCAATGATAATGCCGACTAAGAAGAATAGTGCGGCTTTAATTAGCATGTCATGGATTAAATAAAACATTGCGCCCGTTAACGAATTATCATTCATTTGAGAGACCCCAAATAAAATAACACCGACAGCAATAATAATGTTATAAATAATGATTTTCTTCACATCGAAGTATGCTAATGCTCCAATACAGCCAGCAAGAATCGTTAGTACGGACAAAATCATTAGTAGTTCATGCGTAAAGCCCATATCATGTACGAAGAATAACGTATATGTACGAGTAATTGCATAAACGCCAACCTTTGTTAATAACGCTCCAAATAGTGCAAGCACAGGAATAGGAGGAGCGGCATAAGAAGATGGTAACCAGAAAAACAGTGGGAAAATGGCTGCTTTTAAACCAAATACAATTAAGAATAAAACAGCAATGACGGTAATAATACCGGGCTGCTGAATGTCAGCAATTTTCACAGAAATATCAGCCATATTTAGCGTTCCTACAACCGAATATAGATAAGCTACTGTAATAACAAAAAGAGCAGATGAAATTACATTGACTAAAATATACTTAATGGACTCTCGTAATTGTGCCTTTTCGCCACCAAGAACGATTAACAGGTATGAAGACATTAACAACACTTCGAAGAACACGAATAGGTTGAAGATATCACCTGTAGTAAAGGCACCATTCACACCAGTCACCATAAATAAAATACCTGGGTAGTAGAAGAACGATTCACGTTCTTTACCTATAGCTGCAATGCTATACCATACAGTAAAGAAGGCAAGTATAACAGATGTTAGGACTAGCAATGCAGATACCATATCTGAAACCATTGTAATCCCAAATGGAACAGGCCAGTCCCCAAATGTTACAACTTGTGGGCCTTCGTTTTTCACTTTAAACAACAATACAATGGCAGCAACTACTGCAATTGATAAACCTGTCATCGCTCCAATTCGTTGAAAACGAATATTTTTTGGTGCAAACATCAACAACATTCCAAAGAAGAACGGGATGATGATTGGCAACAATAGGAAATTACTCATCATCTTCATCAGTTCCTCTCATTAAATTCATATCATCTGTACCAAGCTCTTGATAAGCTCTATAAGCTAGTACTAAGAAGAAAGCAGTAACACCAAAGCTAATAACAATTGCTGTTAAGATTAGCGCTTGTGGGATGGCATCAGCCATATTTGTAACGCCTTCTGATAACACTGGGGGTGCACTGCCACCTAAACCACCCATTGTTAAAATAAGTAGGTGAGCACCGTGGCTGAGAAGGCCAGTACCAATAATAATGCGAAGTAAACTTTTAGATAGCATTAAGTAGACAGCTGCCATGAATAGAAAACCAATGGCAATGGCCATAATGACTTCCATCAATCATCCCCTCCAATCGATTGAATGATTGTCAATGTTACACCAACAACTACTAGATAAACACCTGTATCAAAAAGCATTGCCGTATGCAATTCAGTATCACCAATTAATGGAAGATAGAAATGGTCGAAATAATGCTTGAAGAAAGGTTTACCCATAAACATACCTATTGAAGCAGTTCCAAGTGCTAAAACTAAACCACTTGCGGTCATAATTGTATAGTTGATCGGTAACAATTTTTGAACAGTTTTTATATCGTAAACTAACAGTAAAAGTACGATGGCGCTTGAAGTAAGTAATCCTCCTACAAATCCACCACCAGGTGCAAAGTGACCAGCTAAAAAGACATGAATTGAAAAGAGAAAGATGATAAAAAATACGACATGTGAAGTCGTTTTTAAAATGACATCATTTGTTTTCATGCTCATTCTCCTTTCTACTTAGGCGGAGTTGAATCATACCTAAGATAGCCATACCAGCAATAGATAACACCGTAATTTCAAATAGTGTATCGAATCCACGGTAGTCTACTAATATTACATTTACGATATTACCACCACCGGCCAATGTATTGACGGTTTCTTTGTAATACTCCGTAATAGAAGGTACAAGCTTTTGAGATTGTGCAGACAAAGCAACGAGTGTCACCATGACACCAACACCTAATGAGATGATAAAGTTGTTTAAGCGGAATCGAATTCGCTCTTCATGTCGACTAAGTTTCGGTAAATGGTAAAACGCAAGTAGGAATAATGCGACTGATACCGTTTCAATAACGAGTTGTGTTAAAGCTAAATCTGGTGCGTTAAAGATAACGAAGAACAGCGCTACCGAATAACCTACAGCTCCTAAAGCAATGATGGCTGTTAAGCGTGATTTTGAGAACAAAACAGTCATAGTGCTAATAATCAGGACAAGAATTAAAATAATCTCATATACATGAATTGGTGCAGTACCTTCCATTGAAAAACTAAAAGCATCTTTTACAAATAAAGTACTAATAGTAATGACAACGATGAAAGAGAACATATAGACTAAGTAATTGCGAATTGAGCCAGTCATATATAGTTTTGAAATGAAATTTAAATCTTTGTCTAAGAATGTCATGAATCGGTCGTATAAACGATTTAGTGACAGCCAATCTGGTACGATGTTGTATAACTTTTGCCATTTTGGAATCGTTAAGAAAAGCAAGAAGCCAACAACGAAAATACCGATTGTCATAAATAACTCAGTATTAAAGCCATGCCAAGCAGAGACATGAATTGGAATAGCACTAACTGAGTCATATAAGAATGGTTGAATGGCTAGGACAGCTGGTTTTACAAAAACGTCTCCAATTATATTTGGGATAAAGAATATGATTAAAACTAGTGAAGCTAAAATTATTGGTGAAATGAGCATACCAATAGGTGCTTCATGGGCTTTTTTCGGTAATAATTCAGGTTTATATTTACCCGTAAATGTTTTGAATACAAAATAGAAGCTATAAACGAATGTAAAGACGCTTGCTATCCAAGCGACGATAGGGAAGATAGCCCCCCATGTATCCATTGCAAAAAGATTAAAATCTTTTATGGCAAGCATAGATGTTAAGAACATTTCTTTACTTAAGAATCCGTTAAACGGTGGAATACCAGCCATTGAGAAACTGCCGATAGCTGCGACTGTAAAACTGATTGGCATAAGACTCATTAATCCACCGAGCTTGCGAATATCACGTGTCCCTGTTTCATGATCCACGATACCAGCAATCATAAATAAACTACCTTTAAATGTTGCGTGATTTATAAGGTGAAAGATAGCTGCAAAGGCAGCAAATTTAAATACAGTATCCTGCGCTTGGTCAACATGGAATGCAACAGCTCCTGCACCAAGCAAAGACATAATTAGTCCTAATTGACTGACAGTTGAAAAAGCTAATATGCCTTTTAAATCTGTTTGCTTTACAGCAAAGAAAGAACCCCAGAATAATGTAAATAAACCGACTCCCATAACGAGCCACACCCAAGTTTCAGAGCTAGCATAAATAGGTGTTAAACGTGCGACTAAATAGATACCTGCTTTAACCATCGTCGCAGAGTGAAGATATGCACTTACTGGTGTAGGCGCTTCCATCGCATCAGGTAACCAAATGTAGAATGGGAACTGTGCAGACTTAGTAAATGCCCCTAAAAGAATAAGTACTAGCGATAAGGTGAACCAATCATGTGTAGCAAGTGTTGGAGCTTGTGCGATGAGTTCACGAATAGAGTACGTTCCACCCATGATGGATAAAAGAATGAATCCTCCTAGCATCATGAGGCCACCAAATACAGTAATCATCATCGATTTTAATGCGCCAAATCTAGAGCGATCACGGTCATACCAATAGCCAATCAATAAGAAGGAAGAAATAGAAGTTAACTCCCAAAATAGATATAAACTAATTAAATGGTCTGATTGTACAACGCCAAGCATGGCACTCATGAACATTAATAAATATACATAGAAATTATGTAATTGTTCACGTGTACGATCTAAGTAGAAGATAGAATATAGGACGACTAATGCGCCTATTCCCGTAATCAGAAGCGAAAATAACAGGCTTAAGCCATCGATATAGGAGATAAATGAGATATCAAGTGATGGAACCCAATTGACCTTTGAAACAATGGCTTCTCCATGCATCACTCGCGAAATATAAGAGGCATAAATGGCTGCTAACACAACTGGAACAATTAATACAAACCAGCCAGTATGTATTCCTCTTACCTTCTTAAAAAGCACAGGTATAAAGATTGCAGCAATAATTGGTATGAATATAAATAATACTTGTACCAAATAAATCCTCCTTCCAAAAAAATCTTATGTTGCAGTCAACAAATCATATTATAGCTCATTATACATACATTTGCATGGCTTAATCTTTGTTGTAGACCTTGATAGTATGGGTATTTATTCGATATTATAAATAGGAAGAAAATAATAAAATAATCGAGGAATTTAAATGAAAAACCCTTATGTTTATGGATATTTACCGCTGATTACGATCATACTATTTAGTTTAACGTTTGGATTGTATACAGTAACAGAATCCATTGAAGTCTTTAAATCTATAGGTGTATACACAGGTATGCGCGAATTTTTATCAGAAATACAGTTACGTGTATTTTTATTAATTGTTTTTGCACTTTGCTTTTTTATGTTGTTCTCTGCTTTAAAGTTGATTGGAGAGACAATTCATGAATTAGCAATGCTGTTTTTTTCAAAAGATATAGATGGTAAAACAGTCGCTGAAGCTCGGGGAGGAAATGTTATTTTCTTCTTTGGAGCCCTAGCTTCTGCTTTTGGTATTCAATCGTTCATATTATTAATGGTTATTTTCTTACTCACTGTTCTTACATACTTTATTTATGTCATTTATAAAATTAGTAATCATATGACGTTAGGTGCAACGATTGGTGTTTTAATATTTGATATTTTACTTTGGAGTATCTTAATAACTTTAATTGTTTATGTTATTTTTAAATTGTATAACGGTATTTTAGCAAGTTTACCAATTTAAATGTTGGGAATATAAAAAGCTGTCAGAGGGATAACTAACCCTCGACAGCTTTTTGTTTTATTGCATAATATTTGAGAATATACGATGATGAATTTTAGCATTTTCAAGCCAGTACATATTTCTTGGGCGGTCAAATCCAATCCATACTGCAGAAGTATAGCGATCTGTTAAGCCTGCAAGCCAATAATCACGATAATCATTAGTAGTCCCCGTTTTTGCACCTACATAAGGAGAGTTAATATGAATACCAACTCCCGTTCCATTCTGAACAACGTCCGTTAATAATGTTCGCATATGCTGGATGGTACTAGGTGACCAAACTTGTTTTTGCTTTTGCTCCCATTTATATTGAAGCTTACCATCGCGACTTTGTACTTGACGAATGGCATGAACTGGCTCGTAATCCCCGTTAATAAAGCTAGTATAGGCATCAGCTAATTCTAATGTCGTAACACCATGTGTTAATCCACCTATAGCGGCAGGATAGATGTGATCAGCGTTTGATAATGAATTAAATTGAAATGGCTTCAAAAAGGAAAATGCTTTGTTGGCACCAATTTGATGAAACAATCGCATAGCAACAGTATTGTAACTATTTCGGAAACCTTGTTGAAGTGTTACATTGCCAATCACTTGCCCTCCATAGTTTTGAGGGCAATAAGAGCCGATACAGAAAGGTTGACCACTCACAATCGTATTAGGAGTTGCTGAAGTAGTTTCAAAATAAGGTGCATAGTCAATTAAAGGCTTAAATGCAGAACCGGGCTGCCGTACTCCCTGAAACGCTCGATTATAATCGAATTTTTCATACCCCTTACCCCCATAAATACTAACAATTTCACGACTGTTATTATCAATAACAACTGCTGCTGCTTGTAAATCTTGAGTATAGGAAATGGCTTGGTCGATTGCATTTTGATCTGCTGTTTGCTTCATAGGAGATAGGGCAGTATCGATAATTAGACCGTCATTTAGCAAAGTATTAACCCTTTTTGTCAGCTTTTTATTAATGCTTCTTTTGTCAGCGGTTGTTTTAGCCACTTTAAGTTGCTTTGCAAATCCTTCTTTGTCGGCGATTAATGATCGCAATTCACTTAATACGTACGTACTATAAGCGGGATAAAGTTGTTTTTTCTGCTTGATAGAAAGTGTTATTTTTTCTTTTTTAATTTTCTTTCCTTGTTTTGCTGTTAGAATTTCCTTATCTACTAATTTGTTGATAAGGCGCTCCTGTCTTTTCTTCGTATTATCAAAATGTTTGATAGGGTCATATAAAGAGGGGTTATTTGGAATGGCAGCTAAAAACGCCATTTCAGCTTTTGTTAGTTTATTTGCTGGGCGTTGAAAGTAATAAGTTGATGCGCCACCAATACCATAAACGCCATTACTAAAGTACATTTCATTTAAATACATATTTAAAATTTCATCTTTAGAAGCTTTTCTTTCCAACTCATATGAATAAAAAATTTCAAGTACTTTTCGTTCATAAGATTTTTCCTCTGATAAATAGCGCATACGAACAAGTTGTTGCGTGATGGTACTCCCACCTTGCGAAGATTCACCACTTGATGAGTTTGCAACAATTGCACGCGCAATGGCACTTAAATCAAAGCCGATATGTTCATAGAAATGTTCATCTTCACTATATAAAAATAGTTCTTGAACAAACTCTGGAATATCCGCAAGTTTCATCGGTTTGCGCCATTCCGTATATTCCTCTGAAAAGGTATCTTTATTTTGATCTCTTAAGACAGTTGGAATGAGTGAGTTTGTCTCATCTAACTGAATGGAAGATGTGAATTTTTTATCCAAAGTATTAGCTGTATTCTTCTCTATTGAAATTTGATCGAATAGAAAAAACAGTAGAGGAATACAGAGGATAATAATAAGACTACCAACTACTTTTCTCAATGATACCCCCCTCAATTTAATGTTTCTGTATGTATAGTAAGGTTGAAGAAATGAAAACGCTCATAAAAAAGAATAGCACATTTTATAAGAAGGCTGTAAAAAAATATATAGTATTTCCAGCCGTAATCTAATAAAAATATGCTATCCCAATTTAGGATTCCAAAATGTCTTCTAAATGCTGTTTTGGATATTTACGTGTCCATTTTAATATAATGAAAGCTATTAAAAATAATGAACCTGTGACATAGAAAACAGAAGAAATACCGATAAAACCACTAACGATTCCGCCAAATGTTGGACCAATAATATTCCCTAGGAAACGAAAGCTTGTATTATAGCCCATGACTTCACCTTGGATATCTATAGGTGCTTCGCGACGTATTAGAGCCGTAGTAGTAGGAATTAGACCACCCACTGCAATACCGAATAACAGTCTCAGTCCCATCAATTGCCAAAGTGATGTCACAAACGCTTGTGGAATGATGAAAATAACAGCTATTGCTAAAAGAATTGTTAACACTTTTTCATATCCTATTTGGTCACCAAGCCGACCCCAGAACCTTGCGAATAATAAGTTCCCAACGCCCGCAGCACTAAAGGTCAGTCCAGCTAGAAAGGCAACTTGCCCACTAGTTGTTAAATCGGATACATAAAGAGAAAGTAAAGGCTGAATACTGAAATTTCCGATTTGAATAAGACTTGTAATCATCATGACGTTAAATAATAATCGATGATGGAATATGCCTTTTAATACTGCTATCCGAGAGTATACAATCGCATTTTTCTTTTTCACTTTTTGGATTTCACGGACACCGAATATGATTAGTAGGGCGGCAGTTGCGATGGAAATCGCAGTAATGATAAACGTATACTGAAAACCAAATTCATCTGCCAACAAACCACCGATAACCGGACCAAAAAGTGTCCCCGTTACACTCCCCATTTGTAGAGTCCCTAAGGTTTTCCCTGCAACTTCTTTTGGTGTTTGTCTACTTATAAACGCAAGAGATGTCGGGATGAATCCCGTTACAATACCCATGAATAAGCGTAATAAGAAAAACTGTTCTACACTTTGTACATGTCCCATAAAGAAAATACTTATCGATATGCCAAAGCCATTAATAATTAAAATTGGTTTATAACCATACTTATCTGCAACTCGTCCCCAGATAGGTGACATTAGAAAAGCAGACACGAATGTGGCACCAAAGATTAAACCTGCCCATTTTTGGACATAACTTTCGGTGAAATTGCCCATTGTTTCAATGTATAATGAAAGAAAGGGCATAATCATAGTAGTTGTTCCTGCAACTAATAAGTTAGCAAACCAGATAATGATAAAATTGCGTTTTTGCTGTGGGTTCATATGAGCACTTTCTTTCGCTGTATTATTTGGTCTATTCGTAGTATATAGCATTATGAATTTTGTATGAAGCTCTTCAAATGTTAATGAGAGTTTTTAACTGAAAAATAGTGTAAATTATGATAGACTATGACGAGGTATCCAAGTAGTATACGCAACCTCAAAGTGTTGAAGTTATTAAGGTTGCGATGGTGGGATAAACCCACTTTAAAAATTACTTTTATTTTCCCCGTAATAAGGGTAACTAAACATTCACGATTTTAAAGGAGAGTATATTATGTATCCACAATTAACAACTGAAGTACAAGCAAACGAAGCATTAGTAGAAATGAAAACGACTTTAGGTTCAATCAAGATTAAATTATTCCCAGAGCATGCACCTAAAACAGTTCAAAACTTTTTAACTCACGCTGAAAATGGCTATTATGACGGTATCATTTTCCACCGTATTATTAAAGACTTCATGATTCAAGGTGGAGACCCAACTGGTACAGGTATGGGTGGAGAAAGCATTTATGGATCAACTTTCGAAGATGAATTTTCAAATGACTTATTCAACATTCGTGGTGCTCTATCAATGGCTAACGCTGGTCCAGGTACAAACGGAAGCCAATTCTTCATCGTTCAAATGCCATCAGTTCCTGCTAACATGATCGGACAAATGAAAGATGCTGGCTATCCAGAAGAAATTATCGCTGCTTATACAGAAAATGGCGGTACACCTTGGTTAGACCACAAACATACTGTATTCGGTCAAGTTGTAGAAGGTATGGACATCGTTGATAAAATGGCTAATGTAGAAAAAGATATGCGTGACAAACCACTTGAAGATATTTCAATTCAATCAATCGAAGTTCTTCAAAAATAATAATTGGAGTGTTCTCAGATGAAAACTTGGGTATTAAATGAGTTTCTCTATTTTCCTGAAGACAAATCGGAGTATCTTCCTGCAGCAATTGAATTAGCAATTATTTTAGTTCTATGTGTCGCTGTGTTTTTTACAGTTAAAAAAATGGCGAAAAAACAAGAGCTTAAAACAAAAATGCTAGAGGAAGAAATTCTTCAAAATCGTCAACAAGATGTAAAACAAAACCAGTCGAATTAGATTCGACTGGTTTTTCTTTGCTTATTTAAAAGCTTTAATAAAACGTTCAATGCCGTCCTGTACAGTTACTTTTGAACAAGCCACATTCATACGAACGAATCCAAGACCTGATTCCCCGTATTTAGAACCTGGATCTAAAGCAAGTTTCCCAGTATGTAACAAGCGTTCCATCACTTCTTGTTCTTCTAAACCAGTTTCACGATAGTCAATCCATAACAGGTATGTACCTTGAGGTTTTACGATTTTAATGCCAGGAACAGCAGCAGGAATCTGCTCGATAACAAGATCCATATTAGCTGACACATATGACAATAACTCAGTTAACCATTCTTCACCTTCAGTATATACGGCTCTCAGTGCATCAATAGCAAAGATGTTAGGCCCCATTTGACCATGCGAAGCAGCATTTTTCAAAAGTTTATCTCGCATAGAATCGTCAGAAACAATCATCATAGCTACTTGTACACCTGCTAAGTTAAAAGTTTTCGTTGGTGCCATACAAGTAATAATACGAGCAGCCTCTTCACCAGCAATTTTTGCGAGAGGGATATGCTTTTGACCATCAAGTATTAAGTCTGCGTGAATTTCATCTGACAAAATCAGTACATCATATTTTGCACAAATTCGAAGCATTTCTCGTAAATCGTCCTCACTCCAGACGATTCCCCCTGGATTGTGTGGGTTACATAAAATAAATAACTTCACTGCTTCTTTTGCTGCACTTCTTTCAAATGCTTCAAAGTCTAGTAAATAATGACCATCTTTTTCTACCATTACACACTCTTCCATCTCACGTTTTAACGCAATCGGAATATTAGCAAATGGAGGATAGACAGGCGGGGTGATTAAAATCTTGTCTTTAGGCTTTGTATAAGTTTCAACAATTGATGCAATAGCAGGGACAACGCCACTATGATAGAGAACCCAATTCTTTTCAATTGTCCAATTATGGCGCTTTTCAACCCAATTGACGAACGTTGAAGTTGTTGCATCATCTGCAAATGCATAACCTAGCACCGGGTGTTCCAAACGCTCACGGATGGCTTTAGTTACTACTTCAGGCGCAGCGAAATCCATATCTGCAACCCACATTGGTAAGATATCTGATGTATCTTCAATTTGGTAAATTGCTCCCATCATATCCCATTTTGTTGAATTTGTATCTCTTCTGTTTATCACTTGGTCAAATCTACTCAAGCATATCCCTCTTTTCTTTTTTTATATCTATGTTATCATAACCATTAAAGATGAAAAGTAATTAGGTGAAAAAATATGGAGAATATTGCAATGAATAGAAAGGCTGTACACATCCTTTCAGAGTGGGACCCTTTTGAAATAGAGAATTTCACATATGATACAGAAGCAGCCGATGTCGTAGCGGAATTACAGCATATCGATGATCCAACTGTACTAGGTAAGAAAATTCAAGAAATTTACGAGCGATCATTCGAAAGATGGATTCCTATCGAAGAATGTATCGGAATTTCATATAAGCTATTAGCTGTAAAATTCGAAGCAAAATGCATCGTATAAAAAGAAAAAGCCTTATTGTTCGATAAAAATCGAGCAATAAGGCTTTTTTTTTAATGAAATTGTAATCCGTCCGTTAAGTTAGACAACGGTACTTCTAATGCATTTGAAAGTTTGAAAATCGTCTCTCTTGAAGGAATATCTTCTCCAGATTCATAGCGCCCTAGTTTCTCTGCACTAACACAAACTTGTAAAGATAATTCCTCGAGTGAAATATTACGTTCACCACGAAGTTGGCGAAGCTGAGTATGAAAATCTTGATTCATCATAATAAATAAAGCACTCCTTTCAAATCGTTTACAACAATAATAATTAAATTATAACACGGCTTGAGTGAAGAGATTTCTAACGTAAGTGACAGAAAAATGACGTTATCTAAAGAACACGCTTTGGATAAAGACAATAATAATTGCAATTGGAGCGACGAATCGAACAAGAATACGCCAAGTTTTGAATATCCAATCTTTTGTGTTCAATTCAGCAGCAGCGTCTGCTTTCGAAATTTTATAACCTGCGAAAATAGCGACAAGTAATGCACCTATTGGCATACCAATATTATTCGTAAGGAAATCAGCTGAATCAAAAATCGATAGACCGAAAATTTTAATCTCGGACAATACACCAAAAGATAACGCACTAGGAATACCAACAATGAAAATCCCAAAGCCGCATAGCCATGAATATTGCTTACGTTTATCATATTTTGGACCCATCGCAGTTGCTACAACAATTTCTAACATAGCAATTGCAGACGTCACTGTCGCAAATAATAATAAGATAAAGAAAATGATCATAAACAAAGAACCGAAAGGAATTTGCTGGAATACAGCAGGTATAATAATAAACACTAGCCCTGGACCCTGATCGGGGGAGTAACCTAGCGCAAATACTGCTGGGAAGATTACTAAACCCGCTAACAGTGAAATACCGATATTCATTCCTGCAACGTTTATTGCCGAGCTACCTATTTTCGTTTCTTTTGATAAGTAAGAAGCATAAGTCAGCATAGCTGCAACCCCAACACTTAAGGAGAAGAATGCTTGTCCTAGAGCCATCAATAATGTTTTACCTGTGAAATATGACCAATCAGGTACGAACATAAATTTAATGCCCTCAATTGCACCATCTAATGTTAAAGAACGTATAACTAATACGATAAAGAAAATAAATAGTAATGGCATCATCCATTTACTTGCTTTTTCAATTCCATTTTTTACTCCACCCTGTACAATCCAGACAGTAAGGAATAAGAACACAGCTTGGGCAATGACAACTTCCCAAGGATTAGATGTTATAGATGCAAAAAGCTCGCCATAATAATCTTCACCACTACCAGATAATTCAAAAGAAATTGCACGAACAATATAACTTAATATCCACCCACCAACAACACTGTAGAAGGATAAGATAATAGCAGAAAAAATAAAACCTGCCCAACCAGTTAAAAACCAACGTGTACCTGGAGCTTGTTTTTTAAATGAGGAAACAGCATCTGTTTGCCCACGTCGTCCAATCATAAATTCAGCCACTAATATTGGTAACCCAATAATTAATGTACATATAATAAATAGCAATATAAAAACACTACCGCCATTAGTACCAGCCATATACGGAAACTTCCAAATAGCCCCTAAACCGATGGCGCTACCAGCTGCCGCTAAAATAAATCCTATCTTTGACGCAAATTGATCCCTATTTGACACTTTTTATGTCCTCCTTTTAGTAAGGATTGTTTTATTCTACCTCAATCAATTAGAAAAAAGTATAGGATTTTGTGAAACAAAATTGAAAGTTCTATCGTATCACCAACAGAACAGCAGAGAGTGAGGGGGAACAATGCCAGATAAGGAACTAATAGCCAAAGCGCAAAGTGGTGATTTAGAATCATATAGCTTACTGATGCAACTTCATCATAGAACAGTTGAAAAGTTTGCTTTTCAGTGTGGAGTTCATGTGCATGACATACCAGATGTCACCCAAGAAGTATTTATAAAGCTTTACCGTTTTTTACACCAATTTAATCACGAGAGATTCACAACCTGGCTGTATAAAATCACCTTAAATGCAACGCGCGATTATTATCGTAAGGAAACGCGTGAAGTGGCGAAGGAACATAGATTGTCACAAAATAGTTCGAAACATACATATACGCCTTCAGCTGAAGAACGAATTCTAATATTTGAAGAGGACCAGGAACTACATATAGCCATTTTACAACTTGATGGAAAATACCGTCATCCTATTGTGCTCTTTTACTTTCATGAACTAACATACGAACAAATAGCAGATGTATTAAATATATCACTACCATCAGTTAAAACACGTCTTTTAAGGGCTAAAGAGCAGTTGAAAAGGGAGTTATCAAAGATAGGAGGTACCAATAATGGACGATAACCAATTTGAAGATCGTATGAAGCTATTGAAAAAATCCTATGACAAGGTGCCTTCGCAATTTCAATCGGAAAAAATAGTTAGGGAAATTGAAAGTGAAAGTGAAAGTCAACATTTACAAGCTATAGAGTATATAAAAAAGCCAAGAAAAAATAGACAAAAACTAATTGTTTGGGCTATCAGTATAGCGAGTATTTTTATTCTAAGTATTTTAGGGACTACCTACTTTTTTGAAAATGATAAACAAATGCAGCGGGGAAGTGATGGACAATATACTTTCTCAGAAGTATTTGAAGACATTGAAAAAGATTATCCAGTGGTAAGAGAAAAGAATCGTAAGCTTTTGAAAATGAAGGAAAACGAATATGAAGAATTAGGTTTTGTAAGCACAGCCGATTCAAGGTATGACTTTTATAAAAAACTATCGAAAGATGAAGACAGGAAAATGCTTTATTCAGAAAATCAAAAAGATGAATATTATAAGGAAATTATGAGAAGTATTCAACTACCCCAACAACTGCTATATACAACAATGGCTAATGAAACAACACTTACAGATACGGAAGCAAGGGAGTGTATCTCTGAATATTACGACCGTTCTAGAGAACTTATTAATTACTACGATAATTTGTTTATGGAGCATAGCGAAGATTTAGATTTTGTAAGAGAAGACGGTAATCTGGAGTCGAAGACGCTATTCATGAACAAGGATAAACTTCCGCAGATTTTGCAAAATGCTATCGATAGTGCAGAAATTCAAAATTTGAGCTTAAAAATCGTGTACAACAATGTAGTTTTTGGTTTTAATTCAGATGTAACGACTGCGAAGTTGGAGGATAAAGTCACAGCTCGGCTACTAGATTATTTTACTATTTTGCATGGAGAACCATTTACTTATGGTGGCGATTTAGTTCATTCAATTGATGAAACAGTTTTTTTATTAAATACAATAGAAAAAACATGGAGTTTGGCGGATCAACAATTATCTTTCTTTTATGAGTTAAAAGGTGATTATGCGAATGCGGTATACTCCTTATTAAAAGGTTCAAATAGTTATCCCGTTATGGATGCTACCGGTAAGGTGAATAAGGAGTATCGAGATGCTTGGTTAAATTTATTAGAGAATGGTTCAAAATTTTCTCCAACTCTAGTGTATTTAAAGCCAATTGTGGATGAGTTTGAAGCGTCAAATTGGACTTCATCAAAGCATTGGGGAAACCTCCAATTTAGTGATATTGAGGATGCAGTCAATCATTCACTTTATGAGTCATTTATAAGTACTTCTGATGCAAATTATTCAGAGACAGAGAAAACGATAGGCACTGATTTTGAATCCCGTATCCATTCATACTATAAATTATTTTCAAAGACGCATAATCAGGCAATATTAAAGGATGCCAAAGCACTTGAAGTTGTTGGATTATACTATTACAGTTTTATTATGGGGGATTATGATACAATGTATGAACTTTTTGTAAAAGGAGAGAAGTATGGAGTACCATCAAAGGAAAAACTTGGTGGAATATCATTTAATGATTATTTGGGAAAGAATACTCGTCTAAGTGAACTATTTGAGAGAATGACTTTTGTTCAGCTTGAAACGGTAAGAGATGATGATGTACAGGGTGTTGCTCGCATTGTTAGGAAGAACGAATATGAGATAAGTTTAGTTAAAGTAAGAGAGTACAGATTAATCAAAGAAGAAAATGGTTGGCGTCTCCCATTAAATCCAACAAAGTGATTTTTTGCCCGTACTATACCGCTATGTTATAATTTAACATGAATATAGTGTATATATAGCTACAGAAGGTAGGAAGGGCTTATGGCAGACAAATATGTAGTAGGAGATGTGTTAACTGGTAAGGTAACAGGAATACAACCCTATGGTGCTTTCGTTGCTCTTGACGAAAATACCCAAGGACTTGTGCATATTTCTGAAATTACGTACGGCTTCGTAAAAAACATTGCAGATCTTTTATCGGTTGGTCAGGAAGTACAAGTAAAGGTACTTGAAATCGATGAAAATGCGAGCAAAATCAGCTTATCTATTCGTGCACTGCAGGAACGCCCCCCAATGAAACGCAAAGAAAACGCGCCAAGAAAATCTTTACAAGCGCGTGTTGACGAAAAAGATGCAGTTGGTTTCAATTCATTAAAAGAAAAGTTACAAGACTGGATCGATCAATCAGGTATAAAAGGTTAATTGAAAGAGGGTTCACATTAATGTGAACCCTCTTTTTATTTCTTCATTTTTCGAATACGGTATTGTAAATTTTGTCTGCTCATCCCAAGTGCATTAGCTGTTTTCGTGATATTTCCTTCATACATATTCAATGCTTTCTGCAAATAATATTCTTCCGCCTCACGTAAATACTCATCAAGCGGTAGTAGTTCCTTCGTATTTTGTACGACAAAATACGAAGCATCATGTGAAGAGTCCCGTAATGCTTGTACCTTCCATTTAAAATGGAGTGGCAACATTTCAAATGTGATCAATTCCTCTGTCGTTACCATTGAGACAATTTCCTCAAGCAAAATTTCTAACTCCTTTAAATTGCCCGGCCAATCATATAGATGGAAAAGTTCATTGACCTCACTAGACAAAGCTTGAATATTAGAACCGAAACGTTGACGGTGGCGTTTCAGGAAGTTCTCTATAAATGGTTTGATATCTTCTCTTCTTGAATGTAATGGTGGCACATTAATCGTGACGGATGCGAAAAAGTAATAGAGCTCTTTTAACAGTTGCCCTGAAGCAATTAAATCTATTGGATCTCCACCAATACTAGCGATAAACATATGGTTTTTCATATGGTTTTCTTCCAATAACTGTAATAACTTTTCCTGTAACGTTAAAGATAAAAATTCAATACGTTCGCAGAATATTGTGCAATTTTGAAGTGAATTCGTACTTTCATACAGTTTTTCTAAAATGGCTGAATCTGAACGCTGACAGAAAATTGTGATGAAATGTTGATTCACAGGATCTAAATTATGATGGATGCCTTCAGCAATTAAGTCTTTGCCAGTTCCAGATTCCCCGATTAAAAGCACAGGAAGTCGTGCTATTGCTGCCTTTTCGGCTGTTTGAATAACTGCCTTCATAGGTGCAGAAACAGCAGTAATACTTGAAAAAGTAATAGGCTCTCCGTAACGTCTAAGCGGTTGGTAAACAAGCTTTTCAAGTGTAGTAATATCACGTGCAAACTCAATGGCTCCAATTAGTGCATCATTTTCAAAAACAGGAAATGTATCATTAATCGTCGTAATTTCCTGACCATTATGATTCCAATAGGTTTGTTTTACATTAAGTACTTTTTCACCGGTTTGTAGAACTTGAAGTAACGTACTTTCCTCTTGCTCAAATTGAAAGAGTTCTAAAATAGAACGGTCTATAACATCCTTCAAATTCAAACCTTCAATTTCTTTCATTTTATCGTTATAAATAATCGTTTGCCCTTGGGCATTTACTGCGTGGATACCAACAGAAGCATGTTCTGTTGCATGGCGGTAAAAGGGTGTTAAGTCGTTGTCAATTGGTTTCATATTTTATCACCTTGAAATTTTTTTATAATTTTAAATATTTTTTACTTGAAAAACGCAACAATCTTTTGCATTATTATAAGTGTAAACAATTTATAAATGCAAATATTTTTTGCACTTATATCACAAGGGAGGATTACGAATGATTCCGTACAAACATGAACCATTTACAGATTTCTCTAAAGAAGAGAACAACATAGCGTATTTAGAGGCTTTAAAAAAGGTGGAAGGATATCTTGGGGAAGAATATCCGTTAATCATCGGTGGAGAACGTATTACAACGAATGAACAAATCATTTCATATAATCCAGCTAATAAAGAAGAAGTTATCGGCTCAGTTTCAAAGGCTAGCAAAGAATTAGCTGAGAAAGCGATGCAAATAGCAGATGAAACTTTTCATACTTGGAAGAAAGTAAAACCTGAAATTCGTGCAGATGTATTATTCAAAGCAGCAGCGATTATTCGTCGTCGTAAGCATGAGATTTCTGCACTTTTAACAAAAGAAGCAGGTAAACCTTGGAATGAAGCTGATGCTGATACAGCAGAAGCAATCGACTTCTTAGAATATTACGGTCGCCAAATGTTGCGACTAAAAGACGGTCAACCAGTTGAAAGTCGCCCAGGTGAATTCAACCGTTATGACTATATTCCGTTAGGAGTAGGAGTAGTCATTTCACCTTGGAACTTCCCATTCGCAATTATGGCAGGAACAACAGTAGCTGCTGTAGTAACAGGGAATACAGTACTATTAAAGCCAGCATCTACTACTCCAGTAGTTGCTTATAAATTTGTAGAAATTCTTGAAGAAGCAGGATTACCAGCAGGGGTTGTTAACTACATTCCAGGTTCAGGTGCAGAAGTAGGAGACTATTTAGTAGATCATCCGAAAACACGCTTCATTAGTTTCACTGGTTCTCGTGATGTGGGCTTACGTATTAACGAACGGGCTTCAAAATTAAATGATGGCCAAATTTGGCTGAAACGTGTAATTGCTGAAATGGGCGGTAAAGATACTATTGTTGTTGATAAAGAAGCAGATTTAGAACTTGCTGCACAATCAATCGTAAAATCGGCATTTGGTTTTAGCGGTCAAAAATGTTCAGCATGTTCAAGAGCTGTCATTGTAGAAGATGTTTACGATGAAGTAATAACTCGTGTTGAAGAATTGACAAAAGGCTTAACAGTTGGAGACCCAACAGATTTATCAAACTTCACTGGACCAGTAATCGATGCTGCTGCATTCGAAAAAATTACTAGTTATATTGAAATTGGTAAAGAAGAAGGCCGAATTGTTGCCGGAGGGACTGCAGATAATTCAAAAGGATTCTTCGTAAATCCAACAGTAATTGTTGATGTGACTCCAGAAGCACGTGTGATGAAGGAAGAAATATTCGGGCCAGTAGTAGCTATAGCAAAAGCTAAAGACTTCGATGAAGCATTAGCTATAGCAAATAATACTGAATATGGATTAACAGGTGCAGTCATTACAAAAAATCGTATGAATCAAGAAAAAGCACGAGAAGATTTCCATGTAGGGAATTTATACTTCAACCGTGGTTGCACAGGAGCAATCGTAGGTTACCAACCATTCGGAGGTTTTAACATGTCTGGAACAGATTCTAAAGCAGGCGGACCGGATTATTTACAATTGCATATGCAAGCAAAAACAACTTCAGAGACACTTTAATTAGTCTGTATCACAAAGGATTTAATGAGAGAAACAAAAAGGCAGACTAAATTACATATGTCTGTCTTTTTATAAAATAATAGTGGACGTTAGAAAGCCTACGTTTATATTTTAGGGGGAAATATAATGACAAAGACACATGAGATTATTAAGCAAACAGAAACATTTGGTGCACCAAACTATTTACCACTGCCAATCGTTATTTCAGAAGCAGAGGGAGTATGGGTAAAGGATCCAGAAGGAAATAAATTTATGGATATGCTTTCAGCTTATTCTGCTGTAAACCAAGGACATCGCCATCCAAAAATCATTCAAGCATTAAAAGATCAAGCAGACCGTGTGACATTAACATCTCGTGCTTTCCATAGTGATCAACTTGGGCCATGGTATGAGTTAGTTTGTGAAGTAACTGGAAAAGAAATGGCATTACCTATGAATACAGGTGCAGAAGCTGTAGAGACTGCATTTAAAGCAGCTAGACGTTGGGCTTACGACGTAAAGGGTGTAGCAGAGGGTCAAGCTGAAATCATAGCATGTAATGGGAACTTCCATGGTCGTACAATGACTGCAGTATCTCTGTCATCAGAAGCAGAGTATAAAAGAGGCTTTGGACCAATGTTACCGGGCATTAAATTAGTAGATTACGGTGATTTAGATGCTTTAAAAGCGGCTATTACACCAAATACTGCTGCGTTTTTAGTTGAACCGATTCAAGGGGAAGCAGGTATTGTTATTCCACCAGCAGGTTATTTAAAAGCAGCACGAGATTTATGTCGCGAAAATAACGTATTATTTATCGCTGATGAAATTCAAGCAGGTTTAGCTCGTACAGGGAAAATGTTTGCATGTGAGTGGGAAGATGTAAACCCTGACATGTACATTCTAGGTAAAGCATTAGGTGGGGGAGTTTTCCCAATTTCATGTGTTGTCGCTAGTAAAGAGATTTTAGGTGTCTACAATCCAGGATCACACGGTTCCACTTTTGGAGGTAATCCAATTGCATGTGCTGTTTCGATTGCAGCATTAAATGTGTTAAAAGAAGAAAAGCTTGCTGAACGTTCATTAGAGCTAGGAAATTACTTCATGGATGAGTTAAAGAAAATTGATAATGATGCGATAAAAGAAGTGAGAGGCCGTGGTTTATTCATTGGAATGGAGTTAAATGAATTAGCACGTCCATACTGTGAAAAGTTGATGACACTAGGTTTATTATGCAAAGAGACACATGATACAGTGATTCGTTTTGCACCACCTCTAATTATTTCAAAAGACGAATTAGACTGGGCAATTGAAAAAATCAAAAAAGTCTTTACAAAATAAGTTGAAATATATCCCACAATCACTGGAACTATGTTACAATGTTTGCGATATACAGTAAAAAACATTATGAATAAAGAGGCGAGAAAATCAAATGGCAGAAAATCTTAACCTGTTTACATCAACACAGGCGGTTATTCACGAAGCTCTTCACAAGCTAGGCTACGATGAAGGAATGTATGAACTTTTAAAAGAGCCACTACGTATGCTAGAAGTACGTATACCTATTAAAATGGATGATGGCAAGGTGAAAGTATTCACAGGTTATCGTGCACAACATAATGATGCAGTAGGTCCTACAAAAGGTGGCGTGCGCTTCCATCCGCAAGTTTCTGAAGATGAAGTTAAAGCGCTTTCAATGTGGATGACTTTAAAAGCAGGTATTGTTGATTTACCTTATGGCGGTGGTAAAGGTGGTATCATCTGTGATCCACGCCAAATGTCTATGGGGGAAATTGAAAGACTAAGTCGTGGCTATGTTCGTGCTATTAGCCAATTCGTTGGACCAACAAAAGATATTCCTGCTCCAGACGTTTTCACGAACTCACAAATCATGGCATGGATGATGGATGAATACAGTCGTATTGATGAATTCAACTCTCCAGGTTTCATCACAGGTAAACCTATTGTTTTAGGTGGTTCACAAGGTCGTGACCGCGCGACTGCACAAGGTGTTACAATTGTGATTGAAGAAGCAGCTAAACGTCGTAATATCGACATTAAAGGTGCACGTGTAGTTATCCAAGGATTTGGTAACGCAGGTAGTTTCCTAGCTAAATTCATGAGTGATTTAGGTGCTAAAGTTATTGGTATCTCTGATGCTCACGGAGCTTTGCATGATCCAGAGGGTCTGGACATTGATTATTTACTAGATCGTCGTGACAGTTTTGGTACTGTTACAACTCTTTTTGAAAATACAATCTCTAATAAAGAACTACTTGAACTAGATTGCGATATTTTAGTTCCTGCTGCGATTGAAAATCAAATTACTGCGGATAATGCACATAATATACGTGCAAGTATTGTAGTAGAAGCAGCAAATGGCCCTACAACTTCAGAAGCTACTAAAATTTTAAATGACCGTGGCATTCTACTAGTACCAGACGTACTAGCAAGTGCTGGAGGCGTTACAGTTTCTTACTTTGAATGGGTTCAAAACAACCAAGGCTATTACTGGTCAGAAGAGGAAGTAAATGAAAAACTTCTTAAGAAAATGGTTGATGCATTTGATAATGTCTATACAGTTGCAACAACGCGTGGGATCGATATGCGTTTAGCAGCCTATATGGTAGGTGTACGCAAAACAGCTGAGGCTTCTCGCTTCAGAGGTTGGGTATAATCGTTAATCTAAAAAGTAACCCCCAAGAACATTAAGTGTTCTTGGGGGTTTTTGCATATTGGATATTACATCGTACGCGCTACTTGAGGTTCTGAACGCTCTATTTCTTCAGATGGTTTAAAGAGTATCCACAAGCTCACTAGACCAGCAATTCCTACAATTGTATAGATGATTCTCGAAACCACACTAGCTTGTCCACCAAAAAGACTTGCGACAACATCAAATTGAAATAAGCCAATAACACCCCAATTTAAAGCACCGATAATAGTGAAAAATAAGGCCGTTCTTTGTATAACGCTCATCATAACACCTCCTCTTATAGCTAGAGTGTGTTGTGACGTCAGAAATCATACGAGTTTTTATTTAATAAAGTAAATGCTCTTACTAGGTAGTTCTAAACAATTCAATTGACCGCCAAAAACGGCGCCACCATCAATACCGATAATATTATTTTGACCAAAATAAACATCATGATTATTTTCACTTTGGTGCAAAGTGGAAGTGGGGGTATGACCAAATACTACTGTTTTACTGCCGGTATATCCGTTATGAAATTCTTCTCGAATCCAAATAAGTGTTTCTTTATCTGTTTCGCTTACAGGGATATGAGGATCAATACCTGCATGCACGAATATATAATCATCATCTTCTATATATGTATGTAAATTTTTTATGAATGCCAAATGCTCATCAAGTTGGGTGGATTGTAATTGTGGAATAGTGAACTGCTCACCTTCACCTATTCCCTGTATCTCTTCTTTAGTAAATCCGTAGCTCAGTAAGGTTTCTTTACCGCCACACCGTTCAGTCCAATGTTTCCAAGCGTATTCCGTTTGTTCTATAAATGCTTTTTGCATTAAATTTTCGTGATTACCAATTAAAACAATTGCTCCATTTTGCTGTAAATTCATGACTAAATCTAACACATCAGCTGAATCAGGTCCTCGATCAATATAATCACCAAGTAAAACTAACCTGTCTTCATCTGGCGAATAATTTGCAAGAGTTAAAAGATCTTGGAACTTTTTAAATTCACCATGTATATCGCTAATTAATATTGTTTTTTGCATTATCATCACTCTTTTCAATTGATTAAGTATAAAGGGGAGCATGTTACTAAACGCGGTAACAATGCGTCCCGATCTCATCTTTTACTTCATATTATTTGGGTGATCGTCAATGTGATTCCAATTTGTAATACCATCATCTTCATCGAAGGCAATAGTCACCTTTGAAACTTTAGTTTGAGATAATAAAATCTTCATCAAGTGGTCCCGAATATCATCAACCTCAGCAAAAGTGAGAGAAGGATCAATTTCAGCAAGGACCTCTACGTGTAAAAACTCGCCTTCCTTAACCACCTCTAACTTTTGGATATCGCGTACATTTTTATCTTCCCATAATAAATGTGCGATATGGTTTAGCATCTCTTCATCGGTTTCACCAATTACTCCACGAGCATTTTCTAAAAATATTACACCAACTACGTAGAACATCATAAGACCAATTAGAATTGAAGCAATACCTTCTGCTTGTAAAAATCCAGTGAAATGCGCGATTATCACAGCTACAAGAGCTAAAACGCCACCTGAAGTTGCAACTAAATCTTCCATAAAGACAAGTTTAGTTGCAGGTTTTGCTCGGTTTAAATGGGTAAAGGCTTTAGGTAGGGCAGAAAAGAAAGTAGCTGACTCATTTGATTCATGAAGAATTTCTTTCGCAGCTTTCATTAATACAACACCTTCTAATATAATGCCAATTGCTAAAACGCTTAAACTGATCCACATCCCATTCGAAGGAGCGGGGTGAGTAATTTGATGCCAGCCTTCTTTAATTGTTTCGTAAGATAATATTCCTACTATAAGAACAGCGCCTAAACACACTAAATTAACAACACGCCCAAAACCTTTTGGAAATTGTCGAGTAGGTGCTTTTTTAGATAAGGCAGAGCCGATAAAAACAAAGAATTGGTTGGCTGAGTCACCTAATGAGTGCATCATTTCTGCAAACATTGCAATGTTTCCTGTAAAGAAGAAAGCAACACCTTTTAATACACCTAAAAACAAATTGACTAAAGCCGCTAATAGCGAAGGTTTATTTCCTTTCTTTAATAAGCTCCATACATTACTCATAAAATGCCTCCTCTAAGACAGGATTTCAATTTCTATTTCTTCTATATTAGGTTGTTCGCGAATGCTGTTATATATTGAAATAGTATCTTTTTTTGGCAGAGCTGAAAAACGTAAATCGACTTCATGCTTAACTTTATTATTCTCTAGACGAATATCTTTAATACGCATATTATCTACATCCATATCATTCTTCCGTAAAAATAGTAATATATCATTGATATGTTGAATATCTTTAACGCCTATTTTCAAAGATACTTCACGCATACGAAGACGCTTAGGGCCAAATTTCATAAAAATAGGAGCAAGGACTTCTACACCAATCATCACAATAACAACAGCAATAATAGCTTGCGCATAAAAACCTGCACCAACAGCAATACCAATCCCTGCTGCACCCCAAATCATAGCTGCAGTTGTTAAGCCACTTATATTATCATTACCTCTGCGTAAAATGACTCCAGCACCTAAAAAACCAACTCCACTGACGATTTGTGCAGCTAAGCGGAGCGGATCCATTGAGACATTGATGCCTGGTACTGGTTTAGCATTATAAACCGACTCTATTGAAATGATTGTCAACAAACAGCTGAATGTAGCGATAACTAAACTTGTTTTCAATCCAACCGGTTTTCTTTTCAACTCTCTTTCGATACCGATGACTAAACTCAATGTAGCGGCAACAATCAATTTAATGAACATTTCATGGGTTAAACTGTTATCCAGTAAGAAGTTCATTTTAGTAGCCCTCCTTTATTTCATTTTCTATTTTCCGAACCTCATCTTGCTCAATTCTGATTAAGGAACATCTAGTATTCGTATTGTACACTATGTATATGGAAAATTTACTTTTTATAGAAATTGTTACTCTTTGAAAAAACTAATACCGATCCATACATTCCGATTTTTATCAGTGTCATCCTAATTTTAGTCCCCACTATTTATGTTACGCTTGTAGTTCGTACAGATTACAGCTTCATAAATTTTATCGAATGCTTTTTAGAGTTTATTTATGTATTCAACATTTTCTATGGAATATTCCGATTAAAAAGAAGTAATTGGGTGTATTCGATTAATGTGGATATATTTATGTTTCGATTCATTCTAAGCTGGATTATTAAGTTACACCTCTGTAGTAAGTTCAACAGTAGGGAAGTAACTTTTCTATAAAGATAAACTTCATTATAAAACGCAGTTATCCGATTGTGTTGTAAAGAAAGACAATGTACTAAATAATGGAGGGTGGAGATTTAAAGGCATGTAGTTCAGCCTTTTGGAGATTTGCTTGCGTTGGGGCTTGTACATTTTTAACATGGTATTTATAATTCGAGGAAGGTATTAGCCAAATGTTACATATGCAATGAATGTTTAGTCGACTAGTACGAATACTATATTCGTCTATCTTCTTATATAAGGGGAATCATGTTCGCCGACTTCAATTGAGTAGTGTTACTTTGCTATATTAGTTATAGTACCCAATTTGTTAGGGCATAATCTTTTTTCTGAGTCTTTATAATAGGTGAGTATGAAAGTGACTTCAATAGCGGATTTATTTGTAACAATTAGAGAGGTAAATATGAAGTACATTCTATTTAATGAAAAACTAATGCATTCTCAAGTACTTGTAACGTGATTGTAACAGCATGTATTATGCTATATAAAATTAATGAAAAAAGATTATAAAGTTATTTTAAAAAAACTGTTGATTTTTAAAATAAGATGCTGTATAGTAATAAATGTCGTTAAGACGTGCTACAAAATATGAATACAACATCTTAAAAAACTTTTTCAAAAAAGTATTTGACAAAGAAAACGGATGATGATAAGATATTGAAGTCGCTTATGAAACGGCAACAAAATGAACCTTGAAAACTGAACATGCAAGACGTTAATCAATAAATGTTTTTGAACATCAACTCTGTTGGTGGGTCAAAACAAAAATAGATATCATCTTCGGATGATACGCTAGCAAAGCTAATG
>NZ_LILB01000007.1:282487-285648 GCF_001274945.1 Viridibacillus arvi | reverse complement strand
GTTCAACTCGTACTTTTGCCATAAAAAAACCCCCGTAAAAGTTAGAATGGTGTCTAACTTTTACGGGGCAGTTCAAACTTTCTGAAGGTGCTTTTCGCATATATATTACTTCATTTTCTATCCTTAGTATCGATCATGAATGTTGTAATGATGAATAAACCAAAGCTTACTAGTAAAATTGTTCCGCCTACGATATAAAAGACTAATGCGAATGTTTCGTTCACGTTAAATGGTTTTAGTGCGTTTAACCACATACCAACCGTTAAACCTATAGAGCCAATAATTGCAGTCCATCCATGAGCCACTACTAATTTTGTAGATTTCACTTTATACACACGATAGAACATACCCCATGAGAACACTGATAACCAACCTACTAATAAAATATGAACATGAATCGGACGGAATTGGTAACTACCTGAACCCGCCATATGCGAACCCAATCCAGCTCCAATTAAACCGAAAATTGCTGCTAAACGAATTAAGCGTAAACTCCATTTTGCCTCCATAATGTCATTCCCCCCATAGAATTCTTTATTACTATGGTAGTAACATTACTTTGTCAATATGAACACCACATGAACAAATCATTACAAATGAGGTAGTATGGTTGTAAATGTGGTACCTTTATTCGATGAACTCATTACTCAGATATCGTCTTTAGATATCTTATTAAGCTGTTTGATAATTTGATGGAACTAGTTTATGTTTCTACTTGTATACGGTCTATATCGGATCTTTAGACGTGTTTAAGTAGATATGTTAGCTACATAAGTTAGCTACATCATCTTCAGCGTTCTATGCAAATATAGAAATTAAAATAATTAATACAATCGGCCCGAAAATACATGCAATGGCAGTAGGGCGAGCCATATTTACCGTCCAGCCAACACCAAATCGCTTCTCTACAAAGACCGATGGATCATTGCGGTTAAAATAAATAAGACCACCTATCCAGTACTGGTCTTCGTCTACGTCTGTAATACCCGAAGACGAATAATTAGTACCTTTAGCTTCACCTAAACTACTCAATTTCACCGCAAAAGCAATTACTCCAATAATCGTGACGAAAATGAAACTAATGAACATGATAAGCATCACGCTCTCACTAACTAGGTCGCTATGAATCGTGGTCAATTGTAAGAAACTAAAGAGAATTGTTATTAACATGGTCATTAAAAACATTAACCAACTCGAATACTTTCTCATCGCCAGTTGCTGACGAATCGATTGCTGCGTTCTAGTCGCACTAATTTTAATTCCAGAACGACGTGTTAACTCAATAATACCTGCAAACATAATTTGCATGACTAATAAAATGAGTGGTAATGCAATTACTGAAAATCTATTTTTATCTGTAAAGGCATCCGGCTGACCGTTAGGCCCCCAATGCGTTGGAATTTTTTCAGGAAGTAGTGGATATTGCATATAAGTGTAAATAATAAGGCCACCTACCACAAAGATTGGTAGTAAAAAATAGAATATCGGTAACATTTCATCACGTGCCCGTACAGACCAGTCTGTTACTTTTACTTGTTTCAGGTCTGCTCCCCATTCCTCTGCATTTTTCAACATCGTAATTTTATTATGAAATATAAAATACATCACAATACTTATACCGATCAATATAAATTGTAGGGTTATTCCCACAATAATGGCTAACTCATCATTCACCATACTATTAAATTCCCACAAAACATAACCCGCCACTATAATAATCAGGATGCCTAAAAGTGTTAAAGTGTAGATCTTTTTAGATGCTTTCACAATTGGGTGATAGACTTGCTGATCTGGTACGGTTACACCAAAAACAATCGTCTCTTTAATGCAATATGGTACAAATGCTTGTAGTAAACCAATCAAAGCGAACATAACTAATGAAAAAATATATCCATTCATTTCTTTTTGGCCCCTTTATGACAAGTTTTTTATTAGTTTTTGCACAAGTTGTTGTAAATCTTGTGCTCCTAATCCAACGACCAGCCCTTCTGCAACCACAGGTCGTAGCATTCTCTCAACTTGTTGTATTTGCGCATTTGTCACACCTAAATCATTTGGCCCTGTAACAACTGCTCCAGACTTTGGGATAATGCGTATCATACCCTTCTTCTCTAATTCATGATAACTCTTATTAACCGTATGCATATTTACTCCTAAATCAGCTGCCAATGCTCTAACTGATGGTAAGGACTCTCCAGACTTCAACTGTCCACTGGCAATACCTTCAATAATTTGCTGCGTTAGTTGCGTATATATCGGCACATCTGATTGTGGCTCAATTTGCAGAAACATACGTATCACTCCATTCTGTTATATATATATTATAACAAATCTAATTAGTACCTACAATTTAATCCATCTAACAATTTCATTTGTTGTTTCATCAGCTGCTAATTTATCAAATTTTTTATCAAAAGGGTTCATATAGCCATGACTTTTATTTACTAAGTGAGTATAAACTTGATTTTTTTGTTGCAATTGCTCAAGAATTATTTGAGGGTTAAAAGATTTCTCTTTTTCAACAAAATAAACCACAGTAGGAACTTTAGGGCTAATATGTAAGTATTGGCGGATACGTGATCCATAAAAAGCGAAAACAGCTGATACTGACTTTTCGCTACATAACCATGCCAGCGTTGCGCCTATACTGAATCCAACAATATAAATATTCTCATAAACTTGTTTTTGTTCATTTATTATTTGATCAACTATTAACTGAGCCTTTTCAAACCCTACTTCTTTCATAAAGTATGTATATGCTTCCACTTCTTCTGAATAATTAAAAGGTTTTCTATCTAGTAAATTAGGAACCATTACGTCAAATCCTGCTTCATTAAAAATAGCTTTATAATACTCCATATGATCGTTAACTCCATAAATTTCATGGAGTAAAATAATTAATGGTTTTTTTATTGTCATAAGAATCCACCAATCTTTTGAATAAATTATATCAAAGCTCAATCTTTACCGAAATATGTAAATAACTAATCTTGTATCTTGTTCTTATACGACTGCAAAATTTTCTATCTATTTAACCTTATTTTAAACAATAAAAAAAGCACAACTGATTAAATCAGCTGTGCATTAATGTGCCTAGCAACGTCCTACTCTCACAGGGGGAAACCCCCAACTACCATCGGCGCTAAAGAGCTTAACTTCCG
>NZ_LILB01000007.1:279085-282345 GCF_001274945.1 Viridibacillus arvi | reverse complement strand
TGATTAACGTCTTGCATGTTCAGTTTTCAAGGTTCATTTTGTCGTTTTGTTTTGACGACTTTTAAATCTTAACATTTTCTTCTTCAACTGTCAACAACTTTATTTAAAAAGTTTTTAAACAGTGAAGTTATTAAGTTTTGCTCAGTACGTCTTAGCGACAATTAATATAATACAATACAATAGATACAAGTGTCAACACTTTATTACAAAAAAATATAAAGGAGATTTTTTTGTAATAGTAACTCATCGGAAACAGGCGTCTCTATGCGGTTAGAGCAAGATCTTAAGTATATTTCTAAGGATGTGCCCCTTATTGTATAAGGCTAAATTTTTCAACTTTATATTAATACTTTTATTCATATAAGGATATTTCTAATAGTATTAAAAAACCAATAAAGAAACTAGGTGACTTTACACATTCGATTATTATCATTTAAAAGAGATTTTCATGAAATCACTTTTATCATATTTTATAAATGAATCGAATTTATTTTGAGGGAAAAGATTAAAGTACACTAGACCGTTCTTTCAGATGTTTTGATTATTAACAGATCTAAAACAAATGAACCTGGACAAATTGTTAGGTAACGTAGAGATAAGTAAGATCTATTTCCTATACTCAGAAAGAATAAACCTAACAAAGATGACTTAAATATTTCAACCCTGAAGGTACTTCTTCATTCTATAGCATTAGCTCCTACATTCTTGTTATAGTAGATGTCACAAATTTAATTATTCAAAGATCATTGGTTAAGGACATATGCTTAGTTTTATTAGCTGCAGCATAAGATAACAAATTATCAACTTCTAATGTACTAAGCACCTATGTGTAGTTGACATTTAAGAACTAGTTAACTAAATAAGTATTAGAACACGATCCCTTACACTCGTATTAAAACTAAATCAACAGTTGCAATGGAGTTACGACTAAACATCTCAATCATTATTTGAGTTGATTTCAATTATTAGATGCTATAAAACAAAAGTAATCTAAATAAGAAATTCATAAATAATACTTATGATAAGTCTAATTTATCGATTATAACAGAATTCACCTCTTGTCATAACCTAGGGTAGCCTTACCTTGTGTTAAGAATAGAAGAATTAGTCGATTATGTAGGTATGGGGTTACTACTCTATGTTAAAACACAGAACAACCTATATGATTATAAATAAAACGGAGTATATAAGGTTGATAAATTTTATGATGATAAGTAGACTAGTATATTTCGATTTAATAAGAAAAAAGTTCTCTATAACTACACTCTGTTTCCTTAAAAACAAAAACTTTAGGCAAAAAGATGAAAAACGAGGGATTTCAAATCAAAAAGTTGCTGTAATTGTAGCATAAGATCGAAATAACTATATAATCGCGAGAACGGCGGAAGGAGTTCGCGTAAAAGCAGAAGAAATTGATGCAGTTATCGGGGACCATATATCTCCCTCTTATTTATTGTGCGCTTATACAGCTACTAATTATAAAAAATTTGCAGCATCAAAAAATCTTAAGCACTAAAGAGTTAATTAAAATCAAAATTAAAGAGTAAAAAGGATTTTTCATATACAACACGTTAATAACTTCCATCGTCGTTTAAAAGGATGGATGGAGCGATTTTAGGGAGTTGGTACGTATTATTTTCACCATTACCTCTACTGATATCGTTGCTTGAATTACATAAAACTTAGCATTCGAAATTCGAGTTGAGGAAATGCTTTATTCTGCTTTTCAAAAATTTAACTGTTTCACAGTAAAATCAATAAGAGATAAGTTTCTAAGTAAAGGTTTTTAGGAAGCATTTGTAGAATAGATATATTACCACTATTCAACTAACTGTTAAACAATTAGGAGGAAAAGGTACTCTCCGATGTAGTGTTTTAGTTAAAATTCGATTTCATGTTAACCTAAATGATTTATTTAGCATCCATATTTGAGGCAACAGCCAAATTTATATAAAAAGGAGTACAAAGATGAATTTGCAAACACAACGGCTCAAAATTGTCCCTTGTACAAAACAAGCATTATCAAATTTTTCAAGGGAAGAATATGAAATTGGTCCTCACATCATTCAGTATTTAGTGGATTTAGAAGAAGATTCTACCCTTTCTGGTTGGGGTGTATGGCTGGTTATCAATAAAGAAACAAACACAATTATTGGCGACATTGGATTTAAAGGTAAACCAAATTCAGAACACACAGTTGAAGTAGGATATGGAATTATACCTTCAGCACAAAATAAAGGATACGCCACAGAGGCAGTAAAAGAAATTATAGAATGGGCGTTTTCATTTAAAAATGTTAATAAAGTAATTGCTGAATGCTTGGTTGATAATATCTCATCAACTAGAGTGTTAGAAAAGCTAAGTATGAATAAAATTGGGGTAGTAGATGCTATGTTAAAATGGCAATTAGAAAAAGACATTTTTGTATCAATTAAAAAGAAGTACTGATTATAGTACGTCTTTTTAATTGATTAGTTTACGTTTTTTCTCAAACTAACTTATAAAAGGTCTACTTCCAGGCGTTAGATCCCTCTACGGTTAAGATAGCAACAATCTTTGAGAAAAGAACCTTTAAATAAAAGTGAACCTTTAGAAACTGAACTGATTCAATAATATTTATTAAGGTTTTAAATAATCGAGGGGAGAATGCACGATCATCGAGATTTTTATATACTTAGATTTTAAAAAATATATAGATATATCTTCAACAGTATGGTGCAAGTGTAGAAATCGTCTTTATAGATATGTATCCAACGTTCATAACGCGTAGAATCTTCTTTAATTAGGGCAACCTGCTTCTAGTATAGAATAGCTGACGGCCACCATCATATGTAAAAAGAATACCTGCTTACAATGAAAAATACAAAAGAGTGCATCATGTCTCTATCGAAAGAGAAAGGAGTTAACAGTAGCCATGAGACATTCAAAACCGGTATATCAATTTTTTTGATCTCTCCATTTTTAAATGTTTTTTTGAAGGCATCAAGAAGCATAGGGAGATACTTATATTAAACATGTTTGCATTTAAAAGCTATGAACAATTCCGATTAAAAATTGATTTCCAAATACATATAAAGAAGTTGGAAATTATATCTATTGCTATCTTTTTATTAACATTGAACCATTAGAGTGAAATTTAACAATAAAAAAAGCACAACTGATTAAATCAGTTGTGCTTTAATGTGCCTAGCAACGTCCTACTCTCACAGGGGGAGACCCCCAACTACCATCGGCGCTAAAGAGCTTAACTTCCGTGTTCG
>NZ_LILB01000007.1:202569-279015 GCF_001274945.1 Viridibacillus arvi | reverse complement strand
GTTCAAAAACATTTATTGATTAACGTCTTGCATGTTCAGTTTTCAAGGTTCATTTTGTCGTTTTGTTTTGACGACTTACATATCTTATCATCCTTTTTGCATTATTGTCAACACATTATCATAAAAAAGTATTAGGGGATTTTTTCAGTGTTAATAAAAAATGAGTGGGAGCGTTGATATGATGCGGAAAACTATCATTTTTAGTAGTTTTATTTTGGTTGTTTTTTTATTATTTATACCTACGAAAGAGAAACTTTTAGAAGTTTTTAATGTAACAGATAGTCCAGAAGTTATCGCAAAAGGTACTTATGGTCAAACGTTAACAATTGATGTTTCATTCGGAGATCAGGAACTGGAGCAATGGGTAAAGACTTTGTCTCCCCCTTATCCTCTATTACTATTAGATAAGGATTGGATTAATCGTTCCCCTACGATTTTACAATTAATTAAAGAGAAAAGGATTCCTACTGGATTATTAGGAAAAGAGAGCACATATTATGAAAGTAACCTAATGGCCTTGGAGGAGGAAATCGCTATTTATGAAAAGCATTTTGGCGTAAAGCCATTATGGTTTAGAACAAAAGACCAACTGTTCCCTAGTGATATGCGTCAACATTTATGGCAAGAACAAATTAATATGCTCGGATCTTCTAAAGTATGGACGAACGATAAACTACCTATACTTGTAAAAGGAGATATTATTACCGCGCCTATGCATCAAAAGGAACGTATAAGTTTTAAAAAAATTGATGAATTGCGCGCTAAATATGAATTCTCTACTTTAGAAAAGACGATCTTTGGCTATGAAATAAAGGATAAGAAATTCCCTTAAGGAGTTTTTACTCCGAAGAGAGAAAAACACTTTCTATTATTCACTAGTATAAAGTATGTTATATGCGTCTCATGATTATTAGTTGAATATTAATGTTTTTCTACAAAAAAGTGATGTCCATCTATATAAGGACATCACTTTACTTATTATTTCGCTTTAGATGCTTCGGCTAAACGGCGTGCTTTACGACGCTCTTCCAATTTCAATATATCTTCATCTGATTTTGCATTATACTTCGGCAAAACTAGCAATTGGAAAGCATTAACCGCTAAAAGAGGGAATAGTAATAACGTTACGTATTCATCGCCACCGTCAGTACGTACCCATAAAGCGATTAACCATTCAAGAGTAGTTACAACAATCATAAAAAATAAAGCTGGAACGAGAACATGTTTCTTTGTTAGCCTTGTCTTTTGAATAGCTGTTGCAATTGACCCTGCCAATAAGACAAGCAATAAAACTATATACAATAACCAATCTTGAGCAGTATGAGCATATGGTTTGAAGCGGAACAATACTAAATCAACTAACGTAACAACTATAATTAGCATTTGTACCCAATTCCATAATGTTAAAGAACGGAAAATGTTCACTCCAATTTGATGCACAGTTAAATATGCAAAGAACCCCATTTGTGCAATAACACTCATTGTAAAACCTAAAATAACAAACCAAATAATTCCTGAAAAGAACTCTGCCCATTCTCCATTTGAGAAATGCACAGCATAAAAATCGTTCCATCTAATGACTAAACTAAAAACTCCTGTAATGGAACCACCGATCAACATTGCATTTAAGAAAAATTTAAACCAATTTCGTATCGTCACGACTAAAAGTCCTCCGTTTGTAAAAACAATTTCTTGTTTCATTCTAACAACGAATCCGCAAAAAATCTATTTCTCCTTCAAATCAATACATATTACTTCGTTAATTGTGAACAATAATTGAAAGCAATATGAAGAAAGTGAGGGATTAGAATGGCCAAAAGGATCGTCTTTTCATTTTGCTTCATCGTTTTCTTAGCAGGTTGTTCTGCAAACCAACAAAGTACTCAGTCTTATGATGAAGTAAAGAAGATAATGCTCGATGCACTGCAATCTGAAGATGGCAAAAAAGCAATACGACAGCTTCTAGAAGATAACAGCTTTCGGGATTTAGTTATATTGGAAAATGAAGAGGTAAAAAAAGCAATTGAGGAAACATTGCTATCGAAAAAAGCTGAAGAATATTGGAAAAAACAGTTTGAAGATCCAAAATTCCGTGAAACATTTGCTAAAAGTATGAAGAAGGAACAAGAAGGCGTTATGAAGGACTTAATTAAAGACGCTTCATTCCAAAAAGATCTTGAACAATTTTTTGGTCAGCCCGATATGCAAAAACAGCTTGAGAAGATTTTAAAATCAGCCAATTCAAAAGAAAATTTAGAAAAAATTATTGCAGAAACGATTGAAAGTCCACTTCTACAAGAAAAATGGCTAAAACTTATTCAATCTGCTGGTGAATCAGCTGGTGGTGAGGAGAAATCCAAAGGCGGTAAAAGTGGCGATGAATCCAGTGGAGATAAAAAGAAACAAGAGGGATAATAATCGGCATACAAAAGAAGAAGCGGGTGCCTTTATAAAGGTGCCCGCTTCTTCTTTTGATTATTTTTCTAACTTTCCAATTACGTTACGTGCGATATCAAGATAAATTTGACCTGTAGAGTGATTTTTCGCATAAACAGATGGTGCGAAATCAACGTCATTCCAGTCAGGTTGACCTAATGGAATCTGACCAAGTAATTCTGTACGAAGCTCTTCAGCCAATTTTGGGCCGCCGCCTTCGCCGAAGACAAATTCACGTTCGCCAGATACTTTTGATTGGAACCACGACATATTCTCAATAACGCCAAGGATGTTATGATTTGTTTTAATTGCCATTGCTCCTGCACGAGCTGCTACGAATGCAGCAGTTGGGTGAGGTGTTGTCACAACGATTTCATTTGATTCAGGTAGCATTTGGTGAATATCAAGTGCAATATCCCCTGTACCTGGAGGTAAGTCCAAAAGTAAGTAGTCAAGCTCGCCCCATTCTACATCACGGAAAAACTGGTCCAACACTTTTCCAAGCATTGGTCCACGCCATACTACCGGAGCGTTATCTTCAACAAAGAAGCCCATAGAAATCATTTTCACACCTAAACGATCCACCGGAATAATACGATTCTCTTCTACCACTGGCATTGTTTGTACACCCATCATATCAGGCACACTGAAACCATAGATATCAGCATCAATTAAGCCGACTTTTTTACCAAGACGCGCAAGGGCTACAGCAAGGTTAACTGATACTGTTGATTTACCTACTCCGCCTTTACCTGAAGCAATTGAAATGAATTTCACATTATTAAGTGGAGATAATACATCTTGTGCTTCTGCTCTTGTAGCTGTACCACGGAATTGCTCTAAAGTTTCCTGAGGAAGCTCTTCAAAACGAATACCTACAGTTTCCACTCCAGCATTTTTTAATGCATCTACAACTTGCATTTGTAATTGCATTTGCTCTGGTGTACCAGTTTTAGCAATCGCCACTTTCACACTTACATGGTTTTTTTCTTCTTTTATTGAGACATTCGTAATACCGTTTGTTTCTGCTAATGTTTTATGTAAAAAAGGATCTTTTAGTTCTCCGACTAATTCACGGACTTGTTGTTCATTAATCACAATAGACACTCCTCTAGTAAATATCTTTTTTCGAATTTTAGTATATCACAAAGGGTATGAATTAGGTTTACGAGTTGCTTTATTCGATATTAATCTCAAAATATTGCTCAATCCCTTGGACAATCGCATCTGCCATTTGATCTTGGTATTTTGGTGAAGTAAGTAGTTTCTGTTCTTCTGGATTGCTGATAAAGCCTGTCTCTATAAGTGCAGAAGGCATGGTAGCTTTTTTCAATAAATACACTTGCTTTATAGACAGTGCTTCTCTTTTAGTATTCTTCAAATTCTCTCGTATAGAAGACTGAATTTCTTTTGCCAAAAACTCACCGCCAGGATGTCCATTTGCATGGTAGAATACCTGAGCACCTCTCCACTTTGTTTCTGGAATTGCGTTGGCATGAATAGTTATAAAGAGATCTGGTTTTTGTTTAGCTACAAGTCGTTCTCTCAAGAAAATATCTTCTTTTTTACGTTCTCGTAATGTATTGTAAGTTTGATCAGAGGCATGTTCAGCAATAACATCACCACTTTTAGAACGTGTCATAAATACTGTCGCACCTTTTTTCTTCAGCCTCTTCTCTACCTTTTGTGCAATGGCAAGAGTGATATCTCTTTCAATAATATCCCCTTTAGACGCACCGCCATCTATCCCACCATGTCCAGCATCTACTACTATTTTCACTCCGCCTAGTGTTTCTGCAATGAAAAATCCACGATCTGATGCTTTTACTCCATATACAACAAATAGTATACAGCAAAGTAAAATTGTCCCTAAAATAAGCCACCGCTTCAAATAACGACACCGCCCTTTTGCATTAATATATGCCCTATGCTTGGACGATATGTCGTAATGATAAGCTAATATAAAATCATTTATATAATTAGTATTTTAGAATAAAAAAACCGCCCCATAAAAATGGGACGGTTTGAATTCGCATAAACGAATGATTAACGTTTTGAGAATTGAGGTGCACGACGAGCGCCGCGAAGACCTGGCTTCTTACGTTCTTTCATACGTGGGTCACGAGTAAGTAGACCTGCTGATTTAAGTGCTGGACGGAAATCAGGATCAACTGTTAGTAATGCACGTGCAATACCGTGACGGATTGCGCCAGCTTGACCTGTGTATCCACCACCATTCACGTTAACGTGAATGTCGTAGCTTCCAACTGTTTCAGTTGCTACTAATGGTTGTTTAATAATTTCGCGTAAAGCTGCGAATGGGACGTAGTTTTCAACGTCGCGATTGTTAATAACGATATTTCCTTCGCCTGGTACTAAACGTACGCGAGCTACAGAACTTTTACGACGACCTGTGCCGATATATTGAACTTGTGCCAAGGGTATTTCCTCCTCTAATGATTATCCGCGAAGCTCATATGCTTCTGGTTTTTGTGCTGCGTGTGGGTGTTCTGCTCCAGCGTATACGTGAAGTTTAGTGAACATTTGACGACCTAAAGAGTTTTTAGGAAGCATCCCTTTGATAGCTAATTCTAGCATTTGTTTTGGATATTTTTCTTTCATTTCACCTGCAGTACGAGTTTTTAAACCACCTGCAAATTGAGTGTGACGGTAATAAATTTTATCTTGTAATTTGTTACCTGTTAATTCGATTTTACCAGCGTTGATAAGGATTACGTGATCCCCAGTGTCAACGTTTGGTGTGAAAATTGCTTTATGTTTACCGCGTAAGATAGCAGCTACTTCAGAAGCTAAACGACCAAGAGTTTTGCCTTCTGCATCAACTACTAACCATTTACGCTCTACTTCGTGACCTTTAGCCATGAATGTTGTACGCATGTTAGTATCCTCCTACTAATTGTTTCTATTTTCTGTTCCAATTGTTTTCTTTATCCACAACACTATAAGATTCGGGGCTTATCGAGTGGGGTAATGAAAATACCATATGTCATAATATAACGAATAACAACTTTTGTCAAGTGCTTAACCAAAAACACCTGGAGATGTTGCTTCAGTCGCTATAGAACACGGATTCTAAGTACAATCCGTGTGGTGGCGCGGTTTTACCGGCATTTCCTCGATTCATTGAAGCAATAATTGAGGCTAGTTCATCAGCTTGGCGTTTACCAATTCCGACTTCCCATAAAGTACCTGCAATAATTCGCACCATATTATACAAAAAGCCATTTCCTTCAATTGTCATATGCAATTCTTCACCATGCCATTCAAAGTCTAACTTTGCAACAGTACGCACTTTATCTTTCACACTTGTATTGGCTGCACAAAAGCATGAAAAATCATGTGTCCCTAGAATATACTGTGCTGCTTCTTGCATAGCCATAACATTTGGCTTCACACCATTGGTAGGTGTCGCATAAAAACGTCTAAAAGGGCTCTGTACGGCTTCACACGACCAGATATAGCGATATCGCTTTCCATGGACGCTAAACCTCGCGTGAAAGTCATCAGACACCTCTTCTATTTGAACAATTCGGATGTCTCTCGGTAATTGAACGTTTAATGCTTGTGCATAACGATCAAGAGGAATGGACAGTGTTGTATCAAAATGGATTACTTGGCCGGTTGCGTGCACCTTAGCATCTGTTCTCCCACTTGCTGTCACCTGGACAATCTCATTTTTATGCATGACGGTAAGTACTTTCTGAAGCTCTTCTTGCACTGTACGCTTCTTAGGTTGCACTTGGTAACCAGAGAAATTCGTTCCATCATATGTGATTGTAGCTTTCATTCTTCTTTTCATCGTTATGCAATCTCCTCATTCATTAACTACGAAGGGTTATTAATAATGCTGTCATGGCTACAAGTAACAGGATCGCTAATGTATCCTTACTATCCCATTTCAGCTGGCGGTAGCGTGTACGTCCTTCTCCGCCACGATAACCACGTACTTCCATTGCTGTTGCCAAATCCTCTGCACGCTTAAATGCGCTAACAAAGAGTGGTACAAGCAATGGTACAACGGCTTTAACACGTTCTTTTATTGGTCCTGTACTAAGATCTGACCCACGCGCCATTTGTGCCTTCATAATCTTATCCGTCTCATCCATTAGTGTAGGGATGAAGCGAAGCGATATTGACATCATTAGTGCTAACTCATGTACAGGTAATTTTAATTTTTTGAATGGATTCAACAGAACTTCTAATCCATCTGTAATCGAAATTGGTGAAGTTGTTAGCGTCAAAATGGATGTCATAAAGACTAATACTAAAAATCTAATAGAAATGAAAATACCTTGCTTCAAACCCTCTTCATATATACTGATGAACTTCCAGTGATAAAGCAGTTCACCTTCCTTCGTAAAGAAAATATGAAGTAAGAATGTAAATGCCATTAATATAATAACCGGCTTCAAGCCATTTATTAAAAAGTATAATTTAATACGCGAAACAAAAATAACAAGTAATGTAAACACAAACAGCGCTGCATACGTCACAGGATTGTTCGCTAAAAATACGATAATAATAAATGCGAATACAAATAATAGTTTCGAGCGAGGATCTAATTTATGCACGAAGGAATCCCCTGGCATAAAGCGGCCAAAAATCATTTTCTCCATCATTGACCCGCACGCTCCTCTCGAACAGCTTCCGTAATCGCTGACGCGAGCTCTTCTTCTGTTAGACAAAGCGTTGGTAGCTTGCGACCGACCTTCTCTTCAAATTCTCTCTGGAAACGCACAATACGCGGAGGCTCTAATCGATACTTTGCCAATTGCTCAGCATTACCAAAGATTTCTGCTGGATTTCCTGTTAGTACACATTTGCCTTCATGCATAATTGCAATTCGATCTGCATAACGTGCCGCATCTTCCATACTATGTGTCACAAGGATTGTCGTTAAATTTCTTGCCTTGTGAAGCTGTAGGAATAAATCCATTATTTCTTTACGGCCTCGAGGATCAAGTCCAGCTGTTGGCTCATCAAGGACAATTACTTCTGGTTCCATAGCGAGTACCCCTGCAATAGCCACTCGTCGCATTTGACCACCCGATAAATCAAATGGTGATTTATCAAGTACCGTAAGTGGTAAACCTACGAGTTCGATTAAGTGATGCGCACGTTTTGTCGCTTCGTCTTCAGAGATACCAAAGTTCATAGGACCAAAAATAATATCTTTTAAAACCGTTTCCTCAAATAACTGATGTTCGGGAAATTGAAATACAATCCCTACTTTTTGACGAACCGGTTTTAAATCCTTCGCCTTTTTACCAGCCGTAATAGTCTTGTCCCCGATTTGTATAGTACCTTCTGTAGGTTTTAAAAGGGCATTTAGATGCTGTAAAATTGTAGACTTCCCTGAACCTGTATGACCTATAATTGCTTGATAGCTACCTGAAGGAATAGCTAATTCAACATCAAATAACGCTCTCTTTTCAAAAGGCGTTCCTTGTGCATACGCATAACTTACTTTTTGAAGTTGGATGTCCATAAGTCATTCACCAGCTCTTCTTCTGTCATGTGCTCACCTAGAAGCTTAACACCATTTTGTTTCAAAAGCTTTGTTAGCTTCATAGCAAATGGTAAATCTAAACCAAGCTCTACTAATTGGTCGCCTAAAGCGAAAATTTCAGATGGTGTTCCTTCAGCAAACTTTTTGCCACCATTCATAAATAACATACGGTCAGCTAAAATAGCTTCCTCTAAATCATGTGTAATTGATAGGACCGTTAATCCTGTCTCTTCACGTAATGCTTGTACAGTAGCCAGTACTTCAGCACGGCCCTGAGGATCAAGCATTGATGTCGCTTCATCCAAAATGAGCAGTTTCGGTTTTAGTGCAAGTGCACCTGCAATGGCAACGCGTTGTTTTTGCCCACCTGATAAATGCTGTGGTTCATGATTTAAAAACTGATCCATCTTTACTTGTTTCAGTGCCTCATGTACACGTTTAACCATTTCTTCATATGGTATACCGTTGTTTTCAAGTGCAAAAGCAACATCATCCTGTACAGTCGCTCCTACAAACTGATTATCAGGATTTTGGAATACCATACCCATTTGAGACCTAATATCCCAAAGGTTTTCTTCAGTTAATGACTGATTCAAAACCTTAATCGTTCCTTGTTGTGGAAACAATAAGCCGTTCATAAGGCGCGCTATAGTTGATTTGCCAGATCCGTTATGGCCTACAATCGCGATCCATTCGCCTTCATTCACAGTAAATGACACATCTTCAACCGCGTTCTTAATATCCGGCTCATCCGGGGAATATGTAAATGTTACGTGATCCAGTGATAAGATTTCATCCATATGCTCAAACTCCTCTCGCTCAACTTCGCTCTGCTGTTCTCTCTAACTTACACTGTTTTATGTATGAATACTAGCTGAAAAGATTCTATATTAGAAAAATACGACTTTTGCTTATAACGGCGAAAGTCGATTCTCTTCATTACTAATATTTAGTGGACATGAGCAAGGGCTCTTCCAAATTAAATAAAAAAGCGCGCACCCCATTCAGAGAAATGCGCTTTGTTTCGTATCTCCGTTCTTAAAGTTGCTCAGACTTTAAGAGTGAATGAGGTGCGTAGAGCTAAACGAGACGGCACTTATGTCCGCTCATCATAACACTCTGCTTTTAAATTTGTCGTATAAATCTAAATTCTAATTTTTAAAAAAAGAGGGTGCAGTTCAAATAGCTATGAACCAAACACCCTCCTCCGCATCGTATGATTAAACTAGTTCAATCACAACTACAGGCGCACCGTCACCGCGGCGAGGTCCCATTTTCATAATGCGTGTATAACCGCCTTGGCGTTCAGCGTAGCGTGGTGCTACATCATCGAACAATTTTTGCAAAGCGTAAACTGTTGATTCATTGCCTTCAGCGTCAGTTGTAGTAGCTAATTCACGACGAATAAATGTAGCTGCTTGACGACGAGCATGCAAGTCTCCGCGTTTGCCTAAAGTAATCATTTTCTCAACAACCGAACGTAATTCTTTAGCACGAGTTTCTGTTGTTTCAATGCGCTCATTGATGATTAAGTCAGTAGCTAAATCGCGTAACATCGCTTTACGTTGAGAACTTGTACGTCCAAGTTTTCTGTAACCCATGGATGTTTCCCTCCTTTGTTCAATAACTGATCAGTCTTTTATATAAAAGTTCGCTTAGTCTTCTTCGCGTAACCCTAAACCAAGCTCTTCTAACTTCGCTTTTACTTCTTCTAATGATTTACGTCCTAGGTTACGAACTTTCATCATGTCGTCCTCAGACTTGTTAGCAAGTTCAAGAACAGTGTTGATACCTGCTCGTTTTAAACAGTTGTAAGAACGCACAGAAAGATCAAGCTCTTCGATAGTCATCTCTAAGACTTTTTCTTTTTGGTCTTCTTCTTTTTCAACCATGATTTCAGCAGTTTGTGCCTCGTCTGTTAAACCAACGAAGATATTTAAGTGCTCGGTTAATATTTTTGCTCCGAGCGAAATCGCCTCTTTAGGACCGATGCTACCATCTGTCCATACATCTAGAGAAAGTTTATCGAAATCAGACGATTGTCCAACACGAGTATTTTCTACTTGGAAGTTGACGCGTGAAACTGGAGTGTAAATAGAGTCGATCGGGATCACGCCAATTGGAAGATCCTCGCGTTTGTTTTGATCAGCAGGAGTGTAACCACGTCCACGTTGCGCATACATACGCATACGAAGATGACCATTTTTAGCAATAGTTGCAATATATAGATCTGGGTTTAACACTTCAACGTCACTGTCATGCGTAATATCCGCAGCAGTTACTACTCCGTCACCTTTGAAATCTATTTCAATGACTTTTTCTTCATCAGAATAGATTTTTAAAGCTAGCTTTTTAATGTTCAAAATAATTGATGCAACATCTTCTACAACGCCCTCAATAGTAGAGAATTCGTGTAGTACGCCGTCAATTTGGATTGAAGTAACAGCAGCTCCTGGTAAAGAAGACAGAAGGATACGACGTAAAGAATTTCCCAAAGTGTTTCCATATCCACGTTCAAGTGGTTCTACAACAAACTTGCCGTATTTGGCATCATCGCTGATCTCAACGGTTTCAATCTTTGGTTTTTCAATTTCGATCATTCAAATTTACCCTCCTTCAAAACATCGAATGTATGATTTTTATTTCCTACATTAAATCGAATGTCTAATCAATCATGTGTCTGCACAATTCAGTTTGTACAAGAAATGAGATTCTCAATCACTAGATTGAGATTCATCAATTATACACGACGACGTTTTGGTGGGCGACAACCGTTATGTGGAACTGGAGTTACATCTTTGATTGCTGTAACGTCTAAACCTGCAGCTTGAAGCGCACGAATAGCAGCTTCACGACCTGCACCAGGACCCTTAACAGTTACTTCTAAAGTTTTTAAACCATGCTCGATTGATGTTTTAGCAGCAGTTTCAGCAGCCATTTGTGCAGCAAAAGGAGTTGATTTACGAGAACCACGGAATCCTAGAGCACCTGCACTTGACCAAGAAACAGCGTTACCTTGCATGTCAGTGATGGTTACAATTGTATTATTAAATGTAGAACGGATGTGAGCAATACCAGATTCGATATTCTTTTTCACACGACGTTTACGAGATTGTTGTTTACGTGCCATGTTAAGAAGAAACCTCCTTTACCGATTATTTTTTCTTGTTCGCTACAGTTTTACGAGGACCTTTACGCGTACGCGCATTGTTCTTCGTATTTTGACCGCGAACAGGTAAACCGCGACGGTGACGGATACCACGGAAAGATCCGATTTCCATCAAGCGTTTGATGTTTAGAGAGATCTCACGACGAAGATCACCTTCTAGTTTGTATTTGTCTAATTGTTCACGGATTTTGTTAAGTTCGTCTTCAGTAAGATCGCGAACTCGAGTACTTTCAGAAACACCTGCTCCAGCAAGAACTTGCTTAGCAGTAGTGTTACCTACTCCGTAAATGTAAGTTAATGAAATTACAACGCGTTTGTCGCGAGGAATGTCAACACCAGCAATACGTGCCATATACGTTGTGCACCTCCTTCAAATTAACCTTGTTTTTGTTTGTGTTTAGGATTTTCACAGATTACCATTACTTTACCGCGTCGGCGAATAACTTTACATTTTTCGCAGATCGGTTTCACAGATGGTCTCACTTTCATCTAACCTAACCTCCTTAGTGGTCCGGAGTGCAAAAGATTATTTAAAACGGTATGTGATACGACCGCGAGTTAAGTCATATGGAGATAACTCAATAGTTACTTTATCTCCAGGCAAGATGCGAATAAAGTGCATACGAATTTTGCCTGATACATGAGCAAGAACTGTATGACCATTTTCTAATTCTACCTTAAACATCGCGTTTGGCAAAGTCTCAACAACTGTGCCTTCGATTTCAATTACATCGTCTTTCGCCATCGACCCTGTCTCCCTTCTATATGCAATTCAGGTTCCCATCTTCAAATCAAACGGAATTTGCTTCAAGTTTTTTTCTTTCATGAAAGAAACGACTCGTCTCAACATATGTTTGGATTGTATGAGAGATGTTCGAAAGACGCTCATCAGGTTTCGCTTCTTACAACCCATGGAATTGACTTTCCGTTTGAACCTTGTTTCCCTCATGTCAACATGACCATCCGGAATTGCCTTGGATAAGATCCTTCCATACCCGTTTACACAGATGCTTCCACGAAACCCATTATACCCTTTCAGAACTAGGATTGCATCAAGGACAAAGGGTATCCCGTATACCGATACATCTAATTCATCAGTGCATAGACCGGGCACAATATGCTTTTGCAGCTCTCGAAAATACATTTCCGTTGCTACCGCATACTCCCCGCGGAGGCAGTTATCTGCACCCGGGATTCGGGTATTAGTTGCGGCTGCCCTGTAATAGAGCATCTACGTCAGCAAAAACATCTGAGATATCTTGCTGTCCGTTGATATTTGTTAACACATTTTTAGCTTGATAAAAATCAAGTAAAGGTTGTGTTTGTTTGATATTTACTTCCAGGCGATTAGAAACCGTTTCTGGATTATCGTCTGCTCTTTGATAAAGTTCTCCTCCGTCTTTATCACAAATGCCTTCCTCTTTAGAAGGATTAAACAATAAGTGATAAGCAGAGCCACATACTTTACAGATACGACGACCTGTTAAACGTTTAATCAACTCTTCTTGTTCTACTTGAATATTTACTACATATTCTATTCTTTTACCAAGATCAGATAAAATATTATCTAACGCATCAGCTTGTTCAATAGTACGTGGAAAACCATCTAGTAGGAAGCCTTGATCACAATCAGGTTGGCTTAAGCGTTCGCGAACGATTCCAATCGTCACTTCATCAGGTACAAGAGCACCTTTGTCAATAAACGATTTCGCTAAAAGACCTAATTCCGTACCACCTTTAATAGCTGCACGGAACATATCGCCTGTAGAAATATGAGGGATTGCGTACTTCTCAACAATTTTATCTGCTTGAGTGCCTTTACCAGCACCAGGCAAACCCATCAAAACGATATTCATACGGAGAGAGCCCCCTCAAGTTATTGTGAAGGTTTAAGGAACGAAAATCGTCCCTAAAAACCAACATTATTTCATGAAACCTTTGTAGTGGCGTTTCACAAGTTGGGATTCTAATTGTTTCATCGTTTCCAGTGCAACACCGACAACGATTAGTAGACTAGTACCGCCAATTTGGGCAGATGCTGGAAGCTTCGCAACATTAATAAAAATGATTGGAAGAATCGCAACAAGCGACAAGAAGATCGCACCTACAAACGTTAAGCGATATAAAACAGTTGTTAGATAATCTTGAGTGCTTTTACCTGGGCGAATACCCGGGATATAGGCACCTTGCTTTTTCAAATTATCCGCAACTTTTTCAGGATTCACTTGAACGAACGCATAGAAATATGCAAACGCTACAATTAACGCTACATAAATGATCATCCCAACTGGTTGAGAATAATCAAACGTTCTTTCAATGAACTGAGTTGCTTTATTATCTCCAAAGAAAGTCGCAATTGTTCTAGGAGTTACGATAAACGCAACAGCAAAGATAACTGGGATAACCCCAGCAGCATTTACTTTCAATGGTAAATGAGATTGTTGCGCACCTCTTTGAGCACCAGCACGTTTTGCATATTGAATAGGGATTTTACGCAACGCTTGTTGAACGTAAATAACACCTACAACTATTACAAGAGCGGCCAATACAATAAGAGCCATTACGATAATACGGATGAACAATTGCTCTCCCGCATTTTCGAATTGTGAAGCATAAATTTGATTCACAGTGTTTGGCAATGCAGCTACGATACCTGCGAAGATGATAATGGAAATACCATTTCCAACACCTTTTTCAGTAATTTGCTCACCTAACCAAAGTAAAAATGCAGTACCAGCAGTTAACACAATCGCAATTGTTAAGTACGTCATAACACCCTCATCTTTAATCAATGAACCGCCGTACATACGGTTGAAACCGTAAGACATTGCGATTGATTGAATAAATGCAAGGATAATTGCGAAGTAACGTGTAAATTGAGCGATCTTACGTCGACCAACTTCACCTTGTTTTGACCACTCGGTGAACTTTTGGACAACATCCATTTGCAATAGCTGAACTATGATTGAAGCCGTAATGTAAGGCATAATACCCATAGCAAAAATCGAGAAGTTTTTCAAAGCTCCTCCACCAAATGTATTTAAGAAACCAACTAAACTATATTGATCAGTGGCTTTTAATACATTGGCGTCGACGTTTGGTACCGGTATAAACGTTCCAAGACGGAATACGACCAACATCAAAAGAGTGAAAATGATTTTATTTCTAATATCTCTCACGCGCATAAAGTTAGAGATTGTTTGAAACATTAAATCACCTCGATTTGTCCGCCGGCATTCTCAATTGCTTCTTTAGCAGAAGCTGAGAATTTATGAGCTTTAACAGTAAGCTTTTTCTCAACAGTTCCATTACCTAGAACTTTGATTCCAGCTTTCTCGTTGCTCACAACACCAGTTTCAATTAATAAAGCTGGTGTTACTTCTGTGCCGTCTTCAAAACGATTTAAAGCGTCAAGGTTTACGATAGCGTATTCTTTACGATTAATGTTCGTAAATCCACGTTTAGGTAAACGACGGAACAATGGGTTTTGACCGCCTTCAAATCCTGGACGAACGCCGCCGCCAGAACGAGAATTTTGACCTTTATGTCCCTTACCAGAAGTTTTACCGTTACCAGAACCGATACCACGACCTACGCGGTTACGTTCTTTACGTGAACCTAAAGCTGGTTCTAACTCATGAAGTTTCATATGGGTGGCACCTCCTTGTTATTGATTTTTCGAATTAAATCTCTGTAACAGTAACTAAGTGTGCTACTTTAGTGATCGCACCGCGAACAGCCACATTGTCTGGATGTTCAACAGTATGATTTACTTTACGTAAGCCAAGCGCTTCGATTGTTTTACGTTGAGCAGGTTTAGTACCGATTAAACTTTTAGTAAGGGTAATTTGTAGTTTAGTTGACATATTATTTCCCCCCTTAACCTAATAGTTCTTCTACTGATTTACCGCGAAGTTTTGCAACTTCTTCAGCATGTTTAAGTTCAGACAAACCTCTAACAGTAGCGCGAACCATGTTAATTGGCGTATTTGAACCAAGTGATTTTGAAAGAATATCAGTGATACCAGCAAGCTCTAATACAGCACGAACTGGACCACCAGCGATAACTCCAGTACCAGGAGCAGCAGGTTTAATCATGATGTTACCTGCACCGAAGCGACCCATGATTAAGTGTGGTGTTGTACCACCAACACGTGGAACTTCGATCAAGTTTTTCTTCGCATCTTCTACTGCTTTGCGAATTGCATCAGGTACTTCCTGAGCTTTACCTGTACCGAAACCAACATGGCCATTACGGTCTCCAACCACTACTAGTGCAGTGAAGCGGAAACGACGTCCACCTTTAACAACTTTAGCAACGCGGTTGATCGTAACAACGCGTTCTTCAAGTTCTAGTTTGTTTGCGTCAATGCGACTCATGAAATGTGTACCTCCTTCTTATTAAAATTCTAAACCATTTGCACGTGCAGCTTCAGCTAAAGCTTTAACACGTCCATGATATAAGTAACCACCACGGTCAAATACAACAGCTTTGATGTTTTTTTCCGCAGCGCCTTTAGCGATAGTTTCACCGATTTTTGTAGCAGCTTCTAAGTTACCAGCAGTTCCTTCAAACTCTTTATCCATAGTTGAAGCACTTACTAGTGTTAGTCCTTTAGAATCATCGATAATTTGTGCGTAAATGTGTTTGTTTGAACGGAATACGTTTAAACGTGGACATTCAGCAGTACCAGTAATTTTAGAACGCACGCGCGCATGACGTTTTTTACGAACTTGATTCTTATCTTGTTTCGTAATCACAGAGGTCACTCCTTTCTAATGCTTTAAGCAGCATTATTTACCTGTTTTACCTTCTTTACGACGAACGAATTCGCCTTCATAACGAATCCCTTTACCTTTATAAGGCTCTGGTGGACGCACTTGACGGATGTTAGAAGCAAGTGCTCCAACACGTTCTTTGCTAATCCCTTTAACGATAACTTTAGTGTTTGAAGGAACTTCTACAGTTACTCCTTCTTCAGGTGTGAACTCAACTGGATGTGAGTAACCTACGTTCAATACAAGTTTAGTTCCTTGTAATTGAGCACGGTAACCTACACCAACTAATTCAAGTGCACGTTCAAATCCTTCAGAAACACCAGTAATCATGTTTGCTAAAAGAGCACGAGTTGTACCATGGTTAGTACGGTGGTCTTTTGACTCAGAAGGACGAGATACTGTAATCACGTTACCTTCTTGTTCAATTTTCATATCTTTGTTAAAAGAGCGAACAAGTTCACCTTTTGGTCCTTTAACAGTTACTGTGTTGTCAGCAGCGACAGTTACAGTTACAGTAGCAGGCACCTCGATTGGTTTTTTACCTACGCGAGACATTTATGTTGCACCTCCATTCTTTTGTTGCTAATTACCAAACGTAAGCTAAGATTTCTCCGCCAACTTGTTTAGCGCGAGCTTCTTTGTCAGTTAATAAACCGTTTGAAGTTGAAACTAAAGCGATTCCTAGTCCGTTCAACACTTTAGGTACTTCGTTAGTTTTCGCATAAACGCGTAAACCTGGTTTAGAAATACGTTTTAATCCTGTAATAACACGTTCGTTTTCTTGGCCATATTTTAAGAAGATACGGATGATACCTTGTTTGTCATCTTCTACATACTCAACGTCACGTACAAAACCTTCACGCTTAAGAATTTCAGCGATCTCTTTTTTGATATTAGAAGCCGGAAGCTCTAATTTCTCGTGACGGACCATGTTAGCATTACGAATGCGTGTAAGCATATCTGCAATCGGATCTGTCATTGTCATTACATTTACCTCCTTCCCAAATTAGGGGATTACCAGCTGGCTTTTTTCACGCCAGGAATTTGTCCCTTATATGCAAGTTCTCGGAAACAAATACGGCAAAGTTTAAATTTGCGGTATACAGAGTGTGGACGCCCACAGCGTTCACAACGAGTGTATTCTTGCACTTTAAACTTTTGCGTGCGTTGTTGTTTAACGATCATTGATTTTTTAGCCACGTTTTCGCCCTCCTTGTTTTATTACTTTTGGAACGGCATACCGAATTGAGTTAGTAACTCGCGAGCTTCTTCATCAGAGTTCGCAGTAGTTACGATAACGATATCCATACCGCGTACTTTAGAAACTTTATCGTAGTCGATTTCTGGGAAGATTAATTGCTCTTTAATACCAAGAGTATAGTTACCGCGACCGTCAAATGCTTTTTTAGAAACACCACGGAAGTCACGTACACGTGGAAGAGAAACAGCGATTAGTTTATCCAAGAAGTCATACATACGCTCACCGCGTAATGTAACTTTCGCACCGATTGGCATTCCTTCACGAAGACGGAAACCTGCGATAGATTTTTTAGCTTTAGTTACAACAGGTTTTTGACCTGCGATTAATGCTAATTCTTCAACAGCTGAGTCAAGTACTTTAGAGTTTTGAACTGCGTCACCAACACCCATGTTAATAACGATCTTGTCAACTTTAGGAACTTGCATAACTGATGTATATTCAAACTTGCTCATAAGAGCAGGTGAAACTTCGTTTACAAATTTTTCTTTTAGGCGGCTCATGTGTTTGTACCTCCCTTCTCTATTACTTATTTATCGATTACTGCACCTGATTTTTTTGCTACACGAACTTTTTTGCCATCTTCGATTTTATAACCTACGCGAGTCGGCTCGCCAGATTTTGGATCGATTAGCATTACGTTCGAAACGTGAATTGCTGCCTCTTGGCTGACAATTCCACCTTGTGGGTTAACTTGGTTAGGTTTCACGTGTTTTTTGACGATGTTTACACCTTCAACTAGTACACGATCATTTTTAGGAAAAGCAGCAAGAATTACACCTGTTTTGCCTTTTTCTTTACCTGAAATAACCTTTACCTTGTCGCCTTTTTTAACATGCATTCTGTCGCACCTCCTTGATTGGCACTTTCATGAAAATTAAAGAACTTCCGGAGCTAAAGATACGATTTTCATGAAACTGTTATCACGTAATTCACGTGCTACAGGTCCGAAAATACGAGTTCCGCGTGGTGATTTGTCATCTTTGATGATTACACATGCGTTTTCATCGAATTTGATGTAAGTACCGTCTTTACGACGAACGCCGCTTTTCGTACGAACGATTACAGCTTTAACTACTTCACCCTTCTTGACAACGCCACCTGGTGTTGCTTTCTTGACAGTACATACGATTACATCACCGATGTTCGCAGTCTTACGTCCAGAACCACCAAGTACTTTGATAGTTAATACTTCTTTCGCACCTGAGTTGTCAGCAACTTTTAAACGGGTTTCTTGTTGGATCACTTAGGTTACCTCCCTTCGGACGTTGTAGTTCCGAAATTTAATTAGATAATAACCGCTTTTTCTACTACTTCAACCAAACGGAAACGTTTAGTAGCTGATAGCGGACGAGTTTCCATAATGCGGACGATATCTCCAACTTTTGCTTCGTTGTTTTCATCATGCGCCTTGAATTTCTTAGAGTATTTTACACGTTTGCCATAAAGCTTATGCTTTTTGTGAGTTTCAATTAAAACTGAGATAGTTTTATCCATTTTATCTGAAACTACGCGGCCAGTGTAAACTTTGCGTTGGTTACGCTCAGTCATGCTGCAAACCTCCTTTATCAGTTATTTGCACTGATTTCTCTTTCACGAATCACAGTTTTCATACGCGCAATTGCTTTGCGTACTTCGCGGATGCGAGCTGTGTTTTCTAATTGACCAGTCGCCAATTGGAAGCGAAGGTTAAAAAGCTCTTCTTTCAGTGATTTTACTTTAGTTTCGATCTCTGCTGTTGTAAGTTCACGGATTTCATTAGCTTTCATTAGATTCACCACCAATTTCTTCACGTTTAACAATCTTACATTTCACAGGAAGCTTATGAGATGCTAAACGAAGTGCTTCACGAGAGATTTCCTCAGAAACGCCTCCGATTTCGAACATAATTTTTCCTGGTTTAACTACTGCTACCCATCCTTCAGGAGCACCTTTACCTGAACCCATACGCACTTCTAGAGGCTTTTTCGTATATGGTTTATGTGGGAAGATTTTAATCCAAACTTTACCGCCACGTTTCATGTAACGAGTCATCGCGATACGTGCAGCTTCGATTTGACGGTTAGTGATCCAGCTAGCTTCAGTTGCTTGTAAACCGAATTCGCCGAATGCTATTTCTTTACCGCCTTTCGCTTCTCCACGCATTTTTCCGCGGTGTACACGACGGTATTTTACGCGTTTTGGCAATAACATATTATTTGCCTCCTTCCTCAGAGTTCTTCTTCACTGGAAGGACTTCACCGCGGTAGATCCATACTTTAACACCTAATTTACCATAAGTAGTGTCAGCTTCTGCATGAGCATAATCAATGTCAGCACGAAGAGTATGAAGCGGAACAGTTCCTTCACTATAATGTTCAGCACGCGCGATATCAGCGCCGCCTAGACGACCAGATACTTGAGTTTTAATACCTTTAGCGCCTGCACGCATTGTGCGTTGAATAGTTTGTTTTTGTGCACGACGGAATGATACACGGTTTTCTAATTGGCGAGCAATGTTTTCTGCTACCAATTTAGCGTCAAGATCCGCACGTTTGATTTCAACAATATTGATGTGAACGCGTTTGCCAGTGATTTTGCCAAGGTTTTTACGAAGTGATTCCACTTCAGTACCGCCCTTACCAATTACCATACCTGGTTTCGCAGTGTGAATTGTAATATTAACACGGTTTGCAGCGCGTTCGATTTCTACTTTAGAAACTGAAGCTTCTTTTAAGCTTGTTTCAATGTATTTACGTACTTTAATGTCTTCATGAAGTAAAGTAGCGTACTCTTTTTCAGCGTACCATCTAGATTCCCAATCACGAATGACACCAACACGTAATCCTATTGGATGTACTTTTTGACCCACGTATTATCCCTCCTTCTTCTCAGATACCACTAGAGTAATGTGGCTTGTACGTTTGTTAATTGCGCTTGCACGTCCTTGTGCGCGTGGACGGAAACGTTTTAACGTTGGACCTTCATCAACGAATACTTCTGAAATAACTAAGTTATTTACATCTAAATCGTAGTTATGTTCAGCATTTGCAACTGCAGATTTTAGTACTTTTTCAACTACAGGAGACGCTGCTCTTGGAGTGTGACGTAAAATTGCAACTGCTTCGCCAATTTGCTTGCCTCGGATTAAATCAACCACTAAGCGGACTTTACGAGGAGCAATGCGAACTGTGCGAGCAATAGCTTTTGCTTCTTGCATCAGGATTTACCTCCCCTCATATTAGCGTACTGATGTTTTCTTATCATCTGCACCATGACCTTTATATGTGCGTGTTGGTGCGAACTCACCTAGTTTATGACCTACCATATCTTCAGTCACGTATACAGGAACATGTTTACGTCCATCATATACAGCGATAGTTAGTCCGATAAAGTTCGGGAAGATTGTAGAACGGCGAGACCAAGTCTTGATAACTTGTTTTTTCTCAGAAGCCTCTTGTGCTTCCACTTTTTTCATTAAGTGGTCATCGACAAAAGGTCCTTTTTTCAAGCTGCGACCCATATTGGAGCCTCCCTCCGTGATCCCACTACGGTTCTTTCAACGAACCGCAGTCTAATCACTTTATTTTTTACGACGACGAATGATAAGTTTGTCGGATTTGTTTTTCTTGCTACGAGTTTTATAACCAAGAGCTGGTTTACCCCATGGTGTCATTGGTGATTTACGTCCGATTGGAGAACGTCCTTCACCACCACCGTGTGGGTGATCGTTCGGGTTCATTACAGATCCACGTACAGTTGGGCGTTTGCCTAACCAACGAGTACGACCTGCTTTACCAATGTTGATTAATTCGTGTTGTTCGTTACCAACTTGACCGATTGTAGCACGGCAAGTAGCAAGGATCATGCGAACTTCACCAGATTGAAGACGAACTATTACGTATTTACCCTCTTTACCAAGGATTTGAGCTGATGTACCAGCAGAACGTACTAATTGTCCACCTTTACCAGGTTTCATTTCGATGTTATGGATTGTAGTACCCATTGGGATATTTTCAAGTGGTAATGCGTTACCTACTTTAATATCAACATCTGCACCTGATACAATTGTCATTCCTACAACTAGACCTTTAGGTGCTAGGATGTAGCGTTTTTCACCATCTGCATAATTAATTAATGCAATGTTTGCAGAACGGTTTGGATCATATTCGATAGTAGCAACGCGTCCTGGAATGCCATCTTTCAAACGTTTGAAATCGATGACACGATATTGGCGTTTATGGCCACCACCATTATGACGAACAGTGATTTTACCTTGGTTATTACGACCAGCTTTGCGTTTAGTCGGTTCTAACAATGATTTCTCAGGCTTGTTAGTTGTGATTTCAGCAAAGTCAGATGACGTCATGTTACGACGACCATTTGAGGTAGGCTTATACTTTTTAATCGCCATTTGAGTTCCCTCCTTCTTTATTGTTCAATAATGAACGAAAATTACATTTCGAATAATTCGATTTCGTTGCCAGCAACTAATTTAACAATTGCTTTACGGCGTTTGTTTGTGTAACCACCGAATTTACCAACGCGTTTGTATTTACCTTTGTAGTTCATGATGTTTACTTTCTCAACTTTAACACCAAAGATAGATTCAACTGCATCTTTAACTTCAGTTTTGTTGGCACGAGTGTCAACTTCAAATGTATATTTGTTTTCTGCCATTAGTTCTGAAGAACGCTCAGTAATGACAGGACGTTTTAAAATATCACGTGCTTCCATTAACCAAGCACCTCCTCAACTTTTTCTACAGCAGCTTTAGTGAAAACTACTTTTTCATGACCTAATAGATCAAGAACGTTAATACCAGCAGCTGGTACAACAGTAACGCCTTGGATGTTACGAGCAGATAATGCTACGTTTTCATCTAAATTAGCAGTTACGAATAATGCTTTAGATTCGATTGAAAGATCTTTAAGAACTTTTACGAAATCTTTAGTTTTTGGTGCGTCTAGTTTAAGAGCATCTAGTACTAAGAAATTAGTTTCTAATACTTTAGCAGATAGAGCTGATTTAAGAGCTAAACGACGTACTTTTTTCGGTAGTTTGTAGCTATAGCTACGAGGTACTGGACCGAATACTACACCACCGCCACGCCATTGTGGAGAGCGAATAGAACCTTGACGAGCACGTCCTGTTCCTTTTTGCTTCCATGGTTTACGACCACCGCCAGCAACTTCAGAACGGTTTTTTACTTTATGGTTACCTTGACGTAATGAAGCGCGTTGAGCGATTACTGCGTCGAATAACACGTTTTGGTTTGGTTCGATTCCGAAGATTGCATCGTTTAATTCGATTTCACCAACAGAAGAACCCGTTTGACTAAGCAAAGATACTTTTGTCATTCCTGTTTCCTCCTTTCTTCGGTAAGTTAGTTAGCTTTAATAGCAGCTTTTACTGTTACTAATGCTTTACGAGAACCAGGAACATTACCTTTAATAAGTAGTAAGTTGCGTTCAACGTCAACTTTTACAATTTCTAAGTTTTGGATTGTAACAACTCCGCCACCCATTTGACCAGGTAATTTCTTTTGTTTAAATACGCGGTTCGGAGCAACTGGACCCATTGAACCAGGACGACGGTGGTAACGAGAACCGTGGGCCATAGGACCACGAGATTGTCCGTGGCGTTTAATAACACCTTGGAAACCTTTACCCTTAGTAACACCTGTTACATCTACTACATCGCCTTCTGCGAAAATTTCAACTTTGACTTCTTGACCAACCTCGTACTCAGCTAAGTTTACATCGCGGATTTCGCGGATGAAGCGCTTAGGAGCAGTGCTTGCTTTAGCTACGTGTCCTTTTTCAGGTTTGTTAGAAAGCTTTTCGCGCTTATCTTCGAAACCGATTTGGATTGCTTCGTAACCATCTGTATCAACTGATTTCTTTTGAAGTACTACGTTTGGAGTAGCTTCAACAACAGTTACAGGGATTAAATCACCGTTCTCAGCAAAAACTTGCGTCATACCGATTTTTCTACCTAAGATTCCTTTGGTCATTTGTCACACCTCCTGTGATTATTGTTTTTCTATTTTCATTTTTACCATTAAAGTTTGATTTCAATATCAACGCCAGATGGTAAATCAAGTTTCATTAACGCGTCAACAGTTTGTGGTGTTGGGTTAACGATATCGATCAGACGTTTATGAGTACGCATCTCGAATTGCTCACGAGAATCTTTGTACTTATGCACGGCACGCAGAATTGTGTACACCGATTTTTCAGTTGGAAGTGGAATCGGACCTGATACACTTGCACCTGAACGTTTAGCAGTTTCCACAATTTTCTCAGCAGATTGATCAAGAATTCTATGATCATATGCTTTCAAACGGATACGGATCTTTTGTTTTGCCATTATTTTCCCTCCTTTTCGCCTATTTCCTAGACATTCTCCACGGAAATTTCTCCGTCACACGCGCCATGGCAATGCGGCCGGGTGTGTCGGCAACCTCCCGCTTCATCGCAGTCGAAGACCAACATTTGATATTATACACATAAAAAAAAGAATAAGCAAGTGTTTTTGCTAAACTCTTTTCAATGTCTTGTTTATTCTATGTTATCTTCATCTTTTGCTCTTCAGCAGATTCCAAGTATATAAAAAATACAGCTATATTGCAAACTATATGTAATAAAAAAAAGGATGCAATTCAACTTGAATTGCACCTTACTATTATAAGAAGAATACACAAGCAATCCAGCCAAAAATAATGAGTGGAATATTTACGAAGATAAACGTCGGAACACATGTATCCCAAATATGATTATGCTGTCCGTCAACGTTCAATCCGGCTGTTGGCCCTAGAGTCGTATCAGAAGCTGGCGATCCAGCGTCTCCAAGAGCACCCGCTGTCCCAATCAAACACATAATTGCTAATGGGCTTAACCCTAGTCCTACAGACAAAGGAACAAAAAGTGTTGCAATGATTGGAATTGTCGCAAAGGATGAACCAATTCCCATCGTAACGATTAAACCTATTATTAGCATAGCAAATACAGCTAAACTCGTATTTCCTTTGAATATACTTAATGAACTGTTGATTAGACTATCTATATCTCCTGTTGCATTTATAACAGATGCAAAACCGTTTGCCGCAATCATAACAAATCCGATAAATGACATCATGCGCATACCATCTGTTAAAACTTCATCTGCTTCTCTCCATTTTAATGCCCCAGTTACGTACATAACTGTAATACCTGCAAATGCACCAACTATCATAGAATCAGTTGCAATCTGTGTATAGAGCGCTGCAATTAATGCAATGATAGTTGAAATAATTACTTTTTTGCTAACCTTTAGTTCTATAGAAGAAGTTTCAACACCCACTTCTTCGTAGCGTCGTGGTTTACGATAAAAGAATAATGCAACAACTAAACCAATAAGCATGCCTAACACCGGAATAGCCATTGCCATTGGAACATCACTTACGGATACATTCATACCAGCCTTTGTTACTTGAGTTGCTATAATCTCTTGGAAAATAGAACCGAATCCTGAAGGTACAAAGCTATACGTGCCCACTAAACCAACTGCAATAATTGTTGAGATAATTCGGCGATCTACTTCAAGCATATTTAGGATTTTCAAAATTGGCGGAATCAATAATGGAATAAATGCTATATGAATCGGAATCAAGTTTTGAGAGAATACGGCCATTGCAAAAATTAAAAAGAAGATTAAAGCCTTCACTAATCCTTGTTTATTATTTTCACCATTTTTATTTAAAAGTTTCAGAATCGAAGCAATCATTAATTCTGGAATTCCGGTTTTTGAAATGGCGATTGCAAAACCGCCTAATAAACCGTAACTCAAAGCTATTGTCGCTCCTGCTCCTAACCCTTCTGTAAATGTTTCTACAGTTTTAGAAATTCCCATACCACTTGTAAGGCCCCCTGCAAATGCACCTAATACAAGTGAAAGTACAACATTTATACGTAATAGACTTAATATTAGCATGACAGCTATCGCTATTATTACTGCATTCATATTTCACACTTCACTTTCATACTCTAGTTCTCTAGTTCGATAAAGTAATTATAAATAGATTAATTATTAATGTCAATAAAAAAATCCCACGTAAAATAATACTCTACGTGGGTTTGTTCTGTAATTATAAACTTTCATTTACAACTTTGCGGTAATACGTAACGGACAACAATGCAAATACCGAATAAAGTAATGCGTAAATACTCATTGTCAGGATTAATGGTGTTGTTAGCTCTGTACCAAATAGCATCCACCCTGATTTAACAGCAAAATAACTGTGTAATAACCCGATCAGAAGTGGTACACCAAAGTTAAAAGTTTGTTTCATATATATCCCCTTCATAATCTCTGACTTGGTAAAGCCGATTTTACGAAGAACCGTATAAGACTCTCTTTCATCTTCTGCATCGGACATTTGCTTAAAGTATAAAACACTACCTGTTGCCAGTAAGAATGCTAAGCCGAGGAATGCTGTAATGAAAATGACATTACCCCATAATTCTAATGCATCAGTTTTATTACCTTCCTGAGTCCATGCGAAAAATTGTTTTTCTTTCCCTTTTGTATCCTTTGTGGTGAATTTTCCACCATTGGTTGTCTTTATATATATTCCTTGAACCTTCTCCAAATCTTTTTCTTCAAATGAGTAACCTTCTTGCTCGTACCAAATGGAGTTCTTCTGAATTTTCGGTTCTGTTGCTAACTTATCGAAATATCTGTCTGTAACAACGATAGCTGCACTGCCATATGAAAGTTGACTTGTAATAATCCCCCTCTTTTCAAGTCCAATCATTTTTAGTTTTGATTTACCTTCTGTTGTATGCACAGTCATAGACTTACCAACTTCTAGAGGCATTAATTCTGCAAGCATACCGCTATATCCCACTAGATAGGCTTCTCCCTCTTTTAAACTAGCTTCAGGGTAGATTTTCTTCATATCGCTTAACTTTGTCACTATAGAATCAAGTCGTATATTTTCTTTAATATCACTTGATATTGGTTTCTTCATCAAGCTTGAAATATCAATATCTACATTCAACAAAGCAAACTCATATTTTTTAAAGTTTATATTTTCTTTTTGAAGTTGTTCTTCAAACGTTTTATTTTGTTCATTTAATGTAATGACGTCAAAAGGTACAGCTTGCTTTGCACTCGCACCCGCTGAATAGTACGCAATATAAGATAATGACATAATAGCTAAAGCAACCGCAGTCATTACTGTAATCAGTGTTAAAGACTTCGCATTCCCTTTCATACGATGCATAATAGGCGTTAATGCCAATACGTCAGTTAATGATAAATGCCCTTTCTTTCCTTTACGAATTATATTCATAATTAAAGATACTGAAAAACGGAAAACGAAGAAAGTCCCTATAATAGTTGAAGCCAATATTACAATCATCTTTATTACTAACTGATTAATAGTGGCAGAATCAAAATCAAATAAATGTGTTGATTTATAATATCCAAAGGTAATTAACACTAAGCCTATTAGACCTAATAACATTTGAAACAATCCAAAACGTTTCACACGCGTATCACCTTTTTTACTTGCAGAAAACAAATCAAGTAACGTTGAACGACGAATCACGAAAATAGTTTGAATAGTTATTACTACTAATAGAATTAAGAAAACAACAAGTGTTTGAAAAAGTGCCTGTGAAGAAAATGCGATTTCCACAAGAGCCTCTTTAGCAATTAGCTTCAATAGAATCATCGCAAATACCCGTGATGTTAAAAAACCGATACTAACCCCTACAGCTGTTGCACCAGTCCACAATAGCATATTTTCAAGTGCTAATAGACGTACAACAGTGCCCTTCGACATCCCAATCAATTGATATAAACCGATTTCTTTACTTCTGCGCTTCATAAAAAGATGGTTAGCGTAAATCACAAAAAACGTCACAATGAATACTAACATCACTGAAGCAGCTTTAAATCCCGCTGCACCTGTAGTACTTTCTTTTGTCATTTCTAAAATACTCGGGTTAAATTGCAAAGTCACAAATGAAAAGTACAATGTCACACTAAATATCAGAGCAAAAAAGTATAAATAATAATGTGTAATATTCTTTTTCATACTTCGGAGTACGAGTTGACTAATCGTCATAACCGTCACCGCCTAAAATACCTTGCGTATTCATAATTTCTTGGAAGAACATTTTACGGTTTTTTTCACCTTTATAAAGCTCTGTATAGAGTTGACCATCTTTCAAGAATAACACTCGGCTACAAAAACTCGCTGCTACTGGATCGTGGGTAACCATCATAATTGTCACCTTTTGCTTCTCATTAATAGTAGATAAGTTTTCTAGAAGAGCGGTAGCTGATTTTGAATCTAACGCTCCTGTTGGCTCATCCCCAAATACGATAGATGGATTCGAAATAAGTGCACGTGCTGCAGATGTCCTTTGTTTTTGTCCACCTGAGATCTCATTTGGATATTTATTAGCTAATTCACGTATATCTAATAAATCCGTTAGTGTATTGAAACGACTTTCAGCTTCAGATTTTGATACTTTACTAATAGATAGCGGTAGTAATATATTCTCTTTCACAGTTAATGTATCTAATAAGTTATAGTCTTGAAATATAAAACCTAACTGTTCCCGGCGAAACTTCGATAATTCCTTCTCTTTCATCTTCCTTAAATCATTACCACCAATTTCTATAACACCTTCAGTCGCATTGTCAATCGAACATAGAACATTTAACAAAGTTGTCTTTCCAGAACCTGATGGACCCATAATACCAACAAATTCTCCTTCATTAACCTCTATATCAATACCTTTCAAGACTTCTTGAGCAGCTAATTTACGTCCATAAACTTTTTTAACTTTACGTGCTTTTAAAATAGCCAATACAATTCCTCCCTCTCGCTTATATGACCATTCTATATAATTTCAAAAAAAGAATCGTTTGATTAACATGACAAACAAAAAGAGTAGGTGACATTTTCGTCATCTACTCATGATTTTAACGAATTCATTTTTCAAAGGAAAACGTAAGGAAAAGACTGTTCCTATTTTCTCTTCAGACTGTACAAATATTTGGATACCTAATTTTGATGCTGCATTTTTGGCCAAATATAACCCCATTCCAGTTGAAGCAGTTTGATGCCGACCAATTTTACCCGTAAAAGACTTATTAAAAATGCGTGGCAAGTCAGCCTGGCTAATCCCTATACCCGAGTCTTTAATATATAAATATACATGACCGTCTGAATCCTTTGATGAATATACCTGTATATCTGAATTATCATTACTATATTTGACTGCATTAGAAAGTAATTGACGAATAATAAAGGATGTCCATTTTTGATCAGTTAGTACTTCAGCATCGAGATTCTCAATATCAAAGCCAATACCTTTTTCAATACACCATGTTTGCAAATTCTTAATCTCTCTCAGTATTGTTGGCCTAATTGATATCATTTCCATCCTGTTGTCATTCTCTATTGTAGAAAGTCTAATATGATGTAGTTCCTGATCAAGTAGCAAATGGATTCTTAACCATTCAATTTCAAGGCGCTTCTTAAAAGTAGTGTCCTCTAAGGAGTCAATCATAAGCTTCATTGCAGTTAAAGGCGTTTTCACTTCATGAATCCATCCTAATGCTCTATCCTGATCTTCTGAAAACTCAACATGTACATCGTTAATTTGTTCCCGTCTCTTTACTTCAACATTTTCAATAGCTTTAAAAAATACCCCTTCAAAACTCGATAACTTTTCTGAAGGAGCAGGTAGAACACTCTCTATATCTAAATCATTCCCCAGGAAATGTTTCAGTCTACGAATTGATTTGGTCTCTTTTATATATCGCCATATTAAAAAAAGAATAAATACAACTACATTAGTTAAATTAAGATAAACTGCAGATACATTAGATAATCCTACATCTAAGAAAAGAACTAAATTTAACCACAGCTGAACGGCTATAAAAAAAAGAATCCACGACTTTCTTTCCTTAAGAAACATTAAAAGCATTACAAATTAGACCTCCTTAGTAATAGCCATATAGCCTAGTCCTTTTTTTGTAAGAATAACTTCTTCCAATCCAATTTCTTCAAGCTTCAAGCGTAAACGATTCATATTCACTGATAACGTATTATCATTAACAAAGCGTTCATCATCCCATAGCTTTCTCATTAATTCATCACGAGATACAATCTGATTTAAATGTTCTATTAAAACCCTTAAAATAAATAATTCATTTTTAGTTAATTCAACTAAGCAGTCTTCTTTAGTAATGGTACCTCTTGAATAATCAATGGTAGCCCCATTCCATAATGCAGTATGTAGTCTTTCTTGTTTATAATCGTATGTTCTCCGTACAATGGCTTGTACTTTAGCCAATAGTACATCCATATTAAATGGTTTTTGTATAAAATCATCTGCGCCCATTTGCATAGCCATAACTTGATCCATAGGATGATCTCGTGAAGACAAAAAGATAATCGGCACTTTTGAAATATGCCGAATCTCGCGACACCAGTGGAAACCATCGAATGCAGGTAACTGAATATCAATAATAACTAGTTGTGGAGTTTCATTATGAAAGCATTCCATCACTTTTTGGAAATCTGTAGGTTTTGTAACTTCCATAGACCACTGACTGAATCGTTCTCGAATAATTTCAAAAATAGCTCGATCATCTTCGATAATAAAAACTTTCATCATACATTCACCCTCTCATACTATATTGTACAAGAAATAGAGCAAATAAAAAAAGCTTTCTCCAGTAAAAGGGAAAACTTTAATGCATTTATAAATAAAAAACCATCTCGTCGTCACGAGATGGTTTTAAAAAAAGTAATAGAAATTACTTAGTGATTGAAGCTACAACGCCAGCGCCTACAGTACGTCCACCCTCACGGATAGAGAACTTAGTACCTTCTTCAAGAGCGATAGGAGAGATCAAAGAAACAGTCATTTCGATGTTATCTCCAGGCATAACCATTTCTACGCCTTCAGGAAGATTACAAACACCAGTTACGTCAGTTGTACGGAAGTAGAACTGAGGACGGTAGTTTGAGAAGAATGGAGTATGACGTCCACCCTCTTCTTTAGAAAGAACATAAACTTCAGCTTTGAAGTCTGTGTGTGGAGTGATTGAACCTGGCTTAGCAAGTACTTGTCCACGTTGGATATCTTCACGAGCTACACCACGAAGAAGAGCACCAATGTTGTCTCCAGCTTCAGCGTAGTCTAATAATTTACGGAACATTTCAACACCTGTTACAGTTGTTTGTTTAGCTTCTTCAGCAATACCAACGATGTCTACAACGTCGCCGACTTTAACTTGACCACGTTCAACACGGCCAGTTGCAACTGTACCACGACCTGTGATAGAGAATACATCCTCTACTGGCATCATGAATGGTTTGTCAGTTTGACGTTCTGGAGTTGGGATATAAGAATCAACAGCGTCCATTAATTCAACGATTTTTTCTTCCCATTCTGCTTCGCCTTCAAGAGCTTTAAGAGCAGAACCTTTAATTACAGGAAGGTCATCGCCTGGGAAATCATATTCAGATAATAGGTCACGAACTTCCATTTCTACTAATTCAAGTAGTTCTTCGTCGTCAACCATATCACATTTGTTCATGAATACTACTAGGTATGGAACACCTACTTGACGAGATAAAAGGATGTGTTCACGAGTTTGTGGCATTGGACCATCAGCAGCAGATACTACTAAGATACCGCCATCCATTTGAGCAGCACCAGTGATCATGTTTTTAACATAATCGGCGTGTCCTGGGCAGTCTACGTGAGCGTAGTGACGAGTATCAGTTTCGTATTCTACGTGAGAAGTATTGATTGTGATACCACGTTCTTTTTCTTCTGGAGCGTTGTCGATATCAGCGTATGATTTAGCTTCGCCACCCATTTTTTTAGAAAGAACTGTAGCGATTGCAGCAGTTAAAGTTGTTTTACCATGGTCAACGTGTCCGATTGTACCAATGTTAGCATGCGTTTTAGAACGGTCAAATTTTTCTTTAGCCATTAGAAAATGCCTCCTCAATAATGTTTATAATTTTAGTTTTATAGTCATATATTTCAGAGAATAGGGCCCTATCCTCTTCCATATATAGCATACAAGTTATTTATACTTTAATTAGAGTGAAAATTCAACTTAGAAATTATTCACCTTTATTTTTTTTAACGATTTCGGCAGCAATTGATTTTGGCACTTCTTCATAATGATCAAATGTCATAGAGAATACACCGCGACCTTGTGTACCAGAACGTAAAGTTGTAGCATATCCGAACATTTCAGATAGTGGCACCATTGCACGAACAACTTGAGAGTTACCGCGAGCATCCATACCCTCAACGCGTCCGCGACGAGCAGTAATGTTACCCATGATATCACCAAGATATTCTTCTGGAATTACAACTTCAACTTTCATCATTGGTTCTAAGATAACAGCGTTACATTGTTTCGCAGCTTCTTTAAGAGCCATAGATGCAGCAATTTTGAACGCCATCTCATTCGAGTCAACGTCATGGTAAGAACCGAATACTAATTTCGCTTTAATGTCGATTAATGGGTATCCAGCAACTACACCGCGGTCAAGAGAGTCACGAAGACCCTGTTCTACTGCAGGAATGTATTCACGAGGTACTACACCACCAACGATAGCGTTTTCGAATTCAAAGCCTTTACCTTCTTCATTTGGAGAGAACTCAATCGTAACATCTCCATATTGTCCACGACCACCAGATTGGCGAGTGAATTTACCTTGAACTTTTGCAGAGCTACGGAATGTTTCACGGTAAGATACCATTGGAGCACCTACGTTAGCTTCTACTTTGAATTCACGGCGCATACGGTCAACTAAGATATCAAGGTGAAGCTCACCCATACCAGAGATGATTGTTTGACCAGTTTCAGTGTCAGTGTGAGCACGGAAAGTTGGATCTTCTTCTTGTAGTTTTTGTAAAGCTTGACCCATTTTATCTTGGTCTGCTTTAGATTTTGGTTCTACAGAAAGTGAGATTACTGGCTCAGGGAATTCCATTGATTCAAGAATAACTAGGTTTTTCTCGTCACATAGAGTATCACCAGTAGTAGTATCTTTAAGACCTACTGCTGCTGCGATGTCCCCAGCATACACTTTAGAGATTTCTTCACGAGAGTTAGCGTGCATTTGTAGGATACGACCTACGCGTTCACGTTTACCTTTAGAAGAGTTTTGTACGTATGAACCTGAATCTAATGTTCCAGAGTACACACGGAAGAAAGTTAATTTACCTACGAATGGATCAGTCATAACTTTGAATGCAAGAGCTGAGAATGGCTCTTCATCAGAAGGATGACGTTCTAATTCTACTTCACCATCAATATCTGTACCTTTGATTGCTGGTACATCTAATGGAGATGGTAAGTAATCGATAACTGCATTTAACATAGGGCGTACGCCTTTGTGTTTGAATGCTGTACCACAGATTACTGGGTAAAATTCTACTGCGATCGTAGCACGACGGATAGCCGCTTTAAGTTCAGCAACAGTAATTTCTTCGCCTTCTAAATATTTTTCCATGATTTCTTCATCAACACTTGCAACAGCATCGATTAATTTCTCACGGTATTCTTCAGCTAGTTCGCGGTGTTCTTCAGGAATTTCTCCTTCAGTTACTGCTGTACCTTTTTCGTCGCCGTAGAAAGTAGCTTTCATTTCAACTAAGTCAATGATTGCAGAGAATTGATCTTCAGCGCCGATTGGTAATTGAACAGGATGAGCGTTTGCTTGTAAACGTTCATGAAGAGTTCCTACAGAATATAAGAAATCCGCTCCTGTTTTATCCATTTTGTTAATGAATACAATACGTGGAACACCGTATGTTGTAGCTTGACGCCATACAGTTTCAGTTTGAGGCTCAACACCAGATTGAGCATCAAGTACTGTTACAGCACCGTCAAGTACGCGTAATGAACGTTCTACTTCTACAGTGAAGTCTACGTGTCCAGGAGTATCGATGATATTTACACGGTGGCCTTCCCATTGGGCTGTTGTCGCAGCAGAAGTGATTGTAATACCACGTTCTTGCTCTTGCTCCATCCAGTCCATTTGAGAAGCACCTTCATGAGTTTCACCGATTTTGTGAATCTTACCAGTGTAATAAAGGATACGCTCAGTTGTTGTTGTTTTACCAGCATCAATGTGAGCCATGATCCCAATATTACGAGTATTCTCAAGTGAGAATTCGCGTTTCATAGGAAATTTCTCCTTCCATATTGGGGGTTAAGCCGATTTTATATTACCAACGGTAGTGAGCAAATGCTTTATTTGCTTCTGCCATTTTGTGCATATCTTCACGTTTTTTAACTGACGCACCAGTGTTGTTAGAAGCATCTAGAATTTCGTTAGCTAGACGTTCTTCCATAGTTTTTTCGCCACGAAGACGAGAGTAGTTTACTAGGTAACGAAGACCAAGAGTTGTACGACGTTCTGGACGTACTTCTACTGGTACTTGATAGTTAGTACCACCTACACGGCGAGCACGAACTTCAAGAACTGGCATTACATTGTTTAATGCAGCTTCAAATACTTCGATTGGATTATTACCAGAACGTTCTTTAACTAATTCGAACGCACCGTATAAAATCTTTTGAGAAGTACCTCTTTTACCATCTACCATCATTTTATTGATTAAACGAGTTACTAGTTTTGAATTATAAATTGGATCTGGTAACACGTCACGTTTGGAAACAGGACCTTTACGAGGCATGTGTTTTCCTCCTTTCGATTAGAGCTTAATTTTAATTATTTTTTTTCTTTTGGTTTTTTAGCACCATATAGAGAACGAGATTGCATACGGCCAGATACTGCAGCAGTATCAAGCGCACCACGAACGATGTGATAACGTACACCTGGTAAGTCTTTTACACGACCTCCACGGATAAGTACAACACTGTGTTCTTGTAAGTTGTGGCCTTCACCAGGAATATAAGCGTTAACCTCGATTTGGTTTGTTAAACGTACACGAGCGTATTTACGTAACGCTGAGTTAGGTTTTTTAGGTGTCATTGTACCAACACGTGTACATACACCGCGTTTTTGTGGTGAGTTAACATCAGTTAAAGCTTTTTGGAAGCTGTTATAACTTTTGTTTAACGCAGGTGAGTTTGATTTCTTGCTTTTGGATTGGCGAGGCTTACGTAATAATTGGTTAATTGTAGGCATCGGTTTTTCCTCCCTTCATATCTTCAGTTTAAATCCACACATCCAGGTGGTTCATTTTTAGGTAAAAAACAAAGTCTTTGTGTATCATACACAAAAACCATCATTCAGTAATTGCAACAACTGCAGCACCTACTTGAATTCCGCAGGCTCTACCAAGTTCTTTTTTCGAGTCTACAAATACAATGGGAATACCATTTTTTTGTGCTAATTGCACCGCATGCGTGGTAATTCGATCATCTGCATTTAGAGCAACGAAAATTTCAGTAACATGACCAGTACACATTGCTTTTACTGCTTGCTTAGTACCGATGATTGTTTTTTTAGCCTTTTTGACTTTTTCATAAGACATTTGCATATCCTCCGAAATGATAGACAATCAACTATCAACCTAAAATATATTATCACTCAATGTATTTATTGTCAATTAAAATCATAAAAATTCCGAGAAGAAGGGAAAACCGCTTCCTCCCGGATCATTTTATTATTCAGCTAAAGCTGGTTCAGCATCTTCAATTTCGCTGTCCTCAATTTTGATTTGGCGATATCGTTGCATACCTGTACCAGCAGGAACAAGTTTACCTAAGATTACATTTTCTTTCAGACCTAGTAGTTCATCACGCTTACCTTTAATAGCTGCATCCGTTAACACACGAGTTGTTTCTTGGAATGATGCTGCAGATAGGAATGATTCAGTTTCAAGAGATGCTTTAGTAATACCAAGGATAAGAGGACGACATGTTGCTGGAAGTTTTCCATTTAACAACGCCTCTGCATTGGCTTCAGAGAATTGGTGAATATCAAGTAGTGAACCAGGAAGTACATCTGTTTCACCAGCTTCAATTACACGCACTTTACGAAGCATTTGGCGAACCATTACTTCGATATGTTTGTCTCCAATTTCTACACCTTGCATACGATATACTTTTTGAACTTCTTTCAATAAGTATTCTTGAACTGTTGCTACATCAGTTACTTTAATCAATTCTTTTGGATCGATAGAACCTTCAGTAAGCGTTTGTCCGTGGTGAACTTGATCGTTTACTTGTACTATAATACGACCATTGTACGGAGCCAAATATTTACGAGTTTCTACTGTACCTTGAATTGTAATTTCTTTTTGACCTTCGCGAATCTCGTCAATGTCAACTACAGTACCTGCGATTTCCGTAATAACCGCTTGACCTTTAGGGTTACGCGCTTCGAAAATCTCTTGGATACGTGGAAGACCTTGTGTAATATCGCTACTTGCTACCCCACCTGTATGGAAAGTACGCATTGTTAACTGTGTACCTGGCTCACCAATAGATTGAGCTGCGATAATACCTACTGCTTCGCCGACTTCAACTTTATCACCAGTTGCTAAGTTCATGCCGTAACATTTTTTACATACACCATGTTTAGTGTTACATGTAAATGCTGAGCGGATTGTTACTTCTTCAATTCCTGCTTCAATTACTTTACGAGCTAGTTCTGGTGTTACTAATGCATTTCTTTCAACCATAACTTCATTTGTTTCTGGATGACGAATTGTTTTCTTAACATAACGGCCAAGAATACGCTCTTCAAGAGCTTCGATTACTTCTGTGCCCTCTTTTAATGAACCTATTGTTAAACCACGGTCAGTTCCACAATCATCTTCGCGGACAATAACATCTTGTGCTACGTCAACTAGACGACGAGTAAGGTAACCTGAATCGGCCGTTTTAAGTGCTGTATCGGTAAGACCTTTACGAGCACCATGGGTAGAGATGAAGTATTCCAATACTGTTAAACCTTCACGGAATGAAGACTTGATTGGAAGTTCGATAATACGACCAGCTGGATTGGCCATAAGACCACGCATACCAGCAAGTTGAGTAAAGTTAGATGCGTTACCACGGGCACCAGAGTCACTCATCATGAAGATAGGGTTAAAGCTATCTAATGACTTCATAAGTTTCTCTTGGATTACGTCTTTCGCTGCACTCCAATAAGAGATTACACGATCGTAACGTTCTTCTTCAGTAATCAAACCACGACGGAACTGTTTCAATACTTTATCAACTTTTTCTTGAGCCTCTTCAAGAATCTCTTGTTTGTCAGGTAGTACTAGGATATCTGAGATACCGATTGTAATACCAGCTTTAGTTGCATATTTGAACCCAAGATCTTTCAGACGGTCAAGCATTTTAGAAGTTTCAGTAATGTGGAAGTTAGCAAATACTTCAGCAATAACTTTACCTAAATAGCTCTTCGTAAACGGCTTAACTGGATCAACTTCTGATAAATATTTCTTAATATCTGTATTTGTAGGAACAAAATATTTAGCTGGTGTTTCAACTTGTAAGTTAGTTATTGTTGGTTCATTAATGTACGGGAATGATTCTGGTAAAATTTCATTAAATATTACCTTACCAACTGACGTTAATAACAACTTGCTATTTTGTTCTTCTGTAAATGTTTGGTTATTCAATGATGAAGCTTTAATAGCGATACGTGTATGCAAGTGGACTTCATGGTTTTCATAAGCAACAATTAATTCCTCAGGACCATAAAATACAGCGCCTTCGCCTCGAGCACCTTTACGTTCAAGAGTAAGGTAGTAGTTACCTAGTACCATATCTTGTGATGGTGTAACAACAGGTTTACCATCTTTAGGGTTCAAGATATTTTGAGCTGCAAGCATTAATAAACGTGCTTCCGCTTGTGCTTCTGCTGATAAAGGAACGTGAACCGCCATTTGGTCACCATCAAAGTCAGCGTTATATGCTGTACATACTAATGGGTGAAGACGGATCGCTTTCCCTTCAACTAAAGTTGGTTCGAAAGCTTGAATACCAAGTCTGTGAAGAGTCGGTGCACGGTTAAGTAATACTGGGTGTTCTCGGATTATATCTTCTAATACATCCCATACTTCGTAGTGCATACGTTCAATTTTACGTTTTGCCGATTTAATGTTGTGTGCAAGACCACGTTCAACAAGTTCTTTCATAACGAAAGGTTTAAACAATTCGATTGCCATTTCTTTCGGTAAACCACATTGATACATTTTCAAGCTAGGTCCTACAACAATTACAGAACGACCTGAATAGTCAACACGTTTACCAAGTAAGTTTTGACGGAAACGACCTTGTTTACCTTTTAACATATGAGAAAGAGATTTTAATGGACGGTTACCTGGACCAGTTACTGGACGGCCACGACGACCATTATCGATTAAAGCATCTACTGCTTCTTGAAGCATACGTTTTTCGTTTTGAACGATAATACCAGGTGCTCCAAGATCAAGAAGACGTTTTAAACGGTTGTTACGGTTAATAACTCGACGATATAAATCATTCAAGTCACTTGTTGCAAAACGACCACCATCTAATTGCACCATTGGACGAAGCTCAGGTGGAATAACAGGTAGTACATCTAAAATCATCCAATCTGGACGGTTACCAGAATGACGGAATGACTCAACAACTTCTAAACGTTTAATTGCACGAGTACGGCGTTGACCTTGTGCAGTTTTAAGTTCTTCTTTTAAAGATTCTGTTTCTTTATCAAGATCGATTTCTTGTAAAAGACGTTTAATTGCTTCAGCGCCCATTGCAGCTTGGAATGTATTGCCGTATTTTTCACGATACGCGCGATATTCTTTTTCTGAAAGCAATTGTTTTTTCTCAAGTGCAGTATCGCCAGGCTCTACTACAACATAAGAAGCGAAGTAGATTACTTCTTCTAATGCACGTGGAGACATATCTAAAATAAGCCCCATACGGCTTGGAATTCCTTTGAAATACCAAATGTGTGAGACTGGAGCAGCTAATTCAATATGACCCATGCGCTCACGACGTACTTTTGCACGTGTTACTTCAACTCCACAACGATCACAAACTACACCTTTATAGCGTACACGTTTGTACTTACCGCAGTGACATTCCCAGTCCTTTGTAGGTCCGAAAATTCGTTCACAGAACAAACCATCTTTTTCTGGTTTGAGTGTACGATAGTTAATAGTTTCTGGTTTTTTTACTTCTCCATAAGACCATGAGCGGATTTTATCAGGTGAAGCTAAACCAATTTTCATATACTCAAAATTATTAACGTCTATCAAGGAGCCTACCTCCCTTTAGTATGAAGTCTTTTCGACTTTATTCTTAGCTCGACGATTGATTTAATGATAATTGGAAAGCTGGACAAGCCCTAGTGGACCTGCCAGCCTTTCAATTATTAGTTATTTATAATTATTCAACAGATCCTACTGGTGCTTCTTCATCAGCGCTCGGTAAGATATTAAGCGCGTCTGCTGGTTGAAGATCTTCATCTTCATCCATGTCACGAAGCTCAATTTCTTCGTCGTCAATTGTTAGCATTTTCACATCTAAACCTAAACTTTGAAGTTCTTTAATTAATACTTTAAATGATTCAGGAACGCCTGGTTCTGGAACACTTTCACCTTTAACAATTGCTTCGTATGTTTTCACACGACCTACAACGTCATCGGATTTAACTGTCAAGATTTCTTGAAGAGTATAAGCAGCGCCATAAGCCTCAAGAGCCCAAACTTCCATCTCACCGAAACGTTGTCCACCGAATTGAGCTTTACCACCCAATGGTTGTTGCGTTACTAATGAGTATGGTCCTGTTGAACGTGCGTGAAGTTTATCATCAACCATGTGAGCAAGTTTGATCATGTACATGACACCAACAGATACTCGGTTATCAAAAGGTTCACCTGAACGTCCATCATAAAGAATTGTTTTACCATCACGGTTCATGCCCGCTTCTTCCATTGTTTCCCAAACATCTTCTTCATTGGCACCATCAAATACTGGTGTTGCCATGTGAACGCCTAAGTAGCGAGCTGCCATACCTAAATGTAGCTCTAATACTTGACCGATGTTCATACGTGATGGTACACCAAGTGGGTTTAACATGATATCAATTGGTGTGCCGTCTGGAAGGAATGGCATATCTTCTTCTGGAAGAATACGAGAAATTACACCCTTGTTACCATGACGTCCGGCCATTTTATCCCCTACGCGAATTTTACGTTTTTGAACGATATATGCGCGTACAAGTTGGTTAACGCCTGGAGGCAATTCGTCGCCATCTTCACGATTGAAGACTTTAACGTCAAGAACAATACCGCCTGCACCATGAGGAACACGTAGCGACGTATCACGTACTTCACGTGCTTTTTCACCGAAGATTGCATGTAATAAGCGTTCTTCAGCTGTCAATTCAGTTACACCTTTAGGAGTTACTTTACCTACAAGGATATCTCCGTCATGAACTTCAGCACCAATACGGATGATTCCACGTTCGTCAAGATTGCGTAATGCTTCTTCACCAACATTCGGAATATCACGAGTGATTTCTTCAGGTCCTAATTTAGTATCACGAGCTTCTGATTCATATTCTTCAATATGAACAGATGTGTAAACGTCATCTTTAACAAGACGTTCACTCATGATTACGGCATCTTCATAGTTATAACCGTTCCAAGTCATGAAGCCAACTACAACGTTACGACCAAGTGCTAGCTCGCCACATTCCATTGAAGGACCATCAGCAAGAATATCACGTGGGTTTACGCGGTCGCCAACTTTAACAATTGGACGTTGGTTATAACTTGTACCTTGGTTAGAACGAATGAATTTCTGTAATTTATATTTAGTTAAGTCGCCTTTTACTTCTTTGCCGTCAATTTCTTCAATACGACGAACGTGAATAGAGCGAGCTTCAACATGTTCAACGATACCTGGATATTTTGCAACTACTGCAGCACCAGAATCACGTGCATCTACGTGTTCCATACCAGTACCAACGAATGGCGCTTCTGGATTTAATAATGGAACAGCTTGACGTTGCATGTTCGCTCCCATTAGAGCACGGTTAGAGTCATCGTTTTCTAAGAAAGGAATACATGCTGTCGCAGCAGAAACAACTTGTTTTGGTGATACGTCCATATAGTCAACGTTTTCACGTTTGAAGATAGTGTTATCACCACGGAAACGACCTACAACTTCTTCTTTAGCAAATGAACCATCTGGATTTAAGATTGAATTCGCTTGTGCCACTACGTAGTTGTCTTCTTCGTCAGCAGTTAAATAGTCGATATGACCAGTAACTCGACTTGTTTCAGGATCAACGCGACGGTAAGGTGTTTCGATGAAGCCAAATTTATTCACTTTCGCGAAACTTGAAAGTGAGTTAATTAAACCAATGTTCGGACCCTCAGGAGTCTCAATTGGACACATACGACCATAGTGAGAGTAGTGAACGTCACGTACTTCAAAACCAGCACGTTCACGAGTTAAACCACCAGGTCCTAAAGCTGATAGACGACGTTTGTGCGTTAATTCAGCTAATGGGTTTGTTTGGTCCATGAATTGAGATAATTGAGAACTACCAAAGAATTCCTTGATAGAAGCAATTACAGGACGAATATTGATTAATTGTTGTGGAACAATAGATTGTGTATCGTTAATCGACATACGTTCACGTACAACACGTTCCATACGAGATAAACCGATACGGAATTGATTTTGTAACAATTCACCTACAGAACGTAAGCGACGATTACCTAAATGATCGATATCATCTGTGTTACCAACACCATATAATAAGTTAAAGAAGTAAGATACAGATGCAATAACGTCAGCAGGAGTGATATTTTTCACTTCTTCTTCTACGTAAGCATTACTGATTACTTTAATTTCTTTTTGCGCTTCATCATTAGGTGCAAAGATTTTAATTTCTTGAATTAAAACATCGCCTTCTAAAACGCCTGCAACTTTAGACATTGTTTGGAAGCCAATGCCTTTTTCTAGATGTGGTATTAAGCGATCCAGTACACGACGATCGATTAAAGTTCCAGCTTCAACTAAAATTTCACCTGTTTCAGGATCAACTAGTGTCTCTGCCACTGTTTGATTGAATAGACGATTTTTAATATCCAGCTTTTTGTTCATTTTATAACGACCAACATTAGCTAAATCATAGCGTTTTGGGTCAAAGAAACGTGAGTACAAGAGGTTTTTAGCGCTTTCTACTGTAGGTGGTTCACCTGGACGTAGACGTTCGTAAATTTCCAACAACGCTTTCTCTGTACTTTCAGTGTTATCTTTTTCTAAAGTATTACGTAAATATTCGTTATCACCAATAAGTTCGATGATTTCTTGGTCTGAAGCAAAACCTAAAGCACGTAAAAGTACTGTTACAGGTAATTTACGTGTACGGTCGATACGAACATAGACAACATCTTTTGCGTCTGTTTCGTACTCTAACCATGCTCCACGGTTAGGAATCACTGTTGCGCCGAAACCTTTTTTACCGTTTTTATCTGTTTTATCGTGATAGTATACACTTGGTGATCTTACTAATTGTGAAACGATAACGCGTTCTGCGCCGTTGATAACGAAAGTGCCAGTTTCAGTCATAAGTGGGAAGTCACCCATAAATACTTCTTGTTCCTTCACTTCGTCTGTTTCTTTGTTGTGTAAACGTACTTTTACACGTAATGGTGCAGCGTAAGTAACATCGCGTTCTTTACATTCATCGACATCATATTTCGGTTCTCCGAGACTGTAGTCGACGAATTCAAGTGAAAGATTCCCTGTAAAGTCTTCAATCGGTGAAATATCGCGGAACATTTCACGTAAACCTTCTTCAAGAAACCACTCGTTAGATGCGGTTTGAATCTCAATTAGATTCGGAAGTTCCAGCACCTCATTAATACGCGCAAAGCTTCTACGCTGGCGGTGTTGTCCGTACTGAACTAGTTGACCTGTCAACTCATTCACCCCTCAATAAAGCGATAATAGGTCTTTGCGAAATCATACAAATGGTGTATGATATCGAAAGACAAAAAGAAAACGAGTTCGTTAAAGAGCTCATTTTCGATTAACCAAACATAACTTTGAAAAGTCTAACCATATTGATATAGTTTTTATACAAAAGGACAGACCTATTCAAATTAATATTTTTGCATTTTATTATAATATCACAGCTAATTTGTCAAGTCAATCTATAAACTTTAACAGATTATTTTTTGGCCTTGATAATCCAATAGCCTTTTTTCTTCTCTACGACTGTTACTTCAGTAAATTTCTCTTCCAAATGCGCAATAGTCGATGGAGCACCTTGCTTCTTCTGAATAACTATCCACAACTCACCGTTATCCACAAGTTTTTCAAAAGCTTGATCATAAAAACGGAAGATTGTATCTTTTCCCGCTCGGATCGGAGGATTTGTCATAACGGCAGCGACTTGTTCTTCTTGAACAGCAGAAAGTCCATCACTCTCAAAAATCTGCACATTTTGTACCCCGTTCACCTCAGCGTTTTTCTTCGCTAATGCAACCGCACGTTCGTTAACATCCATCATATGAATGACTCGTTCAGGATAATTTTTTGCAATAGACAAGCCAATTGGACCATAGCCACAACCCACATCCAAAATACACCCTTCAACATCAGGCAATTCAAAACTATCAATTAACACACGGGAGCCAAAATCTACTTCGCTTTTACTAAAAACCCCTGCATCTGTTTCAAATACAAAAGAAAATCCTCGAAGAGTGAATTTCCATTTACTCGGATTACTTCCGACTTGAGGTTTTTTCGAATAATAATGTTCTGACAAAAAAATGCCCTCCATCACGTAAAATGAAGAAAAAGCTCGTCAGAATTGACGAGCTTTTTTCAAATAGAAAGTAGAAATTATTTAACTTCTACGCTAGCGCCAACTTCTTCAAGTTTAGCTTTGATTTCTTCAGCGTCAGCTGCAGAAACGCCTTCTTTAATAGCTTTAGGAGCGTTATCTACTACTTCTTTAGCTTCTTTTAAGCCAAGACCAGTGATTTCACGTACCACTTTGATTACTTTAATTTTTGATTCGCCTGCAGAAGCAAGAACTACATCAAATTCAGTTTTTTCTTCTACTGCAGCAGCAGCACCACCAGCAGCAGCTACAGGAGCAGCAGCAGTAACACCGAATTCGTCTTCGATTGCTTTTACTAAATCGTTTAATTCAAGAACTGTCATAGCTTTGATAGCTTCTAAGATTTGTTCATTGTTCATTATAATTTCCTCCTATACGGAATATTAGTTTTGTTTTGGCATATTATGCCGAGAAGATTAAGCTACGCTTAAAATTAAGCGCCTTGCTCTTCTTTTTGTTCTGCAACAGCTTTTGTTGCAAGAGCGAAATTGCGTACTGGTGCTTGAAGCACAGATAATAGCATAGAAAGTAGACCTTCGCGTGATGGAAGTTCTGCCAATGCTTTAACATCTTCAGCAGATGCAAATGTACCTTCGATAAGACCAGCTTTAATTTCAAGTTGTTCGTTAGCTTTTGCGAAATCGTTAATGATTTTAGCAGGAGCAATTACATCTTCAGTTGAGAATGCGATTGCGTTTGGACCTGTAAGGAATTCATTAAGTTCTTCTTGTTCAACTTCTACAGTAGCACGGCGAACTAAAGTATTTTTGTATACTTTGAATTCAACACCAGCTTCGCGAAGTTGTTTACGTAGTTCTGTTACTTGAGCAACAGAAAGACCACGATAGTCAACAACTACTACGGATGCAGCGCTTTTGAACTTGTCAGCGATTTCTTGAACGACAGCTTGTTTAGCTTCAACTGCTTTGTTCATTTTGACACCTCCTATAAGAATGGGTCATTTATACCAACAAAAGAAAAGCCTCCTGTCTATGTAGACAAAGAGGCGGAAAGTCATCATCTTAAATAAGAGTCTGAGTTCCTTTGTCCTCGGTAGGTTGATTAAGCAATTCCTTGCCCCTACGGTCTACGGTACAAATGGATGATTCACAACGTTGTACATCATATCAAAATATGATGTCGTTTGTCAATCAAAAATTATTTTGCAGCAACTGAAGTAGAAGCATCAACTTTGATTGATGGTCCCATTGTAGTTGTTACGTGTACTGATTTCATGTAAGTACCTTTAGCTGCAGCAGGCTTAGCTTTAATAATTACATCAACTAGAGTTGATAAGTTTTCAGCTAATTTGTCAGCTTCGAATGAAGCTTTACCGATTGGAGCGTGAACGATACCAGCTTTATCAGCACGGTATTCAACTTTACCAGCTTTGATTTCAGCGATTGCTTTAGCAACGTCGAAAGTAACTGTTCCAGTTTTAGGGTTTGGCATTAAGCCTTTTGGTCCTAATACGCGACCTAATTTACCAACTTCACCCATCATGTCAGGAGTTGCAACGATTACATCGAAGTCAAACCATCCTTGTTGGATTTTAGCGATATATTCAGCATCACCAGCGAAGTCTGCACCAGCTGCTTCAGCTTCTTTAAGTTTTTCGCCTTTAGCGAAAACTAATACGCGTTGAGTTTTACCAGTTCCGTTTGGAAGTACTACTGCTCCACGGATTTGTTGGTCATTTTTACGTGTATCAATATTTAAGTTAAATGCTACTTCAACAGTTGCGTCAAAGTTAACAGTGCTTGTTTTTTTAGCCAATTCAACTGCTTCTTGTACAGAATACACTTGAGTACGGTCTACTAATTTAGCTGCATCTTGTAGTTTTTTACCTTTTTTAGCCATTATAAATTTCCTCCTTGATTGTGGTTGTAGCGGAATAAACCTCCCACGAATAAAGGCTGCGAGTTTCAAATATGACTATTAGAAACATTCGCAACCCTCAAAAAACAATACTTCTATCAAGTAATGGGATTAGTCTTCGATAACAATACCCATGCTACGTGCAGTACCTTCAACCATTAACATAGCTGCTTCAACTGTTGCAGCGTTAAGGTCTGGCATTTTAGTTTCAGCTATTTCGCGAACTTTATCGCGTTTCACTGTAGCTACTTTTTTACGGTTAGGTTCACCTGATCCTGATTGGATACCAGCTGCTACTTTAAGTAGAACTGCTGCCGGCGGAGTTTTTGTAACGAAAGTGAATGAACGATCTTCGAATACAGAAATCTCTACTGGAATGATTAAACCTGCTTGGTCCGCAGTACGAGCGTTGAATTCTTTACAGAATCCCATGATGTTAACACCTGCTTGACCTAATGCAGGACCTACCGGTGGCGCTGGGTTTGCTTTACCAGCTGGAATCTGAAGTTTTACAACTTTAATAACTTTTTTAGCCACGAGACACACCTCCTTAAGTCCGTGATGTGGTAATTGGGTTGCCCCTCCCACTCAATATCTGTCTGTCGGCTTATTCCGATAACATTAAAAATAAAAATGCCAGTCTATAATAAAATGACAGTCTGACCTTTGAAATGATATCACTTTTAACATTCTAAGGCAAGCATAATTGTCAATTATACTTTTAACACTTGGTCGTAGTCTAATTCCATTTTAGTTTCGCGGCCGAACATATCAATAGTTACTTTAACTTTTCCTTTATCAGCAACAATCTCTTCGACCTTACCTTGGAAATGAGCAAACGGCCCTTCTAGCACTTCAACTAAATCGCCAATAGCGAAATCAATTTCAAGTGATTTTTCTTGCATACCCATTTGTTTAAGGATGAATTCAACTTCTTCAGGTAATAATGGTGTAGGTTTTACCCCACCGCCCGATGAACCGATAAATCCAGTAACACCTGGTGTATTACGCACTACATACCATGCATCATCTGTCATAATTAATTCCACTAGTACATAACCAGGGAATGTTTTACGCATATATTCTTTTTTGCGGCCATCTTTAACTTCCGTCTCTTGTTGTTCAGGAATGATGACGCGGAAAATTTTATCTTGCATACCCATTGTTTCAACACGTTTTTCTAGGTTTGCTTTAACTTTATTTTCATAACCAGAGTAAGTATGAACTACATACCAATTTTTTTCCATAATAGATAGGACTACTCGTCCTTCCCTCCTTCGCTAAAGGCAAATGAAAAAACCCGTTACAGATCATTCACGGGCCATTTCAAAAATATTAACATTAATTCAATTATAAATCCAAATACATGCGGAATAATTTAGAAATCCCTAAGTCTACTAACATGAAAAATGCAGCCATGAAAAGTAAAGTTGAAATAACAACTATTGTGTATTTCGTAAGTTCTTTACGCTTAGGCCAGCTTGTTTTTTGCATTTCCGACATAACACCGCGGAAAAAGTTACTAATCTTACCCATCTAACTAACCCCCGAATAAAATCATATATACAAAGCGAATCGTATTATCTAGTTTGTTTATGTAATGTATGTTCATTACAGTGAGAACAATATTTTTTCAGTTCCATCCTTGCAGTTGTACTGTCTTTAGATGCAGGAAGTGAATAGTTTCTTGAACCACACTTTTCACAGCTAAGCACGACTTTTTTTGCCATTTTATCACCTTTTCGGCATTTGTCCTTTTAAAGACTAACACCTATCACAAATACTGTCAACTTGCCTACAGCTAGCATTCTTGCAATCATTCAATATCTAAATGACGTTCTAATTTCCGTTTTACGCGTTGTAAAGCATTGTCAATCGACTTTACATGCCTGTTCAATTCAGCGGAAATTTCGTGATAAGATTGTCCATCTAAATAGAGTGCCAATACCTGACGTTCGAGATCACTTAATATTTCGCCAATTTTTTCTTCCATGTAGCTAAATTCCTCACGATGAATGATAAGCTCTTCTGGATCGTCAACAACTGAACCCGTTAACACGTCCATTAACGTGCGCTGGGATTCTTCATCAAAAATTGGTTTGTCCAATGAGATGTATGAATTAAGTGGAATATGCTTTTGTCTAGTTGCAGTTTTTATTGCAGTGATGATTTGACGTGTAATACAAAGTTCCGCAAAAGCTTTGAAAGAAGACAACTTATCTCCTTTAAAATCGCGAATAGCCTTATAAAGTCCAATCATACCTTCTTGCACAATATCCTCTTTATCAGCACCAATGAGAAAATACGACTTCACTTTCATACGAACGAATGATTTATACTTCGTAATGAGGAAGTCTAACGCTTCACTATCACCACTATGGACCATTCCCACTAGCTCTTCGTCGGTATATTGCTCATATTGTTGTTGCTGCTTCAAGTGTAAATGATCGCTAATAATCAATAGTATCACTCCAATTGCGCTAGCATTGTTAAAAACAGTATAACGGAATTGGAAAATATGAGTCAATCATTCATTTTATTTCCTCTTCGCCATAACTCAAACTTTGCAGCAATATCATCTCTTAATTGTATCTTAGAACTGGGCTTTTGCACTTGAATATCCCTTACAGTTTGCGTGATTTTAGATTGTGTAGATTGCATTTCAATTTCTAATTCTCTAGCAGATTTTCTTAATGCTCCATGTCCGAAAACGACATTTTGCTCTGTCATATCAGATGTCGCTACATAAATACGAACTCTTTTACTAATTAAAGAAGCAGTAAGCTTTTCAATTCTTTCATCCGCAGTCTCTCTAGCTCTTGTATAAATAACTTCTACGTCATGCTGCACATTTTTCGTTTCAATTCCTGGCACGAGATACGCGTCAAAGATAACAATGACGCGCCAGCCAGAATATGCTTTATACTCTGCCATCATTTCTACCAGTCGGTCTCTCGCATCTATTAGCCTTTGCTCTTTTAATCTTCTGAGTTCTTCCCAAGCACCAATAATGTTATAACCATCAACCAACAGTATATTCATGGCATTCACCTTAAACTTCTTGGCGTTTACGCAATACTTCGTACATCAATAATGCAGCAGCTACAGATGCATTTAGTGATGTAACATGACCAAACATTGGTAAATTATATAGGAAATCACATTTTTCTGTTAACAAACGACTCATACCTTTTCCTTCACTGCCGATAATGACCGCTAGTGGCAAAGTTGCATCCATTTTACGATAGTCTGCTGAGCCTTTTGCGTCTGTTCCCGCGATCCAAACACCGCGTTTTTTTAACTCATCCACCGTTTGTGAAAGATTATTCACACGAACAGTTGGAATATGTTCAATCGCGCCTGTAGACGCTTTTGCTACAACAGCCGTTAAGCCAACTGCACGGCGTCTTGGAATGATGATACCGTGGGCACCGACAGCATCTGCAGTTCTCATAATCGAGCCTAAATTATGTGGATCTTCTAATTCATCGAGAATAAGGAAAAATGGATCTTCTCCACGACTTTCCGCCAATTTAAACAAGTCATCTAATTCAGCATATTTATAAGCCGCAACAGACGCCACAATCCCTTGGTGATTAGCATCTGTTAACTGATCTAATTTCTTCTTCGGAACGAATTGTACGATAATTCCCTGTTCTTTCGCTAATGCAAGAAGCTCCGTCAAGCTACCATGCTGAACACCTTCTGCAATCCAGATTTTATTCATTTCTCTCGCTGCACGAAGTGCCTCTAATACCGGGTTTTTCCCGGCAATCATCTCATTTGACTGTTCTTCCGTCATCTTTTGACACTCCTTTTGATTCTTCAATAATATTAATTGTATATTGGATTATTTCATTTACACGATCCATTTGACCTGTTAAATATAAGCTGCCAATTACAGCTTCATACGCCGAGCTATAGCGGTATGTTTGAACATCAGTATTCTTTGGTACCGATCCTGATTTTGCGTTGCGACCGCGTTTTAAGACCGCCATTTCTTCTTCAGAAAAAAACTCTTCATCCATCATACGGTGAATAACACTTGACTGAGCCTTTGCAGAAACATAATGCGTTGCCTCTTTATGAAGAATATTCGGTTTGACGCGTCCAGAGCGTAATAGATGCTCACGTACCGCTATTTCCAGTACAGCATCTCCCATATACGCCAACGCCAATGCATTTAACTGTTTGACATCTTGGTTACGAAGCTCTCCCACTGCCATTAACCTCGTTTCCATCTAATGCCTTGGCGTGTATCCTCTAAAATAATATTCATCTCTTTTAGTTGATCACGAATTTCGTCAGCACGTTTAAAATCACGATCCTTACGCGCTTGAATACGTTCTTCAATAAGCGCATCGATCTCTTCATCCAGCAATTCTTCTGCTACATCTAATTCTATTCCAAGTACATTAGCTAACGTACTTAAAGTATCGGCAAATTTCGTTAATACTTCTTCATTCGTATTTTGTTCAAGTAAATATTTATTGGCAGTTGCTGATAACTCAAATAGCGCCGCAATTGCATTTGCAGTGTTAAAATCATCGTCCATAGCAAGTTCAAACTGTTCTTTTACTTCAGCAATATTTGCTAACCACTCGTCTTTTTCTTCTCCCAAATTAGCTGTTGCAGTTAGTCGATGTTGCAAGTTGTTGAAAGAAGTACGGATACGTTCTAATCCTGCAGCTGCAGCTTCTACTAAGTCTTGCGCAAAGTTAATTGGGTTACGATAGTGTACTGATAGTATAAAGAATCTTAAAACTTGAGGGTCAATTTGCTTGCGAATATCATTTACAAGAATGAAGTTACCAAGTGACTTAGACATTTTTTCGTTGTCGATATTAATATAGCCATTATGCATCCAGTAACGTGCAAATTGCTTACCTGTATATGCCTCAGATTGAGCTATTTCATTTTCATGGTGTGGGAATGTTAAATCTTGCCCACCTGCGTGGATATCAATAGTATCACCAAAATGCTCATGTACCATTACAGAACACTCAATATGCCAACCCGGTCTACCTTGACCCCACGGACTTTCCCAGAAGATTTCACCTGGTTTAGCCGCTTTCCAAAGAGCAAAGTCCAAAGCATCCTCTTTTTTGTCACCAGTTTCGATGCGGGCGCCAACTTTCAAATCATCTACAGATTGATGAGAAAGTTTTCCATATCCTTCAAATTTACGCGGACGATAATAAACATCCCCTTGAGATTCGTAGGCATAACCTTTTTCAATTAGTACAGCGATAAATTCAATAATTTGATCCATATGCTCCGTAACTCGTGGATGTGAATCTGCTTTTTGGCAACCTAATGCTGTAATATCCTCAAAATAAGCTTGAATAAAGCGATTTGTTAAATCTGATACATCTTCACCAAGTTCATTTGCCGCTTTAATAATTTTATCGTCTACATCCGTGAAATTTGATACATACGTAACCTCAAAGCCTTTATAAGTTAAGTAACGACGCACTGTATCATATACAATTACAGGACGCGAATTCCCGATATGAATGTAGTTATAAACCGTAGGACCACATACATACATTTTCACTTTTCCTTCTTCAAGTGGTACGAAATCCTCTTTTTGTCGAGTTAATGAGTTAAAAATTTGAACACCCATTGTAATTTACAGCTCCTTTTCACTTAGTACAATCTGTTGTTGAAGTTCTTCTATTTTCCGTTCTAACGTAGAACAACGATCCTCTACTGGATCTGGAATATTTTGATGATCTAGTTTTTGTTTATTCTCTACTTTGATACCGTCTTGAATGACGATTTTCCCTGGAATGCCAACAACTGTAGCATTGGGAGGCACAGCTTTTAACACAACAGAACCTGCACCAATTTTGCTATTTGCACCAACCGTTATAGAACCAAGCACCTTAGCACCTGTTGCAACAAGTACATTATCTTCTAGTGTTGGGTGACGTTTCCCCTTCTCTTTTCCTGTACCACCAAGTGTAACCCCTTGATATAAGGTAACGTCATTGCCAATCTCACATGTCTCCCCAATAACAACGCCCATTCCATGGTCAATAAAGAAACGGCGACCAATTTTGGCACCTGGATGAATTTCAATCCCCGTGAAGAATCTACTTACCTGAGAGATAAAACGTGCCATAAAGTAAAATTTCCTCTTGTAAAAAGCATGTGCAATACGGTGTCCCCAAACCGCATGCAAACCAGAATAAGTTAGCACAACTTCCAAGGTGCTTCGTGCAGCAGGATCATTTTCAAAAATCGTCGCAACATCTTCCCTTATAGTTTTGAACATATATTCAAAGCTCCCCTCTTTTTTCAAAATAAAAACGCCTCTGCCCTATAGGACAGAGACGCTGGATATGCGCGGTTCCACTCTGGTTGGAAGCATTAAAAAAACACTTCCCGCTTAAAGTCTATAACGGTGACTTACCGACTAAGCCTACTTAACGTTCAACTCAGTGCTCAGAGGTGCATTTCTGTATTACATTGGCTCAGACCACTTTCAGCCGGTGATGGTCCTCTCTACAGAGCTTGCTCTACATACTTCTCCTCTTCAACGCTTTTTTATCGATAGTAGCTTCATTTTACAATGAAGCTGGAAAAAAGCAAACTAAATTACTTGATAAATTGTTCGACACGTTTAATGACTGTTTCTTTACCTAATAATGCTATCGAGTTTGGAAGTTCTGGACCATGCATTTCACCTGTTGTAGCAACACGGATCGGCATGAATAGGTTTTTACCTTTGTGGCCAGTTTCCTTTTGCACTGCTTTAATAGCTGCTTTAATAGCTGCTGGTTCAAATTCCTCTAAAGCTTCTAATTGCGCTTTGAATGAAGCCATTACTTCTGGAACTTGTTCACCAGCTAATATTTCTTTTTCTTCTTCATTGTATGCAAGTTCATCTGTAAAGAACAATTGAGTTAACTCAACAATTTCAGCACCGAAGCTCATTTGTTCATGATAGAGTCCGATTAAATCAGATGCCCAAGCTTGCTGCTCTTCTGTTAACTCAGTTGGCAATAGACCTGCTTTTTGCAAATGAGGTAATGCCAGTTCTACTACTTTTTCATGAGATAATTTTTTAATATATTGGTTGTTCATCCACGTTAATTTTTGTTTATCAAACATAGATGGAGATTTTGAAAGACGTTTTTCATCAAATAGACGAATGAAGTCTTCTTTGGAGAAGATTTCTTCTTCGCCTTCTGGTGACCAACCTAATAAACCGAAGAAATTGAACATTGCTTCTGGTAAATAACCAAGATCGCGATATTGCGAAACGAATTGGATAATAGACTCATCTCGTTTTGATAATTTTTTGTGATTTTCATTAACAATTAAAGTCATATGACCATAGCTTGGAGCTTCCCAACCAAATGCATTAAAAATCATTAATTGTTTTGGTGTATTTGATAAATGCTCTTCACCGCGGAATACATGAGTCATTTCCATAAAGTGGTCATCCAATACAACTGCATAGTTATATGTTGGAATTCCATTCGCTTTGACTAGTACCCAATCACCAACATCTTTAGATTCGAATGATACCTCACCACGAACTAAATCATCGAATTTGTATGTAACGCCTTCAGGAACGCGCATACGGATTGTGAACGCTTCACCAGCAGCTTCTTTTGCTGCAACTTCTTCAGCAGATAAATGACGGCATTTCCCATTGTACATTGGAGCCGCTACACCATTTGACTTTTGTACTTCGCGATCAGCTTCTAATTCTTCTGAAGTACAGAAGCATTTATAAGCCATACCTTTTTCGATTAATTGATACGCATGGTCACGATAGATATCTAAACGCTCCATTTGACGATACGGTGCATAAGGTCCACCGATATCAACTGATTCGTCATACTCCAAACCTAACCATTTTAAGTTATCTAATTGAGAAGCTTCGCCACCCTCGATATTACGCTCAATATCTGTATCTTCAATACGAACGATGAAATCTCCATCATGGTGTCTTGCGTATAAGTAGTTAAATAAAGCTGTACGTGCGCCACCAATGTGTAAATGTCCCGTTGGACTTGGTGCATAACGAACACGAACTTTTTTAGTCATGATATAATCCTCCTAGTTTTCCTGCAAAAATTCACTTTGTTCATTTTACCACTGCAAGTTTAAAATTTAAAGGAAGTCATTTTTTTATTAGTAAAATGGTCGCCATTGAAGCAATTCCTTCTTCGCGACCTGTAAATCCTAATTTTTCAGTTGTTGTTGCTTTGACATTTACTTGATCAGGTTCTGCATTTAAGAGTTCCGCAATTCGATTACGCATAGGTTCGATATACGGTGCCATTTTAGGTCGTTGTGCCATAATTGTGCAATCTACATTACCTAATACATATCCTTTGTCTTCAACGATTTTCCAAATATATTCTAATAACTTTGCTGAGTCAGCATCTTTAAATTCAGGATCTGTGTCTGGGAAATGACGACCGATATCCCCTTCACCGATTGCGCCCAAAGCAGCGTCCGTTATTGTGTGTAATAAAACATCAGCATCCGAATGACCTACTAAACCTCTTTCATGAGGAATTGTAATACCTCCGATAATTAATGGTCGACCCTCTTCAAATGCATGTACATCAAACCCTTGTCCTACTCGAAACATAGTTATCCTCCTATACGTTGGCTTAAAATCGCCTCTCCAAATACTAAATCTTCTTTTGTTGTTATTTTAACGTTGTCGTAGCTACTTTCAACGATATGTACGACCAGGCCTAAACGTTCAACTAACATAGCCTCATCGGTTCCTAAAAATCGATCCTTCTCCGCAGCATGTTCTGCTTCTTGCAAAATTGTAAACTGAAATGCTTGAGGTGTTTGAATCATCCATAAGTTAGAACGATCTACCGTCTCAACTATGACACCATTTTCAACTTTTTTCATCGTGTCCTTTGTACGCACACCAGCAATTACCGCGCCCTTCTCTTCTGCAGCCTCTACTAGTTTGTGAATAACCGGAATTGTGATAAACGGTCTAGCAGCATCATGAACAAGTACAATTTCACCATCTTCTACTTTTTTAACACAAGAATACACGCTATCTTGGCGTTCTGCTCCACCATCCGGTAAAGCTTTAACTTTTTTAATATTATATTTCACAAGGAGCGATTGGATATATTCTCGTTCTTCAGGCTTTACCGCCAACCAAATCCCCTTACATGCAGAGTCTTGTTCAAAGACCTCAAGTGTGTGGATTAATATTGGCTTCTCTCGTAGTTCTAAGAACAATTTGTTATGTCCCGCACCCATACGCTTACCGCTACCAGCTGCTGGTAAAATAACATCATATTGTTTCAAAATTTTCACGTCCTACTCATGGAAAAGGACAAGGCAAATTGCCCTGTCTCTTTTTGTTTTCTATTATGCTGCTTTACCGCCACTTTTTGGTTTTGCAAAAATCATACGACCGGCAGAAGTTTGTAAAACACTTGTCACAACGACTATAATTGCTTGCCCAATATAGGATTTTCCTTCCTCCACAACAATCATTGTACCATCATCTAAATAAGCAACTCCTTGATTGTGTTCCTTACCATCCTTGATAACAACCACATGCATCTCTTCACCTGGAATAACGACAGGCTTCACAGCATTGGCTAAGTCATTAATATTTAGAACCGCAACATTATGGAGATCACACACTTTATTTAAATTAAAGTCGTTGGTTAAAATTTGCCCACTCATTTTTTTAGCTAAACGAACTAATTTTAAATCCACTTCTTGAATATCGTCAAAATCCACTTCTGTAATTAAAATATCCGTTGCTCTTTCATCCTGTAAAGTTCTCAAAATATCAAGACCTCGACGCCCCCGAGTACGTTTCAACGTATCTGACGAATCTGCAATATGTTGTAATTCTGTTAATACAAACTGTGGAACAACTAATGTACCTTCTATAAAACCAGTTCCCGAAATATCAGCAATACGCCCATCAATAATAACACTAGTATCTAGTAGTTTATAAGCAGTTGCTGGTGTTTCTGAAGCCACTTCATCTGAACTTTTCTTTTTAGCTAAATTACTTGCTCTTGCTGCCGAAAATACGTGAAGCAATTCATCCCGTTTTTTAAAACCTACTTGAAATCCTAAATACCCAAGTACAATAGATAATATTGGTAAAACCGGCTTAATGAGCGGCAGTTGTATACTATCAATCGAAAACCCAATAAAATACGCCACAATTAATCCTACTATCAAACCTAATGTGCCAAATAACAAATCACCAACTGGAGCTTTCAATAACTTGTCTTCCATCCAACGAATAAAACGGACACATGAATCGGAAAATAAAAATGAAAATCCAAACAAAATGAATGCGCCAATTGCAACTGACACATATGGATTATTTAGCCATGGGTTTGAGGATAAATGAATGAATTCGTATAATGGCGGTAAAAATAATAAACCCAACGTACCTCCGATAAATAAGAAAGCAACTTGAATAACTATTTTCAACAAAATGAACACCTCCTTTATAGTTTTAATTATACATAGTTTGCCTTTTATTTGCTCGGCAAACCCCTTAGGCAATTCAAATCAATTATATTGCATGTTTTTTCTACTTTCCACTTCCAATTATCTAGGAAAAACAGCTTTTTACGCAAAAAGATAATTTATAAATTAAACAGAATATGCTCTTTACAACAGAAATCCCTCTTGTTAATGACCATCCTTTAGTCAAATGTGACATCGCCATGTCACATTTATTGAAATCGGTTACAATCTTCATATTCGAGAAAATTCACAACGCAAAATAGGAGGATTGTTATGAATCAAACCAAAGATATTAAAATAACAACTGCCGATCCATCAGGCATCGGGCTTTTTGGACTAGCCATCGTTACACTTGTAGCCTCATCTCAAAAATTAGGATGGACTGAAGGTGTAGGTCTAGTCATTCCCTGGGCAATATTTTTAGGCGGTATCGCACAATTTTATGCCTCTATACTAGATTCTAAACATAATAATACATTCGGTACTACTGCCTTCGGAGCTTATGGACTTTTTTGGATGGCAGTCGCTACATCTTGGTTTGTTCAATCCGGAACCTTTGGGTTAACGTTACAAGAAAGTGCTGATGTACATCAATTAGGATTCGTATACATAGGGTACCTTGTCTTTACAATATTTATGACCATTGGTGCATTAGAAACAAATAAAGTACTATTCTTCATCTTCTTCTTAATCAATTTTTTATTCGTTGGCTTATCACTAAGTTCACTTGGTATCATGGAACACGGCATGCACCTTCTAGCGGCTTATTCTGAGTTTGGCATTGCCATCCTATCTTTATACGGTGCTGGCGCAAATGTTTTGAACAAACATTTTGGTTTCGAATTTTTACCTTTAGGTAAACCCTTCGGAATTATTACTAAACCAATGGAAAAAGAAAAAACCGCTCACTTACAAACAAATAACCAATCATTTTAGAAAAAGCGACAACCTTTTGGTTGTCGCTTTCATTCACTACATCATAAATCACGGAAGCAAAGTTTCAGCGCCTCGTTTACCGTCTCTACCCCAACGACTTCAATACCAGCTGGATAATCCCAACCTCCTATGTTAGAGGCCGGAACAATGGCACGTTTAAAGCCTAGCTTTGCAGCCTCTTGAACACGCTGCTCCACACGCGATACACGACGCACTTCACCTGTTAAACCTACTTCACCTATAATACAGTCTCCTGCATTCACAGCACGGTCCTGATAGCTTGAAACAATACTTGTTAAGACTGCTAAATCGATTGCTGGTTCATCTAATTTTACTCCACCTGCAACTTTAATATATGCATCTTGAGCTTGTAGCAGCATACCCATACGCTTTTCAAGTACTGCCATCAACAACGACACACGATTCTGATCAATGCCTGTAGCCATACGTTTCGGATAGTTAAAGCTCGAAGGCGTCACTAAAGCTTGGATCTCAACTAATATTGGGCGTGTCCCTTCCATTGAGGCAACGACGCTAGAACCCGCTGCCCCTTGCGAACGTTCTTGCAAGAACAATTCAGAAGGATTTAATACTTCTTTTAAACCACCCTGTAACATTTCAAAGATGGCAATTTCATTCGTTGACCCAAAGCGGTTTTTTTGACTACGTAATATTCTATACGTATGATGACGCTCTCCTTCAAAATAAAGAACCGTATCTACCATATGTTCTAAAATACGTGGACCTGCTATTTGCCCTTCTTTTGTTACATGCCCAACAAGGAAAATGGCAATATTTTTTGTCTTAGCAATACGCATTAATTCAGCAGTACATTCACGCACTTGTGATACACTACCTGGTGCAGAAGTTACTTCTGGATGATGCACGGTTTGAATGGAGTCAACAATGACAAACTTCGGTTGAACTTCTTCTATTGTTTGATTTAAAAACTCCAAATTCGTTTCGGAGTAAATATATAACTCTGCTGACTTCACACCTAGTCGCTCTGCACGTAACTTTGTTTGGCGGATGGATTCCTCACCAGAAATATAGAGTACCCTATGACCTTTATTAGAGAGCAACGCTGAAACTTGTAAAAGAAGTGTGGATTTACCGATACCAGGATCGCCACCAATTAACACTAAAGAGCCTGGCACTACGCCTCCACCCAATACACGATTCAATTCATCTAGTTCTGTTTCAACTCTAGGTGCATCTTCTGTCTCAATCGAAATAATTGGCATAGCCTTTTGAGAAGTAGTTGATGAGTGCTGGAACGCTCCTCTAGGTCCTTTAGAAATGACTTCTACTTCTTCCACCATCTTATTCCATTCACCGCACCCAGGACATCTTCCCATCCATTTAGGTGATTCATAACCACAAGAATTACATAAAAATTTCGTTTTCTTTTTAACCATATTTCCTCCCACTAATCCTTCTATTGTTCTCTCTATTATAAAACAAGGCACTCCAAACATGTTGTTCGGAATGCCCTGCTTTCTCAGACCTTTGATGAATTAAGTAGCGAACTACAAAATTTCATCATTAGAATGAATTATTTTGTTACAAACTCTTTAATATTTACAACGAACTCATCGTTTTCAACATCGAAAATGACACGCTGACCTGTTAACACTGTACCTTTTAAAATCTCTTCAGATAAACGGTCTTCCACATGTTTTTGTATTGCTCGACGTAAAGGACGAGCACCATACTGTGGATCATAACCTTCTTTAGCGATTTTATCTAAAGCTGCGTCAGTTAACTCTAGTTCGATATGTTGTTCTTGCAAACGTTTTGTCAATTGTTTTGCCATTAGCGCAACGATTTTCGTTAATTCTTCTTTTTGCAGCGCATGGAAGACAATCATTTCATCAATACGGTTTAAGAACTCAGGGCGGAATGCTTTTTTCAATTCTGACATTGTCACACTCTTATTATCTTTGTGTACGTCTTTTGCGTTAGCTGAGCTAAAACCGAGTGATTTTCTATATTGAAGTTCTGAAGCACCTACATTTGATGTCATGATAACAACTGTATTTCTAAAGTCTACTACGCGTCCTTTAGAATCTGTTAAACGACCATCTTCCAATACTTGCAATAGAATATTGAAGACATCCGGATGTGCTTTCTCAATTTCATCAAGTAAAATAACTGAATATGGTTTACGACGGACTTTTTCTGTCAACTGACCGCCTTCTTCAAACCCTACATACCCTGGAGGTGAGCCGACAAGTCTTGAAGTCGAATGTTTTTCCATGTACTCAGACATATCAACTCGGATCATAGAATCTTCATCACCAAACATTACTTCTGCTAACGCACGAGCAAGTTCAGTTTTACCAACACCAGTTGGTCCAAGGAAAATAAATGAACCGATTGGACGCTTCGGATCTTTTAACCCTGCACGTGCACGACGGATTGCTCTCGAGATTGCTTCAACTGCCTCAGTTTGACCAACAAGACGTTTATGCAACTCTTCTTCAAGGTTAAGTAATTTAGCTGATTCCTCTTGTGCTAACTTCGATACTGGTATCCCCGTCCATACAGAAACAACTTCAGCCACGTCATTAACAGTTACTTTAGATTCTTCTTTACCTTGTTTTTCTTTCCACGTTTTCTTTGTAGATTCTAATTCTTCTTTTAATTTTTGTTCAGTATCGCGAAGCGAAGCCGCTTTTTCAAATTCTTGACTTTGAACAGAAGCGTTTTTCTCTGATCGAATCGCTTCTAATCTTTGCTCAAGCTCTTTTAAGTTTGGAGGAGTTGTATAAGAACGCAACCTTACTTTAGATCCCGCTTCATCAATTAAATCAATAGCCTTATCTGGTAAGAAACGATCCGAAATATAACGGTCTGACATTTTCGCAGCTGCATCAATAGCTTCATCCGTAATTTTCACACGGTGATGTGCTTCATAGCGGTCACGTAAACCTTTAATAATAAGGATTGCTTCCTCAACAGTTGGTTCATCGACTTGAATTGGTTGGAAACGACGCTCTAATGCAGCGTCCTTTTCGATGTATTTACGATATTCATCCAATGTTGTAGCACCGATACATTGTAATTCTCCACGTGCTAGCGACGGCTTCAAGATGTTCGATGCATCAATAGCACCCTCTGCTCCACCTGCGCCAATTAATGTGTGTAATTCATCAATAAAGAGAATAACATTGCCTGCTTGGCGAATTTCATCCATCACCTTTTTCAAGCGATCCTCGAATTCACCACGGTATTTTGTACCCGCCACGACTGTTCCCATATCAAGTGTCATAACACGTTTATCACGTAAAATTTCAGGTACCTCATTGTTGACGATTTGTTGAGCTAAGCCTTCCGCAATTGCCGTTTTACCGACACCTGGTTCCCCGATTAAAACTGGGTTGTTTTTAGTACGACGAGATAGTACCTCAATTACTCGTGTAATTTCCTTACTACGGCCAATTACTGGATCTAAGCTGCCGTCTCTTGCAACTTGAGTCAAATCACGTGCCAAGCTATCTAACGTTGGTGTACTTGCAGCTTGAGTAGCACTATTTGCATTTTGAGCATGATCATGACTACCTAACAACTGCAACACCTGTTGACGCGCTTTATTTAAACTAACTCCTGCATTGTTTAAAACACGAGCTGCTACGCCTTCTCCTTCACGAATAAGGGCTAATAATAAGTGCTCTGTACCGATATACGAGTGACCTAGTTTACGTGATTCATCGACAGATAGTTCGATTACTTTTTTTGCACGAGGTGTGTAATGTACGATTGGACCAACGTCTTTTGTACCTACACCCACTAACTCCTCAATACCTTCTTCTATCATTTCAGAGCTAATATCAATTGCTTCAAGCGCTTTAGCTGCAATGCCGCCACCTTCACGAATTAAGCCAAGCAAAATGTGCTCAGTACCAATTGATTCATGTTTCATACGAATAGCTTCTTCTTGTGCCAGTTGAAGCACTTTTTGTGCGCGTTGAGTAAATCGATTAAACATCATAAGAATCCTCTCCCTCTTCGTCAGAATGACCTTTTTTTAATTCTCTATTGCATTGCAATCGTTCTCGCAACAAACTTGCTCGATACACATCTCGTTCGTTTGGTTGAAGTGTAGTACCTGCATGTTGTTGTAAAAAGCCCGGCTGCATATAAAGCATACATTCGTTCAAAACAGCAATAGGTATATTCTGGATTATACCCAAATATATACCCAATCGAACGTTAGATAAACAATTTGCCGCTTCTTCGCTCGTTAAAATTCTGGCATAAAGTAAAGTTCCCAATGAACGATTGAGACGATCAGCTAAAGCAATTGATGCATGCTCTATTAATGCTGTACGTGCTTCTGTCTCTTTTTGAATAATTTGTTCAGTAACACTTTGTAAATCTAATAAAATATCCTTTTCTGATTTACCAAGTGTAATTTGATTGGAGATTTGATAATAATTTCCAACCGATTCAGTCCCCTCACCATACATTCCTCTCACAACCATACCAAGTCGTGGCATCGTACTTATGAGTGAACCAATTTGGTTTGTCATAGTTAATGCGGGTAGATGCATCATAATAGACGCCCTCAAACCTGTTCCTGTATTTGTAGGGCAACTTGTTAAATAACCAAATGTATCATCAAAAGCATACGGTAAATGATGCTCTAATAGACGATCAATTTGATCGGCACTTTCATAAGCTTTTTCTAATTGTAAGCCTGGCTGTAAACATTGAATACGAATATGATCCTCTTCATTAATCATTACGCTAATCGATTCATCTTTTGACAGTAAAACCGATCCAACTCTCTCTTTATCTGCAAGCTGAGGACTGATTAAATGCTTTTCTACTAATACTTTACGCTGCAATGCAGGCATGTCATGCAAAGAAAAATAAGAGAACTGAAAATGTTGTTCTTCCTCATCGTCTGCATCAATCAATACATTCGAAACAGCCTTATCAATTTGCATTGCCTCTTCATCAGAAAAAGCTCTTGGAAAACGGAAATCTGTTAAGTTACGTGCTAACCTAATGCGAGTACTCATGACGATATCACCGTATTGTCCTTCTTCTTGCATCCAATTTGTCGTTGGATTGTGTAAAAAGTGCTCAATGTTCATCTTGAGACTCACCTCCTACTTGCAACTTTTTTTCAAGAGAGCGGACATTATCCCGCATAGCTGCTGCATCTTCAAACCGCTCTTCCTCTATGGCCACTTTCATGTCCAAACGAATTGCCTCGATTTGTCTTTTTAATTGATATAGCTCGTTGATAGAACCTGGCACTTTTCCAACGTGTTCCACGGCTCCATTATGCAAACGTTTTAAGACCTGAGGTAGCTGCTCTTTAAAAGTTTCATAACAACCAGGGCAATTAAATTTTCCCTCGTTCAAAAATTGATGGTATGTCATGCCGCATTCAGGACAATTCTCCTGTTCCTGCGTTTTCTGCTCATTTACATTTGGTGCTGAAACTGACCAACTCGGTGTACCAAACCAATTTGAAAAAAGTTTATGCATTGAAATTGGATCGGCATTAAAGTCGAGGTTCAAATGGAAAGAATCAAGTTGTTTATTGCACACTTCACAGAAATGCCTTGTCGTTTTTTTGCCATTCTTCATTTGTGTCACCGTGATAGTGGCCGGTCTTTGTTTACAGTTTTCACAAATCATACCCTCGCACCTCTTTTACAATTGCTTGTCATATTTTATAGTCAGTAGCATTGCTTGTAGGATACGCGCGCGTAGCTCATCACGTACCGGTAAATTTATTCGTAACACAGAACGATCAAGAGCTGCTAACATCATTTTAGCTTCTCTTTTCGTAATTACACCTTCGTCAATTAAACGGAAAATTAAATCATTCGTCATAGTTTGTGAAGCACCTTCATTCACTTGCTCAATCACTTGGTCAATTAAATCTGACTTTGAACTAGCTTTGACACGCAAAATTCGTATATATCCTCCACCGCCGCGTTTACTTTCAACCAAATAGCCACGCTCGGCGGTAAATCGAGTATTTATCACATAATTAATTTGGGAGGGTACGCATTGAAATTTATCAGCAATTTCACTCCGTTTTATCTCAATATGTCCTTCTCCACCTAATTCGATAACCTCTTTCAAATAACCTTCTATTATGTCAGAGATATTACGCATTTCAAATTCCACCTCGCTTGCATCACTGACTTTGACTATCTTTGACTATATTTGACTACATTATACACAGCCTAATAAAAAACACGCAATTGAAATGCTCATTGAAATGTGTAAGGTGCCTGTTTAACCTCGAAAAGCACCCATACCTTCAAATCGAAAATGTATTTTCAGTTTTGATTAAGGAATCGGAAGTTAAAAGCATCCTACTTTCTCAAGATACCCGTTTCACCTATCTAATATTCTGCTCAAACAAAAAACCACGACAGCAAATGCCATCGCGGTTTTTTCGTATTAATACCATTTCCCAACAATCGGATAATCCCAATCTGTATCATTAAGAGCCTTCACAATACCTATTACTGGAACGACAACGCCCATTATCAAAAAGACTACTAAGAATGGAAGTCCAATTAATAAAAAACTTAAGATCCCCGATACAATGACTAATACCCACATAACAAACTGGAACAATAGCGCTTGAATAGACAAACGCTTAATTTGTTTATCATCAATAAATATATAAAATAGGATTGGTACTAAACACGGAGCAAAAAATGCACTTGCATGAAGAATCACTTTTAATCCTTTTGATTCCATTTAGAGCAACTCACTTTCATAAATTAATATACTTCTTATTCTATGTATACGATACAAAAATTCATTAGTTTCATATCCTCATCAAAAAGGAACATTCTTTATTTCGATTCGTCCTCTGAAGTAACAAAAGAAAGAGAGGAGTTTTTCCTTTGAAAAAAGCATTATTATTCATCGGTAGCATCGCACTATGCTTAATCATTTTCATTGCAATGCCGTATTGTTTATTGAAAAATTCATTTTCAAATGATTGCGAATCTAAAACTTCCTCATGCTCTAAAACCATTGAGCATAAAATAAAAATCATCAATTCAATAAGTGAGTCTGATGTCCTGTATCAAGATCAGAATTCTATTGAAGACTCAACCGATAAAAGTCATAGAGATCAATTTATATCAAGCCTTTTCCTAAGTGATAACTAAATACCTTAACATAAAAAAGAGGGCCGCTATGCATAAGCGCCCTCTTTACTATTTATATTATATTATGTTCTATTCGATTTCTTCCCGTGACAATACGATACCGTTTATGAGAGGATAGTTATACATTAGTTGAAATGAGGACGATCTATGATTCGGACCCTTGGCATTACTATTAATCAAGAACTAAAAATGGATTTTCCACTAGAAGAATTACGCAATAATACTTTTGAATGGTATTGGGTTGATTTTGATGAACCTACTGTGGAAGAAGAACTACTGCTAGACACATTCTTTCACTTTCATCCACTAGCTATTGAAGACTGTTTAATGCGATTACAACGACCAAAACTCGATTATTATGACGACTACCAATTTTTAGTTGCACATAAGTTAAACGAAGAGACCTTTGAAGCCGAAGAGGTTAATATGTTCGTTTCCGAAAAATTTGTTGTGACTTTTCATAAATCGCCAGTACCTGAATTTGATATCGTCCGTTCGCGTATAAATGATCAACCACAGTATTGGAAAAGCGGTGCTATTTTCGTTACTTATCAAGCGATAGATAAAATCGTAGATAGCTATTTCCCAATGGTATACAACATTGAAGATCATTTAAATACGATTGAGGACGAGCTAAACTATCAAAGCAACACAAAATCTATGCGCTATGTATTTGATTTGCGTAGTGATTTACTTCATATTCGCCGTACCATTTTACCGATGCGTGACCTTTTATATCGTATTTTAAACTCCGAACGCTTTACATTGATCAAATCCGAACGTGCTTACTTTGCCGATATTCATGACCATTTGATAAAGCTAACAGAAATGGTTGAATCAAACCGTGAACTTACCGCTGATATGCGCGATAGTCATATGTCTATGAATGCAAGTCGCATGAACGGCATAATGATGATCTTGACCATTATCTCATCTATTTTCATTCCGCTAACCTTCATAGCAGGTGTTTACGGTATGAACTTTGAAAACATGCCTGAATTACATTGGTATTACAGCTACTTTATCGTTTTAGCTATTATGCTTTTTATTGCCGTATCCATGTTAGTATGGTTTAAATACAAAGGTTGGTTCGACTTATTCAAACCATAAAAAAACGCAGGCTCCCCACAATTTGAGGAGAGTCTGCGTTTTATTTTAGTTCATCGTCTTTAGCATCTTTTAAACCAAATAATACAAAAGAAATGGCACCTGAAAATAATGCTGCACCTACGGCAATCATTATACGTGAGTTCAAAGGAACGTCTGTATAATCCTTATTCAATAACATCAACGCCGATACCACTACAACTGCCATAATTGGTAACGCAAATTTCATTCCTCGCTTACGATCCATTGACCAATACATCCTTTTCTTCAAGACATTTCTTTTATTGTAGCATGGACGCACTACCAGAACACGGTGAAATAATATGTGACATCGATTGTTCACTTCTCTATATCAGTTTTAAAAGAGCTTTTCTAATACGCAGTTCCATCAAATCCTCAACGCATTACTTTATACCTTTAATATTAACTTCAAAATCCCCTATTTATTAATTAAATATTACTAATTTCTCAATAAAAAGAAATCTATGTTATGTCTATAGATACGTTAAAAATGGTAGAATAGAATCATCATAAACTAAACTTCGCTTATAGTAGAATGGAGACATTGACGTGTCAATTTGGACAATGAGAAGAACTAGAAAAGAAAAAGAACCCTATTTTCAAACAGAACACTATATGAATCAAGTTACTTTAAACGTAACTAGACATCATGATATACAAAAACAATTTCAATTATTAGATCTAACCAAGCAAGATTTAGCTATTTTAAAACAACTACAACCATTAACTCAGGATCTCATCAACGAAATGGTCGAGAAATTTTATGAAGCTATTAGCCAATCTGACGCTTTAATGGGTATTATTCAAAAGCATTCTGAAATCAACAAATTAAAAGTAACATTAACACGTCACCTATCAGAAATGTTTGAGTGTAATATTAATGATGATTACATTAAACAACGTAAGGTTATCGCACAAGTACACGTTCGCATAGGCTTACAATCGAAATGGTATATTAATTCATTCCAATCTTTAACTACCTCTTTCATTCATTTTGTTAATAGTCTAGAACTAAGTGCGAGGGAATCGACTTTAGCAATTAGTGCATTTTCAAAATTAATAAATCTTGAACAACAACTAGTTATTGAGGCATATGAAAATGAACAAGACCGTATTAGGGAGAATTCAGATGAAAAGCAACAAAAAGTTGTTGTCTCAGTTCAAAGTACGGCACAAGAGCTTAGTGCAATTAGCCAAGAAACAACTGCTTCACTACAATCTTTAGCTAGCCAATCAGATGACATTGCCCAATCAACTCAACAAGGTTTAATGTTCGTAACTTCTACTCAAGAAAAATCTGATAGTGGCAGAGAGCTATTAGACGCACAAACAAAATTGATGAACAAAATGTCTTCCAGCGTCACTTTATTAGATGAAACAATGAATAGATTACGTATTTCTTCTAATGAAATCACACAGATTGTTCGTCTCGTAACAGATATTGCAGATCAAACGAATTTACTTGCATTAAATGCGTCGATTGAGGCAGCTCGTGCTGGTGAACATGGTAAAGGCTTCGCTGTTGTAGCTGATGAAGTACGTAAATTAGCTGAGGAAACGAAGAGTGCTGTTCGAAATGTATCACTCCTTATTAAAGACACCGAAAATAACATTGAGAATATGTCCAGTTCAGTTAAGGATGTCGATGTTCAAATCTCTAAAGGCGTTGATATGCAAAATACCCTATCTCAATCATTCAACATTATTGCAGAGGCGGTTGCAGGTATAAAAGAAAAAAATGAAAATACAACAAAAGACATTACTAGTATTTCTCATTTGCTTGAGGATTTGAGCCAAGGAGCTGCTCAAGTATCTGCATCTTCTGACCATCTAATTGAAATTACAAGCCAATTAAATTAAGAAAAACAGGCGGTTTGCTATGAGATTCATAGTAAACCGCCTGTCTTATATTATTGATAAAATCTCTTTATTCCATAAAAGCCATAAACTAGACTCTATTACGCTGTAACATCTCGTTTAGTGAAAACAATATAACTAATCGCCATGAAAATAATTACGTAAACAGATAACACGGCTAGGGCAAGTGTCATCGTTGTTCCTTCAACTATTACATAACCATTCACAAACTGTGTTAAATCCGTATAAGTGAAGAATAAATATTTTACAATTTCATATTTGCTTAAGAAAACAACAATCGTACTTCCCATAAACCATAGGAACATTGAAATACCAATTGCTAATGCATTTGAACGGAAAACTGATCCAATCATAAATGCAAATGTTGCCGTTACAAAAATATTAACTGATGAAATTAAATATAAATACAATGAGCGTAGCCAAATCGACTGTTCCACTACTTCACTGCCATTCCATTTCAAATAACCTTCACCACTTGTATCAAATAATATAAACCCAATGATCGTTGAGGTAATCCATGTGACTGCTGCCATTACTATCCCAAATAATAATACTGTCGCAAATTTAGATGTAAGTATTTTCCATCTTTTCACTGGTCTCGTTAATAACATTTTAATTGTGCCTTCTGAAAACTCAATTGCCACAATTCCAGCTGCAATAACGACAACAAACATAGTAACTAGCGACAACATACCACTAGAGCCTAACACAAAACTTTCCGTACTCATGTTATTTTCAGGTGCAATATCATTCTTCAAGCGATATTCTGAAATACTTTTTTGCTCGATTAGATCTTCTTTTTCATCTTTAGATAGACTATCTTCTTTTAGCATTTTTTCATTCTCAGCAATAACAGCTTTTTCCTGTTCTTGCCAACTCAGCTTTGGTGCATCTTTCCCATCAGCATTTTCTATTGTTACTACTCCGCCTGTTGAATCCTCAGCAGAACCATACTTAGATGATATCCACTTATTTAACCCAGCCATACCAATTACTATTACTATGAGCATGATTAACATAATCCAAGTGGCTTTTTTACGCCATAACTTCATCCACTCATTTTGAATTAGTTTCAGCAATTTGGCCACCTCCTGTCATTTCTAAGAATTGATCTTCTAACGTTTTATGATAAGGTTTTATTTCATAAATATTAATATCACTTGCAACAAGCGACTGCACTATTGCTGGAATTTTTGTTTTCTCTGCCTGTATGAGCCATCCCTTTTCATGCTGTTCAAAAACAACACCCGCATCAGCAAAGACTGTCGTGATATTAGCATTTTGTTCTGTTTCAATATAATAATGTGATTGCTCATCATCTTTCATTTCACGCATATCAATTAACTTACCATTTTGGATAACTGCAATTCTGTCACACATTAATTCTATTTCAGAGAGTAAGTGACTTGATACGAAAACAGCGACACCTTCCTCCTCCGCAATTTTACGTAAGTAGTTACGGAATTCTCGAATACCTGCTGGATCTAAGCCATTCGTAGGTTCATCTAATATTAAAAACTTAGGTTTATTTAGCAAAGCCTGTGCTAAACCTAAACGTTGACGCATCCCTAACGAGTACGTCGATACTTTTTCACGAATACGATTTTCTAAACCTACTTGGCGAATAACTTCGTTAATTCTCTCTTTTGTTACGTTTTTATTCATACGCGCAAAATGTTCCAAGTTTTTATAGCCCGATAAGTATTTATACATCTCAGGGTTTTCTACGATTACACCTACTTTGCTAATCGCTTCCTCAAAATGCCTTTGGACCGACTGCCCATCGATGAAAACTTCACCGCTCGTCGGCTTCATAAGCCCTACCATCATACGGATTGTTGTCGTTTTCCCCGCACCATTTGGTCCTAAAAAGCCCGTAATTTGACCAGGATACAAAGCTAAATTTAAATCATGGATAATCTTCTTACCTTTAATTGTTTTCGATAAATTCTTCAGTTCAACAATTGGTTTATTGTCCAACTTTGTCACCTTCCTTCAATAAATTTTTCAACCATGTAATCGTATCTTGGTTGTATATTTCGCGGATGTTTTCAATTTCTTCCTGCCCTACAATCTTTCCTTTTTGAAGAACGATAATACTATCCAACAAAGGCTCAACTTCCCTAATTTCATGAGTCGAAAGAAAAATTGTTTGTGTTTCTGAATCTGTAAATTGAATTAGCCCTTTAATCAAATTCTCTCGTACAAGTGGGTCAAAACCAGAGAATGGTTCATCCATTAAATAATAAGATGCATCTCTCCCCAGTGTAGCTGCCATTTTCACACGCCCACGACTACCCTTTGACATATTCTTAAGTTTTACATCTAATGGAATATTCAAAAATTGCGCCACAATACAAGCTTTGTCATAATGAAAGTCTACAAATTGTGTGTCGTAATAACGGAAAAGTTCTTCTCCCGTAAAGTATGGATAAAATAAATCCAAGTCAGGTAAGTAAGCGATGTGCTCAGCACTTCCTCGATTTGCCCTTCTACCATCTAGCTGCACTCTTCCACCCGTAGGATGTAGTAAACCAGCAATAATTTTTAGCAGTGTAGATTTACCACTTCCATTTTCTCCAGCTAACCCTATAATTTTCCCTTTTGGAATGGTAAAAGAAACATCGGATAATACAGTTTTTTTGCCATATTTTTTTGAGATTTTATCAACTGTAATCATACTTACTCACCTCGTTCCTTTGCTTGCAATACCTCTATCATTTCTCTTTGAGTAAAACCTAATGACTCCATGTTGTGAATGAAGCTTTCAACTAATCCTAGCTTCATCTCTTCACGTAGTTCAGCTAGTCGCTCACGGTTTTCCGTCACGAATGTACCTTGACCACGTTTCGTTTCCGTAATATCCAATTGCTCCAACTCCTTGTATACACGCTGCATTGTATTCGCATTAACCCCGGCTTCAACAGCATATTCCCGAACTGATGGAAGGCGGTCTCCCGATTTTAAGCTTCCACGAATAATATCACCGCATATACGATCTACAAGCTGTTGATAAATTGGTTTATCCTTCAAAAAATCTACACTCATCGTTGTTCAACTCCTCGGTCGAACCACTTTAGCGCTATAGCGTAGAAGAGAATTGTTACGATGGCATAAAATAGAATAGAACCTAAATAAAGATTCTGAATTTCTAGTGTGCCTGGGATATCAGTAATCTTTGGTACCACTTTTCCAACTACAGTCGATTTGATTTCAAATGTATAAAGCCACTTTTTCATCCATGCTAACTCTAACATTTTCGACCAAAGTAAAGAGGATACAATTCCAACGACCACGGTAATAAATCCAGTAAATTTTCCAGTGTAATGTCTCATTTTCATATGGAAAATCCATAATAATAACACAACAACAAACATAAACAACGAGTTTGAAACGAGTAGGAGTAGAAGATGAATCCCAAGTAAAATTAACTCTCCTAATTCAGCTATATGGCTAGCTACTAGCAAAGTAATACCCAATACACCCAACACGATAAACACAACAATTTCAAAAAGGATACTAAAAGCAATTTTAGAGCTTATAATTTGCCCAGTAGTAGCAGGTGTATGTAACCACACGTCTATTCTTTTAGCATCTTGATTTAGACTAATACAGAATTGGATCAATACGATAAAACTCTGTAAGAGCACCCATAAACCTGTTAGTACAAGTGCGATTTCCACATATATTCCATCCCAATCGAACATCTTCATCAGTCCTACTGGTACCAGAAAAATTGTTACCACAGTGGCCAATATAACTCCCCATATCCAAGAACGATATAATAACCACTCTCTTTGAAATAGGCCATTCCATTTTTTCATAAGTATCCCTCGCATGCTCTAGTGTACTAGTTACATAGTACACCTAAAAAAAGGTAAAACGCAAGTGGAATTGTAATTTGATTACTTAACACCTTGGCAAAATGCTATTCAGTTAAACGTTCCATACCTTGCTATTACTAAATTTAATTCACCCTAAAATAGCATCAATTTTTTTCTGAATTTGCGTTTCTTTCTCCTCTGTCATTTCCAAGCGTTTACATAGTTCATCACAAGTAGCAATCACTTGATTCAATGTTTGTTCTACATGCTTTTGTGATGATTTAATACGCGAATGCAATGACCATTCAGAGAAGATATCATCAAACACATAATCCGCAAATGTTATAAATGAACCTCTTTCGACTTGTAAATTTTCAACTTGAATCTCCCTTACATCTAATAATTCTGTTTGAAAATTTTGAAGTGCAACCTGTGCTTTATGTATAGCATTTTCGGTATCATCTAATTCACCGTGTTTTAAAGCAGTCGCAATAAAACCACCTCCTAAAAACGTATCCCATGTAGAGTAGCCTTCAGCATTATCTAATCGTTTTAGAGCAAACTGTAGTGATCTCTTCGCTACGTCCCCAGCTTTTATTGCTTCTTTAATTTCTCGATGTAAAGTCGTTAGTAACGTTCTTTCTTCATACAAGTCCCCCAATAGACGACACTCTGGTAAATTGTTATTGAAAATAAAATCTTCCTTTTCCTTAATAATTGCAGACCATCTATCTTCAATATTTTGCCATATAGGGTTGTAAAGTTCTGTTTGTATCTCTGCTAAATCAGCTTGTAAAGTCTCTTTCATCTTCTCAGCCTCACGCCACTTCGCTTCGGCTGATGCCATTTCCGACAATTCCTTTAATCGAATTTCGTCCTGCTTGCCTGTCCATGTTCTAAACATATTTAAAAATGAAAATCGATCTAGTTTATCGACATCCTTTGTTTCTTTCTGTAACTTTCTATAATATCTTTCTGAACGTCTACCTATCTCTTCAAGTTGTTCTTGAAGCGCAATTTGACGACGCAAAACTTTATCTCTCTTATCCATTTCAAGCTTTAATTCTGCTTGTCGACCATCTATTTGTTGTAACATTTACCCGACCTCCCACAATTACCTTTTATTAACATACGAAAAAGTTAATGAAATGGTTTCATTTATTTTGATAAACTAAAAGAATAATCGTGAGAGGGTGATCTTTTGGTTACTTTATATATAACAAGACATGGACAAACAGAGTGGAATGTAGCAAAGAGGATGCAAGGTTGGTCTGACTCTCCTTTAACAGAAAAAGGTCATCAAGATGCGGGGAAATTAGCTCATAAGTTAAAGAATATTCCTTTTTCAGTAGCCTATATTAGTCCAAGCGGGCGCACTGTACAAACTGCAGAAATTCTTTTGAAGGGACGCGAAGTAACAACCATTTTAGACGAAGATTTACGAGAGATTAATGCGGGAGAATGGCAGGGAATGACTTTAAGTAATATTGAATCCACATTCCCTGAACAGTACGTTGCTTATTATGAGCAGCCTGAGCAGTTCAAACCTACATCCGGGGAAAGTTTTCATGACGTTGAAAAGCGAGTTCTTTCAGTTTTAAATCGTATAATTGAAGCAGACCCAGAAGGAAATGTCTTAATCGTTACACATAGTGTTGTGAAAAAATTACTTATTAATTATTTTAAAGGGAATCCATTAAATTCTCTTTGGGATCCCCCTTTTATTCACGGTACAAGCTTAACCGTTGTAGAAATAGATAATGATGGACAAGCAACCTTTAAAATAGTTGGGGACACTTCACATTTTGAATAAAAAAACCGTCCTTCTATACATGATTCCATGCATGAAGGACGGTTTATTATCAGTGTGGCATTAAACGCTTCGCTTTACGATGCTCACGACGTGCAGGACCAGTATCGAATAATCGTTTTTCCGCTTCTGTTTCTGGGAACACACCGGGCACAGGAATAGGTTTACCATTCTCATCAACTGCAACCATTGTTACAAAAGATTCCGTAGTTAATTTTTGTTCTCCTGTTAATAGATCTCGGGAAATTACACGTACATACACTTCCATAGAAGATCGACCAGTAGAAGTCACTATACTTTCTAGTTCTAAAACATCACCTACATGAGCAGGTGATACGAAATCAACTGAATCAATAGAAGCTGTAACTACAGCACTTTTTGCATGCTTCATTGATGTAATTGCAGCAATTTCGTCAATATAAGCTAAAACTTTTCCTCCAAAGATAGAGTTCATATGATTTGTATCTGGTGGCAAGACTAATTTCGATTGTATAGTGCGAGACTCTTTCATTGGAATTGCTTCTGTCATTTTCTAAACACGCTCCTAGATCATTTTGCTTTCTCAAGCTAATGTTATTTTAAAGTTAATGCGTTTGTTTTTCTACAATTCAGATTAAAATAATATCTAAAATCATTTATGACCGTTTACTAACTTAAAATTCCCTAAGGAAAACCTTCTTAGTAAACTAATGATACTAATAATTTTAGATTTCATTTTATAGCTTCTCCAGTTAAAGCCATTCGTATTCTACAAGGAATCATTATTTTATTTTAAAGACCAGTGTTTACCGTAATAAATTTCAATTCTGTCATTCCTTCAACTGCAAATTTAACTCCTTCACGACCATAACCACTCATTTTCACGCCACCATATGGCATATTATCTGTACGGAATGTGGGAATATCATTAATAATTACAGATCCTGCTTCTAATTCATCGGCTGCACGCAAAGCATCGTCTAGCTTATTTGTAAAAATGCCTGCATTCAAACCAAGGTCAGATGAGTTTAATAAATCGATAGCTTTGTCGAATGTTTCATATGGAACAATCGACACAATAGGTGCAAATACTTCTTGACAAACTACTTTCATATCTGTTTCGACATTCGTCATGACGGTTGGTGTCAACGTACGTTCAGTGAATGTTCCGCCAGTGGCGACGATTGCCCCTTGGGTTTTTGCTTCTTCAATCCACTCTGTAATTCTTGTTACTTCTTTTGGATTAATCATTGCGCTGACATCCGTCGATTTATCAAACGGATTACCCACTTTTAGTTTTTCTGTTTCTGCCACGAACGCCTTCGTAAATTCATCGTAAATCGATTCATGAACAAAAATGCGTTGCAATGAAATACAAACTTGCCCCGCAAAACCGAATGCACCGTTCACACAACGTCCTACAATTTTTTCAATCGGTGCACTTGGCTCTATTATTAATCCTGCATTTGAACCAAGTTCGAGTGTGATTTTACGTAAGCCGACCTGTTCTTTGATTTTCAATCCAACAGCTCCACTTCCTGTAAAAGTTACTTTTTTTACTGCTGAATTTGTAACAAGCTCCTCACTAAGCTCACTGCCGCTACCCGTAACAATTTGAAGCACACCATCTGGTAAACCCGCTTCTTTAAAAATTTCTGCCATCACAATACTGCTTAATGGCGTTTGAGATGCCGGCTTTAAGACAACAGCATTTCCTACAGCAAAAGCTGGCCCTAATTTATGTGCTACCAAATTAAACGGAAAGTTAAATGGTGTAATAGCAGCGACCACACCAAGTGGTACGCGCTTTGTCCAACCGATTCGATTCGTTACCCCTGGTGCTGCGTCCATCGGTACTGTCACACCATGTAGTTGTTTCGCTTCCTCTGCTGCAAATTGATACGTTGCAATAGTACGATCCAACTCACTTAAGCTAGCTGTAATTGGTTTTCCCGCCTCTAACGTCAAAATTTCCGCTAATTCCTCACGACGTCTACGCATAATTTCAACAACACGATATAAAATTTCTGCTCTCTCGTATGCCGTTGTTTTTTTATAAGATTGAAAAGCATTATGTGCTCCTTCAATAGCCCGTTTCACATCTGCTGTTGTTCCCTTTGCCACTTTAGCAATTACTTCACCACTATAAGGAGATTGTAGCTCATAGCTTTCTACTGTATCTTCCCATTTACCATCTATCCAAAGTTTCTTTTCTTCCATTTGAATTCCTCCTATATGTAGTTCACAACACCTTCCATATTATCACTATTTTTTTGAACCGGTGCAGGTGGGCGTTTAATTACTACCATTGCTATTTGCTGCAGTTGATGCACTGACAATTACAGCGGTAGAAATCATTGCAGCTTGCTGAGCCTGTAAAATAGATTCTATAGATGTGAGTACTGTCATTGTCGTTCCAGTTTGTGTTTCGATTAAATGTTTTGTTTCAAGCTGGACCGCAATAGGTAAAATCATCTCTTTATAACCCCATTTAAAAAGCTTCATCTGTTCAAGTTCATAATAGACAGAAACAATTTTCTGTAGGAGTTCATCTTTCGCACCGATAGCTCCCAACAAACCAATTACCATATAATGCGGTCTCTTTACTTTAATACCCGCTTTTTTAAAATAATCACGTACATTCAACACATTTTCTATAAGTTTGCGATTATATCCAGCGTTTGTAATGGTCATAATTTGTGACGTCCATTGTAATTCATCACTACTATAAAAACCATTCCCCTTTAAATCCTTAAAATAATCATTCATTGTCGTAGCGCGTTCTTGTATATCCCCTTCTTGTTTACTTAGTAGCACAGCAAATGGAATATCTTCATGTGATGTAAGAAACGGATGATGTTTTCGAATTGCATCATAAAGCTCTTTCCCTTTATTCGCTTGTTCTTCTTCCGGTATAACATCACTATTGATAAAAAGAGCTGCTAAATATGAATACATCGACCGCTTAAATCCTGCTTGCTTCAAGGTCTCTTCACGTGCTATTAATAGTCCTACTGCTGTACTTGGCATCTCATCTGTGCTATCTAAGAAAGCAACCATACTATGATGAATATGGGATCTTAGGGGTGATAATAATTTTGTCTGCGCTTTAATTTCATCTGATATTTCTATAAATCGTTTTGCATTAAATGTACGTCCAGTTGTAACATAATAGCTAGCTATAGAAATTAAAAAGCGTTTATCTACACCCCAGCCCACAGCATTTTTCAATCTTTCATATGTATCTTGTATATCTCGCTTCACTTGCATCATTTCCATAATATCCATCTCCTTTTTTAAATTTTACGTATTGGTTAATGATTGGTTTCATTTTGTTATAATGTAAATAATTTACGAGTGAGGTGAGTAGCATGACAGAATTTGATGTCATACAACAAACGAATATCTTTCAATCAAAAGACACGTTAAAAGTACAACTCCAAGAGCTTGGCATACGTGTGGGTGATTCTATAATTGTTCACTCTTCCCTTAGCAAAATGGGATGGATTGCAGGTGCTGAACAGGCCGTAATTGAGGCTTTAATGGAGAGTATAACTGAAAAAGGTACAATTGTTATGCCTTCCCAATCCGCTACTAATTCTGAACCATCATATTGGGCACTACCGCCAGTACCAGAGCCTTGGCATCAATCAATTCGTGATTCAATGCCAGCTTATGATCCACATTTATCTTCCTTACGTGGTATGGGTAAAATAGCAGAATGCTTTCTAAGACACCCTTCAACAGTTCGTAGCATGCATCCAGCACATTCCTTTATGGCATGGGGATTAAATGCAAAAGAATGGATGAATTCACATCCAATTGAAAGCTCATTTGGACTTACATCTCCTCTTGGTAAAATGTTTCAACACGATATGAAGATATTATTGATTGGTGTTGATTATGATTCCTGTACAGCACTTCATTTATCAGAGTACCTTGCAAATGCACAAAATACATCTCCTCAAGGGGCGGCTATGTTGATTGAAGGTAAGCGCCAATGGGTTACCTTTGATATGCTCAATGTAGATTCAGACCGCTTCCTTGAGATTGGTAACTCATTTGAAAAGGCGTATTCTGAACATGTACATTATGGGACGTTAGGACAAGCCATCACTAAAGTTATTGCAATGAAACCACTTATTGAATACGGTACAATTTGGCTAAATGATCATGCAAAAACTCCTGAAGAATAAGAAAAAGAAAAGGGTCTCTAGCATGAAGTGGAACTGACCCCTGTATTTAAGACAGGGATCAAAAAAGCATTTATCCAACCAGTTGTCGGTATTGTACCGGCGACTG